>JADLKE010000002.1:0-1927500 GCA_015657505.1 Ignavibacteria bacterium
TTATCTTAACAGAATTTAATAAAATGAAAAGAATCATCATAAGACCGTTAATAACCGAAAAGAACACTATTCTGCAGGAAGAAAGAAACCAGTACGCTTTCGAGGTTGGTCTGGATGCAAACAAGATTGAAATCACGAACGCTATCCAGAAAAAGTTCAAAGTAAGGGTTACAAGCGTAAGAACAGTTATTATGAAAGGCAAGCAGAAGACGTTGATGACTAAGAAGGGCAGATTCACGGGCTATAGGGCTGATAGAAAAAAAGCCATCGTGACTTTGCACAAAGAGGATAAGATTGACTTTATCGGCGGAACTCCTACTGAATAAAATTTCGGGAATTAATAAGAATAAACACGAAAAAATTAAATAAAAATAGGGATTTGGTTTCAAATGAAACTAAGTTCCTATTTTTGTAGTTTAATAAAAAGCAGATATTAAATTACTTGCTTTGAAAAAATATGAAATTAGGCAAACAATACACAAGCCGCGAAAATCAATCGACTGATATTTACCTTAAGGAAATCAGCAAAACTACGCCATTAAGCGTTGCAGATGAAATAGACTGCGCGAAAAAAATTAAAAAAGGCGATAAGAAAGCGCTGGATACTCTGGTAAAAGCAAACCTAAGGTTTGTCGTCAGCGTTGCCAAACAGTATCAGAATCAGGGTTTGTCCCTGAATGACCTGATTAACGAAGGCAACCTTGGCTTGATAAAAGCGGCAAAAAAGTTCGACGAGACGCGCGGATTCAAGTTCATCTCTTATGCCGTCTGGTGGATTAGACAGTCCATACTGCAGGCTCTTGCTGAACAATCCCGTGTTGTGAGACTTCCTCTTAACATCGTTCAGCAGAAGAGCAAGATTTCAAAGACTATCAGCGAACTGGAACAGCGGAACGAAAGAGCTCCGAATGTGCTGGAGATCGCCGAGCAACTCGATATGAGCATTTATGAAGTCCAGGAAACTCTGAAGAACTCAAGCGGTCACGTATCTATGGACGCTCCGAGCATTCACGGCGAGGACACGAAACTCATCGATATAATGCCCGACAAAGCCGAAAAGATGCCCGACCAGGGACTCTTGAAGGATTCGCTCAGGATTGAAATCGAAAGAGCCCTCGACACTCTTTCACAGCGGGAAAAAGAGGTCGTGAAACTTTATTACGGGCTCGAAAAGGAAAATCCTCTGACGCTGGAAGAAATAGGCGATAAGTACAAGTTGACACGCGAACGCGTTCGTCAGATTAAGGAAAAAGCAATACGCAGACTCAGACAGGCTTCGAGAAGCAAGACGCTTAAAGCGTATCTCGGGCAGTAGTCCTAAAAATACATCGACGATTATTAAAAAAAAGACCGGATATCCTCCGGTCTTTTTTTTGCCTCGTCAGTATCAGAATCGGAATCCCGAAAGAACATTTTTGATTTTTTGACCCCTGAAATGTATAATTTGTATACGGGAGTCTCCCCGTTTTATAGGGGACTCTCGGATTTTATCATAAAAGCTACAACAGGCGTCTCCAATGAGCAGGAAGCCTTCCCTAAACATTAAAATGAACATCGTTTTTCAGTGACTCTTTTAATATATTTTTGATTTTTAATATTTATATTTTATTTTTTATATTTTATTTTTGATTTATAAAAATTATATTTGCTAATAGCAACTAATAAAAATTATAAGGTATGCCGGTTTTCGAATATAAATGCAGGGAATGCGGTACAATATACGACGTGCTGCATAAATCAAACACAAGCAAAGAAGACGTTGTTTGTCCGAAATGCAGCTCAAAAAAGCAGGATAAATTGATTTCTTCGTTTTCGTCGAGCATCAAATCGTCCCCCGGTTCAGGCGGTTGCGAAGGCGGTTCCTGCGGCTTGCCTTCATACGGCGGGGACTGCTCGAACGGGATGTGCGGATTGAATTAAAAAAATATTGTATCTTTTTCGGATGTTGCTCCGTATTTTAGGTATAAAGTAATTATACTTTTTCTTAATTTTAAAGGAGCAGCCATGAAAAGGGTGATATTCTCATTACTGTTTTTAGCGGTATCTACAATTCTATTTGGTCAGTTTCAAAAAACAAAACCTTTTATTTACAGTTGTGAAGACGGGAAAGGGACAATACTCCCAATTTTACGCTACGGCAATACGATGTTTGAAAACTATCCCGGCGCTTTTACTGTTGCATCAAATTTTTGGGATTACCAGACAAACGGAAATAGCCTGCACCAACTCTTCGTAATAGGAGACACGGTAGTAATAGCATATCCGGCTGTCGATTCTACTGATCCTACGGGAACGGCAACCAGACTTGCTTATTACATCATGAGTACGAATGGCGGAGTCAATTGGGAAACACCTTTACCACTAACTACGCTTCCTGCAAGAAGCGGTTACCCTGAAATTTACCGCACCGTAACCGGTTCGGAACTAGGAGCGGTTTTGTCAGGCAGAAAGTATAACGGTTCGAATTCCAGAGGCGGTGTATGGGCTGATGCATTTTTGGGTACGGGAGCATTTCAATCAATAAATGTGCCCGAACCCGGAAGAGACTATTTTGGTGCTTATATCGGAGGAACAACCTATGCCGGAATATACAGTTCACAGCAATCCTCTTCTCCGAGTCTTGATAGCTTGTTCTTTGTAAAGTACAATACGGGGAATAATACTATCTCGGGTAAAACCCTGATGGCGTATCCCTATAATAACATTACAGGAAATGTCCGTTATACATTTACCGCATCAGGAAATAATCTTTTCGCAATGTGGTATGACTATTATACATCAAATCAGGCTTTGCGCTACAAAACATCGACTGACGGCGGTGCGACATGGAGTTCTGTCGGTATGATACAACAAAGGCTTGATCCAACCAGTTTGGTATTAGGCGATTCATGCCATCCTTATTATGTGATGGGGGCGACCTACAAACCGGGAACTTCTCAATGGGCAGCAGTCTGGAGTACGTATAAATTTGTAGATTCAACTCAGTACGCGCCTTATGATAATACGGGATATAAAATTCTTTTTAAATCTCCGTCTGTTAATGGTGGTAACATAGTACCGGTAGCCGGTCGACATAACATGACGAATTTATCTGATACGGGATTATTCTACAATCATCTTGATATTCAGTATGGTGTGACTGCAATATCTAATCCGTCAATCGCTTACTCGGACGACGGTTCAAGAGTATGTATTGCTTTTTCTTCCTATCAGCCGGGAGATACACTTGACGGTTTTAATTTCAACGATATCTGGGTGACGTATTCCGATAACGGCGGAACGAACTGGGCAAATCCGGTAAAACTTACGAATACTCCGACGTGGGACGAACTCTATCCCGTGCTTTCGCAAACAGGAAACACTCCGACGTCCTTTAAGATAAAGTTCCAGGCTACAAGAGGTCCGGGCAGCCAGAGCTTTACTGATAACGCCCCGACATACAGGGTTTATCAGGTTTATAAGACATTCAATCCTGCGAATGTCGGCGTGCAGAACATCGGTACTAACGTACCTGAAAAATTCTCTCTGAAACAGAATTATCCAAATCCTTTCAATCCGGAGACAAAAATCAGGTTTGACGTATCGAAAACTTCGTTCGTGACTCTGAAGGTCTACAATATCCTCGGACAATTAGTCGAGACATTGATTAATAACGAGCAACTGTCGGCGGGAACGAAGGAAGTTACGTTTAACGGCTCGACGCTTACGAGCGGAATTTATTTCTACACTCTTACGAGCGCGAACGGCTTCAGTCAAACAAGAAAAATGATGCTTATCAAATAAGATTAATGACACTCAAAAATAAAAAGGCTGCAGTATTCTGCAGCCTTTTTTATTTATGAAATTTGCTTGCTATTTTACGTTGTTCTTTCTCTGCGCTTCGAACACTGCCATCGCTGTTATGTTCACGATATCCTCTACATAATTACCCGGTCCAAGCAGGTAAACGGGTTTTTTAATCCCGAGAAGTATCGGTCCTATAGCAACGGCACCGCCGAGATATGTCAGAAGTTTGTATGCGATGTTTGCCGATGTAAGGTCGGGGCAAATTAGCGTATTGGCTTTTTCCTTGAGATTGCTGAACGGGAAATATTCCTTCATCATATCAGGATTCATCGCTGTATCCGCCATCATTTCGCCTTCGATTATGAGGTTGGGGCGTTTTTCCCTGACGATTTCAGTCGCCGTTCTTACTTTCGCGCTGAGCGGATGCCTCGTGCTTCCGAAGTTGCTGAACGACAGCATCGCGATTCTCGGTTCGATGTTCAATTGTTTAACCTTGTCCGCAACGAGCATCGTAATCTCTGCGAGTTCCTCCGCGTCGGGGTTTATGTTTACGGTCGGGTCGGCGATAAATATTCTCTGGTTCTTGAATACCATCATGTACATTCCGGCGATATTCCTTACTCCCTCGTCCTTTCCGATAATCTGAAGTGCGGGTTTTACCGTATCTGGATAATGCTGTGTGAGCCCTGAAATCAATCCGTCAGCGTCTCCCATTCTAACCATCATCATACCGTAAATGTTCGGCGTTTTGATGAGTCTCTTCGCGTCGAAATAAGTTATTCCTTTTCTCTGCCTTAGATTATAAAAATCCTCAAGGTATTTCTCGCTTTTCTTTGAAGACCTAGGGTCAAGAATTTCGAAATCGTCGGCTTCTATGCTGAGTCCGAGTTCATCTAAATTCTTCTGTATAACCTTCTTGTTGCCGAGCAGAATCGGAGTGGCGATTTTTTCATCCGTGATAATCTGAGCGGCGCGGAGAATGCTTTTTTCTTCGCCTTCGGGGAATACGATTTTCTTATGTGTCTTTTGCGCCTGATGAATGAAGAATCTCATTATCTCTCTTGACTTGCCGAGACGCGCTTCGAGACTGTCCTTGTAAGCTTCGAAATCCTTTATGGGATTCTGCGCGACTCCGCTGTCCATCGCAGCCTTAGCAACCGCGGGCGCTTCCCAGAGCAGGACGCGCGGATCGAACGGTTTCGGAATAATGTATTCGCGCCCGAACTCGATTCTGTTTCCGCCGTAAGCCCGTATTACGGAATCGGGCACGTCTTCTTTCGCCAGTTGCGCGAGCGCGTGCGAAGCGGCGATTTTCATCTCGTCGTTAATTGTTGACGCGCGAACATCGAGAGCGCCGCGGAAAATGAACGGGAATCCAAGCACGTTGTTTACCTGATTCGGATAATCGCTTCTTCCTGTCGCTATAATTACGTCGTCGCGCGCGCTTTTCGCGTCGTCGTATGTGATTTCAGGGTCGGGATTTGCCATTGCGAATAAAACGGGATCATTCGCCATCGATCTTACCATGTCTTTTGTAACGAGTCCTTTCTTCGAAACTCCGCAGAAAACATCTGCCCCTTTCATCACGTCGGCGAGCGTCCTCATCTTTGTATCGGAGGCGAAGTACTCCTTATATTTGTTCATTCCTTCTTTGCGGCCTTTATAAACGACGCCTTTTGTATCTACCAAAACGATATTTTCCCGTTTGACTCCGAGGGATTCGTATAATTTAGCGCAGGCTATCCCGGCGGAGCCGGCTCCGCTGAACACTACTTTGATTTCCGAGATTTTTTTGTTCACGATTTCAACCGCGTTGATAAGAGCGGCTCCGCTGATTATCGCGGTTCCGTGCTGGTCGTCGTGGAACACGGGGATTGACATTATCTTCTTGAGTTCCTCCTCTATGTAAAAGCACTCGGGTGCTTTTATATCTTCGAGATTGATTCCGCCGAAAGTAGGCTCGAGCAGCTTGACAGCCTTGATGATTTCGTCGGAATTCTCAGTGTTGAGTTCGATGTCAAATACATCGACATCGGCGAATCTTTTGAACAGCACGCCTTTTCCTTCCATAACCGGTTTCCCGGCGAGCGAGCCGATGTTACCAAGTCCGAGGACAGCCGTACCGTTAGAAACGACGGCAACCAGATTTCCTTTGGCTGTGTATTTATAAGCATCGAGCGGATTTTTCTCGATTTCGAGACAGGGGTCCGCGACTCCGGGTGTGTATGCAAGAGATAAATCTCTTTGCGTGGCACAGGGTTTCGAAGCGATTACTTCGATTTTTCCCGGACGTCCGGTCTGATGATAATCCAGAGCGTCTTGTTTCCTGATCATGATAGTTGTTTTTATTTATATGAGGTATGTTTAAATATAGTAAAAATGTTTATTGATTATAAGATAATTTTTTTCAGTAAATTCTTCAATCTCTCCGAATTCATTCGCGTTGCAGGTGAATTCATTGGGAAGACTATATTCAGATGTATTTGAAATAAATTTATAGTAACTTTGTAAACAAATCCCCGTAAACAGAATAAAAAATTATGTCATGAAAAAACTATTATTATCGCTATTGCTTTTTATTATTGTATCTTCTGTATACTCACAAAACATAACCAGAAAGGCTTTTCTCGGCATGCGCCTCGTTGATGTTAACGATTCGATAAAGTCCGCGCTTAAACTGAATTCAGAAGACGGGCTCGCTGTAACGAATGTAACAGCCAATTCCACTGCCGATAAACTCGGAGTTAAGATTAATGATGTGCTTACTTCAGTGAACGACGTCAAAACCAATACAGTAAAGGAGTACAGGGAAACTGTCAAGAATTTCAGGGAAAAAATGAATGTGAAGTTCAATGTAATCAGGGGCGGAGAAAATCTGACTCTGAACGGCATAACCGAACCTCTTCCTCAGGAGAAATCGGACAGTTACGACGTGATTTATGATGAGGTTAAATTCAAGGACGGGTATCTGAGGATGATTACGACGAAACCTAAGAAGGAAGGTAAATTCAAAACAATACTTTTCATACCCGGTTATATGTGCTATTCTCTCGATAATCTCGGCAAGCATCCGTACGGTCAGGTCGTAGATAAACTGAGCGAAAGGGGATATTGCGTAGTGAGAGTAGAAAAACCTGCAATGGGCGACTGTCTCAATACGCCCGATTGCTTTGAAATTAACTACAGCACGGAACTCGAGGCGTTCGAAACCGGATTTCAGAAAATGCTGACATACGATTTTGTCGATAAAGATAATGTTTTCGTGTTCGGTCATTCGCTCGGAGGATATGAGGCGCCGATGGTGGATAAAAACAGAATTGCTAAGGGAGTGATTGTTTGCGGTACGGGTTTGAAAACGTGGTACGAATACATTATCGATATGTTCAGATTCCAGAATCCCATTGCCGGCGTGGATTATATCGAGAATGAAAAAGTCGTGACGGATATGATAAAAGTTCTTTATGATTATCTCGTGCTGAAAAAACATCCAAAGGACCTTGCCGTTACGGAAGAACTGAAAAAGGAAATGAAAGAATATCTTGAATTCGACGGCGGCGACCACGTGTGGGCAAGGCATTATACATACTGGCAGGAACTTAACGATTTGAACATGCCCCAAATTTGGAAGGACGTAAAGGCGAATGTGCTGATAATTCGGGGTGAGGGAGACTTTGAGGCGTTTTCTAATAAAGACCACGAAGACATTGAGAAAATCGTGAATACTTATAATCCGGGAAAAGGCAGGTTCCTGTTGATTCCGAATATGGACCACGGATTCGCGACATCGAAAACACCTGAAGAAAGTTTTAAGAACAAAAACGTTCCCGGTTATTATTATAATAATTTCAACGATGCGGTAATCGACGAAATATCGAAGTGGATTGAAAGCCTTAAATAGTTTTATAGAATAACTGAAAAATGTGCCCGTCAGGAGTTACCTCCTGACGTTTCTTTTTCTGTCAATATAAATTTTTGATTTTTGATTTGCATTTTTGATATTTGATTTTTTATTTTTGATATTTATTGTGTCCGTCAGGCTGAGAGTCCCGGCTTGTCGGGAAGTTTCCTCGATGTGCCCGTCAGGAGTTTCCTCCTGACGGGTTTATTCCGTAAGAACGCAAGCCTGACAGCCTCTGAAAGTATATTTTTGATTTTTGATTTGCATTTTTTATTTTTAATATTTTATCTTTGATATTTTCGGGCATTTCGAATTCACCTTATTTTTACATCTGATTTTTTTATTTTAATTCATCTACCAAAAATACCAAATTTACCAATATGCAAAAATTAGTTTTACTGGGTGATGAAGCGATAGCTCAGGCTGCTATTGATGCGGGCATATCGGGTATATATGCTTATCCCGGGACCCCGTCTACTGAAATCACTGAATATGTACAGCACTCAAAGGAGGCAAAGGAAAAGGGAATTCGTTCATCCTGGTCTGCGAATGAGAAGACCGCGATGGAAGCGGCCCTCGGTATGTCATACGCGGGCAAGCGCTCGATGGTTTGTATGAAACACGTAGGACTCAACGTCGCCGCCGACCCGTTCGTCAACTCGGCTATAACCGGCGCTAACGGCGGGATGATAGTCGTCGCGGCGGATGACCCGTCTATGCACTCGTCGCAAAACGAGCAGGACTCGAGATTTTTCGGAAAGTTCGCGATGATACCCATACTCGAACCTGCGAACCAGCAGGAGGCTTACGATATGGTGCATTACGGATATGAAATATCCGAGAAGTATAAAATTCCCGTGATGCTAAGAATCACTACAAGACTCGCGCACTCGAGAGCGGGCGTTTCAAGGAAAGAGCAAAGACCGCAGAATGAACTCGCTCTGCCGAAGAATCTTACACAGTTCGTTCTTCTCCCCGCGATAGCGAGGAGACAATACAAAGATTTGCTCAGGAATCAGGAAAATTTTGAGATGGAATCGGAGACATCCGGATTCAATCATTACTTCGACGGAAAGAATAAGAAGTTAGGTATAATCGCGAGCGGGCTCGGATACAATTATCTTATGGAAAATTTCGGAGACGGCGGATGTCCTTATCCGGTTCTGAAAATTTCCCAGTATCCGGTTCCGGTAAAGATGATTAATAAGATATGCGGTGAGTGCGAAGAAATTCTTATGCTCGAGGAAGGCGCTCCGATTATTGAGGAACTGCTGAAGGGTATTTTAAATAATAATCTGAAAATTAAAGGACGTCTTGACGGTACGGTTCCGCGCGACGGGGAACTCAATCCGAACATCGCGGCAGTAGCGCTTGGCCTGACTGACACGCGGGGAAATGACGTGCCGTCGTTAGTTGTTCCAAGACCGCCGTCGCTCTGCGCAGGCTGTCCTCATATAGATTCATATCTTGACCTGAAGGCTGTGCTCGCGGAATACACGCCCGGAAGGGTTTTCGCGGATATCGGATGTTACACGCTCGGAGCGTTGCCGCCGTACAGCACGGTTAACTCGACCGTAGATATGGGCGCTTCGATTACTATGGCTAAAGGCGCCTCGGAAGCGGGTCTGACTCCCGCGGTCGCTGTAATAGGCGATTCGACTTTCACTCACTCTGGGATGACCGGTCTTCTTGACTGCGTTAACGACAGGTCGCACGTGACGATTTTCATACTGGATAACGCTACTACGGGAATGACAGGCGGACAGAATTCCGCCGCGCTCGGCAAGATTGAAGATATTTGCAAAGGCGTCGGAGTCGAAGAAGAGCATATACACGTTTTGAACCCGATGAAGCGGTACCACGAGGAAAATATGAAAATAATTCAGCAGGAACTTGCTTATGAAGGTGTTTCGGTAATCATTCCGAGAAGAGAATGCATACAAACAATCGGAAAAAAGAACAAAGATAAAAAAGCGGAGGTAAAGAAATGAAGAAGGATATTATTCTCGCAGGCGTAGGAGGACAGGGAATTCTTTCAATAGCGTCTGTAATCGGTATTGCCGCGGTGAACCTGGGACTTAACCTGAAACAGGCGGAAGTTCACGGGATGAGCCAGCGCGGCGGCGACGTTCAGTCCCACCTGCGCTTATCGGACAAAATTATTTACTCTGACCTTATTCCTTACGGAAAAGCGGATATGATAATTTCTGTCGAGCCTATGGAGTCGTTAAGATACCTTCCTTATCTCTCTCCCGACGGCTGGATAATAACGAACGACAAACCGTTCGTGAACGTATCTAATTATCCTCCTCCTGAGAATGTCAGTAATGAACTTGCGGCGCGCAAAAACAGCATAAGCATTGATGCGGATAAAATCGCGAAGGAAGCCGGTTCGTTGAGGTCTGCGAATATGGTAATACTCGGCGCCTCGTCGCCGTTTCTCGATATTGAATACGGGAAACTTGAGGAAGCCATAAGGTTTATTTTCGGCAGAAAAGGCGATGATGTGGTGAATGTGAATCTGAAAGCAATGAAAGCGGGAAGGGAAATTGCAGAAAAACGATGACATTAGTTTTAATATAATAGTATAAAAAACCGGATAAATTCCGGTTTTTTTGTCATATTACCGAATATTTTTCGAAATGCAGGTGATAATTCAATAAGAAAGGAGAATAATTAATAAATGAATTTATATAGTTTTTTTTAATTAAAATTTTTATGAAACTTTTATTAATCAGTGATTTAATTTTTTAATGGTATTTAATTTTTACAATTTAAATATTACGAATTTCTGATTAATTTTGAATAATAGACTATTTCCCTTAAAGTATATTATTCAATTGAGGAACAAAATTTTTATTTTCGATTTAAAATCGTCTCTCACTTTTTTAAACCTTATTTATATTAATTCCCTTAAACTAATTCTATGAAAAACTTTTTTCATTCTTTTCCTCTTCGCTGCCTGTTCGTAGTGATAGCGGGTATGATGTTTTATACCGCGGCGAATGCTCAGGAAATAAATTATAAAAACACGTGGGGACCTGCAGGAATGTCATTGACAAGACAGATGTCCTCGGGCGTGGAAGTAAATTTTTCTGTACCGAAACTTAATCTTGAAGATGTAAACGTTGACGGTATAAACCTCAAGGCTGCGAAAATCCCGGGAGTATTTCTTCCGAACGACGCCGGCAAGCCGGACCTTGCGGGAACCGGACGTTTCATAGCCATTCCACAGGGAGCAACCGTTACATACAGGATTGTTTCGTTCAGAACGGAAGTGATTAAGGATATCGATATCGCTCCCGCGCCGATAATTCCGAAGGACGACGATCCTTCACCGTTGAAATACCCCAGGGACAAAAATGTTTACAGCAAGAACGGAAATTATCCGGAAAGTCCCGTAATGGTTTCAACTCCGATGCACTTAAGAGGTGTTGACGCGGTAATGCTCGGAATTACACCGTTCCAGTACAATCCCGTTACGCGCGAACTTACAGTTTATACAGACATTAAAGTTGAAGTCAACTTTGTTGGCGGCAACGGACATTTCGGCGACGATTCTTACAGGAACAGATGGTGGGAACCGATACTCAGCGATGCGCTGTTGAACTACTCCTCACTTCCTGTAATCGATTTCGATAACAGGTACAAAGACATTATGCTCGAAACAGGTTACGAGTACGTCATTATCGTGCCTAACAATGCGGAATTCTCGGCATGGGCTGATACTGTAAAGAGATTCAGGTCAGAACAGGGTATAAAAACCGGAATTTACAAACTGTCCGATATCGGCGGCAACAACGTCGAAACAATCAAGGCCTGGGTTCAGAATGCCTATAACAACTGGACTATAAAACCCGCCGCAATTTGCCTTATGGCAGACTATGGTACGGATGCATCGGGCGCAAGCACGATAATCTCGAAACTGCAGCCTGACTCCGGTTATCCGAATTTCGCATCCGATAACTATTACGCCGACGTCAATAACGACGAAATGCCTGAAATTGTTTTCTCAAGGATAATAGCGAACAACAACGATCAACTTAAGACATTAATCTCGAAAGAAATAAATTACGAAAGAAATCCGCCTACATCAGCCGCGTTCTATAATCATCCGATAACGGCTCTTGGCTGGCAGACAGAAAGATGGTTCCAGTTATGCTCGGAACTCGTCGGCGGTTTCTTAAAAAAGATTAAAGGGAAAAACCCCGTTAGAATAAACAAAGTGTATTCCGGCACGCCAGGAACACAGTGGTCTACTGCGACGAATACCGCGACGGTCGTGAATTATTTCGGAACGACCGGGCTCGGTTACATTCCGATGACGCCGGATTCGTTAGGCGGCTTTGACGGCGGCACGGCGCAGATGGTCGTTAACGCTCTCAATAGCGGCTCATTCCTTCTGCAGCACCGCGACCACGGAATGTATACAGGTTGGGGCGAACCGGGTTTCACAACTTCTAACATCCCGTCGCTTACCAACACAGATCTGACATTCGTTTATTCGATTAACTGTCAGACCGCCGCGCGTACTCACAAACTCCAGCTCCAGGACCTGTCGCCTCCTGAGCGCAGAACAGGATGTTTAAATGTCTTGACAGTTGTGTGAGGCAGGTCTAGCGTATTATAGGGCGCGGCAATCCGGAATAATCCAAGGAACGCGTGAGCGTCTTAGAAGTACTGACTAAAAGTCTGGCATCCTACGCTCGGGAGTTTACATAATTCAATGGGGTCGTGACGCTACCTACTGTGTGGGGTATGCCCTACGATAGGATAACTGTCGGCCTCAATTTCTCCAAATGCTCTGCAATATTCCGGAACCGAGACCGTCGTCAAGAGATTACAGAATATAAACCGGCAGGTCTGTAATAGCGACGGGCAAATTCTTCGCTCGAACGGGCAGCTCTATGGTGCTACGGGCCTTATAGGACTGAGACTTGATACAATAATCGGCTGCGGTTATTAGATACAGACTGGAACCATATGGCGCACGTCTGACTTGCGTGTCGTCTTAACTTCAGTGCACTCCGGGAGGGGCTTAACATCAGACTGTGTGAACCGTAACTATCCCATGGAGGCGAGCTGTGTAGGCAGGCCGTGATCAAACCTTCGCGTATTACATAGCGAATTATCAGAGACGGCGGTTCCGGAGGGCTTGCGTGTACTAGGACTCCGGCGGGAGAAACAGATTATCATGGGAAAACAGGTAGTAGTCACCAGCTACAAATGAGGTTTTCAAACAGATTCTATTACACTTATTAACGATATCCGGGAATCGCAGGACTCCTGGTACAGTATATCCTGCAATTAGTAGTAATAACAAAGCAGAATATTGAACAGATAATGGCTTGCGCGGTATGATAAGTAGTAAAATGACACTCGTCGATTATACTTCGGAACGGCTCGTATCGTTCCGTTATAGAAAGAATTTAGGTCGGCTAATTCGAACGGCAGATGGATTACCGTTTCCGGTTAGGCGAAAAACGAAGATAGAGAAGGAGAAAACTATGGATCTAGAGTAGCGAAAACAAAAAATAAACCTTATAGGTTTCAGGTAGTGTGGAACATAAGCAGTCTGTAGCACTGAGATTATAACGTATGTTGTAGACTAAATCAGATCACGTGATACGAATTACAAATATGGATTAACACTGCGATATCGTCCACAGTTAGAATACGACGGCAATCATGGAGCGCATGAGGAGCTCACGACCGAACAGCGCGGCTTAGGTGAAGTACAAACAACGCTTCCTGGCCTCATGATCAAATGATCTTCATAAACTTACACTTTCCCTCGCGAATATAACTAACATCAAGTCGTTATTCTATCCTATCAATGTTCCTCGATAGGCAACAATAACACCGACGTTCCGGTATTCACGCTTGCAATCCGGGCGTGCCATACGACAGCTGGTATACGGAAACTGTACTGCTGAACAAAGTCGTCTCTGGCTAATTGAGAGACAAAAGCTCGTCGGACTTGACAGATTTTTCGATGCGGAAACCAAGGAACAGATCGAACAGGCGGTAACGTTGAACAGTTCAAGGGTCGAAGAACACATCACAACTAACGGTACCGTTACCTCTCAAGCCGACGGTGAAACAACCGGTAGGTTAGCGACGAAAAACAAGACAACAGAAGGCATGTGGTAGGTACAGGAGGATAAGAGGAGAGATTAGTTCACTTTCGGGTCAACGTTTACCGTTGTTGTTTGGCCTGTTGAATCCGTAATCACGTTTGTTCCCATCGAAATCTTCGGAGCGTGTCCTATAAGCGAGAAGCCGCTTGTCCACGTATCCGAGCCGCTTGTTGCCACGACAGTGAAATCGACTTGTGTATTATCGGGAATTAAGTTAGAAACATTGTATGCGAAAGCGTTGTTTATCATAACGGTGCTTCCAGCCGCGATGTTGCCGTAACTCTCCGTGCTATCCGTGATTGTAATGTACGGACTGATTGATCTCAATTTTATCGTTACGCTGTTAGCAACGACTGAGCCAACGTTTTTCGCTCTGAAGTTAAGTTTATTTGTTTCGCCGTAATCCATCTTGCCGTCGCCGTTTCCTAACGGAGAAGCGTCGTTAATAGCGACAGAGTCCTTTACTACGTACGGACCCGAAGAAGGGATTACGTTTACATAACCCGTATATCTGTAATAGTTCTGCTTTGTTATTACTACTTTCATTATCTGTCCCGGAGTCTGCGAGCCCGGAATCGTTATGTTAACGGGTGAACCCGTACCGGTAGCCGTTCCCAGAATGTTGCCGTCTATCGATAACGCAATGAACGCTCCTGAATTCGCTGTAACCGCGAATTGAGTCACGCCAGCCGTAACAGCCGATGCATGGTTTACGGTAAGGTTCTGAGGAACCTCGGAGAATAAGTTAAGGAACGCGTCACCGTGCATATGGAACAATCTGTACGTTACGAGTTTATCACTAGTGTTATAAGGCCAGGATGACTGCTGCAGGAAGAATTTGCCCGCCGCCATACCGAATGCCGGTTTTTCATCTCTTGACGCCGGTGTGGTTCCGTATGCGGGCATGAAATTAGGCCACATATTATCGTACATACCCCACACGTAGGTATCGTTCACGAATGAATATGAAACTTCCGCAGGGCAGACCAGACCAAGCGCTCCCGCGTTCTGATTATTGTATTTATACCTGTAGAACACTTCAACAAAACTTGCCTCAGAGGGACATCCGGACGGATTGTGATACGCGCCCGTCTGACAGTTAATCGAATAAACGAATGTCAGATCTGTGTTGGTAAGCGACGGGATGTTAGAAGTTGTGAAACCCGGTTCGCCCCAACCTGTATACATTCCGTGGTCGCGGTGCTGCAGAAGGAATGAGCCGCTATTGAGAGCGTTAACGACCATCTGCGCCGTGCCGCCGTCAAAGCCGCCTAACGAATCCGGCGTCATCGGAATGTAACCGAGCCCGGTCGTTCCGAAATAATTCACGACCGTCGCGGTATTCGTCGCAGTAGACCACTGTGTTCCTGGCGTGCCGGAATACACTTTGTTTATTCTAACGGGGTTTTTCCCTTTAATCTTTTTTAAGAAACCGCCGACGAGTTCCGAGCATAACTGGAACCATCTTTCTGTCTGCCAGCCAAGAGCCGTTATCGGATGATTATAGAACGCGGCTGATGTAGGCGGATTTCTTTCGTAATTTATTTCTTTCGAGATTAATGTCTTAAGTTGATCGTTGTTGTTCGCTATTATCCTTGAGAAAACAATTTCAGGCATTTCGTCGTTATTGACGTCGGCGTAATAGTTATCGGATGCGAAATTCGGATAACCGGAGTCAGGCTGCAGTTTCGAGATTATCGTGCTTGCGCCCGATGCATCCGTACCATAGTCTGCCATAAGGCAAATTGCGGCGGGTTTTATAGTCCAGTTGTTATAGGCATTCTGAACCCAGGCCTTGATTGTTTCGACGTTGTTGCCGCCGATATCGGACAGTTTGTAAATTCCGGTTTTTATACCCTGTTCTGACCTGAATCTCTTTACAGTATCAGCCCATGCCGAGAATTCCGCATTGTTAGGCACGATAATGACGTACTCGTAACCTGTTTCGAGCATAATGTCTTTGTACCTGTTATCGAAATCGATTACAGGAAGTGAGGAGTAGTTCAACAGCGCATCGCTGAGTATCGGTTCCCACCATCTGTTCCTGTAAGAATCGTCGCCGAAATGTCCGTTGCCGCCAACAAAGTTGACTTCAACTTTAATGTCTGTATAAACTGTAAGTTCGCGCGTAACGGGATTGTACTGGAACGGTGTAATTCCGAGCATTACCGCGTCAACACCTCTTAAGTGCATCGGAGTTGAAACCATTACGGGACTTTCCGGATAATTTCCGTTCTTGCTGTAAACATTTTTGTCCCTGGGGTATTTCAACGGTGAAGGATCGTCGTCCTTCGGAATTATCGGCGCGGGAGCGATATCGATATCCTTAATCACTTCCGTTCTGAACGAAACAATCCTGTATGTAACGGTTGCTCCCTGTGGAATGGCTATGAAACGTCCGGTTCCCGCAAGGTCCGGCTTGCCGGCGTCGTTCGGAAGAAATACTCCCGGGATTTTCGCAGCCTTGAGGTTTATACCGTCAACGTTTACATCTTCAAGATTAAGTTTCGGTACAGAAAAATTTACTTCCACGCCCGAGGACATCTGTCTTGTCAATGACATTCCTGCAGGTCCCCACGTGTTTTTATAATTTATTTCCTGAGCATTCGCCGCGGTATAAAACATCATACCCGCTATCACTACGAACAGGCAGCGAAGAGGAAAAGAATGAAAAAAGTTTTTCATAGAATTAGTTTAAGGGAATTAATATAAATAAGGTTTAAAAAAGTGAGAGACGATTTTAAATCGAAAATAAAAATTTTGTTCCTCAATTGAATAATATACTTTAAGGGAAATAGTCTATTATTCAAAATTAATCAGAAATTCGTAATATTTAAATTGTAAAAATTAAATACCATTAAAAAATTAAATCACTGATTAATAAAAGTTTCATAAAAATTTTAATTAAAAAAAACTATATAAATTCATTTATTAATTATTCTCCTTTCTTATTGAATTATCACCTGCATTTCGAAAAATATTCGGTAATATGACAA
This sequence comes from Ignavibacteria bacterium, assembly GCA_015657505.1. Taxonomy (GTDB): domain Bacteria; phylum Bacteroidota; class Ignavibacteria; order Tepidaquicellales; family Tepidaquicellaceae; genus CAIKZJ01. Next base: position 16,821 of record JADLKE010000002.1, read on the forward strand.
AAAAACCGGAATTTATCCGGTTTTTTATACTATTATATTAAAACTAATGTCATCGTTTTTCTGCAATTTCCCTTCCCGCTTTCATTGCTTTCAGATTCACATTCACCACATCATCGCCTTTTCTGCCGAAAATAAACCTTATGGCTTCCTCAAGTTTCCCGTATTCAATATCGAGAAACGGCGACGAGGCGCCGAGTATTACCATATTCGCAGACCTCAACGAACCGGCTTCCTTCGCGATTTTATCCGCATCAATGCTTATGCTGTTTTTGCGCGCCGCAAGTTCATTACTGACATTCTCAGGAGGAGGATAATTAGATACGTTCACGAACGGTTTGTCGTTCGTTATTATCCAGCCGTCGGGAGAGAGATAAGGAAGGTATCTTAACGACTCCATAGGCTCGACAGAAATTATCATATCCGCTTTTCCGTAAGGAATAAGGTCAGAGTAAATAATTTTGTCCGATAAGCGCAGGTGGGACTGAACGTCGCCGCCGCGCTGGCTCATCCCGTGAACTTCCGCCTGTTTCAGGTTAAGTCCCAGGTTCACCGCGGCAATACCGATTACAGACGCTATTGAAAGAATTCCCTGTCCTCCTACGCCTGCGAGAATAATATCCTTCTTCATTTCTTTACCTCCGCTTTTTTATCTTTGTTCTTTTTTCCGATTGTTTGTATGCATTCTCTTCTCGGAATGATTACCGAAACACCTTCATAAGCAAGTTCCTGCTGAATTATTTTCATATTTTCCTCGTGGTACCGCTTCATCGGGTTCAAAACGTGTATATGCTCTTCTTCGACTCCGACGCCTTTGCAAATATCTTCAATCTTGCCGAGCGCGGCGGAATTCTGTCCGCCTGTCATTCCCGTAGTAGCGTTATCCAGTATGAAAATCGTCACGTGCGACCTGTCGTTAACGCAGTCAAGAAGACCGGTCATCCCAGAGTGAGTGAAAGTCGAATCGCCTATTACAGCGACCGCGGGAGTCAGACCCGCTTCCGAGGCGCCTTTAGCCATAGTAATCGAAGCGCCCATATCTACGGTCGAGTTAACCGTGCTGTACGGCGGCAACGCTCCGAGCGTGTAACATCCGATATCCGCGAAAACCCTTCCGGGCGTGTATTCCGCGAGCACAGCCTTCAGGTCAAGATATGAATCTATATGAGGACAGCCTGCGCAGAGCGACGGCGGTCTTGGAACAACTAACGACGGCACGTCATTTCCCCGCGTGTCAGTCAGGCCAAGCGCTACTGCCGCGATGTTCGGATTGAGTTCCCCGTCGCGCGGAACCGTACCGTCAAGACGTCCTTTAATTTTCAGATTATTATTTAAAATACCCTTCAGCAGTTCCTCAATAATCGGAGCGCCTTCCTCGAGCATAAGAATTTCTTCGCACTCACCGCATATCTTATTAATCATCTTTACCGGAACCGGATACTGGGAAATTTTCAGAACCGGATAAGGACATCCGCCGTCTCCGAAATTTTCCATAAGATAATTGTATCCGAGCCCGCTCGCGATTATACCTAACTTCTTATTCTTTCCGTCGAAGTAATGATTGAATCCGGATGTCTCCGATTCCATCTCAAAATTTTCCTGATTCCTGAGCAAATCTTTGTATTGTCTCCTCGCTATCGCGGGGAGAAGAACGAACTGTGTAAGATTCTTCGGCAGAGCGAGTTCATTCTGCGGTCTTTGCTCTTTCCTTGAAACGCCCGCTCTCGAGTGCGCGAGTCTTGTAGTGATTCTTAGCATCACGGGAATTTTATACTTCTCGGATATTTCATATCCGTAATGCACCATATCGTAAGCCTCCTGCTGGTTCGCAGGTTCGAGTATGGGTATCATCGCGAACTTTCCGAAAAATCTCGAGTCCTGCTCGTTTTGCGACGAGTGCATAGACGGGTCATCCGCCGCGACGACTATCATCCCGCCGTTAGCGCCGGTTATAGCCGAGTTGACGAACGGGTCGGCGGCGACGTTGAGTCCTACGTGTTTCATACAAACCATCGAGCGCTTGCCCGCGTATGACATACCGAGGGCCGCTTCCATCGCGGTCTTCTCATTCGCAGACCAGGATGAACGAATTCCCTTTTCCTTTGCCTCCTTTGAGTGCTGTACATATTCAGTGATTTCAGTAGACGGGGTCCCGGGATAAGCATATATACCCGATATGCCCGCATCAATAGCAGCCTGAGCTATCGCTTCATCACCCAGTAAAACTAATTTTTGCATATTGGTAAATTTGGTATTTTTGGTAGATGAATTAAAATAAAAAAATCAGATGTAAAAATAAGGTGAATTCGAAATGCCCGAAAATATCAAAGATAAAATATTAAAAATAAAAAATGCAAATCAAAAATCAAAAATATACTTTCAGAGGCTGTCAGGCTTGCGTTCTTACGGAATAAACCCGTCAGGAGGAAACTCCTGACGGGCACATCGAGGAAACTTCCCGACAAGCCGGGACTCTCAGCCTGACGGACACAATAAATATCAAAAATAAAAAATCAAATATCAAAAATGCAAATCAAAAATCAAAAATTTATATTGACAGAAAAAGAAACGTCAGGAGGTAACTCCTGACGGGCACATTTTTCAGTTATTCTATAAAACTATTTAAGGCTTTCAATCCACTTCGATATTTCGTCGATTACCGCATCGTTGAAATTATTATAATAATAACCGGGAACGTTTTTGTTCTTAAAACTTTCTTCAGGTGTTTTCGATGTCGCGAATCCGTGGTCCATATTCGGAATCAACAGGAACCTGCCTTTTCCCGGATTATAAGTATTCACGATTTTCTCAATGTCTTCGTGGTCTTTATTAGAAAACGCCTCAAAGTCTCCCTCACCCCGAATTATCAGCACATTCGCCTTTACGTCCTTCCAAATTTGGGGCATGTTCAAATCGTTAAGTTCCTGCCAGTATGTATAATGCCTTGCCCACACGTGGTCGCCGCCGTCGAATTCAAGATATTCTTTCATTTCCTTTTTCAGTTCTTCCGTAACGGCAAGGTCCTTTGGATGTTTTTTCAGCACGAGATAATCATAAAGAACTTTTATCATATCCGTCACGACTTTTTCATTCTCGATATAATCCACGCCGGCAATGGGATTCTGGAATCTGAACATATCGATAATGTATTCGTACCACGTTTTCAAACCCGTACCGCAAACAATCACTCCCTTAGCAATTCTGTTTTTATCCACCATCGGCGCCTCATATCCTCCGAGCGAATGACCGAACACGAAAACATTATCTTTATCGACAAAATCGTATGTCAGCATTTTCTGAAATCCGGTTTCGAACGCCTCGAGTTCCGTGCTGTAGTTAATTTCAAAGCAATCGGGCGTATTGAGACAGTCGCCCATTGCAGGTTTTTCTACTCTCACTACGCAATATCCCCTTTCGCTCAGTTTATCTACGACCTGACCGTACGGATGCTTGCCGAGATTATCGAGAGAATAGCACATATAACCGGGTATGAAAAGTATTGTTTTGAATTTACCTTCCTTCTTAGGTTTCGTCGTAATCATCCTCAGATACCCGTCCTTGAATTTAACCTCATCATAAATCACGTCGTAACTGTCCGATTTCTCCTGAGGAAGAGGTTCGGTTATGCCGTTCAGAGTCAGATTTTCTCCGCCCCTGATTACATTGAACTTCACATTCATTTTTTCCCTGAAATTCTTGACAGTTTCCCTGTACTCCTTTACTGTATTGGTTTTGACGTCGTTCACTGAAGTAAGCACATCATTAATCTTAACTCCGAGTTTATCGGCAGTGGAATTGGCTGTTACATTCGTTACAGCGAGCCCGTCTTCTGAATTCAGTTTAAGCGCGGACTTTATCGAATCGTTAACATCAACGAGGCGCATGCCGAGAAAAGCCTTTCTGGTTATGTTTTGTGAGTATACAGAAGATACAATAATAAAAAGCAATAGCGATAATAATAGTTTTTTCATGACATAATTTTTTATTCTGTTTACGGGGATTTGTTTACAAAGTTACTATAAATTTATTTCAAATACATCTGAATATAGTCTTCCCAATGAATTCACCTGCAACGCGAATGAATTCGGAGAGATTGAAGAATTTACTGAAAAAAATTATCTTATAATCAATAAACATTTTTACTATATTTAAACATACCTCATATAAATAAAAACAACTATCATGATCAGGAAACAAGACGCTCTGGATTATCATCAGACCGGACGTCCGGGAAAAATCGAAGTAATCGCTTCGAAACCCTGTGCCACGCAAAGAGATTTATCTCTTGCATACACACCCGGAGTCGCGGACCCCTGTCTCGAAATCGAGAAAAATCCGCTCGATGCTTATAAATACACAGCCAAAGGAAATCTGGTTGCCGTCGTTTCTAACGGTACGGCTGTCCTCGGACTTGGTAACATCGGCTCGCTCGCCGGGAAACCGGTTATGGAAGGAAAAGGCGTGCTGTTCAAAAGATTCGCCGATGTCGATGTATTTGACATCGAACTCAACACTGAGAATTCCGACGAAATCATCAAGGCTGTCAAGCTGCTCGAGCCTACTTTCGGCGGAATCAATCTCGAAGATATAAAAGCACCCGAGTGCTTTTACATAGAGGAGGAACTCAAGAAGATAATGTCAATCCCCGTGTTCCACGACGACCAGCACGGAACCGCGATAATCAGCGGAGCCGCTCTTATCAACGCGGTTGAAATCGTGAACAAAAAAATCTCGGAAATCAAAGTAGTGTTCAGCGGAGCCGGCTCCGCCGGGATAGCCTGCGCTAAATTATACGAATCCCTCGGAGTCAAACGGGAAAATATCGTTTTGGTAGATACAAAAGGCGTCGTTTATAAAGGCCGCAAAGAAGGAATGAACAAATATAAGGAGTACTTCGCCTCCGATACAAAGATGAGGACGCTCGCCGACGTGATGAAAGGGGCAGATGTTTTCTGCGGAGTTTCGAAGAAAGGACTCGTTACAAAAGACATGGTAAGATCGATGGCGAATGATCCCGTTTTATTCGCAATGGCAAATCCCGACCCTGAAATCACATACGACGACGCGAAAAGCGCGCGCGACGACGTAATTATAGCGACAGGAAGAAGCGATTATCCGAATCAGGTAAACAACGTGCTTGGATTCCCGTTCATTTTCCGCGGCGCTCTCGATGTTCGCGCGTCAACAATTAACGACGAGATGAAAATCGCCGCTTCGCACGCGCTCGCGCAACTGGCGAAAGAAGACGTGCCCGATTCCGTAATACGGGCTTACGGCGGAAACAGAATCGAGTTCGGGCGCGAATACATTATTCCGAAACCGTTCGATCCGCGCGTCCTGCTCTGGGAAGCGCCCGCGGTTGCTAAGGCTGCGATGGACAGCGGAGTCGCGCAGAATCCCATAAAGGATTTCGAAGCTTACAAGGACAGTCTCGAAGCGCGTCTCGGCAAGTCAAGAGAGATAATGAGATTCTTCATTCATCAGGCGCAAAAGACACATAAGAAAATCGTATTCCCCGAAGGCGAAGAAAAAAGCATTCTCCGCGCCGCTCAGATTATCACGGATGAAAAAATCGCCACTCCGATTCTGCTCGGCAACAAGAAGGTTATACAGAAGAATTTAGATGAACTCGGACTCAGCATAGAAGCCGACGATTTCGAAATTCTTGACCCTAGGTCTTCAAAGAAAAGCGAGAAATACCTTGAGGATTTTTATAATCTAAGGCAGAGAAAAGGAATAACTTATTTCGACGCGAAGAGACTCATCAAAACGCCGAACATTTACGGTATGATGATGGTTAGAATGGGAGACGCTGACGGATTGATTTCAGGGCTCACACAGCATTATCCAGATACGGTAAAACCCGCACTTCAGATTATCGGAAAGGACGAGGGAGTAAGGAATATCGCCGGAATGTACATGATGGTATTCAAGAACCAGAGAATATTTATCGCCGACCCGACCGTAAACATAAACCCCGACGCGGAGGAACTCGCAGAGATTACGATGCTCGTTGCGGACAAGGTTAAACAATTGAACATCGAACCGAGAATCGCGATGCTGTCGTTCAGCAACTTCGGAAGCACGAGGCATCCGCTCAGCGCGAAAGTAAGAACGGCGACTGAAATCGTCAGGGAAAAACGCCCCAACCTCATAATCGAAGGCGAAATGATGGCGGATACAGCGATGAATCCTGATATGATGAAGGAATATTTCCCGTTCAGCAATCTCAAGGAAAAAGCCAATACGCTAATTTGCCCCGACCTTACATCGGCAAACATCGCATACAAACTTCTGACATATCTCGGCGGTGCCGTTGCTATAGGACCGATACTTCTCGGGATTAAAAAACCCGTTTACCTGCTTGGACCGGGTAATTATGTAGAGGATATCGTGAACATAACAGCGATGGCAGTGTTCGAAGCGCAGAGAAAGAACAACGTAAAATAGCAAGCAAATTTCATAAATAAAAAAGGCTGCAGAATACTGCAGCCTTTTTATTTTTGAGTGTCATTAATCTTATTTGATAAGCATCATTTTTCTTGTTTGACTGAAGCCGTTCGCGCTCGTAAGAGTGTAGAAATAAATTCCGCTCGTAAGCGTCGAGCCGTTAAACGTAACTTCCTTCGTTCCCGCCGACAGTTGCTCGTTATTAATCAATGTCTCGACTAATTGTCCGAGGATATTGTAGACCTTCAGAGTCACGAACGAAGTTTTCGATACGTCAAACCTGATTTTTGTCTCCGGATTGAAAGGATTTGGATAATTCTGTTTCAGAGAGAATTTTTCAGGTACGTTAGTACCGATGTTCTGCACGCCGACATTCGCAGGATTGAATGTCTTATAAACCTGATAAACCCTGTATGTCGGGGCGTTATCAGTAAAGCTCTGGCTGCCCGGACCTCTTGTAGCCTGGAACTTTATCTTAAAGGACGTCGGAGTGTTTCCTGTTTGCGAAAGCACGGGATAGAGTTCGTCCCACGTCGGAGTATTCGTAAGTTTTACCGGATTTGCCCAGTTCGTTCCGCCGTTATCGGAATACGTCACCCAGATATCGTTGAAATTAAAACCGTCAAGTGTATCTCCCGGCTGATAGGAAGAAAAAGCAATACATACTCTTGAACCGTCGTCCGAGTAAGCGATTGACGGATTAGATATTGCAGTCACACCATACTGAATATCAAGATGATTGTAGAATAATCCCGTATCAGATAAATTCGTCATGTTATGTCGACCGGCTACCGGTACTATGTTACCACCATTAACAGACGGAGATTTAAAAAGAATTTTATATCCCGTATTATCATAAGGCGCGTACTGAGTTGAATCTACAAATTTATACGTACTCCAGACTGCTGCCCATTGAGAAGTTCCCGGTTTGTAGGTCGCCCCCATCACATAATAAGGATGGCATGAATCGCCTAATACCAAACTGGTTGGATCAAGCCTTTGTTGTATCATACCGACAGAACTCCATGTCGCACCGCCGTCAGTCGATGTTTTGTAGCGCAAAGCCTGATTTGATGTATAATAGTCATACCACATTGCGAAAAGATTATTTCCTGATGCGGTAAATGTATAACGGACATTTCCTGTAATGTTATTATAGGGATACGCCATCAGGGTTTTACCCGAGATAGTATTATTCCCCGTATTGTACTTTACAAAGAACAAGCTATCAAGACTCGGAGAAGAGGATTGCTGTGAACTGTATATTCCGGCATAGGTTGTTCCTCCGATATAAGCACCAAAATAGTCTCTTCCGGGTTCGGGCACATTTATTGATTGAAATGCTCCCGTACCCAAAAATGCATCAGCCCATACACCGCCTCTGGAATTCGAACCGTTATACTTTCTGCCTGACAAAACCGCTCCTAGTTCCGAACCGGTTACGGTGCGGTAAATTTCAGGGTAACCGCTTCTTGCAGGAAGCGTAGTTAGTGGTAAAGGTGTTTCCCAATTGACTCCGCCATTCGTACTCATGATGTAATAAGCAAGTCTGGTTGCCGTTCCCGTAGGATCAGTAGAATCGACAGCCGGATATGCTATTACTACCGTGTCTCCTATTACGAAGAGTTGGTGCAGGCTATTTCCGTTTGTCTGGTAATCCCAAAAATTTGATGCAACAGTAAAAGCGCCGGGATAGTTTTCAAACATCGTATTGCCGTAGCGTAAAATTGGGAGTATTGTCCCTTTCCCGTCTTCACAACTGTAAATAAAAGGTTTTGTTTTTTGAAACTGACCAAATAGAATTGTAGATACCGCTAAAAACAGTAATGAGAATATCACCCTTTTCATGGCTGCTCCTTTAAAATTAAGAAAAAGTATAATTACTTTATACCTAAAATACGGAGCAACATCCGAAAAAGATACAATATTTTTTTAATTCAATCCGCACATCCCGTTCGAGCAGTCCCCGCCGTATGAAGGCAAGCCGCAGGAACCGCCTTCGCAACCGCCTGAACCGGGGGACGATTTGATGCTCGACGAAAACGAAGAAATCAATTTATCCTGCTTTTTTGAGCTGCATTTCGGACAAACAACGTCTTCTTTGCTTGTGTTTGATTTATGCAGCACGTCGTATATTGTACCGCATTCCCTGCATTTATATTCGAAAACCGGCATACCTTATAATTTTTATTAGTTGCTATTAGCAAATATAATTTTTATAAATCAAAAATAAAATATAAAAAATAAAATATAAATATTAAAAATCAAAAATATATTAAAAGAGTCACTGAAAAACGATGTTCATTTTAATGTTTAGGGAAGGCTTCCTGCTCATTGGAGACGCCTGTTGTAGCTTTTATGATAAAATCCGAGAGTCCCCTATAAAACGGGGAGACTCCCGTATACAAATTATACATTTCAGGGGTCAAAAAATCAAAAATGTTCTTTCGGGATTCCGATTCTGATACTGACGAGGCAAAAAAAAGACCGGAGGATATCCGGTCTTTTTTTTAATAATCGTCGATGTATTTTTAGGACTACTGCCCGAGATACGCTTTAAGCGTCTTGCTTCTCGAAGCCTGTCTGAGTCTGCGTATTGCTTTTTCCTTAATCTGACGAACGCGTTCGCGTGTCAACTTGTACTTATCGCCTATTTCTTCCAGCGTCAGAGGATTTTCCTTTTCGAGCCCGTAATAAAGTTTCACGACCTCTTTTTCCCGCTGTGAAAGAGTGTCGAGGGCTCTTTCGATTTCAATCCTGAGCGAATCCTTCAAGAGTCCCTGGTCGGGCATCTTTTCGGCTTTGTCGGGCATTATATCGATGAGTTTCGTGTCCTCGCCGTGAATGCTCGGAGCGTCCATAGATACGTGACCGCTTGAGTTCTTCAGAGTTTCCTGGACTTCATAAATGCTCATATCGAGTTGCTCGGCGATCTCCAGCACATTCGGAGCTCTTTCGTTCCGCTGTTCCAGTTCGCTGATAGTCTTTGAAATCTTGCTCTTCTGCTGAACGATGTTAAGAGGAAGTCTCACAACACGGGATTGTTCAGCAAGAGCCTGCAGTATGGACTGTCTAATCCACCAGACGGCATAAGAGATGAACTTGAATCCGCGCGTCTCGTCGAACTTTTTTGCCGCTTTTATCAAGCCAAGGTTGCCTTCGTTAATCAGGTCATTCAGGGACAAACCCTGATTCTGATACTGTTTGGCAACGCTGACGACAAACCTTAGGTTTGCTTTTACCAGAGTATCCAGCGCTTTCTTATCGCCTTTTTTAATTTTTTTCGCGCAGTCTATTTCATCTGCAACGCTTAATGGCGTAGTTTTGCTGATTTCCTTAAGGTAAATATCAGTCGATTGATTTTCGCGGCTTGTGTATTGTTTGCCTAATTTCATATTTTTTCAAAGCAAGTAATTTAATATCTGCTTTTTATTAAACTACAAAAATAGGAACTTAGTTTCATTTGAAACCAAATCCCTATTTTTATTTAATTTTTTCGTGTTTATTCTTATTAATTCCCGAAATTTTATTCAGTAGGAGTTCCGCCGATAAAGTCAATCTTATCCTCTTTGTGCAAAGTCACGATGGCTTTTTTTCTATCAGCCCTATAGCCCGTGAATCTGCCCTTCTTAGTCATCAACGTCTTCTGCTTGCCTTTCATAATAACTGTTCTTACGCTTGTAACCCTTACTTTGAACTTTTTCTGGATAGCGTTCGTGATTTCAATCTTGTTTGCATCCAGACCAACCTCGAAAGCGTACTGGTTTCTTTCTTCCTGCAGAATAGTGTTCTTTTCGGTTATTAACGGTCTTATGATGATTCTTTTCATTTTATTAAATTCTGTTAAGATAATAACGGCTTGCATAATTTCTCGACTGCCGATTTTTGTATCAAGAGCATCTTATTGTTCAGCAGGTCATAAGTTGCTGCCTGGTCCGATATAAGGACGTTCAGTTTCGGAAGATTTCTTCCGGATTTGTACAGGCCATCGCTTTTTTCCGGAACAAGAAGAAGGGTCTTCGTCGCGTCAAGTTTAAGCGATTTCAGAATCTCGACCATGTCTTTTGTTTTCGGTTTGTCGAAAGAAAAATCCTCGACGACAGTAATCTCGTTTTCCTTCGCCTTAAGGCTCAGCGCGCTTTTCCTAGCGAGTTTGGCAGCCTTTTTCGGAATATCAAGGTAATACCTGTGGGGTTTCGGTCCGAAAATGTTACCGCCGCCTACCATCACGGGTGAACGGCCGGTACCGCGCCGGGCATTGCCCGTTCCTTTTTGCCTGTAAGGCTTCTTTCCGCCGCCGCTGACTTCGCTTCTTTCCTTGGTCTTGTGCGTTCCCTGCCTTCTGTTCGAAAGATAACTCCTCACCGCCTGATAAATCAGGTGCGTGTTCGGTTCTATTCCGAAAATTTCGTCGGGGAGATTTATTACTTCACCGCTTTCATTACCGTTTATTTTTAATACTTTAAGTTCCATTTTTAATTTTTATAAATTTCCACTAATCCTGAATTTGCTCCCGGAATGGAGCCTTTTAATAGAATAAGATTTGAATCCGGGATAATCTTTACGACTTTAAGATTCGCTATAGTGACCTTGTCACCGCCCATTCTTCCGGCCATTCTCTGGCCTTTAAGAACTCTTGACGGATATGAAGAAGCGCCGATGGAACCCGGTGCTCTTTCCCTGTCGCTCTGACCGTGTGTGCGCACACCGCCGCCGAATCCGTGTCTTTTAACTACGCCCTGGAATCCTTTACCTTTCGATAAACCGGTAACTTTAACCTTATCTCCGACTTTGAATATGTTGTCTATTTTTAATTCGTCGCCCACTTTAAGGTCTGCAAACGGGAAATCCCTGAGTTCCTTAACGTATCGTGGAGGAGCAATTTTTTAAATTCTGATAGACCTTTCTCTGAGGCTGGTTAACCTTCTTTTCCTTCTTAGTTCCGAAACCGACTTTCACCGCTTCATATCCGTCTTTTTCCTTCGTCTTAATCTGAGTTACAACGCACGGTCCTGCTTCAATGACTGTACACGGTATCGCGTTTCCGGAATCCTCAAAGAACGTAGTCATACCTATTTTTTTTCCTAATATACCTAACATTTGAGTATAATTAATTTTTAACAGATCTTACGATTAAACTTTTATTTCTATATCAACGCCACCCGGAGGATCCAGTTTTGTCAATGCATCGACAGTTTTGTTCGAGGAATTGAGAATATCAATAAGCCTTTTATGAGACCTTGTTTCAAACTGTTCTCTCGACTTTTTATCGACGTGGGGCGACCTCAGAACGGTATAAATATTCTTCTTCGTTGGAAGAGGAATCGGTCCGCTGACTATTGCGCCAGTCTGCTTGATAGTCTTAATAATCCTCTCGGTCCACTTGTCCAGCAATGCGTGGTCGTAAGATTTTAATTTAATCCTGATTTTTTGTGTAGCCAATTTTTGTTTATTTTATATTTTTGCGGGCGGGAACGTTCCCGTTCCCGTCCGTAGTTAAAATGTATTATTCAACAATTTTTGTTACAACACCGGAACCGACAGTCCTGCCGCCTTCTCTGATGGCGAATCTGAGTTTCTCTTCCATCGCGATAGGAGCAATAAGGTCGATTTTCAAACCGTCAAGGTTGTCGCCCGGCATAACCATCTGAACGCCTTCGGGAAGCGTAACGACACCCGTTACGTCCGTAGTTCTGAAATAGAACTGAGGCCTGTAGTTGTTCGCAAAAGGAGTGTGGCGTCCGCCTTCCTCTTTCGACAACACGTAAACCTGCGCTTCGAATTTCGTATGAGGAGTTACCGACGCGGGTTTCGCGAGCACCATTCCTCTTTCGATTTCCTTCTTGTCAACGCCTCTTAACAGAAGACCGCAGTTGAATCCCGCGACCGCTTCGTTAAGGGTTTTGTTGAACATTTCCGCGCCTGTTACGACGGTTTTCTTGTGAGCGCCGAGACCTATCAATTCGACTTCGTCTCCGACTTTCACTTTTCCTCTTTCTACTCTTCCTGTCGCTACCGTACCGCGTCCGGTGATTGAGAACACGTCCTCAACCGACATAAGGAACGGCTTATCGGTTTCGCGCGCCGGCTCGGGAATGTATGAATCAACCGCGTCCATGAGTTCCCATACGCATTTTAATCTTTCGTCATCAATACCGATAGATTCGTCAAGACCGGCTTCCATGGCCTTTAACGCAGAACCCCTGATGATGGGGATATCGTCGCCCGGGAAATCGTACTTTGTAAGGAGTTCCCTGATTTCCATTTCAACGAGTTCGAGCAGTTCGGGATCCGCCGCGTCGACTTTATTAAGGAATACGACCATTGCGGGTACGCCTACCTGACGAGCGAGAAGAATGTGTTCCCTCGTCTGGGGCATAGGACCGTCTGTTGCCGCTACTACAAGAATGGCACCGTCCATCTGTGCAGCACCTGTAATCATGTTCTTTACATAGTCGGCGTGTCCTGGACAGTCAACGTGAGCATAGTGTCTTTTTTCAGTCTGATACTCGACGTGGGCAGTCGCAATCGTGATACCTCTTGCCTTTTCTTCGGGTGCTTTATCAATTTCATCGAATTTTTTTACCTTAGCAGAACCTTTTCTTGCTAAGCACATAGTGATGGCAGCGGTTAACGTAGTTTTTCCATGGTCAACGTGCCCGATGGTTCCAATATTAACGTGCGGTTTAGACACGTCATATGATTCTTTTGCCATTTTTTAAATCTCCTATAGAGTTATTTAATTAGTAAATATACTTTTAAAACTGGTGGGTCAGGGAGGAATTGAACCTCCCACCTCGTGCTTATAAGGCACGCGCTCTAACCAACTGAGCTACTGACCCAATCTTGTCCTTTCGGACGGAAACCTTCACACAATCCGCGGAGTCGTGCTTAAGGTTTTATAGAGCGTTTTCGTGTCTGATTCACGAGTTCTGTCCCCGTTTAGAACGGGGCTGACCCAAACTTATTAAAGAACTATCTTCTCTTGCCTGTATAATTTTCTATTATCTTTTCCGATACCGACTTCGGCGCTTCGTCGTAATGCGAAAACTGCATCGTATATATCGCGCGCCCCTGCGTCATCGAGCGGAGCTGTGTAGCATATCCGAACATTTCCGATAAGGGCACCATCGACCTGATAACCTGCGCGTCGCTTCTCTGCAGCATTCCTTCAATTCTACCGCGTCTCGAACTCAAGTCACCCATCACATCGCCCATGTAATCATCCGGCGTTACGACCTCGACATCCATTATCGGTTCAAGCAGAACGGGATCTGCTTTTCTCGCAGCATCCTTGAACGCTATCGAACCCGCAATCTTAAACGCCATTTCGGACGAGTCGACATCGTGATACGAACCGTCGTACAATGTAGCCTTAACGTCCTCGACTGGATATCCCGCGAGTACGCCGTTCTTCATCGCTTCCTCGATTCCCTTTTCAACAGGCGATATGAATTCCCTCGGAATTACTCCGCCGACAATCTTGTTCTCAAATACGAAACCCTTGCCTTTTTCATTCGGTTCGATTTCAATCCATACGTGTCCGAACTGTCCCTTGCCGCCCGACTGCCTGACGAATTTACCTTCCTGTTTGACTTTCTTTCTGATTGTTTCTTTATAAGCAACCTGCGGTTTGCCGACATTGGCATCCACTTTAAATTCCCTTTTAAGCCTGTCCACGATAATTTCGAGATGGAGTTCGCCCATCCCCGAAATCAAAGTCTGACCGGTTTCTTCGTCCGAACTAACCTGGAACGTCGGGTCCTCATCGGAAAGTTTCGACAAAGATTCTCCGAGTTTATCCTGATCAGCTTTCGTCTTCGGTTCGATTGCTATCTGAATCACGGGTTCAGGGAACGTCATTTTTTCGAGTATAATCGGATCGTCCTCGGAGCATAAAGTATCACCCGTCTTTGTATTCTTCAAGCCTACGGCTGCAGCGATATCACCGCTGAAGACCTCTTTAATGTCTTCCCTGTGATTCGCGTGCATCTGCAGTATTCTTCCGAGTCTTTCCTTCTTTCCCGTAATCGAGTTATAGATATAACTTCCCGCTTCCGCCTTGCCCGAATACACCCTGAAGAAGCAAAGTTTTCCGACGTAAGGATCTGTCATTATCTTGAACGCGAGCGCTGTGAACTCTTCTTCATCAGTTATCTTTCGAACGATATGGTCGTCCTTGTGCATGTGATGCCCGGTTATTTCGCTCAAATCCGAAGGAGACGGAAGCAAATCGACAATCATATCGAGCAGATTCTGAACTCCTTTGTTTTTAAACGACGAGCCGCAAAGCACGGGAATAATCTTTACCTGAATTGTAGCCTTTCTGAGCACGGTCAGGATTTCCTGCTCAGTAATTTCTTTTCCTTCGAGAAACTTTTCAAGAAGCGTATCGTCAACGTCCGAGACCGCTTCAAGCAGTTTCTGCCTGTATTCTTTCGCCTGCGATTTCATCGACGCGGGAATATCAATATCCTCAAACGTCGCGCCGAGAGTATCCTCGTTGAACATTCTCGCCTTCATCGTAATGAGGTCGATAATACCTTTGTACATATCGCCCTGTCCGACGGGAAGATGAATCGGTACCGCGTTTGCTTTCAGCCTGTCCTTAATCATCTGGACCGTGTTGAAAAAGTCAGCGCCTACCCTGTCCATCTTGTTCACGAACGCTATTCTCGGAACATTGTATTTATCCGCCTGCCGCCAGACCGTTTCCGACTGCGGCTCAACACCTCCGACCGCACAGAACAGCGCGACGGCTCCGTCGAGAACTCTCAAAGAGCGTTCGACTTCCGCCGTGAAATCAACGTGTCCGGGCGTGTCAATAATGTTTACCCTGTGATCTCTCCAGAAACAAGTAGTTGCCGCCGAGGTTATCGTAATACCTCTTTCCTTTTCCTGTTCCATCCAGTCCATAGTAGCCGCGCCCTCGTGCACTTCGCCCATGCGGTGAAGTTTGCCGGTATAATACAATATCCTCTCGGTTGTTGTAGTCTTACCGGCATCGATGTGCGCCATGATGCCTATATTCCTCGTTTTTTCTATTGATACCTTTCTCGGCATTTAGAACTAAGAACTCCTTCCTTGTTTTTTACCATTTAAAATGCGCAAACGCCTTGTTTGCTTCAGCCATTCTGTGAACGTCCTCTTTCTTCTTCACGGAACTTCCTTCGCCGACGGATGCTGCCATCAATTCGTTAGCAAGCCTCAAAGACATCGTCTTTTCGCCTCTCGCGCTCGAATATGTCAGTATCCATTTTATGGCTAATGCGACTCTCCTGTCAGGCCTGACTTCCGTCGGTATCTGATAGTTCGAACCGCCGACTCTGCGTGAACGGACTTCTATAGAAGGCATTACGTTGTTAATCGCTTTATTGAACACCTCGAGCGGATTGCTCTTCGTCTTCTCCTCTATAATGTCAAATGCATTGTACATTATACGCTGGGCAACGAGTTTCCTGCCCTCTTTCATGATTGAGTTTATGAATCTCCCGACCAGAACGTCATTGTACCTGAAGTCAGGGATTCTGATTCTCTTCTCTGCTCTTTTTCTTCTCATTAAAAAAGATATATTTTTTTAGAAAACTATTTTGCTACGGATTCTTTCGCCCTTTTGGCACCGTACTTGGATCTTGATTTCTTTCTGTTGGCGACGCCAGCGGTATCTATTGCACCACGAATGATGTGATACCTAACGCCCGGAAGGTCTTTTACTCTTCCGCCCCGGATTAATACTATGGAGTGTTCTTGCAGATTGTGACCTTCGCCCGGAATGTATGCTGTGACTTCGATTCCGTTGGTCAATCTTACTCTGGCTACTTTCCTTAACGCTGAATTCGGTTTCTTCGGAGTAGTCGTATATACGCGGGTACATACACCTCTCTTCTGAGGACATGAGTCCATCGCAGGAGCTTTGCTCTTGTAAACCTTATCTTTGCGTCCTTTACGAACTAATTGATTAATTGTTGGCAAACGTACCTAAATTTTTGTTTATCAAAATATTTGAAACATTAAAAATAATAAATTTCCTGAATTTAGTCAACACTATAAGAAGGCTAAAAGCGTATTTTTGTAAATTTTATGACCGGAGTATTATAATGAATACGCAGTCTCAGACAGACATTTCGGTTGTTATGTTTCCTTTTGTAATATCCCACAAATCGGTTTCCAGTGTACTTAACTTGCTCAGTCTGACTTCACAAACGAGTTCAGCGTTTTCTCCGGAATTATTGCCCGACACCCTTATCCCCTCACGTTCAAGATATCTCATAACGTGATTAATATAAGCATACGGGAAACGCAGAATCACGGCCTTTGTTATAACTATTTCTATGATTTTACATAGTTTTAAACATTCTTCCGCCGACTCAAAATAAGCCCGTTTCAGCCCTCCGACCCCGAGTTTTATTCCGCCGAAATATCGAGTTACAACAACTATAACATCTTTTAATCCATATTTGTTAATCGCGTCATAAATCGGTTTTCCGGACGAGCCGCCCGGCTCACCGTCATCATTATACCTAAAAACGTTCCCGTCATTTAATACATAAGCGTAAGGATGATGCCTTGCGTCGAAAAATGTTTTTTTAATGCCGGAAACCGCCTCTTCGGCTTCTTTTAGGGATTTAATGTTAAAGGCATTCGCGATGAATTTTGACCTGTTTACTTTAATTTCGGCCGTACAACGGCTTTCAATCGTTTTATAACTGTCATCAAGCATTTTTCCAGCCTTCATCGCCGATTAATGGTACAAACTTGAAATACTGGTATTTATCCGTGGTGAATGTATCTTTTCCTTTTTTATCCTTTTCCTTAGTGACACACCAGATTTCTTGTATATGTTTATCTCCGACCGGAATAACGAGTTTTCCGCCGAGGGCGAGTTGATTCACAAGAGTCTCGGGTATTGACGGACTGCCGGCGGTAACTATAATTCCGTCATAGGGAGCGTACTCCTTCCAGCCTTTAGTTCCGTCCGAGCATTTAAGTTTCACGTTGTAACCCGCTTTTTTTAATATTATACCCGCTTCTTTGTATAACTGCTCGATTCTTTCGACTGAATACACATCGGCTCCGAGCTCGCACAGAATCGCAGCCTGATATCCCGAGCCCGTTCCGATTTCAAGAATCTTATCGCCGGGGTTCACTTTCAGAATCTCAGTCATGAACGCGACGGTATAAGGCTGTGAAATAGTCTGGCTGTTGCTGATTGGGAGAGCGTTGTTTTCGTACGCGAAACGTTTGAACTCGGGACTGACAAAGAGTTCTCTTTTAACCGTATTAATAGCGTCAAGGACTTTCTTTTCCTTGATACCGGATTCGATTAGTTTTTTTATGAGTTCTTTCCTTTGAAAGTCCTGCAGGGAGACTGACATCATTTGTTTTTTTCTTCGCTTTCTTCGGTTGATTCAAAAAGAGACTTAAGCGACTTCGTTACGCTCGTGCTGCTCATTGCTTCTCTCAATTTATCTTCAAGTTCCTTTATGTCCTTGCAAACGTGAAGATTCCCATCGTCGGCAATGGAGATTCGTGATGTTTCTTCGGACACTATCACCGCGATAGCATCCGACTGCTCAGATATGCCGAGTCCCGCCCTGTGCCGCGTACCGAGATTTTTGTTCGTCAGAGACTGGACCTCCGAAAGCGGAAGAAGGCATCGCGCCGCTTCGATTTTATTGTTGTTTATAATAACCGCGCCGTCGTGAAGCGGTGAGCGCGGATAAAATATCGAGACGAGAAGTTCCTTGTTGATTTTCGCGTCTATCCTTTCACCCGTTTCGACAATGTTCTGAAGCCCTGTCGTGCGTGTAATCACTATAAGCGCGCCCCAACCGTTTTTCTGAAACTCAACACAAGCGTCAACAACTTCAGTAACGTTTTCTTTAAGGTCTATCCGCATGAAGAATCTAACGATTCGCGTCCTGCCGATAATAATCAGGACTCTCCGAATCTCAGGCTGGAACAGAATTATCAGAGCGATAACCCATATATCGGTCAGTTTGCTGAGAAGCCAACTCATAACCTGAAGGTTAAGAACCTGCGCAATGAACGATATGCCGAGTATAAGCAATAAAGAAAGGAAAATCTGGAACGCAATCGTGCCCCTCATTACCTTGTATAATTTATAAAATACATACGTAACGATGAGTATATCAATCAGGTCTATGAGCCTGACAGAAATAAATCCGATTTTGAAAAGTTCCATTATGTAAAATAACTAAATTCAAACAGTAATTAAATGTTTTTTGCGGTGCCTTTTTACCAAAACCATTTTTCAGATTCGTAATAAATATGTGGTTTTATTAAAAATAATTTCATAATTTGATCGAGCAGAAAGTATATGAAAAAAGTTTTTTCCATAATCCTGGTAATACTTTTTCTAATTAATGATTTCAGTTACATCTCGGTTTATTTGCCGCTGATGTCCCTGTCGAAGTATCTTTACACGGAATTTGACGAATCGGATATTGACAATCCCGACGTTACCACTTTTCAAGTCCCGAAAGAAGATTACCTGAACGGCATAGGAGAAATAATCAGATTAAATGACAAAGAATTCGTTTATCGTAACGAAATGTATGATATCTGCGTTATAAAAGAATCAAATGATAATTTGATCCTTTATTGCGTCAAAGATTTGAAAGAGACATCGCTCAATAATTTGTTCGCCTCGCGTTTCGGGAGAAAAGGGGACAACAACATAAATCTGGCATTAAGAAACATATTCTATAATAAAAGATTTTCAGGTTTTCTTTCACTGAACGTTTTCAATCATAAACCACGGCAAATTTCCAGTTTAAGCGCTGAGGTCCGTTTCAGGATATTCACGCCATACATTAAAATTGATTCTCCGCCTCCGAAGTATTCATAATTTAAACTAAATAATTTGACACAGGAAATTTTTCCAAAAACTAAAAGTTTAGGTTATGAAAAAATTAATTTTATTATTTGTAATAATAATATTTTCCTCATTGCAGGTTATTGCACAGACTGAAAGTCTGGACAGCGCAAGGAAAGAATACAAATATCCTCTTGAAATACTAATAACCGCCCCGAGGCTTACAATGCCGTTGAAAGAGAACAGTTTTGCGACAAGCATCGTCGGATATGATTTTCTCACCACGATGCCGCGAATGATTGCGGCGGACGAACCGCTGAAACTCGTACCGGGCGTAAAGGTTGACAATCAGGCTAACGGCGAGCGCGTTCATCTGTCAATAAGAGGCCAGGGCATACTGACGGAAAGAGGAATCCGCGGGATTAAAATACTGCTTGACGGAATCCCCGTCAACGATCCGACAGGATTCGCGCCTGACTTTTTCGACGTTGACTGGTCAACCGTTGAGAGAGTTGAGGTGTTGAGAGGTCCCGGAGCATCTCTTTACGGCGGGAGTTCATCGGGCGGCATAATCAACATAATTACACAGAACGGAAGTTCCAAACCTCTCTCGGGTCAGGGTTTGATAACCTACGGCTCGAACAATTTCTTCAAGGGACTCGGTCAATTCGGCGGACTTGTAAATAACGTAAATTACAGAGTGTCATACTCAAGGGAATACGGCGACGGATACAGGGATCACACGCATTTCTTCGGAAATAATATTTACGGCAAGGCTACTTACACGCCGAACAAATATATTTCCCTCACACCGATAATAAGTTACTCCGAGAAGTATCACGAGAATCCCGAAGGGATTAATCTCCTGCAGTATCAGCAGGATCCGAAGCAGTCTAATCCCGATGCGATTCCTTTCAACGAATATCTTGAGACGAACAGAATAATCGCGGGATTGGTCGGAACGGTAAACATTAATCCGATGCACGATTTCAACTTTAACGTATATACGAAGAGAACTTTGTTCACGGAAGCGAACAATCACACGTTCAACGACAGGAACATCGTTACTCCCGGCGCATCGTTTCAATACAACGTTCATTTCGGCGGGAAAAAGATAAGGAATCACGTCAGCGTAGGCACGGACCTTCAATGGCAGACAATTCTTGAAAAAAGAGTAGAGAACGACCATACAGTCAGAGGATTGGACCTTCTCTCGGATCAGAAAATCGAGCAAAGAGGACTTTCCGCATTCCTGATTGACAGGGTTGAACTCGGTGATAAAGTCGATATTATCGGAAGCGTGAGATATGATGATATCCGCAATTCGCTTTCCGACAAATTGAAAACAAACTTCGATGCATCCGGCGAAGCAAACTTCAACAAGACCACGGGAAGGTTAGGCGTAACTTTCACACCTGTCTCAAACATCAGCATATATGCAAACGTGGGGCAGGGATTCTTGCCGCCTGCGACCGAAGAACTCGCTCAAAATCCCGACAACTTCGGCGGTTTCAACACGCATCTTGTACCCGCTACGTCGCTGGGCGAGGACATTGGAGTAAGGGGAACCATAAAAGACATACTGTATTACGACATCGGAGGTTTTTATCTTACCACTGAAAACGATTTCGACAGATACAGAATCACCGACCCGCTTCGGAATCAGGAAACGTTTTACAAGACGGAAGGTTCAAGCAGGAGGTTCGGTCTTGAAGTTTACGGAAAATTCACTCCCGTAAAACAACTGACGGTACAACTTGCATATACATATTCAAATTTCAAGTACACAAATGACAAACCGAGCAAAATCGTAATGGATGATACATCCATAGTCAAATACGCGGTTGACGGCAACTGGCTGCCGAACTCTCCGCAGCACCAGATATACGCGGATTTGCAGTATGAGGTCGTACCGCATTTATACGTCGGCTTGAGTTCGGAAACTCTTTCGAAATCATACATAGACGGCGCAAACCTTGACGCGGAGGCAGTCGAAGGCTACACGCTATTTAACGGAAGGATAGTGTACGATTGGTGTCTTAAATCAATTGCGGGACAGTTATCATTCAACGTCACGAATATCGGCGACAAAAAATACGTGGCATTTTCAGAGCCCGATCCGGGAGGCAATGCTTACCAGCCCGGAGCAGGCAGACAGTTTTTCGGAAGTTTAAAGATTAATTTGTAATTTTCTCAAGAGGTCCCGGGGTGAAAATTCCGGGGCCTCCTTTAAATAATTTTATATTTTTAAATATCACTTTTTAAGTTAAGTTTATTAAAATACACAACATTATGCATTCGAGATTACTGTTTTTGATTTTCATCTTCGCATGCTCGGTTACTTTCGCTCAGGAAAGAGAGGAAAGAGACAGCATGAAATACGAGACCGAGGAACTCGTTATTACGGGAACGAGGACATACGAAAAAATTATTGATATCCCCTTTTCAGTCACGAGAGTCGATAAGAAAGAACTTGATTTCGGCAAGAAAGTCTCCGCCAAGAACGTACTCGCGGATGTACCGGGGCTTTTCCTTCAGTCGAGATACGGCAATAAAGACATCAGGGTAACGATAAGAGGTTACGGAACGCGTTCCAACACCGGAGTAAGAGGAGTGAAAATTCTTCAGGACGGCATTCCCGAGTCCGAGCCAGACGGCGAAACAGTAATTGACGCTATTGATTTCACTTCGCTCGGAGGCGTCGAAGTAGTCAAAGGCAATCTTTCTTCAATATACGGCAACTCGCCCGGCGGGGTCGTGAACTTTCTCTCGGATATATACTTTCCGAAAAACTTCATTACTTCGAATAACCAGTACGGGGAATTCGGCTTCCTGCAAAACGGCGGAAAAGTCGGGATTCAAAACAGCGATTTCAGATTTTTCATGAGTTATAATTACAGAAACCTAAAAGGATACAGGAACCACAGCGGTGAATACGGACATCTTGTAAACACCGTATATGAGGGTTACCTCGGCACAAAATCGACTATTTCGCTGTACGGGAATTATGTACGCGGGATAAACAGGATACCCGGCTCACTGACTAAGGAGCAGGTTGACACCGACCCGATGCAGGCAAGGGACATTGCGATATCGCAGGATTTCAGGAATGAAAGCAAGAAAGGAAGATTAGCTGTAAAGTTTAAAACGATGTTCGGCAAGGATAACAGCAGCGAACTCGAAGTCACGGGTTACGGAGGCGTGAAGGATTACATAAAAACAGACGACGAAAGTTACATGATTTCGAACAGGAATTCGTTCGGCGCACTTCTGAGATACACGAATAAAACAAGACTCGGCAACATGGACAACATGTTCACGGTCGGTATGGACTATGCGTTCCAATCGGGTCCCAGAACGTTCTTCGATAACATCAACGGCAAGAAGGGACTTACCGTAAACGACCAGTTTGAGGACATACAAAGCAGCCTCGGGTTTTACGTAGAGGACCATTATGAAATCATAAAGAACAAATCTAACGTGTTTTTCTCTTCAAGGTACGACATGGTTTCGCTCTCGAAATCGTCGATGCAATTTCACGGTTTCACCGATACATCGAGAACATTCAATAACTTTACTCCGAAACTCGGAATCAATTACAAACTGACGCCTTATATAGCGTTGTACACTTCTTACGGAATCGGAGTAGATATACCAGCGGTAAGCGAACTCGACAACAATTACACGACTTCGAACACCAAATACACTCTCAATCCGGACTTAAAGCCGCAAACATCACAGAACTTTGAATTCGGGCTCAAGGGTAACATTTTAAATAAGCATTCGGAATTCATGCGAAAGGTGAAATTCGAGTTAACATTTTTTGATTATGTCGTAAGAGATGAAATCGTACCATTCACAATAAATCAGAATACTTTCTTCAGAAACGCGACGAGAACGAACAGGCTGGGGCTTGAAGCGGGCTTCATGTGCGAACCCGTCGAGGGTATCGAACTGGTTACCAACTACACTCTGACCGACTTTAAGTATCAGGACTATCACGCAGTGATTCAGGGACCGTCGGGCAATATTACCGAAGAATACAACGGTAACTATGTTCCTTCCATACCGAGACACATACTCAATTTTATTCTGAACTATGAATTCGAACTCTCGGAAAATTTCAACGGACTGCTTCAGTGGGACTGTGATTATTTATCTAAAATGTACGCTAACGATAGGAATACCGACGTCGCTCCGGGATATTTCTACGGAAACGTGATGGCGGGAATAAATTTCAACGTCGGGAAACTTAACACCATACTGTATTTCGGCACGAACAATATTTTTGATAAAAGATATATCGGATACATTAACGTAAACGATTTCTTCGGCAGGTATTATGAAACGGGTGAACCCAGAAGCGTTTATTCGGGATTAAATGTAAGTTATAAATTTTAAAGCAATACAATGTTTAAAAAAATTGCGTGTTTTGTTATTACCGTCCTGATAATCGGTAGCGGGAGCGTTATCCCGCAATCGAACATTATTTTTTCTAATTTCAGGATATTTCCGAGCGTGGTTACACAAACCGAGCCAATCGTTTGTTTCCGCCCGAACAACAAACTTATTTTGTTCGCAAGCGCGTATACGATCAATACCACAAACGGATTCATCAGTGAAGGAGTGTACGTCAGCACAAACGGAGGCTACAATTGGTTCGGTTCGGACACGTGCAAAGGGAACAATTTATTCAATCACGGCGGAGATCCGGGTGTATCAATCGACAAGAACGGAATTTTCCTGATAACACACATCGGGAAAGCGAACGTGGTGTCGGGAGTTTACAGCCACTATTCGACCAATATGGGAAATACCTGGTCGTCCGCTTATCCCCTTACGACCCAACAGCCCGAAGACAAAGGCTCGAGCACAACGGATAACAGCCCCGTAAGTCCGTATTACGGCAGGACGTATGCCTCGTGGGTTAATTTCGTCAATCCGTTTCCTGTTCTTGTTGCTTATACAACGAACAGCGGCATATCCTGGACTTCACCCGCGGCGATAAATTCACCGCCGCCGCAAAGATGTTCGGGAGGATACATCAAGACCGGAAACGACGGGACGGTATACGATGCCTGGGCGGGTGTATCTTCCGTAACACCGTTTACGGAAAACTTTGCGGGGTTCGGATACTCGAACAACGGAGGGGCGAACTGGACGATTATTCAAAATGCTTACTCGATGCACGGAATAAACGGCACGCTCTCTTCAAAAGGAAATATAAGAGTCAACGGTCTCCCGAGATATGATATTGATAAATCGGGAGGCGCGAGGAACGGCTGGATTTATATGATAACCGCCGAATCCAATCTTTCGCCCGCGGGAACCGATCCCGATATTATACTGCACAGGTCAACAAACAACGGCCTTAACTGGTCTGCAGGCATTAGGATAAATCAGGACGCGCTCAACAACGGAAGAATCCAGTACTGTCCTTCGGTGTGCGTCGATTCAGCAGGCGGAGTTAACGTGCTTTTCTATGACGACAGAAACACTTCGTCCGATTCGACAGAAGTCTTTCTAGCCCGCTCGCAGGACGGGGGCAACACCTGGCGCGAATACGTTGTCAGCAGCCACAGATTTAAGCCCAAGCCAATCGCGGGAGCCGCATCAAGTTATCAGGGCGACTTCATAACAATCGAATCAAACGGGAATAAAATATACGCATACTGGATGGATGATTACTCGGGCATTTATCAGATATGGTCGTCCATTATCGACATAAGCAGCGTATTGATTAAAACAATCTCGGCTGAAATTCCCGCAGATTTTTCTCTGTACCAGAACTATCCAAATCCATTCAACCCATACACGAAAATCAAATTCTCTGTCCCTTCAATCAGTACAAGCGCTCACGTCATGGTATCGCTGAAAGTTTACGATATCCTCGGCAAAGAAATCGAGACGCTTGTGAGCGATAATCTTCCGCCCGGAACTTACGAAGCGCAGTTCAATTCAGGCAGTTCACTTCCAAGCGGAACGTACATTTACAGACTCTCCGCCGGAAATTATACGGAATCCAGAAAAATGGTACTGGTGAAATAGATTTACTGGGTTTTTTGTGAACAAATTCGTAATATTGCAGTATAAATATTAACCATGAAAACTAAATTACAAATAACGGCTTTGATATTTTTAATATTCTGCGCATTTGCAAACGCGCAGGATATAAAATATTCATCGATGTCAACGCGTTTCGCGGGCGAAGGAGCGTGGAAGGACTGGAACATTTCCACGGATAAAGGTTCGGGCTCTTACAGCACGATGTACAGCGGTGATGACGCGTGGAAGCAGTGGAGAGTTTCGACTCCAAACTCCGACGGCACAATAGAGACAGTATTCAGCGGCGATGACGGCTGGAAATACTGGAGATTCAATATCGGCGGTTACAGCGGTACTATAAGAACCGTTTTTTCCGGCGATGACGCCTGGAAGCAATGGGATGTCAGCGACGGGAAAACCACTCTCAGGGTAAGCACTTTGTTTTCGGGAGAAGACGCCTGGAAAGAATGGAATATTACATCCGGCAATGGCAGCATGAAGGTCAATACAAGATTCGGCGGTTCCGGCGCCTGGAAAGACTGGAACATCTCCGATGACATGAGCGCTGTCAGCGCCGAACTAAAAGCAGCCGCGCTTTTCACGTGCATTTATTCGGGAGCGGTAAGAATAAGAAGATAGACCACATAAGAGAATTTTTTCGGTTATTTTTTGTTATCTAAACTGATGCGAACATTTATTATAATACTGCTGGCGATGTTGTCCGTGAATCTCGTTCATTCTCAGACCCATCCTCCAAAGAATACGGAACACTTCNGTAATACAATACGTCATCGGAGAGAATACGGAATATCAGACTCCGTATTACATTCTCCGCTCCGAATCCGAATATCCCAAAATACTAATTGATGCGGGCATACACGGCGATGAAGTGGCGGGAATTTACGCCTGCGATACCGTGATGAAGTACATAAACATATACGAAGGCACGGTTGGTTTCATTCCGATGGTTAACATTCAGGCATTCAAACAGAACGTGAGGGGTGTCGGAGTTGATTTGAATCAGGTCTTTCCCGGCGATAAGAACGGGAAGATTTACGAAGAACGGCTCGCGTACGAGTTCATGGATTTCGTTAAAGAGTTTAATCCCGATTACGTTATAAACCTGCACGAAGCGTGGACGAAGTTCGACGAGAACCTTTACGGAAAGCAGAAGGACAAGTCATTCGGCCAGACTTTCATAACAAATTCCGAGACTTTCTCGGATTACCTCGTGCGCTCAAATCTTAATACGAATAAATATATCCCTAATCCGGAGTACAAATTCAGGATTCAGTATTTTCCTTTCAAGGCGAATCATTCGATGGATAACATAATTGACAAATTGAAGATACCTTCATATACAGTAGAGACATTAAGAACGCTGCCGCTCGCCGACAGAATAAAATATCACGAGTTATGCATACTTACTTTCATCGAGGAATGCGGAGTTAAATTCACGTATTGGAAGTAAAACCTGGTTCACGATTTTATAAAAAGAAAATCCCCGGTTAAGCCGGGGATTTTTTTTATAACCGGAGTCTGAGGATTTTACCGCGTAAAAGTATACCGGTTAAAACTTCAGATACTCGAGACCCTGCTCGAATACAATATCAACGGGAATGCCCGCGTTATTAATCCTGTCGAGGTCTTTCTTCAATTCTTCCTTGATGAATCCGTCTTTTTCAATAAGGCTTTTCGCGGCATTATAGTCTCCGTCGCCCTGTATTTTGATAATTTGCTGCGAGGAAGATATAACCGCGTCTTTCATCTTGTCAAAATTCACGGAATATGTTCCGTCATCGTTGCGTGTGAATGCTCCCTTTTCCTGAAAATAATAGAACCTGACCATGTTCGCCTTACCGTGAGCGCTCGCCGCTCCGAACCTGCAGGAACGGAATATGCCCGCGAGGAATGTAACGTAATTTTCCATCACTTCGCCTTCTTTCAGTTCGCCCATCTCATACAGTTTCGTTACAAGGTACAAGCCGAGAATATCCGCCTTCCCTTCTTCAAGGGCTGAATATTGTTCCTTCAAAACGTCTCTTACAGTACCGGCGCCGGTTATCGTGTTCTTGATGCCGAGTCCGTGCGCGACTTCGTGGAACATCGTATTTTCGAAGAAAGCGTTGAATTTCACATACTTCCTCTGTCCGGGAGTAATTATAAGTTCGGATATCGGAGTCATTATGTTATCGAACTTTGCTTTCATAATGTTTTTCAGTTGAAGACGTCTTGAGCCTTTCTTAATCTGCACTTCCTCATCGTTCGGAAGATTTATCGCGATAGTTTTGCTTCCCGCGTTACAGTCACCTGCGTAATAAATCGCGTCGTAAGCGTTCAGGTCGGATTCCGAGCCGGGATTTTCCTTTTTATATTTTTCGTCAACAGGAAGTCCGTTCTGAAGATTGGGAAGCAGAGAAGCGAACTTTTCAAGCCTCTTGCTCCATTCGGGATCCTTAACAAGTATGAACGACTCAAAAGAAGTCTTGTATCCGAACAGTTTATCTGTATAATTCTCAATCGGACCGACAATGAAATCGAGGTTAGATGTTTTCATTTCCATCCAGGCGAAATCGCTCGGCTGGTAATTGTCCGTCAGAAGCGCTTGCGCCCTTAACGTCAGATATTTTTTTAGTCCCGCGTCATCGGCGAGTTCCGACGCGCGCATAAGAAGTTCGGCGATTTTTTTTATCTCCTTTTCGTATGCTTTTGAATAAGGGACTACCTTGTAACCGTCTTTGTCTTTAATGATTATCGAATATGCTCCGTTCTTGTTCGGGTCGCTGATTTTCTCGAAATCCGCTTTCGTCATTTCGGCGGGATAAAAATTCGCGCCGGCGGGTCTTTCGCCGAAACCCTTAATGAACGGTTTTTCGTCGTTTAACTGGTCCCACGGACCGTAATTAATCCTGACGAACTCCTTTTCATATTCATCTGTCAGACCTGACAGCAGAGTCTGCTTGTCTCCGAAATTCTGTCTCCAGAAAATATCGTCAACTATTCTTGCAGCCTCGATGAACAGAGGAATAATTTTCTGTTCGTTGGCGCTCAGCCACGACAAATCCGCATTCAGGGTTACTTTTTTATAACTCTCTACCCTTTCTTTTACGTTTACATTCTGGGAATACATTGTCTGATAAATGAAAATTAATAAAATTGGCAGTAAAATATATTTATGCATGATAAATTATTCTTTAGTTATTGCAAATTATTTATTCGCCCGTAAATATACAATTCAAATGTATAAAGGATAATCCCGTCAGACATCCGGATTTTGAAATTATACTGCTGTTAATTCAATACAAAGAAAATATAATTGAAATATTAAATATTTTTGTTCATTTTCGTATACATTTACCTTAACCTAAAAACTACAACATGAGGAAAAGTATTGTTACTGCTATTCTTTTATTGTTCCTGTCCACCGTCGCGTATTCCCAGAGCGGCATCAGAGCGGTTGACTACAACACGGTTTCAACAGGCAGAGGCGGAACGGAAATCGGTTTCTTTGACAGTCCTTCATTGATGATTACGAATCCCGCGGGTATGTCTTTCATAAAGAAGCCTGTACTCAATGCTAACACCATATTCATGGTGCCGATTCCGCATTTCAAGAATTACTCGAAGGACGCGACCGGAAAGACTACCACGAATATCTATAACGATTACGAGGGAGAAAAGGTTTTGTACGCACTTCCAAGTTTATCTTACGTTCATAATTTCGAAAACAGCAATCTGACTCTCGGCGCAGGCGTGTTCACCACAGGAGGCATGGGCACGGATTATAAATTAAAGCATCAGTTGCTGTCCCCCACGGCGGATAACCAGAAATACCGTTCAAGATTCGCGATTGTCGAAAGCGCGATTTCCGCTGCGTATCTTATTACGCCGCAACTTTCAATCGGCGCAACGGGTGAATTCGTTTATTCAACGCTCGAAATAGTTCAGCCGTTCAGTCTTCCCCCTTCTTTGCTTAAAGGTACTTTGATTACGACATCAGGACCGACTACTTTCGGAAACTACTTTTCGGCTCCGCGTCCCGTAGGTCTCGGTTACTCTGAAATGACAGCGGCGGCGGAAATGACAGGGCTAAAGTCATATACATTCGGCGGGAAATTCGGTATCGCTTATAAATACAGCGAGAGATTTTCGATTGGCGCGAATTACTGCCTTTCGATTCCGCTTAACTTCAAAAGCGGAACGGCATCACTGGACATGTCCTCACAGTTCAGCGAAGCGTCAGGAATAGCGGCGATGAATCTTGTCAACATATATCATATTTCAGTAGATTCCGCGGCGAAACTCGTGTCCGCGCTTTTCTCAGCAAACGGAATTCATCCTTACGAAGGATTCACTGCAACCTACGATGTTGAAAACGAGTTCAAGACTCCGCAGTCCGCGGGTTTCGGGTTGATGTATTCACCCATTCCGCGCCTGAGATTCGGCTTTGATTTTGAATGGCTGAACTGGTCAAAGGCATTTGAAAACATGAAACTCACGCTCAAGAGCGGCAACAACAACAACGTAAATAAGATGATTGGAAGCGGTGGAATCAATCAGGGCGACCTCATTGTCGAGTTTCCTCTTAAATGGAAAGACGCCGTCATTCTGAAATTCGGAGGCGAATACGATTTCAGCGACGTATTTACTCTGAGAGCGGGATACGCTTACACGACAAATCCTATCCCTCCTGAAACAATAATTCCGATAATGCCGGCTGTGCTCGAACACCACGTAATGGCGGGTTGCAGTTACAATCTTCTCGCGAAACTAAAACTGCACTTGGGTCTCGAGTACGGTTTCAACAATACCGTCACGGGCACAAGCATACATCAAGTCGCTACTGAATACAACAACAGTGAAAGCAGCCTGAAAAATCTTCTGGGGCATATTTCGCTGACGTATAATTTCAAATAGAATATAGCATAAAATGCCTTCTTTTTATTAAAGAAGGCATTTTTATATAATTTTCATATGACTTTACTTTTATTAATTCATTCAACCAGTATTTCCCATATTTAAAATTGATGCTGTTACCAGCTCGCGACTCCTCATCCATTCAATAAATCATTAAAATGTACTTGTATATTACTATTCTAAATTTTATATTAACAATAAATCAACCGGCATACACACCTATTTTTTTCACCACTGAAGCCGATAATTAGATATACAGTTAATCTGTTTTTTAACATAATTATATCTTATATGGAATTGAAGGCTTTTATAATACTTTACATTCAGAATTGCCGTTAGAGCTGCCGGCACTCGCCAGCGGCAGGAATGCAGACTCAAGAATACTATCGTATATACATTTGTAAAAATATACTATCTAACAGTGGAGATGATAAGGAGGCATCGCGAAAATCAGACTCCCTGCGCCTCAAAATATATTCAGCCTGCGTGACGTCAGGAAAGCGTGAATATTAAATTGCCAACGCAGTTTAAGAATGTTTTTCGGTGATTTATTATTTTAAGATAATAATAAAAGCACACGCACTGTTCGTTCATGCACTTTAAATCTTACAAATTTTTTAAAAATTAAAATAAGGGAAATAATAATGAAAAAACTATATGTAATACCCGGCATTTTTCTTATCGTGTTTATCCTATATGCAATAACATTTTCTAATCCCGGAATCGCGGTAAACAAAACAACAACCCAGCAAATTACAGTGCATGTAATCGGCTGCGAAGGCTGCAAAGACATAAAATATTGCATAGACGGCGGACCTTTGTTAATAGCATATTCATCCGATTTTAACGCTGAATATGGAGACGATTTTGACAAACATACGATTTGTATTAAATGCTGCGGTGACAAAATGGGAATGGCCACATTTCTTACAGGTGAATCCTCTGTTACGGTGAAAGCTACTCT
This sequence comes from Ignavibacteria bacterium, assembly GCA_015657505.1. Classification (GTDB taxonomy): domain Bacteria; phylum Bacteroidota; class Ignavibacteria; order Tepidaquicellales; family Tepidaquicellaceae; genus CAIKZJ01. The sequence goes on from JADLKE010000002.1 coordinate 48,032, forward strand.
AAGTGGTGCCGACTGCATCTGCATCGAAAAGAAGAAAAAATAAGATACGAAAAAAGCCCGTTACGATTTATGTAACGGGCTTTTCAATTCTTCTAATTACCTAAATTTAAGTTATCATACTCGAAACTACTTTACCAGTATCATTTTTTTCGTTTCGGAGAACGCGCCGCTTTCAAGTCTGTAATAATACACGCCGCTTGAAAGTTCGGAGCCGTCAAAATCATAACTGTACTTTCCTGCGTTCAACTGACCGTTCACGAGAGTATATAAAACGCTTCCCGTTACGTCAAAAACTTTAAGGCTTACATTTCCCGATGTCGGAATATCAAAGGAAATCTTCGTCACGGGATTGAAAGGATTCGGATAATTCTGCGACAAAGAATATCTCTGCGGTACGGGAGCATTGACGGGATTAATACCTGTCGGAATGTAATGTCCTTTTCCCGAATTAATGACTTCCTTGTTCACGTCATTTTGAACGAATGCGGCAGTATAAATAGAAGTGTCAACCCAGTTGGAAAGACGCTTGTACGTATAGGTATATGTGTACGTTCCCGCCGTTGTCGGAGCTTCGACACCCGTCGTGTTCGGATATGCCCACCTGAAAACATTGTAAAAATCAGTTTCGCCGTTAGATCCCGGGGGGCTGGTATAATGGACCTTGTTCTCAACCGCCATCACCCTTAACTTGTATGTTCCTGCAGGCAGGTTCGAGGAGAGATTCAGCACTATAACCGATTTTATTGAATCCCCCGCAATTCTTGAATCCGTAACCGTTATGCTAAGCGGAGTCGAAACGCCTGTTCTTGTCGCAAGCACACTCGAGAAACAGGAAGCCGAAAACGGCCAGCAGCAGTCGAACAACACTCCGTCCGCGTTAACGGTCGGATATGCGTTTATTCCGCAGTAATTCACCCGCTCGGTGTTCTGGGTCGGATTCGCGAGGTACATCGGGTCCGCACCGAAATTCGGATGATATTTTATGGCGTTTGTGTTCGTCGGGTTCGCCTGAAGCCAGGCGTCAAAAATAGGATTGCTTGCACCGCACGGTCCGCAGAAGCAACTTGTTGCCTCTTCGAACAGCACGATTCTTGTCGCCTGCGGATATGCCTGCGCAGCCGCGAATAAAATCGCAGCGATTAAAATTACTCCGGAGATTAGTATTCGTGATCTCAATTTCACTCCTTTTCTTTATTAAAAATTATTCTGATTTATTAAAATTTCTGATTTAAAAATTTTTTTATATGTACTTTTTCTGGTAGCAAATAAAATTAAGCAAATCCCGCATTAATAAATACGTATATCTTTTGCCGGGATTGCCGAATTTACTATATAAAGACTTCTGAAAACCCTCTTAAGGACTAAAGTCCTATTGATTTACTTATCTTTCACCCCACCTTAAAAGGTGGGGTTACAAAAGAGATTACAGAAAACGTTTTTCAGTTACAAAAGAGATTACAGAAATCGTTTTTCAGAAGTTTCTATTTAATCAGTACCATTTTTCTCGTTTCAATCAATTCTTCGCCCGATTTTAACTGATAGAAATACAATCCCGAAGCCAGTGTTGAAGCGTCAAACCTGACTTTATAAACACCCGGATTCAGGTAACCGTCAATCAGGACGGAAACTTCCCTGCCGGCAACGTCATATACTTTCAAAGTATAATTCCCGTTTCCGATTCTCGAATTATCATTCAGCGGAATCCGTATGCAGACCGTTGTCATCGCGTTAAAAGGATTCGGATAATTTTGCCCGAGGGCGTAACTTTCAGGAATCTCTTCCTCATTGACGGAGATTCCGACAATGCTCTCGCCTCCGTTCGTGGTTTTGTAGATTGTTCCCGTTGACCCCACGTGCCAGCCCGTCATATCGTTTACGAACCATACTGAATTATTCACCGTCGAACATCCGACGGACTGGTCAGTCCAGTTTGCGCCTCCATTTGTCGTTCTGAAAATTCTGCTGCTTCCAACCACCCAGCCTGTCTGGTTTGACGGAAAATGCAATTCTTCAAAATTCACGCTATAAGGGAAGCCTGAGGCTAAATCGTTCCACGTCTCTCCCCCGTCAGTCGTTTTAAGAACCATCTTGTACCATCCCGAGATATAGCCCGTTGAAGCGGAAGGGAAGCAAATCGAAGTTAAGTGCGCCGTTCCAATGGACAACGGCTGCATCACCCAGTTCTGTCCGCCGTTAGTTGTTTTGAGAAGTTTCGTCCACCAGCCCGCAGCGTAACCCGTCTGAGCCGAAGTGAAATAAACATTCTCGAGCGAAGCAGTATCGGATATGACGTTATACTGAGTAGTCCAGTTATCACCGCCGTTTGTTGTCATCATAATAAGACCCGTTCGCGGCGGTGTCGATTTATATCCTGCAGTCCATCCAGTCTCGCTGTTCAGGAAGAAAACGGATTTTAAATTGTAATTGACGACCTTGAGTTTCGGCGTCCAATTCAATCCGCCGTCGGTTGATTTCACGACATAATTAGTATCGCCGACTATTACCGAGCCCGCGCTGTATCCTGTTTGCGCGTTCACGAATCTAATGGTGCTGTAATACAAAGGTAATGAAGAAATAATCTGATTCCAGTTAGAGCCGCCGTTTGTAGTTTTCATCATTGCTCCCGACACACCCGCAGTCCAGCCTGTCTGGTCGGAAATGAAATGCGCGGAATAGAAAGTGCTTGGCAAACCGCCTGATTGGTTAATAAATGTCGCGCCCGCGTCAGTTGTCTTGCAAATACGTCCTTCATAGCCCCCAATCCATCCGGTATTAGCATCTACGAAAGAAATCGATCTAAGGTTTGTGCTCCACGGAAGGCCTCCTGCAATGCTCGTCCAGGAACCTCCCCCGTCAGTTGTCTTGAAAAGCACGCACCCGCTGTTGCCGCCGCCGATATAGCCTGTCGATTCAGACGTGAAATAAACGCAGGTGAATTCAGCTATCGTCCCTGTTGTCAGCAGCGACCAGGTTACTCCTCCGTCGGTTGACTTAGCGGCTTTTCCCCCGCCTCCTACCAGGTAACCCGTTGACGCGCTCGGGAAATGTATTCCGCTCGGTGACTGTGATACACCGCAGGGATAAGAAATCCAGTTGCTTCCGCCGTCGGTTGTTTTCAGTATATTCCCCGATAATAATGAGCCGCAAATCCAACCTGTATTTTCCGAGATAAAATACAATGAGACTAAGGTCGCTGTTCCGCCTCCGGTCTGGCTTTGCCAGTTTTCGCCTCCATTCGTCGTCTTGATAATCTTTCCGCTTGTCCCGCAGGCGTAACCCGTGGACTGATTAACGAACTGTATGGAATATAAATCAGTCGTGAGTCCGGAAGATTGCGCAGTCCAGTTAATACCTCCGTTGACCGATTTATACAACGCCCCTTTACTGCCGCAGAAATAACCCGTGCCTGAGTTTATAAAATGCACCGAATAAATCTGGCTTGTATTCGGATAGTTCCATTCGGGTATGTTGTTCGAATAAACGGACCAGTTCAATCCTCCGTTTGAAGACCTTATGAGCGTCCTGCCGTGACCGCAGGCCGTTATGATATCAGCATTAAGCGCCTGAACTTTCAGAATCGGATTCGCCTGAGGATAAGGATTCTGCAGCACCCAGCCTGTCTGGGAAAAAGAAAGCGTTGAAATGAAAAGTATAAAAAGAACCAATGATATAAGTTTTAAGATACTCATACTTACCTCTTAAACTTTCATTTAAAAAATTCCCGGCCTGTCGCAATTTTAATTCGTGCCGTTTTTTAAAAATGCTTATGTTTTAATATAAGACTTTCTCTATTTCAATAAAACCAATTTATTGTTCTTTTTTACTGTTTAATAACCAAATTCTCAATAACCGGTATTTGAAATATCAGATTATCTTCTGAAGCAACGTTCTTTAGGATTAAATACGTTCTCTATACTCTGCCGTATAATTAATATATCTGATTCAATCTTTCACACAGCGAACGTGCAGGCCGCATTTCTTATTATATGTATCCCGAATTATATCAGTAATATTATTATGCAGTTCCCGGCATCTAGCCCCGACGGTAGTTGTCTGAGTCGATGTCCAGAAGCACCCGTACTTCAATAATAATTTAAACGATCCGTTATCCGCACGGTAACCGCCCGGCAAAGCCGAATAACCGCTCTCGTTTGTCGCGCCCTTATTGGGATCGTTCCATAGAGTAACCGCTTTCAGTTTACCGCCGGCAGTTTCATTTCCTCCAAGAGAATTTGTCATTTCCGTAAACTCTTCGTCGCTCGGAATATGCCAGCCTTCAGGAGCTAATCCGCGAGAATCGGTAACGGCATACCAGTTGTACAGTTTTCCGTATGTTTTTCCGTTTTCGGTAAGATTTTCGTAATAGCACCATGCGCCTGTAGTAAGTTTTTTCCATTCGGCAGCGTCCTGCACCTGCGGTATAATATCGCCGTTCCGATAATGCTCAACATTAAGATTTTCAGTTGTCCAATCTTTGGCGCCGATAGTAGCAGTGTTATATGAGTTGCCGTCCTTATCAGTAATCTGTGAATGAGCAATGCCGGCGCTAAAAGAAACAGTAAATACAATAATAAAGATTGCAAGAAATACTTTTTTCAGTTCCATTGTTTTTAATTTAAATTTATGAATTAAATTATTTTACAGAAGGAACGGATAACATTGTATTATTTTAAGAGAATCATTTTTTTCGTATACGAATTTTTTTCAGTTTCCAGCCGGTAGAAATAAATCCCGGACGGTAAAAGCCCTGCATTAAAGATTGCCTCATAACTTCCCGGACGCAGGTTTTCATTCACGAGCGTTGCGACTTCCTTTCCGAGGATATCATATACTTTCATTGTAACCTGATTTTTATCAGGCACATCAAACCTTATCTTCGTCACGGGATTGAAGGGATTCGGATAATTCTGCTCCAAAGTGAATCTATCTGGGATTTCACCGGAAATATTTCGGATGAACACTCCGCCTCCGTTAGTCGTCTGAATTATCGCGCCGCCCGTCCCGCATATCCAGCCCGTGTTGGCGTCATTGAAAAACACCGACAGCAGCGACGAGCCCGTACCTGTATAATGCTGCTCCCAGGTCTCTCCGAGATTGGTGGATTTATACACGTAAATTGACGCGCACGTTGCATAGCAAACCGAATTAGAAATAAATACTGATGTCAGGTCTTCGATTGTTCCGCTCGTTTTCTGGACCCAAGTCGCTCCTCCGTTAGTAGTCTTAATAATCGTTCCGCCGTTTCCGACTGCGATTCCGGTATTTTGATTTACGAAATAAACCGAATTCAGGTCATTGAATGTTTTATCGGCGGTTATCTGCGACCAGTTGTCTCCGGAATTCGTTGTTTTCAAAATTACACCGCCTATGCCTACGGCGGTACCGTTATTCGCATCACCGAATTTTACCGATTTCAGAGTTGTTGTTACAGGGCTCGTCACATTTGACCAGTTCGCGCCGTAGTTGGTTGATTTCATTATCAAACCGTAATCACCGACGGTTATTGCAGTACCGCCGCTCACTTTAGCGACGGAATTAAGGCTGCTCGAATAATTTCCCGGTGTAACTGATATCCAGTTTGTCCCGCCGTTTGTCGTGCGGATGATTTTTCTTCCCGAACCGACAGCAGTTACATTGTCTATGTCGAACAGCGCCAGAGAAGTCAGAGTCGCGGCTGTAATCTTCGACTGCGCCACCCACGTAAGACCTGAATTTGTAGTCTTCAGAACCGTGCCGCTTCCGCCCGAAGTATAACCCGTGCTGCCCGAGAAACAAATTGAATAAAGGCTGTCCCGCACATTCGTGTTTATACCCGACCAGTTATATCCGCCGTTTGTGGTTTTTCTAACAAGGCCCTCTTCGCCTATCCCTATAGCGTTCAGAGAATCGGAAAAATAAAAATCACTCTGACCACTTATGCTTGAATTAATCAAAACCCAGTTCTGACCCGCGTTGGTAGTCTTCTTCATTTCTCCGTTGCCGCCTGAAATAAATCCAGTTGTCTGGTTGAGGAAATAAACACTTCCCCATATTCTCGTATTTTCGGACACAAACCAACTGCTTCCTCCGTTCGTGGTTTTTTTCAGACCGTCAAGACTTGTGCACGAAAATCCTGTATTGTCATTTATGAAATACATCTTGCCGTTATATGAGCGTCCGGCGTGGGTTATCTTTATCCAGTTAACTCCGCAATTCGTAGTCTTGAATATTGTACTGTCGTTGCCGCTTACATAACCCGTGTTCACGCTAGGGAAAAACACAGGTCCGAGATTAGCGCCTGTTACTGTCTGCACCGACCAATCATTGCCGGCATTCGTTGTCTTATAGATTCTACCGAAAGAGCCTGCGGCAAAACCGGTTGAAGCGTTAACGAAGAAAATTCCGAATATCGGGTAATTAGGACCGGGATTCACCTGCATCCAGGAATTCCCCGTATTCGTCGTTTTCAATATTAAGCCGCTTCCCATTCCGCCGCCTCCTCCGCATATATATCCCGTACTTCCGCTTGTGAAGTAAACACAGGACAGGAAATCATAAACGCCGTTGTGTCCGGTGTTAAGCGACGTCCAGGAGAACCCGCCGTCAGTTGTCTTTATGCAGGAACCGAACATCCCGACCGCGTAGCCGGTATTCGGGTCCGCAAAGTGAACCGAATTCAACGTGTTGCCCGTCGGATACGGATTCTGGAAATTCCACGAACTCTGAGAATAGGAGACCTCGAATGATAACGCAATAATGATAAGGGACAGAATGATTTTTCTCATTTTATTAATACAAGTTTTTTAGTTTCAGAATAATTGCCGGATTTTAATTGATAGAAATATATTCCGCTGTTAAATCCCGCAGCGTCCCAGGTCACCTCGTAAGTTCCCGGCTGAAGGTTTTCATTCACGAGCGTCGCGACTTCCTTTCCAAGGATGTCGTATACCTTTATCGTTACCATACCATTTTCACTTTTCCATTTTCCATTTTCCGCTACGTCAAACTTAATCTTCGTCAACGGATTGAAGGGATTCGGGAAATTTTGTCCGAGATAACATCTTTCAGGAACAACATTTCCTATCTGTTCTATGCCAATCGGAATATATCCTCCATTTGTCGTTTTCTTTACAAATCCGGCGTATCCCGCAAACCATCCCGTCATCGAATTAATAAAACATACCGACAATAACTGATAGGAGCCCATATGAACGCTTTGCCTGTACCAGTTCATTCCTGAGTTTGTGGTATATGCAAGGAATCCTCCGCTGCCGCCCACAAAACCTGTCTTCGAGTTTATGAATTCAAGATCCTTAAGATAACACCCCGAGCCTGTCTGACCGGTCGCGACCCCCGTCCAGTTCAATCCTCCGTTGGTTGTTATGCCGACATTCCCGCCCGTACCGCAAGCCCAGCCGGTGTCGGCGTTTGCGAATGCAATGTCGTAAAAAACGCCTCCGCCCGAATATACATTCGACCAGTTCGTTCCTCCGTTAGTCGTCTTGATTATATTTCCCTGATAACAGGACCAGCCCGTGTTATTGTCTATAAAACAACCGGAGTTGTAAGCGTAAGAAGATGTAAGTATACTTAACCAGTTTGTTCCCCCATTCGTAGTTTTCATAATCAACTGGCTTCCGAACGCGTAACCCGTGTTTTCCGAAGGAAATGACAATGTTCCCAGTCCCGACGAATTATAATCGTGATTGACCTGAGTCCAGTTTGTTCCGCTGTTAGTAGTTTTCAGAATCACCCTGTAACTGCCGCATGCAAAACCTGTATATTGGTTAATGAATTTGACTTTAAGATAAGACGCATTTATCGGTATCGTATCATTAAACCACGTGCTGCCGCCGTCAGTAGTCCTGTGCAGTCCCTGAAAAGTACTCGTCACAAAGCCCGTATTTTGATTTATGAAATAAATCGAGCCCGGTGTTTCATTGAAATAATAAGCGGGAGTGTAGTTCGTCCAGTTATTACCTCCGTTAGTGGAGAAATAAAAAACAAAACCGCATCCCGTATATTTTGTCCCCGCGCAGATAATAGTATTCGGATTTACAAATGAAGTGCTAATATTCTGCGCGTACGGTCCCGTATATAAAATCTGCCAGTTCTCCCCCGCGTTAGTTGTTTTCAATACATAGGACATCGTTCCGCATCCCGCGGCAATCCCCGTTTTTGTATCACCGAAAAACTTTATCGAATAAACAGTAATTGTTGCCGGAAACGTTTGCTGTGTCCAATTCAGACCTCCATTAGTTGTTCTCATAACACCCGACGAATTCCCGGCATAGAACGTATCAGCGGACGAGTAATAAACTTCCAGAAAAGTATTATTGCCTGGCGGGGCTATCGAGAACCAGTTCAAACCCGCATTTGTGGTTTTTATAAATGTATTGTTCCAACCCGCCGCTATTCCGGAGTTCGCGTTCAGAAAACTTATCGAAGTCAACTGGCTCGTGACACCTGATGTGCCGGTAATCCAGTTGACACCGCCGTTAGTTGTCTTTACTAACGTTCCGTTATAACCGCATATCCATCCTGTATTGACATCAAAAAAATGACTGTCACTCAGATATTGTCCGATTGTATTGCTGATTTTTACCCAGTTCGTTCCGCCGTTTGTTGTCTTGTGGAATTCTCCGCCCGCGCCAAAGACGTAACCTGTGTTCGCATCAAAGAATTTGACTCCGAGAAAAGTGCCGTCGAATGTCGTGGTTTGGTCAACAAAATTGATTCCTCCATTCGTCGTTTTCATTACGGTACCCGCGAAACTGACAATCCAGCCCGTATTTGAGTTTACGAAACACGAAGCATTCGCGCCCCACCCGCAGGCTGACGGATTCTGCCAGAACCAGTCGCCCTGCGATTGTACAAAACGAGGAATAACGGTTAAGAATATTATTACAAAGAAGATTGCAAGTTTTTTCATAGAATTCTCCTGAGTTTTATGTCTGTTTTAATTAAAACTGATTTAGAACTATTTTATAAAGACCATCCTTCTTGTTTCTGAATAATTTCCCAAACTTAACCTGTAAAAATAAATTCCCGAAGATAAACGCCCGGCATTGAACTCCACCTCGTAAGTTCCCGGCTGAAGGTATTCGTTGACTAACGTCGCTTCTTTCTTCCCGAGAATGTCGTAAACCTTAAGAGTTACAATACCATTATCGCTTTTCCATTTACCGTTTTCCGGAATATCAAACCGTATCTTTGTCACGGGATTGAACGGATTGGGATAATTCTGTTCCAGCATAAATGTTTTTGGAATTTCGGTTTTTACCGGCGCAGCGAAGGTAAGACCGCCCGACGTCGTTTTTACAAATATGCCGTTGGTACCGGCAAGATACCCCGTATTGGCATCAGTGAAATACGAGCAGTTGTATGAATTCACGGCGAACTCCGGCTGCAGCATCCACGTTTCACCCGCATCGGTTGATTTCAGAATTATGCCACCGCTTCCTGCCGCGTATCCGATATTTGTATTCGGGAAGTTGATAGTCCAGAGATGCATCGTTGTCGGAGTTGTTTTTATTATCCAGTTAGAACCGCCGTTCGTCGTTTTATAAATTGTTCCCGTGTACCCGCAAACGAAACCTGTACTCGCGTTTACGAAATCCATTCCCATCAGATTCCAGGGGATACCGGCACCCGTGTTCGTCCAGTTCGTTCCGCCGTTAGTAGTTTTGAGAATCATACCGCCCATACCCGAAACGTAACCTGTATTCGCTCCGAAGAACTCAGTCTTCGTAAGCCACTGCGAAGTGCCCGAATATTGCAGAGCCCAGTTTAAGCCGCCGTTTGTCGATTTCATAATTTTTCCACTGTCGCCTATCGCGTAACCTGTGGAGTTATCCGCGAAGAAAACGTCGTTCAACGGCCTGTAGGACGAGCCGGCGTTAATGCTCTGCCAGTTAATCCCGTTGTTAGTCGAACGCGATATGGACAGGTAATCGCCCACGGCGATAACAAATGACGAGTTTGCAAAAAAACCGCTAATTCTCCTGAACGACGGTGTCTGGCTAAGAGAAAAATTCGCGCCGGAATTTGTCGATATATAAACTCTTCCGCTGTCTCCTGCCGCGTAAACAATGCCCGAGGGACCGACAAATACCTCGTTTAATTCGTTCCTCGTGATGTAGTTGGAAATCTGCGTCCAACTACCGCCGTTATCGGACGAATTTATCATATAACCTATATAACCTCCTGCAACGATTAATCCTGATTGCGCGGCGCAGACGGAATATATTTCCGACGGGGGCCCCTGATATACGAAGGACCAGTTAGTCCCGCCGTTCGTCGTTCTGATTATACCGTTCCATCCGCTGGCAAAAGCATTGGAAGCGCTTGTCATAATCACGGACGAAAGATAATTTATTGTGCCTGATGTCTGCCCAGTCCAGTTCACACCTCCGTTCGTAGTCTTTTTTATTACTCCGTCATTACCTACAATTATTCCCGTATTAACGTCATAGAAAAAAACAGATTTGTAGTTCTTCAGTGTATCAAATGACAGGTTCGACCAGTTAAGTCCTGAATCTGTCGTCTTAAGAAACAATCCGTAGTTGCCGCATAAGAAGCCGACGGATTGATTCACGAAATACGCGTCCATAAAATCTTTCGTAGTACCCGAATTAATCGATACCCAGTTAGCGCCTCCGTTCGATGTTCTTACAATCTTTCCTACATTGCCTGCTGCGACTCCAATATCGGCGCTTCTGAACGCTATTCCGTAGAAGGAATTTCCTACTCCCGTATTAATCAGCGTGAAAGAATTTCCACCGTTTGTCGTCTTAAGCACCTGCCCGTTCACACATCCTACCCAGCCTGTCTGTTCGTTTATGAACGAGATACTCAGAACACCTCCTGAAAAAGTGTAGCCGAGACTCCTCCAGGATGCTCCGTTGTCCGTTGATTTAATTACAAGCCTGTTGGCGAGCCCGTAAGCCGTGTTCGATGAAGCGCAATACAATCGATTGACGTTATTGCCCTGAGGTGTAGGATTGAGCCAGAACCATCCGGTCTGCGGTGTCGCTGAATTATGTAAAAGGCACAGAACGAAACCAAGAAAAATTAATCTCTTCATTACCTGAATTAAGTTTTTCGAATTTGCCGGGATTACATTTAATAATATATTAATCCATTTTGATTAGAGGTAATAATAAAATCACCCGTCTCCTGACAGGGAATCTTTCTCATTCCAAACTAACCGCACCAATAAGGATTAATAATTTTCCGGGTATTATGATAAAAAAGTTGGAGGAATTTTATCAGACAGTAATATTAATCGTAGACTCCAAATTTATTAAACCCTATACTAAAACTATATACGAAATATTACATTAAGTCAAAAATAAAACATTTTTTACGCAACATCAACGCAAGATTCTCACTTCTTATTTGAAAACAAACGGCAGCGTTTACTTCAACAGAACCATTTTTCTCGTCTCGATGACATTATTTCCGTACGCAAGTCTGTAAAAAAACACTCCGCTCCCGAATCCTGAAGCGTCCCAGGTTGCCTCGTAAGTGCCGGGTTGAAGTCTTTCATTCACGAGTGTCGCAACTTCCTTCCCCAGAATGTCATAAACTTTAAGCGTTACCATATCATTTTCTCTATTCCATTTCCCATTTTCCGATACGTCAAACCGTATCTTCGTGACAGGATTGAACGGGTTGGGAAAATTCTGATAAAGCGTAAACGCTGACGGTACTTTTGTGGAGATGTTTTCAATGCCCGTCATTGTAGTATCGCCGTGCACGACTCCGTTTATAACGCACCCTTTCAATGTATGCCATACTTCATCCATCTCTACGAATCTCGCGTAAGTCAGCCCGTATGTCCTGCTGTAAGTTCTCTCTTTATATATTATATCGTCCTGTTTGAAAATCTTCCTCTTAACGGTATCTCCGAAAACGAAACTTTTCAACGTATCGATGCAGACTGATTTATACGCCATCAAGCATTTCTTCAATGTATCACTTTTCTTCGATTGAAGCGAATCGATAGAAGACTGGTTAGTATAGTAAAAACAACTGTAACCCGGTTTGAAAGTCATTATGTTCCCGTTTATCGAATCAACCCTGACAAAATTTTCATTATAACCGGGGAAATTCTGCGAGCATTTGTAGAACCTGAATCCCTGAATTACAGTATCCTTTAAGATGACCACTTTATACCTGTAACTTGGTCCGTAGATGCTCCCTACTTCATAGACAAATTTATTGCCTGTGTTAAGCGGGAAATACAAGGAACTTTCAATTTCAGTTTGCGCTGTTGAGAGCAAGGCATATGAAAAAATCGCGATGAAGAATAAAAAGGATTTCATTTCTTCTAATAGTATTTTCGAAAAAATTATTTCTAAAAGTTTTACTTCAACAGAACCATTTTTCTCGTCTCGATGACATTATTTCCGTACGCAAGTCTGTAAAAAAACACTCCGCTGCCGAATCCCGACGCGTCCCAGGTTGCTTCATAGGTGCCCGGCTGAAGTCTTTCATTTACCAGCGTCGCCACTTCCTTTCCAAGAATGTCATAAACTTTAAGCGTCACCATACCATTTTCACTTTTCCATTTTCCATTTTCCGCTACGTCAAACCGAATCTTCGTGACGGGATTGAACGGATTGGGATAGTTCTGATAAAGCGTATATTTTGAGGGAACCTCTTCCGAGATGCTCTCAACGCCAATAACAAAATTGCTATTGTAGAGAGACCACGCCACATCAGCGAGTTGTTTTAGTTTTGTTACGGAGTTAACGTTGCTCGTACCTCTTGCTATCAACTGACACATAATAATCTTCTGCGTATCACCGGGACTGACAACTAGATTTGAAGAGCCCGTACCGAGAATATACTTCACATCTCCCGGGTTACAGGGATAAGTGGTAATTGTATCGCCGCCTATACAGTTCCTGATTTGTCCCATATTCGGATTGCCGTTGTATCCGAATTCAGTCCATCCCTCATTATTTTCAGGGTTACCCGTATACACTTTATATACTTTTTCTTTAGTATTGGGATGTCTCCAGTAAGAACCGTCATTTTTTCTGCCTCTCAGATTATAATAAGCTGACAACGGCAGGGTAGGATCGGTCTCGCACGTAACCCAAGGTGCGCCGAAATAAGTGAACGACGTCATATTCAGGTCAACGGGATTGCTTCCCTTGATACGGACGCCTTTCAACATTATCATTCCAACAGCAGGCGGATTCGCGCCGTAAGAAGGCGGGGTACCGGTACCGTCCTGGTTATCCGCATTATAAGCGTACCCGAGATGTCTCGCCGTATCGCATCCGATAAAATCATCTACGGCATAACCTAAATCGGGGTCTGTTACGACCGCCATGAAAGTTGAGTCCCAGATGGCGCTACCCTTATTTATTATGTCAAACCTGAAAAACTGCATGTCGGAATATGTATTCTTAGAATAACCCCAAGCAGAAAGATGCATTTCCGCAAAGAGGGGTCTCGTCCCTCCGGAAAATCCTTCGGTCTGAATATGCGAGTCCGTAAATCCGTCTGTCATGCAGATAAAAATAGTCTGCTGAGCGTTCTTCACTCCAGGTGTATCGATGCCCTGTTCGTAAGTTCCGTTGTTGTTAACGTCGTAATACGGAGCGCCGTAAGGGACCATTCTGTACCAGTTTAGCCAGTCAGAATTCGAAGGTCCATCGCCTCTCGTAACCTTATACAATTTGAAATATGAATTTGAATCCGGTGAGCCGTTGTTAATGTAACCGGGCCAGTATTCGCCCTTGTATGAGCAACTCGCCAGCCGTATTGAATCATTTATCTTAACACCGATGCTTAAACCGGATGTAAAAATCGCAAATCGGTTCGTGCCGGACGGCCACATAAATCCGGGTGTGTTGCTAGTCTGTATGTCCTGATCGAATATTCCCGTGTTCTGTATCCAGGTATAGATGTTGTTGGGATTAAACAATATCTGTTTCTGTACAAAATCAGGATTCTGAATAATTGAAATGCGGGGTTTAGAAAAGGCGCTTGTTACTAAAAGCAATATTATTATTACCAAAAACTTTTTCATAGCCGTTGGTTTAATTCCGGGATAATGGTAAAATCCTGAGACATCCCGTATGTTATTATATCATAATTAATGACAATAATCAATGTATTCAGATGTTTTTTAAGATAAAAAAAACCGGCTCAAAGAGCCGGCTTTCAATTATCAATTATTAATAACCAATTATTTTTTCGGAACGTTCTTCAGTGTTTCAACCAGATAATTCCAGAACTTTTCAACCGTAGCAATGTTGCATTGCTCGTCGGGAGAATGCGGGAATCTGATTGTCGGTCCGAACGAAATCATATCGAGATTCGGGAATACGCCGCCGATGAGTCCGCATTCAAGACCCGCGTGTATAGCCTTTATTTCAGGTTTCCTGCCGAACATCTTTTCGTACAGATCGAGCATCACTTTTAGAATCGGTGAATTCGGGTTCGGCTTCCATCCCGGATATTGTCCGTCGAAAGTAATTTCCGCCGCGCCTGCGAGTTCAAACACAGATTCCATTTTTCTTTCGAGCGCTTCCTTGCCGCTGTCAACCGAACTTCTGAGCAGGCATTTCACTTCTACCGTTCCCGCTTTGTCGTCCGATTTTACTATTGCGAGATTCGTAGATGTTTCCACGAGACCGGGCATGTCATTGCTCATACGAATTACATTGTTCGGAAGAGCGAATATGCAGTTGATTAAATTCTTTTGCGTGTTCTTGTCCATTACTCCCGCGGGCATCGCCGTTTTTTCAGCCACAACGTCGAGTCCCGGGTCGGCAGTCGCGAATTCCTTCTTAACAGTTTCGGCGTATTTTTTTACTTCCGCCTCAAACTTGCCCGAGTTTGCTTCGGATACGAGAACCACCGCATATCCTTCTCTCGGAATCGCGTTGCGTAAGTTGCCCCCTTCTACCGCCGCTAAAACCAATCCGATGTTTCTTTCCGCGTATCTTAAGAACCTGAACAGAAGTTTGTTCGAATTTCCTCTGCCAAGGTGAATGTCGCAACCTGAGTGACCGCCTTTAAGTCCCTTCACGGTAACCTTATACGCGGCATGTTTCGCCGGTACCGCCGTCTTTTTGTATTTGAAAACAGCCGAGGCGTTCGTTCCGCCGGCGCATCCGATGAAAAGTTCGCCCTCGTCTTCGGAATCCAGATTCATCAATATATCGCCTTTCAGGTATCCGGGTTTCAGCCCGAAAGCGCCTGTCATTCCTGTCTCTTCGTCAATAGTGAAGAGCGCTTCAATCGGTCCGTGAACGAGGTCTTTAGATTCAAGCACCGCGAGCGCCGATGAAACGCCGATTCCGTTGTCCGCGCCGAGTGTTGTTCCCGTTGCCTTGACCCATTCGCCGTCAACTCTCGGCTTAATCGGGTCTTTTTCAAAATTATGGTTCGCGTCGCTGTTTGCCTGAGGCACCATATCGAGATGTCCCTGCAGTATGACGCCTTTTCTGTCTTCCATTCCCTTCGTAGCTGGTTTGCGTATAACAACGTTGCCGACTTCGTCAACTTCGTACTCGAGATTGTTCTTCTTTGCAAAGTTAACAACGTATTCGCGCATAGCCGCTTCGTGTTTGGAAGGATGCGGAATAGCGCACATCTCTTCGAAATGCGACCATATTCCCGCCGGTTTCAAATTATTTAATACTGCCATGATTACTTTCCTTTTTTTAATTCTTTGAAATATATAAAATTATGTAAATTTAAGCCTCCGATAAATTTCGAAACCCGCTCTTCCGCAGGCTCGATCTTCTCCCCGAATTTCGTCCTTAATTCCTCGATTATCCGCGTAACATTCTTGTTTCCGTCGATGCTAAGCCAGGTTGCCGTCCCGATTTCATCAAGTTTAATCCGTATGAACCTGGATTTCGTCTTAGGAATAAGGGATATCATGAACTTGTTCTTGAACTTTGGAATCAGTATTCTTATCAGCCCTTCGTTCTCTTCGTGCTCGTTCACCCTGACAGGAGTCAATTCAAGCAGATTGTAAACTTCTTTCTTTCTTTTGAACATGCTATAAAGATAATTTTTAAAACAGATTAAATAAAGATATTTCGAATTAATACATCAGGTAAAAGACAAAAAAGAAGGGGCGATACGCCCCTTCTTTTAAAAAACCGTATTGCTTACATACCTGCGCTCGGAGGTGCCGGTTCATCCGGTTTTCCCGCGTTACGCAAAGGAATATAAATAAGTATTAAACCGATTATTGCAAGTATTGCAAAGCCTATTAATAAAGGAGGTTCGGCAAAAATCTGCGGTATGTGCACTTCCGCGATTTTGAATGGCGCGAAACCAAGTCCCGTTAACGCTTCACCGGCGATGAATCCCGATGCAAGCAGTATTCCCACGTTTTCAATTCTTACTTTCTGCGCTTCGTTGAGTTTGCGTTTCTTCACCATTATGTCAAGGATTCCTTTAATAATACCGCCGATGAATATCGCGAATGTCGTTTCAAGAGGAAGATACATTCCGACCGAAACAAGCATCGGGCTCTTTATCTGCATCATTATGAAGGCTATACCCATTAACAAGCCGACGATTATCAATGACCACGCCATCTTGCCGCCTACAATACCGTTAGAAAGCATTGCCATTAAACCTGCCTGAGGAGCGGAAAGATTCTTGCTTCCGAAACCGCCCTGATAATTCTGCTGAACGCCCTGAGCAATGTCAGCCTGATTCAGAAGGTTTAACACATAGAACATTACGAGACCCGACACAACCACGCCGATAAGGTCGCCGACCTGCATCTTCCAGGGTGTACCGCCGAGTATGTGTCCCGCTTTTAGGTCCTGAAGCATTTCGCCCGCTACGGCAGCCGCTACGCATACAATAGCCGCTACGCCGAGAACAGCCGCGACTCCGCCGTGCTGCGCGTCGACTCCGATAAGAACCATTATCAATGCCGTCGTGACGAGCGCGGTTAAAGTAAGTCCGCTAATCGGGTTATTGGAAGAACCGATAATGCCTACCAGATATCCGGAAATAGCCGCGAAGAAAAATGCAAGTATTATCAGTATTGTCGCCGCTACAAGCGCTGGTACGAGACCTGTATTAAACACAAAATAAGTAATTATGAAAGTAACAATCGCTACAGCGATTATACCCATTAACACGTAACTGAAGGGAAGATCTTTTTCCGTTCTTGCTACGTTTCCGTGTTCGCTGGTTGCCGCTTTCTTAACGTCGCCTATTGAACGCTTCAAACCCGCGAAGAGCGATTTGCGCATGTTAAACAGCGTGTACATCGCGCCCATCAGCATTCCGCCGATTGCTATCGGGCGGACAATGAATCTCCAGATTTGATTAATCTGGAATCCCTGATCGGACAGTGTTTCCGCGCTTTTGCCCGTCATCAGCGCCCATTCCTGAATGAAGTTGACGTCGCTTATATACGGATAAATGAAATAATAAATTATCGGCGTGAGCAGACCCCACGCAAGCAGTCCGCCGCTGAAGTTAAGCGAAGCGTATTTGGGTCCGATTATGTAACCGACACCCATATAAGCCGGGCTTATGCCGGGCGAACTTATCAGCATTCCGCCCTGAGCGTTTATGTTGGTTCCGGGAATTTTAATCTTTTCGAAGAACGCGTAAAATTTTTCCCACGACGCCGCGAAGAAATTTATCTGACCGAGGAACTGGATTACCGCTCCGAGTCCCATCGCGCTGAAGAGGAACTTCGAGCCGCCGCCGCCGCCCTGTCCTGATTTGTGAATTTCAGCAGCAGCAGTCGATTCGGGGAATAGCAAATCCTTGTCCTCTACCATCACTCTTCTTAAGAGAGCGACGAACATAATTCCGAGAACGCCGCCTGCGATAAGAATCACAGTTGCAGTAATGTAATTTGCCGCCGAAATATTTTTCGGATCCCAGATGCCCGCTATGAAAAAAGCCGGCAATGTGAATATCGCGCCCGCGGCTACGGATTCACCGATTGATCCGACCGTTCTTACAAAATTCTCTTCGAGAATGTTGCCTTTGAATACCTTAAGAATAGCCATTCCCAGCACCGCCGCGGGATAAGTCGCGGCTATTGTCATACCGGCTTTCAAACCAAGGTATGCGTTCGCTGCGCCGAGAACGACCGCAAGTATCAGACCGATGATTAATCCGCGGATTGTAAACTCCACCAGATTCGTTTCGGCCGAAACATACGGTACATATTTCTTTTGTTCGGACATAATTTTATAATTTAATTAGGTATATGTTTTTGGTATATAAATGAGTTTGTTTGATTTCTTCGTCGTTGCTCAAGCGTCCCCTGCCGGAGTGGGTACCCGCTTTAACGGGTGGGGGCGGACAATAATTTTTCAATAAACTGAAAACCAAATTTTTTGTATAAAATTATTAAATCTGCTTAAATTATGAATTTAAACCGTAAGTTTCAATTCTACTAATTTATGTGTTACGGTACGTTGCTTTTGCGTTGATTTATAAAGTTTTATTATACTCCGCGCTTGCCTCCCCATAAATCTACGTGAAGCCTTCCCGAAAAATTGTATCCGTGCTTAAGGCATAAATCCGCGGTTTGAGGAGAATTTTTTCTTATATCATCGGGGAAATACCCTCGGGCATAAGATAAACGTCCCTGTTCGAGAAACCGATGCTCTGCTGTAGTTCCTTTATTTCCTGAATGTCCCGCTCGCTGCAAATAACGAATTTCCACTGTATGTCCAATAATTTTTCACGGAATCCTTTTTCGTATTCCAGCAAAACATCATTGTTAATCCTGTTTTTTTCGTGGGATTTTTCGTGCTCCGTGCCATACGGCACGGACGAAGACAACTTCGGACTGACGCTTATGAGGTCAATGTAGTTTTTGAAATCGGAAATCATCGTACCGTTTGTTTCGAGCGTTATGTATGCTCCGCTTGATTTTAATCCGCTGCAAAGGAGGGATAGTTCTTCTTTTTGTATTGAAGGCTCGCCGCCGGTAATGACAGCGTCACGGGCTCCGGATTTAATGAATCTGTCGATAATTCTTTCGACCTCAACGTCGCCGAGATTTTCATTGTCATCGGGAAGCCAACTCGTGTAAGGCGTGTCGCAGTAATTTCCGCCCGTGAACCTGCACCTTAGATTGCAGTAATTTGTCCTGATAAAAAAAGAAGGGACGCCAGTGCGCTTCCCTTCTCCCTGCAAGGAATAAAATAATTCCGAAATCTTCATTTGACTTTTGAATTCAATGGTCCCGAAAGATTCTTGTAAGACGTGAGTTCAGCCTTAACGGAACCTATAATTACATCGAGTTGAACCTTAACCGGTATTTTTCTGTCGTCATCGGAAATCCAGACCGCTATGTTTTCCGCTTTCTTAATCAGCGCTCCCTCTTTCACAAGAGGCTGGACGATTACAGACCTGAATTCACCCGCCGACACGTCGGCGTTTTCCCTGTCGAGAATTTTTACGGTAAGGTCATAAGACGCGTCGCTATAAAAACTATTCATCGTGAATTCATCGCCCTTGTTCATTGAAGCGATGTTCTGAGTTCTTGCGAAATAAAACGCGCTTATAACGTCCAGCACGTATTTCTTAATCGCGTACTCTCCGTCAGGCTTCTTTTCGCCCCTGACCGTCGTACTGGTATTCACTTTCAGGTTTTCGTGGTCAAATATCGCGACGAAATCTTTCGTATAATCGCCTTCACGTATGTATTGCTCAAACTTCCACGGGAAAAGTCCTTCGGCGTCAAGATAACACTTGTACATATCGGATATTTTGTAAACCCATTCAAAACTTGCCGCTGAGTTAACTCTCAACGATATGTCGTAGCAGTTTCTCCCGTTTATCGTTATGTAGTTCGGCGCGACTTCCATTACAACGTTGCCAGCCGTGAGGAAACCGTAACTGATTTCGAAATCAAGCCTTTCACCGAGTCCGAATGCATTCTGAGACACCTTCCTGTATGTGCTCTTGCTGGTGTCCTGCGCGTAACCCGCGGCCGCCATAAAGGCAAGGACGAGTAAAACCGATATTAATCTTATTCTCATTTTTTCTTTTTTCTTTTTTACCTAAAATTATGAAAAATGTTTCAAATATTGTGAGGCAAAAATCAGGATTGTTACTTCCTGATATCCAGAAATTTATGAATTTCCCTGACTACTGATTCGATATTAATTCCGCTCATATCGTCTCCGACCGGAGGACATAAAACAACTGAATTTTCACTGAGCGGTTTCCACCTTTCGGGATTCATCGGAGCGGAGTTAGGGTAGAAACCAATAATATTCTTGTTCAGAGCGCCGGCGATGTGAATCGGCCCTGTCGAGTTCGATATGAAAAGTTTAGACTTATCGATTAATATCATCAACTGTCTCAAATTCAGAAACCCGGCGGCATTGAATACACGTTCTTTTCCTTTCGCTATGCTTTCCGCCAAATCTCTCTCGATTTCGCTTCCGGTAACGGTAATCATGCAGTCACTGAATTCCTCAAGAAATCTCTTCGTCATTTCGTCGAATTTTTCCGCAGGAAGGTCGTGCGCCGAACCCTTGCTTCCCGGATGAATAATTATGTAATCCGAATTGATGTCGAATCCTTTTTCAGACAGTAAATTCCTTAATACTTCGAATTCCTCACTCGTATAAGAGAAATAGAATTTCTTTTCGAAAGAAATGTTATCCGTTAAGAATCCAAGCAAGCCGAGATTATAATCCGATTCGTGCTTGACCGAATGCTTTCTATGCTCCTTTATACGCCGGTTAAAGAGGAATGAATACCACCTGTACGCGCTGCCCGCCCGATGCGGTATGCCCGCCATGAAAAATGTTCTCGCGAGTTCGTAACGGGGAAATGCCGATACGGCGACTTCAAATTTTTTCGATTTAAAATACGTGAGGAGATCCGAGCCTATGAAATCTTCGATATAAATGATTTCGTCAACGTCCCTGTAACCCGCGATTAAATCCTCAAGGCGGCGGCTAATAAGAAACGTGATACTACTTCCGGGAAGAAGCCGCTTTATCTCGTTTATAAGAGGAAGCGTAAGAATTACATCTCCGATTTTATCGGTTCTGGAAACAAGTATTCTTAAATCACGTCTGCCCTTTAAATCCTTGTATTGTTCCCGCATAGGGAAAAATTATTTACTGTCTTTGTACGACAGCACTATGTCGGTTTCGCTTGTTTCGGATTTAAAACTCATCATTATCTCAACGATTCGCTTATCTTTGTTCCATTTGAGCATTCCGCCTTTGTCGTTCACCATATCATCCGCGCCCTGTTCCTGAACAAATCCGTTCTTGCTCATTTCAGCCTTGTAAAAATCAACGATGTTCATCGGTTTGTCTTTAGAAACAAACGTAACGGTCGTGCCTTCCGATTGATTGTAGATAGAGCCGTGGCAGATTGAATTCGGAGGAACGGGTACGTCTTTTGGGAAATCCGCGGGCAAGCCCGTTTTCATTCCTAATTCGTTGCCTCCGGTCTTCGAAGTATCCTTCTTCACATCACCCGTATTTTCAGGTGTCTTGTTCTCCGATTTGCTTTCACTGGTAGTCTTTTGCTGTTCGCCGGCAGGTTCCTGATTCTTGCCGCAGCCAAAACCGATGTACAGGAATAAAGCCAGAACAACTGGTAATAACTTTTTCATGTATTCTCCGAATATTATAGTAAAACCCCGCCGAGGCGGGGTGGTTTAATCAATTATTGCAGCGAACCGCCGTGAACGTGCCGGCGACCCAACTTTTCTTCTCGTCCTTGAAACACATCGCTATCTTTCCTTTTACGAAATCATCGTCCATATCGGTTATTACAAGCGCGCAGTTCCAGGCAGGTGTGAATTTCTGCATGTTGTCGTTTACCGTCGTGTGATAATCACCTGTCACGCCGTCAATATTAATCGAAAAAACGTTTTTCAGGAATTCGCCTTCTTCGAATTTGTTCCCGAGTTTCGTCAGATGAAAAGCGTTGTCATTCTCAATGAATCCGCATTTATTCTTCGGAGTCCTGTCGCTGAAATTAAAGACGTTATCGTTTGAACCGCGCCAGTACTCGAAATTCACGTACTCGAATTTTATTTCCTTGCCGTCTATGAATCCCTTTACCGGAAAATCCGGTATGTCTTTCGCGGTTATGTTTTCCTTCCAACTGAATGATGCGTTCGGATCGGCGTTTACGTTCTGCCTCTCTTCTTTCTTACCGCAAGAAATCAGCGTTGCCGAAATCAGAATAAAAAATAAAAATTTATAAAATTTTAGCAATATTGTTCAAAAATTATTTGCAGAATTTCATAAATCTATCATTTATTCTGCCCCAGTGCAAGTTATTAATAAAGTTATCAATATATTTAGCCCTTCCGGGTCCGTCCTTGTGATAATACGCGTGCTCGAACACGTCGCAGGGAATAAGCGGAACTCCGCCCCATATCGCTCCGTAATGATGCTCGTCGACGAGTACGTTCAGCATTCTTCCGCTGTATAGTCTGTCGAACACAAGCACACCCCAGCCTGACAACTTCGCGGAAAGCGCGGTAGCCTTGAAATCTTCTTTCCACTTTTCAAAACTTCCGTATTCCTTTACTATCGCGTCAACAACTTCCTTGCCTTTCGAAATGTCGCCGTCACCGCCGAGCACTTCCCAGTAAACGTCATGCAGAAGCGCGCCGCCGTGATTCCACGTCATTCTTCTTTTCAGTTCGCCGACGTTCGAGTAATTGCCGTTCGCCTTTGCCCTGTCCGCTCCTTCGAGTTCTTTCTCGATATTATTTAAGAACGTGACGTATCCTTTTTGATGCGTGTTGTAATGCCAGTCCGTCGTTTCGGGCGACATCACGTCCTTTAAAAGCGATTTTGCCTCTTCGTCAGAATAAGGCCTCGCATTGAATTTCCATTCGTATGCCATTTTTTTTATATCTCCTTTCGGTTTATTTGTTTTGTTTAATTTTAAAAATCCCGGTACTATTGCAAATGATAATGCGCTTAGCGCTGTGTTCGTTATGAATTGTCTTCGGGTTATTTCTTTTGCCATACGCTATGCCTTTCATTATTTTTAAGCCCCGAACGAACTTCCGCAGCCGCAGGTGCGCTTGGCGTTGGGATTGTTGAACACAAATCCCTTGCCGCTCAATCCGTCCGTATAATCAAGTTCGGTGCCCGTTAAGTATAAAAAACTTTTCATGTCGATGAAGACCTGAACGCCGTCAAACTCGGTAATGTTATCCGTCGGAGCCGACTCCCCGTCAAACCCCATAGTGTACGAAAAGCCCGAACAACCGCCTCCCTTTATTCCTATCCTTAATCCGTAGTTTTCGGGTACGTTGTTTTCTTTCATTATTCTCTTAATTTCCGAAAGAGCCTTATCCGTGATGTTTATATCCTCAGAAACACCCGGAATGAATTTTGTTTCCTGTGACATTTTGTATTTATTTTAGTTTCTTAATTTGTTTGCTTCTTCAATGAACTTTTCCGTTACGGCATCAATATCTTCGTTCGTGGTCATCCTTCCGATACTGAACCTTATTGAAGACTTTATCCTGTCAGCCGTCAGTCCTAATGCTTTTAACACGTGAGAATCCTGTAAAGTTGCCGAACTGCAGGCGCTTCCGGTCGACACCGCAACATCCCTTATTCGGCCTATCAAAGCCGACGCGGGCACGCCTTCGAAACATATGTTCGCGGTATTCGGAAGTCTCTTTGACCTGTGTCCGTTCAAATAAACGTGAGGCAGACGACGAAGAAAAATTTCCGTAAGCCTGTCCCTCATTACTATTTGTTTCCCGAAATCATCATACATTCTTTTTCCTGAGATTTCCGCCGCCTTGCCGAATCCCGCTATCGCAGAAACATTCAGCGTACCGCTCCTTAGCCCTCTCTCGTGGCCTCCGCCGTGAATCTGAGGCGCGAGTTGGGTCAAGGCGGTTCTGCTTACATACAGCGCTCCGACACCTTTCGGACCGTAAATCTTATGAGACGAGAAACTCATAAGGCTTATTCCGTATGACCTTACGTCAACCGGTATCCTGCCGTACGCCTGGGTGGCATCGGTGTGGAAAAGAACATTCTTATCCAAGCAAATCGCTCCTATCTCGGGAACGGGTTGTATCGCTCCTGTTTCGTTGTTCGCGGTCATTACACTTACCATCAGAGTGTTTCCGTCAACGAGTTTCTCAATTTCGCCGGGTTGAACGATTCCGTACCTGTCAGGCTTCGCATATCTGATTTCCACTCCCGATTCCGATAGCGCCTTGCAGGTATCAAGCACTGCCGGATGCTCGATTTCAGACGTCACGATGTTCATTCCCGGTTTGAATCGCGTTTCCGCTACGCCTTTTAAAGCGAGATTAACTGACTCCGTAGCTCCGCTAGTCCAGATAATTTCTTCGGCTTCGGCATTTATTATTTCAGCAACTTTTCTCCTCGCAGTCTCCACCGCTGCCGATGCTTCGTTTCCGAAATGATGTTCCGAAGACGCGTTACCGAACTTATCCGAAAAATAAGGAATCATAGCCTCTAAAACTTCTTTATCAACAGGCGTAGTCGCATTGTAATCCATATATATTATACTGTCAGACAAAATCGGATATCATTTTGTTTTTAAGAATATTCTCAAACTCCGTCTGTATTTTACTGAGCGGATCTTTAATTGTGCAACTGTCAATAATCGTGCATGTCTTATCGTCGTTGTGAAAGCATTCTGCTATAGTAGTCGTGTTTTCAACAATCATCATTAATTCAGAAAGGGGGATTTCATTCAGTTTTCTGTTGAGCGTGTACCCGCCGTTTATACCCTGACTCGAAATCAGAATTTTCGAATTTTTCAGTTTTTGTAGGATCTTCGCGAGCAAATCGTGAGGTATATTGTATTTTTCAGATATGTCACGAACACGTATAACCTCATTCCCGGCATTTGAGATATGTCTTAATGATATTAAAGCGTATTCGAGTTTCTTGGAAAACTTAACCATCTGAAAAATTTTAACTTATAAAATCGGACTAATATAGTCGTATTTTAAAACAATTAAAAATTATTTTTTAGTTCCTTATACGGGAAAAATATTTAGGGCTTTCTCAGAGCGGGGTTTTGTGTAAAGGAAGAGGCGGAATTGTCTTTCCGCCTCTTTGGCTGCATTGCTATGTATGTATATCCTTACTTTCCTTTAATACTCGTTATCGCGATAAGACCCGCGACAAAAGACAGCGCTCCCCAGAGAAATGATTTTGACGAGCAGGAATTTGAATCTCCGTTACACTGGTCGTCATCAAGACATCCAAATGTTTCTGATTCCCGGTATTCTTTCCCGAGCACGGATACCCTGATTGAATTATCGACTTTTTGCTTTTTAAACACGACCGGCATTACGTAATGAGCCTCGCCCGCCCCTCCGTTCAGCTGCCGGGACAATGTTACTTTGCTGTCGTTTGCTTCGTCTGTTATGTTCGCCTCCTGAGCGCGCAGACCTAGACATAACATAAAAAATAAAAAGAACGTAAAAATAAATTTCATTGTAACCCCCCGGTTTAATGTTTTTTACAAATAAAAAAGCAATATATATGCCAGTTAAACAGTGATGGAAACCTGGGATTTGGTGAAAAAATCAAAGAGTGGTTTTTGTTAAAAGAAAAATTTTTCTCAATTTAAAAAAATTTTAACAAATTGAGAAAAATTTTAAGTCGTATTAAACGTCTAATTCCGAGCCGCTTCCAAAGTAACCAATTTTATGAAATACAGGAGCGTCTTTAGGCGACGGTCAATAATTCTGTACTATACCGTTTTTTATCGTGTATGTTACCTCGTAACAATAAAGCATCCCGCAATCATTTACGTACTCGCAAGGATTGTTTTGCTTTTCAGCCTTCACACGCGGAACAGTATTAAAGACTTCTGTCAGATATTTGTCGGATTCCTGATCAAGGACCTTACCGTCCTTAATCGTGTATGTTATTCCGTACGAATATCCTTTAATTTTACCAATCGTAGCGCCCGCGGCTTTGTCGTCTTTGCCTGCTGTTATCTGCGCGCTTGCGCTTGCGATAAACGCGAAACATACGAATAATGTTATTAAGTATTTCATAATTATAGTTTTGGTTAATAAATTAATTTTCAAATTTTGTACCAAAGAAAAATGCCGAATTAAGCGTTTTTTCAATAAAAACATGTCTTTTTTTTCTCATTCTGATAATCAAATCTCATTTTGATATAAACATCTATTTTTTTCGCTGTTACTTGCTTTTCAGTAAAACTACAGAGATAAGCCCTGCAACCGCCGAAACAGCGCCCCACAGCCAGAGATTTGAACCGCAGTCGCCGTTAACGCATATGTTATTTGCGCGGTCAAAATTCTCTTCGATTGAATTTTCATCCGCTTTCTTTGTATCTTTCTTTTTAAGAACGACATCGCCAGTTGCGGTGGTCTCATAATTCACAAGTCTCAACGCGCTGATTTTTTCGTGATTGCCGGTGTATTGTTTTTGTTCCACACCTCGCTCCGCTTTGTTTAAAACCGGATCGTCAATTTTTCCATTCGACCCGCTCGTAATTTCCTGCGGGAAGAGACTTGTCGAAATAAGAAGTAATATTGTTGTAATCAGTATTCTCATAATCAATTCCCCAATAGTTTTCTTTCTATATACAAAATCCCTGCCACAATAAATTCGTTTTCACGTCAGATTTCCGGTTTTTTCAGTATATTTGTCGTTTAATGAAATTCTTTCTATAGTGAATATTTTCAAATGTAAACGTTCATACTATGTTTTAAAATTATTGAACAGAGAGCACGGATATTCAATTTCAGTCATTTTTAACTGTTTGTTATTACTTATTAAATAGCAACTCTCTAATAAAATATTTATCTTTGAAAGCAAAAGATTAACTTCAAACGAATATTAAATGCAGAATAATTTATATTCAGTAATAAAGGGAACCGGAAGTTACATACCCGAGAAGATTGTTCAGAACAGCGATTTTCTTAATCATGTGTTCTATGATTCCGAAGGGAAAGTCATTGAAATTCCCAACGAGGAACTTATAAAAAAATTCAAGAAAATTACAAATATTTCAGAAAGGCGTTATCTCGATAAGGAATATGTCACATCGGACATTGCGTATCTTGCTGCAAGAAACGCGATCGATTCGTCAGGCATCGACCCCGAGACACTCGATTACGTCATCGTTGCTCATAACTTCGGTGATGTAAGACCGGATAACGTCAGGTCGGATATTGTCCCGTCGCTTGCTGCACGTGTCAAGAACAAACTCGGGATCAAGAAGCCGGAAGCTGTCGCTTACGATTTGATATTCGGCTGTCCGGGATGGCTTCAGGGCGTGATTCAGGCGAATTACTACCTGAAATCGGGAGACGCAAAACGCGCGCTCATTATCGGCTCCGAAGTACTGTCAAGAGTCTCGGATCCTCACGACAGGGACAGCATGATTTATTCTGACGGCGCGGGCGCCGTGATTCTTGAAGCGGTAAAAAGCGACGAGCCTGTTGGCATACTGTCGCACGCTACGCGTTCGGATACGTTTACGGAAGCGCATCTTCTCTGGATGAATCAATCATATAATCCTGAAAAGAAAGGGACCGACCTGTACCTTAAAATGAACGGCAGGAAACTTTACGAATACGCGCTAAGCAATGTTCCGCTTCTCGTGAAACAGTGCATAGAGAAAGCGAAACTCACGCTCGACAAAATAAGCAAGGTGCTTTTGCATCAGGCGAACGAAAAAATGGATGAAGCGATTTTGCAGAGAGTCTTTTCGCTTTACGAGAAAGTCAAGATTCCCGAAGGCATAATGCCTATGATAATAGATAAACTTGGCAACAGTTCAGTGGCTACGATACCGATTCTTCTCGACCTGATTCTTAAGGGGAAATTAAGCACGCACACTATTAACCCCGGAGACAATCTCGTCTTCGCGTCTGTAGGCGCGGGTATGAATATAAACGCGATTACATACAGAATGGCATAAGATTACAATAGAAAATTTTTAAATGAAAAAGGTTTTCATAAAATGAAAACCTTTTTTTTATGAAGATTATGATTATCTGCAAACAACCTGGTTATTTAATGAGAATCATTTTCATAGTTTGGATATATTCTCCCGCGATAAGTTTACAGAAATAAATTCCGCTCGCAAAATCGCTACCATCAAATTTAATATTATACACCCCTTCGTTTTGCCGTCTGTTCACTAATTCCCTGATCTTCTTTCCGGTAATGTCAAAAACCATAAGTTTGACAAAGCATCCCGCAGGCAACTTGTACCTTATGTTCGTCACCGGATTAAACGGATTGGGATAATTCTGTGAAAGAGAATACTTCTCCGGCACAGTCAGATATATTCCGTTTATACTTATCACTCCGCCTCCATTAGTAGTCTTATAAAAATTACTGTATCTACCGCAGAACCAAGCATGATTGGAATCTGTCGCTTCCAATGACTGTATAAAATTACCGTATTCATAAAACTGTGAATACCAGTTAAGTCCTGCATCCGTTGTTTTTATTATCCGACAATAATTCCCTGATGCATCTCCCCCGACCCAGCCGGTATATTGGTTAATAAACTTAATAGTCTCCGGATAAGGCAGATTTGGGAATTCATAATTGAACCAGTTTGCTCCGCTGTTAGTAGTTTTCTGTGTGGTTGAAAGTCCTCTGGATAGTTTAAAACCGGTGTTTTCATTAATAAAATATATCTGGAAATTATAACGATAACCCGACAGTGAATCAAATGTTATACTCCAGTTATTTCCTGAATCCGTTGTTTTCCAGATAATATTTCTTTCCGTATATAAAGGATAAGTAAGTACATAATTCCCTAAAACCCACCCGATGTTATTATTAATGAAACATAGGTCAGTAAAATTGCATATAACCGGTGCATTTAAAGGAATGATACTCCAGTTTAAACCGGCGTTAGTGGTTTTTAATAGTCTATTACTGTCGCATCCCGCATAACCAGTAAACTGGTTTATGAATTTAATTTTGGATAACGGCTTATATGGCGAGTTGTAAACTTCCATCCAGCTATTACCTGAGTTTGTCGTTCTGAGAATTCTTCCGTACCACGAATTATATTTGTTGTCAATAACACATCCGGTTAACGAATTTGCGAAAGAAATATCCTTAAAGCTATAAACAGCATTACTGAAACATGTCGTCCAATTTTCGCCGTTATCAATAGTTTTAAATATCTTTCCTGAGTCGGCAAGCAAGAATCCTGTATTGTTATCGATAAATTCAGTTTTTGTAAAAGTATAAGCCCAATTATTGCTTACCATGTTCCAGTTAAGGCCGGAATTTGTAGATTTAAGAACATGGCTATAGAGAGAGCCGCTACCGCCGCAGATAAAAATTTCATTAGCATTAGAAATCAATAAATCCCATACCGATCTATTCACATATATTTTTAACCAGTTATTGCCGGAGTCGGTTGTTTTATAAATATAATTAAAACTTCCGAATATAAATCCGGTTGAGGCATTTATAAAATTCATTCTGTAAAAAGAACCGGCACCCGTATGCAGTGAATCCGTATGTGTGAAAACCGGATTCCAATTACCACCTCCATTAGTTGTTCTGTATACATGCGAAAAATTATACCCCTGGTTATATCGTATAATAAGAGCATAAATGTCATTATTGTTAATGGGATAAAGATGTCTGTAATACGCCGGTTGAATATTATTTATTTGAATCCTGTACCAATTTGCCCCTCCGTTTGATGTTCTGTATATAGCACTGTCTTCAGTAACAATCCACCCATTGTTCGAATCGAAAAACTTCACACTGTTAATTTGATAAGTACCGGGGAAATCCGTTTTAAGCCAATTACTGCCTCCGTTAGTTGTTTTGAGCAAACATCCTGTAAGTCCAATGTGGCTGCCAATCCACCCGGTATTTTCATTTAAAAAATACAAGCAGCGACAATTCCAGTTTTGAAATCCCGTATTAATGAAAACCCAGTTATTTCCTCCGTTAGTAGTTTTGGAAATAAATCCCTTAAGCGATTCTGTCGTTTCTCCTGAAATCCAACCTGTCTGTGAGTTAATAAATTGTCCGTCAAATATAATGCAAATAGTGTCTATACAATTCTCTTTACTGCAAGACCAATTATTGCCTTCATCGGAACTTCTATAGAAATATTTATTGTTACTGCAAAAAGCCATATAATTTAGACTATCCAATTTGACAATTTTCGAGAATGCGCTTGTATTGCTGAAAAATGATTTAACCCAGCTGCTTTGAGGGAATAAATTTTTTGTAATAAATAATGCGAGGATAATTACGGCAAAAAATAGTATCTTTTTCATAAGAATACTCTTTATTAAATGCGCAAATCAGGAAAAAATGTAAATAATTAATATAACATTATCAATTCAATAATATAAAATTGTTTCATGGATTTATTTGAAAATCCGGAAGTGTGTTCAGAAAAAGAAAACCCAAAGATACTTAACGGTCTTTGGGTCAAGAATTCAGCAGAGAGAGAGGGATTCGAACCCCCGGTGACGTTGCCGCCACAACGGTTTTCAAGACCGCCGCTTTCGACCGCTCAGCCATCTCTCTGTAAAAATTTAACTGTAAATATACCGATTTCCATTATTTTTTTCAATGTACCAATTTCAATGAATCCTGATTTCTATTTTACAAGAATCATTTTCCGTGAGATTGAAAAATCTCCCGCCGTGAGCCTGTAAAAATATATGCCGCTTGAAAATTTCGTTCCGTCCCACCCGGTTTGATACGTATCAGCACTCAAACGTTTATCCAATATCAAATCGACCTCTTTACCGGTCACGTCGTAAACAGCAATCTTAATGTCTGATGTTTTCGGAATCGAAAAAATTATCGTAGTCACAGGATTGAAAGGATTTGGGAAATTTTGTTCTAGTGAATAATTACCCGGTACATTTTGATTGTGCTCGTTTGCCCAGACTATTCCCCCGGAAGTAGTTTTCAGTATTGTTCCATCCCAACCAACGACAAAGCCTGTATTTGAATTAAGGAAAAACAAATCAAAAAGCTGATGATCAGAGATTCTTTTTCTGATCCAGCTTGCGCCTCCATCCTGAGTGTAAATAATGAATCCGAAAGAAACTGTTGCCGCAGTTAACGGATTAAACACCTTGATTCTGTACATTGAGGATCCGAAAGAAGCAGTTTGCGTCCAGTTAATACCGGCGTTTGTTGTCTTTAATATCCTCCCCTGCAAAGTTGCTACATAGCCTGTCGTTTCGTTGGCAAATCCAATGTCATTCAGCATGTCACTTGTGCCTGTATTGATTACGGACCAGTTTAATCCTCTGTTTGTAGTTTTCAAAACGACCCCGCTTTGACATGAAGCGTACCCCGTATAATCATCCGTAAAATCAAGACCGAAAGCCCAGTACGGAAGTCCTCCGCTCCTGTTTTCCCAGTTGACTCCTCCGTCGGAAGTATATCTTATTCTCGTTGTCCCCATTTGTCCGCCTACAGCCATTCCCGAATTTACATCAAAGAAATACATATCCCAAATACCACTGATTGTTTCGCAATAGGACTGAGTCCAGTTAATACCTCCGTTTGTTGTTTTGTACAGATAACTGTTTCCCGCACCTATAAAACCGGTGTTTTGGTTTATCATCTTAATGCAATTCATATACATGTTGTTCGAAGGTGTTTGAACGAATACCCAATTGTTTCCTCCGTTAGTTGTACGCATTAATACCTGACTATAATAAGAGACACTGCCGCCCCCTACTACCATTCCTGTATTTTCATTAATAAAACATACCCCTTCAAACAAATCTTTTGTAAGATAACTAATGGGCTCATGTTTAAACCAGCTCGAACCGCAGTTTGTGGAACTAAGAATAATCCCTGTATTCGATACACAAAAAACTGTTGTACTATCGTATACATAAATTTTATTCCCGCCAAAACCCGTCAGCGAATCCGGCATGATATTCACCCAGGTGCTTCCGGCATCCGTAGTCTTTATAATGTTATCGCCAAAAGCAAAACCTGTATTACTGTCAAGAAACACAAAACTCTGAATCGGTGATGTATTGGTTACGATACTCCAGTTTAAACCTGAATTCAGACTTCTTATATAGACACCCGACCGCATATATCCCAGCGGTGTATAATAATAATGCCAGCCGGACACTTTAAGCGAGGCTGCATCTTTCAGGTCTAATTCAGTCAGCGTGTCCAGATTGTTTGAATATCGCTGAATCCAACTATAGCCCGAATTAGTTGTTCCAATTATTATTCCCAAATTACCGACTGCAAAACCGGTGTCGACATTTCTGAATTTTATCGCATGCAGATTTGTCATAGTGCCTGTGTACAACCGAATCCAATTGCTGCCGCCGTTATTAGTTCTGAAAACAAGCCCGCTATCGGCTGATATAAAACCCGTCATTTCGTCAGCGAAATATATACAGTTCAGATCCATTAAAGTGTTTATACCCACCGGATCCCAGGTGACTCCCGAGTTTACAGTTCTCAACAATAAACCGTTTGTTCCGCATATATACCCTTTTAACGAATCGATAACACAAATACTTTTAAACGAATTGCCTGAACCGATAGGAACGATTGACCAGTTAAAACCGTCATTCGTGCTCTTCATCATCAGACCATTGTTGCCGCAGGCAAAGCAGATATTAGATTTGAAAAATTTAATATCATTAATGTTATCTCCGGTCGGAAAAGGATTCTGATAAAAGAAGTAAGGCTGTTGCGATAAGGCGTTGTTTATACAAATTATGAAAACCAAAAAAGCATATATCGACTTATTCATGGTTTGTTTGTTATTTAATCTCGCATATTTAACATCAGTATTTTTGAGGAGAATAACAATACGAATATAAATTACTATTTCGGGTAATTTTCTCCTATAAAAAATACCATTACTTTTGCCTGCTAAAACGGGTATTTTGCAAAATGGAAAACACTAACAGATACGATAACAAGGTAATTCTCGTCGACAAGCCTCTCGATTGGACTTCGGCGAAGGTCATTAACAAACTCAAGAAGGTTTTTAATATCAGGAAAGCCGGACACTCTGGTACGCTTGACCCAAGAGCCACGGGTCTCCTCATCGTTTGTACGGGAAAGAAAACGAAAATCATTACCGATATTATCGGAGCCGATAAAGATTACACGGGCACATTCAGAATCGGAGCGACTACACCCACATTCGACACGGAATCCGCCGAGGAAAATATGACGGATGCTTCATCCGTGACGGAAGAAATTATAGAATCAGCCCGCAAAAAATTTGTCGGGGAAATTCTCCAGACGCCTCCGATTCACTCCGCAATAAAGCAAAACGGAAAGCCTGTATACAAACTTGCAAGAAAAGGAAGAGAGGTAATCCTCGAACCGAGAAAAGTTCTTATTAATGATTTTGAGGTGAAAAGAATTTCAGAAACTGAAGTTGAATTTTTTGTTTCCGTCTCCAAAGGTACTTACATACGCTCACTCGCGAATGATTTCGGAAAGGAAATCGGCGTCGGGGCTTACCTGAAGACTCTACGCCGCACACGCATCGGCAGATTTGATATCAAATCAATAGATGACAATTACGAAGAACTCGACGGAATGAAATTCACCGTTCTCGAAGATTTCTGATGTCATTCATATATCGGCCTGAATCTTTTTTCGAACAGATTTCTTAATGACCGATTATTTTTAGAATTAGTTTTATTACTTCAAATTATCCGCTTCTTTTTTTATCCTTTCCGGAGTCATCGGTAGTTGTTTCATCCTGATTCCTGCCGCGTCATAAATCGCGTTTGCAATTACTGCTCCCATATTCACTATCGCGGGCTCTCCGCCGCCAAGCGAAGGCGACTCTTTATTGTCTATGAGTATTGTCTTTATATCCGGCAGCCAGGAAAATTTCGGTAACGAATAAGTATCGTAATTCACGTCGAGCACTTCCTCTCCCCTGAAATGGATTCCTTCGGTTAAAGCGTATCCAAGACCCATAGTTATGCAACCTTCCATCTGCAGCGTCGCGCCCTGTGGATTTATCACGAGACCCATATCCTGCGCGCAAACAACGCGTTTCACTTTTACACTTCCGGTGAGTTTATCGACGTTAACTTCCGTAATCGTAGCGACGTACGTGCCGACCTCTATACCGCAGGCAATGCCATAACCTTTTCCGCTCGGCATCTTAATTGATTTCCAGCCGAACTCTTCTGCCGCCGCATTCAGAACGCGAATCATTCTATCGTCCTTAAGATTGTTCAGTCTGAATTCAAGCGGGTCAATGCCTGCTTTCGCCGCCATTATGTCTATCTGAGACTCGCGCGCGAAAGTGTTCGAATTCGCACCCGGCGCGCGCCAGGGACCCGTCGCGAAGGCGTGAGCGTTCTTCGTTCCCGAAGAAGGACTGTACGCGATTGTCCTGTGATTTGGTATGTCATAAAACTGTCTCGAACCCCTTTCTCCTGCATAGTAAACGTGATAGTCCCAGAGATTTATCTTCCCTGCATCGGAAATTCCGGATTTTATTTTTATGATAGCAGCGGGTCTGAAAGAATCGTAGCAGAATTCTTCTTTTCTTGTCCAAGCAACCTGTACAGGCTTGCCGCTCAATTTCGCGAGACGGGCCGCTTCAATTACCTGCAGATTTCTCGACTTGCCGCCGAAACCGCCTCCCAGAAAAGGCGGAATTATAAGAACATTCTCCTGAGGCATATCAAAATACCTGGCAATCTCTTCTTTCGCTCTGAACGGCGTCTGCGTTGAAGCCCACACAGTCATCTTTCCATTTTCGAACTTCGCGACTGCCGTATGCGGCTCTATCGGCGAATGCGCGACATAATCGTTGTAATAAGTTTCCTCGAAAATTTCTGACGAATCACGCTCGCCTTCAATCAGGTTGCCGCCTTCAGCAGCGGATTTTCCCTCAGGCGGTTCTTTCATAAGGTGGTCGAAGATTGTAACGTCGTCAAACAAAATTTCAGGAGTTTCGTACTTTGTCTTAATCTTTGACAGAGCAAGTTCTGCTGTATCAGGATACTCGTGAAGCACCGCGATTAAATCGTGCTCTTTTATAATCGTAACGCCTTCAATTTTTTCCGCTTCCGTAAAATCAGCGTCAATCAGTCTTGAATTATGCGCCGGCTGGCGGAGTATCTTCGCGTAAACCATATCAGGCAACTGCACGTCTCCCGTGTACTTTGCCTTTCCTGTTACTTTCTCCAACGAATCCCTCCTCAGGTAACTTCTGTTCATAACCCTGAATTCCGACGGCTTCTTGATTTCAGTATCATCCGTGGGCTGCCCCTCAATCCTGTTCCCCATAGCAAGTTCGCCGTATGATACTTTTTTGCTTTTATCGCTCTTGCTGTAAATCACACCGTCCTCGACATAGAGATTCGCTGCAGGAACTTTCAGAAACTCCGCTCCCATATTAATCAGCACACTTCTCGCCTTCGCTCCCGCTTTTCTTAACTCGGCGCCAAAATACGGGGTTGACATCGAGCCGAACGTACCCATATCCCAAGGAGTTAAATCGGTATTCCCCATAACCATATCAATCTTTTCCAGCGCTACGTCAATTTCATCCGCAAGCATCTGTCCCAGAGAAGTTATCACCCNCTGCCCCATTTCAATCTTGCCCGTAAAACAAGTTACCCTTCCGTCCGTTCCAATTTTAAGATAAGCGTTGAAGTCCGAAGGCATCTCGCGCCTGTCCGCCTGCGCGTATAAATCGAGGTTTGTAAGCGTGAAGTAGAGTAATATTCNCCCGCCGGTCATTTTTATGAACGACCTGCGCGATAATTTATGCTCGTTTATTATTTCGATATATTCGTCCAGTAACTTGTAATCCTCTTCCATCACTTCCCTCCTTTCATGTAAACAGCGGCTTTCTGAACCGCCTCGATTATTCTCTTGTGCGCCCCGCACCTGCAGAGATTATCCTCCAAACCAACTTTAATTTCGGCTGCGGTCGGATTCGGATTTTTCTTAAGAAGAGAATATGCGCTCATTATCATTCCCGGAGTACAATATCCGCACTGAAGCGCGTCGTGTTCGATGAACGATTTCTGCAACGGGTGCAGATTCTCTCCCTGCATAAGTCCTTCGATTGTCAGGACTTCCTTGCCCTGAACGTCCTGCAGAGACAACTGACAGGAACGCTCCGCAGAGTTATTCACGACGACTGTGCACGAGCCGCAGTAACTCTCTCCGCACCCGTATTTAGTGCCCGTGAGCCCGAGATCGACACGCAGCACCCACAGCAGTTTTCTTGAAGGGTCGGTTTCTACCGTGGTGTCCTTTCCGTTCAGCCTGAAACTTATTCTTTTTTCCATTATGATTTCCTTTTTGAGGTATTGCACTATCATAAAAAAAATTACCGGATTATGAAATGCATTTATAGTTATCGATGTTCGCCTTTTCCCTTACCGCAGCCGCTAAATTAAATACGAAAACACAGAGAATTAATTTTTTAAACAAATGTTTAATACACTTGCTTTAAACAATAAAGGTTTTTATATTTGCATAGTTGAGATTCAGGAAATGAAAAAAGTAGAACTAAATACTGAAGAAAAAATTAAAGCGGCGGCGCGCAAAGTGTTCATGCTAAAGGGATACAACGGCGCGACGTCAAGAGACATCGCCAAGGAAGCCGGACTAAACGTCGCTCTGACGAATTATTATTTCAGAAAGAAAGAAAGACTTTTCAAGATTATATATATGGACGTGGTCCACGAATTTCTGGATGAAACTATTGGAATTTTAAATAAACCTATCGATCTCAAAAAGAAGATAAGACTTATTTTGGAACGTGTTCTGGAAACAACCAAAAGAAATCCGGAATTCTTCTTGTTTTTCTACAGTGAAATTAAAAACAGCAGCGAAGAGTTTCTTAACGAACTTGGACACGTCAAGGATAGAATGCGTGAGAAATGGAACGAACAGATTCAAAAAAGCATAAAGGAAAAAGTCATTCGCAAAATAGATCCGCTGGCAGCGCTTACTATTGTAATGGGTCAATTGCAGTTCCCCATTATTGCATCTAAAATGCTGAAAGAACTCGGTGAGTTCACGGAAAAAGGATATGCCGACTTTCTCGAAAACCAGAAGGAACACGCTGTGGAAATGATTAATAATTATTTGTTCCTGAAGGGATAATGATTTTTTTTGTCATTTATTTAAACATTTGTATAAATTTTATATTTAAGTTATTTGTTTAATGATATCAATTTTGAAAGAAAACTCAATCATAAGAAAAATAAACATGCAGTATTTTCGAAATCCGGTATATTTACTGGTAGCAACGCTTGTTTTCCTTTTCTGCTGCGGTCAAAACGCATATACACAGACCGAAGCGGGTCTTAATGAACTAATAACAAAAGCCCTGCAGAACAGCCAGACATTAAAAGCGTCATATATCGATTACACAATCGCGGGAGAGCGCATTAGCGAGGTTAAAACAAACATGATGCCTCACCTGAACGTCAGCGGGGATTACAAGTACTACCCTCAGGTCCCCAAACAACTTATGGATGCTTCAGGTCTGGGGGGAAGACCCGGCTCGTACATGGCTTTCGGCACGGGCATCCCCTGGGCGCTCGGCACGACAATATCGCTCGGTCAATTAATATACAGCCAGGAATACATAACAGGCGTGAAACTCGCCCACACGGGTGAAGAATTAACCGGTCTCTTACTGAAAAAATCTAAAGAAGATATCGCCTATAATGTAAGTTCCGCGTTTTATAACGCGCAAATACTTATGTCGCATCTCAGTTTTATCGAAAACAATATCGGCAACATGGAAAAACTAATCGCGGCGGGTGAACTCCTTTATCAGAATCAGATGATAAAAAATTCGGACGTTGATAAACTAAAACTAAGCAAAACTATGCTTGAGACGCAGAAAGAAACCGTTGCCGAATCTTACGAAGAAGTCATTAATGCTTTGAAATTATTATCCGGGATACCGCAAAAAGATGAATTGAAAATCGACAATAAAATTTCAACGGATAACTTCCTTCCGCCGGATAGATTTTCTCCGGACAGGATTGAACTCAGGTTAATCGAAAAAAAGAAAGAATTGACAATGCTTGAACGGGATAACATAACCGCTTCGCTGATTCCGACTGTATCCGCTTACGGCGTTTTTAATTATACATTTTACGGAAAAGGCGGAGAGAACAGCAACTTCAAGGGATATCCGGGCAGCTGGTTCGGGCTTCAATTCAACTGGAAGTTATTCGACGGGCTCGAAAGCAGGTCAAAGAGGCAGATTAAAGACCTTGAACTGAAGAAACTTGACCTCCAGACTGAACAACTGAATGAAAATGTCAGCATGGAATTGAAGAATGCAACCCTGCAGATAAAACTTCAGAATACGAATATCGAAAGCAGGAAAGAGCAACTCGCGCTTGCTGAAAAAATATACGAGCAAACGCGCCTCCAGTTCAAAGAGGGCGTGGCTAACATTACGGATGTGATACAGTCGGATAACTCGCTGCGGGAAGCGCAGAATAATTATCTGGTTTCAACAATCAACCTGCTCAACGCCCAGCTTTCGTGGAAAAAAGCCGCGGGCAAATTATTAAGTTTTTAAATTTTAAAATTTTATGAAAAAAATTATTATCATTACCGTTAGCGTCGTTATCGCGGCCCTCATAACGATTAAACTGTTTTTGAATAAATCAGAGGCCGACGCTAAAACGTACAAGCGCGACCCGAACGCTAAAATACTCGTCACTACATCCAAAGTATCTTTTCAAAATCTGTACGAGGAAAAAAAATATGTCGGTACGATATCCGCAAACAGGGACAACAAGATTGCCTCTGAAACATCGGGCAAGGTTGTTCACGTTGGAATAAAGGAAGGCGACTTTATCGGCAAAGGCAGCGTGATTGCAAAAGTTGACGACACGATGCTGAAACTTCAATTGGAAGCCGCAGAAGTGCAACTCGAAGGCATAATGCTCGACGTTCAAAGATATGAAAACCTTTCTAAAGGCGATGCTATCCCCGCCATTCAACTCGAGAAAGTAAACATCTCGAGAAGGTCAACAGAGATTCAAATAAAAACACTCAAAGAGCAAATATCGAGAACAACTATACGTTCGCCCTTCGCCGGAGTAGTAACTGCAAAGTTTTTCGACCTCGGTTCCGTTATTGCCCCGGGCGTGCCTTTATTGCAATTGACGGATATTGATGTCTTAAAATTGAATTTAAATATTCCGGAGAATGAAATCTCGAGATTCAGAGAAGGGACAAATACTCAGATTACCTGTGATGTTTATAAGGGAGTCCTTTATAACGGTACAGTTTCAATGGTCGGCTCAAAAGGAGATGATTCGCATAACTTCCCCGTACAGATTACCGTGAATAATATGAAATCAAACGCACTGAAACCCGGAATGTTCGGCTCGGTCAGTATCGGCAACAGTCTCAGCACTTCGAGTACGGCAATACCGGTAGGCGCGCTCGTAGGAACTATCAAAGAACCGAAAGTTTATAAAATTGAAAACGGCATAGCCGTATTGAAAAATATTACAATCGGACTCTCAACAGGGAGTTTTCTGGAAGTAACCAACGGACTCTCCGTCGGTGATGAAATCGTGATTATCGGACAGGTAAACCTGTACGACGGCGCTCCCGTAAACATAATTTCTAATCAGCAAAACTAACAATATGAATCTAACGCAATTATCTATAAAGCGTCCGTCGGCAATAATCGTAATATTCAGTCTAATCGTAATTTTCGGAATTCTGACATTAAATAAACTCGGCACGGAATTATTGCCAAACATGTCAACTCCTATCGTCGTCGTTACAACTGAGTATCCGGGCGCCGCGCCGAGTGAGGTAGAGAATCAGATAACAAAGAAGATTGAAGATGGTCTCTCAAGCCTTAATAACATTGATTATATGTCTTCTAAATCTCTGAGCGGAGCATCCATCGTTATGGTTAGTTTTAAGATTGGTACCGACATTGACGTTACGCTGCAGGAAGCCCAGAGGAACATAGATAAAATCCGCAGGGATTTACTGTCAGAGTCCAAGAATCCCACTCTCGTCAAGATTTCCCCCAGCGAATTCCCCATTATGACAATATCCGTAAATTCGAATTTACCAAAATCCGAATTGTACCAGAAAGTTAAAGACGATTATCTGCCTGTCATACAGCAGGTGAAAGGCGTCTCGGAAGTCAGTCTGCTCGGCGGCGAGAAACGTGAAATAAGGGTTAATGTTAACAAGGACAGGTTAAACCATTACGGACTCTCCATTTTGCAGATTACACAGGCTGTTAATTCCGCTAACCTCGAATTCCCTACCGGCAAAATTAAAAGCGATAACGAGCAACTTGTCGTTAAACTCGCCGGGAAATTCGAATCCCTCGACGATTTAAGAAACCTTGTCGTTTACAGACCGCCTGCGGGAACTCCGGTCAGAGTCAGCGACGTCGCAGATGTCAAAGACGGCATCGTCGAATTGTCTTCCGTCGCAAGATACAACGGCGAAAACGGCATGGCAATTATAATAAGAAAATCTCCCGATGGAAATACGGTTGATATAAGCGAAAAAATTTCAGAATCGCTAAAAATTATAGAAAGCGAAAATACTTCCAGCAATCTTAAATTTACGGTTATAAGTGACGACAGTATTGTTACCAATAAATCAGTCGATTCGGTCATAATGGATTTGATACTGGCGGTACTTCTCGTCGCATTTATTATGTATGTCTTCATGCATAATATCCGGAACTCTATTATCGTCGTAATTTCCATTCCAGTCTCACTCATATCCGCTTTCATAATGATGTACGTCATGAATTACTCTCTGAATCTGATGACGCTTCTTGCGATGACGCTCGTCATCGGAATCCTCGTTGATGATTCCATAGTCGTACTCGAAAACATTCAGCGCCACATGGAAATGGGCAAAGACAAGATTACGGCTACTTATGACGGGATAAGACAGATTACATTCGCTGCGGTGACAATCACGATAGTAATCGTTGTGGTGTTTCTGCCGCTTACTTTCATGCAAAGCATCGTATCGGAAGTGATGCGTCAATTTGCTTTTACCGTGGCTTTTACAACATTAATGTCACTCTTTTCGAGTCTCACTCTCACTGTATTTCTATCATCAAGGTTCGCTAAGATTGACGAAAAGAAGGATTTGGCGAATCCGGTTCATAGACTTCTCGCTAAGTTCGAAAAACTTTTGCAGCGGGGCACGAATTTCTACGGTAAAGCGCTCGATTGGGCTCTTTCGCATAAAGCAATCGTCTTCGGTTTACTATTCGCATTGTTTGCCGCGACAGTTATGATTATGAAAATGGGCATATTAGGTCAGGAATTGCTTGCATCCGGAGATCAGGGAAAATTCCGAATGACTTTTGAGTTTTCAAAAAACACGACCGTGCTTCAGAATAACTTGATTATGCAAAATATCGAGCAGGGAATATTAAGCAGACCCGAGGTTAAATATGTTTTTGCTAATATCGGCGGTCCTAAACAAGGAGCGGGCGGTTTAGGCTTTGGACTCGAAAATGAATCCGAACTCACGATACAATTGAAGGACGAAAAGGAACGACCGGACATTCCGACAGAAAAATATATGGAAAATCTTAGAAAGGAATTATCCGAAAAATATCCCGGAGTTAAATTGAAGTCCAATTTAATCGGTATAATTGACCTGTCAAACGCCGCCGTGGAAATTATTCTGCTGGGTGATAACTATGACATTCTTTTCAAAGAAAGCGAGAAGGTAAAAAACATTATTGATAATACACCCGGCGCTATCGATTCAAAAATATCCGTCGATGTCAGCGGAAATCCTGAACTAAGTATTGACTTAGATAATGAAAAGATGGCTGATTTCGGTTTAAATACTGCTATCGTAGGCGGTACAATTCAGAACGCATTGTCGGGAAACCACGATTCGAAATTCAGGGAAAAAGGAGTCGATTATGACATCAGAATTAATTTTGACGCGTTCGACAGAAAGAATCCCGATGACTTGAGGGGAATTCAGTTTATAAATAAAACCGGCGGACGTGTGCAATTGAGCCAGTTCGCGAACGTGGAGAGAAGCGCGGGACCTAACATGCTTGAGAGATACAACAGGAGGACTTCGATTACAATAACTGCGAATAACCTCGGAAGAAGCAACGGACTGATCGTCAACGATATACTTGAATCCTTAAAGAAGGACCCGATAGACCCGTCTGTCACCCTTACGTGGGGAACGTTGAATAAAACACAGGATGAGACTTTTGCTTCGCTTGGTTTTGCAATTCTTCTGTCTATAATAATGATATACTTTATTCTCGTGATATTATTCGATAATTTTCTGTATCCCCTTGCAATTTTGTTCTCCATTCCCGCATCACTTGTAGGTTCTTTACTGGCTTTGAATCTTAGCATGT
The DNA here is from genome assembly GCA_015657505.1 of Ignavibacteria bacterium. Classification (GTDB taxonomy): domain Bacteria; phylum Bacteroidota; class Ignavibacteria; order Tepidaquicellales; family Tepidaquicellaceae; genus CAIKZJ01. Next base: position 90,392 of record JADLKE010000002.1, read on the forward strand.
CGAGCATGAGCATATTCTCTCTGCTTGGAATTCTTATGCTGCTTGGTCTGGTCGCGAAAAACGCCATTCTCATAGTGGACTTTTACGTTAAACTGAAAGAACAGGGTATGCATTACAGAAAAGCATTAATAGAAGCAGGGAAACTCAGAATGCGTCCGATTCTTATGACGACGATTGCCATGATATTCGGTATGATTCCCGTTGCTATCGCGAAAGGAGCCGATGCCGAATGGAAAAACGGACTCGCGTTCGTGCTCATAGGAGGTCTTCTGTCATCAATGATAATTACTGTGATACTGACTCCGGTACTGTGCTACATAATCGATACGGTAAAAGAGAAATTCGCGCGAAAAAAAGCCGGAGAAATTAATTCTGTACAAACTGAAGTATTAACGAAATGAAAGCCGGTGTCGGAGAACACCGGACATAAAAATAAAAACAAAATACAAAGGAAAAACCATGAAAAAATCATTTTTAGTACTAATCGCAATGTTCTTATTCGCCGCTTCGGGATTCTCGCAGAATTATCCCGGAACGGGTAAATTCGGTCTTGGTATTGACGGTATAACATCGTCACCAAATATAGTAGGAAAGTACTATTTCACTGATAAAGTTGCAGGTATGATAATCGCAGGCGCCGATTTTGACATCCCGGGCGGCGATGAAACGGTCGGAACCGAAAAAGTAACAGGCACTGATATCCGCGCCGGACTCGCGTTCATGTACCATTTCACGAATACGAAAGTCAGCCCCTACCTCGGAATTCAGGGGATTTATCAAAACAAAAAGGAAAGCGGTTTCTACACAACAGGCACTGCCCCCGATGCAAGAAGTTATCTTAATGCAGGAGTTATTTTCGGCATCGATTATTTCTTTGATAAAAATATCAGCGTAGGTATAAAAGAAACTGTTGGTACCGAAATCGGTTTTGAAAGGGATGTTCCAAAGCAGGAAACGAATACGAAAATGAACACGAATACAGTCCTGACTGCCAGGTTCTATTTCTAATAATAAATGAAAAAGCGGAGTTGAAAACAACTCCGCTTTTTATAAAAACTTACAAACAAAAAAACTAATCTGTATTTTCTAATTTCTCATTATTTTCGTGCGTCTCCTCGTCGTGTTTTTTTACGTCATTCAGCAGTTTATTAATTCTGTCGGCGTATTCCATCGTGTCGTCAAAGAAAAATATGAGGTCAGGGGTGTATTTCATCGTTAACTGTCTTCCGAGCATATAACGAATGTGAGGTTTTCTGTAATTTATTCTTTCGATAAGTTTTTCCGCAGGTTCTTTGTTGCCTAAAAACGAGATGTAAACCTTTGCGAGTTTCAAATCAGGGGTCATCATTACTCTGGATATCGTAATTAATCCCGCGTTCAAATCCGACAAATCCTTCGTCATCACCGAGTTAAGCCTGTGCTTGATTTCCTCGGCTACTTTTTCTATCCTTATTGACATATTATACCGACTCCAGTTTACGTTTGGTTTCGATTAATTTGTATCCTTCTATGACGTCACCAACCTTGATGTCGCTGAAATTTTCAAGACCGATTCCGCATTCGTATCCGGATTCGACTTCCCTTACGTCATCTTTTATTCTCTTAAGCGAGGAAATAGTTCCGTTGAATATTTCGAGGCCGTCCCTGATGAGTCTTACCTTGTGGTTTCTCACAATCTTTCCGTCCTGTACGTAGCATCCCGCGATGTTTCCGATTTTCGGGACCTTGAATACCTGCCTGACTTCAATTGTTGCCGTGATTTCTTCGTTCACATCAGGCGCGAGCAGACCTTCAAGCACCTGCTTTACTTCATCGATAGCGGCATAAATTATGTTATGAATTCTAATTTCGACGTTGCTCTTTTCGGCCAGTTTTCTCGCGTTAAGATTCGGCCTGACGTTGAATCCGATGATTACAGCGTTTGACGCCTCGGCGAGAAGAACGTCTGATTCCGTAATGGCGCCGACTGCCTTGTGTATTACCCTGACTGTCGCGGTTCCCGGTTTCGAAAGTTTATGCAGCGAATCCGCAAGCGCTTCCGCCGAACCGTCGACGTCTGACTTTAAAATTATGTTCAACTCAACCGATTGTCCGAGTTTAATCTGGTTAGTAATATCTTCAAGTGTAGTATGTTTCACCTGTCTCAATTCCTGTTCGCGCTTTAACTGCTGGCGCTTCAACGCGATTGCCCTTACCTCCGCTTCCGATTTCAGCACTATAACTGAATCGCCTGCCTGAGGAAGTCCTTCGAAACCGATTACCTGTACGGGTGTAGAAGGTCCCGCTGTTTCAATTCTGTTGTCTCTTTCATCGAACATCGCCCTGACTTTTCCGGAATAAACCCCCGCTACAAAACTGTCTCCGATTTTCAGAGTGCCTTTCTGAACGAGTATTGTCGCAACCGATCCTCTTCCTTTATCGAGTTTCGATTCCAGCACGACACCTCTTGCTTCCCTGTCAGGATTCGCTTTCAGTTCAAGAAGTTCAGCCTCCAACAGTATTTTTTCAAGCAGCGTCTCAATGTTAATACCCTTCTTCGCGGATATTTCCACCGATTGATACTTTCCGCCCCATTCTTCAACGAGAATGTTTCTTTCCGCAAGTTGAGATTTTATTCTTTCTACGTTAGATTCGGGCTTATCGACCTTGTTAATCGCGATTACAATCGGAACGCCTGCCGCCTGCGCGTGATTTATAGCCTCGATTGTCTGGGGCATTACGCTGTCGTCCGCCGCCACTACGAGCACTACGATGTCAGCAGCCTGACCGCCTCTAGCGCGCATGGCAGTGAATGCCTCGTGACCGGGCGTGTCGAGAAAAGTAATCTGCTTGCCCTTGTCCAATTTAACCTTGTACGCTCCGATATGCTGGGTTATCCCGCCCGCTTCACCTGCGACTACGTTCGCTTTTCTTACGTAATCAAGGAGAGATGTTTTTCCGTGGTCAACGTGACCCATCACTGTTACGACAGGCGGTCTGTCCTTCAGAGTTTCAGGCGCGTCCTCATCGTCTTTCAGCAGGTCCTCTTCATATTCGCTCTGGAACTCTATCTTGTAACCGAAAGATTCAGCAAGCAGAAGTATTAAATCCTTTTCAAGACGCTGATTAATGGACACCATCATTCCGAGGTCAAAGCACTTCTTGATTATCTCGTTAGCCGGCACCCCCATTATATTCGACAACTCCATCGTTGACACGAATTCGGTAACGCTGAGAATGTTCTTTCTCGCTTCCTGTATCTCAAGGTTCTTCTTTTCCTGTTCGAGTCTTTCTTTTTTCTTCTTCTTTCTTGCAATGCTCCTTGCCGAAGCTCCGCTGTCGTCCTCTATCTTGGCGAATGTCTCTCTTATCGCCTCGTCAATTTCCTTCTGCGAGAATTCCCTTGCTTTCTGACCTTTGGTAACTTTCTTTTTCTTGCGTTCATATTCGGATTCTGTTTTCGGCTTCTTGTCCTTTTCTTTTAACGGCTTCTTGATATCTTTCAACTGCGCGGTAGTCTGCGCCGGAGGTTTACCCCTGTTGTCGGTATGAGGTTTTTTATCTTTATCCTTATCCTTGTCTTTGAAAAATTTCTTCGGGGGCTTTCCTGTATCCTTAATAGTTACCTTCTCGAACTTTCCTTTGTTCTGCCTGTCGAATTTCGGTTTCTCGCCTTTTTCGCCCTGCTTGAACTCGGGTTTACCGTGCTTGAAATCCTTGTTGAACGGTTTGTCCTGCCTGAATTTTTTATCTTCCGGTTTTTTCTGCTGGCCGTCAACTTTAGGTGTTGTTGTTTTCTTGGCGTCAGTGCTGCCCGCCGGAAAATCCTTCGCGGATACTATATGAGGCACGGGTATGCTCTGAGTATCATCCTTAGCAGTAACATCTGCTTTAGGTTTCTTTTCATCCGCAGCAGTCTTAACCGATTCCTGCTTATGCTCAGACTTTACAGGAGGTTTTTCTTTCTTCTCCGTTTTTTTAGATTCTTTCGCCTTCTTTTGAGTTTCAAATAATTTTTCGAGTTCGGCTTTTCTTCTTTTCGCTTCTTCCTCTTCCGCTTTCACTTTCTCTTCGTGCTCCATGAAGGCAATAAGTTCCTGCTTCTTGCGCTCCGCTTCATCCCTCTTCTTCTGCTCCTCAAGGTTTTTTTTCAGGAGTTTCTCTTCATCGCGCTTTTTCTTCGCCTCTTCTTCCTTCAGAAGCACTTCAGTCGCTTCGGAAATTTCGACTTTGTTCTGTTTTACAAAATCCACGATTTTCTTTACGTGCTTCTCCTGCTCTTCAAGGTCTCTCTTGAAATGATTATATACCTTCGATACAATTTCCGCTTCCAGCGTCGTATTGATTGTAACCTTGTCTATACCCAGCGTTTTCAGATATGCTATAATATCCTCTTTCGACCTGTTAATCTCCTTAACAAGTTTTACAAGTTTCATTTTTTGAAGCGTACTCTCTGACATATGGTTTTTAAGGCCTGATTAATTATTAGAATTTTCTTCCTTCGTATTTTCCGTGACTTTTTCTTCCGGTTTTTCTTCCTCTTCCGTTTTTGCTTCTTCGCCGTTTTCGCGTATCACGTCAATCTGATACCCTGTAAGTTTCGACGCGAGTTTGATGTTCTGTCCGTTCTTGCCGATAATCAGGCTCACCTGATCCTCATCAGCGTATATCTTCGCAATTTTGTTCTCGTTGTCGATGTAAATATCCTGCAGTTTCGCAGGCGACAGCGCTCTCGCTATGTAAAGCGCGCTGTCTTCAGTATAATTTATAACGTCGATGTTTTCATTGCTGAGTTCGCGGACAATAGAATGAATCCTCATTCCCTTCATTCCGACACAGGCTCCGACAGCGTCAATCTTGTCGTCGTTTGAAATAACCGCTATCTTCGCCCTCTCGCCCGGATCCCTTGCGATTGCCTTTATCTCTAAAATCCCGTCGTATATTTCGGGGATTTCCAGTTCAAACAATTTATATAAAAATCTTTCATCCGCTCTGGAAACAACAACCAGCGGAGGACCCGATGATTTTTTGTCGAGCCTTTTAATTATTACTCTGATGTTATCGCCTTTTTTATACCTCTCCTTCGCGATCTGTTCTTCTTTCGGAAAGAAAAGTTCGTTACTGTTGTGTATGAGCAGAATTGAATTCGGCTTTATCTGATATACTTCGCCTACAAGAATTTCTCCGACCTGTTCTTTATAAAAATTAAACGTGACTTCCTTGTCAATTTCCCTTAGTTTCTGATTAAGGTTTTGTTTAAGATTCAGCACTGACCTCCGTCCGAATTCGTCAATCGGTATTTCTTCGACAAAATCGTCACCTATTTCAAAGTCCTCTCCAGACTTGTCTTTTGCCGATTCAACGTCTATCTCAGTTGCCGGATCGTTGACTTCTTCAACGACTGTCTTGTACAGGAATATCTCAATGTTACCCTTTTCCATGTTTACTATTACGTCGAAATTAGCCGTGGGTCCGTGCTTCTTCTCCATCATCTTCCTGAATGAATCCTTAATGACGCTTTCAAGAATATCTCTGTCGATACTCTTCATTTTCGCCATCTGGACGAATGCTTCTACAATCTCAGATTTCATAAATCCAATTTTTAAATTAAAAAGGTAATTTAACTTTTAAAATTTCTAACTCCGAAAACTTTACTTCTTCCTCTCTAATCTCTTTCTTGCCTGCCTTAACCTCGAAAACCAGAATATCGCCGGACGTTCTTACAAGTTTGCCCGTTCTGATTTCTTCCCTGCTTCCGAATTCGAACAGCCTGTTGACGTGCTTTGCCGCCTGCCAGGCAAACCTGAACGGCCTCTCTACCCCGGGCGACGAGACTACCACTTTTAATATTTCATTCTTGAATTCGCTCTCGTCAATCAGCGTATTTATATCACGGGAAACTTCCGTAAGTTCGTCGATATCAAGTTCTCCGGGAGAATCAATGAATATTTCCACGACTTTGTTCTTCCTTTCGCCCCTGATTTCAACATCAATCAAACGGATATTCCTGCCGTTTAATGCATTTTCAGCTATATTTTCAATCTTTTTTTCCATAAGCAAAAAAAAGTGGGTCATCAACCCACTCTTTTTTCTACACCATATTATCAATTAAAGATATATCTATTTTTATATTTAATCAAGTATATAATGAATATATACCCGTTATATTTTCAACGTTATTTCAGCACGACCATTCTCTTGATTTCGCTGAATGTTCCCGCCTGAATCCTGTAGAAATAAACGCCCGAACTTAACGATGAAGCGTCAAAACCTACCTGATACATACCGGCTTTCCTGAATTCGTTCACTACCGTCCTGACTTCCCTGCCGAGCATGTCATAAACTTTCAGGCTGACGTTTTCATCTTTCGGCAGACCGAATTCGATGTTAGTAACGGGATTAAACGGATTAGGATAGTTCTGTCCAAGACTAAAGACTCTTGGTATCTCGGTTGAAATCTGCCTGATTCCAACCGACTGGTATTTTACTTTCGCGCCGTTGTTCTTCGCGATAAGGTCCGCAAGACTCGTTCCCTTCAAGACCGCAAATCCCACCGTCTCAACCTGGCTTGCCGCTAAATTGAGAGGTCCGACAGAAAGAATCAGGCAATTCGATCCCGGTCCGATTGAGTCGTTAACGACACCATTGCTCATTGCGTCCCATTTTTCCTGAGTCGTGAAACCGTTCATCACGTCCGTAGCCGGTATGACTTTGAAGTTAATATTCTGATTTGTCATTACCCCGAGTCCGATATACAGATTCGAAACGCCGGTGTTATATGTGTATGCGAGTTTGTTCGTCGAATTCAATCTCGAAATATTTCCTGAACTGAAAATTCCGTCCGGTGAAAGCCACAGGTAAATTCCGGCATAGACGTTTGAAAGCGCTGTCGTATTCGTATTCTTTATTGCATATTTCAGCAGTATGTAATCCTGGTCTCCTGCCGAAGTAAACGCGTAAGAATTAGACTGGACTTCGACTCCCAACTTGTTTGTGCCCGCGCCGTTATCGTTGAACTTTCCGGCCCCGTCCTGCGCGGACGATGTACCGGGTGTCGTGAGCGTATATCCCGTCATTCCTACAAAGTCAGTATCGGAAACATTCGCTGGCGTTGTGCTTCTTCTTACGCAGTCCGAAACCTTAGTGTTGCTCATTCCAATCATCAGACCGCCTTCGTATATGTTATTGTTCGTACCCGCGCCTATCATTAATCCTGTCCCGTATGCCTGCGCTTTCTTTCCTACATTGCCGTCCTTTGTAAGGCAAAGTTTCATGTTGTTTACTGTATGCACTGCGTATCCGTTTCTAAACCTGATTGTAACCGTATTGGCGTTATCGTCGGTATAGCACGACATCGAACTCGACACTTTCAGTACTACGTCGGCGTCGAACGGGCAATTTGATAACGCTTTAACCTTAAATGTGTTTGCGAATGTTGTCGCAAATGTCCCGTATGCGGGAATATTGCCTATATATACTGAATCCTGCACGATCTGAACGTACGGACTTGCCGTTGTCATTCTGATTGATGCATTCGTTCCCGCTACGAAAGTATTCTTGAAATTGAACGCGATCGGGATCACTTCGTTCACATCATAAACTTTATCGTTGTTTCCGTAAATCGAATCGTTGTGCGCCGAACTCGTTATTCTAACAATCGGATAATCCGACAAGCATTTGAACGCGTTAATTCTACCCGTACCGAGCAGTCCGACGTATGTAGGATTAAGGTTGTAAATGCTGTCAACTCCGAGTTTCAGCTTGTCGACTATCTGCTGCGGAGTCCACGAAGGATACTTTGCCCAGAGCAATGCGACAGTACCCGCTGTAATCGGCGACGACATTGACGTGCCGTCAAGGCTATTATATGTATTGTCGTAATAAGTGCTGAGTATGCTCTGTCCCGGTGAACTTACATCAACCGTCGAATGGAAGTTCGAGAATGTGGTTTTCAGGTCGGTTGAAGTTGTAGCCGCCGAAGAAACGACGTTATCGTACGAAGCCGGATACCTTGCCCAGTTTTGTCCTACTCCGTTGGCGTCACCGTTGCCCGCGGAACCGCAAATGATTACACCGTTTGCCCAGGCATTGTTCACTATCTGCTGCGTGTACGAACTGTATGACGAACTGCCGTAACTGCAGTTGATTACTTTCGCGCCGTTCTGGAAGCAGTATGTTATTCCAAGGTCAGTATAATACAACAGTGATTCAGGATTTGAGTCGTCTGTGTGTTTCGTAACCATTATTTTCGTCTTGAATCCTATCCCCGCTCCGTGCACAGCGTTGTCAGTTACCTGTGAAGCGCATCCCGAAACGTGCGAGCCGTGCGTGTTTCCACTCGGTTGTATTTGAACGCTGTTGTCGTTGCCCCAGAAATCCCATCCTTTCCAGTCGTCAATGTAACCGTTATTGTCATCGTCTATTCCGTTAATCGGTTCGTTCCATTTCACTCTTATATTCGCCTGCAGGTCAGGATGGTCAAGATCCGTACCGCTGTCAACTATACCAATTACAATGTTAGTGTCACCCTTTAGAATATCCCACGCCTGAAACGAATTAATCTTCGAGATGTGCCATTGTCCCGAAATATTAGGATCGCTCGGAATATAGTCGGCCTCATATACAAAACTCGGCTCCGCCCAATCGAGCAGGTCTTTGTTAGCATTCAGCAGCCGCAGAGCCGCGTCGCGGGGGTCTGCCGATGAGGAATACTTTATTTCGAAAATTTTTGCCAGTTCTTCGTCACCTATCATTCTTTTCTTCACGTCGGCCTTCAAAGGATGCATCTGCCATACCGATGTAACGCCGTAATCATTCATCATTTTATCAATATTCTGAACACCGGTCGACAATTTCGTGAACCCGCTGACCTGATTCTTGAACTTGATATTAATTGTACCCACCTGGTACATTTCTCCGTATGAACGTTTTATAACGTTCCCGGAAATTATGTAATTTCCCTTTCCGCTGAACCCTAAAATCGAAAATGCGAAAGATATTATAATTAATATCGCTGCCGGGAAATGTAATCTGGAAAAATAGTTTTTCATATGCTAATATAAAAAGTTTGTATTTATTGAAAATAGTAAAATATAAATTACATTTAAATTTAATTTTGAATACTCAAGTATTTTTTGTTTTGACTATTTATTATCGTTCCAAAAATCAATATTTATTTAGATCTATGTTTCAAAATTTTTACAAATACAGGCTAAGAAAGGCATTTTATCTGAACGATACGTTAACCGTTTCTAAGCAACTGCTGGGCAAATATCTTGTCAGAAAGTACGAGGGCTATTACCTCTGCGGGAAGATCGTTGAAACCGAGGCCTATCTTGGCGACACCGACCCTGCCTGTCACGCGTACGGCAGAATTACACCCAGAAATTCCATTCTGTTCATGGAGGGCGGTATCGCTTACGTGTATTTCATTTACGGTAATTACTTCTGCTTTAACGTCGTAACGGAGAAAAAAGGGACCGGGGCGGCGGTATTAATAAGGGCTTTGGAGCCTGTGACGGGTTCGGAAACTATGAAACTTCTCAGAGGCAAAATTAAAAAGGAGCACGACTTAACGAACGGACCGGCTAAACTCTGCCTTGCATTCGGTATAGACGGAAAGCTTAACGGGACCGATTTGCAGTCGAAAGATATTTTCATATCGCGGGACTCAGTCAAAGAAAATTTCACGGTTGCAGTCAGCAGAAGAATCGGCATCGAAAAAGGCAGTCATTTCCCTTACAGGTTTTTTATAAAAGATAATCCATTTGTCACCAGACATAAATTGAATAAGGAAATAATAACGGAGATTAAACCATGAAAATTAAATTCTGCGGCGCTGCGAAGACCGTAACGGGTTCACAGCACCTCCTTGAAATAAACGGAAAGAAAATACTTCTCGATTGCGGACTTCAGCAGGGCAAGCGGGAAGAATCGTACGATATAAACAAGAACTTCATGTTCGATCCATCTGAAATACACTGTGTTATTCTTTCTCACGCTCACATAGACCACGCGGGCAATCTTCCGATGCTCGCCGCTAAAGGATTCAGAGGATTCATTTACTCAACACCGGCTACACGCGACCTTTGCTCGCTTATGCTGCTCGACAGCGCGTACGTGCAGGAAAAAGACATTGAATTCGTTAATAAGAGAAGGGCTAAAAAAAACCAGCCGCTTTTTAAACCGCTTTATACAGTGGAAGACGCGAAAAACGTTCTTACACAGTTCAGAACAGTCTCGTACGAAAAGCCATTCGGTATAAACGGGCTCGGCAGCGATATAACGGCAATGTTCTATGACGCAGGCCATATTCTCGGCTCCGCGCAAATTGTCCTCGAATTGCGAAACGGCGGAAACCCCATCAGAATTGGATTTACGGGCGACCTTGGCAGGAAGGAACTGCCGATACTCAAGGATCCCAGTTTTATGGGCAACGTCGATTACCTGCTTTGCGAATCGACATACGGAGGTCTTTACCACGAACCCGCGTCTTCTATCGAACAGAGCCTTCTCGAGACAATCGACGAAGCACTGAAACGGAACGGTAAAATAATCGTTCCTTCTTTCAGCGTCGGCAGGACGCAGGAACTGATTTATGAAATTACCAAGATGAACGCGTCGGGCAAACTTCCGAAGTTTCAGGTTTATGTCGACAGCCCGCTCTCGGTAAATGCAACGGCAATTTTCAAACTTCATCCCGAGTGTTTCGACGAGGAAACATTTGAACTTATAGCCTCGGGCATCGATGTGTTCGGTCTCGATAACGTAAAATATATCAAGGAAGTTACCGAATCAAAGAAACTAAACTCTACAAAGAAACCCTGCATGATAATTTCCGCATCAGGTATGTGCGAAGCGGGCAGGATTCTTCATCACCTCGCTAACAACGTCGGCAACCCGAAGAATACGATAATGATAATCGGGTACATGGCGGAAAATACTCTCGGAAGGCAATTGATAAAGGCATCCGACAAGCAAAATTATAAGGTGAAAATTTTCGGCGAGGAGCATACTGTAAAAGCCAGAGTAAAAATCCTCAACGCTTTCTCCGCGCACGCGGACAGCGGTGAAACGCTCGATTACCTGAAACAGTTTGACAAAGAAAGAATTAAAAAACTCTTCCTGGTGCACGGCGAGTCGCCCCAGCAGGATAACCTTAAAACGATTCTCAATTCAAACGGATTCAAAAACATCGAGATACCGTCAAGAGGTCAGGAGTTCGAACTCAACTGATTATTAAAAAGATTAGAACAAGAAGGGCTGTACAAACAGCCCTTCTTTTTTTTCCGGAATATTTCCGTAAATCCATTTATTTAAATTGAAGTATTATTTCCTGTCCGGGCACATCGATTCATACAAGGCAATGTATTCAGCAGACGATTTTTTCCAACTGAAATCCATATTCATTCCGCGGAGCAAGACCTTTCCCATCATTTCCTTATTTTTGAATAATTTCATTGAACGGAAAATCGATTCAGTAAAATCACCCTGCTCAAATTCGGTAAAAACAAATCCGTTGCCCCCGGACTCATCCGATATGTCTGTTACAGTATCGGCAAGACCCCCGACTTTCCTGACAACCGGTACAGTTCCGTAATTCAGGCTGTACATCTGGTTAAGACCGCACGGTTCATACCGCGAAGGCATCAGGAAAAAATCCGAGCCTGCTGTTATTTTGTGAGCAAGTTCGTTGTTATATTCGAGAAACACTTTTATTTTATTACTGTTCTTTGATGACAACTCTTTCAACTTCATTTCGTACTTTTCTTCTCCAGAACCGAGCACGACCAATCTGAACTCCTCGTTTTTATTTTTTTCGAAGAATTCGAGTACAAGTTCGATTCCCTTCTGCCAGGCCAACCGCGTAACAATTCCGTATAAGGGAACGTCAGAAGTCCCTTTGAATCCCGCCGTTTTCAACAAATCAGCCCTGTTCGCCGATTTTCCTTCAGTATCCGCCGCAGAATAATTCTTCACGAGATATTTGTCATTTGCGGGACTCCATTCTTCAGTATCAATTCCGTTAAGAATTCCTATGATAGCGCCTTCCTTTGATTTTAATACTCCTTCAAGCCCGGAACCGAACTCGGGAGTTGTTATCTCGCGGGCGTAAGTGGGGCTCACGGTAGAAATCGCATCCGCGTAAAAGATGCCCGTCTTAAGCATGTTCGCGTTGCCGTTATACTCGAACGGTCCGCCAAGCACGAAACAACTCTCACCGAATCCCGCTTTTGTAACTGTTTCCGGTTCGAAAATTCCCTGATAACCGATATTGTGTATGGACAATAACGATTTAGATTTGCTGAATAATGAATCCCAGGAATACTGAAGTTTCAGCATCGCCGGTATATATGACGACTGCCAGTCGTTGCAATGAAAAACGTCCGGGGACCATTTGACGTGCTGAAGGACTTTCAACACCGCGTGCTGGAAGAAAATAAATCTTTCGCTCTCGTCTTCATCCGAAGTATATACCCTGCCCCTTCCGAAATAGTGCGGACAATCGATGAAATAATATCGGGTTCCCTTATCTCCCTTGCGCTCAAAAAGTCCGTATTCGCAAGCGCGGCCTCCGATTTCTACGGAAGATAACGGGAAATCAGACCTGATAATATCATGCTTTTTCACATCAATAATATCATACAAGGGCAGAAATACCTTTACATCCGAGCCGTTATCAGATAACGCTTCGGGCAGGGAGCCGCTAACGTCGGCAAGACCACCGGTCTTTACAAAAGGAGCGCATTCGCTCGTAATAAAACAGATATTCATAATTCAATTTCCGAAAATTATCCAATATTTCATCAATAAGAAATGTAAAGAAATTTTTCCCAAAGATAATCGGCGAAAATGCCTGACAATATATGCTGTATTCATGTTAGGAAATTGAATATAACAGTTACAGTATTTACCGTGTCCGAAATTCTTAACAACTGCATTATTTTACGTATTTACATTGACTTGTAATTCTTTGCGAAAATACGTAAAATTATCGTTTATTATAAAATTAAACCGCTATATGAAAAGGCAGAAAACATTATTCCTTTTACTTGTTATTACGATTATTTCATCCATGTTTCTCGTGTACGGATGCAACAAGAAAAATAAATCAGTAGTTGCTGAAATCGGGACCGAGAAAATTCTAATGTATGAATTCGAGAACCAGTTTCTGAGGTCCATCGGAAACAATACCGACTCGGCTAAAAACACAACGATGGAGCAGAGAAAAGATTTTCTCGACCTGATGATTAAACTCAAACTAAAAGTTCTTGACGCGACGGAAAAGGGTTATTTGGATTCTCCCGATATCAAGAATGACATAGAAAACTACAAAAAGAACTATATTTCCGCATTCCTAATCGACAAGAAAGTAGTCGACCCGCAGATTAAAGAATTATATGAAAAAAAGAAATACGAAGTCAGGGCATCGCACATACTGGTAAACCTCCCGCAGACAGCGACACCTGAAGACTCCGTAAAGGCGTACGAAAAAGCGAACAAAGTAATTGAGCGGCTTAAAAACGGCGAAGATTTCGGACTTGTCGCGGGCGAAATGTCGGACGACCCGTCAGCCAAAACAAACGGCGGCGACCTTTATTATTTCACGGGCGGAATGACGGTGCCTGAATTTGAAGAGGGCGTTTACAAACTCAGCGTGGGCGATTTCACCAAGAAACCAATCAGAACAATGTTCGGACTTCATATCGTGAAGCTAACGGACAAGAAGAAAAGAAACGACGGTATCAAGGCATCTCACATACTTATACAAACACAGAAAGACTCTCTCGGAAATGTAATCGATTCGGTCGCTTCGTACAACAAGATACAGGAAATTTACGCGAAATTAAAAGCAGGCGAAGATTTCAGTAAACTCGCGGTCGAATTCTCGCAGGACCCCGGTTCCGCGCCCAAGGGCGGCGATCTCGGATTCTTCGACAGAAGAAGAATGGTGCAGCCTTTCGACAGTACTGCTTTCACTCTCAAGGTTGGAGAGTTTTCGCCTCCGGTTAGGACACCTTACGGCTGGCACATAATTAAAGTCACTGAAATCAAACCCTATGCCGATTTCGATAAATCAAAAGACCAGTTGAAAAATGATTTCAAGAGAAGCCCGATTTATAAAACCGAATACGATAAATATGTAGCGAAATGCCTGAATGATGTTAACCTTAAACTTGACAAAGACGGAATGGCGCTTCTGTATACGAGAGTTGATTCGACCAAGAATATCGGAAGCATAATGTTCGACAGCCTTTTCAACCAATCAGAAAGAAATACAAAACTGGCAGCGTACGACGGCGGAGTGGTCACTCTTAATGACGTAATGACTTATCTGCAGAACTCGAAAGAGCAATACACATTCCCCGCTAATCCGCAGACATTCAAGATGATTGTTGATGAAATTGCCAAGAGCCCGGTATTGTCTGCCGTCGCTCTGAAAGAAAAAATAGATAAAGACGAGGATTATCTCGACCTTATGAAGGAATACGTATCGGGACTCCTGCGTGAAAAAATCGATCTCGAACAGATTTCAAGCAAGATAAAAATCAGCGACGAGGATATTCAGAAATACTATGATTCGCATCTTTCACAATATACTTACAAGGACGGAACGGAAGACAAATACAGGCCTCTCGAAGAAGCGAAATCGGAAATAACGAACATATTAAGGCAGGAAAAATTCGTAGAAACCGAAAAAGCCTACGTCGAAACGTTGAAACAGAAATATCCCGTGAAAATAAATACCGAAGAATTAGTAAAAGCATTTAAAGATTAGAATAATTGAATATATCCAAACTTAGATTTATTATCCTGCTGCTGCTGATGACGGCAGCAGGAACTTTTTCCTTCGGACAGCAGGAGGGAGACAGAATTATCGCTGTCGTCGGCAACGACGTAATTCTCGAATCCGACCTTCAGTATCAGTTGCAGGTGTACGCAAGACAGAATCAGGTGACAAACGTCAACCAGCAGATTATTCAGCAGATTTTTCAGCAAATGCTGACCGATAAAATCATTCTCGCAAAAGCGGAACAGGACAGCGTTACGGTGAAAGACGAGGAAGTGAATAAGGAACTCGACTACAGGCTGAAGTCTATCGTCGAGCAGGTCGGCTCGGAAGAAAGAATTCAGGAAATATACGGAATGCCGCTCGTTAAAATCCGGCTGATGCTTAAAGACGACCTGGTTAAAACGATGAAAACCAATAAACTGAAGAGAAAAAAATTCGGCAATCCCGTAAAAGTGTCGGACAAAGAGGTCAGGGATTTCTACACCGAGTTTAGAGACAGCATTCCATCAGTCCCTGAAGAATTCGAACTCGCTCATATATATCTTGCAAGAAACCTCACTCAGGGTGAGAAACTTATGGCAAAGGAAAAAGCGCTCATAATTCTCGACAGCATTAAATCGGGTGTAGATTTCTCCGAACTGGCAAAAAGGAATTCCGACGATAAGGGCTCCGCAGTCAACGGCGGAGATCTCGGTTTCGCCAAGAAAGGCGTTTTCGTCAGAGAGTTCGAGGAAGCGCTTTTCACGCTTAATGTCGGAGAAGTATCGAACGTGGTCGAGACAGAATACGGATATCATATAATTAAACTTCTTGAAAAGAAGGGCGAACAATGCCACGGACAGCATATTCTCGTGGCATTTAAGAAACTCGAATCATCCGATCTTGAGACTATAAATAAACTTCTGGGAATAAGGGACAGCATTTCATCCGGAAGACTAACTTTCGAGGAAGCCGCGAAGAAATATTCACAGGACCCCGAATCAGCGGTTAAAGGCGGCTATCTCGGATTCATTCCTGTTGATAAACTCGACAGCGCGTATATCGACGCTTTGAAAGATCTGGAAATCGGCGGCGTCTCAAAGCCGGTTAGATCGGGAACTGACAGGGATTACGGCTATGAACTGGTTCTCCTGAAAAGCAAATCGGAGCCGCATCCGATATCACTCGACAGGGATTTCGAAAGAATCAGAAAGTTCGCTCAGGTGTACAAGGAAAATAAGGCGTACGACGAATGGATAGAAGAACTTAAAAAATCAGTTTACGTCGACGTTAAATTCTGATGAATGAATATTTTTCAGTCAGGATTGTACGGTTATTTACTGTTTGCCTTATTACTCGGGATATCCGCGGTTGTTTCAATACTGTACTACAGAAAATCTGAACTGTCAAAATTTAAAAAAGCGATGCTGGGTCTTTTGAGAGCTGCATCGCTTTTTCTTATTATTGTTCTGCTTCTCAATCCATTCATTAATTTTACGGGTGTATCGGAAAAATCAGGAGCAGACATTATTCTAATTGACAACAGCAGGAGCCTGACCATTGAGAACAGATCCGGCGAACTTCGCCAGGCAGCCGACAGAGTCAGAAAATATTCTTCGAATTACAAGATCTTCGCTTTCGCGAGCGGATTGCTCGGAGAGATTAAAGATGAGAACTACTTCAGCGGCTCGCCAGTCAGAACATACTCAAGCAGCCTTGCAGAAGCTCTCGAGGAAATTAACTCAATGCCGAAAGATTATTCCGTAAACTCCTTGACCGTCATATCGGACGGCATACTTGAAAAAAGCGGCTCTCTCATCCCGGCGGCGAAAAAATTCGGAGCGCCTTTTTATTATCTCCTCATCGGAGATACGGCACAGAAAAACGACCTCGTTTTAAACAAGGTGTTCTTTAACAGGAATGCGTTTGTCGGAGGCATATCCACTGTTAAAGTGCTGGTTAGTTCATACGGCTACACAGATAACATCAGGGTAAGACTGTTCGAAGAAAACATTCTTAAAGAGACAAAAGAGGTTCTGGCTAATAACTCTTCAACGGAATATTCCGCGGAATTCAGAGTATCATCTTCTGCGACGGGAGAAAAAAAGTACAGTGTGCGCATTGACACGCTCGGCGGTGAGATCACGACCTTCAATAACAGCAGAGATTTCTTTATAAAGTACATAGACAATAAGTTCAATGTGCTCGCGGTCGCGGGAAGCCCCGGCGCAGATTTATCCGCACTTAAGCAGGCGCTCTCAAAAACCGAAAATTTTAAAACTGATTTTTTTGTCCAGAAATCACTTGATTCTTTCTATGAAGGAGTTCTTCCGCCTTTAAACGCATATGATGCCGTGATACTTTCAGGATTCCCGCTTGCAGGCACTGACAATAAAATTACAACGCAACTCTCCACTGAAATAGAAAAAAAGGGCATTCCCGTAATTTTCCTCAACGCGTCAAATACGGGATATGAGGATCTGAAACAGTTTGAAAAATTTCTTCCGTTTTCCATGGTCGGCAGTAAAGACTTGCCTTACCTGAGTACGGTACGAGTGCCGAACTATGATTTTCCCGAGCAACCGGAATCTGTAAGAAAAATCAATCTGCTGCCCGCTGCTTTTTATTCGAAGAGTACTTTCAATCCGAAGCCGGGAGCGGAAACTCTGGGCTTCACGACTGCAGGCAACGAGCCCGCGATACTCTTTCATAACGACGGTAAGACAAAATCCGCAGCTTATCTAGGCTATGGTTTTTATAAATGGTCGCTCAATGCGGGACTGAACACGGGAAATATGCTTCAGAATCTCGTTTCCGTGCTTTTCAACCTCGTTCTGAACGAGAATAAATTCAACAAATTTACACTCCGGGCTGATAAAGACTATTACGCAGTTTCAGAACCTGTTGAAATTAAAGCATTTACCGGGAACACTGACGCCTCAATTTCGTCGGTGAGACTGAAAATCACGGGAAAGAATTCTTCCGATGTAATGGACATGCAGAAAATTGACGAGGGTGTTTATTCGTCTGTATTCAATCCTTCCTATGAATCGGACTTTACGGCCGAAGGGGTTCTCTTCGTAAACAATCAGGCTGCGGCAAACGACGCAATCAGATTCATTTCCGGCATTCCTGTAGATGAGTACATTGTTACGAAACCATCAGATGATGTTCTTAAAACTCTCTCGGCAAGCACCGGCGGCGTCGACCTTAAAAAGTTTGATAAAGACAAATTCGAAAGCCTGAATAAAGACCGGATGACGAATTCTTACACGGACAAAATACTTTTCAGGGATTCGGTTATCCTGCTTCTCTCGATTATTTTATTGCTATCGCTTGAATGGTTCCTGAGAAAACGGTTTAATCTGCCGTAACGCATTATGGTTGATTAATTTTTTGTTTATTCATATTTTATACTTTAACATTCGCAAAATGAAAAGTACTCTTAAAATATTATCGGTTCTCTTGCTGCTATTGCTTGGTTCGCAGGCATTTTCACAACAATACTGGCTGAGCATGAACAGCCCCGTCAACCTTCACCTCAAGCGGGCGTGTTTTCTTGACAGCAATAACGGCTGGATATGCGGTGATTCAGGTCTGATTATGAAAACCACAAACGGCGGACAGAACTGGATAAGGCAAAATACAAAAATCAATTATTTGATACACGACATCTTTTTTATTAATAAAAGACTCGGCTGGGCTTTATCCTGGAACATATTCAATCCAAATCCGCCCTACGGCACATTCGTATTGAAGACTACAGACGGCGGAGCAAACTGGGACACCACACATTTCCCATCTGAAAATGTTTACATACGCACTGTCTACTTTCAGGATTCTCTGCACGGTTTCATGGGCGGCACATTCAGAAATATTATGAGGACCACGGACGGAGGCGCAAACTGGCTGGATGTTCAGATAGACTCCCTGCTCGTTATGTATTTCCCCGTAAATAATTTTACTTTTTACAGCAACAACTACGGTTATGCAAGCGGAGGACAGATGGATTTTGCGGGAGTCGTATGGAGAACTACTGACCGGGGTGTCAGGTGGACACCCGCGCTCGTCGCGGCTGAGCCTACCTGGAACGTTCATTTCCTCGACTCGATGCGGGTAATAGGAATGACGGGCGACTTTGAATACGGTCCGAGCCTTATAAACACTACTAATTCAGGCGCGCTCTGGAAATATACATATCTCGGGCTTTTCGGTTTTCCGTCCGAGATGGCGTACAGGACAGATTATGACGCCTGGGCGCCGCTCGGCTTCTCACAAAGGTTCATGCATTCTGTCGATTCGGGTTATACCTGGGTTGAAGTCGAGACGCCTGATTCCGCCGTCGTTAACCATGTTATTTTTACAGACTCTCTACACGGGTATGCTGTCTGCGAAGACGGGAAAATTTTAAAGTACAATCCCGCAGTGATAGGGATTGGAAACAACACGTCTGAAGTTCCTGAAAAGTTTCTTTTGAATCAGAATTATCCGAATCCGTTTAATCCTCTGACGAATATTACTTACGAACTTAAGTCCAACAGTTATGTAATGCTTGATATCTACAATATCAACGGACGATTCGTCAGGAAACTCTTTGACGGTTATCAGAATTCGGGAAAATACAAACTAAGATTCGACGGAGGAAATCTCTCGTCGGGAGTGTATTTCTACAGGATTACCGTGAGAGACCTTACAGGTAAATCTAATGAGTTCGTAACGGAAACGAAAAAAATGCTGTTGGTAAAATGACGTTCAACTAATAAATATTCCGCCGCGGTCGACAGGCGGGCTTCAAAAAATAATAATCATAATAATTATGAAAACACTAATAATTTTATTATTTGGAGTGACACTGATTTACGGTTCGGCATTCGCACAGGCAATAAACCCGCAAACAAAGAATAAACCTCTGCTTACAATTGAGACCTCAGGCTCATTTGACCTTCCTGTGATGGACCTTAGCGCAGGCGACGGGCTCAGGGGCATCTGGGCTTTCCAGGATTACGGCGCAAAAATCGGATTCGGCACCATGCTTAATTTTAAGTTCGCGGTTTATCAAAGCAAGAGCTTACAACTAAGGACTTATGCTACATTCGGCTATACACACTTCGTAAACGACGACAGCAGGGCGTTTAAACTCTATGACAACGGGGGTACGGTATCGTACGGATTCCCGTATATCAGAACATATGCAACCGTTCAGAGCGTCGCGGGCGTGAGCAATATGAGAATGAACATGCCTTATCTCGCGCTTGGCTGTGAACTCGGAGTCTACACCGACAAGAAGAGCAGATCGTCGCTTAATTTCGGTCTCGATTATAATTTCAACGTTATCACCGGAAGAATTTACCAGACAATTCCGGGAGAAAGCGAAACCTACACCACGTATAAATCAAATTTAAGAACCGGCATCGGCGCGAACGTGTCGTATTCATACAAGTTCCACGATTACCTCGGATTCCACGTCGGTACGAGGTTCACTTTACCGAACCTATTCGGAAAAGCCTCTGAAATGACCGATGAGAGTTGGTACATGTACCTCCTCGATAAGGGTAATTCATCCCTTAACCCGAATCTGTCAGGAAGCCGAAACATGGGCTATTTCAAATTCTACGGCGGGCTCTCGTTGTTCTTCGGTAAATTGTAGCGAGTCTCCGGATATTTTTTATTCGTAATAAATAGTCTATGAAATATTAGTTCCCGTTTCCGGGAGTCTGCGATAATAATATCTTCGTTTTGAGAGTTTCTGATTTTTTAGGAGTAGATATCAGGTCTCTGCTATATTATATATCCGCACCTAATAAGAGAATCCAGTTCTCTTCATGTGTATTGATGCCGAAAGATTGAATGAATTCAGGTGAGAATTGCGGTAAGGAATTTTAATTATAAAAATTTCACGCCAGACACTTGGGAGGAGGAGTCGGTACATCATAAAAGACTTTCAAAATTGGAACAAAAATGAAATTAAAGCACTTATCCTCTCTCCAAGATAAGTCGCCGTTAAACTCTAAAGGTAATCCCGCGTCAACGATTAAATTTTTTATTATATTGCTCGTCGGCGCTTTTGATAACTTGTCCGTTACGTTAAGGCAGAAGAACAACTCGAACACTTCTCCGAGTTTTGTCTCGTTCTCGTCCGCCAGACACGTGATTTCGACGCTGTCGCCGTTATACTTTACGCTCGACACGTCGTAGTACTTTCCGAAATACGTGAATTCCCTCTTATGCACCCAGTGCAGATTCGCGTCGCCGTTTTCGTAAACATCCTTCGTAACATTAAATACCGTAAGTTCTTCCCTGTCTATGTAATTCTCAAGTTTTCCGAAAGCCTCTTTCTTGAAAAAATATTTCAACTCGAAATACATTAATACATAGCCCGCCGAATTGAAAACAAGCATAAGTATCAATAATATTGAAATACTTTTTTTCACTAACTAAAATGAGATATATTATGTTACTTTAATATATTGACAAATATTAAATTTTTCAACATTAAATGCATGTATATATAAATTTCTTTATTTGTCCGGAATATCTAATTTGAATGATGAAATCACTGTTACCCTTATTACCATACTTAAAAGCACAAAAATGGAAACTTATTTCCGGTACTGTCTTTATCGCGATAAGCATTTTTCTTCAAAGCCTCTATCCTATGGTAATAGGTTCTGCCGTAGATGAAATTACAAATAAAACATCAAATATATCATACATTTCTTACGCCCTGATTAGCGTAGGTCTAATTCTGGTCGGGGGGTTCTTCCTTTTCCTTACAAGAAGAACGATAATCGTATCATCGCGCGAAATCGAGAATGATTTGAGGCACGATTTTTTCGAGCATTTGATGAAACTTCCGAAGGAATTTTTCGACAGGAACTCGACGGGAGACCTGATGGCGCACGCTACTAATGACATAAACAATATAAGAAATTTTCTGGGACCGGGAATCATGTACTCGATTCAAACGGTTCTGCGGACAGTCGTGACGCTCGCTATCATGTTCAGCATCAGCGTGAAAATTTCGTTTCTCGCGCTCATTCCGCTTCCTTTAATTACCCTGCTCGTATACAATGTAATGAAAAGAGTTTACGGCAGGTCGCAGAAAGTTCAGGAATCCTTCTCGGACCTGACGACAAAAGTTCAGGAAAATTTCGCGGGAATTAGAGTCGTAAAATCTTACGTTCGCGAACTTTCGGAGATTGAAAGATTCGAACGGGTGTCGGCGGATTATCAGAAAAAGAGCCTTGCTCTCGCGCGCCTGCAGTCTTACTCCTTTCCGATGATGTTCCTTCTCACGAGCGTGTCTATAATAATCGTGGTTTACTTCGGAGGGATTGAGGTAATCAAGGGAAACCTCACGCTCGGAAACGTTACCGAGTTCATTGTTTACCTCGGTCAGTTGACATGGCCTATGATAGCGTTCGGATGGGTTATAAACCTTGTCCAGCGAGCTTCGCCGTCTATGGACAGGATAATGAAAATAAGAAACACGAAACCCGCCGAGGAATCCGAAGGCGAAACTTCACTCACACGTGTGAATGGCGATATCGAGTACAGAAACGTTTCATTCAAATATCCTTCAACGGATGTATATGTACTAAAGAACATTAACCTGATAATCCCCGAAGGCAGCAGTCTCGGGATAATAGGTCAGACGGGCTGCGGGAAAACAACACTCGTAAATCTCATACCCCGCGTATATGAAGCCGTCGAAGGCAGCGTGCTTATCGGCGGGAAAGACGTTAAATCAATTCCGCTCGCCTCTCTCAGGCAATCGACTGGAGTTGTTCCGCAGGAATCTTTTCTTTTTTCAAACACGATCGGAAATAACATTTCGTATTCTTCCGATACGGCTGACGAGGAGAAAATATTACGCGCTTCGGAAATCGCGGGTCTTTACAAGGACATTAACATTTTCCCCGACAAGTACAAAACTCTAATCGGAGAAAGAGGAGTTACTTTGTCTGGCGGGCAGAAGCAGAGGACTTCAATCGCACGCGCTATTTATAAGAAACCCGATATACTAATTCTCGACGATTCTCTTTCCGCGGTCGACACGAATACCGAAGAAGAAATACTGAAAGGGCTTAAGGATGTTCTCAGGGGCAGGACAACAATAGTAATATCGCACAGGATTTCTACGCTGAAGAATCTCGACAAAATCATAGTACTGGATAATCATACGATAACCGAAGAGGGAACGCATGAAGAACTACTCGCGAAAAAAGGATTTTATTATAACGTTCACGTCAAGCAGTTGCTTGAAGAGGAAATCGAGGAGATGTGATATGACAGTCAGAAAAATTACTCATAAAAAAGAAGAAGAAGCGCTCGGCAAGCCGCTCGACTCTGTTCTATTCAAGAGACTCCTGCAGTACTTCAGGCCTTATCTGAAATACATAATGCTGGCAGTGTCGCTTACGATATTCATAGCGGCGCTCTCGGCGGTGCGGCCGAGGCTCACGCAGATTGCAATTGACGACAACATCGTCCGCAAGGACATTCCCGGACTTCAGTTGATTATTATTCTTCTCATAGCAACTCTCGTGCTTCAGGGGGTTATTCAATACGCGATGACGTACCTGACAAGTTGGATAGGGCAGAAGATTATTTACGACCTCAGGAAAAAGATATATACACACGTGCTGAATCTTAACCTGAAATTCTTCGACAACAATCCCATTGGCAGGCTCGTGACGAGGGTTACAAACGACGTCGAAGTGCTGTATGAAGTCTTCTCGTCGGGTCTCGTCACGGCTTTCGGCGATATACTTACGATTGTCTGGATACTTTATTTCATGTTCACGCTCGACGTGAAACTCACGCTCGTTACACTGTCCGTGCTTCCGCTTCTGGTTTACGCCACGTCCGTATTCAGAAAGTCGGTAAGAAATTCTTACAGGAAAATCCGCGTTCTGATAGCATCGATTAATTCGTACATTCAGGAACACATAACGGGAATCTCTGTTGTTCAGTTGTTCGGCAGGGAGAAGAAAACTATCGACGATTTCGAGAAAATCAACAGCGAGCACACGCTCGAGAACAAGAAGAGCATTATGTACTACGCGTTGTTCTTCCCGGTAGTCGAACTTCTCGGCGCTGCGGCGGTCGGGCTAATTATCTGGTACGGCGGCGGAGAAGCAATGAGGGCGGCTATTTCAGTCGGGGTGATTATCTCATTCGTACAGTACACCGAAATGTTCTTCAGGCCGATTCGCGACCTTGCGGAAAAGTACAACATTCTCCAGACCGCGATGGCTTCGAGCGAAAGAATTTTTAACCTGCTCGATACTCAAAATCCTATAAACGACCCGGAAAATCCCGTTGAACTTAAAGACGTCAAAGGCAGAATCGAATTCAAGAACGTCTGGTTCGCTTATAACGACGAGGATTACGTTCTAAAGAACGTCAACTTCACGATTAACGCGGGAGAAAAAGTCGCTTTCGTAGGACATACAGGTGCGGGCAAGACGACAATCATCAATCTGATAAACAGATTCTACGACGTCAACAAGGGATGCATTTCAGTTGACGGCGTTGACATAAGAAACCTGTCCCAGAAGGAACTCAGAAAAAATATCGGAGTCGTGCTTCAGGACGTCTTTCTTTTTTCGGGAGACATCAGGTATAACATAGACCTTGACAACACGGAAATTTCGGACGACGAAATTCATTACTCGCTCGACAACACGGGGCTCAGAAGATTCATTAACGAACTGCCCGACGGCATATCGCATAAGGTTAACGAGCGCGGCTCTACGCTGTCGGTCGGACAGAGGCAGTTGATATCATTCGCAAGAGCGCTGGCTTACAATCCAAAGATACTCGTTCTCGACGAAGCGACATCATCCGTTGATACGGAAACCGAACTGCTCATACAAAAAGCGACGGAAAAACTTATCGAAGACAGGACGTCGATTATTATCGCGCACCGCTTATCGACTATACAATCCTGCGACAAAATAATCGTTATGCATAAAGGCGAAATCAAGGAATCGGGAAACCATCAGGAACTCCTCAACAAGCGCGGACTTTACTTCAAACTGTACCAGTTGCAGTACAAAGAAGATTTTGAAAAAATTAAAGAGCAAAATGACAGATAAACTTCTCATAGCCACTAACAATAAGGATAAAATCACAGAGATTAAAAAGGCGCTCGATAGTGCCGTCGTGAGCGTGTTAACGCTCAATGACATCGGCATCAACATCGAAGTCGAAGAGGACAAGGATACGCTCGAAGGCAATGCTCTTAAAAAAGCGGAGGAAATCTGGAGCGCGGCGCGAATCCCCTGCTCGGCAGACGACACCGGTCTCTTTGTTGACGCGCTTAACGGCGACCCGGGAGTTTATTCATCGCGATACGCCGGAGAAAACGTATCGTACGCAGACAACCGCAGAAAACTTCTCGAGAAGATGAATGGAATTCCGCGACCGAAACGGACAGCGCGCTTCAGAACAGTAGTCTGCTATTATTTCGGTGAAGGAGAATACAAATTTTTCGAAGGTGAATGCGAAGGTGAAATTCTGACCGAAGAGCGTGGCTCGGGCGGTTTCGGTTACGACGCAATCTTCCTCCCTTCAGGTTACGACAAAACATTTGCGGAGCTCAACCTCGAAGAAAAAAACAAAATCTCACACCGCGCAAGAGCATTTGAAAAGTTTAAGAAATACCTCACTTCAATTAGCAGTTAACATATAACATTTAACAGTTAGAGCCGACGGATTGGTTGATGCTAAGAAATTACTTGACCAAAGTAGCAGTTAACAGTTAGAGCTGATGGGTTGTTTGATGCTAAGAAATTACTTAACCAAATTAGCAGTTAGCAGTTAGAGCCGACGGGTTGGTTGATGCTAAGAAATTACTTGACCAAATTAGCATTTAACACTTAGCAGTTAGAGCCGACGGGTTGGTTGATGCTAAGAAATTACTTTACCAAAATGATCTTCACTCCGGGATTGACATTGAGATATTAAACAGACAGGGTATAGATTTTTAGAAAATCTAAACCCTGTCTTTCTATATGATTTACCGCTGACTCTTGCTCTAATTGTTTACTGCTAAGTGTTAACTGTTAAGTGACTACTTCTCGAGAAACTTATCTCCCGTCAACTTCACCAGTTGCCTGTACCATTCGGCGCTGTAACCCGGCTGCTCAACTTTCGCTACGCGGCTTCCCGGCACCGGAGTCTTAATGTTTCCGTCCATATACTTCGTGAACAGGAATCCGTAAAGTTGTTTCCATCTGTCGAATGTGTTCTTGCCCGCTTTCAGGCAGTATTCCGTGAGAAAATCTCTCGCTGTTTCTATATCCTTGTCTTTTAGTTCCAGCATTGTTTTGTCAATGTCGTCTATGCTGCCTATATAGCCCAGTTCAAGTTCCTTCTGAACGGGCTCGATGTCTTTGAACATATCGCTGTAACGCGTGTAAGCGAAGTTCGACACCTGATTAAAAATCCAGAACAAAGAAGAGTCGCTGTAAACCATCATATCGCCGTTGCCGACGGCGAAGTTAGGTGGAACCTGCTTTATCGCCGTGTACATCGGAGTGTAAACGGTAGTGTAGTTATCGTCAACGCCGTACCAGAATATCCCGCCGAGATTTTCGGGCATCCACGCGCGCGACTGAGTAACGAATGAAAATCCTGTTTGCTGTGTCGATATCGCCCTCTCATTGAAATACGTCTTTCCGTCAACTTTCCAGGTCAAGGGTCTCCATCTGACAGGACACGTGTAGGGTCCGGCGCCGAAATCTTTTGTCATGTCAAGTTCCGTGCCTTCGAAATGGTCTCTCATCGCGGTCATAACGTCATAAACGGAAAGTTTCTTTTCGGGTTTCACCCAGAGCGGCATCCTGTTCTTCAGGTTTTCGCCCTTGGCGTAATCGAGATATTTCGACATTCCTTTCGAGACTTTATTAAAAAGCGCCCAAACCCTCGCGTCACAGAATCTTGCGCCTTCGAAATCAACAGGCGCGTATGTATCGGAAAAAGAAAATTCTTCGTCTTTACCTTTGAACCAGCCCTTGCTCTTCGCGTAAGAAACCACGTCCTTTGAATAATAGCAGTTCATCGTGTCGTTCAAAGGGAACTGCTGAATCCTTGATTGATTCGCGTGAGCGGATACACATCCGTCGGGAATTCTAACCGCGACCCAGACGGAACCCTTGCCGTTAGTGCCTTTTCCGACCATTTCCATTATCCATACCTCATTCGGGTCGGACAATGAAAATGACTCGCCTTCGCTGCAATAACCGTATTCCTGAGCAAGATCAGTCATTATCTTAATCGCTTCCCTGCAGTTCCTGGCTCTCTGTAATGCCAGATAGATCATCGAACCATAATCCATTCTGCCTGTCGTGTCCATAAGTTCGTGTCTTCCACCGAATGTCGTCTCGCCAATCGCGAGTTGGAATTCATTCATGTTGCCTACAACATTGTATGTATGCGGAACCTGAGGGATTTGTCCGAGCAGGCGTCCCGAATCCCATTCAATTACGTCAAGCATCGTTCCCGGGGGATAGTTTGCCGCAGGCCAGAAATAAAGTTCGCCGTAAAGCGTATGCGAATCCGCTGTATAAGTAATCATTGTCGAGCCGTCAACTGACGCGCCTCTGGTTATAAGAAAATTTGTACACGCATAAATGCTGTCTTCAAGTATTGAAAATTGCAAGAAGAGTACAGTGATAAAAACAAGAGTTTTCTTCATATTTTTTGGGTAATTTTTATAAAAAATACAAAATTCAGGCCTAAAACGATATTCAAATCGTTTTATATTGAGAAACCATTCTCAAATTGAAAATTTTTTTAATGCCACATACTTATTTATGCGTAAAATCAATGATTAATACAGGCACATTATTTGCATTATATACCTTAAACATTATTTATTTAAATTTGGGGTTATGAAAAAGGGCTATTACTTTCTTCTCATCAGTCTATCCTTTCTGTTGCTTTCCGGTAATCTTTATCCTCAGGCAGGGGGACGGGCTTTATATCTGCAAAATGCAGATTATCTATCGCACGGCGATTTTGTATATTGCGGAGCGCCGAATTACAATTTTACTGATAAACTCACGATATGCGCGTGGGTAAAATGGACCGTTGATCCATCGGCTTATGTAAACAACCATTACGAACAGGAGGGCAGAAAAGCGAACATCATTACAATCGACAGGCATAATTCGAGGGATAACGGTCAGTTCTGGCTCCAGCACACGAATAGTAACGGCAAGTTCGAATGGTCTGTTCAGGCAAGTGACAGACAGACAATTGTATCGACAACAACTCCACAGCAAAATGTCTGGGTTTATCTGACCGCGGTTTACGACGGAAGTTCGACGGGGAAAAAGTTGATCCTATACATAAACGGAATCGAAGAATCTTCCCTTTCCTCGGGCATAAGCGGAAATATTCAGGCGTTTGATGCTGCAAACATGAGGTTGAACATAGGGCGACTGCCGAACGGTTACAGGCTTTTCGCGGGTGTGCTGGACGAAATAAGAATTTACAAAAGAGTTCTTGGTATCGATGAAATCAGGAAACAGATGTTTTACAAATCGACGGCGAATTCAACCGACCTGGTCAGTTACTGGGATATGAACCAGCCGAGCGGTACAACTGTTTACGACCTTGTTCCGACAAATCCTGTCAACGGTAAATTCTACACTGCGCTCGTTGACGTTCACAGTTTCACGGCATCCCCTTACACAGTTTCTGACAACGATAAGGCGTGGGAAGTAAACACCTGGCTAAACTGTCCTATCAAGACAGTCGCAGGCACCGGAGTTGATGAGGCAAACGTCATAACAGCGAATACAGTAACAACGCTTACGTTCCAGAACGCGTTTATAACAACACCGAAACTCGATGACCAGGGAAACAACACCGGAATGACATGGTACGGAATTGAAAAATCCGGCGAAGTATCGCAGTGGATATATTCTACCGCCACGATTGGTGAGGATGCTCAGGTTGTAAAGACCACAGATTCGAGTTATGTAGGCTGGTCAGGCGCGAGCGTATCGGTTAAAATATCTTCCGTTCCTGACGACAACAACAACCTTACGATTTATTACTGGGGTTTTGTTGACGGAGTGCCGGTCACGACAGAAAGTCTGCCGACGGGAATGACGAAACGCTCCGACCTTGTTTGGGGAATCAACGAATGGGGCGACGTTACATCGAGCATCTTTATTTCTTATCCGAACATTCTCGGCAATTTCAATCCCGCGAAATGCAGGCTTCTTCAAAGAACAAGAGGCACTCTTGCGTGGTCATTCGCTCCCGACGCTGTCGCTGATTCCGTCGCCAGAAATTTTTATGTGCCTTCGGTTTCTTCGTTCATGGAATACTCAATCGGTATGACAGACGATATAATGCCAGTGACGCTGGAATATTTCAGCCATAACGTTCAGGGCAGGGATGTGAAACTCTCCTGGGCGACAAATTCCGAAACAAACAACAAGGGATTTGAGATTTGCCGTTCGAATGACAGCAAGAACTGGACGAACATCGGTTTTGTGAACGGAGCAGGGACAGTTAATCACCGGACAGCATATTCCTACACGGACAAATCGCTGCCGGGAGGAAGTTTCCATTACAGGCTGAAACAAATAGATTACAACGGAAATTTTGAGTTCTTTAATCTTCAGCAGTCAGCGGAAATAGCCGCACCGAACAGGTTCATACTGAATCAGAATTATCCTAATCCCTTTAATCCGGAAACTAACATAAATTTTGAACTGCCCGTAAAATCGGCAGTGAAGATTGAAATATTTGATGTGTCAGGGAGAGCCGTCGATAAAGTAATAGAAAGAAATCTCGAAGCGGGTTACCATACGGTAAAGTACAACGGCTCGAGGCTTTCAAGCGGTATATATTACTGCAGAATGTACGCGGAGTCGGATGGAGTGAACTTCGTTAAGACGACAAAAATGATTCTAATAAAATAAATTCCCTTGAAATTCCGGTAAGCTGCTGATACCGGTTACAATCAATGGACGGGGTAATATATTAATATTATCTCATCCAAAGAAGAAAGGCTGCCTGACGGGCAGCCTTTTCAATTTTGCCATACGATTTACCAGATGAACGCTCTTTCTTTCGGGTCTTTAAATCTCTTGTCGTTCGTCTTTATGTCGAATGCCTCATAGAATTCGCCTACGTTATAGACTATGCCGTTGACTCTCGCATTTGAGGGGGAATGCGGGTCTTCCTTGAGTCTCTTCAGAAGTTCTTTGTCTCTGATGTTTCCTCTCCAGATTGTCGCGTAGTTGAGGAAGAATCTCTGTAGCGGGGAAAATCCTTCGAGTTCCTTCGCGGGCGCCGTCTTGCCCCATGCCATTTTCAGGGCTTCGAGAGATATCATTACGCCGCCGAGGTCGCCGATATTTTCACCGAGCGTGAACTTGCCGTCAACGTGGAACGTATCGAGGACGAAATAATTATTGTACTGGTCAACAAGCACCTGAGCGCGTTCATCGAAATTCTTAGTGTCTTCTTCCGTCCACCAGTCCTTAAGGTTTCCGTCCTTGTCATATTTTCTTCCCTGATCGTCGAATCCGTGAGAGATTTCGTGACCGATAACGACACCTATACCTCCGTAGTTTACAGCGTCATCGCCGTCAGCGTAGAAATACGGCGGCTGAAGTATGCCCGCGGGAAAACATATTTCGTTGTTCGCGGGATTATAGTACGCGTTTACAGTCTGCGGCGACATCCCCCATTTCGTTCTGTCGGTGGGTTTGCCGATTTTAACTATGTTCTTGTTGTAATTGAATTTCCTAACATTCATAATATTCTCGAAATACGAATCCCTGCTGATTTCGAGTTTCGAATAATCTTCCCATTTATCGGGATATCCGACCTTAACTCCTATCTTATCGAGTTTTTCAAGTGCTTTCTCTTTTGTCGCTTCGCTCATCCACGGAAGATTTTTAATCCTGTTGGCGAGAGCCAGGCGCAGGTTCGCGACGAGTTCTTTAATCCTCTCCTTTGCTGACGGCGGGAAATGTTTTTCAACATAGAGTTCGCCGAGCGCTTCGCCAAGCGAGCCGTCAACAACATCCAGCACTCTTTTCCATCTCGGTCTCATTTCCTGCTGACCGCTCATGAACCTTCCGAAGAAATCGAAATTTGCGTCGACGAAATCCTTGCTAAGAAAAGCCGAGGAGGAATTCAGGACTCTCCATTCAAGATAACTCTTGAAATCATCCATCGATACGCTTTCAAATGTCGGTCCAAGTTCAACAAAAAACTTCTTTTGTCCGAGGTCTATTTCTCCCGGATTTTGAAGTCCTATTTCCTTGAAGTACAGTTTCCAGTCGAATCCTTTCGCGGTTTCAAGCATTTCCTCGAAAGTCATCTTGTTATAATTCAATTCCGGATTGCGGAGTTCGATGTTAGAAAAAGACGAATTCGCGAGTTTTGTCTCGAATGCAAGCACGGCGTTTGCTTTCGCTCCCGCGGTCGTTTCATCGTAACCGACGAGTGTATACATTTTCGTAATGAGTTTCAACAGTTCGGTTCTGATTGATTTCGACCTTTCATCATCCTTGAGATAATAATCCCTGTTGCCGAAAGTCATTCCGCCCTGCCTGAATCCGCCGATTGTCATCGCGCTGTTCTTGTCGTCCGTCGTCGGACCGAAATAGAATAAAGGATAAGAACCGAGCGTGTGCATCATCGCGACGTATTTCACGGCGTCTTCTTTTGTCTTAAGACTTTTTATCTCATCGAGGTATTTTTTAATCGGAGCATAACCAAGGTCGTTAATCTTATCTTCATCCATTCCGCTCGCGAAGATATCTCCGATTTTCTGCCTGTTCGTTCCTTTTACGAGATTCTTGTCCGCCGAACATTCCTCGACAAGCGTTCTCAGTTGTTTCGCATTGCTTTCACGCAGTTCATCGAACGAAGTATATCTTGTCATATCCGCAGGAATCGGGTTGTTCTTCATCCAGGTTCCGTTCGCGTATTCGAAGAAATCGTCACCGGGTTTTACCACGGGATTCATATTTCCCTTATCGATTATCGGCTGAGCGACGGAAATCGCAACGAATGCCAGAAAAACGATAAAAGAAGCCAGTAATAACTTTAAATAATGCATAGAATTTTAAAATTGTTTTGAAAAATATTTGTGAGAGTTTTATTTGTATGTATAAAATATTCTGCCAAGCGAAAATGCGTTAAAAATCGTAAAGGTATAGTTACCGTATTATACGAAAAAAATAAAAAAAGTTGCGGATTTTAATTAAATTATGCCGGGTATGACCCAATTTTCACATTCCAAAACCTGTCGAACGAATACGGAAATACAGACCTCAACGGAATCGTTTCCCGACGCTTACAAAACGCGGTCTCAGTCCGTGCAGTTAACGGGAATAAACTTAATTACTTGCTGTAATGCAGTGTGACGCTCTTTTTCAGCGCTTCGCTCAAACTTAATGATACCGGGCATGTATCCGCGCACACCTGAAGTATCTTCTTCTGTTTATCTGTGTATTCTTTTTTCGGGAAATACACGTCCACCACGATTTCCTTGACGCGCCTGGGGTCAGTTCCCATAATTTTTGTCACTTCCGCGGTCGTTCCTTCAATCGAAAACCCGTGTGTATTCGCCGCTATTCCCATTATCGTAATCATGCACAGACCGAGCGACGTTGACATCAGGTCGGTGGGAGAAAACGCTTCGCCCTTTCCCTGATTATCGGTAGGCGCGTCGGTTAATATTTTCTGCCCCGATTTGACGTGAACCGCTTCAAGCCTCAAACCGCCCAGATACTTTATTGTCGATGTTGCCATTTTTCAGTTTAACTTATTGAATAATTATACAAACTACTGATATTATTGGTAGCATTAAATAGAAAAAGGCAAAATAGTACAATCAACAAATTTATTGAACAATTGTTAATTCGGATTTAATTACTACTTTGCCTCAGAATTTCAATTATTACTTCTTACTTTTAGCAAACGGATTCGATTCAAACCTGAAAGTTAATGCCAGGAACGGGCTGAAAGACGCGGTGTTTCTATTCAGTGACTCCGCATCCGACGCGTTAATCAACTGGAACTCCTGATACTTTACCGAAGGTCTTTTGACTATTCTTCCCGACACACC
The DNA here is from genome assembly GCA_015657505.1 of Ignavibacteria bacterium. Taxonomy (GTDB): domain Bacteria; phylum Bacteroidota; class Ignavibacteria; order Tepidaquicellales; family Tepidaquicellaceae; genus CAIKZJ01. The sequence goes on from JADLKE010000002.1 coordinate 123,262, forward strand.
CAATATTAAATTCAGATTCCAGCAATACATCACTGAAACACCCGCCATTACTACGGGGCTTGACATATCGAAACCGAGTCCGCCGGATAATCCAAACACCCAGTTATTCCCTTCATACGCTGCCGGCAGCCAGGTGAAAAACACGGAAGGAGTTAAATCGCCTTCGTCTCTATCCTTGCTTAGCACTGTCACGTAACAGGAATCATTCGAAACCTGCTTTACCGCGAATTCTCTGTGTTGTTTGAATATATTTGAGATAAATGCAGCACCATACGAAATCATCCATCTTCCCCTTTCTCCGGAGTCAAGAATGAATTTCCATTCCTTTTCTCCGCTTCTGTTAACCGTTATGACAATCTCTTCCCCCTGCCTAAGGCGCTCGGTGATGTTTATGGTTTCTTCTGTGCTGCTCAATCTATCTTCGGCATTTTTTATCAGACTTGTATCGTATTTAATAAAACAATCGTTATCACTCTTTATAATTCTGATTTGTTTATCGATTTTGGATTTCAGTGTCTTAATCTCAGACTCTGAATTGGCAACATTCAATTTATTCAGTGCCTCGATTAATGAGTCTGCCGCCGCTTTGCATTCGTTTGAACCTCTAAATTTATTAGGGTCTTTAGGGATAATATCATACTTCAAATAAGGTATTTCTTTTATTCGCGATTCATAATGGTAATAGTATTTTTTACCCGGTATCAGGTTCGTCAGAATAATTTTCATGCCTGTAAAAGGTTTGACATTAATAACGGCACCGTCTTTCGGTGTATCGTCCGATAAATCCAGAACAAGAGGAAAGTCCTGCGATTTTATATCAAATGAGGTAATAAGTATTGCGGCAAGAATTGTGTAAAACACCTTGCTTCTCATAAGAAATCCTTTCTGCGATTTAGAATTATTTAATTATCTCTTTAAGCAAATCCAATTTTGTTTTAAGGGAACCAATGCCTGAATCTAATTTCACAGGTTCTCCTTTATCCGATTTTACAGACTCAAACCCGCGAGTCTGTACCTCATTCAGTTGCGCGCTCATATCCGTCAACGCACTCCGAACGGCGTTTAGTTTTGTTTCGTTAATAGTTGCTTCGAGTTTTGACTGGAAAGCGTTAAGGATTGATTTGCCGGCGTATCCCGCAACAAGGGAAAGCGCAACGAGTTTTAAAGAATCCGCAGGATTAAAAACGTATAGAACGGCAAGAGAAGCGACAGCGCCGACAATCATATAGGATATTACACCTGTTTTGCTCTCATCCTTGCTTTCGGTAAGTTTATGGGATAATCCTCCGAACGCGCCTAAAACGGCAACAATTGCTATCAATATCCAGAAATCGAAATTCCCCAGAAGGGTCAGGTAATCATAAATTGGTTTCATGCGATTACTGTTTTATTTTGAAAAAGGTTTTTGATTGTCGAATTCGTCATTCGGAATTCCGGTAAAGTAAAAATTCGGATCCTGAACAGGGCTCGTTTTTTCGCGTATTTTATCGTAGAATTCCCGGTAATTACCCGAGAAATTGCCGTCATCCCAGACACTTAACAATGCTGCCGTAAATAATCCGTGACTCGGGTTGTCAATCGCCGGCTGGTTATCCTGGCAGGCGGATATTAGTCTAACAGATGCGAGAACGTCGCTGCTGCTCTTCTTTCTGTCGATCTTCTTAAATATTCCGTCATAAAATTCTTTATTCCGAAGGTAAGTATCCTTCATGATTTCCCTGCTCACGTATTTATACCTGAAATCCTTTTGCATAACGGCAGGTTTTGCCTTGTCCGGACCTGCTACCTTTATCATGGTTCCGCTGTGACAACTATCCGATAAGACGAACACTCTAACACCCTCCTTGAATTCTTTCCACAGCGAGTACAGTTCGTCGTCAATAAGTACGGCATCATAAAGGACCCATGTGTCGTCCAGACCGGATTCCTCGTCATTGTTCTCATCCGGTAATCGTCCTCCGTGACCCGAGTAAGTGAGCAAGAACAAATCGCCTGAATCGAGACCTTCAGCCGCTTTCTTAATCATATTAATCACGTTTTCCCTTTTGGCCTCTGCGGTTAACAAAATATTGCTCTCATCATAATTCAATGATTCGGCAATACTCTTCATATCCTTTGCGTCAAATTCACAGGACTTCAAATCTTCAACGCCGTGATAATGATTAGGGTCAACAGAATTCAACCCCACGTGCAGTGAAATTGCTTTTTTGTTTTCCATTTTTATGTGTTTGTTTTGTGAAGAAAAATGATTTCTGATATTAATTCGCGTAAGATACAATATCAGAGAACTTTTCTGATTTGAAAGTGAGTGGGCAGTGTTTACAGTTGTTTTCCCTCGAGAAATCGAAATTAATTAAGAGTTCCCGGATTATTATGTTCTCCATGCGAAATCTAATTTATAAAAGGAATATATGCAAGTTATTTGCCGATATAATTAATCATATATACCGGACAATCTCACATAATTGCTGTCGTGGTAAATTTATTATTCATTATTCCGAATTATATTTACACATCCTCCAATAAAGCGCCTGCTCGCTGATACGGAAGTCCCGTTTATAATATATTTAATAAGATATTGTTCGCCTGCTATTGTAAGCGATTGAAATTACATTTAAAATAAGCCTCCCGTTTCGTATATTTTTTGATTATACCAATGGAAGTTGACGAAAAAGGAAATATTGTGGGGACAGACGTTCCCAAGAACACCGATTACTGGGCGAAACTGTCGGAATACGAAGGACCGCTCGACATACTACTTCATTTCGTCAAAGAAGAGGAACTGAATATTTACGATATTCCGATTTCAAAGATAACGAAAGACTTCCTTGAATATCTGAATTACATACAGTCTCTCGACATCGAACTCGCGGGCGAATTTCTTTTAATGGCAGCCGAACTGATGAAGATAAAGGCGCGAATGCTCATACCTCAGATTTCCACAGAGGAGGGCGAAGAAGAAGACCCGAGACTTACGCTTATCAGGAAACTTCTCGAATACAAGCGTTTCAAGGACGCGGCGGCGGAACTCTCGAAATTCGAGGACGAAGCGCGGCTTAGGTATTTCAGAAAATATTTCAAGAAGGACGCGAAGGAATACGAATATGACGTGCTCAACGATGTCGGACTACAGAGCCTGACCATTTTCAATCTTATTAAAGGTTACAGGTCAGCCGTCCGCAACGTCAGGAAGGAAATCGTTCATCCGATTGAACTGCTGCAAACGACTCCCGAAATTCAGCGCGAATTTCTCATAAATTTTTTCGCCACACGCGCTTCGATAGACTTCAGAGAACTCGTTTCGGCTATGGAAGAAAAACTGCTTGTTATCTGCACTTTCCTGTCGATACTTCAGTTAGCGCTGGAGGGATACCTTAGAATTACATTAAACGGAACTGATATGAGCGAATTTTCACTCACAAAAATCTTAAATGAACAGATGAATTGAGCACAGCGGGANATAAAAAATATAGTTGAATCGCTTATCTTCGCCTCGGACGAGGAAATAACACTTAAAGAAATAAAGGACCTTCTCGACGGGTTTAAAATTTCGGTTTCTATTAAGGAGGTTGAGGATTCAATCAACGAACTGAATGACGACTACGAAAAGAACGGTAACGCTTTCGAAATAATAAAGGTAGCGGGCGGATACCAGTACGCGTCGAGAAAAAAATTCGCGCATTTCTTAGGAAAACTTACAGCCGAAACGCAGAAAAAGAAACTTTCGCAATCCGCGATAGAAACACTTGCAATCATAGCATACAAACAGCCGATAACACGCTCGGAGATTGAGTTCATACGCGGCGTCAACGTGGACTACATTGTGAATTCCCTTCTCGAGCGCGACCTGATATCAATAAAGGGCAGAGCCGACGGACCGGGAAGACCGATACTTTACGGCACAACAGCGAGTTTCCTGAAAGTGCTCGGAATGAGTTCTGTTGAAGACCTGCCGAAACTCAAGGAGATAAACGAAATTCTCAAGAACGAAAAGATTGACGGAATAACCGAAGCAGACATAGACCTATTTAATTCGATGAGCCTTCAGGGCGAAGCGCAGAGCGTTCAGGAAAACGGTCAGCCGAAACTATTCAACGATAACGGGACTCCCGCGCCTTCTTCCGAAACAACAGGCGCAGATACGGACTCTATTCAGGAGGATGAACCCGTCGAGGATTCGGCGCAGGATGATTCACAGATTGAAACCGACGTCAGTGATGAAAACGGCGAAGACATTCCGGACAATGGCGAAGACATTCCGAACAACGGCGAAGACGAAAAAACGGACGGTGATGGAAAAGAACAATAATTATCCCCCCGAAAATCTTGTAAGACTCAATAAATTTCTTGCCAACAACACGAATTTCGCGAGAAGAAAAATTGATGAATTCATTGAGCAGGGGCGCGTCACTGTAAACCGCAAGGTCATTACCGGGCAGGGCGTGCAGATAAATCCCCTCTCAGACGACGTTCGTCTCGACGGCGAGAAGGTCAAGGAAAAGGTTAAAAAGATATACATTATTCTGAACAAACCGGCCGGAATCGTTACAACCACAGACGACGAGAAGAACAGGCAGACCGTAATTGACCTTATCAACATAAAGGAAAAACTTTACCCTGTCGGACGTCTCGATTACGACACGACGGGTTTGCTGCTTCTTACGAACGACGGAGAATTCGCGAACAAACTGATGCATCCCAAGTACAAGGTTGCGAAAACTTACATTGTCAAACTATCGAAACCCCTTGACGAGAAGCATAAGTTGAAACTCATATCGGGAATAAAAATCGACGGCAGAAAAACAGCGCCGTGCAAAATTGCATTTCCCAATAAGAATGACACGGAGACAGTATCAATAACAATTACCGAAGGACGCAACCGTCAGGTAAGGAGAATGTTCGAGCATTACGGTTACTTCGTACGGAAACTGCACCGGAGTTCATACGGTCACATCACTCTCGGCAATCTCGCCCCCGGGCAATGGGGAAAACTCAGCATAGAGGAAGTAAACAAGTTTTTTAAATAATCATATTAATATGGTAAACGAACAAAACGAATTAATCAAGAGAAGATTCGAAGAACTCGAAGAGATAAAAAAACTCGGCGTAAATCCGTACCCGCACAGGTACGATGTCACGCACAAGGCAGCCGAATTGATTAAGAATTTTACTGACCCGAAAGATGAAGCGGAGACAGAAGCGAGAAAATCGGTTATCGTCTCAATCGCGGGCAGGATTTCAGCCATCAGAAGAATGGGCAAGGCAACTTTCTGCCACATAAAAGACGACACGGACAGGATTCAGTTGTACATAAAGAAAGACGAAGTCGGCGAAACCCCTTACGCTATACTTAAGATGCTCGATATTGGCGACATAATCGGGATTAAGGGTTTTGTATTCAGGACGAAGACGGGAGAGATTTCAGTACACTGCGTTTCGTTCGAACTACTGACGAAATCAATGTTCCCGCTTCCCGTAGTAAAAGAAGAAATAACGGAAACAGGAGAGAAGATAGTACACGACGCGTTCGCGGACGTGGAATTAAGATACAGGCAGAGATACATTGACCTTATCGTGAATGAAGGCGTAAAGGAAACGTTCTTAAACCGGACAAAGATTATAAAATCCATCAGGAGCACGCTGGAGAAATACGGCTTTCTTGAAGTAGAAACCCCGACTCTTCAATCAATATACGGCGGCGCGAACGCGAGACCTTTCGTCACGCACCATAACGCGCTGGACATTCCGTTATACTTAAGAATATCGAACGAATTATTCCTTAAGAGACTTATTGTCGGCGGATTCAGCCGCGTATTCGAATTCGTAAAAGACTTCAGGAACGAAGGCATAGACAGAACGCACAATCCCGAATTCACACAGGTCGAATGGTATCAGGCGTACGGCGACTATAACGATTCGATGAAATTATTCGAAGAAGCGGTTGAGCAGGCTTGCATAGCCGTTCACGGCGGCACGAAAATAAATTATCAGGGAACGGAACTCGACCTGAAGGCGCCCTGGAAGAGAATCAGAATGGTTGACGCGATAAAGGAAAAAACGGGACTCGACGTGCTTTCGATGAAGAAGGACGAGATTATTTTGTACATGAAACAGAACGGCATAGAGTTTGACACGAAACTTTCTCACAGCAAAGGACTTGTAATAGCGAGTCTGTTCGAGGAAACGTGCGAGGAAGACCTCATACAGCCGTCCTTCGTTGTGGACCATCCGATTGACACGACGCCTTTATGCAAACCGTTAAGAGAGTATTCCATAAGGCAACTGGAAGAAATGCGCAAGGACCCCGAGCAGGTAATATTCGTAGAGAGATTCGAGCCTTACATAAACAAATGGGAAGTCGGAAACGCTTACACCGAATTGAACGACCCCATATTGCAGAGAAGACTTTTCGAAGACCAGGTGGAACGCGGAAGGGGCGGAGAAGAAGAAACGCATCCGATGGACGATGATTTCATACGTGCGATCGAGGTAGGGATGCCTCCTACGACCGGAGTCGGGATGGGCGTGGACAGGATAGTAATGCTGCTAACGAATTCGGTTAACATAAGAGATGTGCTATTGTTCCCTCTTATGAAGCCGCAGGAAAAGTAAAATCATTTAAATGAAAAGAATACCGGCATATCTGTTGATAGCCGCTTTGCTGTCAGCGTCAATATATTTTACAGCAGGCTGCGGCGATAAATCCGTTGACTCAGGAAGTAATGATCTTGGTATTCTGAGAACGGATGAAATCGGGAATATACTCGGAGGCGATTATACCGACTGGTGCCTCCGTCACGCGGTAGATACATTTACACACGTTTCCAATCCCAGAATAACTTATTCACAGAACAACAACGTTGCGGCGTTGAACTGGAGAACGGACAAGGAATACCACCTCTTCGGTTTCTTCGTGCAAAGGGCACTGACCACGGACTCAAACTATTCGTTAGTCGGTTTCGTTCCGGGTACCGGCACGACAAACGACAGCGTGTCATATTCATTTACCGATACGCTTCAGAACGGACATCCGCAATACAGGTACCGTTTAAAGGTCACGGACATATACGGCAATTATTCTTATACATATTTCGGCATAATACAGATTGTTAATCCCGTAACATCAGCATCATTCGGTCCGGCATATCCAAACCCGACATCGGGACTTTTTAAAATCAATTTCTCAATCACAAAACCGGATACGATATCTTTATACTATCTGGATACCTTTGATACACTTTTTTTCATAAACAATCAGGTAATGAGTGCCGGATGTTATTCTATTGATATTGGAAACACTTACAATCTTCATAAAACACAAAAAAGGCTGTACCTGAAAAGCAGGACAATCGTAACTGCAGATTCCTGCAGTCTTTACGGCGACATTGAATACAATTAATTTTATTAAAATGAGATACTACAATAACGTACTTGAACTTGTCGGCAACACTCCGCTCGTAAGAATTAACAAACTTGCGAAAGGAATCAAGGCGACGGTTCTCGGCAAGATGGAATCATATAATCCGGGCGGAAGCGTAAAGGACAGGATAGGCAAAGCGATGCTTGAGAATGCGGAAAAGGAAGGCAAGATAAAACCGGGCGGAACCATAATCGAAGCGACGAGCGGGAATACAGGAATCGGACTCTGTCTCGCAGCGGCGGTGAAGGGCTACAAATCGATTATAGTCGTTACGGATAAAGTCAGTCTTGAAAAACGCAATTACCTAAAAGCGCTCGGCGCCGAGGTTATCGTTGTTCCGAAGAACGTGACCCACGAGCATCCCGATTATTATATGAACAAGGCGCAGTCGATTGCGGACAGCACGCCGAATTCTCTTTACATCGCGCAGTACACAAACCCCCACAACCCGCTCGCTCATTACCTGACAACGGGACCCGAAATATGGGAAGCGACTGAAGGCAAAGTGACGCATTTTATAGCGGGACTCGGTACCGCGGGCACAATCACAGGCACGGCGAAATTTCTGAAAGAGAAAAATCCAAATATAAAGGTAATCGGCGCCGATCCCATCGGGTCGATAGGAAAACTATACAAGGAAACAGGGAAAATCGGCGAGACCTCTCCTTACCTTGTCGAGGGAATCGGGCTGGATATAATACCCGATATAATGGACATTAATCTCATTGACGAGATAGTGGAAGTGAACGACACGGATTCCATAAACACCTGCAAGGCGCTCACGAGAGAAGAAGGCATTTTTTGCGGCGCGTCAACGGGCACGCTTGCATACGTCGCTCTCGATATCGCGAAGAACCTTGATGAGAAAAGTGTTGTTGTATTTATTGTCTGCGACACAGGCGAAAGGTATCTTTCAAAATATCACAACGACGAATGGCTAAAACAAAACAACATAATNCTGAGGTTCGCTACAAAAGCCGTACACGCGGGACAGGAATCCGAGCAAATTACCGGCGCTGTAAGCGTTCCGATATTCCAGACATCCACTTACTCGAACAAAAAAATCGGGCAGAAAACGGGCTACGATTACGCGCGGACAGACAATCCGACAAGGACCGCACTTCAGAAATGTCTTGCCGAACTTGAGAACGGAAAATACGCTTATTGTTTCTCATCGGGCATGGCGGCAGTTCACGCCGTTATCAACCTCCTTAAAGCGGGCGACCACGTTGTCTGTTCAGAAAATGTTTACGGCGGGACTTACAGACTTTTTGAACAGATAATGAAAAATTACGGACTCGAGTTTACATTCGTTGATACATCCGATTTTAAGAATGTAGAAAGAGCAGTCAGGCCCAACACTAAACTGCTTTATGCCGAGACTCCTACAAACCCAATGCTCGGAATAACCGACCTGAAGAAATTCGGCTCGTTCGGGAAAAGGAAAAAGGTGTTGACCTGTATCGATAATACTTTTATGAGCCCGTATTTCCAGAATCCTCTCGATTTCGGTGTGGATATAGTTCTTCACAGTTCGACAAAATACCTTAACGGACATTGCGATGTTGTCGGCGGATGCGTAATTACAAACGACAGCGAAATCGCGGAGCGGATAAAGTTTCTGCAGAACGCGATAGGCGCTGTACCGTCTCCGATGGATTGCTTTCTTATTCTCCGCGCTCTTAAAACGCTGCCGCTAAGGATGAAAGCGCACAACGAGAATACGATAAAGATTGCGGAATACTTAAGCAAAAGCGGAAAAGTAAAAAAGATTTTTTATCCCGGACTAAAGAACCACCCGAACCATATAATCGCGAAATCTCAAGCGCGCGGTTTCGGCGGGATGATATCCATAGACCTCGGTTCATTCGCGAAAGCGAAAAAGTTCTGTAATTCTCTAAAGATTTTTTTAATAGCGGAATCACTTGGAGGTGTCGAGTCTCTTGTCTGCCACCCGGCATCGATGACGCACGGCAGCGTCCCGAAAAAAATGCGCGAAAAAATCGGATTGAATGACGGGCTCGTTCGCCTGTCGGTCGGCATCGAAGACGCGAACGACCTGCTTGACGATATCAAGGGGGCGCTAAAAAAAATCTGAGCAGATGTAGTACTATGCATCAATGAAAAAAGGCGATATGATAATAAAGATTTGTCATTCCCGCATGCTCTTAGCGGGAATCCATTACCACCATGATGGTTATAAATTCAGGGAATTATTGCTTTCATTTCTAATCCTGTTTACCGTAATCTTTGCAAGCTCCGCATACTCTCAGGGCTTTCGTGAGTTAAAAACCGATACGACATATTCCGAACCTCAAAACATTGACGTATCTTTATTCCGAACAATCAATAATGCCAGAAACGGATTTTCAAAAACCGTAATTCCTGTTTCGGACAAATCGGTTCTTCCTGTCAGTCTGGTTCTGCCTGTCGGTCTCGCGGGGCTTTCACGCGCGAATAAAAACTATTACGACGAGAATTCGGCAGTTCTTCTAGGACTATCGGAAATAACAAGCACGTTGTTTACAGCAGGCATAAAATATACGGTCAAACGCGACAGACCTTATGTTAATTTGAAAAACGTTTACCTTAATAAAGACAACTCGCCGACTGACAGATATTCGTTTCCTTCGGGGCATACTGCAATAGCATTCTCCATTGCTACTCTTCTTACTCTGAGATACCCGGATAAACCCGCGATTATTGCAGGTTCATTTTTATACGCCGGACTTATCGGCTACGGAAGGATTTATCTCGGCGTTCATTATCCGTCGGATGTATTAGGCGGAATGCTTATCGGCGCAGGAAGCGCCGCGCTGATATATTCGCTCCGGAAGGAAATAATCAAAGGAAAGAATTCTTTATTCAACGAAAAGAACAGACCCGACAGCAACGATGAAACTCTTTCAGCGCCCGCAATACTGGGGTTGACCATAGGCGCGGATGTTCTGAATCGGTTAATCGGGAGTTTTTCGGGAGATAAAATTGCTGTCACCGCGTATTCTCAATCATTAAAAATAATCTGCAATTTTTAAATTTCACTTATGCCCGTTTAACCATTCGTGAGATATGGCGGCTGGATATCTATTACGATTAAATTTTTTTTGCATCTCTTGCTATTAAATAGTAATTCAGGACGGTAACTACTTTACCATTACCATTCTTATCGTCTTCGAATATTTCCCAGCAGTCATCTTGCAAAAATATATTCCGGACGGTTTATCCGTTCCGTTCCATACCGCCTCATACGTGCCCGCAGTCATTTTCTTCTCGACAATCTTATCCGTCAGTCTTCCCGTAATATCGAATATCTCAATTTTCACAAACGACTCTTCGGGCAATGTAAACTTTATGCCCGTAAACGGATTGAAAGGATTTGGATAGTTCTGGTACAGCGAATATGCATCAGGAGTCTCCGTCTCAAGTTTCTTTATTCCTATGCTCACTAACAGGTTAAGATTCGTGTCCGTCTTGACAACGTAAAAATCATCATCTCCGCCCATCATCAAATTTCTATAATAACCTGCGCAATAAATATATTTACCATTTAATATTGAAGAAAATATTCCCCGGGAGCCGGCAAACGTAGTCATTTTTAATGTTTTAAGAATGTTCAGGTTGGTATCTAAAATTCTGGAAACACAATAATGAGTATCAAGGGTTAAAGCGGTTACCGTAGAAAACAAGAATCGGCTTGTATCAATTCTTAAAAAGTTCCGTGTAAACACCTCGTATCTTTCTATTATATTTGTTTTTGTCTGAATATAATTTCCGCTAGTATCGTAGGTCTGCAATACCAATCGTAAATAATTTGTACCCGTCATTCTGAAGGCACCCAGTGCAAATATTCTATCGGAATTTAAAATAATCAACTCGGGATAAACATAATTAGTCGTTTGTTTTTTCCAAATAATTTCACCTGTGTTCGATAATTTTGCGATATAATTCAAACTATTTTGTGTATCCTGAATCGCTCCAATATAACAATCATTTGAACACTTCAAAAATTTTGACAGATATGTATTGGCATTTCCATAATACGAAGACAACTTATGCCAAATATAATTTCCATTATCATCAATTTTCATCAAAAATATAGGGCTTTCGCATAATAACCCGCCGTCGTTAGCTTCTATTATTTCGTTAATGTAATAATCTACGTAGTTAGCAGAATATTCCTTGAGCCACAATACATTTCCGTTGTTATCTAATTTTCCAACGAAGCACGTTTGGTACAATGATTTATCCACATGTTTAAGACACCCACCTGCTATTATGAAACCTCCTTCGCTTAAACTATAGCAGGCACGTATTTGGCATTGTTCAGTGTTCGGTATGAAAATACTTTTGCTCCAGAGAGAATCTCCGTTCGGTGTTACTTTAATTATTCTACAGGATATTATGATATTTAAATCTTCTTGTTCCCCACCCACAATAAAATTGCCATCCGTTAGTTTACAGATAGCAAAAGCATCTTCTTCCTTTCCCTGTGTGAATCCGAATGCCCGTTCCCAGGTCTGGGAATGGACATTATTTATACAGAGCAGGAATACAAAAAAAATTATCCACTTCGCCATAGCCCCGAATTTAAATGGTTAAAATCAATATATAATAATGTTTTTTAAATAAAAATATAGTAACAGGTATCGGTTTAACGGAAACATACGCCTGACCGCATCCGTCTATCGCCTTGTTTCCACGCCGTAGCATACCGTATTTTGGAGAGTAGATGGAAATTTTATGAATACTGTCGTCCCTACGGGACTATACTGACTGTATTCCTTTCTTCTAAAATAATTTCGTCCCTACGGGACTATCCTGACCGTATTCCTTCTTGCTAAAATACTGCCGTCCCTACGGGACTATTCGGACTGTATTCCTTTATGCTAAAATAATGCCGTCCCTTCGGGACTATACTGACTGAATTCCTTTCTTCTAAAATAATGTCGTCCCTGCGGGACTATACTGATTGTATTCCTTTCTGCTAAAATAATGCCGTCCCTGCGGGACTATGCTGTCATCGCTCTTGCTCTTGAATCTGCGCAATCCGCTCTTTCCGCCCAATCACGCGGGAACTCTAAAAATCTTTGCTCTTATTAGTGCTCTCGGTGCCTTAGTGGTTTGCTCTGAATAGTTCGAGCCAATTAGCGGAAATTAGCGGCTAATTTTCTTCTACTGAAATTTTCTTGACGGTTTCCAAATTTTGTGATTGGGAAGGAGATAAATAAAAGTATAAATGAAAATCCCCGTTAAACGGGGACAATTTAAGATTTAAAATTTTAAATTTGAAATTGCTATTTAACTCCGTGCATCATTTTAAGCAGGGGCTTCACAAGCGCGAATAGAATCAGCGCGCTCACGCCCGCAAGTACGACGAATATCAGGAAGAAGTCAAACGTCGTGTTTATCGGGAAACCGAGCAATACGGGATGATGACCTTCAGTCGGATAGAACGCGCTCAATACTCCCGAGAGTTTGAAAGACGTTCCAAGCGAAAGAAACCAGACAGCCATCAGAACGGAGCCGAATCTTATCGGCGCGAGTTTTACTATCATAGATAGTCCGATTGGCGACAGCGACAATTCCCCTATCGTCAGAACAAAGTACATAATTATCAAAGGCGCGATTCCGACCTTGACGCCCGCAGGAATTGTCTTTACGGCATAAGCCATTATTACCCAGGCAAGCGACATCAGAAGCAAACCAAGAGCGAGTTTAAAAGGTATCGACGGTTCGGAATTTCTTTTTGAAAGGAATGTCCAGACAACCGCCATCAGTGGGGCGAAAGTTACTATGAAGAGCGGACCAAAACCCTGAAATACAGAGGGAGGAATGCTCCAGCCAAAAATCGAACGGTCAACGGAATTATCGGCAAAGTAAGTTAAAGACGAGCCGATTTGCCCGAAGGCAATCCAGAATATCATCGTAAAGACAACGAGCACGAACATCGCGATGATTTTCTGCTTTTCAATCTTTGTAAGCGACCTGTCAGTAATTATCGACAGCGGCGCGGTGAAAAAAGTCGCGTATATAAACGAGCCTATCGTATCCGCTTTAATTACTAAATAGAATAACAAGAACAGAATAACAAAGACGGCAAGGTTTATTGAAATCTGTTTCGCACTTACTCCTTTGGTCTTATCTTTCGGGTCGTTCTTAAGTTTTGCAGGAGGAACGGCGCCGACGGGCGTACCGTCGGGTGTAACGACATACTTATTTTTAAGCGGTATGAATATGACAAGACTCAATATCATTCCGACGCCCGCCGCAAAGTAACCCCACTTGAAATCGGCGAGGTTTCCGGTGTTGCCGAGGAATCCGCAGATGATGGGTGCCAGAAGACCGCCCATATTTATTCCCATATAGAATATCGTGAAAGCCGAATCGATTCTCCTGTCGCCTTCGGGATACAACTGTCCGACCATCGAAGAAATGTTCGGTTTAAAGAAACCGTTGCCGAGACAGAGAAAAATCAAACCCGCGTAAAGCAGCGCGGAGGCAGCGGGTTTATTCTCGAACAAAAGTCCGCTCGTGAATAAAAGGAATTGTCCGAATGCCATCATAGTACCGCCTGTCACAATCGATTTCCTGTTACCGAAATACCTGTCGGAAACAAATCCGCCAATCAAAGCCGTTATGTAAACCATACCGGTATAGTTACCGTATATGAGGTCGGCGAATGTTTTTTCGAAAGTAAGAGCCTGTATCATATAAAGATAAAAGACCGCCTGCATTCCGTAGAAACTGAATCTTTCCCACATCTCCGTGAAGAAGAGCAGGAACAATCCGCCCGGGTGTCTAAGTTTTTCTGTTTGTGTCATTCTTTAAATTGGTTAAGATTATGCCTTCACTTTCTCAGTTGCCGAGTCTTCTTTCGCTTTTTTCTGCGTGGCGCTCAGTTCAAGTCCGTGAGCGTTCGGTCCCGTTTCATTTTTTCTAAGCATAAACGCGAAGAACAAGCCGAGAAAACCGAGTATCGAAAATATCCACATTCCCATTCTGTAACCTGTAGGATTCGACGCGCTCGCGTTTGAGAAATCGTTTGCCCATCCTATTAAAATATTGAATCCTGCGAGACCGATATTTTGAATCATGGTCATCAATCCGTACGCGGTGCCGAGTTTTTCTTCCCTTACAACCAACGCTACGGACGGCCACATCACAGCGGGAATAAGCGAGAACGCGAATCCCATCATTGCCATCGGCACGATAAGCGCGTAAGGAATCACCGCTTCTTCGATTCCGAACGCGGGAAGAGCGATATTAAACCCGCCCTGTATCCCTATCATTCCGGGCAGGTCGACCTTGTACGCCATAATTAAATACACGGGTATTATGGTAAGCGAGCCGAGCATCATCAACAATGAGCGTTTTCCTATCCTGTCCGACAGCAGTCCGAACAACGGAGTAAAAATCATCGCGGCAAGTGTGAGTATGCTTGAAAGATTTCCTCCGACTTCGCGCGTAGTGCCGTGTGCTTCCTGAAAAAATTTAATCGCGAAAGTCTGGAACGGAAACATCGCGGAATAAAAAGTAACGCAGAGCGCGGTTATGAACCAGAATGATTTTCCGAATTTGAAAAGTTCCTTGAATTCAATTTTATCCTGCTCGCCGTCCTTCGGCATATCGTATTTTTTCGCCGCGTAAACGTCCATGAAATAATAAAATATAATGCAGACTACGGCGAAAATGCCCGCGAACACTGTAATCCACAGGGGCGTCTGCCAGTATGAATAAAGGCTTTTTCCCCAGGTCGGAGAGTTAAGCGCGAGGAACGAACCGAGTCTTGCAACGGTGAGATTGAGGCCGAACGCGAACGACAGTTCCTTGCCTTTGAACCAGCGCGCGATAATTGTTGTTATCGCGACAATCATCGATTCGGCTCCGAGACCGAAAATCAGCCTGCCCGTCGCCATCAGCGCAAGGTTTCCCTGAAGCGCCGTAACGAGCGCGCCAATCATAATTATCACCGTAAATATAAACACGGATTTTCGGGTCCCGATGCGGTCAATAATCAAGCCGCCGATTAGAACCATCAGAATGTTAGGAATGCTGTAAATCGCGTTAAGCAGACCGATTCCCGAGTCGGAAAAATTCAATTGCTCTTTGAGCACGTCGGCAAGAGGACTGATTGAATCGTAAATATAATAGTTTCCGAACATCGCGAAACTAATCAGTATCAGGGCAAGCCATCTCATAAAAGCGGTCGGCTGCGGCTTCAACGGAGCGGAAGAAGTATTATCACTCATTGTATGTTATTGTAATAATAAAATTTTACAAATGTAAATAAAATCGCTTTCATCCGAAATGTTAAAAGATGAAACGCGTCTTTGTATCTTAGAATTATAAATCAAAGGCGTACGAAAATTTTGCGGCGATAGTAAACGAGCGTTTTGTGCCGTCGGAATTTTCATCGCGTTTAAGCATCGGAAGAAACAGAGTTATTCCTCCGGACAGGTCCCTACTGAAATTGTACATAAGACCGCCAAGTATGTTCAACTGAAAGAAATCGCTGTTCTTTATTTCCGACGCCGGGAGACTGTTATGCGAATACTCGGATTTAACAAGTCTCTTTATTCCGAGGACTTCGAATTTAATCAACAGGTCATCCGCCTTGCGCAGATACCCGGCTCTGAGCATGAAGTCGGGACCCCGTTTGAATTTTACTCCGTCGTTTTCATAATTCGAAAACGGTATCTGAAATCCCGCGGACAAATTCAGGAAGGAATAATTGAAATCCGCGCCAAGTATAATATCATTGCTCCCCTGCGCGTTGAAATACCCGAACTTGTCGGGGTCGAGACCGGATGTAGCAAGTTTCAGGCCTCCCATCAACGTAAAGTTTTTCAGTTTTCCCGCGGGTATGTGATAGTTCGCCAGGACAGTAGCGTCCGCGATTCCGTTTCTCGACAGTACGTTAGATGAATTGTAAACGACTGACATGAAGGGCAATACGGCCGACAGAGAAAACGCCTTGGAGAAAACGAAATTACCTCCGAGTTTGAATTCATGAACGGTGTATTCATATTCGTCGTATATCTCATTTCCCGACTGACCATACGAATACTCGAAATTAATAGAACTTTTCTGACTTCCGCTCTTGTTGTGGTCGCTTCCGATTATGCAGATACCCGCGTCCGAACACTGAGAATAAACGCTGCCTGCGAAGAGGAACATCAGCGAAGCGAACAATACAGATTTGAATCTTTCCATACGGTTTATTTGATTATTGATTTTTCAAAAAATATCTTATTTGAATAATATAAACCATTGAAATAAAAAACCGCAGATTTTGTCCGCGGTTTTTTATCAGAAAGTTAACCAAATTATTTTACAAACTGTTCCGCATAATATTTCGCTGTGAGTTTTTCACCCGTCGCCTTTTCAATCATATCGTTCCAGTAATATTTCGCGCCCGGAGCGTATACTTTTTCGATAAGATATTTTCCTACCTCAGGCTTGCCGACGAAGAACTGGTCTTTATATTCTTTTGTCTTGAGAACGTTGTTGCAGATGTAAAAATACAACTGAGATGAAAGCAGAGCGCCCATGTGGTAGTTATGATAGTAGCAGGGAACGGTCGCTATGTGAATCTTAGAAGCCCAGTCGGGTTCGTTCCTGCCTTCGGGGCGTTTTATCATCTGATACTTTTCGACGAGGTCCCACCACAACTTGTTCAGGTCCTGATCGGGATTTTCGTACATTGATTTTTCAAAACGATACATAACCTGCGACCAGCGCGAGAAAACGAGTTGCGAAAGCCTGAGAGACTTGAACGCGTCTTCCGCTATCTTTTTCGCTTCGTTATCGTCGATAACTTTCATATCCCTCAGCCATGCGGCGTTTGTCGCGCCTCTTTCGAACATCATCGCGATTGCTTCCGTCGTGAATGTGTGGGCGGCATCGCGGAGAATGAAAGGCAGATTCTTGTTGTCAATGTACTTATCGTATGACGCGTGTCCGAATTCGTGAAGCATCGTTCCCATCCATTTTTCGTTCGGCACTATGTTGCAAAGGACTCTAACGTCACCTTCATTGTTCAGGTCCGTGCAGAACGCGTGCTGGTTCTTTCCCGGTTTCTCGAAGAGATCGGAATTCCTAATCAGGTCATCAACGGGAATGCCGATGCCCTTGTAAAAATCGTCCGTCATTTTTACGATTGCGTCTTTATCCTTGTAATACTTATCGAGGTCGACCTTGTAGATTTTCGGTGCTTCCTGGAAGAACCTGTTCTGATAATGCCAGGGCATCAATTCTTCCTTCTTGATTTTGTAACGGTCGGCGAAATAAGCGTCCATCACGTCCTTTTCACCTTTAAAAGCGTCTCTCGTGAGGGCGTCCAGTTCATCGAACAACTTGAGTATTTCGTTCGGGTCCTGTTCCGACAGTTTCAGGCTCATCTCGTGATAGTTGGAATATCCCATATCCTTCGCTATTTCATTTCTCATCTTCACGAGTTTTTTCAGGTCATCGGCTACAATCGTACCGATTTTCTTATGCGCTTTCCAAACAGCCTCGAGTTCCTTGTTGTCGGTGGAATTCAACAGTTTTTCTTCGATCTCGTTATCCGTTAGTTTCTTCCCGTTCACATCCGCCCTGAAGTTTCCGTATTTCTGTTCGATGGCGTTCTGCATGTTATTGATAGCCTCGAGTTTCTTCGGGTCCGCCTGATTGCCCTTGTATTTCAGGTACATTAACTCGAGTTCCCGTTTTTTCAGTTCATCGTTTACCGATTTCGAATCATAGATTTTTTTAAGTACGCTGAAGTCTTCCTTATTCGAGAATATCGCTGTGATTTTGTTCTGTATTTCCGCGACCTTGTTGAAATCCTCTTCCTTGCCGCTTATTGCAGCGTTCCAGTATGCTACATTTGATTCCTTGTAAAGAGGAATGTACTTCGCTTCAAAATTCTTGACGAACTCCGTAAATTGTTTTTCCATTTCGGGGTTTGATTTATTTGATTCGGGTTTATCGCTCTTTCCGCAGCCAGTGAGGAAAGCCAGCGCGATTGTCAGTACGGCAACCGTGAAAAAATTTCTTATAAACATATTAATGAAATTAAATTTGGGAAATTAAAGAAAATTAGCGGAATTATTTAATATTTGATACTCTAAAATGCTAATCAGCGTTTATGCGGAAAAAACAGTACTTTATACGCTGAATTGTCATTCTGACAAACTTTTTGCCAATAACGCCTGTTGTATTCAAAAAGGTTTTGAATTTTTCAGTGAAAATGTTTATATTTATTGTTTTATAAATCATAAAAGCGGTAAAATGTTTGCAATAGTCGACATCAAAGGCTCACAATACAAGGTTCAGGAAAAACAAACTCTTTTTATCCCGAAGGTTGAGGGAGAAAAGGGCGCGAAAATTAATTTCGATAAAGTTCTCATTTATTCTCCGGACGAAAAGTCCGTAGAAATCGGCGCTCCTACTTTGAAGCATAAAGTCGAAGCGACAATTCTTGACCATGTAAAAGACGATAAGGTGATAGTGTTCAAGAAAAAAAGACGCAAAGGTTACAAAGTAACAAAAGGCCACAGGCAGAATTACACACAAATTCAAATCGAAAAAATAGCATAAAATTATAAGTTATGGCACACAAAAAAGGTTTAGGAAGTTCTAAAAACGGACGCGACTCAAATTCACAGAGACTCGGCGTTAAGAAATACGGCGGTGAAGTTGTAAAAGCCGGAAATATTCTCGTAAGGCAAAGAGGCACGAAGTTCATACCCGGAAAAAACGTGGGACTCGGAAAGGATTATACGATTTTCGCGCTCATAGACGGGAAGGTCAAATTTGTCGATAAAGCAGGAAGAAAGATTCTCAACGTAGTACCTCTGGAAAATTAGTAAAAAGTTTACGCTCAATAAAAAACCCGCGCGTTGCGCGGGTTTTTTTATGCTCAAAAATTAAAATCTATCCGTTTATTACCTTCAGCATCGATTTCACGTCGGCTGCCGATTTGTCAAGCGCGCTCTTTTCTTCATCGGTAAGTTTTATCGGCACGATTTCTTCCATTCCCTGCGCGCCGATTTTAACCGGAACGCCGAGGCAGATGTCACTGTATCCGTATTCGCCCTGCAGGTAAACGCAGGAAGGAAGGATTTTCTTCCTGTTGTTTACTATCGCGTCAATCATGTGTACAACGGATGCCGCGGGAGCGTAGTACGCGCTTCCCGATTTCAAAAACTTCACGATTTCGGCTCCGCCGTTCCTGGTTCTCTCGATAAGTGTTTCTATCCTGTTCTTCGGAAGCAGGTCCATAAGCGGAATACCCGCGACTGTAGTGTACCTAACGAGGGGCACCATCGAATCGCCGTGACCGCCGAGCACAATGGCGTTTATATTCTCGATTGACACGTTCAGTTCCATACAGATGAACGCTTTAAATCTTGCCGTATCGAGCACGCCGGACATGCCGAGAACCCTGTTTCTCGGATAATGGCTGTTGACGAAAGAAACGTAAGTCATCGCATCGAGCGGATTTGATACGACAATTATTATCGCATTCGGTGAGTATTTCACGATTTCCTGAGTCGATTTTGAAACGATTTCAGCGTTTGTATTAAGGAGGTCCTCACGCGACATTCCCGGTTTCCTCGGAAGTCCTGCGGTAATCACGGCGATATCGGAGTTTGCCGTGAGTTCATAAGTATTCACGCCGTAAATTTTTGTATCGGAATACTGAATAGCGGCAGACTGATATATATCCAGCGCTTTTCCCTGAGGTATTCCTTCGACAACGTCAAGCAGCACGACGTCATTTGCCAAAGCTCTGTCGACGATAATCTGGGCAGCGGTAGCCCCGACATTACCTGCACCGACAATTGTAATCTTCATTGTTTAAGAGAGTTAAGTTAATAAATATTTTTAAGAATCTTTCGTAATAACAAGTTTCATCGTAGTACCGCCGATACCCGAATCGCATTCGCATCCGTCAGTAAGTTCTCTCATAATATAAATTCCCCTGCCGTGGTCTTTCATCAGATTTTCATCCGTTGTCGGATCGGGAATGGATGCGTAATCGAATCCGCCGCCTTCGTCTTTTATGAACACTTCAAGGGAAGTTTCGTCGCTGAAAACGTCAACGAACACTCTTTTTTCTTCCGATTCCCTGTTGCCGTGCACTATCGCGTTCATTAAAGCCTCTGATACCGCAATGCTGAAATTAATAAACCGCTCCTGATTTATGCCGTACAATTCGTTCAAGGTAAACAACAGTTTTTCTACCTTATTAATTTCAGTTTTCCTGCTCTGAAGGATTACACTCGCTTTGTGTTCTTTCATAGTCTATATATTCCACAAAATATTTATAATAAGATTCTCTGATGTATTTGTCAAGGAATTGTCCGTTGCTTCATACTCGTCAATTCCTCCCAGTATGTAAATGCTTGAATTGTTCCGAATGTTTACTCGAAGCCCAGCGTACGGTCCGTATATAGCCTGAGTACGCTTCAGAATTTTTTCTCCCTTATCGTAATTATAAAATCTTCTGATGTAATGACGGTAGCCGACGAATACGTTTATGAATTCCTTAATCTCATAATTCAACGACGAGCCGAGAGTTCTTTCGTCGGAATAAGCAGTCGGTCTCACCGAAAAATTTTCGTTGTTGAACTGTCCCTGCTCGTATATCTTGAGTATTCCGAAAAATCCCGCCGTAAGTTTTCTTGTAATTTTGAAATCAGTGGAATCTGTCAAATACAACTGCCTGAACGAGAAACTCTGAACCTGCGATACTATGTCCTCATATTTATAGACAGTGTAATTGGCGAGAACCTGAAAGTAGTTCTTCGTTGTCACGGCGCTGAAAGGCTTGAAAAAACTGACCGAGTTGAGTTTGTAAACTTTATTCGTGTTATTGTTTGAACTTTTCTGCTTGTAAATGTAATTAAGGATTGTCGAGTTATACTCGAAGGACGTTTCAAGATAAAAATTCCGCAGGTTGTTATACCTGTGCGCGACAACCGTATTGAGAAGAAGTTCGTCTCGGTCGTCGTAATTCAACTGGCTTTCAGTGTCGTACCGAAGCAGGGAGGTGCTTCCCTGAAACTTGAATGTGTGCATGCTTGCGGGAGAATAATATATCTCGAGATAAGTATTTGCCGTTTTGCTGTTATTGTTCTTGTCCATTTCGACGTTATCAATATCGCGCTGCTGCTGCGGTGTAACGCTGCCAAGATCGGTCGGCTTATGGTTTTCTTCGCGCTCGGAATAACTCGCGTTCAGCCGCGATTCGAATCGTCCCGTCCTGAATTCTATCTCCACTCCGCCCTGCAGCATGTTTTCGTTTATCCTGTTGTTGTAAATGTTCTCGAGAAAAAGGCTTCCTGCGGGAGGCTTGTACTTGTAATCGTTCTGAATATTCTTGAAAAAATACAGTCCTTTCAGCTTCAGGGAAAAATTCTTCGTGAACCTGTATGACAGGTTGTCGCTCAGAAGAAAATAATTCTCGAACCTTGACTGGACGTTGTACGCGATTCTGAACTGTTTAATTATGCTGGTAGTGGCGGGAGTGAAGAAATCCGTTCTCATAGTATACGCTCTTACAACCGCTTCATTTTCCGAAAAATCCGAGAACCGCTTTTTCACGCTCGAATACAACTCGCCCGAATAATTCCTTTTTTCGCTGTATTCGTCGAGCGTGAGGTGCAGTATGCCCGAAGATTCGAAATCAGATATGTTTAACTTGTTAACCCTGCTTTCGATTGTTCCCGAAAATCCGGTCGCGTACACGTCAATCTGCTTGTCATTTTTCATCCCGAGATTGGCGTTCAGGCTGAATACATTATCAGGAACGAAGTTGAGGCTCGTGAAGAAGAAATTATTGTAACCCTTATTAAGGCCGATTTCCTTGCTGCCTGTAAGCAGTTTGCTTATTATGCCCCCGCCGGCGGAGAATTTTTTAGAGAGTGAATATTCCGTTGTCAGGTATAAATTATTATTGTCCGTAGAAAAATTGTCGGAAAATTTCGTAATTGAGGAACTGAAGTTATTCCTTAGAGTCAGGTTAAGTTTTTTGTAATTTCCGCTGTAATAAACATTCGAAAGAAGATTAGAGGTGTTCAAGTCGTTGTAAAAATCCGTGACAACCGAGTTCCTGTAATTGTTCGTGTCAGTATCCGTGCTTATTAACTGCGCGTTCGCCGTCAGAGACAATATAAGAAAAAAGATAATTATATTAAGAAAACGCCTCGTCATAGACAAACTCTTTTTTGCTGTCTCCGGCGGCAATTCCCCTGAACAGATTTTCAAGTGATTTGAATTCCGATGAGTTCTGAAGTTCCTGTTTTGTCCTGTCGAGAATCAGTTTCCCCCTGTCGATAACAATAATCCGCGAACTTACCTTTTCCATCAGGTCCAGCAGATGCGATGAATAGAGAATCGTCTTTCCCCTCCCGGCAAGTTTAATAATCATATCCTGAAAAATCATTATCGAGAAAGCGTCTAGTCCGTTCAGAGGCTCGTCGAGAAGGAGCACATCGGGATTATGCAGAAGAGAAGAAGAGATCAGCACCTTTTGTTTATTTCCTTTCGATAATTTTCCAATCGAATCGGCGAGGTGTTGCGTGAAGCCGAATAATCCCGCGAAATATTCGGAACGCCGAATAATAGTATCCGCCTGCATGCGTCTGACATCACCGATAAATCTGAAATACTCTTTCACGGTAAGTGAATTGAACATATCCGCAGACTCGGGAACGTAACCCGTGATTTCCTTTACTTCATTCCTGTCATCGGGAAGTTTTAAACCTCTCACTTCGATGTTACCTTCATCGTAATCCATCATACCGCATAATATTTTCAACGTAGTGGACTTGCCCGCTCCGTTGGTTCCTATATATCCGCAAATATCTCCGGGACGCACTTCGAAACTAACGCCGCACAGAGCGCGGACATCCTTGCCGTAGGTCTTATGAAGGTTTTCGACTTTAATCATGATGAAATTTCAAAATATACTTTTTAAAGATTAAAATAAATTTAGTAATGTATGTAGAGAGGAGCAACCAATTAAAAGCGATTTCAAGCCGCATAACATTACGGTTTCGAATGTGATTTTTGTATTTCTGTTCCGCAATGATTTTAATATGTTGTTAGAAAAATAATAATGAATAGCACACTCGAGACAATATTAAGCAGAAAGAGCGTCAGGGAATTCAGGCAGGGCGAAATCGGCAACGATACGCTCGACCTGATTATCAGAGCGGGGATGTCAGCTCCGACCGCGGTGGACAGGCGTCCCTGGGAATTCATACTCATCAAGGACAAATCAACGCTCGGAAAACTCGCCGCAGAATTGCCGTATGCGAAAATGGCTGCGCACGCTTCGGCTGGATTAGTCGTAGCGGGAGATACTAACAGGCAATGGGGAGGAGCCGATTCCGAATTCTGGGTGCAGGATTGCAGCGCGGCAACGGAGAATATTCTCTTAGCGGTCGAATCGCTTGGACTAGGAGCGGTGTGGACGGCATTGCATCCTTACGAAGACAGGAAAAAGACCGTGACCGATTTGCTTCGCATTCCGCCGAACGTGATACCCTTATGTTTCATTCCCATAGGAATTCCAGCGCGTGACAGCGCGGCAAAGGATAAATACGATGTTTTGCTCATTCATTATGAGAAATGGTGATTAGTTTATTGCGCCGAAACGGGGGTATAATCAACCGATATGAATTAAAGGTTTCTTGAGTTGAACGTGTCGCCGCCGTTCATATCTCCTGATTTAAATCCCTTATAGAACCAGTTTCGCCGCTGCTCGGAAGTTCCGTGTGTGAAAGCGTCGGGCACGACATAGCCCTGAGCATTCTTTTGAATCCTGTCGTCGCCGACGGAACTTGCCGCGTTGAGCGCTTCTTCAAGGTCTCCCTTTTCGAGTATATTCATCCGCTCGACATAGTGAGCCCAAACGCCTGCAAAATAATCGGCTTGAAGTTCCATTCTGACGAGATACTTGTTGAATTCCTTCTTATCCAGCCTGCCGCGAAGCGAATTTATTTTATCGTTTGTTCCAAGCAGTGTTTGAACGTGATGACCAACTTCATGGGCTATCACGTACGCCATAGCAAAGTCGCCGGGTGCTTCAAATTTATCCCTTAATTCGGAAAAGAAACTCAGGTCAATATACACCTTTCTGTCGCCCGGGCAGTAGAACGGACCCGTAGAAGCGCCCGAATATCCGCAGGCGGAATTGACCGAATTTGTATAAAGCACTAGTTTCGGTTCTTCGTAAGTTCGCCCGCTTTTTCGGAATAAGTCACCCCATACAGTTTCGGTTTCCGCAAGAACCACGGAAGTGAACCGCGCGAGTTCCTGCTCCTCCTTTGAAGGTTTATAATCAGCGGTATTCTCCGTTGTTTCGTTTTGCTGCATATTTAAGAACTGGCCGGGGTCGCCGCCGAGGAAATAAATAACCAGCATTATTACAAGCGCGCCGATACCGCCGCCGACAATTCTCTTCCCTGACATTCCTCTCCTGTCCTCGACGTTTGAACTTTCTTTTCTATCCTGCCACCTCATAATTTTTTCTCCGTATAAAGTTTGAATTACGAATCATTTTCCTGAAATTCCCTTTATAATTCTAACGAGACAAAACGACTGCGGTAATTAAATCACGGAAACCGGAAACACCGGAAGAAGAACTGAATACACAATAAAAATAACGAGCAACTATATGAAATAAAACGAATAAATTATTTTTTTTATTGATTTCCTCAGTCATGTCATAATTATTGGAATGGACTTTTAATATAAAAAAAAGTAAATATATTTTCAGGAAAACATCAGCAAAAATAATCATCGACAGCGCATTCAATTATTTCCGGCAGTTACACGATTCATTTTGTGAAATTAAAACAAAAAATCATGGCAGGCAAAATTGAAGAAGTAGAAGGCATCGGACCGGTTATAGGCGGAAAGTTACGCGCAGCCGGAGTCAATTCGACGGAAGATCTTTTGAATCAGGGAAAAACCCCGAAGCAAAGGTCGGAACTTGCGGCAAAGGCGGGACTAACGGAGAAGCAAGTTCTTAAGTTTGCGAACATGGTAGATTTATTCCGCATCAAAGGCGTCGGCGCGGAATTCGCAGAATTGCTCGAAGCCGCGGGTGTCGACACCGTGCCCGAACTCGCGCAGAGAAAGGCCGAGAACCTCACAAAAAAAATGGATGAGGTTAATGCCGAGAAGAAACTATGCAGAAGAACTCCTTCTCTAAAAGAAGTTACTGACTGGATAGCCGATGCAAAGAAATTGCCCAGAGCGCTGGAATACTAAAATAATAAATCAAAGTATTTCCGATATCCGGCCAATCTTCGGGCATGCCCTTGCTTGAAAGAACAAATGAAACGCGGGAATTTTCATTTATTTCCGTGTAAGATATTGTTTTAATTACTTTTTAAAACAGATTAAATCATTAAATTCCATATAACAAAAAATAAATTTGCATGTCAGACAAAGAAAAATTCATCGCTCATATTAACGAAGGTTACAATTTCAAGGGTGAAAGCATAGTTCTCGGCACCGCCATCCTTGACGGAGAGGCATTACCGGGTGTGCAGATAAAACTTCCTTTGAAAACTCTCAACAGACACGGATTAATAGCCGGCGCGACGGGAACAGGAAAAACAAAGACGCTGCAGATCCTCGCTGAAGGGTTTTCCCTTAAGAGCATTCCTTCTTTCGTGATGGATATTAAAGGCGACTTCAGCGGAATCGCGATGCCGGGTACGGCGAACGATAAGATTACCGACAGAATGAATAAAATCGGCATTCCGTTTGAGCCGTCGGGATTTCCGGTCGAGTTACTTACCATATCAAACGAAAAAGGGGCAAGGCTCCGCGCTACCGTATCCGAATTCGGACCCGTCTTATTTTCAAAAATGCTGGGATTAAATGACGCTCAAACCGGCGTGATGGCTATGATATTCAAGTACTGCGACGACAATAAGCTGCCGCTTCTTGACCTGAAAGATATGATTAAGATGCTGCAATACATAAGCAACGAGGGAAAAACGGAACTACAGAAGTCTTACGGAAACATTGCTACAACATCCGTCGGCACGATACTAAGGAAAGTAATCGAACTCGAACAACAGGGAGCGGATGTTTTCTTCGGCGAAAAATCTTTCGAAGTCGAAGATTTGTTGAGGACCGATGATGAGGGAAGAGGCGTGGTTTC
Organism: Ignavibacteria bacterium; assembly: GCA_015657505.1. GTDB lineage: Bacteria > Bacteroidota > Ignavibacteria > Tepidaquicellales > Tepidaquicellaceae > CAIKZJ01. Next base: position 149,859 of record JADLKE010000002.1, read on the forward strand.
AATTATTAGGCTAACGGATATTCAAAGCAGGCCGAAATTATTTTCCACGTTTTTGCTGTGCCTTTTGGTCGAAATTTACAACACATTCCCCGAAGCGGGCGACCTCGACCAGCCGAAACTTGTTATGTTCATAGACGAAGCGCATCTGATTTTCAGCGAAGCCACAAAAGAATTACTCGACCAGATTGAAGCGATAATAAAACTTATCCGTTCAAAAGGAGTCGGAATTTTCTTTTGCACACAGAATCCCGTGGACATTCCCGAAGCGGTTCTGGCTCAACTTGGCTTGAAGATACAGCACGCATTGAGAGCGTTCACTGCAAAAGACAGGAAGCAGATAAAACTTATAGCCGAGAATTATCCGATGTCGGATTTTTACAAAACCGAGGATATGCTTACTTCGCTGGGCACCGGAGAAGCGGCAATATCGGTGCTTAATGAAAAAGGCAATCCCGCGCCTTTGTCGGCAACACTCGTAAGAGCACCTTTTTCGCGAATGGACATTCTCAAACCGGAAGAGATAGATACGTTTGTCGGCAAGTCAAAACTTGTCGAAAAATACGACGAGGTAATCGACAGGGAAAGCGCCTTTGAAATCCTTAAAAAGAAACTCGAGGAATCAGAGAAGGAAGCCGATGGGCAGAAAAGCGATGAAGTAAAAAAGACGAAGGAGGAGCCTTCTGCCGTTGAAAAAGTCCTTAAAAGCACGACGGCAAGACAGGTCGGCAGAACCGTTGCGAGAGAATTGACCAGAGGACTGCTGGGCGTTCTCGGCATAGGCGGAAGCACGAGGAAGAAAAAAAGTTGGTTTTGACACATGAAAAAACTCATTCTAATATTATTTATCGCCATCTTGGCAGCTTTTACGGCCTGCTCGAAAAATGAGCCTGTTAATCCCGAAGACAGCCAGTATGTTTACGTTTGTACGAGTAACTCGGCAAAAACGTACCATACTGACAGAAATTGCGCAAGGTTAAAAAACTGCGGTCAGGAAGTGCTTGAAGTCACACGAAAGAAAGCGCGTGAGAACGAAAGAATTATCTGCAGCGATTGCGATAAACGGGACAAGAAGTCGGACAAAGATACGGCGAAATAATTCGCCCGTTCAATAAATCCGCTGAATTCAATCGGAGATTATGAACAAGCAATTGATATTACAGCGCGCAAACAGCGGCGGTTAGAATCAATCCCAATATTGCCTGCGATATCAATTTTTGCCACTTAACAGGTACGCCTTTTTTCGCGAACAATAATCCGTAAGGCGTCCACCATGCCCAGGTAGTAAGGTTTCCCATCACCTGCTTCGTAAAATTTCCTCTGTCTTTGAAAATATTCAGGGACGCGCAATAGAAATAAAACATTATGTCACAGCCCCAAAACCACCATAATATATTAAAGCCAACCATCGACTGCCAGCCGATAAATATTAACAGCATCAAAGATATTATAATCTGAACAAGAGACTGCGAAATCCGGTATGGATTAATAAACTTTATGTTAACCCAGTTTTTCCTCAGACTAATATTATATCCTAAATAATCATAGAGAGCGAATAAAGCCGCTCCGATGAAGGACCAGAGGAAATAATATAAAATCTGATTGAGCATAAAAATTCAGGTACAAGTTCGGTAATGTGTGAAAATAAGACGAAGATTAAACAATAACAATCAAAAAGGCGGGAAGGAGATTTATCCTTCCTGCAATAAATATTCGTTATCAACTTAGACTTTTTCCGCTGTAGAATAACGAGAAAGCACGAGATGCAAATGCCCGAAAAATCACTGAGTGTTTTTTTCCAATTGCGAACGTATGAGGTTCTTAAATCTTTTTATTTCAAACGGTTTAGATATATAAGCGTCAAGACCTGCATTCATGAACTCTTCGTCATCGCCGTTCATTGCGAATGCAGTCATTGCGACAACAGGGACTTTCAAGTACCCCTGTATTTTTCTTATTTCCTGAGTAACCTCCATTCCGTTCATTCCGCTCCCGAGATTAATATCCATCAATATTAAATCGTATTTATTCTCGCCGGCAAGTTCTACAGCTTTAATTCCGTTATCCGTAAAATCAATATTATAATCCTTGTTCAGGATTGCATCGACAAAGTCTCTCGTCATTGAATCATCATCAACACAGAGAATCCGGGGTTTTTCCTCTGCTGCATCAAATGATTCGTCTTTGATATCTGATATTAAATCCGACCGGGAAATATTTCCTTCGGCAAGGGGGAACCTCACCTTAAATGTAGTACCCTTTCCGCTGCTGCTTTCGACTGATATGGTGCCGCCGAGTTTCTCAACATACTTCTTTGTTATTGTCAAACCCAGACCGGTTCCCTCGAATTTTCTGGAAAATCCTTCACTGACCTGTCTGAACTCTTCAAAGATGAGCATAAGAGATTCTTCGGGAATACCGATACCTGTATCGCTTACAGTTATTACAGCCTGTTTGTTTCCTTCGGTAACTTCGGTATTTACCGCAACCGAGACCTTTCCATTTAAAGTATATTTGACCGCATTGCTGATCAGGTTATTCAAAATCTGCCAAATCAGCGTACTGTCCGTATCAACCCAGATGAATTTTTCGGATTTGGAAAAATCCATAGCAAGACCTTTGGCAGACGCCTGCCGTTTGAAATTCATATAAACATCGTAGGCAACGGTTGAAATATCGGTCCTTGCAATATTCACAGAAAACTTGCCCGCTTCTATACGTGTAAGATCGAGAATCATGTCCAATGTTTTCATTAACCGCTTGCCGCTCTGATTAATCATTTCAGCCATTTGTTTCTGTTCGGGGTCAGTAACCCGTTCTCCGAGAATTTCCGCAAAACCGAGAATACCGACCATCGGCGTTCTGAGTTCGTGGCTCATATTTCCGAGGAAACTCGATTTTATTTTGTTCATCTCTTTAGCTTTCTCTTCCGCGTGTCTCAATACCTGCTCTGTTTTCTTGAATTCATTGATATCGCTGTTGAATATCACAAATCGAATAACGTTTCCCATATCATCGAATACCGGATAGATAGAGACCTTCCAGAATCCATTGTTTGTTTTTTGCTCAAACGTAATCTCGCTCCTGTTTTCTTTGCAGGCGGCGATTTTCTCAACGAGCATTTTCATTTGCGCTTCCGAGATAAAATCAATAATCGGTTTACCGAATATTTCCGAATCGGATTTATTGCTGAATTTTTTGAAAGAATCGTTACAGGAAACAACCTTCAAATCACCGTCGAGCATCACAATCGTGTCGTTAATCGCGTTTAATACCGCGGCAAGGTCTTTTTTATTCTCAAGAAGTCTTTCTTCCGCCATTTTCCTGTTCTGAATCTCATCGCTCAAATCCTTGTTCATCGCGAAATATTTTTCGATAAGTCCGGCTATGTCCCCGAATTCGTTCTTTGAGTTCTTGGTTTTCCGCAGGAAGCTGCTTTCATTCTTCAGCAACGCCGTTTCAATATTGTTCAACGGAGTCGTTATCCATTTTCTCGAAAAGCCTATGAACACTATTAAAACGATTAACCAGACCGCGGAAGATAATATTAATGAGTAAAGAGAAATCTCGTCAAATTCCTGGAGATATTGATTTGACTTCGTGAAATACACGGTCAGGATTTCTTTTCCCTTTTCATCGAGAAGGTTTCTTGATAATCTTGTTTCGGTTTTATTTTCCTTAGATTCCGAATATTCACCGAACGGAACGAAATTGATTTTTGAATCCGTGGCGCGCTCAATTTCTTCGATATAATTCTTATCCCATACTTTTCCGATAAGATAATAACCGGAAGCCTTGTGGTAGTGAGTTTTGTAATCGGAAGTCGGAACAATAGTACCGCCGAACACCTGCACTATACTGCTGTCGATGATTATGAAGAAATTCGTGAGACCCTTTTCGCCGAATATTGAACTAATTTGAACGTAGTCCTTTAATGACGGGATGGTTTTCGATTCAATATTTTTCGAATAATGGAGGAGATTCTCGCCATCGTCATACACCCATACGTAGTCTACTTTAAATGTATTTACAACTGTATTAAGGTTGCCGTCGGCAAATTCTTTGGACCGTGTTTTTGTATATTTAACCATTTCGTCCCAGCCCGAATAATCGTCGACTGCGGAAGTGTACTTCTCGCTTTTCAACTGCAGAACGTTTTTTACGATGGACTCATAACTGGTTTTCTGAGATTCGAGCAGTACGGTTCGCTGTTTGATATCGTAAAATCTGAGCGTGAGCAGAAGTATTATTGACGTGAGAAACGCGGCAATGAACAGAATAAATAATTTTCCGGATACTTTCATTTCCAATAGAACCTATGAGTTTAGATTTAGAAAAAAATACGATACAATTAATCCAAATTCATTATTCTTTGCCCTAAAAATTATGTCCGTTCAAATATAAACTAATACTAATAACAGAAGTTATTATTGCCGCTATCCCTTATACCCCCGTAACAATCAGGATAGAATTATTGAACGAACAGCGGAGAAGCAGGGATTCGAACCCTGGATGGGGTTGCCCCCATAACGGTTTTCGAGACCGCCGCTTTCAACCACTCAGCCACCTCTCCGAATATTTGATAAATTTAATGAATTCAGACGACATATTCGCCATAAAAGTTCTTTCTGTTATACGGGCTGAAAGAGACAATTCCCTATAAAAAACTCCCTAATACTAATTTCCACGGGAGTATATATTATCAATTGCTATATAAAGAAACTTTTTCTGCAGAACTTTCTTAAGCCAAATCCAAAAGCAGATAATTGTTGAGAAACTGCCTCTACCGTTACTTTATCAGTCATAATAAGCATGTTCCCCTTCCTCCTGTCACGAAGCCCTTGATTCGTGACATATTCGCGTTACGAAAGCCCCGGTTAAACGTCTAACGCGCCGGGGTTTCGCAACGAGGAAAAAAATCGTTGAAACGGTTTTGATTATTTTTGGCTTTCTAACCCTATTTTAACAGAACCATTTTCTTTGTAAATATTTTATCTTTTCCGTTTGCATTTGCTATCATACGATAAAAATATGTTCCGCTTGCAAGTGTATTTGAATTTAATTCCATCGTGTAATATCCTGCTTGCTTCATTTCGCCATTCAACATTACTTTCACTTCCCTACCAAGAATATCGTATACAACAAATTTTACCCTGCTGTCTAACGGCAATTCGAAATCAATCTTTGTTGAAGGATTAAACGGATTCGGATAATTTTGTGAAAGAGAATAATTTTTGGGCACACCGATTTCAATTGTCTCCGTGAGATTGAAATATTCATAATTTCCATTGTTATCAATCTGCTTTAATCTGTATTTGTATTTTCCTGTATTCAGTTTCCTGTCTTCAAAAGAATAATTTGTAGGATTATTTGTTGTTCCAACCCCTTTTATATATCCGGCTTTAATCCAGTTTTCTTTATCGCTAACAGAGGACCTGTAAACCTCAAATCCCGAATTATTTCTTTCCGATTCGGTAACCCAATTAAGTTTAACATCTCTGACATTAACACTCGAAGAGAACGAAGAGAGAGTAACAGGCAAAGGTGAATTATCCGATGCTATTACATACAAAGAAAAATGCGAATGTGGAATGGTCAGGACACGGGGTTCCAGCGACGATACATCGGCGCTGATTCCTACAGGATCCCATAAAAATGTCTGCTCATTATAGTACCATAGTCTTGCCTTGTTACCGCTTGAGAATGCGTTTCCGTTATCTAAAATTGACGGCCAAGTGTACGAAACATCTCTTGTCCCGTTCATTGTAACGGAAGTTGTGATGTTCCATCTTGATGCTATGCTCGAATAGCTGCCTACCGATACTATACCCGCAGTACCTGTCCTTCGGGATATTGAAACATCCCCGATATCCGCACTGCCCTGAATATTACAATTTAAAAAATTAATTGTTCCGGTTCCGACATTCCTCGGGAACATAAATGCTATTCCATCAATATATTTTGTATTATCTTCAGCGGAAATTGTTGCGGATGTCCCGAAATAAAGAACCTTATCCGAGGTATGGAATATTCCGTTTGTTAATGTAAAAGCTCCGTTTACGGTACAGTCTCCTGTTAATGTCAAGCCGCTAGTGTTGTTTAATGTTATATTATTAAATGTAAATTCACCCTGCGTTTGCGCGCTTGTCCCGTTGAATTCTATCGTGCTTCCTGCAGTATTCGCAAAAGATGTCGAGGAAGGCGCAAATGTACCCGCAATATAAATCGTTCCGCTGTTTGCCAGCGTGATATTCGCTCCCGAATTAGAGACACTCAAATTATTATAGCGGAATGCAGGTATTGTCTGCGGACCGCTTCCGTTGAATTCTATTGTGCTTGATGTTATTGTATGTCCTGTTGCCGAACCTGGTGTAAAAGCTCCGGAGATTCTTATTATACCCGAACTTGATAAAGATTTATTGTAATTACTAAACACAAGATTCCCATAATTTCCTGCTAATATAGATTGACCATCAGATGCTTGGTTGTAATTTATAGTTCCGGAAGGTGAACTTTCTAAACTTCCCGAAATAGCCGAGACAGGATTATTTAAAATCAGTGAATTTGTAGCTGCATTCAGTATACCTGATGATAATGTTAATGTTCCATCTATGGTAGTTGTTCCGTTGCTTAATATTACTCCTGCAGTGTTATTTATGGTCAAATTATCGAACGTAATCGGTGATGTTCCTCCAATAGTTTGAGAAGATGTTCCGTCCATTGTGATTCTGCTTCCTGTGGATATAAATGTCCCTCCATTATTAAAGTTTCCTTTAAAAGTATGCTTGTATCCTCCCGTGCTGAACGTACTTCCGGAACCTATCGTTAAATCTCCCTGTATTATTATAGATGCCTGAGCCGTTGCTGTTGCAGTTCCTGACGTGCCGAAATTACCTTTTAAAGTAATGGTTGAAGAGGGCATTGTTTTTGTTCCGCTACCACTTAGTAATAGATTATAATATGTCTCTATTCCATCAGCCAGTAGTACTGTCTGCGCTGCTCCGTTATATTCGATTGTATTGTAATATACGTCTGTATACCATTTTCCTGAATCACCTTTGGTTATCGTTCCTGATATTTTCATCGTACTTCCAAGCTGATTTGTAACTGATGCTCCGTTTAAAATTTCAACATCATAAAATACTGCATTCCCCGAAATTGTTGCACCTGAACCCGAAAATATCACTTTTTTTCCGTTTGGATTTAATCCTCCTGTCGCGTCATTCCACGTTCCTGCGCCGACTACACCCTCTCCGTTTACTGTAATGTTATAATCTAAAGTGAATAATGCACCGGATTCCAGAGATATTGATTGAATTTCAACTTCTTCCTGTAATACAGGGTCATAATTTGTAGTTGATGCATCAGGTATAATCACCCTGCACTTTGCATCAGGTACGGCATCTTCGACCCAGTTAGAAGGTTCATTCCAATTTGATGACACGCTTCCAAGCCAGGTTCTATAGTTCACATCAGTATAATCGGCAAGCGAAAAAATTGTTCTCCAGTCATGAGAGCAAGTCACAAAAATGAAATAACTAAGAGGTACATTGGAAAGACCTACATACTTGCAATAGGGTGTAGTATTATCATATGCTGACCTGCCGTGTTCATCAGGTACAGGACTTCCTCCACCGCAGGGACCCTGTATATCATAGTCGCCTGTTACGAGTTTCGATTCGGTATTTCCGTTAAGCTCACCATCGAGATAATGGAAATTTGCGGATATTTTTGAAACATTGGGATTTTCTGTTGTAGGTACAATAATTTCGTATCTTCTATTTATTGCATTTGTTCTTAAGGGGTCATTGCCAAGTGTGATTGTAACTGTAATATAAGAAGGCATAGTTCCTTGTGTAAGTGATATTGTTGTAAACTGATTTCCGAAAGAATAAGATGTTTCCGGATTAATGGTTGTGCGTTTAACTTTTCCGGTTACATCACCTATTCCGGTAGTGGTTGCACTTGCCCCCATTGACAGAGTGTCCGTACCCATTGTAATGCAACCCTTTGTAGAAGTTGGATTTGAACTTTGAAGATTTAATACTCCGTTCACACTGAAATCGGAACCTGCAGTAACACCTGCAGAGTTGTTTATCGTTAAGTTATAAAATGTAAAAGCCGGTATGGTTTGTTCACTTGCCCCGTTAAACAATACAGTACTGCCTGTTACTGTATGTCCTGTTGCATTTCCTGCCGTAAATGTCCCTGATACTCCGACTGTACCGGAACCCGGTAGAGTTTTGTTGTAATTATTAAATGTAAGATTGGCATAATTAGCCGCTAAAACGGACTGCCCGTTTGATGCCAAGGCATATTCCACCGTGCTTCCCGCTCCTATCGTTCCGAGTGCCGGATTAGTTGAATTTTGTATGCTTAAAGTCGAGTTTGCACTTACATTTGTTGTTCCTGTTAAAGCATACGATGAAGGAATTACGAGCGTCCCCGCATTCGTTCCGTCGCCCGCAGTTACTGTACCGTGCGTCGTTACATTCGTTGTCAAAGTCTTAGTACCTATTCCGCTTATCTTAAGATTATAAAAATAAGGGTAAGCAATATTCTGGGCTCCCGATACGGCATAATCTACAGTGCTTCCGTCTAATAGTAAACCGAAAGTCGGTAAAGTAGAATTTTGCAATGTTAATGTTCCGTTATTTTGCACATCGATTATTCCTGTTAGAGTATATGCTGAAGGGATAGTGAAATTGCACGCGTTTGTTCCGTCTCCGACTACGACTTTTGAACCGAGTCCCGAAACTGTCCAGTTCGCTCCGATTGTCGGCGCCGCATTATTCCTTATAAAATATGTACATTCATTTGATGTGAAATTTGAAGGAGACGTCCCCGAACCGTCGGGATTTGTTCCCCACGATGAAGTTAAATTAAGATTACCGGTAGATTTGGAATAATAAGCATAATAAGCATTCGCATTAATATTATGTGAAAATATTACATCGTCGGTATAAAGATATGCAGTGTTTGACCCTTCTCCATAAAAACAATATGAATCAACTTTAGTAAGCTGGTTGCTTATTGATGCAATGTTACCCTGCTGTACGACTAATACCCCATCAACCCATATATCCATTTTTAAAGAACCGCATGTGTATGTTGTGCCATACCTATTGTATGTTATCTCTGAACTGCCTTTGTTAGAAATTGTTTCTATAGTATATTTTACTGTCTGCTCATACGTACCGGGTACATTAATCCACTGACCTGTAGTACTGTTTAAATATGAATAATAAGCAAATGATAAGCCTCCGTTAGTTGTAAAAGTCCATCTTAAAGCAGTACTGGTCTGCAACAAATTTTTTGCAAGCGTATTATTATACATAAAATTTGTACTTTTACCGCCATCTCCCGCAAAGAAATACCATACGCCATTATCCGAAAAGTTTGAACCCGTATTTCCTCCCAATACAACATCGAATTTATTGTATGAAGTACTAGAGTTTGCAGGTGCATAACCCATAACACCAAACTTGGAAAATTGCGATGTTCCGTTACCTGCGGATACCTGCGCTTCGGTGTTAGTTCCGATTCTTAATAAACCCGGATTTGCCGCCGTTAATGTTGCACTTGCGCTCGAGGAAAATCCATAAAAGAATGTACCCGCCGGTGGTGTTCCAAAAAACGCAGGGGATGTTCCCGTTCCTGAAGATACAGAACCCGTTCCTGTTCCATAATCGTATCCGAATATAGACTGGGCTGTAAGCGTACTGTTATAAAACAGCGAAAAGAATATTAACGTGATTATTAATATCTTTAAACTAATGAATTTGTATGTATAATTATTCATTTAACAAAAATATGTTTATAAAATTATTTTAACTCAATAAGAACGATTGTATAGATATAATGAATAATCCATTTCCGGGTTGTCTCGCCGCCTAATTTCGATTAATTAATTATTATTTATTTTTTAGGCTTATGAGTTATACTAATTCGTTTGATAAAATTTCTTTTATAAATGAATCTTCGAGATAATGACAGAGTTTGTTTGTGCAGAAAAAAAATACTGACCCAAAATAGATATGCGATTATTGTGCCAAATATCGTCCTCATTTGAATTTTTTTCTGAAATTTTTGAACAACAGCATGAACGCAACAACTTATTGTTTATTACGTATTTATATATATAAATCAGGTGATGAAATTATTGAAATTAGTAATTTATTATAAGTATAATTTTGATGCTATATTGAAGATGCTAATAGATTTTTTTAATATGAAAAAAAAATCTCAAAATGATACTGAAGTTTCCTTGAGGAATATTCAATAAAAAAAGCGAAGATGAAATCATCCGTTTAACAATTAGCAGTTAACATTTAACATTTAACAATTAGCGGTTAACATTTAGCAATTAGCATTTAATATTTAGCTGTCAGCATCAAAAATTATGAGGTTTTCAATCATCGGGAAACCGTTGAAACGGTTTTGGGTTTTTATTGCTATCATTCCCGCGGCTTACGCCGAGGGCTACATATATGTCGCCGGCTAACGCCGGCTTTTTCGCTGGGATTGTTTCTTTTGCGGCGTCAGAGCCTGTCCCAAGAACCCGGGATATTTGCCTACGCGTAGAATGAGTCAATACCCTATAAAAAACTCACTTATTCGAATTTCCGCGGCAGTAAATATTATCTATGGCTATAAAAAGAAACTTTTTCTGCAGAACTTTCGAAAGTCAGATCCCAAAGAAGGTAATTGTTGAGAAACTGCTTCAGCCGTCATTTTATCAGCATCATTTTTTTTATGCTCGTGTAAACACCTTTTCCGTAATCCGCCGTCATTATGTAAAAATACATTCCGCTCGACATTCCGCTCAAGTTAAGCATTGCCGAATGATAGCCGGCTTTCCTGACTTCATCAGTTACAACCTTTATTTCTTTCCCGGTGATTTCGTAAACAACTATTTTAATTCTGCTGTCATCGGGAATCGAAAATTCTATTTTCGTGGATGAGTTGAACGGATTCGGATAATTCTGATTCAATCCGAATTTTTCGGGAACGCTTATTTCCACAGTGTTTTTCAGGTCATAATATTCGCAGTTTCCGTTGAAGTCAATTTGTTTAAGCCTGTACCTGTATTTCCCGGAATTCAGTTCAGCATCTTCAAAAGTGTAACTCGCTCGAACGCCCGGATTACCCTTTCCTTTAACGTGCCCTACTTTTTTAAATTCGGAAATGGAACCAAACACGCTCCTCTCGACATCAAATCCCTCGTTGTTTGTTTCTGACAGTGTAACCCAGTTCAGAACAATGTTTCTTCCGTTTAACGATGATGAAAATGAATGGAGAATAACAGGCAAAGGCGAATTTCCGTTAAGTGAATTATCGCCCGACCACGAACCAAGTGTAAAATCGCTGAAAGAAGAAAGCCCGGTTCTTTTAACAGTCCATTTAAGCATATCGCCGCTGCCCGGAGAATGCGAGCCTTCAACAGTCCACGGATTAAGATTATCCTGTCTCTTTATAACTCTTAGATTCTGTCTCTTGGTCTCCTCCTCGCTTAAGCCCGAGAAATTGTATGCGTCAAGATTGATTTCGTAAATACCCGTGACTCCGCTGTTTTTCAGAGTCCAGTACGCATATCCCGAGTACCGGTCGATTATGTATCCCCCGTCGTTAATCGGAGACGTATTAATTTTTCCCGGATCGCCCACAGTGAAGAATGAAGAAATTGTGCCTCCGTTCGTCGTTCCGTTCGATGCAGTATAAATCAGTTTCATTCCTCCCCACTGCGCAATGGAGCCGACAGGAAAGACAATTGAATTCGCGCTTCCGTTTCCCGCGCCCTGGGAAATAAACCTTTGCAGTCTCCCATTAATCCAGGAAGTATAATTATCCGTCTGATTGAAATTCAAATATCCGGGAGAAAAGATTGATGAGCCCAGAGTGATTGAATCGGCAATAGTGCTGCTGTTTATAATCCCGTTTTTCAGCGTTAGTGTATCCGTAATATTCAGATAACTTCCTAATGTTACGCTTCCGGACGAATTTGTTCTATCAAGAGAAAGATGCTTCAAAAATCTACCGCCCGGAGTAAAGAACAATGTTCCAAATTCGCCTGCGCCGTTTATGTATAATCTCGATTGATTTGAACCTGACAAAGCAGCGCCGCCTTCGCCCGAAACCGTTCCGTTCAAAGTCAAAGCGTTCGTATCAATTATCATAAAGCCCGAAATAAAAGATAGTGTACCGTTAACGAGTGTGTTTCCGGAAAGTTTTACACCCGCGGAATTATTTATTTGCAGATTATGGTATGCTAATCCCGCCTGAAGGTTCTGTTGTGATGCGCCGCCGTATTCAACCGTGCTGCCTGCTGAAAGCGTACCCAGCAAAGGATGCCGGGAATCGCGTATGGTTACCTTTCCGTTATTGCTCGCATCGAGCCTGCCCGTTATCGCGCGTCCGGAAGGTATAATCAGATCCGTGAAACCAGTCCCGTTTCCGATTGTAGCGGTTCCGTCGATTATGTAATCTGTTGTTAACGTCTTCGTGCCCGAATGAATCTTCAGGTTATAATACAGCGGATAAGTCATGTTTTCGTCGCCGTTATTATATTCAACCATGCTGTTAGTTTCGGTCATCCTGATGTAAGGAAGTATTGTCGACTCTATTATCAGGTCGCCGTATCTTCTTATATCGATATCACCATAACAGCCTTTTCCCGCGGGAATTCTGAAAACAGCCGTTTGACAGCTGTCACCCAACTCTATCTGCGAATTTGAACTGCCGAGAATGTTGAAATCCTTCTGCGTCAGCGTGAACGTCACTCCGCTAGAGCCCGTATAATTCCTAATAAACCAGGTCGAATTACTCACAGAAAAAGAGGAAGGCAGAGAGCCTCCGACACCGTTGCTGCTCGTCGTCCAGTTGTTTAAGTCGCTTATGTCAAGTGTCGTTCCGTCCGCAGGTCTTTTTGTGTAGTATGCGAAAGACGTAGGGGGGTTATCAGCGGCAGCCGCGTTGTCCACGAAAATCCAGGCGTTGTTCGAACCTTCACCGTACCAGCAGTAAGAATTCATCTTCTTAAAATTCGGGGTCTGGTTGTCGTATTGAGATATGTTCACGTCCTGACAGATATGCGTGTTGTTCACGTATACACTCATTGTTTTTCCAATAAGCGTATCGGGTATGCCCTGTCTCGTGAAAATAACCGTAGAGTTTGTAGTGTTCTTGTTCGTGTTCGCGTAAATTTCGATAGTATATTTTTTCTTTTGCTGCCAGGTGAATCCAATAATGTCTATCCACCCAAGCGTGACGCAATCGTATCTTGCGAATGATATCGTGCCGTCGGGTTGGAACGTCCATCTTAACGACACACCCGCCTCATTAAGTTTTTTCGATACCGTATCGTTCGCCATGAACTGAGTTGAAGAGGCATTACCGTCGCCGATAAAGAAATACCAGACACCTGCGGAAGAATTCGTTAACGCGTTGCTGTCGCCTGCGAAGACGACGTCGAATTTCATATTGCTGAAAAGTGTTCCCTGAGGAGAATAACTGTTCACACCGAACTTTACGAATTGATTAGCACCGTTTCCGGCGCACGCCTGCGCTTCGGTCGAATCTCCCAGCCTTGATAAACCCTGTGACGAAGCCTTAAGTATCCCGTTAGCATTTGAAGAAAATCCGTAGAAGAATGATATGTTCGTTGGTACCGTAGGAAATCGATTGAAAAATACGGGATTTATTCCCGTTCCGCTTGTAACCGAACCTCCTGCCTGTCCGAAATTATACAATACCTGAGCGCCGGAATTATGATATAAAAAAAGCAGAACAACGAGGACGGCAAATGCCGTTACGATGTATTTGCTTTCTCCGTATTTTTTGAGAGAATTCATTAATAATTTCCGCTGTAATTTTCATTAAAACGGATACGCATTCTATTAAATTCGTGAAGTAAAAGAATAGCGAATATAATTTCAACAATTAATGTGCCAGATCGGAGTCTACTACAGGTCGATTCGGGAAAGATTAGACATTTATTTTTTTGTGAATTCCCACATATTAGAGTCGGTATTGCACATTTTCCGTTATATTTGACTTAGGTTCAAAAATGAGGAGAGCAATCAATAGATTTATCGCATATCAACGGAAGAATCAAATTCTTATTTTAAGACAGTTTTTCATTTTGATACTTGTAAGTATATATAATTCCGCCAAATAAATTGCTATAAAAAACGTCATTATACGGATTTTGTGATTATTTTCTTTTGATTCTCGAATGGAGGCTGATAGCCGAATCTGTTATAAATTTCAGTATTACTTGTACGTAGGATTTATGCGAATACAATGTGTCGTAATATTCCGGAGCGATTTTCTTAAGTTCAGGAAGGCGGCTACCCGGTATGCTCGGGAAATCGTGATGCTCATTATGATAACCGACGTTGAACATCAGATAATTCAGCGGACCGTAATAAGAGTATGTTTCCTGACCTTCCCTGAACACGTAGTGTTCGGCGATAAAATGACCTGATACGGGATTCAGTCCTCCCGCAAAAAACGATGACAGCAGGAGGTAAAAGAGTCCTCCCCATCCTGCAAACGGAAGGAAAACCGCCATCGCGATTACCTGAAAAATTATGTTGATGTAGTGCCACTTTTTCAATTTTATAGGATATACGAACATCGGACGGAGCGCGTAAAAGAAAATCTGGTTAACTTCCCAGATAAGTTTTCCGAAAGTTCCTTTGAATATTCTGGTCTCTGCTGTCGTAGGTATATCAACGTCCATTCCGTCCTTCCCCTGCTGACGGTGATGCATTGTATGATAGGTTTTGAATGACATTGAATACGGAAAAACAATAGGAATATTCGCGAACAATGCGAACCAGTTATTGTAAACCTGCTTCCTGAAAGCGAGGTTATGCGTAATCTCGTGAATCGCGAGGAAAAGTGCATGAGTTGCGGTCGAACCGATAAAGTAGGACACGATTATGAGAATCCAGATGCTGAAATTATCAATGTAATAAGCGAGCAATAACTGTAACGCTACAAGAAGAATCGTACCAATTACAAGTTTCATGTCCCTGCCGACAAGTTCTCTGACCTGCGGATACTTTTTAAGAATGGCTTTCCTCCGCTCCGAATGCGGCTCACGTGCTTCCGTCCAGTAAAAGTCTGCTTGTTCTTTCATAAATATTTAAATCACCCGCATTCGCATAATCTTTTACGAAAGCGAAGAAGGTTCAAGATTAATAAAAACTTACAGATTGATTTTATTCCTCAGAAGCAAATATTATAGTACCCCCGAGAGGATTCGAACCTCTAATATCTGATCCGTAGTCAGAGGGTTTATCCATTAGCCTACGGGGGCAGTTTTTCGCGGATACAATTTAATAAATGCGGGAATCAATAAACACTCAAAAACAATTAACAATTAGTAATTAACAATTAGCAATTAGACATCCGAATTATATAATTCGTATTCGAGAGTCCCCAAGAACAGGGAGACTCCCGGATACATAAAGATAGACATCATTTTCGGCAGTTCATAAAAAGTGATTCAATTGAAAAAGAATTTCCTTTTTTCGACGAACGGTTTGGAGTATTTTTAAGAAACAAAACCATGAGGGCAATACCATGATTAAAACTGAACTTTTCAATTCATCAATCATCGCGTTAAAAGATTATCTCGGACTTAAAAAAGAAGAGACGCTTTTAATTATATCAGACGAGACGAAACGCGACATAGGTCAGACTCTTCTCGAGGCAGGCAAGCAGTTATGCAGGGAAGCATTTCTGATTGAAATGAAGCAGAGGGAAATAAACGGCGAAGAGCCGCCCGAACAGATTTCGGAGTTGATGAAAAAAGTTGACGTCGTAGTTTGCCCTACCGCTAAATCCCTTACGCACACCGATGCCAGAAGGAACGCAGTGAAAGAAGGCGTGCGTGTCGCCACGATGCCGGGCATAGGCATTGACACGATGGTGAGATGCCTGAGCGCCGACGCAGAAAAGGTAATAGACCTTTCTCTCAAGGTCAAAGGCATACTGAAAGACGCGTCAGAAGTCAGGGTCGTTACCGAAAAGGGAACCGACCTTTACATGCCGATGAAGGGACGGAACGTTATCGAAAGCACAGGCGTGCTCAGGAATAAAGGCGAAAGCGGAAATCTTCCGTCAGGAGAAGTGTATCTTGCTCCTCTTGAAAATCTTTCTCACGGGAAACTGGTTATCGACGGCTCCGTCGCGGGAATCGGAATGCTTGAAGCCCCGATAACAATCGAAGTCAAAGACGGATTCGCGGAAAAAATCGATGGCGGCAACGAAGCGAAGATTCTCGCGGGGATGCTGGACAAGGTCGGACGTGACGCCCGCGCTGTCGCTGAATTCGGAGTAGGCACGAACTACAAGGCGCAGTTGTGCGGCGAAATTCTCGAGGACGAAAAAGTTTACGGAACGATTCACGTCGCATTCGGCAACAACGTTTCGATGGGCGGAAGCATAAACGTAAAGAGCCATATTGACGGACTTGTAATCGAGCCTGACGTTTACGTTGACGGGAAATTAATTATGCAAAAAGGCAGGCTCTTATAAACCTGATTCACGGCGTCATAATAATTTGATTTTTTGCCCTTATTTCCCTTTTTTTCTTATCCGGGCGAATAAAAAAATATATTAAAATACCTCTTTTATTTTCATAAATTAGATATTAAATTCTTTTAAATTGCAATTTTCTTAAATTAAATTTCTGTATATGTCAGAACATACCTCTACAGGAGTGAAAGGATTGCCGGAAAACGCATACCGCGAACTTAAGGAAAACGAAGCTTATGAACCTATTATGTCCCCGATCAANATATACCCGGAAGTAAATTTCCGTTCGGTGTTTTGGGGATTATTGATGGCTGTAATTTTTTCCGCCGCGGCGGCGTATCTCGGACTGAAGATCGGTCAGGTCTTCGAAGCGGCCATCCCGATAGCGATTATCGCTGTCGGGTTGTCTTACATTACAAAACGCAAGAACGCGCTCGGTGAAAACGTAATCATACAATCAATCGGCGCGAGTTCGGGCGTTATCGTCGCGGGCGCGATATTTACAATTCCCGCATTATACATACTCGGTCTCGAAGCGCAGTTTTATCAGGTATTCCTGTCATCGCTGCTTGGAGGATTTCTTGGAATTTTGTTCCTGATTCCCTTCAGAAAATATTTCGTTTCCGACATGCACGGGAAATATCCATTCCCGGAAGCGACAGCGACTACAGAAGTCCTCGTCTCGGGCGAAAAGGGCGGAAGTCAGGCTAAACTTCTCTTAATAAGCGGACTCATTGGCGGAATATACGACTTTATAATCGCAACGTTCGGCTGGTGGAGCGAAGTCTTCACTACGAGAGTTCTATCCGTAGGCGAGATGCTTGCCGACAAGGCTAAACTTGTTTTTAAAATCAACGTCGGTTCCGCGGTGCTCGGTCTCGGTTACATAGTAGGTTTGAAGTACGCCGCGATTATATGCGCGGGTTCGTTTATCGGTTGGTACGTGATTATTCCGATAATAAATTATTTCGCTCCCGGTATTACCGTTCCTATCGGAGCGAATATAACAAAACTCATCGGCGGGATGTCAGCGGAGGAAATCTTCAGGGCATACGTCAGACCGATTGGTATCGGCGGCATAGCGATGGCGGGCGTTATCGGCATCGTGCGTTCATCGAAGATAATCAAATCCGCATTCTCTCTCGCTATCAAGGAAATTTTCGGAAAACACGACGCGAGCAAGGGTGTGAAGCGGACTCAAAGAGACCTGCCGATGGGAATTATCGCGGGAGGCATTCTCGTAACTGCAATAATCGTTTTCATTTTCTTCATGTTCGGAGTTGTCGGTAATCTTACTCACGCGATTATCGGACTTGCAATAGTAATGGTAATAGCGTTTCTTTTCACTACCGTCGCTGCAAACGCAATCGCGATAGTAGGAACGAATCCCGTTTCAGGTATGACGCTTATGACGCTGATTATCTCATCCGTCATAATGGTATCAGTCGGACTGACGGGAAACGTAGGAATAATCGCATCGATGGTAATCGGCGGAGTCGTGTGCACCGCGTTGTCGATGGCGGGAGGATTCATAACGGATTTGAAAATCGGTTACTGGCTCGGCTCATCGCCGTACAAGCAGCAGTCCTGGAAATTCCTGGGCACGGTACTATCAGCTGCCACGGTTGGTGGGGTAATAATCATACTGAACAAGACGTACGGCTTTGTAGGTGAAAACGCTCTTGTGGCTCCGCAGGCAAACGCGATGGCGGCAGTAATCGAGCCAATGATGTCGGGCAAACCCGCGCCTTGGATGCTATATGCCGCGGGCGCATTCATGTCGTTGATACTTACGATGATCGGCGTCCCGTCGCTCGCGTTCGCGCTCGGCATGTTTATCCCGATAGAACTTAACACGCCGATACTTCTCGGCGGTATAATTTCTCACTTTGTATCTACAAGAAGCAAGGACGAAAAAGTTAACAACGCGAGGCGTGAAAGAGGCACATTAATAGCGTCAGGGTTCATAGCCGGCGGCGCGTTAATGGGCGTTGTAAGCGCCGTTCTGAAATTCAGCGGCATTAACTTTGTCAATGAAGCCTGGTTCGAATCGCATTCAGCGGAGATTATCGCTATCGTCATGCTGGCTGTAATCTGCGCGTATATGATATGGGATTCGATGAGGGCGAAACCGGAAGATTAATTAAAATTTTTTATTAATCTTAAATTTCATTATTATGGCTGAACTACTTTTCAAGGATCTAACGGAAAAAATCATCAAGGTTTTTCTCGAAGTTTACAACCATCTCGGCTTCGGATACACGAAAAACATTTATCTTGAAGCCATTACGCTCGAAATGACCACGCAGGGTCTCGCATTCGAGAAAGCCAAGGAAGCAGATATTTATTACAAGGAAACAAAAGTCGGCCAATATGTACTGGATTTTGTCTGTGACGACAAGGTTATTATCCACATTGACACGTGCGATAAAATAACCGATGAGATTGAATATTCAATCGTCAACCATCTGAAATCCACGAAGTACGAAGTGGGTCTCGTTCTGAATTTCGGAAGGCGGCCTGAAGTGAAAAGAAAGATATTCCAGAATCAAAGAAAATCGTTTATACCGAAAGGAGAAAATACTGAATGAAGCAAGACATACTGGAAAGATTTTTCAAATATATCAAGATAGACACAAAATCTGATGAAAGTTCCGAATCTTTCCCAAGCACCAAGAAACAATATGATCTGCTAAACCTCCTGAAGGCGGAACTGACCGCCATGGGGCTTAAAGCCGAAATTGACGAGCACGGTTACGTAATGGCGACGCTTCCGGCGAACACGGACAAGAAAATTCCAGTTCTCGGATTCATCGCGCACGTCGATACAAGCCCCGATATGTCGGGCGAGAACGTCAATCCGCAGATATGGAAGAATTACGACGGAGGCAGCATAGTAATAAACAAAGAACTCAACCTGGTTCTTTCGCCTGAACTGTTCCCTGAAATGCTCGAATACAAAGGCGATACGATAATCACGACCGACGGCACCACTCTTCTCGGCGCCGATGATAAGGCGGGCATCACGGAAATAATGACCGCGGTGAAATATCTCGTCGAGCATCCGGAAATAAAACACGGCGAAATTAAAATCGGATTCACTCCCGACGAGGAAATCGGCCGCGGAGTTGATTTCTTCGACGTTAAAAAGTTCGGCGCGAAGTTCGCGTACACGATGGACGGCGGCGGTGTCGGAGAACTCGAGTACGAAAACTTCAACGCCGCGAAACTCACCGTCAGCATTCAGGGACGCAACGTTCATCCCGGTTACGCGAAAGACAAGATGCTTAACTCGATGCTGATAGCGATGGAATACAACGCGCTGCTGCCCGTCAATATGAGACCAGAATACACGGAGCATTACGACGGATTCTTCCACCTGATTTCGATGAACGGCACTGTCGAGAATTCGACGATAACATACATCGTCAGGGACCACGACCGCGCGAAGTTCGAAACGAAAAAGAAAACCGCTGTCGAATGCGCCGACTTTCTTAATAAGAGATACGGCGAAGGCGTTGTCAAAGCCGAATTAAAAGACCAGTATTTCAACATGAGGGAAAAGGTTGAGCCAGTTTACCACATCGTCGAAATAGCCGAAAAGGCCATGGTCGAACTCGGAATAGAGCCGAAAGTCGTGCCCATCAGAGGCGGCACGGACGGCGCGAGACTTTCATTCATGGGACTTCCCTGCCCGAACATATTCGCGGGCGGACTGAATTTCCACGGAAAGTTCGAATACGTCCCGCTCGAGTCGATGGAAAAAGCGACAAAGGTAATCTTAAAAGTAATCGAACTGTACACACAAAGAAAATGGTAGAATAATAAGAGCCGCATGATAAAACATGCGGCTTTTTTACAGGAGGACAAATGCCCAGATTTTCCGTTTTTTGTCTGTTGTTTTTCTCATTCCTTCTCACGGGATGTTACACCATCGAGCAGTATTCGGATACGCCCGATAAAATCATTTCCGGTAAATCGTTATTCAAGAATGACGGCAGTTTTTTTATCGACAGCATCATACTAAAATCAAACGCGAGATTGGTATTCCCCGATTATGTAACCGGCTTTTTGAAATGCGGACGGGACTCCTGTACGAAATTATATTATCAAAGACAGGGCTCAGTTACGGATACAATTCCCGCGGACGGACAAAATCCGGTGAAGATAGTATTAAGGCGCGCCCCAGTTGACTCGATTAACGCCGCGGATATTAAGATGATGTTCTACAGGAAGGAATCATACGACTATGGCAGTATCGCGTACATAACAGGTGTAATAATAACACTCCCGCTAATTTATTTCATCGTCTGGATGATGAAACCGTAACCGACGAATTCGAATCTTGTCTCCGTCACAAAGTTCTTCTTCGTCAGACGGATTGAATTTCCACGGTAAGTTCGAATACGTCCCGCTCGAGTCGATGGAAAAAGCGACAAAGGTAATTCTTAAAGTAATAGAACTCTACACACAGAAGAACCGGTAAACAATTAAAAAGCTGTATGCTGTAACGCATACGGCTTTTTACCATTATATCACAAAATACTCCGGAATACTATAAGAGATTCCCCTTGGACTTGATAAATACTTCATTTATTAACACTTTATTCCAAGTCAAACATAGAAGAATATGACCCGATACAAACCGTATACAGTGTATTTATTGATTTTCTCTTTTCTCCTCTCCGGATGCTTTACAACAGAAAACTATACCAACACACCACGGGATTTCCTGAACGGTAAATCGGAAGTCAAACCCACAGACGATTATAAAATTGACAGCCTTTTGCTAAGCAATAATTCAATCCTGAATCTGTCCGGATATTATTCCCGGTTTATTGATTACAGAAATGAAAACACGGGAAAACTTGTTTACATTAAACTTTCGTCATTAAGCGATACTTCTTTGGTAAAAGGATTTGAGACCACTTCCTTATACAAGAAATATTCATACGACACAATCGGAGTTAAGGATATTTCAAGAATTTATTATAACCATAAGAAATTTGATTATGTCGGAACGTCATTTTTAGTGCTGGGTATTGCTACAGGTATCGTTGTCCTTTTCTTTCTGGCATTTTTAAATTCAATGCCTAAACACGGTTTTGGGAAATAGGATTTTTCATTATATTCAATAATCAATATACGATTACCGCAATAATTACATCATAAGGAGATACCAGAACAGAAGTGTTACCGCAGAAAGCGGAATTCCAATGCCGACCATCAGATTAGCGAGACGCGGATTCAGGTTGTATGAGACCGCCATCACAGAACCCATCACCATCGGAGGCATTGCAGATTCAATCAGACTCACGTCCGCGGAGAGTCCCCTTTCGCCTGCAATTATATAATACAGGACAAAGATTACAGCGGGAGCGAGAAGAAGTTTGAAAAACAATCCAACAAACATTTCCCTAAAATGAACTTCCTTGATTGATATTTTCAACTGGAATCCTACGGACACCAGAGCAAGAATCACGATAAGCCCGCCGAGTTTTTCAAGTATCGTTCTCGTGAGTTCGGTATGCTGAAAGCCCGATACCTTAAGCACGACGCCGACAGCGAATGCTATAAAAGGAGGATAAACAATGATGTCTTTCGCGATTTTGCTTATACTGAAACCGCTGGAAGAGAATATTGACGAAACAATCACTCCCGCCGTTGCAAGCACAGTGAAACTTCCCGCCTGGTCGATTATGACCCCGACCTTCAGCCCTTCTTCACCGAACATCGCAAGCAGAACGGGAAATCCGACGAATGACGAGTTGCACAATCCCGCCGTCATTATCAAAGCGCCCGTAGTGGACTTGTCCCATCCAAAAACTTTCGCAAGAATCACGAAGAAAACCACAGCGAAACCGAAAACAATCCACATCGAGGCGAGCGGATAAATGATTTTTGAGTCGATGCTTATCTGCGGAACATACAAAAGCGCGAGCGCGGGAAGCGAAATATTTATTATAATGCCGTTGAGGATTTTATAAGAGTCCGCGGGAACGGATTTGAATCTCTGCATTATAATGCCCGCCGTCAGTCCGATGAAAAGCAGTATGATGTTCGCCATAGGATAAAAATAACTACATATTATTCCAAATAAAATGGAATATAAGTCTCATTCGCCCGCTTCATTAAGGGAAAAAGCAATTCAAGACGAACCACACATTTAGTACGAGAAAGCAAATATTTAGTTAAAACAACGATTTATACGCGGCGTATCACTTTAATTTCCACAGCAATGCAAGGTTAAATAAATTACTTTTTTTGAATTTTATAATCGCTTCCTGCGTTTTAAGGAAAAAGGAGAAAAATATGAAATACATAAAAATATTATCTGTTTTGCTTTTACTCGCCTCGGCAAACCTTTACGCGAAAGACCCGGGAGATAAGGTCAGTAATTTCACGATTAACAATTACGACGGCAAGGAATACAATCTCGATAACGCTCTCAAGGACGGATATGTAGTGATTATGTTCTGGTCAACCGAATGCCCTTACGTGCAGCCGTTCAACGACAGAATAAACAATTACGTGAATGAATTCGCTTCGAAGGGAATTACGTTCTGGGCGGTTAATTCGAATTCAACGGAAAGTGAAGAGCGCGTTAAAGAGCACGCCACCGAACATAAATATGTCTTCCCGATGCTTAAAGACAACGGAAGCGTTGTGGCGGATATTTTCGAGGCAAACAGGACGCCTGAAGTTTTTGTCCTCGGTAAGGACAGAACTATTCTTTATCACGGCAGAATAGACGACAACAGTTACGCCGAAAAAGTTACATCCAACGATTTGAAAAACGCGCTGAAAGAAATTCTGGACGGAAAGGAAGTGTCCGTCAAATCGACGAAGTCTTTCGGATGCACGATTAAAAGAGATTCAAAATGAAATATATTCTGATAGCAATATTGATGACACTGTCCCTGAATTTATTCGGGCAGGAAATAAAACCGGTCAAGTCAATCGACGATCTTGAAACCATAACAAAATCGACCGAAGGCAAGGTTACGCTTTATAATTTCTGGGCGACCTGGTGCGGACCGTGCGTTCAGGAATTCCCTCATCTTGTAAAACTATACAACAACTACAAGGACAAGGGATTCAACCTGGTCTTTATTTCGGTTGACATGCCCGAACAGGTTCAGACGAAGGTGGTTCCGTTCCTGAAAAAGCAAAACGTCGACTTCACGACGTATTACAACGATTTCAAGTCGATTGACGACTTCATAAATTATTATGACAAGAACTGGGAGGGAGCGATTCCCACAACTTATATTTACAACAAGGACGGTAAACTCGTAAATAAATTTTTAGGCAGCCAGACATATGAATTTTTCGAGGAGGAAATCAAGAAATATCTGGACTGACAAGTTTGTTATAAACTAAACCAAGGGGACAATTTAAATGAAAAAACGAATTACAATAGCCGTCGTGCTGATAGCTTTCGGCGTATTAATCTATCAGAACATTACGGCGCATTCTACCGGCATGACAGGAAGAACATTGAAACCGGGGAGCGACCCGGGATGCATTTGCCACGGTTCTTCACCCACGACGTCTGTTAACGTAAACATAATCGGTCCTTCCTCGATGGGAATGGGCGATACAGCAACGTTCAAGCTTAAGATAAATGGCGGTCCGTTGGCGGCGGCAGGATGCGACATCGCTTCAAGCAGCGGAAACCTGATAACGAGCCCGTCTGAATCATTCCTTCAAAGATTAGCAGTGGGAAGCGATTTCGAACTTACACACATGTCACCGAAGGCGCCTACGTCCGATACAGTAACTTTCACTTTCAGGTACATAGCGCCGAATACGGTCGGTACGGCGACAATTTACGCAAACGGAAATTCTGTCAACCTCAGCGGTACGTCGTCGGGTGACAACTGGAATTACGCTTCAAGCAAGACAATCAGCGTTACATCAACCTCCGTAAGAGAAATAAACGGCACCGCGTCTTCTTTTAATCTCAA
Organism: Ignavibacteria bacterium; assembly: GCA_015657505.1. Classification (GTDB taxonomy): domain Bacteria; phylum Bacteroidota; class Ignavibacteria; order Tepidaquicellales; family Tepidaquicellaceae; genus CAIKZJ01. Next base: position 174,374 of record JADLKE010000002.1, read on the forward strand.
ACAGAACTTCCCGAATCCGTTTAATCCCGTGACAAAAATCCAATACGGGTTAAGCAAGCCGGGCAACGTTACGTTAAAAGTTTATGACGTTGCGGGAAAAGAAGTGGCGACACTCGTTAATCAATACCAGAACGCCGGAACGTATGAAACGGATTTCAACGCGTCCGACCTCGGGCTCACGAGCGGTTTGTATTTTTATTCACTGATTTCAGGCGATAAGAAAGAAGTCAGAAAAATGATTCTTACAAAATAATTCATTATATAAAAAAGGGTGCTGTAAGCACCCTTTTTTAATTACATTAAATCCTGTAATAATCACCGCGCCAGTTCTTTACGGCTTTCTTTATGTCCTCTTCCGACATTCCTGTTTCGGCCGCCTTCTTCGCGAGTTCGGGAAATTCCTCGTCCGATGCGAATCGCAGCCCGATAATCTGCCTTATTGTCAGCCTTGAATCAAGAGGTTTTCCTGTCAGCAGATAATGGCGGAAATTCTCCTCCGCGCGTATGGCTCTGTCCTGCGCCTTCAAAGAAAAAGTCCTCGCAAAGTATAACAGCATCAGGAGTACGAAAGATACGAGGAACAGAAACAATCCCGGCTTCAGCGACGTGCCGGCATTAAATGCCGCTATGGTATAATAAACCGAGGATATCAACAACAGTATGATTAGCGGGAAAGTAACCGAATGATACATGAGAACAAACCTTCTGTGGTTCTTGTAATTCTGTGTTTTCATCGCTTTGATTTATGATTTTGAAAAAGTTTTTATCGTGTCCCAGGCTTCCAGCACGTGCCTTTTCTCAACGTTAGTCTGGGCTACTACAAGTCTTAACGTGTATTTTCCGTTGAGTTTAGTATGTGATATGTATATTCTTCCTGAATCGTTTATTCTCTGAAGTAGTTTTTCGTTGATTGCATTCAGTTCATCTTCGCTCTTTCCCGGGGGTTTGTACCTGAAACATACAAGGTTGCAGGTCAGAGGAGCGAGGATTTCAAAATCGCGGTCTGATGATACTTTTTCATGGAACATCTTCGCGAGTTCGATGTGACCGCGAACCTTTTCCTGCAGGCCTTTCACGCCGAACGACCTGATGACGAACCATAGTTTCAACGCCCTGAACCGCCTCCCTAGCGGAATACCCCAGTCGCAATAGTTGTTGACGGCGCTGTCCGAACGTGTTTTCAGGTATTCCGGAATAATTTCAAAAGTATTCAGAAGGGAATTTCTGTCTTTAAGGAAATAAGCCGAACAGTCGAAATTCGTAAACATCCATTTGTGCGGATTGAACACGAAAGTGTCCGCTTCCTCGATTCCCTTCAGATACTTCCTGTATTCGGGAAGAAGGAAAGCCGTGCCCAGATGAGCGGCGTCAACGTGCAGCCAGAATCCGTATTTCTTTTTCAATTCGGAAATATCCCGGAGGGAATCAATCGCGGTGCTTCCTGTCGTCCCTAACGCTGCGACAACGCATAACGGCTTATGCCCGGCGTTCAGGTCAGACTTAATCGCTTTCTCAAGCAGTACGGTGTTCATAGAAAAATCATCCTTAACCGGAATCTTGACGAGGTTTTCCCTTCCAATACCCGTTATCTTAACCGCCTTTTCAATCGAGGAGTGCGCTTCCGTCGAGCAGTAAACGCGGAATTTTTCTTTGCCTGAAAACCCGCTCCTGTTGATTGAGAAATCCGACATGACTTCCCTCGCGTTTATCAGCGAAGCGAGCGTCGAGGTCGATGCCGTGTCCTGTATTACTCCGGTGAAAGTGCCGGGAAGCCCTATCATATCCCGCAGCCAGTTCATCACCATTTCTTCGAGTTCGGCAGCCGCCGGCGATGTTTCCCATTTCATTCCCTGAACGCCGAGCGCTGCAGTTATTACTTCAGCCGCAAGCGACGGTACGCTCGAATTCGCGGGAAAGTAAGCGAAGAACTTGGGACTTTGCCAGTGCGTTATTCCGGGCATAATTATTTCGTTGAAATCACCGAATATCTTATCGAACTGTTCGCCGTCCGCGGGAGGCGCGGAAGGAAGCCTGCCGAATATTTCCCGTATTTTCGACTTCGATTTCACGGGCAGGTTCTCTATCCCTCGGTAATAATCCGTAATCCATTTCCTGAGTTCAGGAAATATTTCGTTTATGCTGTCTTCGATGTCCATTTTATTTTTGCATTTCAGTTATGAACTTTTCCCGGAATTTTGCCGGTTCGATTTTTTTAATGACGTCGATAAGTTTATTGTATTCGCTTTTTCTCATCTCATTCAGATACGAAAGGAAACTTTTCAGGCTTCTCACCGAATCAGGAATGTGAGTTCCCGAAATTTTTTTACTGAATTTAATAAGTTTTTGAATCATTACATCGACGTCGTGAATTTTTCCCGCCCTTTCAACGAACTCTTTAACAAGAGAGTGTTGACTCCGAATACTCATTCCGCAGTATTCAGTTGCGAATTCCATATTGTATCTCAGAGGTTTTGACTTTATCCTGACGCTGTGAAGGAGTTCTCTGGAACTATTTCCCGCAATCAGCCTGGAAGTATAATCCGTAATCCTGTCGTACTGTTTCAGGAGTATCAGGCGGAACTGTGATTTAAGGCTGAGCGATGCGCGTCCCGTCATCATTGAATTGCTTTGGAAGAAATATTCAATCATTTTATCCGCGCCGGAAATAAATTCGGGCAGCAGCGGCGACTTCATTATTCTCTGCCTCTTTGACGCGATTTCTGATTTCAGATTTTCCATGAACCGCACTATGAAAAGGCTCTTTATCTTTATTATCTTAATATACTCGTTTGTGATTTCTGCGCAGACATCGAGTTCTCTCGCGGCTCCGAACAGTTTGATTAATTCCTTTGTGTTCGCGAGATAAATCTTATAGTATTCGTCGGGCGAGAGGTAACCGAATGATTTAAGCAACGTCTCTAATTTTCTCGAAGAGACCCTCGCGTCGTGCAGGTCTTCTTCCTTACCTCCCGTTCTGAACGCGTCGATTTTCGAAGACAATAATCCAATTTTATCGCGGAACATTATTCCGTGTTCGGCGCTGCTTTCGGATGTTTTACTGTATGGCACAGGCAAATTTTCTATTTTACATAAAATTAAATTAATTTATCAATTAATACTACATTAAATGCCCGTTACAAAAAAGAATCCTGCGCGCGGACTTATAACCTCCGGATAAAAAAGGAAAACCCGGGAGAAGGAGGAGTCCCCGGGTTTTTGTAAAGGAGAAAGCTATGAAAAACTACTCTTTTATTTTATCAGTACCATCTTCTTTGTTATAATGTTGCCGCCCGCTACAAGCCTGTAGAAGTAAACGCCCGTTGATACCTGTTTTCCGTTGGCATCAAGTCCGTACCATTCGGTCGAATACTTGCCCGGCTGTAACTTGGAATTTATGAGCGATGTTATTTCCCTGCCTGTCAGGTCGTAAATCTTAAGCGAAACGCTCGTTGCCTGAGGAAGAGCAAAGTCTATCTTGGTTGACGGATTGAAGGGATTCGGATAGTTTTGTGACAGTTCGAACACCTTCGGAATTTCCGTACCCGTTTGCTGTACGCCGACGGAATAGTTGATTGAAGCGAGCAGAACCTGAATGGTATAGAACGGATTGTGCATTCCAAGACTTCCGTCTGCGGTAATCATTTTGTAGTTGAAGTACGATTTTCTTAAATTCAGGTTCATAGAGTCTCTCGCGATAATACGCCAGTCAATTGAATCCAGTCCGACAGGCGGGAGAGCAATTCTAAGATTCTTGATGCATCCTTCAACCTCTTTTTGCCACGGTTCGATATTGTTATCGTGGTCGAAGTCTTCCGGCGCCATGAAGTCGTCAAAACTCGTCACGCCCGGATGGCAGCCTTGACAGCCCTTTACGTGATCGTAGTTTGTCGAGGAATAGTGAAGATTCATCGAGTGTCCGCCGACTTTGTCATGAGTTACCGTTCCTGTATCAGTCGTAGTCGCCATATGACATCCTACGCATGCTCCCTGAATATTCTTGTGAGAACCGGAAATAAACACAGAACCAGGGAACGATGCCGCGTTCTTGCCCCATAACACGTCGCCCTGTGTATTTTCGTGCGGACCCCACGTGCTGGAGAAGGAACCCTTAACAGTCACGAACGTCGCCGCGTTTCTTCTCGCAGAGTGGCAGGACATACAAACCCTTCCGGTACCCGCGGATGAGTATGACACTCCGTTCGCAAGAGTATCCGAACCCGCGAATGGCACTCTTAATGAGGATTCACCCGAACCGCCGTGAGGATCGTGGCAGGTCTGGCATCCGATAGGCGTCTGATCGCCTTTGTTGAGCGCTACAGGGTCTTTTCTGTTATACGAATAGTAACCGATGAAGTCCCTTCCGTCGTGGCAGCGGTTGCAGTCATTAAGGTTATTTCTTAAACTGTCCGCTACATTGCGTCCTTCCATAACAGGTTCTGAATGAAGCGAACTTCTCCACTGCGTATAAACCGTATGTCTCCAGTATTCTTCGTGGCATTGTCCGCAAACCTGCGGCTTGTAAGGAATCGATATCGCTGTCGTATCACCTGTTGAGGCGTGAACTCCGCCCGCTCCGTGGCAGTTTTCGCATCCGATTGTCGCGAATTGCACGAGCGAAGGATATTTTGTTTTAAGTGAATCCCAGTTGCCCTTTTTGGGAGGCGACCAGGCAGTCCAGTTCCACCCGACCTGTCTCGCGACGTCGTCAAAACCGTGATTGTCATTATAAGCGTTATGGTCGTAGCCGACAGTATGACATTTCATGCAGGCGGTGCTGTAATAAGCCGCGCCTCCGCTGTCTATTTCATTCTTGAAAATTGTCGCGTGTCCGCTGACTTTCCACTTGTTGAATATCGCCTGAAAGTTCGACCATGTAGCGTGGCAGGACATGCAGTTAGGGTATGCCGCAGGAACATTGTCGAAATTACCCACGCCGACGAAATTCGCCGAGGTAATCTTGATTGTCGTATCTTTTGTTCCCGTTGAAGTCGTAATCGAGGCTCTGACTACGTAAGCGCCGACAATATCCGTTTTAAACTTGTACCAACCTAATGAAGGCACGGAAGTTATTGTCGCCGTTGAACCCGCGGGTTTGGAATCGAACGTCCAGTTGCTGCTCTGAACGGCGGCTGTGTCGCCGATGTTCATAACAGACATGTAAACCCACAGTTTGTTCGCTACAACAGGCAGTCCCGTTGTAACACAAGAATCCGGCACCAGAGCCGGCGTATTCTTTAACATATCAGGCGTTACCATCTGAGGTAAAATTTTTGGTTTCGGCGCTGAAAATAAAACACCCGCCGTGAGAACCAAAATCACCAAACTTGTAATCGTTTTTTTCATAACTTTGTATTTATTTAAGAATCTATTTGTTTTCAATTTCTATATATAATAAATGCAATATATATGCCGAATCATAACATATTGATAAATAAAGATTTATGTTTAATCGTATATTATATATGTAGATTAATTTCTCAATGAATGAAATTTGTGGGGAATTATAACACACAGAAAAAAAACCGCTAAGTTTACCGGGGTATGAAACAAGAAAAATTGCGAAAAAAGACAGCAGGCTCCGATTTGGACGCAACCTGCTGTTTTTTTTATAATTATTTTACGGGCATCGCGTAAATGCTTTCATCGATTACTGGATTTATTTCAACCTTATCGAGTATCATTGTCTGATTGCCCATTTTCGATTCGGAAGTTTTAACTTCCATCAGAAGAGGAATGGTCAGTTCGTCGATTTTTTTATAGTTTTCATAAGTAGTCTGAGAATCAATCTTTTTTCCCCTAACAGTTACTTTCTTGTCAACTCTTAAAAGATTGCCTGTTGCTTCGTCAATGTAATAATACTCCTCCTCATTGTCCGGATCCGTGTATTTTATCTTATACACATCTTTACCGTTAAGGCTCTCCTTACCGATTAATTCCGTTTTGGCGCCGTCCTCTTTATAGGTGAACAGGACGCTGTATGTTCTTCCCCTGTGTTTAAATGATTTTAACAATTCCTCATCGACTTTTTCGGGGTCCGACGAGCCCATCATCGGATTAATTGTCCAGCCCGTAACGCCGTCGCAGCCTTGCTTCATTATCATTCCCTGAATGTTCACTTCAAGGTAACTCTTATCGGGAAAGGATGAATACATCGTGAACGGGAAATCCATTCCCATCATGCTCATAGAGCCGACCGCTTTCATAGTAAGGACAGCCGTTAAAGCGGTTCTTCCGCCTGACGCGTCGGCATATTTTTCAATAATCTCATCGACGGTTTGTGCATTCAAACCCGCCGCGAGCGCAAATAAAAAAAACGAAATACAAATTACCTGAATTTTTTTCATTTTATTGTTTTTGTTTGGTATAAATTGCATAAAATAATGAATAATTTGAATCCAATATATTTTATATCTTTGACGGAACACAAACAGTTCGGTTTGTGTATAATCAGTAAATACAACATCATGAAAAGGATTATCTACATAACGGTTTTTCTTGCGGCTGCAGTGATATTCACGGGCTGCGACAGTTTCTGGAACACGAGCAGTCATTACGTTAATTTCCTTAACACGGACGATTTCAAGTACATCACTTCCATATATTACAAGGAAATGAGCGATACGCAGTGGTCAAAGGACCAGACGGTTACGGACATTTATCCGGGCGAGGACCAGACTTTGCTTCTGTACGAGGGCATTTACGAATTTGAAATTATTATGGAAGACGAATCTTATTCATACACATTCTATTACGAAGACATCTCCGTTTACAACGATATGACGATAGAAGTCTTTTACGATGAATTAAAGAATGACGGAGTCAAAGTCCTTAAAAAACCGAAGAACATTGAAAAGTAGAACAATACACTCGAATAAAAATCCCCGCGGTTAAACGGGGATTTTCATTAATATTTTCATTTCATTCCAAATTAGAGCAAGAGCAATCACATCGTCATTCGCCAATAAGGCACCAAGAACACAAATAAGAGCAAAGATTTTTTGGGCTCGGGATTGGACGGATAAAACTGATTGCGCGGGTTTAAGAGCGAGAGCGTCAACAACATAGTCCCGTAGGAACGATATTACTTTAGGAGAAAGGAAATAATATAGTTAGTCCCGTAGAGATGACAGAATATAATGCCGACCATACGGGTCTCAAACAAAAATAAACTTACGTGCAAAAAAAATGACGTCCCTCCGGAACTAAACCGTTCCCTGAAAGTCAAGAGACTATAAAGAAAAAGCCCCGATGATTTTTTCACCGGGGCTTTGCTTTTCTTGCAAAAATCTTGTTACCGTTATTTCTAAGTTTACTTCAGAAGCATCATTTTCTTTGTCTCGACGTAACTGCTTGTTTCCATCCTGTAGAAATAGAATCCGCTTGACAGGTTCGCTCCGTCGAAATCCACGGAATAATAACCAGGTTTCTTGACTTCGTTTACGAGCGTCCTGACTTCCCTTCCGAGCACGTCGAATACCTTTATATTAACGAATCCTTCTTTAGGCACGGAGAACTTTATCTGTGTAGAAGGATTGAAAGGATTCGGATAGTTCTGCGAGAGTTCGAATCTTGTCGGCATTCCGCTAAGGTTTCCTCCGATATCAGTCGGTACAATCTGATACGCTGTAACATTAATGTTATCCACGTACCATCCGTCCCAGTTCGTGTTCGAATCGCAGGAGTCTCTGAATCTCACGAGCATATTGGATGAGCCGTAAACGTAAGGAGTGATGTCGAAACTCTGAAGTTTCCACGTCGCTGAATCCTTTCCGTTGAAAGTTGCGAGTCTGCTCCACGTAGAGCCGTTGTTGCTGGACACGTCAACGAAACCGTAATCGTATCCCGCTTCGAGAGCGTATTTCTGATACCAACTTAGATAGATTGACGGATATGTCGAAACGTTCAGAGGAACAGATATCATCTGATTGACTCCGTAGTTCGTGCAGGCGCCTTTGAACGAATGCGTCGGCGAGAGGTACTTATTCGTAACTATCGACCAGTTCGTCATCGTCGGGAAATTAGCGGTGCCGTTTTCCGCGCTGTCGCGTAATATTGTATAGCCCGTACCTACGAAGATATTAATCATCTTGTCGTAAACCGTTACAGTATCATTTTGTTTGAGTTTAAGTCTTGCCTTGACAACGCCGTTATTCGGGCAGGTCGCACCTATCGTGAAATTGAATGTCGCGCTGTCCGATACGAAAGAATTCAAAGAAGGTTTTGTAAATACCTGAACGGGTATAGTCAGATAAGTGGTCTGAGGAATTAATTCGACCTTCACGTTTACAGCATTCGAGAGACCTTTGTTCCTGTAAACAACCTTGAACGTTCCCGATTCTCCCTGAACATACGTCGCTTTGTTAAGTGTTTCCGATTTAATACCAACGAAGGGTCCCGCAGCCATTGTCATATAAATGTTCATATACATGCACATCTGCGAATAAGGAATGATTTCAGCCTGCGTGGCGTAGAATCCGGAAGTGCCGACTTCAGGAGTCATTACGAACCTGTGGTCCGAGTGTCCCGTCGAGTCGTTGCTGTAACACCAGTCGAGGTCGCCGCCTCTGACGTAGTAGTTCACCGTCTGGTAAGGCGTGCCGAAAGTGAAATGGTTATCCGCGACTATATCGTTGCCATACTCGTTGAATATCGCGTCATCGGGAGTAGGTGTCGGGTCGCACCATGCATAAGGCTTTATCAGATAATTGCCGTATGTATGATAATCGAGAGCGACCTTGATATTCCTCGAATTAAAGAAATTCTTGAATACCTGTGTTTCAGGTTCGGAAAACGGATAAGGTCCTCTGTAAGTATCGGAAGATTGCGATGTCGATGAGCCTCCGTTTGTCGAGTTCCAGAAGTTCCAGGTGCCGAAATTTCTGTTCAGGTCTGTTCCCGTTGCAGTTCCCTGAGGCTTGCGGTTTTTCCTCCACATTCCACCGCCGTTAGGATTTGTTGTCTGATTGTAATAGAATCCGTCGGGATTTATGAACGGCGTGAAATAGATTTCCCTGTTGTTAAGTATGTATGTCGCGACCGGGTCTATGTTATAATTTTCGAGGAGCCAGTAAATGTAATAGAACACGTTCATCATACCCATTGGCTCGCGGGCGTGTGTAACACCGTTAAGCCATACTTCGGGCCTGCCGGTTGGAGCGTCGGGATTCTTTGTGACCCTGATCGTCCACATTGCCCTGTTCTCGTAGGAATTTCCGATTGACCATTTTACCGATACGAGAGTCGGATACTGCTGTCTCATAGAATCGAGTTTCGCGATTGCTTCTTCCCATTTAAGGTGTCCGCCCATCGTTCCGTAAATGCTGTGACTAATCGTGTACGCGTCCGTCTGCATAATTTCAGGCGAAACATAATTCTGCTTCTGCATTTTCTCGTAATGCGACTGCCAGTCATCTATGGTAATGTCGTATGACACGCCCGACTTTTTAAGCATCTTTATTTCGGATTCCGAGAGCCACGTCTCGAAGTATTGTCCGGGCTTGTTTCTTCCGCCGTCGAAGAAAAGACCCTGATTTTCTATCTTCTGAAATTCGGCGCGTGTTGTTGCGTATATTCTCACCTGAGAATATTTTTCCTGCGTGTCTTTGGTTTTATTCTGCGATAATGCAATACCGGAAAAGAAAACCAGAAACACAGTAAGTAATAAAAGTGACTTTTTCACGTCAGTAAAATTTGATTAATATAACATTAAGTAAAAATATAACAAAGAAAACTCAAAAGTAATGTAAAATTATAACGGAATATATTATTTTTTTTTGTTTACAGACATATACGCGGTTATCGTCCGGAAGCGGATAAAAAAAAACCCGGCCGAGCCGGGTTTTTTAAGAATCGGGTTATATTATTTCAGAACAACCATTCTTTTCACGTCTTTGTAAGACTGCGTTTCAAGCTTGTAGAAATACACGCCTGAATTAAGGGACGAAGCATCGAAATCAACGATGTATTCGCCCGCGCTCTTGAATTCGTTCAACAGGTTCGCGACTTCTCTGCCGAGTATGTCATAGACCTTGAGTGACACGACACCTGCTTTCGGAAGTCCGAATCTAATCATAGTAACGGGATTGAAAGGATTCGGGTAGTTCTGATGCAGAATGAAGTCTTTCGGTATTTCGGTCGTAACAATATTCCTAACGCTTGTTATGCACGGAGGCGGATCGACCCTTGTCCATCCGGTGCCGAAACTAAGAGGAGTCAGGTTATTGAAAACCGAGGAAGCCGTAACGAAATTCATATTCAGGCACGCCGACACGTTGGAAATATTGAATTTCAAAGAACCGAGCCAGTGATTGCCCGGAATGAAAGTATAAGCCGGTTTGCCCTGCAAGAGCAGTATGTTCAGACTTACAGCCGTATCGTTAAGAATCGACGTGGAAGTCATATTATCATAATTGACGTTGTTCGATATGTTTGAGTTCGCGTTATCGATTGGATTTTCCGGTATAAGCGTAAGGGCGTGCGCGGGTTCTGTTGACCAGTAGTTCATCCTGACGCAGGTATTGCCCGGGCTCCATGTCTTCCCTTCGGGAACGACACCGTACAAATCTATTACGAATTTTCCGCTTTCAAATCTCGGATTCTGAAGGATAAATTTCACATTCTCCTGCCCGGCCGAGTATGAAGAAATAAGGAAAATCGCTAGTAATGTTAAAATTATTTTTTTCATACAATTAAATTTTTTAAATTTAAAAAATTAATACGGACGGATATAACTCTTGCCGAGATTCGCATACAATATAAGCGCATCATAACCGTCGACGAAACCGTCTCCGTTGAAATCGGCAATTTTATACCCATCCAGGCCGAACTGTGATTTGAACACCGAATAATCAGCGCCGTTAACGTATCCGTCTGTGTTAGCGTCACCGCCGTAAAGGACAAATACCGCGCCAACCTGTTTCAAGTTGCTTCCATAAGCCTTGTTGACAGCGTCAGTAAAGTTGAACGTCGTCGTGCTTCCCGTGGCGAACGGCATCGCGGTGTTGCTCCACGTTTCAAGGTGGTTCCTGTGTTTCACGACAACGAAGTAACTGCCGTTAGGCGCGTTGACAAATCCAATGCTCGCGTTGCCCTGCTCGTCAAGGTACGCTATCGAATTATCAACGATTGCATACGGTGACGTCGAGTTTGCAAGGGATACCCTTACGGTGTCTCTCACCTGCGTCGTGCCGTTCCAGAAACCTTCGAGATAAACCTTCAGATTAAGTGTGAACGATTGCTGGGTCGTGAAATGGAAGTAAGTAGCCCAGTTTCCCTGACCGCCTTCGTTAATCGCCGCAACTCTCCAGTAATAATTCGTATTACCGACGAGGTAGCCGCTGGGAAGAACATACGAGGCGCCTGTCTGAACTACGTTGACTATGATATTCGAGAAACTCGTACTTGTCGAAACCTGCAATCTGTAACTTGTCGCGGTCGGAACCGTCGTCCACGTGAACGTGGGTGTTAACGGAACTCCTGTCGCGTTATTTGCAGGCGTAAGGAGCGTCGGTATTGACGGAGGCTGAACGAGCGTCGTAAAGACCCATACCGATGACCACGCGCCGGTACCGCCGGCGTTTGTTGCATTGACTCTCCAGTAATACATTGTATTGTAATTCAACGCCGTCGTTACGGTGTATTGAGTAGAACTTCCCGTAACAGCGTTTACAACGGTTGAAGAGAACGTCGGGGTCGTCGATACCTGAACCCTGTAACTGTTAGCGTTTGGCACCGGGTTCCAGGTCAGAACCGGATTCCTTGATACGCCTGTTGATGAATCGGGAGGCGCCGTGAGTATCGGAGCCGCGGGGGTTCCGATTATGGTTGTAAAATTCCATATACTCGACCAGTTTCCCTGACCGCCGGCATTCGCGCCCGCAACTCTCCAGTAATATTGCGTGGTTCCGGAGAGGAATCCTACGGGAACGGTATACGATGTTCCCATGATTCCCGTCTGATCAACTGCAAGCGACAGAAAATTCGCATACTGCGATATCTGCAAATGGTAATTTGTAGCCGTGCTCAGGTTATTCCAGGTCATCGTCGGAGTCGTAGAGACATTCGTACTGCCGTTTGCAGGAGATACGAGTGTCGGCGCCGGTGGAGGAGCGGGAATTGTAGTGAAATTCCATATTGTCGACCAGTCGCTTGTACCTCCGGAGTTGGAAGCGCTCACTCTCCAGAAATACTGCACGTTGTTCGAAAGAATTCCTGACGGCACAACATATCCAGTATTAACCAGACCGGAAATATCGATTACCGTTGTAGTAAACGAATTGCTGGTGGAAACCTGTAACCTGTAATATTGTGCGTATTGTGCACTGTTCCAGTTTAAAGTCGGTGTCAATGACACGTTTATAGTCCCGTTAGGGGGGANAACAAGTGTCGGTATTGCAGGAGGCATGTCCTGCGTGGTGAAATACCAATAACCCGACCAGGTTGTATTGCTGCCGCTAACGGAAGCGACTCTCCAGTAATACTGCGTACCGTACGATAAGAGCGCCGTTACGAGCGTGTACTGGGAAGAGGTCAGGCCTGAAACATCCAGAATAACGTTAACGCCTTCGTTAATCTGAATTCTGTACGTTACTCCGGACACGTCAGTCCAGTCGAATGTCGGGAACAAAGGAACTCCCGTAGCATTGTTCGGAGGACTAAGCAATACCGGAGGCTGAGGCTGCGAATAGACGCTGACATTTAAAATGAAGAACATCAGAAATGCCANGCAGTAAGTAAATTTTTTTCATAATCTTAATAATTATTTAATAAATTTCCCTTTGTCAGATGTGAAGCAGAATTTCTCCATTCTCCTGTGTGCGAGGTCAGCATTTTACGCTAATAATTAAAGCAATATATCTATAAAAAATAAAAAAGTCAATAATTCAATAAATATCAACCTTTACAAAGAAAAAAGAAATTCTCCTTTACTTAAATATAATAATAGATTATTTTAATGTACAAATAAAAACCAATTATGAAAGCAATAAAATTTTTCCCTGTTTTTTCGGCATTCTTATTTTTTTTGTGCATTTCCACAGCGTTTTCCCAGATAGGCTACAGTCCTAAAATCGATTCGCTGATTAATCTCGTAACCACGCAATCCATAACACCGACCGAACGCAAGTTATCCGGCGACACCAGTTGCATAATCGGGGGTTCTCCATACACGATTGTTTCGAGATACTGGAATAACGCGTCAAATTCAAAAGCGACACAGTTCATTTACGAACTTCTTCAAAGTTACGGATACACGCCGAGGTATCAAAACAACAGTTCTTCGAGCGTAAATGTGCTGGCGGTAAAGACCGGCACCAAATACCCGAACCAGTATTTTGTTATTTGCGCTCATTATGACAACATGCCCTCGAGCGCCACGGCGCCCGGAGCGGACGATAACGCGTCGGGCACAATAGCGGTTCTCGAAGCGGCGCGGGTTCTTAAGAATTTCAACACGGATTATTCGATTATCTTCGCGGCATTCGACGAAGAGGAAAGAGGTCTTTACGGCAGCAAGGCATTCGTAGATACCGCTTACTTTAAGGGCGATTCGATAATATGCTGCCTGAATTTCGACATGATATCCTACGACGCCAACAACGACGGCAAGTGCACGGTTGTGTACAATACCCCTTCGGAGGGCAGCGCTAACGATTACATAAGCGCGATGAAGACGTACGTTCCCGGGCTCGTACCGATAAAGACGTATGACCTTACCGCGAACAGCGACCACGCTTCATTCTGGACAAGGAACTACAAGGCTTTCATGAACATCGAAGACGAAAACGAACTCACTCCGTATTACCACACCGCGAACGATAAATTCAACACGCTGAACCTCACTTATTTCAGGAACATAGTAAGAACGGCGGTAGCGGCGCTCGTTTCTTTTTCGAATAACTTAAGAATGGATTTTTACCATGCGCCTCTTACGAGCGGTTATTACCTTACGCCGAGAACGGCTACGGTAGTAATAAAATCGAAGAATAAACTCGCGACCGGAACGACATCGTCGCCGAAGTTGTATTACAAGGTTAACAGCGGTACATTCAATCAGGTCAGTTACAGTTATTACAACCTCGACACGTTCAAGTTCACGATTCCGGCGCAGGTATTGGGAACCGTCGTGTCTTATTACATCGGCGCTCAGGATTCTGCCGGTACGTATGTCTGCACGTATCCGTCGGGAGGAAGAGGACTCAATCCTCCGGGAAACATCGCTCCGTCGGAACCGTTCACATACACTATTGAGAACACGTTTACATCCTGTGTCGGCACGGGAACGGCGACTGTCGGATATCCTTTTTACAGTTATTACGACGATGCGAGAACGAACATTCTTTACCTTGCATCGGAATTGAACATATCCGCGCCTAAGATACTGAAGAAAATCGGATTCAACTTCTCGTCTGTTTCCAGTCAGGTGCTTAACGAATTCACCATAAGGCTTCAGAACACTACCGCGACTAACGTCACTGGATTCACGTCCTCGGGCTGGACCACGGTTTACAGCCAGTCATATACTCCTCCGGGAACGGGCTGGCAGTACATAAACTTCACTACTCCGTTCTATTTTGACGGCAACAATCTGCTGGTGGAAATATGCTTCAACAACGCTTCCTGGACAAGCAACTCGATGGTTTACGGCACTGCTGTTTCGGGAATGACCTGGCTTCACTATCTGGACCTGCCCTCGGGCAGCGGCTGTACGGATTTGAACGCGGGCTCAGCTCAATCAACCAGACCAAACGTTTGCTTCATATACGATGCGGGTACGGGCGAAGGCAATATCGGATCAACTTTACCCGTGAAATTCGACCTGTCGCAGAATTATCCGAATCCTTTCAATCCTGTTACAAAGATTAATTTCGCGATTCCGAAAAACGGGATGGTAACACTTAAAGTATTCGATATTCTCGGTAAGGAAGTCGCAACACTCGTCAGCGAAAACAAGCAGGCGGGATATTACTCTGTTGATTTCAACGGTTCCGAGTTCTCTTCGGGAATATATTATTACAGAATCGAGTCCGGAGCATTCATCGACGTTAAGAAAATGGTACTTATCAAATGATGAAAGTTCAAGACTGACAGTTGGATAAAGTTTAGGATTTAAGACGTTTATAGATAAAACCCCCGCTTGAACGGGGGTTTTAATTTCAATACTGCAAAATAAAAAAGGCTGCGATATGCAGCCTTTTTATTATAAGAAGAAAACTTTACTTCAGTAATGTCATTTTCTTCACGGCGCTGAAATCGCCCGATCGAATCTTGTAATAATAGATTCCCGAAGCGAGTTTCATCGCGTTGAAAGAAACCGAATATCTGCCCGCGGTCTTGAATTCATTCACCGGAACAGCGACTTCCCTGCCCGTCATATCATAGATTGCAATCTTCACGAGAGAATTTTTCGGCAGATCATAATCAATGTTCGTCACGGGATTGAAAGGATTCGGATAATTCTGCGACAGCCTGTATTCGGCAGGAACCTCGGGCACATTTTCTTCGACGCCCATAACAAGCGATGCAGTCTTAATTACAATCTCGTTCGTCGGGTCAAAGACAACGGAGGTCGGCTGCCTGTTGAATGTAAAGGTAAAGTACTGGTTGTTCACGTTATTCATTACTCTTACTGTAGTATCCGAGCCTGTCGAGAACGAGAACTTCATTTGAATCGGAATCGGGAAGAAACCCGACTGCGTCTGTTTCGCGAGGAATGTTATCTTCCACTGTCCTCCGCCGAGATTCGTGAAATAATACTGATTCTGATACAGCGGATGATTCGGCTGGTACAGCCATGCGTTATAGAACCAGGTGAGGTTCACACCCGTCACCGCCGTCATTTTCGTGAAGAAGTCCGGAATCGTCGCGTTCTTTAATTTGAAATTCACAGTATCGGTAGCGTACGCCTTAATTCCCTTGAAGAAAAGAGAATCGCCGAGAGTGTACCTGAGAAGGTGAAGCACGCAGGACGCCTTGCAATAGGTTATGGCGTAATTGAAGAGCGTGTTAGAGTTCGGAGTCGTGACGTCCCAGGAGGGTTCCGATATCGCCCAGCCGGGGTTTGAATTCATATACGAATTCGCGTCACTGTTTATCATCGACTTATAAGCGGAGTAACCGCCGGTTCTCTCGGCCCAGTAAGATTCGTTCCAGGTGGCGAAACCTTCATTGAGCCAGATGTTCGACCAGGTCGCGCAGGTAATCATATCACCGAACCACTGGTGCGCGTATTCGTGCAGAGTCGTATTTTCATTCCAGGAGTTTATAGTCGTTAAAGTCTGATTCTCCATTCCTCCCCACGTAAATCCCGCGCTGTTCGGCACGTAGCAGAACCCGTTTTTCTCGAAAGGCATCTCGCCGAAGACATTAGAGAAATATGTCGTCGCCGTCGGGAGTATCGCCGCGATAGAAGAACTGTTCGCCGTCGTGGGCGAATACAGCCTCAACGGAATGCTGTCAGCGGGATGTGAAGGCGGATGCCAGTAAACGATGTTTATAGTATATCCGACCCTCGAAGTCATTACCATTAAATAAGTGGAGAGCGGATCTCTGCTTATCCAGTGGTAATAAATCGAATCACCCGTGACGAGAGAGTCGTTGAGCCTGCCGTTTGAAGCAAGTCTCACGGTAGAGGGCACCTTCGCGGTTAAATCTAATGTCGCCTTGTCGAACGGCCTGTCGAAGCAGGGGAACCAGCCGCGCGCGCCTTCAGGCTCGGCATCGGTGAATATATAACCCGTCGAGCCGCTGTTGTAGAAGGATGCGTCGGTCACGTTGTTGTGCCTGTAGTGAATCCTGATGCTTGCGACTTCATTCACGTTGTAGACTCTGTTAAGTGTAACGTTCAGAATATTGCTCGTGTGCGTGTATGCCAGCAAGGGACCGCCTATGAGCCTTATCGAGTCAATAACGAGCGAGGTGTTATTCGCGTTCATCATTATCGACGACAGCGTCGAATCGACCTTGAATGTCATTACGTTAGAAGCGGTGAACGCTTTCGAATAAGGCGAAAAATAATTCGAGTAGAGGTCCACCTTTATTGTATAATTCAGTACATCATACGAATGCCTCGGTGTGTTGGGTGAATAGATTGAGAAGTTTTCGGGAAGCGTCATCTTTGTTCTTTTCTGCGAACAAACCTGCGAACCCCTCATTTGAGTCTGGTCCTGCGCTATCAACGATGAAGCGAACACGCAAAGGAGCAGAACCGCGGTAAAGATCTTTTTCATTTTAGTGGAATTAATATTAAAAATATATTTTATAAATATAACTAAACACTTTTTCAATTTATATTGCTATCGTATGTAAATCATCTTTTTCGAATCGATGTCGCTGCCCGATTTCAGGACGCAGAAGTAAATACCCGACGCGAGATTTACGGGTGTGAATTTCACCTGAAAGTTGCCGGGCCTCATTTTAGCGTTCACGAGTACAGCAATTTCCCTTCCGCGCACGTCGTAAACTGTAAGCGAAACGTCGTCGTACTTGTTTACGTGATACGCTATCACAGTAGCGGGATTGAACGGATTCGGATAATTCTGATCGAGCCTGAAATCTATCGGCTCGACGGGGTCGTCTCCCGTTTTATCCTTAAGAATGAAGTTTCCCGGGTCGAACGTCAGCCGCAAAGGCTCGCCCGTTATAGTAAAAACGAACGTCTGTGTCTGCGAGTTGTTGAACACGGTAACGGTAGTGTCGCCCGATTTCGTTTCAACCTTCACGTCAACAGGCATCGTGAAAAAAACGGGATTCGTGTTAACCGCCTGTTCAACGAGAAGATTCACATCGTAAGAGTTTCCGCCCACCTGCGACTTGCCCCAAGTGATTCTATATTTCGGATATTTTTCCCCGTATATCCATTCGTAAAAGAAATAACCGAGGCTCTTCCCGTATTTGCTTTCGGCGATTCTCTGGAAGTCTTCCGTTACTGCTGTACCGTAAGCGTGAAGTGTGTCGTTAACGTATGATTTCATTATGTCATAAAACAACGAATCGCCAGTTACGCCTCTCAGCATGTGAAGTATGACACCGCCCTTATAATATGAACGGTTCGTGTTGAATATCTCGCTTATTGAACCCGCGTTCTGGACATAAACCGTTCCGACCGCGTTTTTCGCGCTGTTCATTTTCTGCAGCATGAAATAATCATACGCTTCCCTGCCCTGCGAAGCTTCTATATAAACCGCTTCCGAATAAGTGGCGAAACCTTCGTTGAGCCAGATGTGATGGAAGTCCCTGCAAGTGACCTTGTCTCCGTACCACTGATGAGACAACTCGTGCGCTATTACTCCCGGCGTGAACGCTCCCATCGACGAAATCGTCTGGTGTTCCATTCCGCCTCCCCATCCGAACTGCGCGTGCCCGTATTTTTCCCTTATGAAAGGATACTGAGAATATTTTTCCGAAAAGACTCTCATCATTTCAGGCGTCTCGTCAAGATTGCTCTTTAAACTGCCGAGATATTCAGGATAAACATAATGCGTGAGTGTAAGTGAATCAGTCTGCGAATATCTGAAATAATTTTTATATAGTGCGTAGTTAGAAACCGCGATGGATATGAGGTAACTCGCTATCGGGTAAGAACCCTTCCACCTGTACGTAGTCGTATTGTCGGGATTCGTTATTGTTTCTTTAAGAAGCCCGTTCGAAACCGCGGTCAGCGACGACGGGCAGGTTACCCACACATCGGAAGAATCTGCTTTATCGGCCGGCGCGTTCTTGTTAGGAAACCAGTCGGACGAGCCGTACGGCTCGCTTAGACTCCATATCGAAGGCTCCGGGCCGTGTGATGAAAAAACAAAACTTCCGTATCCCGTCGCGGGAGGCAGTCCCCTGTAATAAACGTTAACGGCGAACTCTGACGAAAGAGAATTTAAATTGACGCGAAGTACGTCGTTCGAATGCGTGAACGACCCGATGTTCGCACCCGTAACGGAATCAACCGTCAGGGAATTTGCAAGATTAAGAAAAAATGAATTCCCCGGCGTTATAAATTTTCCGTTTACCGTTGTTATTCCTTTTATGTTGTCGGGATTGATTGATAGTTTTAACTGAAGTTTGTAATAGGTAACGTCAATCGTTGTATCGGTTTGTATGACGGAAGAATTGTCTCCCGCACCCGAATAAAAAGGCAGCGTGGACTTATCACCCGCGGCGTGAAAACCGAGATAATAGAACAACAATAATGCGATTGTAAGTTTCATCTATCACTTTCTTGTATAATGTATAATTTTATTTCGTATTAATAAATTCCAAAAGCCGCAATTTTTATTTGACGGCGGGATTCGCTTAAACCACTAAAATGGAAAATCCGACACGTCGGACACGGGCAAAATCAGGAAGACAATTATATTCACGATCGGGTTAGCAATATATGTCAATACATTGATATGGATGTCAGAAAATTGCATAATATTTCCCAATAATGACATATATTTCAAATACCCCCTTTAAAAACAATCAATAATCGCACTTTTCAAATTTGGCACACGACTTGATATACATTAGAGCGTAACATTGAAAATCAAAAATTATAAATTAAAATATAGTAAGGAGATTTAAAATGAACTTAATAAAATTTAAAAAAGACGGCGACCTGATTAACGATGCTTTCAGGTCTATTTTCGATTCACCCTTCTTCAGGGGCGACGTACTCGACGCGTCAAGTTATACACCCAGAACAAGAATCACAGAGGACAAGGACAGTTTCTATATCAACCTTGAACTCCCGGGTATCGCGAAAGAGAACGTGAAGATTGAAGTCGAAAACAACCTGCTTTCGATAAAGGGCGAAAAGAAATCGCAAAGCAAATCCGAAGACACGAACCTCGTTATGAACGAAATAGTGTACGGCGAGTTTTGCAGGTCATTCAATCTTTCGAAAGACATCAAGGTTGACGGAATCGAAGCGGAATTTAAAGACGGTATGCTCACCATCACTTTACCTAAAGTCGAAGAAGCAAAACCGGTGGTTAAAGAAATAAAATTGAAATAACTTTCACAAACAGACGTCTAAACTACGGAACTGCCTGCGGATACGCGGGTAGTTCCGTTTAAAGAAAGTGAGGCTTTTAAATTAATGGGAAAAATTATTGGAATAGATTTAGGTACGACTAACTCGTGCGTTGCGGTTATGGAAGGTAACGATCCTGTTGTTATACCAAACTCGGAAGGTATGCGGACAACCCCCTCGGTTGTCGCGTTCACCAAAACAGGAGAGCGGCTCGTCGGAGACCCTGCTAAAAGGCAGGCTGTCACTAATCCGACGAACACTGTATTCTCCATAAAAAGATTCATGGGGCGCAAGTTCGACGAAGTCGGAATGGAAATCGGCGAAGTCCCGTATAAAGTGATCAGAGGCGATAACGATGTAGCGCGCGTGGAAATCGATGACAAGAGCACGAATCAGAAACGCGTCTATTCTCCGCCTGAAATCTCCGCTATGGTTCTTCAGAAAATGAAGAAGACAGCGGAAGATTATCTCGGACAGACGGTAACCGAAGCGGTCATAACCGTTCCGGCTTACTTCAACGACGCTCAGAGACAGGCGACAAAAGACGCGGGCAAGATAGCGGGACTCGACGTGAAAAGAATAATCAACGAACCGACAGCGGCGGCGCTTGCTTACGGTCTCGACAAGAAGAAAAAGAACCACAAGGTGGCGGTGTTCGACCTTGGCGGTGGAACGTTCGATATCTCTATTCTCGAACTCGGCGACGGAGTATTTGAAGTAAAATCAACGAACGGCGACGGGCACCTCGGAGGCGATGACTTTGACCAGAGACTTATTGAATATCTCGCGGAAGAATTCCAGAAGAAGGAAGGAATCAATTTAAGAAAAGACCCGATGGCATTGCAGAGACTGAAAGAAGCCGCAGAAAACGCGAAGAAGCAGTTGTCAACAAGTTCGCAGACCGAGGTTAACCTTCCGTACATTACTGCGACAGCCGACGGTCCGAAGTTCCTTCTCGAAACAATAACGCGCGCGAAGTTTGAATCGCTCGTCAGTGACCTGGTCGAAAGTACCGTCGCTCCGTGTGAAAAGGCGCTTAGGGATTCGGGATTCAGCCTGAATGAAATCGACGAAGTTATTTTAGTAGGCGGCTCGACAAGGATTCCAATGGTTCAGGAAAGAGTGAAACAGATTTTCGGAAAAGAGCCGCATAAAGGCGTCAACCCGGACGAAGTCGTGGCGATAGGCGCTTCGATTCAGGGCGGCGTTCTCGCTGGCGACGTGACGGACGTGCTTCTTCTCGACGTTACACCGCTTTCTCTCGGCATCGAAACACTCGGAGGCGTCATGACGAAACTCATAGAAGCTAACACGACGATTCCGACTAAGAAGTCGCAGATATTTTCCACGGCGGGCGACAATCAGCCTTCGGTTGAAATTCACGTCCTTCAGGGCGAAAGACCTATGGCAATGGATAACCGCACGCTCGGAAGATTCCATCTCGACGGGATTCCTCCCGCACCGAGAGGAGTTCCGCAAATCGAAGTTACATTCGACATAGACGCGAACGGCATTCTTCACGTTACGGCGAAAGATATGGGCACGGGAAAAACGCAGGACATCAGAATTACACACTCGAGCGGACTTACGGATCAGGAAATTGAAAAGATGAAGAAGGACGCGAAGGAGCACGAAGCGGACGACAAGAAGAAGAGAGAGGAAATCAACACTAAGAATCAGGCTGACGCGATGATATTTCAGGGTGAAAAACAGTTGAAGGAATTCGAAGGAAAACTCAGCCAGGACGCGAGAGCGAAGATTCAATCCGCAATCGACAGGCTGAAAGACGCGGTGAAGACAAACAACGCAACGGAAATTAAATCCGCGATGGACCAGTACAACGCAGCCTGGAACGAAGCTTCCTCGCAAATGTACTCTCAGGCGAAGAATCAGGGATCCGAGCAGGGACAGCAATCCGCCGGTCAGCAGGGCGCGGGCGAACAGAAGAAGGACGACGGCAACGTTGAAAATGCGGACTTCGAAGTCGTTGACGATAAGAAATAACCTATAATATATAATACTTCGAAACACGAATCCCCTCTTTTGAGGGGATTTTTTTTACCCGATATTCAGCCGCGAATATCACGAATTTTATTTTTTTCTTCCTCCCCAAGTTCCGAGTTGGGAAGTAGAAAAAGTATAATCGCCCCGCCTCTTTGAATTTTTCAAAAATAAATGTGTTGTAATGAAAAAGGGCAAATAATACTATTATGGTTTCAAACACACAAAAAGAAAAAGCCGAAAGATTCCTGAAATATCATCACGACAAAGAAATACTGGTTCTTTTAAATTCCTGGGACATCAGTAGTTCCAGAATAATAGAAGCATGCGGTTACAAAGCAATCGCTACAACGAGCATGGGAATTGCGGCCTCATTGGGCTATCCCGATTGTCAGATAATAAAATTGTCCGAAATGATTGATGTCGTAAGGGGAATCGCAAACTCGGTGCAGGTTCCTGTGACCGTCGATATAGAAGCGGGATATGGGAATAACACGGATGAAATAATTAAATCTGTAAAAGAGTTTATCGCGACAGGGATTAGCGGAATAAACATCGAAGACAGCATTGATTTAAGCCCAGTATTAATCGACGAGACTGAATTTTGCGAAAGAATTTCAGCGATACGCGAATTATCGGAATCACTCGGCTTTCATCTTGTAATCAACGCGAGAACCGATTCATTCTACACATCACCCGGTTCGCCGAAGAAAAATTTATCCGAGTCGATAAAACGCGGCAACAAGTACCGTGAGGCGGGAGCGGACTGCATTTTTGTTCAGCCTGTTTGGGATAAAGAAACAATCGCAACTCTCGTCAGAGAAATCAAAGCACCTGTAAACATTCTCGCGAATCCGTCAACCGGAGCGGGTTTGCCGCCGTCTGTTAGCGAACTGCAGGATTTAGGAATCGCGCGATTAAGTCTCGGCTCAAGCCTGATGAAAGCGACGCTGGCGCTTATAAAAAAAGCCGCTGACGAAATTTCGGAAAAAGGAACTTACAACGTTTTATCGGATGCTCTCACACCGCTTCCGGACGCGGTACTGGCTTACAAAATGACGATAGGAAAACAATAATGAATCAAAACTTTCCGGAAGAAAATAAAGACTTAAAATCAAAAAACATAAATTTACTATGAGAAAACTCATTGCAGCAATCAATATGACGATTGACGGGTTTTGTGACCACACCGTCGGTATCGCGGATGATGAACTTCATCAGCATTACAACGAACTTTTAAGCAATGCGGACTCACTTTTATTCGGAAGGATAACATATCAATTGATGGAAAGTTACTGGCCGTCTGTCGCAAAGCATCCTACCGGCAACAAGCCGGGCGATGAATTCGCCGTATTAATAGACAACATTCAAAAAATTGTTTTTTCAAGAACGCTTCGACACATTGAATGGAAAAATACAATATTGAAAAATGAAATCGTGAAAGAGGAAATTTTAAAACTCAAGCAGCAATCAGGAAAAAATATTTTTGCGGGCAGCCCCAGTTTAATAGTAACCTTGTCGCGGCTCGGCTTAATTGATGAATATATACTGTGCGTTCATCCAATTATATCGGGAAGCGGACTGACATTATTTAAAAACATCAACGACAGAATCAACCTAAAACTCATACGAACAAAAACTTTTAACTCCGGCGCAATAGTTCTTTATTATGAGCCGGCAAAATCTTATGAAGCTTATTAAAGTATAAATAATAAAGGGAGACAAAAAAAATGAGAAAAATAATCGTTTTATCTTTTTTATCACTTGACGGAGTAATGCAGGCGCCGGGCGGGCCCGATGAGGACAAGGAAGGCGGGTTCAAGTACGGCGGCTGGGTAACACCGTATTTTGACGAAGCAAGCGGAAAGTTAATGGGAAAACAGATGAAGCCCGCGGATCTTCTTTTGGGCAGAAAAACCTACGAAATTTTCGCTTCGTACTGGCCTTCGCACGGTGACGTCTGGCCTGGAATAAACGACGTGACAAAATACGTCCTTTCGAAATCACTGAAAAAGACGGACTGGAATAATTCGGTCATACTAAAAAGCCCTGCCGAAATAAAAGAGTTGAAAAACTCGGAAGGCGGCGACATTCAGGTTCACGGCAGCGGAGAAATGATTCAGACGCTCCTCAAAAACGATTTAGCGGACGAACTCTGGCTGAAGATATTTCCGGTGATACTTGGAAAGGGAAAAAGACTATTTGGCAAAGGCGCGATACCTGCAGCATTTGAATTAACGGAAACGACGGTCACGCCGTCGGGCGTAATCTTCGCGAATTACAAACGCAGCGGGGATGTGAAAACGGGAACGATTGGAGAGTGACTTTTTTGTTCACCACTAAGGCATTAAGGACACCAAATTAAAATAGAATTATATGACAAAAATAATTTCATTTATGCACGTTTCTCTTGACGGTTTTGTTGCGGGACCGAACGGAGAAATGGACTGGATTAAGTTCGATGAAGAATTGTTCGATTACGTCGGCAAACGGATTAGCGAATGCGACTCCGCGTTGTACGGACGTGTAACTTTTCAGATGATGGAAAATTACTGGCCTACGGCAGCAGAGAAGCCGGAAGCGTCAAAGCACGACATCGAACATTCGAAATGGTACATGAACGCTCACAAAATTGTTTTATCGAGAACAATGAAAGAGGAAGGTTTATCAAAAACAACTATTATCAGGGACAATCTACCTGATAGAATAGAGGAAATAAAACAAAAAGCAGGGAAAGAGATACTGCTTTTCGGCAGCCCGCGTGCGACTCATTCGCTTATTCAATTGAATTTTATTGACGGTTACTGGCTGTTTGTTAATCCGATTATTCTCGGACGGGGCATTCCGTTATTTTCGGGCGTCAAAGACAAAATTAATTTAAAACTATTGAATACGCGGAAATTCACATGCGGTGTAACCGAACTGGATTATACGGTGGCAGGGTAAATTAATTTCAAGTGACATACGAAAGAAACTTTAATAAATTTCAAATGAACATACAAACACAAATCAAAGAATACATAGCAAGTCAGCCCGAAC
Source organism: Ignavibacteria bacterium (assembly GCA_015657505.1). GTDB lineage: Bacteria > Bacteroidota > Ignavibacteria > Tepidaquicellales > Tepidaquicellaceae > CAIKZJ01. Next base: position 199,422 of record JADLKE010000002.1, read on the forward strand.
CGAAGCGCGGCGACTTGCAGGAGTTGCACCGCATCATTCCGGAAATTATGCCGGGATGCAAATTATGGTTCTTAGACGGGAAAGACGATAAAGGCAAAACTGTTTCCAACCCTAACATAGGATACGGACTTCGTAACATAAAATACGCCGATGGAAAAACCAAAGAGTTTTATCAAATTGGTATCAGCGCGAACAAAACCGGAATCTCCGTCTATATACTTGGTATAGATGACAAGACATACTTATCAAAAACATTCGGGAAAAAACTTGGCAAGGCAAGCGTTACGGGTTATTGCATTAAATTCAAAACACTTAATGACATAAACATCGAAGTACTAAAAGATGCGATACGATACGGGTTCGAGGGGAGGAAAGAAGGAAGGGCGCAAAGGGTTTGATAAAATATTTTTAGAAATAAGAGCACAAAAAAATCAATAGTATGACAACTGAAAATTTAGAAAAGAACAAAGGAATCGTCAGACGATTTAACAAAGAAGTAATTGAACAAGGGAATCTTGATACCTTCAGGCAACTGATGGACAATGATTTCATTAACCGGACAGCCCCTGATTCAGCCAATGATGCAAACGGAATGTGGAATACATTTTCAAATATTTTACGACCGGCATTTCCGGACTTGACGGTAGAGATCTATGAACAAATTGCTGAAGGAGACAGGGTCGTTACAAGAAAAGCAATAACAGGAACGCATGAAGGTAAATTATTCGACATTTCTCCCACCGGGCAGAAAATCAGAATTGATGTAATTGATATTGTACGAGTAAAGGACGGAAAATATATTGAACATTGGGGCATTAATACTTTACAAACGGTTTTGACGGAATTAAAAAAGCGTGAATAGCAAAACGGCAGAAGCCAACTATGATTGTCATGAATTTCCTCCTGACTGTAACAAACCGTCAGTACTTTTCTTCATACGGACACAAATAAAACGCTCATAAATTAGCCTCTACTTTTCTCCGTAATTCATCATCAGCAAGTCATTGAGGTCGGAGTAGAGGTCGAGGTAGTCCTGCCGGCTGCGCCGGATTATTTCGTATGCCTCTTCCCTGCCGTACACGTGCGTGATTTCGCAGATGCGCTTTTCGGCGCCGGGCGCTTCCTTATAAGTGAGGAAGTAGTGGCGGATTCTTTCGATTAAGGATGTCGGGCAGTCGGAGATATCGTCCCAGCCGCCGAACACATTGTCCTTATGCATCACCGCGATTATCTTGTCGTCCGCTTCTTCGCCGTCTATCATTCTCAGCCCGCCAATCGGAACAGCGTTCAGGATTATGTCGTTGTGAGTGATTACTTTTTCCGTCAGCACGCAAATGTCGAGCGGGTCGCCGTCTCCCTTTACCCCGCTTCTGCCTGTCTTGAGGCAGCAGAATTCCGCGACTCTTTCGCCGCAGTATGTCTGCGGAATCAGTCCGTAGGGAGTCGGGCAGACGTTCGAGTACAACTGCGGTCTGTCAATTTTAAGGTATCCCGACTGCTTGTCGAGTTCGAATTTCAACGTATCGGTCGGAACGATTTCGATGTAAGTCGAAACTACTTCGGGAGCGTTTTTTCCGATATATACTCCGTGCCACGGATGCGCTTTTATAAGCGGTCTTACTCTTTTGAACAGGTCAAACGCTTCATTGTTTTTCATACTACACTCTCGAAATAAAGTTTAATGATTTTTTTATGAGGTCTTCCGTGCCGAGATTCTCGCCCGGATTATTTTTCAGGACTTCCCTTATTATTTTTTCCGCGTCGGCGCGCTGGTAGCCGAGGTTCATAAGCGCGGTAAGAGCTTCGAGACGCGGAACGTCAGTGTCGCGGTTTCCCGCCGCCGATTCCATTATTCCTCCGATGTCCGCGTTTATTTTAAACACCTTGTCTTTAAGCGCGAGCGAAATCATTTCGATTTTCTTCGGACCGATGCCGGGTATTTTTATTCCCGTAAATGTCTTGTTCGCAATCAGCCCGAGTATGTCCTCAAACGAGGCGTGAACGAGTATCGTATGCGCGGTCTTCGCGCTTATGCCGCTGACCGAAATGAGCATCTTGAACATTTCTCTCTCCCTTTCGTCGTGGAAGCCGAAGAGCATAAGAGAATTTTCCTTGACGTCGAGATAAGTTATGACGGAAAAAGTTTCGCCCGCGGCGGGAAGGTTATCCCTGACCTTTCCTGAAACGTGAACCGAAAAGCCGACTCCGTTCACGTCGAGAATGATCGCGTTCCCCGCTTTCGATATGAGAGTTCCTTTTAAGAGTGAAATCATTTTTTTCTCCTGAGAATTTTATCGGGATTTTTTTCGATGTACTCTTTCCAGTCCTGACGCCTGCCGCGGATTTTCACTGCCGGAATCTTTTCGCCGCCGTTGAAGTAGTGGCAGAGAGCGATTGCGAGAGCGTCCGACGAGTCGCTGAGCATTTTGTTATCCTTCACGGAAAGAATATTTTTTATGAACGTCTGCACCGTCGGTTTCGAGGCTGAGCCGCTGCCCGTTACGGATTTCTTGACTTCCCTCGGTGAGTATTCGAAAACCCTTAGCCCGCTGTTCAGAGCCGCTATCATCACGGCGCCGCGAACCTGACCGAGTTTCATTGTTGACTGAATGTTCTTGCCGAAGAATGCCGTTTCGACGGAGAGTTCGTCGGGTTTGTATTTCTCGATTCTCGCAATGCAAAAATCGTAAATCATCTTGAGCCTCGACGGTATCGGCTGCTTCGAATTCATTTTCAAAGCGTCGTAAGACAGAACTTTGAAAGTTCCGTTCACGACTTCGATTATTCCCAGACCGGTAACGACAGAGCCGGGGTCTATACCGATGATTCTCATTTTTTAAAAATCGCCGTTAGTGTATATGTTCTGCACGTCGTCGTTCTCCTCGACGAATTCGAGGAACTTCATCACGTCCGCCGCTCCGTGCTCGTCAAGCGCGACAAGGTCTTTCGCGATGTACTGCATTCCCGCGCTTTCAATCTTGAAATTTTTTTCTTCCATTGCCTTCCTTACTTTTTCAAGATTTTCAACGGTTGAAATGATTTCGAAAAATTCATCCTCGGTTTTCAGGTCGTCGGCTCCGGCGTCGAGTATTATTTCCATTACTTCGTCTTCGGAATGCTTTCCCCGTTCGACCGTAACGACGCCTTTTCTTTCGAACATCCAGGCGACCGAGCCCGACTCGCCGAGGTTTCCGTTGTGCTTGGAAATAAGATGCCTGAGTTCGGCGACGGTCCTGTTGCGGTTGTCCGTCACGCACTGGATAATACACGCGATGCCGTGCGGAGCATAGGCTTCGTAGTTGATTTCCTCGTACCTGACGCCTTCGAGTTCGCCCGTACCTTTCTTGACCGCACGTGTTATATTGTCCTGAGGCATGTTGCTTGCTTTAGCCGATTGAATTGCAAGCCTGAGGCGCGGGTTTCCCGCTGGGTCGCCGCCGCCGTCGCGCGCGGCAATAGTGATTTCCTTAATAATCTTTGTGAACACTTTACCCCTCGCCGCGTCGGTCGCGGCTTTTTTTCTCTTGATAGTCGCCCATTTAGAATGTCCGGACATAAAAAATAAATTTAAATTTTAATAATGTTTAATGAATTCTGATGTCTTTGATAATCAATTTTGTGTAACCGTTCCTCTGGTTCTTGTCGATTGTATAGCAGATGTCGCAAACGGAATCTCTTGAAATGCTGTCGAGTCTGTCTTTAGAATTATAGAAGACCGCGTTCCAGGTCCTGTCCGAAATTCCGTCGCTCACTTTGAACACGTGCGATTCTACTTTAGTGAATTTAACGTCGTCAACAATCTTCACGTTCTTCGTGAGGAAAATCGGCTGCGGGTTTCCGGGACCGAACGGCTCGAAGAAAGAAATAATCTTTATGAATGTCGGATTAATATCTTCGAAATTAATCTCGAGGTCAACGTCGATTTCGGGTTTCAGGTCTTCGCTTATAAGTTCTTTGACTGCTATTTCATTGAAGCGTTTTCTGAATTCGTCAATCTTTTCGACCTCGATTTCGAGACCAGCCGCGTGGCAGTGTCCGCCGTACTGTATAAGCAGGTCTTCGCAGTTCTTGAGCGCCTCGTAAACGTTGAATCCGTTTATGCTTCTCGCGCTCCCCTTTGCGGTTCCCTTTATAGTCGTAAGCACGATTGTCGGACGGTTGAATCTTTCGACCATCCTCGCCGCGACTATGCTTATGACTCCGGGATGCCAGTCCGCGTTGTGAAGAACGATTGAGTATTCGTCCTTGTCCCCGTAAGTGTCCTTGTAAAGGCGGAACGCCTTTTCCGTAATGTTCTTGTCGATTTCTCTTCTGTTAGCGTTCTCGACGTCAAGAATGTTCACGAGGTCGTCGAGTTCTTTCAGGTCGTCGCTGATGAGCAGATTGACCGCCCTGTCGGCATCGCCGAGCCTTCCGACCGCGTTGATTCTCGGAGCGAGGGAAAAAACGATGTTCGTCGTGTTGACCCTGTTTTCCTTCAGTCCGATTTTTTCTATAAGGGCTTTAATTGAAGGACGCGGATTCGTGTTTATTTTGTTGAAACCTTCGTTCACGAGAATTCTGTTCTCGTCGGTTATAGGCACTATGTCCGACGAGGTCGCTATCGCAACGAAATCAAGCAGCGTGTAAGCGAACTTTTCGTCTCCGAGTTTTCCGCAAACGGACTGAATGAGTTTGAATGCGACGCCCGTGCCGCAAAGATGCTTGTAAGGATAATCGCAGCCCGGCTGTATCGGGTCCATAATCGCGAACGCTTTTGGAAGCGTTTCCGGAGGCTGGTGATGGTCGCATACTATAACGTCAATCCCTTTCTCATTCGAATAGTCAACTGTATTTATCGCAGTAATGCCGCAGTCAATCGCGACGAGCAGTTTTATGTTGTCGTCCTTCGCTTCGTCGATCGCGCTTTTTGAAAGACCGTATTCCTGACTGATTCTGTTGGGAATGAAAACAGAAACTTCGACACCGAAATGCTTCAGAAAAAGAGAGAACATCGACGCGCCGATTATGCCGTCAACGTCGTAGTCTCCGAGAATCATAACTTTTTCTTTCTTGCTTATCGCGTCAAGTACCCTTTCGGTTGCTTCGGCGCAGCCTTTCATAAGCATCGGGTCGTGCAGTTTGTCCAGTGTGGGTTTAAAGAATCTGATTACTTTCGAGTAATCGGTAACTCCCCGCATGTAGAGGAGTTTTGCTACAGAATCGGGAATTTTGATTCTGCCCTTGAGGCCTTGTACATCTTTGATAAAAGTATCAAATCGGACGTACCCATCCCCCCCGTTTTCCGGGAATAAATTTTTTAACTTCCAGATTTTTTCCAATTTCTCTCATATTTATTTTTTTGTGCTCAAAGGGGGACTCGAACCCCCACCCAAGTACATGGACTGCACCCTGAATGCAGCGCGTCTACCAGTTCCGCCATTTGAGCAGGTCCGGAAGTAATCAGGAAAAGAAGATACAAATTCACGTCAGCAAATTCAATTTCAAAAAAACGGTAAAAACATATTTTAACTGAGTCCTGTCCTGTACAGATGAAAAGAAATCCTTCAAAATGAAATAAAAAAAGGCGGGCATTTGCCCGCCTTCATAATAATAGTCTTAAAGATTATTTCACAAGAATCATTTTCTTGGTCTCCACATATTCGGGAGTCGAAAGCCTGTAGTAGTACATTCCGCTTGAAAGCCCGCTTCCGTCGAACTGCGTCTCATAATAACCCGCTTTTGTATAACCGTCGTGCAGGACTTTCACCAACTGTCCGAGATTGTTGTAAACTTCGAGCCTTACCTGCGAATTCCTGGGCAGGTCGAATTTTATCTTCGTCGTTGGATTGAAGGGATTCGGATAATTCTGCCCGAGCGAGTAATTCTTCGGCAGGTTCGTTCCTATCTGGTTTATGCCGACGTACGACCTGTTACCGATGAATACGTCATCTATGTTACACCAGAATCCGTCGGCGCTCGTATTCATATAATACCTGAATGCGACGCAGATAGTCTGACCCGCGAAGGAGGAAAGTACAAACGTATGTTTCGTCCATACGTTAGTAGACAGAGGAACCCCTGCGCTGTCGTTGCTTTTAATCGTTGCAAGTTTGCTGATTTCGGCTCCGGGCGCCTGCGCCAATGATATCCAAACCTGCATTGTGTCAAGGTAAGGCTGGAAACCCTCAGGGCTTCCGAGTAACATCCAGAATGCAAGAGTGTCGCCTGCCATAACGGTAAACGTATCCGTGAACACCCAGTCGTTTGCGACAGGATCGCCTGCGCTCCAGGGTATTGTCAGAGCGCGAACGCTGTTATGCGCCTGAGCTACAAGCAGGGAATTCGTTCCTATATAGTGTGTTCCGGAATCGCGAACCGCCCATTCTTTACCGGGACCGGAAACGGGATCTTCGCTGAATTTGACCCAGTTAGGAGGAAGACTATCGGGACCGAAACCCGTATTCTCAAAATTTTGGTTTACAATAATCCTTTGAGCGTATAAGGTTGGAACCAAAAACACTAATACTAAAAAGGTAAATAATACTTTTTTCATATTTCTCCTTTCATTATTTGTGATTACCTGAATTTAATAAAAAATAACATAAAATATACAGATAGAGAAAAATTTTTATTAAAAAAGGACGGAACTAAAATAACGAATGAATATGAATATTTACTGCTTCTTGCCTTCGCCTATCTTTTCCTGAAGCGTTATCAGGGCGTGAAGCAGGTTATCGGGACGCGGTGGGCATCCCGCTACGTAAATATCTACAGGCAGGAACTGGTCAATTCCCTGCACGACGGAATAACTGCGGTACATGCCGCCGGATGAAGTACAGGCGCCCATCGCTATTACCCACTTGGGGTCAGGCATCTGGTCGTAAATTTTTCTCACGACTTTCGCCATCTTATAGGTTGTTGTTCCCGCCACTATCATAACGTCGCACTGCCTCGGCGAGAACCTCATAACTTCCGAGCCGAATCTCGCGATGTCAAAGCGCGGAGCCGCGGCAGCCATCATTTCTATCGCGCAGCAGGAAATTCCCATTGGCATCGGCCACAGCGAATTCTTCCTCGCCCAGTCGATTACGTCGTTGAGTTTTGTGGTTATGAAGCCGTCATTGCCAAGTTTTTCCTCTAATCCCATTTCAGAACTCCTTTTCCGTATTCATAAACAAGTCCCGCAATCAGTATGAAAATAAATATTAAAGCGATTATCAGTGAATACATCATTTCTCCTGACGGCAGGCTCAGAAAGGACACCGCCCAGGGATAAAGAAACACGATTTCAATGTCGAAAACGATGAAACTCACGGCGACCATATAGTATTTCACCGAAAAACGTTCACGGGCGGTCTGAATCGGCTCCATACCGCTCTCATACGTTGATTCTTTCTCTTTGTTCGGGTTTCTAGGTCCGAAAAAAACCGTGAATTTAACCATAACGACGGCGAAAATCACCGCGAATAATCCTATAATCAATATTGGTATATACGATGTGAGCATAGTTCAATATAAATGTTATAACAAAGAGTTTAAACTGAAAATTCAATCTTACAGGGATGCGGAATCAATGTGTGAGTAGTTTGTAGTTAGTATCTCTGCTATTGCTCTTCTTTCTGAAAATCTTTCGCTTTTGATCAAAGATAAACAGAATCTTTCAGTTCCGAAGCAGACAATTTGCAAATCCATAAAAAAACAGAGTCGGATCTTTCCGGCTCTGTCAACCTCGACATACTAGGAGACTGAAAATCGAAAGTTATTGTTAATCAATTACTGCTCTCACTTATTTAGACGAAAGCTCGATTAAAAAGTTTCGAAATTGTATCTTCACTACGCTTCCCGTTAATTCGAAACCACATACCGGGATTTGCGTATAATAAAAAAAATAAACCTCTATGAATAAAGCATTTATCTTCTTCATTTTATTGTATGTTATGACGACAGCGTCATTTTCATATTCACAGGACGTCTCGAGGGGACCAAAATGTAAAATCACACAACTGAATCCGGGTTTATGGGAAATCACAATTGCTTCTGTTAATGTGATTGCCTCTGCCGGTTCCGACGGCATATTAATAGTTGACGCGAACTACAGTGAATACGCGCGGTTTCTTGAAAAAGCAATCGACAGCATAGGCGGCGGAAAGAAGTTGAACTACATTGTTGATACCCACTGGCACTTTGACCATACCGGAGGACAAAAGATTTTCGGCAGGGATACAAAAATTATTTCCCACAAAAATGTGAAGGAACTGCTTTCAAAAGATGATATCCTGCTCGGAGATACACAGAAAGCATATCCGGATTATGCGCTGCCGAATATCACATTTTCAGATTCGCTTGCTCTGAAATTTAACGAAAGCGACATCATAATAACATCCGTATCAGGAAGTCATTCCGCAGGAGACGCGGTTGTATATTTCAGGAAAGAGAAAGTACTTCACATCGGAGATATTATATTCGCCGACGAGTTTCCTTTTGTCGATACGGAACACGGAGGCAGCGTGATAAAAATTCTTGAAAGTCTTAATAAAATAATTTCCTCTTATCCGACTGATACGAGAATAGTGCCTGGACACGGAAGAACTTATTCAATATCGGATTTAAAAGAATACGCGGTAATGGTAGAAAGAACAATCGGCATTGTCAGGAAGGAAAAGCAAAAGGGGAAATCTCTCAAGGAAATTCAGAACGGGAACGCGCTTGAAGAATACAAGGGATACGCGGTTTCATTTTCGTGCAGCGACTGGATAGAATACATTTATAAAAGCCTCGACTAATACGCCGTACTTAAGGGATTTGAATTATTTCTTTGCGATATTATGACTAAATTATGAAAAATCATTACGATGGGACAAAAAAGAGTTTTAATCACGGGCGCAGCGGGATTTATCGGCTCACATCTGTGCGACAGGTTCATTAAAGAAGGATTTCAGGTTATCGGAATGGATAATCTGAGCACGGGTTCGATGAAAAACATCGAGCATCTTTTTCCGAAGAAGGAATTCGAATTTTATTTTCACGACGTCACTAAATTCGTTCACGTACCGGGCCGCCTTGATTATATTCTTCATTTCGCCTCACCCGCGAGCCCTATTGATTACCTCAAGATTCCGATACAGACATTGAAGGTCGGCTCGCTCGGAACTCACAACCTGCTCGGTCTGGCAAAGGAAAAGAAATCGAGATTTCTTATTGCATCGACATCCGAGATTTACGGCGACCCGAACGTGCACCCCCAGACGGAGGAATACTGGGGCAACGTGAATCCTATCGGTCCCCGCGGCGTTTATGACGAAGCCAAGAGATTCATGGAAGCGATTACGATGGCTTACCACACTTACCACGGACTCGATACACGCATCGTGAGAATATTCAATACCTACGGTCCGCGAATGAGACTCAACGACGGCAGGGCTTTGCCCGCTTTCATAGGTCAGGCGATTCGGGGAGAGGACATAACCGTATTCGGCGACGGCACTCAAACGAGATCTTTCTGTTTCATAGATGATATGATTGAAGGAATCTACAGGCTGCTAATGAGCGATTATACTATGCCCGTAAATATAGGGAATCCGGATGAGATTACGATAAATGAATTCGCGGAAGAAATCATTAAGCTTACTGGAACGAAGCAGAAAATCGTTTATCATCCGCTTCCTACGGACGACCCTAAACAAAGACAGCCGGACATTACGAAGGCGAAGAAAATTCTCGGCTGGGAGCCGAAAATCTCACGCTCGGAAGGATTAAAAATCACTTACGAATATTTCAAGAAGGTTATCGGGAATTAATCTACTTCCCCTTTACTGTCTTTCTCCCTATGCTGTAATAAGTATAGCCGAGTTCCTTCATAACATTGACCGCGTATATGTTACGACCGTCGAATATTAATTTATTCTTCAACAACGCGGACATTTTTTCAAAATCAGGATTGCGGAATTCATTCCATTCGGTAAATATCAGCAGCGCATCGGCGTTTTTCAAAGCGTCATATTCGTCATTTGCGTATGTTATCGTGTTCTTCAGGTAGAATTTCGATGTCTCAATCGCGGCGGGATCGTAAGCGGACACTTTCGCCCCGGCTTTAAGCAGTTCGTTTATTATGACGACGGAGGGCGCTTCGCGCATGTCGTCCGTGTTGGGTTTGAACGCCAGGCCCCATGCGGCAAAATTCTTTCCTTTAATATCCCCGTTGAAGTGCTTCACGACCTTATCGAAAAGAATTTTTTTCTGCTGCTTGTTTATTCTGTCGACGACTGTGAGCAGATTCATTTCCGAGCCGCGGTCAACGGAAGTTTTTATGAGCGCGTTCACGTCTTTCGGAAAGCAGGAGCCGCCGTACCCGATGCCCGCAAAGAGAAATCTCTTTCCTATTCTTGTATCCGTTCCCATCCCGCGTCTCACGTTGTCAATATCAGCCCCCACCGCTTCACAGAAATTCGCAAGTTCGTTCATATAAGTTATTCGCATCGCGAGATAGGAATTCGCGGCGTACTTCGTCACTTCCGAACTCGCAGTATTCATTTCCACGATTGGATTGCCCTGTCTAACGAAAGGCTCATACAGGAGCCTCATTTTCTCGAGCGCGGTTTTGCTCTCGGAACCTATGACAATTCTGTCGGGCTTCATGAAATCTTCGACCGCAAAACCTTCGCGGAGAAATTCCGGATTTGAGACTATGTCAAAATTATCGCCGCCTTCCTTTCGAATTTCGTTCTCGACAAGTTGAGCCGTGCCCACGGGAACAGTGCTCTTGTTCACTATTATTTTATATTCCTTATTTCCGCTTGCTTTTAATATTCCGCCTATTTCCTTCGCGACGCCGAGCACGTACTGAAGGTCGGCGGAGCCGTCTTCACCCTGCGGTGTCGGCAGGCAAAGAAACACGACTTCCGAATTTAATACTGCTTGCTTCAAATCACCCGTAAAAATCAGTCTTTTCTTTTCTATGTTTCTGCTGAAAATAATCTCGAGTCCCGGTTCGTAAATCGTAACTTCGGCGTTCTGTAACTTTTTAAGTTTTTCAGGGCTGTTATCGACGCAGATGACGTTATTGCCCATCTCCGCGAAACAGGTTCCCGACACCAATCCTACATATCCTGTACCAATAACGGAAATATCCATATAAAATTTTTATTTGAAATTTATTAATACTTTTGATTCTTATGCCAGTTCCAGGCAGTCTCGATTATTCTGCTCAATCCGTATTCAGGCTTCCACCCGAGAACTTTTTTCGCTTTCGAATTATCCGCGACCAATACTGCAGGGTCCCCTGCCCTCCTGTCAACTATTTCGGATTTAATATCAATGCCCGTAATTTCCCTTGCCGCATTTACGATTTCCTTGACTGAGTATCCGTCGCCTGTGCCCAGATTGATTACGGTGGAAGGATTTCCCCCGTCAAGATACTCGAGCGCGAGCACGTGAGCATCAGCGAGGTCGTTGACGTGTATGTAATCACGTATGCACGTACCGTCTTTCGTATCGTAATCATCACCGTAAATTTTTATGCTTTTTCTTTTTCCGAGCGCCGCAAAAAGAACGAGAGGGATTAAATGAGGCTCGGGTTCATGACTTTCGCCTATCGAGCCGTCGTCCGAACATCCTGCAGCGTTGAAATATCTCAATGCTGCATATTTTAATCCGTGAGATTCGTCATAATCGCCGAGTATGTTCTCAATCATTAATTTCGTTCTCGCGTAGGGATTTATCGGCGCGGGCTGCTGAACTTCGGAAATCGGAATCGTTACCGGATTCCCGTATATTGAGCAGGTTGACGAGAACACAAATTTCTTTATACCGTTCTCGTTAACAGCGTTTATGAGATTGTAACTTCCCACAACATTGTTTTCGTAATAAAGACCGGGGTTTTCCACGGACTCGCCGACATACGCGAATGCTGCGAAATGAACGACAGCGTCGAATTCGTGATTCGAAAACACATTCTTCAAACCATCCTTATCGAGCAAATCCGCTTTTTCAAACAGTATGTTCGGCGGTACGGATTCTGCGTGACCGCGCGAAAGATTATCGAGTATTACTACTTCGTGCCCTTTCTTTAAAAGCCTTCTTACTGTATGTGAACCTATGTAACCCGCTCCGCCTGTTACGAGTACCCGCATCCTTATGATTTAAATTTAAATATTAATCAAAGTAATAATTTATAAGCGCTTTATAAATGCAGAAAATACTGTAATCCGGAATATTTGAAATGAAGGGAACCTCTTCGCGACGTTTACAAATCCTCGCTTGGACTTAGCCACGGATGAAGCATTCTGATTTTTTTATTTATCGGAACTTGTCCGCATAAATGTACGACGTTTAAAAATCTTCTCTTAGACTTAGCCCACGGCTTTAGCCGTGGGTAGGATTAAAAAAAACAAAAACCGTTTTAACGGTTTCATTTTTGCTGACCAAACCGCTGCTTTAAACCGTTGAAACGGTTATGCTGTTTGTATTTTCTACCCCACGGCTAAAGCCGTGGGCTAGTTCGGAAAGATAATTCATTATCGTATCTGCTGTTCGTTTTTCAAGATTTAATTAAACGTACCTAAAGTTATTGGTATCCTTGATAGAATATACAATACCCTAGGCTGTCCGCAGCGGCGGACGAGGGCTAATTCGGAAAGATAATTTATTATCGAATCGGCTTTTCGTTTTTCAAGATTATCATAAAAGGCGCTAAATGTTTGTGTATCTGCTATGGATACCGGCTTTCGCCGGTATGACAAACACAAAACTTATTGTCTTTTCAGAAATCGAATTACTAATTATTAATTATTAATTACTAATTACTAATTGTAATTGCTACACCTTATGGTACATATTATCGATAATATGTTTGTACTTCTCCTCGACGAATTTTCTTTTTATTTTCAGAGAAGGAGTAAGTTCGCCGCCTTCAATCGTGAATGGTGTCTGAAGAAGATTAAATTTCCTGATTTTCTCGAATGATGCGAGATTCTTCTGCAAGTCGTTTATATCTTTTTCAATCTGCTTGAGTATAACCTGGTTCGTGAATAAATCAGATTCAAATTCTATCGCTACGTTAAGTTTCCTCGCAAGAAGTTTCAGTTCGCTGATATCGGGAATTACAAGCGCGGTAACGTACATTCTCTCGTTACCGATTACTATTATCTGGTCAACATACGGCAAAGATGAAACGAGTTCCTCGATGTGAGTAGGCGCGATGTATTTCCCTCCCGAAGATTTGAACAGCGATTTTTTCCTGTCAATAATTTTCAGGCGCCCTTCCGAATCGAATTCACCGATGTCTCCGGTATGAAACCAGCCGCCTTCAAGCGCTTCCGCCGTTTCCCCGGGCTGGTTATAATACCCTTTCATAACGATATCGCCCTTAACGAGAATCTCGCCGTCTTCGGCAAGTTTAACCTGAACACCGCGCATTGGATATCCGACTGTCCCATACTTGTTGGAATCGAGGTGATTCACCGCCACGACGGGTGAAGTTTCCGTCAGCCCGTATCCTTCGAGGGTCATTATTCCGAGTCCTTCGAAAAACTCGCCGACATTTTTATTCAATGCGCCGCCGCCTGAAACGAACAACTGAAGGCTCCCGCCTGTTTTCTCGCGAATCTTTCCGAAGACGAGTTTATCAGCCAGTTTCCATTTTACCGTATCCTTGTTGTGCCAGTTTTCCCTTGCGACGCCTATTCCCCAGTTGAATAACTTCTTCTTAATGCCGTCAGGCATTTCATAAGCGCTCTTCATAAGTTTATTGTAAATCTTGTCGAGCAGTCTGGGCACGGTTATTACTATCGTAGGCTTAACCTCTACCATCTGCGTTCCGATAGTATCAATGCTTTGCGCGTAATAAATCCTTGAGCCCCAGAAGAATGGCAGATAATAACCCGCCGTCCTTTCGTATATATGCGAATACGGAAGGTACGAAAGAAAAACCTGAGTCTCGTCAATCAGTAATACGTCGGGAAAGGAAACCAGATTGGAATAAATATTCTTGTGTGTAAGCATAACGCCTTTCGGCGTGCCTGTCGTGCCTGACGTATATATAATCGTAAGAAGGTCGTCATCATTCACGCTGTCCGAGATTATCTCGATTCGTTCAAGCAGTTCGCTCTTCGAAAGTTTTTTCTTGTCGGAGAATATGTTCTGAAATGAAATTATATTTTCCTTGATGTTCGCCCGTTCAAAACTGTTGAACGAAATTATGTACTTGAGGTCGGGACAGTCTTTTCTGATTGACAGAATCTTATCGAGTTGCATTCCAGTTGATACGAAAACTATTTCCGCCTTGCAGTCATTGAGAATGTATTTAATAGACTCAGCCGTAAGCGACGCATATATAGGTACCGTTCTGTTCTGGGAGAGTATGCAAGCCATATCGGTAATTACCCATTCGACGCGGTTTTCCGAAATGATGGCGAGATTGCTGTTCTTTCTTAATCCGAGGTTTTCGAGATACTCCTTTATGCAAAGGGAATAATTTATAATTTCAAACCTGTTGACCCCGTCGTATTCCTTGTCCTTTTTCGTGAAAATTATATCCTGCATCACATCAAACTTCTTCATCGAATCAATAAGCAGCTGCACAAGTGTTTTTTTGTGAATATTCATAAATGTGAATTCAGTTATAAATGAGACCGGTGAAATTTAATAAAAATGGTTGTAAAATTAAATATTTAAAGACTTCAGGCCTGATTAATTCTTTTTTGTCAGGCGTAAAGAATGAATCATCTTTTAAAATTATCTGTACCCTATTGTGGCATATCCGACCCAATGACGGTTGTTCGCGGGAGCCGTTACGCCCAATCTGGTCTCCGATACGGGAACCTGCGGATGGTCGATGCTCGTCGCGTACTTGACGATTGTACCTCTGAGGTTGTCCCCGTAAAGTTCCTGAAGATAATATGTCGTCAGAAGACCAAACGGCACGGAATATCTGCCGCACCAGGTCCACTTGTATTCCTTGAAATCATCATCACTGACTGTGTATGAAGTGAACTTCCGAATCTTTTCGGGAAGTATTTTGCCTTCAAGACATGAACTCATAATTTCGTGCTCGTGATTTACCGCTTTGCAATAACCTGCGGAATCGACTCCGTAATCGGCGTAATTCTTTCCGCCCCAGTCTTCATCTCCGTAATGAACCGCGTCGGAAGAAATTACAAGAGCAAAATCCTTTCCCCATTCGAGTTTGCTCCTCAATGCCGTCTCCTGTATCGCCAGCGACAACGATTTTGCGATGTCGTTCATAACTCCGTAAGACGCGTAAGGAACGAGTATGCTGATTATCTCGACGTCTTTATTGTAATACTGCAGCACGGGAACAATCGCTTCTACCGAATGCTCCTCGGCCTGAACTTCGTCGTTGACTTCGTATATATTCTTATCCAGTTGTTTTATAATCTTATCCCGCATCTCGGAGACGGGCGCGCTTCCGTAAGGCGTTTTCCACTGCGTGTAACTGTCAAAGATTAATTTGTTTTCAAGATTGTATTGCTTTGCCTTGTGGCACACGCCGATGATTATGACCGTCTTCGCGTGTATGTTCCGGAGAATCGACGGATAAAGATATCCGACATATGTGTAATCGTCGTGAGGACAGATGACTGTTTTCCATCTTAAAGTTTCGTTCATTCCCGCGTCGTCTAATGTCTTTTTAACTAAATCATATTCGTTACCCTCAATATAGTTCATGAACCTGTCCAGTTTTTCCGCTGTGTTCGGAAATCCCACTGTATCAACCAATCTCCTCACCTTAATCTGACCGGATTTTCCGTCGTCCTGAGCGTACAAGCCGGAAGAACAAACAGAAATCGATGTAAGCAGTAAGGTGAATAGCAAGAAATTATGAATGCCGTAAGAAATATTTTTCATAAGGTTAAGTTTTAAATTACCCTTCGGGAAAAACCTCTTTCAAACTTAGCCTTCCGCTTTTAAAATTTCAAGTTTGATTTTCAACTTTTATTGGACTGCTCTTTATAACATTATCCTTATGTTATATATTTTTAATATTTTATTTTTGAAATTTGATATAAAAAAAAGGGGCAACCTAAGATTGCTCCCTTCGAGAAAAAACTAATATTTTATTTTATCAGTATCATTCTCTTCACGTCAACGAAATTTTTAGATTCGAGGCGGTAGAAATAAACGCCGCCGGATATTATATTTACCGGATCAACTAAATCGGGAATATGATATTTAATCCGGCAGATGCCATAATATAACTCAGCCATCCGCTTTCATTTGATTTGAACGCATTAATTGACGGTTTGAATTCGAGAGAAACATATTTCCCTAATGGAGTACTTATGCTTGCAAGAATTTTTCCGCCGAAACATACATCATCGACGCCTAACTCCCAACCGCCTTCATCGTCTTTTGAACGTTCATAAATGTAAGGTCCGAGCCCTAATCCGACATCGATTTTTGTATTATCGTTTTTGAATACCCTGTACAATATTCCGGTTGTAAAATTCTTTAATCCAAACAAATGATTAACCGTTGCGGGATGATTTTCATTATTATAAAACATATACTCAAAATTCAGAAAAATATTATACCTGTCCTTAAGAAGCGCTTTAACGCCGACATCAAAAGATACCTTGCCTTTGGTGCAAATACTGTTAAACTCTCCTATTGATTTCGGAAACCCGACATCAAGATTCACGGATATTTCGCTTAATGTTTTTACAGTGGCGTGCTTATACCCGCTTTCACTCCCCTTTGTCAGGCTTTGATTCCGGGTAATTATATCCTGACAATTTCCAAGATTTACGATAAGGAAAAAAGAATTGCAATTTTCAAGGTATTCATGTATTAGAATAATTTAATTAAAAAAGTTATTATTAATTTTATTCCATATTTCAATTGAATTGCAGGCGAGTTTTTAATCCTCCAACACCTCAAAAAAGTAAATTACTATTAACTAACATTGTATATTCACATAACAAAAATAATATATATATATAACAAATACAATTATTCAGAATTAATGATATTTTCTTCATTAGAATTATGGGATAAATACCGGTAAATTTTATACATCAGGTATAACAAATCATAATTGAAAACTCTGACAGTATAATTTGAGTGTTGATATAAAAAAAGGGGGCAAATATGAGATTGCCCCCTTTGAGAAAAAACTAATATTTTATTTTACAAGTATCATTCTCTTCACGTCAACGAAATCTTTAGATTCCAGGCGGTAGAAATAAACGCCGCTGGAGAATTCCGCACCGTTGAAATCAACAGAGTAAATTCCCGCCTGTTTCACCTCGTTTACCAGCGTCCTGATTTCCCTTCCGAGCACGTCGTATATTTTAAGCGTTACGAGTCCCTGTTTCGGAAGAGCGAAATTAATCTTCGTTACGGGATTGAACGGATTAGGATAATTCTGCGCCAGTTCATACTTATCGGGAATCGCGCTTGTATTGCCGCTGAGACCCGTAAGAGTTGTAAGCGTGAAGCATACGTTCGGTCTGTTCGACTGCGCAGAGCCGCTCGTCATCGTACAGCCTGTCTGGTTATCCGTATAATATCCCCGCGTCATGTTTGGAGCGGCTGTCGAATAAACAGGCGAATAGGCTGTGTACGAAGAATTATCGAAGCATACCTCAACGAGAAGGTTGCTCGTCCCGTCGTACGCAAAATACGGAGTGGTCATATTAATATACTGCCAGCCCGTTCCGGGTACCGTATAGGTTCCCGTGAATCCCGTCGTCCAGCCTGATGTCACCCAGGCGGAAAGGGACGTGAGAGAGGTATGCTGGAATTTCACGCTGAACCCGCTCATTAACTGGCTCGATGCCGAGATAACGTTGAATCCGATTTTTGTAATCGCGCTGTTGACAGCCGCGCCGCCTGCCGTAAGTTCGGCGGCTGTGAAGAGCATCTGTGTCCTTCCGTCCATCCAGTAAGTGGTGAACGGATAGTTCGAAGTTGCAGATCCGGTTCCGATACAGCAGTTGACCAGATTTATTATCTTGAATTTATATACACCGGTTGAATCCGTGTTGTGCATGCTTGAGTTGTCTCTTGCGAAAATTCTGTAGAATACAGAGTCGTTGTAATTCACCTGCGGCTGCGAAGAATTGAACGCGGCGGCGAAATTCGAACCGGATGTATTCAGCAATTTGAAATGCTTTATTCCCGTCGATGTGTTGTTGATGTACCAGCGCACCCATACGGAGTCAATTCCAATATTATCCGTCGCAGATGCCGTCACTGTTGCCGGCCATACCGATTTTGGAACGTCCTGTAAACCAGTATGAGTTATTACAGGCTTTACGTTATCAGTTGACGCGGTAAATGAGTAATAGTTCGCCGGAGCGCCGCCCGGAGCCTTTGCTGTTCTTCCCAACGAGTCGATTGTGCTGATGTAATATCTGTAAACCGCTGACGAACCGTTTCCGGGAATGCTTGCCGACCAGTTGAAACCGCCTGTATTGGTCATAACAATGCTGTCCGTAAAACTCGTGCCTCTTGTCCAGAAGAGTTTGGTTTTTCCGGTCACTAAACCTGAGTTCAGGGTATTTATTGTCGCGTTCACTACGTACGGTCCCGCAAGGTTTTCGGTATTCGGAAGTTGATTGTGTGTGATTGCAGGTCCTAAAGGTACTCCGCGTGTCAGAAGCAGAGAACAGTCGCCGAATATGTTGTACTGTTCCATCATCTTAAGTCCTTCACCGCTGCTGCCTCCGTTAATGTCCATCGCCGCCATGAGGCCGAAGAAAGAAATCGCTCCCGCTGTTTTCTTCGATTGTCTTCCAAGATGTCTCATCGCCGCCATTTGCATGTCGCAGGGAGGAACCCAACTTGCATTTGTAGAGGATGCGTATATCGTAACGCAGCCTTTTGCATTTGCGGTGTCGCCCGCTCTAAGCAATGCTTCGGCAAGACATTCGTTAAGTGTAAAGTTTCCGTTCAGACAGGCTACGTCAACCAGGAAGGGCTGTCTCCAGCCGTTTGCCAGCTGATACGCGTTTGATACGGAAAATCCCGTATTGCTCCAGGATGTTCCCGAACCGTGACCGATATAGTTCAATACGTACCTTCCGTCGTTCAGACTATTTATGAGCGTCTGAGGCGTCGCAACCGGTCCGTTTACTTTATCGACCTGTGTGAATCCGTGAGCCATAAGCGTGTCTCTTACCCAGTTCATTCTGATTGAATCGGCATACGGAGGCGAACCGCCAACATCCGGACCGCCGATTCCGGTACCTTTTGTATACCACGATGCGCCGAATTCTATATCTCTTTCAAACTTAATAAATTTCTTCGCGACGTAATCAACGCTAGCCGCGTTCTGACAGGAAATTCTCGAAATGAACGCGTCGGGATAAGCGTCATTTCCCGCCAGTTTTACATAGCAGGGATCCGATGGAGCGGATTCGTACTGACCGTTCAAGGTCGGAACATCCGCAACGTCACCGACTAATATAATGTACGTTACGGAACCCGCGGAATTGTACATGTTCTGTATGTATGTCTTTATCGCCGTGTTTCCCGTTCCGGTCGCTGCCGGATATTCCGCTACGGTTACATTCAGTCCTCTCGATTGTTTCCATTGCACGAGCGGCTGTATTGCCGTCATGTATGAAGTCGGACATATAATAAGCATCTTGCCGGGTTCGGGTATCGAGTCGTATCTTGAATCTCCCGTACCGTAATTCAGGAACATGTCCCTGTAAATTCCCGCGAACTCGCTCGATACTCTTGTCAGGGGATTCAACCTGAGCAGAGGATTCACGACTTTTTTATTATTGTCAGAAAAGATTTCTACCGTTATTTTCTTTGTAATTTTCAGTTTGCCCTGCACGGGATTATATTGCATGGGATTAAACTGAACGACCATTCCCCTGAAGTCCCTTAAAACATACGGAGTGTCAAAGGAAATATTATCTTTCGGATAATAACTGTCCGTTGTATATACACCGCTGAAAGTGTAAGGAACGGTATTGGGGTCAATGTCTCTCGTGAAATGCCCTTTTGAAGGCATCACGGGAAGAGTGGAGACTGTTTCCGTTTCCTGAGAAAGTATCCTGTAATTCATCGCCGTGTTGTCGGGAATCAGTAGGCTTCTCTTGTAAGTAAGCAATTCAGGATTGCCTTTCTCCATCAGCCACGACATATCGGGCGCGGACACGGAGATATAAGTGCTGCCGTTAATTTTTATTTCCTTCGAATCGAATCCGCCGAATACATACTCAAGTTTAGTGTATCCGCTTCTTGATTCGATTACCTTTACCGTTATACCTTCACCTGCGCCGCTTTGCGGAACAACATTCGTAAATGCAGAATTTGAAAATGCAAACAGAAGCGCAAGGATAAATTGGGGAAGTAGATGTTTCATCATAATATATGATTATAATTTTATTATTCTTTAATTTATGAAAGATATTTTCTTCTTGAAAGTGGAAAATATCGAATGCGGAACATTATAGTTCACTTTTTTATGGCGTATTATTGATCCTGTAATTCTTTAATATAATGAGATGATTGCTTTACCGACGGAATATCGCTTGATTTATCCCGTATCGCGCGGGAAATCGATGTTTGCATGTACAGGTATTTAATATGAATTATAAAAATAAATGGTTAGTATAATAAAAAATCCGGTTATCGCTCTGCAACAACCGGATTGGTTTTAAATAAGAAAGGGTAATTCTTATTTTATCTCATCCATCTACTACAAACATAAGTACATTATTCTTATTTGTCAAGAGAAAAATAAATAAAGTTATACTTTAGGTGCGATTTATAAATATTGATTTTACAGTGGTTAATTTTATAGCGCCGGATATGTTTAAAGAAAAGATAAAAAATATTATGAGGATAAATGAAATAATTATTAAAATCGTGTTACCGAAACATAATGAGGAAATGAAATAAAGCAAATAGCAAATCCCCGCAAACACAGCAATGACAAGGATTTTGGAGGTTTCATAATCAATTTTACAAATTTTCTGCGAGCGGAAGTATAGATAGACAAGCATTATTAAGTAAGTAATCAGTGTTGAGCCCGCCGCTCCTGTCATTCCGTATTTTGGTATCAGCAGAAAATTAAGAATGATGTTGGCGATGAATCCGAAAAGGGCCGTGAGAAAGAGTTCTCCCGTTCTGTTCGCGTAAAAAGGAGCGACACTCATCGCGGAATACAAGCCGGAGAAAAAGTAAGCGAGAAGAACTATCGGTATTATTACGAGTCCGCTCTGATATCTCGCATCGAGCAGCGAAAAGTTTCCGAAAGAAATTTTTACGACCGGTGCCGTAAAGAAAGAGAACACAAGGAACATCAGGAGACCCGCGAATACAAGATACGTAAAAATTTCCGATACAAGTTTTTTGTTCTCCGGATTTTTTTCAAGATTCAGGAAGTAAGGCGTCCACGAAAATCTGAATGCCGCCACGAGCAGAGACATTACCGAGGCGAGCCTGTAACTCGCGCTGTAAATTCCGACCACTTCTTCGCTATAAAAATACTTCAGAAAAAATCTGTCTGATATATCAATTATCAGTATGAACAAGCCGATGTAAATGAATTTGTTCCCGTACAATACAAGGCGTTTCGCCGTATCGAAAGAGAATCTGAATGCAATGTGTCTCGCGGTAACCGCAATCCCCGCCGCGAAAGTAACAACAACCGAAATTATGTAACTGTAGAAAATCGCTTCAACGCCCGCGCCGAAACCCGCTATCAGAGCGAAATTCGCCGCGACGTTCACGAAAACCGAGAGCAAAGTCAGGTACAGGTACTTTTTCGCGTCAAGTTCGGCTCTCAGAAGCAGCAAAGGAAAACGGAAAAGCGTATCAGTAAATAGCAGCAGAGCCAGAATTTTTAAGAGTTTGATTCCCAGTACTGAATCCTCAAATTTTATCAGTGATGAAATCGACGGAGTAAGGAAATAGAACGCGGCAGAGAAGACAAGTGATGATGCCGACAACATTATCAATGTTGTCGAATAGACAGTTTTCTTCTCCGAATCATCCCTGCTGTCAATGAAAAACTTTATGAACGCCGTTTCCTGACCGTATATATAAATCAAAATAACGAAAAGCCATACTGACTGAACAATATTGTAAACGCCGAGTTCGGCAGGAGCGAAACAGAACGTATAAAGCGGTAGCAGCAGGAATGATATCGCTTTGTTAGCGAACAGACCTATGCCGTATATCGCGGTTTGAGAGAACAATTCTTTTACGTGCCTGCTCAAATTCCGTTCTCCGAATATAATTCTTCAAGCCTCTTGTTGACACTTTCAAACGAATGATATTTTTCCGCCCACGCTCTTCCTTTTTCGGAATAATCTCTGAGAATCGATTTATTCTCGAGAATACCCGCGATAGTGTTCTTCAATCCGTCTATATCCGAGCAAATAAATGGATTTTCAGGAATGAAATTCAGATACTCCTCGTAGAATTCCGTTATTGTCGGAAGACCCATAGACAGATTTTCAATAGAGTTTTTTCCGTATCCCGAACCGCCCATCAGACCACCGACCTGGTCAATCGCGAGGCTGCAGCCGCGTTTAATTTCGAGCAGTTTCGAGCGGGAAACGTTTTCAGCGAGAATGAACTCGAAATCGTATTTCCTTTTCAACTCTTCGATAACCGGTATAATCCTGTCCGTTCCTTTATACAGGCGGTTTGTCGGGGAATGTATTATTTTAACCTTGTCCTCAACATTAAAACGGTATTCGAATTTCTTCACGTCAAAAGGAAAGAAAAGATAATTGATATTCTTGTGTAATCTTATGTGGTCAAACTCAACGGTAAGATTCAGCCTGCTCATTTCGTCGAGTTCGCGGAATATGCCGCGCGTTCTCAAATCGCTTCCGAAATAACAGCAGACAATTTTCTTCCCGAGTTTATTTATCTCTTTAGCGAATCTCAGGTCCCTGTAGAAGTCCATTCCCCCGTCGAAATGATAAACGTCAAAATCATAGAGTTTATTTTCTTCGATGAACTTTTCAATTTTGCTTGTATTTTTCAGGTCGCGGAGTTTGAAATATATTTTCTCCGCGGTATTTTTTGGCTCGTAATACTTGAGGCTTGTAATCTTTGAATCCCGCCATTGCTTGGCAATCCTGCCCGAGGGAAGTCTGAAGCCGAGAGTGAGGTCTTCGTCGAAGTTCAGCGTGTTTTGATAAATCGTTACGAGTCTTGCATAGTGGCCGTTTTCGGACTGCATCCTCGCGAAATCAAGCGGCATTCCCGCAAAGTTCTGAGGAGCTATATGTAATATGCGCTTACTCAACGCCAAGCAGTCTTGATATATTTCGGTGAAATATCAATTCTTTTTCTTCGCTGCTAATGTTTAGACTTTCGATAACAGGTATGTACATTTTCGGAAGTCCGAGATTGTAATCGCTTCCGAATATTACCCTATCAGCGCCGACAGTCTTCACGACCTGATTCACGAAATGGAATTCCCTTACGGATTCCGTTCCGAGATAAACGTTCTTCAGTCCGCTCTCTTTTACCGCGGCCGCGCAGGACGTGCAAAGCGAAGGCTGGTCGCCTCCGAGATGCGCTATTATAACGTTAAGTTTCTTTCTTTTCTTCGCCGCCTCAATCGGGTACTCAAAACCCGCTATTTCCTGCCATCTTCCGCAGTGAACGATGACGGGGAAATTATTCTCTTCGGCAATATCAAGATACTTCGCGTATGCCTTATCCGTCACCCTCTTTTTCTGAAACGAGGGATGTATCTTGAATGCTTTGATATCTTTCAGGTTCTTTTCAATGAATGAATCCAGTTTTTCGTCATCGGGATTAATCCAGCAAGCGAAATGAAACGTGAACTCTTTCTGAGATTTGATTTCATTCAGAAGTTCTTCGTTCATAAAGGTGTCGCACGGCAGAGCAACGGCTGAATCAATTCCAGAGTCTTTCATAACTTTAACAGCATCGCTGACCGTCGTGGCGTAGTCAAGAAACACCCCGCTCCATTTCCCGATATGTATGTGTCCGTCAATGATCTTCAATTGAAACTGTCCCCTTTTTTAAACGTTTCTTTATAATTTATTTCCTCCAGATTTTCATCCCTTACATCGTAGTTCATTATGTAACCGTCCTTGCATCTTACGATTATGTAGTCTTCGTTTACGTCCGCGATCACTCCCGGCTTCTCACCGGAATCGCCTGCCGGATAAGGTTTCGAACGGAGTATCAGAAATTTTTTCCCGCCGAACCCGGTAAATGCCGTAGGATACGGGTGCGCGAGTGCTCTGATTTTATTATAAACCGTTTTGACGCTTTCGTTCCAGTCAATTTTCCTTTCGGCATCCGTAATCATCCTGTTCGCTTTTTCCTTGCGAGGAGGTTTCTGCTTTCTGAAAATGTCCTTCTTTCCGGAAATTAATTTTTCGAAAACTTCAATAAGAAGGTTCGCGCAGTTGAATGAACACTTGTAATAAAGCGTGTTCACGTCGTCCTCGTCATCAATTATAACGCTCTTCTCGAGAAGTATATCACCCGAATCCACTCCGCTGTCAATCTTGTGAATAGTCAGGTACAGAGTATCGTTTCCGTCCATAATCGCGCGCGATATGGGAGCCCTTCCCCTGTATTCAGGAAGTTTGCCGCAATGTATGTTCAGTATTCCGTATACAGGAACATTAAAGACGTCTTCTTTTATTATCTCCATGAAACCCGCGCAAATACCGGCGTCGAACCCTGTGAATCTTTCCTTGATTTCGGAAATGCTGTCCGTCTTTATGAGTTCTATTCCGTGCGCGCCGCAGAGGCTATCAATCTTTTCGTAGAATTTATGCTTTTGATTTTCATAATCGTACGTCCTGTGAGTTACAACAAAAGCGGGGGATATTTCATCATTATAAGGTCGTTAAGGCACCTCAGGCTCATTTCTCCGTATGCAAGAAAAAAATATTTCATTTGTTAAAATATTTTTTGTACCATTTGTACGTTCTTAAAATTCCTTCCGTCAAATCAATCTTAGGCTTGAAGCCGAGAACTTTCTGCGCTTTCTCTATGCTCGGTATCCTTAGTTCGACGTCAACGTAATTCTTCGGTATGTATTTAATCTTCGATTTCGTTCCCGTCAGAAGCACAATTTTTTCGGCAAGCGAACTGATTGTTATCGTGCCTTTTGGATTTCCAATATTGTATATTTCACCAACCGCCTTTTTGTTAGTCAGGCAAAGAATAGTTCCCTCAATCATGTCATCGATATAGCACCACGCTCTTATCTGGTCGCCGTCGCCGTGTATATGTATGTCTTTATTAAGAACCGCGTTCTTTATAAAAATCTGAATGGCGCCTTCGCCAATCTGCCCCGGTCCGTAAATGTTGTAAGGTCTGATTGACACGGCGGGATATCCTCTCGTCTTATAATAACTGTAAAGCAAATGCTCGCCGGAAACCTTGCTTATAGAATAAGTCCATCTCCCTTCACCGACCGGAGCGAGGTTCGTGTTCGATTTCTCGCTTGATTTATAGGCGTACGCGCCGAGGACTTCGCTGGTAGAAAAATTGACGACCCGTTCGAGTTTGCCGCTGTATTTTTCGAGAGCCCTGACGAAATTAAACGTGCCGAGTATGTTTACTTCCATGGTTTTTACCGGATTGTTTATCACTGTATCGACGCCCGCTATCGCGGCGAGATGCAGGGCAATCTGCGGCTTGAAATCTTCAGTTGCTTTCTTCAACGCTTCGTAATCGGTTATGTCGCCGTTGACGATTTTGACGTTCTTTAGATTAATCTTCTTATACTTGAGTGAATCCCTCGCGAAAATGTCGTAAATCAGTATTTCATTTTCCTTGCTGAACAACTCTGCGAGCCTGCTGCCTATGAATCCGCCTCCGCCCGTTAGCAGTATTCTTTTATTCTTAATCATGATTTTTCTATAAATTTAATGTATAACTTTTTCTTAAAAATCCGTCCGCCATGAACTTTTTCTTGAAGTCGAAAAGACCCTGCAGCAGTTCATTTCCGACGTTCGAAGTACCGATATCGTAAAGCCTGAAATTATTCAGTTTTGACCATTCAATTGTCTTGTAAAGCAGGTAGTCCGAGACCCTGTCCTTCTTGTGCTCCTCGTCCGCGGCGAGATAGAAATTCAGCACGACATCGTTCTTGACGAGAAACAAAGTGCAAATACCCGCTATCTGTCCGTTTACGCTTGCCGTGAATAGTTTTACCCTTTCGCTCAATACGGTTTTCAGATAAACAAGTTCCTCGAGCGTGTGTGTAGGCTTGACATGCTTCAATTCCCTGTTCGCGTAAAGTATCCCGTAAAAATCGCGAAGGCTGTCTTCGGTTATGTTCTCTTCTATCAGGTCAATCCCGATAATCTTCGCTGATTTCTGTATCGACCTTTTCTTCGGATTCTTTAGTTTCTCAAATTCGAAACTTTTCAGGTCCACGATGTTGGTTATCGAATATCTCGTAACGTTGAATCCAGAAAGAATGAGCGCGTACTCGTATTCCTCATTCGCGTTCCTGTGGTATATGTACGGGGAGTTCCTGATAAGGCACTTCTTGAATTTCTGAGACTGAAGGTACTCCCTGAACTTGCCGATTGCTTCAATGAAATCGGTTATCTTAAGTTTGTCTCTCCACAGGAAGCCTCCGAAACTCACACCGTCGCAGGAAACGTATGACTTGCCTTCATTATCCGTGATTTCGTTGCCCGGAATTATCGCGATGATTTTGTTTTTATCCCTGAAAAGCAGATGATGCCATTTGATGTTCTTCCTGAAAATATCGTTGTAGCAAAGGAACCTCTTGTCGTAGAACATGTTATAATCCGCAGCGAGAAACTCATCCCACTCATGGCTTTTTGATATGTCTATTCTTTCTATTTCCAATTGTTTCTGTATAATTCGTATCCCGGAGACTTCTTCACCAGCGTGTAACCGCCGGGAATAAATGTTTTTGAATCGGGATAATCGCTTCTGTTAATTTTATCCTTCTCGACGATTATATTGTAAACACCGCTCTTTCCCGCTATCGCGTTTCTAACCGCATCGGTCCCGCTCTTAGTGTCAAGGAATTCAAAATCGTAGTTTCCCCTGTTCCATCCGAGGTCGAGCCCTTCGAAATAGAAACTGAACTGCGGATTATGCCTGTAATTAGATGCAACGTATATCAGGTTCCTGCTTCCGCTCTTTTCAATTTCCTCCTTTATATCTGTAATCTTGAAAGAGTTCTCCCAGTAAGGAATCCTGACGGCGTAAAGCGTGTTCACGAAAATCAAAAATACTAAAATAAAAGCATAGTATATACTCGTAATGCCTGACCTCTTTTTGATTATCAGTACTATTGACGCGGCGGAAATCAGCGCCCACAATACGGCAATGACCAGCAGCAGTTTCAATCCGCCGTTTTGAATTTTAAATCCTTCTTCTATCCTGAAGTAATTCAGCGCCGACCAGAAAATGTTCAACGCCGTGAGCGATAAAAGTGCGGTCTTCTCTTTGATGCCGGCTTTATCGATGTTTCTCACATAATCGGCTGCCAGAAACGCACCGGGAACGAGCATAAGAAGTATATATACTTCAAGTTTAGTCCTGAAAAAAGTAATTATGAGCAGTCCCGTCACGAACCAGACGAGCACGAATATCTCTTTCACGCCCGCATTCTTAAAATTAATAATCTTCTTTGCAGCGCCGAACAGCACTACCACTCCGTAAGGCAGAATTGTGAGCAGATAATTTATATGGTATAAATAACCCGACCCTTTCGTGTTATGCTCTACGCCGAACAGGGCTCTTTCGTATATGTGATAGAAGAAAAAGTAATTCGCGAATTCCTTTCCGTAAACCGCGAACATGTACGCGTGCCACGGAGCCGCGATTAATATTCCAATCAGGGTAAGCATAAACAAATCCGAAAACGAGTATTTGAATTTTCCGCGCGCGGAAAGCATGACCAAAAAAATTACCATCGGAATGAAAAAGCCAACGAGAATTTTCACCATCAGGCAAAGCCCGAAAACGACCCCCGCCAGATAGTTATATTTTCTTTCGCCCGTGTCGGAATACCTTAATATGAAATAGAAAGAGGATATTATCAGAAGCGAGTAAGGGATATCGAACTGGAACCTGTTGCAGAAAATACTAAAGATAATATTGCTCGATAATATAACGGCTGCAATTATTCCCGCGCGGGCATCGTAAATATTTCTGCCGAATATCATCATTACCCACAGCAGTACCGCGCTCAGTATAAAAATAAAAATTTTGAAACTGACGTTATTCATCCCGAACAGCGAAGTGAAGGCGTATCCCGCCCAGATGAGAAGCGGCGGGTGCGAGCCTGAATAAAATCCTCCGATTGAATGCGCGCTCTGGTCGATTATATCACCCGAAACCTTTATCGATAGTACACGCGTCGCGTACATACCCTCGTCCCAGGGCTGTATATCGGTTACGATCATCGTATGTATTTTCGCGGCAAATAAAAAAACGACGAGAAAGAAGAAGACATGCTTCAGATTTTTCCCGTCGTCAAAATATTTTAATATTCCCGTCATTAACTTTTCTTAACAGCAAGAACCGCTATTTCAAAGCATTAGAAATTATAGCCGAGCGAAATCGAATTCCCCGAGCCGAATCCAATCGAATACGGCTGGAAAGCGTAGTCAACGTATAATGACTTGTACTTAAGACCAAGCCCCGCGGAGAAACTTTTATTTTCGTAACCAGTCTGATAACCGCCTCTTAAAAATATGAAATCCTTGTAACCTCCCTCGATCCCTATGTGCGTGTGTAAAGCGCCCCCGTCAAGAACTTTAAAACCGTCTAGCGCGCCTGTAATAGAAAAGTTGTCCTTCCTGTACATGTAACTCGCGCCAAGCCTAAGCGATGTCGGCAGTTTCGTCTCGGAATTTAAAAGCGCGTTCATAGAGCCAACATTGGCCAGGACAACGGCGAATGAAACATTGTTGATTTTATAATTCGCGCCGAAATCAAGACCGTAACCTGACGCCTCATCGATGTATATTTTCTCGTAAAGCATTTTTACCGTAATCCCCGCGGTGAAATTGTTCTGGATATCATAGCATAGGCTTATGCCTCCCGAAAAGTTATCCGAGTTGAATGTTTCTATCGGAGCGCCGGGATTATTCCTGACTTCGATGTCGCTGACGGTTGTCTTCAGGAGACCGATTCCAATTCCGAATTTATTCAGCCTGAATTTAGCGCCAACAAAATTCGTCGTCATATCCATCATTGTCTTATTGAACATTGCGGTAACGTTTCCGTTTTCGGTGGCGTTTACTCTGGCAGGATTGTATATGTAAGCTGTCCCGTCGTCCGCGAGCGACACGAATGCTTCGCCCATCGCGATGGAGCGGGCTCCTATACCGAGTTTCAGGAAAGACAATCCCGTATTTCCCGCGCCGTCATTTTGTCCGAAAGTTATTCCCGCAAAGAATAATATCAGAGTCGTTATGAAAATTTTTCGCATATAAATAAACTAATACTTCAAGTTATGAATAAATTATTTGAATTTAAAAGCAATTCCGATATTCTGAGCAGGCTTGTGCGTGTACGGCTCAATCTGGAAACTGTAATCCAGACCGATATTAATGTCCTTCGTGAACGATTTTGTCAGGCCTATACCCGCTCCGGGCTGAATGTTTCCCCAGAAGTCATCAGATTTAAAGTCCATTCTGTCAATGCCCGCGCGTATTTTCACGTAATCGTTCAGGTTTATTTCGCCTCCTACCTTGAGCGCGAAATTGTAATTTCTCTTGCTGTATGACTTAACGCCGAGAGTATCTGTCGTCTCGAACCTCGGATTCACGTAAGTATCAAGACCGACAGAAACCAGACCGAGTTTCTTCGGCAGGTTGTAAGTTCCTCCGAACGCTACGAGAACGGGAAATTTTTCTTCAGATGTTGTTCCGCTCGTTCCGTAAACATTCTGTCCCGTAGTCTCCCATTTATACTTCACTCCAAGGTCCCTGACTGCCAGACCGAACGACAAGTCCTTGCTCGCTAAGTAAGTAAAGCCTGCGTCAAAACCCACGCTCGTTGTAGTTACTTCTTCATAAAGTTTAGAGTAATACAGTTTAAATCCCACGCCTATGGATAAATCGGGCGCTACGAGGATGCTCATACCCATAAGGAATTGATTTTCATAAGTTCCGAGCATTCCTATCGAACGGGCGTCATTGTCTCTTCCGTCAATATCCGAAACCCCCGCGTTAATCCAGGAAAGACTGATGCCAGCGGTCTGCTTGCCCCCTGACAGTGAAAACTTTTTCGCGAATGAAACGAAGTTTAGTTTTCTGTCAAGACTCAGGAATGTATAACCGAGATTCACGACTCCGTTTTCCTGAAAACAACTGAGAGACGGATTGTAGTATCCTGACACGTCGCCGTACCTGTCCGAAACGAGCGTGTTTCCCATTGAAAGACCTCTCGCGCCGAAGCCCATCCTGGCAAAACTTCCGGGGTAACTGCCCAATTGAGCGTTCGCGCCTGAGAATGCCGCCAGAATCAGTAATATCGCTAAGTATTTTTTCATATTCTGAAAACTCATTAAATTTTTATTTCATTAAAATAACTTTTCCCCAGAAAGGAGTCTCGTCGTCAACCTCTATTCTGTAGAAATAGACAGCGTTTGCCGGTATGTAACCGTCGTCGTTCCTTCCGTCCCATATCGCGAAGTTTACGTCGTTGTTTGTCCTCGTCGCGTTCTGTATAACCGTTCTGACGGGATTCATTCCGAAGTCGAAAATCTTTATTGTTACTTTCGAAACAGGTTTGCTTGTCTTGAAGAACAGCCGCGTTACTTCATTGTTCGGTGAAAAAGGATTCGGAGCCGCGTACGTTTCCGAAGTAGATGTCAAATTGCCGCAAGCCCTGAAAATCTTCCAGGGAGAAGACCACGGAGATACTGTCAATTTTGTGCGCAGCATTCCGTCAGCGCTTCCGAAATACAATGTATCGTTAATGTAATTCCCCGAATAAAAACTGCTTGACCTGCATAAATCCTTCGATACGGGATCGGCAATCAGCGAAGGTTTCGACCAGTCGAATTTTCCGAAATTGGCGCGCCACATTCCCCCGTCAGTGTAACCGAATACGATTGAATCCTTCGAACTTATTCCGTTCGGTCTGTAGCCGCCGAGCGTGTATTCCCAGGAATACCCGTTATTCGTGGAATAACTCAACGCGTCCACTTCGTTATTATCATTGGCTTTTCTCGATGCCGCCCACCAGACTTCCCTGCTTCCGTACTTCTGTACGTGAAATTTCACAACGAAATTCCCCGAAACCCTGTTTGTTCCGCTTCCAGAGTTCTGAAAATTATACTTCCTCCAACTTACACCCCAGTCTCTCGAAATGTTAATTCCGTTCGCGGAGCCGGCGAGTAGAGTTGAATCGTTCACCGCTACAACCGAAAAGAGCCTGTGATTCAGGTTTATATTCGGATTCAAAACGAAGTTATAAACTCCTCCCGTGTATATGCTGTCGAGGTCGTCCGGAGGCAGCAGCACTCTTTGCCAGGATACCCCGTAATCAGTGGATTTTCTGAGACCTCCGGCGAAACTCGTAATCCAGATAGTGTAATTTAAAGTATCGCCCTTTGTACGGGAAATTGCAATATCGTAAGACAGATTCTGCTGAGGTACGACTACGGGCAGTGCGTGAATGTTGTTCAATCCGTATGTAACAACCGTATCGGTCAATCCGTCCATCGGCTGCGGATATGAATTCCAGGAACGGCCGTAATCAGTCGAGACCTTGATTCCCGTTCCGGTAGCGACATTTTCACCGTCAATTAACTCACTTATCGCGGTAGCCGCGACGAACACTCTGTCTTTTACGTTCAAACCCGCGACGTCGTCCGTCCCGAAAGGTTCGGACTCGATGTAATAATCAAAACTGTTGAACCTGTCCGTCGTGCGCATCAGTCCGCTTCCCGTTCCGAACCAAACAGTATCACCCGAAAAAAAGATGTCCGTAACGAAGTTGCTTATCGGGCATTTAGAATTCTTCGGATTCACGACGACCGCCGTAAGTTTCGCGTTCTTGCCGGAAGTCTTAACGAAAACATTTTTGAACTTCCCCAGCGAGAAATTTTCGGGTATTGTCTGCGAAAACAGGTTGACTCCCGCGGTTAAAATCACGAATAAAAATATTTTTCTTAATATCATTTTAAATTCATTTTTCTTTTAATTTGGCCTGACAAATTTTATGCTGTCTTTGTAAGTCGTGCTGAACACGTCCGAACGGTCCAGCGCGGTGAACCAGTACTTATAATAACCGTACGAAGAATCGGGTTCGGCATAAGATACGGTGTTAGTATATGAATAAACATTATTTCCGTTGTACGTCATAGCGTACCTTCCTATGAAATTCCCGCTCGGTCTGTAAGCGTCCATGTAAACGAACGCGATATCGCAGGGTCCGTCCGCGTCTGTCGCTGTAAGAGAAAGAGTGAGATTTACGGAACCGGATAACGGTCTGACGACGCTGTCGGGTATGTCCGGGTTTGAAACAACGGGAGCAACATTCGCTGTGTTTTGCACATAAAATGAACTACTCAGCATGTTGCTGCTCAATCCCTGCTCGTTAGTTGCAATTACCTGAACAGTATAATCTCCGACTAGCAGACAGGAAACGCTGCCAAGGGTAAGAGTAGCGGCGTATTTCTTGCCTCCCGCGGTGTCGTAAGCATATACGAGATTTTGCGCGCCGTAACTGTTCAATTTCGGGTCCGTTACAGTGCAGGTAACGCCTGTCAAAGGCGTGCCGTTGTTGACGTCCGCGACTGCGGAAATGTAAAATTTAATTACAGGTGAACCTGATGTAGTTTTCACGGTATCAGGCACCAGTACAAGATTCGAAAGTATCGGGGAATCGTATGTAGGATCAATAACGCCGTCATCCTTTTTCTCGCATGAAAATAACACCACGCAAGCCGATAGTAAAAATAAGGCGAAACTTGCTCTTTTTAACATTTTAATTTTATTCAACTTAAAAATTTTCTTTGTTGATTGACGAATAAGTTATTAAAATAATCAATAAAATAATACCTTTAAACGCAATCTGCGTTTTTGAATTATAAAACTATAAAAATTAATGATTTTGGTATTTTCGGGCTTTATTGCTAAAACCGTATTTTAATCGGAAGAAATTTGCTATATGAATGAATTTGTTTGATTTAAATTAATTAATTCCGCAAATAATGTAAAGGAAAAAGTAATAAAGAATCAAATTCCGTTTTTTAGAATCGCACCCACTTCATCGAATACGCTTCCCTGCGCGAGTCCATAGCCATTCAGTTTATCGGTATTCATCGATACATCAGGCACCTGTACCAATCCCTTAACGGACTGGCACGAAACAGGAATAAGCAGATTCTTGTCAAATCCGCCTGCTTCGCAAATCATTTCTCCGATTTGAAGTCTCGATACCCTGTCTCTGCCGCCAAAGTTTACAACCTCGTTCCGAACGGGCATTCCGCATAATCTTGATATCATATTCGCCGCAAGCCGTATTGAAAGCGGCGTCCTGAACTGGTCGTAAAACATACGAACTTCTTTTCCCGCCTTCAGGTTCTCGTACGTGATGTGAAAATTGTTTCTGCTGTGATTAAGACCGAATCCTATAAGCAAAGCGGTCCTTAATATTATGTAGTTATCGGAATTTCTCTGCACCGCGATTTCGCCCATAAGTTTGGATTCGGCATATAAAGTCAGCGGATTCAACGCGCCGTTCTCGTCAGCCATTCCGCTTTCGGAATCCGCGTACACAAGGTCCGTTGATGTAAAAATCAGTTTTGAGCCGAAGCTGCCGCACAACCGCGCAATATTTTCAGTCGCCTCAACATTAAGTTTATACACTTCACTTCTCGGAAGACTTGCGCATATCTCGGGTCTGGAATAACAGGCAGTATGCACCACCGCGTCAGGTCTGAAATTTCCGAAAAGAAGCGACAATCTGCCATAATCGGTTATATCAACCTTTATCGAATCGAACTTATGGCAGTTCCCGGGATTCTCGTTATAAAGCGTCAGCAGTTCGTGTTCCGCGGACAATCTCAAGTTGAGATATTGACCCAGTAAACCGCTCCCGCCTGTCAGTAATATTTTCATAAGCAAATTTGTCTGAAATATAATAATTATATGCAATTAAGTATAGAATTAAATGACCGCTTTTGTTATGTTTGTGCATAATAAATAATTTATGGAAAATACTCCGCACACCCAAAAATCGTTTTTCTACTATGTTAAAGTCTCGTTGCCCTGGATACTCGCTTTCCTGATAACCGCCGCGTCGGCTTATTACCAGAGAATCACGGGACCGACATACCCCGTCTCGGGAAAAATTGTTTTTCAGGGGAAAGAAATTAGTTATAAACTTAACAGGAGCCACAGTACGAGCGCGAACTGCCCCGTTCAGGTCGTCGTGCCGGACAATAGTCTGAAAGGAGTGCTGCTCTGGAAAAGACACAAGACGAAAGACGAAATTACTCGCGTCGAAATGGTGAATGAAAACGGCGTTCTTAAAGCAGAACTTCCAAAACAACCCGCCGCGGGTAAACTCGATTATTCAATCCGGATTATCGGACAGAATACCGAAACGGAAATTCCTTCGGAGCCAGTAGTCATAAGGTACAAGGGCGATGTCCCGGACATCATTTTGATAATTCACGTCATACTAATATTTGCCGCAATGCTGCTTTCAACACGTGCGGGACTTGAGGTTTTCAAAAAAGAAGCGCACCTTAAGAAATTCACTTTCTGGGCTCTCGGATTTATGTTCGCAGGCGGAATGATACTTGGACCGATAGTTCAGAAATACGCGTTCGACGCGTACTGGACGGGAGTGCCGTTCGGGTTTGACCTTACCGACAACAAGACATTAATCGCTTTCATCGCGTGGATTGTTGCGGCAGTAATGGTGTATAAATCGAAAAAACCCGCGTACTGGGTTCTCGGCGCAGCAGTAGTGACTCTTATTGTATTCCTTATTCCTCACAGCGTGCTCGGCTCGGAACTTGATTACTCAAAAATGAATTAAAGCAGTAAAAGAACACACAGATGTATAAAATTTTTATTATAACGTGCCTGATATTAATTCAGGCGGGATATGCTTCAGCGCAAAACGGCATCGAAAATGTCAGAAACAAAGACATTACAGGCAAAGAAGTATATGAGCACGTGAAATACCTCGCATCAGATGAACTCGGAGGTCGTTATCCGGGCACGCAGGGCGACGTTCTTGCTAGGCAATATATTAGCAAGGAATTTCAAAAATACGGACTCAAACCTGAAGGCGACAGCGCTTTCATACAAAGGTTCGATATGTATAACGGAGTCAAAGAAGGAAGCAACAACTCGCTGTCATTCTTCGTGCCAAAAGGACGTATAGACGCCATTCCGGAAGTATTCACCCCTCTTTCCATTTCGGTCAACGGAACCGCGGAGGGTAAAATGGTTTTCGCGGGTTACGGAATTAAATCCGATAACCTGAATTACAACGACTTTCTTGACGCGAACGGTAACGCCGTAAACGTGGAAGGTAAGGTGGTTGTAATTATGCGTTACTCGCCTACTTATCTCAATCCGAACGATGATAAGTTTTCAACATTTGAAACTTTGCGGGCGAAATTGTCTATACTTAAAGATTTAAAACCCGCGGGGGTAATAGTTATTAATCCTCCGGACACATCATCTAATGACGACGAACTGATGATTTTGGGAAATGAAATGGTAAAGCAGGATTTCGGTATTCCTGTGATAAACGCAAAACGCTCCGCAATCGAATCGATGATGAAAGACTTCGGATATGATTTGAATAAAATAAGCAGCAGTATCAATTCAACGTTAAAGCCAAACTGCATAGAGTTCAACGACATTACGGTGAATTTCTCCGTAGAACTTCAGGACGATTACGAGAAGACAGGAAACGTGATAGGTCTGCTTGAAGGCTCGGACCCGGTGCTGAAAAATGAAGTTATTGTTGTAGGCGCGCATTTCGACCATCTCGGGCTCGGCGGCTCTAATTCCATGTACAGCGGGAAGGAAAAACTGATTCATTACGGCGCGGACGATAACGCGTCAGGCACCGCGGGCGTTCTTGAACTCGCGCAGAAACTATCGTCTGAAAAAAAGAACGTCAAGCGCAGCGTGCTTTTCCTCTGTTTCACGGGAGAGGAAGAGGGCTTGATAGGCTCTTCATATTTCACGAAATCCGAGAAGTTCAAGGAGTTCAATATCATAGCAATGATAAACATGGACATGATAGGAAGACTTAAGGACGACAAATTGATTCTTAACGGCACAGGCACTTCGTCGTACTGGATTCCGGAAATCGAAAAACTGAACAAGTCTTACTCGTTTTCTTTGTCTATGAATCCTGACGGATTCGGTCCGTCGGATCATTCCTCTTTCTACGGCAAGAACGTACCCGTACTGATGTTCTTCACTGACCTTCACGGAGATTACCATAAGCCTTCCGATACCTACGACAAGATAAACACGGAAGGCGAAGCAAAGGTTTTAAGATTGGTTTATGATTTGACTTACGGAATCGCGAACTCTCCCGTCAAACCCGAATTCACCAAAGTCGTGAAGAAGGAAGAAGACAACAAGACCGAAAGGAAATCCGTAAGAGTTTATGTTGGCACTGTTCCCGACTTTTCGTACAACGGCGACGGGTTTAAGATTTCCGGTGTGCAGGCGGGAAGCCCAGCCGAGAAATACGGTCTGATGGCGGGAGACGTGATGATAAAATTCGGTGAGAAGGAAATTAAAAACATATATGATTACACGGCGGCTCTGGGAGAATACAAGCCCGGGCAGGAAGTCGATGTAACTGTAAGAAGAGACGATAAGGAAGTTACCGTCAGGGTAACTCTCGGTAAGAAATAATATTTTCAAGTAATATAAAGTTTAATCCCGGAGGATTGATGAAAAACTTTTTTGCATTCTTTATTTTTCTGTTGCTGGTCAGCGGCTGCATGACAGGCTCCATAGACTACACGACGCAGGACGTATTCAATGAAAGCGCGCTCGGAACCATCAAGAACTGGACAATGCAGTACGATACAATTAACGGCAGGATTCTTACGAGCGACCTGCTCGGCGGGTCGACGGAGACAAAATTCCCCGATTCGACAAGCCCTGAAGAACTGCTCGACGAACCGCCGAAAATTGCCGAAGAGAGAGGCCGGAAACTTGCCGGTATGATAAGGTCCGGCATGACTTCGAAGATTTCCGATACAGGGGAAGGCGTAATCAAGATTTCGAGACCTTATTTCAAGGACAAATTCATTTTACACACAAAGGTGACGTTTCTTGACAACGCCAACAATAAGATTGCCGAAATGGATTTATTCAACAGATGCGAATTTGACGGGCAGAAAACCACTATGGCGAATAACGCGATGCACGATCTAGATTACGCGAGATACTGCGCGTTCAAAATTCACGAACTTATCGGGAAATAGATTTAATTCGTAATAAATTAATAAGCCCCGAACGGGGCTTATTAATTCTAATCTCTGAATGAAATTTTCTTGAAGAACTTTTCCCGGTAGGTAATGCTATCTTAGCGAATGCACTTTATTCAAGACGGGAACATCAATTTCATCTTTGGGTATTCTTTTTACGAATTCCTCTCTGAATTTTTTCACGGTCCATTTAACCGGCCAGGCGGCGGCGTCACCGAGCGCGCAGATTGTATTGCCCTCAATGTTTTGAGCAACCGATGTGAGCAGTTCGAGATCGTTAAGCCTTCCCTTGCCGTCATCAATTCTTTTCAGAACTCTCAAAAGCCATCCGGTCCCTTCCCTGCAGGGCGTGCATTGTCCGCAGGATTCGTGATAATAAAATTTCGCGATTCTTATTAGTACTTTAAGAATATCCGTATCCTCGTCCATAACCATTACGCCTGCCGTTCCTATCGAAGAACCGAATTCCTTGAGACTTTCATTGTCCATGTTCGCTTTCAGGCATTCCTCTTTCGTGAGAGGCGGCATCGATGAGCCGCCGGGTATAACCATTTTGATTTCTTTGCCGCCGGTAATTCCGCCGCAGTAATCTTCGATTATTTTCATAAGCGGCGTGCCTGTCGGAAGTTCATAGACTCCCGGTTTGTTCACGTGACCGCTCACCCCGAACAGGAGCGTGCCGGGATGTTTCGGCGCGCCTATTTTCGAGAACCACTCTGCTCCGTTCTTGATTATTTCGGGAACGTTCGCGAGAGTTTCGATATTGTTTATAGTCGTCGGGCATCCCCACAGTCCGTTAGCCGCGGGAAACGGAGGCTTGACTCTCGGATAGCCGCGCTTGCCTTCGATTGAATTCATAAGCGCCGATTCTTCGCCGCAGATGTAAGCTCCCGCTCCGCGGTGAATGTAAACATCGGTTGAAAAATCTGTGCCGAGTATGTTTTTCCCTATGTACCCTTTTTTATAAGCATCGTCAATCGCAGCCTGAAGCAGATTTATCCATTTGTAATACTCGCCTCTTATGTAAACGTATGCGGATTTTATTCCCATCGCGTAACAAGCAAGAAGAACTCCTTCGATAAACTGGTGCGGATTTTTCTCAAATATTTCCCTGTCCTTGAAACTTCCTGGTTCCGACTCATCGCCGTTACAGCACAGGTATTTAGGCTTGTCGCTGTTCTTGGGCATGAATGTCCACTTAAGACCCGTCGGAAAACAGGCGCCGCCCCTGCCTCTGAGGTTTGAGTTCTTCACCTCGTTAGTTACTTCATCGGGGCTCATTTCTTTCAAAGCCTTCCTGAATGCGGAATAACCGCCGTTCGACTCGTAAACACCTATCCTGTGTAAATCGGGTATATCTTTTAAAATTATTTTCATTTTCATTTCTTGTTTTATTATTCACCACAGAGAACACAGAGTACACAGAGATTACACGACTCTTCTTTTTATTCCATCCGTCAATATCTTTGTGTTGAAATTTATTAATAGCCCTGTTCTGATATTTGCTAGTTTTAAATATGATATTAACTGGGCCTCATGAATCGGCATCAAGGATTCCACTGATTTTATTTCAACGATAACATCCTTATTTACAAGTACATCCAATCTGTAACCGCAATCTAATTTAACTTCCTTATAAACCAAAGGTATCGGTTTTTGCCGTTCAACTATAAATCCTGCCTGAATCAATTCATAACACAGGCATTCCTCATAAGCACTTTCAAGTAAACCAGGTCCCAATGCTTTATGAACATTAATCGCACAACCGATTATCTTTTCAGTTAATGGATCCGTGTCCATATTTCTGCTCTTTATATAAATTTAGTTTTTCTCTGTGGTCTCTGTGTTCTCTGTGGTGATACTTTTTCCGAATTTTTTCAGCAAATTATCGATTATGACAGTATCAAGGTTTTCGTAATATTCCTTGTTGTTCACCTGCATCATCGGCGCAGTCGCGCAGGAGCCGAGGCATTCTACTTCTTCAATCGTGAACATTCCGTCTGCAGTCGTTTCGTTGTTTTTTATTCCGAGTTTCTCCGATACGTAATTATACAGTTCATACCCGCCCCTCAGCATGCAGGAAACGTTCGTGCATATCTGCAGGTGATATTTTCCTCTCGGCTGGTTGTTGAACATCGTATAAAACGACACAACACCGAGAATGTGCTCATAAGGAACGCCGAGCAAATCACCCGCATATTTCATCGAGTCCGGCGAAATCCATCCTTCCTTTTCCTGAACCATCCAGAGCACTGGAAGCAGCGCCGCGCGGGCATCGGGGTAATGCGACTTGATCTCTTCTATTCTTTTTAATTCTTCTTCGTTGAATAACTGCATTCGGATTAATAATATGTTTTCAAATTATTTGTCGGCTTCTCCCATAACGGGATCAATTCCGCCGATTATAACGACTGAATCGGAAATAAGACTGTCTTTAAGCATAACGGGAATTGCCTGAAGATTGCAGAATGACGGCGAGTGTATCTTTGTCCTGAAAGGCTTGCCGCTGCCGTCGCTTACTATATAAAAACCAAGTTCGCCTTTTGACGATTCAACGGCGCTGTACGACTCTCCGACAGGCGGATTCTGCCCGAAATTAATCAGCATGAAATCGTATATCAATTCTTCCATTTTTGTGTATATCTTTTCCTTGCGTGGAAGAGATTTCTTCGGCGATAAAGCGTTCACGGGTCCCTTCGGCATTTTTTCAATGCACTGCCTTATTATTTTTGCGGACTGGTACATTTCCTCGAACCTAATCCAGAACCTTGCGAGACTGTCGCTTTCGGTTGTCGTCGGCACGTCAAAATCAACTTTATCATACGCGAGATACGGACTGTCTTTTCTTAAATCGCAATCGACACCTGCCGCGCGAAGTATCGGTCCCGTAATCCCGTAATTAATCACGTCTTCCTTCGACATGTATCCGATTCCCTCAAGCCTGTCGACGAATACCCTGTTCCTCTCTATGATATCCCGCATCTCTTTCAGATAACCCGGGAACTCGTCCGTGAACTTATGAATCGCGGCGATTGCCTCGTCCGTGATGTCCTGAGCCACTCCTCCGATTCTCGAATAAGAAGTCGTGAATCTGACGCCGATATACATGTCATAAATATCGAGTATTTTTTCCCTTTCGCGCATTGCCCATAAGAAAGGCGTCAGCCCTCCAGTGTCCATCACGGTCGTACCGTACGCGATCAAGTGCGATTGTATTCTGCCGAGTTCGGCCGAGAGAGTCCTGAGATACTTTGACCTTTCGGGAATCTCGAGATTCAGAAGTTTTTCCACTGCGAGTGTGTACGCGATGTTATTAGCGACGGGCTGAAGATAATCAAGCCTGTCGGTATGCGGAATGAACTCGTGATACGACATGTTCTCCGCGAGTTTCTCATAACCCCTGTGAAGATACCCGAGGTCGGGAACCGCCTTCTTTATGGTTTCCCCGTCGAGACTCAGCAGCAGCCTTAAGACTCCGTGTGTAGCGGGATGCTGCGGTCCCATGTTAAGCACCATTTCATTCTCAAGCGCATCATTAAATTCAAGGCTCAAATCCTGTGACTCAAGCGCTTCCAGAATTTTTGATTTTGGAATGCTCGGGTCGTTTTTCTTCAGTTTTTCGTATACGGTGTGAGGCATAATTCTATTTTTTCGGCAAATTAATTGAACCCGGAATTCCCATCAGAGGAAAATCTTTTCTCAAAGGATAATATTCAAACTCTTCGGGCATGTAAATTCTTCTTAAGTCGGGATGCCCCGTGAAGACTATTCCAAACATATCATAGGCTTCCCTTTCATACCAGTTAACTGATTTCCACAGGTTCGTCAACGTAGGAGTTTCCGGTTTCTTATTGTCTTCTATGATGACTTTTACGAAAATCCTGTCCCTGTACTTAAGCGAATACAAACTGTAAATCACTTCGAATCTGTTTTTCTTCGTAAACCTGTCAACGCCTACCGTGTCCCTGCACTGTTCGAACGAGATTGACCCCTCATTTTTCAGTACTTCACATATTTTCAGAACATTTTCAGGAGACGCTATGATTCCGGGCGTACCATTGACGTCGTAAAACTCGACACCTAAACCGTTAAGTTTCTCTTTTATAATATTTAATCTCTCTTCGTTCATAACGTAATTTCGTAAAAAATAGGTTATAAGGCGTATAATTGAAATAACAAAATAAGGAAACTGAAAATTCAAAGAGCACAGGAAAATTTGTATTTAATTTTGTTTTGATTGCGAGTGAATTTCATTGCGATGTTTCCTTATCCGGCATCCGGAAATCACAGATTCATAAAAATAATGGATTTTATTGATTCCAAATTTGTTATCCGAATAAAGAGGAAAAATGAAAAACACAATAATTTTACTGGCTTTTCTGATGCTGGCGGTTACCGCCTGCGCTCAGAATCCGAACGTGCAGTTAATAGACGCTTTTCCTGGTCTGACATTCAATAAACCGCTTCATTTCACTCATGCGGGTGACGGCACGAACAGGAATTTCGTCGTTCAGCAGGACGGAAAAATCATCGTCTTCGCAAACGACTCGAACACCGCGACTTCCAAAGTCTTCCTGAATATTTCGAATAAAATATCATCGTCTTCGGGCGAAGAGGGTTTGCTCGGACTGGCATTTCACCCTAACTATCAGTCGAACGGTTATTTTTACGTGAATTACACCGCTCCGTCTCCGCTGCGTACGGTCATTGCAAGGTATAAAGTAAAAACGTCCGACCCTGATAAAGCGGACTCTCTCAGCGAATATAAAATACTTGAAATCAATCAGCCGTATTCCAACCATAACGGCGGCACGGTGATGTTTGGTCTCGACGGTTTTCTTTATATAGGTATGGGTGACGGCGGAAGCGGAGGCGACCCGCAGAACAATGCTCAGAATCTTCAGGTGTTGCTCGGGAAAATGCTTCGCATAAACATTAATGATACGACAGCAACAAAACGATATGTCATACCGAATACAAATCCGTTTTACAACAATCCTTCAGCGGGACGCGAAGAGATATACGCCTGGGGTCTGAGGAATCCGTGGAAGTTCACGCAGGACGCCGTAACCGGATTGATTTACGTCGGTGACGTCGGGCAGAACAACTGGGAAGAAATCGACATTCTGCAAAACGGAAAGAACTACGGTTGGCGGGTTATGGAAGGATTCGCTTGTTATAATCCTTCCTCGGGATGCGATACATCGGGAAAAACACTGCCGATAAAGGTTTACGGCCATACAAGCGGCAACTGCTCCGTAACAGGCGGCGCTGTTTACAGGGGCTTACGCAGACCCGAACTAAACGGAGCCTATATATACGGCGATTACTGCTCGGGCATGGTATGGATGCTTCGATACAATAACGGAACTGTTACTTCGGACTCGCTTCTTGTTCAGAAGAATATCCTGATCAGCGGTATAGGAACGGATAAAAATAATGAAATGTATTTCATTCACACCGCGGCGACAGGAAAAATCTACAGGTTCAACAAGAGCCCCCTTGCCGGAATTATAAATAATCAGAATCCATCGCCCGGCAACTTTTATTTGAGTCAGAATTATCCGAATCCGTTCAATCCCGCGACTAAAATAAATTTTTCCGTTCCTAAACGGGTTTTCGTCTCGCTCAATATTTATAATTCATCAGGCAAACTTGTAAGGACGCTGGTCAATACTTTTCTTCAGAAAGGAGAGTACGAATTTATCTGGAACGGAACCGACGATTTCAATGCTCAACAGTCGAGCGGTGTATATTTTTGTAAAATGTCCGCGGAAGATTACGGCGAAACAAAGAAAATGGTGCTGATGAAATAATCAGACGGGAAAAATTCTCATTCCGAAGTATATTATCGTGAGAGCGATTAGTATTATTACGGTCGACCAGCCAATTATGTTGTTGAACAGTCTGTTCGTGTGATCGCCCATTACTTTCTTTTTGTTCACTATGAGCATAATCGATACGAGCACTATAGGCAGAAACATTCCGTTAAGAATCTGGGATATGAGTGTAATTTTAATCAGCGGGGCGTTAGGCATTAGTATTATCGCCATTGAAATTACAAGCATTCCGGTATATAGAATAAAAAATTCCGGCGCCTCTTTCCATTTCTTGTCTATGCCCGCTTCGAAGCCGAACGCCTCGCAAATGTAGAACGACGCGGCAAGAGGAAGTATAGTAGCCGAAAATATTGACGCTATAAACAGACCGAACGCGAATACCACGGCGGCAAGATTGCCTGCAAGAGGCATAAGAGCAAGCGCCGCATCCTTGGCTTCGTTTATTACAACTCCCTGCGGATGCAGCGTCGATGCGCAGGCGACAATTATGAAGAACGCCACGACGACGGTTGCAAGGCAGCCGATAATAATGTCGAGAAGTATGTACCTGTAGTTCTCTTTCTTCAATCCTTTTTCGATGACCGATGACTGCATGTAAAAAAGCATCCACGGGGCGATTGTCGTACCTATAACTCCTATAACGATTCCTATATAACCCGAATCCACATTTGCTTTCGGGTTTATTATCGAACTTCCGATTTCGCTCCAGTTTGGATTCCCCATCAGTGCGGATATAATATACATGAAGAGCGCGAGGCTGAATACGATGAACACTCTTTCGGCGATTTTATAATTACCCTTTACGACGAGAAACCACACGGCAATTCCCGCCAGCGGAACCGAGATGTACTTGCTGATCCCGAGCACCTCCATGCTGCCCGCAACACCCGCGAACTCCGTCGTCGAGTTGCCGATATCGGCAATCAGAAGTCCGAGGAAAATAAAGAAGGTTGTCTTCAAGCCGGAGTTTTCTCTTATGAGGTCGGCAAGTCCCTTGCCCGTAACCACTCCCATTCTCGCGTTCATTTCCTGAATTACTATCAGAACCACAAAGGCGGGAATGAGCGTCCATATTAGATTGTAGCCGTAAAGCGCTCCCGCGACTGAATACGTAGTTATGCCGCCTGCGTCGTTGTCCACGCTGCCGGTAATAAGCCCGGGACCGAGTATCGCGAAAAATATCGCGATGTTTCTGAATAGCGCCCTTCTTCTTGTTCTGAATACTCTCCCGAACATCGTCACTCCGTCTTCCTTTTATCGAGAAGGTCTTCGACGATGTCGTCGATTACAACGACGCCTTCCATTTTCTTCTCGTTGTTTATTACGGGTATTGCCAGAAGATTATATTTTGCGATTATTTCCGCGAGTGAATCAAGTTCATCGTTGTCATAAACGTAAGCGACCGTTCTTCTCATTATATCGTTCAAAATCATGTTCGGGTCTGCGATTACAAGATCGCGAAGCGACACGGTTCCTTTAAGCCTGTTATCGTTGTCAACGACGTACAGATAATAAATCGTATCCGATTCAGGTTTTTCCGTGCGGAGAAATTCGAGCGTATCCTCTACGGTAATATTTTCCTTGAACGAAAGAAATTCCGTCATCATCAGGCTTCCGACGGTATCATCCTTATACTGAAGGATTTCCCTGATATCGTCCGACGATTCTTTTTCAATTTCGTTCAGAAGTTGTTCAGCCTTATCGTCTTCGAGTTCGTCTATCAGGTCG
The DNA here is from genome assembly GCA_015657505.1 of Ignavibacteria bacterium. GTDB lineage: Bacteria > Bacteroidota > Ignavibacteria > Tepidaquicellales > Tepidaquicellaceae > CAIKZJ01. The sequence continues at coordinate 244,401 of JADLKE010000002.1, forward strand.
GCGGCTTCGTCGGCGGGCATTTTTTCTATGACGTCGGCGGCCTTTTCGATTGAAAGGCTTTCAATCATTTCCACCTGCGCTTCAGGTTCGAGCTCTTCAAGAACATCGGCTGCTTTTTCCTCATCGAGAGATTCGAAGAGCGCTTTGCCCGATTTCTTATCGAGGTCTTCAATAACGTCGGCGAGGTCCGACGGATGAAGCGTGTGAAGTTTCGTGTAAGGTTTCGAAAGTGTTATGCCGAAAGTTGAGTAATCAACGGCTTCGACGTCATCGAAAAGTATGTACCTGCCCGGAACTTTCAGCCTTAGCGGCGAAAGCAATGATGTAACCGGTCTTTCGATTCCGAGTCGTCTGAAAATGCCGTCCATTCCGACGTCAACCGCAACGGCGTAGGAGCCTGATGCGATTTTAACGAGCCGAACATCGTTCACACGAACTAATTTACGACCGTTAATATCAAGTATCTGTTTGTCAAGAATGTTTTCGGCAAGATAAAGAATGTTAGTGCCTTCGGGAATCACGTAATCAACAGGTTCATCGCAGTAAACGACGCAGTCGAACTGTATGCGCCGGATGTCGAAATTACTGAAATCGAGAATCCTGTCCTGTCCTTTAATTCTCGCCTTAACCGCTACAACGCGCGGCTTCTCCTTCGAGAACGTCACGAGAACATCCTTAACTCTGCCGACAGGCTCGCCTGAATTGTCAAAAAATTTCCTGCCGAGGATGTTGCTTAGATAGTATGTGACCAGAAAACTCATACTACGTAAATTAAAGGTTTCGAAAAATGTTCACGGGATATTTTTCATATCCATAACAAAATAAACGCCGATTTCCGGTTATTGCTTCTGATACGCTGTCGAGGTGAATACTTTTTTGAATATGACTAATGATACTTTCCGGTTTCTTTATCTATCAGCATGAAGGATGACATATATTATCAGTAACAGCGCAATCGTTTCCGTTCAAGATACCCAAATATGATTTTTTATTATAGAGAATTTTTCATCCCAAAATATTTTTCCGTCACGAAGTTTATTCTGTATTCAGTTCTTCATTATAATAAAAAGCCCGCTCACAGCGGGCTTAATATTTTTCTTCTAACTACTAACTTCTAACTGCTAACTTCTGCTCTTAATAGATTTTCAATTCTCCGATTTCCATTTCCACCGCGTGCAGAATGTCTCTCCTCCTGACGCATGCCATCATGTTGTTGTGGTCTTTGAACAGAGGTCTGTCAATCTCTAGATGCTCTACGACTTTCCTGACCGCCGTATGCGCCGCTTTTGTTCCCTTGCCTACTTTATATTCCCTGAAGTCAATCGCCTGCGCAGCCGCAATGAATTCGATTCCGAGAATGCCGTACGCGTTCTCGAGTATCTGTCTTGTCTTCAACGCAGTGTTCATTCCCATGCTGACGAAGTCTTCCTGGTCGGCCGCGGCGGGAATTGACTGTATCGACGCCGGCGCCGATAATATTTTCTGTTCTACAATCATCATATCCGCGGTGTACTGGCTGAGCATGTGTCCGGAAAACATTCCCGCGCCTTTTGTAAGGAAGGCAGGAAGACCGACGCTCAATGCCGGATGAAGCAACCTGTTAAGTCTTCTTTCCGAAAGCACGCAGACCATCGTAACAGCCGCTCCGAGCATGTCGAGAGGCACGCTTATAGGCGACCCCTGAAAGTTCGCTCCTGTCAGAACAACTTCATCATCGGGCAGGAATATCGGATTGTCTCCGACTCCGTTAAGTTCAATCTCTACCTGTTCGCGGGTCCATCTTAACTGGTCGCGCGCCGCACCGATAACCTGCGGTGTCGAACGCATCGAATACGCGTCCTGAACCTTAACCTTCACCTTGCCGAGTAAATCGGAACCGTCAATCATTCTTTTGATGTTTTCCGCAGATGTCACCGCGCCCTTGAAACCTCTCAGCGCGTGGAGTCTCGTATCGTAAGGTTTCATGTTCGCCATCAATGCTTCGAGGGTCATCGCGGCGGCGATTTCCGCCTGCTTGAGAAGTCTTTCTATTTCATATACCTGCAGACACGCCATCCCGTTAATAACGTTGCTTCCGTTGATTGCCGCGAGTCCGTCGCGCGCCTGAAGACCCGGAACGGGTATTCCCGCTTTTTTCAGCGCTTCCGCTGTCGTCATTCTTTCGCCCTTATAAAATGAATCTCCTTCTCCCATCAGCGATAATGCTATCTGGCTCATAGGCGAAAGGTCTCCGCATGCGCCCACGCTGCCCTTCATGCAGGTGACGGGCGTTACGCCCTTGTTCAGCATGTCAACATACGTCTGTGTGATGACGGGACGGCAGCCCGAGTTACCGTTCGCGTGAACGTTAATGCGGGCGAGCATCGCCGCGCGGACTATCTCTATCGGGAAAGGTTCGCCGATACCTGCCGCATGGTTGTATATAAGAAATTTCTGGAATTCCTTAACCTGTTCGTCGTTAAGCACCACGTTCGCGAGTTCGCCAATTCCAGTGTTAACTCCGTACATTATCTCCTTCGCTACAATTCTTTTTTCAAGAAATCCCCTGCATTTTATTATTCGCGCTACCGCGTCAGGATGAAGTTCAACTTTCTCTCCGTTTACCGCAACGTTGTAAACATCCTCGATTTTCAGATTCTTACCTGTGATTATTACCGGCATAGATAACTCCTAAGTTTATTTAATTAATGATTTTTAATTTTCGTATTTCAGTTCTTTAACCCACTCACGGAATTCCGCGTCAAGTTTCCCGGCCTTCATTCCCGTCACTTCTTCAAGAAATATCTTCCCTGTTTTATCTTTTTCGAAATTGTCCCTGAATTTCTTATAAAATTTTTTGAGCAGATTCTTATCCTGAAGATACTGGCAGAGATATCTCGCCTGCGCGTAATTAAACGAACTGTTGTCTCCGTAAAACGAATCATCGTCCGTTTTAATCAAAGCGGAGATTGGCGAGTACGTGCCGTCTTTCAGCGCGTCCTGAAGTTCCGGAAGCCGCCAGTTCACGTGTCCCAGAATCACCTTATCGGTCATGGAACATCTTTCGTACAGCGAGCCGAGCCCCTCGTTGAACCAGGATGGAATATCGGGAAAATCGTATCTGACAAAAGCGTGCGTCATCTCGTGCACGAGTGTGCCGGAACCCGTATTAATGTTCATCAGCATCGCTTTCTTCGACGTCTTGTAATATCCGAATCTTGAAAGGTCATCGGTATCGCCGTATAGTATTCCCGCCCACTTCCTGTACGAAGCGTCGTCCTTGAAAAGAAATATCGTAATCAGTTCATCCGGTTTTTTTTCGAAATAATCGCTGTAGAAACATTCTTCCGCGTTTGAAATGGTATTTTCGATTATGCTGTTTGTACGCTCACGCGTTAAGTTGCTCGCAACGATGAAACAGGAATGCGGCAGGATAACGAAATCTTCCGTAAGTTTGCTTTTTAAATCTGAAATCTTTTCGTCGTAATCGAATACCGAGGTATCGGTTTCGAATCTGCTTATACCGGAATTATAAGATTCTCCTCCGTTCCGCATATCCGGGGATTCTTTTGTACCGCAGGATAATAACTGAACGAATATTAGCAGTAGAATTCTATACATTCGGTTTAAGGTTTTCTGAAACTTGCCTTTTAGCAATATAAGTTATTTATGCTCACCCTTAAATTCAATTTTTAATATCCGCTTTCCTCTGTAAAATTTCTTTCTTTTGCTGAAACCAAACAAGGTTTTTTCCGTCAAACTAATAAAACTCCTATTATGAAAAAAATAATTATAATTCTGTTTCTTTTTGCAATATTCTCGAACGCGAACGCGCAGCACGAACACTGGGATAACTGGCACGATGACTGGCTGCATATAAAACATCCCGTGATTGAAATCTCTTACGGCATTTCGAAAACAAATCTTGACGGATTCTCTTCAAAATTCGAGAATGTCTCGTCCGCCGATATAAAACTGGGATTTTCAAATGAAAAATATCATAGCAGAAAAGGCCTGACTAAGTATATATTCGCTTACTTTAATTTCGGGAATCATTCTTCAGATATCGACGCGAGGGAAAAAACGGCGGGAAACCTTGAATCAAGCAGTTGGCGATTCGGTTTCGGACGCAAGGAAGGATATCCTATACGCTTCGGCGAAGGCTCGTTCTCAATACTTCCTTACACTTCCGGTCAGATGACCTGGACGCGGCTCGGCATGAACAGCCTGCCTGATTCATCTAATCTAACGGACTTGAACAGGCTGCTGCTTTTCGACAAGTCATTCCGTTTCGGACATGCGTGGGAAGGCGGACTCAGCGTGAATGTATCGCGCAACTTCGCTCTCAACGCGGGTTATGAACGCTCGAACACGTATCAGAGATATCTTTTCTGGAAAAATACGGGAAGCGTGCTGATCGAAGAGGTCGGAGTCGGATTGATAGACGGTTTCGTGAGAAAAATCTTACGGCGCGAACCCGTCGCGGGCTCAATAGTAAATTTCGTGCTTAAGAACGCTTACTATTTCGGCATCTATCAACTGCGCTCAAAGGAAATGAACTGGCCTTTCGGAGGCGAAGCGGCATTGAATTTCGATACGTTCAAATTCGGAGTCACAGTAACTTTTTAAGAAATCCTAAATATTCCCAAATAAAAATCCCCGTTCTTAAACGGGGATTTTCACAATATAATCCTCTGTCATTTTTTACGTAAAGAATCCGGGATGCATTAATCTTTATTTCAGCAATATCATCTTTCTTGAATCCATCCTTTTCCCATCGGCGAAAAGGACATAAATGTAAACGCCGCTTGATAGTCCGCTTCCGTTAATCGCTGTTTCATAAACACCCGCTTTCAGTCTTGAATTGACAAGCGTTTTCATTTCCTTTCCTTCAATATCATACACCGATACCCTTACATCAGAAGTTTTTTGTATCTCAAATCTTATAACAGAAGATGGATTAAACGGATTCGGATAATTCTGGTGCAGGCGGAATTTATCAGGCTCTTCAGTTCCGGTACCGCTTACACCCGATGGTATTGGACAATACCACACTTTCCCCGCTCCGGCGCCGCAGTAAACTATCGCGTCGTTGTATGAATTAAGGCAGTCAAACCAGGTGTTCGTGCCTTCGTCAAGTGTCCAGTTAGCGCCTCCGTTTGTCGTGAAAAGTATCGCGCCTGAATAAGGCGTTCCGTGAGCCGCATAGCCCCAGTCAGGGTCCGTGAAAAGAATATCATTTATTTGAACGTATGTGTATTGAGCGACAGGATTGTCCTGAAAAAACCAGTTCAGTCCGCCGTTCGTGGTCTTGTAAATATTCTTCTTATCGAGATTGCTCGCGCCAATCCAGCCGGTGAGAGGATTCTGGAAATTAATGCAAAGCAGAGCGTTGGCGTTATTCGATGTCGGTGGAATCCCGGAGAAATAATTAGTAAAATTCGACGCGCCGTTTGTTGTTTTCATCAGGAAATTTTTCCCGCATATCCAGCCTGTTGAACTGTTAAACCAGTATTGACCGGATAATTCGTTCTCCGTGGAAGTCGATGCTACAATCTCCGTCCAGTTTACTCCGCCGTTAGTCGTTTTGATTATGCAGGAGTTGTAATACATTCCCTGTCTTCCGATTGCGAAGCCCGTGTTAGCATCGAAGAAATAAACAGAATTGAGAACTCCCGCTATCGGAGGCGGCACCTGCCTTACCCAGTTGACACCTCTGTTTGTTGTCTTTCTGATTTGCAATGCGCCTCCTACTGTCCAGCCGGTAAACTGATTAATAAAATAAACTCCGTTATACGTCGTGGTAAATGTTGTATCGTTAAACGATACCGACGTCCAGTTATAACCGCCGTTGCTGGTTAATACAAGCCCCATTCCTATATGAGATGCCCAGCCCATGTATGAAATAAACTGAACCGACGTAATCTGATTTGTGGTCGATGTCTGGTAACTGTTCCATAAGGGAAATCCTTCCGACGAAGAAGTAACAGGGTCACCGTAAGAATGAACGAAATAGTTCGCGTCCTGAATATGAATATAGTTTTTTTGAGCGGGAACAGTTTGAACGCAAACTACTAACGCAAATATTAGTATTAACTGCTTCATTTAGAATAGTATTTAAACTTGTTGATAAATCTAATCATCCTGTTTCTTTATTCAAATTACTTAATAACAACCATTCTTTTTATATCGGAATATTCACCCGCGGTCAACCTGTAAAAATAGACTCCGCTCGACAGATTGCCTGAATTGAACATTACGATATAATCCCCTGCGCTCTGATAACCGCTTGTCAGCGTCCTGACTTCCCTGCCGAGCATATCATATACTTTCAGACTCACATCCGAGTTCTTCGGTATGGAATAAGGTATTTTCGTCGCCGAGTTGAAAGGATTCGGGTAATTCTGAGAAAGACTGTACTTCGACGGAAGGATTTCTTCGTTTACGCCGACCGTATGTTTATATTGAAGAGTTATACACCAGTTTGTCAAACTTCCCTGATTACCGGCTGCAACGTCTGTAACTTTAAAGATATATTTTCCGGAAACCGGTTCATCTGCCAAATAATTCAAAACGTTTTGAGGTTTAAAAGAACCTGTAAAAGGAGGTGTACCTTGTGTTATAGATATCGCAGCAGCATCATCGAAAATTGTATTAGTATAATTCTGTCCCCCCTGACCGTTTCTTTGGCTGAGGTTAATCGTTGCAATCCCGGGTTTCAATAATTGTAGAATCAAATCACCGTCATTAGAATGAATCAATGACAGACTCACAGTCGCTTTGACAATGAATCCTGTTTCATTAAGCGTAACGGTGTCGGCTGTCGAATGGTTGTCAGTAATCGGTTTCGGCAGAGTAGACGAGCAATAATTTCCATCGCGGAATACTTCATAATAATTATATGATGGCGGAGGGTTTGTTCCCGGCGGATTCAATCCGCTTCCGCCCGGGGGCAGAGTCAAGCAAACACCGCCTACGGAATCCTGCAGGGCAAAATAATACCTGATCGACGTTCCTTTCGGCTGACCCGGAATTTGGAATTTTAAAGTATCGTTACCGGAATAAAATGGTGACAAGTACGAATAAATTCCGTTATTGATTTTATAGTATACGCGCGGCGAGTTGCCCGCCGGGGCGATTCTCATCGGACTCTGAACTTTGTATATCAAGATTTTTGATGAAGTATCGGAACTGGAAACTACAGGTTCGTGATTAATAGTAATATATTTACCCGTATTATAGGAAGCAAGCGTAACCACCGCGGCTTTAACGACATCAGTAAGATAATTCAGGTTTATTTTAGAGAACTTGTCATCTTTAGAATGATAGTACGGATTAAACGTGTATTCCATAACCATTATTGCATTGTATCCTTTTATCTGAAACGGTAAGTGGTCGCTGCCTGCAGATTCACTCACTACTTCCATTGGGAATGAGGGTATTTGATAAATCAGAGAAGAATTACAAAAACCCGAAGACAACTGTAATGACAAATGATTCGGAATTACGTTATATATTCCTGTAGATTCACCGTCATAACCTATCATATCCATACAAATCACGCCCATAATTGAGTCCCCGTGCGCATAAGCCGAATCCACATACGCATAACTTCCAATCATCATATCTTCTTCCTCGTCAAATGCGATAAATCTAATAGAATAATCCGTATTAAATCCGGAAAGCAGCCTCGCCGATTCCAGTACAGCACACATTCCCGACCCGTTGTCGTCTGAACCGGGGATTGTATCCGTAGAATTATTGCTGTAATCATCGTAATGAGCGCATATGATATAATGAATGTTTGGATATTTCGAACCCGTTTTCGACCCGATTACGTTTATACAGGTCGAATTGTTAACCTGATATCTGGTATTAAGACCGAAACTTACAAATTTTTCATATATGTACTGAGCGGCAACCGGATTAAACGGCGAATTCGATTTACGGGAAATGATTCGAACCGTATTGGACCCGACAGTCGTAATAGTATCTCCGCTCAACTCCCGGTTATATTTTCTAATCATCTGCGATGAAACAAGATTTTTCAGTGAATCGATTTTCTGAGAAAAAACCCCTGTGGATATACATCAAATGACAATATCAACAGAATGAACGACAGCAACAAAATCTTCTTCAGCATATATGTACTCCTTCAAATTTATTTTATTAATAGCATTTTTTTAATTTCAAAGTACTGTTCTGTCTTTAATACATAAAAGTATACTCCGCTCGACAGATTGCCCGAATTGAACATAACGATATAATCCCCCGCGCTCTGATATCCGCTTGCCAGCGTCCTTACTTCCCTGCCGAGCATATCATATACTTTCAGATTCACATCCGAGTTCTTCGGAATGGAATAAGATATTCTCGTCGCCGAGTTGAATGGATTGGGATAGTTCTGAGAAAGTCTGAAGACCGAAGGCGATTCATTTTCATTAATGCCTATAGATGATTTCACCAGAAAATTTATGCACCAATTCGACAGCGTTCCCTGGCTGCCCGGCGCGGCGTCGAGAATCCTGAATATCCAGTACCCTGCAACGGGCAGATTTGCCAACCCTGTTAACGGATTCTGCGGTCTGTAAGGACCTGAAAAAGGCGGTGAACCCTGTGTTATAGACAATGAAGCATTGTCGTCAAATGTTGTATTGAAATAGTTGCTTCCGCCCTCTCCGTTTCTGCTGCTGAGCGTTATAGTTCCTGTACCGGCGTTCATCAACATTAATACCAAATCCCCGTCGTTCGGATGATACAAAGACAAATTGACAGTTCCTTTCACGATATATCCGGGATAATTCACATAAATGCTGTCTGTTGTCAGTGAGTTGTCAAGAATCGGCTTCGGAAGAGTGACGGAACAGGAATTTTTCGTAGAAAATATTTCGTAGTAGAACAAATTTGGAGGCGGAGTTGTCCCCGGAGGATTTATTCCCACGCCGCCTTCGGGAAGCGTCTTTACGTAAGCGCCGCCGGAATCCTGTGCCGCCAGATAATAATAAATCTTAGTACCCGAAGGAAAACCGGGAATATGGAATTTGTACTGAGTCTGGTTTACCTCGTATGCCTGAACGTATGAGAAGGGATTTCCGGTCGTCTTATAATAAAGCCGGGGCGCGTTCATACCTGTCTGCGAAGAAAAATCGATTGCCGCAACAGCCGTTCTCTGACTTGTATCCGTTGAAGAATTAAGCGGTACGTGTTCGATGAAAGGAATTAGTGAATCAATTATCGTCGCATAAACCTCGCACATGTGGTATTGTGCCAGCGGTCTCGGCCAAACGGGCCGTACTTTGTTGTTATAAGCCTCTATGCCAATGTATTCTCCTAAATAGAAAGCATTTATAATATTTGTAGTGCTTATCTTGATATTTTTAAAAGTATTTCCGCCGTCGGTCGAACGCGCAACGTAAGCGTTCGAAACAGTAGACGGATTGTTTCTCGTATCAAGAAAAACAATCCAGACATACCCGGTTGCCATATCAACATTTATCCAGGGGAGTCTCTGGTCATTTCCCGGACCGTCATTGTTCACTCTTAAAGGCACGCTCCAGGTATTACCCTGATTTGTTGATTTCACAAGCCATATATCCCTGTCGTTCTCTCCGTTTCTCTGGTCGGCAAAACAGATATAAATCGTACCTCTGTAGGGTGAATTGGAAATATCGCAAGCCATTACGGGTGACCAATTGGGTTTATAGCCCAATCCTGTCCATCCCCCGACTTGATTGCAGACGTATATGTCGTTATACAACCAGTTCACTCCTGCGTTAGTTGAACGATTGAACATTACGGTTTCATTCAAAGGCCAGGATACATAAACTTCGCCGTTAGGACCCGTGCACGGCGACGTTCCTTCAGGAGAAGAGTTGTCGCATCTCGCAGTTCCGGGTATGCGCGATACGTGGACGGGAGTACTGAATGTCGAACCACCGTTGGTTGATCTGGTGAATTCCACCCAGCAACTGTCGGCAGGATCGTTGCTCGGGTACGCGTCATACAAATCCCACGTAACATAAATATTGTTTCCGTACGGGCTGTGTGACATATCGACACAGGCCATAGGCATATCATCCATCTGAGGAGCCATAAGGGCAAACGCTGTTCCGCCGTCCCAGTTCGCTCCGCCGTTGGTCGATTTGAAAATCAATAATTTGTCAAGATTTGTTCCGGAAACCTGCCAGTTCGCGCAGCAGATGTAATAGAAACTTCCCAGCGTATCGACTAAAATTATCGGATCGGAACCGGGCTGAGCGAAAGAGCAAGTCATAGGTCCTCCGCTCCAGTTGACTCCACTGTTCGTGCTGTAATAGCAACCCATTATTGTTGTGAGAGGACTATAACTCCCCATTACTCCCACTACAATTTGATTCGTATTTTTCGGATTCATTTTAACGCTTAGTTCGGAAGCGAAGTACTGGTTCGCAGGATTGATCTTGTAGCTCTGGTACTGCGCCTCCGCTCCTTTTAATGCCATCAGCAGNNCGCAATTACAATTACTGTAATTAATTTCCCCGTGTTCATAATCTTGTTATTTAATTATTACCATTCTTTTTACATCGGAATAATCACCCGCTGTCAACCTGTAAAAATAAACTCCGCTCGACAGGTCACCCGAATTGAACATTACGATATAATCCCCCGCGCTCTGATATCCGCTTGCCAGCGTTCTTACTTCTCTTCCGAGCATATCATATATTTTCAGATTCACGTTTGAGTTCTTCGGTATGGAATAAGATATTCTCGTCACTGAGTTGAAAGGATTCGGGTAATTCTGAGAAAGTCTGAATTCAACGGGATTCTCATTCACATTAGCTCCGACTGAAGTTTTTACAAGTAAATTTATGCACCAATTGGATAAAGTTCCTTGATTATTCGTTCGGGTGTCGGTTACACGCAATACCCACGAACCGGCTATCGGAGCATTAATAAACGAACCCAATTGTCCCTGCGGACGGAACACCCCTGTAAAGGGCGGTGATGCCTGCGTTATAGGAGTTCCGGCACTGTCATCGAAAGTTGTATAAAAATAATTCATGCCGCCTTCTCCGTTCAGGCTGCTGAGGATCACGGTCGGACAGCCCTCTTTTAATAACTGCAGTATCAGGTCACCGTCATTCTGATGATAGATACTCAGATTCACGGTCGCTTTCGTCACGTAACCAGGCTGGCTGATATTTATGCTGTCAAATGTCATCGATTTGTCTTTTATAATTCTGGGAAGCGTAGAGGAACACCTGTTTGTCGTCGTATAAATTTCATAATAGCAGAGACTCTGCGGAGGAATTATGCCCGGAGGATTGATTCCGTACCCGCCGGGAGGATATGTTACGCACCTTGTTCCTACAGAATCCTGAAGCGCAAAATAATAATACACTTTCGTTCCACCGGTTTGTCCCGGAATTTTAAAAATCAGTGTTTCTCTGCTTGCATATTCCGGATATAAAACTTTGTAATTGCCCGCATTCGTTTTATAATTCAATCTCGGTCTGCTGCTGCCTGTACCAAGCGCGACAGAACTTTTGATTTGAAAAGCCAGAGTACGGGCAGACGTATCTGTTGACGAACTCTGAGGAGTATGCCGAATGCTGATTAACCTGTCTGTACACCATGATGCAAGTGTCACAATAGCCGCCTTAGTATTATTAGTCATGAAATCAAAATTCAACTTGCCGGCTGTTTCCGATATAGTGTGATAATAAGTGTTAAATTTCGACTCAATTATGAACAGACCTTTGTATCCTTTTTCCCAAAACGGGAGATTATCGCTTGCATTAGTTTCGCTAAGGTATTCATTCGGAATCACAGGAATCTGATATATGCTTGAAAAATTTGCGTAAGATGAGGCAAGAATTACTGAAGCATTATTCGTATTCAAATTGTACTTGTTTTGATTTAGCGGATCAAATCCTATCATATCCAGATTAATAAATCCCATTATCGAATCTCCGTTCGCGTATGCCGAATCCGCATAAGCGTAACTGCCTATCATCCAGTCCTCTTCCTCGTCGAATGCGATGAACTTAACTGTGTAATATGAGTCGAATGCCGAAAACACTCTTGCCGCTTCAAGCACCCGCAAACACCGGATGCGTTGTCATCCGCGCCGGGAATAGTATCAACTGAGTTCCTGCTATAATCGTCATAATGGGCAAATATTAGAAATTGTTTATTCGGATATTTCGTACCGGTTTTTGTCGCGATTACGTTGACGCAGGTCGGACTGTTTACCTGATACCTCGCGCTAAGACCGAAACTTACAAATTTCTCATATATGTACTGAGCAGCAACTGGATTATAGGGGGAATTTGTCTCTCGGGAAAGAATCCTGTAAGTGTTTCCTCCGACGATTGCAGTGGTATCCCCGCTCAGTTCTCTGTCATACTTTATTATTAATTGTTTTGAAACAAGGAGTTTAAGATAATCGATTGACGGCGTGTAAAGACCCTGCGCTGCGGTTTCAGCGCATAGAACCGCGCAAAAAATGCAAACAAATAAAATTTGCTTTTTCATGATCGTATTGAATAATTATTTAATAATTACCATTTTTCTTACGCTTCTATTATTATCTGTTTTCAATACATAATAATATACTCCGCTCGACAGGTCTCCCGAATTGAACATTACGATATAATCCCCCGCGCTTTGATATCCGCTTGCCAGCGTTCTTACTTCTCTTCCGAGCAAATCGTATATTCTTAAACTTACATCCGAATTTTTCGGAATGCTGTAAGATATGCTCGTTGAACTGTTAAAAGGATTGGGAAAGTTCTGGGATAATTCAAATCCTGAAAGTATCTTTTCTTCTTCAACTTGTACAGAGTATTTTACCCATAACAGCAGACACCAGTTCATGAGAGTTCCGGTGCTGCCTGTAACGGCATCGGTTATTCTCAGAATCCAGGTATTCGTCAAGGGGATTCCTACAAAGGCTGCGAGACTGCTCTGAGGTTTGAAAGTGCCTGTAAACGGAGGCGTACCCTGAGTTATCGGAACCGCAGCATCATCGTCAAACGTCGTGTTTATGAAATTCTGACCTCCCTGTCCGTTTCGCTGACTGAGATTTGTTGCCGCTAAACCGGGTACCTGAACCTGCAGAATAAGGTCTCCGTCATTCTGATGATAGAGCGTCAGGTTCACGGTCGCTTTCATTACGTATCCCGGCTGGTTAATTTTTATGCTGTCGGTGGTTATCGATTTATCATTAATAATCCTTGGGAGAGTCACGGAGCAGTTGTTTGTCAATTTATACACTTCGTAATAGCATGGGTTCTGCGNGGGAGTAATACCCGGAGGATTTATTCCTTGCCCTCCGGGAGGGTATGTCACGCATAACGTACCTAAAGAATCCTGAAGAGCAAAATAATAGTACACCTTAGTCCCGCCGGTTTGTCCCGGAATTTTGAAAATCAATGTATCCCTGCTTTCATAATCAGGATACAATACAGTGTAGTTTCCTGAATTTGTTTTATAGTATAGCCTCGGCTTATTGCTGCCCGTCCCTATTCCTGCAGAGCAATTAATCTTAAATATAAGTGTACGGGCTGACGTATCTGTTGACGAACTCTGAGGAGTATGCCGAATGCTTATTAACCTGTCTGTACACCAGGATGCAAGCGTAACCAAAGCGGCCTTAACGTTATTAGTCATGAAATCGAAGTTTAACTTATCTTCTGTCTCCGATATCGTGTGATAATAAATGTTTGAATTCGACTCAATTATGAACAGACCTTTGTATCCTTTTTCCCAGAACGGGAGATTATCGCTTGCAGTTGTTTCGTTAAGGTATTCATTCGGAATCAGAGGAATCTGATATATGTTTGAAAAATTTACGTAAGATGAGGCAAGAATAACCGAAGCATTATTCGTATTCAATCTGTACTTGTTTTGACTGTACGGATCGAATCCCAGCATATCCAGATTAATGAATCCTATTATCGAATCTCCGTTCGTGTATACCGAATCCGCATAAGCGTAACTGCCTATCATCCAGTCCTCCTCCTCGTCGAATGCAATGAATTTAATCGTATAATATGAATTGAATGCGGACAACAATCTTGCCGCTTCAAGCACTCCGCAAACTCCTGATGCGTTGTCATCCGCGCCGGGAATAGTGTCTGTCGAGTTCATGCTGTAATCATCATAATGTGCAAATATCAATAACTGTTTGTTAGGGTATTTCGTACCGGTTTTTGTCGCAATTACATTAACGCAGGTCGGACTGTTTACCTGATATCTCGCACTAAGACCGAAACTTACAAATTTCTCGTATATATATTGAGCAGCAATTGGGTTATATGGAGAACTCGTCTCCCGGGAAAGAATCCTGTAAGTGTTTCCCCCGACAATTGCAGTAGTGTCACCGCTAAGTTCCCTGTCGTATTTAATTATTAACTGTTTTGAGACGAGATTCTTAAGTGAATCAATAGCAGGCGAATACAAACTCTGTGCTGCAGTCTGAAGACAGAGAGCAGCGTAAAAGATGCAAATAAAAAATATTCGTTTCTTCATAACCGGTGTTATTAGTTATTTAATGAATACCATTTTTTTTGCGCTTCTATAATTATCTATTCTCAATACATAATAGTAAACTCCGCTTGCTAAGTTTCCGGCATTGAACACCGCTGCATAGTTGCCTGCAGGCTGATATTCATTTACGAGTATACTAACTTCCCGTCCGAGGAAATCGTATATCTTTAAACTTACTTCAGAATTTTTCGGAATAGAATAGAAGATACTCGTCGAACTGTTAAAAGGATTGGGAAAGTTCTGGGATAATTCAAATCCTGAAGGCATCTCTTCCTCTTCAACATTCACAGTGCTTTTTACCCGAAATAGTAAACACCAGTTTGTCAGGGTCCCCGTGTTTCCTGCGGCGGCATCAGTAATCCTTAAAACCCAGGTATTCGCCAGGGGTATTCCGTTAAAGGCTGCGAGACTGCTCTGAGGTTTATAAGAGCCCGTAAACGGAGGCGTACCCTGTGTTATCGGAACAACGGCATCATCGTCAAACGTCGTGTTTATGTAATTCTGACCTCCCTGTCCGTTTCGCTGACTGAGATTTGTTGTTGCCAAACCGGGTACCTGAACCTGCAGTATAAGGTCGCCGTCATTCTGATGATTCAGAGACAAATTGATTTTCAGTTTTGCAACATATCCCGAAAAATTTACCTGAATTGTATCTCTCAATATCTGCAAATCGTTTATCGGTTTCGGCAGTGTTGACGAGCACTGACTGTAATCGGAATAAATCTGGTATGAGAAATATGTCGGAGGTGCAACAGTTCCCGGTGGATTGAGACCGCCTCCGCCGCCCGGATATGTGCAAACAAAATTCTCAATCGTATCCTGCGCGGCAAAATAATATTTCACATAGGAACCGAGCGGGAATGAAGGTATCAGGAATTTAAAAGTATCATTGGACGAATAGTAAGCATCGGTATGCGTGTATAAAACTTCGTTATTAATTTTATAATAAAGTCTCGGCGCGTTAATGCCCGTAGATGTTTTCATCGGCAATTTAATTACGACAATTGCCGTTCTGGAAGCCGTATCAAACGCGTTGGCAAGCGGCTTATGCCAGAAATAAGCCGTTTTATTCAAGGTAAACGCGGTCAGCATTCCTATCGCTGGACGCAGAAGTGCGGCAAGATACGGTATGTTAGCGTTATTAAAGTTATCCGTGATTTTATGGTAATTCGGGTTTGAGAACACATTATACTCGGCGATTATGAATGCATGGTAACCCTTCCGCATAAACGCGAGTTGGTCGCTGCCGAAATTCTCCGGCCGATAGTAGATTTGTGTATGAGATGGCAAGTATCTTCCGCTTATAACAGAAAAAATACTCTGGAAAAAAACAGAATTGCTGTCCGGACCTGCCCAGTATCTGTTCAGGCCGCCGTCATTCCACGCCAGCATATCCAGATTTATGTATCCTTTGATTGAATCATTTCTTAATAATGCCGAATCTACATAGTTCCCTGCGCCCCATACCTGAGAATTCTCTTCCTGGTCCCATGCGGCAAACACTACTGTGTATTCCGGATTCATTCCGGATAGTATTCTTGCGGCCTCTAAGACTCCGCACACTCCCGAACAGTTATCATCAGCACCGTGAACTGTATCGAACGGGGAGGGATTGGTGGGCCAGATTATGTTATCATAATGCGCGCCGATTATGTACATTTGATTAGGATACTTCGAACCCTGTTTTATTGCGATTACATTCTTACAGGTCGAGTCGATGACCTGCAAATATGAATTAAGCCCGAAACTCTGGAATTTCTCAAGAATATACTGTCCCGCTAATTCATTACCGTATGAACTAAAGTATCTCGAGAAAATTAATCGGGGCGTTCCGCCGATCATTGCGACGGTATCCCCTGTCAGTTCACGCATGTACTTTATTATTCTCTCCTGTGAAATTTGATTAACGGCAGAATCGATTCTTGAATCGAATAAGACCTGAGATTTGGTTTGCGCGGCGGTTAAAAACGCAAAGACTAAGAAGAAAAATATCTTTTTCATTTATCCTCCTGTTTTAGCGGGAAAACAGCAGAAACAAATTTCCGTTTAATAATATAAATAAGATGCTTGCAATAAGCAAGAAAATATTTATATAATTACGGAATTTTTAAAATGAATTCTCAACAATCAGGCTCGCCGCAGTTCTCTTCGGGGGTTTCCAGCTCGAGTGTAGCGTGGTGAATTTTATAACCGTAAAGTATTTCTTTAATTCTCTTTTTTATTCCTGCGGATTCAAGAACCGCGTCATTTCCGTTTAAAATAACGTGCATCGTGAGTGAGTTCTCCGTCGTGCTCATCGCCCAAACGTGAATGTGATGAACGTTCTTAACGCCTTTAACATTGAGTACGGCTTCCCTTATCCTGTCAGTATCGATTCCTTTCGGCACGGCATCAGTCGAGAGAAAGATGCTTTCCTTCAGCAGTCCCCAGGTTGAGATTATTATCACAACTGCAATTCCCATGCTTACCACAGGATCAACAACTACCCAACCTGTATAATGGATTACGAGCCCTGATACTACCGCGCCCAGTGACACTACCGCGTCCATAGCGAGATGAAGATACGCTCCTTTTATATTTATGTCCGATTCCTTGTCCTTGAAAAATAAAAGAGCAGTGACGGAGTTTATTAAAATACCTATTAAAGCGACAGCAGATATGCTTAGACCGTTAGCCTCAGGGGGTGCCGCAAGCCTCTCAATCGCTTCCTTTAGTACTCCGGCAATAACTATCATAAGCACGACGGCATTGACAAATGAAGCAAGTATGGTTCCTCTCTTATAACCGAACGTGAACCTCTTTGTTGCCGCGACCTGCGAAAGTTTAAACGCTATGAGCGAAAGCATTAAACTCGCGACATCGCTGAGGTTATGTCCCGCGTCAGAGAGAAGCACAAGAGAATTGTAATAAAAACCGGCGCCGAACTCAAGCAGCGTGTAAAGCAAATTCAGGCTTATCCCGATTATGAAAGCGGTGTTGATGTTCTTTAAGTTCCTGATGTGATTGTGCTCGTGTTCCATTTTCAGTATTTCATTCAATCTGCATCCAGTTAATCGTTTTGTCCTTTACGAAACCGAGTCCCTGCGCAAGGTTCATCGACTTCGTATTCCCCTCCTCGATATGAACAAAAGGGAGTTTCCCGGACTTTATTACTTTCTGAATCATGTCTATGGACACATTTTTCCCGAGTCCTCTTCCCCTGAATTGCGGCAGAACATTGAGAAAACCGATCGCACCGTCATCGTGAGTCATTCCCCATGCCGCCGGCTTCCCCCCAAGTCGGATAACCGAACTCACACCGCTCGTTATTCTGTCCCCGACATATCCCGGAGTAAGATATTCTTTGTACTCTGAATTTTCAAATACGTACATCGCTTCCGATTCTTTCAGATTGTCAAGCAAAGGATTATTATTAAACATGTTCGAATTCAAAATCAGACGGTTCGTCTTGAGCAGCCATTTTATTTTTTTCCCTTCGGAAATTACAGGTATCATCCAGTCTTCGATGACAGCGAAATTCTTGTCGCCGTCGTCAAGATATTTCAGCATTTCCTTCAACCTGCTCTTCGATTTCGTTACAATGTACACCCATTCGCGGTCGCTTCTTCCTTTGACTATTACCGAATCTTCAGATTTAATGAGGAATGCCGGCGTGTAGTTTTCAATGAAATTTATGACGTTGATATTTCCGCGAATATCCGCCTTAAGGAAATTTATTATGTCGCTGTAAACGCCGTTATTCATTCTTAATAAGTAAGTATCCCTGTAAATTATTAATTCTCAGACTGTCATTTTTTCTTTCCGCGTAAATGTATTTCACTATGAATTTAGCGTTAATGCCATTCTCGACGGCATTAAGCGTCATTTCTTCCAATTCGGGAGTTTCGGACTCGAGCCTTTCCAGCGGCTGTTTAAAGTCGAATCTCAGAGAATCACTGTCCCTTCGCACGCTTAGAAGGTTCATATCCCTGTCAAAATATATCTCGGTTTTTGACGCGCTGTCCCCGAAAACTTTTTTTACCGTATCTCCTGAATATGTATCGTAGAAAATAAACCTGTCGTAACCTTTAACGTCTATCTCATTCGTGTTTTTTGTTCGCACATCAATATGCGGCTTCTTCTTGAAACTCTCCTTATTCACGATATCAAGTCCCATCAGTTCGATTATTCCCTGTTGCTGCTGGTATGAATTCCGTGTTTTCACCCTGTTCTGATTTTTTTCACTCGTTACGGTGTTCAGGTCCGCGTCAAACCAGGGCTGTATTCGTTCAAGTTTTCTTCTCTGAATCAAAAACTCAATGATGGATTTCACGTCGGAAAGTTCCTCTTTGTTTATCTCCTCTTTCGCCTTCACGATTTTTCCATTTACGAGTAGTGAGTTCTTAATAAGGACTTCTTCCAGTCTCGATATCTGACTGTTAATTGATAAATCGAATGAACTCCACGGACCCGCGGAGGTAATGACGGCAATCAATGCAAGGCTGACCGGAATGTATTTTATGTTTCTGAAGTTCGTCAGCAGATAATAAATAGTCGTT
Organism: Ignavibacteria bacterium; assembly: GCA_015657505.1. Lineage (GTDB taxonomy): Bacteria > Bacteroidota > Ignavibacteria > Tepidaquicellales > Tepidaquicellaceae > CAIKZJ01. The sequence continues at coordinate 263,450 of JADLKE010000002.1, forward strand.
ACGGCAAGCCAGATTGCAAGCACTATAACGTAATATCTTTTCTCCGTCATTCCGTATTCGGACGTTCTCCTGCTTATCGCGAGGAAGAGAAGGATTATCTGCGGTATCAACGCGGCGAAAAACAATCTTGAAAAAATCCTAAGCCACCGTACTTCATCTTTCTGCGGATAAACCAGCAGCAGCGAGAATATTCCCGCTGCGGAAAATCCAAGCACGAGATACGAGACCCAGCCCATCGGCAGATTCCATTGAAATATAATCTTGAAAAGATACATGTATAAAATCACGACGTACACGACTACAATCGGCAGTATTACGTATTGCGCGAAAATCTTAAGGCCCTTCGGATATTTGAATTCGGATTCCTGCTTTCCGCCGATTGCCGGAATGCCCGAACAAAAGAACCAGGTATTGAACACACCCGCTATGAAGAAAAATAACTGTCCGTACCTTTCCCCTTTTATGTTCATGTCGAACAGTTTATCGAAAGCGAGAAGAGCGATTGCAAGTCCTGCGTAGAGCACCACCGAATATAATGCGGACAGAACGAACCTCAGAAATATTTTCTGATTAAAATCCCAGAACCTTATCTGGTCTTTATCACCCGTTACGAACGGGGAGAACGAAACGAACAGATGAAAAGTCGTGAGATAAAGGAAATATCTTCCAATATCGGTGTAATTGTCCTCTTTTGACAATGAGAAATAAAAAACGAGCAATATTAAAAGAGGTACAGCCTGCAGCAATAATTTTTTCGCCGTCGAATGCCCGCGCTTTTCCGAATACAACGCAAAGGCAAGAAATAAAGGGATTCCAAGAGAACAGGTCATTACTATGTTGAACCAGACCTGGGAATGAAGCATATAGTAATCGCGTGAGAATCCAATAACCCTCATCATCGAATAGGTCCCGATGAGCGCCGATAATAGAACGAGCGGAAACCTGAACAGAGTTTCCTTCGCCTGCCTGAGCAGCAAATCTATTGATGGAAGTTTCATGATTTCTATTTTTATTTTGTTCTCAAAATCCGCTCCATATAACTTCTAAATTACTGAACGGTTTCACGGTTGTTAAAATTCTATTTCCCGATGCAAAATTTCGAGAATATGAAATTCAAAATTTCTTCGTTCGTCACAAATCCGGTTATTTCTCCCAGACGGTTAAGCGCGTTTCTCAAATCGACCGATATGAACTCTCCGCTCATCTTTTTATCAATAGAATCGATTACGTTCTTTAACGATGCAATTGTCTCCTCGATGCAAATCTTATGCCTCAGGTTGGTCAGGATTATCTTTCCCTGTCCTGTCGGTTTCGTCCGTTCATTTACGCGTCTGACCATTACTTTTTTCAGTTCAGACAGCGATGCCGCGTCATCAATGTTTATGAGCACTCCGCATGAACTCGCATCCGAATGCCTGAAATCTTTCGATGAAATATCAGACTTTGTCAATACGAGCACCGAACGGCTTTTATCAAAATTCCCTGCATAGTAATCATATCCAGACTTCAATTCATCGGCGCTTCCCGATGTGTCAAGCAGATATAAAATCAGGTCCGCGTTCACGATTTTTTNCATTCGCCTTTTGATGCCTTCCGATTCTATTAAATCTTCCGTCATTCTCAATCCTGCCGTGTCAGTCAGGTTAAATAGTATCCCCTCGATAATAATGTTCTCTTCAAGATAGTCGCGCGTCGTTCCCGAAATGTCGCTTACAATCGCCCTGTCCGATTTCAGCAGTGCATTGAAAAGAGACGACTTCCCGCTGTTCGGACGTCCCGCTATAACGACGTTGACGCCTTCACGAATTACTTTGCCGCTGATGTACGAAGCCAGAATTTCTTCCAGATTCAAGATAGTATCGCTGCACTTTTTTCTAAGTTCCTCTTTCTTCGTGAACTCGACGTCTTCCTCCGCGAAGTCAAGTTCAAGTTCGACGAGCGCCGTTATTCTTATAAGTTCTTCCCTGATTTCATTCACGATTTCCGACAGCGCACCTTCAAGTTGTTGAATCGAAGATTTATGCGCATCGTCGGTCTTCGCTTTGATAAGATCCGCCACTGCTTCCGCTTCCGAAAGGTCTATCTTTCCGTTAAGGAAAGCACGCTTAGTGAATTCCCCCGGTTCCGCATGCCTCGCCCCTTTCTTAAGAATCGTTCCGAGAACTTTCTTTGTTACCAGTACGCCTCCGTGGGATGATATTTCAATTATGTCCTCACCTGTGTATGAGTTAGGATTTTTAAAAACAGATATGAGAACTTCATCGACAATATTTCCATCATCAAATAAATAGCCGTAATGTATCGTGTGTGAAGGAACTGAATTCAGTTCGGTCGTAAGTTTTCCGTCACGCGATTTNNCGAAAAAAACGCTGCCCGCGATATCAAACGCGCGCTTCCCGGAAATTCGTATGACGGAAATTCCGCCTTCACCGAGTGGCGTCGATATCGCCGCTATGGTATCATTCAAGTCATTCATTTCCGCTCTTTTTAATTATAAGCCAGATGAATACGGGTGCGCCTATAAAAGACGTCACGATTCCTACGGGAATTTCGGAAGGGGAAATTACCGTCCTCGCAATAATATCCGATACGAGAAGAAAAACCGAGCCGAGAAGTATGCTGCCGGGTATTGAATAACGGTGGTCAGAACNGAGAAGAAGTTTTGATATGTTCGGCACTATAAGTCCTACAAAAGATATTATGCCCGCCACGGATACAGCAGCAGCCGCGAGTATCGATGATACGGCTATGGATATGTTTTGAAGTCTTCTCGTGTTTAGTCCGAGTGTTACGGATAATTCGCTGCCGAGTGAAAGCACGTTATATTCCTTTGAAAGCAAACCCGCTATTAATACCCCGGCTATAACAAAAACGAATGTCGGAAAGAACTCATTCCATCCTCTGCCGGAAAGCCCTCCGTTGAGCCAGTATATTATATGCGTCAGCGATTTTCCCGTATAAATTAGCAGAAAAGCGTTAACTGATGATAACAGAGCATTTATCGCTATTCCCGCTAAGATGATTTTATTTGATGATAAAAAATTAGTATATTTATGCTTTAAACCATTAGAAATATAAAATATTACGAGTGTTGTTGCTAGCGCGGAGACGAATGAAACAGGCGCGACAAAATAAAATGACGCGTAGGGCAAAATGAAAAGTATTATTGCGCCCAGACCTGCTCCGGCGGATATCCCGAGCAACCCGGGTTCGGCAAGATTATTACGGAGAATTGTCTGGAGTATGATACCCGAACAACTTAACGCCGACCCAATAAGCACGGCATTGAGAGTTCTGGGAAGTCTGATTTCGTAAAAAATCATGTTTATATTCCGGTTAATTCCGTCAGTACCGGAAAATAACTCAAAGGGAGAAATAAAAACACTTCCGGAAAACAATGAAGCAACGAATGAAATTATGAAAAGAATAAAAAGAAAGAATAATATTTTGACGTTTCTGTTCAATCTACATTGTTTATCGCTTAACCCGGTAAAAATAAGAATATATTAATTAATATAGGATAACATTATTCGGAATGTATAAGATCGGCTCCCTAAAATTAAAAATTGTTCTCGTAATAAGCGCTGTCATTTTTGCCATCGCGATTCTGTTCTTCACGCAGATTCTTGTGGACAGAATCCAGAAGCGCGAAGCTCTGATAGCGAACCTTTACGCGAAGTCGCTCGAATACATTGCAAACGACGAAAGTTCAAGCGGAGAATACAGTTTTATATTCAACGAAATAATAACACAGATAGATTTTCCGATAATTGCCACTGACAAGGATTACAAGGTAGTAAGTTTTTACAAGAATATCGATATCGATACAACGCTGCCTGCGTCGGAAATCCAGCGGGTACTCCTGAAGCAGGCTAAGAGTATGGTGGAAGTAAACCCGCCTATAAAAGTCAGTTACAGGGATACGGTAATACTGAATTACGTTAACTACGGACAATCATCTCTCATAACGCAGTTGAAGGTCCTGCCGTTTTTTGAAATCATAATCGGCGGTATATTTATACTGCTCGGTTACATCGGCTTTTCATACGTCAAGAAGCACGAACAGGGCAGTATATGGGTCGGCCTCTCGAAAGAAACCGCTCACCAACTCGGAACTCCCCTTTCATCCCTTATGGGCTGGATAGAAATACTGAAGAACACGGATCCCGGAAGCGGAAATTTCAAAGAGATTCTGGACGAAACGGAAAGCGATATTGAAAAATTAAACAAGATAGCAACGAGGTTCTCAAAAATCGGCTCGCTCCCGAAACTCGAACCCGAAAACGTAAGCGAACTTATAAAAAATGTTTGCGGGTATTTCGAGAAAAGAATACCCGGATTTACGAATGCCGACGGAAGCGTAAGGAAGAAAGTCAGCATCGGAGTACAGGCTCCCGATGAAGTCCTCGTAAAACTTAACACGGAACTTTTTGAATGGGTAATTGAGAATCTTCTGAAGAACGCACTCGACGCGATAGAAAAAGAGCACGGAATTATTAATTTCAAAGTAGATGAGCGCCCTGGTGAAATAATAATTGACGTTACCGACAACGGCAAGGGCGTTGATAAAAAATACAGGAAAGATATTTTCAGACCCGGATTTTCCACTAAGAAGAGAGGCTGGGGTCTCGGACTTAGCCTTTCGAAAAGAATCGTCGACGATTATCATAAAGGGAAACTGATTTTGCTCGAAAGCAGCACAGATAAAGGAACAACGTTCCGAATTAAACTCAANCAATTGAAAGAAAGCAGTTCAAATAAGATAGAATTATTACGGTCCGCCTATGGAAAATTCAGGGATGCAATCCTGAACAACGAATGGCTGGTACTCGGGCTGCTAATGCTCGTCAAAATAATTTTCCAGATTATTATTTTCAATTCGGGCTACAGGTGGCTCTCATCGGACGATTATTGCCGCACTGTCAAATCATTCGAATGGATGCAGAAACCCGAAATGTACGCGGGTGTATGGCTGTCTCCGCACTTCTGGCTCAACGGATTCGTGATGCTGTTTATAAAAGATTTGTTCTTCGCGGCGACTTTTACGAATTTCCTTTTTTCCACCGCGACCGTATTTTACCTGTACAGGATATGCCGTGTTGTTTTCGATAAATGGAATGCAGTCTTTTCCTGCCTGATATTTATTTTCTTTCCGTTTCAGGTATGGCTGGGAATTTCAGGATTGCCGGAATCGATTCACTTCTTTTTCATAATCGGAGGAATTTACTACGCTCTTATGTACAACAAGAGCGGCGGAAAGATTGTCCCTCTCGCCGCCGCGACGGTTTTCTTCGCGTTTGGAAACATGTTCAGGTATGAAGGCTGGTTGTTCAGCGTGGTTTTTGTAGTGTATATTTTTTACGTCGAGATAATTCTGAAAAAGGGTAAAAAGGATTTTCTTCCTGTCGCGATTTCCCTTATCTCCCTGCTGACCATCGTATGGTGGCTGCTCCTCAACCTGAAAGATTACGGAGACCTGCTTTACTTCGCGAAGGAAACCAATAAGATTTACGAAGATTACGGAGCAGCGAAAGTGCTGCAAAAAGTAATTCAATATCCGATTTTCATTTTCTACATCGCGCCTGTCACTTCGTTCTTCGCCCTGAAAATAACTTATGACTGCATAAAGGGATTTTTCAGGAAGAAAGACGAAATCTCCGCGCTCAGTATTTTCGTTTTCTTCAACGTCGCACAGCTTTTTCTTCTTATGTTTCAGGGATTTTTCGGTACGGGCGGCACGAATATGATATCGAGATACATAGTAATAAACGCGATACTGTTCATACCTCTCGCCGTTAAGCAGATTCTGAATTACAGAAAGTATCTCACTCTGTCTCTGCTGTCCGTTATAATAATAATGAACATGATCTGGAGTTTTTATTATCCGCATCCGTTCAGGGAAGACACTTATGAAGCGGGAAGACTAATAAGGGAAAGGATAGAAAGAAATTACGTCAAGGGCGACGACAGGGTTTATTTCGAAGAAATCGAAGGATATTATGACGTTTTCGCCGTACAGACTCTTTCAAACTATCCGTCAAAGTTCGTGCTCGGAAATTTCCCCGTTGCTATACATAAAGACAAAAAATCCTCGAGGAAAAAAGGCCCTACTGAAGAAGAGTTGAACATACTTGATATTAAGAGTTTTCTGCAGAAGAACAAAATCGCTCTTGCAGTCGTCAAGAGCGACGGGTACGCGGAGAAACTGGGAAAAATGAATTTCAAAAATGAAATTATCGGCGACTACAAGGTTTTTTACATTCGTGACCTCGAATCGAGCATCAATGATTCGAACGTCACCGTTCTTGCGAAGAACACGGTAAAACTTTCGGACAATCCGAACGTTATAAATTACGGAAAACTTCTTGTATTAAAGAATTTTCAGGTTGACAACTCCAACCTCGGCTTTAATCCGCAGACGGTGATGATAAACTGGGCAACCGCGTCAAAGAACATACTCGACAGCATAAATTACGACGAGTATGAATTCGACAGGTACCACTCACTTATAGAAATCAGAAGAGAATCGGATGACTCTCTCGTTTATACCGAAAAACAGAGAATATTCTCGGACCGTAACATTGAAGACCTTATTGACAGAAATGAAATTCGGACAATAATCGTGCTTAAACCGTTCGCCCTCATTTACTATTCCAAAAAATACATGAGTTCGCCTTTTGAAAGCGGTGTTTATAACCTGAATCTAAAAGTAATCGACGAGCGTTACGGCAGGGAGATGCGCATATTTAAGGGCGACAGCCTCTATACGGTCGAGGACAAACGGAACGACACGCTGAAATTCAAGTTTGCCGATACCCTGAAGTCCAAACCTAAAACTCAGGAAAAAATCAAATTCGTAAATCCGGAAAGTTACACGCTCGGCAACATAATAGCGTTTTTCCCGAATACGAACATTGAGAAAGTCGTTTCCGAAGGAGGTACGAATTTTTACCGCATTATAACGAGCAACGGTCTGCAGGTCTTCTTCTCGCAAAGGTATCAGGCGGACCATTTTCTGAATTTCGTGTTCAACTATTTCTAAATTGAATAACCTACATATAAAAATTATCTTAAGGGATGGACAGAAAAAAGATAGATAAGATATTCGAAGCGGCATCAGGCAAGAGAATCTGTATAATCGGCGATATTATGCTTGACAGGTACATGTTCGGAAATGTAAACAGGATATCCCCTGAAGCACCGGTACAGGTTTTTGACCTGAAGGAATCAATAAGTAAACTCGGCGGCGCGGCGAACGTGAGCCTGAATATAAAATCACTTGGCGCTGAGCCTTTCCTTATAGGAGTTATCGGAAACGACGGAGCGGGCAAGATACTCAGGGATGAGATGAGAAACCTCGGACAGGATACTTCGGGGCTTATAACCGACTCCTCAAGACCGACAACCTGCAAGACGCGCGTGATTTCGGACTCGCATCACCTTATAAGAATCGACAGCGAATCGAAGCAGGATATCAGTGCGCAAATAGAATCGCAGATTATTAGTAAACTCGGAGAAATTGGCAATGATACGAATTACATTATCCTGCAGGACTACAACAAAGGCGTGCTTACAAAACCGCTCATAAAGAAAATTCTCGCTCACGCCGTTAAGAAAAAAATCAAGGTTCTCGTTGACCCGAAATTCGAAAACTTTTTCGAATTCAAGGAAACATTCCTGTTCAAACCGAACAGGAAAGAATTGGAAGATGCGTTCGGAAAGAAATTAAAAACCGCGGGAGACCCGAACGAACTGGTGATGAGTCTTATAAAAAAACTGAAATGCAAAAACGTCGTTCTCACGCTCGGCGAGCATGGAATGAGAATCTACAGCAGGGAAAACGGAAAAATTGTTGTTTCATCCGTCAAGACCGTAGCAAAAAAGGTTGCCGATGTTTCGGGTGCGGGTGATACGGTCATCTCCACGATGGCTTTCTGCCTGTCAGGCGGAGCTGGAGTCAGGGATGCTGCGTACATATCGAACATTGCGGCGGGAATCGTAGTAGAAGAAGTAGGAATAGTTCCCGTACGCAGGGACAAACTGTATAAGAAATTAATATCCNNTGATAATATGTTTGCAAAAGAAGATTTCGCCGAAATCAGGAAGAACCTGAAAGATGAAAAAAGAAGCGTCGTTTTCACGAACGGATGTTTCGACATTATTCACAGAGGACACGTCGAGTATCTGAACGAAGCAAAATCTCTCGGAGATTTTCTTGTCGTCGGACTGAATTCGGACTCCTCAGTAAAAAAACTTAAAGGCAATGGAAGACCCGTTGTCGGAGAAATTGACAGGGCATTCGTACTCTTGTCGCTGAAACCCGTTGACTGCGTCATAATATTCGGCGAAGAGACGCCGTATGAACTTATTAAATTTGTCCGTCCTGATTTCCTCGTGAAAGGCGGCGACTGGAAGAAGGAAGATATTGTAGGCTCCGATGTTGTCGAAGGATACGGAGGCAAAGTTATAAGCCTGAAATTCGTTGACTCATACTCGTCCACAGGATTAATAAATAAAATCAAAAACCTCTGATTATTGCCCGAAGACGCGGAAAATATTGACGATGCATTAAAGGAGGAGATGCCTTCAGAATCTTTAACGGATGCCGCAGCCCCGGAACCTGAAGCCGGAGAAACGTCCGGAAAGCCTGTCCGGCAAAGGAAAAAGAGGGGTATCTTTAAAAAGATCTTTATCGCTCTTTTCGCGCTTTTCATTTTGTTTGGGATTCTGATACAGACGTCATTTTTCCGAAACTGGATTCTTAGCATTGCGGTTGACAAGATAAACGGCATTCTCGCGGATAAGGAATCCGTACTTTACATCGAAAGCATTGAAGGCACGTTCGTTCGGGACATTAAATTGAATAACGTCAGCCTTGTAGTAAAAAAGGATACTCTTCTTAAACTCGGAAGGCTCGACGTAAGTTATGATTTGCTCGGGCTCTGGAGCAAGAAAGTGAAAGTGAGAAGTCTCGTAATCGACAGACCCGAAATCAACCTGACAAAAGTTGCCGATAAAGACGGAAGCCGGATCTGGAATTTCGAGTACCTGCTCAAGTCGGAAAAAGAACCCGACACTGTCAAAAAAGAGTTTGACTGGAAAATTTACGCGGATAAGTTCGAAATAAGAAACGGTAATTTCCGTTCGATCGCTGAAAAAGACGAAAACGTCCCTGTAAGCAATGTAGTGATGCGGAAGATAAAGAGCCTGGATTTTGACAATCTTGACGTCACTGACCTTAACCTTAACCTCTTCGGCTCGTACCTACCCGACGAGAAAAAAATCAACATACTTAATCTTTCATTCAGGACAAATTCCGATTTCAACATAAACAACCTTTCCCTTGAAGGGAAAATAGACGATAAAGACCTCGCCGAAGTCAGGCATCTGAGGCTGTTGACAGATAAGTCCCGCATATTCATTCGCGAAGCGTCAATCGAAAACCTGAACCCGCTTAAAGAAAAAATCGATTACACGGATTTCAGGAAAAAGAATTTCGTAATAGACATTACGACTAACAAATTCAACTTTGACGACCTTACATTTTTCCTTCCCGACATTAAATTCATGGACGGGCTCGTTTATCTCAAACTGAAAGCAAAGGGTAATTATGCTGACTTCAAGATGGACGAACTAAAAATTAACCTGCCCTACGGCACTTCGCTGGACATAAACGGCAGCGTTAAGAACCTTCACGAACCTTCAAAACTTTATTTTGACGTTGATTGCAGGAACGCGGTGCTTAATCCCGATGACGAAAAGGAAATTATTCCGGGAATTCCGATTCCCGATTACAGCCATCTCGGCGTGATTACTGCGAATTTCAAGTTCAAGGGCGAACCTCTGAAATTTAATGCCGAGGCGCAGGTGAAGACATCCGCAGGCGACGCCGAAGTTAAAGGTTATCTCGACATTACAAAGAACGAACTTATTTACGACGCGAAAGCGACGACGCGCAATATCGATATAGGAAGAATTATCAAGGACGAAAAACTTAAAAGCAGCGTCACGGGTGATTTTGTAGTCGAAGGCAGAGGCGTCGACTATAGAACGATGACTAACAAGATAACGTACAAACTCTCGAATACTACAATACTCGGACAGAGAATCGAGTCCTCTTCGGGAACCGTGAACTCGAATTCGGGCGTCATAGTGATGGACGTGAACTACAAGTCCAATACGGGTTACGCGGATTTCAAAGGCAACGTAAACGTACGGGATTTGAATTCAATCGGATATGACGTAAAAGGAGTGTGCAGAAATTTCGACATTTCGACGCTAACCGGAAATAATGATGACGCGGGCAGCCTTAATTTCGCATTTGACGTTAAAGGCACGGGTACCGATCCCGACAAACTTATCGGCAAAATGAATTTCAATTTTGACAATTCGGTTCTCGCGGGTTACACAATCCCCTCTACACCGCTTAGCGCAGAATTCAGGACGGACAGTTCAAAAAGATTCGTTACGGTTTCTTCGAACTTTCTTGATATGGAAGCCTCGGGAAGATTCAAAGTGCTCGATATTCCAGCGCTTCTTACGGCGAACCTGAAAAAAATCACGGAGCAAATTGACAACAACCTGAAATCCGATTCGCTCGGCTTCAAGAGAGAGCAGACCGTCTTCAGCAGAAGAGAAATTTTCTCGACAGCGGCATCTTTCGATACCGATTTCAGATATAAAATAAAATTAAAAAGTCTGGTGCCGCTCTATCTCGCGATGAAAGACAGCAGCCTCGTGTTCAAGTGCGACATCCGCGGCAGAATACTTAACGACAAGAATACTTTCGTGTTTACGACCGAAGGGCGCTTCGAGGATTTTGCCTATAAGGACTCGGTTTTTGGATTCAGGAACAGCGTGGTAAGGGTGTTTTTAAAGGATGACGCGGGAAGCAGCCTGCCTTTTACTTATCTCGCCGACCTCACCACGAGATTTTCGGGAATACAATTCGGCGGAAGCAAGTTTGATACGCTCAGCGTAAACCTTAACACGAACGCCGAAAGACCCGTCGTTCGCGTATTCGGAAAAATGGATTCAACAAAAGGAATTTTTGCAAACGGAAACTTGACTCTCAACTCGAATGATTACGGACTCAGGCTTGACACGCTCAGTTTTCTATACGACACTTACAATTTCAAGAATATTGAGCCGGTAGCGCTGGAATATATTCAAAGCGACACGGGAAACGCCGGCAGCAACATACGTATTAACAGCTTTAAACTCGCGGATGAAAACCAGCGAATCACTGCAAACGGTTATTATTCCCTGAACGGTTCGAGCGACCTTACTTTATCGGCGGATAAAATTAATATTTCAAAAATTCAGTTGTTTTCGAATCCCCGAATCGACAAGGATAATCTTATCAAGGGCAACGTCAGAAGAATTAAACTTCATTTCACGGGAAGTCCCGAGGACCCGTCCTTGAACCTTGAAACAAATACGGATTTCCTTTCGATGAACAAGATGAAACTCGGAAGAATCGACGCTCTTATCGATTATAAGGACAATGTCCTCGTTCCGCAGATATCATTTTACAATCCCAATAACGCCGGACTTCTTACTATAGACGGTAACGTACCTATCAAGAATCCGCTCGGAAAAGATATAACCGAGGAGCAGAGGAACAGCGTACTCGAAAGCGAAGTTAATCTCGGAATAAACGCCAAGGATTTTCAGATTAAAATACTCGAACAGTTCGTTCCGGTAATTTCAGACCTAAAAGGGAAAATGAACGGCAGCCTGAACATTTCAGGCATCGTCAGAGAACCTTTGCTTACAGGTGGAATGAAAGTCGACAAGGGCTCGTTCACGCTTGACATGACAGGAGTAAATTACAATTTCGACGCTAACCTGAACGCGGAAAAACAGAAATTAAATTTTCAGAAGTTTAAAATCTATCATTTGTCTGATTCGAAAAGGACAATGGATATGAACGGTTACATAGATTTTTCAAATCTGTCCTTCAATGAAATGGAACTGCGGCTCAGAGGTTCCGCGAAACTTCTCGATGAGAATGTGACACAGAACATAATGGGCATTTACGGTAACCTATACGGCTCAACGGGTTTAAATGACATCGTGCTCAAGGGAAACGCTGACAATCTGTACATGACGGGAGACCTGAATATTAATGAGGGCAGGATTCTCATAGTCCCGCAGTACAGGATTGCTTACGATATTTATGCCGATAATTTCATTTATAAAGTTCTGATTGATTCGGTTTCGCTTAAAACAGATTCGCTCTACGTCATGAAAATAACCGACAGCCTTTCGAGCGGCGATAATACGAGACTCGACCCGTTCGAAAATTATTTTTACAGAATGGCTGATACGACTCTGAACAAACCAAAAGCGAGCAATTTCAAGTACTATCTGAAACTAAAGTCCCTTAAAGATGTTTACGCGAAATTAATTATTGACGAGAAAACCGGTCAGGAATTCGCCGGAAACGTGAGCACAAACATTACTTTTGACAACCTTGAGACGGAATCTTTCTCGACCCGCGGCAGGGTTGACCTCGGACAGAATTCGTACTACAAGTTTTACAAAAACTTCAACGCGACAGGCTACGTGCTGTTCAACGGAGACGTTACGAATCCCGAACTCTTCATTAACGGATTGTATAAGACCAACGTTCAGGACGTTAACAATCCGGGTTCGTCAAAACAGGTGGAAATCGATCTTGATGTTTCGGGAAACGCATCTAATCCGAGGCTCGGATGGAAAATACTCGTCAACGATTCGCCTTACGGAGGCTCGAATCCAAGCGACGACGCGATGAGTTTCATCGTTTTCGGCAAGTTCAAGGACGAACTCAGCGCGAACCAGCGGCTGAACCTGCTTTCGACTGTCGGCGCGAACGTTGGAACAAGTTTCGCGTCAAACTATCTCTCGGATATAATAAATACATATCTGCCTTTCATTCTTAAGACGGATATCTCGTACAAGGATTCCCAGAGCGGCAGTTTTGCCGATAATACGGATGTCAGATTCACCGCGCAGATTGCGGGTGCGACTGTAATTTTCGGCGGTCAGATTTTCAGGGACCTTTCGAACACGAACTTTTTAATCGAATATCCTTTAAACAATATTTTCGGCGTGAACAATTTTTCGCAGAACATTATTATCCAACTGGAAAGATACATCGACCCGTTCAACCAGAACAATCTTTCTTCAATCGATAACAGAACAGGCGGAGCGATTGTTTACAGAATAAAATTTTGAAATGAAATACTTCTACTGCCTCATCGCTTTTGTTTTTGCAATTTCCCTGACGGGCGGAGCGGAAAAATCCGGTCCCGTAATATCGGATGTGCAATATTCCGACGTACAACTCTATTCGGTGAAAATTACCTGGAGAACAGACTCGCCCTCGGACTCGAAAGTAAGATGGATGATGTCGGATTCGCTCAACGAATCTGTCGTATATACCGACTCAGTGTACAGTTCATCGATGGATACAATCCACTCTGTCACGCTTAATTACCTGAATGTGAACACGATTTATAATTTCAACGTGACGTCGTCAAACCAATACGGCTCTTCGACTTCCGAAAACAGCGTGTTCATTACAATGTCGGCCTGCGAGGGCTGGGTAAAAGTATATTTCAACAGCACTGTGGACACGACGGTTAAAACATCCGTTAATGCCGAACAACTTGTTAATCTCGAAGAAACGCTCCTCAATAGAATATCGAATTCGGGATTCTATATCGACGCGGCGTTAAGTTCGTTCGAGGACGCCGCCGCGATAACGGATGCTTTGATAAGGGCAAAAAATGACGACGTTGTAATCAGAGTAGTTTACGACGGCAAACAGAATTCCAACTGGATTGATACTTTAATCGCTCACGGTATCCCAGTGCTTAAAAGAAATTACGATACGGGAAGCGGACACGGAATGCACATGAACTTCTGGGTTTTCGACGCGAGATGCACCTGCTCGGGAGGGCTGGTTTACGTCTGGAATAGTTCGGCGGAAATCACGCATCAGAGCCTGTGCATTGATAAAAACAGCGCCGTCGAAGTTAATGACCGCGCGCTTGCGTACGTTTACACGCGCGAATTCGACGAGATGTGGGGCTCCCACGGAGATTTGCCTGTCGCTTCTCAAGCAAAATTCGGCAGCCTGAAAAAAGACAATACTCCTCATATCGTCAACCTGAACGGGATTGTAACGGAAATCTATTTTGCGCCATCGGACAGCGTTGAAAAAAGAATCAGGAGTATAATGTCAGGTACAACTTCGGGTATTATGTTCGGAGCCTATGATTTTAAATCACAGAACTTATACAACACTCTCTACAGCCTCAGAACTTCGAGACAAATAAAAGGCATATTCGATCTCGTAAATTCAGGAACGGGAATTTTCAATCAGATTAAAAACTGGGCTGACGTGTGGGTCGATTCGACGAACGGGCGGTTGTCGCATTCATACCTGCTTTGCGACCCGCTTCAGAATAATCAGAATACTTCCCTCGTGATGGGCTCTTACGACTGGACAACGGCGTCAAATCTGAACAACGACGAGGACATTATGATATTCCACAGCCCCATAATCACGAATCAATATTATCAGGAGTTCCACCAGCGCTATAAAGACGTCACGGGACATCCCGTCGGGATAGAGATCATATCCGCGGAAACGCCTGACGAATTTTATTTGTACCAGAATTATCCGAATCCCTTCAACGCCGGAACGAACATAAAGTTCAGCATTAATAAGACCTCCCCGGTTTCAATAACAGTTTACAACATCCTTGGCAGGAAAGTAGCCGAGCCGCTTAACGGCAGGCGCAGTCCGGGAACTTACAATCTGAACTTTAACGCAGGGCATTTATCCAGCGGGATTTATTTCTACGTAATGAAAGCGGGTGATTTCATCTCCGTGAAAAAATTCGTGCTGATCAAGTAGTTATCTTTATAGATGCGAATTAAACAATTAATATTATTATATTATATTAAATAAAAATATCAGACTGCATAAAGAAATAATCACGTTCCTGAAGAAGAACAGAGGAACAAATTACAAGTTCAACCATCTTCTCGGAAATCTCCGGATACCAAAATCATCGCGTCCCGATCTTCGCGACGCTCTTAACGAACTCGTTCTTAAAGGTGAAATCAGAAAAGACGGAAAGTATTTTTCACTGCCACAGGTCGAAAGTGTTTTTCTGACCGGCGACGTCATTCTCGACGAGAGCAAGAACATAGCCGTAAGATACTCGGATAATAAAAAATCTTACACGCTCGGCATCAGGCTTAAAAAAGGACAAAAGATTTCTATCGGGGACAAGGTGGAATTCAGAAAGTCATACAAGGGGAGCACGGGTGTTGAATACGCCCGCGTGACGAAGGTAATTAATAAGGACGTTTACTACATTACCGGATTTTTCGACCCGAAGAGAAATTACGCCAGAGTTTATCCCGACTCGAGAAAAATAAAGGTCGACGTTATTGTGAGACAGAAGGATTACAACGGTGCGGTTTACGGAAGCAAGGTTGTCTGCGAAATCATAAACGTTGACGACATTGAGGACGGCATAGTCGATCTCGAAGCGAGAGTTATTGAGGTTCTCGGCGCGGCGGGAGACACGCTTGTCGAAGTTATATCTGTGATGAAAAAATACGCCTTCGAAGACCGTTTCGCTGATGATGTCCTGACCGAAACCGCGGAGATATTCGGAGACTACAGGAAAAAAACCGAAACGGGATTAATCGAGGACTACAGGAAAGACCTGCGTTCGATGACGCTTTTTACAATAGATCCGAAAGACGCGAAGGATTTTGACGACGCGGTGTCAATTGAAAAAATTCCTGACGGCTATAAAATCGGCGTCCACATTGCCGATGTTTCGCACTTCGTTGCGGACGGAACGGCTGTTGACATAGAAGCGTTCAAGCGCGCTACGAGCGTTTACTTTCCGAATAAGGTAGTGCCGATGCTGCCTGAAATACTCTCTAATGATTTATGCTCGCTGAAACCGAACGTTGACAGGCTGGCTTTTTCGGTGTTCATAGAACTCGGCAGGAATTTCGGTATTAAAAACTACGAACTCACAAAGAGCATCATAAACAGCAAGAGGCGTTTTACTTATCAGGAGGCGCAGGATATAATAGATAATAAGAAGGGAGATTTCTCAAAGGAAATTCTTCTTATGTTCAGGGTTTCGCAGGCGCTGACTAAAAAGCGCATTGCCGACGGCAGTATCGATTTCGATTCCCGTGAAGTGGAATTTGAAATAGACAAAAAGGGGCTCATCAAAAGCATCGGAATAAAAGACAGACTCGATTCTATGAGAATGATAGAAGAGTTCATGCTCCTTGCCAACAGATGCGTAACGGAATTCGTGAACAAACTCGCCCTGAAAATGAAAAGCGAACTTCCGTTTGTTTACAGAGTACACGACCTGCCGGACGCGGAAAAACTCCAGAACCTTTCCGAATTCATAAGGCAGTTCGGGCACAGGGCAAACCTTAAAGATAAAAACGAAATAAAGAAACTTCTCGAGGATATTAAAGGACAGCCGGAAGAGTTCATCATAAACGACCTCTTAATACGTTCTATGGCAAAGGCCGTTTACACGAACGAGAATATCGGTCATTACGGTCTCGGTTTTGAAAATTACACGCACTTCACTTCACCTATAAGGCGTTATCCCGATTTAATCGTGCACAGACTTCTATTCGCTTACGGCAATTACCTGAATGGCAGAACGCAGAACATCGACGTGCACCCCAGATACAGGAACGCATTGGATGAAATGTGCAAGCACTGTTCCGTGCAGGAGCAGAACGCCGTCGCCGCAGAACGGGAAGTCACTAAGATTCTGCAGGTAGAATTCATCAAGGATAAACTCGGAGACGAATTTGATGCGATTATTTCAGGAATCGGGAAATTCGGACTTTTCGTCGAACTGACCGAATTCAAGATTGAAGGTATGGTGCGCTACCGCGACATCGAAGACGATTATTACGAATACGACGAGAGACAGCACTGCGCGGTCGGTAAACGCAAGGGAAAGGTCTTTCACGCGGGCTCGAGTATAAAAGTGCAATTAATCAGCGCTGACACGACATCAAGGAAGATTGACTTCGTCATAGTAAAGTAACTTCTAAACTTATTTGGTGGCGTCAGGTATTCACCTGACGCATAGGCCGAAGGCCTGTACCGGTTTCACATATCGCTCTTATTCCGGCGCCTCCGTGACCATCAGTAGTTTCCTCCTGACGGGGCGAATCACATCAAACCCACCCGCGCGTTTATATACTTTATAAGGGTATCAACCTCTTCAGGCAGCAAATGCCTGTTTATTTCCTGGCTTGCAATCGCCTGAATGTTTTCGATTGTCAGGTAGTACATCAGATTGTTGTTCGTGTTCATTGTTGTATGATTTTATTTTATACAAATTTACACTGAAACTCAAAACGGAGATTATCATTTAATGATAATTTTTTTGTTCGCTTTCAGCACTTAAAAGTCCTGTTGTTTGTTTCAACGAATAAGGGAAAACAAAACCAAAAAACACTATGAAAAAAATAACACCTTTCTTATGGTTTGACAACAACGCCGAAGAGGCTGTCAATTTTTACTTATCAATCTTTAAAAACTCGAAAATAAAATCGCTGCTGCGTTATGGCAAGGACGCGCCTATGCCCGAAGGCACAGTGCTTACAGTCTCTTTCGAAATCGACGGCAGAGAGTACGTCGCGCTTAACGGAGGTCCTATGTATAAATTCACTCCCGCATTTTCCTTGGCGGTCGAGTGTGAGAATCAGGAAGAAATAGACTTTTACTGGGAGAAACTTACCGATGGCGGCAAGCCCATTCAGTGCGGATGGCTTGAGGACAAATTCGGCCTGACCTGGCAGGTGGCGCCTCACAACATAAGCGACTTGTTAATGACAAAGGACCCCGAGAAGAACCGGAGGGTAATGGATGCAATGATGAAGATGATAAAACTCGACATCAAGACTCTCGAAGAGGCTTAACATAATTCATATTAAAAAACCAATATGCTTAATATATTGGATTGTTGCATTTAATGAATGATTCAATTTCTTAAACTTCAGTTTTTATGAATAAATACAATTACGTTACCAAATTAGGTGTTCGTTTCGGTCATCTCGAAAAAATCGACATACCGGCGCTTGTGAATGAATGCAAGGATAAGTGGTATAACGAATCGCTTACGAAAGTCAACAACAGCGTAGTGCGAATCGGAATCGTCGAAGGCGAATACCACTGGCACAAGCACGATAACGATGACGAGTTTTTCTTTGTTCTGGAGGGCAAACTTTTTGTCGACATCGGGGATAAAACCACGGAACTGCTGCCGCACCAGGGCATAACCGTTACAAAAGGCCTAATGCACAGAACAAGGGCTCCTCAAAGAACTGTAATGCTTATGATAGAGACAAGTTCAATACAGCCTGAGGGCGATTAAGATATTAAAGAGATAGTCAACATGAAATTAAGAATGAAAATTCTATTTCCGGCCTTTCTTGTTGCGCTGTTTGTATCATACTCCGCGGCAGGCCTGCATTCTGCCGGCGGACCTGACAACGGGACGAGTATAACAAGAGACACGACCAATCAACTTCCGGACGGGATGTACCTCGTAGTTTCGGAAATAAAGAATGACTCTGATGTACCCGATATTCTTTCTCCTAACCGGTTCGTCGTGAATTGCAGCGATATGCTGCTGGAAAACAACGAGAGGGAGTACATCAAACTGATAATAGACGCTTCGGATTTCGTTCCGCTAATACTCAAGGTAAAGCCAAGAACCGAAAAGCAGACGGAAACGAAGAAAAGAATCGAAATTGAACTGACGAAATCTTCTGCCGATAAACTGGAAAAGTTTACAACCGTACACCTTAACAAAAGAGCAGCGCTTATAATTGGCGGTGAAGTAATATCCGCTCATAAGATCAAGATGCCAATAACAGGGGGCAAATTTCAGATTTCGTACTGCGGGCCGGACATGTGCGAGATTCTCGAAAGCCGTCTGATTAACAACGTGGACAGCACGGATACAAAATAATTTTCGCATATGAAACCTACTACAGTCAGGGAATACTTAGCTGCCCAGCCGAAGGAACAACGGCAGTCATTGAAAAAACTGCGGGAAGTGATTCAAAAAGCCGCTCCCGAAGCGGAAGAATATATAAGTTACGGTATGCCGGGATACTGGAAAAACGGAATGCTCTGCTGGTTCGCGGCATTCAGAAATCATTACAGCCTGTTCGTGAAACCCGATATTATGAAACCTTACTTGAAGGAACTCCGGAATTTCAAGACTACCAAATCCGCGATACATTTTAATTACGGCGATCCCCTGCCGGTAAGGCTCGTCGCCGGTATTATAAAACACGCCCTTAAAACAAACAAGGAGAAGAGTAGAAAGTAATCCTCTCTTTTAACGACGGCACTCTCACACAACTTTTCGCTTTTTTTTCTACAAATTAATTGTTAGGTTTTATCGTAATAAAATATTTTTCCCGATCATAAGTATTCAGAATCATAAGAATTTTTATCATATACTCGATATGAAAAACGTCATCATACTTATTATTACCGCTATGCT
Source organism: Ignavibacteria bacterium (assembly GCA_015657505.1). Taxonomy (GTDB): domain Bacteria; phylum Bacteroidota; class Ignavibacteria; order Tepidaquicellales; family Tepidaquicellaceae; genus CAIKZJ01. The sequence goes on from JADLKE010000002.1 coordinate 283,039, forward strand.
GTTAATGTCCTGTAATATATGCAGGGTGTTAACCAAAAGTGACAGGAGCAAGAAGAAGGAAGACACNAAAAACCGAGACAAGCAGGACCGAAACCGAAAAACACGAAACAACTCAGGAAAAAACTCCCGCTGAAAACGAGAAAAGATCCGTGACGGANNAGTTGAGATGCTGCAGTTCGATAAATCCGAACTGCCCGCTGACATCAGATATGCAGGAAATATATTCACAGGAAAGAGATGGAATGACAGGAACGGAGAGAACATACTCATTCTCACAAAGACAGAAATCAAAAAGAAAAAAGCCAAACATCCTGATTTCGATGAATATATAAATGAGGCTGAATTGTTCGGCTACCATTACGTCGGTTCAGGAAATTCATTCACCCTCCTCTGGAAAATAAATGATTTCGTGAACGACTGCCCTCTGGATCTTACCCTCGATTTCATTCCGGGCTCGCTTTCGATAACAGACCTGAACGATAACGGTATCGCAGAGAGCACGTTCCTCTATAAACTCGCCTGCAGGGGCGATGTATCTCCGTCAACGCTGAAACTTATTATGCACGAAAACGACACTAAGTATGCGCTGCGGGGCGATATGCTAGTGAGAATAAACGGCTACAACGAGGGCGGAAACTACAAAGTTGACAAATCATTCGATTCTGCTCCGGGCGCTTTTCTTGATTTCGCAAAGTCGCAGTGGATGGAATTCAGGCTCGAAACTTTCAGGTAAGAAAGGACATCATATTTTAAGGGAAACTTCCTTATTTCCGAAGGGAGTTTCCCGTTTTTAAAACCTTAATTGACTTCAGCAGCCGCAAAGCAATTTTTCAACGTTATCGTTCGAATACTTAATTATTTTCTTAAGTACTTTCTCGTCCACGTCGGAAAGTCTCCTGATGTACAGGCAACCTTTCCCCGCCTTGTGTTTGCCAAGCTTGGAAAGCAGTTCCGTGTTGCCGACGGCGCCCATAACATAAAGCGATATCTGCCCTTTTCTCGGTGCGAATCCTACTCTGAACCAGTCGCCTTCCCTGCCTGACGCGTACTTATAATGCAAATCGCCGAAGCCCACTATCGCGGGTCCCCAAATCTTCGGTTCCGCTTTCGTTACCGATTTCATAATCGCAATAATTTTATTGCAATCGGTAATAAGAACGTCGTCCTTCAGCGAATTAATAAATTTTTCTACGCTTGCTTTTGATTTCTTTGTCTTTAATTCAGACATATTCCAATGATTTATTGTTTTTCCCCCGTCATACTGAAAAGAAATTAAAAATAAAAAATCAATTATCAAAAATACATAGCAAATAGGAAAAATAATTTAATAATATAATAATCGACGGATTTTTGTTCGTTCGCATATGCCCAAAGATGACGCGAAAGAGCGAGCCTTTGGCTTGGGCACGGAGGAGTACATACTTCATTTGTATTTTAGTTGGCAATTAGACAGCGATTTATATTTCTGTCTTTTTGATTTTTGATTTGCATTTTTGATATTTTATTTTTGATTTTTTAAATTTTACCATAATTCATCCTTCAAGCCGGTATATTCTGAAATTCGGATTTTCATTTATTATGCACAATAATAAGTGTAAATTAGATTATGGTTACTGACTTTTTAATTGTGGGAAGCGGTATAGCAGGGCTTTCTCTTGCATTGAAACTCAGCACTCTCGGAAAAGTGCTCATCGTTACGAAGAAGCAAAAAGCAGAGTCAAACACAAACTACGCTCAGGGCGGAATCGCGTCCGTTCTTGCCGATGACGATAACTTCGACCTGCATATCGAAGACACTCTGTCCTGCGGATGCGGTATAAGCAGGCGTGACGCTGTTGAAAAAATCGTCCGCGAAGGACCCACGCGAATTTACGAACTAATTGATATCGGCGTGAAGTTTTCAGAGAAGAACGGGAGACTCCTGCTCGGTCGTGAAGGCGGCCACTCTAAAAGCAGGATTGTCCACGCAAAAGACCTTACCGGGAAGGAAATTGAAAGAGCGTTGCTTCACGAAATCGCCGAGAACAAAAACGTTCAGGTCCTCGAATACCATTTCGCTATTGACCTCCTGACAAACAGAAACCTAAAAGAGAAAAACGGAAATTATAAACTCACGGCGAAAAACAGAAAAGAGAACGCCTGCTACGGAGTTTACGCGTACGATATAAAGAAGAAAAAGGTTGAAAAAATAATAGCAAGAAACACGATTCTTGCCACGGGCGGACTCGGGCAGACTTACCTGCATACAACTAATCCCGCTATCGCGACCGGAGACGGTTTCGCGATGGGATACCGCGCCGGATGCCTTATCGAAAACATGGAGTTCGTTCAATTTCATCCGACGTCACTGTATGAGAAGGAAATTGACGACGATACGCAGGTGTTTTTGATTTCCGAAGCGGTGCGCGGCGCGGGCGCTGTCCTTAAGACACGGAATGGCAGGGAGTTCATGCACAAATACGATAAGAGAAAATCCCTCGCTCCGCGCGACATAGTCGCGCGCGCCATAGACAGCGAAATGAAAAAAAGCGGCGACAAGTTCGTCTATTTGGACCCTTCACCAATCGGTAAGGAAAACATAAAAAAGAATTTTCCTCATATATACAAGACCTGCCTTTCGAAAGGAATTGATATCACAAAGGAAATGATTCCTGTCGTGCCCGCGGCACACTATGCCTGCGGCGGCATTAAGACCGACCTCGACGGCAGGACGACGCTGAAAAATCTTTTTGCCTGCGGTGAGGTTACGATGACGGGCGTACACGGCGCCAACAGACTCGCGTCGAATTCACTGCTCGAAGCGGTCGTCTTTTCCGACAGCATATATAAATACATTAAAAAGAACATCGCGAACATTATTCCCAAAAACAGCAGGAAAGAAGAGTTCGGAAAGATTAAGCAGCGCGTTCTCGACTGGAACGATAAGGGTACTATCAATGCCGACGAATGGGTCCTTGTCTCGCACGACAAGCGGGAGATAAAAGAAATAATGAACGATTACGTCGGTATCGTAAGAAACACGGTCAGGCTTCAGAGAGCATTCAGAAGAATCAAGATGCTCAAAGCGGAAATCAAGGAATATTACAAACGGACAAAGGTCACCGTTGAACTTCTTGAGTTAAGGAACCTCGTTACAGTCGCATACATTATTATAAAATCCGCGATGAAGAGGAAGGAATCGCGGGGACTGCATTACATGCTGGATTATCCGCGGATTAACGACAAACAATTTAAAAAAGACACCAGGCTGATAAAATATTAAATATGTCATCACTAACTATAGCACTCGTTACCTGGAACAGCGAAGATGAAATCGCCGAATGCCTTAATACGCTCTTCCACGAAACAGCGAAAATTCCGGGACTAAGTCTTGAGACAGTCATAGTCGACAATAACTCATCCGATAATACTGTAAAAGTAATTGAGAATTTTCTGCGGGTCACCGAACAGAAAATCGTGTTTATCAAGAACAAGGACAATCTCGGATTTACAAAAGCCTGCAATCAGGCTGTACACGCTTCGACGGGTGATTACATCTTCATCCTCAATCCCGATACCGAAATAATGGAGGGCTCAATAAAGATACTTATGGATTACCTTGATGAGCACGACGAAGCGGGCGTAGCCGCCCCGCAGTTGCTTTCAAGGCAAGGAGAGATTCAGTATTCGTGCAGGACGTTTCCGACGTACAGGGACATGTTTTTTGAAATGACTTTGCTCTCGACCTTTTTTCCAAAAAGCCCTTTCTTCGCAAGATGGAAAATGAAATATTTTGACCATAATAGCACGAGAGAAGTCGATCAGCCGATGGGCGCAGCGCTTTTATTAAAACGAAAAGTGCTTGAATCGGTCGGAGGACTCGACGAGAGGTTCATAATGTTCTATAACGACGTGGACTTCTGCAAGAGAATCAAAGACGCAGGATTCAAAATCGTATTCCTCCACGACGCTAGGATAAAGCACATACAGGGTATTAGCGTCTATAAGGACCGCTCCGGTATGATAAAAATCTGGAATTCCGACTGCCTTAAGTACTTCAGCAAGCATAACAAGAATTTTCTGCTGTATCCGCTGCTATTCGTCGGGCTTAAAGTCACCGGAATTATAAGAATTATCCGCGCTAAACTTCTTAAGGTTTGATTTTTAGAACCCGCTGATTCGATTACGTTAAATTTGCTGAAGTTATTATTATTTGAATCGTTCGGCATAGAATCACCCCGAAATGGTTTCCGAATTGCAAAGCCTGTTGCATCTTCAAAAAACAGCCGAAAATTGAAAATTTTCAAGGATTTTCAAGGAACTTACAACCGACGTTTTGAATTTATAAATTGAATGCTTTATGTTAAATTTATTGTTACTGTATTTTAATGACGGAAAATTTATCAAATAGGGAAAAAGAAGTTCTCAGGTACATCGTAGAGAATTTCATAAGATACGGTCTGCCTGTCGGGTCGAGAATTATTTCGAAACAGACGGGGCTTAACCTGTCATCCGCTACTATTCGAAACGTTATGAGCGACCTTGAGGACATGGATCTTCTCGAGACTCCGCATACATCCGCGGGGAGAAAGCCGACTGACAGAGGTTACAGGTTTTACGTTGATGAACTGATGAACAAAAAAGACCTGAACAACACGGAAATCGAATATATAAAGAACAAGATTGACGATTCGAAGAGCACGATTTTTAATTCCGACGACCTATTCACTGCGACGTCCCAAATACTCAGCAAGATATCGCATCAACTAGCTGTCGTTACACAGCCGTTTTTAAGTTCGGGGGTTTTTGAGAAACTCGAAGTGCTGAACATTTCATCCACGCGCCTGTTGATTGTAATTACAATTAAGTCGGGTTACGTTAAAACCCTGCTGATGGAAGTCGAAAAAGTACTTCACATGCCGAGGATTGACAAGATAACACAGATACTTAATGAAAGGCTGTCAGGGCTTACGCTTCTTCAAATAAGGGATACATTCAAAGAAAGAATCAGCGACCTCAAGAATGAAGAGCCGGAACTGATGCAGATGTTTTTCGATTCAATAGGCCAGATTCACGAGGAGGATGAAAAAGGCAAAAAGGTGTATATATCCGGCACGGGCGAAATTATCGCGCATCCCGAATTCGAGGATGTGCAGAATTTCAAGAACATAATCTCGCTCACGGAAAACAAGAACCTCGTGATTCATATTTTTCAGGAGCCGGCGAAAAGCAGAGACGCCGTCAACATTAAAATCGGCTCGGAGAACGACGAAAAGGAATTAAAGGATTACAGCATTGTCTGTACGGATTACTCTCTCGGAGATGTTTCCGGTAAAATCGGAATCATCGGCTCGAAGAGACTGAATTACGCGAAAATGATTTCGCTCGTTGAATATACATCAAAACTGATTTCAGAATTAATAAAATAAAGGAGTTATAACGCGTTGATTAAAAAGGACGATAAGCATAAAGAACATCCTGAAGATTTGAACAGCAAAAAGCATGAATCCAGGGAAGAAAAGAAAAAAGAAGATACGGCTAAGAAAGAAATAGAAACTCTGAAAGCGGAAGCCGATAAATTCAGGAACTCACTCCTGAGAAAGGCAGCCGAGTTCGAGAACTACAAGAAAAGAACGGAAACCGAGATAGCGGGATATCTGAAGTATGCCTCCGAAAACGTTGTCAGACAACTGCTTCCCGTTTATGACGACATCAACCGCTCAATCGAATCTGTCGAAAAAGGAGAGACAAAGGATTTTGAAACTCTTAAACAGGGTGTTCTCCTGATATACGACAAGTTCAGGAACGTGCTCTTGCAGGAAGGTCTCGAGGAAATTGACATTCTCGGAAAAGAATTTGATGTAAATACCTGCGACGCTCTCCTGCAGGTTCCGCGCAAAGACGTACCGCCCCACACTGTCGTGGACGTGGCGGAGAAAGGATACAAACTTAAGGATAAGGTAATCAGGTTCGCGAAGGTAATCGTATCGGCTGAACCGGAAAACAAGCAGGAAAATAAAAATGACTAAGAAGGATTATTATGAAATACTCGGCGTGAGCAGGAACGCCTCAGGCGACGAAATTAAATCCGCTTACAGGAAACTCGCGATGAAATACCATCCCGACAGGAATCCCGGCAACAAGGATGCGGAGGAATCATTCAAGGAATGCGCCGAAGCGTATGAAGTGCTTTCCGATTCGCAGAAGCGTCAGAGATACGACCAGTTCGGACATCAGGGAGTAAATCAGACGGGCTTCACGGGTTTTGATAATATCAACGACATATTCTCGCACTTCGGGGATATCTTCGGAGGATTCGGCGGCGGAAGCATATTCGACGAATTCTTCGGCGGCTCGTCATCAAGACGCCGCGGTCGTTCACAGGGTATTCCCGGTTCGGATTTGAAAATTTCTCTTAAACTGTCTTACGAAGAAATTGCGGACGGTGTCGAAAAAACCGTCAAGATAAAAAAACAAAAATCCTGCTCCGCCTGCGGCGGAACGGGTGCAAAATCGGGAAGCGGATACGTTACCTGCAGCGTTTGCAACGGTCAGGGCGAGATTAAACAGGTATCGCGCTCGATTTTCGGACAATTCGTAAACGTCTCCGAATGCCATAACTGCAACGGCGAAGGCAAAATTATTAGAGACAAATGTCCGAACTGCGGAGGCGAAGGAAGAGAAAGAAGCGAAGAGACCGTAAACGTCAAGGTGCCGCCGGGTGTTTCAGAAGGCCAGTACATTCCGATGAAAGGAAAAGGCAACGCGGGTATAAGAGGCGGTCACGCGGGCGACCTTTTGATTTTTATCGAAGAGGAAAAGCACAAATATTTCATACGCGACAACGACGATATTATTTTTAACCTGAACATCAGCATCATTGACGCTATTCTCGGCGCGGACGTTGTCGTCCCGACTCTTAGCGGCAAATCAAAACTGAAAATCGAACCCGGCACCCAGTCGGGAAGCATTCTCAGAATGCGTGACAAAGGAATAAGGCATCTCAACAGCAGCGGAAGAGGAGACCAACTTGTTCGTATCCACGTTTTCATACCTAAGAAAATATCGGCTAAAGAAAAAAATCTGCTGAAGGAACTTAACAAGTCGGAGAATTTCAACCCCGAATCCAAAGACGCAAAAGGTTTCTTCAAATCGATGTTCGAATAAAGAGCAAGTAGTTAGCAGTTAGAAGTTAGTAGTTAGAAGTTAGTAGTTAGAAGTTAGAAAATAGAAAACCGATATTTGATATTTCGTTATACAATTTTGAATTTTTTATTGTACTTTAACACTTTCATCTTTACAATTAAATCTATAACAACTTTTTTATTTGTATTTTTGATTTTTTATATTTGATATTTGATTTTGTGTTATGTGAGCGTGAATCGCAGAAGTTCTTCGGGGTTGTGCTTCTCGGTCAACTCCAGAAACGAGTTCCTGTCACGGTTAAGAGCAAGCCAGTTTGATATTACCTTTATCTCGTCAAGTTCTTCCTGAGTGTATTTGTGTTTCGCGAATTTATTTAGTGAAAAATACAACGATTCGATAATATCAGTGATTTCCTCCTTCGCGTCCCGCTGGTCAAACTCGTCGCCGCGTTTCAGGGTGATTGTTCTCATCAGTTTTCCGTTGTGAATGAAGAAAATTTCACGCTTGTCCTCGTTGTCGCATTTTATGATTATTCTCTTGTCGTTAATCGCGGAAGTAATAACCTTCTGGTAACTCATCACCTTTTGTATGTCCTGCAGCCTGTCCCGCAGCAGCGCCGCCCTTTCGTATTCCTCGTTTTCGGCGTGTTCCAGCATCAGTGTCTTTATGACACCAACCGCGGATTTCCTGCTAGTCCCGATAATGTAGTTGTGAACCTTTGTGACTTCCTTTTTATAGTCTTCCTTCGAGATTGTGAATGTGCAGGGCGCCCCGCATTTACCTATGTCGAAGTAAAGACAGTTCGAGTTTTTCTGCGACGCCTTTATTTTCTTGTCTTCGCATTTCCTCAGTCCGTATTCGTCGTATATGTTTCTGTAAATCTGCCTTATCGTTCCCCTGCTCGTGAACGGTCCGTAATAATACGCGCCGTCGTTCTCTATTTCGTAAACCGTATCGACTTTCGGGAACTCATTCTGAATGTCGAGTTTGAGAAACGGATGAAACCTGAAACGCTTAATCGCCGTGTTGAATCTCGGCTTGTGCTTCTTTATCATCTTCGATTCGAGTATAAGAGCCGAGAGTTCCGAGTCTGTTATTGTCCATTCAAGGCTCCGCACGTTCGCGAGCATCTTCTTTATCTTGAATGAAAGATTCTCGTTGTGTCTGAAGTACGACGACAGGCGGTCCCGCAAACTCTTCGCCTTGCCGATGTATATGTTCTCACCCGAAGAACTTTTCATGAAATAAACGCCGGGGTCCTGTGGTATGTCCTTAAGTTCTATGTTAACGCGCTTCAGGGCAGCGGGCTTGTTTTCCGCGGTGAATATTTTCGTGTTCTGAAACCTGATTACCTCTTCGATTGTCTCGAACTCATACTCGTCCTCAAGAATTTCGAGAAACTCGATTAGTATTTTCGCGGTCGTGAGAGTATCGTCGTACGCCCTGTGCTTTCTCTTCTGCGTAATTCCGAAATGCGCCGCGACGTTCGCCAGCGACTTGCTCCTCAGTTTCCGGAGAATCCGCCTCGCGAGTTTGCAGGTGCAGAGAGATTTAAATTCGAAGTTTACGGGCCCGTCAAGACGCGCGAATGATTCTCGTATGAAAGAATAATCAAAACCCGCGTTATGCCCCGTAAAAATTACTTCATCGGAACCGCCGTCGCGGATAAAGTTCATTATCTCTTCCGATGCTTCCGCGAAAGACGGCTTGTCGAAAACATCCTCGTTCGTTATGCCCGTGAGATGCGTTATGCCTGCGGGTATGTGCTGTCCGGGATTTAGAAGAGTCGTGTATGTATCGATGATTTCATCGTACTTCATCTTTATCAGGGCGATTTCCGTGATGCGGTTATGAACGGGGGAAAGCCCCGTAGTCTCAACGTCACAGACTATGAATGTTGTGTCGGATAAATTCGTTTTCTTCTTTTGACCTGTACTTCCCATTTATGCTTTAAAATAAAACAATGCGCTTCATTATTCAATTTAATTGAAAATGACGGGAATGCTTTATCACGGAATGATAATTTTTTGCAGCCCGAGATTCAAGAGGTGAAGATTGTTTCTTCACTTTACGGAATACCCGAAAAATACAAACGGCGGGGATACCCGCCGTTTTCTTATGGATTCCCGTTTTCGCGGGAATGATAAAATTATTTTACTCCATCATCAGGAATTCGATGTCCTCGATTTCTTTTGGAAGCGCGTCCGAAAGAACCTCGCGTCCGCCCTTCGTTACGAGCACGTCGTCCTCTATGCGCACACCAATACGCCTGTACTTCGCAGGAATTTCCTTCGCGCTTTCCGGGAAATATATTCCGGGTTCAACAGTGATTATGTTTCCGACAAGCAGGGTATCGAAATCCGCTCTGCTGATTTTTTTGTTCGCCACCGCGTCGTGTGTGTCGAGTCCTATGTGATGCCCGACTCCGTGAAGCGTGTATTTAGTAGCGTCGTATCCTTTCTTGAGGAGTCCGAGTTTCATCATCCCCTTCTTCAACTGCTCAACGCTGTACTTCTTTAAATCAGTGAGTTTAACGCCGGGCTTTATTTTTTTAATCACGGCGTATTGAGCGTCAAGGACTATTTGGTAAACTTCTTTTTGCTCCTTCGTGAACTTCCCGCTTACGGGAATCGTTCTTGTAAGGTCGCCGTTGTAATAATTGTATTCAGCGCCGGAGTCGATAAGCACGAGGTCCCCGTTTTTCAGTTTTTCGCGGTTCGTGTTGTAATGCAATATGCAAGTGTTGTTTCCGCCCGCTACAATCGTCTCGAAAGCGGTGTCCTGACTGCCGAGTTCCTTATAATAATATTCAAGCATCGCCTGTACCTGATACTCGTGCATTCCCGGTTTTACCTGCTGAATCGTGTTGTAGAATCCGGACGCGGTAATCGTGGAGGCGTATCTTATCTGGTCAATTTCGAACTGGTTCTTTACCATTCTCATCTTCGCGACGAGATAATTCAAATCGAGTAACTGCACGTTCGTGGATAGCGTAATCCACGACCTCATGAAATCCTTCAACTGGTCCTTGATTTCACCGCTGAGTTTGTTCAAATCGTACATGCTGACGTATATTTTATTTATCGTGTCCTTCGAAAGAATGTCCGCGATAACGTCTCCGAGCCTCGAATTCTCGAGCCCGATTGTAATACCAAGTTCCTTGCTGACTTTTTCGTATCCGAGCCGCCTGCCGAACCAGGTTTCTTTCAGCGGGTCCGCCTTCTGAACGAAAAGCGCTTCCTTTGTTTTCACGATTTTATTCTTCGCGCCGTCGTGTACTTCAAATCCTCCGGGAGCCAGTATCAGCGCGGCATTCGGCTGATTGAATCCCGTGAAATAATAAAAATTCTTGTTCTGCTTAAATTTGTAAGCGTCGTCGTATGAGCGCGCGACGTTCGTCGAGCCGAGAACGATTACGAGGGAATCTTCGTCGAGTATGTTGAGAAGTTTCCCGCGCCTCGATTTATGAAACTGTTTTTGTTCGTTTTCCATATTAAAATGATTTATTTAGTCTTCGTCAAATTTTGCCTTTTCCTCTTCATCCTTTTCTATCGGCAAAGGATAATTGCAGGTGAAACAGGCTGTACAGTAATCGGTTTTTTCAGTCGTCCGCGGAACGGATTCGAGAAGTTTCTCTACGGACAGGTATTCGAGCGAATCCACGCCCAGCATCTTCCTTATTTCTTCCACGTTGCCGTGATACTGGTTCGCGATAAGTTCATCCTTTGACGGAAAGTCCATTCCGTAATAGCACGGCGATATTATCGGCGGAGAAGTTATCCGAAGATGAATTTCGCGCGGTCCCGCTTTCTTTATCAGTTCAACGAGAAGTTTCAATGTCGTGCCGCGCACAATTGAATCATCGACTATCACAACTTTCCGGTTGTTGAGCACGCCTTTCACGACGTTGAATTTTGTTTTCACCTTCATCTGCCTGTGGTCCTGACCCGGCTCGATGAACGTTCTGCCTACGTAGTGGCTCCTTATGAGCCCGTACTCGTGCTTCAGATTCTTAGTCTTCTTCACGCATTCGTTGAAATAGCCGAGCGTCGCCGTGTTCGACGAGTCGGGTACGTTAATGATTATAACTTTCTTTTCATCATCGTCAACGGGATCGTCCTTGTCGGGCGGCGGCTTTTCCATTGCCAGGCTCGCGCCGATTTTCCTTCTTACCTTGTCGACCTTTTCCTGAAAGATCTGGCTGTCGGGACGGCTGAAATAAATGTATTCGAATATGCAGTGCTTGTACTTTTCCGCTTCCTCGATTTTGTAAGACTTTACTTCGCCGGTTTCAACAAAATCCTTATCAACCACTATTATCTCGCCGGGCTCCACCTCCCTCACGTATTCGGCATTCAGTATGTCAAGCGATGTCGTCTCCGAGGCGAATATAACGCTGTCCCCGAGTTTTCCCATAACGAAAGGCCTTATTCCAAGCGGGTCGCGCGCTGCTATCAGTTTATCGTCAGTGAGTATGCAAACGGAATACGATCCCTTTATCTGCCTGAAAACCTCGAGCACTTTATCAGTGAAATCCGTTTTCTTGCTTCTCGCGAGTAGGTGAAGTATTATTTCAGTGTCTGTCGTTGTCTGAAATATCGTGCCTTCATCCTGAAGTTTTTTCCTGAGGTAATTTGAGTTTGTTAGGTTGCCGTTATGCGCGAGAGCGAGATTGCCGTCCTTGTACGTTACCTTGAACGGTTGTATGTTGTTCTTATTGTTGGACGAGCCTGTCGTCGAATACCTGTTGTGCCCTATCGCCGCGCTGCCTTTAAGAGTTTGTGTTAGTATTTCCTCGTCGCCGAAAACGCTCAGCACGAGTCCTACTCCCTTATGAACGTTGAAATGATACTTGTTCTTTTCGGGAATGAACTCTGATGTGACTATGCCTGCCGCTTCCTGCCCCCTGTGCTGGAGCGCGTGCAGCCCGTAATAAGCCATTATAGCCGCTTTCGGGTTGTTGTAAATGCCGAAGACTCCGCAGTTTGCACGTATGGATTTTTCATCCACTAATACGGATTCTTCATTTATATCCAGTTCTTTCATTTGTGATTTACTTTATTACTCTGATATGATTGGAAAATATCCACGCCCTGTCGCCTACCCAGCATTCGATTCTGTAACAGCCTTCATCAAGACCGTCCCACGTTCCGCCGAGCCCTTTTTGCTCGTGTATGCAGTTGCCGTTTTTCATAAGTTTCACGAGGCAGTCCTTTGGAGTGAAAAAATTAAAGACTATTTTCTTCCCGCCGTTTTTCAGGTGAATTTCATCACCCATCTGATACTTCTCTCCGCCGTACTCAGCGAAGAACCTGAATCCCTTCGAATCGCCGTAGTAACTGTTCGTTATGTAGGACCTTCCTTTTTTTAATGCTGCGACTATCTCGTTCTTGTAGTCCTGAAATTTATCGCTGTTACCGTTCTCAATCTGATTTTCGAGAAGAACGTGCGTCCTTACCGATTTGAAAAGAACTTTGTAGGGAAATACTTCGACGTTATAAAATCCCATTAAATTCATTTTGTGCGCGTGCGCGTCCACGCTTCCTATGGCGGCTACGCGCCTGCGGAGATTGAGTTCGTCCCACTTCTTCACCGCGTTCTCGCAAGGTCTTACAATCGATTTCAGAGGATGTATGAACCTTTGTATCTTATTGTTTTCATTCAGCCCTTCAACCCATTCGCTCATGTGATTCCATATTTCGATTCCGTCGAAATCATCCGTATTCCAGTCGGTCCAGGGATATGGCGGATGTTCGGGAAAACTGCTTCTCTTTTCGTACGGATGAGCGATGAAACCCGTTCCGCCTTTTTCCTTTATGAGTTTCACGTACTCCCCCGCGCTCAGGTTGCAGCCGAGTTCGCCGTTGTGAAGAACGCGGTAAGTACCGATAAGTTTGTCCAGACCGAAAACGAGATAATGATTCCTGTTATGAACGTCGTTGACTTCATATCCGGCAATCATCATTAGATTTCCGTACCATTTCTCCTGACCGTTATCCTTCGCGAGAAGCGTGTTGTGGTCTGTCAGTATTATAAAATCAAGACCCGCCTCGTTCGCGCATCCCGCGATGTGCTCCACCGTTCCCGTTCCGTCGGAATAAGTTGAATGTATGTGTATGGCTCCTGCGTATTCGTACATAATAATTAAAAATAACCCTTATTATATTGACATTCAAATCAATACAAATATGAAATTGTCATTTCGGATTTCCGTTTTCTCCGGGATTGCTGATTTTTCTGTCAATCAAAGCGGTTGCGATCAAAGCGCCAATCGCTCCGAACAGCGGGTATATTATAATATTCGATATGAAAGTAAATATCGCCAGCGTCGGAGAAAACCCGTATTTGTTGAATTCGTCGGCAAGTTTGTTCATCTGTTGGTTGACTTCGGGCGGAAGATTCTTGCCGAATTCACCGAGCATGCTTAAGCCTTCCGTTACGGGATTTGCGCTCGAATACATCAGCATTACAATATTTATTACCGATACCGTCACGGCGGCGAGAAATCCGCTCAGAACGCCGACCAGCACTCCGTCCTTATACGTCAGCCTGACGGGTGTTCCCATTATCTGCCTGTAATAACTTATCACTCCGAAATAACCGCCGATAATGATTCCCGCGCAGAAAAAAAGATTAATCAGATTTAAAAACGGCAGAACCGATATAGCCGTCATTATAGTGCTGCCCCAGATTACAGGCGCAAGCCTGTTTATTTTCTTATCCATTTATTATTTGTGTTCTTTCTTTCTGACGAAAATTTCATTAAAAAAGTTTATGGTGCCCGGTATTAGATAGAACGGAAGAACAAATCCGATAATTCCTCCTGTAATTGTCCTTGTGATGAATGTGTTGCTCAATACTCCAGTCATATCCAGCAATACATCCCCGCCAAGCAGAATCAACGCCCCTGCCAGAAGATAAAGCGAAGGCAGATTTTTATTGCCGAGTTCTTTGATATACGGGTATAGTATCACGGATAACAGAAAAGCGGCGTACGCGGAGGAACATCTCGAACAAACCGCTACTTTCCCGCCAAAAATCCGGAAAGAACGCTCATCCAGTTGATGGCAGGTAGTGGAATAAAAAACATACCCGAAATCCGCAATTTTTGACCAGAATCCGCCAAAACTGTCGAAAACCGGAATTAAAAATATGAACAGTGTCCACGCAATGGACACCGTTAAAAAGATAATGTATATTCTTCTATTCAATTATTTTCTCCCAAAACAAAAAATGCATACCTGCCGTAAAGATAAGAAATAAGAAGGATTTACAATTTTAATGAATTTTAAGATTATTTGCAACTTTATATTTTATTTATTGAAATAATTTAGTTAGTTTTGCATATTCAGATTAAGTTTAGTTCTTTTACATTTCATAAACCTTAAACTTATTTGTCATGAAAATTAATATCACAGCCAGACATTTTAAAGCAAAGGAATCTACTCAAACATTGATTAAAGAAAGGATTAACGCGCTCGAAAAATATAACGAAAACATTATACATGCAAATGTAGTATTATCTTACGACAAGCCTCCATCCGACACAAAGTACTGTGAAGTCATAATAAAACTTAAGGAAAAAGTTCTGACCGCCAAGGAATCGGCGGGTGATTTTGAAAAAGCAATTGACTTCGCTCTTGCGAAGATTGAAACCAGACTATATAAAGTAAAAGACAAACAAAAATCTAAAATCCATTCAAAAACAAAATAACAATTATTGATAGACAGCCTAAAAGACATCAAAGAAATTAAGAAAGACAGGATTTCCGTTGAGTTCTTCTACGAGGAATGCAGGAACAGATTCCAGTTGAAGAAAGTAACGCACAGCAAGATATTGCCCGGCAGGATTATAAACGAGAAAGACCTTCACAGGCCCGGGCTGGCGCTTGCGGGATACGTCGAATTGTTTTCTTATAACCGTATACAGATTTTCGGCAACACGGAGAACAAATACCTGAACAAACTTTCCAAGAAGGACAGGAAGGAAACGCTCGAAAGATATTTTTCTTTTGATATGCCGTGCATAATATTCACTCACGGAAACAGGCCATCCGCGGAAATACTCCGCCTCGCGGAGAAGCGGCATATTCCGATTTTCATGACGTCATTGAATACTGTCAGGTTTTATTCCGTCATAACCGATTTTCTCGACGACCAGTTTTCTGCTCAGGCGGCAATACATGCCTCGTTCGTGGACGTTTACGGCGTCGGACTGCTCTTCTGCGGAAAGTCGGGAATCGGAAAGAGCGAAATCGCCCTCGACCTCATCGAACGCGGACACAGACTCGTCGCTGACGACATAGTCGTAGTGTCAAAGAAACTTGAAAGCGTGTTGCTCGGCTCGGGTACGTCTCTCGCAAAACACTTCATGGAAATAAGAGGGCTCGGAATTATCGACATAAAGAGAATTTTCGGCATTAGGGCCATCAGATATCAGAAAAGAGTGGAGGTAATCGTCGAACTTGAGACCTGGGACAGCAGGAAAACTTACGACAGAACAGGGCTCGACACCAACATCGTAAACATACTCGGCGTCGATATCGAGAAAATCAACCTGCCGATTTTTCCGGGTAAGAATATAACTGTCATTGCGGAAGTTATTGCTCTTAATTATCTTTGCAAGCATTACGGTTACAACGCTGCGAAAATCTTTGAAAAACAGCTTGCCGACCGTATTAAACTCAACTCCAAGGCGGACAAGTTCGCGAACGAACTCAGGTTCCGCAGAAGCACGGAGTATTTTGAGCACGATTTTGAATAACAATTTTATAATATTTAAACGGAGGTATCTTAATGGTCTGGACGTTAGAGTTGGCATCTTATCTCGATGATGCACCTTGGCCGGCGAATAAAGCTGAGTTAATTGATTACGCAACCAGGACAGGCGCACCGAAAGAAGTTGTCGAGAACTTGATGGAGCTCGAAGATTCAGATGAGCCGTACGAAAGCATCGAGGAGATCTGGCTCGATTATCCTACGGACGAAGACTTCTTTTATGATGAAGAAAATAAAGATTTCTAATCTTCTATTAATTTTATGATAAAACCCAATATATTTTGATATTGGGTTTTTTAATAATGAATGAGATTATATAAAGCAGTTTTTTTATCAATCCTTTTTGTCTCTCTTTCCGCTTCCCTGATACTCGCGCAGGACGAAGACGAGCCCGCTGTACGAAAAATCAGGCTCGGCGGAGTCGAGATTGATTTCTCTAAGACTAAAAGTTTTGACGAGGAACAAATTGAAGCAATCATAAAAACAGGTAACTCGGATTACTTCAGTTACGATGATTTCATTCTCGACATAAAAAGAATTGAGAAATTCTATTTTGATAACGGATACTTCGATTCCTTCGTCGATACGTCTACCGCGGCAAACGGAGACTCCGAAATCGACGCGCGTTTCATTATCACGGAAAACGAGCCTTACATCATTCGGGAAATACACTATTTCGGTCTCGAAAATCTTCCTCCTGATATTAGAAAAGAAATATTCACGGAAAATTCCGCCGAAATTAATGTCAGTGATGTTTACAATAAAATCGCGATAAGCACCGAAGCTGCGCGTGTAACAAAGTATCTGCAGAATAACGGATACGCTTTCGCGTATATTGATAATCCCGAAATCGTGCGTTATCAGTCGAAAAATCCCGAACTTGCCCATAAGGTTATCGTCAACTTCAACTGCACGACTGGAAAAAGTTACAGGATGGGAAAGACTAAAATCAAGATAACAAGCAACAAATACAGACTCGACCTTGATGACATTCTTGACGAACTTGAATATACGGAAAACGATATTTACAGCAAGGAAAAAATTATTGCGAGCGAAAACCGCCTGAACAGGATGAACATTCTCGAGAACCCGAGAATTGTAATAACGGAAATCGATACTGTCGGAAATATTATTAATCTCAGCATAAATACTTCTCTTACAAACAAATATGAACTTCAGCCGGAAATTCTCGGATACGATATCGATAATTCCTTCTTTGCGGGTATCGGTCTTTCGTTCACGGACAGATACTTTCTCCATAATGCCAGAACGTTCACTTCCAAACTCCGCGGGCTTGCGAACTCTGTCGACACTTACAGAATGGAGTATCTGCTCGAACTTCAGCAGCCGCATATATTCAGAAACAATAAAATTACGGGCAACTGGAATCTCAGTTACGTTCTCTATTCTTTTGACGAATTCAGGGTCGGCATCGCGAAGAACAAGTTTACGATTAATTACGAACTTCCGAAACACACTTTTATAAACAATCTTTCGTTCGATTGGAAACTGACCAATGAAAGATTCGCGCTGAAGACCGATTTACTCGATACGGGAGGCGCCGTTTTGCTGGGGTCCGATTTCGTTTCCAACTTCCTGAATTCGGCGCTTGGACTTAACGTGGTTCATTCCAGCATCGACAATTACCAGTTTCCTACGAGCGGATTCTTTCAGTCTTATTACATTGAGGAATGCGGACTATTGAGCAGCCTTATTAAAGAGATTTTTTCCGTCTCTACAATAAACTACCTGAAATTCTCGTTCATTAATAAATTCTTCATGCCGGTCAGTTCAAACGCGCAGAAATCAGCTCTGGCCTCAAAGTTCATGATTGGAAACATTTATCAGTACAATCAGGATGAGAACAGCAAAACACTGACAGTAAACTTCCTTCCACTTGACTATAAATTCATCGCGGGAGGAAGTACGAGCGTCAGAGGATGGGGCTCGAGAAAACTCGGAACGTTTCCTGAAAAAGACGTCGGCGGAAATTTCATAATTGAAGGCAGTTTCGAGCACAGGACCCGTCCGTTCCTCGACAGAAAAGGACTGATAAAGGATCTCGGGTTCGTGACGTTTTTTGATTACGGCAACCTCTGGGACGATATTAAAAAATTCCGCATAAGCGACATCGCCCTCGCCGTGGGTGTCGGACTCCGCTATTATACAATCGTAGGTCCCGTCAGGTTCGACCTTGGCTTTAAACTTTACGATTATGACCCCGCCGCGGGCACCAGTAAGTGGCTTTTTAAGAATAACGCTTCAACAATCTTTTCAAACAAACTGACGCTGCAGTTCGGCATTGGTAATACTTTCTGATTTATGTGGAAAAATATAATAGGACAAAAAAGAGTAATTTCGATTCTAAGAAACATCCATAAAAGCGGAAGGATTCCCCATTCTTTCATTTTCCACGGCATTGAAGGCGTCGGGAAGGACGCCGCCGCTATTGAATTCGCAAAACTAATAAACTGCGATTCTCCCGACGATGTAAACGGCGCTTGCGATGAATGCAAATACTGCAGACAAACAAACTCTCTGAATTCATCAATCTTTAAATTCATTACCGCCCTCCCCGCTTCAAGAAAAGAAACCGATGACGGCGAGAATCCCGCTTCGGGTCTTTCCGAAACGGACGCGGAAATCCTGAGCACGGAACTGCGGCGGAAATCCGAAGATTATTATCACAGGATAAACATCCCCAAAGCAAACACGATTAGAATTGACAGCATAAGGCAGGTAAGAAGAGAAATTTACCTGACTCCCGACAGGGGAAAGAAAAAAATATTCCTGATTTCAAACGCCGACCTGATGAACCAGAACAGCGAGAACGCGTTTCTTAAAATTCTCGAAGAACCTCCGGGCGAATCGGTTATAATACTTACTACGTCGAGAATCAATTCCCTTCTTCCGACCGTAATCGGAAGGTGCCAGAAAATTAAATTCGATTCGATTGGAAACGATGACCTCCTCGCTTTCCTGAAATCCTATGCGGAAAATATCCCTCAGGGGGAAATGAACCTTCTCGTTAACATATCGAACGGAAGCCTGCAGAAACTGAAGAGTATCGTGAACGATAATTTCCTGACACTCAGGGACAGTGTGATTGATTATCTCAGATCCGTTATCACGAACAATCAACCGAAAATTTCATCGATAATCTCTTCCGTGACTTCATCGAAAGACAAAGAACTTGTACGGCAGTTCCTTTATTTGATGATTTTATGGTTCAGGGACATTATTGTTTCGAAAAGTTCAAACGACGGCATCGTTATAAACAGGGACAGGATAGACAGCGTATCAAAATTCTCGGCGAGGTATAAAAGCGACGAATTTGAGATAATAAATAATCTTGAAACGTGCATAAGCGATATCGACAGGAATGTGAACATGGAAATAATGCTGTACAGCCTTACTTACAAACTGAGAGGGCTTATCAGAATTCAATGATAAGGTTCTCGGCTTTCCAACCGCCTTTTACTCCGATTTTCTTGTTGAAGAAAAAGAATCGCTCCGACGGTCTGAAAGGATAAGCCTCGCCGAAATCGTATTCCGTGTTCGAATCGGAATCG
This sequence comes from Ignavibacteria bacterium, assembly GCA_015657505.1. GTDB lineage: Bacteria > Bacteroidota > Ignavibacteria > Tepidaquicellales > Tepidaquicellaceae > CAIKZJ01. The sequence continues at coordinate 302,514 of JADLKE010000002.1, forward strand.
GCATAAGCGAAAAGATAATAATCACCTTCTATTATGCCTCTGAATGAAAAGACGGAATCGGAGGTGAGTATTGTAGTAAAGTTTTGTTCAGGTTTGTTATCCGTCAATAAATTCACGACTATGTTTCCGCCCGCCTTTTCCCTGTTTTTCGCGTAACCCGATATCTCAACGCATTTGATTTCTTCCGCCACAGTGAACCTCAGGTTGTAAACCAACCCGGATTTAATCTTCGACAAATCAAACGACAGAACGCAGGAAGTTCCGAAATCGTAATTCCCGGTTGGTATTATTTCGAGCAGAGAATCATTGAGCCAGTTGCTCACGTACCTGATTTTATTCCCGAGCGTATCTTTCAATGCGGTGTTCTCCGAGACATAATCCCTGTTCAGCAGGCTGCTCTTGAAATGAATGTAAATCCTCGATAGGAGACCTGTGTTCTTCTGTCCGTTGAGAACATTCGAATATATATATCCCGTTGAATCGGTTTTCAGAAGATTGAAAAATTCCTTGCCTGAATAATATTCCTTGCCCGCTATCATGTTCTTCATTATGAAGTTGCACTGCGGGGATTCGATTTCCTCACCTGCTGTGAAATCCGCGGCGGCGCAGGAAATCGATTCGAACTCTTTATCATATAATCCGTTACGGTCGTTGTCGAATACGGCAAGCACCCTGTAATTACCCGGCGCGAGATTTTCCGATGCGTAAGCGCCTTCGTTATTCACGGGAATTATGTAATCAGGCTTGTCTTTCGAGGGATTTGGAGCGGAATTCCCCGCGAGATTGTAGAAGAAAACATAAACCCTTTCGTAATTTTTCGAATAAACCCTTCCCGCGAGTCGGCCTTTGTCTATTTTCGGTCCGGTAGATACCGCGAACTGTATCGGCTCCGCCAGCGAGTTGTTACGTATGTCTTTTAAAAGTTTTCCGACTATAAAAAGATACGTCGTGTTGCTTTTAAGTTTTTTCGAAAAATTAATTTCAACTTCCTTCCCGCTCCAGTCGTATGTGATTTCTCCTTCAGGCGCGGGAGTAACAAAGAAAGATTCCGTGAAACTCCGCCTGTCCACGTATTCATTAAATTCTATCCTGATACTTTTGTCTGAGAAATTCACCGTGCCTGTTTTGGGCTGTATGTTGACCGCTTTCGGCGGTTCCTTGTCGTCCTCACCGCCCGAAGGCGGCAACTGGTTAGCGCAGCCCGATATCATCGAGTAAAGGGCTATAACGGCTAATATGAAAAAGAATTTAATTATTCTCATGCTTCAGGAATTCAATTCTAACTGTGGTTCCGGCGTTCACCGTGCTTTCTATCGTTATGCCTGCTTTCATGTCCTCAAGTGATTTCTTTGTTATCGCGAGACCGAGTCCCATTCCCTGCGATTTTGTGGAGAAATTAGGCTCGAATAATTTCGATAGGACTTCCTGCTCCATCCCGCAGCCGTTGTCCCTGATTTCGACTATTACCTTGCTGCCTGAGTTGTAAGAAATTACAGTTACCTTCCCTGAATCGGATAATGATTGAACGGCGTTCTTAATGAGGTTCTGAAACACCCTGTTCATTTCCTGCTTGTCCGCCAGTACGGGATAAATATTATCCTGCAGTTCCTTCACGAACTCCACGTTCTTGTCGGGAGAATACAGTGACACTACGTCGAGAAGTATGTCGTTTACGTTAAGCGGCTCGTAGTTTCTGCTCGGCAGTTTCGCGAAGTCCGAAAACGCCGTTGCAATCCTGTTCAGTTTGTCGATTTCATTTATTATAAGTTCCTTCGTCTTCTTCAGCACGGAATCGAAATTTTCAAAATCCTTTTCCTGATAAAGAGTATAAAGATGCTGAATCGAAAGTTTTATCGGAGTCAGCGGATTCTTGATTTCGTGCGCGACTCTTCTTGCGATGTCCCGCCAGGCGGCTTCCCTTTCGGCTTTCTTCAGCCTTGCCTTCGATTTCGCGAGGTCCTTCGTCATCTTGTTGAATGAATCCACCAGACTGCCGAGTTCATCGCTTCTCTCGATGTCTATTACAAAATCTTCTTCGCCTTTCGCGAGCCTTTCAGTCGCTTTCTGAAGCAGCAGTATAGGCTTGGATATTTTCGCCGTTACGAATGATACAACGATAAGAAGAATCATTATGACGACAAAATAAGAACCGAAAATGAAAGTGAGCGTTTCCGTTAATTCCTCCTTAATCTCCCGCTGCCTGTAAACCGATAGTGACGATATAATTCCGTTTATGTTCCCGTTTATGTCCTTCAGAGGCTTATAACCTACAAGATAGTTCTGTCCCCTGATATTTGTATTATGTATGTAGACGTCTTTTTTAAGTACCGTTATGTTGAAATAACCTTCGTCTTCAACACGGGTGTCGAGGAAATCCGACTTGTACAATTCTTCGTTTGTCGATGCTACAAGATTATTCTTTATGAAAATGTTGTAATTCTTGTCCGTGCTCCCGAAATTCTTCCTGAGTATGTCCTTCCCCGCATTCTTTATTGTATCTGTCGGCTTGTATTTGTTGAAAAGAATCTTTTCGTCCTTTAATGTCTCGTTCAGAATGTTAAGGTCCGAAAGCAGTTGGTTCCTGTAACTTATGTCGTTCTTGTTGTTAATGTACGTTCGCGTGTACACCGCCAGAAAAACAATCGGAATTACCGAAACAATAATGAATGCCAGAAACAGTTTCTCCCTGAAATTGAAAGATATGTGTTTCAGCCTGAACAAAAAAGAAACAAGATAAACCGCGGTGATGCATACAAAAACCGTAAGCGAGAAAAGCAGGAACTTCAGGTAATAAAAAGTAAGAAGTTCGAAATCGTCCCTTTGAATGCTGATTGCATAAATCTTTTCGTCGTTAATGCCAAGCCCGTTTACATCATTTTCCATAACGGGGCATTTCACGTAATACGTCCTGTATCTCTCGTTCATCAGGGCGTCATACCGCCACGCGGCTTTTTTCTCCGAGTTCTTAATGCTTTCCTCGAAAAGAGGAATGTGCCGGAGAAGCGCGCGCGAAATGTCTATGTCAGTCGAATTTACAACTTCTCCGTTGAGTATTTCCGATAGGACGGGCTTCGATAGAAGGCGCTCGGGCACCGTCTCGTTCTCACCGTCGAATCTTGTATTGAATTCGTTTTCGGAATAAAAATTTATAGTCTCCGAATTAAGAGCGATTACTATGTAACCGATTACTTCTTCGAACTCCGTATTTCGTAGTCCCACTTTTTCAAGCGGTATGATTCCGGCGAAATACTTGTCCTTCCTGTTTTCAAATATCGTTATGTTGTCGAACGTAATCGGTTCGGGTCCTGCTCCCCCTTCGTCCTCAAGTTCAATGTCGTCCTCGAATTCCGCGGATGATAACGTGTCGCTTTCATCGGCTGCAAGATCCGGCATCTTGCCGAAATAATTCCTTTTAACGAATGAAACTATGCTGTCGGACTTCAGCAGATTGTTGCTAGTATTGAAATCACTTAATATTTTCTTCGAAGTGTCGAGCACAATCAGGTCCGACTTGTATTTTGCATAACTGAACTTGCTCCCGCTCCAGAGATAAAATGAAAGTTTCGGAATTTTGTGCCCGTCCTTTAAGAATGATTCAAGGTCCCTGTTCTCGCTGAATTTCCCGAGTTCGTCCGATATGAGGTATACGATTTTGTCGCTCTGGTCTTCAACGAGTTCCGAGCCGATTCCTTCTAGATGTCTCGTCTCCTGCGATTTCGAAATCTCGAGCACTATAAGCGGAGTCACGAGCATGCAAAGAAGAAATATTACGGAAACACTTCTCAACGAGAAGAAATTGAATGTCCTGTTCTTAATTATGAAATTTGTAAGGTAAAACGCGTATATGAATATGAGTATAATTATGAAAATCCTGTGCAGGTTTATGAGTTCAAGATTAAATTCCGTAGTGCTGAGCAGGAAATTAAGCGCGAGAAATATCCCGAAAAGTATTAAAAGCGCGTACTTTCTCAGGTAGCGGAGCCTGAACATCATTACAAGCTTGTGCTGGGCCGCGAAAACCAGAATTACCTCGAGTATGAAAAATGAAAAAGAGATAAAAAGTATGGCAAGTTGCAAAATGAAAAGCGGCGCATCGGGAATAATATTCACCTTATCCAGAAACTTGACGTTGGAATCAAAAATCAGGCTGCGGAGCGAAGCGCCGTATAGTATGAACAAACCGAAAAAGAGAGCAACAACTAACAGCAGAGTTGCCGCTAAAGCAACGCTCTTCGGGCGGCTGTCCGGAGTCTCGTAACGCAGCATGTAGTCAATTGACACGTACGCCGCGTACAGTGAAAACACGACAATGAACAGCACCGTCACCAGCAGATCACCGAGCGACTTGAACAATCCCGCTCCGAGTTTGACAGCGAAATAATGTGCCTGAAAAATTTCACTGCTGATGAATCCCGACGGACATCCGGTAAAAATCCAGAGATACCTTATCGCAATCAGTAATATCAAAAACATCATGACTCTTATTGTAACAGGCTTGAACAGATTTATGAATCGTATGAAAACCGGCAGGACTGCAAGCGTGAATATCAGAGAAAGCAGAGCGATTGATTTGCCCGACATCCCTTTTATGCTTTCAACATGCTCTTCAATATTATATTTCGGGAAAACGACAGCACCGATAATTTTATTTTCCTTCGAGAGAATGTTGATTTCCCCTTTGTCCGAAGAGTCAGGCAGTTCCGGACCGGAAGGTCCGACACGCGGAATAAATTTTACTTCGGATCCGATTTCCGCGGACAACTCGCTTGAAAGCATGTTATCAGGCAAATCGAACTGTGACTTGGAATACTTTGAATCTATTATTACGGCAGTCACGAGAACTCCCGAAATGTTCACCTCATTTACCAGCGAATTTACAGGATAGTAGGTAATCAGGTAAACGAAAAATCCCGCTTCCCTTATAACCGTTGATATGGTACCGTTCAGAGCCTTCTGCATCAGTATAATTTCCGGAGATACCTGATGACCCGAATATAATACCGACTCGAGTCGCTTATCGAAAATCTCTACGCTCGTTATTTCGTCTAATTTGTAACTCTTTACAGCATCAAAAAGACGTCTTACGTCTCCTTTGTCGAGATTCTTACGTATGTCGAGATTGCCTGACATGGTCCTGGAAAGTTCGTCCAGGTCTTCTTTCACCTTATCCGTACGCCTGGAACAGTAATCAACCCGCTCTCTGTTCTTCTCTTCTATTATGACTTTCTCATCGTCGTATGACTTTGATATTACGTACATCGAACCGAATTTTATTACCAGTATCCACAGCAGTACAGCCGCTGAAACTAAAAATAAAATTTTATAAGTTCTGGGGAATATGTACGTGAAATACAAAGCGGTATATTTTAATTCAAATTAATCTGGTCAACGTACCAGGATTCATTCCTGAATTTAAGCGATATTGAGGCTTTCAGTTCCCTCTTTCCGCTTCCTATATTGTAATAATACTTGCCGAGTACAAAGGCGTAAGAATTCTTGTGGTAAGAACTTGTGTATTTGAAAGAAACAACCTTAAAGTAATCCATGAAGTCGGATATTATGAACTCCGCCTGGTTCGAATTGTAATTGCCCTTTTCGTTTCCTAAAACGTCTAAAAACACCTCTCCGCCGAAATGCTGCGATATTAGGCTTACGGAAGCCGACGAGAATCCCGAGGCGATGTCCTTGAATGTTCTTTTGCATAACTCGTATTTTTTTCTTGTCTCCTCGGACTTATATTTCTTGTTCTTCCACCAGTCATCCTGAGAATATGCGCTGACTGTATAAACCGTTATGAGGATGATTACGAATAATATCTTGTTTATCTGCATAATTTTGTCTTATACGTTAATTTAATTAAAATATCGTCTTTATTCAATTTAAAGAATAAACCAATTTAATGCGCCGTTCGGAATTGACTTCAGCCGTATCCGCTTGATGCTTTTTCAATGTTTCATTTCTAATACATTTGTATTATTTTAAACAATAATATTAATACATAACAATAAAATGAAAAGAAGCGATTTCGCAAGACGGTTCGCCGATTTTTGCTCGGCGGTTTCAATCAAAAAGACCGAAATAGCGGGCAGTCTCGGAATAACTCCGCAGGCTCTGCAAAAATACCTCTGCGGAGAACGGATGCCCCTTCCCGATATGCTCGAAAAAATATCGTCTATGGGCTGCAGTATGAACTGGCTTATTAACGGCGAAGGTGAAATGCTTAAGAACAGGATTCCGGTTTCATCCAGGTCAAAACTCGTTCCCGTGCTGGCTGAGGTGGATTGCGGCACTCCCGTATACTCCCAGATCAACTCCGACACGGTAAAATACATTGAATTAACTGATATAAATTATTATGTTAACCCTTTCGCAGTAACAGCCCGCGGTGATTCGATGAGACCATACATCAATCCGGGCGATTTGCTCGTATGTTCGGACGAACCGCATAAAATCAAGGATGGAAGAGCGGTTATTGTCAACCTTAAGACGATTCCGGAACACTACTCGAGCAATGCGAAATTGATTAAGTTCATCGACGATGATAATGTTATGCTGTACTCTGTGAATACGAAATATCCGCCGATGATAGTGAGAAAAAACGATATTTTCAGGATTTATAAGGTCGTAAGAATTATAAGAGAAGTAAAATAATCCGCCGGAGTAGCTCAGCTGGTTAGAGCGTCGGAATCATAATCCGCAGGTCGGGGGTTCAAGTCCCTCCTCCGGTACAAAAAACCCGTGTATTACGCGGGTTTTTCTCTTTTATGACCTGAAACTTTAATATTCGCTTTGCGTATCAGAAATATTCCCCTTTTATTTTTTAATGCAATTGATTTTGAAATACAATAATATTATTTTGGAAACTTAAAATACTAAAATAGTTTCCATAGACACATGAAAAAAAACAACGAGGAAAAATACCGCATAATGAGACAGGCTACAGAACTGTTTTATACAAACGGTCTGTATAAGACTTCTATGGACGAAATTGCCGCAGAACTTAACATCAGCAAGAAGACAATCTATAAATATTTCGAATCGAAATACGACCTTATACGGGAATCGACGGATTACATGCTCGAAAGATCGGTTAAGTGGGTTGACGATGTACTTTCTCAGAAGATTAATGTGGCTTCAAAACTCGCGCTCCTTTTGGAAAACTATTCAAAAGAAGTATGCCAGGTCAGCGAGAAATGGATAAAGGATATGCGAACGCATTATCCCGAAATCTGGAAGCAGATCGAAACTTTCAGGGCGGAAAAAATTTACGATATCGTGAGAAAACTTATTAAACTCGGGTGCAAGGAAAAAATCATATTGAATTATCCGCCCGAACTTATTGTTGAATCTTACGCGGCAACGTTAAGAGCAATCGTGAATCCGGTATTCCTTCAGAGTTGTAACTGCACGATGAAAGACGCGATAAATTTCGTATTCGACATACATCTGAACGGCATTTTAACCGCTAAGGGAAGAGTAAAATACAAAGAAGAAAAGAAAAAACTTATCAACAAATAACCATATGAGAATCAGAATAACAGCCCTGGTATTGCTTTTATCCGCATTCCTTCCGATTTTATCCGCGCAGGATAAGGGAAATACGAAAGAGTATTCCATTCAGGAAGCGATATCAACGGCTCAGAAAAACAATTCATCCCTTGTCAACGCGAAACTTGACAGGCTTAAAGCCGAAAGGAAGGTATCTCAGGTTTATAATGAGAATCTGCTGCCTACTCTCGACCTCAAATCCCAGTACATCAGGGCGTTTAAGAAGCAGTATTTCGATATTTTCGGACAGAGATACTCAATCGGAACGGACAATCAGGTGATTAATTCTCTCGAGGTTTCAGAACCGATTCCCGTTCTCGGTACACCGGTATTTCAGGGCATAAGAATCGCCGAGTATTATTCGAATCTGCAAAACGAAAACGTCGCGCTCGAAGAGGCAAAAGTTGTAGCGGACGTTAAGAAGGCGTACTTCAACGTCCTCTTCCTGAAGGAGATTTATAACGTCAGGAAACAGGCTCTTCAGAACTCGCTTGATAATTACGACGTGGTAGAAAAAAAGTACAGGAACGGCGCCGCGACGGAATTCGATTTCCTGAGGGCAAAGGTTACCGCGGAAAATAACAGACCCCCTTTGCTTGAAGCGGAAAATAATCTTACAATCGGCAGGAAGTCGCTTAAAAATGCTATGGGGCTGAAAGATAACAACGATATTGACGTAAAAGGATCGCTCGAATATGACAGCCTCGAAGTATTCGGAAACGATGATGTTCTTATAAGTAAGATTGCAAATAATCATGTTTCAATAAGACAATTGCAAATCAGCAGGAACATTAACAACGAACTGCTTGGCGTTGATAAAGCGAATTATCTTCCGAAATTCTACGTTTTCGGACAGTTCAACGTTCAATCCGCTGAAGATGACGGCAGGACACTTGACAAGTACAGGTACTTTCCTGTCATCAATGCCGGTGTCGGAATGACCTGGAACCTTAATTTCTTCAGAAACACATTTAAGAAACAACAGACGGAAATTGATATAAAGAAAACCGACGAGACGATATCCGACGTAAAGGAGAAACTGAAAATTTCGGCGCAGACCGTCCTTCTTAAAATCGGGGAAGCAAGGAAAAAAATTATTGCATCCCTTGAAACCGTCAGGCTCGCCGAAAGAGGATATGAACTCGCCGCGCTGAGTTTCAAGAACGGCGTTTTAAACCAGATTGACGTCATCGACGCTCAATTAATGCTGAGCAATTCAAAACTCGGGTACTATCAGGCAATACTCGAATATCAAATGGCTAAAACTGGCCTGGAAGAATTACTGGAAAAGAATAAATAAAATTTATCAATAATATGAAAAAATATATAATATTACTATCAGTCGCAATTCTCACAGTTTCTTTATCTGCTTGCGGCGGAAAGAAAAACGACAAGACAAGCGAAAAGAAATTACCGCTCGTCAAGACAATGATCGTTCAGGGCGAACACTTCGAAGAAAATTACAAAATCGTCGGAACAGTGAAGCCTTTCGAAACCGCGAAATTATCGTCCGAAGAGGGCGGCCTGATAACCTACCTCTCTAAAGACAAGGGAAGCAGAGTAAGCAGAGGCGAAGTCGTCGTAAAATTGAAAAAAGACGTTGATATCGCTTCTTACAATCAGGCGTTATCCCAGTTCGATCTCGCGAAAGAGAATTTCGTAAGAACCGAGAAACTATATGCCGACGGCGTTGCTACCGAGCAGCAGTACACGAACGCGAAACTGCAGATGGAAATTGCTTTGAAATCCGTGGACCTGTTTAAAACAAGACTCAGTAAGGGTTACGTAGTATCCCCGATATCCGGTATAGTTGACGCCAAGTATATGAGCAAAGGCGAAATGTCTTCACCGGGCGTGCCGATTTTTAACATCGTAAACGTGTCGAAAGTAAAAATTAGCTGCGGCGTTCCCGAAAGATACATCGCTCAGGTATCCAAAGGCGAAGACGTTAAGGTAACTTTTGCTGTTTTCCCGGACGAGGAATTCAGCGCGAGAATTAATTACGTATCGCCTACTATAAATCCGCAAAACAGAACGTTCGAAGTCGAACTCGTGATTGACAATAAGAACGGCAAACTCAAACCCGAGATGTCCGCTAACATTGAGTTCACTAACCTCAACGTTGACAACGCGGTCGTATTGCCGCAGGAATACATTGTCGATAACGGAGACGAAAGGTTTGTATTCGTCCTCGACGGCGATATCGCGAAAAAGAGAATACTGAAACTCGCGGGAAGGTCGGATAACAAAGTTCTCGTTGAAGAAGGTCTGAATATTGGTGAAACGCTTATCTACGTCGGTTTCTACGGTCTCACCGACGGAGATAAAGTCAAGATAATAAATTAAAAAGTTTAAAAAGTATGAAATTTTTCAAATTATTAGTCAGTAACAGGGTTTCGATTTACGTGCTGGTCACGATTATCGTGCTTATGGGCACTGTCTCTTACATATCGCTGCCGAGAGAATCAAGCCCTTCAATCAAGATACCGTATGTGTTCATCGCAACAGTGTATCCGGGTGTTTCTCCCCAGGACGTCGAGAATTTAGTAACTCAGGAAATCGAAAAGGAAGTTAAAGGTATAAGCGGGGTTAAAGAAGTTAAATCTGTATCGCGCGAGAGTTTCAGTTCAATATCCGTTGAATTCAATACTGACGTGATTATAGACGACGCCCTGCAGAAAGTAAGGGACAAGGTCGCGACCGCAAAGACAAAGATGCCGACGGATATTAAAGAACCGGTGATTATGGAAATCAACTTCTCCGAACTTCCGATGATGTACGTCAACATAAGCGGTAACCTGAATCCCGCCGAAATGAAAAAAATCGGAACGTCGGTGCAGGACAAGATCGAACAGATTCCGGGTGTCCTCTCCGCCGAGGTGGTAGGCGGTCTTGACAGGGAAGTAAAAATTGACGCGGATGCAAACAGGCTGAATTACTATAATCTTAGTTTCAATGACCTGATTTATGCCGTCTCCGCGGAAAATCTGAATATCCCCGGAGGCAATATTGATATCGGAAAATCAAGTTTCCTTATCCGTGTTCCGGGTGAATATAAGAATCCTGAACTGATGAGCAACATCGTTGTCAAGAAGGAAGGAGATTTCCCGATTTATATTAAAGACGTGGCGCAGGTAACATACGGCTATAAAGAAAGACAGACTTACGCCCGCCAGAACGGGATAGAAAGCATTTCCCTGCCGGTTAAGAAAAGAAGCGGCGCTAACGTTATCGATATATCCGATAAGGTCAAAGAACTCTTGAAAGATAATAAAGAACTTATTCCCGACGGCGTTACCTATAACATCACGGGTGATCATTCCGATTACATTAAGAACACCGTTCACGAACTCGAAAACGGAATCATTACCGGCGTTGTGCTCGTATTCCTGATTCTTTTCTTCTTCATGGGCATAAAGAATTCGATACTTGTAGCGACGTCAATCCCGCTTTCATTCATGATATCGTTCATCGTGCTTAGCATGATGGGCATCACTCTAAATATGATTGTGCTGTTTACGCTGATACTTGTTCTCGGTATTATCGTTGATGACGCTATTGTTGTCGTCGAGAACATATACCGGCTTCAGGAAAAAGAAAATTACAATCCGCACGACGCCTCAATAGAAGGTCCGAGAGAGGTCGTGTTTCCCGTTACTATTGCTACGCTTACTATAATTGCTTCATTCTTCCCGCTGCTTTTCTTTCCGGGAATTGTAGGCGACTTCATGAAATACATGCCGATTACGCTAATCGTCTGCCTGCTCTCGTCTCTGTTCGTTGCAATGGTTATCAGCCCGGTGCAGGCATCAATATTTATTCACTTTAAAAAAGATAAGGAACGGTCGCAGAGAAAGAAATTCAGACCAATCGGCAGATTCCTCGAGCATTTCGATGAAGTGCTATTCGGCGGAGCACTTAAAATGTATGAGAAAGCCGTTAGAAACGCGATGAAGCACAGGAAAAGAACGCTCTTAATCACCGCTGCGTTGTTTGTTCTTGTCTTTGTTGTTTACGGTCAGTTCAATTACGGAGTGGAATTCTTTCCCGATACAGACCCGAGCGAAGCAATCGTAACTGTTACTATGCCTGTGGGTACGAACATAGAACAGACAGACAGAACCACGAGGGAAATTGAAAAGAAAATTCCCGCTCTTAGTGACATTAAATATATAGTTACGAACGTAGGCTCTTCCAACAATCCTCTCGATTTCAGCGGAGACGGAATCCCTACTAAGAGCGTATTGACAATTAATTTCATCGATAAAGTCGACAGGGAACAAAGTTCATTCATTACTCTTGAACAGATTCGTAAGGCTATTGAAGATATTCCTGGTGGAGAAATCGAAATCGAAAAGCAGCAGAACGGTCCGCCGACAGGACCTCCGGTTAACATCGAAATTGCAGGCGATGACATAGAAAAACTCGGTGAATTGTCAGATCAGATTAAAAGAGAGATTAAGGACATACCCGGACTTAAGGACCTGAAATCGAATTATGACGCTGCGCGTCCCGAAATAAAAATTATTGTCGACAGAGAGAAAGCAGCTTTATACGGCCTTAACACGGCCATGATAGGCGCTTCTGTCAGAACCGCCGTTAACGGCACTACCGCCAGTAAAATCAGGGAAGGAAAAGATGAATACGATGTGACCGTAAGACTCTCAAAAGATCAAAGAAACGATATCAACACGATTGACAATATGTATATCTCCAATACTAAAGGTCAAAAGATTCCTATCTCTTCGGTCGGTAAAGTCGAATTTTCGGGTGGCATAGGAACGATAAACAGAAAGGACCTCAAACGAGTAATTACCGTTTCAGCGAATGCCGAAGGCAGATTAGGAAATGATGTCCTGAAAGACGTGCAGTCGAAACTTGCGAATTTCAAACTTCCGCAGGGTTATACAATTTCGTACACGGGCGAACAGGAGGACCAGCAGGAGTCATCAGCATTTCTCGGTAAAGCGCTTATAATTGCTTTGCTCCTGATTTTCTTCCTTATGGTTCTGGAATTTAATTCTATAAGGGTTCCAATGATTATAATGATATCGGTTCTGCTTTCACTAATCGGAGTACTGACTGGACTCTTAATAACAGGCACTCCCTTCGGAATCATAATGACAGGAATCGGCGTAATCGCTCTGGCCGGTATCGTCGTCAGAAATGCAATCGTTCTTCTTGACTTCCAGAAGGAACTCGAAAAGCGCGGACTCGAAAGGGATGAAGCGCTCGTTCAGGCAGGTCTTATAAGGATGAGACCCATATTCCTTACCGCTGCGGCTACAATTCTTGGGATTGTTCCTCTGGCATCAGGCATTGATTTCGACTGGAGAACTTTAAGCCTTGTAATCGGCGGTGAAAATTCATCGTTCTGGAGGCCGATGGGCGTTGCCATTATATTCGGACTCATGGTTTCCACATTCCTTACACTGGTAATCACGCCTGTGATTTATTCCAGCACCGATGATTTAATTAAAAAAATTACAGGTCGAAAGAAGAAAAAACCGGACACACAACCTGTAAATTGATGATTTTTCAATGAAAAAGGCGGGTCATACCGCCTTTTTTATTACATCCTACCGTAGCATCTAATAATTTCAATGTAAGGAATTGTATAAGAATCGTTGTTTCGAGTAAAACCGAATAATCAATATGTCCCAATTTGCAATTGAATAATAATATAAAAATTGATATATTAATGGTTTGTAAAAATTAGATTTTGTGTCATGTCAGAAATAAATTTAAAAGCTGAAAAGAGAAGCGATTTTAAGAGATCCACATCAAGACAATTGAGAAAATCCGGATTCGTTCCGGGAGTATATTACATACACGGCGGAGATAACATCGCTATTAAAGCGCCTGAACTGTCCTTGAGACCCGTTATTTCAACAACGGAGTCGCGGGTAATCAACCTCGATATCGACGGTGAGATTAGGCAATGCATTCTGAAAGACGTGCAGTTCGATCCCGTGACGAGCAAACTCATACATTTTGATTTGCTCGGACTTAAAGCGGGTGAGAAGATTCGGGTTGAAGTTCCTGTTAAACTTTCGGGCAACCCGATCGGCATCAAGGAAGGCGGATTGCTTCAGTTCATAATGCATAAACTCGAGATTAACTGTCTGCCGCAAAATCTTCCTTCGCACATTGACCTCGAAATTTCCGGTCTTAGCATCGGCGATTCGATTAAAGTCAGTGACGTAAAACTCGAGAACATTGAGTTCCTTGACGATGAGCATGCGGTTATCGTTTCAGTCGTTCCGCCGACATTAGTTGCCGAAGAAACGCCTGCAGTGGAAACAGAAGCCCCCGCGGAACCTGAAGTTATTACCAAGGGAAAGAAAGAAGAAGAATCCGAATAGAATTTCATTTAGTTATAAAGCCCTTTAATTTCGTATGAGATTAAAGGGTTTTTTATTTATTAGATGTTATGAAACTTATAACAGGCCTCGGAAATCCGGGAAACAAATACGCTTCGACCCGTCACAACGCGGGATTTATCGCGCTCGATAACCTTGCATTGAAACTCGGCATTGTTTTCCGTCCCGGGCGGGGCGACTTTTACATTGCATCAGGGAAATATAAGGGTGAAGAATTCTTTCTGCTGAAACCGACGACATACATGAACAACAGCGGAATAGCCGTCGTGCAATTCTTCGAAAATTATTTTACGCTCGAAGCCGATAAAGATTTACTGGTCGTGCACGATGATTTTAACATTCCCCTCGGAACCTTACGTCTTCGTCAAAAAGGCAGCGACGGCGGTCACAACGGCATTGCAAGCATAATGTACCATCTCAACTCAGACGAATTCCCCCGAATGCGAATCGGAATAGGAAGTAATGATATCTTAAAGAAAGATGAATTCGTGGATTTTGTTCTCTCGGATTTTCTACCAAATGAAATCGGCATGCTAGAAAAACTTGTGCCGGTTTTCAATGACTGCATTCTCAGTTTCCTCTCGGAAGACTTAAAAATTACAATGAATAAATTCAACAGAAATTTCTTACCGGACGAAAAAGACAACAAACCTGAGAATAACGAATCACCAGCTAATGCGTGAATGTAGCCTTTTTTTCCTTTTCATTATAATATATATTTGTTTTCTTACGTAAATTTAATGAAACCATATAATTAATTTTACAGTTTTCATATATTGATTACAGACAACCGATATTTACTAAATAAATTCTATATATATGTCGTTGACACTTGTACTGATTTTTGCGATTAGTATTTTTGCTCTCGCGTTCGCGGTCTTCCTCATAAAGAACGTTATGAAGCGGGATACGGGTACCCCGAAAATGCAGGAAATATCTAACGCAATCAAAGAAGGTGCGGAAGCATTCCTCAGAAGGCAAAACAAAACAATTTTATATCTTGCGGTTGCTACAACCGCGCTGGTTTATTTACTCTACACCTTCCAGAAACCCGAACTGGCTTTCTGGGCTTCATTGTCTTTCATACTCGGAGCGCTGAGTTCTGTCGCATCCGGATACATAGGTATGTGGATATCAATTAGAGCAAACATTCGAACTGCTTCGGAAGCCATGAAATCTCTTAACGGCGCTCTGCAGACTGCCTTGAGAGCGGGAGCCGTGTCAGGTTTGTTCATCGTGTCAATGTCATTGCTTGGCGTAGTTCTGCTGTTTTACATAGTAATGACTTTCAGCGACCACGCCGTCGAAAAGATTCCGTTCTTCATTGCTGGATATGGTTTCGGAGCGAGTTTTGTAGCGCTCTTCGCCCAACTCGGAGGCGGTATTTACACCAAAGCCGCCGACGTAGGAGCAGACCTCGTGGGTAAGGTCGAAGCGGGCATTCCCGAAGACGACCCGAGAAATCCTGCCGTCATCGCGGATCTCGTTGGCGATAATGTTGGTGACTGCGCAGGCCGCGGCGCCGATCTGTTTGAATCTACAGCCGCCGAAAATATAGGAGCGATGATTCTTGCCGCGATGCTCTTTAAATCAAACCCCGGAACTTTCGGAAACGAACCTGCGACGCTCCTGCTCGTGATTCTATTCCCCCTTCTGGCAAGGGCTTTCGGATTGATTGCATCAATTGTCGGCATTATGTCAGTTAAAGCGAAAGAAGACGAGGACCCGATGAACGCTCTTAACAGAGGTTATTACGTTACATCTATACTCGCTATGATTGGCTTCGGTATCGCCTCTTACTGGATTTTTGGAACCGGTAATGTTGCTGTAGCCGCGCCGACTGCCTGGTGGCATTTCTTCATATGCGGCATTATTGGTGTCGTTACATCTGTAATTTTTCTCTGGCTTACGCAATATTACACCGAATATAAATACGCTCCGGTTAAATCAATTGCCGAAGCCGCAAAAACCGGTCCGGCAACAACGATAATTTCCGGCGTCGCCGTCGGATTTGAATGCGTTGCGATTCCGTCAATAGTTATCGCGATTGCTATCTTTACTTCTTACACTTTAGGAAATACGGTTGCGGGACTCGAAGACGGCGGTTTCTTCGCTACCGCTGTCGCTACAATGGGAATGCTCGANCCCGCTGCGTTCGTGCTTGCTATGGATACTTTCGGTCCCATTACCGATAATGCAGGCGGCATCGTAGAAATGTCACAGCAGCCTGAAGAAATCAGAGTTAAAACCGACAGGCTGGATGCAGTCGGAAACACTACTAAGGCGCTTACAAAAGGATATGCGGTTGGTTCTGCCGCGCTTGCGGCGTTTCTGCTCTATCAGGCTTTTATCGTAGAGATAAAAGAATACGGCGGTTCATTGAATCAGGTTGATATAACAAAACCTGCCGTCTTCATCGGCGCTCTTATGGGCGCAATGCTTGTCTTTCTGTTCTCCGCATGGGCTATTAAAGCCGTGGGTCGTTCCGCTCAGAGCATCATTCAAAATGTCAGAGACCAGTTTAAAGAAAAACCGGGAATCCTTCTCGGCACCGAAAAACCCGATTACGCTCAGGCAGTTGATATAGTAACTAAATCGGCGTTGAGAGAAATGGTTAAACCCGGAATTCTCGTTGTCGCCGCTCCTGTCGTCATCGGGGTTATTTTCAAGTACCTGTACAAGGCCGATATATCAAATGCTTCAGGCGCGGAAGTCGTTGCCGCTATGCTTCTTGTCGGAACAATCGTCGGAGTCATTACGGCGCTCTTCCTGAATAATTCCGGAGGCGCCTGGGATAACGCTAAGAAATTCATCGAACTCGAGCCGAGAGACGCCGTACACAATATGGGAAAGGGTTCGGAAAAACATAAGGCGGGCGTCGTCGGCGATACTGTCGGAGACCCGTTCAAGGACACGGCAGGACCTTCATTGCACGTTCTAATAAAACTGCTTTCTACCGTTACTCTGGTGCTCGCTCCGTTGTTCATCTGAAGGAATTTTACGATACAATTAGGAATAAAAAAACCCGGACAATTTCCGGGTTTTTTATTATTCATATTTCTTTTAAAAAACTTTTTAGTTTTTCACTTTCCATATCGTTATAATTCCGTAATTCTTTGTCTGAAATGTAAGTAAGTTCTTTCCTTGGCTTGAAATATATCTTTCAATCGCTTGCAGATTTTCCGCCGTCTGCAAAGTGTTGACGCCGTCAGCAGTTATTATATACTCGAGATTCCCTGATTCAAGAAGCGATTTCAGATCTTTGTGCTTGGAGAAACTCCACATTGTATTCGTATTGTAAAACTCGCACTCCCTGCAGGGAAACCACATTTCCATCGGTCCGATTACTACCGAAGATTTTGGTAACTGCGCCTCTATTTTTTCCGATATTGTCCCGAATGAATCTCCGTGCTCCTTTACTTCAATCGAAACTATTCCTGCGGCATTGTTTATGAAAAAAATGATTCCCAGAATATATCCTGCCGCTTTCAGTTTCATTCCCGTGTTTTTATCGTTTAAAATCAATGCGAGATTTATGAAGGTAAAAATAAAAATGAAGTGAAGCATGAATTCCATTCCCCCGCCGCTGAAAACTAACACGGATACTAAAAGCAGTAAAATTTGCAGAGCAGATAAAGCAAACACGTTCTTGTTCTTCCTGAAAAACGAAAGACCGTAAATGGATATTAATGCGTGGAATATAATGATGAAAGTCCTTCCGCCTTTTAATCCGTACCTTTCGAATATGCTCTCGAAATTCCCGATTATTTTGCCAATGAACCCCGCGCTGTTTTCAGATGCAATAGTCCTGTCGGAAAAAATTAATATTAGCGATTCCAGATTCAGTTTGTTCAATGCCATCGTGATTCCAAGCAGTATTATGAATACAGGAACGGCTCCGGCAGCGTATCCCGCAAGTATCCTGTAATCCTTTCGCATAGCGCTCAGATATAAACTGTATATTCCGAAAAGAATAATAAAAGCCGTGCCCCAGGGATGTATAAAGAATGACAATCCCGCTAAAAGTCCCTGAAAAAATATGTATGATATCCTGTTATCCAATTCATATCTCACGTGAAAATATAACATCCAGACAAAGAATGCACAAACCCAACCTTCGGGTCTCGCGAAGCGAAATACGAGAAAATAATTATATGAGAATATCAGCAGAAGCAACGAAAAGTATTTAATCTTTGTGTCAATCTTGTACGACCGGAGAATTTTCAGTATGCCTATTACTGACAGAACACCGGAAATTAACGAGACGAAACGGGCAGTAAAAAGCGAAGTTCCGAATAAGTAAAAGAAAAATCCCTCAATTATCGGATATAGAAAACTAATCGTGCCTCCTCCTGACCCGACATTTGTATTTATAAACCCTTTACCTTCGGAGAAATTATACGCCACATTTGAATACCAGTTTTCGTCAATTATTATCCTTCTGACACTGTCTAGAAACGGTAGGTGAAGCAGAAAAAAAATGGCAAGTATAAAAAAATAATTCCAATGAATAGATATATTGTTTTTAGATTTTTCCATTAACTTGAGTTTGTTTTAAGTCGCCTCTGTTGCTCCTGTTTCTTGCCGTAACCGTAAAAAATATGTATTGCCGCTTCTTTTATACAATCTATTTACCCGTGTAAAATATATCGGTTCATTTTTTCATTAATCTCCTGAAATCGGAATCTCTTTTATATTGTAATTTTATCAATATAAACTGATTTTATTTCATGAAACTCCTTGAAAAATTTTTAGAGGAAGAACTNCGCATCACGGATGGCGGCATCAGGAATAAATTCGAAGAGTACAACAGTCTTGTTCTCGGCTGGAATTCGAAAATTAACCTCATATCAAGAAAAAAANNTGATTCCATAGAAGAAATTGTCCTCAATTCCGTTTTTTTCCTGAAAAACTATGATTTAAAGGTTGATTCGGAAATTCTCGACATAGGCACGGGTGGCGGATTCCCGGGCGTTCCTCTTAAGATATTATTTCCGGAATTAAGAGTAACTTTGGTGGATTCTATACGTAAGAAAATTATCGCGCTCTCCGATATTATCGAACAATTGAATTTATCGGATACGAAAGCCGTTTGTTCCAGGATTGAAAAACTACCCGGGGCATACAGGGAAAGATACGATTATATCGTTTCTAAATCCGTCGCCCCTCTTACAAATCTTGTTATGTGGAGCCAAGAACTTTTGAAAGATAACGGCGAAATGCTGTGCATTAAAGGAGGAAACCTTGATTCGGAAATTTCAGACCTTAAGCGAGTGCGTCCGAACATTTCAGTCAGAGTTCTTGAATATGCTTTCGATAAAATTTATAAAATCGACGATAAGAAACTCGTCATTCTAAAAATGCAATGAAAAGCGGATTATGAAAATCGCAATTTTATTATTTTACGTGCTCGCATTTACACTATGCTTAAAAAATGCTGATTGTCAGTCTTACAGAATAACGGGAAAAATCCTCGACGCGAAAACGAATAAACCGTTACCTTACGCGTTTGTTAAAGTCGACGGAAGTAATTCCGGCGCGACATCCGACGGCAGCGGTAACTTCATCCTCAGGACAAAATCCGGGTCAGTTAACCTTATTACATCTTATATAGGGTATTTTTCAGATACTTCAAGCTTCTATATCACGGATTCCGACCAAAGCAGGGACATTTTCCTCAAACCTTCGGAAATATTCACAGAAACTATTGAAGTCGCCGGTGAAGACCCCGCGTACGGTATTATTCGAAAAGCGATAATGTATAAAAGGAATTTCAAAAAGGATTTGAAGGAATATAATTATAACGCCTACACTAAGTTCGTTCTTCGCTCGTCGATAAATCCGTTTACCGACGAAAAATCAGTAACCGATTCATCCGGTATGAGCATTCTCGGAATCCTCGAGTCCGAAACAACCGGATACATAAAAGAACCCGGGCTTGAGAAACAAATTGTCAGGTCAAAGAGGGAAACAGCCAATATCAGCAGGGGTTTTGCCATTCCGTACGTCGTTAATTTTTACGATGAAGCCATCGACCTCGGCGAGACAAAAATTCCAGGTCCGCTGTGCGACGACGCGTTCGATTATTACGAATATAAACTTACCGGAACCACATCACTCGACTCTTTCGTTGTCTATAAAATAAAAGTTACAAATACTTCTTCTGTAAGACCTCAGTTTAAGGGCACTGTATATATTATCGACAGCATTTACGCACTGACCAAGGTAGAANNCTTGAAAACGAACGGCGAAGTCATGCAGAACATCTCTTCGCTGAAATTCCTCCAGAAATTTTCTTCCTATAAGGACCGGACAAGCACGCACTTCAGAATGCCTAATGACGTTCAGATATTCGCCGAAGGATCTTTTGCAGGTCTTATCAGGTTCAAAGCCGAAGTTTTCTCAGTCATATCGGATTACGCTCTCAACGAAAAAGCCCCCGCGGGACTTTTCGACGACATTATCGTTAAAGTAAATAAAGACGCTGATAAGGATTCTGTTTACTGGCAGAAAAATAAACTTATTGAAAATTCCGAAGAGGAAAAATCCGCCTACAAAAACATCGAAAGAACAACTTCCGAACGCGCGAATAAACTAAGGTTCGGAGGACTATCGTTGAATATCGGCAGAAACTTTTCTATGAGTCTTATGGATTTGTACTCATTCAACAGCGTCGAGGGAAGCAGAATCGGAACATCGATTAAATTCAATAAAGACTTTGGAAGAATTAATTCAAGTCTTTTCTATGGCTACGGCTTTGCCGACAAAAAAGCAAAGTACAAATTCGATTTTGAAACCCGGTTGCTTGAAGACAGAAGTCTGAGAATCAGCGCAGAATCTTTCAAGCGGCTTAATTCCCCTTTTATGAAACGAGGATGGGAAGAGGAGTTTGTAAACACATATTATACACTGTTTGACAAAAATGAAAGATATTATTATTTCTACGAGTCCGGATTTTCCTTTAGCATTTTCAAATCGGTAATTCCGCAGGCGGGCTTAAAAGCAGTATATTTCGAGAGCAAGCAAACATCCGCGAATGTCAATACCGATTTCAGTTTCTTCAGGAAAGACGCGAAGTACAGCGCAATCCCTAAAATAAACGATGCCTTCAAGCGCTCGCTCAGTCTTGCGATTCAGTTGGATTTTAATAAATACCGCGGCATCGACTGGGGCACGGGAGAAATAACCAGATTTCCGGTCACTGAATTTCCTTCTCTCTCATTCAGTCTCGAAAATTCTTCGAAGAACCTCGGAAGCACGCTCGATTTCAGAAAGTATAAAGTGGAACTGAGCGGCGAAAACAAACTTGCTTACAGAATTAAACCAAAATACTTAATCGGTTTTCAATACATGAACGGAAACCCCGCCTTCCAGGACCTTCCGTATTTTAATGTTTACTACGGATCGGGTAAAATGCTGTTTGGAACGATGAATTATGGCGAATTCACGGGTGATAAACTTTTTTACTTTAATTTCGAAAATGATTTCGGGAAATTTTTTCCGCAAAATATACCCGTTCTGAAAAGCATTAATCTCATCGGCTTATTCAACGCCGGAAGAAGTTTTATTAATGATAAACTCCTGCAGTTGATATCAGATAAAAATATGAAAACGACCGACGGCGTTTTTCTTGAAACAGGTTTTGCTCTCGGTAACATTTTTGATGCATTCCGTCTGGATTTTTGCTGGAGGCTTAATAATTACAAAACCGGAAGCAATTTCAATTTTTACCTGAATTATTCGTTTTAACCAATAAAAATTTCCATTCTTTTTTTTGTACGCCAAATAATTCACCATAAGTATTTGTTATATCAATATTTAATTGAATCATAAATTTTTCTGCAACTGTTTATTTTTTAAACAGTGTTACCTATTTTGCATAAATCCTCAATTAAATTAAAGTATATGAAAAAAGGTAAATTATTAATCGTCATGACGGCTGCATTATTTCTTGTAATATTACTTACAGCCGTTGAATCATCCGCATACCCGGGAGGGATAGCGGGTCGTACAAAAAAAACAACAACTACAGGCTGCAACAGTTGCCATTCGTATAACACCGCTATCACGGGAACTATTACCGGACCTGATTCCGTGCTTGCCGGTCAGACAGTGACTTTTACATTAACTATCAACATGGCATCGGGTTCGGGAAAATACGGCGTTGATATCGCTGCGAAAAACGGCTCGTTAACGGCAATCAGCGGTTCCGGTCTGACGCTTATGTCAGGTGAACTCGTACATAGCGCGGGTATTACGTACGTGAATCCTAAAGTAATTCAATTCTCTTACACTGCTCCTGCCGCATCCGGTAGCGACACTCTGTACGCGACTATTGACAGAGGACACACGGGCGCCTGGAACTGGACGCCGAACAAGGGATTCAAGGTTTATACAGTAACAGGTATAACGAATAATGAAATTCCGTCCGTTTATTACCTCGGCCAGAATTTTCCAAATCCGTTCAATCCCGTAACTAAAATCAGTTATGGAATTATGAAAGCGTCAGGCGTAAAGATAACGATTTTCGATTTGCTCGGAAGAGTTATTGCCGAGCCAGTGAATGAATTTCAAAATCCCGGCAACTACTTCGTGAACTTTGACGCGTCAAAATTCTCTTCAGGTATCTATTACTACAAAATTGATGCGGGTGATTTTCACGAAATAAGAAAAATGTCTCTGCTTAAATAATTCTCATTCTTAAAATAAAAGTCCGGCGGGAAGCCGGACTTTTTTTCCCTTCGTATTAATTATTCCGTAATCCCGGCTGTTCGGTAAGTAAAATCATTTACTTGTTTTTTTAAAAATATTTTTAATAACTTTCTTTGATTTTCCCCAATTAACATACATAAAAATGAAAACAACAAGAGATTCAATTTTTATTGTATTCTTTCCTGCTTTAATATTAATTTTACTCACCTCGTCATTAGTTGTATCAAATCCCAACGGTATAAGCGGAAGGACAAAAAAAACAATGAGCGCCGGATGCAGCAGTTGTCATAATTTCGGCACAGGAATCAACGGGATTATTGAAGGACCGGATTCCGTAGAGGCGGGTCAGACTGCCATTTTCACTATCACGATTAATTTCCCGGGCTCCGTGAACGGAGGCGTTGATATTGCCGCAAAGCGCGGTACACTTGCACCGGGAGCGAGTTCGTCTTTTCTGAAACTGCTTAACGGCGAACTCACTCATAAAAATCCAATTCAGTTTACAACGACTATTTCTCTGGATTTCAATTATACCGCGCCTGTAACCGCGGGAACCGATACTCTTTATGCGAACATCGACAGGAATTATCCCGGCGTATGGAATTATGTCGATAACCGCGGTATTAAAATCTATAGTTCCATAGGCATAGTCGGCGGCGAAACTCCGGCAGGATATTTTCTGTCACAGAATTTCCCCAATCCTTTTAATCCCCGTACCGTTATATCATTCGGGTTAAAGAATCCGGGATCTGTAAGAATATCAATATATGACGTTACGGGAAAAGAAATTGTTGTTCCCCTGAACTCTAAAATGCTCCCCGGAGTTCATTCAGTTGAATTTCGCGGAGATGATTTGACTTCGGGCTTGTATTTTTACGTGATGGATGTTACAGGCGGAGGCCTTATCGTTTTCAGGGAAACGAAAAAGATGATTCTGATTAAATAGTGAATATCCGGCAGAGCGTTAAGGAATTTTTAAATGTAAAATACGTCTTCAAGTTTTATTATTTTCAACAATGCCGACATCATAAAATCCGAAGGCGAATGCGGGCGAAGCATGTCGCTTAGTATGAGGTACTCTGCCGACTGATACGCGTCTTCTATTATTTCCTGTATGTGCGCGTTGAAGGGTTTCCAGGTTGACTTCATTCCGTAACCTTTCACGCCCCACATCAGATTTTTGTTAATATTTCTGATTCTCGCGTCTATCGACAATGCGCCCTTGCCGTGCGCGTTATCCGACAGGTCAACGCCTTTTATTTCGTATATCCTGTGGTCATTCTTTCTTGATGATTCCTCTGCAATTCCCTCAAGGTATAGTTTCTTGTAACATTCCCATCTGAGATGTTCTATCAGTCCGCCCTCTGCCTCGATATCACGGAAAAGTTCTATCATTTTTTCAGCTGATCCGGATAGTTCCCTCTTTTTAACTGTTGTTACTTTTTCGATTTCACAGATTATGTTCTTAAGGGAAAATGACCTGTCAGTTTCTTCAAGGATTCCGAGTACGTATGTGAGAATTAAATTATAATAATTCGTAAGTATTTTGATTTGCGGTCTCAATTCAGCCGGTAAATTCTCGTCAAGGAAACGGTCGTAATCATCCGTGTCAATATACCCGTCAGATCTGCTTCTAAGATTAACTAGATCCTCAATCGAATCGTGAAGTGCCGCCGTGGCGCTGTAATCATAAGTTCCTTCGTCGTTCATTTTTAGTTGATATACTAACGCGCCTACACGGTTGAGATGCGTAGCCGCCCCAATCTCGCATTTCCGCTTTAGGTTAAGTTTAACATACTTCCCGAATATTTTCATTACGTGCGAAGAATAATTTCCGTAAAACTTTTCAAGGAGTTTTACTTCCGGCATTCTGTTGAGAAGTATTGAAGAATGCATATTCTGGTATTCCGTATCGGATTCAAGTGCGTTCCTGGCAAGAGTTATGTCCATCGGCGTATCGGGATTGTGCGGTCTTACCTTCCTGCCCCCGTAAGGGTTGTTCTTTATGAAATCCCTTATCAATTCCTGTACCGTTCGCGCTTTCTGCAGCCCGAAAAGCCGTTCGGTTTTTCTCAAATCCGGAATTTTCTGCTCCAGAATATCTTTCAGAATTGAGTATGCAATATCATAATTTTTGTTTAATTTTAGGTGTAATATGTCGGGATTAAAAAACATATTTAAGTTTATGGAATTTAAAAAGAAATTTCAATTTTATTATTAATGTTCATTTTTTAAAAATATAAATAATTTTAATGAGAAACCTACTTTATCTTTTACTCATAATCTCATCACCCCTGTTTCTGACTGCTCAGGAATTCAGAAGTCCTTATGATAATGCGGATGAGATTACGAAATCATCCGTACCTTTCAACAGGGAAAAATGGTTTTATGAGCAGAGAATGTATCCTGAAAGTTTCATTCCCGAAGGCGCTTACGAAAAAGCGTACAAACAAAGGGAAGAACTCAGAAAACAGAACGGTTACTACATGGCTCCGACCGCTTCTTACTGGACTAACATCGGTCCGACACCGGGTTATTATTTCGATTATGGTAATATTTCAGGTAGAGTGGTTACTATAAAAATTGATCCGGTAAATACAAATACGATTTATATCGGCGCGGCTTACGGCGGCGTTTGGAAATCCACAAACGGAGGTCTCAATTGGACTCCTAAAACGGATTTTGAAGTGACGCTTTCTTCGGGCGCTCTGGCTATCGACCCTGTTAACACGAATATTATTTATTACGGTACCGGAGAAGCCACCTACAGCGGCGCGTCCTACTCAGGGAAGGGCCTCCTCAAATCCACTAACGGAGGAAACAACTGGACAAATTACAAGACGGGTCTGCCGACAAGTTCGTATTTTTCTCGAATTGTTATTAAACCCGGTAACTCAAATTATCTCCTTGCTGCAATAGGAACTTCGGGTCTCGTCAGGTCAACAGACGCAGGCGTAACCTGGACAACCGCGGTTACCGGACGCTGCGACGATGTTGTTTTCTCTCCCGACGGAACCAAGGTTTACATTATTGGCTCGGGAAGCGGTTACAAAAAATCAACCGACGGCGGCGCTACTTTCGTCGCGGGAACGTTTCCGGTTGCTATGGGCACGAGAAACCATATAGCGATATGCAAGGCGCAGCCAACAGTGCTTTATGCCTCCGTTTATACCGGCGGCACTATTAAAGTTTACAAATCTACAAACTCCGGTACAAGTTTTACTCAGATTTCCACGGCGACTAACTTCGAAGGCGGACAGGCCTGGTATGACTTCTATATGCACGTGAGCCCGATTAATCCGAATGTCGCTTTTGTTGGTTCAATAGACGTATGGAGGACAACCGACGGAAATACATTCCTTAACGTTACGAACGGGTATTCTGGAGGAAATGTTCACGTTGATAACCACAACATGGATTTCCATCCTACTAACGCGAACATTCTCTACTGCGTTAACGACGGCGGTGTGTGGTATTCTTCAAATCAGGGAACGACCTGGCTTAATAGAAACGCAGGCCTCTCAATTACTCAGTTTTACAGAATGACTTCCGACCCTAATAACGCGTCCCATCTTGCCGGAGGTACTCAAGATAACGGCACGCAGCGCACTAAGGGAACGATAAACTGGACTGCTGCGTTCGGAGGTGACGGCGGCGAAGTATGCTTCCATCCGAAAAATTCTAATTACGTTCTGGGGGAAACGCAAAATAACGGCGTAAGGAGGTCTGTCAATAACGGCGAATCCTGGAACGGCGCGACGTCAGGACTCTCAGGAACAGGCGCCTGGGTTGCTCCTCTCATTGCACATCCTGATTCCGTCGAAATATTTTATACCGCAAGACAAAACATATTTAAAACCACGGATATGGGTGCGTCCTGGTTTTCGATTTCCGGCGCCGTATTCGGAGGCTCTGTATCGCAAATGGCAATAAGCAGAACTAAACCGAAATATATTTATGCGGCGTACGGCTCTGTCGTCTTCAGGTCGACCGACGGGGGTTATACATTTACAAACGCTAATACAGGTCTTCCCAGCAAGACTATTACAAGCATTAGCGTTCACCCGGATTCCAATCTTGTTTGCCTTGTTACAATGTCAAGCACTACCGGCAACAGAGTGCACAAGACAACAAACGGAGGAGTCAGTTGGGTAAGCCTGACCGGCAATCTTCCTGAAACGGCTGTGGATGACGGAATGTTCTATTACCCGGGTCATTCCACAAACCTGATTGTTGTCGGCACCGATGTCGGCGTCTTCACGACGACCAATAACGGAACAAACTGGATTGAAATTGCCACAGGTCTTCCGAATACAATCGCGATGCATCTTGATTACAATCAGGCGTCTGGCAAACTTAGAGTCGGCACTCACGGAAGGGGCACCTGGGAACTCAACGGCCCCATCGGAATTACTAACTATTCGGAAAAAATTCCCGAGAACTTCTACCTGAGTCAAAATTATCCAAATCCGTTCAACCCTGCTACAAGAATCAGTTTCGGAGTAAAAGAAACAGGTTTCGTTTCACTAAAAGTATTTGACATGCTCGGGCGCGAGGTCTCAAACCTTGTGAACAAGGAACTTAAACCGGGTACGTACGAAGTCACGTTCAGGGGAGATAATCTGACAAGCGGCATTTATTTCTATAAACTTACTGCGAAGAACTTCACGCAAACGAAACGTCTGTCATTGATTAAATAACAATAGGGGGCTTCGCCCCCTTTTTTTTTCTTATGAAAACTCTCTTGTATAAAGGAAAAATTTGGCTCGGGAAAGAGTATTTTGCCGAATCCGTTGGATTCGATGACGAATCGGGAAAAATTATTTTTGCCGGGAACTCGGATTCGCAAGGTAAAACAAAGTACGATATATCTATTGACCTCAAGGGAAAATTCGTAATGCCGGCTTTCTCCGACGGACACGTCCATTTGTTCAAGGGAGCGATGGTGCATAACGAAGTTGACCTCCGTTATGCCGCAACCAGAGAGGATTTCAGAAAGAATATACTCGGTTATAAAGCAATAATCGGAAAAGGCGGCTGGATAGTAGGCGGTTATTTCTCCGAAACGAATTTCACCGAGGACTTTGAGGTGAACAGATATCTGCTCGACGACATCTGCCCTGATATTCCGGCTGTTATATTCAGAACAGATCTTCATTCGGTGATATGCAACACATTGGCGTTGAATGCGATTGGAATCGAAAGCAGAAAAGGAGATTTTCTTCCCGAAGAACTTATTACCGATTCAAAGGATGTAATCACGGGCGAATTGAAAGAACGCGCGATGTATTTCGCGCTGAAATTCATTCCTGATAAGTCCCCCGCTGAGAAACAAAAAATCCTGCTGGACGAAATCCGCAGGCTTCACGCTTTCGGAATTACTTCCGTAACGGATATATCCTTGCGTGAAGACCTCGATGTATATTCGCCTCTCTATTCGAAAAACAAACTCGCATTGAGAATAAACTCCGTAGTGCCGTTCAGCGAGTTTGGAAAAATCAATAACTACAAACAGGAATTTACAGCTTATAAAGACTATATCCGTTTCGGCGGATTCAAAGCGTTCTACGACGGCTCGCTTTCGAGTTGCGCAGCATTGTTTTACAATACTTATAAAGGCACCTCGGATAACGGTTTGAGAACCGAAATGGTTACGAACGGACAATTCAATGAAATCGGCTGCCTGATTGATAAAGCGGGCTATCAGATTGTCGTTCACGCCATCGGAGACCTCGCCGTTTCGGAAGTGCTTGATTTTGCGGAATTACTCAGGGAAAAGAACGGCAGCAAGAACCGAAGATTCAGGATTGAACACGCCCAGCACATCGCCGATAAGGACGTGGACAGATTTTCTAAACTCGGCATAATCGCGTCGGTACAGCCCGCCCACATATTCTTCGACGCTAAAATTGCCGATGCGCAACTCGCCCGACCCGAAACGACGCACGTTTTTAAAAAACTTTCAGACAACAACGTCAGGCTCTGCTTCGGTACTGACTTTCCCGTAGTGCCTGTTAATCCGTTCGACAACATTTACTACGCGATGACGAGAAAAGCGAACGGCTTTCCTGATGGTTTCAACACTCAGTACTCACTCGACCTGATAACCTGCCTCGAGGCTTATACCATAAACAACGCTTATGCTTCTTATTCGGAAAAAAAGGCTGGTTCCATAACTGAAGGCAAGAACGCGGATGTTATTATTCTCGACAGAAATCCTTTCGAATGCTCGCCAGGGGAAATAAAAAATACCGTTGTGGAAAAAACTTTCCTCAACGGTAAAATCGTTTATGAAAAATAGTTCTATTTCTTCAGCACCGCTTCAAGCATCAGCAGTGATGAATCTTCGCTCAGTTCCTTCATCCCGATTACCCAGTGACCTGTATTGCCTGAGAAATCCGCGGCATTGCAGGACTTTATTTCGTACGGAAATTCGATATTAATTTTCATTTTCTTGCCCTCAAACATATAAGCCATATCTTTGCCTGTGCTATTTTGACCGTTTTCGTCCTTCGGTATGTACTTTATGCGGAAGTATATTTCTTTGCCTTTATCTTCCCAAATAACTTCCGTCTTCGATGCGTCTTCGCCAAGACCTTCCGGATTCGTGCTTGTCATCTTACCCAACATTTTTATCGTATTGAAGTTGTAATCGATGAAGTATGATGTCGACGAATCGGAATTTGTCACGCCTTCGACATTATTGAGAGTAACTCCGGGAGTGTTTTCAAAGTCCGTGCGAATCTTTTTAACGAAATCGTCGTGATTGTACAATGAATCCCGTATCCCTTGCGTCTTTCCTGAATCCAGCGAACTGACAAGCATTATCATCATATCGTAAAATGACCTGTCAATGTTAATCCTCTGCTTCTCCGAACCGCTGCCGTCCGGATTTATCTTTATGTTCCGCTCAAACTCAAGGCAGGAGGTAAGCTGCAGAATCAGCACGGCGGAAATAAAAAGAAGTAAGAAATTTTTTATTCTCATTTTTAAGGCGTTTTAATTCTCTTCTCCTGCAAATTAACAAATATTAGCAGTTTACGAAACACCATTCAAAAAAATCGCAACAAATTTTCATCGTATAAATCCCTGCTGTCTCCCTCTCCTAAGGAGACTCGCGGCAGGGACATAGTGAATAACAATATTGATTCCTTTAACTCGCAAATACATCTGATCCGTGAAATTTATTACTTTTTGACTTTCATTATCTCCGCATTCAAACTAACTTCTCTGTTAGCCGAAAATTCGATTTGAAAGAGAAAAAAACGACATATAGAAAGAAGAAAACCACAGAATCGCCTGACTCAAAGAAGTATATTATTATAAAAGGAGCGCGCGTTCATAATCTTAAGAATATCAGCATTAATATTCCGAAGTATAAACTCGTGGTCTTCACGGGGGTCAGCGGCTCGGGTAAATCCTCGCTCGTATTCGATACCATTTACGCCGAAGGCCAGAGAAGATACGTCGAAAGTCTTTCATCTTACGCCAGGCAGTTTCTGGAAAAGATGAACAAGCCCGAAGTCGATTACATTTCAGGTCTCGCGCCGTCAATGGCGATTGAACAGAAATCAACATCGCGTAACTCGCGCTCGACAGTCGGAACGGTAACGGAAATTTATGATTACCTCAGACTTCTTTATGCCCGCGCAGGCGAGACGTTCTCCCCCTTAAGCGGGAAACAGGTCAGAAAAGACTCCCCTGCTTCCATAATAGATGAACTCTCCGCCACGGGAAAGACAAAACTGTTCGTGCTTGCAGGTATCAAAAAAGAAAGCATAACAAATCCCGATGACCTTTTTGCTAACTTAAGAGCAAAAGGCTTTTACAAAATAATCGTAAATTCGGACACGTACGATATTAATGATATCTCCGGGAAAAATCCCTCGGATATTCTTAAGCCTTTAAAGGAATCACCTCTTTACATTATTATCGACAGGCTAAATTTTAATCCCGGCGACAGCGAGAATGTAAGCAGAATTACCGATTCGCTGGAATCAGCGTTCATTGAGGGAAACGGTTACCTTACTGTTCGTATTTTTTCAGGAGAGAATTTTAGCGACAGGCATTACAGCAAATTTTTTGAATGCGACGGCATTACTTTCGAGGAGCCAGAACCAAGACTATTTTCGTTCAACAATCCTTTCGGAGCGTGTAAGAAGTGCCAGGGATTCGGACGTACCATGGATATTGATATGGACCTCGTGATTCCGGACAAGAACAAATCAATAGTTAATAATGCTATTGTTCCATTCTCGACTCCGAAGCACTCGAAACACCTTACTGATTTGCTGCTCGAAGCTGATAATTACGGCGTTGACGTGAATATTCCTTTCAGGAAGTTGAATCAATCGTCGCTCGATTTCGTTTTTAAGGGCGGTAAAAAGTACGGCGGCATCTACAGGTTTTTTAAAATGGTCGAAAGAGAGGCGATGTACAAACTTCATTACAGGGTTCTGCTGAACAGGTACCGCGCTTACACGACTTGCAGTGAATGTGGAGGCGCCCGGCTCAGGAAAGAAGCACTTTACGTGATGGTCGGAGGAAAAAACATCGCCGATGTTGTGAGAATGAAAATCAGAGAAGCGTACAGGTTCTTCTCGGAACTTAAATTCGATTCCTACAGGGCAAAAGTATCTGAAAGAGTACTCGACGAAATAATATCCAGACTGAAATTTCTCGTTGACGTCGGTCTTACTTATCTTACGCTCGACAGGCTTTCATCTACTCTCTCGGGCGGCGAAGCGCAAAGGATAAACCTCGCCACGTCGCTCGGCTCATCTCTCGTTGGCTCGATATACGTTCTCGACGAGCCTTCCGTAGGATTGCACCCGCGTGATAACGAGAAACTGATTAATATTATGAAATCCCTGAGAGACATCGGAAATTCCGTTCTTGTAGTAGAACACGATAAGGACATGATGAGAGACGCGGACGAGATTGTTGATATAGGTCCGCTCGCGGGAGAAAACGGCGGAGAGATTGTTTTCCAGGGATCATACGGAGAATTACTCGCGGATTCGAAATCTCTTACCGCTAAGTACATAAACGGAAAGAATGGAATAGAACTAAACAGGGAATCGAAAGGAATTAATTCCGGCGCGAAATTCATTATTGTAAAAGGAGCGAGAGAAAACAACCTTAAAAATGTCGATGTAAGAATTCCTCTAAACACTTTTACGTGTATTACCGGCGTGAGCGGGTCCGGAAAATCAACTCTCGTAAACAACATATTATTTGCGGGTCTGAAGAAAAAACTCGAAGGCTATTACGAGGACAGAATCGGCGAGCACGACAAAATTGAAGGCGCCGAACATCTCGAAACAGTTGAACTTATCGATCAGTCGCAAATCGGAAAGAGCATCCGAAGCAACCCGGTAACGTACATAAAGGCGTTTGACGACATTCGCGAGGCGTTTGCATCCACACCTTACTCGAAAAGAAAAAATTTCGACAACGGTACCTTCTCTTTCAATGTTCCCGGCGGCAGGTGCGAAACCTGTGAGGGAGCGGGCGTAATAAAAATCGAAATGCAGTTCATGGCGGACATCTTTCTTGAATGCGAATCCTGCTCCGGGAAAAGATACAAAGCCGATACGCTTGAAGTGAAAATTCAGGGCAGCAACGGCCACGGAAAGAATATATACGAAGTCCTCGAAATGACTGTGGCGTCAGCCATTAAATTCTTTAAGCCTTATCCGAAGATTACAAAAAAACTGAAGCTCCTCGATGACGTAGGGCTCGGCTACATCAAACTCGGACAATCAGGAACTTCGCTTTCCGGAGGCGAATCGCAGCGCGTGAAACTCGCCTATCATCTCGCGAATCAGATTAAGTCGTCAAATACACTCTTTATATTTGACGAACCAACGACGGGTCTTCATTATTATGATATTTCCAAACTGCTGAAATGCTTCGAAGCCCTTATCAGACGCGGGAATTCCGTTCTCGTTATAGAACATAACCTCGAGGTTATAAAGAACGCGGATTACATAATTGACCTCGGCCCGGAATCCGGAGACGAAGGAGGATATGTCGTTGCCGAAGGAACACCCGAAGAAATTTCAAAATGCGGAAAATCACACACCGGAAAATTTTTGAAAAATATTTTGGATTTGAGTTGAAAAGTTCAAAGAAAAGGAATATTTTTACAAGATTTAAGAAAGTACAGGGGGAAAGCAGGAGATACTTTTGGAAATCGAATTAGGGGTAACAATTCATTCCCGGATTTATCATAATTACCGGTTAAGGTGAACACCGTGTCCGGTAGGATTTTACTGACACTTCAGTTTTAACAGAAAGAATAGGGTAATTCTGTATCTGTTAAATCAAAATACTATTATGGTTGATAGGGAAATGGATCTCAGGAAAGTGTCCGTAAACACATCTTTTTCAGCGCAGCATTATGACAATTCTCAGGACGCGATTGTCGTGCTCAACAGGAAGAATGAGGTAATTCACGTCAACGAATCTTTCGTTAATCTTTTCGATTATACATTCGATGAAATCAAATCCAAAGATATAAACCGTTTCATAGTTCCGGATGAGCACATCGAGGAGGCGATGGAACTGTCCAGAAACGCGCTCAGCAGAATGGTAGTAAGAAAAGACACAAAAAGAAAAAGCAAGAGCGGAAAAATTATCTGGGTCTCCGCTCTCGGCCTGCCCGTTAAAATCGAAAACAAGGAAGACGGCGTGCTCGTCATTTATAACGACATTTCGAAAACTATCGAGGCAAGAGAAAAAAGCGAAGAGGCCAACAGAATGAAAACCGCCCTCATCGCGAATATGAGCCACGAATTCAGGACACCGATGAGCGCTATTCTCGGTTTCTCGGATATTCTTAAGGAGGAACTGACTAACGAAGAACACCTGTCTATGATATCCGATATTCATTCGTCAGCAAGAAGACTTCTGAACACGCTTAACTCGATTCTCGAACTCGCGCATCTCGAATCCACGAATTTTAAACCGAATGTTTCACTCGTAAATTTGTCCGTGGAAATCGCAAGGCTCTCAAAAATGATGAAGAATCAGGCTTTGAACAAAAACCTTAGTTTCAATCTCGACATTGAGGATAATAACTGCTTCAGCCTGATTGATACCGATATTTTCAACCAGATAATCACTAACCTTTTTGACAATGCTTTAAAGTATACACAGAAAGGCGGAATCGGTATAAAAATATATTCCGGAATGTCTATCGACGGTAAACGCAATTACATAAGCGTCAGCGACACGGGAATTGGCATTACACGGGATAACCAGAAAGTCATATTCAACGAATTCAGGCAGGTCAGCGAGGGTATCAGCAGAAATTACGAAGGAACAGGTCTCGGTCTCACACTGGCGAAGAAAATGACAGAATTGATGGACGGCAGTGTGGACGTTAAAAGTGAAATCGGAAAAGGCTCCGTATTCACGATTTCTTTTCCTTCCGCCGATGAGGTAAGTTACAGACGCTCTGACGGTCATAACGCTCTGCAGGGTATGACGTCTCAGGATGCAGGCAGTTCAAAACCGAAAATACTATTGGTTGAAGACAATAAGACAAATAAAGTACTGATTAAAAGATTTCTCCAGAATCACTTTGATGTGGATGATGTTTCCGGAGGCACCGATGCAATAAAATCGATTTCCAGGGAGAATTATGCTCTTATTCTGATGGACATTAACCTCGGACTCGGTATGAACGGTCTTGAAACCGCGCGCGAAATAAAGAAACTGCCTTCCAACAACGATGTTCCTATTGTCGCCGTTACCGGTTACGCCTTGGCGGGAGAAAAAGAAAAAATTCTCGAAAACGGATTTACCGATTATATCTCGAAACCCTTTACTCGCGAACAACTGCTTGAAGTACTGATTCGCGCCCTTGAACACGATTAATAGAGTACTCTAAAATATTTCGTATACGGGTGAAATAAACAATTTGGTACGAGAGTTTCCCCGTTCTTTGAGATACTCTCTGCACGAATAAAATCAAATGTTTATGTTTAAGAGAGTCTCCCCGCTCTTTGAGATACTTTCTGCACGAATAAAATCAAATGTTTATGTTTAAGAGAGTCTCCCCGTTCTTTGGGGGACTCCCGGTATTGAGTGGAGTTAGAATTCTTGTTCGTAGGATTTTCAAATGACGCATCCCTGAAAATCTAATTACTAATTATTAATTACTAATTACTAATTGCTCTCAAAATATCCCACGTGTAAATCCCGGTATCGTGTCCGTCTTTCCATTTTATCCCGATAGCATAATTCCCCATCACTTCAATCTTTTCTATATCGTAATACCCCGCCGCTTTAAACGGCGTTTTTATTGGTATGTAACTGTCGAATATTACAGATTCCCCCTTGCAATGAACGCACGGACATTCATCCCTGAGTTTTGTGAACGAAATCTCCGATACCTTGCCGTCATTCCATTGTATGCGGAGAGTCTTGTTTTCCTGTCTCTTAATCTGTGTCGGATATGTGTTTTCCATGTTATAGATGTTTATACCTGATGAACAATAAATTAGCGAATAATAGTATTCCCGCCGCCGAAAAAACATACCTTAATCCGATAAAAGAAACAAGAGACGAATACATTAACGGTCCGAGCATGTTTCCGAGAATCGTCGAACTCGATGCGATTCCCATCAGTCCGCTCTTCCTGTCGTCGGGAATATTCTTATTTATTATAGAATAAAAAGCGGGCACCATCCCGCCCGTGCATATACCCAGTAATATCCTTACCGGAAAAAGCAGATAGTATGAGTATATGAACGAATGGGCGCATAAAGCCGCTATTCCTCCAATCATCGCTATGTTAAGATACTTCGACGAGTTTTTCCTGTCGTTCTTCTTGCCCCACCACGGCGACGCCGCAGCCATTGCAATGCCCGTTATTCCAAACAACAATCCTGATATCGTCGAAAGATATGCCTTGTTTTCAGTGAGCGTCTCTATGAAAAGCGCGAATCCCGGCTGCGTGATTGATATCGACATCTGTGCTATCATTATCGATATAAGCGCGACCGCCAACACATCGTGCTTTACTGAAAACTTCAGATTTTCCATGACTCCGGGAGAATTGTTCCCGCTCTTAATCCGCTCGGGTTCTTTTACGTAATACATGACAAAAACACTGCTGATTAAGCAAAGCACCGCGGTTATGAAAAACACAACCCTGTGCGATGTGAAATCCGCTATTACACCTCCCATCAGCGGTCCGATTATTCCGCCCGCCGCTATAGATGTTTGAAGCACTCCGATTGCATAACCCGATTTCTCTTTCGGCGAACTCGCGGAGACTAACGCGAGCGATGCCGGTATGAATCCGCTCGCGAATCCCTGAAACATCCTGAAAAGAAACAACTGATATACGTCGCCGGAAAATCCTATCAGCACCTGCGACACGGCAAGCCCGAGCACAGCTCTCAATACCATCTTCTTCTTGCCGAATCTGTCGCCGAGCACGCCCCATACGGGCGTTATGAAGAATGAAACGATGAACGGTCCCGCGAAAATATATCCGCTCCACCTCTCCACTTCAGCCTGCGCCGTAACTCCGAGTTCGCGTATGTAAAAAGGCAGGAACGGAATTACCATGCTCATTCCCGCCATCGTTATGAACTGCGCAACCCAGACTACATATAAATTTTTCTTCCAGTTTTCCAATCGTAGTAAAAGGTAAATTTACCTTTTATGAAAAACGCTTTCAATTCAGAAAGAATTCTGATTTCTCTCCCGCTGTACGGAAATAAAAAAGGCTGCCCTTAGGCAGCCTTTCTTTTAAAAATTATTGCTTAACTATTTTACAAGTATCATCCTCTTTATATCCGAGAAATCGCCTGATGTCAGTTTATAGAAATAAACGCCGCTCGAGAATTCAGCGCCGTTGAAATCAACCGAATAACTACCCGCCTGTTTAACCTCGTTGACAAGCGTCTTGATTTCGCGTCCTAGAACGTCGTAAATCCTAAGAGTAACAAGTCCCTGCTTCGGAAGAGCGAAATTGATTTTTGTCATCGGATTGAACGGATTCGGATAATTTTGGTTCAGTTCGAACTTATCAGGAATTACAGTAGTCTGATTTCCCGTGCCGACAAGCGCAGTCATCGTAATGCAGGTGTTCGGCCTGTTCGACTTAGAGGACCCGCTCGTCATCGTGCATCCCGTGGTGTTGTCAGTATAATATCCCCACGTCATGCTCGGAGCAGACATTTACCTCTGTTCTAAAGCATATCCATACAAAACAAATAATAAAAAACCGGTAATGGTGCCGCCAATTTGTAACTTCTAAAAGTGAATTATGTTTTCCAGATATAAAATGTAAGCAGAATCAGGTTTTGATTTTTTCAGTGATTTTTTCCGATATTATGAATTATTTTTGGTTTCGTCATTTCCACTTACTCTATAAAAATCCGCTCTTATCCGTGTGCTATATCATATGTAATAATGAATAGACATAAAAAAAAGCAAACAAACAGATGGTCTGTTTGCCTGCTTTTCAAAATTGTAGCGTTTCTGAATTACTTAATATTCTTTATAATTTCTACTGCCTTTTCGGGAGTGAGTTTACAGAATATTTTGTCGTTTACCATCATTGCGGGTCCCTGGTCGCACATCCCGAGACAATTCGTGTGCTCCAGAGTTATTTTCTTGTCCTTCGTGGTTTCGCCCGCGTTGATTTTCAGTTCCCTCTTAATTGCATTTTCAACTTCGTCCTTGCCTGCGAGGTCGCATACGATTGTCCTGCAAAGGCGGACGATGTTCCTTCCCTGCGGTTCGGAATGCAGAAACGAATAGAATGAAATTACGCTGTATACTTCGACAGGATGTATATCGAGCAGACGCGCGATTTCCTGCTGCGCGAAATCGGGAATGTACCTGTGCTTGCGCTGAACTGCCTGCAGAATCGGCATTAAGGCCGAACGTTCCGTGCCGTGTTCCTTTACAAGCGCTTCGAGTTCTTCCGTGATTGAATTTTTTTCTAATACTAACATAAGCCTTTACTTTTTGTTTAAAATGTTTTCAACTTTTTGGATTAACATGTCTGGCGATATCGGCTTTTCAACGAAATCGTCCACGGGGACCATGTCGCTTGCTCCGAAATCCATTCCGACTGCCTTGGAAATTGAAGTGTACATTATAATCGGCGTCTTGTTGTTTTCCTTGCGGAGTTTCTGCGCAAGGAAAAAACCGTCGTCCGGCTCATCCATCATGACGTCGAGTATGATTAGATCGGGCTTTTGGTTAGTAATGATTTCATATCCTTCTTTGGGATTGCTTGCGGTGATGACCTTGTAACCTTTCGATGTTAATACCAGTTCGCTGGCTTCACGAATATCAGGATCATCGTCGATGACTGCTATGAGTGCCATTTATTCCTCCGGAAATGTTTTAAAGATTTATGAAACATAAATAATAGTGCGCTGAATTACTATTCAAAAATTTTTCACCTATCCGGCCCCGGGAATTGTCATTGATAGATGATTTTATAAAGCGTAATTTTGTACAGGAGATTGTGATGTTTCCCATTAACTTCATAATAAAATCAGTACAATTCACTAAAGAAAAAAACTAAACAGTTTTTAACCCGAAAGGGGCGAAATTATGTCAAAAACCGTATTATTAATACTCGTTGGTAACCGCAAGGATGCCGCCGTTGAGGTCCAGAAAGTCCTGACTGCTTGGGGATGCCTCATTAAGACAAGACTGGGTATTCACGACGGGATTCTCGACAATTGTTCCGAGCAGGGACTGATTATTCTCGAACTGTACGGAACAACAGAACAAAAAGAAGAAGTGTCAAGAAAGATTTCCCTTATTCAGGGAGTTTCATCGAAGTTAGTAGAATTAAAAGTATAAATTATTTCCCCGAAGACCTCACGTGTCTTCGCAAAGACAACTTAAAAGAATCATATGCACAAACAAATTTTTGAAAAGTATCCCGCCAAGGATAAGAGCAACCTTATTGCTCTTCTGCAGGGTGTACAGGATATTTACGGATATTTGCCCGAAGGAGCGCTTCAGGATGTTGCCGACTACGTCGGTCTTCCGCTTAGCCGTGTTTACGGCGTGGCGACTTTCTACAACCAGTTCAGGTTGACCCCCCTCGGCGAAAACGTTATCCGGGTATGCAGGGGTACGGCTTGCCACGTTTGCAATTCCGCGAACATATTGTTTACAGTCGAAACCAATTTAGGAATCAGCGCGGGGCAGACAACCCGTGACAAGAAATTTACTCTTGAAACAGTTGCCTGTATCGGCGCATGCAGTATCGCCCCGGTCATCACCGTTAACGACGAATATCACGGAAAAGTGACTGTAAAGGAAATTCCGAATATATTGAAAAAATACAATACCGCAAAGCCGGTGAACGATAAACAGAAAGCAGGTGTCAAATGAAAACTTTTATAGATGTATGCTGCAATGAATGCTGGCATTCACCAGAAAAACCCTGTGACCAGTTCGTAAGATGCTGCACCGAAGGACCGTTGTGCCATCATAATCTGGAATGCGAAAAGAAATTTAAGGACCTGAATAGGAAATTAAGATACGAAGAGCACGACGTCCCCATAATAATTATTGGTAAAGGCACCTGCGGACTCGCCGCCGGCGCCCAGAAAGTGGAAGACGCTATCAGGGCGGAACTCAGCAAACTAAACATAAAGGCTCAGATAGAAACAACGGGCTGCGTCGGCTGCTGCGCTCAGGAGCCGATTGTCGACATTAAAATGCCCGGGGGCGACAGAATTTCATATTCTCAGGTAACACCGAAAATCATTCCGAGACTCATTAAGAAAGCAATTGTTGAAAAAGATATCTTCAAGGAAAACCTTCTCGGCACTTACGGAAAATCGAACGGTGAAATGAAGAATATTAATAAGACGCCTTTCTTCGAGCACCAGATGAAAATTGTCCTCGAAAACTGCGGAGTCATCAATCCCACTTCAATCGATGCCTATATTTCTAACGGCGGTTTCAAGGCTCTCGATAAAGTAATATGCCACATGAAACCCGATGAGGTCGTGAAAGACGTTCTCGCAAGCGGGCTTAGAGGCAGGGGCGGCGGCGGTTTCCCGACAGGAAAGAAATGGGAATTCGCGCACAAACAAAAATCTGATATTAAGTACATAATCTGCAATGCCGACGAGGGCGACCCGGGCGCGTTTATGGACAGGTCGGTGCTCGAAAGCGACCCGTTCAAAATAGTCGAGGGAATGCTGATTGGCGGTTATGCTATCGGAGCCTCGCTCGGATATATTTATTGCCGCGCGGAATATCCACTCGCAATCGCAAGACTCGAAAATACGATAAAAGACTGTAAGAGATACGGACTCCTCGGCGACAATATCCTTGGTTCGGGATTTTCTTTCAACCTCAAGATTAAAAAAGGCGCGGGCGCTTTCGTCTGCGGCGAAGAAACCGCGTTGATTGCTTCAATAGAAGGCAAGCGCGGAATGCCAAAACCTCGTCCGCCGTATCCTGCGGTTTCAGGTTTATGGAACAAACCGACGGTAATCAATAACGTGGAAACATTCGCAAACATTCCGCAGGTGTTCAAGAGAGGCTCGGAATGGTTCGCCTCAATAGGTACAGCGTCCAGCAAGGGCACGAAAGTTTTCGCGCTCAGCGGAAAGGTTAAGAATACGGGACTCGTTGAAGTGCCGATGGGCATTACACTCAGGGAAGTCGTCTTCAAAATCGGCGGCGGAATTCCCAACAACAAGAAATTTAAAGCCGTCCAGATCGGCGGACCTTCGGGCGGATGCCTCCCCGACCAGGTGCTAGATACCGTCGTGGATTACGAATCTCTGAAAAAAGTAGGAGCAATGATGGGCTCGGGCGGTTTCGTTGTTATGGATGAAACAACCTGTATGGTTGACGTCGCGAAGTTCTTCCTGTCATTCATTCAGAATGAATCCTGCGGTAAATGCGTCCCCTGCCGCGAAGGAACGAAACGCATGCTTGAAATAATCGAGAAGATACCGCAGAGTTACAAGAACACGAAAAATAAAGTCGACCAGTTGCAGAGGTTCAAAGGAATTATACACCTGCAAAGACTTGCCGACGTGACTAAGGACACCTCACTATGCGGCCTCGGTCAGTCGGCGCCAAATCCGATTCTCTCGGGTCTGATGTACTTCCGCGACGAATACGAAGAGCATCTGTACGACAGAAAATGCTCGGCGGGAGTCTGCAAGGAACTTCTCACTTTCGTTATCAATAACGATTTGTGCGAAGGATGCGGTCTCTGCGCCCGCAGATGCCCCGTTGAGGCAATCATCGGAGAAAAAGGTCAGGCGCATTACATAATTGAAGACAAGTGCATCAGATGCGGAATGTGCATCGATAACTGCAAATTTGAAGCGGTTCTTGTTTCGTAATTTTTGAAAATAAAATTTTGAATTTAATAATATGGTAGAACTCACAATAAATAAGATAAAAGTTAAAGCCGAAGAAGGTATGACTATTCTCGATGCCGCGAAATCTGCTGGCATCGCAGTCCCGACTTTGTGCCACATAAAAAACCTGTTCCCGACTGGCGCGTGCAGAATTTGCTCCGTCGAAGTGGAAGGACAGAGAGGACTTATTCCTTCCTGCGCTTACCCTGTTTACGACGGAATGGTTGTCGATACGAATTCGCCGAGAGTCAGAAAAGCGAGAAAGACGATTGTCGAACTTCTCATAGAAAACCATCCTCAGGATTGCCTTATTTGCGTCAGGAACAAAAACTGCGAACTGCAGGATTTGTCTGCCCAGTACGGCATCCGCGAACACAGATACGCGGGCGAATCTAAAGACCATGCTATTGACATATCAAGTCCTTCGATGGAACGCGACCCCGCAAAGTGCATTCTCTGCGGCAGATGCGTACGCGTATGCAACGAAGTTCAGCAGGTAGGCGCAATCGATTTCACGAAAAGGGGTTTCCAGAGTATAGTCACCACACCTTACAATAAAGGTCTTAATATTAGCGACTGCATACTCTGCGGTCAGTGCATACTGGTCTGCCCCACTGCCGCGCTCCGCGAAAAAGGACAATTGAAAGAAGTAGCCAACGCGCTCAACAACAAGAATAAATTCGTCGTCGCTCAGATTGCGCCTGCGGTACGCGCGTCTCTCGGCGAAGAATACAACATGCCGCTCGGAACGGACGTAACGGGACAACTCGTCACAGGCCTTAAGAGACTCGGTTTCAAGAGGGTTTTCGATACGAACTTCGCAGCCGACCTTACTATAATGGAGGAAGCGACTGAACTCGTAAATCGCGTTACTACAAAGAAACCGCTTCCGATGTTTACAAGTTGCTGCCCCGGCTGGGTTAAGTATATTGAGCACAGAAGGCCCGAACTCCTTAAGCACGTATCGACCTGCAAATCGCCTCACGAAATGGAAGGCGCCGTTCTTAAGACTTATTACGCGAAGAAAATCGGAATCGACCCGAAAGACATCGTCGTGGTGTCGATAATGCCGTGCACGGTGAAAAAATTCGAATCGCACAGGCCAGAACTATCGGAAGACTATATGCCGGACGTTGACGCTGTTCTCACGACCAGAGAACTCGTAAGATATTTTAACATGGCTGGTATTGATTTCTGCGATTTACCCGGCTCTGAATTCGACAATCCTCTCGGAGAATCTACGGGAGCCGCAGTAATCTTCGGTACTTCGGGAGGTGTAATGGAAGCCGCTATAAGAACGGCTTACAACATGATAACAGGCAAGGAACTCGAAAAACTTGAGTTCGAACAAATACGCGGATTCGACGGAATAAAAGAACTATCCCTGAACCTCAACGGTCTCGATCTTAACTTTGCCGTTGTAAACGGGATCGGTAACGTCGCGAAAGTTCTTGACGAAGTCGAAAACGGAACCTGCAAGTATCATTTTGTCGAAGTCATGGCTTGCCCGGGCGGATGCATAAACGGAGGCGGTCAGCCGATTCATCAAAAACCGGAAAAGGTAATTAAGAGGGTGAAGGCTCTCTATGAAATCGATTCCAAAATGATTCACAGGAAATCGCACGAAAATGAAGCCGTAAAAGTGCTTTATAAGGAATTCTTCGGAGAGCCGAACAGCCACAAAGCTCACGAGATTTTGCACACGCACTACCAAAGCAGAAAGAAATAAATATGTACGGCACTGTTGAAACCATACCGTATCTGTGCAAGAGATGTTATTCC
Organism: Ignavibacteria bacterium; assembly: GCA_015657505.1. Classification (GTDB taxonomy): domain Bacteria; phylum Bacteroidota; class Ignavibacteria; order Tepidaquicellales; family Tepidaquicellaceae; genus CAIKZJ01. Next base: position 345,328 of record JADLKE010000002.1, read on the forward strand.
TGCGTCAGAGAGTGCCCTGCTATCGCCATACGCGTAGAGCAGGGACAGGCAGTCGTTATGTCCGAAAGATGCATAGCGTGCGGCCACTGCGTTACGGTATGCTCTCAGAATGCCAAAAGAACGAAGAGCGAAGTTGGATTTGTTCTCGGCGAGATACTTCCGCGCGGAAACGTCGTTGCCGTCGTCGCTCCGTCTTTTCCTGCTTCTTTTCCGGATGACTATGCTAAACTTCCGTCCGCTTTAAGAAAACTTGGTTTCGACAAAGTCTGTGAAGCCGCTTTCGGAGCGGATTTAATCAGCCCCGAATATCTCGCGGAGATTGAAAAGGACGGCAAGCAGACAATAATCAGTTCCGCCTGCCCCGCCGTTTACAATTATATAGAAATGTACTATTCGGAACTCGTTCCGAATCTCGCTAAAGTGGTTTCTCCGATGGTAGCGATGGGGCGTTATATAAAAGAAACTTTCGGAAAGAATTACAGCGTTGTGTTTATCGGACCTTGCATCGCGAAAAAAAGCGAATGCAAGGACGAAAAGGTTGAAGGCGCCATCGATGCGGTTCTTACGTTCGCCGAACTCAAGGAAATACTCGAAGACAAACAGATTGAAATGTCCGCGCTTGACGAAACAAATTTCGACCCGCCCGAAGGACTCATCGGCAAATCGTTCCCGTTAGCAGGAGGTCTGATAAAAACCGCAGACATCCCCGGCGACATTCTCGAAAAGGAAATTATTGTCGTCGAAGGAAGAAGCAAGGTCGAGGAAATTCTCAATGAATTGCTCGACAATAAAATCAACGCCAGTTTTATTGATATTCTTTTTTGCGAAGGCTGCATAAAAGGTCCCGCTATCGACAGCAACCTGAACTACTATTCGAGACGCGAAAAGGTGATTAATTACATCAACGACAGGATGAAAGCCACTGATAAGCAGGTATGGAAAAGCAATATTTACAACGCCAGAAACATCGACCTGTCCAGAGAATTCGAAGACAGGGATAAACGTATTCCTACGCCTGACGAGGAACAGATAAAAGAAATTCTCGCGCAGTCGAACAAGTTTTCGAAACAGGACGAACTAAACTGCAGGTCCTGCGGCTATACGACCTGCCGCGACTATGCGATTGCAATCGCTAAGGGACTTGCGGAAAATGATATGTGCCTCCCGTACATGATTGATAAACTTGAAAAGGCATATAAGGAACTGCAGGAAACACAGGAGCAACTTCAGTCCGCTGAGAAACTTGCTTCCATCGGTCAACTCGCCGCGGGCGTCGCGCACGAGATTAATAATCCGCTGGGTACGATTCTGCTATACACTTCTCTTCTGAAAAAAGACCTCCAGAAGAAACTCGAATCACCGCAGCCCATTGAGGACCTTAACCTCATCGTAGAAGAAACGAACAGATGCAAGAACATAGTCTCGAATCTTTTGAATTTCGCCAGACAGGGGCGTTTGAAAATATCCGAGGTTGATATATACGACCTTATAAACACGATACTTAAGCCGGTCAGAATAAAACCCGAATTCAATGGTATATCGTTCTCCGTTGAATGCGAAACTCACGACACTGTAATTAAAGGAGATTCGGACCAGTTGAAACAGGTGTTCCTGAATGTTATCAATAATGCATGCGAAGCGCTGGAAGAAAGCGAACAGAAAAAAGTGACAATAAGAATATCTAATATTGACTCTTATATAAACGTCGAAATAAGGGACACGGGCAGCGGCATCCCGAAAGAAAATATGGGAAAACTGTTCACTCCGTTTTTCACGACAAAAAAGATGGGTAAAGGCACGGGCCTCGGTCTCGCTATCTCATACGGAATCATTAAAATGCATAAGGGAGATATAAGAGCCGAAAGTGAAACTGGAAAAGGTACTGCATTTATCATCAAATTACCATTAAATTTACAATAACATAAACGATTAAATATTTTAAGGAGAAATTATGTCAGATAAAACAAAAACGCCTAAGAAGATTCTGCTTGTCGACGATGACTATGACCTGTTGGAACAAAACAGAATGCTGCTCGAATCAAAGGGCTATACAGTGGTTACAGCTGACAGCGTCGAGAGCGCCTGGAAAACTTTTAAAGATGAAAAACCGGACGCCGCTGTGCTCGACCTCATTATGGAAGAACACGATTCGGGATTTATTCTCGCGCATAAAATTAAAAGAGACGCTTACGGTAAAACAATTCCCGTATTCCTTCTTACATCGGCAACGATGGTTACAGGAATGAAATTCGGCGTAACTACAGGTGAAGAAAAAGAATGGATTAACTGCGATGCTTGGTTCAACAAACCAATCAACATCGATGAACTTTCGACCAAACTCGAAGAGTGTTTCGAAACGAGAAGCATGTGATTCTGTATTTTTGAATGATTCAGCATTTTAGAAAAGGATTGACAACCAAATGGAAGAGATTAGACCTAAAGTAATAATTATCGACGACGAGAAAGGCCTCCGCATAGGCACTCAAAGGCTTCTGCAAAGCGAAAACTTCGACGTCGACACCGCGGAAAACGGCCTGACAGGAATACAGATGGCTAAGGATGTTGATTATGACCTCGCCATCATTGACCTGAAAATGCCCGACATTGACGGCATAACGGTTCTTAAGGAAATTAAGAAAGCCCGCCCGAATACGGTGTGCTTTATCGCGACCGCTTACGCGAGTTATGATACGGCTATAGAAGCAACTAAACTCGGCGCGTTCACTTATATACCGAAACCTTTCACGCCCGAGGAACTGCTTCGCAACCTGAACGCGGGTTACGAAAGAAGAATTCTGATACTCGAATCCGAACGCTTGAAAAGAGAACGCGAAGAAAGGCTTCTTGAACTCGCTTTTGAAAAATCGCGCCTTAATACTATTGTTAATTCCCTCGCGGACGGCGTTTTCGTCGTAAACAAGGACGGCGAACTCGTGCTCTTCAATCCCGCCGCTATTAAGTTTATAGAATTGAACGACATCATTCTCGGCGAAAGAATTCTCGGTATTCTGCCGCCGAAAATCAGCGAACTCATTGAAAAAATTCTCGGAAACCCCGCGTTCGAAAATAAAACACTTTCAGCGGAAGTTGAACTCAAACCAGACAGAGGACTCGTAGTAGAAATAAAGTGCTCGCCTGTCCCTCATCCGGACGGCTCGCTCGCGGGCGTTGTGGCTGTACTTAGCAACATTACGGAAACTAAGAAAATTGAATACGTTAAATCACAGTTCGTATCGATGGTTGCGCATGAATTGAAAACTCCGATGGCTGCCGTTCTCGGTTTCCTGAACATTATCCTTAATCCCGAACTTAAAACCACCCCGCAGCAGCAGGCGGATTACCTGAACCGCTCGAAAAACAGACTGCAGGGTCTCGTTGAAATGGTGAACGACCTGCTTGATATTTCCAGGATGGAAATGAAAACGAAACAACGCGAACTTAAAGAACTTAACATCGGAGAAATTGTAAAAGGCACTGTTGACTTCCTCGAACTCGAACTTAAGAAAAAAGGTATTACAGTTACCTCAAAATATCAGGAAAACCTTCCTGTGTTTAAAGCGGACAACAACGAAGTTACGAGGCTGTTCACCAACATTATTGGAAATGCGATAAAGTACAATAAAGACAATGGCACGATCGATGTTGAAGTTTATACAAACAAGAATTATATCGTCACAAGGATTGCGGATACAGGAATAGGTATGAAACCCGAAGACAAGGCGAAACTATTCTCGGAATTCTTTAGGGTTAAGAACGAATATACCAGAAGCATCGGCGGAACAGGCCTCGGTCTGTCTATTGTAAAAAGAATCGCTGAATCATATTCGGGTAGAATCGAAGTCGAATCGGAATACACGAAAGGCTCTACGTTCACAATCTATCTCCCCTTCACAAAATAATTTTAACCTTGTCCCCCGCTGGCGGGGGTGCCCCGATTTATCGGGGCGGGGTGGGCATAAACAATATTTATCTGCTTCAGAAATACAAGAAATTATGACCGGTTCCAGAAAACACTTCAGGAACCGGTCGTTTTATAATAATCTTATTCCAGTGGTATCGCATTTTTATTTATCCTCGCCCAGGTTTCAAACGACTGAAGTTCCGGATTCAATCTCTTGCTTTCTTCGATATTCCGGACTCCGCAAAAATAATCGTTGAAATCGTGTTTGAACTGGAACATGTTGCCTATGTCATCGGCTCCCGGAAATCCGAATCCCCTGTATACATCGAACGGCACGCTGCTGTAATTTATTTCGACGCCGAGCGCGTTTGTAAGTGTCTCCGTCATCTGCTTTCCTGTGATGTGCTCGCCCGATATTCCGACAGTCTTTCCTATATAACCGCTTCCGCTCTTGAATATCCCGTAAGCGCATTTTCCTATGTCTTCCGCCGCGATTCCGGGCAGTTTCCTGTCGCCCATTGGAATCGTAAAATAATACTTCCCGTCTTCGCCCTTCTTCGGACCAAGACCAAAATAAATTAAATTATCCCAGTAGAACGACGTGAGTAGAAATGTTGTCGGTATTCCGTATTCTTTGAAGAACCTGTCCCCTTCTCCTTTCCCGTCGAAATGCGGAACCTTGTATTTCCCTGCAAGCGTAGGCATCCTGTTATCATCGAGCGGTACCCATTTTCTCGTGTCTTCAAGAGTTGACCGGATTACATGCTTTACATCTGTTGCTTTCGCCGCCGCGGCAGTCTTCTTAGTTTGCTCGATTTCCTTATCCGCAGAAAAATGTTCCCAGAAATTTGTGACTGCATACAGCCCGTATGCTCCTTTGAATGCTTTCTTCAGGCTTTCAGCGTCGTCGAGATCTGCGGTTACGACTTCAGCGCCGGCTTTTGAAAGCGCAAGCGCCTTCTCGGAATTTGCATTCCGCGTAATTGCGCGGACCTTGAATTCAGTTCCCGGATCGCTTAATATTGCGCGCGCAAGCCCTCCGCCCTGCGCGCCTGTGGCGCCGATTACGGCGATTATTTTTTTGTCTGACATGTGTTTTCTCCTTGATTTATGAATTTTACAACTAATTCTTAAAACACTTTCACGTACAAATTAATTCAGTATCGTAAAATAAAAAAGGCCGGTTCGACCCGGCCTTAGAATTGCTTATCAGTTTATATATTAAAAATTCACTTTCAGTTTCGCGTAGAAATTCCTCCCGGGTTCAATTGTTATCAGACCGCGGTTGGAAGCAAGATGATTCCTGTACTCTTTATCAAAGATGTTATCCACACCCGCGAATAACTGAAATACAGCGAACTTCGTTTTTAATGGCATAGATGAAAATGCCGCGTTGAAAACCGCGTATCCGGGAGTGTCAACTTCACCCGGTGCTGTGTTTTCCTGCTTGTTGAAAAGTTCGCTGCTAATATCCGCGCTGACGTAATTGTAAACCGAAAATTTTAAACCAAACTTTGCATTCATCGGCGCTATCTGAGGCAGGTTTACCTGGTTTTGCGTATCTTCGCCTCTGACATAAGAAAGCGACCCGTATGTTATAAAAGTTTTGTAGATGTTATACATTATTTCGAAATCATATCCGTACAATCTTGCCTTGCCAATGTTCGTCTTGATGAAGGCAGCCCTGTTCTCGTATGTCCCCGGTACTTCAGCCACAAGGTCTTCGAAGTAATTATAAAAAACATTCCCGTTGAATGTGAATCTGTCTCTCCAAACCCTGAAACCCAGATCCGCGAAGAATCCCTTTTCGGNGTGCAAGTTCGGGTTCCCTACTCTCAGTGAACTTCCGAGGTCTATATACTGATATCTTTCCTCAAGCGCAGGTGAACGGAACGACCTTGATATGTTGAATGTAACATCATAATTCTTTGTAATGGAATAAATCATCCCCAGATTCGTACTCCACGATATATCATTCGCTTCGCGTGAGTTCCACATAATCTTCTGCCCCGCGGGTGAGTTGTTCCTCGTTCCGTTTACAATTTCATACACAGGCTGGTACGCCAGTGAGTTCGTTACTTTTATCTGGTCAACCCTGCCGCCAACGTTTATTCTAAGTTTATCGTAGAAAAGTTTCATCTCATCTTGAACGTATGCCCCTATGCTCCTGTAATCCGCGTCAGGTATGGGCTTCTCGCCGATTGTTTTATAAATAGAACCGAGCAGTGCGCCGGAGGTCGTATCGTAATTTTCTATCCTTTGATTCTTTTCGCGCTTGCTGTCAAGAGCGCGCATCCAGAAATCTACTCCCGTAATAAGATAATTGCTTTTGCTCAATTCCCAGTCCGCTTTGAACTGAAGCCCGTTTGTATAGTGCCTCGCGTTCGGTGTTATGCTCTCGACATATACTTTTTGTCTCAGTTTTCCCGATGTTGTTTTTATAGATTGAATCGTGAATGGATTGTTGATTACGTCCCTTAGTATTGATTGATAATAATATTTGACCGAAAATTCTTTAAGCGGTGCTGTGATGTCTTTTATTTTATACTCTCCCGAAACCATATCCCTGTTTTCTTTCGGATATGTAACTACCGCGTTTGTCGGGAACAAACTTCCCGCTCCCGGAACACCTATGTCTATACCTCTGAACCTCTGGTACGAAAGCCTGAATTCGTGATTCTTCAGCGGACGGAAACCGAGATTCGCGCTTATGTTGTTGTCTTTGAACTGGCTGTTCGGAAGTTCGCCTTTTGGTGTGGTCACGTTTCTTGCATCCCGTATGCTCCCGCTGATTTTCGCGAAGAAACTCTGCGAGGACGCGTAAAGGCTCATCCAGCCGTTTGAATTTTGATTTACTGAATTGTAGCCGCCTATTATCGAACCGCCGTAAATAAACTTATTGCTGAAATCTCCGTTCTTCGTGTAAATGTTTACGACACCTCCAAACGCTCCCGTGCCGTATAATGATGAAACACCGCCTTTCAGTACTTCGATTCGCTCGACATCGTTAAGGTCAATCATCGAGAGTCTTGCCGATATGTCAGTGGCGGTCTCAATCCTGTTTCCGTCAATGTTAGTTACTATGTTTGATTTGCTCAAACCCCTTATGCTTATGTCTGTCGCCCATATGCCGTCCCTGACAAGCGACAATCCGGGCTTGCTGTCAAGCGCGTCTGATATCGTATTGTATTGTCTTTTCGATATTTCGTCGTCGGAAAGAATTTCCATCGGCATGGGTACGTCCTTTTGCAACGTCTGATACCTCGTGCTAGTAACCTTTATCTCGCCTGTCGTAATATCCGAAGGAAGAAGTTTTATGTCGACGTTCGTCGTCATTGGACCTGTTACTTCCACGTCAACCGAACCTGTCTTATATCCTTCGTGGAAAAATATGAGTTTGTACTTGCCCGATGCGACTTTTTCAAAGAGAAATAATCCCGATGCATCAGAAACAGATTTCAATCCCGATTCCTCGATTAAAATTTCCGCCCCTGTTACCGGAACACCGGTCTCACGGTCTGTTATGTACCCCTGTATGTTTCCTGTCTGCGCGATGATTTTAACGGAAATTAGCAAGAGTATCGAAAGCGTAATAATTCTTTTCATCGTGTTGTTTTGATTTTAAATCGTACTAAAATATCCTTTTTAAAAAGAAAAATAAATCCAATAATTCGTCGGTATCCCGGCCGCTTTGTTTATTGCACGTGTGATTTCTGAAATTCTTTATAACGGTGCGGGGATATTGAAACGTTTTTATATTGTATATAACCCTTTATTTGTTGAATAATTCCGTGATTTATTCAATATTTATTAATCCGGATAAATTCAAAATTATTATTTCAAATATCCGTGAACGTCTTGTATCGTTTGCTTTCCCGGAAAGATTGGTAATGCCCTCCCATGGTCCTTTTGACTTTAATCCTTCCGTTTTTCACGGTATTATTCACTTATGAAAAAGTATTTCGCCCTGATTCTCAACCTCAGCCTGATACATTTTCTGCTCGGGTTGGATATCAACATAGTCAGTGTCACGCTGCCTTCAATCGCTTCGCATTTCGGCATCGCGGGGAATGTCGCTTCAAGAGTCGTATGGGTCTATCTTCTCGTGCTTACCTGTTTCCTGCTCGCTTTCGGGCGGCTCGGAGATATTAAGGGCTATAAAAAGATTTACTTCTCGGGAATAGTTGTATTCATACTCGGCACGACGCTTTGCTATTTCGCGCCGGATTTCAATCTGCTCGTTTTCTTCAGAATAATTCAGGCGCTCGGCAGTGCCGTCCTTTTCGCACTCACTCCTGCAATTATAGCCGCCGGAATACCCGAAGGAATGCGCGGTAAGGTTTACGGCATTAACTACTCTTTCACTGCGCTCGGAGGAATTATCGGAAGGGCTGCAAGCGGATTCATAATTGAAAGTTTCGGATGGAACTCTGTCTTTATTTTAAGCGTTCCGATTGGTCTCATAACTCTATTCATAACTTACAAGCATCTTGACGAGTACAGGCCTGAAAAAGGAAATCAGAAATTTGACGTTCCGGGCACTGTCCTTGTCTTTTCAGGATTGTTCTGTTTCCTCTTCGCCGTGAACAACGGCGGGGATTTCGGCTGGCTGTCTTTCAGGATTCTCGCGCTGCTCTCTTCTGCATTCGTGCTTTTAACGGCGTTCGTTATCAGGCAGTTGAAAATCGATAATCCCCTATTCGACCTGCGTATACTCAGAGACAGGGACATTTCGCTGTCTGTTCTGTCCTTTATATTCGTATATATTATTACGAACGGAATGATTTACATCACTCCTTTTTTCTTTCAGTGGGTCGGCGGTTTCCCGAAAAAAGAAACAGGCCTTCTTATGGCTGTTCCTTCTTTGCTTCAATTCTTTTCCGGCTATCTTTCGGGACATCTATCCGATAAATTGCATTCGAAAATAATCTGCACGGTCGGATCTATCCTTATCGCTCTGTCCCTGTTAGCTTATACTCTCATTAATTCCGCTACGAATATTTATTTCTTAATTTTGATTCTATCATTCTACGGTTTTGCTATTGGTTTCTTCATACCCTCAAATACGAATAAAATAATGACGTCCGCTCCCGCGGAACAAAAAGGTATAGTCTCGAGTTTTATGACAACCTCGGTTAGACTCGGTTCCGCGTTTGGTGTCGTATTCTTCGGAGCCGTGTTTGCATACTTCGTCCCTCAAAAAAATCCCGTGCTGGCCGGGGTTCCTGACGGTATTATTCTTGACGGTTTTAGATATACGTTCCTTTTCGGAACCGTCGCCGCGGCTCTCGGTTTCGTAACCGTTCTTCTTACGGGCAAAAAGAACCGCGGAAACGCTTAAAGGTTAATTTTTTCACTTTATTTTTTTAAACTATTTAGGAATTTTGTTCTTTTGAACTTTGCTTAAGAACAGGTTAATATTAAATATCGCGGGCATTCTGATTCTTCTCGCGGGAGTCAGTATTGCATTGTTCTATTTCTTCAATAAACTTACCGGTAAGTCTTTCTACGAGGAGCAGGGAAGCAGGTACATAAACGGGATAACCGCAGAGGTCGAAATTGTTAAGGACAACTACGGTGTTCCGTACATTACCGCGAAAAACGAATCCGACCTTTATTTTGCTCTCGGTTACCTGCACGCAAAAGACAGGCTTTGGCAAATGGACCTGACCCGGCGCGTCGCGGAAGGCAGAATGTCCGAAATTCTCGGGAAAGAAACAGTCGAATACGACAAACTCTTCAGGACGATTGGAATCGGGAAATATGCTTATAAACTATACAACGAGATTTCTCCGAAATCCAAAGATATTCTCGCGGGCTATTCGAAAGGCGTTAATGAGTTCATCAAGGAAAATTACAGCAGACTTCCNCTCGAGTTCGACGTGCTGAATTATAAACCGGAACAATGGAAGCCCGAACACTCGCTTATGGTTATTAGAATGATGGGATGGGAACTTAACCTCTCCTGGATGACTGAATACATGTTCGGCGAGATTGTAAAGAAGTTCGGCATTGAACGAGCTAAAGACTTTTTTCCGGATTACCCAGAGGACGCTCCTTACATCATTAAGAGTGATAAAAAACCCCAGCAGCAGGATTCAAAACTTACTTCTTCGCTGCGGGAGAATAACTATTTAAAAATCGCGGAACTCGGCAGAGACTTTTTCGGCACAAACATTGATTACCGGAATTTCTTCGGATTAATAGGAACTCATATCGGAAGCAATTCCTGGACGGTCAACGGAAAGAAAACCGATAAAGGAAAGCCTATTTTCGCTAATGACCCGCATTTGGTTCTTTCTGCTCCGTCGAAATGGTACGAAGTGCTGATGAAGAACACAGCAGACAATTCTTTCGTTTGCGGATTCTCGATACCGGGCGCTCCCGGAATCGCGATTGGTTCAAACGGGAAAATATGCTGGGGAATTACAAACCTTATGAACGACGACTCCGACTTCCTTATTCTAAAACGGGATTCCGCTAATCCCAATTCCTATTCCTACAGAAACTCGGTTGTTAACGTTGACAGCACTCAGGAATATATAAAAGTAAAAGACATTAAAGACGAAATTCCCTATTCTGTTTTTCATACAAATCTCGGACCTGTTATCTCGGGTTTGAATAAGACAGGTTTCGGATCCGATAATGCTTTCAGAACGGCGCCGAATGAGATTCTCACTTTCAGATGGACAGGTTTTGAATCAAGTGACGAAATAAAATGCTTCTATGAGATTTATCACGCGGCGAAATGGGAAGAGTTTAAAAACGCTTTGTCTTTTTTCGGGCTTCCCGCTTCTAACTTCACATACGCCGATGCCGGCGGAAATATCGGCTGCAAGGCTGCAGGTAAAGTTCCTCTCCGAAATACCGGAAACTCTTCCGTCGATGCGTTTACTCCGGGTTACGGCGAGGTTGAGTGGACGGGTTTTATAAAGCCCGAGGAATTGCCCGAAGTTTACAACCCGCAGGAAAATTTTATTGTGACGGCAAATAACAAATCCTTAAAAGATTATAAGTATTATATCTCGAATCTTTATGAACCGCCTTACAGGGCAATCAGGATCGAGGACGTTCTGAAATCTAAAAATAATATCACATCCCAGGAGTTCAGACTCCTTCAGAATGATGTTACAAGCCCTCAGGCGAAGGAATTTTTCAACTATCTGACGGAAGCGTTCAAGGACTCTTCTAAGTTGACTCCGGGAGAAAGAACCGTGATTCAAAAAATCAGAAAATGGAATTATGATTTCAATAAACTGAGCGGACTCGCCTCGCTATTCGCAGAGTTCGAAATCTGCCTTTACATCAACCTGTACAGGGATAAACTCGGTAATGCGCTTTTCAATGAGTATATTTACCTGAACAACGTTCCCGTCAGGAACACGGCGAAAATATTAAAGCAGAATAATTCCTGGCTGCTCGGCGTTCCGAAGGATTCTCTTAAAAACGACCTGAGAAATGAATTGGTCAGGAAGTCTTTCCGCGAAGCGCTGGAGTTCTTGAAACAAAAATTCAATGAAACCGACGTGGATAAATGCGAATGGGGCGCGATGCACAGAGTTATGATTAAACATCCGCTCGGCTCGGTCAAAACCCTTGACAGAATATTAAATATCGGACCGTTCGAGACGGGAGGTGCGGGTACTACCGTGTCTAACGCGGAATATTCATTCAGAAGGGCAATCGAACAGCAGGAATTTGAATGCAATGTCGGACCGTCTCTGCGCTTTATTTTTGATTTTAACGAGCCGGGTTATTACCTCTCGATAATTCCATCCGGACAGTCGGGACAACCCCAGCACAGTAATTATTCCGATCAGACAAGAGCGTGGCTTAATGCCGAATACAAAAAGGTATTCATGAATATATCGGACTTCAGAGCCAACTCCGAGTCGAAGACTCTAACGCTTCTACCCCGGATGTAATAATGATTTCTAATAAAAATAAATATGAGATTTATAAGCCTAAGAAAAGATTCGGGCAGAACTTTCTCGTTGACGATAATATCTCAAGGAAAATTATAAAATCGCTCGGCGCTCAACATGACGATGTTCTGCTCGAAATCGGACCTGGACAGGGCGCGCTGACGAAGTTTTTGGTAAATGAATATCCCAATTATACAGCAGTCGAAATTGATGAAACTTCGGTTGATACATTGAAAAACAAATTCGGCGAAAGTCTCAGCATCGTTTGCGGCGACGTGATGAAATTTGATTTCTCCAGCATCTCCCGCACGGAAGGAGTGAAAATAAAGGTCCTCGGGAATATCCCCTATAACATTACGTCCGATATCCTGTTCAAACTGCTCGAAAACATCGGTATTATTGATTCCGCTGTGCTGATGGTGCAAAAGGAAGTGGCGGAAAGGCTTACGGCGGAGAAGGAAACGAAACAGTACGGCATCCTTGCTGTACAGTTCGGGGCATTCGCCGAAATTAAAAATATCTTTAACGTTCCCGCGACTGCTTTTTTCCCGAAACCGAGGGTTACCTCGAGTGTAATAAAACTTGCCTTTAACGAAAATAAATATACGATTGCTAACGTTCCGCTCTTTCGAAGCCTCATCCGAAACGCTTTTTCAAAAAGGAGAAAAACACTGAAAAATTCATTAAAAGATTTTTTCGGTGCAAATGACATAAATAATTGCGATTTTAATATTGATTTTTCAAGGAGAGCGGAAACGCTTTCCGTAATCGAATTTGTTGAATTAAGTAACGAGATTAACTCTTGTTTGCGGTACAAGTGAATATTTAATGATCGGTAATATCTTAAAAGTTGTTTTCAATTCGGCTTTGTTCAAAAGCCTCAATGCGAACCGCGAGACGAAAATCACGGGATTGCAGGGCTCGCTATATTCAATTTTTCTGGAATACCTCAACAAAAACATTAGCAGCAAAATTGTTCTCGTCTCCTCATCCGTGGATAAACTCGTGAGTATTAAAGATGACCTCGATCTCATTAGTGACTGTAAGAATGTATCGATATTTTCTTCGGGCAAAAATATTGACAGCGAAGAATGGACAAGGACCCTGAATTCTCTTTCCAGCAGCGGAGAATTCATAGCGCTCATTTCTTCCGAAGATTTAAAAACTAACGTTCTCTCTGCGGATAAATATAAAGAATCCCTGCTTCGGCTTAAAAAGAACGAAGAATTCCTTTTTGAGGAACTCACATACAAACTCGACGAGTACAATTTTATTAAGAAAGATTTTGTAGATGAGGTCGGTGACTATTCTGTTCGCGGTGGCATCGTTGACTTGTTTCCCGAGCATTATGACTCCCCCGTCAGAATTGAATTCCTCGGCGAGTCTGTGGAATCAATAAGGGAATTTGACATTACCAGCCAGCGTTCCACGAGAGAACTTGATGAGATTATTCTCGGCATTAACCTTAAGAACAAGGAAGGCGCTGTTGTGCCTGAAAATATTTCCACTGTCTCTGATTATATTCAGGATGACTTCCTTGTTGTGCTTGACGAAGAAGATACGGTCGACGATGAATTATTCAGAAATAAAATCCTGAAGAACAGGAAGATTTATACTTCTGCGTTCAAGTCTCAGGATACTGATTTTGACTTGGGCTCAAAACCCCAGCCCGACTTCAATTCTAATATTAAGTCTCTTTATAAAAATCTCCGCGAAAACAAGGATTATACTGTATTCCTATTGTCTTCCGATAATCATCAATCAGACAGACTGAAAAAGCTTATAGAGGATTATGAAGAAGACGCGCTTATTGAAGAATTATACAGCGAAGGAATTTGCGATAAAATTAAGTTCGGTACAGAGTCCCTTCAGGAAGGATTTGTTATCCCTGATTTAAGACTAATTGTCTATACCGAGCATCAGATTTTCGGCAGATATTTCAGACAGGTAAAAAAGCGAAGGAAGAAATTCCGCGGAATGACGTTCGACGAAGTTAAGGAACTTAAACCGGGCGATTATGTGGTGCACCGTGATTTCGGTATCGGTGTTTATTCAGGTCTTCGGAGAATCAAAGTCGGAAACAGCGAACAGGAAGTCGCGAAATTGTCATATTCCGACGGCGATGTTATTTTTCTTAACCTGAATTACGTTAACCTCATAAATAAGTATTCAGCGGGCGAAGGCATTTCACCAAAACTCACAAGGCTTGGGGGCGGAGAATGGTCAAAAATTAAGGACAGGGCTAAAAAGAAAGTTAAAGATATTGCCCGCGACCTGATTCTGCTCTATGCGAAAAGAAAATCCGAAAGAGGATACGCTTTTTCGCCTGACTCTCACTGGCAGAGAGAACTTGAGGCGGGTTTCATTTACGAGGATACCCCGGACCAGTACGCGTCTACCGAAGACGTGAAAAACGATATGATGTCCGAAAGCCCTATGGACAGGCTTATTTGCGGAGATGTCGGTTTCGGGAAAACCGAGGTGGCTGTACGGGCGGCCTTTAAGGCGGTGCTCGATAACAAGCAGGTCGCCGTACTGGTTCCGACAACCATCCTCGCTATTCAGCATTATAACACATTCAGAGACAGGCTCAACTCTTTTGCCGTTGAGGTTGCCGTGATTTCGCGTCTCCAGAGCAGGAAAGAGCAGACGGCTATTCTTCAGAAACTCGAGGAAGGAAAAATAAACATTTTAATAGGCACTCACAGGATGCTTTCAAAGGATATTGCTTTTAAAGACCTCGGCCTTCTTGTAATCGATGAAGAACAAAGATTCGGCGTAAAGGCAAAGGAGAAATTACGCTCCCTGAAACCTAATGTTGATACGCTTACTCTGACGGCTACGCCTATTCCAAGAACCTTGAACTTTTCCCTTCTCGGTGCAAGAGACCTTTCCGTCATAAATACACCGCCGAAAAACAGAAAACCCATACTTACTGAAATTGTCAACTTTGATTGGAATATAATTTCAGATGCCGTGTCCAAGGAATTGGGCAGGAAAGGGCAGGTCTATTTCGTCAACGATAAAATATCGACGCTTTACGAACTTGCCGATAGTATGAAACTGCACGTACCCAATGCGAAAATCGGAATCGCACACGGACAAATGACGCCCGCTGAACTCGAAAACGTCGTAATCGCGTTCATTGAGAAAAAACTTAACGTTTTGATGTGCACCAAAATTATTGAGTCGGGTCTCGATATACCAAACGTTAACACGATTATTATTAATAACGCTAACATGTACGGGCTCTCTGAACTGTACCAACTGAGAGGAAGAGTAGGTAGAAGCGACGCTCAGGCGTTCGCTTATTTTGTATCTCCGCCTGCAGGCAAACTCACTCATACCGCAATCAGAAGGCTTCAGGCTATCGAAGAATATACCGACCTTGGCTCTGGTTTCAACCTCGCGATGCGTGATATGGAAATTCGAGGCGTCGGCAATCTGCTCGGACAGCAGCAAAGCGGTTTCGTTAATCAGATGGGTTTCGAAATGTTCATTGATATTATCGAAGAGGCAGTCTCCGAACTTAAGGAATTTGAATTCAAGGAACTCTTCAAGGAAGAAAAGTCTCTTGAAAAACTTAACAGGAAAATTAAAAAGCGCGAGGAACAAATACCCGCGATTATAGAAAACGATTTGAATGCCCTTATCCCCGAAGAGTATATAGGCAACGATACTGAAAGACTTAATGTTTACAAGAAACTTTTCGAAATAAGATATTTGAAAGACTTAATTAGAATGGAAGAGGAACTGAAGGACAGATTCGGGAAGACAGGACCCGAGGTGGATAACCTGCTTAAGATAATTGAAATCAAAATCAAGGCAACCGACATAGGACTTGAAAAAATCAGCATTAATGGAAATGAAATGCTGCTGTATTTCCCGGCCGAAAAAAGTCATAGAATATTCCAGAGCGACTTCTTTACAAATCTTGTTAACCGGCTGTCTGAAGTTAAGTCCGATAAGTTCTCGTTCATAAACAAGAAAGACAGACTCGTTATTCTCGTAAACCTTGATTCTCCGGATGATGACCTGAGAATTAAAGAAATCAAGGAACTCCTTAATGATGTTCTTATGGGGCAATAAAAAAAGGGAGCATCAACGATACTCCCCTCCTGAAACCTTTATGCTGTTTATTTCGCCCTGTACGGTTTAACGCCTGTATAAAAATTAAACCCGAGATTGAGGCTCAAAAATCCGACACGCCTCCAGAATGTAGGTCCTCCTTCGCCGCTGCCGTCATTCATCGTTCCGGCTCCGTTTGTTGCTCCGATTATGTTGGCAAGATTGTACCTTAATCCGATAAATAGTCCGTATTGCTGAGCCTTATCAAGAGTCCATTCATAACCCGACGTAACCTGCAATCCCATTCTGAATGAATTGTCGAACTGATAAACCGAAATCATACCCTCTTTTGGCATGATATAATTTGCCGTAATCGCGAATCCAATGTACTGCTTATTTTTGCATCTCGGATTGAATGCGTATTCATATCCGACAGATCCGGATAATACATCATAATTCGTATATGGCTCCTTTGGACTGAAGTTAAAAAATGGTATTTCTCCCGAGTCATCGTGTGTCATTTTCAGATATGATGCGGATATCGCTATCCTGTGGTTTTTTCTTAGCCCTAAACCGAACTTACCGTATATTGAGGCTCCTCGCCCCCAAACCATACCATAAGTGCCGTCTGTAATACTTGTATTATCTAGTGCTGAACCGTGCGCGTCGTTTGTAGCCAGTATTCCGTCAAGGCTCAAACCGTATACCATGCTCGGAGGTGTGTATCCCTGCGCGCTTAACTTGTTAACCCCAATTATACCCATAATTAAGCAAAGAAACAGTAATGTGTTTTTCCTCATAACTAAAATATTATATTTGTATTAATTTATTTGTATTTCTGATAAAAGTCAAGTTTTTTTTCTATCATTAAATATGGAATTTGACGCCGAATTTGAATGTATTGTCACTGAAATTGCCGTTTGCATAAAGTAAATCATAATATGAATATCTATACATCACATTCAAATATAATTGCCGTAATAATTGAGCATTTAAATTTAAAGTGAAAAATGACTTGTTTATCCTGTTCCCGTTAAGAAATCTGTTCTTTATTATATTATAATCGCCGAAACCGTAGTTTATATCGCCTCCAAAGTTATAAAGTAACTTCCCGCTTTCATCGAAAATGATTCCGAACGCCGAACGCTGAAAAGTATAATTGCAGTTTATATTTATTCTGGACGACAACCATAAATCGGTTTCTAACGCTATTTCATCCGAATTTGGCGGTAACTGGCTGCCGAGCGAGATTCCCCAATTCGTGTATGTTGATTTGTTGGTTCTGTGGGAATATATAAAAGGATCAAGCCTCGTGTATTCGACTTTAAACGCCAGATTTGCTATTGTAAATGCCTTGTTCCATAACATACCCAACTGATATCCGAATTTATTTTCGTTCCCAACGTACGAAGTATCCGAAATTGTACTTAAATTTAGGTCGTCTATTAAAAAAGTCGCCTGAATTGATAAATTTTTAAAAGGTACGTACTCCAGATCAATACCCATTAACGTGTTGTTAAGCGTTGTTTCTTTGGCTCCTGAATTCAGGTCTGCAGATGTGAGAAAACTGAACGGATTGAAGAATGAAAAATTGAATGGATCGTTGCTTATTACTATTGACTCATAAAACCCCGCACGGAATTTATCACTGAAATTTACGTCAAGCCTGTGACCTGCAATGTTCTTCGATTTTAATTCAACGCCGAGTGAATCCCCCCTGAGCGAACCGTAAAAAAATGAATATGCGAATTTCTTGTAACTTAAATCGAGTTTGATAAAACTAAACGGCGGCGCGTCTTTCGAAAAGAAAAGTTTGCTTATATACCCCGAACCGATTGATATTTTCTCGTGTCCTGCAGTCAGACTGAGGAAACCTCCCGGAGTCTGATACCTTGCATGTCCTCTGTAATTCATATAATAATTGCCGTGAAGCGCGAATTCCCTGTCTGTTCTCAGCGTAGTATTCGTCATTTTAAGGAATTCGGAAGATTCTGATGTCCCGGCCACTTTCTTACCTGCCTGAATATTTATCGAGTATCCGACTTTATCGTATAACGTTCCCCTTGCGAGTAACCCTAAATCGGATATTGTAGCGGTATTATTCAAAAGCGAATCGCCTTCGTTACCGGATACCTCAAATCCAACAATTGTGTTGAGAAAAAAAGAAGCGTTTGTGTCTGTAAACCCGTATAGATACCTGAATTTTTCATCGCTGAACAAATTGCCTCTTTTCGTGCCAAAAATGCTTGTGTATCTTGAAGGATCCTTCCTTATATCATAATAAAATTCCGTAAAATACTCTTTCGCAAGTTTGCTCTCTATAGCTGATAAGTTTCTGCTGCTTAGAATCTTATCTATGTAATTACCGACTGCTTTTCTCGATAAGGGAAGATTTGCTGAGGAATATTCTGGGATTACACCTTCTACCTGCATTTTTTTCAGGAACTCGTAAACAGGATGCTCAGCAGGCACGAGTTCAATCTGGCATTCTGCCCGCTTGATAATGAATAAGGATGCAATCAATATGAATATTATGGATATTCTATTCATCAAATATCATGAATGGGAAGCATAAAATTCTTTTATGGAATCAACCACGTATTTGATCTGCTCCGCACTTAATTCGGAATAAATCGGAAGAGCGATTGTCTCTGCCGCCGCTGTATCCGAAAAGACAAATTCCCCGTCAGTATATCTTTTATCACTCATTAGTTCCTTGAAACATTCCTGCCTGTGGAATGGAATCGGATAATAAATCTCGGTCCCTATTTCCTTACCCGACAAAAACGTCCTCAGTTCATCTCTCTCCTTAACCCGGATAACGAACTGATTGAATATGTGGTAATTCTGGTGTCCGGCGCTTTCATAAATCGCTTCCGGAAGAAGCACCCTGCCGCCGTCTTTATAATCCGTGCTCCCGCTGCCCGTACTGAGCCCTGACTTAATGAAAAGTTCTGTGTAAAGCCGGGCATTCTTCCTTCTTCCTTCCGACCATCCGTTGAGATGCGGAAGTTTCACGTTCAGCACCGCCGCCTGTATTGCGTCAAGCCTGAAATTACCTCCGATGATCTTATGATAATACTTGGGCTTTGAACCGTGTACACGTAAAATCTTCAACTTTTCGTAAAGCGTTTCATCATTCGTAGTAACCATCCCTCCGTCTCCAAAACAGCCTAAATTCTTGCTCGGAAAAAATGAAAAACATCCGATATCTCCGATTGTTCCCGAATACCTTCCGTCACTGTATTGCGAGCCTATCGCCTGCGCTCCGTCCTCGATTATCTTTAATCCGTGTTTCTTCGCTATTTCAGCCAGTGCGTTCATTTCTGCTGTTTGTCCGTATAAATGTACGGGTATTATTGCCTTTGTCTTCTTCGTTATTTTCGCTTTAACTTTGCTTGCATCAATATTATACGTCTTCAAATCTATGTCGACGAATACAGGAATCGCGTTCAGGCGCGAGACTACTCCCGCTGTGGCGAAGAACGAATAATCCGGTATTATTACTTCGTCACCGGGTTTTATTCCTATAGCCATCAGCGCGATTAGCAGAGCGTCCGTTCCTGATGAAACTCCCACTGCATATTTGCATTTGAGGTATTTGCAAATGTTTTCTTCAAGTTTTCCTACCTCAGGACCCAGTATGAAGTACTGTGATTCCGCCGTTCGTATTAATGCTTCGTCAAGTTCTTTTTTTATTGTACTGTACTGCGCTTTCAGATCTAATAAAGGTACCTTCATTTTTTATCAGTTAATTTCTTTTACTATGTTATTTTCAAGTTTGTATTTCTTGCCCGATTTCTCGCAGAATGCCGTTCCGTTCTCGTCAAATATCAGTTTCTTCCCCGCTTCGCTGTACCAGCCCTTGATTTTTGAAGGATTGCCTACTACAAGCGCGAAATCAGGAACGTCCTTGGTTACAACCGTTCCCGCTCCCACAAACGCGAACCTGCCTATTGTTACACCGCATACGATGGTGGAATTCGCTCCGAGGGAGGCGCCTTCTTTCACAAGCGTCTTGATGTAAAACTCCGCGCCGACCTGGGGATATTTACTTCTTGGATTCAGTATGTTCGTGAATACCATCGATGGTCCGCAGAAAACGTAATCCTCCAGTTCAACTCCCTCATATACCGATACGTTGTTCTGAATCTTTACAAAATTTCCTATCGTCACGTTGTTGCCTATGTTTACATTTTGCCCGAGTATGCACTTTCTGCCTATACTCGAACCCGACTGAACATGCGTGAAATGCCAGATTTTCGTTCCTTCTCCGATTTCTACGTTGTCGTCAACTACCGCATGCTCGTTTACGTAATAGTTTTTCTTTTCCATTANGTTATCAAGTCTTTTTTGCGCTTTCTCCAGAATTTCAAGAACTTCCTTCGCGTGCCTGCCGTCCGTACGGGGTACGCTGCCCGTAGATACGCATTNCAAAAAATTCTTCTGTTCTTCTTCCAGAGGCTGCTTGTTTTCAAATGTTATAACCTCGTAATCCGAATCGAACTTTTCTATCTCTCCGTCAACGATGTTGAATCCTTTTTTATAATATTTAAGTTTTTCCGCTTTTAAACTGTCCTCGAAGACTATCATCCCTTTATCGCCGATTACAACAAGCCTCTGCTCCTTAAACGGATGAAGCCAGCTGACGTATATGTGCACATGTATGTTTTCAGGATATTTGATGTATGTTAGTGTGGTGTCCTCGATGTTCTTCTGAAGAAAAGTAGCGCCTTGAGCGTAAACCGAATCCGGCTTCTTGTTGTCAAGTAAATATTGTATGACGGAAATATCGTGAGGCGCGAAACTCCATAATATATTCTCTTCTTTTCTGATTGTTCCCAGATTCAGCCTGTTGCTGTATATGTACTGAATTCTCCCTATGTGATCTCCGTCTATCATCTCCTTCATCTTTAGAACAGCTGGGTGGTACAACAACACGTGCCCGACCATAAGTACGAGATTCTTCGACTCGGCTAGACTTATGAGAGATTCTGCTTCGGTTGAATACAGAGTTATGGGCTTCTCAACCAGAACGTGTTTTCCGTGCTCGAGACACATCTTCGCTATTTCAAAGTGCGTTTCAGCGGGGGTTGATACTATTACTGAATTGATTTCCTTGTTCTCGAGCAAGCCGATTATACCGTCGCAAAATACTATCTTGTCCGAAATTTCCATTATCTTCGGCTCCGCATTTCTCGATTTGTCGCATACTGACAGCAGATTCCCGCCAAGCAATTTGTGCGCGGTTCTGACATGATTGATGCCCCATTTCCCGCATCCTATCACTGATAGTTTTATCCCCGAATACATTAGAATCCTCTCTTTAATACTTTTTCTATATCTGATGTAATCATTAATTTTACTAATTCTTCAAATTTGATTTTTGGCTCCCAGCCAAGCATTTTCTTTGCCTTCGTTGCGTCACCAATGAGCAGTTCGACTTCGGTCGGACGGTAATAATTCCTGTCAACGTATACAACCATATCCCCTATCTTGATGTATTTTTCAAGTAACTTGTGGTAAAGTTCTCCCATTGATTCGGGATTTCCTCCGAGGTCTGCGTTAAAGGACTTTATTATCCCTTTTTCATTCTCTTTTTCGCCTCGCCATTCAATCTCGATTCCCGAGTACCTGAAAGCCAGTTCTACAAATTCCCTCACAGTGTGAGTTTCACCCGTCGCAAGGACAAAATCGTCCGGCCTGTCCTCCTGAAGCATTCTCCACATTCCCTCGCAGTATTCGGGCGCGTACCCCCAGTCCCTCTTCGCGTTTAGATTCCCCAGCGACAAATTTTTCTGCAATCCGCAGATAATGCGTGATACCGCCCGCGTGATTTTTCTCGTTACGAACGTCTCGCCGCGCCGCGGCGACTCGTGGTTGAAAAGTATCCCGTTGCAGGCGTAAAGGTTATATGCCTCGCGGTAATTTTTTACAATCCAGTATCCGTATATCTTCGCTACTCCGTAAGGGCTGCGGGGATAAAACGGAGTGTCTTCGTTCTGGGGTATCTGCTGAACTTTTCCGAATAGTTCGCTGGTCGATGCCTGATAGAATTTTGTCTTGAGCCCCGCCTCCCGTATCGCGTCGAGGAATCTTAGAGTTCCCATTGCGTCTACCTCCGCAGTGTATTCGGGTATTTCGAAAGATACTTTGACGTGACTTTGTGCGGCGAGATTGTATATCTCGTCAGGCTGAGTTTTTTCAAGAAGCCTGTTCAGATTGCTTGTATCGGTAACATCCCCGTAATGCAGAAACAATGTCTTGTTCAGTATCTTATCATTGCAGTATAAATGATCAATCCGCCCCGTGTTGAATGAACTGCTCCTCCTGATTATTCCGTGTACTTCGTATCCCTTGTCAAGAAGTATCTCAGTTAGATAACTTCCGTCCTGACCGGTTATTCCGGTTATTAAAGCGGTTTTTTTCTTTCCCATTTTATGCCTTGTATATCTTTTTGCTTTTCAGTTTTCCGAATCCGTTTCTGGTATCGATAATGATTCTCGAATTCTTTAATATCATTCTGTAATCATAATACGAATGATCTGTCGATAATAATATAAGATCAAACTTCTTTAAATTTGACGGGGTTATTTTTACCGATTTCTTGTTAAAATTGTATTTCCTTAATCTCGGAATGCTCGTTACGTAATCGTCATTGTAATGTACTATCGCTCCGTGCTTCTGAAGAAGTTCTATTAGTTTCAACGACGGCGACTCCCTTAAATCATCAATGTCTTTTTTATAGGCAAGCCCGAGTATGAGAATCTTTGAGCCCTTTATCGATTTCTTGTGATCGTTTAAAGCGTGGATTACCTTCTCGACCACGTAGAATGGCATTGATGTGTTCGTCTCACCCGCTAGTTCTATGAACTTGCTCGATATGTCAAATTCCCTCGCTTTCCAGGTCAGATAAAACGGGTCTATCGGGATGCAGTGGCCGCCGAGCCCGGGACCGGGATAAAACGGCGTGAATCCGAACGGCTTCGTCGATGCAGCGCTTATTACTTCCCATATGTCTATTCCCATCCTGTCGAAAACAACCTTGAGTTCGTTTACAAGCGCTATGTTTATTGACCTGAAAATGTTTTCAAGAAGTTTTGCCGCTTCTGCCGCCTTTGTCGAAGAAACAGGCACAATTTTATTTATTACCTTTCCGTATATCTCCGCACCCAGTTTCATGCAATTTTTTGTAACACCGCCTACGATTTTTGGTATTGTCGAAGTTGAATATACAGGATTGTTCGGGTCTTCCCGCTCGGGCGAAAAACAAAGATAAAAGTCCTTACCAACCTTCAGACCGGTCGCGGAAAGTATTTTCAGCATGTCTTCATCCGTTGTTCCCGGATAAGTGGTGCTTTCAAGAGATACTAACTGTCCTTTCCTTAAATGCTTCGCGATTTCCCTTGTAGAGTTTAGCACGTAACTTAAATCAGGCTCGCGGTTTATATTTAATGGGGTCGGCACGCAGATTATTATGACGTCGGGAACGATTAGTTTTGTAAAATCGGAAGTGGCCGTAAGCATACCGCTCTTTATCTGCTCGCGTATTCTTTTCGATGATATATGCTTTATGTAAGACCGCTTCTCCCTGTTTAGAATCCTGATTTTTCTCGGATCAAGGTCAAATCCTATTACCCTTATCCCCTTCGATGCAAATTCAAGCGCCAGGGGTAAACCAACATATCCCATTCCGATTATGCCGACAATAAAAGTGTTTTTACTAACTTTTTTATGAAGTTCCATATGTGTAAAATTAGAATCTGTTTAAAAGTTTTACTTCCGCATTGCTCAACTGAACACTGAACGTCGTATTCAGTTCAATGATGCTGACTGTTAATTTATAATTACCCCTTAGTTGAGTAATGAAACCTTTCAGACCTTTGAAAATTCCGTACGTTATCTCAACGAGATCTCCTACCATTATCCTCGATTCTTCTATGTGTATGCGCTCTGGCGCCTTAAGCGATATTCTTATGTATGAGATTTCTTCATCCGTTATCTCGGCGCACCTTTGCTGAAACATTACATACTTCATTGCCCCGTAGGTGTTCTTTATCGCTTTAATTCTTTCGCTATCGCTGACGTGCACAAACACATATCCCGGAAATAATGGTACCTGCAGTTTCTTCTTCCTGTCAGACCAGAAACGAATTGTCTCAACTAATGGAAGATATGCTTCTACCTCCTTGCTTAAGACCTGCTCTAAAACCTTTTTTTCATTCCTTGGTTTGGTATGTATTACAAACCATTTCTTCGAAGACAATTATTGGATTGTTTTTTTAATCAAAGTAACTTTTAAGAAATTTCTGTACTATGTATGCCGTGACTGTCATTAGAAATATATACAATATTATCAGTTTGATGTAGTTTCTGCTCAATTTATACGTGAATAACCTGCCCCTCCAGCCGCAGGACTGGCAGAAATATGGGCTTATTTTCGCTTTCTTCATTAAACGCTCCCATACGTTCCTGGACCTGCTCCGCCTTAATGCTGCAATCGTGTTGCAGTTCGGACATCTCGATAATTGTACGTTCTTCTTTATTAATAATTTTAAGTTCAAATCCCTTACATTTTTATGTCGGCTTTTACTTTCTTCTTGTCTTTGCCTTCAGCCTTGGAATAATAATAATAGTAATTGTAATAATATCCGTATGCGGTCTTAATGCTGAAATTATTTAATACTGAACCAAGAAATTTATGCGATTCGTTTACTGAAATTCTGTCATACGTCCTCAGGAATGCGTCAATCGGCGTCTTGTTCGCCTGTACTACCAATATCGTTCCGTCTGAAACCCTCGAAAGAATCTCGGCATCGGTAACAGATATGAACGGCGGGGAATCCAATACTATGATATCAAACCTCGATTTCAATAAACCGAGAAAATCATACATTTGCTTCGAACCCAGCAATTCCGACGGATTGGGAGGGATCGTTCCGCTTGTGATAAACTTCAGGTTCTCAAGCCTCGTATTCCTCAATACTTCGTCGATTTCGACGTTCGAAAAAAGAAAATCGCTTAACCCGGGATAACGCTCGGTCTGAAATACAGAATGTATTCTCGGCTTCCGAAGGTCGCAGTCCATTAACAGCACCTTCTTGTTCGCCTGTGCAAAACTTCCGGCAAGATTCAAAGCTACTGTCGTTTTTCCTTCTTCCGGTACGGAACTCGTCACGAGTATTACCCTTAGTTCCGATTCGAGTTTCGAATACATCACCCTCGTTCTCAACGCTTTGAATGATTCCGACGCCGATGCATTAGGCTTGTTTGCCACTATGAACTCAAGTTGCGACGAACCCAGCTCCTTCAATTCCGCTATCGATGGTATCCAGGCAAGTACTGATATGCCTTTCGATTCGATTTCTTCGGGTGTCTTGATCGACCTGTCAAGATAATTCCTGAGAAATGCGAAACCTATGCCGAGTGATAAACCCAACAACGCTCCGATGGCGATTATTAACTGCCTGTTCGGCTTCGCGGGCTTCTTGGGAAGCAATGCGTGATCAACAAAATTCACGTTTCCTAACTGAGCCCTCTCGTTAACTATCGATTCCTGATACTTTTCCTCAAGCGTCAGATATAATTTTTCATTGGATTTCCTGTCACGTTCGAGCCTTGCCAATTCTATGCTCTGCGCAGGCAATTTATCGAATAAAATTTCGTTCTTTGATAAAATCCTGTTTATTGAATTGAGTTTCGCCTTGTCCGTTAATATTCCGAGATTCGTCTCAAATAACTTCTGATACAACATGCTTTTTTCCTGAGGCGTGTTTGCTAGTAGACCCGTCCTTATTACGCTTACTTTCTCATCGTAATTCTTTTTCAACGGGGCTATCTTCTTCTGATAATCACCGCTTACCCTGTCTTTCAGTTTCTGGTCCGTCGGTATCGATAAATCTATATCTTTCTGAACATCAATCTCGGCAAGTTTTTTCTGAAGTTCCGTGAAATAAGGCTCGCTTAACTGCCCGTCTATGTAATCTATTACGCTTCTGTCAACTTTTTCTATTTCAGTCCTGATTTCATTGTAAGCCTTTTGCTTTGAATATAAACTCACCTCCGTAGCGTTCTTCTCTGCCTGATATGTCGAAAGTTCTTCCACCAGTTTCTTTGCCTGATCGTCAAGAAACATTATCCCGCCCTTTTGCTGGTAATCCTGTATCGATACCTCCGAATTTGCAAGCTCCCGGAATTTCTTCTCCTTTTCCTGTCCCAGAAACTCCCTGATTGTAGTTAGTTCGCGCCTGCTGAAATCAAGATTTATCTTCTGATACGTGTTCGCGTAAACATCCGCTATCAGAACGGCCTCGATACTTGACGGGCTCTGTACTTCGATTTCAATTACATCAAGACCGCGCTTCTGGTTTATCGATACTATCGAAAGAAGCACTTCGGCTAATGTTTTTGTGCTTAACTTTGTATCCTCATTTCCCTGCCCGCGGCTGGTGAGATAAAAATAACTGGACTTATCTCCAATATTCTTAAGTGAATCCAGCAGTATTATCGAAACCTGCTCCCGTAATGAAAAACTCTTTAAGATTTCAATTTCATTCGAAATGTACCTGTCGGACGTGAAACTCTCTGCCTCCGGCATCAGCGAAGCTGTTAGTATGCTGCCTTGAGGCTTTGTTATCTTTAATGTGGTTACTGTCTTGTAAATATCAACTGTGTTTACAACATATACTACCGTAATTACAACGCTTGCTATGAATATTAAAAATATTGGCAGAAGACTTGTGCGGATTATTCCTAGATACTCTTTAAGGTTGTTCGTTGGTAACTGATTTGTGCGTTGTACCGTTTTCGTATTTGCGGGAACTTGATTCATCTTTTCATTTATTAGTTATGCTTACTATTAAAATTGCCGCCGATAACAATATGGAAGATATTGACATTACAAAAGTGAGATTGTCCCTGAAAAAATATCGCGGTGACCCCGGAATGATTAGCATATCTCCTGGCTCAAGCACGGGATTTATATGATTTGCCTTTTCTGTAACTTTTTCCTCCCAGACAAGATCGTTGTAGTTCATGTAAATTACCTTGTCATTCGTTATTCCCAGTGAATCATTTTTCGGTCGGTAAAGCCTTACCTTATCCAGATCTGCGTCTGTTTCCGGTCCTCCCGAATAAGATAATAAATCCAGTACTGTCGTTCCTATGGGTATCAGGTACTTTCCCGGATTCTTGGCATATCCCCAGATGTTAACCTCTATATTTACTTTATCAGGATCACCGAAATTATAATACCCGCCCTGAACATTCTGGCGCTCGTAAACGCCTACCTTAACTTTTTCGTCCTGTGAATGGACGGAAATTAGAGGGAATAACAAAAAAAATATTAAAAAATATTTGTACCTGCCCAAATTCAATTATTAAGTTGGTTTAAACAAATATATTATATTCAGATATTAAACTAAATAGATTAAATACGACTAATACCTCAATGCCCGCCGCCTTTTGACGGTTTCGCACTCCATATCTTCAGCATTAATATTGCCCCGATAAATGAAAAACCTATCATGCTGGGCCCCCATGCGCCCCATCCGAAATTATCCAGCATCCATCCAACTCCTATTCCGACCGCCGCGCCGCCAAGATACTGCATCCCGTCAAATAAACCGGTAGCTGTCGCCGCAGCCCTCTTGCCGCCGAAATCCATCGAGGCGGTACCCGACAGCATCGAATGAACCATGCTTATTGCCATTGAATTCACTATAAACGCTATTATGATAAATGTTATGTCCTTGCTTAGCCATACAACCAGCAGACATAATATCTGAAGAAAATATCCGATGAATGCTACCGGAGGTCTCCGTGACTTAAAAACCCAGTCCGACATCGTTCCCGCTATGAACGCGCCCGCTATTCCCGCCAGTACGACACCAAATGCGCCTTTTTGAAACACCGGTGAATCCAACGCTAAATGCTGAGCTTCCTGCATGAACCTCGGAAACCATTGCTCAAATCCGTGTCGCACAAATCCCGTGCAGAATTCCGCTATCGCTATCGTTACCGTAACTGGATTCGTGAATACCTTTCTCACTACATACTTCACTGTTATCTTTTCCGTATCCGAACTCGTCGCGTCTTCGGTATCAAGCGGAGTCAGCCCTGCGTCCTCAGGAGCGTTCCGCACGAATAAGTATGTCATTAATGACATTATCGCGATTATCCCCGCGGGTATGAAAAACACCCACTGCCACGGCAAAACGGTTACCGCGAAACCTCCGATTATGAATATCAACGCCCTCCCCGACTGTATCATTGAACCGAATATCGCCGAAAATACACCCCGCTCTCTTATATGAAACCAAGCTGCATTTACCTTTATCAGCGATAACGCGCTGTATGACTGAAAATATGAATTCAATGCCCATACCGTCGCGAAGTATCCGAGCAGTAAAGTTCCGGTTCCCAGAAATCCGAAGTATGCGCCCAATCCGAATAATATGTTGAAAAATACAGTTCCTATGGAACCTATCAGCATCGCCTTCCGGCCGCCTATTTTATCCGCTAAAGGCCCGTTGAATAACGCTGAAATTCCATATATCGTCAGCGCTGCGGTTATGATGGTTCCTATCATTGTCTTATCCCATCCGAAATTATCCGAAAGGGATTTGTTCGCGAAAGAAAGGTTGTACCTTCCCATGTACATCGTCGCGTAAGTTATGCCGAGCGTTAACCAGTTTAACGCCCGCCTTTTTTTGAACTGTGTCGAATGTTTTGGTTTTACTGATTCAGCCATTGTTTTATCGTTTAAAATGAATTGCAAGCCAGTAACAGCAAGGCTTCTTAGAAGTATATGTAACTTTGTGTTTCGTGCCCGGCGGGATGTGTAAATAATCCCCTCGCTTCATCTTTTTTATTTCTCCGTTGAAAAACCTTATCGATGCGCTCCCCTTCAGCAATATCACGAATTCATCCGTGTCGTCTTTAAGCCATTTTTTTTCGGGCGTCCTGTAACCTTTCGAAATGATTCTTTTAATCTTTAAACCGCGTGAGGAAAAAATACTACTGAAGATTTCTTTCCCGTTTCCTACTTCTTTCTGCTCGAAAAAATTCTCTTTTTCATTTTTTAACCGCATAAATACCTATCCATTCGGACCTTTCGAGAATCTCGATTGTTTTAAATTGTTTTTCAAGGACTTTCCTGAATTTACTCTTTTCTTCCCTTAAAATCCCCGATAAAAACAATTTACCGCGAGGCTTAAGTTTGTCACTCATTATACCCATGCTCTCTTTTAATACCGAACTGATTATGTTTGCGCATATTACGTCGAAATTCTTCTCCTTCACTCCCTCAAGCGGACTCCTGTATAATTTCACCCTCCCCGAAACCCTGTTCGCTGCAAAACATTCTTTCGCGTTTTCTATTGAATCCTCGTCCGTCTCGTTCGCTACCGCCTTTTCGGCTCCCATCTTTATCCCCGCTATCGCCAGTACACCCGTGCCGCATCCGTAATCAAGCAGATACCCTGGTCTTTTTCCTAAATGCTTTGTCATTAATTCGAGTACAAGACACGTCGTCTCATTATGCCCCGTACCGAAAGCCATCTTCGGGTCAATCTGTATCTTTATCCTGCCCTTGTATTTTGAGATTTCTTTCTTCTTCCACGAAGGATAAATGATTATTTTATCCGCGATGAAAACCGGCTCGATGCTCTTTTCCCACTCTTCGTTCCAGTTCTTGTTTTGTATCTCTTCAATCGTCAACTCGGCGTTCCCTTTTGGAAAGTCTTTCATGAAAGACACAAGAAAGTCGTCCCTCTTTGCAGACGGAATATACAACTCAATTGCGTTGTCCCTTTCCTCGAATGATGTGATTCCGTGTGTTATAAGATATGCTATGAGCAGGTCGTAAGATTTCTTTTCGAAACCGATTGTAACTTTTATGATTTTTCCTTTTTTCATCAGTACATTTTTCCCGATGCCGCGTCGAGCGTATTCCGCATCAGCATCGCGATTGTCATTAATCCCACTCCTCCCGGCACGGGAGTTATTTTTGACGCCTTGGGAAAGCATCCTTCAAAATCAACGTCGCCCGTCAGCCGCGTCCCCTTCGGCGCGCTCTTGTCCTCAATCCTGTTTATTCCGACGTCTATTATCACCGCTCCTTCCTTCACCATGTCGCTCTTTACAAATCCCGCCTTGCCGATTGCCGCTACAAGTATATCCGCGTTCAAACTGTATTCCTTTATGTCCTTCGTCGCGCTGTGGCATACGGTAACCGTCGAATTCAAATCTTTCCTTAAAAACAATGCAGCCATCGGCTTTCCGACTATGTTGCTCCTTCCTATAATAACCGTATTCTTCCCTTTCGTCTCGATTCCCGAACGCTTCATCATTTCAACTATCCCGTACGGAGTGCACGATACGAAACACTTCTGTCCGATTAGTAACTTACCGACGTTGTGAGGGTGAAACCCGTCCACGTCTTTCCTGAAATCTATCGACTCGATTACTTTTTCTTCGTTGATGTGTTTCGGCAAAGGTAATTGCACGAGCAATCCGTGTATGCTGCTGTCTTCGTTGTATTCTTTGATTAAATCGAGGATTTGGTTTTCTTCGGTTTTTTCGGGAAGCACTTTTGTTACTGAATGGAATCCGATTTCTTCGCAGGCTTTGCCTTTGTTCCTTACGTACACCTGTGATGCCGGATTATCGCCTACAAGTATAAATGCCAGACCGGGCTGGATTCCCTTTTCAATATATAATCTCTCTGTCTCTTCTTTTACTTCTGCTTTTACCTGCGACGAATATAGTCTGCCGTCAATTATCTTGTCAGAATCCATATTTGTTGTATGATTATTTGCTTATAGGTCCCGCGTCGTCTCTCACGAATGCATCCGAAAATCCCTCCCTCTTTACAGTCGTGAGCATGTCATCCGCTTCCTCTACAGTCTTGTATTCGCCTATATATATCCTGTATATTCCGTCCTGTGTCTGCTTCATGTCTATCTTCAGCCTTAACTGCTTCTTAGCATCGCTCAGGAACGCGTCCGCGTTCGACTTGTTCGCGTATGCCCCTATCTGCACGTAAAATGGTCCCCTGACCAACTTCGGATTCTTGTTGTATAACGTGTCAGTCTGCTTGATTATTGTCTTGCCGTATATATCCTCTTCCGCGCACTCGTTGTCTGCGCAGCAGGATGTTAAAATCAGTGATGACGCAAAAGCAAATAAGATTAAAAATGTCCAATGTAGATTTTTCATGTTTTCTCCTGTTTAATCAATTGATTTTACAAATGCATTCGGGAAACCTTTCGATTTCACCGTGTTCAGGTAATCCTGCGCCGATTTGGCGTCGTTGAACCTGCCTACCGTTACGTGATATATGTCGCCCGTTTTCCTCAAGTCAGGGAGCACGCTTAGTTTTTCCTTCGCTTTTTCCCTGTACGTCTCTGCATAATTTAACTCCTTGAAAGCAGCAAGTTGTACAACGAATGTGAGATTCAGTTTTTGTACGTTGCGCTGCTCTTTTATCAGAGTGTCTATATTGAGAACAACAGTATCCCTCAATACATATATGTCTTCATCGTCGCTTGATGAACATGAGGAAAACAACGCTGTAACGATGAGCAAGACCGGTATGATCGGGTAGATTAATGCTTTTCTCATAATTTTTAATATTATTTTGTTTTGCAAATAAATCACCTATTGCATCACTACGCTAAATTAACTATTTTTTTGCAAATAACAAATAGAATTTAAAGTAAAAAATTAAGTAGCGGGAGTTATGCAATTGTATGTAATATCATAGAAATTTGTTGTACATTGTAAAAAAAATAAGTTATGAATCCTTTTAATACAGATGTATCCAAAGCAATCGATTTCTTCGATAATATTGACGTGAAAGCGAAATTAGCAGAAATTACCACTGACAAAAAAATAATAAAGAACAAAGATACTGTTTGCAATATTATTTCATTGCTCGATCTTACTACTCTCGAAGGAAACGATACTTTCGAAAAAGTCAAAACACTTTGCGATACCGCGAAGACTCCTTCGGACATTAAAGGCGTTCCCTCCGTCGCCGCTGTCTGCGTTTATCCGAGATTCGTTAACTGGACGAGCGCGCAATTGAAAGGAACGGGAGTCAAAGCCGCGACAGTATCATCTTACTTCCCGTCGGGGCAGGTTCCTCTCGAACTTAAACTCGCGGAAGTGCAGTACTGCATCGACCACGACGCCGACGAGATTGATATGGTTATCTCGAGAGGCGAATTCCTGTCAGGCAACTATTCATTCGTCTTCGACGAGATATTCGAAATCAATAAACTCTGCAAAAGCAATTCCAACACAAAGAGCGTTCATCTGAAAGTCATTCTTGAAACGGGCGAACTAAAAAGCCCGGGAAATATATACGCCGCGAGCCTTCTCGCGATTGAAGGCGGAGCGGATTTCATAAAGACATCGACGGGAAAAATAAGTCCTGCCGCAACGCTCGATGCGTCTTACGTTATGCTCTGCGCTGTCAAAGAACATTTCGAAAAGACAGGAAAGAAAATCGGATTCAAAGCCGCGGGCGGAATACGCAAAACAGACGAAGCACTTGAATACGCGTCCCTCGTGAACGCGGTGTGCGGAAAAGACTGGCTGAATCAGGATTTGTTCAGAATCGGCGCGTCGTCGCTTCTCAACGACCTCGTTTCGTCAATTAGTAATTAGAAAACTTAAAATCGAAAACTGAAAATCGAAAACTGAAAATAGAAAACTGAAAATAGTTTTTGCTAATCGTTAATTGCTAATAGATTCTCTGTGGTAAAATCTCTAAAAGTTCTTAATTACTAATTATTAATTACTAATTACTAATTGATTTACATTCCCTGCAGTATCTCTTCCAGTTCGTCTTCAGTCACGAGAATCTCTCTTCCTTTCGCGCCCTGATTCGGACCGACAATTCCCGCTCCTTCCATCTGGTCGACGATTCTCGCCGCGCGGGCGTAGCCGAGTTTCAGACGCCTCTGCAGCGTTGACGTCGAGCAGTTCTGAAGTTTCAGAATCAGACGCGCCGCTTCCGGAAACATTTCGTCCCAGTCGTCGGCGCTGAATCCGCCCTTGCCCTTCTTGTTCAGTATCGACGGAAGCAGGTACGGTTTTGAATATCCCTTCTGCGCGGAAATGTAATCGACAAGTTTCTCGCACTCTTCTGTAGAGATGTATGCGTTCTGTATCCTAATTGGTTTTGGCGAAGCTGACGACAGGTAAAGCATATCGCCGTTTCTCAATAACTGGTCAGCGCCCGACATATCAAGTATCGTTCTCGAATCGATTTTCGACGCGACCTGATACGCTATCCTTACAGGGAAGTTCGCCTTTATAACACCCGTGATTACGTCAACCGACGGTCTCTGCGTCGCTACAATCAAATGTATACCAACAGCTCTCGCCATCTGCGCTATCCTCGCAATCGGGTCCTCGATATCCCGCTTCGCGGTAATCATCAAATCAGCCAACTCGTCAATAATAACCACTATGTACGGCATCTTCCTGTGCCTTATAACTTCGTTGTTCTTAAGTTTTCCCTGCGCGTATTTTTCGTTGTACGAATCGATGTTTCTCACTCCCGCGTTGGCGAGTTTATCGTATCTCTGCTCCATTTCCATCTCGACGCTCTTCAAAATCGAAACGGCGTTCTGCGAACTCGTCACTATGCTTTCGTTGATATCATTCGACGTCGCGACGAAATGATTCCGCAGTTTTGAATACAAACTCAGTTCTATCTTCTTCGGGTCAATCATGACGAACTTCAAATCCGATGGATGCATCTTGTAAAGCAGCGAAGCGATAATCGTGTTTATGCCGACGCTCTTTCCCGAGCCTGTCGCACCCGCGATCAGCACGTGCGGCATCTTCGACAAATCGTCGACGTAAATTTCGCCGTCAATCATCTTTCCGAAAGCGACCGTGAGTTTCTTCGTGCTGTCCTTGAACTTGGCCGAAGCGAGCACGCTCTTCACGCGCACCATCTGCGACTTGCTGTTCGGGATTTCCACGCCCACGGTGCCTTTCCCGGGAATCGGAATAATCATCCTTATTCCCCTCGCCTTCATCGCAAGCGCGATGTCGTCCTGAAGCGATTCAATCTTCGAGAGTTTCACTTCGGGCGCGGGCACGAGTTCGTAAAGCGTCACCACCGGACCGGGCGTCGCGGCTATATCTATAATCTCTATTCCGAACTTGAGAAGTTTTTCCTGTAGAAGCCTTCCGTTGTGCTTCAACTCCTCGTCGGAAATAAGTTCGTTCTCTTCTTTAGACGGCTCTTCGAGCAAATCGAGAATCGGATTTACGTATCCTTCGAGTTTCTCCTCGACGAAATCGTCTTCCTCCGCGCCTTCAACTCCGTCGAGTTCGTTCGAGTTTTCGGGATTGATGTCTGTCTCGCTCGCTTCAGTCTTCTTCGGAACCTCGACGAGCAGAGTACTTAAATCTTTCTTCCTCTTCGGCGCTTTCTTTTCTTCTGCGGGCTCTTCGGCAATTTCTTCCTCTTCAAGTTCAGCCGGCTCGGGAACGTGCTTCTGCTCCGTCTTCCGCACGTCCGCCTTCGGGCGGTTAATTTCCGTATCCTTTATTACAGGCTCTTCGCCGTTAACCTTTCCCTTCGCGCGCCTAATCCTTTCGCTTTCCTTCCTTATCGCTTCCTCAATCGCCGACTCTTCTTTCTTCTCTTCTTTCCTTAATTTCTTTTCCTCTTTCTCCGTCGTCAAGTCCTCTTTTTCTTTTCTGAACTTCTCCTTGATTTTTTCCCAGAGAAGTTTCAGTCTCGCGAGCGACTTAAGTATGTTCCCGTCAACGAGAAGCATTCCCGTCAGCCCGAGCGCGACTATGAAAACAATCGAAGCGCCGATTGAACCGAGCCCGTAGTAAAAGACCGACGATATGAAATTACCTGTCGCGCCGCAATACGCTCCCGACAACCTTTCGGGACCCGCGAGAATTCTTATCAATCCCGCCGCTCCCGCGAGGAACGTCATTAAAAGAATCAGGTAAACCGAAATCGTCGCGGGCTTGTACATCGGCTTTCTCCTGAAAAGCGTCCAGCCGATTATAACCACCGCGGATGGGATTATGAATGTGAAATATCCGAAAAGACTTTCTATCGAAACGTTCGCCACGTACGCGCCCGCTATTCCGAGAAGGTTGTTTATCCTGTAAAGCGATGAATAAGTTTCCTTCCTGAATATGTCAAGGAATGAAAATCTCAGGAGTGTCTGAGCGTCCGCCTTCGAATACGAAAAAATCGCTATGATTAGCAGAACGCCGAGAACTATAAGCAGCGCGCCTATCAGGCGAATCTTGAAATTTTCCGATATCGCGAATTCCTCGCTCTGCTTCTTCCTGCTTTCGGGTTTCTTGTCCGAAAGTTTTGATTTCATTCTCTTGTTCATTAATCCTTTGAGTTCGGTTTGCTGCTTATGTTGACTCTCTTCATTTTTGATTTCTCGCTAGCTTCCTGCTCGAAAGTCTCCTTCAGTTTTATTACACCGTTCCTGTAGAACGGCAGTTTGTCGAGTTTGTCAAGTTCGGCGCAGTATTTCAGGTCATCGCCGAAACCTATCGAAGCGAGGTATTTCCCGTGCTCGGAATCCGCGAGCATCGACAGGAGTTTTCCCCTGTCGGGCTTTGAGATCTTGTACGCGAGATGTTTCGCGAGTTTGTACGACATGTATCCCGAATCGTATAGTTCGACGTTCGCCTTTCCCTTGATTCCCATCAGTCCGTTTATAATCATGCCCGCGGCGATTGAATCCTCGATGCAGAAGTCGTTGAGTTTCCCCGAGCAAAGAATCGTCACGTCGTCGTTAAGCGACGCCGCGTAATTCACGACCGCGCTCAGGTTAAGGAAACCCGCGATAACGCAGTTCTTCGCGAACTTCGATTTCGTCACCGAAATCGTTCCGTTCGTCGTCGAAAAAATCAGAGTCTTTCCTTTCACCGCGTCCGTTGTATATTCGAACGGAGAATTCCCCAGTTTAAACCCTTCAATAATTTTTCCGTTTCGCTCCCCGCACAGAACGGAATTTCCGAGACCCTTTGAAATGCGCGCCGCTACTGAAACGCTCTCGGCTGGAATTATTTCCTTCGCCTGATTAACGAGCGCCGTCAGTATCGTCGATGAAGCGCGAAGAACATCGATTACTATTACGTTCCTGTCCTTCAGCTGCATTTCGTCCTGTATCAGAGACTGCGATAAATATACATCTACTTTTACCAAACAATAACTTTTTAGTTTTCAAAAAATCAGGGGACTCTTTCAAATCCCCTGTTATGTTATATCAAACAAGTTTTATCAACTTAAGAAAGGCGTTTTAACAATCTCCGCCTTGATTCTTTTTCCTCTCACGTCAATCTCGACAACGCTTCCTATCTTGCTGAACGCGGTTTCGGCGTAAAGCATTCCTATGTTCTTTCCGAGCATCGGAGACGGCGAGCCGCTTGCCACGTGACCGATTTTCTTATCGCCCGCGTAAACGTCCTGACCGTGCCTCGCGACCATCTTGTCGTTCACGACGAATCCGACGAGTTTCCTCTTAAGCCCGTCCGCTTTCGCTTTCGCGATAACTTCCCTGCCGTTGAAATCGCCCTTGTCGAGTTTCGTTATCCACGCCAGACCCGCTTCGAGCGGATTGGTCGTTTCGTCCATATCGTTCCCGTAAAGACGGAAAGCGTATTCGAGCCTTAAAGTATCCCTCGCTCCGAGACCAATTGGCTTCACGTCGAATTCTTTTCCCGCCTCGAAAATCGCGTTCCACAAGTCTTCCGACTTCTTAACGTCCGACGAAGAATAAATTTCGAAACATACCTTTTCGCCCGTGTAACCGGTGTGAGAAATAATCGCGTCCTGTCCCGCAATCTGACCGAACTCGAAATGATAATATTCTATCTTGGATAAATCCGTTTTTGTAAGTTTCTGAAGAAGCGCCAGAGAGTTCTTTCCCTGAATCGCCAGAAGCGAAGTCGCGTCGGAAATGTCTTCAATCCTAACGTCGCCGAAAACGTTCTGCTTCATCCAGTTGATGTCCTTCTCGACGTTCGAAGCGTTTATGACGAGTTGGAAATAATCACCGCAATGATAAACCAGCAGGTCGTCGACAATGCCGCCATCCGGCTTGCACATTGACGAATACTGGACTCTTCCCTTGTACAACTGCGACACGTCGTTCGTCGTCAGTTTCTGCACGAAAGCGAAAGCGTCTTTACCGTGAATCCTGACCTCACCCATATGCGACACGTCAAAAACACCGACTGAATTCCTCACTGCTTTATGCTCGGCAATAATACCTTCATACTGTACGGGCATTTCGAAACCTGCGAATTCAACCAGCTTTGCACCTAATTTCCTGTGAATCTCGTTGAAAGCTGTCTTTTTCATATACAAAGTATTTTAATATTTTAACAAACTAAATTAAGAGTTCAATTTTTTCCAGTCCGCGAGAAACTTTTCGAGACCGATGTCCGTGAGCGGATGTTTCGCGAGCATTTCAATAACCTTGAAAGGCATCGTGCACACGTCCGCGCCTATCATTGCCGCGTCCACGAAGTGCATCGGATGGCGTACGGAAGCCACGAGCACCTGCGTCGGGTAATCGTAGTTCTGGTAAATCTGGACAATCTGCTGAATCAGGTCCATGCCGTTGTAAGAAATGTCGTCGAGACGTCCTACGAACGGGCTTACAAGGTACGCGCCCGCTTTCGCTGCAAGCAGCGCCTGCGACGGCGAGAAGCAAAGCGTGACGTTAGTCTTGATTCCCTCGTCGGAGAAAGTCTTGACCGCTTTCAAACCTTCCTTTATGAGCGGGACTTTGATGACGATATTTTTATGAATCTTCGCGAGTTCTCTTCCTTCCTTGAGAATGCCCGCCGCGTCGGTGGAAACCACCTCGGCTGAAATATCTCCGTCAACGATTGCGCAGATTTTTTCGAGCATCGTTCTGAAATCCTTATGACCTTCCTTGGCTACCAGGGACGGGTTGGTTGTTACACCGTCGAGCAATCCCATATCCGCCGCTTCCTTGATTTCTTTCAGGTTCGCTGTATCGATGAAAATTTTCATATTGAAATGTATTTTAGTTACCTTAAAGTAGATTTTTCCTAATTTATTCAAAATTTGATTGAATAAAAATGCATTAAGAGCAGAATCTGGAATGGAGAATCTAGAATCTAGAAAAGAGCAAGAAATATTACCGCAAAGGGAGCGGAGAAACGAAATGATGAATATGAAATTCGAATTATTTTCAAGAACCTCACACCTTCTTGTCATTCCCGCACGTCTTTAGCGGGAATCCATTAAAAGTACCTGATAACCGGCGACATTTCATCTCGAAACGTGTCCCCCTTTGGAGGGGGTACCTCGATTTATCGGGGCGGGGGAGGACAATTTCATTCTTCCTTTTCCGAATTATCTTCAAAATCTTCAGGTTCCGGAAGCGAAAGCGATTGCACCGGAGCAATAGCATTCCCTCCAATCCCTTTTATCGAACCGTACATATCAATCGTATTTGTTATCACCTTTTCTAGTTTTTTCTCCCGTTCTTTCCATATTGCATTCATCGACCTCTTTTCCTTTTCAATATCTGATTTCAAACCGGAAAATGATTCGACTATTGCTTCAACTCTATTACCGAATTCATCGCTCGTTAAATATTTGTATAATAACTCCATCTTATCACCTTTGTTTTCTTCGGACGCGCGTATTGAATGCTCTCTTATAATCATTTCTCTTAAAATAAAAGTGAGATTCTTAACATTAGAAAAGTTGCAAATCCATACTCCGTCTTTCCTGCCGAATGTTTCTATATCCTTCGGTAAAACTTCCGTTATTATTACTGATATTAGTGCCCCCTGTTCTCTTTGATCATCCTTAAGTTTTTCAATCCAGGTCTCAGAAAATGTTTTCGTCCTCTTGCTTTCATAAATTATTTTCCCGCAAACTTGCTGGAGTGAATTTACGACAGTTTGAATAACATCCGCTCCTTTAGTACCTTTTGGCACTTCTTCAATAATGTCGAAAGGATATTGATTTCTTAGAAAATCTTCCAAAGCCAACTCTAGAACTTCCCCCTGCATCTGCATCGACCCTTGCTCGGCTTTCCTCTTCATTTCTTCTATCAACTTTTTCTGGTCCTCTTTCTCCTTTTCATACTCTCGAATCTTTAAATCATATTTTTCCTGTTCTTTTTTCTTTGCTTCATTTACGATTTCATCTTGTTTCTCCAGCAGAGNTCTTTTCCATTTCGATTTTCATCTCTTCTTGCTTGACCTTTAACTCAGATTCTTTTTTTAGAAGTTCTAATTCTTTTTTCTTCAGTTCAAGATTCTCTTTAGACTTTTGCTCGACATCATCTCTTAACTGTTTAATTTCTTGCTCTGCGAGTTCCTTCGCTTTCTGAGCTGCTTCTTCCGCAAGTTTTTTCTTTTCACTGGCATATTTCTCTTCAANNTTTCCTTTTCCTTTTCCTCTAGTAATTTGTCATATCTGCTTTTTATTAATTTTTCAGCCTGATGCTGTAGCAGTTCATCAACATCAATTTCTACTCCGCAATTCGGACAATTTATTTTATTTTTCATTATTTCTTTTCGATAACTTTTTGATTTCAGTAATTATTTTATTCAACGTTTTTATTTCGCGATTATCATTTTTTGCAAGTTCCAGTAATCTATGTATAAAGATTGGATTTTTTATCCCGAAATCTTTTTTTGCATAACCTAACTCTTTCATAACTATTAGGATATATTTATCATATTCAGCTGCCCCTATTTCCGCTCTTAAAGTTGTTGATAACCTGTCTTCGAAACATGCAAAATTTGCTTCAACAAGATTTGGGAAATCGACAACATTCTTATAATTCATCAATTTTTGCAAGTATATATTCTTTTCCGCATTTTTTTCTTTTTCGTTTTTTGCTGCGATATCACTATCCCAAATAACATACGTAGGAATATTCAATGACTTAAAAATAGCAAAGGGTCTATCAAGATTATTTTTTCCGTTACATGGAATAATGGTTATTCCATTATCCCCTAAATTCAAACCAACAAACATTGATAGTGCTTCAATTGCAGCTTTATCTTCTTCTCCTTCTACCAAAACGACTAAATCTGCAAAATACCCTTCATTTAAAATTGGATTCATAAGAGTCTTTAAACTTGCAACGATTCTCGGTCCAGTATAATAATCTGTTTTATCATTCTTGCAAGTATTTAAACTGTTTTTGATGTCGTCTAGAATGCTAAAAAAGACTTTTGATATAAGAGGTAAATCCTTATCAAGTTCTATTTTACGCATTAATCTGATTTGTTCAAAATTCGATATATCCGTTAGAATTGGAGAATGTGTCGCTATTATAATTTGATATTTACTGAAAGTACCAGGTTTGTCTTTGTGTGATAAATCATTTAATATTCTTCTAAATGTATATTGTCGATTTGGGTGTTGATGTAATTCGGGCTCATCGATAGCTAAAAGAAGATTTGGGTAAGTAACATTCGATGAATTCATCTCTTCTTTTGATTGAGAATCTACTTCGCCAGACTCAGCAATTTCTTCGTCAATTAGTTCTTTACTTTTTTGTACGAATGTTAAATATTCGAGCAAAGAAATAATAAATGCTCTTTGTAAGCCATGACCAACATTCTGGATTTCTGTTTCATATTTATCTTCTTTGATCTTTATACTTGCTTTGGGCAATGGAACATCTATCTCATCATTTTCCTGCCAATTTAACTTCACACCAGTTTCACTAACGTATTTTAATAATGTTTCAGATAGTCCTCTTTCCAATCCCATTAATTGATGCTCTTTAACTGGTTTAATAATTTCAATATATTCTTTATTAATCTTTTCCTTATATTTATTAAATTTGTCATTATTTTCAAATGAGCTTCTTACAACTAAATCGACTAATTCAGAAAAAACGGAGCCTCTTGATTCATTAGCATCATCAACCGCATCTCTAACGGCGGGAACAAAAATGTATTTTGTAAATCGCTCCAAATACCCTGTACCAACCTCTTTGAATCCAAAGAACTGACCATCATCTCTCATTATTACGCAATCAGCACTATGATTCCCCTCCCAATCAATTAAAGACAATTCTACATCTCCAGCGCTAGTCCAATTTGCGAAATTTGAATATTTTGGATTAGTTTTTAATTTTACGAATTCTTCTTTAGCCGTTTTTGACCTGTCTCTTATTTCCATAGCAACTCGTAATTTTGAAAAGTCAGGATTTTTCAATTTTGAACCATAATATTTACCCTGAGGTTTTCCATCATTCCATTTTATAACTTTTTCAATAATCAGTTGTTCATTTCGAATATAATCTTTAAAAAATTCTTTAGCTTTATCGTTTAAATTCTTAAAAGAAATTGTAATAACAATTTCAAGCTCTACGTTTTCAGAATAGAAATCAGATTTAGGTATATTATTGGACGTATTGTAAAAATAATTCAGAGCTTTTAGAACTGTGGATTTTCCTGCACCATTTTTACCAACTAGAATTGTTAGATCGTCAAAAGGTATTGTTTCTTCTTTGACAGAACATAAATTGGTTATTTTGATTGATTCTATTATCATATTGTTATCTTTGGATTTGTAATATCTGTAATGCAAAATGTTTTTCTCTTTTTCCCTTTCCCAAATATCACCCCCACCAGTATCGCCCCGTATATAATCTGTCTTAGATTCGCAGCTATACTGTTCGGAAGCCCTATAAACCTTAATGCCTCGGGCAGAAGCACAAGAAACGCCGATGCAAACACCATCCCCCATAATTTCCGCATCCCGCCGATTATCACTATCGATAGTATGAAAATTGATTCGTCTATTGTAAAACTCGTCGGGTCGATGTACGAAATGTAATGCGCGTAAAGCACACCCGGTATCGCCGCCAGCATCGCGCTTATCGTGAATGAAATCACCTTCGCCGAATAAACGCTCTTCCCTATCGCCTGCGTGTATATCTCATCCTCGCCCAACGCCTTCAGTATCCTCCCGAAACTCGAATTCACCAAAAACCTCAGCGCGAAAAATATCAAAGCGCCAAGCACCAGGCACAATGCACCAAAAAGAATTTTATTCCCGATATCAAGCCCTAAAATACTAATCCCGGGAATCCCCGGAATCCCCAGCGGACCGTTCGTCAGCCCCATCCAGTTGTTCATAAGAGAAAACACAATCACCTGAATCCCCAGCGTGCAGATAATGAAATAATCATCCACAGTCCTCAACGCAATCGTAGAAACAATCACCGCCGTAATCCCGCACAGAATCATAGCCGCCGGCAAAGTCAGTAAAAACGGAATATGATAATTCACCGACAGCAGCGCAGTAGTATAAGCCCCCACGCCGTAAAATCCCGCGTGAGCCAGAGAAATCATACCCGCGTATCCCGCCGTCAGACTCAAA
Organism: Ignavibacteria bacterium; assembly: GCA_015657505.1. GTDB lineage: Bacteria > Bacteroidota > Ignavibacteria > Tepidaquicellales > Tepidaquicellaceae > CAIKZJ01. Next base: position 387,635 of record JADLKE010000002.1, read on the forward strand.
CTCTGCGACAGCATCACATAAATCGCAATCAATATTAAAAGATGCAATCCGTATTCCAAACTCTTTTAGTTATTAGTTTTGAGTGTTTAGTTATTAGTGTCATGTTTTTAGTGAAACCCTATACTCCATTATTTTTTATTGATAGTTGTGAAGTCTTAACAATTGCTGTAAGCATTTTAATAATCTCATCGTTTTTGGTCATCAAATCATCAATATTTTCATCCACAAAGCCACCATATTTTATTAATTTAAGCCAATAATTAGTTTCCCTTGCTTCTTTTGAAGCGATAGACATTTTGGCAATAAAATCTTTCTTCGATTGACCGGCAAGCCCTTCTTCAACATTCGCTCCTATAGACGTACCACTTCTCAAAATCTGTTTTGACAACACGTACTCATTCTTTTTTATCATCGCTTTATATAAATCAACAATTCTCAAAGAAAACTCAAAACTTTTCTCTTTTATAATACTCCTCACCATAAAATCTATTATTATTCCTTTTGATTCGCTGCTCTATTTTAAAAAACTATTTTCAACTTAAAACTAAAAACTCATAACTAAAAACTCATAACTAAAAACTCATAACTAAAAACTCATATTTCGATTTTTTTCAAACGTTGCCCGCTAAATCCCAGCGGTCTCCAAATCAAAAACGCGATAAGAATAATATACGTAATAGCGTTCATCCACTTGCTGTCGATGTAATACGCCGTCAGATGCTGAGCCGCAGCCAATAGAAAAGCCCCGCCGATAAGCCCCTTCGTGCTCCCCACTCCCCCGATAATCATCGCCACAATTCCGTAAAGAAGAAGATTAAAACCCATAGTAGGAGTAAGCCCCGTATCAAACCCGACTAAAATCCCGGCAATCGCCGCCATCCCGGATCCAATCCCCGTAGCCCACAAAATCACCCTATCCGAATTTATCCCCTGCACATTCGCCAATTCCGAATTCGCCGACACCGCCCTTATCCTTCTCCCCACCTTCGTATACTTCAGAAACACCATACTAAGCCCTACGCACAAAGCACTAACCACTATCGTAATAATCTGAATATCGGTAATATACGCCCCCCATATCTCGTGCCCAACAGTAACGTCCCAAGCCCTTAATATCTTTGTATCGTTTCCAAAACAAACAGAGATAATATTTTGAATAATAATATAAACACCTAATGAGGCAAGCATAATGAAAAACGAAGAAATATTTTTTTTCCGAAGCAGTCTGAAAATATAAACTTCGCTAAATAAATCAAACATTATAGTAGAAATAATTGCTAAGATTAGACAAAAATACAAATGAGTCACAAACTCTTGATTTAATATAAATAATAAATATGCCCCAAAGCTTAATGTATTGGCAAGAGAAATTTTTATAAATGATGCAGAATTATATATTAATACAATAGAAAAGCCAATTGTAAAATAAATAAATGCGGAAATGATAGTATTTAAAAAAATCTGCATCATATGACCTCAATTAAACAAAGAAAATTTATCAGCAAGGCAACCTGAAAAGTGAAAAACAAACGGAGCAAATAATAACGAGCTGTGTTTAGGCTATCCTCATACGACTCTTTAGGATTTTCGTTGTTTTTCATTGAATAAGCCTCATTATACAGTTCAAGACATTTTTGATAAAATAAATAGAAACTCACAATAAAAAATATGCCGGAAACAAATGTAGCAATTAAGTGAAAATCTAAGTGCAATAAATTATAGTTATCTAATACGGATAGCTTATTAATATAGAATGTTAAAAGAATGATTGTCGCGATATCGTATAATCGGAATAATTCTTTTCTCGCAATACAAAATAGTATTTTGTTCATTTATTATGATTTGATTTCAGCCATTTATTTACTCTATCAACAATAACACTACCTGTATGTCTCGGTTCAATAATAAATTTGAGAATATCCTCATTATCTATTAAACCACCTTCAATATCCCTTTTTATTTTTATTAATTCATCTTTACAGCTTTGTTGACTTTCGATTAAATCACGAATTCTTATTAAAGCCTTTTTCTTTAAATCCTGAATATTTTCTTGTTTCTGAAGAATCATCAGTGCATACTGTGGAAATTCATTCGATGACTCATAGTTTTTAATATACTTCAATGATAATTCATTAAAATAATCCTTAAAAAATTGCTTTAATAATTCTACTTGATATTTCGTTGAAAATGCTAAAGTCAAATTGATTCCTGTGTCTTTTAGTGTTGGAACTACAGAGAAACAGCCTTCGATTTTTGTATAACTTATATCCTTTGTAATCTCAAATTTTAAATTGTCGTCTTCCTCTAAGTGTCCGGAAAAATTCGGCAATAATTTTAGTGGATATTTTAAAAAATCTCTGTCTTCCTTATTATCATAATGCCCTGTGTTCCTCCTATAGACTTCCATATCAGGGTACACTTCATAACCTATTAGAAGAAAATCGTATGGTCTCATTAAATTAGAAATTGGATTTAGCAAGTCGGTTTCTAAATAATTGCCAATAGTATGCCCAAACAAAGAAAAAATTGCATGTCGGTTGGAATTCAATGTTTTATTAAATTTATCGATAAATTCTTGATATTTTAAAAAATCCACGTTAAATGGATAAATATCTACATAATTTGAGCATTTAGTTTTTACTTTGGTTATTGCTGATAGAATTAAGTAATAACTGAACTCTAATGGTATATAATTTATGTTTTCAGTATATTTTAATTTGTCATTTAATGTTTTTAAGATACTGGCGTCTTTATCTCCATCACCACATCCCACACTTACATAATCATATTCATTATATGTCGAATGGATTTTTATATCCTCAAAGTATGTTGAAAATTTTGCAACTTCAACTTCTGTCGATACATTTAGAAGTGCTTTATATTTACTGTTCTTAATTGTTTTGAGATATCGTATTACACTTTCAAAAGTGTAATACAAATATTTATGGACTAACATATTCGCATCAATAAATTCCTGTTGAATATAGGTTATAAAAGATTCCTTTTTTTCACATTTCGATAATTTCTCAAATAAATCTGATTTTGAGGTATTTATTTCGAAAATTCCCATATCAAAATTATTTTAAAAAATATGTTTCTTTTTTTGAATTTTTGTATCTCTATAAATTGATTTAATAAATATATCTTTCATAACATCTCCATTTTCATCAAATGATGTCATTCCTGTTATTCCGTCATAGTTTTTAATTAAATATAAATAATCTTTTACTTTCACTTGATCATAACCGTTATTCTTCAATGCCATTATTAGGATATTCGCAACATCAAACCCCAACGCAGCGGCGATGTCAGGCAATTTACCATACTTTTTTAGATACGAATCTTTAAATGACTTAACAAATTGTTTATCCGAATCTAAATCAAAGTAAGGCGAACTGAAGATTATAGAGTCAAAAGCATTTTTTGCAATTTTGATAAATTCCTCATTTTCAAAAGATAAATTCCCTGTAATTGGTATTTTGATATTATTTTCTTTCAACTCTTTAACTATATAACCGTTTTCGGACGGATTGCCAACAATATAAAGCACATCTGGATTTGAGTTCTTAATTTTAAGCATAATACTTTTGAAACTAGTTTGTCCTTGCTCATATTTTTCCTGAAGTGCGACATTCCCTCCAAGTTTATTATAGTTTTCCAAGAATACTTTTTCTACTCCGTTACCGTAATCATTGTTGACGCTAATAATTGCAACATTCTTTTTATTTAAATTTTGGTATAAATAGTTTGCCATTACTTTTCCATCGAAATCATCAGATAAGTAATCTCGGAAAATGTAATCTCCGGCATCTCTTACGCTCGGATTTGATGCTCCTGGCGAAATCATGACTATTTTATTTTTTTCTGCAATGGGCGCGCATGCTAAAAACACCGAACTCATAATGTCACCTATTACCAGTTTTACATTATTAGCGCTGACTAATTTGTTCATAGCTGCAACTCCATCTTTTGGATTTGATTTTGAGTCTTCGATTATCAATTCGATTTTCTTTTCATTGAAAGCATTGTATTGCTCAATGGCTAATAATATTCCCTGATTTGCATTCGTTCCGGGCTCAGCTACGGGTCCGGTTAATGGCATAATAACACCAATTTTCACTGTGTCTTTTTTGTCGTTGATGCACCCTGTAAAGAATAATGCGAGCAGAATAATAATTACTAATAATTTATTTGTTTTCATGAATTAAACTTTTATTTTCCCCAAATACATTTTTAATTTTTTATTTGAAAATGAATTTATTGTCTCTTTGTGCTCGACTATCAGCATGCTGATTTTCTTTTCCTTCAGTTTCAGTATTTCGTCGAGCATTACTTTTGAATTCGCTTCGTCAAGACCGGCGAACGGCTCGTCGAATAGTATCAAATCCGGATTGTGCATCATTCCGATTCCGAGTGCCAGCAACTGCCTCTCGCCCCCGCTCAGATTGAACGGCGTCCGCTTCCTGTATTCCTTCAGCCTCGGCAGTTTGTACGTCTCTTCCATACGCTCCTGCACAATAGCCTTCCCGTACACCGAACCGCTCACAAGCAGATTTTCCTCTATCGTCAGCGATTCGAAATAATTGTTCCTCTGAGGAATATAAACGATTCCTTTCTTAACCATATCCGGCGTTCCCGCCTTCGTAATATCCTTCCCTTTGTAAAAAATCTTTCCCTCTTCATTCCATACCGGCAATAATTCGTATATGCATTTCAGCACCGTGCTCTTCCCGCTTCCGTTCCCGCCCGTCAGCAAAACTATTTCGCCGTCGCCTACTTCAAACGATACATCAAAAAGCACCTGCTTCTTCCCGTAACCCGTCGATATGTTTTTTACTTCCAGCATCTTTTTGGTGCTTAGTTGTTAGTGCTAAGTGCTTAGTTGAAACAATGAACTCAAAACTTATAACTCAAAACTCATAGCTCATAACTCAAAACTCATAACTCAAAACTCAAAACTTATAACTCAAAACTTATAACTAATAACTCAAAACTCATAACTTATAACTCAAAACTCAAAACTTATAACTAATAACTTCGCTCCACGCACCAAGCACTAAGCACTATGCATTGCTCTCGTCAATTCCCCGCACTCCAGCGCGTATATCTCGTCGCTCGTCTCATTCAAATAATCCAGGTTGTGTTCTATCTGCAAAATCGTTTTGCCCTCTTTTTTCAACTCAAGCACTATGTTCTTAATTTTCCCGAGATTCTCATCGTCTATCCCCGCAACAGGCTCGTCAAGCAAAAGCAGTTTAGGATTGTTCGCGAGACAGCATCCGAGCGTCAGCAGTTTTTGTTGACCGTATGAAATATCCCTTCCGTAATGCTGCGCATACCCGGACAACGAAATTCTCTCGAGAATTTCATCAACCTTTTTGTACTCTTCTTTTGTCGCGTTGTGAAACATACCTTTCTCAACTACGAGCAATACATTGTCCCGTACGCTCAGCCCCCNGATGAGCCTAAGGTCCTGAAACGTGCGCGCCATTCCCATTTTGTTTATTATTGTCGGTGACTTGTGTGTGATGTCTTCATTAAGAAATGTAATCTTGCCCGTATCCGCGGGTAGAAATCCTGTAAGTATGTTGAACAAAGTTGTCTTTCCCGAACCGTTGGCACCGACAAGCGAATACACCTTGCCCGCCTCCAGTTCCAGGTTAAGTTTTTCGAAGAGTCTTTGTTCTCCAAATGACTTGCCAATATTTGTAACTTTCAGAAACACAGAATCGTCTTACGGAAATATCTCTTTCTATAGTTTAAAGATTTCCTAATTCTATTGTTACAGCGTTACACAGATAGGTTACAGCATTAACAGAAATACCTTTCTGCTCTGAACTTCTTCTTTTTGATTGGTCGTGTGTTCTCCGGTAAATGAATTTGAATATAATTAACCATTTTTTCCCGTAATGTCAAGGGTAATTTTTAAATATATGGATTTTTCTGCCCCCGAAATCTGTCGGAATGAAAAATAAACGCATTAATTTTCAGTATGTTACGAGCCTCGCGGTCATTTATTGAATCAATTTGACCTGAGTTTATTATATTTGTATAGTTCTTTTTTATCGCCGGATTTCATCCCGCGCCGCCTGAGGTATTATCAGATGTATCCTAAAATAATTCGCGGTGTTCTCCGCGGGATAAACATTTTTTCTTTGTTCTCCAATGATACTTTTTTGATACTATTTTGATACGTTTTTAAGTTTTTCAGACGCAAGTTCCTGTTTAATCAATCCGAAGGCCAAAATTCAATGACACTTTCGTGTCATTTGTGATACTTTAATGACACTGTCGTGCCACGTTTATGATATGTTTGTGATACTGTCTTTACGTTCTTTGAAATTTTCGTACCGCATTCGCGCAATTCCGAACAGCGCGATTTAGTTTTGTTTTTACGGAATGATAAGAAATCGAAAACTTTTGATAACTTTTTTAAATTACTTTTCTCAAATCACTGTTTAATCAATCCCGCTTCCTTTTTTTACAAAAAAAAGTAATCATATTTGATATGTTTTGATAAGTAACTTTCACATTTTTATCATACCCTTCATCCGCTCTTATATATAATAAATAATCTGTGTAAATCCGTTTCATCCGCTCTTATTGTGTGCTATGCGTTCTGTGTATTCGTTCCCCGCTCTTATATATATAAAATTTCTAATCAGTGTAATCTGTGCCAATCCGTGGCAGTTGCTCTTTCTAATTAGAATAATTCGTGCAAATTAGCGGCTCGCTCTTTTATATATAAAATTTCTAATCAGTGTAATCTGTGCCAATCTGTGGCAGTTGCTCTTTCTCCAATAAGTATAATTCGCGTAAATTCGCGGCTGCATCTTTTTTCTACTTCTTTTTTTCAAAGTTTTTCATTTATAAATTAGGTAAATTAAAGCCAATTCGATGATGACACATTTATAATATGGATCCCGGCTTTCGCCGGGATGACAAAATAAAAAATGGATTCCGGCTAAGTATTCCGATAAAAATAATCGGGATGCCCCGAGTGACTCGGGGTAGACGACGAACGCACTTGCCGGGATGACAATAAAACTTATGAGAATCAAAAGAGAAAATACAGCCGGGCTTGTTATTGACTTTCAGGAGCGGCTCTATCCCTTCATTCACGATAACGATACACTGACGAAGAATACAGTCCGCCTGATTCAGGGTCTTAAGGCGCTGGGGCTGGATATTATCGTTACGGAACAGTACTCGAAAGGGCTGGGGAACACTATCAAGCCGGTTCAGGACGCGCTGGGCGATTACAAGCACATCGAGAAGATGTCGTTTTCCTGCTGCGGCTCGGATGACGTCTGCTCGGTTTTGAAAAGAAGCGGGAAGAAGAACGTAGTGATTTGCGGCATTGAGTCGCACGTGTGCGTGCTTCAAACTGTGATTGATTTGATCGGGCTCGGATATCAGCCGGTGCTCGTCGAGGACTGCGTGTCGTCGCGGAATCCAAACGACAAGAGAATCGCGATTGAGAGGATGAGGCAGGAAGGCGCGATTGTTACGACGTATGAGTCGGTTTTGTTCGAGATGTGCGAGGTGTCGGGGAATGAGATGTTTAAGGCGATTTCGAAGATTGTCAAATGACATTGAGAGCAATTAGTAATTAGTAATTAATAATTAGTAATTGAAGAGCGGCAGAACTAAATTATTGAGTTTTATTACTCATTACTAATAACCAATTATTATTAGCAATTAATAATTAGTAATTGAAGAGCAAAAAACAAAATTTCTAATGGTTTTAATTATTAATTACTAATTATTAATTACTAATTGAAGAAAGATTGATTGTGGTGTCAGGTGTTTCCACCTGACACTCAGACCGAAAGTCTGATATTTTCATAGTGCTTATTTGCAGGCTTCGCCTGCGCGTCAGGTGGTAACACCTGACGCCACTAAAGAAATTCGTAATTGAAGAGTGGATTCCGGCCTTCGCCGGAATGACAATTGAAGTAGGTTCTAATTGCTAAATGTTAATTGCTAATTGCTAAAAGTTAATTGCTAATTGTTAAATGTTAATTGCTAATTGATAAATTTTATAAGGTTAACGCTGATTGTCATAGCGGGCGCGGTTCTTGCCACGCTCTCTATAGTGCTGACTCCGTTGAACTTCATCTGGAGCGGGATGGGCACGTACATCGCGTACAAGTCTTTCGCGCGGTGCGTGCTTGTTATATGCGGCGTTAAACTCGAGGTCGAATGGAAGGGCGAAATCGAGAGGAAGAGAAAGTATCTTATTATTTCGAATCATCTTTCGCTTCTCGACATTCCCGTGCTGATGGTGATTTTCAAACGCAACATAAGGTTCATTTACAAAAAATCGATTACGAAGGTTCCGATTTTCGGATGGGCAATGTTTCTCGGCGGTTACGTTCCGATTAACAGGGAGAACGGGCGGAGCGCGATGCAGTCTCTTCGCGACGCGGCGGATAAACTTACGGAAGACATTTCAGTCGCGATTTTTCCCGAAGGCACGCGGAGCAGAACGGGCGAGACGGGCGATTTCAAGAAAGGCGTTTTCGTTCTCGCGGATTACACGCAGGCTGACATAATTCCCGTTTCGATTTCGGGATCGAACAAAATTATTCCTCCCGACTCGTTCAGGATTAAGCCGGGAAAAGTTAAAGTTGTCGTTGGCGAAACGATGAAGTTCACGAAAGACAAATCGTTTCTGAACGACATAAGAAACGTTATTACGGGAAACTTAAAACANGACCGGACAATGACAGTAACAGGCATAATACCCGCGAGGTACGATTCGACGAGGTTTCCGGGCAAGCCGCTCGCTGACATCGCTGGCAAAAAAATGATTCAGCGTGTTTACGAGCAGGCGTCGAAGGCGAAATACATAGACGCCGTGGTAGTAGCGACGGATGACGAGAGAATTTACGATTTCGTGGATTCCTTCGGCGGCGCGGTTGCGTTCACGTCGCCGAAACACAAATCTGGAACGGACAGAATCACGGAAGCCGCGCGGGCGCTGAAGACCGACATTGTCGTTAACATTCAGGGCGACGAACCGTTCATAAATCCGAAGACGATTGACGACGCGGTGCTCCCGCTTCTTAAAGACGGGAAACTTAACGTCTCGACACTCGCCTGCAGGTTCAGGAATCTCAAGGACGCTGAAGACCCGAACAAGGTGAAGGTCGTGATTGACGGCGGCGGTTACGCGATGTATTTCAGCCGCTCCGTGATTCCGATGAATTTCAAATCCGTGAAGGACGTTCCGTATTACAAGCATCTCGGGCTTTACGTTTACAGAAAAAACTTTCTGCTGAAATTCGGCAGGACGCGGCAGTCAGTTTACGAAAAGGCGGAGAGTCTCGAGCAATTGCGGATTCTCGCGATGGGAGAAAAGATAAAAGTTGTAATCACGAAGAGCGACTCGCTTTCGGTCGATACAAAGGAAGACATTAAAAGGATTTTAAAATATCTTAAACCGGGGAAAAAATGAAACAGACAAAATACGTTTTTATCACGGGCGGTGTCGTGTCATCGCTCGGCAAAGGCATTGCCAGCGCGTCTCTCGGGCTGCTTCTGCGGTCGCGGGGATTGAACGTCACGATACAGAAGTTCGATCCGTACATAAACGTTGACCCCGGCACCATGTCGCCGCTTCAGCACGGCGAGGTTTTCGTAACGGACGACGGCGCGGAGACCGACCTCGACCTGGGGCATTACGAAAGATTCCTCGACGTTAATATGTCGAAGGACAACAACACAACGACGGGGCAGGTTTACAACGAGGTGATTACGAAAGAGCGGCGCGGCGATTATCTCGGCGCTACGGTGCAGGTGATTCCGCACATCACGGACGAGATTAAGAAGCGTTTGACGCGTCTCGGCAAGGACGGGAAGTACGACGTGATTATTACGGAAATCGGCGGAACGGTCGGCGACATCGAATCGCTCCCCTTCCTCGAAGCCATTAGACAGTTGAATCTCGAACTCGGAAAATCGAATTCGCTGTACGTTCACCTGACTCTCGTTCCTTACATAAAAGCGGCGGGAGAACTCAAGACGAAGCCGACGCAGCATTCGGTAAAGACGCTTCTCGAAATCGGGATTCAGCCCGACATACTTCTCTGCCGCAGCGAGCAGGCGATTTCAAAAGAGATGAAGAAAAAAATCGGTCTGTTCTGCAACGTCGAACCGGGTTCCGTGATGCAGTCGCTCGACGCGAAATCGATTTACAGCGTGCCTCTGAACCTGCACAACGAGGGCTTCGACGAGGTCATAATAAAAAAACTCAATATAAAGTGCGGCAAGCCGCAACTCGCGAAATGGAATCTCGCGGTGAATAAAATCGTGAATCCGAAAAAGGAAATCACGGTCGGAATATGCGGCAAGTATAATCTGGTGCCCGACGCTTACAAGAGCATAATCGAATCTTTCGTTCACGCGGGCGCGTTCAACGAGGTGAAGGTAAACCTGAAGTGGATTGACGCGGAGATAATCGAAAAGTATCCCGCGCGAGTTAAAGAGATTTTCAGGGACGTGAAAGGGCTTCTCGTTTGCCCGGGTTTCGGCGAAAGAGGAATTGAAGGAAAGATTCAGGCGGTCAGATACGTGCGCGAAAATAAAATTCCGTTCTTCGGAATATGCCTCGGCTTGCAATGCGCGGTGATTGAATACGCGCGGAACGTATGCGGATTGAAGAACGCGAACTCGAGCGAATTCAAGATAACGCGGCACAACGTTATTGATTTGATGGAATACCAGAAATCCGTCGTGCTCAAGGGCGCGTCGATGAGGCTCGGCTCGTATCCCTGCATAATAGAAAAGAACTCGCTCGCTTACAAATGCTACAAGCGCGAGTTCATCAATGAAAGACACAGGCACAGATACGAGGTCAACAACAATTACAGAAAGATACTGTCGGAGAAAAAAATGATATTGTCGGGTCTTTCGCCCGACGGCTCGCTCGTTGAAATCATCGAACTGCCTCAGAAGGCGCATCCGTTCTTCATCGCTACGCAGTTCCATCCCGAACTTAAGTCGCGCGTTATAAACCCGCAGCCGATTTTCAGGGAATTCATTCGCGCCTGCAAGGGTTAAAGAGTACACGAATGTCTCTATACTAACCCACGCTTCAGCGTGGGGTAAAGAGACAACAACACGGGGATTTTAATCCCCGAAAATATAATGGAGTTAAAAGGCTTAACATATGACGAGGTCAGGGACAGGCAGAAGAAAGGTTTAACGAACGCGTACGCCTCCCACAAGACGAAGACATACGGGGAAATTGTAATCGAAAACACTTTTTCCCTGTTCAACATAATTACGCTCGGAATTATCGCTCTCGTCATAATATTCTTTCTGTTGTATAAAGACGAGCGTCTTCTTCTCGACTCAATCGGAATTTTCACGATAGTAATCGTAAACACGTCAATTGCGGTTTATCAGGAGTTCAAGGCGAAGCGCGCGCTCGACCGCGTGAACCTGCTTTTCAAGAAAGAGGTGAACGTTATTCGCGGCGGCGAGAAGAAGAGCATCGACAGGGCTGATATCGTGAAGGACGATGTAATCGAACTCGCGCGCGGCGACCAGGTGGTAGTCGACGGCAGCGTGATCAGGTCGCGGCATCTCGAGGTTGACGAGTCGCTTCTGACGGGCGAATCCGTTCCCGTCGTCAAGGACGAAGGCTCGCGCGTGCTTTCGGGAAGTTTCTGCGTTTCGGGAAGCGGTTATTACACCGCGGAGAAACTCGGCGCGGAAAGCCACGCCAACAGCGTTACCAACCTCGCGAAGAAATACAAGTTCGTTCTCACTCCGCTTCAGAAAAGAATCAACCTTATACTCAAGGTGCTTTTCGGCATCGCTCTCTTTCTCACGGCAATTGAAATTATTTCTTATCAGACGGCGGCGATGCCCGAATATCCCGTAACCGACCACATAAGAAAAATCGCGACTATACTTATTTCGCTCGTTCCGCAGGGACTCGTGCTCACGGCGTCGATAACTTTCGCGCTCGGAGTTTACAGAATCAGCCGCACGGGAGCGATTGTCCAGAAACTTAACGCGATTGAATCGTTCTCTAACGTCGAGTACGTCTGCATGGACAAGACGGGAACGCTCACCGAGAACAAACTGCGGACGCGCTCGGTAATAAACGTCAGCGGTCTCGGCGATGAGCAGGTTAATAATTATCTCGGAGCGTTCGTACATCATTCTACCGAAAAGAACGCTACAATACGCGCGCTCGAACACCTCGAGACAAAGGAAGGCGGATACATAAACGAGATACCTTTCAGTTCCTCGACGAAGATGAGTTTTCTCGAACTTAATATTTCGGGCGGAAAAAAGATTTTTGTTTTCGGCGCGTACGACATTCTTGCGGAATATTCCGGAGAAGCGAAGGAAAAACTTTCAACGGTATTCGGGAATGAAAAACTCGGAGTTTACAGGAACCTTCTTTTCGGCGAAGTTAAAAACGCGGATTCTCTCGAAACCCTGCGGGATAAGGATTTGACGGGACTCACTGTGGAGCCGCTCTGCATTGTCTCGATAACCGACACCGTGAGGAAAGACGTTTACGACGCGATTAATCTTTTCAGGAGAAACGGAATCAACTTCAAGATACTTACGGGCGATTCGCCCGAAGCCGTCAAGGCGGTGCTCAACGAAATCGGATGGATTGTTCCCGATGAAAAAATGATTACAGGAAGCGCGCTCGACTCGATGAGCGATAAAGAGTTCACCGAAGCGATTTTCGGAATGACTGTTTTCGCGCGGCTCAAGCCCGAGCACAAACTAAGAATCATAAAGACATTCAGGCGCGAGAAGAAGCACACCGCGATGATAGGCGACGGCGTCAACGACCTGCCCGCGATAAAATCTGCGCACATCGGAATCGCTATGGAGGAAGGAAGCGCGATAACAAAAGAGGTCGCCGACATAGTGCTGCTCAGGAACAAGTTCTCACTCCTTCCTGAAATATTCGACGAAGGAAATAAAATCGTCAATTCAGTCAGCGCCATCGCGAAACTGTTCCTCACAAAAAATTTTCTCGTGATTTTCCTGACGCTCGTTTCGCTGATTCCCGTAATTGATTTTCCGCTCACGCCGCGGAGGGTCTCGCTCCTGAACCTTTTCAGTATAGGTCTTCCGGCGTTCATAATAACGCTCAAGAACAACAACGTTTCGAAATGCAGGAATTTTTCTAAGGACGTGTTCTCTTTCGTTTTCGTTTCATCCATCCTGATGACCGCCGTCACGGTAATTTCGCAGTTTATTATTTCGAGGTTCGCGGGAACAGTCCAGCCCGAACTGAACATGGCTCTTATGACGATACTTATAATTCTCGCGGTGACGAACTTCCTGATAGTCGCTTCCGAATCGGGCGCGACGAAAGGAATCTATCACGCGTACGGCACTTTCCTTATCGTGCTCTTCGTGTTCCTCTCGGGATTTAATATTGATTTGTATTTGTTGAACTTACTGAGAACGTTCTATGAATTAATACACTTAAACTTAATAAACTGGATATTTATTTTCGTAATAACCGCGGCTTCGGGCATACTGCTTGGCGCCGCTCATAAATTCAGGGAAAGATACGTGAAGGCTGAATGATGCCGCAGTACAAATGCACATACGATCCGCTCTCGGAACTGATTTCCTACTACGCGAAGGAAAAAGGCGAAGCGAAGAAGACCGTCGATACGGAGAAACTTTCAGTTGAGGAAAAACTCAAAGGAAGAATTATTGACGGCGACAAAATCGGAGTCGAGAAGGACCTCGATGCGGCGCTAAAGAAATATCCCGCGCTTGCAATTATAAACGACATACTTCTCGACGGAATGAAAACCGTCGGCGAACTTTTCGGCTCGGGACAGATGCAACTGCCGTTCGTACTGCAGTCCGCGGAGTGCATGAAAGCCTGCGTCTCTTACCTGGAGCCGTTCATGGAAAAATCCGAAACGGATTCCGCCAAGGGAACGCTCGTCCTCGCCACCGTGAAGGGCGACGTTCACGACATCGGGAAGAACCTCGTTGATATAATTCTCACGAACAACGGATTCAGGGTAATCAATCTCGGCATCAAGTGCCCGCTCGAAACAATGCTCGAGTCCTTTAAAACGGAAAAGGCGGACGCTATCGGAATGAGCGGTCTGCTCGTCAAGTCAACGGCGATAATGAAAGAGAACCTTGAGATTATGAACGACAGGAGCCTCGGCGTACCCGTCATACTCGGCGGAGCCGCGCTCAACAGAAGATTTGTCGAGGGCGAACTCAGGGAAATGTACGAGGGCGACGTTTACTACGCGAACGACGCTTTCGACGGACTGAAGTTTATGGACACGATAATGGAGTACAAGAAAAAAGGCGAGCGCCCGGAACTTAAAGTTTACCGCGACGCGAGGTCGGATGAGTTCAAGGAAAAGCGCGAAAAGAAAAAAGTTGTTTCGACAACGAGGTCGGATGTGAGTACGGACGCGCCCGTTCCCGCGCCGCCATTCTACGGAAGCAGGATTGCCGAAGACATTCAGATAGAGAAGGCGTTCGAATTCATAAACGAAACCGCGCTCTTCAGGGGGAGTTGGAACGTTTACAAGGATAAGAACAAGCCTGAAGAGGAATACGATAAACTTCTCCGCGAAGAAATTTACCCGAAGTTCAACGAACTTAAATTAAAGGCGAAGCGGGAAAGCCTCCTCGTCCCGAAAGTAATTTACGGTTACTTCCCGTGCAATTCCGACGTGAACGACCTTATTGTTTACAAGCCGAAGAACCTTGGCGGCGAAGAACTTTACGGCGCGTGGAATACGGATGATTTGAAAAAAGAAAATCTCGAAGAATGGCGGAGGTTCACTTTCCCGCGGCAGGATTCGGGAAAGCATTACTGCATAAGCGATTTCTTCCGCTCCGTTGACAGCGGCGGGACGGACGTCGTCGCGTTTATGATTGTTACAGTAGGAAGCAGGGCGACCGAATACGCGCAGGAACTGTACAGGGATAACCGATATACTGATTATCTTTATTTCCACGGGCTTTCCGTCGAGACCGCCGAAGGACTCGCGGAATACTGGCATAAGATAATCAGGAAAGAACTCAGCATCGGCGGAGATGATTCGCCCGACTTGAAGAAAATTTTTCAGCAGGGTTACAGGGGCTCGCGCTACTCGTTCGGCTACGCCGCTTGTCCCGACCTCGAAGACAACAGGATACTGTTCGAACTCCTGAAACCTGAAAGAATCGGAATTACTCTGACAGAGGAATGGCAGATGGTGCCCGAGCAGACGACTAACGCGATTGTAGTTCACCATCCCGAAGCGAAATACTTCTTCATTAAATAATTATGCCTTGAAAACGGAACGAAAAAGATTTCAGCGTTTGGAGGATTTTTTCTTTCCGGCGGTTTTCTTCTTTCCGGCGGTTCTCTTCTTTCGCGGCGGCGGAATGAACTCGGGCGGTTTAGAATAATCGGCGAATGAAAAATATCCCGTATCGTCCTTTTCCAGATTGTTGCAGGTGACGCACACCTTTCGGCTGCTTCCGAAATCCAAAGCGTAAAACTTATCCGCGAACTTATCGTTAAAACTTTTCTGCTTGAACTGCTTTTTCAGTTTCTCTAAATTGAATTCATCTATCATTTATTGCCTCCTCCTTTTATTCAAAAATACGAAAAAAAAATTTTTACGCGCAGAATTATTTTATAATAAACGGAATTTGACGGAAAAATCCTGTGAATTACTTCAGAAATACCATTTTTTTGGTCTGTGTAAAATCCTGTGCGTCGAGGCGGTAGAAGTAAATGCCGCTCGCAAATCCTGACGCGTCGAATGTTTCGGTGTATGAGTCCGCTTTCAGGTTCTTTGAAACAATCGTTTTCATAAGGCGTCCGAGTATGTCATAAACTTTCAGAGTGACGAAGCCGTCCTTCGGTATTCTGAAAGTTATCTTCGTGACGGGATTGAACGGATTCGGATAGTTCTGCAGCAGTTCGTATTTCACGGGAACGGAAACGAACAGATTTTCGGGAGGAAGCACGCCCGAAAGCGGATACACGAAAGTTTTCCACTGCGTCGAATTGTAAGGATAGAACGGAAGCGTCGTTGAAAGAGCGGTTGCCAGACCGAACCCGCCGTTATTAAAAATGCCGTACCACGTTAAGCCGCCGTCGGTGGAAAGGTTTACTGTCAGGCTGTCGGAGAACGTTGATAGATACACCGCGTACGCGTAATCGAACGTAAGCGTATCGGATGAAGAAACGCTGTCGAAGACGGCGCTGTAAAGCGTGTCCTTCTGTCCGATGTTCGCGTAATCGTAAAACGGGACCTTTACGGAATTAATGCCTCCGAGCGTTGTACCGTTAACGCCCGTGAACTTCTCGAACGAAAGATAGCCGTCGGGATTCGTAATTACCCAGCCCGGCGGAGGAAAAACGCCTTCGAAATTTTCGAAACTGAAATATGAAACCGTGTCCGAAAGAATATTCATCGCGCCCGCGGAAGGAAATCCGGGATGCCGGAATTTCTTTGTGTCATAATCGGGCTTGAACACAACGCTCTTAATGTGTGAGAAGGGGCGTTTCGCTTTCGTAAGCGTTAAGCCTTTGCCGCAGTTCAGAACTTCCCTGTTCTCGTCGTTCTGAATGAACGCGACGGTGTACATGGAAGTGTCCTGCCAGAGAGAATCGATGTGGTATTTAATCACGAATTCGCTCGCGCCGGGATTGCCGCTCAGAGCGTAGCCGGCGGAGTCGGGAATGAATTTTCTGAATACGTCGTAGAAATCCTTTTCGCCGCTCGCGCCTATCGGCGCGGAATACGAAACTAGTTTTTCAACAGCCGCGATTTTAAGTCGAAGTTTGCCGCCCGCTATCGGATAAAGAACATTGACGTTTATTGTCGACTGTATCGTATCGCCCGGCAACAGCACATCCGTCACCGTCACGGAAACGGGCGAACCGTTATATATTGAATCGATGAAGTAACGCCTATACATGCTCGAATCAAGCGACGAGTACGGAAGCGGAAGCCTGCTCCTTCCGTTCAGGAGCGTGTAAGGAACGGTATTGGCAAAATAATAATTTCTTCTCTGGTTGACTTCGAGAGAATCCTGAATGTACATCGAATCTATTCCCGGAGGAGGAAAGCCAACGTGATATTTAACGGCGCAGACACTGTTGAAATGGTTATATATTAATGTATCCAGCGCGTGGTTGTTCGCTCCGCAGGAAGGCGAAGTTGACGATGTGAATTCCTCTACGAACAGGTTCCTGTGAGCCGCCTGCAGAAAAACCGAACTCTGGACGAGTGTGTCGTTGTGATTCGCGGAATACGAAGAATCCAATTGCTCGGAAACGTAAGCGCGCAGAGTAATTTTCATTCCCGCGGGTATTGTAACGGAATCCATAATAAAAAGAATGTTTCCGCCCGCTGATACTGACGCCGCCGTATCCACCGATTCATACTGCAGTTCGGGAATCTTAAGAATCAGTGCAAAGCGCGTGTGATACTCGCTCACTCCGAGGTTCGTGACGTTTACCTCGGGGGCGACAGAAACACTCTGAATGCCGGGAATGAATGTAGTGTCCTTCTTAATGTTGTCTATTGAAGTTACGGCGATATCGAGTGCGGGACGCCTTCCCGTCATAAGGTTGTCGATATACAGGTTGTTTCCGAATCCGTTGGTCGTGACGAACTGCAGCATTATGCTGCTCTTGCTCTTAACCGAAAGTTCCTTCGGAAAAAGAAGCGACGCCGTCATCAGAACAGCGAAGAAGAAAAATATTTTATACTTTAATAATTTCAAATTACTTCAAAGAAGTTCGCCTGAAATAGAATCTGTAGAAAAAGTATTCAATAATTGTTAAAACAACAAGAGAAATAGAGTCTTTGGGAATCAGTTTGCCGAATCCGTTTCCGTAGATTCTAACGAATCCGGTTATTTTGAGGAAAAACTGCGCCGCCTTGCTGTCGGGAATCGCGATTTCGTAGCCGCCCGCGTTTATGAACAGCCCGACGAAGAGGTCGGAGAGCGTCCATCCGACAGTGAAAAGTATTATTATAAAGAATACGTTCAGGAAAGCCTGAACGAGGCCGTCGTTCTGGTATGATTTAGAAAACGCCCAGGCGAGAAAAATCACGTGACCGAAAAATATTATAACGGGAATCAAATCTGCTTAATTAAATTAATATAATATAGCGTATATATAAATTTTAAAATGCGCTTTTTGAAAAGAACATTTCCTTTACAGTCTTTAAAATTATTTTTATGTCGAACACGAGAGACCAGTTCTCGATGTAATAAATATCGTAGTCGATGCGCGCCTGCATCGACGTTTCCGAGCCGCGGAGTCCGTTGACCTGCGCCCAGCCCGTGACGCCGCACTTTACCCTGTGCCTTTCGAGATACTTATCGACAGAGTCTTTCATTATGTTTATGAAATATTCCCTTTCGGGGCGCGGACCGACAATGCTCATATCGCCTTTGAGGACATTTAGGAACTGCGGCAGTTCGTCGAGAGAATATTTTCTAATTAAAAGCCCTATGGGCGTGTATCTGCTGTCGTCTTTAGAAGCGAATCTCGGTTTCCCGTCCGCCTCCGCGTCAATGCGCATCGAGCGGAACTTGAGCATGTTGAACTTCCGTCCGTCGAGGCTGACCCTTTCCTGCTTGTAGAACAGTGGTCCTTTGGACGTTAATTTCACGAGGAGCGATAAGATAATCAGAACGGGAGAAATCGCTAATATGAGTAACAGTGACGCGAATATATCGAATATTCTTTTTACGATTCTGTCCCACACGCTCAACGGGAATGATTTTATAACCATAAAAGGAATGCCGTCGATTTCGGATATTTTAAGCCGGCTCGTAATCAGTTCGTTGAAATCGGGAACGAGCATGAACTCGACGTTTATTCCTTCGCAGGATTTTATTATGTCGTAAAGATATTTATCCTCTTCGGGAGAAAGTGAAAGAATCAGTTTCTGTATGTTCAGTTCGCGTATTTTCGAAGGAATGCTTCCTATGCCGCCTATATGGTTTTTATCTTTTAGAAAATCCGCGACGGGCTCGGTAATTGAAAAGAAACCAAGCACATCAAAACCCGTATGCCTGTCTTTTCTGAACGTCGAATAAATTTTTTCCGACATCACGTTTGAGCCGACAATCGCGACGTTCTTCAGACCGATACGGTTGTTGTACATAGTCTTCTCGAGTTTCAGCATGAAGTATCTCTCGATTGTAATCAGCGCGAGTGAGATTGCCCATAACAGCACGAATACGAGTCTCGAATACGGGAAATCCCTGAAGAAGAAAATAATGCCGATTGATAAAAGTATGCTGATAGCCGTGCACTTGAATATCTGCACGAATTCATCGCCTATGAAAACGTTACGTTTCGGCTTGTACATCTTGAAGTTCTGAAACGTGACAATCCAGACAGGCATCGTGAACAGCGCGAAGTATGTATAGCCCTGAAGTTCAGGGAGTCCTTTGTCAATCGGGAATACGTTAGCGAATGATGTAAAGAATCTCACGTAATACGCGAGCAGATAGGCTCCGAAGACAGCAGCCGAATCCAGCACGATTGTTAGTAGAGGCAGTAATATTTCGAACTTCGATGATTTCTGCAAATCGGAATATTAAATTATTAATAAAATATGCTTTTTGGGATAAATTCTAAATGGAAATCAACGGTAGTTTCGTCCGCAATTAAAAGGAACGAATTCAGGCTATGTTCATCAGGTAGATTGAATCTTTGTGCTCGGATAAAAGAACGTTCCTGATGACGGCATTTTCCTTTTTCCTGAGTTGCGGATCGTCGTTTATAATTTCGAACGCGATTTTTCTAGCCTGAAGCAGTACGTCCGAATCTTTGATGAGGTCGGTAACGGCGAATGACAGAATCCCCGACTGACGCGTTCCGAAGAATTCTCCGGGACCGCGAATTTCCATATCGACTTCGGATATTTTGAAACCGTCCGTCGATTCGCAGAGAGTCTCGAGTCTTTTTTTCGAAACTTCGTCAATGTATTTCGCGACAAGAATGCAGTGCGACTGCTCCGCTCCCCTGCCGACTCTTCCGCGTAGTTGATGCAGCTGCGACAGCCCGAAACGCTGTGCCTCCTCGATTACCATAACAGTCGCGTTTGGAATATCGAGTCCGACTTCGATAACGGTCGTCGAAACGAGCACATCGATTTTTCCGTCCTTGAAATCCTTCATCGTATCTTCGATTTCATACCAGAGCATTCTTCCGTGAACCATTCCCACGTTATAGTCTTTGAAAATGTTTTCCTTATGGTTCCTGAAATTTATTTCCGCGGATTTAAGGTCGAGTTTTTCGGATTCGTCGATGATGGGATATATAATGAACGCCTGTCTGCCTTTGCGCAGATTGTCCTTAACGAAACTCCAGACTTCGCCGCGGGCGGTGTCCTTTTTCAGATAAGTCCTGACGGGTCTTCTGTTGGCGGGAAGTTCATCAATTACGGATGTATCAAGGTCGCCGTAATAAGCGAGGGCGAGCGTTCTCGGAATCGGCGTCGCCGTCATAACCATCACGTCGGGATTGAAACCCTTGTCTTTCAGTTTCGCGCGCTGCATGACGCCGAATTTATGCTGTTCGTCTATAATTACGAAACCGAGATTCGCGAAATCGACGTTTTCCTGAATCAGGGCGTGCGTTCCTACGATGATGTTGGTCTTCCCTGATTTAATGTCATTGAGAATTTCGGTACGCAGTTTCTTCTTCTGTCCGCCGATTAGAAGCGTAACCTTATAATCCTTACCCGCCGCCGCGTTGAACCTGTTTATGAAATCCGATATTGTCGTGAAATGCTGCTCCGCGAGAATTTCAGTCGGACACATCAAAGCCGACTGATAGCCGCTTTGAAGCGCAATCAGCATTCCGAACACGGAAACAATTGTTTTTCCGCTGCCGACGTCGCCCTGAAGTAATCTGTTCATAACCTTATCGGATTTCATATCCGAATATATTTCGTTTATTACTTTTTTCTGAGCCTGAGTGAGTTCGAAATTAAGCGCTTTGACGAAATCGCTTGTAAGTTTTCGTATGTCCGTTCCGAATGATATGCCCTTTGTTTCTTCCTTGAGATTTCTTCTTTTTAGCGCGAGGAGCAACTGCAGGTAGAAGAGTTCCTCGAAGGCGAGTCTTTTTCTGTAACGCTCGACCTGTTCGATTTCCATCGGGAAATTCAGCCTTAAAACGGCTTCGCTCCTTGAAGGCAAGGAATATCCTTCAAGAATTTTTTCTGTCAGTTTCTCGCCCGCGGGCGCGGGATCGTCCTTATGTAGATGCCTAAAGGCGTTAAAAACAATTCTCGTCAGCGTAAGCGGCTTTACCCAGGTGGCTTTGAGTTCGCCGGAAAGTTCATAGACGGGCAGAATCGGATATTTCAGAAAATCCCTGTCGTTTTCGTCCGAAGGATTAATTTTGATATGGTCCCTGTAATCGAGTCTTACGTTGTAACCTTTGTAAGCCTCGCCGACCTTTCCGTAAAAAATGTAATGCTCGTCAAGCCTGAACTGTTTAGCGCGGAACTCCGAGGCGCCGAAAATCGGAATTTCGATTAAGTCCGTCGAGTCGTCGAGTTCAATCGTAACGGGATGCGTGGGTCTTGCGGGATGTTTAACGAAAGTCACTTTGCCGAAGACGACAACATTTTCGCCGGGCATTTTTCTTGCCTGTTGAATACTAACCTTCCTGACGTAGGCTCTGGGAACGAAAGCGAGGAAATCTTCAATTTTCGTCACGCCGATTTTGGCAAACGCCTCAGCGCGCTTTTCCCCGACCCCTTTCAGGTATTTAATATCCATAGGGCAAATTAGCAAATTTCCCGCGAATTGAAACTACAAAATAATTTGTAGTTATACATATTCAATAATCCAAGAAATATTCCGCTCTCAGAAACTCGTGGAATCGATTTAAGAATTTCTGCCCGTCAGGACTTACGTTCTGACGGCTTATCACTATCGGGAGGTAACTTTCCGAGTGAACGAATTTGTTATGACACTCGCAAAGACAAAACCGGAAAACAGTACTATTGTTTTTTACAATCGCCCGAATGTTTCCGAAAATAGCACTATTGTTTCCGAAAATAGTGCTATTGTTTCCAGGAATAGTACTATTGTTTCCGAAAATAGCACTATTGTTTCCGAGAATAGCACTATTGTTTCCGAAAATAGTAATATTGTTTCCGAGAATAGCACTATTGTTTCCAAAAATAGCACTATTGTTTTCGAGAATAGTGCTATTGTTTTCCAAAATAGTACTATTGTTTCCGAAAATAGTACTATTTGGGGAATGAAAACATCGGAAACAGGAGAAAAACCGCATTATGAATAAAATCTTAAAATTTTGCGCACCGGAATTTTGTTGATAGTTCAGCCCGCGCAGCGGGCGGCATCTTGGTAGAAAAGAAAATTCAGGTTGCGTTCAGCCTGAACAGCGGGCGGTATCTTGGTAAAAAAAAAGAGTTCAGGTTTGTTCAGCCCGCGATGCGGGCGGCATCTTGGTAATCCCCAAAAAGAAAATCCCCGTTCAAGACGGGGATTTATTTTAAAATTGTCAATTAACTTTATCTATAATTATTTCACTTCCATTGTTTTCAATTGAACATTGGAGACTGAAGATTGAAGATTACTTAATCAGCACCATCTTCTTTACGCTCACAAAATCACCCGCCTGCAAACGATAGAAGTAAACACCGCTGGCGAGGTTCGAGCCGTTGAACTCCGTGATGTACTTTCCTGCCGCTCTGAACTCATTATGTATCAGAGTCTTGATTTCACGTCCGAGTATGTCATAAATCACGAGTTTCACCTTCGCGTCCTTCGGCAAATCGAACGCTATCTTAGTTGACGGGTTGAACGGGTTGGGATAGTTCTGATGAAGTTCGAACGACGTCGGAATCAGATTGTTTTTCGTATTCGATGACGTTGATTTCCCGATTCCGAATATCTTCTTTATGTCGCTGTTTACGATTGCAATGTGTGTCCTGACAGAATTCGGCTTCCTGATTTTTACGGATTCTTTTATTGTCTTCATCACCGCGAGTTCTGTCTTTGCCTTCGTTTTCGTCGCGTCACTTTTTGATGTCTCGATTGTCTTTTCAAGTTGTTTTACTTTTTCCTCCTGTCTTGTTCTGTCGTCCTTTGCCGCTGTTTTCACTTTTTCGTAGAATATTTTCGTCTTTTGTCCGTCTGAATCTGATTTTGTCTTCGAGTCGTTTCTTGACATACGGTTTAATAGCGTGTCGGCGGGTGTGTTAAGTTCTTCCATCATCTCCTCCGTATCTCCGCTTAAACTTCCGCCCTGTCCCATTAGCAGGTATGTCGCTGCATAGTCCCAACTTGCGACAAGTCCTTCGTAAGAATACGGATTCTGTGTCATTATGTACTGGAACCCGTCGAGAGCCGACTGATACTGTCCGAGTTTCACCTTGCATTTCTGTATGTGGTAAAACGCGCGTTTCGTCAGCCCGGTGTTCTGCTGGTTCGATGAAATCAGATTTTCAAGGTATGTCTTAAGTTGTCCTATCTTGTTTCCGTTTTGGTCGAGAGTAAGAGAAGCGATATATAACTTCTGCACCATTCCTATGCTCTCAAGGCTGTCTGGATACTGCGTGAGCAGTTGTTTTGCCTTATCCTCGACTACGGCATAGCTTCTTTTTCTTAAGTTGAGGTTAATCGTGTCTCTTAAACTCTTGTAACTTCCTTCCTGCATATTTACCACCTTATCCGGATTAAATCCGCTTCCTTCTCCTCCGGGATTATAATAAACCGTGTCGTTGTATCCGCCGTAGTTGAAGACCATAAAATCCTGCGGCTGTGTCAGTTCGCAGTTGTACGCGATGAACGTAAAACTGACAGGGTCGCTCGTGCCGTACCACGTCATAGTATGGTTCGCCTCTATGTTATTGATGCTGTCGAGATGGAAACAGTTCTTCGCGGCGTCAACGTTATCCGACGGAACGCCGCCGAGCGTTCCCGTGATGAACTTTGAATCAACCGTATCGTTTAGGTCGAAGTGATTTTCTCCGTTGTTTATGTCGAACAGGGAGTTGTCCGAGTAAATGCAGGATGATGACGTTCCGTAGTTCCTGATGTAGTTTTCGCCTCCGAGATAATATCCTGATACGGTTTTCAATTTCAGGTCGCTTCCCGATAAGCACTGTATTCCATACGAAGAGTTACCGCCAATAATACGGTTTCCGTAAACATCTATCGCCGAACCAAGCGCGACAATCGATTTCTTAAATCCGATTAGGTTACTGTTTTTAATCGCCCCGCCCGTGACGTTTGTCAGCATAATCGCGTTCGATGTGTCGTTTGATGTAGTGAAGTTACACCATTCTATTATTACGGGAGTTGTCATTGATGCATTAGATATAACACTAACTCCGGAATACCCGCTCTGGCCCATATTGAAATTACACTCGCGGATATTTAAAGTCAGCGTTTCGTCCGAGGGATTTGTGAAAACTACTTGTATCGCGCCGGAATTAGTCGACTGTGTGAAACTGTTCCTTCTGAAATTCGCGTTATAGCAGTTCGTTAAGGAAACCGATTTTGCAGTATCGTTTGCCTTTACTCCGTTTATAAACGTATTATAAATACCTATGTTCGTGCAGTTATTCAGAGAAAGTCCGCACCAACCAGAGCTTCCCGATGTTTTTTGCAGAGTTACAGCATCTGCATTATCCGCATTTACTCCACAGGTGAATGTACCTCCGTTCATTTCAATCCCCGCACTGTCAGAGAATGTTATAGTTGTACCTTGATCGAGTGTGATGTTAAATCCGTTATTGTTAATTTTACCTTTACACATGATATTCCCACTTAATGTCTCATCTGATACGAGTGTTCCGCCTTCAAGCGCAAGAGGTGATATTTTATATAACCGTCCTTGAGCAGGCTGGTAATCTCCCAAATTAAGTAAGGTACTGTATCTTTTGTCAAATGTAAGTACTTTATTTCCTGTTTCAAGATCAGTTATTACCCAATCATTGAATCCGTTGAATTCGTTTGAATTAGCGTCGAATTTAATTTTTATTAAGCGTTTGCCGCCTCTATTATTCTCGTTGTCATCATTTATATACGGCGAGCACCTTCTGTTTACTATCATAAAATACTTGTTCATATCCGATCCAATTTCTTTAAATGTAGTTGCCTGGATATAACGCTCATAATTGCAATCGTAAAGTATTCCGGGCTGAGGATCCCCGGGATTATCTGTAACACAAGGGGGTCACCCGTTATATATCGATAAGAAATAATATCTCCGAAATATGAATTAGAAAGAAAATCTTGTCTTTCCTCAGTATTTCTATATATGCAAGTCTTTGTCTGTTCAGGATCAAAGTTATATACATAAGGTGCCCATTCACTTATTTTTGTATCAATTGTTTGTATGCCACCGAATTTATCCTGAGAATATACGGAATTAGTTCTTGGAACATACCCGCCGTCCATAATTCCGAATGCATATTCATCAGGGCTAACATAAAATGAATTATAGCAAAAATAAATTATTCCTTTCGCATTGTAAGACAAAGCAAGATTTGCTTGTAGCTCCAATTCTTGATTAGAAGGTTCTTTTAATTTATGTCCGCCCGCCTTATACCAGCCATGGGCTTGAGGACAGTTAATTATCCGCATGCCCATTTTCGATAACTCGCTCATTAGCCTATTTACGAATATAAGACCAGTGCCGCCAACATTATTGTCAAGTTGATCTTGCAGGTGCGCATCATAAACCGAAGGAGATTCTGCATATGATAATACCCCAGTAGTAGTGTTATACCCCGAAGAAAGTAGAGTGTTTGGATGGTTGGAATATCGAGCATCCGGTTTTTCTTGACCTTCTAAAGCATAAGAGCCCATTACCATCGTATTTATACCAAAATCATCATGGAAGAATTTATAAAGTTGAGAAGCAGTTAACCAATGTTGATCATAATATGGAATGTGAACGTTGACCATATCATAATTAAGCCAAATAACCATCTCATTTTTATTGTTACTGATTAGTTTTACCCTATTGTTGATTTCTCTAATTGCGGGGAAATGACTGAAAAAACACTCTTCGAAATAGAAGTAATTAGGTATGTTTCCTTGCGTTTGTGCCCAAGATATTTCAGCATCAAGTTTATCAATCAACTCTTGGTGCCAAGAATCATCAAGAGTCATAAATTGATGAGCTGGTTCGTTTTCTATTCTAATTCGATCAAGCCAAATATCACAATTACCGGTCCAGTAAACTTTTATGTCGCAACCACAAGGCACATATCCCCATCCATATATCCAAACAGATTCAGTTGTTGTGAAATTAGGAAGCTTTGATTTCGGTATATTGAAGTATTCCTTCTCTGAATTATATGCCATGTAAAAGGATTCAAAATAACTTCCATCATATGACGCATTCTCTTGTTGCTTAAAATTTCTAACCTTTATATCATATTCTTCTTCAGTTTCTCCGTTCCAACCTGTAACAACTATTTTACACACAACCTCGTCATTATGGCTTTGATCATTAGCATAGGCAGGATCAATTTTAATCCTAGGCAGAACAAACCAATCGTATTCGTCAGGCCGCAACCATTGATTCATTTGATTATAAGACATTTCCCTATTTGATCGTAGTCCCGTATTTATTGGAATATCATTTTCTAATGTGTTGTTGTCCAATCTTTTACAGTATTTTACTTTTTCAGTTACACCGTTAATATTATCATCTATGTCATTTATTGAATAATGAGTATTGTTATTAATTATTGCTGAATTGTCATACGAATAGAACCAATAACGATATTGTTCGTTTGTATAGTTCACCGGGATAAACTCGCATTGATAATCAACTCTATGGCCCCAACCAGATATTCGATAATAGGCCTATCCATAAAGGTACGCAGATTATGCTGATTGTTATCTGCAATAACACCTTGAACCAGTTGTTGATATCCTGAAATTGGTAAATTGTATTTGTCATTTGGATCAAGTTTCCAACCCCAGCTTGTGGGAGCTGTATAATGATGCCAAGTATTGAATTTTAGTTGATCTAAATATTGATAATTTAAAGTTGAATAATAGCCACCGTCGTGAAAGGCACCTATGATAAATTTTTCGTCTTGAACCGGGTTTGTTGATGTGATTTGATCGATACCTGAAGATGATTTGGAGAGGGAGGAGATAACAAAAATCGATATACACGCCACAAAAACAATACTGATGAAGCTAATAATTTTCTTAGTTTTCATATGAATTGATTTTTAGATTTTTATTATTCTGTTGATTAAATACTTCTATTGCTATTACTCAAAATATTTTGGTGGTTCATCCATAAACCTTCCTTTTAAAATAATTATTTATTGACTATTTTAAAATAAGGCGAGACATGCTCCAATATTGGAGTCAATTCCAAAATAAAACTTGCAGGTTTTATAGGGCGTGTTCGCCTTTTATATTTTTCTATTTTTTTATTTCAGAAGAATCATCTTTTTAGTTTTCTTATACTGACCCTCAACTATTAATTCATATAAATATATACCACTTGAAATGTTCTGGGAATCAAATTTTATACTATACTCACCCGGCTTTTTTCTTTCATTGATAAGAGTCCCGATTTTTCTTCCCGTTATATTGTATATGATCAATTGGACATTTCCTGGTTTGGATATTTTGAAACTAATAATCGTGGAGTTATTAAACGGATTGGGAAAATTTTGGCTCAAAACAAAATCTGTTGGTAACCCAATTGTTTGGTTATTTATCGCAGTATAATACGTGGTGTCATTTCCTCCCACTCTGGTATGAACCCCATTACTATCTAAATAAGCCCAGCCAAAGTTTTTATCTAAGAAAAACAAAAATTTTAAGTTACTTATTCGAATTGAAGTGTCGGGTATTTGATAACCCCAGTTTGTGCCTCCATTTGTAGTTTTCCCTAACACACCATAAGGAAATCCATTTAGATAAACAGTTGGACCAACAAACCAGACTGTATCTTTGTTGATTAAAGATAGACGCACACCCGAAAATGAAAAATTTCTTGGGTATTGCTGCCATGTCCATGTAATCCCGCCGTCAGTAGTTTTCTTAATACTGTTATTAAAGACCTTATAACCAATTAATGAATCTGCAAATTTAATGTCGCGAAAATTTGTATCATTAATCAATGACCACGTAAAACCCCCATCTGTTGTCTTTCTGAAACGTGATTCACTTGTTATAGGTTGACACGAAAACCCAATATCTTTATTAAACATGTATATCTTGGACGGATTACCATTACTTCCTATGTTCCAAATATTTTCCCAGTTATATCCGCCGTTTACAGTTCTGTAAACGCCGCCATTAAAACTATTACTTTTAACGGCTAACATGGTGTCTTTGTTGAGTATCGCAATATCTTCGGGATACAAATCAACATTGATGATATTCCAATTATTACCGCTATTAGTGGTTTTAAATATTTCTTTCCAACTAAAAGCGTAACCTGTATTAGAATTCAAAAAATNTATCTTGATAAAGTACCAGTTTGAATTCGGGGTATTGTAAGTATAGTTAATAGTCCAGTTATCGCCGCCGTTTGTTGTTCTGAGTATATACTGCTGTAACAAGGAATTTGATGAAGTAACAGCAAATCCTGTCAGGCTGTCGACAAAAGTCATATCCTTAATAGTACTACCGTTTAAATTTGTAATCGTCTGCTGATACCAGCCCTGAATGAGTTTGTCCTGAAAACCTATTGAAGTGAAAATTATTAACGAAGCGACGCCAATGATAGAACGCTTCAGATTATGGTATTTTGAAAAAGTTTTTACCATGCCTCCTTATATTATCGATTGATAATAAATATATTATTAACAATAATCATAAATTACAAGTACATAATAATTATACTAAATTCTTGCAGTCATTTTTCGCGGGGTGACGGAATGGAAAAGTCTTTATTTCATACCGGTCTCCTCCGGTATGGCATAAACGTGTATTTGAAGTTTGTAAATTGTTCATTCATCATCAGCGATAAAAGCATAAACCAATTTTTCCTTCAAAACAGATTATTTTCTCTTGATTAAATCGGACAAAAACGGTATTTTTAATCAGATTAATTTATCTGAATAATATGACTGTTATATTTTCAAAGAAATGCGAGTACGGGCTTCAGGCGGTTTTGTATCTTTCGACTCTCGACGAGGGGCGGATGGCCTCAGCGGAAGAGATTTCGCGCAAACTTAGCATTCCGAAAGAATTCGTTTCGAAAATACTTCAGAGCCTTACTGCGAAGAAACTCGTGAAATCGAGAAAAGGAAATTCGGGCGGTTTTTACCTCGGCAAGCCCGCGTCGAAGATAAAACTCATCGAGATTGTGGATGCGATTGACGGGCTGGCGTTATTCAACAGCTGCGTGCTTGGTTTTCCCGATTGCTCCCCCGACGAACCGTGTCCCGTACACAACAAGTGGGGAAAACTCAGGAGCAGCGCGTACGAGATGCTTACAGCCGAGACTCTCGAGCATTTTAAGAAAAAAACAATCGCTAAAATTAACAGAATAGGAAAGAAGAAATAATCACCGCGAGTGACGCTTAGGATGGAATTGTACAAACAATTCTAAAATGGAAAAGAAAAAGAAATTCAAGATACAGAATTACAGATTCGTAATTCAAACCGCTTTCGCCCTGCTTTGCATCTGGATAGGCATTGAGTTTTACCTCTTCGTCAGATTTCTCGATTCGGGCGGCGCGTCGGGATTTTTCCCGCGCCCTCCGGGCGTTGACGGTTTCCTGCCGATAAGTTCGTTCATGAGTTTTTATCTGTTTTTAAAGACAGGCGAAATCAGCATGATTCATCCGGCGGGATTCTTTATTTTCACGGCGATACTTCTCGTTTCGTTCGCGTTCGGCAAATCATTCTGCAGTTGGTTCTGCCCCGTCGGTTTCCTGTCCGAACTTCTCGGCGATTTAGGCAAACTCATATTCAGGAAAAATATCAGGATGCCGAAATTTCTCGATTATCCGCTGAGAAGTTTAAAGTACCTTCTGCTCGGCTTTCTTCTTTACTCGGTTATGTTCGTGATGAGCGACATGGCGGTCAAGTCGTTTCTTGAAAGCCCGTATAATATAGTGTCGGACATAAAGATGTATTATTTCTTCGCCGACATTTCGCGTTTTTCGCTTATTGTGATTTCAATTTTATTTCTTCTTTCGATTGTATTCAGGGGATTCTGGTGCAGATATTTATGCCCTTACGGAGGTTTTCTTGGAATAATGTCGCTGCTAAGCACGAACAAGATAAAAAGAACCGCGTCATCCTGCATAGACTGCAAGTTATGCACGAAGGCGTGCCCTTCCTTCATTCAGGTTCACAAGGTTAATACGGTTATATCCGATGAATGCACGTCCTGTTTAAACTGCGTGGATGTATGTCCGGTCAAGGACACTCTGGAACTGAAGAACGTGGTTTTGAAGAAGCGGGTGAACAAGAAAATCGCCGCGGCGGGAGTCGTCGGCATTTTCATACTTGTAACGGGTTTCGGAATGCTGACGGGATACTGGCAGAATAACATTTCAAAGGAAGAGTATCTGAATCATTACAAATATATTGAAGAATACGGACATCCGACTGACACGAAGAAAATGCGCGAGTTAAATGAAGAGAGCGGGAGCAAGAACGAGTCCGTCACTCCTGAGCGGAAAAAATCGAATTAAGCAAGTTAAGGAGTTCGCTCTTATCGAAGGGTTTCGCGATATAGTGCGAGCATCCGTATTTGAGGAATTCATCCTTATCGGTTTCCATAGCGAAAGCCGTCACGGCAATAATCGGGACGTCCCGATATCCGTCAATATTTTTCAATTCGCGGGTAGTGTCGATACCCGTCATACCTTCGCCGAGATTAATGTCCATAAGAACGGCGTCATACAGGTTAACACGCGCCATTTCAAGAGCCTCCTCGCCTTTCGAGACGGCATCGACGTTATAGATTTTCGAGATATAGGTTTTTACAAGAACGGCGCTGACCTTGTCATTTTCAACGAGAAGAATCCGTTTCCTGTCGGCGGGCGCAGGAAAATCGCTCACGGCGAAAACTTCTTCCTGATACTGATTTTCATATGATTTCGCTCCCGAAATCTTTAAAGGCAGTGTAACGGTAAATCTCGTGCCAGCGCCAAGTTTGCTTTTCACGGATATGCTTCCTTTCATCAATTCCACATAACTTTTTGTTATTGTCAAACCGAGACCGGTTCCTTCGAAATTCCTGCTAAGTCCTTCGCTTTCCTGCCTGAACTCCTGAAAAATCAGGTCGTACTTGTCTTCGGGGATGCCTATGCCCGTATCTTCGACTTCGAGCACAAAATGCTCCGCATTTTTTTTCAGATAAACCTTCACGCTTCCCTTTTCGGTAAATTTTATCGCGTTGTTGATAAGGTTATTCAGAATATCCCTCAGAAGTCTTTCGTCGAGTTCGGCATAAATGTTCTCGCTGCACAAAGCGCATTCGAGTTCAACGGATTTATTCTCCGCGCTCGGAGCGAAAAGATTCACGACTTCCCTGACGAGTTCTTTCACGTCAATCAGTGTGCAAACGAGTTCGTATTTATTCGCGTCAACTCTGGAGAAATTTAAAATGAGGTTCAGGGTTTCAAGAAGTCTTTTTCCGCTTTTGTAAATCGTCATAATCATATTTCTCTGGTCGTCGCTCTGCGTTTCCTCGGCGAGAATCTGCGCGAATCCGAGAATTCCGTGAAGCGGAGTGCGGAGTTCGTGGCTCATATTCGCAAGGAAATTTGTCTTAAGCCTATTCAGTTCTTCGGCATTTTCTTTCGCCGCGAGAATTTCCTTGACGATTTTATTTTTCTGCGACACATCCCTGATAGTGGAGAGGATTTTATCGTTATCGAAAGCGACGACTCTCGCCTCGAAAAAGAGTTGTTCGCCGTTAATCATAAGGGGATACTCGAATACGGATATTTCGCCCGAATCAATCGCCTTTTGGGCGGCTTCCCTAAATAATTTATCAAGGTAACCGGGAAGAACATCTCTCATATTCGCTCCGAGGAATTTTTCGGGCGGAACGAAGAGAATTTCCGGACTTCTCGTATGGTAGTCGAGATAGACACCGTCATAATCCTGAACGAAAATAAGGTCGGGCAGAGCGGAGAGCAGGGCGCGGTTCTTGCTTTCGCTTTGTTTCAATGCTTCCTGCGAGCGTTTTCTTTCAATTGTCATAGCCACCTGCGCGGATACGAATTCGAGAATATTCTTGTCTACTTCGGTATATCTGACTTTTTCGTTGTAAGACTGCACCGCGATAAGTCCGATTGTTATGTCGTTCACCTTTAAAGGAACGCCGAGCCAGTCAATCGATTCGGAACCTATAGGGATAATCTCGCCGGTTTTTTCCAGTTCCGCGATAACATCGGGTGTAGCGAGCAGGGGTTTGCCGGTTCTGATTACGTATTCCGTTATTCCCCTTCCCGGTTTCTGTGTAATAACGGCTTCGTCGAACTCGTCAACGAAATACGGAAATGAAATCAGGTCTTTATTTCTGTCATAAATTGCGATGTAGAAATTCTTCGCAGGCATAAGCGAAGACACAATTTTATGAATCGAGGAAAAGACGTCATCCAGATTTCCCGATTCGTGGGCAGCTTCGGAAATGCTGAAAGCGGCGGATATGAGTTCGTGGGATTTCTGTCTTTCGGTAATGTCAATCTGTGTTCCCCAGATGCCGACGAGATGATTGTCTTTAATAATTCCGACCGAATTGTTTAGAAAAACGACATTCCTGCCGTCGGATGTAATTTCTTCGGATATGACGTTTTGAACGTTATAATCATTATCGTGAAGGGCA
Organism: Ignavibacteria bacterium; assembly: GCA_015657505.1. Taxonomy (GTDB): domain Bacteria; phylum Bacteroidota; class Ignavibacteria; order Tepidaquicellales; family Tepidaquicellaceae; genus CAIKZJ01. Next base: position 420,468 of record JADLKE010000002.1, read on the forward strand.
AGGAAAGCGTTGATGTTCACGGGATTGCTGTCTCCGCCGTGCAGTTCGTATAGGGATTTACCGCGAATCTCATCCGCCGAATTGATGCCGTACATTTTCGCGAAAGCGAGATTGCATTCGGCAACAATACCTGTTTTGTAAATACATTTCACCTGCTCTTCGAAAGGAAGACTGATGTCAATAGGTTCGGAAAACTCAAGGTAAGAAACGCCCTCAGAGGTTTTTTCAATAAAACTTTTGTACTTGCTTTCGTTTTCAATAAGTTTCTGTTCGTATTCTTTTTGCTCCGTAATATCAGTCAGGATTGTCAAGACATATTCATCATTGTCCCTTATAATCTTCATCATACTCGATTCGTACCAGTCATACATTCCGGAATTCTTCCTGAATCTGAACCTGATTTTCATTTGCGAAACGGTGTTATCAGCCGACAAGAAATCTTTGAACGGCTGCAAATCATCTTTATGGATTTTTCGTGAAATATTCTCGAAACTGTTTCCAACAATCTCTTTGCCCGGTATACCCAGCATTTCGGAAATCCTGTCATTGGAATAAATTGCTTTGTCCTTCCTGAAGATTGCGACCCCGATTAGCGAACTTTCGGCAATGATGTTGAAAAAGTCCTTAGAAATCAATATGCTATGAATTAGTTGTCTTTACAATTTTAACATATTTTATTCTTATTTTCACCGTATTTAAGAATACAAATATTTCGTATTTTCATAAAATAAATCGATAAGGCTTGGCTAAAAAGAACATACTTGCAATTGCGGCGCATCCCGACGACATTGAATTCGGGTGTCCCGTCACCGTCAGAAGGTTAATAAAAGAGGGATACACTGCGTATTACGTTGTAGCGACTAACGGCGAAAACGGATTCAAGATACGTTCGATGACGGGCAAGGAGAGGATTGACCTGAGGAAGAAGGAGCAGTCGAGCGCGGCGGCGGCGGTCGGAGTAAAGAAAGTATTTTTTCTCGATTACAAAGACGGTTTTCTTGAATATACCGATAAACTGAGGCGGCAGTTGACGAAAATTATTAAAGAACTGAAGCCTGAGATTGTTTTCACATTCGACCCCGCGAATCTCGATTTCGATAATATAAACCTTAATCACCGCGACCACAGGATAATCGGAACGGCTGTGTTTGACGCGGTATTCGCGGCAAAGAACGACTTCATATATCCGGATAAGAACGGCAAGCACAGGGTAAGCAGGATTTATTTTTTCGGTACGAACAAGCCCAATCAATTCGAGGATATAACCGATTCGCTCGAATTCAAACTTTCAATATTCAAAAATTTCAAATCACAGTTTCCCAATTACGGCAATTTTATAAAATTCCTGAAAGAGAACATAATACCGAAAGATGAAAACGGAAGGTATTACGAGGAATTCAGGGTGGTGGATGTAGTGCAAATATCATACTGAGACAATTAGTAATTAGTAATTTGAGACTTCCGAAAAACAATCTTTTTGAGTTTGTCATCCCGGCGTAGGCTGGGATCCATAAAGAAAACACTGATTTTATACAAGAACAAAGCCGAGAGTCCCCCAAAGAACGGGGAGACTCTCGGTTACAGTTTGGTAACATCGTTTTTCAGAAGTCTAATTAGTAATTGAAAAAATCTGTCATCGATAAAAAATTAGGGCTAAAGCATATCTTTTATAAAATTCTTTTACGCCACTCTGAAGAACGGGGTTACTATCGCGACGCGGCTCAGATTTTATTCGCGGTAATTATGAGGTCTTTGGAGGACGCCGCGGAGAAAGGGTTAAGGTTAAAATCGGAATAACATTTTATGTTTTTAAATCCCGAATTTTTTAGCAAGGCAGACAGTTCGCTCTTTTTGTATTCGTACAGGCGCGTCGAAATCAGTTTATGATTCTTCAGGTTTTCCCTGTCGGCAGCAAGTATATTGAAATCCAGACGCCCGGGAAGAAAGTCATAGAACCTGAAGAATATCCTGCCGCCGCTTTCGGTAACGTTCACGATTCTTTTATTTTCCTTCCTGAGGTTCGTATAATTCAATAACTGCAACAGCAAGGTTCCGCCGTCCCTCATAACGGCGCGCATACGTTTCACGGATTTCCGCAATTCGGAAGGATTCATATTCGCGAGAGCATTGCCGAGCGAAACGACAAGGTCGAATTTACAATCGAAATTTTTCTTAATGCGCGAAGCGGGCGTGTTAACGAAATCAATCCTGCATCCAAACGCTTTGGATTTTTGTTTCGCTTTTTGAAGCATATCCGCGGACGGCTCGAACCCGGTTACGTCCAGTCCGTTCAGAGCGAGCGCAATCGCGTCGTTGCCCGTACCGCAGCCGATATCGGCTGCCGAGCGGTAGTTTTCCTTTATGAATTTTTTCAGAATTTCCTTTCTGGCGGAAATGTATGAAGATGCATTCACCATCAGGTCGTAATCGGATGAAAGCGAATCATAGAAACCTGTATTTGTAATCAGTCTTCCCAAACGAATTTAAATAGAAAAATTGATACGACGGTAATCACCACCGAGTACGAGATTAGAATCTGGAAATCACCGATAAGTTCGGTTAAAGGCGCGCCTTCGGAAGCAAGTTTAGTGGAATCAATCAAAGTCAGCAGCAGCGGCAGGAGCACAGGGAAAGCGAGAACGGGATAGAGCGTGCCTTTTGAATTTGCCTTCGCGATAATCGCGGCGATAATCGTCGAAGCCGCTACGATGCCGAAGTTTCCGAGAATCACCGAGAGGAAAAACGCTCCGAAGTTATTAATTTTAATTCCCGTTATCAGATAGAACAGGAAAAATATAACAATATTCAGAGAGAAAGTGAGCACGAAATTAAAAAGAAGTTTGCCGAGAAAAATTTCAGTAGGTCCGGCGGCAAGTTTGAGAGCCATCGAGGTTCCCGTTTCTTCCTCTTTAATAAAGACTCTTGCAAGACCGCTAATGGCGGAGAAGAAAATCACAATCCAGAACAGACCCGAAAGTATTGAATCATCGACTTTGTCGTCACCGATAGAGAATTTGATGATTGAAATGGTAATGATAACGAACATCAGGAGCGAATTTATGACGTATCTGTTCCTGATTTCCGAGCGGATATCCTTTTTAAAAATCGAATATGTGAGTTTAAGAAGCAATAATCTGATTTTTACAAATTTACAAAAAATAAGTCAAAGATTTGGAATATAATTCAGTGCTCATCCCCGGAACCTGAAAGACCGGATTACGGTGACAAAGCGGCGGGGAACAAGCGAAAAGAGCGTATAAAAAACCGATAAAACAAAAATTCGGTACTAAAAAATGTATTGAGATAACATCTTATTTTATCTAATTTGAATTAAATTTATTTGGAGGAATAAATACACTTGCTTTACCCCGCAGTTATAACGCAGACTTACATTGACGGGATTTCTATGCCCGGAATAGGTTCCTCCGAAAAACTTAAAACCGAAAAAGAATTCAAATCGTATAATTTTCAATATAGTTCAAACTTAAAACATATCATTCATGGAACCAATTTTTAAAAAACAGGAAAGGACAGGTCCGGTATTATTTTCCGATTACAAGAGAGGCGAAGGAATAAAGAAGGCTCTCGAAATCGGGAGAGAGAACGTTCTGTTTGAATTAAAGTCATCAAAGTTAAAAGGAAGAGGCGGCGCAGGATTTCCGACCTCGACAAAATGGATGCTGACAGCAGCCGCGAAAGCGGATCAAAAGTTCATAGTATGCAATGCCGACGAAGGAGAGCCCGGCACATTCAAGGACAGGGTGCTTCTCACGGAATATCCCGAATTGGTTTTTGACGGAATGGTTATCGGCGGGTACACTATCGGAGCGAAGGAAGGTCTTGTATATCTGAGGGGCGAATACGAGTACATGTATCAGTACCTTGAAGATTACCTTGAACAGATGAGGAAAGACAATCTTCTCGGCAAGAAGATACTCGGTCTCGAAGATTTCAATTTCGACATAAAGATAAGGCTCGGAGCGGGCGCGTACGTATGCGGAGAAGAAACCGCATTAATCGAATCGCTCGAAGGACAGCGCGGCGAATCGAGGAACCGTCCTCCGTACCCTGTTAACACGGGATACAACGGACGTCCGACGTCTGTAAACAACGTGGAAACACTCGCGGCGGCGGCTCACATAGTGGTAAAGGGCGGCGACTGGTACGCGAAGGTAGGAACTGACAAATCGAGCGGCTCGAAATTATTCTCGATTTCAGGCGACTGTAAGAAACCCGGAGTTTACGAACTTCCCTGGGGCACGAAGATAAAAGACCTTTTAAAACTCGTGGACGCGAGCGAAACGAAAGCAGTGCAAGTCGGCGGTGCGTCGGGAGTATGCGTTCCCGCGTCGCAGTTCGACAGAACGCTTGCTTACGAAGACGTCGCGACAGGCGGTTCCGTGATGGTATTCGGAAAGAACAGGAACATGCTCAAGGTGCTCAAAAACTTCATGGAATTCTTCGTTGAAGAATCCTGCGGTCAGTGCACGCCGTGCAGAATCGGCAACGTAAAATTACTCGAAGGCGTTGAAATGATAGAAAAGGGCGAATTCACGTTTGATTACATAAACAAACTGAAGGAACTCGGACAGTCGATGCAGGTCGCTTCCAAATGCGGTCTCGGACAGTCGAGCCCGAACTCATTCATTTCAATTATCGAAAACTTTAAAGATGAAATATTAAATAAAATCGAAGCATAAAAATGGATAATAAAAAAACATCAAGAGCACCCGTCAGCCAGCAGCAGTTCAAGGTTCAGAAACCCGAGGATACGAACACCATCGGCGGGATGATATCCGTTGAGATTAACGAGAAGAAAATATCCGTTCCTCTCGGAACGACGATACTTGAGGCCTGCAAGATGAATCAGATTCACATTCCGACCTTGTGTCATCACGAGGACCTCTGCGTAGCGGGCGTATGCCGCGTTTGCGTAGTCGAAGTGGAAGGAATGAGAACTCTTCAGGCTGCCTGCGCGTTCCCGATAACGGCTCCGATAAAAGTCAGGACTTCGACCTCGATGGTAAGGAAAGCAAGAAGGCACGTTATAGACCTTCTTCTCAGCGAACATTACGGTGAATGCTACTCCTGCATAAGAAACGGAAACTGCGAACTCCAGTCGCTCGCGAACGAGTACGGAGTTGACGGATATACTTTCGGACACTGCGACAAGCCCGCGTACGAAGTTGACAAGTCGTCATACTCGGTTATCCGCGATATGAGCAAATGCGTTCTCTGCAAGAGATGCGTGAGAACCTGCATCGACCTACAGGAAGTCGGCGTGCTTGAAGCGATTGACAAGGGCGACAAGACACACATCAGCACTTTTATGGAAAAACCGCTTGCGGACGTTATCTGCATTAACTGCGGACAGTGCATCAACAGATGCCCGACCGCGGCATTGCACGCGAACGACCCGTCGGACGAAATCTGGGACGCTATAGACAACCCGAAGAAGCACGTCGTAATACAGACAGCGCCATCACCCAGAGCGGCGATTGCGGAATGTTTCGGAATCGAGCCCGGAACTTCAATGACACAGGAATTAAACACAGCCCTCAAGAGAATCGGATTCGACGCGGTATTCGACACGAATTTCACCGCCGACCTCACAATTTTCGAAGAAGGCACAGAATTAATAATAAGGCTTTACAAGGCTCTCGTCGGCGGAGACAAGAGCGTCGCCTTCCCACAGTTCACTTCCTGCTCGCCGGGATGGGTGAAATATCTCGAGCATTTCTATCCTGAATTCATACCGAACCTTTCGACGGCGAAATCGCCTCAGCAGATGTTCGGCGCGATTATAAAAACTTTCTACGCGCAGCAAATCGGCGTTGACCCGAAGGACGTTGTCTCGGTCGCTTTAATGCCCTGCTCCGCGAAGAAGTTCGAATGCAACAGGCCTGAAATGACGGACTCGGGTTACAAGGACGTTGATTACGGTCTAACGACGCGCGAACTCGCGAAGATGATAAAGGAAGCGGGTATTTACCTTCCCGAAATGCCGAAGTTGCATTTCGACAGTCCGTTCGGTGAAGCCTCGGGCGCGGGATTGATTTTCGGCGCGACGGGCGGCGTTATGGAAGCGGCTCTCCGCTCTGTAATCGAATTCGTAACGGGCAACAAGACTGAAGACATTTTCGCAAACGCGAACATAACGCCGGTAAGAGGATTCGAAGGCGTCAAGTACGTAGAACTTCCGATAAACGCGGTCGGACCCGTTCCTGAAATCCTGAAGCATCTCGTAAAGGACTGGAACTGGCTCAAGGGCGCGACGCTTAAAGTAGCGGTAGCGCACGGCACGGCAAACGCGAAGAAGATTCTCGACGACATAAAGCGCGGCGGAAAATTCAGCGAATGCCACTTCATAGAATTCATGGCGTGTCCGGGCGGATGCATCGGCGGCGGCGGACAGCCGATTCCGACATCAATCGAAATAAGGCAGGCGCGCGCGAAAGCGATTTACGCCGAAGACGAATCGCTTACTATGAGAAAATCGCACGACAACCCGTACGTGAAGATGATTTACGAAAAATTCTTCACAGAAGGACCCTGCGGACATCTTTCTCATAAACTTCTGCACACTCACTATACTCCGAGAGGCAAATTCATTTCGTAATAGTATTTTTTTACATTCGGGGGATTAAATTCCCCCCTCTTAAATTTTTTTTACTATGGCAAAATCAATCAAGAAATCACCTAAGAAACCCCTAAAGAAAGCGGTGAAGAAAACCGTTAAGAAAATTGCGGTAAAGAAATCCGTTAAGAAAACCGCTGCAAAGAAACCCGCCGTAAAGAAAGTCGTCAAAAAGGCGGCAGTGAAAAAAGCGGCTATGCCGGTGCTGATTCCGAACAGGAAAATGTTCGCGATGGAAATAACACTGCTCGACAAACTTCAGACGGAACTCTTCGATTCAATAGCGGCAAAGCCCGAAGCGATGGATTTCGATGAAATCCGCCTCTTCGTTGACAACGTGTTTATGACGCTCAACAAAAGCGTAACGATAGCGAAGGACGTGAAGAATATGCTACTGAACAAGGACTTCAAGGAGCCGATAACGGAAACATACAATTCGCCCGCATAGAATAATTCGCTTAAAAGTTTTTCAAACAAAACGGCTGATTTATCTCAGCCGTTTTTCATTTCTCTGTTTTAACGACACTTGAAAATTCGCTCAGAATTTCTCTTTCATCATCACTGAAAAGACTTTCATCATCGCTGAAAAGACTTTCGTCATTAATGAAAAGACTTCCGTCATTGATGATGCGGCTCCCGTCACGGGTGCGCGATACTCGTCACCGGTAACGCGGCTTCCGTCATCACTAACGCGGTCTCTGTCACCGGTAAAAAATATTTCATCACATCCGAATAATTTTTCATCCACGGTAATTAAAGTCAAATCAGTGAGGATGAATCTCAAATCAATAAGGATGAAACCTAAATCAGTGAGGATGAAACCTAAATCAGTGAGAATGAATCCTAAATCAGTGAGGACAAAACATTTTTTAACGAGAACAAAAACTCCGGCATTAATAATATAAGTCTCATCAGCGGGGATGAACATCAAAACATTAGTAAAGAAATTTTCATCGGCGGGGATGAATAATTTTTTCCCGAGAACAGAAGAAATATTTTTAATAACGAGCATAATTTCATCGAGGACGAACGATATTTCAAAGGGGACGAGGATAATTTTATCAAGAGCAGACAAATTTTTATTGATGACGGAAAAAATTTCTTTGATGACGGGAAGAATTTTATCGGGAACGGAGGAAAATCCCCAGTGACGGATAAAAAATCACGGATGACGGGGCAAAATCAGAGGGAACAGGGGAAATTTCACGCGTAACCGCCTCAATTTCATTAACATTAATGCAATTCCGGACGTAAACGGGGTTTGCGAAAGAAATAACGGGATTTTCGATAAAGCGGACGGCATAAGAACGATGTGAAACATTCAAAAAATCATCGGGAACGGGGATTTATTCCTGCGAATGTATTTTATTCCGATTGATAAAACACAGGATTATATAAACGCTTAATGTCAGAAAATTAAATTTAAAAAACAATACTTGAAATATTTGCATTTTCGACTTAAACCAATCCTGATAATTTCCGCTATCCAACCAAATTAAAAAGGAGCGATAAAAATGGGAGACTATATGCCCCACCGAGACGGGGACTTAGCCCAATGGGAAGAAAACTTCAACACCAAACTTCCCGGACACGCCACGGCAGTAGGCGTTCTGCCTGCAGAAGTAACAGAAGTTGACACTGTCATCACCGCGCACAATGCATCTTACGTTGAAATGGTCGCGGTAAAAGATACCGCGAAATCGAAAGTCGCGGCGAACACGGCGAGGAAAAAATCAATGCGCGACCTCGTTCGTCCGCTCGTTCAGAGAATCAAAAATCATCCGGGTTACACCGATGAAATCGGAAAAGACCTCGGAATTGTCGGACCGTCGAGCACAGTTGACATAATGAACGCGAAGCCGACAATAAAAGCGGCATCCGGCGCAAGCGGAGTAACAATCGATTTCAACAAGAGCGAATTCGACGGAATCAAAATCTTTTCACGCAGAGGAAGCGAAGCCGAATTCACATTCCTCGCGAACGACACGAATCCGCCGTATCACGACACCCGCGTGAACCTGAACAGCGCCGACGCGGAACTCCGCGAATACTATGCCGTCTATATCCTTAACGACGACCCAATCGGCAAGGAAAGCGACATAGTGAAAATCACCGTGATGAAAATGTAGCGGCGAAGCGGACTTTAGAAATGCTAAAGGAGAAACTGTAAGAATAATAAGGAACACGATTGTTGTTTTTCATTTATTACTTCCGTGGAATCTCTTCCTCCTTAGAGATTCCACTCTAAAAGAAACTAAAATTTAGGATGCAAAATTTAGGAATTCAAAAATAAAAATTTCTTGAAGGAAAAAAAGAAACAAAAAAGAGTTGCTCGACCTATTTGTTTTTTCATTTTTTTGTTCTTCTTCTCGTGGAACTCCTTCCTCCATCGGAGTTCCACTTATTCTTTAAGAAATTACTTTTCAACAAATCATATCTGACATTTTTATTATCTTTCCTATAGATTAAGAACTTGATTAACTAACGCTATAAGAATATCGTAAGTTATTGCTTTGCATTATTTTTTCTCTCAGCGGTTAGTTTAAACAGGCAAGTTCATTTGTAGATCTTGGAATAACAGTTGATTATTGTGACTAACTAAAATGAGAATGTGTTCTAAGGTTTTTCTAATATAAAAACTGATTCATAGTATTTGTCTAATGCGCGAGGTCTTGCATTTTTATTTTTCTTGTTCAATTCAACGTTTACAACTTCTTTTATTTTAAATCCGATATCTTTAGCAATTTCACTAAAAATGCTGTCACATTCCACTTTGTAAAGTATTTCTCGTGTCTTGAATGTGTAAAAGACCGATTCTTTGCCAATCACATAAATTGCTTTTCCATTCCGTTTCAAAACTCTATAAGACTCAGCAAGCGATTTCTTTATATCTTGATAGTATGTATATGTAGGTTCAGCTTTTATGTTTCTTAGCGAATCATTTTTTAGAAAAGTATAAAGTTCGTAGACTTTGTTTGGCAGGCCATTTTCAAAAATTTCGGTTTGATTTTTCATTGAACCTACACTTCCTTCTTCCGCTAGCTCAATTTCATTTTCTGTCATTAAATCAAGTGCAGTAATTGAAATGGATTTACCTATCAAATAATTCTCTCTTCCTGATGAAGCAGGCAAATAAGGCGGTGATGTAAGAATTATATCAACAGTTTCATCAGCCAATCCAAGAGAAGTAGCATTGCCATTTATTACTTCAGGTAAATCAATATTGATATCATAAGCACTAATTAATGCTTTTACAACACTACTGGCTTTTATTAAAAACTTTATATTATTCTGTACTATCTTACTTAAAGAAGATTTTTGTATTTCAAGCGCAAATCTACCAACACCCGTTCCCATCATTCTGATGTTGAATTTTCTGCTAACAGCATCACTAATTATTGTTTGAAATAGTTTTCTCGCATCATTAAGACTTTCTATATTTGCAGTAAGTGAAGAAACGTCCTTTTCATAAACATCCCTTTCCGCAACAGTTCCCCAGCGGTCAAATTTTTTGCTAATCCAACTTGGGAACCTATATAATCTTGGAATACTTACTTTTGCGTGTTGATAGACTTCAGTTTCTTTCAACAATGTTAAATGATCTATCTTTAGAAGATTTACTTTACTTTCAGAAATTAAACAAGAAAGTTTATCAATATCCACACCTATGGATTTAAAACCCATAAATGCAGATTCTATCAAGGTTGTTCCACTGCCGACAAATGGATCTAATACCAAAACATCTTTTTTGTTATTGCATTCTGTTACCAAAATATTTCTAATTAGACGTGGAAAAAACTTGGCTTTATATTTATGTAGTCCATGTGAATGAGGAGTGGATGTAGAGGATTTAAATACAACTTTTTCTATTTCGGCTTTCTTTTCTTTATTGGAAAGATGTAATGTAAAAAGTTTAATGTCTGAATGCTGAACTTCACTTTTATGATAATAAGTTAAAAATTCCCCCATTGGAAATAATGGTATGATACAATAGTTCCCATCATCTATCATTTCACAATATGCCTTTTTTACCAATTCATTTTCTGTCTCTAATAATTCATCAGTCCAAATTTCCTGAATAAAACTTGATTTAATAATAATAGCGTCTAGTTCATTTTCAGTGTATCCAACAAATCCAATAACCCCATTTTTTCTCGTATTCGAAAGTATATTATTCTCTGATAATTCGATAAGTTTTTTAACTTTTTCTAAGTCGCTTTGATGAACAGGGAAATAATTTTCACAGAAAAAATTCACTTCTCTTTCTGCAATAGTAACATCTCCGTCTAGTTCGATGTTTGCTCTTAATTTTAAGTAAACAGGTCTCATTACATACTTAGATTTGAAAAAAGTTTATCAATCCATTCGTCACGAGAATATGTTTTCGTAAGCGCAATAATCCCATCAAAAAGATTGAATACTTTCTGGTCTAGTGGCAAATCTTTAACATATTTCGCTCTGCCTGATTCATCATTGGTCCAAACAATATCTTTAAAAGATTGCAGATAATCTTCAAAGTGGCGGGCAGGATGGATATTAGAAATAATTCCTACTTTGTAATCCCATTTAGATGTGAGTTGTTTCCCCTCGGCACCAAGTTTTAGAACCTGATAAATTCCTTTTTTAATATCATCGGTTCTATCCATTCCAACACTAGTTTTAGAATCAGATATCGATTCATAACCGGAGCCTTCTCTACGTTTTTTCCACCCTGTAGGAATTGGGCTAGGTGTACCACATGCATTTGTGAGCCAAAAAATATTTTTATTTGATTTTGGATGATACGACTTAAGAGATTCAATCCAATAAGTAAAATACTGGCTAAAGAATACACTATCTTTTTTGAGAAGGTTTATCAGCCCGTTAAAACCCCAATAAAAATCTTTTTCATCTTTCTTTTGACCAAGCGGAAAATATTGTTCTAGCCATTTCCCTTTTTCAAATTTCGGAATAAACAAATCAATAGGTGAAGCATAAAGATTGGAGTTAATTGTTGTCGTATGCTCGCTATGGACTATTTCTCCCTCAATTTCGGTCGTAAGTTTCTGTGTTTTTGTTGAAATAGCAAGAGTGAGTAATGGCGATGCTTTAATTTCTGCAAAAAGAATTTGCTGACCCTTTCGATTAACAATAATAGCGTCAACAGGTTCAATTCCTTTCATTATTTCTTCAATAAAACCAAAATGTTTGAAAAATCCTCTTAAGAAAAGTAAAAGCAGTCTAGAGGTTGCAGTACCAATTTTACCAGATGTCGGTTTGTTCGATGGATGAAAGAAAAACAAATCATTTATAACGTGCCTTGGACAACAATTCGTGAAATTAAAGAAAAGTCTTGGCTCTGTATCTGGGCAATACTGCCAACCGGTATGTGAAATAGATTTGTAATATTCTGCTGAAGTCAATAAATCAAATGCACTTGCAAAAAAAGTACCTAGATTCTCATTAGATTTCCCACGTAGTTCAATACAATTTTCAATTAGCAAATCAACTAATTCTATTTCTATAGAATTTTCAACCTCAATTTTTGAGGCATTTAGTAAAATCTCCTCTATCCAATTATCTACGTTCATATCTTTATAAAGTAAAAATGAAAGTTAAAATCTAAAAAAACCTGAATAATTCATACGCTATTTGTTCTGTAAAACTTACTAAGAATGTGTTTTTGATATCAAATATTAAGCGTATTCGAAAAATAAAATAAGTTTAAGTAATTGTATTTGCAATATAAATTCATTAACTGTTTATCTCTCGCTCTTTTATTTGCACTCATTTTCCAGTATTTTGAAACGGCGGATTATTTGTCGAATCGGACGAAATGACAACATAAAGGAATGACAACCTAAAAAGGATGACAGTATAGGGATATTACAAGAGATTTATTCTCAAGTGAGTTTACTTAATATTGAGTACAATATTTGATACCTTTATTAAAGTATAAAATACATTTCGAACCGGTAAAATAACCAATTTGAATCCGGTTCAGGGAGGTACCTTCCGGTACCGCTCCCCTGTTTAATTTTCTTTTATATTCCTCCTTCATTTTGTTTTCGGGTTTTAATATCGTTTTGAATTATGCATTTTTATATTTAGTCGCATTTGTTAAAGCGTTTGAATTTTTAAGGATTAAACTATGAATTTCATTGATTCAGTCAAAGGCACGTTTGACATAAAGAAAGGCGCGGACAGGATTTCCACGATTGAGCAGATTCGCGGCGAGTCAATTTTAAAAGGTCCGAATCTTTTCTACCTTATTTGTTCGGCAATACTCGCCTCGGTCGGGCTTGACACGAATTCGCCCGCCGTGATAATCGGCGCTATGCTGATATCGCCGCTTATGTCGCCCATTCTCGGCATAGGTCTTTCGCTGGGCATACACGACAAGGAAAACTTTTTCATTTCGGTTAAGGAATTCGCCGCAGGAGTCGTGTTAGCGCTGCTCATTAGCGCGGTTTATTTTTTTCTCACGCCGCTTGGAAACGTCACTGCCGAAATATTGGGGCGCACTAAACCGACCGCTCTCGACATATTAATCGCGTTCTTCGGCGGAACGGCGGGTATTGTCGCCATAACGAGGTCGAAGACCGCCTCTGCAATTCCCGGAGTCGCTATTGCCACGGCTCTTATGCCTCCGGTATGCACGGCGGGATACGGGCTCGCGAGCGCCCGGTACGAATATTTTTTCGGCGCGATTTATCTTTTCTTCATAAACGCTGTTTTCATTTCTTTTTCTTCATACCTGATTGTAAGATATCTGAAATTCCCTTTCAAGGAATACCTTGACAGGAGAAGGCTCGCGCGTTCAAAGATTGTAATATATTCGTTCGTGATTATTGCGGCTATTCCGAGTTTCTTTATTTTCTACGGCGTGATTTCAGACGTCAGGATTAACAACAGGATAGAAAAGTTTATTAAGGAGGACATTCAGAAGAGCGGATACAACGTAATTGAATGGGAATACATTCCCGGTAAGGATGACGGAGGAAATCTTAACATATATGCCGTCGGCAATCCGCTTACGAAGGGTAAGAAGGATTCTCTCGGCGGCGCTCTGATGAGATTAGGAATCGGAAACACGAAAATTAATTTTACGCAGATAAACGACGACAGGGGCATTCAGAACATTAAAGGAGAATTGAGTTCGGACATACTCGCGAAGATATCGCTCTTGAAGAAATCCGAATCCGAAGCGGCGCTCGATTCAATCAGGGATTTGAGCGGCAAAGATTCGCTTATTTCGCGGGACATTACAGAGGAAATCAGAATTTTTGTTCCCGGCATCGAGAGCGTCGGTTTTTCACGCAATCATTATACACCCGGCACGGAGGATGATTCCGTAAAAGTGAAAAGCCTTCCTCTCGTTACAGTGCAATGGGAAAAGAAAACCGCTGATGCGAGAATAAGGTCGTCTCAGAATGACATTTTTAATTTCATTAAATCGAGACTCACGGCGGATACTTTGAAGATAATTAATCTCAAGTGAGTTTACTTGATATTGAACACAATATTTGATACCTTTATTAAAGTATAAAACACATTTCGAACCGGTAAAATAACCGATATGAATCCGGTTCAGGGAAGTACCTTCAGGTACCGCTCCCCTGTTTATTTTTCTTGAATACGACTTTTCATATTTTAATGAAGAAGGGAGGCTTTTAATGAAACTTTTCGTAATATCGAACAGACTGCCTGTTACAATCACTGAAAAAGACGGAGGATACAAACTGAATACGAGTCCGGGCGGACTTGTTTCGGGAATAAGTTCGTATCTCGATTCGATGAACTCGTCTTCTCTCGACAAGACGTATTTCCACTGGCTTGGCTGGCCGGGAATGTCGTTTCCTGACAGGAAACAGGACGAGGTGAGAGAATTGCTTGAGGAAAGAAAACTGACTCCTGTTTTTCTGAACGAGAAAGTGATGGACAGGTTTTATTCCGGATTTTGCAACAAGACCTTATGGCCGTTGTTTCATTACTTCCCCGCCTTTACAAATTACGACGGCGAAATGTGGAACATATACAAATACGTTAATGAAAAATTCTGCGATATTGTCTGCGGAATGGCGGAGCCGGGGGATATGATATGGATACACGATTACCATTTAATGCTTCTTCCCGCGATGATTAGGAAGAGAATGAGCGGTGCGCGAATCGGATTTTTTCTGCACATACCGTTTCCGCATTATGAAATATTCAGGTTGCTGCCTCACGAATGGCGGAAGGATATACTTGAAGGAATGTTAGGCGCGGATTTAATGGGCTTCCACGCGAATGATTATACAAGATATTTTCTCGGATGTGTATTGAGGCTTCTCGGTCTTAACAATCACGCGGGAGAAATTCAACTTAGGGACAGAATCGTAAAGGCGGACACGTTCCAGATGGGAATCGACTTCCGTTTCTTTGACAGTTTGGCGCGTACCGAGGAGACCGAAGCGGAGTGCGGCAGGTTGAAGAAAAATCTCCGCTCGCGGAAAATTATTCTTTCAATCGACAGACTTGATTACACGAAGGGAATTCTCAACCGTCTTCAGGGTTACCAGTTATTTCTTGAGAAAAATCCCGAATGGCATAAGAAGGCGTCGATGATAGTGGTAACTGTTCCTTCTCGAATCGGGGTCGAGAAGTATTATCAGATGAAGAAGGAAATCGACGAAATTGTCGGAAAGATAAACGGCATTTTCGGCACTCCGGACTGGACGCCGATAATTTACCAGTACAAGAGTTTCGAGCGCGAGTATCTTTCCGCGCTCTACAGGGCAAGCGACGTTGCGCTAATAACCCCTTTGCGCGACGGTATGAATTTAATAGCGAAGGAATACATCGCGAGCAGGATTGACAACACGGGGGTTCTGATTCTAAGCGAAATGGCGGGAGCGGCAAAGGAAATGATTGAGGCATTAATTATTAATCCGAACCATATCGATAACATTGCCGATTCGATAAAGAAAGCGCTCGAAATGAAACCGGACGAGCAAGTCAGGCGGAACAAGGCGATACGGGAAAGAATAAAATCAAACGACGTTATAAGATGGGCGGAGAATTTTCTCCTTTCGGTGCTTCACATAAAAGGACTTCAAAACAAATTTGAGAAAAAATATCTTGACGATGAAATCAGGAGTAAACTAATCAGGGATTTCAGGAAAGCAAAGAAGAAAATAATCTTTCTCGACTACGACGGCACGCTCGTTCCTTTCTGCGACGAGCCCGAGAACGCGTCGCCCGACGGCGAATTGATTAATATTTTAAAGTCTTTGTGCGGCGCCGCGGGGACACAGGTAGCGATTATCAGCGGAAGGGATACGGAAACGCTGGACAGGTGGTTCTGGGACGTAAACGCCGGTCTCGTGGCGGAGCACGGGGTGTGGATAAAGAAGCGCGGGAAGAAATGGAAAATTTTCAGGAAACTTGACGATGGATGGAAATGGCAGATTAAACAGGTGCTCGATAAATACTCGGAGATTCTCGCAGGTTCTTTCTACGAAGAAAAAAGCCACTCAATTGTCTGGCATATCAGAAAGTCGGATAAACTATACGGAGAGACGGTTGCAAACGAGTTAACGGATGTTCTTAAGAACCTAACATCAAGGATGAGCCTCGACGTAATCAGGGGTCACGATATTGTCGAAGTACGAAATCTCGACGTACACAAGGGTACGGCGGTCAGCGTTTTCAAGCCGGAGGATAATTTCGATTTTATACTTGCCGTTGGCGACGACTGGACCGACGAGGATATGTTCAAGGCTCTGCCTCACAGAGCATACTCAATTAAGGTGGGAATGGAAAAGTCTTATTCAAGATACAATCTGCCTGATTATAAGGATGTTCGTGAATTACTAAAAGACCTGATAACGAGAAATGAATGATGTCTTAGTATATTTTTTATTTGAACACGGCAGCAAGGAGTTATAATCAGGCGGGAATTCAGAAATTCATATAGAAGAACGGATTGGATTCGACGGAAACTATGTTGAATAATGCCATTGAACATACTGAAATTATCAGGATAAGGAAGAGCAGGAACGAGATTACAAATAATCTCAGGCTGTCGTTTTTTATGAATCCAAAAAGTTTTTCCATTTCAGTTTTGTGTATTTAATTTCCCGGTTTCGAGGGTCAGGTAGCGGCTTTTAAACAATTCAAAAAGGAATTCACCGAATTCCCTGTTGCCTTTTTCGTTCAAGTGCTGACCTTTTTCCCATTGGTTTTCAGACACCAGCAGTTTTTTGTTCGCGTAAGTGACTCCGACTGAAGCGCATACGTCCGCCATTATTTTGCTTTTTTCTTCATCGACTTCGAGTGAAACAACGGTGAATCGGTCTCCGAATTTTTCTTTGAATTTTAGAAGGCACTTTTTAAGTTTTTCCATGCTGTTATCGAGGTCCTTCACATAAACATCCTGAATATTATTTCTTATTTTTTCGTTTTTTCCGCCCGCGATACTAATGCTATGTGATATGAGATTGAAAACCGCGAATCTTTTTCTGAACACGTCGAAATACCTGTCGCTTTTTGATTCCGGCAATACGCTCCCGAAATTTTCGGGTATTCTGAAATCAAGCGTGTCTTTATGCTTCTGAAGATTCAGGTCGAGCAGATCCAGATGCGTGAGAAGCAGGAACACATAATCGGGTTTGTACCATTTTTCAAAGAACAATGTTCTGAACCAGAGCGTGTACGGGTCACTGTTCGGATACGCACCGTTGAATACTTTGAGATTCGTGTCGATTGTATTCAAATGTTTTTGAAGAACGGTCGCACCTGTCGATTCCGGAGGAACAGAAGCGGCTTCAACATACGAATCGCCGAGAACGTAAATTAGTTTTGATTCTTCATCCGGATACATATCATTGCCCGTAACCCTGAGATTATTGTACTTATAGACTTTATTTCCGCCTTCAACAGACCAGAATTCCGAATGCGGCTCTTTCAGTTTCAGCACTTCAAATCCCGGGAAGCCCGGTATGAAGGCGTATTTCACGGAAGCGGTTCTCTTCGGGTACTTAAGAACATTATGCAATATGAATTCCGACGCGAAGAAAGCGAGCATCAGAGCGAACAATATAATAAAAAACTTTTTCATCTGAAGAAAATCCATCCGAAAGTTACAAAAGCAAATGTTAGCAGTACGGCAAAAGCATTGAACCAACCTGTTTCCGTAACCGCTTTCATAGATTTATTCTTTTTCTTGTATAAACTCCATAACTGATAGACCGATAGCCCCGCGCCGTGGTACATACCCCAGACGGCAAATTTCATTTCGGAGCCGTGCCACATACCGCAAATGCCCATTGATATTACAGGTACGAAAACGAGCAGCCAGATTTTGTTGCCGCTGATTTTACCAAGCGGGAAAAATATGTAATCCCTAATCCAGTCGGAGAGCGATATATGCCAACTTCTCCAGAATTGCGATATGTTCGGTTTGGTATATGGGCTGTCGAAATTTTCCATTATGCGAAGTCCGAAAAGCCGGGATGTGCCGATTGCAATGTCGCTGTAGCCGGCAAAGTCCATATATAGTTGAATCGAAAATCCGAAGAGCATAATTGCTTTTTCCGCGAATGTATTGCTTCCGCCGCTGATGGAGTTAACGAGATAACCCGTCCAGTCCGCTATTACGAATTTCTTGAACATTCCGAATGCTATTCTTTCGAAACCTTCGTAAACGAAAGCCGGAGCAAAATTGATTCTGAATGTTTTTATCTGCCTTTCGATTCGCTCGAACCTGTCTATCGGTCCCGAAAGGAAAGTCGTAAAGAGCGCTCCGTAAAAAAGCAAAGTATAGATATCTGTCTTCCGGTTTATGCCCCAATAAATATCGGTCAGATAACTTATGTATCTGAAAGTAATGTATGAGAGACCGAGGGGCATGAGGATTTTTTCAAATGCATGCGCCTGACTGTTCAGGAAAAATCCCGTAACCGAATGGATATAATCGTCAAGAAAACCTATGTACTTGAAAAAAGCCAGCAGGACAACAATGCCCGCGACGGAGATATGATGATAAAATGATTTATGTTTTGAGTTCTCAATAAGAACGGAAAAAAAGTAAGTGTAAACAGTCAGCACGGCTACGATTCTTCCGGCGAGTTTATCCGCAAGAAGAATGAAAATCAGGCTGGCGAGTCCGAGAAAAACCGTTCTTGATTTCTGGTTGGGCAGGGTCCAGTAGATAACCAGAGCGCCAACGAGGAACGATATGAAGAGGAACAGAAGCCTCAACTTATCAGAACTGATTTATTATTTCTATCATCTGCGCAACGGTGTCGAAAGATTCCGCCGTGATTTTCGGAGCGGGAATACGTTTCCCGAATTCCCTTTCGATGTATGTCTGAAGCGAGACAAGAGAAAACGAATCAATTAATCCGCTCGAAATCAGTTTTGTATCTTTCGTGATTTCAAGGCTGTCGTCGTCGAGATACTCGGTTCTGATAAAACTAATTAACTTTTCTTCCATCGTATATGTTTTTATTTTGCGATATTATAGACAGGTTAAAATACGAATTAAATGAAAAACATTAAAATCAAAAACAAAAGCGGGCACTTACTTAATATTGACTTCCGGTTTAACGAAAGCGCAGGGAACAAACTGCCTCTGCTTGTTATCTGCCACGGATTCAAGGGATTCAAGGACTGGGGATGCTTCCCATACATAGCAGAAAGATTCGCCGACGCGGGGTTCTTCACTGTTTCATTCAATTTTTCGCTTAACGGAACGGACAATTCAAAAGACAAACCCGTCGATTTTGACAGACTTGACCTTTTCGCGCTGAATACATTTTCCGCTGAACTTGACGACCTCGGAGAAGTGCTGGATTTTCTTGAAAGCGGGAAAGAAAGATATAATTATGATTTTAACAATCTAACTCTCCTTGGTCATTCGCGCGGCGGAGGTATCGCGATATTGAAAACTCGGGAGGACAGGCGCGTTAAAAAACTGATAACGCTCGCGTCGGTTTCGGAATTCGACCGTTACGGAGAAGAGACGAAGAGAACCTGGAAAAAGCGCGGGTATCTTGAGGCATTGAACACCAGGACTAAGCAGAGAATGAGAATGAATGTTTCTTTGCTCGAGGACCTTGAAATGAACCAGCAAAGACTGAACATTAAAAAAGCGGTATCGGAAATCGAAGTTCCCGTTTTTATAGTTCACGGAGCGGAGGATATGGCTGTAGAAAAAGAAGAAGCAAGCGAACTATACGCCCTCTGCGATAAATCTTCATCGAAACTTTTGATTATTAAAAAAACAGGTCATACGTTCGGCGCGGTTCACCCGTTCGCTGGAACGACAGAAGCGCTGGAGCGTGTAATTGAGGAAATAATACATTTTGCGAAGTACGAGTAAAAGTCGGTATAACGAATTATATGCAAATTATTTCCCTTACGGTCTAAAAAGAATTCTTTGATTAATAATAATTTGTTTCTTTAGGTCAAGCCCACGACTTTAGTCGTGGGTCAGCGGAAACAAGATTAGAACCGTTTTAACGGTTTGAAAATATACAACTAATGTCAATCCTTTATACTGTAAATTTTCATTAGTTTTTCATATTCATCCTTGAAAGAAATTTTTCCATGGTGGTCTTTTTGTCTGCTAATATAGGTTTTCACAGCATGAACTTTATCAATGCTTATAGAGAATGCGCAGTAACCTACTTGCCACGAAAATTTTTCTTCAGGTCTGTTTGTTAAATTAATCCAATGTGTTGATTCGCCTTTAATGTTTTTCACGATGTTTTCAAGGGAATGCTTTTCACTCATATTGAATAATATGTGGATATGATCTGTGCTTCCGTTAATTTCTTCCACAAAGCAATCGAATTCATTGGTTAATTTTCTTCTTATATGGCTGTGCAAATTTTTCTCAATTGATTCCGTTATGAGAGGCATTCTGTCTTTGGTGCTAAAAACAAGGTGAATCCATATTTTTGCATTTGAATGCGGCATATTTTTGTATTTAATTTAAACCGTTAAAACGGTTTTGCTTTTACTTTCATTTGTCCCACGGCTGAAGCCGTGGGCTTAACCTAAAACTAAATATTAGCAAACTCCTGATTTTGCTCATTTATACGATTTAGTCATATCACATTTCTAATACATCGGTAAGAACTTAAGCAATCGTATGTTGGATTAAGAGATTAAATTAAAGATATTGAAAATACCGTTGTTTATTAATCGGGTAGTGATATACAGGCTTGACAATATTCTACATGAATATTTTAATAGATTTTTTTCAGGAGCGAGATATATTCTTCGCTCATTTCGATGCCGCGTCTTTTCATCACTATTCTGGCGGTTTCGACGGCTTCATTAAACTTGTACCTAACGGGTTCGCTTCCGAGAATATTCCACGAGAAGGATTCAATGTTCTTTTCCGGGAAACCTCCGCCCGCAACGTTCGCGAAAACGCCGCAAATTGTACCCGTATTAAGCATAGTGTTGATGCCGAATTTGGAATGGTCTCCTACGAGGCTTCCGAGGAACTGCATACCGGTATTAATCGATTCGCCTTTATAATTCACCCTGACCTTCGAGTAGTTGTTTTTGAGATTGCTCGTGACCGTGTCCGCGCCGAAGTTCACGAACGGGCAGGCGTACGTATTACCTATAAACCCGTCGTGCTGTTTATTGACGCAGGAATGAAACAACGAGCCGGAAATTTCGCCCGATATTTTCGAGCCCCACCCTATTGAACAGGGTCCGTAAATTCTCGAGCCGGATTTTACGACAGCATTCTTGCCGATGTATGCCGGACCTTTGATGTAAGACAGAGGTTCAACGACGGCATTATCATCGATATAAATTTCCCCGCTGCCTGTGTCGAGAATGACGCCGGGATAAACTTTCGCGCTGGGGCTTACAAAATTATTTTCGTTCTCCTGAGAGACTTCGGGATTTTTCTCCGCTCCCCTCGCTTTTTCGAGAAGATAACTGAGGTCGAAAGCAAGATTGAAATCAAACAGCCTGATAATATCCCAGGGATAATTTATAATATCGAAGATGTTTTCGAAATTGAAATTCAGGTTGTTTATATTGCGGAGCCCTTCGAAGAAAATATTATTTACGGGGAAAGAAATATTTTCAGAACGTTTCTTGATTTCACCGGAGGATATTTTCGCCGCTACAACTGTACCGTCATATTCCACCTTGCTGTCGGCAGGGAGTTCCGCGACAATCCAGTTTATGAACCTTTGAGAGAAAACCGTCCTTCCGTTCAGAAAAACAGTTTCAGAGGCCGGTATTTCGTTAACGAGACATTTATTGAAGACCTTTGTGAGTTCACACATTTCATTTCTGACGAACAGATTTACCGCCGACCCGAGAGGCAAATAATTTATAATTCTTTCCTTGAAAGAAAATATGCCTGCCTTCAAATCCATCGAATTTCTCAGGACGTTGAGCGGATAGAGATTCTCATATCTTGTATCCTCGAAAATAATAAAATCCATGGCCTTCGTTTAATTTTTGTAAAATAAAAAAGCCAGCCTCATTATGCAATTTAATTTGGCCGGCTTAAAAAATTATAGAACGAATTATGCTTCCGTGCTTTTCCTGGTTTTTCCGTATTTCTTCAGATATTTCTCAACGCGTCCCGCGGTATCGACAATCTTCTGCGTGCCCGTGAAGAACGGGTGGCACAACGAGCAAATTTCAACCTTTATTTCAGGTACGGTAGAGCGGGTTGTAAAGAGCACACCGCGGTTTTCTCCGCAATTGCAGATTACGTTGCATTTGTAATATTTCGGATGAACATTCTTTTTCATATAAAGAGTAACCTTTAACTTTCAAAACAATAAAAGTAATAAATTTGATATATTTATTCAAGGTTATTACGTGAAACAAAACACTTTCTTTATTAGCTTAATTAGATATTATATTACTATTTTTCAATGCTTTAATCCGAAAAATACCTCAATCAGAGTAATTTTCCGGAATTACCGGAACCTGATTCACAAAATTACATTACCGGTTTTATCTGACGAACTTATCTTTCGGCAGATGCACGGTAAAAGTCGAGCCCGAATTTATTTTACTCTTGAAAGTAATGTCGCCGCCCTGACTCAGCAGAGACTCTTTAATAATGTTCAGGCCGAGACCATTCCCCTGAATCAGTTTAGCGTTAGACGCCCTGTAAAAGGCGGAGAAAATAAATTTTTTGTCGTTTTCGGGAATACCGATGCCGTTATCGCACACGGATATACTCACCTCATCACCGGTCGTAAAAAGTTTTACCTTTATAACCGGGTCTTTCGGAGTATACTTCAAAGCATTGGAAATCAGGTTGGAAAGAATCTGATTAATAAGCCGCCTGTCAATGAATACACGTAAAGAATCATAACCGCTTTCGAATTCAATCCTGCGTTTTCCTGTTTCATCTGCTGCGAAACCTTCGATTGATTTTTTGCATGCTTCATCCAATTCAATTTCTTCGGGATCATACTCGATTCTGCCGCTTTGAATCTTCGACAAATGAAGGACGTCGTTTACAATTTCCGTAAGATGCAGCACGCGCTCTTTTATATTATTAAGTTTCAAATTTATCTGCTTAGAATCGAAGTCATTCCAGTACGTCGAGAGAGCGTCGCTAATAAGAAGAATTGAAGCGAGCGGTGTGCGGAATTCGTGCGACGCGGTTGAAATGAATCTTGATTTCAATTCGTTCAGTTCTTTTTCCTTTTCCAGATTGCTGCGAAGTTGCTCTTCAAATTCTTTCCTCCGGGAAATATCTGTCAAAGTGCCTATTACTCTTGACAGAGCGCCGTCCTCATTTCGCTTAACAACTTTTCCGCGAACCATTACCCACTTGTACGATCCGTCTTTGCAAAGCAGTCTTTGCTCGGAAGCGAATACATCAATGTTTCCTTCTAACAATTTTTTCAATCCTTCAATATTTCGGTTCATTCCATCAGGATGCGAGAGACGCAGTAAATTTTCGTATGATAAAGTAAGTTCATTATCCCCGTAGCCCAGAATTCGCTTGAATTGAGACGATATGAACACCGTCTTTGCAATCAGGTTCAAATCCCATACCCCGTCCCCCGAGCCTTCGAGAGCGAACTGCCATCTTTCATCGCTCTCTTTAAGGTCGCTTTCCATTTTCCTTCGCTCTGTAATATCGGTTTTAATCGCGATGAAGTTTACAATCTTTCCTTCATAATCAAATACGGGTGTTATTGTATCGTTTTCGTAATACAGGGTACCGTCTTTTCTCCGATTTATCAATTCTCCGAACCATACATGACCGGAAAGGACAGTGTCCCACATATCCTTATAAAATTCTTTCGAATGCTTTCCTGATTTCAGGATACTTGTTTTTTTACCGACTGCTTCATATTTGGAATAACCTGTCATGCCCGTGAATGCGGGGTTGACCCACTGAATTACTGCGTCAGCGTCTGTAATTACCACGGGATATATGAAAGACTCGAATGCGGCGCTTCGCAGAAGCAGGGCTTCTTCCGCCTGTTTTCTCATAGTGATATCTCTGACGATTGCCCAGGAACCTTCCTTATCTCCGGAATCAGTTCTCAATACGAAAGCGTGAATTTCCACGTTGCAAAGCGAACCGTTCTTTCTTCTGTATTCTTTTTCGTAAACATCCGAATAGCCGCGTTTCAAGACCTGTTCTTCGATCAGTCTCCTCTCATCGTCATGCCATTTGCGGGGAGTAATATCCCAGATAGACATAGTATTGAGTTCTTTTTCCGAATAACCAGTAAGTCTCTGATACGATTCATTGCTTTCGAGTATATTTCCGTTCAGGTCAATCCGTACATAACCGTCTATCATGCTTTCGTGAAGTCTGCGGTACTTTTTTTCCGATTCCATCAGGGCGTTTTCCGTTTTTTTTCTGTCGGTAATATCTCTTATGATAGAAAGAACTTCGCTGTCCGATATTGCCGTAATTCGGTTCTCGAAATACCTGACGACATTATTCACCGGAAGTTCGTATTCAAAGGAAATTGCCCTGGATGATTTAAGAGATTTTCGCATCACATCCATGGCGGTTTCCGAAAGTCCCGAAGGCAATACATCGTGTATCTTTTTGCCGAGAAACATTGACGGAGGCACATATAAAGCGCTATTATCATCAGAGTAATAGTCGAGAATCGTACCGTCCTTATTCATCCTGAATAAAAAATCCGGTACGGATTTTACTATCGCCCGGTTTTCGGCCTCGCTTTTTTTAAGCGCTTCTTCCATTTGTTTCCGTTTTGAAATATCGACTGCAACGCCCACGTAACCGAGATTCTCGCCGCATACGCCTTTAAGTTGTTTAAGAGACAGCACGACGGGAAAGAGAGTTCCGTCTTTTCTCTTCAGATTCCACTCGAATGCTCCCTGAATTTTTTCAAAAACAATCCGCATCAGATAATTGAATGTTATCTTTTCTTTTTTCTTAAGGTTCACATATCTGGAAAGCCCTGCTCTAATTTCGTTCTCATCGAGAAGTTTCATTATTGAGAGTTTGCCGATTATTTCGTCCGGCCTGTAACCAAGCATCGCCTCCGCGGCAGGATTATACGTCAATATCGTCCCGTTGACAGATGCAGATATTATTCCGATACCCGCGTTATCTATAATAGCGTCGTTGAAACTGTAAAGGGTTTCAATTTCTTTCGTGCGGGCTTTAACCTCCTCTTCCAGTTTTATTGCGTAATTTTTCGTACGTTCATTGAGTTTTTGCTGAAGTCTTTTGTTTTCAATTTCGGCAGAAATGTCCTGAAATGTAATAAAAACCTGAAATGGTTTGATATCCCCGGTTCCAGAATGCGGAACAACGGCGGCGTAAACCCAAATTGTTTTATTAGTATTCGTATTTTGCAATCCCAAGACAGACTTCAACTTCTTACCGGTTTCTATGGCTGTAACGATGGGATTATTCCTGTATTTTATTTCCGTTCCGTCTTCCTTTAAAAATTTGATTTTAAGTTCTTTCAAAGGTTTCCCTATTATTCCTTTGATTGGAATTCCCAGAATTTTTTCCGCGGAGGGGTTTGCCGCAATTATTTTCCCCTTGCTGTCAAAATAGACAAGCCCCTGAGTCATAGTTTCAAATAATTTTCTGTACTTTTCCTCGGAATCCCTTAACGCCATCTCGGAATTCTTTCTGATTGTAATGTCTTCAAATGATGCCATCAAGCAAATAGGTTTGCCGTTCTGAGATTTAACAAAATTGACTCTAACAGTAATACAGGCACTCCTTCCGCCTTCACGCTGTACGCATCTTTCTCCGCTGAAACTTCCTTTACGTTTCAAATCAGACATGATTTTTTTATAATCATTCTGACCCGCGATTTTCGAGAAATGTATTCCGATCAGATTTTTTCTGCTTTGAAATCCGATTATTTTAATGAGCGCATCGTTTGCGTATGTTATGAATCCTTCCAAATCAGCGAGTCCGACACCTATCAACGATGAGTTTACCGCATAACTCTTGATTATTGACTGTTCCTCCGACATTTTCATTTTCGTTATGTCGCGGCTATATCCTATAAATCCTGCGAATCTGCCATTAACTTCATAAACGGGAGTTCCGCTGTTTTCCAGATAAACAATTTTTCCGTTTTTCTTGCGGCAAATGCTTTCAACTTTTAAAAACGAATTCCGGGTTTTGAGCAGACCGGGGAAACTATCTTTAGACACGCGGTTTTTTTCACACGCAAATATATCAGCGGCTCTTTTACCTAAAACTTCTTTCGTTCCGTAACCCAGAATTTTTCGAATTTCCGGGCTTATTTTTATGTAAAATCCTGTTTTATCTGTAGTCCACGTAAAACCACCGTGTGATTCGGGCTGTGAACGAAAATCAATGCCGTAACTATTTCTGAAGGTGTCTTTTAAAGAAGGGTGTTTAAAAGTCTTTGTGCGTTCAGATGTCATAACGCCTATTTTAGAAATACTTTTCTTTGTGGGTTTGTCACTACGTGAATTTGTGATTGCGCGTTTCATGATTGAGGTTGAATTTACATCATAATAGCGAAACAGAAAAATGTATTCTACACATTATTGCGGATATATCTGCCGATGAGAGATGTGTTACAATTATGCCTGTAAAAAGAATCCCCCGCACGAATGCGCGGGGGATTCCGAAAAGAAAAAGTTTTTTTACTTAATAAGCATCATTTTCCGGATCTCGGAATAATTTCCTGAAATCATTTTGTAGAAATAAATTCCTGACGAGAGGTTTTTCGCGTCGAAACTTACGGTATGCGAACCCGCGTTAAGTTGAGAATTAACCAGCACGGCAGCTTCCCTTCCCGTTATATCATAAACTCTTATAGAAACGAATTCATTTTTCGGAAGTGAAAATCTGATAGTCGTTACGGGATTAAACGGATTCGGAAAATTCTGACGGAGTTCGTAATTTTCCGCTATTGTATTTTCGTGTTTAATGTCCGTCGGCGTCAGGTTCGACGCGTCAAACCAGAGATTGCTTGTCGAACCGGCAAACATAACGCCTCCCGCGAATGAACTCGCGCCTGTCCTGAATCCCGCCACATCCGGTTTAATGCCTGAAGCGGAACTATTCGTAACGTTAACGACCTGATGACCCGAGAATCCCGAGCCTAACGAAAACGTGCTCTTATAAACTATTGTATCGTATGAGCCGCCTGAAACGTGATACGCAATTCTGAACGCACCCTGACCTTCGGAGCAATGCAGCGCGGAAAGATTTTCGTTTACGGATGCGGATGTCAGCGCGACATCTGTGACCCACGGAGATATACCGTTCAGGACATAAGCGTAATAAATATTTTCGACCGATGCAGTACTTTTAGTGTAAGAAACGCCCATCTCATTCGTCTGCCTGTTAGCAGCGAGAATTCCGCAGTATTCCGGATCGCTGGACGCGCCCGTGTTGAACTGCTTCCAGGTCGTCGCCGTTCCGATTCCGCTAAGACCCACATATCTTAACCTCATATTTTCATTCGCGGCGGTGAGGTTATTAGTAAGGTTGACATAAATGGTGTCCACGCCCGGAAAGTGGCTGTATTCAACGTCGAGTTCGTAATCGTTGTAAGTTCCTCTCGCAGTGTCCACAACCCATGAATAGCCCCAGTTGGTTGACATATTAAGCAAAGCGAGATTTGTAACGCCTGTGGTAGTATCTATCTGCTGATAAGCGACATACCAGTATGTTGTGCTCGCGGGGTACGTGTAACCGTCCGATACTAT
Source organism: Ignavibacteria bacterium (assembly GCA_015657505.1). Taxonomy (GTDB): domain Bacteria; phylum Bacteroidota; class Ignavibacteria; order Tepidaquicellales; family Tepidaquicellaceae; genus CAIKZJ01. The sequence goes on from JADLKE010000002.1 coordinate 448,282, forward strand.
TGCAGGACCGACATATCCTTTGCCGTCAACTTTTGATTTTATAATTGCCGAGCGTCCGCCCGTGCCGTCCGCCTTGAAAGAAATCCAGTATAAATCACCGGCATAACTTGCATTCGACGGCGTAACCGAAGCGGCGCATCCGATTCTGGACGTACTAAGGGAATCGGTGACGAACATATCGAAAGAATGGAATTTAAAACCACCCGAAAGATAGTAAAAGGTAATTCGCGTCCAGTTCGCTCCGTTGTTCGTCGAACGGAAGAAATTCAGTGTATCTCTCGTACCGTTCATGAATCCCGCGAACAGCACTCCGGTCGAGTCAGTTTGCAGCCTGATTGTTCTGAAATTTGATCTCGGATTTCCGGGCGTTCCCGTGGAAATTGAACCCGCGGATATTTTAATATCCCCTGCTCCCCAGTCAGGACTGTAGTTATTGAAGGGAGGACGGTTATCGGAAGATACTCCCTGCAAAGGAGAATTAAATCCGGCATTTTCCGATTTGAATTTTTCGGGGAACTCGGAATTGATTCTGGCGCTCAGTGAATTGTACAACTCAATGTTACCCGAATTCTTCGCCCGAACAACCTGTTCCCATAGTTTCGCGTAATCGGAATTATCGATATAATAACCGGTCGGATTTGCTTCTTCCCTTATTTGCTCCAAAGACTGAGAATAAACAAATCCGGCGGTTAAAATTAATAAGACAAACAATAAAATAGTTTTTTTCATATTGACCCTTTAAAATTAATTTATTGAAATATAATCATAATATAATCAATATTTATCGTTTTGCAAATCAAATTAAGAGATTTATTTTTGTTTGCGATAGTATCTTAAATTATTAATTTATTTACTTTAATGATAAGCGGAACTAAATACTTGCCGCATAAAGTTAAAGTTTTTAAACAGAGATTATATGAGTGAAATATTAAGCATCGGCAAAGCCTCGGATATAAGTGAAAATTACAGGAACACGCCCATAGGAGATTTGCTTGAATATCATAATCTGGGAAAACCATTCGGGAATTACGGTAAGGCGGAAATACTCATTGGAATGTGCATGGACAACAGAAAACACCTTCACATACCCGATAATTTCGCATTCATAATCAGGGCGGGCGGAGCAAATCTGCGTTACAGCGAATTCAAAGTTTCATACGCCATAGCAATAGGCGGTGTCAGACACATAGCGTTGATAGGGCACACGAACTGCGGAATGGTAAATCTCGAATCCAGAAAGAATGAATTTATATACGGACTTGTGAAGAACGCAGGATGGGATGTCATTAAAGCAAGGGAGCACTTTGAAAACAACGCGCCGAAGTTCGAGATAGGAAGCGAGATAGATTTCATAAAGAGCGAAACGATACGTCTTCGCGAACAATACAGGGGCGTGATGGTCGCCCCGCTTTTGTATCGCGTGGAAGACAACAGGCTTTATCAAATAAAGGAGCATAAATAAATTTATCACACAAAAAATGATAAAAAAGATTTTTTCTGTTCAGGAGCAAAGCGCTCAGGTATCAGTTTCCCTGCTTATGATGAGGGTGATAATCGGCGCTGCATTCATGTTTCACGGATGGAGTAAAATTCAAAATCCGGCAGGCTGGCTTCCCGAAGGCGGACCTATGCCTATTTCTCCATTCTTTCAGGCACTCGCCGCGATTTCCGAGTTCTGCGGCGGCGCGGCAATGATACTTGGATTTTTGAATCCTCTGGCGAATTTCGGTATAAGCGTAACGATGTTAACAGCGACGTATTTCCATATGGTTGTCAGAAAAGATCCTTTCGTAAGCATGAAGGGCGGTCCCTCTTACGAACTTGCTCTTGTTTTTCTCGGGTTCGCCGTAATGCTCTTATTGACGGGACCGGGAAAACTATCGATTGACAGGTTAATTTTCGGAATACGGACCGGAAGAAAAAAGGGTGAAAAAATAAACTCTGCATGAGTGAAGCGTAAAATTGATATGTGTGTACCACGACTAAAGCAAATCAACAGAATACGGTACAGTAAATATCAATAAAAGACTCTGCCGTATATTGGCAGAGTCTTTTGAAACTGATAATTACTTAACGAGCATCATTTTCTTTGTTTCGGTAAAACTTCCTGATGTAAGTTTGTAAAAATAAATCCCGCTTGATAAACCGCTGCCTTCGAATCCGGCGTTATACGCACCCGCTTTCAGCAAGCAATTGCATATTGTTCTGACCTCATTGCCAAGCAAATCGTAAACTTTCAATGTTGTAAATTCATCTTTGGGAATCGTGAATTTTATGTTCGTAGCCGGGTTGAAAGGATTCGGATAATTCTGAAGCAAATTAAAGCCTTCGGCGACTTCTCCGTTATGTTTTACGCTTGTTACAATTCCGCTCTTCGCGGTTTGAAGCACAAAACATTGGGAATTCAATATACCGCCAGGAGTTCCGAAGAAAACGAATGTTCCGATTTCAATGTTGTTAGCATTCCAGCCCGCGTCAAGTGTTGTCGTGAAAGTTTTATTTTTCACTGTTCCGCTTGCCCATGTTCCGGTGGAAAGAGTATCCCCGATAGCGCCTTTGAGAAGGGTTCTAACGACAAACTTATGGACATAATTCTGTACGGGAGACCCGGGAACGCAGGAAGAATAACAGTTCTGATATGAAATCAGATTGCTCTCCGTTAAGGCGCAGTTTATTATAGTCAGTGTATCAATATTGCGAAGCGCTGTGGCTGTTACATTGACCGTTAATTGCCTTGTTGCAGGAACGTAACTATGGGTAAACGAAAGATTAATCGGAGGAACAAGATTCACCTGATTAGTCACGGCGCCCTGCCAATAAGCCCTGTTAAGATTACCTTCGCGTCTGCCGAAACAGGCTCTCGGATATGCAGTATAACCCAACAAACTTATGATATTGCTACCGTTGAAGACAGTCCAGGGGTCAGTTCCGCCTCCGTGATATTCAAGTACAAGCATTGACGGATTAGCGGTTAACAGACCTTCGAGTATGGCATGACCGCACGGGCAATACCCGCACCAAGCGCCTGTGCAGCCTTCAAATAATATCCTGTTTGTATTTTGAGAATATGAGACACCCGAGAAAAGGAATACCGCAAAAAGTATTAAAATTAATTTTTTCATAGCAAATGATATTTAATTTTAAAATTTGGGTAGAGGAAATATCTTTTTAAAAATACTTAATTTAATTTATGTATGTCAACCTAAAATACATGTACAACACGACTTGTAATAATTACACACGCAACAAAAAACGAAAGTCACAAGATTTATACTAAAATCAATTCTTACGGCGAGACTACTCCGAATGAATGTTGATTTTAAGTTAATTAATTGTTAGGTTTTACAGATGAATTTTCTATTCCCGAGAAAAAGTTTCAATATACGAAAAATAATGTTCGGCATTTAAGTATAAATTAAATGAACATTTCCTATGGGAGTGAATCACAGTAAGACAGAATCCGCATCCGCAAAAGAAAGTATAAGATTCACAGGCAGCAGCGAATTTTTTGTATTTGACAGAATATTCTGCTTTCCGCTGAAACCCGCTTTATTAGTTCTACTTTTCCTGCTCACGCTCAGCTCCGCAGGAGTTTATTCGCAGGAAACGGACACCACACAGTACAAGACTCCAATAATCGAAGTTGACGAGTTCAGGGGACTGGTCAAGGTGATTCCGTTAACTCTCGAGACAGTAAAACGGGATGTTATCAGGAGGAGATACGTGATGCAGAGTCTTCCGGTCTTTTTAAACGGCAGTACGAGCATCAACGCGTATTCTGAATCGGGTTCGCTTATCGGGTATTCTTATTTTACGATAAGGGGGTTTGACCAGAGAAGAATATCCATAATGATAAACGGCATACCGCAAAATGACGCGGAGGAGCATCAGGTTTACTGGAACGAACTATCCGACATAACGTCATCGCTCGAGAACATTCAGGTGCAGAGAGGAATGAGCACGGCGCTATACGGCTCTTCCGAAATCGGAGGCGTAATAAACCTTCAGACAATAGATTATTTCAAGAACAGATTTTTAAGCCTGAGCGGGGGTTATGGCGCGTATAATTCAAGGAGATACGCGCTGGAGTACTCATCAGGACTCACGAAGAGCGGTATCGGAGTTTACGGGAAATTGTCGAGAACCACTACAGACGGATACAGGAATCAGTCCTGGGCGGATCAGTGGTCGTATTTCTTCAGCGCGGGAAAACTGCTCGGAAAAAATTCGGTCATTAAACTGAACGCTTACGGTTCTCCTGTCAGGAATCACCTGACTTATTACGGGATTTCGAAGTATTATCTTGCGGGAAAAATCACGGGCGATAAGTATTATGACAGAAGATACAATCCTCTCGCGAATCCCGATGAAACGGATGAATATTTCCAGCCACATTTCGAATTGATGTTTAATCTTCAGGCATCGAAAAACGTATTCATCTCTAATACATTTAATTATATCAGGCGGGACGGGAATTACATTCAATATTATCTTACGAGCAGAGGATTCAATTTTTCCGATTTCAGACTGAAATATTTTTACTCTCAGGATACCGTGTCGTACAAGCCGAATTGCTATTTAAGAGACTGGGCGGGCAGGATAACATACGAAACAGGCAAGGGTTACAGGGTTATCCAAAGTGACATTAAAGCCAAGTCAGTAACGGACGGTAACGATTTCGGCTGGTATCCGAGAATTCATTACAAGCATTTTAACGATATCGGAAATCTTATAATCGGCGGAGAATTCAGGCATCATAATTCCGAACATTCAGGCGAAATAATACAGGCGGACGCGCTTCCTCCGGGGACTCCCGATAATTTCAGATATTATTTTTACAACGGGAAGAAGAATACATATTCGATTTACATAAATGAGTTCACGAATATTGAGAAAAAACTTTCGGGAATGGTCGGAATTCAATTGACGAAGCACAGATATTCGATAGACAATAACATATCGCCGTACAATTTCAGCATTGACTACGAGTTATTGAACTACAGAATTGGATTGAACTATAATTTCAACGATAACTTCCGCGGATTTGCCAACGTATCGACTGCACGGCGCGAGCCGCGATTGAGCGAGATTTACGACGGCTCATACGTCAAATCAGCGCCGAATTTTCAGATAATAGATACAGTAAACGGAATCTATGCGAATCCTTTAATTGATTACGAGGAATTGAAGGATTTTGAAATGGGATTCGGATACAGCGGAAATTATTTGAGAGCCAACGTGAACTTTTACTGGATGAATTACAGGAACGAAATTGTAGGTAACGGGCGTTTGAATAATTTCGGGAATCCAATAACATCGAACGCGGGAGAATCAGTGCACCGCGGCGTCGAATTGGAATTCGAGTACGATATACTCACTCATATACACAGAACCGCATCGGAGAAAAACCGTGCGTTGACATTGAACGGAAATCTCACCTGGTCGGAAAATTATTACAAGACCTATATCGCGCAGGAAGGAATTGACGAACTTGGCAACATCATATACGGCGCCGATTATTCAGGCAACAAGATTCTGCTTAATCCGCAAATCATAACCAACCTCTCTCTAAATTTTACATACGGCAGAGGACTTAACGCGTACGTAACGATGCAATATGTCGGGAAGCAGTATCTCGACAACACCGAGAACGAAAAGAAAAATCCGGAAGCAAAGCAAATCTGGAGTTACATAGACAAGATTATCAAGCCCTATATTGTTTTTAACGCGGGTGTTACACTTGACGTTGTTTCATTTTTCACATCATATAAACTTAGCAGATTCCTGAAATCATTAGAGGCGTCGGTAAGAATAAGCAACATATTCAATTCCCTTTACGAGCCGTCGGGCGGTATTGATTTCAACGGCGCGCCAGTCTGGATACCCGCTGCGGAAAGAAACATCTTTTTCAATTTAAAAGCGGTGTTTTAATCGAAGCGAATTGTAACTTGTAGGATTACAAGAAATGACTAAAAATTTTGATTTTTTGGTATTATATTGTAAAAGTTGTGATTTCGGGATGTAGCGTAGCCCGGTAGCGCGCTTCGTTCGGGACGAAGAGGTCGCTGGTTCGAATCCAGTCATCCCGACAAAAACAAAAGGCTCATAGGTAACTATGAGTCTTTTTTTATTAGCAGAGGTCGTCCCGAGGACTCGGGATCATCCCGACAAAAACAAAAGGCTCGTGTAAAACCACGAGCCTTAAATTTTCTAAAATGAAAGTCTGCTACCCTGATTATTTTTTTACTACAAACTTTTTAATCTTTCTTCCTGTCGAAGTAATTATCGAGCAAAAATATATTCCTGATGAAAGACTGATACCGCTTATGCTGTAAGAAAATCTTCCCGCGGAGGAAAATCCGTTATAGATTCCGGCGATTTCCTTTCCCGAATTATCGAATATTTTTATTGACAACCGACCGGCTGAAGGGATATTGAGGTTAAGATTTGCGGATGAATTAAACGGATTGGGATAAACCGAAGCATCGAACGCGTGCGGAGGAGTTACGTTCAAATTAAATTGTTTCCCTATTATGGAATAATTACCGTTATTATCAATTTGTTTCAGTACGTAATTATACGAACCTTCGGGCAGGTCTTTGTCAATATATGCATATTGTTTCGGGGTGTTTGAATTTCCAGAGCCGTCAATCCAGCCTACTGTCATTCCGTTTCTTATGATTTGAAATCCTTTATTGTTTATTTCAGCGGCAGTAATCCATTTCAAAGTAATGTTATTCTCATTCACCGATGATTTGAAAGACTCAAGAACGACGGGAAGAGGTGCTTGCGACCACGTGTTTGCAATGCGAAGACCATCTATTGAAAAGCCGACGTTATTGTTCAATGGTCTGATATCGATATTAGAAACCGATGTTTTCCAGTTCGGGTCATTGTTAGCCGCATCGAACGCGTTTGCAGTTGATACATTGGGTTCAGTTGAACCCAGAGACGGATTCACCCAGATAAACATAGTGTCTCTTGAGGCTGTATGAAAGGCGTATTTCATAACAATGAGTTGCACATTGCTTACCGGGTAATCGCCCGTGTATGCAATCTGAGATAATTTACAAACGCCGTACGTCACGTAACTGCTGCTGCTTCCCTGCGTTACATATAGCATTGCGCCGTCTGTTTTGTTATCAAAATCCCTGAACGATATAATGTAACTCCCGTTCACGGCATTCAGGTTTATCTTTATTAAGAAAGATATCCAGATATTGAAATCACTCGTGAGATTCTGCGCGGTAAAACTTTTATATGTCCATGCCACGCTTGCCTGAGGAACAGTAAGGTATTTTCCAAGATCCGTTCCTACGTACCCCGGATAATTCAACGGAGTAGAAGACTCAACCTGAACCTGAGCGCCCGGACCGTACGGGACCCAACCTCCCTGTGTATCCAAATTACCGTTTGTATAACTATTAAAGCCGTCAGTCAGTAACTGTCCGAAACCAAGACAATTAAAAAGAACAACGTTAATAAATAGTGTATAAAAAGTTTTGATCATAAATTTTTTACTTAATTGTTATGTGTGTTTTGCAATATTTATGCCATACATCAAATCGAAATGACAGCAAATATTATCGTATTTCAAATATTTTTCTTATATGAATTTAAAAATTATCATTTCGTACCTCCGCGTCTCACAATGAGAATGGAGGATTTTTTCCTTACTGATAATAAAAAAAATATATATATCCCTAACTGTAGTTTTATAAAAGTGACCATTTAAATTTCGGTTTGCGCGGAAACAAATCGGGGGATTACAGTATAAAAAAGAAACTAATGCAAATGACAATGAAAATTAAAAAACTATATTTCGCTGCCTTACTAATTAACTTAATATTTTTCTGGGGGAGCGCATATTCACAGGACTCTCCTGCTCTCTGCGACAATTACGAATCGCTTTATTCCATTATAAAAAACGGGGAGGCTGCGGCTATTGAGAAGACGACGTACATCAGGGAATTCTCAATGGTGGAGAAAAGCCTTATAACGGTAACGCCTGTTACTACGCCCGAGAGTGGCTACGAGGTTAATTACAAAGTAACAGACCTCTACAAGAGTAACGATGTTATGACTGATGAATCATCCGTGCTCGGATTCATGACCGCGGGATACAGAAATTTTCCGAAATACTACCAAAAGTTTATCGGAACTTCCTGCAAGTTGAGCGCGAGAACACCCGAAAGCGCGCTGGACGCGGTCAAGAGCGGGATTGATTTTACAATTGACATGAGTTACGAATTAACCGGAACTCTGGTTGATGCATATAATAAATACTGCAAATCGGATACGACCACGCACCACACGGTAGTAAAGAAACCAGCGGTATATCTCTATCCGGAAAAAGATATGAACGTGAGCGTCAAGGTAATCGTAAACGGACAACTTACTTTAACCGAGCCGCTGTACGGTAACGGATGGAACGTGAACGTCAATCGAGACGGTATAATTGACGGCAAGTACGATTATCTTTTCTACGAAGCGGACCTTAATAAAATCGAACTGCCGGACGAAGGATGGGTCGTCGCATTCGACGAACTCGATAAATGGTTCGATGAAAACCTGTCTGCAATGGGTTTGAACGAAAAAGAAATCAGACAATTCAAGGAATACTGGCTCGGCGACCTTGAACGCGCAAATTATTATGAGATAAAGATTCTCGGGAACGAGTTTCTTGAGAACAACATGAGACTGGATATTATACCCGCGCCGCAGACAATCCTTCGCCTGAATTTTCATTTCCAACCTATGAGCGTGAAGACTGAGTTAAAGGCGCCTGAAATAAAGAAGTTTGAAAGAAAGGGCTTTACGGTGATTGAGTGGGGAGGGATCAACAATCAGCAATTAACAGATAACAATTAACGGTTAACAATTAACGGTTAACAATTAGCAGTTATTTAAAGCCCCTCGACAAATCGGGGGCCTTTTCTTTTTTACATTTCCTATTTGATGCCGCTCCTACGGAGCTGACAAGATGTTTCAACGCTTCCTATTTGATGCCGCTCCTACGGAGCTGACAAGATGTTTCAACGCTTCCTATTTGATGCCGCTCCTACGGAGCTAACAAGATGTTTCAACGCTTCCTATTTGATGCCGCTCCTACGATATAAATCAAATTCGGATTATTTCATTTTATCCATTTCCTTCTTCACAAATTCTTTCAGGAGAGAAGAATCAGGAAACTCTGAAACGGCTTTATCGTAGAGTTCGCCGGCTTTCTTTTTATCGCCGTCGTCATCGCGTTTAAGGTACGCCATTACGAGAAAACCGTATGCCATATCCTTTCCCCAGTCGGGATAGTAGGTTTCTTTCTCGACGCGCTTGCCGAAAAGTTCGAGTGATTTCTCAAGTAAAGGAACTGCTAATTTCACGCCGCCGCCGAACATTTCCGGGGTATAGAAAACTGATATGCCTTCCATAAGAGACAGCCGCGGATTATCTGGCTCTAACTGAGACGCTTTATTCTTCGCCTCATCCGATTGAGCGACGATATCATTCATCTTATCGGGCTCATAAACCCATCTGTTAAAGCAGAGAGCGTACCTCAGCACGTAAGAATCCGCAAAGTCGTCCCTGACGAGAATTGATTTTTCAACATTGGCAAAACCCGATTCGGTGTATTTTTTAACCTTGTCTTTGTTCGAAGCGTCGCTCATCGAAGCGCTCGCAATTGAATAATCGATGTAAGCGATATAGTAATTTACTATCCACTCGCTTTTTTTCAACTGAAGTATTCTTTCGAACTCGCCTCTTGATTTCAAGAGAGTCTTTTCGTCGAAGGTGTTCAGAGCCGACTTCAGGTTCTTCTTCGCTTTTGTGATGGCATCCGTAAAATCATCGGCGCGGAGAACATTCACCGAAATTATGATTATTGCCGCAAGTAAAAGTGTCTTTGATAAGTTTTTCATATTATTTAGTTAAAGTTGCAATCCCATTCCGAAATAGATGGTGCGGAAGTTAGTCGAATTAACCGACCATTTCTGAGAATAATCGAAATTGTAATTATACTCATACAAATTTTTCGTATTCAATACATTGTTCAAAGCGGCAAACGCCACGGCGAATCTGCCGAAAAGAGCGAAAATATACTGCGCATTAACGTCAATACGCGTATAAACGGGATACCTGCCGCTGTTCATATCCGCATATATCGGAATATACGCGTTCTGAGAAGGGTCATAGATGCTTCCTGTGACGGGAGTATAAGGTTTCCCGGTGGATATTTTATATGTCGCTCCCACTGTAAAATAATCCGAAATATTATACTCTGAAACCAACGATAGTGTATGCGTTATATCGTAATCGGCGGACACCTCATTCATTCCTTCATAGGGCGTTCGTTTTGAATCGACATAAGAATAAGAAAGCCATCCGTTGAATTTCGGTTTCAACCTGATTTTCAGAAACGCGTCAACACCCGTCACGTATCCTTTACCGTCCGAAGTATAGTTATAATAATTATAAGAATTCGAGACAAGGTTTGTATATCTCTTGTAATAAGATTCCAAACGAAAGATGAAATCATTTTCCCTGTTGTATTCGTATCCGAGAATGTAATGCACGGCTTGTTCAGGCTTTAAATCAGGAATATTCCCGCGCATGAAATAAATCAACGCAGGAAACTGATGATATATTCCTGTCGCCGCTTTTATAAAACTGTGCTTTGTAATGCGGTAAACCACTGAAAGCCTTGGGTCAATGACGGCTTTTTCCGTAAGAGTATAATAATCGCTACGCACGCCTCCTTGCAGCAGGAAATCATCGCTGAACTTGTATCTTAATTCCGAGTAAACGCCTGCCCTGCCTGTTTTCCGGAGAAAATCGAGGTTGTAATAAGGAGCGTTCTCCCTGAGATTATAAAAATAAACGGGCGCTCGTCCGTTTTCCTTGAAATCATTGTATTCATACTCGATGCCTGCGGAAACATCCGTGTTTTCCGACACGGGAGTCGCGAAATCCGTCCTGACCTTTCCGTAGAGCGCATTCGATACGGTATTAAGCACGCCGTATTTGCTCGTTCGATTATCAGAACTGAAAGAAACGCTGGTGCTAAGCAGGCTAATGTCTGTCGGCGCGAAAGAATATTTCAGATTCGTGAAAATATTTTTCGTCCTGCCCGAATAAAATCCGTTGTATGTCGGACTCTCGCTTTTTATACCCATGTTGTCATAACTGTAATTAAGATACAACTTGAGCAGTCCTGTATTTGAAGTCTTAAAAACTAATGTGCCTCCGAGATTTGACGCTGTGGGAATCGGCTCGAACTCCGTATTGTCGTTGTTAATTTCCGCAAACGGCTTTATGAAGAACTGCCCCGCGGAAAAAGTCGCTCCGAATTTTCCGTCCTTATTCCTGTAAACGCCCGACAGACCCGCATTCGCGAGCCCTATGAAAGCGAACATTCCTTTTGTCTGCGGCATATCGTACGACTGTAAATCGAGCACAGCGGAAAGTACGTTTCCGTATTTCGCGGAAAAACCGCCGCTCGAGAAATTAATACCTTTCATGCCCCACGGATTTACGGTTGAATACGAAGACGTGTTATAATTATCTCCGAAAAGAAACGGATTATACAGTGAAGCGCCGTCGAGGAATGTCAGCACTTCGGACGGGTCGCCGCCCCTAACGGCGATGCGGCTTCCTTCATCGACCTGATTGGAGCCGGGGAACGTGGTGATAGCGCGGTAAAGGTCCGCATCCGCTCCGGGTATCCTCGTGATTTCAAGCGGAGTAAGCGTCACTCTTGAATTCTCGCCCGAAGTGAACGAACTTGCCGTAACCGTAATTTCATCCGTCTTGAATTCCGTACCGCTCAGCGTAACGTCAAGAACCAGCGTGCTGCCTTCTTCGATATCAACGTTCATTTTTCTTTCGCCGAAATCCACGGCGGAGAAAATTATAACCCGCCTGCCTGTCTTATCGGTTTCGAACTCATAATAACCCTTTTCATCCGTTGTCGCGCCGTCAATCGTGCCTTCAATCACGACATTGGCGCCTTCAACAAACTTGCCCGTTTTATTCTTAATGGTTCCTTTCACGACGGACGCTTTTTTCACGCTGTCATTCTGCGGAAAAGCGGATACAGAAATAAAAAGGATAACAAATACCAGTAAAATTTTCATAGCCAAATTTTCTTTTTATACGGCGAATCAGATTAACGAGTTGTTCCTCCATTCAGAATGGGTTAATCATTGTTTCGCATTTTTACCATAATAAAATATGGCTATCTTTTTTCATTGTCAAGTCCGAAAAGCAAAATTTATAGAAGAAACATATTTATACGTATTAATCGTTCGGGAATTTCATTAATTTTCAAAGTTAGTCAAAGTGTATTGAACAACATCATACGAAGGGAAACGTAATGAAGATAATTCAAAAAGAATTTGCTCTTCAAGCAAAGAGGAGGGGATTCCATCTGGTTACATCCGAAATACTGAGACAGATTCCCGAACTGAAAGAAATTAAGAAGGGAATCGCTCACGTGATGATAAAGCACACCTCTGCATCGATAACGATTAACGAAAACGCTGACCCGTCCGTGAGAAAGGACATGGAGAATTATTTTAACAATTACGTTCCCGAAGAAATAGATTTGTATTCGCACGCGTCCGAGGGACCCGACGACATGACGGCGCATATAAAATCAGCGCTAATTGGAAACAGCGTAAGCGTGCCCGTGACAAACGGAACGTTTAACCTCGGCACATGGCAGGGAATTTATCTATGCGAGCACAGGAACGACGGAGGTCCAAGAAATATAACCGTGACTATATTCGGAGAATAGCGCACATTAAATCATTTGTTTTGAAACACAATAAGCGTATTTTTTGAAATTATATATAAATATTATACCTGATATGATATTAAGGAAATACATAATCGTCGTTTCGCTGCTCATTTTTACGGGTGCATTCGCGCAGGAGCGAATGACAGTAAAACCGCGTGATTACTATCCGCCCGCAATCAACGGCAGTCAAAACACTCAGGTATATAACAACAAAGGTTACACGGAGTCCGGCGTTTATGCCGTTACTCAATATCCGAACGTAAGGGTTTTCTCTAGTGTCTTTAATCAGACAGAGCCTTCGATTGCCCTGTCGCCTGCAAATTCTAACTATTTATTTATAGGAGCGAACACGGATTACGGCATGGGTTATTACTACTCGCTCAATTCAGGTGCCAACTGGTACGGCGGTGATATATTACCCGGATCGGTTTATTACTCTACGAATCCTTACGTTGCATATTCAAACGCCGCGATTCTATACAATTATTTCGATGATTACATTGTAACCGACCGTTCAACGAATTCGGGAGCAGTCTGGAACGGAAGGATTATCGTCCCTTCAGGTACATCATATGATATGAACTCTATCGCGGTTGATAATAATCCAACGAGTCCGTATTACGGAAGGATTTACGTTGTTTGGAGCAACTTCAGTGTTTCACAGCCGAGAGTTGTTCTTTCATATTCGACTGACGGAGGAAACACTTATTCTTCGCCGCAGAACATCGGCTCCCCTCTCGCGAACCATTACGAACAGGGCGCAAAGGTAGTTGTATCGACGTCAGGAACAGTTTACTGCGTGTGGGCGACCCCGAATATTTCCAACTCAAACATTGAGGATAAAATAGGTTTTTCAAAATCGACAGACGGAGGCGCGACCTGGAGCGCGCCGACGTACCCGCTCACGATAAGCGGAATAAGAGGATATTTGCAGCCGACCGGCGTCAGGGTAAATTCATTCCCATCGCTTGCGATTGACAAAACAGGCGGGGCATTTGACGGAACGCTTTATTTATGCTGGGCGCAGAGAAATCTCGCTCCCGCGGGTTCCGATGCCGATGTATGCTTTAGTTACTCTGTAAACGGCGGCTCGTCCTGGAGCAGCGCAATCAGAATTAACAACGATTCGCAAAACAACGGAAAGAATCAATTTCAGCCGTGGACGGCTGTTGACAACACGAACGGGAAAGTATCTGTCGTTTTTTACGATAACCGCGATACATACCAATCCGATTCGTGCGACGTTTTCGCGGCGGTTTCATCCGACCACGGCGGCTCATTCACTAACATAAAGGTCAGCGACCACCCGCAGAGGATTGCGCCTCTGAACGGTTACGCAGACGGTTATTATTCGGATTACATCGGACTGACCACGGCAAATGACGTTTTGTATCCTGTATGGACGGACAGCAGGAACGGTGTCGCGCAGATTTATACGGCAAGGATTACTCTCGCTCCTTATATTGTCCATACACCTTTAAAGGATACAGAAGTTCTTACAGGACCTTACAATGTCAATGCGGTCATATACACATTCGGCAGCACGCTCGCTTCCGGCGAGACAAAGGTTTTCTGGGGACGCGGTTCTATTACCGACAGTATTACTATGACAAATTCGGGAAATAACTGGTCTGCAGCAATCCCTGGAAACTCGAGTCAGGCTGCTTACAACTATTATATAAAGACAAAAGACATTAGCGGAAGAGTATCCACTCTGCCGATAAACGCGCCGCCTGATAAATTTACGTTTCAGGCGGGACCGGACAATACGAAACCAGTCATCGTTCACTATCCTCTTGTGTATTCTGACTGGACTCACTGGCCGGACACGATTAATGCGTATGTAAGCGATAACAAGGGAATTGATTCGGTTTGGGTAAGATGGTATATAAACGGAAATCCCGCAAGCACGAGTCAGTTTAAACTGAACAATGTTACGGGCGATTTTTTTAAGGGCGCTTTTAATTCGAGCACATCGCAGATTTCGGGAAACGATTCAATTTCATACCGAATAATCGCATCCGACAACTCTTCCAATCACAATAAGGACTCAACTCAGATTTACGGATTCAGAGTGTACTCCACTGCTCTCATCAGGCTCGGAAACGGCAATCTTACTGCTTCATATCCGTACAGAACTTTCTATATGGATTCGAGAACCGATATGTTATACACCGCATCGGAAATATCGGCTATTTGGGGTAATGCGCCGGCGAGAATAATGTATGTAGGATTTAATGTTTTGAACGCTTCGCCTCAGGTAATGAACGGATTAACCGTTAAAATGCAGTTAACGAATTTAAACTCGCTGACGGGATTCGTGAATAACGGCTGGACAACCGTCTGGACGGGCAACTACACTGTGCCCAACACGGGATGGCAGTACTTCTTCGTGCAGAGTCCATATTTCCATTGGGATGGGACGAGCAGCATATTGGTCGAGATTTGCTACGACAACAGCACGACATATACAAATTCAGCGGTTGCCGCGACGATGATGAACGGAATGACCTGGCATCAGTATCAGGACCTGTCAGGCGGCAGTGGATGCACAAACCTGAACTCGGGCTCGGGACAGACTAACAGACCTAATATCACTTTTATTTTTAATTCTATAATCGGAATCCGGAATGAAGGCGCTGCTATCCCTAAAGATTTTTCTTTGGGTCAAAACTATCCGAATCCATTCAATCCCGTCACGAAGATAAAATTCGACATTCCGGAGAATGGAAAATTGAACAGCGCAAACGGCATTGTCACTCTCAAAGTTTATGACATTCTCGGTAAAGAAGTCGCAACGCTCGTAAACAATAAATTATCACCCGGTTCGTACATCGTAGACTTCGACGGAAGCGGTTTGCCGTCAGGAGTATATTTTTATAAATTGACAGCGGGCGATTTTCTTTCGACAAAAAGAATGATGCTTATAAAATAGCGAGACCGGTTTAGTAAAAATTCAAAACCGCTCCGGTTATATTCGAAGCGGTTTTTTTTCACAGAACAATGAGGAAGAATTCTGCGGTTCATTAAAATTTCCGTTCACGAAAATACATTGACTCGCACGGACGCCGTAATCAGTTATCCTTGCCGCGCGGAGGACCTTCGTGTTTCATTTTTATTTTTTCGTCCGATTTAATGCTTTTATATTTACTGAACTGCTCGTCAGTCAGAACAAGTTTTAGGTTATTATCGCGTTCCTCCATTAATTTGTTAATTTCCTCGATGTCTCTCGAACCCTTGTCGAATCCGTTTTGAACTTTCTTGAACGAATCTTCGAGAATCTTTTTCACGAACGGTATCTGCGACTCCGTAAGTTCGAGTTGCTCTGTCAGCATTTTCATTTCCTGTTTAAGCATTTCCTCGGGAGAGCGTTTAGGCTGGTCATCCCGCTTCATAGGAGGTCTGTTGTCCTGAGAATATGCAAAACTTGCCGCGGCGAGAATCATAAAGACCATTAAGACGATTTTTGTTTTCATATTAATATTTTTAAATTGTATTTATAAAAACTCCCGAACAAAAGCGCCGGGAGTCTTCAAGGGACAAATATAAAGCGTTACTGATCTTTCCAAACATCACGGATTTTTCGGAGAAACTTCTAAATAATCTGCAATCGGTTGACATCGCCTCCTTAAAAAACCTGCCCGGACCTCTGTCGGGAAAAACTCTCTTTGCATCATTGCGATTCGAATGAGAACTATAATTAATTTCACAGGAAGGATGAGGTCCGGGAGGAGGATCATTTATTTTTTGAACGTTCAATACCTGATTATTTCCTGATAAGAAAGTTTGATTAAAATTAAATTCGATTTCATAAGAAATGATTCTTCCTGATATTTCAGCATCGTTATGAATATTATTAATCTGCTTCACATTTTTATTAGATGCCGGAAATTTCAAATACCTGCGGGCATTGTTTAAGCATTATTGAGTTTTATAAATTCCGTATTTTCGCTTTAGCCCAAGGAACGATGAATCTGAAAGGTTATTCCGTATTTTTGGTTTTCTTGTTTTCGCAAAACGGAATATCTTTTGAAAATATTAAAACTGAATGGAGATATTTACCGGATTTGTGATCGGATTGCTCGGAAGTTTGCACTGCATCGGTATGTGCGGTCCAATCGCTCTTGCGCTTCCCGCTGGTGAATTCCGCAGTCTCAGGTTTTACGCCGGAAGAATTTATTATAACCTCGGAAGAGTAATCACCTACTCCATCTTCGGATTGATATTCGGATTGGTTGGAAAGAATCTGGCTGTAGCAGGGCTGCAGAGATGGGTTTCGATTGCATCGGGAATCGTGATTATACTGATTGTCATCATACCGAACAGATATAAAACGAAATTAATAGGTTCGCTTCCATTCGGGGCCGTTACTTCCAAGATTAAAAATGCTTTCGCAGACCTGTTTAAAAAAGGTTCTTTGTCATCAATGCTTTTCATCGGCATCGTGAACGGTCTTCTTCCGTGCGGATTTGTTTACGTTGGAATTGCGGGAGCCCTTTCCGCCGGGGATACGCTCTCCGGCGCGCTATACATGGCGTTGTTCGGTTTCGGCACCATACCCGTAATGCTTGCAACTTCGATTGCCGGTAATTTCGTCAGTATCAGTCTAAGGCGGAAACTCACAAAAATAATTCCCGTACTGGCTGTATTGCTCGCGATAGTTTTCATACTTCGCGGAATGAATCTTGGTATTATGTACATTAGTCCAAAAACGGATAAAATGATGCAGATGAATTCAGGTACAGACGGGACAAAAGAAAAAAAAGACTGCTGTAAATAAATTACACTTATGAATAATTTCAAAATTTCAGGTAACATTGTCGATATAAAGGGAAGAAAAATATTTCCCGGTACTGTTCACGTAGAGAACGGGATTATAATTGAAATAAAGGAAGACGGCGGGAACTACAGTAATTTTATAATGCCCGGTTTCACTGACGCTCATATTCACATCGAGAGTTCAATGCTGATTCCATCAGAGTTCGCGCGGCTTGCCGTAAGGCACGGCACGGTTGCGACCGTGTCCGACCCGCACGAGATTGCCAACGTGCTCGGTATAGAAGGCGTCAAGTATATGATTGACAACGGCAGCCGGGTTCCGTTCAAGTTCTATTTCGGCGCTCCGTCCTGCGTTCCCGCGACCGACTTTGAATCGTCGGGAGCGAGGCTCGAAGCGAAAGACATCGATTTCCTTTTTGAGAAATACGGTTTGAAATATCTGAGTGAAATGATGAATTTTCCGGGCGTGCTTTTCAATGTGCCCGAAGTTATCGCGAAAATTGAATCCGCGAAGAAGCACGGAAAGCCCGTTGACGGACACGCTCCGGGCCTGAAGGGCGATGACGCGAGGAAATACGTCAATGCGGGAATAACCACCGACCACGAATGCTTCACGATAGAGGAAGCGCTTGAAAAAATTTCTTACGGAATGAAAGTCCTCATACGCGAAGGCTCCGCGGCGAAGAACTTCGACGCGCTTCACACTTTAATAAGAAGCAATAAAGATATGATAATGTTCTGCAGCGACGACAAGCATCCAGACGATCTCGTCGAAAGCCACATCAACGCGCTTGTAAGACGTTCGGTTGAACTCGGTTATGATTTGTTTGACGTGCTCCAAATCGCCTGCATGAATCCCGTCGAACATTACAAACTCGAAGTCAGTCTGCTGAAGCAGGGAGACCCCGCGGATTTCATTGTTGTAGATGACCTTAAGAATTTTAACGCGCTTGAAACTTACATCGGGGGTAAGTTGGTTGCAAAAGACGGCAAGACGCTGATTGAATCCGTAAAAGCAGAAATCGTAAACAACTTCAACATAAACGCAAAGAAAAAAGATGATTTCGAAGTCGAATACAAGGGCGGAAAGATTCGCGTTATAGAAGCGCTCGAAGAACAGTTGATAACAAATGAACTAATTCTCGAGCCGAAGGTTGTTGACGGGAAAGTTGTTTCGGACACGGAAAACGACGTAATCAAGATGACCGTAATCGACAGGTACAGAGAAAAAAAACCCGCGATAGGATTCATTAAGAATTTCGGGTTGAAGACAGGCGCGATTGCCTCCTGCGTAGGGCACGATTCGCACAATATAATTGCCATCGGCGCGGATGATGAAAGTTTGTGCAAAGCCGTTAACGCTATAATCGAAAACAAAGGCGGAATATCGATTGTCATAGACGGCAGGGCGGAAGTTCTCCCTCTGCCCGTAGCCGGAATAATGTCCGCGGACGACGGCTTCAGGGTCGCGGAAAAATATTCGGCGATGAACAAACTGCCGGCGAAAATCGGATGCGGCTTGCATTCCCCGTATATGACTCTGTCATTTATGGCTCTGCTCGTAATTCCTGCGTTGAAACTCGGCGATGCAGGATTGTTCGACGGAGTGAAGTTTCAATTCGTGGATTTGTTTGTTAGAGAGCAGTAGTTAGTAGTTAGTAGTTAGTAGTTAGTAGTTAGAATGGGAAGTCTTCTTATTTACAAGAATTTCGGCTGAAGCCGAATATTTTCAACATATTTTAACCCCTGCCTGAAGACAGGGGCAATTCATTTGAATAATTACAAACACTTACAAACTCTGCGGACACTGTGTCTTCTCTGAACTCTCCGTGCTTTCGGTGGTGAAAAGTTCTTTTCTTTCCGCGTAATCCCGCGGGCTATAGAAAAAGTTCTTGCTCTTAATTCGTGAAAATCTGTGTCAATTAGTGGCTAAAGTTCTTGCTCTAAATTGGAAAAATTCGCGTCAATTCGCGGCAGATTGCTCTTCTACCTAAATAAATCTCTTGTTCTTCTCTGTGTTCTCTGTGCCCTCAGTGGTGAACGTTCTTGTTCTAATTCTTTTAATGAGGGAAATATATTCCCGAATCACTCAATTGAGAACGTCACATTCACGACGGCGGTTATCGTTTTTTCCAGCGACGAAGTATCGTTAATTCCGTAATCCGACACCTCGGTCGAATTCTTCGCGTTAACCTGCATCACTCCCGTTTTTGAAGAGCGCACCTCGCCGACCTTGTCCCCTGTCGCTTTCGCAATCTGCTCCGCGCGCACTTTCGCGTCCTGCGACGCAAGGCCTATCATCTCGATTTTCAAATCAGACAATTTCGTGTAAAGAAATCTCGGAGGCTCGGAATTAATCGAAATACCCTGATTTATGAGTTCAGTAACCTCGCGCGAAAGTTTGTCGATTTTATCAACGTCTTCCGACTCGACGGAAACGTTTTGTGAAAGCCTGTATCCGAGAATCTTCCCGCTCGACGTAGTGCCCCCGTCATAGTATCCGCCCGTGTTTACGCCCTTGACAGGCTCGTATAAAGTCGTTGTGTTGATGGCGGAGAACTTTATCTTTTCTTCGGCGAAGCCGAATGAGATAAGATAATTTTTTATCTTCGTGTTTGATTCTTTCAGTTTGGCGTAAGCGTCAGTCATTGACGGCGATTCATTCGAGAATCCGCCGTTCCAGATGCCCAGGTCCGACTTGATTTGCTTCGATGCCGAACCGGTCACGTTGATAGTAACGTTGCTCCTCGCCACCTTCTTCCAGGTGGTCGAAATCACGAGCGCCGCGCAAATGAAACTTAATGCAAGAACCGAAGAGATAATAATGTAAATGCTGTACCTTGAGTTGTTTTCCATAGCGAATGATTTTTTATAATATATTAATTATTATTTAAAGTCCATATTCAATATTGTTTATACAACGCTTTAACGGAAATGTTTCCAAATTTGCTTCAAGAATCATCTCTCCCTCCATACTTTCCGTCCCATTCTGCGGGCTATGAAAAAATCTCACCACCGTGTTATCTGTGAAACTGCTCTTAGCGAACTTATGTCCCTATCTTTGCTCTGAAAGAACCGGTATCTTTATTCTTATTTTTATAGGATTTAATCTTTTAGCAAATAGTTGTAATTTGCTGTTATGGAGAAATTATTTTTATTCAATACTTTAAGCAGAGCAAAAGAGGAGTTTATCCCTCTCGAAACGGGCAAAGCAGGTATATACTGCTGCGGTCCGACAGTCTATAACTTCGCGCACATAGGAAACCTGCGCGCGTACTTTTTCGAGGATATACTTAAACGCGTTCTGCTTTACAACGGATACGACGTGAAACACGTTATGAACATTACCGACGTCGGACACCTTGTTTCCGACGACGACGAGGGCGAAGACAAGATGGAAAAAGGCGCCAGCCGCGAAGGCAAGACCGTCTGGGAAATCGCGGAATTTTACACAGAAGCGTTCAAGAATGATATCGCGATGCTGAACATTCTTCCCCCGACCGTTTACTGCAAGGCAACGGATTTTATAAAGGAGCAGATTGATATGGTTAAGTGTCTTGATGATAAAGGATACACGTATAAAACAAACGACGGAGTTTATTTCGACACGCAGAAATTTCCCGAATACGGAAAACTCGCCCTGCTCGACATCGAAGGACTTGAAGAAGGAAAGCGAATCGCGTTTTCCGACGAGAAGAAGCACAAGACTGATTTCGCGCTCTGGAAGTTCTCGCCGAAAGACCAGAAGAGGCAGATGGAATGGGAATCGCCGTGGGGAACGGGTTTCCCCGGATGGCATATCGAATGCTCCGCGATGAGTATTAAGTTCCTCGGAAGGCATTTCGACATTCACTGCGGGGGCGTTGACCACATACCGATTCACCATACAAACGAAATCGCGCAGGCGGAAGCGTGCACGGGAGAAAAATTTGTAAACTACTGGCTTCACGGCGAATTCCTGATTGAAGAAAAAGGAAAGATGTCGAAATCGGCGGGCGAATTTCTTCGCCTGAAAACTCTCGTCGATAAAGGTTATTCCCCTCTCGACTACAGGTATTTCCTTCTGATGACTCATTACAGAAAGAAAATAAAATTCTCGTTTGAAAATCTCGACGCCGCGAGAAACGGATTTCAGAACCTGAAAAACAGAATTAAGGAAATTAAAAGTGCGGCTCCGCAACAGTCAAAGACTCTTACTGACGAAGCGTTAAAATACAAGACGAAGTTTCACGAAAGCATTAACGACGACCTGAACATCGGAGAAGGACTTGCGATTCTCTGGGACGCGCTGAAAGACAGCGCTTTGAACGATTTGGACAAAGTTCTTCTCGCGAATGAATTCGATGAAATCCTCGGTCTCGACCTGAATAAAATCGAGGCGGAGAAACCTGATGATGTGCCCGAAGAGATAATCGGACTCGCCAACAAGAGAAAAGAAGCAAAGGCGGCGAAGGATTTCAAACTTGCCGACGAATTGCGTCAGCTAATAAAAGAAAAGGGTTACGAACTGCTCGATAAAAAAGGCGGTGAATTCGAAATAAAACCACTGTAAAATGGCAAAAGCGAAAAATGACGGGAAAAAATACCTGACCGCGTTCAATACTTTCAGGAGCAAGGTTTTGAAAGACATTCCTCCCGTCATGCTGCTATTTCTTTCCGAGAAAGTCCTGCTCGACAACCTTATAAAGAATCTGGCGGATAAATTCATCGGAAAGAACTTCGACGCCAGGAACAACCTTAAACTTTTTTATTCCGATGAATGCGAAATCGATGAGGTAATCAACGAATGCTCAAACCTCAGTTTCCTTTCCGATAANAAAATTATAATTTATAAACTGATTAAGAGGACAGGAATAAGAGGAATACAAAAGAGTTCGAAAGAAGGTCTTCTCAATTATCTGAAAGCGCCCAATCCCGATAACGTCCTGATAATACTCAACGCCGAGAAGGAATTTACTTTTTCAAACTTCGAGGATTTCGAGGACACCGGCATAGGTATTTACATCATCAGCACAAATTCGCCCGATGACGTCAGGCAGTGGGTCAGACAAGAGTTCGAAGGATACACGATTACGGATGAAACCATCGAGCACTTCCTGCAATTCCTTAACCCTTCATACGACGAAATTCATTCGGAGATAGAGAAACTGAAAACATACTGCATCGAAACAAAAGAAATCACGGAGAACGACGTTAATCTCTGCGTAGGTATGACGAAAGATTTCAGCGAGAACAACCTTCTCGAAGCGATACTGAAAAGAGATTTCAACAGGGCTATTTCGATTTACAACAGCCTCAACTCGAAGCAGGAAGCGTCTTACAAGGATACAGAAATCTACCTCATAAATCTTCTCGGCTGGCTGTTCATCGCGCTGCATAAACTTCAGAATAAGGACATTGCCTCAAGACCCGAAGACAGAAGTTTGTATTTTGAACTGAAGATATGGAAAGACGGACCGCGAATGATACGCCTGTACAAGAATTACATGACGGGTTTGAATGAACTTAAAATTAAGAAAGCATTTGACTATATTTATACCGCTGACAGGACGCTCAAAAGTTCCTCTCAGGATAAATCGCTTGTAATCAATAACTTAATACACAATCTCGTAAATTTATAGCGTTTAAGGAACAAGTAACACTTTTTTTAAGTAAAATAAATAAGTATTGCCGGGTTACAGGAATTATAGCGACGAAGAGTTGATACTTAAGTTTCAGGCAGAGGATGTCGGGGCTTTCAATGAACTCGTGTTCAGGTACAAGGACAAGGTTGTCAACTTTTTGTTCAGGTACACCGGCGACAGGGATGAGGCAGAGGACCTTGCGCAGGATACTTTCGTGAAAGTATTCCGTTCAAAGCATCTCTATAAGGAAATCGCGAAATTCTCAACCTGGTTCTATACAATAGCCGTTAATACAGCGAAGACTAACGCGAAGAAGAAGAGCAGGATGAGCACGATATCGATTAGCGACTTCGATCCCGAGAACGAAAAGGACTTTGACCTGAAGGATTCGGGTCTGACGCCCGAAGATACGGCGAACGCGGGGATTGAAAACCATTACATTCAGCAGGCGATAAATTCGCTGGAAGAGGAATTCAGAAGCATTATAATTCTCAGGGACATTCAGGAACTTGAATACGAAGAGATTGCGAAGATAACCGGACTGCCGATGGGAACGGTGAAATCAAGAATTAACAGGGCGCGCGAAAAATTAAAAAAAATATTGAGTGACATATACCCTTACAAGGAAATAAATTGAACCGCGAAGACGAACATATTGACATAAGGCATAAACTCCTTAAACTTCCTAAGGTTAAAGCGCGGGAAGGTTTCGAAAACGAACTTCTCAAGCGCATTAATCTGATTGAAGCGGAGAAGAAGCCCGCGAAGAGGAGCGAAGGAATTTTTTCGCTGTTGTTCGGGAAGAAATCGCTGGTGTGGACTGTTCCCGCGATGAGTCTTACAGTAGTCGCGGTAATCCTTGTCGGATATTATTACATCGTCAACAACGGAGGCTTTGACAAAAAGCAAGAGAGCGCAGTAATCACTCAACAGAAGGGCGATTCATCCGTCCCGCCTCCGCCGACCGTAAAGAAGGACGAAGACATCGCGGGCCGAGAGATTACAAACGACATGGAAATCGGCAGGGATTCAAGAATCACGAAAAAAACGGAAGTAAAGACAGGCGTGAACGAAACCTACCGCGAGGGCGAGCCGAAGTCAGAAACGAAGGGTATCGATGAGTTCAGGTCGGGCGTTTCCCCTGATGCAAAATCCGATGATGTCAAGCAGAAAATATATCAGCCTTCGGAAAAAATGGAATCCGATAAGAACATCATCGAAGAAAAGAAACTGGAGTCGCCGAAGAAATCCGAAATAAAGGAAAAGAAAATTGTTTCACCGATGCTGAAGGAAACCGAAAAAGTATCGAAAGAAGAATCGGAGGAATACAACACGGGCAAACTTTCAAAGGAAGACAACGCCAAAGACTCTACAAAGGAAAGCAAGAAGAAAAAAGCGAAAAAGGAAAAGCAGTTAACCGAAGATATTCTTGAATCATTAAGCAAGAAAATAAAAGACAACAAATAAAATATGTACATCGCTAAGATATTGACCACGCTCAGAAAGACAATCCTCGACCCGCAGGGCAAAGCCGTAGAGCACTCATTGAAGTCGCTCGGTTACGATAAAGTAATCGACACGCGAATCGGCAAATACATCGAACTTAAGATTGATGCTAAAGACAGGGCGGAAGCGGAAAAGATCGCGGGCGAAGCCTGCAGGAAACTTCTCGCCAATCCCGTAATGGAAGACTTCACGTATGAAATCACGGAGGAAAAGTCCTGATGCCTAAAGCAAGAGTGGGTATAGTCGTTTTTCCCGGTTCAAACTGCGACCACGACGCTTATCACGTGTTCAAGGAAATAATCGGAGCGGACACGAAATTTTTATGGCACAAAGAAGGTGCCGTCGGCGACAGGAACATCGTAATCCTGCCTGGAGGTTTTTCATACGGAGATTACCTGAGGTGCGGAGCAATTTCAAGATTCTCGAGCATAATGAAAGACGTTGTCAGGTTCGCTGAGAGAGGCGGAATAGTTATCGGAATATGCAACGGGTTTCAGATACTGTGCGAATCGGGTCTGCTTCCCGGTGCATTGCTGAAGAACGGGAACCTGAAGTTCGTTTGTAAAACTGTAACCTTGAAAGTAGAAAATAATAAAAGTATCTTTACTTATAAGTACGGCATCAAGGAAAACATTGAACTTCCGGTCGCGCACGGCGAAGGAAATTACTTCTGCAGCGACGATACTTTGACGGAGTTAATCGGAAATAATCAGATTCTATTTACATACGAAGATAATCCGAACGGCTCTTTGAAGAATATTGCGGGAATTCAAAACACTAAAAGGAATGTTATGGGTATGATGCCGCATCCCGAAAGAGCCTCGGACAAATCGCTCGGTAACACCGACGGACTGAGACTTCTTCAGGGAGTTGCAGAAAGCGTAATTTAAAATTTTCGACAGAAAACGTGCCCGACGGGAGTTTCCTCCTGGCGGAAGTGAAGACACAGAAAAAAAGTTAGAGTGCCCGACGGGAGTTTCCTCCCGGCGGAAATGAAATCAAAGAAATAAAGTTAGCGTGCCCGACGGGAGTTTCCTCCCGGCGGAAGTGAAGACAAAGAAATAAAAGTTTAAAAGGAGTTTAATATGTTTGGTCTCGGGACACCCGAAATTATTCTGATAGTGATAGTAATTCTTGTCCTCTTCGGAGCGAAGAAAATACCCGAATTCATGCAGGGCATAGGCAAAGGCGTTAAGGAATTTAAGAAGGCGACAACCGATATAGAAAAGGAAATCACCGACGCCGGAAAAACAGACACGAGAAAAGACGACAAGAGTTAGTCCGGACAGGGTTTGCAAGGGTCGGTTAACTGCCGTAAGGCGGTTAACCGATTTTTCATTTCTACGTTCGTTTTTCTATGCCTAAAAAATGACATTCAAAATTCTTAACTTGGGAAAAACAGTTCAATGGAAGCGGAAAAATTCATAATAGGTAACGGGTTCGCGGGTTCGGAAGAAACGATTGACATCGTGAATCCGTATTCGGGCAAGGTAGTCAGGAAAGTTTTCAGGACGGATAAAAATCAGGTAAACGAATCGCTTAACTATCTTACGTCAGCGTTCGGGAAATACAGGAAAGTCCCGTCATACGTTAGAGCCGAAATGCTCGAAAACATTTCCCGCAAAATTTCGGAAAGAAAAGAGGAACTCGCGCGTTTAATCACTCTCGAAACGGGCAAGCCTATTAAGTTTTCCCGCGTTGAAATCGACAGAGCGGTTTTCACTTTCAAAACCGGAAGCGAAGAGGCGAGAAGAATCGAAGGAGAAATTCTTCCGCTCGACCAACTTCGCGGAACGGAGAACCGGCAGGGATACGTCAGGCGCTTTCCGCTCGGTGTCATACTCGGGATTACTCCGTGGAATTTCCCCGTGAACCTCGTGGCGCACAAACTCTCCCCTGCCCTTGCCGCGGGAAACACCGTGCTTTTAAAACCCGCTTCGGCTTCTCTTTGCAGCGGAATCGAGACAGTAAAAATCGTGATGGAGGCGGCTAAGGAAATGGGGCTTGATTACTGTCCCGTCAACGTCGTCACGTCATCAGGCGCGGAGATTGAAGAGTTCATACCTGACGACAGGATAAAGATGATAAGTTTCACAGGAAGCCCTCTTGTCGGCTGGGGAATTAAAAAGAAACTATCGCGGCAGAAAATATCGCTTGAACTCGGCGGAAACGCAGGGGTAATAGTGGACGAATCGGCTGACATAAACACAGCCGCGGCGAAAATAATCACAGGCGCGTTTTATTCCGCTGGACAGTCGTGCATTTCGGTGCAGAGAGTTTTTGTTCACAGGAACATCTATGATGAATTCGAGAAACTTCTCGCCGAAGGCGCGAAGAAAGCGGTTTACGGAGACCCTGAAAACGAGGACTGCCTTTCGGGACCGATGATAAACGAGACCGAGGCAATAAGAGCGGAGAGATGGATAAACGAGGCTCTCGAATCGGGCGGCAAACTTCTCGCAGGCGGCGGAAGAAAAGGCGCGGTTTTACAACCGACTATAATCGCCGGCGCGCCGGCATCCTGCAACGTGAATTCAAAAGAAGTATTCGCTCCCGTGCTGACTCTGCAGGCGTTCGATGATTTCGAAAAGGCGGCATCGGAAGTTGACAATTCTGAATACGGGCTTCAGGCGGGCGTTTTCACGAACGACCTCAGGCACGCGATGCACGCTTTCGAGAACATTGAAGCGGGCGGAATTGTTATAAATGACGTCTCGGCGTTCAGGGTTGATTCGATGCCTTACGGCGGAATGAAACAGTCGGGAGCGGGCAAGGAAGGAATTAAGTACGCTATTGAGGAAATGACGGAAAGAAAAATTTTAATAATATAAAATTAATGGCTAAGACAAATAAAACAGCGGTATTCGGCGGCTCTGGAATGCTTGGAAGCGCGGTCGTTAGAAGGCTTGAAGCGAAGGGATATAAAAATATTTACGCGGTATCCAAGGACACGGAATTCGACCTGCTCAACAAACAGATGGTCGATGATTTTCTCATAAACATTCAGCCGGATTATTTGTATATGGTAGCGGGGCTTGTCGGCGGAATACTCGCCAACAGCACGCGTCAGGCGGATTTTCTTTACCAGAACGCTCTTATGATTCTTTACACACTCGAATCTATAAAGGAGCATTCTCCGAAGACAAAAATTTTATACACGGGTTCGACGTGCATATATCCGAAAGAGAATCCCCAGCCAATAAACGAATCGCGTTTCATGGCGGGACCTCTCGAGGAAACGAACAAGGGATACGCGATGGCAAAGGGAATGGGAATAGTCGCCTGCGAACTTTACAGGAATCAGCACGGTATAAACGCGATTGAAGCGATGCCTACGAACATGTACGGACCGAAAGACAACTACAACCTGCAAAGCAGCCACTTCTTTGCGGCGACGATAATAAAAATGGTCAAGGCGAAGCGCGAAGGCGCCGTGCCGGTATTCTGGGGAACTGGCAGACCGAGGCGCGAAGCGCTGTACGTTGAAGACTGCGCCGACGCGTTAATATACCTGATGGAAAACTACAACGACTCGAAAATCGTGAACATAGGAACGGGCGTTGACAACACAATCTCGGAATACGTGGAGACGGTGCGCAAACTCGTCGGTTACGACGGCGACATAAAATGGGACGTGTCGAAACCCGACGGAATGTTTCAAAAGATGACGGACATATCCTATCTTAAAACATTAATGCCCGAATACAAACCGAGAAGTTTCGAAGAAGGCGCGCGCCACATACTCAAAACAGAATTCGGATTCTGATTTTCAAATTGTCATTCCGGCATGCTCTTAGCCGGAATCCATAAGCGGTTTCGTTTTTCCGCTTACGCTGTCATTCCGACTTACATTGTAATTAATATATTAATTATCATCCCGAACCCGCGAAGCAGAAGCAAGAAAAACACGGAACTCATAAGCGGGAATTCGCTCTTCATTTATACTGAATCACACGGAGCATCAGTCTTTGCAAACACTAAAGCAAACAACACACTATCAGCCAATAAAGACACATCCGAAAAATTATCATCTCCTGATAATTCCTTAACACGGTTTTTCCATAATTTAAAACAAATATTTTTATTATTTTGAATATGCCATTCCATAATTGAATTGAACAATAATTTTTAGTTTAGATGAAAAAAGAAAAATCAGTTGAAGAACTTCAAAAAGAAATAGCCAGGCTGAAAAAAGAACTCAAGAGTAAAAAGACATACGGTCTCGTTTGGGAAGACAAACCCGAAGATGTGATTGAAATGTGCAAAGAAAAACTGCCTGTATTAAAGGAAGTATCAAATAAAGATATTATCACAGACGAAAAAAAGCCAGTAAATATACTTATTGAAGGTGACAACTATCATGCGTTATGCGCTCTAAATTATTCACATAACAAAAAAATTGATATAATATATATTGATCCACCATATAATACTGGAGCAAAAGATTGGAAGTATAACAATGACTATGTAGATAACAATGATACGTTTCGACATAGCAAATGGGTCTGTATGATGGAAAAAAGATTGATCTTAGCAAAGAAATTGTTAAGAGATACTGGTATCATAATCTGCGCCATTGATGAATATGAGATACATAATGTTCGACACTTATTAGATACAATATTTCAAGAGAAGAATAAACTTGGAATGGTTACAGTTTTGCATAATCCAAAAGGAAGAAACTTATCCAAGTTTTTTTCTTCAAATAGTGAATATATGCTTGTTTATTCTAAAGACGTAAATAAAGCATCCTTCAATGATGTTGTAATAGATGAAGAGAAGTTAATAACATTTGATCAAAAAGATGAGTTGGGTGGATATAGATTAGAAAAATTTATGCGTGTAAGAACTTCGTGGTCAAGAAAAAACAAACCTAATAATTATTATCCTATATATGTAAGTCCTAAAATGGATATTCTTACACTTGAAAACATAAAAGGATATATCCCGGTTTACCCTAAAACAGATGATGGTAGAGAGTGGGCGTGGAAAAATATCCCAGGTACTTTTAATTCGCTGAATAAAGATAATTATTTCGTCGCTTTAAAAGAAAAAAATATTATCAATATATATCACAAATATAGAGAGAAGCAGGTTTTTAAAAATGTATGGACGAATAAAAAATATTTCTCTGAATTTAATGGTTCACTATTATTAAAGGATATTTTAGGAGATAATTACTTTAATTATCCTAAATCTGTATTTTTAATATTAGATATACTTAAAATTACATCTAGTAAAAACGCAATCATCCTTGATTATTTTGCCGGTTCTGGAACAACGGGACACGCGGTATTAGAATTAAATAAAGAAGATAGCGGAAACAGAAAGTTTATTTTGGTGACAAACAATGAAAACGAAATTTGCACGGATGTATGTTACCCAAGAGTAAAAAAAGTTATTAAAGGTTATAAGAACCTAAAAGGAGAAAATATTAAAGGATTATCAGGAAATTTAAAATATTATAGAACAGACTTTGTTGACGCAAAACCAACGGACAAAAATAAAAGAAAGTTGACAGAAGAAGCCACAGAAATGCTCTGTATAAAAGAAGATACATTCAATGAACTAAAAACAGGAAACAAATATTTTAAAGTTTTCAAAAACGAAAGAAAACATACTGCAATCATTTATGATATTTTAGCAATCGATGATTTCAAAAAATATGCTCAAAAGGTCAACGGATATTTTGCTGTTTATATATTTTCTTTGAGTGACGATACATATGACGAAGAATTTGAGGATATGAAAAACAAAATTAAACTTTCCCCAATCCCGGAAGCAATTTTAAGAGTATATAGGAGGATATTCAAATGAAGAATAATTGTTTTCTGTGTGGTTACGATGCCGATTATGATGAAGATAGTCGGGACATTAGTTATTTTAATTGTCCAAGATGTGGTAAATATGGAATTACAATGGAGGCAGAATCAGACTTAAAAGGTCCTGCGTTCGTGAATATCATTTATATATTATCCGGTATCACACGATACCGTACGGAAAATAATTTTAAACCGATTTTAATCACAAGAGAAAACTATGATTTTTTGAAAGATGAGTTTTATGTCCCCAGGAATTTAAAGGAAAAACTAGATTTGCTTTTGTATTATATCTCTAAAAAATCGAAATACGTCGGTTCCCCTGTCGAGTTTGATTTTATATTAGATTATCCGCTTGCTTTTAGCAAGAATTATGACGAGTTCTCAAACTTTTTCAAAATATTAATAGACAAAGATTTTCTCAATAAGTTTAGCGCAGGTCAAGTATATATATTAACCGAGTTAGGGTGGAATTATCTTGAGAATAAAAAAAACGAAGTTACAATAAAAGATCAGGCGTTTATTGCAATGTGGTTTTCTGAGGATTTAATTGATGTTTATGAGAATGGCTTTCGGAAAGCTATAAAAGATACTGATTATAAACCAATGAGAGTTGATTTAAAAGAGCATAACAACAAAATAGACGACGAAATAATAGCAGAGATAAAAAATAGTGCTTTTCTAATAGCCGATTTCACAGGACAACGAGGAGGCGTTTATTTTGAGGCTGGATTTGCAAAAGGTTTGGGAATCCCTGTTATATGGACCTGCAAAAAGAATGATATGAAAAATTTGCATTTCGATACAAGACAATTTAATCATATTGAATGGAATGATTCCTCAGATTTATTCACAAAGTTAGTTAATAGAATAAAAGCGACAATAAAATAAACTATTATGATTTTAAAAGATTATCAAGAAAAAGCCGTTATGAGGTTAGTAGATTCGTCTAGAATTTTATTAAAGCATAAAGGTAAAAAATTAATCTTCAAATCTCCGACCGGTTCAGGTAAAACAATTATGATGGCTGAATTTTTGAAAAGATATGTTCAACTTACGGAATCAAAAGAGATGACATCATTTATTTGGATTGCACCGCGTCAATTGCATATACAAAGTAAAGATAAACTTGATAAGTATTTTGAAGATACAAATATTATTAAATGCTCTTACTTTGAGGAATTGGAAGAGAAAAAGATTTCTGAGAATGAGGTGTTGTTTTTCAATTGGGAAAGCATTTATCGTAAAGACGGTTTCAATGTTTATATAAGAGAAAACGAGCAAGAGTTTTATCTTTCTAAAGTTCTCGATAACACGAGAGAACAGGGCAACAAAATTATTCTCATAATAGATGAAAGTCATTATGGAACCGATACCGATAATGCCAATAAATTAAAGGAAGTATTTGACCCTGAACTTACGATAGAAGTATCCGCTACTCCGGCATTTATTGACCCTGACGAAATTGTGAGCGTAGATATAGACGACGTGAAAGAGGAAGGGATGATAAAAAAGTCTATTATCTTAAACGAAGATATTGAAAACTCTATCGTCCACGGAAATATAGTTACCGGATTAAGCAACGATGCTGATGAACTTGTAATAGAGATTGCGATAAAAAAGAGGGAAGAAATAAAACTTTTATTTAAAAAAGAGAAATCAAACGTTAACCCTTTAATCGTAATTCAATTACCCTCGAATATACGACAGGAGCATGAAGATTTAAAGAATAACATTATTAAAATATTAAAGGACAAATACGGAATAACAACGGAGAATGGTAGGTTAGGCATTTACTTATCCAACGAACATCAAAACATTGAGACGATATCCGCAAATAACGACGTAACCGAGGTGTTATTGTTTAAGCAGGGAATAGCATTAGGCTGGGATTGTCCAAGAGCACAAATTCTTGCATTATTCAGAGAGTGGCATAGCGAAGAATTTTCTGTACAGACTGTTGGCAGAATAATGAGGATGCCTGAGCCGGACAAAGGACATTATTACAGCGAGGCATTAAACCACGCATATGTATTTACGAATTTAAGCAACATTAATCTTAAAGATGAAATAGCGAAAGATATGATAACGATATTTACATCTAAAAGGATTGATGATAATTACCAAGACATTAACCTTAAATCGTATTATAACATAAGGCAAAGAGAAAAAACAAGACTATCACCGCTTTTTATAAAACAATTTATTAAAATAGCCGATGAAACCGGGCTAAGGAGTAAACTAAAATTAGAACTTAAATCACTTACTACAAAAATAATATCTGATTGGATAATTGATGACATCGACAAAAGAAATTCTATTAATAGAGACGGCGGAACCGTAGATTTGATATTAGATGAAATGCAAATGCAATTAAGGTTTAATCATTTTATTGTTGACTGTTTAAAGCCTTCCTATTACCCCGAAGATAGAAGCGTCGGAAGAGTTAAAGAAGCAATATATAAATTTTTCGAGAATGCCTTGGAAATGAATTATTCTTATAGTCAGGATGAGATATTAAAAATTGTCTTAAGTGACCAAAATATTGAGCACTTCAAGAACGCCATAAATATAACCAAAGATAAATACAAAGAGATTGTTGAGATACGGGAAAAAGAAATAAGGGAAATTGAATGGAACATCCCTCAGACAATTAGATTCAACGAAAAATATTTCCGTGAAGAGTTAAAGAAGTGTATTGTGAAACCTTTTTTCGCAATAAGGGATTGGAATACAGAATTAGCGTTTATTGATTTCTTAGAAAGAAAATCGCAGAATTTAGATTGGTGGTTTAAGAACGGCGACAGAGATGCTGTTTACTTTGCTATCCCTTATGACTTCGAGAATGACAAATATTTGTTCTATGTTGATTTCATAATTAAAATGAAAGATGGCAGAATTGGTTTGTTTGATACAAAGAGCGGACAAACTCTTAATGATTCGAAATTGAAAGATAAAGGAGCAAAGATGGATTCCTTAATGAAATATATTGAGGATAATAACAAACGAGGAAAAAAATTGTTCGGCGGAATCGTTACAAACACAGACCAAAGAAATTATACAGGTAGTTGGATATATTATACGGGGAAAGGCAAAGATATAAAAAGTACGGATTTTAAAGATTGGAGTGTTTTGGAGTTATAGATGTAAAACAAGTACAAAGAAGACAGGGAGAGGAAAAACCTCTCCCTGTTTTTTTATTCCTAATTATCCTATTCGGTTTTTTTCGTGCTTTATACTCCTTAATGTCCCGCCGTTTTGTCAGTGTCCGCCTAGGCGGATGCATAAAGCGCATTCCTGCTGATGGATTCCGGTCAGTGTTACCGCTGATGGATACCGGTCAGTGTTACCGCTGATGGATACCGGCCTTCGCCGGTATGACAATGCTTTTACGGCACTACGACTGTTACGATGTCGGATTGCTGACCGACCTCATAATCGTTTGCGAAGTAGAAGGCGTAGTACTGTCGCTCTTCGGGCTTCGTCGGGTCAACCTTAACGCGGTTGTCGTGATACGGCGAATGCGTGTCGATTCCGAGAAAAGAGAATTCGGTTTCACCGCCGCGCTTCGAGTAAATTTTTACGCCTTCCATCGACTGCTTGTCGAAAACGATTTCGACCATACCGCCCGCCGATACGCATTTGAGCGTCGGCTTGACGAAGTTCAAATCCGGAGGAATCCCGTCGGCGCCGATTATTCTTAAATCCTTGCCGATTGCTTCGGTGTAACCGAGACAGCCCTTGATTTTTTTCGCGATGCGGCGCAGTTCTGCAATCGCTTCGTTTTTCTTTGTCTCGTTTTCCGCGACCGCCGCCTTCGCTTCCGCTTTCTTCGCTATCATCGCGTGAAATGCTGTCTGGTGCGCCTGAAGAATTACTCTGTCGCTGTCAACTTCAGCCGCTTCAAAGCCGAGCGTGGGAGCGTGAACAGCGAATTTCGTGATGAAGTTGCTCTCCTGCTCATCAAAATCGCCTTCTTTTCTGGCGATAAAATCTTTTAATGCCATAACGAATCTCCTTTAATTTAATTTATAAATATTTTTATAAGCCGGTTTATACAATGAGCGCAGGTTTATACGATTGAAAATATTTTCCCATTACATTTTCTTAATGAAAATTTTTAATGCAGGTTTATACAATGAGCGCAGGTTTATACGGTTGAATATTTTTTCCCGTTACATTTGCTTAAAGAAAATTTTTAATGCCGATTTATACAATGAGTTCAGGTTTATACAGCAAGTACGATTCTATCTGTCAAAAGAAGTTTTATACAACAGGTACAGATTTAGACAATTGCAAATTTTTCCTTGTTAAGATATTGTTTTTCAAAAGCAATTTATTTCAATTTATAGAAAATGTCAACATTAAAAATCTACGTCCGGATTTTTTTGAGAAATTCCGGAATCTTTCCGGGAAACATTTCCGTGAAATATTCCGGCGAAATCGAAAGAAACCTCGTTTTTCCGCTATAATCGCATATTTTTTATACGCAGATATTCTCCCGAAATCTTCAGGTGCGCCGCCGACGTTCTCCGATGTACCGCCGACGCTCTCCGATGTACCGCTAACGTCCTCCGCTGTACCGCCGACGTTCTCCGCTGTACCGCCGACGTCCTCCGCTGAACCGCCGACGACCTCCGCTGAACCGCGGACAACCCGCGCTACGTCGCCCGGGATTTCCGGCGAACATTTGGAAACCGAAAATATTTCCCCGAAGACTTCAGATAATTATTTCCGGTCGCGGATGTTTCCCCGCGGCTCCCGGGGAATTATCCGAGGTTCCCGGGGATTTACCTGCGACCGAGAGACATTTCCCGCAGGTTCGGAAATATTCCCCCGAATCGGGAAACATTTACCCGCGACCCCCGGCGGTATTGCCCGCGACCTCAGGCGTGGAGTGTGTTTTGAACGCTGTGTGTTTCAGGGTTGAGGCGATTAAGTTAATGATGTGCGCGGATTGTTAAACCGTTGAAATTGAAAATCCGACGCGGCGGACGGTTTTTCGCATCATTGATTCAAATCCCACGGCTTAAGCCGTGGGCTAATTCGGAGAGATAATTTGTTTTTTGATTTTCGGAGTTGAAGATAAATTTCGAATTGATTTCCTTTCCGAAGAGAAATATTTTTCAAAATCATTAAATTGAAAATCCGACGCGGCGGATTCTAAGAGCGCGTTTGTGCTCAATGCTCCTTAATGTCCCGACGCTTTTGTCAGTGTCCGAGGCGTCGGATTCGAGAGCGCGTTACCGCTGATGGATACCGGCTTTCGCCGGTATGACAATAGTTGTGTTTTGGTTTTATTGCGGCGGATTCCTATGAGCGCGCGGATACAGGGAATTCGGCTTCGCAAACTGAAAAATTATTCAATAGTTTAATAATTTTGTAAGATGTATCTTTATTTTTTGTTCAAATTTTAATTAAGAAAAACGCTTAATATAAGTCAATTTTAAAGGAATTTATGCAGGAAGTTCTCAACCAACTGAAAGAATTGTCGAACAATCTGTACTGGACGTGGAACAACGATTTCATTGCGATTATGGAAGAAATAAACAGGGATTTCTGGAAATGGTCGTCAAAAAATCCGGTGAAATTTTTCGAAGCGATAGACAGGCAATACCTTTTCGATATAATTGAAAAAAGAAATTTACGCTACAGGATACACAATCTCTACAGAGACTACAGGAAATATCTCACGTCGAAGGAAACATATTTCGAGAAGAAATTTTACAAGACCGACAAGCCGGAGATATGTTATCTTTCCGCCGAATACGGTCTGGCGAAAAGCCTTAAATTTTATTCGGGCGGTCTCGGAACGCTATCCGGCGACCATTTAAAGTCGGCATCCGACCTCGGAATTCCGCTCGTTGCCGTAGGGCTCGCTTATTCGCACGGATATTTCCGTCAGATTATCGGCGACGACAACAGACAGACGGAACTTTTCGAGCAGAGCGATTTCAATTCGATGCCTATGCGGCTGGTTCTCGACGAAGAATACAGACCGGTAAAGATTACAATAGACCTGCCGGGAAGAAAACTTCACGCGCAGATTTGGCAGTTGAACGTCGGACGCGTGAAATTATTCCTGCTCGACACGTTCGTCGACGAGAATACGGTTGACGACAAGCGCATAACGGACATTCTTTACGGCGGCGACGTCGAGAAAAGAATTTTGCAGGAAATACTTCTCGGCATAGGCGGGATGAGGGTTCTGGACGTTCTCGGTTTGGAGCCGAAGGCATTTCACATAAACGAGGGTCATTCGGCATTCCTTGTTTTCGAGAGAATAAAGAACAAGATGAGCAGGGAAAAACTGAAGTATAAAGAGGCGAGGGAATTGTGTTATTACTCGAACATATTCACGACTCACACTCCCGTTCCCGCAGGCATAGACATTTTCCCGAGGTGGATGACGGAAAAATATTTCGGCGAGTATGCCGCCGAGGAACTCAACATCGATTTCGGCGCGCTGTTCAGCGAGGGAAGCAACCTTTACGGGCAGTCGGCGGGCGATAATTTCAACATGGCTTATCTCGCGATAAACAATTCGCATTTCATAAACGGCGTGAGCAAACTTCACGGAGAGAT
Organism: Ignavibacteria bacterium; assembly: GCA_015657505.1. GTDB lineage: Bacteria > Bacteroidota > Ignavibacteria > Tepidaquicellales > Tepidaquicellaceae > CAIKZJ01. The sequence continues at coordinate 485,391 of JADLKE010000002.1, forward strand.
TTCAAGAAAAATGTGGAAACTTCCCGAGACGCGCTCGCAGATAGATTCAATCACGAACGGAGTCCACACGAAGACTTATCTTTCGTGGGTTTCTGAAAAAATCTATTCGAAGAATTTCGGAAAGGACTGGATTGACGTCGAGAACATCTGGCAGAAGATTTCCGAACTTCCCGACGAGGAATTATGGAATCTGAGAAATCAGAACAGGAAAAAACTCGTCGAGTTCGTACGCGAGAGGATTATCGACAAGGAAATTCTCCTGCACGAAAACGACAGCAAGGTTGCGGAAGCAAAGAAACTTCTCGACGAAAACGCGCTTACAATCGGATTTGCAAGGCGGTTCGCGACTTACAAGAGAGGCACGCTGATTCTCAGCGACATAGAAAGGCTTCAGAGGATTCTCGAAGACAGCGGCAGAAAAGTACAGTTGATATTTTCGGGCAAGGCGCATCCGAAGGACGAAGGCGGCAAGAGTTACATTTCGGAGATTCTAAAGTTCGCGAGGACAAACGGTTTCAAGAAGAACATCGTGTTCCTCGATAATTACGATATGGAAGTCGCGAAGCGTCTGGTGAGCGGCTGCGACGTGTGGCTCAACAATCCGCGCAGACCTCTTGAAGCGTCGGGTACGAGCGGAATGAAGACGATTGCCAACGGCGGTTTGAATTTCTCGATTCTCGACGGATGGTGGGTCGAGGGTTTCGCAGAAGATACGGGATGGAAGATACAGAGTCTGGAAAACGAGGAGGGTTATTCGGACGGACAGGTAAATGAATTCGAGAGCAAATCGCTTTACGACTCGCTCGAGAAAGAAATCATTCCGATGTTCTACGAAAGAAACGAAGCGGGAATTCCCGTCAACTGGATTAAGAAAATAAGGGGTTCGATATCCAAACTCGCGCCTGTATTCAACACGGGCAGAATGGTAAAGGAATATCACAAAAAATTTTATTCAAAGGTAAAATAAAAATGAAAAAACACATCAGGATTGCTTCAGGACAGGGCTTTTGGGGGGATTTAATAACCGCTCCGCTCGACCAGGCATCGGCGGGTCCGATAGACTATCTCGTTATGGATTACCTTGCCGAGGTTACAATGTCTATACTTCAGAAACAGAAAATGAAAAATCCCGCGCTCGGTTACGCGAGAGACATTCCCGTCCTGATGGAAAAACTTCTGCCTTTGATGAAAGAAAAAGGTTTTAAGGTTATAACGAACGGCGGAGGAGTGAATCCTTCGGCGTGCAAGGACGCGATTTTCGAAACGGCGAAGAAACTCGGAATAAAGAATATCAAGATTGGTATCGTAACGGGAGACAACATTCTCGACGACGTCGGAAGTTTTCTTGAAAGAGGCATAGAACTTAAGAATATGGAAACGGGCGAGACCGCGGCGGGAATAAAGGATAATCTTTTAAGCGCGAACGTGTATTTCGGAGCGGAGCCTGTAGTCGAGTGCTTAAGGCAGGGCGCCGACATAGTAATCACGGGAAGAGTGACTGATACCGGGCTGACGCTGGCTCCGATGATTTACGAATTCGGATGGGATTTCAAGAATTATGACCTGATGTCCGCGGGAACAATCGCGGGACACATACTCGAATGCGGCGCGCAGGCGAGCGGCGGGAATTTTCTCGGCGACTGGAGAAGCGTGCCCGATATGGCGAACATCGGCTTCCCTATCGCCGAAGCGTATCCCGACGGAACGTATTACATAACGAAACACGAAAAACTCGGCGGGCTCGTTAGTGTCGATACTGTCTCGGAGCAGTTGGTTTACGAAATCGGAAATCCAAAGGAATACATAACACCTGACTGCGTCGCAGATTTCACTTCTATTAAACTCGAAGACGCGGGAAAAGACAGAGTAAAAGTTTACGGAATCCGGGGAGGCGGCGCGACGCCTTACTATAAAGTGTCGATGTCATATTTCGACGGATATTCCTCTTTCGGAAGTCTGACGTATTCCTGGCCCGACGCGCTGGAGAAAGCGCGGTACGCGGATAAAATATTAAGGCAGCGTCTCGAAAAACTTGGTTTGAAATTCGACGAAATCAGAACGGAGTATCAGGGATACAACGCCTGCCACGGCGGCATTGCGGAGAAATACGAGCCGAACGAAGTCGTTATGAGAATCGGCGTCCGCTCAAAAGACAGGCATTCAGTCGAAAGGTTCGGGATGGAAATAGCGCCGTTGATACTGACCGGTCCCCCGGGAGTCACGGGTTTCGCGGGCGGAAGACCGAAGCCGTCAGACGTTGTAGCGTTCTGGCCTGCTCTGATTCCTAAGACGGCGGTAACCCCAAAAGTGTTTATGGAAGAACTCTGATATAATCAGGGCATTATAATAATATAATTTAACTCATTTATATGGATAAGATACTCGTAATCGGATGCGCCGGTCAAATCGGCTCCGAACTAACGCTTGCATTAAGAAAAATTTACGGCGGTGAAAATGTTTTCGCGACCGACATCAAACAGGCTCCTCAGGATGTGATTGAAAGCGGACCTTTTCAGACACTCGACGTAATGGACGCTAAAAATCTGGCTCACTTTGTCATAAGAAATAAAATCACACAGGTATATCACCTCGCGGCGGTGCTTTCGGGCAACGCGGAGAAACTTCCGCTTCAGGCTTGGGAGATAAACATGCACAGTCTCCTGAACGTACTTGACCTCGGCAAGGAAAACGGCATAAGAAAAATTTTCTGGCCTTCGTCGATTGCCGTGTTCGGACCGACGACGCCCAGAGTGAATACGCCGCAATTAACAGTGATGGAACCCACGACAGTTTACGGCATTTCGAAACTCGCGGGCGAGAGATGGTGCGAATATTATTTCAGAAAATACGGACTCGACGTCAGAAGTATAAGATATCCGGGACTCATTAGTTACAAAACCGAAGCGGGCGGAGGAACGACGGATTACGCGGTCGAGATTTTCTACGAAGCGGTAAAGAACAAGAGTTACGAATGCTTCCTCAAGGACGACGCGAGGCTCCCGATGATGTTCATGCCCGACGCGATAGACTCAACGATTAAACTGATGGAAGCCGATGCCGCGACCATAAACATACGCTCGAGTTACAACCTCGGCGGTATAGACTTCGACCCGAAAGAAATAGCGGCGGAAGTCAAGAAACACATTCCTGAATTCAAGATTACATATAATCCCGACTTCAGGCAGAAGATTGCCGAATCGTGGCCTGCGAGCATAGACGACTCGGTCGCGAGAAAAGACTGGGGATGCAGGTACGAATACGACCTATCGAAAATGACGGAAGTGATGCTGAGAGAGATTGGTAAGAAACTGGGAAAGTAAACAAAGAATCAAGAAGCAAGTTTTTGGATTAGTCGTTCTGACAGCACACGAAAAGAACGGATAATTTTCTATATTAGTTAGAGCACAGGAAGAACGAATTGAACAGGTAAGAACGGATATATATGTATTTAGAGTGCACAGATTTTCACTTACAAAAAAACAAAATTGGGCTTCGGGGTTGAACAAACCGAAGCCCGTATTAAATTTATATGTAGGAATGTCCCCCTTTGGAGGGGGCGGACGCTTTAGCGGCCGGGGGAGGACATATCCGGAATATTATTCAGCCAAATATATTTGGATATAATTTCGAAAATACCGCATCACAGAAAGGGATTGTTCTTAATCTCGCTGACGGCATTCCTGTGGAGCACGAGCGGATTGTTCATTAAGATACTCACCGTAAACGCGTTCGTAATTTCTTTTTACCGTTCGTTGATTGCCTCGCTGACTTTGCTCGCAATAACATACGCGAAGGACAAAAGAATAAAATTAGAATTCGACACGCTTACAATTCTCGCTTCGGTGTTTTATTCCGGAATACTTATTTTTTTCGTGCTGGCGAATAAGATGACGACTTCCGCGAACGCGATTTTTCTTCAGTTCACGGCGCCCATATATCTTTTATTTCTCGAGCCGCTTTTTCTTAAGACGAAATTCAGACCGCGCGATTTAATCACCATTATAATATGCATAGCAGGGATGGCATTGTTCTTTTCCGAAAAACTTGAGGCGGGCGGGATTTACGGAAACATCATAGCGGTAATCGCGGGAATATGTTTCGCGCTGTTTTCACTGTTCGTGAAATGGAAAAGGAACATCGGAAGCGAAAACACTATAATAAGCGTTATATTCGGAAATTTTCTTGTGGCGTTAATAAGCCTGCCGATTGTTTATTCCGAACTCGCGATTCCATCCTCGCAGTTTCTCATATTATTATATATGGGAATAGTACAGATAGGAATTAGTTATTTTATTTTCAACATAGGCATAAAATACGTTTCCGCTACGGAATCGATGATAATAGGTATGCTTGAAGCGGTTTTCAATCCTATTTGGGTATTTTTCGGAGTAGGCGAAGTTCCTTCGATACCCGCAATCGCAGGCGGCATAATTATCTTCTCGGCTATAATATTACATAATCTTTATCCGCTTCCAAAAGAGAGAAAAAAAATAATTTAAATTTTACAATTATAGGTTGCTTGGATTACTTTTTTTTAATAAATTAAGGCAGGCAACATTTCATTTATAAGGAAGCACCGGGAAAGATTTCGCACAATCAGAAGTATTGAATAATTCCGGATATCGGTTCCGAAAATTGAAACTTTTATATATTGGTAATACGCAAAAAACCATTAAATTGCGTTGCTATTTATGAAATTTTATCTTAAAATAGTCCCAAGTGAAGGTAACAAGATATCTTTACAAGAGTTCCCTAAGCGTTAGTTTAACCATTTAATTAACTTAAATTAAGGAGAATTAATTTGAAACAAATCTGTTCAATTGTATTGGTAGCATTATTATTAATGGCTACGAGTTTCAGCATAGCGCAGGACTTTACAACATCAGTAGGACCGGCGCCGGTTGAAAACATAAATTTACCGGGCGTAACACCCGATAATCCATTGAATGCAACTAACCGTGGTTTCGTTTACATTTCAGGTACATCGAGCCATCAGTTAAACAAACAATTCATGGGCAACGTTACAGTAACAGCAATCGGCTCGCCGTTCACGACAGCGGGCTGGGTTGGCGCTCTTGCAAGAAACACCAGCACTGGTGTAATTTATGTAATGAATCAGGCTTCCCCGTTCCAGATCTGGTCGGTTGATACAACGACAGGCGTCTGCACGCAGGTAATATCATCGTGCACGGGCATTCCCGAAGCAAACTTCACGGGTATGGTATGGGACCACACTACAAACACGATGTGGGGTCTTTCATCATCACTCTCGGCGTCATCGGTTTTCACAATCAACATGACCACGGGCGTCTGCACGGCGGTAGGCACGCCTTCGACGGTATGCCTTGGCGGTATCACACTTATGTGCGCGCCGAACGGTTCATTATTCGTTGTTGATATAGTTGGCGACAACTTATACAGAGTCAACAAGACAAACGGTGTATTCACACTTGTAGGCGCATTAGGATTTGCGGCGAACTACGGTCAGGACGGCGCGTTCGACCTCAGCGACGGAATGTGCTATCTTGCGTCGGCAGGTCCGGGAAACATTCTCAGAGTCTGCGATACTACGACAGGTTCGGCGACGACAGTAATCGGCACGTATGCCGGTCAGCCCTCGTGTCTTACAATCGTTGCGAGCGCGGGTCCCTCAATCACGCATACACCCCTTCCGAACACGCAGAACGTTGCGGGACCGTATGTAGTGAACGCGGTAATTACTCCGACAGGAGCCGGAACGATTTCATCCGGTAAGATTTACTGGTCAAGAAACAACACCACGCTTACGGACTCGATTACAATGACGAATTCCGGAAGCAACTACACCGGAAGCATTCCGGGTAACGGAACAAACGCAACATACAGATATTTAATCAGAGCAATACAGAGCAACGGTCAGTACTCTGCTACACCGATGTACACGTTCACAGCGTCCGCGACGGACACTTCGAAACCTGTTATAGTCCATACACCGTTAGGTAACGTACCGAAAGTAACATGGCCGGCAACAGTAACCGCAAGCGTTACTGATAATATCGGTTTGGACTCGGTATGGGTGAGATGGTACAAGAACAACACAGGCACGGGAGTGAAGCACTTTAAACTCCTTCTGACAACGGGCACGAATTTCGCGGCAGCGTTCAATTCCGTACAGGCGGACGTCAATTACAACGACTCGATTTTCTACAGAGTATTTGCAAGAGACAATTCGACAAGTCACAACACCGACTCGACGGCATTGTACAAGTTCAAAATAGTAAATCTCGTCAACGCTTGTATCGGCACGGGAACAGTATCATCGAACTATCCGTTCACGACATACTGGATGGACGGAAGAACACAGATGTTATTCACCTCGACTGAACTTCTCGCGGCAGGCGTCGGAAACGGCAGCGCGATAACGAGAATCGGATTCAACGTTATCACGGTCGGCGGACCCGCGATGAGCGGATTCAACGTAAGGTTCCAGCACACGACACAAACCTCAATGACGGGATTTGTTTCGTCAGGATGGACGACAGGATTCAGCGGAACATACACGGTAGCAGGCACAGGCTGGCAGTACATTGACATGACAGCCCCGTACTTCACTTACAACGGAACGAGCAACCTGCTCATCGAAGTATGCTATGACAATTCGGCATACACTGCGTATTCACCTGTAAATTCGACAGCGGCTCCGAACATGACTTGGGGCTACTATACGGATAACGTAACAGGTTGCACGATGACAGGCGGCGCAGTGCAGGCCAGCAGACCTAACACCTGTATCGTAGCGGTAATGGGTGCCGGAAACAACAACACCAACCTGGTACCGAACAAGTTCGAATTATCGCAAAACTATCCGAACCCGTTCAACCCGACAACGAAGATAAACTTTGCGATTCCGAAACAGGGATTGGTAACAATGAAGATCTATGACATTCTCGGAAGAGAAGTCAGAACACTTGTCAACGAAGTTAAACAGGCAGGAAATTACACGGTTGATTTCAACGCGTCGGAATTCTCCAGCGGTGTTTACTTCTACAAACTGACATCGGGTGATTTCAGCGACATAAAGAGAATGATTCTTGTAAAATAAGATTCTTCTTTTAGATTTATAATCGAAAGCGCCGGAGAAATCCGGCGCTTTCTTTTTATACAAACCGCTTCCGATACGATTACCATTAGTTCTTAACCTCAATTCTCTCTTGACTTAATCAGTGTTACTTAATAACTTAATATAATCAAAATCTATGAGGAATACAAACTGTTCTTTTCCCGTGTAAAAGTCAATTTTTCAATTTTTCTTAATCAGGAGAATATATTTTGAAAAAAATTATACAGTTTGTTTTAGCGGGAGTTGTGTTATTTACTGCCGGGCTGATAACAGCGCAGGACTTCCCGACATCATTTGGCCCGGCGCCGGCTGAATACAATAACTTACCGGTCGTAACACACGATAATCCATTGAATGCATCCAACCGTGGTTTCGTTTTCGTTTCAGGAACAGGGACCCATCAGTTATGCAAACAATTCATGGGCGACGTTACATTAACAGCAGTCGGTTCGCCGTTCACGACAACGGGCTACTGGTTTGGAGCGCTTGCAAGAAACACCTACACAGGCGTAATTTATACTATGAATCAGAGTTCCCCGTTCCAGATCTGGTCGGTCGATACAACTACAGGTGTCTGCACGCAGGTAATAGCATCGTGCACGGGCATTCCCGAAAACAACTTTGAGGGTATGGTATGGGACCACACGACAAACACGATGTGGGGTCTTTCATCATCATTCTCGGCGTCATCGGTTTTCACGATTAATATGACGACGGGCGTCTGCACGCCGGTAGGCACGCCTTCGACGGTATGCCTTGGCGGTATCACGCTTATGTGCGCCCCGAACGGTTCATTGTTCGTTGTCGATATAGTTCATGACAACTTATACAGAGTTAACAAATCAACAGGCGTTTTCTCAATCGTTGGTGCGTTAGGATTCGATGCGGGAAACAATCAGGACGGGGCGTTTGACCTCAGCGACGGAATGTGCTATCTTGCATCGGCAGGTCCGGGAAACATTCTCAGAGTCTGCGATACGACAACAGGTTCGGCAACGACAGTAATCGGAACGTATGCCGGTCAGCCTTCGTGTCTTACAATCGTAGCGAGCCCGGGTCCCTCAATCACGCATACGCCTCTTCCGAACACTCAGAACGTAGCAGGACCGTATGTAGTGAACGCGGTGATAACTCCGATAGGGTCAGGAACGATTTCATCCGGTAAGATTTTCTGGTCAAGAAACAGCGTTACGCTTACGGACTCAATAACAATGACGAATTCCGGAAGTAACTACACGGGAAGCATTCCGGGCAACGGAGCAAACTCGACATATCGGTATTACATAAAAGCCGTTCAGAGCAGCGGCAAATACAGCCGGACTCCTGAGTTTCAGTTTAAGGCGATGCTGTCTGATACTTCTAAACCAATTATATCGCATACACCGATAGGAAATTGCCCGAAAACGTTTTGGCCTGCAACTCTTAGCGCGGATGTTACGGACGAGTTCGGCATTGACTCGGTATGGGTGAGATGGTACAAGTCAAACGCCGTCAATAACGTTAAGCATTTCAAACTACTGCCTACAGGCGGGACAAACTACTCGGCGGAATTTAATTCAACACGAAATGATGTTAATATCGGCGATTCGATTTTTTACAAAATCTTTGCCAAAGACAATTCTACGAATCACAATACTGACTCTACGGCAGTATATAAGTTTAAAATTATTGGTCCCAGTTACGGATGTATTGGCCCGGGAAATATACCGTCGAACTATCCTTTTACTACTTACTGGATGGACGGCAGAACGCAAATGCTGCTGACGGCATCCGAACTTAACGCTGCAGGAGTAAGCAATTATAGTCCACTTATGGGAATAGGTTTTTATGTTCTTTCAATCGGCGGACCCGGAATGAGCGGATTCAATATCCGGTTCCAGCATACTACGTTAACATCACTGACGGAATTTGTGACAAACGGCTGGACAACCGCTTATTCAGGCACATACACGGTATCAGGAACGGGCTGGCAGTATATATATATGACGTCTCCGCATTTTTCATACAACGGAATAAGCAACCTGCTCATTGAAATATGTTATGACAACAATGCATATACGTCATACTCAACAGTTACTTCAACATACGCACCCGGAAAGACCTGGGGGTACTACACGGATAACGCATCGGGATGCACTATGACAGGCGGCGCTTCAATACCTAACAGACCTAATGTTTGTTTTTTTACGGTATATGGTGCAGGTAACAACGCCAACCTGGTACCGAACAAGTTCGAATTATCGCAGAACTATCCGAACCCGTTCAACCCGGCAACGAAGATAAACTTCGCGATTCCGAAACAGGGATTGGTAACAATGAAGATATATGACATTCTCGGAAGAGAAGTCAGAACACTTGTCAACGAAGTTAAACAGGCAGGAAATTACACGGTTGATTTCAACGCGTCTGAATTCTCCAGCGGTGTTTACTTCTACAAACTGACATCGGGTGATTTCAGCGACATAAAGAGAATGATTCTTGTGAAATAAGATTCTTCTTTTAGATTTATAATCGAAAGCGCCGGAGAAATCCGGCGCTTTCTTTTTGCGCAAACCCGATCCTGCATTCGTTTTTCGAATAATTCCCGAACAGGATTCCAAACAGGTTTATACTCCCCTCGCGGGTACCGCAGCGCGTCCGGCAATTTAATCCGTTTTTGCATTGACAAAATTTAAGGGTAAAGATTTTTGCTTATACCAAAATTTTTCTCTATAAGGAATATCTCTTGACTTATGGTCAGCGATTTAATAATTTATTTCAGACAAAATAAAAGAGATTACAGAAGAAAATGAATTACTTTGACGACATAGAATACAATGCCGATGAAAATTTCGACAGCGATGAGTTGTTCAGCCTCAATTCCGAATCTGCAGAAGAAAGAATCAATGTTCTGTACGAAGGCGGAAAATTCGAAGAAGCGCTTAAAGTTATAGATAACTATTTAAGATTTTCTCCCTTTTCATCGGATGCGTACTATAAGAAGGCTCTGGTTCTTGACGGACTGGGGAAGCATTCCGAAGCGCTTGAATATTACGATAAAGCCATTTCACTGAATCCGAACGACGCGGAAATTTACATCAACAAAGGCATTTCGCTCGACAGCACGGGCAATTATCCGCAGGCTATAAAATACTTCAGGAGGGCTTTGGAAATAGAGCCCGGCAATACGGACGCGATTTTTAATTCGGGTTTGAGTTATGAAAGGCTCGAGCAGTTCACCGAGGCAATCGATTGTTTCGAGAAGGTTGTGGAACTCAATTACAAGTTCGCGGACGCGTACTACGAACTCGGGTACTGTTATGACTTCCTCGACGAACTCGATAATTCGATAGATTCATACGAAAAGCATCTTGAATTAAATCCCCTTAACTACAATGCCTGGTACAACAAGGGAATAGTTTTAAACCGCCAGGGAAAATACCTGAAGGCGATTGAATCTTACGAGATGGCTCTCGCGGTTAAGAGCGACTTTTCGGCCGCCTGGTACAATTGCGGCAACGCTTATTCATCTGTCGGAAGGCTCGGCAAGGCGGTTGAATGCTACGAGAATTCGATAAAGTACAACGGCGCGGATTCGTTCGCATATCATAATATAGCGAACGCGTATTACGAACTCTCGAACCTCGACAAGGCGATTGAGTATTTCAACGAGGCAATCCGTCTTAACGCCGGGAATTACGATTCTTACTACGGACGCGGGTCGTGCTACTACAACAGGGGCGATTTTGAAAATGCGCTCGCGGATTACGATTCGGCGTTGAAACTAAATAAGGATTATTCCGAAATCTGGTACTCGAAAGCGGATACTTTAATGGCGCTCGGAAGGGCGGAAGAAGCGCTCGAGAGTTACAAGAAAGTAGTTGCACTCGACGGGACGAATCACGAGGCATATTACGATTATGCCTGCGCGCTCGTGGATTTAAAAAGACCCCTCGAGGCTTTAAAACTGCTTGACAGATGCATAGAGATACAGCCTGACATGGCTGACGCATACTATGAAAAGGCGAAAATATTTTTCCTGAACAAGGACATTGAATCGGGACTGGAGATGCTTGAGATAGCGTTTCTTCTGAGACCTCAGGATAAATTCGAATACGATTTCGAGAAAGACTGGCAAAAAATAATCGAATTTCTTGTGAAGAGATAGGACTTTAAAGCGAATACATTAAAAAGGACGGCATGAGCCGTCCTTTTTTTATTATAATTTTTCTTTAAAATACTGTTTTAAGTTTTCACCCTGACATCGACAAGATTCTTATCTTTTATCTGCAGAATCCTTTTATCGGAGAATTTTTTCACTATTTCGAAATTATGCGTCGCGATAATCATAGTAGTCCCTGTTTTGTTTATGTCGTTCAGCAGTTTCATTATATCGAGCGCGACGAACGGGTCAAGATTCCCCGTCGGTTCATCCGCGAGGAGAAGCACAGGTTCCGTAATCATAGCGCGGGCAATAGCAGCGCGCTGCTGCTCGCCGCCGGAAATGTCGAACGGCATATCCTTCATATGCTCCATCAGCCCCAGTTTCGATGAAATATCAAAGACTTTTTTCTTAATAATCTCTTTTTTTTCGCTCATGATGTACAGAGGCACGGCAATGTTCTCAAAAATATTCCTGTCGTTGAGTAATTTAAAATCCTGAAACACGAATCCCATTTTTCTTCTGAGCATCGGAATTTCAGTCCTGTCGATAGATCCCGAGTTGTAGTTTTCGAAAGTAACATTGCCGGTTTTTGGAGACAGTTCGAAATGTATGAGTTTTAGAAGAGTAGTTTTTCCTATTCCGCTCTCGCCTACGAGAAAAACAAACTCCCCTTTTTTAACTTCGAGGCTCGTATTCTCGAAGATTTCCTTGTTCTGGTAACCGAATGTAACGTTTGCGAATGAAATCATTTTCCCATAATTAATTTTCCTGCAAGTTTTAACCGCGGCAACTGCACTGCCCGTATCCGCGATTCCTTTGCCCGCAATGTCGAAAGCCGTTCCGTGCGAGGGCGAGGTTCTTATAATTGGCAATCCCGCAGTGCAATTTACCCCGTTTTTTCCGGACAGCATTTTAAAAGGAATAAGGACCTGGTCGTGGTAGGCGCCCGCCACGACATCAAAATGCCTGTAAATTCCCGAACCGAAAAAGCCGTCGGCAGAGTACGGACCCGACACGGCGACTCCTTTTCTCATCAGCGAATCAAGCGCAGGGACTAAGGTTTTTATTTCTTCGCTGCCAATAATACCTCCGTCTCCACAGTGAGGATTCAGAGAAAGAACGGCGATACGGGGTTTCCTGATTCCGAATTTTGTTTTGAAAGTGTCGTCTATCAGTTTAAGTTTCGTCTCAATTAGTTTTTTTGTAAGCGCGGAAGAGACCGAATTTACGGGTATATGAATCGTAAGCGGTACGACAGCGAGTTTTTCCGAATACATCACCATTACGACTTCCCTGCTTTTGGTGAGCGCTTTCAGAAGTTCGGTATGCCCTGTAAATTTGAATCCTGCAAGCGAGAGAGAATATTTTGAGACAGGCATAGTAACGAGAGCGTCGAACATCCCTTTTAAGCAGAGTTCCGCGCCTATAAGCACTGCGTCGCCTGAAATCCTGCCCGCGCGTTTATCATTTTTTCCGGGTTTGACTTTAATATTATGTCCCGGAATTAGTATGAGGTCCGAATAAGACGGTGTTACGAGTCCGGAAGATCGCGAATAGTATTCGACCGCGGATTCGGGAATAATAAGTTTAAGACTGAATGCCGCCCTGAGTTTTTTATTTGAAAGTAGTTTAAGGGCAATTTCAGGACCGATACCGTTCGGATCTCCGCAGGAGATTACTATTTTTGGTTTGTAAGGCAATGCGTTTACTTTTTCTTTATTGTCTTTTTTACCGCAGCAGGTTTAGTTTTTTTCACGGGTTTTTTCGGTGCGAATGTTTCTTCGGTAACATCCGTTATTTCAGCATCGCCCCACAATCCTTCGAGGTTGTAGAATTTTCTTGTCTCGTCATTGAACACGTGCGCTACAACGTCAACGAAATCGAGAAGAATCCAACTAAGCCCCGAATAACCTTCATTTCTCCAGACGAATTCATCTTTCTTCTTGGTCTCTTTAATAATATGGTCGGCTATCGATTTTACCTGAACATCCGCGGACGCGGAGCAAATCACGAAATAATCTGTAACGGAGGTTTTTCCTTCGAGATTCAGGATTTTTATTTCGGTGCCTTTTTTCTGCAGCATCAGTTCGGCGATGAAGAAAGCCAGTTTTTTATTTTCCATTATTATTTTTTTACTTTTTCAATGAATGGTTTCAGGTCGTTGTAATCCTTGCCTATTACTATCGATGCGTCGATAAACTTGGTCTTATCTAGTTGGGTCACGACGTTCCTATGGCTCACTCCGAGCGCGTCGGCGACTCTTTTGGCTTTGCTTATATCGCCGCATTTATCCAGCACGAGCGTCTTTTCGACGTCAGTCTTGTAATTTCCCATATCGACAACGTCAAAGCCTTTCTGCTTGAGGTAATCCCTGAATTTCGCCGCTATGCGGTTTTCGCCCGTGGCGTTCAGTATGTCTATCTGAATAGAAAGATTCGGCTGGTTAGTAATTTGCTTTTTTGCCGTATCCGTTCCTTCCTTTATATCGCCGCGCGATTTAAATCCGGTAGTTCCCATAATCAGGGAATAGGCGAAGTAGAGGCAGGAAAGCCCGATTATCACGATAGAGATGTTCAGGCTGTAATTGACTATATTTTTTTTTATATCGTTTTTCATAAGAAATAAAAAACCGGATACGCTATGGTTCCGGTGTATTGAATATAAACGAGCAATATTTGATTGAAAAATTACCTGTAGAACCTGTCATAATAATAATCACCCGTATGATTATAATAATATAGGTCGTCTAATTTCCTGTATTCCAGTTTAATGAATGAATTATCCGATATCTTGTAATCAACCGAGAGTCTTGAAAGCGATAGACCGTTCAGGTCGTTCTGCATCATTTGCGAATAGGAATCGCCGAAACGGGAACTTGCGTACGGAGTGTACTGGAGTTTTACATCGGCGGAAACATTGAGCCTGTCGTTAACCTTGTAATTCATCGAGTTAACATACGAAGTCACGGAAACCGAGCCGAATGAAGAACTAAGCATCGACACCTGAAACGAATGTGTCATAGTGAAATTCTTCGGATTAAAAATGCCGAGAATAAGATTATTCGTGCTCCGGTTAATCTTATTACCGTTTTCCGGTTTCTTGTACTGCGCGTTCGAGAAAGCGCTTAAAAAAAGCATCAATATGATTAAGAATGTTATTTTTCTCATAGTAAAATAAAATATCAATTTTTTTCAAAAACAACAATGTAAGATTTTAAATTCTGATTTATTGCATATTTCGCTTCATTTCCCGCGAAATGCAAAGGAATAATGCCTTTTTTCTTTTTCGTCCAATCAATATTTTTCCTCTTCTTCGTCATTAAACAAAACAAACATGAACAAGTTAACAATTGAAGACCTGATACAGAAAAACGGAATAAAAGGAAAGAGAGTTCTCGTCAGGGTGGATTTCAACGTCCCTCTCGACGAAAACGGAAAGATTACGGACGCTAAGAGAATCATTGAAAGCCTTCCGACAATTTATGCAATAACGGAAAACGGCGGGAAATGCATACTGATGAGCCATCTCGGCAGGCCAAAGGGAGAGAAAAATCTTAAATATTCACTGAACGTCGCCGCCGAATTTCTTACAACGGCGCTCGGACGTCCCGTGCTTTTTTCGGACGACTGTATAAGCCCGGACAATATCAAAGTAATAGATGAAATGAAAGAGGGGGACGTATTGCTTCTCGAGAACCTCAGATTTTACAAGGATGAAGAAAAGAACGTTCCCGAATTCGCGGAAAAACTCGCGGCGTACGGGGATGTTTACATTAACGACGCTTTCGGGACGGCGCACAGAGCGCACGCCTCGACGGAAGGCGTCACACGGTTCATAAAGACCTGCGCAGCGGGTTATCTGATGGAAAAGGAACTGCGGTATCTTTCCGCGGCGATTACAAACCCGAAGCGTCCGTTGTGCGCAATACTCGGCGGCTCGAAGATTTCGGGAAAGATCGACGTGCTCGACAATCTGCTAAACATTGCGGATAAAATCCTTATTGGCGGCGGTATGATGTTCACTTTTTATAAGGCAATGGGTCTGAAAATCGGCAAATCAATTCTTGAAGAGGATAAGGTCGAACTCGCAAAGCAGATTATCGAAAAGGCGAAGAGCCTTAACAAGCAGTTGCTTCTTCCTTCAGATATGATAATCGCCGATAAATTTGAAAACACCGCCGACACAAAAGCATTAGACTATGACAAGATGACCGATGAATATTCGGAATGGATGGGGATGGATATCGGTCCGGAAACAATAAAGCGTTATAGCAGCGAAATTCTGTCTTCAGATACGATTGTATGGAACGGTCCGATGGGAGTATTCGAAATGGATAATTTCTCGAAAGGCACGTTTGGAATAGCGGGAGCGCTTGCAGAGGCAACGAAGAAAGGCGCGGTAACGATTATCGGCGGCGGAGATTCGGCATCGGCAATCGCGAAAGCGGGTCTCGAGAAAGCGGTTTCGCACGTATCAACGGGCGGAGGAGCTTCGCTGGAATTTTTAGAAGGGAAAAAACTTCCCGGCGTTGAAGCGTTGACAAATAAATGAATTCAGGCAAATAAAAAAGGGGGCGAAAGCCCCCTTTTTTCGTTATAAAATTTTATTCAGGTCTGTCAACGATAACTATCGAGAACTCGCCTTCCGCGGCAAGTTCGCCGCCGACATAAGATTTGAACGCTTTCCCTCTCATCTTGCAGAATCCTCTTCTGTAGGTTGTGATTTCCATTTCGAAAACCAACTGGTCGCCGGGGACGACCTGTTTTTTAAATTTGACATTATCCATCGAAGTAAAGAAAGCCATTTTCTTGTGGCTGTCTTCCATCGCGTGCATAAGCAGTACGCCGCCGCATTGAGCCATGGCCTCGACAATCAGAACTCCCGGCATTATTGGTTTTATCGGGAAGTGCCCTTGAAAGAAAGGTTCATTGAAAGTAACGTTCTTCAATCCGATAATCCTGTTTCGTTCCATATCGATTTCAAGAATCCTGTCAATCAAAAGGAAAGGATACCTGTGAGGTAAAACCTTCATAATCGCTTCGATATCAAGCACGCCGTTCGAAGATTTCAGCATCTGGTATTTTTTAACGACCTTTTTCTTAAGATAAAGTTTCCTGAGCATCTTTGTAAACTCGACATTTGACTTATGTCCCGGCCTCGCGGCAAGTATCTGGCCTTTTATCGGCGCGCCGATGAGCGCGAGATCGCCGATAAGGTCAAGTACTTTATGACGCGCCGGTTCATTCTTAAACCTGAGCGGCGTGTCGTTCAAGATGCCCGAACGACCGATTTTTACTTTTTCGTCGAGTTTAATTTTTTTCTTGAATTCCCTGAACTCTTGCTCGCTTTCAAATTCCTTGTCGACTATGACTACGGCGTTATCGATTCTTCCGCCTTTTATCAGATTATTCTGAATGAGCGTTTCAACTTCTTTGAGAAAGCAAAAAGTTCTTGCGGGAGCGAACTCTTTCGCGAATTCTTCCTGCAAATTGAACAGGCCTGAGTGCTGGCTTCCGAGCGCGGGATTCTGAAAATCAATCATCACGGTAATTCTGAAATCATCCTTGAGCGGCAAAGCGACGATATCGACATTCCCTTTTTCATCGTGATAATGCACGGTATCTTCGATAACGAGATAATCTCTCTCCTCATCCTGCTCAACGATACCCGCGTGCATCAGAGTTTTAACGTAATCCTTAGCGCTGCCGTCCATAACAGGCGGCTCATTGGCGTCAAGTTCAACGATGATGTTATCGATTTCACAACCCATAATAGCGGCAAGCACGTGTTCAACAGTGTGAACTTCGGCGCCGTCGAGCGCGATAGTAGTTCCCCTCGATATATCTGTTACGTGGTCAATATCGGCAGGAATTTCGGGAGAATTTTCAAGGTCGATTCTTTTGAATTTAATCCCGTAGTTTTCGGGAGCGGGTTTAAAAGTCATGTTGGACTTGTTACCCGTATGTAATCCGACTCCCGAAAGGGATGCGCTTCCCGCAATTGTCCTTTGCTTTACTAACATTTATTTGCCTTTATTTATTATTGATTCTATTAATTTAATTCTCTCTTTAATCGATGGTATTTCTTTAACAGAGGCCTCATCTTTCAGAGCGTCTTTAAAGGGTTTGGAACGGTATCCCATATAAGTGCCTGGCTTGTCGATTGATTTTGTTACCCCGACCGACGCGCCGATTATTACGTCGTCGCAAATCGTCAGATGGCCTACTATTCCCGCCTGGCCTCCAATCATGCATCTCTTGCCGATTTTAGTCGAGCCCGCTATACCCGCCTGCGATACAATCACCGTATCCTCACCGATTTCGACATTATGCGCAATCTGAATCTGGTTATCGAGTTTTGCACCCCTGCAGATTTTCGTCTCACCGATAGTGGCTCTGTCGATGCAGCAGTTGCTTCCGATTTCAACATCGTCCTCTATGACGACTATTCCGGTTTGCGGAATTTTTCTGTATTTCCCTTCCTTGCTTCGCGCGAAACCGAATCCGTCGCTGCCAATAACAGTCCCGGAATGTATGATAACGTTATCACCGATTCTGCACCCGTGATAAATCACCACGCTGCTGTTCACAACTGAATTTTTTCCGATTACAACTCCGTCTCCTATTGTGACGTTATCCATAATCACGGATGAATCGCCGACGAGGCAATCTTTTCCGATAACGGTAAAATCGCCGATGTGAACGTCTTTCCCGATAACAGCGTCTTTTCCTATGACGCATCTGTCGGATATGCCCTTTTCAATCGGATGAGAATCCTTTGAGAAAAACTCGAGCATCGTGACGAAGCACATATACGGGTCTTCAACTTTTATCAGTGTAATGTCCTGACGTTTGGACGGAGGTTTGAAATTTTGGGACACAATTACCGCGCCCGCATTTGTGGTTTCAAAATATTTAGTGTAAGCCGGATTCGAGATAAATGTAATTTCATCTCCCGCGGCGTGTTGAATTTCAGCAAAACGCCGAATCTCGGTATCCGGATTACCGGCGAGAACGCCATCGAGCATTTCGGCAATCTGCTTTGTATTCATATTATTGCTTTCCCTCTATGACTTTTTGAACTTTCGACGTAATATCGTATTTTTCATTCACAAAAAGAAGAAGCAGGTCGCTGTTCCTGTCAAACACATAATCGAAATCCTCTTTCTTTGCCACGGTCTCAATAGCCTTGAACACCCTGTCCTGAACAGGTTTCATGAATTCCGTCTGTTTCTGGAAATATTCTCCGCCCTCGCCGAACTTCTGAATTTTGAATGTTGAAACAACATTTTCAAGGTCTTTAATATTCTTTTCATACTGCTGTTTCAACTGATCGGACAGAATGAGTTTCTTTTTTTCGAAATCATCCTTGTATCTTTTAAGGCTGTCCTGCAGTGTATTTAGTTGAGTTTGCCACTCCGAAACGAGGTTTTCGAGTTTCAGTTTGGCGTCCTTCGCTTCCTGCATGTTGTCGATGATTTTTCTTGAGTCCAGATATCCGACTTTTGTCTGCGCTTTCAGATTCCCCGCAAATCCGGCAAGAAACAAAACCATCAGGGTGACAAGCACCCTTGAAAAAGATTTTTTCAATTTATTAAAATTAAAGTTTAAAAACTTATTATTTTAATTTATCCAGAACCTTGAATGTGATGTCGTATTCCTTGTCACCGTAAATCAAAGTACCGTCCGCCTTATCGAATACGAAGTTTATTTTAAGTTCCTTCGCGACGTTTTCAATCGCCTTGGTAATTTNTTCCTTCAGCGGCTTAAACATCTCGTTCTGTTTCTGGACGAGGTCTTCCTGAACTTTCTGCTTGTAGATTGTAAGAGCATCATCCTGTTCCTGAAGCGCCTTCTGGAGTCCCTGAATTTCCTCGTTTAGTTGTTTCATTTCGGCTTCGGATTTCACAAGGCCCGACTCGACTTTTTTCTGGGCTTCTTCGTATTTCGCCTTGAAAGATTCGGCGTTTGTTTTAAGTTCTTTTTCCTTAGCCTGAATGGTATCGATATATAATTTCTTCAATCCGTCAAGTTCGGCGATAACCTTCTGCGATTCCGGCAGTTGCTTTAAAATTATTTCGCTGTCAACGAATCCGACTTTTATCGTCTGGGCGCCTGTTTCATTTACAAACGCGAATGCTGAAAGAATCAAGAAGAACAATAACACTTTACTCGTTTTCAAAAATAGCTCCTTATATAATTTGATTATGAAAATATAATATTTTTATTAATTAGAAACCCCTTCCGAACTGGAAGTGGAACAACCATTTCGGGTCTTCATTTTCGGCGGCTTTTCTGTCAAAACCGTAACCGATGTCGAAACCTATCATCCCGACAGCCGGGAGTTGCAGTCTCGTACCGAATCCGACGGATTTCCGCAAATCGAACGGATCGACCTTGGCGAATTCCGACCAGACGTTTCCCGCTTCGGCAAACGCTAAAATGAAAATCGGAATCGGGTCAAGCGAAACGGGGTATCTGAGTTCCACGCCGTATTTGAGCGCTACTTTTCCGCCCAGATTGCTGCCGCTCATGCTATATCTCGGACCGATGCCGCGGTCTTCGTACCCTCTGAGTGCGATAGTATTGTAAGCAAGTCCGTTGCCGCCCATATAGAACAATTCCGTCGNGGGAAGATATTTATCGCTTCCGATTGAATTAACCAGATAGAAATTAAAATTTGAATACAGAACAAGTCTCGAATTCCTGAAGAGCGGAGTGTAAGTTTCTGCAGTAAAAATGTTTTTAAGAAAATCCGTATTTCCGGGAAGGAACGGACCGCCCGACAGTTCCGTAGTCAGCGCGACTCTTGTACCTGTAAGCGGGAATATCGGGTCGAAAACCGACGACCTGCTGATTGTCTGTCTCAGACTGAACTGCGTTCTGTTTCCTTCCTGATAATATCCGCCTCCGTTTATAACGTCAGTGTTCTGGACTTTTACAGACCAGTCGCCTCTGAAAAAGTCATCGGGAAACTTGAATCTTCTTCCGAGATTTATCTGAAGCCCTGTTTCACGGACATCGTACGAATAGAACGTACGCGAATCGAACAGGTTGAAGCCGAGCGATGTCGGCGTATCGAGGAACCAGGGTTCAGTAAGTCCGACAGAGAATGTTCTGTAAGTCCCCGCCTCGCCGAACTGCCAGGAAAAATTAAGCGCCTGACCGCCGCCGCCAGAGAACGGGTGCATTATGTCGAAATTATTAAATGTAAGTCCGAGCGCGCCCGTGAATCCGTAATAACCGCTGTAACCCACTGAGGCGTTGAACTGATCTGACGACCGCTCCTGAACTATGTACTTTATGTTCACGGTCGAATCATTTGCAAGCGATATGTCCTGATTCAACTGCTCGGNGTTGAAGTAGTTAAGGGCGTTCAACTGCTGTATGCTGCGCTTCACGTTGGCGCGGTTGAAATATTCTCCGGGCAGCGTGTACATTTCGCGCCTGAGAACCTTATCCTTCGTCTTGTCGTTTCCCTCAAAGGAGACTAATCCGAGTCTGTACTGGTTGTTTTCGGTTATTTTTATTTTAATCTTTACTCGGTCAACACCCACATTAGTTTCATTAACGTCGGCGGTGAATCCCAGATAACCGTTGTCATAATAAAGGGCGCTGAGGTCATTCTCCGTTTCGTTGCCGTACAGGTTAAGTTGGAATTTCCTCATATCGAAGATATCGCCTTTTTTCATGTTGATTCTGGCGTAGAGAACCGAATCGGGATAAATTTTATTGCCTTCGAAATAGAGAGTATCAATTTTAAACTGTCTTCCTTCGCGCACCTTGATTTTCAGGAATACATCTTCCTTGTCCTGCGAGAGTTTCATGTCAGAACTCACCACTTCGGCGTCCTTGTAACCCAGTTCGTGGTAATAATCCACGATTAATTTCTTGTCCTCGTCGAATTTGATTTTCTCGAATCTTGCACCGTCCCAGAATTTCCACCACACCTTTTCGGAGATGTTATCCATCGCACCTTTAAGTTTTTTCGAAGGAACATCGATATTTCCTTCAAAAGAAATTTCCCTTACGGTGAGTTTCTTGCCTTCATCAATTTTTATTCTTATTCTCGCCTCGTTGCTTGCCGAAATCAGTTTGTCGACTTTTACGGATGCAAGCGCATAGCCGTCTTCGGCGTAATAGAGTTCAAGATTGTACGCGACGTCTTTAAGTTTCTGCTCGGAAACGACTTCACCGTTAGCGAGCCCGATTTTTTCTTTAATCTCGCTGACCGAAAAATGGTCGTTGCCGGTGATGTCAACACCTTCGATTCTCGGCAGTTCATCAACGTTTATTACCAGATATACATCGCGTCCGAATTTCTTATCGACTGTAAGGGCTATGTTAGAAAATAGTCCCAGTTTCCACAATCTTCTTATGGATTCTCTTGTTTCATCCGAAGGGATTCCGATTTCCATATTTTCCCTGAGTCCGGAATAAGCGACAATAGTCTTCGAATCGTAGACTCTGTTGCCCTTAACGGATATATTTACAATTCTGTACGTGGTATTTTCATCCTGGGCGAATGTATCCGCGGTGAAAACGGCGGACAGCATCACAAGCATCAGCACGAATAAGTATTGGATTTTTTTTACTGCCATTATTGGTTTTACTTTTTGTTTAATTGTTCGCTTACCAGCCCGAATCGGCGTTCGCGTTTCTGAAATTCTCTGATAGCGTTGTATAGATGCTGTCTTCTGAATTCGGGCCAGAAAACGTCATCAATGTATATTTCCGTGTAAGCAAGTTCCCAGAGAAGGAAATTGCTTATCCGGTACTCGCCTCCCGTTCTTATCATCAGATCGGGGTCGGGAATTCCGTTTGTCGCAAGATAAGAGGGGAATAATTTTTCGTTAATATCTTCCGTCTTTATTTTTCCGCTATCGACGTCCCCTGCGATTTTCCTGACAGCGTTTATGATGTCCCACCTGCCGCTGTAACTGAGCGCGAGGTTCAGAGTCATCAGTTTATTGTCTTTTGTCTTGCGCATCGCGTCCTGAAGTTCCTTGAAAACAATGTCAGGAAGTTTTTCCAGATTTCCCGTAGCAATGAGCCTTACGTTATTCTCGTGAAGCCTGTCGGTTTCGTTCTTCAGGGATTTAATCAGAAGTTTCATTAAAATCGTGACTTCATCTTTAGGTCTTTTCCAGTTCTCAGTCGAGAATGTATAAAGAGTAAGATATTTCACGCCCAGTTGTCCGCACGCTTCGACAGTGTCCCTTACGGACGCAACGCCCTGTCTGTGTCCGAACACTCTGGTTTTTCCCAGCGACTTTGCCCATCTCCCGTTACCGTCCATTATAATGGCGATGTGTTCGGGAATTTCCCCGTGTTTTTTCAGTTCGTCCTGTACCGCTTTGTCTTTTGCTGTAGGAGTTATCAAATTTTGTTATTAAAATTTATTATCCTAATTTCATCGCTTCGCGGACTTCCGTCATTGTCTGCACTGCGACGCTTCTTGCTTTATTTTCACCGTCCTCAAGAATTTCGAGGACTTCTTTTTTCTTCTGTTCGAGTTCGGCTCTTTTTTCGCGAATCGCGGCGAAATACCCGCTTATCTTCGACGAAATATTCATCTTGCAGTCGAAACATCCGAGCGAGCCCGACTTGCAGCCTTCCCTGATTTCATTGATTTCGTTTCCGTTGAACTTCTTATGATACGTGTAAACCAGGCAAATGTCCGGATTTCCCTTGTCGCCTTTTCTTAATTTATTCGGGTCGGTGAAAGCCTTTTTCATTTTGGTTTTTATTTTCTCCTCGTCGTCCGACAGAAGAATCGTATTGTCAAGAGACTTGCTCATCTTGGCCTTTCCGTCCAGACCCGGCAGTCTCGCGAACTGAGTTATCTTCGGTTCGGGGATGGGAAATATGCTGTGCCCGTCAGGAAGACAGTATTTCTCGTTAAACACACCCGCAATCTGTCTTGTTATCTCCACGTGGGGAACCTGGTCCTCGCCGACGGGAACGAGGTCACCCTTGTACAGAAGTATGTCGGCCGCCTGCAATACAGGGTAACCGAGATGACCGTATGTAATCGTCTGGAGGTTCATCGCTTTTATCTGCTCTTTAAGAGTGGGATTTTTTTCCAGCCTTGCTTTTGTTATGAGCATTGAAAAAATCAGAAACAATTCCGTATGCTCTTTTATCTTCGATTGCCTGAAAATCGGCGACTTTTCAGGGTCAATTCCCGAGGCAATCCAGTCGATAGCCATTTCAATTGAATCTTCAAATACCATCGTCGTATCGAGATTTGTCGTGAGCGTATGGTAATCGGCAATAAGGTGATAGTTTTTATAATCCTTTTGAAGCGCAACCCAGTTCTCAAGCGCGCCCACATAATGTCCGATGTGAAGTTTACCCGTGGGTCTCATACCCGATAATATTACCTTCTCGTTATTACTTTTCATTTTGTGCTGTCAACCTCGATTTTAAAAATTTGTTCGCCTTCTTTTGTCATTCCGTATTTTTCTCTCGCGATTTTTTCAATTTTCTCGGAAGAGTTGTTGAGTTCGTCAACTTCTTTTTTCAGTTCTTCCTGTTTCTTTTTCTCGTCATCAAGTTGCTTTTCCAGTTTCTTCTTCTCCGACTGAAATTTCAGTCTTGTCAGAAGCCCTTTATCGGCAAAAACGGAAAAGATAAGTACCGACACCGCGATAACCGCAAGTATAAACAGCAGTTTGTTATACTTAATAAAACGCAGTGTCTTTACGAAAACACTTTCACCTGTGCCGCGGTTATTCATATTTCCTCAGCGATGTTTTGATAACCGTATCAATCAATGCGTTAAACTCCATGCCTTCGGATTTCACCGCCATAGGAACGAGCGATAGTTCAGTCATTCCCGGCAGCGTATTGATCTCAAGGCAGAACAATTCATCATCATCCGTAAGAAGGAAATCGACTCTCGCGTAAACTTCGCAGCCCGAAGCCTTAAAGGCGTTCATCGCTATTTCTTTGGCTTTATCCGACACCGCCGATTTTATTTCAGCGGGACAAACATATTCGGTCTTACCCTTTGTATATTTATGTTCGTAATCGTAAAATCCCTCTTTAGGTATGATTTCGATTACGGGGTACGCCCTGCCGTCAACAATTGAGACAGTAATTTCTCTGCCCTTTACGTATTTTTCCACGAGCACCTTGTCCGAATACAGGAATGCCGTATTTATACCTTTCTCGAGTTCCTTTTCGTCGCGGGCAATAGTCAGACCAACCGTACTGCCCTCGTCATTCGGTTTAACCACGAGCGGTTTTCCGAAAATTTTCGGAAATTCCTTGATATTATATTCATCCTGTCTGTTTAATGCAACCCATTCAGGCGTTAAAATTCCATTCGCCTGAAATACCGTTTTTGTAATGTCTTTATCCATCGCGAAAGCGGATGCTCTTATTCCCGAACCCGTGTATTTAATCCCCCGTAGTTCAAGAAGCGTTTGTATCATACCGTCTTCACCGTACTTGCCGTGAAGTCCCAGAAATGCGATGTCAATGTTATCAAACAGCGGCGAATTAACGCAGTCGAGCATTTTTCTCGAGTTTTCGCCCTGAATGCTTTTTAACTTTTCAAGAGAGGGGTACTCTTTGGAAACCATATCGCGGAAAATCATATCTTCATCGACTTTCTCACTTCCGAAAACTGGATCAATCACAGTCACGTTATGTCCCAGATTTCTCAAAGCCTTAAGTATTCCGCGCCCGGAAGAAAGCGCGACTTCCCTTTCAGACGATAATCCACCTGTTATTAATGCAATGTTCATGTATTTTCAATAAAACAATAAATATAATCATTATATTATAGTATAAAAACATTGATTTTTTTCTTACAAACCGTGAAATACGAGGAAATAGCGCGGTAAATTCGAACCTGCGGTTCAGGCGCACAGGAGACTTCGTTCCCGGTAAATTCCCGCGCAAAACGGATAATCAGGATTACTTCATTTTGACTTTATAAACTCGAATTTTGAACATATTTTTTATGTTAGGAATATGTCCGATAATATAAACAAAGTTGCTGAAAACTGATCTTCACATACATACAAACTTTTCCGACGGAAAACTGACACCGAAAGAGGTACTTGAAATCGTGAAAACCAAAGGTCTGGGTATAATAAGCGTGACGGACCATGATAATTTCGAGGGCTCGGTAAGGATGCTTGAATTCAACGGCAAACAGGAAATCAAAATAATACCGGGCATAGAGATTAGCGCCGATTTTCACGGCAAGGAAATACACATACTCGGATATTTCCTGAATTTCAACAACAAAGCGTTAATCGAACATCTGGATTTCATAGACAATCTTAGGGTAGTACGTTTTGAAAAAATAATCCGTAAACTTCTTGACCTCGGTGTAAAAATTAAACCGGATAACCTCCTGAAAAAATATTCGGTGAGCAATTCAATCGGACGTCCGCATATCGCTAACGAACTCGTCGAGCAGGGTCTCGTAAAAGATTATGGCGACGCGTTCCAGAGATATCTCGGCGACAACAAGCCCGCTCACGTGAGGAAAGAGAACCTTGATTTCAACGTAATCATAGAATTGATACATAAATCGGGAGGGCTGGCGTTCCTCGCGCATCCCGGGAATTATTTCAGGGAGAGCACCTTAAAAAAAATATTGGAATCCGGAATTGACGGGATAGAAACGGTTCACCCGTCGCATACCTTAAATCACGTGAATAAATTCACTAAATTTGCGAAAGAGAATAATCTGCTCACGTGCGGAGGCTCGGACTTTCACGGCTTTTATGACAGCGATTATTCCAATCTGGGAAAATTCTGCGTTGACGAAGACGCGGTTTTAAGAATGAAAGAAAAACTAAATCAAATATGATAAAGACAATAAAAGGCGGATTGAGCGGTGAAGGATTTAAGATAGCGATTATCGCAAGCCGCTTTAACGAAGAAATTACATCCAACCTGATTAAGGGCGCTGTTCTTTCTCTGAAGCAGAACGGCGTGAGCGAGAAGGACATCACGCTGTATTACATACCCGGCGCGTACGAAATCCCTTCAGTGCTTGAAAGCGTATGCAGGAAAAACAACGATTACAAGTACGACGGAATTCTCACGATAGGATGCGTCATAAAAGGCGAGACCGCGCATTTTGAATACATATCATCGTCGGTATCGCAAAACATAAATCTAATCGCGTCGAAGTACTCCATGCCCGTTGGTTTCTGCGTGCTTACAACTTACACCGATGAGCAGGCGGAAAAGAGAAGTCAAATCAAAGACTGCTGCAGCGAAAACAACAAGGGGTACGAAGCGGGCGAATCATTGATTGAGACAATAAACTTAATGAAGAAGATTTAATGCTGCACCGGAAACATTATACGCTGAGCGAAGCAAGGGAGATGCTGCTTATTATTCTTCCCGGATTGAAGCGCATCGGCGAACTCAAGAAGCAACTCGATGATCGTGGATACGACATCTACCGTCACGCGTATTTTGGCGGCATAGGACCGAACGGCACGGGAAAATTTCCTCCCGAGATGGAAGAACTCGTCGCTATTGTAAAGGATTTCGCCGTAAAGGGAATACTGATAAAAGACATAAACATAGGACTCATCGATTTTCCGCACATACGGGATAACGGCGAAGAGGTTTATCTTTGCTACCTGCTCGGAGAAACATCCATTCAATACTGGCATACAATAGACGGCGGTTTCACGGGCCGTTTATCAACCGATAATCTTTAAAATAATGAACCCGTTTAATTACTTACTCGTAAAGACAATTCCCCTGCTGCCGAAAAAACTCGTCAGGGTTTTCGCGAACAAATACATAGCAGGCGACAGCATAACCGACGCGGTGAAGACCGTCAGGGAACTCAACGGCGGCAAAATAATGGCGACCATCGACGTGCTCGGAGAGAGCATTAAGGACAAAGATGAAGCCGCGAAGTCAAGGGACGAATCTCTTGAAGTTCTCGATACAATCGTAAAGGAAAAACTCGACGGAAATTTATCAGTGAAACTTACGATGCTCGGACTCGCAATGGACTACGACCTGTGCAGGGGGCTGTTTTCCGAGATACTGGATTCCGCTAAGGAGAAGAATATATTCGTAAGAATTGATATGGAAGATTCATCTGTCACCGATATAACCATAAAGATGTACGAGGAAATGAGAAAGAGATTCGACAACGTCGGGCTCGTGCTTCAGGCATACCTTCGCAGAACGGAAGGCGACATACTGAGACTGACCGCGGAGAAATCGAACTTCAGGCTCTGCAAAGGAATTTACATCGAGCCGGAATCCATTGCCTACAAGGGCAGACAGGAAATACGGGACAACTACCTCAGACTTCTGAGAATAATATTCGAAAAGAACTCTTACGCGGGAATTGCGACACACGACGATTATCTTACCGATGGCGCTAAGGAAATAATCAGGGATTTCAAACTAACGAATGATAAATTCGAATTTCAGATGCTGCTCGGAGTACGCGAAAAACTGCGCTCCGAAATCGTGAACGAGGGCTACAGAATGCGTGTTTACGTGCCGTTCGGAATGAGGTGGTACGAATACTCAATACGGCGTTTTCAGGAAAATCCAAATGTCGCGGGACAGGTCCTCAAATCAATTTTCAGTTAAAACTTAACAGTTAACAGTTAACGCTTAACAGTTAACAGGTAGAGCATCGACGCGTTCAGGGAAATCTCGAATTCTAAATAAGTAAAGTGATTACGCTAAGGAGAGCTTTTTTAAACGGGAACACACGGTCTTATTATCACTTCAACAAAATCATCTTCTTCGTCTGTGTAAAATCACCCGCGGTTATACGATAGAAATAAATTCCCGATGACAGACGCGAAGTGTTGAACTGCACCGTGTAATACCCCGCCCGCTTCACTTCATTCACAAGCGTTTCAATTTCACGACCTGTGATGTCATATACAATTATGGACACAGGGCATTCTTTGGGAATGGAATATTCAATCATCGTGGATGGATTGAACGGATTCGGATAATTCTGAAACAACTCATAACCTTCCGGCACTACTAATGAATTATTGTTCACAAACACAGACCCGCCGTTCGTGGTTTTCAATACAACGCCATAATAACCTGCTATCCATCCGGTATTCTGATTTACAAACTGAACGGTTTGTATGAAATCACTTCCGGAAAACGACCTCGACCATCTATATCCGCCGTCTGTAGTAAAAAAGAGATCGCCTCTTCCTGCTGCCCAACCGTGGTTTTCATCCGTGAACGAGATGCTGTTTACTTCATTGAACAATGTATCATATTGCATGTTCCAATTCTGCCCACCGTTTGTTGTCCGGTAAATAAATCCATGACCTTCTCCGCCTGCAGCCCAGCCGGTAAGTTCATTCATAAAATCAATTGATAGAATCTTATGCGTGGAATTCAGATTCGTTTCAATCCAGTCGTTCCCTCCATTTGTTGTTTTTAATACTTTTCCCGACATATTGGGCCATCCGCCACCCGCATAACCGGTTTGAGAATTCAGAAACGACAGTGCATCCAACTCATAACCATATGCGCTGAATTGTTGATTCCAGTTCAAACCGCCGTTTGTTGATTTATAAATTGCCGTAGTCCATGTTCCGTAACCGCTGAATCCCGTGAGCCAGCCGTTTAATGAATCAATGAATAAAATTTTCGTGAATTTCATTCCCGCGGGAGGAACAATCGTTACCCAGTTATTTCCGCCGTCTGTAGATTTCTTTATTGTGGAATTCGTACCCGCTGCCCATCCGGTGTTCGAATTTATGAAACAGAGAGAATAAATCATGTCGTTGTCAAATGCCGGAAATTCCATCCAATTATTTCCGCCGTCTGTTGTTTTAATTAATACTCCGTATGTTTCCGCATAGCCGTCTCCTCCCGCTATCCAGCCTGTATTCTCGTTTATGAAAAATAATGTATTAAGTGTATTCATTAAACCGTGAGAAACCTGACTCCAGCTGTTTCCGTTTGTTGTTTTTATTATCCCGAATCCGCCTGAAAACAGATTGACGGAATCTATAAGCGTTAGGTGATAAATAGCATTAATCGAAGAAAACTCATTCCAGGTGTTACCGCCATCCGTCGTTTTGCACACAACTCCATCGTTTTTCGTAGCCGAATATCCTGCCATCCTGTATTCGCGTTGAAAAATGCGCAACTCATTATATTACCTTTGTTGGAAAAATATGATATTACGCTCCAATTGCTTCCGCCGTTTGTTGTTTTTAGAAATGTTCCTTCCTGTCCGCAGGCATAACCGTTTAGGCTGTCAGCGAAATCAACTTTATTTAGTACGTTAGGGTTACCCGAACTTTGTAAGGACCAGTTATTTCCGCCGTTTGTTGTTTTATAGAATTTTCCCGAATCGCAGCTTACCCAGCCATAGGAACTGCCATA
This sequence comes from Ignavibacteria bacterium, assembly GCA_015657505.1. Classification (GTDB taxonomy): domain Bacteria; phylum Bacteroidota; class Ignavibacteria; order Tepidaquicellales; family Tepidaquicellaceae; genus CAIKZJ01. Next base: position 515,014 of record JADLKE010000002.1, read on the forward strand.
AAAATCAAATGAATTGAATTGCCTGTATACATTGTAAAGACTATAGTTCCAGTTTGTTCCTCCATTAGTTGTTTTCAGTATAACATTATCCGTAAGCGCATATCCTGTCTGTGAATTTAAGAAATATATATCATTGACTAAACCCCATACATCGGCAATCGTTTGTGTCGTCCAGTAAGTTCCTCCGTTTGTAGTTTTGTAAACGCACTTCCATCCGCCCAGCCATCCGGTATTTTCATTTATAAAGAAAAGTGAAGGGGTGTATCTGTCCTTACTTGCGGAGATTGACCAGTTTAATCCCGCATTGGTTGTCTTCATTAATTGATAACCCGTTACCGCCCACCCTGTACTATTATTGATAAAACACATATCCTCTATGTAATCCCCCTGCGGATACGGATGCTGCCAGAACCAGCCGGATTGGGAATGCAATTCGGACGTAAAAATTAAGACAATAATTACAATCGGTAAAAATATTTTAGATATAAATCTGCTCGTAATCTTCATTATCCTTATTTTCTTAATATAACATATATCACGATTTCTTATTATTCAAGAGAATTTAACACTATAATTAATAAAAAATCGCGGAAGCGCATTACACGCCTCCGCGATACGAAAGCAAAATTTACTTTATCAAAACCATCTTCTTCGTCTGTGTAAAATCGCCCGCGGTTATTTTGTAGAAATAAATTCCAGACGACAGATGCGAAGCGTTGAACTGCACCGTGTAATACCCCGCCCGCTTCACTTCATTCACGAGCGTCTCAACCTCACGTCCGTTTATATCGCATATTTTTATTGTTACAAGACCCGGCTTTGATATTTGATACTCAATTATCGTGGAAGAATTAAACGGATTAGGATAAGCATTTTGCAAGAGAAACTTTGAAGTACCGATTCGTGATTTGAGATATGAGTTGCATATCCTCCGTTGGTTGTTTTGTAAATTATGCCTGAGTTTCCCGTNTTTATAACCCACAGAATCATTTATGAAATTTACATCTATACCGCCGCCGCCGCCTTGTGTAAACCAGTTGGCACCTCCATTTGTTGTTGAGTAGACATCATATTGAGATCCTACAACCCAGCCTTTATTTTCATTTGCGAAACAAATATCATGCGCCTCAATATCTGTTGGAAGTGAAGGCAGACTATCCCAATTACTTCCGAAATCAGTTGTTTTGAAAATCTTACGGGAAACAGACATTGTGTAACCAGTGCTGAAATTAATAAATGTGAAATTGCAAAATGAATACAACAATGTACCTACGGGTATATTCACATAATTCCAATTCAGCCCTCCATTTGTACTCTTCCTAAATATGCCGACATCACCGCATGCCAGTCCGGTGTTTGCATCTTTAAAATAAAAATCATTAATCCGTGAATATAATTCAGATGTAGGAATTGAATCAAATGTTTCGCCGCCATTAGTTGTCTTGAAATAATATGGAGGGTCTGCTTGTCCGCCTATCCATCCTGTCGAAGAGTTTATGAAATATAATGCAAAGAATGATATTCCCGTTCCGCTTGGTCCGTTTCTAAGTATAATCCAGTTCAGTCCGCCGTTTGTACTTTTAATGATTGTTTTAAACATGCCCACACAGTAAACTACGTTCTCGTCTAAAGCCTGTATCTTCGTGAACGGCTTAAGCAGGTTCAAAGAATTAACGTTAACCCAGTTCAGCCCGCCGTTCGTCGTTTTCAGAATTACACCCGAGCCGCAAACAAATCCCGTTTTCTCGTTAAGAAAACTTATTCCGCGTAAATCCGCCGTGGTACCTGTGGTTTGCTGTATCCACTGTGCATTTACGCTCAATGCCGCGAGTGCTATTATCGATGCAATTACGACAATTATTATTTTTTTCATTACTTTAATTTTCTTCTACGGTATATAAACTAATTTTTTTGTATCTACTGTTTGGTTATTAAAATATAGTGTGTAAAAATATATTCCTCCCGAACTTTTTTGTCTCGTACTTCCGAAGTTGAAATTGACTTTATGAATACCTTTGGTCAGGTATTCATTTACCGGTGTTGCTATCTCCCTGCCTAATACATCGTAAACTACAAGTTTTGCTCTTCCGTCTTTGCTTAATTCAAAATTGATAACAGTTTCCGAATTGAACGGGTTAGGATAGTTTTGATGTAACTTAAAATCCTTAGGTATGTTAGTGTAGTGATTGTGATTGCTTACTAATGTTTCTCCTCCATTCGTAGTGTGCATTATTCTACCTCCGCCTCCTACTCCCCACACTATGGAATCATTGTAACTGTAAATATCTCTCCAAAACCAGGTGCCTGCGCCCGTATTCTCCTGCGCCCAGTTATAACCGCCGTTTGTTGTCTTAAATAGTCTGTTGTATTCTCCCGCTGTCCAGCCAACTAATGAGTCTGAAAAGTTACAGCAGTATAACCAGCCTGATGGGGAAATATATGGAACATTACTTATAGTATCCCACGTATCACCAAAATCATTAGAGAAAAACAAAATCCTCGTACCCCTGCCAACTAACCAACACTTCTGATTATTTACAACTGCCATTTTATCGAATATGGATCCCTGTCCATTAAAAGGCATTTGAATATGATTCCAGATATTTCCCCCATTCGTTGTTTTAAAAGTAGCGGTAACTTCTGCTGTCGTAATACCCGTAAGTGCATCCCTAAAATATATTACATAACTATCACCATCTGGTATTGATTGCTGAATGTAATTATATCCCCCGTCTGTTGTTTTCAAAACTGATTGGCTTATCCCGACTATCCAGCCGGTATTTTCGTTATAAAAGAATGAACCGTCATAACAACTTCCTTGACCCCAGGGTCCGTTCTGTAACTCTATCCAGTCTATTCCGCCGTTTGTTGTTTTTATTATTGTTTCAAACCAACCTGTTACATACATTGTATTAGCGTCTACTATATTTACTGTAAACAAAGGCTTTCCGACTGCCGGATTTTGGATATTAACCCAATTATTTCCCCCGTTAGTTGTTTTTAAGATAGTCCCGCCGTCACCGACTATCCAGCCCGTATATCTGTTAATAAATTCAACGTCGCGTAAAATTTGCGTGGTTCCCGATACCTGCTGTATCCACTGTGCATTTGCGCTCAATGCCGTAAGCGTTATTACCGTTGCAATTACAAAATTTATTATTTTTTTCATGACTTTAATTTTCTTCTACGGTATATAGATGAAATTTTTGTATAAAAATATTATCGTTTAAACAAGCCCCGAATTTCTTTCTTTGCTCAAACTTAATGTATGATTCGTAAAATTTCGTTTTATGTAATTTTCACAATCATGTATTTATGATATATCCATGAATTCAAAAAATGTTTCTCGTTTGCATCCGGTTTTATTCTGAGAGTCATTATTCTTAATAGAATTTTTTCGATTAAAAGGATGTGGTCGATAGATTGATGTAGATATCCGCAGCGGGCTTTGATTTCTCGTTTTGAGATTCGCTTTTGGATTTTCATAGTGGCCTCCTTTTCCAATGCCTTGTTTTGATTTGGGGAAATCTACGTAAGCATTATTCACTTTAATAATCTATGTAAATTTTTTTAACGGTGCAAGATAATTACATTTTTTTACCGTTATATAAGATTATTTTTTAATATTAAAATCCCTGGCATTGAAAGGTCATCCGATTTTACACTTTTATTTGATATGAACAATTTCATCATCATCTGTTAAAATCCCATGAGAATTGTCTCGAACTATTTTATCGCCGAGAAAACTTCCTTGAAGTGGTTAAGGATTACCGCGTACGGTTCTTTTGATATCGCGCTGTAGCCCGTAAACGGATAATCGAGAACGAGAATCAGGTATAGCATCAGTATATTTATGTATGTGAAGGCGATAAGAAGAATCAGATAAGGATTCTTGTACTTCATTCCGAACAGGTACGCGAACATCAAAGCGATGAAATATCCGACAATCATCACCACCCAGATAACGATTGGAATCGTGTTTTCCATATAGTGATACCTCATTCTTCTTGCTTCGCTGAGTGTTCTCAGTTCAGACAGGCAATGGTCGTACAAGATCTGATTTCCTGCGGCCTGCGCGTCAATCCTAAGGAAGGAATCCCAGAGACTATCGTAAGCCGTTCTGTTCTTTTCGCTCCTGTTCAGTTTTTCCATCGCGTTGAAGTCATCGAAATAAACCGTCTCAGTGTAAGCGATAAGATTCGCCATTACAAGTTTTTTCGCGGAATCGTTAAAGCCCTGAGCGCTGTGAAACAGATTGGATGCGGAATTTATCTCGACATAGACCTTCCTCTGGGCTTCATTATATTCTCCCCAGTTTATATAAATTACAAAAGCAATCACAACAGCGTAGAGAAGTCCGTAAGCGTTAAAAATGAATCCTGAAACTTCGTGGCTTTCCTTGAGGTGTTCGTACTTGTAGAATTTATGAACCAATTTAATACCGTAATGAGATATGAGCACGGCGATGACAAGCAGCAGTAGCAGAGCCGCCCACAGAGGCAGATTAAGCAGGAACATATATTAAAATTATTTTATGAATTATCCGAATTCTTGCCGTGAACCTCAAACCAGATTTTAGTGGTTTCGGGGAAAAGTTCATACATAAATTCTTTCATCGCTACAGCGTACTGGCGTATTTCCCACTGCGCGTGTTTTTCATCACGCAAATCTATAAAGTTCATTATCGCCTGAAAAGAAGCAGTCCAGTAAACTTCGGTAAACTGGTTCAGGGGAAGGATTATTCGTGCTTGTTCCTTCGCCACTCCGAGTTCAAGAAGTTCTTCGTAACATTCCATGATTGAAGACATCGCGTTCCGGAAAAGGCTGTCCGCGCGGTTCTGTTGTTCGATTGAACCTTCGGAAGCCTGCTTGTTGTCGTCAGACTGTCCGCGCCATTCCGAGGGCGTATAAAAGTCCGTAACGGGAACATACCTGCCGCTGATTTCATTCCAGGCGTGGTCCTTCGCGGGATAACTCGAGGTAGTTTCAATCCCCACGACGTGCTTGTACCATTGCCTCATAACGAATTCAGGCGCCTTGACGTGAAACTGGACGACGATGTGCCTGAAAGGCGAGTAGTGCTTGTTTTCAGCGAGAAATTTTACGAGCACCCTGTCGCGCTCAGTAAATTCTTTCTTCGCCTTTCCGAATGAAACCCTAGCGGAGTTCACGACAGTAAGGTCGGAACCGAGATGGTCGACGACTTCTATGAAACCTTTATCAAGTACCGGTGTATATAATTTGCTTTTCTCCATTTACAAGAAATAATATTTTATCGATTTTGCATTATGAATGATAAATTAGCGTAAAAATGTTTTAAATAAAATTATATTATTCATTATGAAAATCTTTTTTGTAATCGCGGCGTTATTGTTCTCTTTCGTGTTCGCAAAAACCGGAGGCGCGCAGTTGAGACTCAACGATAATCTTGCCGGACCCGGAATATCAATTCTCACGGATAAATCCGCTATTCTTTTCTCGGGTTATTTCGAGCACGAGACTGTCCCTGTCTATTCGGGACTGCTTGGTCTTGGTTTCGCGGTGAAATACGCGAATCTTGGCAGCTCGATAGCAAGCGACGCGTTCATCGGCGGGCTGATAACTTATAATTTCAGGAACATAGGCGAAAGCAAATTTACACCGTTCCTCGGCATATGCATGGGCGCGGACGCCAAGTTTAAGGTAGGATGGTACAGCGCTCACGGGGGGTAAGATATCAGTACGAGGAGAATATTTTCCTGACCGGCAGGCTCGCTTTCGGGAACAATTGGAACTTTTCGCCCGAAATCGGCGTGGATTTCAGGTTTTGAGGCAATAATTGTAATGATTTTTAAAATTATTTTTCATATATTTATTTTTTGTATTTAAAATTAATAATATATAATACAGCAATATGGCAAAGAAAAAAGAAGGCGCAAGAATCAAAATCAAACTTGTAAGCGTCGAAGGTGAACACAAAGGCAAGAGTGTATATGTTTCTTACAAGAACAGAAACAACACAAAGGAAAGAATCGAACTTAAGAAGTACGATAAATTCGCGAAAAAGCACGTATTACACAGGGAAGCGAAGTAATAATTCATTTCTTAATTCCTTCCCTTTTTAATTCATTTCACATTGGTTTTAGCAACACTGCTTTATATTAAAAACCCGCAAGGCGGGTACCTTCTGCTGGAAAGATTAAACGAACCCAACAAGGGTTTGTTGTCTCCTCCTGGCGGCAAAGTACACGTACACGAAGCAGAATCTCCTTTTCAGTGCGCTGTTCGCGAGGCGAATGAAGAATGCGGCATATCATCTACGGAAAAGGACTGGACCCTGAGAGGCATAATCACGGAAAAGAATTATCCGAAAATCGGAGACATAATGCTGTTTTTGTTTGATTACAGGCACGCGATAGAATCGCTTCCTCCCTCATTCGAGGAAGGCAAATTCACTTTCATAAACGAAAAGGATATTCTAAGTTCAAACATACCCGAAACCGACAAACTTTATATTTGGGATTTTGTTCTAAAAAATAACGGCAGGTTTTTCAGCGTTCACATCGACTGCGATAAAAGTCCTTTCGAATGCACAATCGAAGCCGAATGACAGGATTCAAAAATATAAAGGATAAATCATGTTTAAAAATGAAATTCACGTACAGGAAGGAATAAATAAATCAATGCTTCCGGACACTCAGAATCAATCAGACAAAAGAAATATACCTATAGACAAAGTAGGAATAAAGAATCTCAAGTATCCCATCACGGTCAAGGACCCGGACAGCGGTATACAGCATACTGTAGCGACGGTATCAATGACAGTTGACCTCCCGAAAGAGTTCAAGGGCACGCATATGAGCAGGTTCGTGGAGGTGCTGATGAACAAAAGAGAGATACATATAGATTCAATATACGAGATACTCGGCGAGATGCAGAAGAAACTCAAGGCGAAGTCCGCGCACATCGAACTCGAGTTTCCGTATTTCAAGGAAAAGAAAGCGCCCGTGAGCGGCAAGCCGTCATTAATGGATTACAGGATAAAGTTTCACGCCGTTATGGACAACGAAAAGAGGGATTTGATAATGACAGTGCAGGTGCCCGTAAAGACTCTTTGCCCCTGCTCGAAGAACATATCAAAATACGGAGCGCACAATCAGAGAGGCGAAGTAACGGTTTCCGTGAGATTTCTTGAAACAGTATGGATTGAGGAAATAATCGGGTACGTTGAAAAAAGCGCGAGTTCGGAACTCTTCACTCTTCTCAAGCGGGAAGACGAAAAATTTGTGACGGAGCACGCGTACGAGAATCCCGTTTTCGTCGAAGACGTAGTCAGAAACGTCGCGATGAAAGTCCGCGAAAACAAAAACATATTGTGGTACCTCGTGGAAGCGGAAAATTTCGAGAGCATACATAATCACAACGCATACGCGATGATTGAGTCGCACAAGGAATTCAGCAACGGACACCACAAGGATTTTGTGATTAAGAGATACTGATTCAATTTTAAATTTAAAATTATAAGTTTTAAATGCCCGTATAGCGGGCATTTTTTATTTTGAACTCTACTTTTGCATTTTGCATTCTACATTTTGAATTAATTTGAGAAACAAAACGGCTAAAATATTGTATAAATGATAGTTGTTATTCGGGTTTTTGTATTAAATTATAAGTATAAAATATCTATATTTACAGTTACGGAAAAAGATACTTTTTTTAAATAAACACAATATATTCTTATGAAAATCAGAGTATTGGCATTAATTCTTGTAATCGGATTTTTTGCCGTAATGATGCAGAATGATGCTTCGGCTCAGTCTACTCCGACGGTAAAGGTAACAGTTGCAAAGAAATCCTACAAACCGGGCACGACCGGAACGCTTATAATCAAGTTCAAGCACGGTCCGAAAGTGAAAATCCCCAAAGAACCGCCTATCGAAGTCAGCATTACCGGCGACGGCGTAACGGGTCAGAGCGTACAGGATTATACGGGCGGCGACGGAGACTATTTAACCAGTTCGCAGATTAAGTATAATTTTAAAGTCAACGGCAACGTTGAAAGCGGAACGACAATTTCTGTTTCCGGAACGGTCAAGTTCGGCTATTGCAGCTCCGACACAGGCATCTGCAAGATAGCTACAAAGAACTTCACCGTAAGCGTAAAGGTAAAATAAGTTTTAATGAACGGAGAATATTACTTCCTGTCGGATGCGCATCTCGGCATGGTTCATTACGAGCACGGAAAAGAGCAGGAAGATATTCTGATAGATTTTCTTAAACTGCTTGTAACAAGGAAAGCGGAGGAATTAATAATCGACGGCGATTTTTTCGATTCGTGGATTGAATACAGGCAGGTCGTTCCCAAGGGTCATTACAGGGTTTTCTCCGCGATATACGACCTTGTTGAAGCGGGAACAAAGATTACGTACCTCGCCGGAAATCACGATTTCTGGCGGGGTAAATATTTTGAGGAAGAATTCGGCGTTCCGATTCTTCACCATCATATTGAGAGGGAAATTAACGGGAAAAAATTTTATATTCATCACGGCGACGGTCTGGCTTACAAGGATACAGGATACAAGATAATGAAAGCCGTTCTCAGGAACCGCGTATCGCAGTTTCTGTATTCTTTGCTGCATCCCGACATAGGATTATGGCTCGCGAAACACACATCCTCCAAATCCCGCGGATACACCTCACAGAAGGATTATTCGCAGAAGGACGGATTACTCGACGCGGGGTTGAAGAAAGTGGAAGAAGGTTTCAATTTCGTCGTAATGGGTCACAGGCACAAGCCTTTAATGATAAAGCGGGATAACGGATGTTACATTAATCTCGGCGACTGGATGAAGAATTTCAGTTACGGTGTATTTTCGGGAAATAAATTCACATTGAAGCAATATTACGATTTCAGCGGTAAGAAAATCGTTGATTCGGTACTTGAAGAGTTTGAAGCGTAAAATGTTCGGTAAAACAAAAAATAACAAGGAAGCGGAACTCGATAAATTTTTCGGAGACAGGAATTACCGGAAAAAAATGTCGAAGAGAAACACGAAGCAGAAGTTTTCATTCGGTTTCGTCATGATTGTATTAATCTCGGTGTTTTTCGTGGTTACGGGATACCTTGTATTTCTCGCTCAGTCGCTTCCTTCGCTGTCCGAACTCGAAAATCCGAAAATCGAAGAGGCGACTAAAATTTATTCATACGACGGTGAATTAATCGACAAGTTCTTCCTCAAGAACCGCACGAAGGTAACGTACAAGGACATCCCGAAAGACATGATAAACGCTCTGGTAGCGACCGAAGACAGGAAGTTTTTCAGCCACTGGGGAGTCGATGTCCAGCGTATCGTTCAGGCGATGGTAAAGAACTTATTAAGTTTCAGGCTCAAGAAAGAGGGCGCGTCAACCATCACACAGCAACTTGCGGGCAATCTGTACCTCAACAGGAAGGAAATGACCTTCAACAGGAAACTGCGCGAAGCGATGACCGCGGTACAGATAGAAAGGACATATACGAAGGAAGAGATTCTCACGTATTACCTTAACACGGTATATTTCGGCAAAGGGGCTTACGGAATCGAAGCCGCGGCTAATACGTATTTCAGCAAAACGAGCAAAGACCTTTCTCTTGACGAATGCACTTTGCTGGTTTCGCTTTTGAAATCGCCGACGAATTACGACCCAATAGAGTATCCCGAGAACGCGAAGAAGAGGAGGGCTCTCGTACTGAACGCAATGTACGAGGAGAATTACATCACGAAGGAAGTAATGGAATCAATCGCGAACGGACCCATACGCGTCGCATACAGCCAGCAGGAAATTAGCAATGAATCCTCCGCTCCCGAGTTTACGGAATACGTCAGGCAGTTGATGCAGGAGAAAGCGGAAAAATACGGATTCGACCTGTACAGGGACGGATTAAAAGTTTACACATCGCTTGATACGAGATTCCAGAAGCACGCCGACGATGCCGTAAAGGAACAATTAAAGTCATATCAAAAATCATTCAATTCATACTGGAGCTGGAAAAATAACAAGGACATACTCGAAAGCGACCTTGAAAAATTCATAAAGCAATCCGACGCGTACAGGAAAGCGCCTACGGACAACGACAAGAAAAAGATTTTCGATTCGATGAAGAACAACACCGCGATTATAGATTCCGTCAAGAGCCTTGCAACTACCGTTCAGGTCGGATTTGTTGTAATCAATCCGAAGACGGGAGAGATTAAAGCGATGGTCGGAGCTAATCCGCTGACAAGAACAAAATACGGGTTAAATCACGTTACGCAGGTGAAGCGGCAGCCGGGTTCTTCATTCAAGCCCTTCGTGTATGCAGTTGCGGTAAACAACGGTTATTCTCCGGGCTTCATGATTTCGAACGACCCTCTGTCAGTAAACATGGGCGGAAGGATGTGGACGCCTAAAGGCGGCGGCACGGGAGGAATGATGTCGATGAGGTACGCAATCGAAAAATCGATTAACGTAGTCGCCGTGAGAACGGCTATGGAATTGGCTCCGATTGACAAGGTAATTGACCTCGCGCACAAGATGGGAATTAATTCCGAACTTCCGAATTTTCTCTCGCTGGCGCTCGGAGTCGGAGAAGTTACACCTCTTGAAATGACTAACGCGTTCGGAACATTCGCGAATGAAGGAATCTGGGTTGAGCCGATTGCGATAACTAAAATTGAAGACAGAAACGGCAACCTGATAGAGCAGGTTGTTCCGGAGACAAGAGAAGTGCTGAGCGAAGAAACAGCATACATTATGTCGGATATGATGGAAGGGGTTGTCAACGAAGGAACGGCTTCGTCAATAAGGCAGTTCTTTAACCGTCCTGCGGCGGGAAAGACAGGCACATCGCAGAATTACACGGACGCCTGGTTCATCGGATATACGCCTCAGTTCGTCGCGGGATGCTGGCTTGGATTCGACGACGCCCGTGTTAAGTTCGGAGGCTCCTACGGACAGGGAGGAAGGGCGGCGGCTCCTATATGGGGGCGGTTCATGAAACTCCTTTACTCGGACGAAAACTTCGACTTCCCTGTCGAATATTTCCTGATGCCTGAAAACGTCGTCGAAGCGCAGGTATGCTCGATAACGGGAATGCTCGCGAACAGTTCCTGTCCTTCAGTCACGGATTTAATCAACAAGAAACTAAACAACAGGAAATGCTCGATGACTCACGAAGTCCGCGATTCTCTTGCATTGCCTCCAATCTCAAACGACGAGTAAAAATATATAAAACACAGGAAGGATATAAATTGGAAAGAACACTTTGCATTATCAAACCTGATGCGGTAAAGAAGAAAGTACAGGGAAAAATTATCCAGATGATACTTGACTCCGGGTTCAACATGCTCGGCATGAAGATGCTGCAATTATCGACGAAACAGGCGCAGAAATTTTACGAAATTCACAAAGAAAGACCTTTTTATAATGACCTGGTTGAATTCATGACCTCCGGACCCGTAATAACAATCGCTCTCGAAAAAGCGAACGCCGTTAAGGATTACCGGGAACTAATCGGAGCAACTGACCCCGCCGAAGCCAAAGCAGGCACGGTAAGGAAACTTTTCGCTTCATCGAAACAGGAAAACGCGGTACACGGTTCCGACTCCGCTGAGAACGGAATAAAGGAAGTTGCATTCTTCTTTTCAGAAAGCGAATTATAGAATTTGATTAAAAAAGATTGCACGGCGGCATCCGAAAGGATGCCGTCATTTTTTTTGCGGTTTAGAGATAATTATTGTCCTGACGACCTGCTCAATTTCCGGCTTGTATTTTTCGAACACGGACGGCTCGACGTACGCGGCTATGAATACGTTCTCCAATTTTGACGCTACATAGAATCTGTAGTAAGTCAGTTTTGCTTCTATTTTCGGGTCTATCGAATAAATCGTGCGCAAAGAATCCTCGGCGAAAACGTTCTTGAACTGAAACTGTTTCCAGTAATCGCCTTTCGAATCGAGTTGTATGCTCATATTCAGGGCTTCCTCTTTTTTCTTCGCCGTCGTGTCAACGAGAATTATGCCTGAGAATTCTTTCTGGTTGATATTAATGCTTCGCGAATCAATCTGTTTCCAGTTAGGCGGAAATTTGCCGATAAGACCGACTTCGTTCTCCGTAAGGTTTTTCAGCAAGGAATCAGGCATCAAAGATGTATTGACCTTGCCCGTATCCGAACCTTTCGAGTTACCGTTATTTCCGGAAATGTTTTTCTTCCTCAGAGAATCCAGTTCACCGTTTAGGGAAGCGATATTCGTGTCAACCGATGTATTAACTTTCGGAACGGTTATTCTCGGAGCTTTCACCTTCGGTGTGGTTATCTTCGGCGTCGTGACGTCGCTGCCCGTCGTGCCGTCTTCTGTCGGCGGATCGGGCGGTCTGTTGGGGTCATCGACGTTCTGGTTCATCTGATTCAGGTTTTCCGGGAGATCCTGCATAACGATAAGTCTTTTCTGTTCGCCGTTTTCATCCTCTTTAACCGTTTTCGGCGTAATCGAAAAAATTATTATCGCCGCTATAATTACAAGTACGTTCGCGGAGACCATGCCGCGCATCATATTTCTTTGAAGAAGGTTATGATATAAGCGCCACGGGTTTTTCTTCCCGAGCCTGTCTTCGAGTATTTCTTCGGGAGTTCTGTTTCCGTTTATGATTGTATCTTCTTCCTTAGGCTCGCGGAATTTATTAATAAGATCGGCTACAATCGGATTGGGAGTAAGTTTTACGCCTGTCGTCCTTTTTACCTCTTTTTCCGTGAATACAGACTTACTTTCCTGACTGTAAACCGCGGTTTCACCAACTCCGATTTTAATGAAAATCTCGATTTCCCTTCTTACCGTACCTGCTTTCGGATGTATGAAAATTCGGTTCGACTGAGTTTCTTCGGATTCCGAATCATCGGTTTTGTCTTTTACGCTGCTTTCGATAGTAACGGATTTTTTTGTCGGAATTTTTATTCTTAAAATATTTTCATCCGTAAGAGTAACCTGATAATTGCTGGCTTTCGCGGTCTGAGGTTTTGGTTCATCCTTAATTTCCGTACTTCCCTTCTTAATCTCTTCTACGGCAGGTTCCGTCTCTGCAGGGAGAATTTCGGCATTCACGGATTCCGGTTTTTCGGGCGAGCCGATTGTAACCTGAACTTCTACCTCCTGTTTCAAATCATCTGTACGCGGATGAATGAAAATTTTATTTGACTGGGTTTCTTCGGACGGTTTGCCCGCGGATTTATCTTTTACGGAACACTCAACGAGCACGGATTGCCTTGTAGAGACTTTAACGAGCAATACATTCTCGTCAATGAGGCTAACCTGATAATTGCTCTCGGTAACCGGCTGGATTGATTCTTCCCCCACGTCTGTTTTCGCGGTGTCTTCAGTATTTACGGGTGCCGCGTCCTGTTGTTCTTCGGTTTTTTCCGATTGTACATCTTCGCTTTCGCTTCCCTGTGTCTCAAGGGTTTCTGAAGGCTCTTCGTTCTTCTTTGCATTTTCATCATACTCAACGGGAGAAACTTCCTCATCGGGTTTCACTTCTTCGGGAGAATTTTCAGCGGGTGAAGCGGAATCGATATTCGCATTTTCCTCTTCGGGAATATTCTCCGCTTCATCCTGTTTAAATTCAGGAATCATATCTTTTTCAACAGGAATTTCCGGAACAGTCTTAACCTTAGGGGTTTTTGAGGTTCCGGGTTTTCTGCCCCGCTTTTTTACGGGTTCAGCCGATTCACTCCCGTCGTTTAAGTCCTTATTAATATTATCCTTATTTTCGGTATCCATTTAATACAATCCTATAATTTAATCAACATAATAATAACAATAAATTCAATTAAGTAATTATTTAACTACGGAAAGCACGATTTTGTTCGCCTTTAACCGCTTTTTGTCTAAAGAATTCGGAGTTCAATTGAATTGTTAATTGAATAAACATAAGATATTTTGAAAAATTCAATCAAATTACTATGAAAAAAATATTATTCAGCATTTTAGTATCGTTACTATTCACTCAAGCGCAAGCGCAAATCGATTCGGAGAAACAGCCGCTTGACCACAGTGTTTATAATTTCTGGAAACGAATTGAGAACATAAAGGTTTCAACTGACGGGAAATTCACAACATACGAGATTAATCCACAGAAGGGCGACGGCATTCTCTTCATACAAAATCCGGACAACGAGAGTAAAATCACAATACCTCGCGGAGCCGACTGTCAGATATCGCCAAACGGCGATTTCGCCGCGTTCAGGATAAAGGTGCCCGAGGATACGACAAGAAAATACAAGTTCGAAAAGAAGAAAAAAGAAAGTTTTCCAAAAGACCAATTCGGTTATGCGCTCTTAAAAGAGAATTTATCAGATAAAGACAGCGTATTCAGGATTCCAAATTTAAAATCTTTCAAAGTAAGCCCCAATACATTCTCCCGCGCCGCATATCTGACGGAAATCGATAAGAAGAGAAAGGATACGCTTTCAAAGAGCGAAACCGAAGTATTCGACCTTACACTACTTGACCCCGTTACGAAGAAATCCACGGTTTTCAACAACGTAGTCGAATATGATTTTTCGATGAACGGCAAGTATTTCGGTTTCATTGCTTTGAAAAAAGGAAAAACGGATACAGCGCAGGTTTTTATTGTTGACGTTGAAACGGAAAAAACGGAGATGATATTTTCAAAGAAAGGCTACGGGAGCAATTTAGAAATTGACGAGTCGGGACGGCACATAGCGTTCATTCATTCACAGGATACATCAAAAGTTAAAAGATACGGATTATTTTACTCGGACGGTTCAAATATTAGACTTGTCGCCGATACAACAAGCGCGCAGATTCCGCAGGGCTGGGAAGTAAGTCCGTACTGCGATTTGAAATTTTCATCCGACGGCAAAAAACTTTATTTAGGAACCGCCCCCAAAATAATGCCCGAACCGAAAGATACTCTGATTGACGAAGAAAAATTCAAACTGGACGTCTGGAACTGGCAGGACCCGTTCCTTCAGACGCAGCAATTACACGATCTGGAAAAAACAAAAAAGCAAAATTATACCGCCGTGTATGACACTGAAACGCAGGGACTCTACCAATTAGGTTCGGAGCAGTTTGAGTCCGTGCGCGCGTCATTCAACGGAAAGAGCGATAATTACCTCGCGATAGACCAGAACCCGTATAAGCGTTCTTCATCCTGGATACAGCCTGACCAGGTTGACATTTATACTCTGAATTACAAGACCGGGAAAAAAGAACTCTTAGCGGAAGGAGTTCAGTACGGATACGGAATATCGCCGACCGGAAAGTACATCCACTGGTTTGACAACGCGGACAGTTCCTGGCACGTTTACTCAAATGAAAAAGGAACCTCGGTATGCGTCTCAAAAGATATTACCGCAAGGATATACGATGAACTTAATGATATTCCGAACATACCCGACCCTTATGGTATTGCAGGCTGGACTACAGGCGACAACGACCTGCTGATTTACGACAGGTTCGATATCTGGAAAGTCAGCCCTGTAAACGAATACGCGCCGGTCAGACTGACAAAGGGGCGCGAGGAGAACACGGTTTACAGGTACCAGAACGTCAACAAGGATTCTTTAAACATTTCACCGGAAGAGAAAATATTTATAAAGACAACAAACGAGACAAACTGGCAGGAAGGTTACTGCGATTATGTCTTAAGCAGACAGGAAATAAATAAACTGATAACGCTTGACAACAAATTCGTTTCGCTGTTTAAAGCAAAAGTCAGCCGCAGGATCTTATTCCAGAAATCTTCTTATACGGAATTTCCCGATCTCTGGACTTCAGACGTAACATTCGGAAACATAAAGAAACTAACTGAAGCGAATCCGCAGCAAAAGAACTACCTGTGGGGTTCTGTTGAAATCGTCAACTGGAAAGGTCTTGACGGCAGAGAAAATAAAGGACTGCTCTACAAACCGGAGAACTTTGATCCCTCGAAAAAATATCCGATGGTTTCATATTTCTACGAACGAAACACGGACAGGTTCAACGTGTATTTCTTGCCTGCACCCAGCCGTCCGGCTCTGAACATTCCGTTATACGTCAGCAACGGTTACTTCGTCTTCGTACCTGACATTCATTATGACATAGGCTATCCGGGCAGGAGTGCGTACAATTGTATATTAAGCGGCTGCCAGTATCTTGCGGACAACTATTCATACATAGACAGGGACAACATAGGAATACAGGGACAGAGTTGGGGCGGATATCAGGTTGCTTACCTTATAGCAAACACAGATTTCTTTAAGGCGGCTATGAGCGGAGCGCCTGTGTCGAACATGACGAGCGCGTACGGAGGAATCAGACTCGAATCCGGAGTTACCAGGATATTCCAGTACGAAAGAGAACAAAGCAGAATCGGCGGAACACTTTGGGAAAAATTCGACTTGTACGTGGAGAACTCCCCGCTCTTCAAAGCGGATAAGATAACGACGCCTCTTCTTATCATGGCGAACGACGGAGACGGAGCGGTGCCGTGGCATCAGAGCGTAGAGTTATTTGTTTCGCTTAGAAGGCTTGACAAAAAAGTCTGGTTCCTGAATTACAACGGCGAGGAGCACAATCTCGTGAAATGGCCGAACCGGATTGATGTGTCTATACGAATGAAGCAGTTCTTCGACCACTTGCTTAAAGGGGAACCGATGCCCGAATGGATGAAGGACGGTATTCCCGCGATTCAGAAAGGTCAGAAGAGCGGATACGGCATCAATTAACAATTAACAGTTAACAGTTAACAATTAATAGTTTGTGGCGTCAGGTATTCACCTGACGCACAGCCATGCGGAGCATGGCTGTAAGGTCATATGCTTCAAGCATTTGAAAAACGTTTCGTCCAGTGCAGACCTTCGGTCTGCCGGTCAGGTGAAAACCTGACCGCACTCGAGAGATTGATGTTTAGTTACTAGCAGACCTTCGGGCAGTACTTAGGCGATATCTCTTTTGTGGCGTCAGGTATGTACCTGACGCACAGCCATGCGGAGCATGGGTGTATGGTCTTATGCTTCAAGCATTTGAAAAACGTTTCGTCCGGTTCAGGCCATCGGGCAGTACTTAGGCGATATCTCTTTTGTGGCGTCAGGTATTTACCTGACGCACAGCCATGCGGAGCATGGGTGTCAATAATGATATCCCGGGTTTGTCAAACACAACTTATTTCAATTACACTGTTGTCAGAATGAAAATAATTCCTGTAACTTGAGTATTTCCAGTCTTCCGGATTTTTCACCAGTCCTTTTTTTACCGGATTATTATGAATATAATTAATTTTTATCTCCAGTGTTTTTTCATTATACAAAATAAAATCGTCGAATCTTTCCTGCCAAAATTTAAATCCTGATTTTGCATCATATCTGGAATAATACTTAAATCTCTCAATCAGCTCAAATTTTTTATCTAAAATAAGTTGATCTCTTATCCTAACTGATGTATGTCTTTTGAAATCTCTCATAAATGAGGATAAGATTTTTGTCGATGTTACATATAGTATCAGATGCAAATGATTCGGCATTAATACATAAGCGATTAACTTCGCCTTGTATTTATCAAGAACATATTTTAATGATTTAACAAGTATGCAATAGTAATCGTCATCGATTGAAAAAACATTCTGAAAATGCATTACCGTGGTTGTAACAAATGACACAACACCTTGGTTTTCGAATAGACTTCTTCCCCTGAGTCCCATTGTATTTTTTACTGTTCTCTTCAGATAATATCAATAACCATGACCGATTTTTATAGTCTAAAATGAATCAGCAACAACTTTTGCAGACCTTCGGTCTGCCGGTCAGGTAAATACCTGACCGCACTCGAGAGATTGATGTTTCGTTACAGGCAGACCTTCAGTCTGCCGGTCAGGTATATATCTGACCGCACTCGAGAGATTGATATTTCGTTACCGGCAGACCTTCGGGCTGCCGGTCAGGTGTATATCCCGAGGTCTCGGGACAGGCTCTGACCGCACGAGAGAGTTGATTCGATTAGCTACTAAAATTTAACAGTTAACAATCAGAGCAAAGTCATTTTTTTAAAACAGTGTAGATCGGGCTTGAGCGACACACAACTTACATTCATATTTACTGTAAATACAAAAGGCTGCCTGAAGGCAGCCCTTTTGTATTCGAAATAAATGTTTTTTTACTTCACGAGTATCATTTTCTTTATATCCATGAATTCGCCGGCTTCGAGTTTATAGAAATAAACTCCGCTGGCGAATTCGGAAGCGTCGAAATCTACCGTAAAGAATCCCGCGCCCTTGTTTTCGTTAATCAATGTCTTCACTTCCCTGCCAAGCATGTCATAAATCTTCAACGTGACGTGCGCCTGATGAGGTATAGCGAAGTTAATCTTTGTTACGGGGTTAAACGGATTCGGATAGTTCTGCGCAAGTTCAAAAGAGCGCGGATACAATCCGTTATGATTTCCGAGACCGGTTGCAAGGTTCATTGTGAGAGAAATGTTTGGTCTTGCCGTTACGGAATTTGATCCCGTCATCGTGCACCCGTTAGTGTTATCAAGGTGTTGATGGTAAACGGTGTTTCCGGAAACAGTGGTTCCTGCGACCGTAGAATTCGATGACCACGAAGTGTTGTGGTAACAGATTTCAATAAGCAGGTTGCTGCTGATACTGTACGGGAAAGGCGTGGATAGATCGATATACTGCCAGCCCGTCGATGTGGGCGCGTATGGAGAAGCAGGCGCATACACAGTCACCCAGTTTCCGGTAGTAACCCATCCTGTAATATCCGTGCCACTGTAATTCTGCATCCTGACTGTAAATCCGTTCATTACAGGAGAGCCGACGCTGAGAACATTGAAACCGATTCTTGTAATCAGGTTGCCGTTGCCTCCTGCCGCGATTATTTCACTGCTTCTGTACAACATCTGTGTTCTGGCATCCTCATAGAGTGTATAGTAAGGATAAGAACACGAAGTTGTTCCGGTTCCGATTGTAATGTTGCCTAAAGGAGCTCTCTTGAATGTTATCGCATTCGTTTGAGTAGAAGCGAGAGAATCCGTTCCGCTGTAACCATAGACTCTCCACTGGCCTACTGTGGAATCACCCGCGGCGAGACCCATCGAAGCCAGAATAGAGTCGATACTGCCGCTTGTTCTGGTGATTGTACTGTCGAATCCGCTGTTATCGGCAGTAAGTCTTATTTTAATGTTGGACTGACTGCTAAAGTCCGGCGAAGCATAAAAGAACTTATATACTGTGGCGGGAGCGGTCTTTGTCCAGTTAAACACCACCGGAGCGGTGCTTCCTGCCATGGAAACAATCCTCGAACCGCTTGAAGGCGAAACGAGGTTGAAAGCAGAAAGAACGGGTTTATACCTTGTAAAAGTTATTGTCCTCGGTCCGTTAGCCGCTTTAAGTGAATCGTTCGCGGGCAGATTGTTTCTGAACGCCCACACATCCCAACTGCCGCTGATTGAGTTGCCCTGAATAACGCCGATGCTCGCGAGATAGTTGTCTAACTGCCCGAGAGTTACTGTCCATGGTCTTGTTGTTACAGGCACAGTCAGAAGTCTTGTCGGCAGAGATGATCCGAAAATCCATTTATATGTAGCGGCCGCACTTGCAGTATCCCAGTTGAATGTCGTTGTAGTTGTCGATCCTGCAATAGTGGTAATTGTTATACCGGCCGCAGGCGTCTGAAGGTTATAAGTACTGAGCGGTCCCGAATTCGGGTCATAGCCGCCGATGAACATCACGCCCGTATTTGCAGAGTCAAGCCAGTCCTTCAGTCTGGTTGCGGATGAACCCGCTCCGGTCCATGAGCGATCGAATTTTCCGTAATAGTCCGATTTATCCGATGCCGAACAGGAAGAAGGTCCGCCGTGAAGCTGCCCGACAACCTGATTCCACTGATTATATACCGGAGAACCGGAGGAACCGGGTTCCGTTACCGGTGTAAGTCCCGTGCTTGGAATCTGTGCCCATACAACATGCCAGTGCGAACTGTCGCCCGGCACAGCCGGATTATTGTACGAAGTCGGAGTAAAGGGAATATTAATGAAAGATATTTTCTTTACGTCGCAGTCGGGATGATGTATGCATATACCGTTAGTGGGAGGAACGTTTGAATGATTCCATCCGCTGTAATATGCATTATAATTTGTGGGAGGTTTGCTTGAAAGTTTCACCAGGCAGAAATCCGACGCTGAATTTTTCGCGCAAAGTGTTGTTCCCGAAATCGTATTCGTAAGCGGTCCGTCGCCTCCCGGATTGGGGCATGTCGGAGCTTCATATTTGAACATGATTATCCATGTCGGCTGAGAAGAATCCCAGCAATGGTTCGCGGTAAGCATAAAAGGAGTGCCGTCAAACCTTGTATTGTTTAACATCGAACCCGAACAGAATCTTGTATTCGATGAAGTAAGAAGCAATACTGCCGAACGAATCAGGTCGCGGTAAGGATCGCCTTCCGGACAGATAACGTTGCGGTTGCAGGCGCCTGAACCGCCGTAATCCTTCTGCCTTAAAATATTGAAAATGTTTTTATATCCGTGTATAACTTTTGAGACGTTAATTTCGGGCGACTCGGTAATATAAGCCGGTGAATTGAATT
Source organism: Ignavibacteria bacterium (assembly GCA_015657505.1). GTDB lineage: Bacteria > Bacteroidota > Ignavibacteria > Tepidaquicellales > Tepidaquicellaceae > CAIKZJ01. The sequence continues at coordinate 535,598 of JADLKE010000002.1, forward strand.
CAATTACAATTTCATCGCCTTTAACCGGAGCGGTTGAAAACAACCTGTTGTCATTATTGTTTAAATCCGTGAATGCCCNCAGAACATGGCTTTTGTCCGTATTGTAGACAAACATTGTAGTTCCTTTAGGCAGATAGAATTTATTGAATATGAGATTTATTGATATTGCTCCGGGAGATTTTATCGAGACTCTCCAGATCTTAGTACCGTCAGGCATAACATCAAATGTCCCTGAATTTGTGTATCCGATATTCACGTTGAAATCCTTGCCGAATCTCGGCGGAATATCCTTGAACTGAGATTCGAAAACATCTTCACGTTTCATTTTTTCAATATCGAATGAAGACATTCTGTATTGCTGAACCTCGTTCAAATTCTGTGCTTTGCTGCTGTAAGGTGTTCCCTGCACGCTTATCTGAGCCTTCAGTAAACCGGAGAGAGAAAAGGCCATAACGAGCGCCAGCAGTAAAATGGTAGATTTGTACTTCATAAACAAAGTAGAATTAATTAATAAATAGTAATTAAATATATACAATTCGGTTAAAACAAAATATCTTATAAAAAAATATTCGGAAACCAAAAAAGCTCAAATATGACTAATTTTTTGGCTATTTTACATAATACGATATCTGATTATGAGCAAAAAATATTCCGGAGCGTTCTGGACAGCTAACACAGTTGAGTTATTCGAGAGAGCCGCGTACTACGGCTTCTTCATCGCGGTTACATTATACCTGACTACTGTCGTAGGATTCGACGATATCTGGGCGGCTTGGATAAGCGGCGTGTTCTCGGCAGGACTTTATTTTCTTCCTCCTTTTACCGGGGCGTATGCCGACAAGATAGGATTCAGAAAAGGTATAATACTTTCATTCTCGCTTCTGACGATAGGTTATTTCGCGCTGGGTGTTTTGCCTTACAAAGCGACTGTAATTCCTGCGCTTGCTATAGTGATGTTCGGCGGTTCGTTCATAAAATCTATTATCACCGGAACCATCGCCAAAACGACTACCGAAGCAACGAGGGCAAAAGGATATTCAATCTTCTACGGCATGGTGAATATCGGCGCGTTTCTCGGTAAGACTTTCGCATATCCGTTGAGAATAGAACTCGGAGTAGAATATATAAATCTGTATTCCGCGCTGATGACATTCACAGCGCTGATTATTGTTTTTTTCCTGTATAAAAACGTCGACACGGTTACCGGCGGAAAGAAAATCGGGGACGTGTGGAAAGGTTTCCTGAAAATCGTCACCAACAAAAGGCTCATCGTGCTCATACTTATAGTAACGGGATTCTGGATAATTCAGCAGCAGTTGTATGCCACAATGCCGAAATATATTCTTCGTACAGTCGGAAAGTCGGCATCGCCCGAATGGATAGCGAACGTAAATCCTTTCGTTGTGGTAATTTCAGTTTATTTCATAACGCATCTTACAAAGAAAATACGCGCTATTTATTCTATGAGCGTGGGAATGTTCCTGATGCCGGTCTCGGCTTTATGTATGGCGTCGAGCAAGGTTCTGGAATATTACACAGGAACGTCTGTACAGTTTTTCGGATTGTTTACGGCGCATCCGATTTCGGTAATGCTTATTACGGGAATTATATTTCAGGGACTGGCGGAATGTTTTATATCTCCGCGATATCTCGAGTTCTTCTCACTGCAGGCACCCAAAGGCGAGGAAGGTATGTATCTCGGGTTTTCGCACCTGCATACTTTTCTTTCGTCGCTTCTCGGATTCGGTATTTCGGGATATCTTCTGACGGCTTATTGTCCCGACCCCGCAACGCTTTCCCCGGACCTGCTGACGCATGCATATGATAAAGCGTACTACATCTGGTTTTACTTCGCGGGAATAGGTCTGACAGCCGCGATTGCATTGCTCATATACGGCAAGGTAACGGACGCGATTGACAGAAGAAAAATCAAGAATAAAATATAATCTTTTGTGGAGTCAGGTATTTTACCTGACTCGCTGACCGAAGGTCAGCTATATCACATTACTGATTAGTATGCCGGAGTATAGTAATTAAATTGAATCTTGCGTAGTTACTACGCTGGAGCGTAGTAACCGGTGAAAATGGATCCCGGCCTTCGCCGGGATGACAATATATAATTAAAAGAACGCCGTTATTTGCGCCCTTCCTGTGTGTATAACCTGCTTCTTTCCTTCAGACCTGCCGTCGTAATTCATTGATGCCTGTATGTTCTTGCTTATGCTGTAGTCGAATGACGCGCGCCAGTAATAACTTTTTCCCGACGGGCGGCCGCTTGTAAGTTCATACGGAAAATTTGTTTCTGGAAGATTAAGTATGACCTCATCCCTTTCAATTTCAAGCCGGATTCTTCCCGACGAAACAAACGAATATACAAACCGAAGTATCTGCTGGTTGATGCTTGCCTCTGTCTGCTTAACAGGATAAAAATCATCCGCTTTGGAAAAGTTCAGTTGGAATCCGCTTTCTATGCTTGGTATGGGTCTGTAAGCCATATCGGTATTTATGTTATATGATGATATGTTTCTGTTTCTAATGGAATTCGCGGGCGCGTTATTCCTGTCATTCTTGCTAACATATTCAACCTGAGTCGTAATGTCTTTCGTAAGTCCGAGCCTTAGCCTGACGGAACGCTGAATGTTAAGGTTTTTTTCGTTACCCGAACTGTACTGGTTCATAGTTCTCGTCTGAATAAACCGAAGGCGAAGAGAATATTCGGGATTGTTTTCGAAGAGAAACACATCCTGCTGGAACAATTGCGTTCCCGCAATGGTATTCGAATCATTAAGGAAAGTTCCGGTATGAAGGTAATAAATATTGTCAGTGTTCGGATCCTTGCTTTTTTCGTCTATGCGAAGATATGTTTCTGTCGATAGATTGTTATATATTGCCGCGATTACATTGTCTGAAGTCGAATAGAAATACCTCGAGGGTTTCAGCGTGAAACGGAGAGATGTTTTCAAATCGACCGTTGGGAAATACCTGTCAGTCGGAATATTAAGTTTAATGTAATTACCGTCGTAGTTAGTTAACTGGAATTCATTTTCATCCTGCAATCCATTTAGGTTCAGGTCGCCGAGATAAATGTAGTTTCCCTGTCCGACAGGCACGAGAACGAATAACTTCTGCACGATAGCGGTTCTTTCGCTTGTAACCGAATACAGCGCGTCAGCAAGGACGGCGCCGTTAAGAGGAGAGAATCTCATCCTCGAATTCACGAGAACGGATTTATTGCTCTGGTCCTCGGACGACTGGAAATGTTCCGAATAATTTCTTTTCCTGATTGCGACGTCCGCGTCTGCGCTGAACCAGCCCGTGCCTGAATAAACAAGCCCGTACCTTTGCGTGAATGAATTCGACATGTTTATGATTTCTCCCCGGTAAGGCGAATCGTCTTTTCTGTAATTGAGTTCGGTAAAGAACGTGAAATTCGCAACATTATTCAAAGATAATTTCGGTATGACTTCAAGAAACGCGAAACTCTCCGAAAGAAGACTGTCTTTATACAAGGTCTGAAGCGACGATTTCCTGTCTTCATTATTCATCGACGCTGATAATTCGATATACTTCTGTTTTGTCTCTTCTCCGAAATATTTCTTATAACCGAGAAACGCGCTTTGCTTGAACCATTTCCCGCCGGTCTTATAATTTTCATTGCTGCTCTTAATATTTTCCGCCGAGTATTTCGCGGTCGGCAGGTTTTTATTGAAACCAGGCGATTCCTGCGAATTGAATCCGAACTGTCCTGAAAATCTTGTTGAGTTGAAAAAATCACCCCGAAGAAGTTGGGCGAAATTTCCCTGAAGGCTTATTAGTTTTCCCGGCGCAATAATCAGGCTTCCGTCCCTGTAATTTTCCGAAGCGGAAGTTGTATCCGACAGGTCAAAATTTCTGTTGAATTCGGCAGAGTTTATACGGTCAAGAGTAACGAATTTCCTGTCGATGTACCGTTCCTTGTACGAGAGAGAAACGCTGTTGAAATTTATTCCGAGCAGTTTAAAATTTGTTTTTCTGAAACCCGCTTCCCCGTTGAGAGCCGGACCCGTTTTCTTTACATCCGAGAGGGAAAATTTGTTCTGATTGTAAATCGATACCGCTGATTCCATCTTCAGATAAAAACCCCTGTCCCTGCCGGAAGAATAATCAAGGCTTATTCCCGCAATCTGATATGATGTCGGCACAGGAAGAAAGATCACAGGCGCGTAACTCCCCTGACCGATACCGATGAAATTATACTGATACGTGCTGACGCTGTTATAGTCTCCCCTTCCCTGGCCGACATAAGAGAATGAGACCTGATAAAGCGCGCTGTCATTGCCGGGACTGAACCTATAGAAAGTATAATTCGATCCGTTTATGAGAGTATCAATTTTGACATAAGAGCCGAGTGCCCTGTTAAGCGAATCTCTTCCGACAAAACTGATGCCAGTACGCGTAGCTTTAAACCTGTCCGCTCCCGCATTTTGAAGAGCGACCCTGTCCGAGTCGGACAGAGTGAAATCAATAGTCTTGTCTTCATTATCGGTTTCGTTCAGGTATGAAACGTTTACGAGCAGTTTCTTTTCGAAGAACCTGTATCCGCTGTTGGCGACAATAAGAGTCCTGCTGTATTTCCTGTCCGAATATTCGAAATCGATTATTATTCTCGAAGAATTTGTAATGAGTCTTTTGTTCGTAAATGTAATCTGTCCGAGTCCGTAATCGATTATATAATCAGCCTGTTCGCCGCGCGTCATCTGAACCCCGTCGACAAAGACTTTTTCCGAACCCGAAAGCACGACGATATTAATTTCGTTGTAAAGTCCCGTAAGCCTGTACGGACCCTGCACTCCGTCCGCGCCGTTAAAACTGTTTGAGTTGTACTTGCCTCGCGATACAGCGCCTGTAAGCATGAAATTGCCGTCTCCAATCTCGCCGTAACCCTTCGCGCCCTGAATTTTTCTTTTGAAATTCAGAAATTCGGAAGAAGAAAGATTAACATCGATGTCTCCGATAGTCGCCGCAAGGTTGTTTCCTTTGAGTTCTATGAATACCTTATCAAGTTCCTGAAGTTTCTGAGTATTTCCTTCGGGCTGCAGGGGTGTTTTTTCGTCCGTGAGAGCGGCTGTAATTTCGATGTCTTTCGAAAGCCGTCCGTTCAATTGTAGTTTGAACCCCGAATTAAGCGTCAGGTCCCTGTTCGTTCCGAGTGTAAAACCGCGGAAGAGACTGCCCGACTTCTGCAGGTCTGTTCCCTCAAAAAGATTTTCGAGAAGGTCGGACGACCTCGTCGCAATCTGAAGTGTATCGCCCGTAAGAGTGTCGCGCTCCATCTTCAGGTCGAAGATGGAATATTCTTCCCTGAGCGAATACGGGAAAATGTCGTAACGGACAATCATATCATAAATACGGAGTGTATCAAGAGAATACTTTTTGAATATTCCCTTCGAAAAGGTTATGTCGCCTGTTCTGTAGTTGAAGTTATAGTCGGAATACCGCGCCAGCGTTACGTTGTCAACTATTAGAGTTTCAGAATTCTGGATTATGAACTTATCGCCTGTAGAAATGAGAGTATCCGTAAAAACAAATTTGAATTTTTGCTGCTTGTAATTCGGGTCATTCTGGGAATGAGCAAATCCCGCGAATGCCGTGATGCAGGCAAATACGCAAATCCACGCAGCCGTTCTTATTGAAACCGGCTTAATGATATTTTGACAAATCCGAAGTTTCAGTTATCGTTTCGGGTTTTTTTAATAGAATAGTATAAGAACTCTTCTTATAACCCTCCTCTTCTATTTCTACGTTTAAAGGAATGCCTTCAATCAGCGTAACCGTTTTGTTTCCCGTTGTCGTGAATTTTGAGAATGTAAATGTAAGCGCGCCGCTTAATGATTTTTTCAACCGACCGAGATTCTGAGAATCGGACGAATATAATTCATACGACGAAAGAGAATTAAGGAAAACCGATTCATCGTTATTATCCACCGAAACATTGAAAACTTTTTTCCGCATTAACAGATATGCCGGAACCGCAATGATGACAAGCAATACGGCGAACAGCCCGATGAGAACAAACAGCCTCCACGCGCCGTATTTGATTCGTATTTCAAGCGGTATGTATGTAACAATTTTCTTATCCTTGAGCACGGGTTTAAATATTTCCGGCACGGTCTGAAGCGCGAACAGCGTTTTGAAACTGTTCATGTAATTATCGTCGAGGGCAATATCCACGTTAGTTACTTCGAGAACAAGATTTCCGCCGACGGAAAAGTCCTCCTTGAAAATAGTGTTGAACGAAAATTTAGGAGATATTTCAGGCATGTCGAAGATAACCGTAAACCCCTTCACCTCGCCCTCAGGAGATACGTTGCTGACCGTCGAAGGTGTTATTGTCTGAGAGCCGAGTGTCTTGACCGAATAATCAGACGACTTGAAGTTTTCAAGATGAACATCGAGTTTGGCGCTTTTAATTGTATGGGGAAAGAGATTTGACTTAAGTGTCAAGTCGCTGAAGGTTTCCTTGATTTTTTCGCCTTCCTCGAAATCGAAACCTCTGAGAAGTTTTCCGTCGTAAAAAAGTTTCATCGGGGTTATTTTCGCTTGTGTTACTTTCGGCACAAGCACTATAGTTCCAACGTCCAGCGGTTTAAGCGTTATTGCTTTCTGCTTTATGCCTATGTTGCGGATTACAACGTCGTAATAATCAAGCGAAGTTTGCGAAAGGATTTTTTTCGAATAAACAATTCCGTAAACCACGTAACCGTTGGACTCCCAGCCCGCCTCGACAACTTTTTCGGGTATCGGGAAAAGAAGAATTTTTCTGAAATTATCATCGCCCCGAAGTTTCTTATAAAATTCAAGCGTATTGAAATAAGAGGAATCACCGCTGCCGCTGTTGTCGTTAATGTTATCGGTCACGAGCCAGATTACAGCAGTCTCCCCTTTCATTTTAGCGATTGCCTTGTCGAGAGCCTCCATCAGGTCGGTCGTGCCGAATCCGCCGTCATTCGCCCTCATCATTACCATCTTCTGGGTTATTTGCTCTGGTATTAATTCCTTGCCTGTTCCGCTGAATATTTCTTTCGGAGATGTCAATCCGCGTTTCGAATCCGATTTCGTGAAAAGATAAACTCCGGAATAATCCTGCTGCCTGACCGAATTTTTAATCAATGCCTTGCAGAATGTTTTGAAGGCGCTGCTCTGTTCCCTGTAATAACCGGACATGCTGCCCGAATTATCGAACAGGAAAATATATTCATTGTTGTCCTGCGAGTATGCCGCGCACGACAACAAGAGAAAAACGACCGGGAACAAAATTATCTTTTTCATTTTGCAAAATTATTTTTTTGAGAACAAAACGCTCCCGTTTTCAACCACTGCCCTGCCGGATGAAGCCTTCACTAGCCTGTCGTTAATAGCCCTGCCAAGTCCCTTGTTTTCCACGAGTCTTGTGACAAGGTAATTGAAATTCTTTTCATCGGCAATTCTTAAATCCGAAAACAAATTCAGCGCGGTTTCCTTTAAATCTCTATAAACTCCGAAGTCCACTATTCCGGCATTTGCATTAACGTTCTTGAAATACTCTAAATCCTCAGCGATATAAAGCGGAGTGTGAGGCGAGTAATGAGACAACAGCATACCGGGCGAAGAAATTTTTGACGCTTTACCTTTCAGCGTCGTGACTTCTTTTCCTGTCACTTTTTCAATATCCTCTTTCGTCACGAAACCGTGCCTGAGAATAATTATTTTATCATCTTCGAACCTGACAACGGTGGACTCGATACCGATGCGGCACCGCCCTCCGTCCAGTACGTATCCGATTTTTCCGTCAAGTTCTTTAAGAACATCTTCAGCCGTAGTCGGCGATATCCTGCCGAACATATTCGCGGACGGCGCCGCAATCGGTTTTCCGCACATCGTCAGGACCTGCCTGAACAGAGGATGCGCGGGAATCCTGAGCGCCACGGTATCAATTCCTGCGGTGACTATATCGGGTATTACACTATTCTTGTTTAGAACGTAAGTAATCGGTCCCGGAGAATAAGTTTCGGCAATTTTAAATACACTTTCGGGAATAATTTCCGCGTACTTTTCAAATTCTTCTATTCCCGAAACGTGAACGATCAGCGGATTGAAATCAGGTCTTTTCTTGGTCTCGTAAATTTTCAGCACGGCGGATGGATTGAGCGCGTCAGCCGCGAGACCATAAACCGTTTCTGTCGGGAGCGCAACGATTCTTCCCGCCGTTATTTCAAGAGCGGCGTCAGCCGGATTATTTATTATCGAAGTTTTCAATAATTCAATATCCTTATCATTTCGTACAAAGCGATTCCCGTCGCGACGGAAACGTTCAGAGACTGCTTCATTCCGAGCATAGGCAGTTCGACTGCAAAATCAGACGCTTCGATTACTTCTTTTGAGACGCCTGTAATTTCGTTTCCAACAGCGAGACAGAGGGGAAATTCTTCCTTCTTTACGTCCCATATCATCCTGCCTTTGTCCGTTAGTTCAAGCGAGCATATTTTAATGCCCTTTGATTTTATTTCATTTACCGCTTCCATCGGATTCTTGTAATACTCCCAGGGCACGCTAAGTGTCGCGCCGAGAGCGACTTTTTCGATTTCCTTTCTAGGCGGATACGGTGTATAACCCGTAAGATAAATTTTTTCTATGAACGCGCCGTCGGACGCCCTGAAAATTGCGCCGACGTTGAATATACTTCTTATATTATCGCACAGAACATAGACAGGATTTCTTTTAAATTCGCCTATGCGTTCGAGAGGTTTTCTGTTTTCCTTTATTTCAGCGTGAGTTAGTTTTCGCATCGTTTATAAATTAATCAGTCAGCAAATTTTATTTTTCTCATCGCGAAGAAGCACATTCGCAGCAGCATTAAACCGTCGCGGAACCTGTTAATGTTCGTGCTGCCGTATGTTCTTTCGCCGTATCTTATAGGCACTTCAATGATTTTAAGCTTAAGTTTCGACGCCCCGAACAGCAGGTCGAAATCCCCGAACGGGTCGAAATCTCCGAAATACTTCCTGTTGTCTGCAATGCGCCTGTAATCGCTGCCGAACAGCGCCTTCGTGCCGCAAAGCGTATCGGTAATTCTTTGTCCGAGCAGCCATGAAAACACCTTGCTAAAGAATATGTTTCCGAATTTGTTCAGCCGCCGCATCGCTTTTTCCTGCATCTGGTAAACATTTCTGGAGCCGTTTATGAATTCTCCTTTTCCGTTTGCAAGGGCATTGTAGAATTTGTTCAGGTCTTCGGGGGCAACCGTCATGTCGGCATCGAGAATTATGAATATGTCGCCTTCGGCTTTCTCAAATCCCGTCCTCACTGCGTCGCCCTTGCCTTTACCCGCCTGTCTGAAGAGTTTAATGTCCTTATCCGGATTTTCTTTTATTACCTTCTCTATCCTTGAATACGTATTGTCGGTCGAATTGCCCTCTACAAAAATAATTTCCGTATGGCTTCCGAGTCCGGGAATTCTGTCCACAATTTTGCTTATGTTTCCTTCTTCATTCCTGCACGGAACCAGAACAGTCGTTGAATAGTCGCGGCTTTCATTTTCGCTTTTTTCAAAATCAGCGACGACCCATCCTGCGAGGCACAATCTGCGAAGCAGCGGGAGTTCAGACAAATACCTGTTTGCGATAAATGAAATAAAGGGAATCTTTTTCGGAATTAGAAGCAGCGAACCGCTTTTGCCCGCGTTAAAGCCTGACAGGCGAAGAAGATTTTTTATTTCTTCTATGTACAACCAGTTCCTGTTTCCTTCTTTCAGTTTTAGGCCAAGAGCCTCGCCGAGTTTTAGCAAAGGATTCCAGAAATAGTTGTAATAAGTCACGATTATTTTCGTGCCCTCACGGGAAACGTCCGACAATTTTTCGAAAACCTTTTGTATGTCGTTCAGTGTGCCTATCAAATCGGATACGATTATAAAGTCGAATTTCCTGTTTTGCCTTTTCAACTCCACAAGCGGCTCTTCAGATTCAATATCGGCGGATATGAACTCGATATTCGGATGCGATTTCATTCCTTCGGAAATCATATACGTATTTATCTCAATTCCCGTGCGCTTCGCGCAGTCAAGCGCCGCAAGCGTTTCACCCGTGCCGCAGCCGATTTCAAGCACGTCGGAGTCTTTACCGACCAGTGACTTTATGAAACCGGCTATGGAATCGTGATAATACCTGTTCCTTCGCCGCCAGTACATCTTACTTTCGGCAAATTCCCTTGAACCGAAATCTCCGTATGTGAATGCTTTTTTTGACAACTATTTATACACGAGATAAAATTCAGCCGCCCAGACAGCAATAAAGAAAAGGCAGTCCGAGAAGCCGAATATTTTTTGTTTCAAACTGAAGTTTCCGAGTCTGAACCTGTTTTCAACCGCAAACTTCACCGTGCCGATTACGAACAAAGGTATCAGAACGTAATGATATCTGGCGAGCGCGACGAATATGAAAAATGTAAGAAGCCAGGTGAAGACATAACCGTACAGGATGAATCTTCTTTTATTCACTAACATCAGTCCCCACGTTCCGAGAATCATCACGGCAAAATACGGAAGGTTCAGCAGAGCGGTAATCAGCGGATTAATAGACCTGTAAACTTCCGTCGAAGTTCTTGCCCTGCCTTCGCCGGGAGTAAAATAAAGCAGCACCATCCTTTCGCTTGAAAAGAAATAAACGAGTTTTTTTATTCCCACGAATGCGAACTTATGGGGATTTTTCAAAGCGTACTCCATTCCTGCCTTATAGAACGCCTTGTCTCTTTCCGCTTCATCCTGTATGTTGAAAATCGGATTCGTATCCTCTATCTTATGATACCACGTGCCCGTCGCGTCCGGATTGCTTCCCGACCAGAATGTAGAGCCGCCGTGAGTTCCGACGCTGTAAGTATTCAGCACTATTTTATTTCTAATCAGCCATGGCAGCACCACGATAGCCGCGCCCGCGAAGAAATAGACGGTATACTGCAACGCTCTTTTTAATCTTTTAGTCTTGAATCCCTCGAAATATTTTCTCGAATAAACGAACAACGCAAGCGGGAATATCAGCATCGAAAACATGAAAGACGAGCGGACGAGAAAAGCATAGCCGGCGATTAAGCCGATTATGAATATTTTTCCGTCAATTTTTTCTCCATAGAAGTAATACAGAATAACGAGAGCAAGCAATCCGAACAATGATTCGCTCAAGAGAGTCTGCGTGAACAGAATGTTTGACGGAAAAAAAGTAAATATCGCGAGCGCTGTTATCGCCCGCTTCTTATCAAAGAATTTCAAGCAAAACATCAGGAACAACAAGCCTGTTAAAACTTCGAGCAGCGACTGCGCAATCCTGACATACAACTGGTCGGGACCTGTCAGCGCGTAAACGCCCGCAATGAAAAGCGGATAACCGATTGTCGAAGATGCTGTTGGCTTTCCGTCGAGCGAGTACTCGCCTGATTTCACCATGCTTATGGCAAGTTTATGGTAATCAAGGCTGTCCGAACGAAGGTCTGCCGTGAGAGTAAATGCAAGAATCAGTTTAATAAGCAGAGCCGCGGTAAGAATAAGGGCAATATTCCTTTTATCTTTCCTGTCGAGCGTTATGTTGTTAATATCTCTAAGCATTTATTTTTCCGCAACGAGGATGACTCCGGTCCCCTCTTTATTGTTTGATTTCGTGTCGAGCCACATCAGTATCAGAACAAACCACAGAGTGAACAGATAATAGAGCGGAAGAATTAAAATCAGAAGTTTTGACGCGCCTGCCATTATTATCGGATACTTGATGCCGAACTTCCAGGAAATCGTACCGAACTTACCGTACGCGTACCTGAAATTCACAACCTTCAAGCCGGCTCTTTCAACTTTCGACGTGATATCCTCTTTTGAATAACCGTTTCTTGCGTGCTCCTCGATGAAACTCTCGTCGTCGTGTTCGTGCGCGTCGCTGCCGCCGAGGTCAGACGGAGTGTTAATGAGCAGTTTGCCGCCTTTCCTGAGCGCGCGGGCGAAATTTTGCAGCACAAGTTCGTCTTCAACTATATGCTCCATAACATCAACGTTGAGAATGAAATCATATTTTTCTCTGTAATCAATTTTTGTCAAATCACCGACTTCGAATTTCGCATTCGAGTATCCGCTTTTACCGAAGAAGAAATTGCAGTCATCAACCTGTTCGTCCTTCACGTCTATACCGAATATCGTGCAATTCCTGAAATGTCTTGCGAGGAAATACGAGTACTGACCGAATCCCATTCCAGCGTCGAATATGTCAAGTTTTTCGTTTCTTCCGAAAAGTCCCCGAATTTCTTTCTTCACGTGCCAGGTTCTGAGAAACATAAGGTCGAGCACGCGATAGAAAACCTTTCTGAGAAAAGGCCTGCGCGCTACGGCGTCGCCGAATACTTTTTTTACCGGGTCGTACTTCAAATCAATTCCTTTCTTTTAATGTAAGATTTTCGAGTTGCTTCACGTATTCCTCCCAGGTGTATTTAATTTTTTCTTTTTCAATGTTCGCAGAAAATTCCGTTCCGAGGTTCTTTGAGAAAAATTCAATAACGGCGTCGGACAACTGCCCGGTATTCTCAGGCTCGACGAGGATTCCCGTTTTCCCGCTTATTACAACCTCGCCTATACCCCCGACGTCGGTAGCGATTACGGGCTTGTCGTAAAAATAACAAATCTGCACAATGCCGCTCTGCGTTGCGCTTAGATACGGAAGAACGACCGCGTCAGCCGCGGAGAAAAAATACTTAATTCTGTCGTCGGGCAGAAAATCCGATACGAGCAATACGTCATCCCGAAGTTTCAGATTTTCAATTTTCTCCCTGTAAGGTTTTTCGTCGTCGTAGAATTCACCCGCCACGAGTAGTTTCACGTTACCTGATTTCAGAATATCGGGCATCGCGTCGAGAAGGTAATGAAGTCCCTTGTATCTCCTGACATAGCCGAAGAACAGAATCACGTTTTCGTTCTTCAAATCCCTGCCGTATTCTTTTCTGATGAATTCCCGCGCCTGCTGCCTGTCGACTTTTTCGCCGAATATGTTGTAAAGCGGGTGCGGCGTGAAGACGTAAGGCTTGTTCTTTTTATTAAGAAGTTTCAAATCTTTCTCGACGGTTTTTGACTGCACGATGAAATAATCCGCAACCGAGAAAGCAAGTTTCGTCAGGAAGATGTCGCCGAACCTTTTCTCGTGAGGAATAACGTTATCGCATATATATAATACCTTTGTCTTCGTAAACATTTTCACGAAAAAAGCGATTGTGAAAAAGCACGGCACGAAGAAAGGAATCCAGTATTTGTAAATCAGCAAATCCGGTTTCTCTTTTCTTATTTTCAAAGCGGTAAAGAACCAGTTGAAAGGATTTATGGAATCGACCGCTGCTTTATTATCGGCGTCCGGAATCCTGTAAGCGGGCTCGGATGTTTCGTACTGGGTTTTTCCCGGGAATAAAAATTCGGGATACTGCCTTTTGAAAGAGTACACTTTCACGTTGTGATTAAAACTCAGATACTTATAAAGTATTGAGGTGTACTGGGCGATGCCGCCTCTCATCGGATATGCCGTGGAAACTATGACAGCCTTCATCAGCCGGCAAGTTTATTTACTGAATCGACAACATCCTGCGGATTCAGGTAATCCATGCATTTATATTCTTTGTTCGTGCATTTCGGGCTGAAATAGCATTTGCATTCCTTTGCCGGACCTACAATCACGCCGCTGCCGTATAGTTCGAACTCGTTAGGATTAAAAATATTGTTCAGGAGAACTACTTTTTTCCCGAGCGCGATTGCTATGTGCAATCCCATTGTAACCTGAGTAACGACAACGTCGCATTTGTTTACAAGATTAACAAACGTCTTCAGGTCAAAATGCCCGAAGTACCTGCATTCCGTCTGTTCGGCGAGATAAGTGTTGTTTTCGTGCTCCTGCTCGCCGCCGAGAAGAACGACTTCAAATTTTTTCTCTTTGAGTTTATTTATTGTTTCAATCCAGTATTCGTTTTTCCAGAGCCGCGACGTCCAGCGCGAGCCGCATCCGGTATTGAGTCCTACGATTTTATTGCTATTGCATAAATCCCAGTTCCTGTCGGAATTTTTGTCAACGTCGAGCAGGTATTTTTCCTTCTTGAAACTGTAACCGCATATCTCAAATATTTCTTCGGGATAACTTTTAATATTCTTCTTCGAATAATCGTCGAACATACCTGTGAGAAGTTTATGCTCAGCGTCTTTGTTCACGGGATAGCACGAACCGTTAATGAGTGTGTATCCGAATTTCTTATAAGAGTTAATTTTCGACGCGAGGGCAATCGCCTCTTTATCTTTGTCGAGATTAATAACAACGTCAAATTTCGTTTCCTGAAGATAAAGGACGCTTGCAAGATTAAATTTCAGGGGCACGTCGACGTTTATTTCGGTATTTACGGGAAGCAGTTCGGGAAAATCCGTCAGCCAGTAAATTTTCGCGTAATGATATTCGCTCCTCAGCGGATAAAGCAGCGGGGTTGTGCGTATTACATCGCCTGCCGCGCCGAGTTTTATGATAAGTATTTTTTTGTTGAATTTCTCATAGTAAGAGCACTCCGAACAATCAACGCCGTGCAACTTCGAAGGCTTGCAGGGAACGTCCGCTCTTAAATGCCTGCAGTCATATTTTACCTGTTCGAATTTAATCATAGAATTAATTTTAATAAATAAAAACCTTGCACTTTTCAATTCCGCAAAAAATGCAAAAACAATCAAAAACACAGGCTTTTCCGAGCATTCGGAATCACCCGATTTTATAAAAATATTGTAATTGTCCGAGAAAACAAAGTCAAAGGAAAGCGTATTGAAACGAAAGATTCACAGGTGGTTCGGTTTGCATTTGCTTTCAATTAAGCATATAAACTGCTCTGAAATTATTTCAGCGAATAAGCGATGCCCTTTCTGATTGTAATGAATATTATACTCGAAAAACAAATAATTCCCCGCGACATGATAAATATTTCGCAAAATTACTTTAACATATCTTACTCCACGAAGATTTATTCTTTTAACGGAAGAGTCAAAGCAACCAAATAATTTTCGGCTATAATTATTTCAGGCGCATTTTTTATCCGTCATTATAACTGACTGCTTTCCTGACCGTCATTTTAATAAAGCCTGCTTCGCCGCTTCTCTTACTCCGATGGCCTCGGAAACAATACTATCGTTCATCGACGAACAGCCTTCTAAAAACAGCATCGCTATCAAGATTAAAGCAAGTTTTTTCATGTTTGTTTTTTTGATTCGCTTAAAGATGATATTAAAAGTCCAAAATATATTATCAGGTATTGATAATTTTTCCTGAAGCGATTCTATTTTCTGACTTTAATAAATTATAAAAAATAGACTTATTGAAAGGATTTTAACATTGAATTAAACATTACTTAATGAAGTTATCTACAGTGATAATGGCTGCCGGCAAAGGCAAGCGCATGAAGAATCCCGACAGGTCGAAGGTCATGTTCGAACTTCGCGGAAAACCTATGATTGAATACGTCATCGAACTTTCCCTGAGGATAGATTCCGAATTAATCGTGCCGATTGTCGGGCATCAGAAACAGAGCGTAATCGATTTTCTTTCCACGAGGTTCGCGGATAATATTGACAGGATTAAATTCGCACATCAGGACGAGCAACTTGGTACGGGACACGCGATAATGCAGACAAAAGAAATACTCAAGGATTTCGACGGTAACGTGCTGATTCTGTCGGGCGACGTTCCTCTGCTGAGATACGAGACCGTGATGGAATTCATCAAATACCACTCCGGCAACAGTTTCCGCGCCAGTTTGCTTTCGGCTATTTTCGACGACCCGTTCGGGTACGGAAGAATAATACGAAAGGACGACGGCACGTTTGTTGACATTGTCGAGGAGAAAGACGCGGATGAAACGCAGAAGAAAATCAAGGAAATCAACTCAGGCATATACATAGTTGACAACAAAATTCTTTTCGAAGCGCTTACAACCATAAAAACCGACAACGCGCAGGGCGAGTATTATCTGACGGACATATTCAAGTACTTCCGCGACAGAAGCGTAAAGATTGGCGCCGTTCCTGTTGGCAACAACGCGGAAATCACGGGCGTAAACACGATTGAACAATTAACCGAACTCGAAAAACTAATATTATAAAATGTCTGAAATTATTTTCAGCGTATCGGGTGTAAGAGGCATATACGGGGAAACTCTGACGCTTCCCGTAACCGTACATTACACGCTCGCGTACGCAAGGTTCTGCAGAGAAAACTCGAAGAGCAGAAAAATTGTCGTGGGGCTTGACGGAAGACTCAAAGGCGACGAGATACACGCGGTGGTCGTTTATACTCTCGCCCTCTCGGGGTTTGAGGTGATCGACATCGGCGTCGCGCCTACCCCTACCGTACAGCTCGCTGTCGAAAAACTAAAAGCCGCGGGGGGCATTGCCGTTACGGCTTCCCACAACCCGCAGCAGTGGAACGGACTGAAGTTCCTCGATTCCGACGGAACGTTTCTTAAAAGCCGTCAGATAGAAAAGATTAAGGAATACATAAAGGAAGGATATTTTAATTTCGTCCGCCCTGAAAGCAAACTGAACATCACACGCGACGACACGTGGCTGAAGAAACACGTTGACCTCGTGCTTAAGTCTGGATTCGTGAACGCAGGCAGGATTAAAAGAAGGAAATTTAAAGTTGTTGTTGATGCCGTGAATTCGTCCGGCTCGGTAATAATACCGATGCTTCTGAAAAAACTCGGATGCGAGGTAATAGAATTGTACTGCGACGGCAGCGGAAAATTTCCGCACCTCCCCGAGCCGCTTCCGCAGAACCTAACGCTGCTTTCGAAAGCCGTGAAGGCCCGCAAAGCCGACATTGGTTTCGCTATTGACCCCGACGGCGACAGGCTCGTTCTTATTTGCGAAGACGGAAAACCGTTCATCGAAGAGAATACAATTGTTACCGCCATAAGAGGGGCGCTCAGGAACGCGAAATCGCGGACTAAGAACGTCGTCGTGAACATGTCAACGACGCGCGCGGCGGAGGACGTCACCAAAGAGTTCGGCGGGCAAATATCGAGAACGGCAGTCGGCGAAATCAACGTCGTCAACGGAATGAGAAAAAGGAAAGCCATTATCGGCGGCGAAGGCAGCGGAGGCGTAATAGTTCCGAAAGTGCACTACGGACGCGACGCGATGGTTGGCGCGGCGTTGATTCTTAACGAACTCGCGAATTTCAAGGGCGCGATTTCTGAATACAAGAAAACCATTCCGGAATATTTCATCGTCAAGACGAAGATAGAAACCAAAGGCGACCCGGGAAAACTGCTCAAGAGAATCGAGAGGGAATATTCGAAGAAGAAATGCAAAATCTCCGTTATCGACGGCGTTAAAATTGATTTTCCGGATTACTGGATACATCTGAGAAAATCCAACACCGAGCCGATAATCAGAATAATAACGGAAGCGCGCTCGATGAAGGAAGCCGAAAGAATTCAAAAAGAATTTCTCGCGGGATTAAAAATATAGTGAATGAAATTCTCGAAATAAGGGATTTGAAAACTTATTTTCACACTGATGACGGTATCGCGAAAGCCGTCGACGGCGTTTCATTCAAACTGCATAAGGGCGAGACGCTCGGTATAGTCGGCGAATCGGGATGCGGAAAGAGTGTCACCGCTCTTTCGATACTCAAACTTCTTCCCGAAGGAATCGGAAAAATCGAAAGCGGTAAAATAATTTTCGACGGCAAAGACTTAACCGCGATGAACGGAGATGAAATCAGGCGCATACGCGGGAACAGAATCGGAATGATTTTTCAGGAGCCGATGACTTCGCTCAATCCCGCTTACACCTGCGGCAGCCAGATAATGGAAGTGTTCAGAACGCACATGAACATTTCCGCGAAGGAAGCGCGGGAGAAAACAATTGAAATAATGAAGCGCGTCAGGATTCCGTCGCCCGAGCAGCGGTTCGATGAATATCCGCATCAGTTGTCGGGCGGTCTAAGGCAGAGAGTTATGATTGCCATCGCGCTCGCCTGTAAGCCCGACGTTCTAATAGCGGATGAGCCGACAACAGCGCTCGACGTGACGGTTCAGTCGAGGATACTCGGTTTGATAAAGGAACTTCAGGAAGAGTCGGGTATGAGCGTTATGCTCATTACACACGACCTCGGCGTTGTTGCCGAGACATGCGGAAGGGTTGTCGTAATGTACGCGTCGAAAATCGCCGAAGAAGGTTTAATCGATGAGATTTTCAGAAACCCGAAACACCCTTACACGAAGCGGCTTCTTGAATCGATTCCTTCGATGAAAGAGCAGAGGGACAAACTCCCGACTATTGAAGGCACGGTTCCCTCGTCGCTGAATTATCCCGCCGGATGCAGGTTCAGGACGAGATGCCTCATCGCGGACGGGGAATGCGAAGCGGAGCCGCCGGACATTAAAATAACAGAAACACATTTTGCTTCCTGTTTTAAAATAAAACTCTAATGACACATTTATTCAAGAACATATCGAACCTCGTAACCTGCGCCAATCCCGAAGGCGGTCCGAAGCGTGGCAAAACGCAGGGCGACATTTACACGGTCGAAAACGGATTCCTGCTTTTCGATAAAAATATTCTTTACGCCGGAAAAGAAAGCGACTGCAGAAAGTTCATAAAGGAGCGCGGCATTAAAGGCATCAGGGAAACCGACTGCGCAGGGAAAACGGCGATGCCGGGTTTCGTGGACTCGCACACGCACCTCGTCTTCGCGGGCTCACGCTCCGACGAGTACGAAATGAGAATCTCGGGATGCAGTTACGAAGAAATCGCTGCGGCAGGCGGCGGAATAAAATCAACGGTGAACAGCGTAAGAAAACATTCAAAAAATTCTCTATACAAAATCTCCGAAAAGCGCCTTGCGAATTTCATAAAGCACGGCACGACAACGCTCGAAGCGAAATCGGGATACGGACTCGACGTCAGGAACGAGATTAAAATGCTCGAAGTAATCCGTGAACTCAACGCGAAGAATAAATTCGGCGCAGACATACTTCCGACGTTCCTCGGCGCGCACGCCGTTCCGAAAGGAATGAAGAAAAGCGATTACGTCGATTTGATTTGCTATGAAATGATTCCAATGATTGCAAGAAAAAATCTCGCGGTCTTCATCGACGTCTTCTGCGAAAAAGGATATTTCGACGCCGCGGAAACGCGGAGAATTCTCGGAACGGGAAAAAAATTCGGTATGATTCCGAAACTTCATTCCGAGCAATTCAACACAATCGGCGGAATAGACGCCGCGGTTGAATTGAACGCGATTTCGGTTGACCACCTCGAAGTTCTGAAGAAAAAAGAAATCGGTAAACTCCGGAAGACAAACATTATAGCAGCGCTTCTTCCGGGCGCGTCGTATTTTCTCGATATGGTATATCCGCCCGCGAGAGAGATAATCGCGAACGGCATTCCCGCCGCGCTCGCGACTGACTTCAATCCCGGCAGTTCGATGACCGAAAACCTGCAGACGATAATGTCTCTCGCTTCGGTGAAAATGAAAATGTCCGCCGAAGAAATCATCAACGCGGCGACAATCAACGGCGCGTACGCGCTCTACAGGCAAAACCTCTGCGGCAGTCTCGAAAAAGGCAAGCAGTCCGACATACTTCTGTTCGATTTTCCGTCCTATAAAGACCTTATTTATCATTTCGGGGTCAACCTGTTGCAGGTTGCGGTTAAAAAAGGTAAATTCATTGTAAATGAACTGTAAAACACGAATTTAGGTTTTATTTATATACACTCATAACACACTTTCTCTTATATGGAACATATGGTTCACAGTGAATCGGACAAGTTCAAATCCGATTTATTTGAAGGCTTGAAAAACAAATTCGGCGGAAAACTCGACAAGGAAGATTTCGAATTCATTTCGAAGTCGTTCGAGACCTATATTTCCGAAATGATAAAACTTATGAGAGAAGGAAAATCCGTTCACGAAAAATTCTTCTCGGACATAATACTCAATTCGGTTGACGGCATAATCGGCTATAACGCCGAGCGAAGAATATTCCTCTGGAATAACGGCGCGGAAATTCTCTACGGATACGGGAAAGACGAAGTTATGGGCAGGGACATTTCGATAATCGTTCCCGAGGAGAACATAAAGAACGGTATGTTCGAAGGCATACAGAAGGAAATCGAAGATAAGGGATTCATATCGGGAGTTGAAACGAAGGGCAGGACGAAGAGCGGCGGTCTGAAGGAAATCAGCCTTTCACAGCACGTCATCTTCGACGAAAAGGGAGACAAACTCGGAACCGTTGCAATCATAAGGGATATGACACACGTGAAAGAACTCGAACGCGAACTTCGCGACAAGGAAAACCTCGCGCTTATAGGGCAGGTCGTATCAAGCATCGCGCACAATCTTTCGAACCCGCTGAACATAATTTCGGGAAACGCGGATTACCTTTTACTCGACAAGAAGAGCGGCGAAGAAGGCTACGACGAACTCAAGGTGATTGTCGATGAAACCACGCGCATAACAAAATCAATACGCTCGATACTAAACTTCGCGCGACCGCTCGCGCCGATGAGAGAAGAAACGACATTCAACGAACTCGTCGAGGAAGCGGCGAGCGGATTCAAGTTTCTCACGGGAAGCAAGACGATAAAACTCAAACTCAATCTCGAAAAATCTCCGCGCGCGCTGAAACTCGACCGCGGACTCTTCAAGGATTTGCTCCTGAATCTGATAGGCAACTCTATACAGGCAATCCCCGCAGGCAGACAGGGCTTGATTGAAATCACCACGGCGACAGAAGGAGGAAAATCCGTCCTGACAATAAAAGACAACGGAACGGGAATATCGGAAAGCGACCTTCAAAACATATTCAAACCCTTCTTCACCACAAAGGGCTACGGCAAAGGAACGGGGCTCGGGCTCTCGTTCGCCCAGAGAGTCGTTAAAGAGCACGACGGAACAATAAACGTCACATCCGTCGAAGGCAAAAGCACAACATTCAGCATATCGCTGTAATTCATTTTCCTTTATCCGCCCGTTTTTCCGTACTGGTAAATTTTCACCTGTTCTTCTGTAATAAGGGCGCTGCCTATGCATCCGGTTTCGTCGAACATTTTTTTCAGTTCGTATATTTTTCCCGGGTGGTCAACAATTTCGATTATTATTGGCAGGTCGGACGAGAGTTCGAGCAGGTCGGATGTGTGAACCTTGCTGGCTTTTCCGAATCCCGATATTCCTCTCAGCACGGTGATTCCCGAGAAATGATTTTTCCGAGTGTATTCGACAAGGTACTGGTAAAGAGGCTTGCCGCCGAACTTGTCGCTCTCGCCTATGAATATTCTCAGCAGCACCGCGTTTGTTTGATTCTGCATAATTATTTTTATTTTGATATAATCACCGCAAGTTCTTTTCCGAGATAAACGAAAAGAATGCAGAGAAATAGATTAAGAAATAAATTTAACGAGAAATACGCCCATTCCCCGAGTTCGCCCAGCCTGAACGATTCGTACGCGAAGGTTGACATCGTCGTGAACGCGCCTATGAAGCCTATTGCCGCCATATCGCGGAGGTCGGATGAAATGTTCTTCCCGAAGGCGACGGAGTAAAGCAGAAATCCGAGAACGAAACTTCCCCCGACGTTTACGATGAGCGTTCCGAAAGGAAAATTCGGAAAGAAGTTGTTTACGAATTTCGCCGTCAGGAATCGCGCTATCGAGCCGAAAAATCCGCCGAGCCCTATGTACAGTATTTTGAGCATTCGAATTAATTTCGTTCAAGATTGGAATTATCATTCAAAAATCCAATCCAAATTATTGTTTGTCTCTGTTTTCAAAGTTAGTGTTTGGATTGGGTTTGCATTATTCTAAACCGTTAAAACGGTTTCACCAAATCGATTTATACCCCACGGCTGAAGCCGAGGCGAGTACCCCGGGTGACTCGGGGTAAACGACGAACGCGTTTCGCTGATGGATTCCGGTCAGTGTCCGCATCGCCACGGCGACCCTTCGGCTCGGCGGATTAAAGAGCGCATTCCGCTGATGGATTCCTGCTTTCGCAGGAATGACAATTTCTACGGTATGACAATCATTTCGGTATGACAATCATTATGTATGACAATTTTTATGATACGACAATCATTTCGGTATGACAAATTCTACGGTATGACAAATTCTACGGAAGGACAATTTCTATGGAACACAAATGAAGAATCAGGATGCGAAATTTAAACTGTTTCTTACGGATATTTAAAATTATATTTATGTGAATATGCGACGTTTGCTCTTCATATTGCCTCTGCTGATTTTTTTCAACATTTCGCGCGCCCAAACGGTAAAGGTAGTTTTTAAATTGAAGAAGGACGCGCCGCAAAGCGTAATCGACGGCGTTAAGTCAAATATCGTTTCAGCGAATTCTCCCGTTCAGGCATTGAAGAAATACGACGGAAGCCGCGGCGAGCAAGTTTTCACGGCGTTCATCAGGCGTTTGAGCACAAAGGACAATTCGGATTTCGGACTCGATAAAATTTTCGTTTCGCAGGTTCGCGAACAGTCGGCGAACGAACTTATAAGAGAACTGTCGGGTAACAGGTACATTGAATACGCGGAGAGAATTAAATTCTGCAAACTCGAATCCGCGGCATTCACGCCGAACGATACTTATTTTTCTAATCAATATTATCTGAACGCGTCCGGTATGCTTCCGCTTTACGGCATCGCTGACGCGACTGGAGTTGTCGTGGGCGTTATTGATTCCGGATTGGATTTTCTTCATCCCGATATGCTTCAGAGTTTTTATGTCAATCCCGGCGAATCGGGGAACGGCAAGGAAACGAACGGCATTGACGACGACGGCAACGGTTTCATTGACGACTGGCGCGGATGGAATTTCATCGGAGGCGACAACAATCCCGCGGACGACAATCTTGTTTCTCACGGCACGTCGGTAGCGTCCGTCATTTCCGCGGGTTACAATAACGCAACGGGCATAACTCCGGCGGCGCCGTACAGCAAGTGCCTCGTGATGAAGTGTTTCAACGCGCAGGGGCAGGGTTACGAAGACAACATCGCCTCGGCGATTCTTTACGGTGTTATGCAGGGCGCGAAGGTTCTGAATTTTAGTTTCGGCGATTATGTTCACAGCAATCTTTTGAAAGACGTCATCGCTTTCGCGTACTCGAAGAACGTAACGATGGTGAGTTCAGCGGGAAACGACAACTCCGACGCGCTGCATTATCCCTCGTCATTCGACGAAGTGATTTCGGCGGGAGCAACGGATGAATTCGACAGGAAAGCGACGTTCTCCGCATACGGGCAGACGGTTGACATTTTCGCGCCGGGCGTGAACATTCTGACGGCGTCGCGAACGGGGCTCGGCAGCGCGGAATTCGGAGGCAACTATCAGTATTCGAACGGCACATCATTCTCCGCGCCGGTTGTATCGGCAATGTCGGCGGTGCTCAAGGCGAGAAATCCGAATCTCACGAACGAGGAAATCCGCGGAATACTTGTTTCGTCGACGAGATATTTCACGGGACAAAGCGGATGGGACTACGTTTACTCGTCGGGAATCATCAACTGTGAAACATCGTTCGCGAATTCTTCAAACCCTTCGGCGGCGAGAATTTTTTCCCCGTACCTCAATTTCGCCGTAACGAAAGACACCGTTCCGCTCTTCATAACGGCGGCTTCTTCGTTCTTCCGCTCGTACAGCGTATCGTACGGAATCGGGATGAATCCCGCTTCGATGAATTTGATTTTCAGTTCATCGGCGCAGACGATAAGAGATACGGTTGCGTTCTGGAAAACGAGCGGCATTCCCGATACGGCGCTGACTTTAACACTCGCGATAAACACGAACAACGGCAGGACGATAGAGCACAGAACGGTTATAAACAAAGGGAATGCGGCGCCCGTTCTTGAGGCTTACGACAGCAGGGAAATTATTTACAAGGGCGCGTTCGCTGAAAGAATCAGGTTTGTTTCCGATGCTCCGACGACAGGCATTGTGCATTACAGGAGAAAGAACACGGGAGAGACGTACGGAATAATCTACGCTGACGAAGGCAATCTCGGATTTTTCAAGCAGGAGCATTCGGCGTATCTTAAGCATACCGCGCTTCAGACAGGCGCGCAGTACGAATATTACATCGAAATAATTTCAAGAAACGGAAAGAGTGTTACGCAAACCAATCCTGCGTTTGAATTTACGGCGAAGGGGCAAATCGAGCCTTACGGTTTTATTAAGAAAACCTACAGCCTTCCGCAGAGTCAGGTTTGCAACACGGTGGTATCGCTTTCGGGAAACGGAGTGAAGACTCTTTTCACGAACAGCATTAAGAACGGACTTCTCGCGGAAGCATATAATTTTACATCGAACGCGTTCACAAAAATCTCGACGTCTCCGTGGATTGGCGGCAGCGTATCGAGGGACGCGGCGGATATAGACTCAGACGGAAAGTACGACCTGCTGACGTCCGTTCAAAGGAACGGCGCGCTGTACGAGGCGCCTGTTCAAGGTCAATTGCCTTCTGTAAAAATCTGGGAAAACGGTTCGTCGGACGATTTCTGGTCGTCGAAATTCGCAGATGTTGACGAAGACGGCGCGCATGAAATTCTCGGGTTCGGCAGGCAGGGTTTAATAATATTGAAGACGGCGAACGGATTCCCGCAATTCGCGCTCCTTCCCTATTACCCCGCAGCGAACAGCCCTTACTCGAATTCGCAGAGCACTCTGACGGGCGATTACAACAGCAGCGGCAAGACTGAAATAGTTTTTACGAATAATTACGCGGACAATTCAGGAGGGCAGAACTCGGTTCTGAATATTTACGAGCACGGCACCGGCAGCAATTACGCGAGAGTGTTCAGTTCCGACCTTCCGTCGCTCGTTATGAAGGGAGACAATCTAACGGACGGAGATTTTGACGGAGACGGGAAGAAGGAATTCGCGGCAGGTTTCGGTTCCGATTCCAAAACCGGGCTTAACCTCTTTGTTCTTTTCATATACAAATACGCGAACAATCAGTACACGGAAACAGCGCTTGAATTCTACAACAACTATGCAGGCGACGGTTTCTGCAAGGCGGGAGACATCGACTATGACGGCAGGGACGAGATACTCGTGAACTTCGACAGAAATTTTTACGCGATAAAATTCGACGGTTCCTCTTACAAGCCTGTTTACTATTCGGGCGAATACAGTTCTTACAATTCAATCGTTTATGATTTCGACAACAACGGGATTAAGGAAATCGGAATCAACAATAAAGATTCTCTCGTCTTCATAGAAAAGGACGCGCAGTTCAGCGGACCGGCAACGCCTGTTAACATTTCGGGTTACAGCGGGGATTCAAACAGAGCCGTTCTGAACTTTTCGCCCGTAGAGAGCGCGGATTATTACAAAGTGTACAGGGCGGACAGCGATTCGACGGGCTATTCGCTTTATGACTCCACGGCGGCGAACACTTACACGGACGTCAACGTAACGAACAGAAGAGATTATTATTACAGGTTGTCGTCTGTCTCGATTTCCAATCCTGTTAAGGAGAGCAGGCTTTCCGAATCCGTAAGGATATACGTGCACAATAAATCACGTCTGACGGACGCTTCATTCGCGGACGGTCTTTTGTCGCTGACATTTTCGGAAAAAATATCCATCGCGATTCCCGAGATAAGTGTCTTCAAGGTCAACGGAAACATCATTCCTTCTATAGCCGGCGTAAAAAATCCTTATGCTTATGTTCTTTCATTCAATCCTTTACTTGAAAACGGTGTGTATTCGATAAGAACAAAAGGATTGAAGGATTTTTACAATTCGCCTGTAGATACGAATGAATTGTCATTTTCAGTCAACCGGATTGATTCCGTATCTTTCTACATCACGTCGGTAACGTTGATACAGCCTTCGACGCTGAAAGCGGAATTCAACCTGAACACGGACACTGTCACATCTTTTAACGCATCAAATTACTCTTTCGAGCCGTTCGGCATAAATGTTGTTTCCGTCAGGCGCGACGATTCGAAGAAGAACATTCTTTACCTGCAATTAAGCGGAACGAACGTAGGCGCCAGCGGCAGGACATATTTTCTCAGAGTGAGCGGTATTTATTCCGAGAACGGAATTAAAATCACGCAGGGCAGCGGCAGCGTTTTCAGTCTTACGTTCGTGAAGGAGGACCTTTCGGGCGTCGTGGTTTATCCGAATCCATACAACCACTCAAAATCCGTGAACAAAAGAATCACTTTCGCCAATCTTACCAGGACAGCAGTTATAAGAGTTTACACTATAACGGGAGAGTTCATCAAGGAACTGAAGACAACGGGTGAAAACGGCGGAATCGAATGGGACGTGAGAGACTCGCGCGGCGGAGAACTTCCTTCGGGAGTTTACATATTCAAAGCCGAGGGAAAGAATTCCGCGGGGCATAGCGTCGAAGAAAAGACGGGCAAGTTCGCGGTTATAAAATAAAAAAGGGCTGCCCTTTTAGAACAACCCATTGAAAACTATTTGAATTAAAATTACTTCTTGCCGTTAATGTATTCGCTGAATTCCTTACCCGCTTTGAATTTTATGGTTTTCTTAGCAGCAATTTTAATCGTGGCTCCGGTCTGAGGATTTCTTCCGGTTCTTGCTTTTCTCTTACCCGTTGAGAAAGTTCCGAAACCGACAAGACCAACTTTATCGCCCTTCTTCAATGCTTTTTTAACCGCTTCCATGAAGGAGTCAAGAACGGCTTTCGCGGCAACTTTTGTGATTTTTGCATCACCGGCCAATTTGTCAATGAGTTGTTCTTTGTTCATAATATTTAATTTTAAAGGTTTAGTTGATAACAACTTCAAGATACCATTGAATTAATAAAAAAGCAATAATTAATTTTATATCACAAATAGTCCGTCTCTTGAAACCGTTTTCAGCATTGAATCCCGCCTAATCGGTTTTTTCGTGTCAGTCCTTAGGCCTTGGAACCCCTTTATTTTCGGTATTCCCGGACTCCTTCTTCCTCGAGACATCTAAGACTTTCGTCTTAAAAGCGTCTCCGCCAAGTATTCGAACCGTATATTTGCCTTCCGTAATATAGACCTTGCCGTTTTCGGACGTTGATACCGTTTTCCCGTATCTGTTCTTGATATAGCCTGAATATGCTTCCAACAAATTCGTGACGACGGTTAAATCGTAGCGGAAAAAATTCAGACCTGTGCTGCTTTTGAGAGCGGTATCAAGAACACGAATAGAATCGTTCAATAGTATCTCCAGCCTGACATCATATATGCCGTTTGAAAAGAGGTCTATGCGGGCGGATTCGGGTATATTATACTTCCAGTCGAAGTTACGGTTTCCCCAGCCGCCCGAATATTCAATTTGTACGATATCGAACACGTGCAGTTTCGAAGACAAAACTTCGGGGCTAAGACTGCGGACATAATTTATATCCGCTGTATAAATTGACCTGCCGTGTGTTCCGGCAATCAGGATTCCCTGCGAAGGATGAATAGTTATGTCGTGAACGGGAACATTAGGCAGATTTTTCATAACCATAAAACTATTTCCGCCGTCAATCGAAGCGTAAATCCCGGCGTCGGTACCTGCAAATAAAACATTTTTCCTGACGGGGTCTTCTTTTATTACATTCACGGGTTCAAGCGGAAGGTTCGAACCGATTCTTGTCCATATTTTGCCGTAATTGGCGGACTTAAAAACATACGATTCGAAATTATCCCATCTGTATCCGTTCAGAGACACGTAAACTGTTCCCTCATCGAAAGCGGATGCAATTATCCTGCTTACCCACAAATCCTGCGGAAGGTTTGTCGAAATTTTTTCCCATTTACTGCCGCCGTTTTTCGTAACGTAAACGAGACCGTCATCGCTGCCGGTGTATATAAGACCTTCTTTCAGCGGCGATTCGCTTATAGCCGTGAGAGTTCCGTATGCAACGTTGCCTATCTTTCCCTTGTTTGTCAAATCGCCTGAAATCGTTTCGAAACTATCGCCTTTGTTCAACGACCGGTGCAGTTTGTTAGAGCCGAGATAAACGACGTCCATATTATGAGGCGACAGCATAATCGGGCTCTGCCAGTTGAACCTGTACGGACGCTCTCCGAGTTTGTGTTTTGGAGTAATGTATTTATATTGCATCGTCGATTTCGAAATCCTGTAATAATTGCCGAACTGGTACCCCGTGTATATTATATCGTTGTCCCTTGTATCGACTGCGACCTGCATTCCGTCGCCGCCCATTACGCTTTTAAAAGGATACTGACCGGAGTTATGCCAGTCAAAATTCTCAATATTGTTTGACGGTCCGTACCATACGCCGTTGTCCTGTAAACCTCCGTAAACGTTAAAGGGCGCCGACAGGTCGTGATTCACCGAATAAAACTGACCGACAGACGGTGAATTCAGTTTTGTCCAGGTCTGCCCGTCGTCGTACGACATGTTCAGACCGCCGTCATTACCGTTTATAAGATGACCTTTGCGGGACGGATTAATCCACAAAGCGTGGTGGTCGGCGTGAACGTTCTCGCCGTGAATTGATTCAAATGTTTTGCCTCCGTCGTCCGATTTTATCAAAGGAACGCCGAGCAGGTAAATCTTTTCCGAATTAAAGGGGGACACCCTTATGTTCGCGAAGTAATATCCGTAAGTGTAAAACATTCCGTCGAGCGGCAAATCGTGAGTCTTTTTCCAGGTCAGGCCGAAGTCATCCGAGAGGTAAACTTCAGCGCCGTGAATATCGGTATTGAAGAGCCTGCTGTTGGCGTCCTCGAGATATTCTACGAGTGATACGGGCTTAAGTTCACCCGACTTGATTTTGCCGATTACGTAACGAACGTCATACTCTTTGGGGAAATCGTTCGTTTTAAGAAAAGATTCTATGTCCTTTTCCGGCAGTTTAAGAAAATTTTCCGCTGTCATCGTTCTCAGCATATCGAGTGTGATTTTCTCCTCTTTCTTTTTCTCTACGCTTACGGGATTGTTATTATCAATCAAAGCATAAACGCAATCGGATTTTTCCGTTCCCGCCGCGAGTCCCGTTCTGCCGAAACCGTCGCCGTCGGGAAGACCGCAGTTTTCCATCCTTGTCCAGGTTTCTCCGTTGTCAGTACTCCTGTAAACTCCTGAATTCTTACCCGATTCTCTGAAATCCCAGGCGCGCCTTTCCTTTTCCCACATTGCCGCGAGAATAATTCCGGGATTTTTTGAATTAATCACGAGGTCAATCGCTCCGGTCACGTCGTTAACAAACAATACATTCCTCCAGTTATTCCCGCCGTCAGTCGATTTATATACTCCCCTTTCCGCATTCGATGAGTACAGATGACCGAGCGCGGCAACGAAAATCACATCCGGATTTTCCGGAGAGATAACGACGCGGCCGATTCTGTGAGTCTCTTCAAGACCGATGTTTATCCATTCCTTCCCGTCGTTTGTAGTTTTATAAATACCTGTGCCCGCGTAACTCGACCTGCTAGAATTGTTCTCACCCGTTCCGGCATAAACAATATTCCTTTTCCAGTCGACGGCGATATCACCTATGGTCATGCAAGCCTGGTCATCGAAAATCGGAAAGAAAGTCGTTCCGTTGTTCGTAGTTTTCCATATTCCTCCCGATGCATAAGCGGCATAGAATATTGTCGGGTCGTCCGGCGAAACCTCTATGTCGACAACCCTTCCGCTCATCACGCTCGGCCCGATGGATTTGAAAGGAACGTTACTGACGAGGGAAAATCCTTCCTGATATTTGCGTTTTTCAAAACTCTCGAGCCGCTGTTTCGCGGGCGTGTAACCGATTTTATTCGGTTCGAAAATGCTCTGAGAGAATGAAGTCTGCCGAAACACGAGCGCGCACAGAATCACCGCCGTAATGGATAAACGTCGCATAAGAATATATTTTATATATTATTTAAACGGAGGAAATAATAATTTATGGAAATTAGCAAAATTAAAAGCAATATAAATATGAAAAAGTTCTATCTCATTTCACTCGCCGCGATATTATTCGCATCCATAGCCGCGCAGGGGCAGGAAAAGAATAAAGCGGTATTCACCGAACCGAAAGACGGTTACTATAAGGAGATATCCGGCGAAGCTGACAGATACGCCGCGAAGCAAACGACGACGGCGAAAAGTTTTAAAGTAGATTTCACGGGAGTTGATTTGCCGAAGACACTTTCGGAATTCACTTATGCCTGACATAACGAGCCCGTGTCGCAAGGGCTTACGGGCACCTGCTGGTCGTTTTCGACGACATCCTATTTTGAAACGGAAGTGTTCAGGGTGCACAACAGGAAAATAAAGATTTCACCGCTGTATACTGTTTACTGCGAGTATGTCGAAAAGGCAAAACGATTCGTCCGCGAGAGGGGAAATTCGAATTTCGCGGAAGGCTCCGAAGCGAACGCCGTGCTGAAAATATGGAAGGAATACGGGGCTATGCCTCTCGACGCATATACGGGACTTCTTCCGGGGCAGTCCGTTCACGACCACAGAATATTAATCAATGAGATGCAGTCATATCTAAAGGGGATAAAGGACGCGAACAACTGGAACGAAAACGAAGTTGTTTCGACAATAAAGTCCATTCTGAACTACCACCTCGGGACGCCTCCGGATAATTTCAAGGTTGACGGAGACGATATGACTCCTAAAGAATATTTTAAAAAAGTAATTGCGCTTAATCCCGACGATTATGTCGAGATACTTTCCTACATGCAGCAGCCTTACGATAAATTCGTAGAATACGAAGTGCCCGACAACTGGTGGAAGAGCACGGAATATTTCAACATTCCGCTTGACGAGTTCATGAGCGTTCTCAAGAACGCCGTAAAGAACGGATACACCGTATCAATCGGAGGCGACGTTTCCGAACCGGGTATCGATTCCTGGAACAAGGTCGCTATGATACCTACTTTCGACATACCGTCCGATTACATCGACGAATACGCGCGCCAGTTCAGGTTCACGAATCAAACCACGACCGACGACCACGGAATTCATCTTCTCGGCATGACGACGAAGAACGGAAAGGACTGGTTTTTAATAAAAGATTCAGGCGCGGGTTCAAAGAACGTAGAGCCGCGCGGTTACTATTATTACAGCGATGACTACATAAAACTTAAAATGATGAATTACACGATTCACAAAGACGCGCTGCCTCAGAGTTTGAAAGACAGAATGAAATGAAATTAAAAAAGCAGGGATGCGGCTGCATCCCTGCTTTTCAAATTTGTTTTCAGAAAAATTATTTCAGTTTCAGAATCTTAGAAAATTCGCTCATGAATTTTTTATGTGTCACATAATGTATCGTATGCATTCCCACAGACGCCGCGGCTTTAACGTTATCCTTAACATCGTCAATCAAAACAGTATTGTCGGGATTCAACTTATGTTTCTCGAGAAGATACCTGAATATTTTCTTCTGCGGCTTGTACATGTGTACCTTGTATGACAGGACACGCTTGTTCAGAATCCTGACGTAGGGGAAATTTTTATCGATGAAACTCATGTGAGGCGAATCGGTATTCGAGAGAAGGAACAGTTTGTATTTTTTAATCCGCGATATTTTTTCGAGCAGCCTTTTCATCGCGGAGTTTTCCCAGAACACGTCGGAATAGAAGTAAATAAAATCCGAATACCCTATTCTGAGGTCGAATTTCTTTTTAAGTTTCCTGAAAAATTCCCTGTGGTTCATTCTGCCCGACACGAGTTTAATGTCGAGTTTATTTTTGACTATGTATCTTTTGAATTTGGCTGCGCTTAACTTTTTTTCCCTTTCGGCAAGTCCGTTAAAAAAATACGAATGGTCAAAGAAGACAAGCGTGTTGCCGAGGTCGAATACAATATTTGTGACCCTGTACTTTTTCAAATCAGAGGTATTTCGTTTCGACTATCTTCAGGTCGCCCGTAAGTTCGTAAACTTTCGGAACTCCCGTCGGTATTTCCGTCTGCAAAATTTCGTCTTTCGACAGGTTCTCGAGATGCATTACAAGAGCCCTGAGGCTGTTTCCGTGAGCCGCAATAAGAATCGACCTGCCGTTGGTAAGTTCGGGAACAATTTTCTCATTCCAGTAAGGCATCACTCTGGCGGCAGTATCCTTAAGGCTTTCGCCGTTCGGCGGGGCGATATCGTAACTTCGTCTCCATATGTGCACCTGCTCCGCGCCGAATTTATGTCTCGTCTCGTCCTTGTTCAGCCCCTGCAAGTCGCCGTACATCCTTTCGTTCAGCGCTTTGTCTTTCTCGACCGGAATGCCTTTCTGATCGATTTCCTCGAGAATTATGTCCAGTGTTCTTTGAGCCCTCGTCAGCGCGGAAGTAAATGCCTTGTCGAATTTATAACCGACGAGTTTTTTACCCGCGCTCTTTGCTTCCTCAACGCCTTTCGGAGAAAGGTCAATGTCAATCCATCCCGTGAACCTGTTTTCAAGATTCCACTGTGATTGCCCGTGTCTGACTATTACTAATTTTGGCATATTCATATTATTGGTTTTTCCATTTTATGGAGCAGCCCATCGAAGGAATCTGCTCGAAATCAATTTCATTCCCCGCAAGAAGAGCGTCGACAGCCGCCTTAAGGTCGCGGGATTTTACACTTGCTTCTTCCTGCCAGTTATCATCAAGCCTGCCTCTGTACTTCAGCAGCCTGCTTTCGTCATAGACATAAATATCGGGAGTGCAGACCGCGTCGTATTCTTTCGCCGTCCGCTGAGATTCATCGTAAAGATAGGGAAAATTCATACCGCGCTCGCGGTTGAACTTTATCATATTGTCGAACGAGTCCTCAGGATAAGCCGCGGCGTCATTCGGGCTGATGCCGATGACCTGCACGCCTTTATCCGAATACACTCTCTGAAACTCAATGAATCTGCCGATGACGCCCTTAACGTAAGGACAATGGTTGCACATGAAGATAATGACGAGAATTTTCTTCTCCTCAAACGCGGAAAGAGTATATACTTTGCTATCGACTCCTTTAAGGCTGAAGTCCGCAGCCGGCGAGCCTAACCCGCCTTTCTTGCTGTTAAGAAGTACCATATGAAATTATTATTCAATAAAGCCGTCGTCTTCATCATCTTCCGCAAGTTTCTCGGGATGAAAATCTTCGTAAATAAAATTTATGTGATTTTTTTTACCAAGATCCTCCACTCCCTCGTTGAATATTTCCTCGGTGATGAATCTGAATTTTTCTTCGATTGAATAATCGAGTTTGAAATGAACCATTATGCCTTTCTCTTCGAGCGAGGCGAGAAGTTCATTGTACAACTGTTTGGAGACTTTGCCGTTCGATTTAACTGAAATGAATCTCGCGGGACCGCCAAGCACCTGAAACACCGTCTTCAGTTTAACTTTCTTGCGTCCCGTATTCAGTTCCGAAACGTGATTGATGAATTCATCTTCATCGAATTCCTCTTCAACGTCTTCCGTCCTGTCTTCGACTGTATCGGAATCGTCGGGCAACAGGATTTCGTCATCCTTTTTCGGTTTCTTCTTATTACTATTTCTTTTTTTATCGCTCATTATGATGTATCCGTGTAATAACTACAAAAATAAAAATTCCGATTAACAATTCAAGTTAATTTATAAATATCTTGAAAAAATAAAAATAAACATGTACAGCTGGAAGACAGAATATCAGACTGTCGAACCTGTCGAGAACTCCGCCGTGTCCCGGTATGATGTTGGACGAATCCTTGACGCCGGCGTATCTTTTAAGAAACGACTCTATTAAATCCCCCACCTGCGCCAATATTCCGACCAGCGCGCCTATTATGAGACTGTCGGTCAGCGTAATTTCGTCAGGGAATATAAGATGAAATATAACCGATACAATTACAGTAAATACAAATCCAGAAGCGGAACCCTCAACAGTCTTTTTTGGGCTAATGCTCGTAAGTTTATGCTTCCCGAACAACTTTCCGCCGAAGAAAGCGAAACTATCGCACGCCCATATTAGCGCGAGCAGATAATAGACATGAATGTAATTCTTGCCGAGTTCGAACAATAATCCGAATGGAAGCGTAATGTAAACGAAGCCGAATATAACAATCAGAGGATTGAAGATATTCCTCTTTTCGCCCCTGAAATGTTCGACGGCAAAGAGTAAAAGAATAAGTATCGGGATACCGTAAATGATCAAATCCTTTCTGAACAAGAACAAAACGAATAGTGACGCGGAAAGAAAGACGTTAAGATAAATCAGAGTCTCATATCCCTTCTTCGCGGACATTCTTAGCAGTTCATAAAAACACAAAGCCTCAAGAAGAATGCAAAAAACGAAGAACGGATATCCGCCGTATCTCACTATCAGTAGTATTAACGGTATGGCTATAACGCCCACCAATATTCTCGTTGCGG
Source organism: Ignavibacteria bacterium (assembly GCA_015657505.1). Lineage (GTDB taxonomy): Bacteria > Bacteroidota > Ignavibacteria > Tepidaquicellales > Tepidaquicellaceae > CAIKZJ01. The sequence continues at coordinate 569,950 of JADLKE010000002.1, forward strand.
TATTAGACATTCACAATTATTTTATTTTTCTTTTCATCTGAAGTGTTTTTGATAGCGTATAGCAAGCCGATGAATATAAAAAGAGAAACAATTCCCGCGATAATCAGTCCGAGGTTCGCCGATAAAGGTTCGTCGGGCTTGTCAAAACCTTCCCGCCCGTACCTGAACACGAGGTAAGCCGAAAGAAAATTATTTACAAAGTGCAGAAGCACGCCCGTGAGTATGCTGCCGGAATAATAAACCGTATAAGTAAGAAAAAATCCAAGTAGAATCAGCGGTATCAGGTTGAACGGATGAAAATGAAAAATAGCGAATATGAAACCCGTAAGGAATATCGATTTTCCCGCTGGCATTGCTCTTTCAAAATTCTTGAATATGAGTCCGCGGAAAAGAAATTCCTCGCATATCGCGGGTGTAACTGCAATTACGATTACTACAACCGCAAATTCTAATACGCTTTGAGCAGTAACCAGATTAAGAGTCGCGGATTCAAGCGCGTCCATAAAATCCTTAACAGCCTTTAGAGCCTCCGTTCCGAAAGGAAGCGAGAAAAGAATTTTATTCTGGATGTACATGTACGATTGTATGAGCGGCTGAATAACGAGAATACCCAGCATCCCGAGCCAGAAAGGTTTTGCCCTGGGCGTTCTAAGGCGGAACGCGTCCTTAGCCTCGTTACCCTGCATCAGACTCAGGATTAGCACAGGCACGAATATGAACATGAACTGAGAGAAAGTAATCAGGATTCTCGCGGTTGTTATGTCTCCCGAAAAGTTTTTCAGGTCCTTGCCAAGCACGAACAGGCTCAGAATTCCGCCGATAATCTGATAGGTCACGAATATCACGAAAAGCACGAGCAGAACGAATAAAACGGGATGGATTCCTGAAAGGGGCGCTTTGTTCTTTTGAGGAGCGCCTGTATCTGTATTGTTAGTGTTAATTGTCTTATTCTTTACTGATTATTCGCGGTCAATGCCGCGTCAAATCAAATTTATCAAATCACGATTTCAAATTAAAGTTTATATTTTTTCTGTTCTTAATATCCGCTCATAGAATACGGCCTGTCTTCAACATTTCTGCCTCTTTCCTTATCCGGCTTCGGCGACATTACATATTTCAAAGTACCGCCTTTCATTAATTCGTCGTGTCCGATGAAACACTTTTCAATTTTAGTCCCGTTAAGGAATATTTCCTTAACGTATATGTTCTCGTCGGAAATATTTTCCGCTTCAACCGTCAGCGAATTACCGTTTTCGAGTCTGATAACCGCTCTGCTTATAAACGGAGCGCCGAATACGTATTCACCTGTTCCCGGACAAACGGGGTAAAAGCCAAGCGCGCTGAAGATGTACCACGCCGACATCTGACCGCAATCATCGTTTCCGCATAAGCCGTCGGGTCCGTTCCTGTACATTGTGCTCATTATTTGAAATATTCTTTCCTGTGTTTTCCAGGGAGCCCCCGCATACGCGTAAAGGTACGGTATGTGGTGGCTCGGTTCGTTGCCGTGAACATAATTTCCGATAACCCCGTCTCGCGTAACGTCTTCTGATTCCTCAAAGTATTTGTCGTCAACGTGCATTGTAAAAAGAGAATCGAGTTTTGATATCATAGCCGCGTCTCCGCCCAGAAGCCGTATGTATCCTCCCGCGTCGTGCGGAACGTACAAGGAATAATTCCAGGCGTTGCCTTCGATGTATCCCTGATTAACCGTGCTGAGCGGGTCGAAAGGCGCTTTCCAGGAACCGTCCGAATTTTTCGCTCTTATGAAACCTGTTGACGCATCGAACAGGTTACTATAATATCCGCTTCTCAATCTGTAAACGTCCTCAACGTCTTTCCTGCCAAGAAGTTTAGCGGTGTTACTGATAGTCCAGTCATCGTAAGAATATTCAAGAGTCTTGGACGCCGAATTCGAACTCAGGTCTTCGGGCACGTAAGAAAATTTCCTGTAATATCCGAGACCGTCGAAGAAATCCCTATTCGACGTAATGACCATCGCGTCAAGACCTTTTTCATAATCGAAACCTTTCAATTTTTTCGAAATTGCGTCGGCGATTACAGATACCGCGTGATAACCTATCATGCACCAGTTTTCGTTTGCCTGATGAGACCAGACGGGCAGCATTTTGTGTACGCTCTGCTCGAAATGCGCGAGCATCGAATTAATCATATCCGCCGCGCGTTTCTGCTGAACGAGCGCGAGCAGCGGATGAAGCGCCCTGTATGTATCCCAAAGCGAGAATGTAGAGTAGTTTGAAAATTCTTTCGCGTTGTGAATGTTCATGTCAAGCCCGCGGTAGTCCCCGTTAACGTCGCTGTAAATCGTCGGACTCAGGAAAGAGTGATAAAGGGAAGTGTAGAACATTTTCAATCTCGCTTCCGGAGCCTCCGCCTTAATTCTACCGAGTTCTTCATTCCATTTATCTCTTGCTTTATTCTTCACTTCGTCGAAATTCCATCCCTTAATTTCTTCAGTAACGTTTCTAAGCGCGTTTTCCGAACTCACTCCCGAAATTCCGAATTTGATTTTAATTTCTTCGTTATTTTCCGTAGCGTAATTTATGAACATCTTTATATCTCTTCCCGCCGCTTCAGGGAAATTCTTTTCCTGGTTGAACTTTCTCCAGAATCCTCTGTAAACGGTTCCGTCTTCCCGTTTGAATCCGTAGTCCTTTATAGGTTTGGACAAAATCATCGCGAAGTAAATGAACCGTGTTCTCGCCCAGCCGGAAGTAATTTTAAATCCTGTTATCAGAGTGTCGTTCTCAACCCTGACGAAAGTCCAGACGTTTTTTCCTTCGTAGTTATAAATGCCGTATGTTAAATCAAATATGATATGAGATTCGGTTGACGCGGGAAATGTATATTTATGGAATCCGGCTCTTTCAGTAGCCGTCAGTTCCGCAGAAATGTTATAGTCTTCAAGAAAAACTTTATAATATCCCGGAGATCCGGACTCGTTATCGTGAGAAAAGCGTGATCTGTAGCCGCTTTCGGGCATGAACTTGTTTCCGGGATTCAGTTTCAGTTTACCCGTCGTAGGCATAATAAGAAAATCGCCGAGGTCGGAATGTCCGGTTCCGCTGAAATGTGTATGTGTGAACCCGACTATTGTTTTATCGTCGTACTGATAACCCGCGCAGTACTTGTATACATCCTCGTTATACTTACCGTTTTTATCAAAGTGCACAGTGTCCGTCTCGGGGCTCAACTGCACCATTCCGAAGGGAACTGTCGCGCCCGGGAATGTATGCCCCATGTTCTTCGTGCCCGAGAAAACGTCAACGTATTTTGCGTAATCGACATTTGAATTCTGCGCAACGGAGAAGACAGGACAAATCAGGATAAAGAGAATTCCGTATAATAATCTCATAAAATTATTTTGAACAATTTTACACAAATCCTTTTTTAAAAAATATATTATAATGTGCCCGAAGAAATGGATGATGTGAGGTCAGGCTGCAAATGACTTTAATCTCAAGATGTGTTTATACATACGGAGGATATGAATACCCGCGAGGGCGATTACAATTAAGCAAGCGCATATTTATTCGCACTAAAGAAGTTCGGTTTAATTCGCTGCGGGTATTCCGAAGATAACCGCGGTACCTTCGTTAACCTTGCTCTGTATTTCTATATAGCCGCCGAGTCTTTCAATCATTTCCTTGCATATAATAAGCCCGAGTCCCGTTCCCGCTTCATTCTCAGTGCCCGCAGTTGTTGTTTGCGCGTCAAGACGGAAAAGTTTTTCAATCATTTCAGGTTTTATTCCGACTCCGTTATCCTTCACGGTAACAATAACATTTGCGTCTTGCTTCTCGGCGCTGATTGCAATGGCGCCTTTTCTGTGAGTAAACTTTATTGCATTCGCGATAAAGTTTTGCAGCACGGAGACAAGTATGTGGTCATCACCGGTAACAAACGTATCGGGGTCAACCTTGTTTTCGACCGTAATTTCCTTTTTCTCGTAATTATAGCGAAGGAGATTCATTGCGTTTACGACACAGGCTGACAGATTGACGCTTTTTTTCCTGATTTTCAGTCCGCCGGTTTGCAGCCTTCCCCACTGAAGCAGATTCTCAATAAGTTCAAAAAGGTTTTTTGCCGATTTCCTCATCAATCCCGCGTAACTCTTCACGTCTTCCTTATGCATTCCTTCGGATTCCTGATACAGCAATTCGGTAAGCCCGAGGAATCCCGTAAACGGAGCTCTCAAGTCGTGAGCAATAATCGAGAAAAATTTATCCTTGGTCGCATTGAGTTTTTTTAATTCTTCAGCGTACGCTTCGAGTTTATTCCTGCTCGCTATCTTTTCCGAAATATCGAGAACAACGCCTCTTACGCCCGTACAGACACCGTCTTCCATTAAGGGCACTGCGTTAATGTGAATAGGAATGCTCGTTCCGTCTTTACGGTATCCTTGAAATTCGTACCCTTCCGAAATTACTCCGGAAATTGTACCTCTGAATTTTCCCGCCGCTTGTGCACGCACTGACGGAGGCGCGAAATCCATCAGTGATCTGCCGACTATATTTCCGTTACCGCCGTAACCAAACATCTCAATAGCCGTTTTATTCACGAATGTAATAATACCGTTTGTATCGGTTTCATATACCGCCGCGGGCAGTTGTTCGACCAGTTCCCGGAATTTCTTTTCGGATTCGTGCAGCGCTTTTTCAATATTCTTCTTTTCGGTAATATCCCTGAAAATCGTAAGGATGTTTACTGGAACGTCATCTCTGTCACGCACCAGAATCGATTTTGAAGAAAAGTACAGCCAGCGTCCGTCCGCGCGGCGAAGCCGGAATTCGACCTGATTATTACCGCTGCGCAGAAGGTTTTCTTTTGCCTTATTAAATATATTAACATCATCGGGATGAAGAAGTGTTTCTATGCCGATGAAATGATTTTTCTCAAGACCCAGCGATTCGTAATAATTGTTATTGGCAAGAATGATATTGAAATCAATATCGAGCATCAGAATTATGTCGTCGGCATTCTCAATAAGTGTTCTGTATTTCTCTTCGGATTGTCTCAATTCCTGCTGGGACTTAAGCCTTTCGCTAATATCTCTGGCCAGAACGCACATCGTTCTGGTTTCAGGAAATTGAACGGCTTTTACGCTGACTTCAACGGGGACAAGCGAACCGTTTTTCCTTCTGTGGTACCTCTCCCTGATAAAAACATTATCGTGCACGGCAAGACCGTTTACGTAATTATCAATGCTTTCTTTATCGTGGGCTACAACGTCGTAAATCGTCAGGTTCTGCATTTCCTCTTTAGTATAACCGAGCATATCCGCATAAGCCTGATTTGTAAGCATCACTTTTCTCGTATCCATGTCGTAAATCACAATTCCGTCGGATGCCTGCTCGATTATAGAGCGGAACTTTGACTCGCTGAGTGTAAGTTCTTTTGTTCTCTCCTTCACTTTATCTTCAAGCGTTGCAAGTGTGTGTTTCAGTTTTTCCTTTGATTCATACAATTCGCTTGTCCTTTGCCGGACATTCGCTTCAAGAGATTTTGTGTATTTTCGCCTCAATATATGCTTGTAAACATAGAGAATATTGAAAATTATAATCAGCAGCACCGTAAGCATGAACCACCATTGCTTATAGAACATGCCCTTTGCCGTTATTTCCCCGCTCGAAATTTCTTCACTCCATTTTCCCGAATAATTTCTTACCTGCATTCTGAATTTATATGTACCCGGTGCGAGATTCTTATAAACAATATTTCCAATATCCCTCTGATGAATTAAAATCCAGTCTTTGTCGTAACCTTCAAGTTTTACTCTGTATTCCAGCAGTCTTTCCTCGATATATGATATACCCCTGATGCTGAAGAGAAGCGATGTATTTTCATTTCTAAGAGTAATCTCATCTTTTCCGGAATACCTGTTCCCTTGAAAATCCTCCACGAACAAAATTTCGGGCGAGGGAACGAATTCTTTGCCGTAGTCCAACCCGGGAACATATTTGCTGAGACCCGCATCTGTTCCAATCCAGAGGTTGTTGCGCGAATCAAGAAAAACCGCCGACCTGTTGATTTCTCCCTCAACGAGTCCGTTATAAGAATTGTATTTCTTCACGCTGCTCTTTCCGTCCCACCTTACCAGATTATTCGAAGTTCCGAAAAAGTAATATCCGTTCTTTTTATCTTTCGTAATCGCAAAAACGGCATCGCTGATTTCAAAATCCCCTGACGAGAATTTAACGAGTGAATCGTTTACTATTGAATACAGACCGTTTTCGGTGCCCGCGAGAATATTACCGTCGTCATCTTTGAAAACCGAGAAACAGCTCTTTTCCGCCGCTTCACCGGAGCTTTTTATAATCACCGATTTCCCGCCTGTAATCCTGATAATCCCGTTCAGACCCACACCCCATACGATATCATCTTCGAAACAGAATATCTTTCTGAAATGAAATGATCCGCTCTTATCGAAATCAACTCTTACAATATTCTCATTTTTGAGTTCGTATAAATCACCATTTCCGGAAAAAAGAATATTTCCCGAACCGTTCCTGCATACAGAAGAGATGTAATCAACACCAGGTGTGTTATACCACTCAAGATTACCGTTTTCGTCGATCTTTCCCGCGCCTCGGAATGAAGCCGCAATCCAGGCATTGCCTTTTGAATCGCTGTACAAATCAAGAACCCTGTATGTAGAACTGAAAAAATCCGCTTCATCGAATTTGATGTACCGGAAATTATAGTTCTTTGAAATTGAAATACCGGAATTGTGGCCAAAAATAAAAACATTAGGAGAAATTTCAGTGACGGCGGATACTTCGTTTTCCGCAAGAATGTTCATTTTCGTATGATTGCGAAACGCTATCGTATTCAGTTTGTCAATGCCGCGGAAACCAGCAAACCATATTTTGCCTTCTCTGTCCTTATAGGCGGCATCGTTTCCCTCCGATGAGAAACCATTATCGGTATTTAAGATATGAGATTCGCCCGTATGTATATTAACGCAATACTTGAGCCAGGTATTGCCGAAATAAACCGTTTCTTCCCCGTCAGAAGTCAGGAAATAATTATCCGAGGCTCCTTTTGCAGGAAGCTTGAAATCGCTCTTAATTTCCTTGAAACGGCTGTCCTCTATGTATGCGACTTTGTCCGACCCGAGCAGCCATAATCTGGATTCAGTTTTTTCATTTGTTTTTTCGAGCGTAATTTTTAAGACGGGACCAAATCCAGGAGGGATATAATTGTTGATGCTGTTATCAATTTTTCCTTTCGATACGACGGATATCCCTTTTACAGTGGACAGAAGAAACTCGGTACCGCGCGTGCAAAGAGAGAAAATGAAATTGTCCATCAGTCCGTCAGATACCGTATACAGCCTCCATTTATTATCATCAAATACGTAGGCTCCGGAGTAAGTTGATACGCATAAAACAGGCTTATCCTCCTCATAATATATTCCGAAACCGGAAATTTCTTTGCCTGATTCAATCGTTTCCGCTATAGCCTCGAGTTTTTCCCATCTGTTGTTACTGTAATAAATTATATTGTGGGTTGTGTTATTAGGCGCCGCCCAGATAATTCCTTTTTCATCGCAAATAATATGAGTGTAATTTCGTCTCGGTATATTTTCCTTGCTGCCGTAGTTCGTCCACGAAAAACCGTCATACATCGAGACTCCCAGTCCTGTAGAGAACCACATTCTTCCTGTTCTGTCCTGAACGATGTCCTTGACACCCCTCGTTGCCACGCCTTCTTCAGTAGAGTAATGATGAATTGAAAAAATTTGAGGAATGCAGTTTTGGATAAAGGCAAAGAAAAAAATATATATGACTGAATAGCGAAAAATCTTCATTTCCTGACATTAATCATTTATAAACGATAAAAACGGCTAATTAAAATCCCTAATAATGAAGTGCAACTTAATTAAAACTGGATTTCAGTAATGTTAAAAATCAGGATTCCAGAAATAAGAGAGTTCATATAAAGATATAATAAAATTTGCCGTTTTTCAAGCATTTTTGTGACGGTGTTACTTAGTAAGAATACTTTCCTGCGAACAGTATTCCCGCCTCATGTATTCAAGGTTTGTTCATATTCAAATTGAATATTTAATCACATTGCTTTATTTTTGTTCATGCAGGAAAACTACGGTAATCAGATAACAGGCAGCGAAGAAAATACTATTGAGACACCGGAGAAAAAGAAGTTCGGATTCTCGTTTTTAATAAATATTCTTCTTTTCATAATCACATTCTTCACGATGACCATTGCGGGCGTCGGCTGGCTCAACAACGATCCTTACCAACTTGAAAATTTCAATCTCGGCATCACCTATTCGGTTCTGATGATGCTCGTAATCAGCACTCACGAATTCGGGCACTACTTCGCCGCGCGGCTGCATAAGATTGACGTCACGCTGCCGTATTACATTCCTTTTCCGTTTCTGTTTTTGAACCCGTTCGGAACAATGGGAGCGGTAATTAAAATGAAAACAAGAACACAGTCCCGTAAATCGCTTTTTGATATCGGCGTTTCGGGACCTATCGCGGGATGGATTACTTCTGTCATTATACTTTTAATAGGGTATCTCACGCTTCCCTCGATAGATTATCTCTATAAAATACATCCCGAGTATCAGTCCTCGGGCATACCAGTAACCGGGCTCACGTTTGGAAACAATCTTGTTTTTTTACTCTTCAATAAAATTTTCTCGATGAATCACAATTTGTTCGTTCCGCCGATGAACGAAATTTATCACTATCCGTTCCTGTGCGTCGGCTGGTTCGGGCTTTTAATAACCGCGCTCAACATGATGCCCGTCGGACAACTTGACGGGGGCACATTTCTTATGCGATGTTCGGGGAAAAATCGAAGTTCGTTTCTTACACTGTTTTTATCTGCTTGTACTTTTTGGAATTTTAGGCTTCCTTCCTTTGTTAGATATTAAACTTGAACTTGGTTCGTTGAACTGGCTTGTCTGGGCGCTGTTGATTTTCTTTGTAATTAAAATCAAACACCCGCCTATCTGCAGCGATATGGAAGAGCCTCTTGGAAAATTCAGAACGGCCGCCGGATGGTTCGCATACTTTATTTTTATTGTATCGTTCTGTCCAATNNACCAATTAGTGAAATTTAAAATATGACAGACAGGAAAGCATTACTCGTAATATTCTTAACTATATTCATAGACCTTCTGGGATTCGGAATAATAATTCCTTTACTTCCGGATTATTCCTTTAAGATACTGCACATTGACGAATCCGTTATCGGGCTGCTCGTCGGCATTTATTCACTGATGCAGTTTATATTCACGCCTGTATGNGGTTCTTTGTCCGACATCTACGGCAGAAAACCCATACTCGTTATGAGTCTTGCGGGGAATGTAATTTCCTACATTCTGATGTTCCTTGTTTTTTCAGGNGTTTTCCCTTCCGTGTATCTTCTTGCTTTATCAAGAGCGTTCGCGGGTATATTCTCGGCGAACCTCTCGGCAGCTCAAGCGGTTATTTCGGATATTACTCCTCCCGAGGACCGTTCAAAAGGAATGGGTATTCTCGGAGCGGCATTCGGGCTTGGATTCGTTTTCGGTCCCGCGATGGGGGGAATATTGTCGCAGCATTTCGGATACGGACTTCCGATTGCGATGTCCGGAATTTTTTCTCTTATCGCATTGACGCTCGCGCTTACAATTTTAAAGGAATCGCTTCCTGAAGATATTAGAAAGCAAAACAAACACGACTTCAAGGGAGTCACCATAGTAAACCTGCGGGGCGTCAGAGACGTGCTGTCGAACAAGAAGGTCGGTATATATGTAATCATATTTTTCTTCGTCACATTTTCTTTCGCGAATATTTACGGTACTTTCCTTCTCTTTGCGGAAAGAACCGACACTCTTTCATTAAATCAGCAGGAAGTCGGATTTTTACTTTCGTTTCTCGGAATAATCGGCGCAATAGTGCAGGCTACGCTGGTTAAGACTTTTAAGGCGAAAATCGGGGAGGAAAGATCCATACTCCTCGGAAATTTCCTTGTGATATTCGGACTTGCTCTGATACCTTTCGCGCCGGGCGTTCCGGCACTGCTTGTAGTAATGACAGTTCTCGGGTTCGGAAACGGTCTTAACAACCCCATGCTGATGGGTTTGATATCTACGAGCGTTAGCCGCGACGAGCAGGGTTCGGTGCTTGGAATAAATCAGTCGCTCGGCTCGCTTGCGAGATTTCTTGGTCCGGTTTGGGGAGGATTCATCTACAAGTTCGGATACACATTTCCCTTCCTGTCGGGTGGGTTTTTTATGCTCCTTATAACATTGTTCAGTCTGAAATACCTTAAAAAGAGTCAGGTCTCAGCCCGATAATACCGAGCATGCGGCCTGAATTATCGCCGTCGCGTCTGTATGAATGAAAAAATTCCGCGTCCCTGAAAGTGCAAAATTCCGAACACTCAATATTCTTTTCCGGCACTCCCGAATTCATCAACTGATTGTAATTATCTTTCACCAGGTCAATAAAATATTTTCCGTCTTTTTCTATTCCTGACTCGGCAGGAAACTGGTCGTAAACAAACTTGCCAACCTCATAATGTTCGACTGAAATAGCGGGTCCGATGTAAGCAAGCAACTCTTCCGGATGCAAACGGTATCTTTCGCGAAGCGTTTTAACCGTTTTGCTCAGAATTCTCGAGCGTGTTCCCTTCCAACCGGAATGAACTGCGGCAACTACTTTTGCTATCGGCGAATATATGAATATAGGAGCACAGTCTGCGATGCTTATGCCGAGATAAATATCCCTTTTGTCTGTATAAAGCGCGTCTGAGTCCTGAAAGAAATACGGGACTTCCGAATAATGAATATTGGCTGAATGAATTTGTCTCTGGTAAGTTACTCTGTCAGAATTAATTTTCAACTCTTCGAACAATAGTTTACGGTTTCGCTTTACATTTTCGGGATTATCCCCGACAGAAAAACTCTGGTTGAAGAAAAAAGGCGGCTTTGAAATTGGCGAATGTTTAAGGCTTACCGCGCAGATTACGTCTTTGAAGTCATCGAAAATCCCGGGCTTGATGAAAATTCTGTCATTCATCGAATTCAAAATCCTTTCTTCTGAATGTCTTTTTAACGGAAACAATTTTCTTTCTGTTCAGCCTTTCGATTCTGGATGCTGTCGTCGGCGAGGTCTTTCCCCTCTTCTTTTCTTTCCTGAACGCCTTCACGATAAGTTCAGCGAATTTTTTCTTCACTTCGTTCTTGTTCATTATCTGAGAGCGCTCGCTTTGTGAGGTAAGTTTCAATATTCCGTCCTTATCCGCGTAATTCTTAAGTTTTCCGAGTATCAACGATTTCTGTTCATCGGTTAGAGAATCCGAAGCGCGAATGTCAAAGTATAATTCCACTTTCGTGGAAACCTTGTTTACGTTTTGGCCCCCCTTACCGCCGCTTCTGACGGCTTTGAACACGGCTTCTTTTATCAAATCATCTGTAATCACCCGCAAATTAATAATTTATTCTTATAAGATAAGAAAATTTTTCGAAAAGGCGAATTCATTTTATCTTTCATAACACGAAATTCTTTTATATTATTATTGTTATACTTTTGAACTTAATATCTATTTAATGAAGAAGATTATCATCTTATTGTTGATGGTTTTAACAGGGTGCAATTTTGTTTTATCTCAATCCGGAAAAATCGCATACGTATCCGACAACAATTCATCAGGGTATTATCAGGTGTTCGTTATGAATGAAGACGGCACGGGCAAGAAACAGTTAACGGATATGGCGACAGATTGTTACTTCCCGAAATGGTCACCCGACGGCTCGAAGATTGTATTCAACACGGAAGACGGAAGAATTTTTTACATAGCAGATGTGAATACGAATACTCCCGCGGACCCGTACTACGTTTTCAGCGGCGAGCATCCTTCCTATGATTCCGACGGCGAAACCATATTCTTCAATTCGGATTATGAAGGCGGTCTGACGATATACGCGATGGCTCCCGGAGAACCCGAGCCTTTCATGATATCGTATTTGAATTATTCCAATCAGCAGAGATTATCACCCGACGGGTCGAAGATTGTTTTTTCCGCGTACTATCAGAGCACGAAGGATATAATGCTGATTGATCTCGAAGACACTACGGAAAACAACCTGTACCAGATTAGTTCGGGAGATAACGCGGACCTTATGCCCGACATTTCATCCGATAATTATAAGATAGTTTGGGCTAGTTTTAACAACAATCTTCAGGGAACGATATACTTATTCGACAACGGCAAGGAAAAAGCAATTTCTAAAGGAATCGAAAGCGCGAATAAACCGAGATTTTCCCCTGACGACAAGACAATCGCGTTTGTTTCTATATCGAACACATCCGTGAAACTATACACTATGGATACAGAAGGAAACAACAAGCAGAGTTACGACATTCAGGGAGGAAGCGTCGCGAATTTTTCCTGGATTGACAACGAGAGGATTCTTTACGACGCCGAAAACAGCAGCAACTACGATGTCGGGATACTGAACATAAAAACGGGAAAAAGCGAACTGCTTACAAAAAGCGGCTCTAACATGCATCCCGATTTTTTAAATTAAAAAATTTAACTTGAGAGTAACAGAACATATAGAAAAAGCGAAAGACCCGTTTATAAGTTTCGAAATTATTCCGCCGTTAAGAGGAGGAAACATAAACGAAATATTCGAACTTGTAGAAGAGCTCGTAAAACATCACCCGCCGTTTATCGATGTCACGTCGCATTCGGCTGAAGTTCAGTACGACGAGACTCCCGACGGAGGAATAAAAAAGAAAGTAAAAAGAAAGAGACCCGGCACGATTGGTCTTAGCGTCGCCATCAAGAACAAATACAACATCGACACCATACCGCATATTCTCTGCAGGGGGTTTACAAAAGAAGAAACGGAAGACGCGCTCATAGAATTGAACTATCTGGGTATCGAAAACGTACTCGCGGTGCAGGGCGACGATAAGGGTTATAAAAAACCCACCCCCGCTGGAAAAACGACCAACGAATATGCCGTGGAACTTGTCGAACAAATAAGCAGCATGAACAGGGGGCAATATCTTGAATCCGACCTTCTTGACGCGGCGGCAACGGATTTCTGCATTGGCGTGGCGGGTTATCCCGAGAAGCATTATGAATCACCGAACATGAAAGCCGACCTTGAGGTTCTGAAAGCGAAGACAAAGGCTGGCGCGCATTATGCCGTCACCCAGATGTTTTACAAAAATAATTACTATTTCGATTTTCTCGGAAAGTGCAGAAACGCTGGAATTAAGATTCCAATAATTCCCGGTTTGAAAATTCTAACGTCGAAAAAGCACCTCACGAGCCTTCCGAGGGACTTTTTCATAGACATTCCCGAAGAACTTTACAACGAGGTTATGGAAGCAAAGGATAAGCACGTTACGGAAATTGGCGTGGAATGGGCTTGCAGGCAGGTAGAAGAATTATTGAATAACAAGGTGCCGTCCGTTCATTTTTACATACTTCAGAATGCGAAACCTGTAAAAATGCTGTTTGATAAACTGAAATTGTAACTTCATTTTCATTGAATATGTTTTTTTGTATGGTTATATTTACTTTATGAAAGAAGTTAATTCATCCGGGTTTAAAATAATTTTCCACGATAAAAGTTTTTTTAAAAAAGTGTATCCGTAAAGATACACTTTTTTCATATGCATGCTGCAATGATTAATTTAGAAAAATTATTCGCTTACAAAGAATTAAAAACAATATCACCCGCAATCCACGGATATGAGACAAGAAACAAAATCGTTACGTTCATTCCGTTAGGATATGTCGATAAACTGACGTTTGACATGGCGAACGCCGGTGCGGGGAAAATCGGGAATTACACCGTTTGTTCTTTCAGGATGAAAGGGCTCGGCACTTTCATACCCGGGAAAACAACAAATCCTTTTTCGGGTAAAAAAGGAAAAATGTCGTTCGAGGAAGAAGTCAGGCTGGAGATGGAATGTCCGCCCGAATTCACGGAAAAGGTTATCGACGCCTTATTGAACGGTCATCCGTATGACGAGCCTGTGTACGAAATCTATAAATTCAAGAGACGGACCAAAACTCCGGCGGGTTACAGCGTCGAGACAAGGAAAAAATATTCCCTTAAAGATTTGCTTATCAGACTCAACAGGAACGTCGAAGTTTTCAGCGGATTCACATCGAGAAAACTCAGCAAATTTCTCGTCGTGTTTTCGGATATAAGCGAACGGCACGAGGCGAAAGCAAGAGAGAAAAAACTTGAAGCAATAATATCAATCGATAAATCAAAATATAAAATAAAACTATTATAAAATGGACGAATCAAACGATAACACTTTGAATGACAGCGAAGGCTTGAATGAAGAACCCGAAGGAAACGAACCCGAGGAAGCAAACATTTACGAATATTTCGAAGCCGAGATTGCATCAAACAAACCGAATTTTTCAAAGACGCTGCTTAGTTTATACGAACTGACCAAAATTGACCAGGAACTCGCAGAAATAGACGAGGAAAAGGGCGACCTGCCTTTCAGGATAGAGAGCCTTAAAGAAAGAATATCCGTAATCGAAAAACACCTTGACGAAGACAAGGCTAAACTGAAAAATTTTGAGGCAGAAGAAAAAACACTGCTGAAAGAAAACAAGAACCTTGACGATAAGACAACCAAATACGACGAACAGAAGTACAAGGCAAAGAGCAATAAGGAATACGATGAAATCACGAAGCAGATTGACGCGATGATCGAGTCGATACAAAAGAACGAGGCTCGGATTAAAGAACTTAAAGGTTATCAGGAAAATCTCGTGAAGGGAATTCTCGAAATGTCGAGGAATTTCGAGGAACTGAAGAACGAACTCAAAGATGACATTTCGCATTTGAATTCGCTTAACAAGCAGTTCGAAGAAGAGGAAGTTGAATTGACAGAAAAGCGGAAAGTTATTCTTGATAATCTCGATGAAAACCTGAAAAGCCTTTACGAAAGAATTAACGGCTCGATGAAAGGCGAAGCGACCGCGATTGTGAGAAAAGGGAACTGCAGCGGATGCTACAATTCGGTTCCGCCCCAGAGAGAGATTGAAATAAGGATGGCAGAGGATGTTTTCACCTGTCAGTCATGCGGAAGAATACTAATAGACGAAACACTGATACCAAGTTCTTAATAATGCTGTTTTATCACGGCGGCCGCGCTTGGGCTTATGCCCGGTGAGGAAAGTCCGGACTCCATAAAAGCAGGGATGCCGGGATAATATCCCGGGAAGACGTTTCCAAAGAAACGTTTTCAGAAAGTGTCACAGAAAGTATACCGTCCCGAAAGGGATAAGGGTGAAAAGGCAGGGTAAGAGCCTACCATTTAAAGAGCAATCTTTAAGATCGACATACCTCATCCGGAGCAAATCCGAGTATAGGAAACTGAAGTTCTGCTTGCTTCGTTAGTTTCCGGGGTAGGATGCAAAGAATGCATCAGCAATGGTGCATCAAGATAAATGGCTGCCCCCTGAATAAGGGCACAGAATCCGGCTTACAGGATAAAACAGTTTGATGACCGGTCAGGAAACTGACCGGTTATTTTTTGCTCATTTCAAGCATTCTCTTAATCGGCACAAGAGCTTTTTCCTGAACCGACTTGTCAAGAATAATTTCGGGTTTTTTGTCTTTCATGCACAGATACAATTTCTCGAGCGTGTTCAGTTTCATATACGGGCATTCGTTGCAGGAACAATTCGCCTCGGGCGGTGCCTGAATGTAAAGTTTACCGGGAGTTTGTTTTTCCATTTGATGAAGAATACCAGGTTCGGTAGCCACGATGAATTCTTTAGACGGATTGGACCCGACAAAATTGAGAAGCGCGCTTGTCGAGCCGACGAAGTCGGCATTATCAAGAATATTCTGCTCGCATTCGGGATGCGCAATAAGTTTCGCTCCCGGATGCCTCAGTTTCAATTCGAGAATTTTACGTTCGCTGAAAGTTTCGTGAACAATGCAGGCGCCCTGCCAGAGCACCATTTCCCTGCCCGTCGTCTTCGATATATACCTGCCGAGATTTTTATCGGGCGCAAAAATTATTTTCTGCGATTCGGGTATCTGGCGAATTATTTTTTCGGCGTTTGAAGAAGTGCATATAATGTCCGATATCGCTTTAACTTCCGCGGAACAGTTTATATAACTTATTAAAATATGTCCGGGATATTTTTCCTTGAACTTCAACAGCAAATCAGCGGGACAGCCCTCCGCGAGAGAGCATCCTGCGTTTATATCAGGCAGAAGAACAAGTTTATCCGGATTTAGAATTTTAGCGGTTTCCGCCATGAAATGGACGCCCGCGAAAACGATTACATCCGCATTTGTCTTCTCCGCAGCCTGCGCCAACTGGAGACTGTCTCCGATATGGTCGGCAATATCCTGTATGTCCGGTTCCTGATAAAAGTGAGCAAGCAGTACCGCGTTCAATTCCTTCTTTAGCCTGTAAATTTCGGAAATGAAAAACTCTTTCTGTTTTCCTTGAGACGCCCTGTCCTTTGCAGTTTTGTTTTTAATCGCCAGCATATATAATCTTAAACAATAATTTAGATTATCCCGTTTTAATATTAAATGGAATAAGTAAGTCGTCCTGTTATTAAGCTGCGGCAATATTTTGAACGAACGTAGCTACCGGCAAGAAATTCTTATATGTTTTTAGTTTCTCTGCCAATTATTAATTTATGCTTTATATTGAAGAGAAAACATCTCAAGGCTTCGACTGAAAAACCTTAAACCGAAAATGATAAAAAAGGCGATTATACTCGCGGCGGGATTCGGCACCCGTCTGAAACCGCTGACGGACAGCATTCCGAAAGCGCTCGTTCCGTTCAGGAACGGCACGATGATATCTTATCAGGTTGAAAAACTGAAAAGATACGGTATTACGGACATAACCGTTAATGCCCATCATTTCGCGGAACAGGTTGAGAAATATTTTTCAGAGAACCATTTCGGCATCAGTGTAAACGTGATTAAAGAAGAAGTAATTTTAGGAACCGGCGGCGGTATACTGAACGCGGAAAAATATCTCGACGACGGCAATCACGCCGCATTTCTCGCGATTAACGTCGATGTTTTCACGGATTTCGATTTCAAAAAAATTATCAACTATCACATCTCATCTGCAAACTTCGCGACTCTTCTCGTCCAGAAAAGAAAAACATCGCGCTATCTTGAACTTGACAAAAAAATGGAGCTCACAGGAAGAGTGAAATGCGAAACACCTGAGGACAACTTCTTTGCGTTCAACGGAGTACATCTTATCTCAAACGATATTTTCAAACTGGGATATCCCGTGAAATATCTCGATATTATTGATATCTATCTTGACGCGGAAAGAATGCACGGCATAACCGTTAAGGGTTACGACGCGGATGAAAGTCTGTTTGAAGATATAGGAAAGATAAACGCTTACGAAAAATTCAAATCAGGCGACTGATTCCACCCTTACTATATCGGGGAATTCGGTCATTAACTGACGTTCAATGCCCGCTCTCAGCGTCATTAGATTCAGCGGACACGTATTGCATGCTCCCAGCAGTCTTATCGAGACTATATTATCCTCCGATATGCTTACCGCTTCGACGTCACCGCCGTCTATTTGAAGATAGGGACGGATTTTCTTGAGCGTTTTCTCAATATTGTCAATACTAAGTTCAGACATATCTCAAAATAGTCAGATTGCATCAATTAAAACATGCGAATAATTTTAAACTATCAGTTCAATACCGGCTGACTTAGACGGTGAGCTGTTCCTCGTATTTATTTCAAGAATCAGATTTTTCGCTATGCTTCTGATAATTTTTCCTGAATCGGAATCAGGCTTGCTAAGCATTATCGGCTTTCCGCTGTCGCCCGTCACCCTGATTTCCGTGTCTATAGGAATTTCTCCGAGCAGTTTTACTTTAAATTCATCGGAAATCTTTCTTCCTCCGCCCTGTCCGAATATGTATTCCTTATTTCCGTCCGGCGTAAGATAGTAACTCATATTCTCAATGAATCCGAGATTCGGAACGTTAACCTTTACGAACATATTGTGACCCTTGCGCGCGTCTGAAAGGGAAATTTCCTGCGGAGTCGTGACTACGATGGAACCCGTGAGGGGTATTGTCTGACTGAGCGTCAGTTGAATGTCGCCCGTGCCCGGGGGCATATCGAATAGCAGAAAATCAAGGTCCTCCCAGAGCACTTCGCTCATGAACTGCTTAAGAGCGCTCGACGCCATCGGTCCGCGCCAGACTACAGCCGAGTTATCTTCAACAAGAAAACCAATCGACATTAATTTAATACCGTACTGGACAATCGGAAGCATTTTATTCACTCCGTTCGATTGTACGACCCGTGGTCTTTCGTTTATACCAAGCATTATCGGGATAGATGGACCGTAAATATCCGCGTCAATCAAACCGACCTTCGCACCTTCGAGCGACAGAGCGGCCGCGAGATTAACCGCAACGGTCGATTTACCGACACCGCCTTTTCCTGACGCGATTGCAATCGTATTTTTCACTCCGGGCAATACGACGTCTTTTTGTTTATTGTCGTGGTTTACAATTCCCAGCATGAAATCCACTTCGACTTTTTTAATTTCAGGAATTTCTTCGATTATTTTTCCGGCAATTTTATTTTTTATTCCCGGGAAATCCGTGTAATCCATATCGGTTATTCCGAGCCTCAATTTGACCGAATCGCCTTTTACGTTAACGTCAAAAACAAATCCAAGAGTCGAAAAATCCTTTGAGAGAATTGGTTCGTTTATTTTTGAGAGTATGCTTCTGATTTTCTTTTCCATCTAAGAGTCCTGATTATTGATTTATATTAAAATACACAATTTTTTACTAAAAATATAACAAAACAGAGTCTTAAAAGATTTAATTTTTAATAAATTGAATGTGTCGATACAATTAAATAATTTTAGGTATTAATCGAAATACATTGAACAAAAAGGCAAAATTCTGGCTGGCGCTGCTTGTGCTGGCGGCTGTCGTCTGGCTCGGAGCTATAAATATACGCGGATTAATCGGAAACGATTTGCTGAATTACGATGAATTCAGTTTCCGCACGAGCATTCCGCCCGATGAAGAAAACTGGATTTTCAGAATGCTGTCGCACACATCGCTTGTTATACTCGGAGCGTATATCGTGGTTTTATTCTCCGCGATAATGTTCGTCTCAAAGGCGAGGATAAACCTAAGGGAGAATCCCTGGTATCTTATGTGCTGCATATTATTCTTCGCTTTCGTTCCGATAGAGATTTACACTTCCTATCTTGACGTGAAGTTTTATCTTCTTTACCTGACGAATCCGCCCGTGCACGACGAACTGCTTAAAATATTCGGAGAGAGAATAGGATTTCTGAAAGGCGTACCCTGGATAGCGTTGTTTTCATACTATTCAATAATTTTCATCGCGGCCTTTCAACCGATGAAAAAGAGTCTGCGCAAACTGGCCGAAGAGAAGAAAATCTACAGGGAAGAATATTCGTATAAGTACTTCATGCACGACGATGATGATTTAAAACACGAATACCTGAAATGAGCAAAGTAATAAAGAAATCACAGATAAAGCAGATAGACGAGAAGCAGGAATTGCTCATTAAAGAACTCATCGAGGTTTTCAACCTAATAGGTTACACGGTAAGAATCGAGAAAGGATTCTTCAAAGGAGGCTTTTGCCTTCTACGCGAGCAGAAACTTTTTCTGCTTAACAGGAACATCGAGCCTGCAAAGAAAATTACATTTCTTGCCAGAAGCCTCGCCGAGTTGAACGTTGACAGTATTTACCTGAAACCCAACATACGCGAAGTAATCGACAGAGAAAGCCAGAACACACTTTTATAAATTACGAAATTATCTGACCGGATGAAAATAACTGTACTTGGAAGCGGAACTTCACAGGGCGTGCCGATTATAGGATGCGGGTGCAGGACCTGTACTTCCGCAAATCCAAAAGATAATAGATTAAGGGCTTCGGTTTTCATAAAAGAAAAAGACACGGGTCTGCTTATTGACACGTCAATTGATTTCCGGCAGCAGATACTTAGGGCGGGAATTACGGACCTCGACGGGATTCTTTTCACGCATCATCACGTTGACCACATTTTCGGGCTTGACGATTTAAGACAAATAAACCAGAGGCACAAGAAATGGGTGGACGTGTTCGGCAACAAATTCACACTCGACGAAATTAAAGTGACCTTTCGGTACGCGCTTGACGAAGAACTGATAAGTTACTGGGCCGTGCCGCTTATGAAATTTAATTATCTGGATAACAGGGAATTTGAATTCAGGGGAATTAAGATTATTCCCATCGAAGTTTTTCACGGAAGAATAAAAATTTTCGGATACAGGATCGGAAAATTCGCGTACATTACGGATTGCAGCCGCATCCCCGAAGAAGAAATGAAAAAACTCGAAGGACTTGACGTCCTGATTCTTAATTCGTTAAGACGCTTGCCGCACCCGACGCATTTCAACGTCGAGCAGGCAACGGATATCGCTCTGAAATTAAAACCAAAGCAAACATATTTCACTCACATTACTCACGACCTGAATCACGACGAAACAAACGCGGGGCTTCCCGATGGGATTGAACTCGCCTATGACGGTCTGGAAATAAATATTGATTAAAATGAAGAACACACTATACAAATCTCTCGAAGAAAGCGGCAAGATACTTAAGGAATACATGGACAAAGATTTCGCCGTAGAGAGCAAGGACATAATATCGAATCTTGTTACGGAAGTTGACAAGCGTTCGGAAGCGAGAATAATCGAAATCATAAAAGCGCAATTTCCTAAACATAATATTCTCTCGGAAGAAATAGGCGCAATCGACAAAGATTCTGACACTAAATGGATTATTGACCCAATAGACGGCACGATAAACTATGCTCACGGAATTCAGATATGCTGCGTTTCAATCGGCATCGAGAAAGCCGGGGAAATAGTAATGGGAGGTATTTTCAATCCTTTCAGCGGCGAACTGTTTTTCGCTGAAAAAGGCAAAGGTTCATTTCTCAACGACAGGAAAATTAAGGTTTCTAATGAAACAATAATCGACAAATCTCTTCTCGTAACCGGATTTCCTTACAACACCGGCAACAATCCAAACAATCCCGTAGAAGTTTTCGCGGCCTTCGTAAACAAAGACATTCCGATTCGCAGGCTCGGCTCAGCGGCATTAGACATATGCTGGACAGCGTGCGGCAGGTTCGACGGTTTCTGGGAATACAATCTGAACCCGTGGGACGTCGCGGCCGGATGCCTCATCCTTAACGAAGCCGGAGGTAAAGTAACGGACTTTGACGGAAAGGAATATTCAATCTACGGCAAGGAAATACTCGCGACAAACGGACAAATTCACGATGAAATGATGCGAGTCATTCACGGCGTCAAGAAGAAATAATTCCCGCGCATATTTACAATTTCTTAACAATTGCGTA
Organism: Ignavibacteria bacterium; assembly: GCA_015657505.1. Lineage (GTDB taxonomy): Bacteria > Bacteroidota > Ignavibacteria > Tepidaquicellales > Tepidaquicellaceae > CAIKZJ01. Next base: position 591,411 of record JADLKE010000002.1, read on the forward strand.
ATACCGCGATAAACTTCATTTTAAAGTTTTGTGTATGTTCAATTTAAAACTTTAAAAATAAACTATGAAGTATTTAACTATTTTCGTTTTGCTGTTCGCTTTTATCGCGGGTTCTTGCGGAAACAAAGACCAGCAGAAAGGTCCGATGCAGATAAACGGCGCAGGCGCGACCTTCCCGTTCCCGCTTTACTCCAAATGGTTCAGTGAGTACTCAAAAGTAAACACAAATGCCAAGTTCAACTATCAGTCAATCGGCAGCGGCGGCGGAATCAAACAGATAACCGAAGGAACGGTCGATTTCGGAGCGACAGACAGCCCGATGACTCCCGAAGAAACAAAGAACGCGGAAACAAAGAGCGGCACGAGGATACTCCACATACCTACGGTTCTCGGCGCAGTCGTGCTGACGTACAACTTACCCGGATTAGACAAACCGCTTAACCTTTCAGGTGAGACTATCGCGGACATATACCTTGGAAAAATCAAGAAATGGAATGATTCCAAAATCGCGAAGGACAATGAAGGCGCGAAACTCCCCGATAAAGACATTACGGTCGTGTTCAGAACGGACGGAAGCGGCACTTCATACATCTTCACGGATTACCTCGGAGCGGTCAGTCCCGAAGCAAAGGAAAAAATCGGTGTTTCAAAGACACCTAAATTCGACGTTGGACAGGGAGGCAAGGGAAATGAAGGCGTTACGGGCGTCGTAAAGCAGTTGGAATATTCTATCGGTTACGTCGAACTTATTTACGCGATACAGAACAAACTGAATTACGCCAACGTAAAGAATTCTGAAAATGAGTTCATTACCCCCAGTCTTGAATCGGTAACGTTAGCGGGAGGCGTCTCAGTTTCTCAGATGCCCGAATCACTAACAATGTCGATAATAAACGCGAAGGGTAAGGGCGCTTATCCAATAGCGAGTTACACTTACCTTCTCGTTTACGAGAAGAACAAGAATGAAGAGAAAGGAAAACTCGTTAAGTCATTTCTTGAGTGGGCGCTCGGAGACGGACAGAAGTTCGCGAAAGACCTCGGATACTCTCCTCTTCCGGAAGAGTTGTCAAAGAAAGCGCTCGATAAGGTAAAAACTTTAAAATAAAACAAACGAATAATAATGATTATGAAAAAACTATATATATTTCTGACAATATCAATTCTTGCCCTGAGCGTTAATCTTCATTCTCAGGATAAGAAAACGGAATTCAAGCCCGAAGTAAAAATCGGCGGTACGATTTTCTCGGGTTTTACTTATAACGCGGACGATGCTGATTTCATCGGCAGGCTTGATACCGCGGCGGGATACAACTCCAACACCGCATTCGGTTTCAATCCCGTTAAGAACCAGTTTGAGACGGGAAGAAATTCGTTCAATCTCGACAGGGCTTACATAAACATTAAAGCGACACTTACTCCTCAGATTAGCGCGAGGATTACGCCCGACATCACATCGGTTAAAGACGGCGACGGAGCAACACAGTGGACGTATCAGTTGAAGTACGGATTCATAGACTATACTCCCCTTTCGCTTGAAAACGGCACGACGCTTACAATGGAGATAGGAGTCCTTCCGAATTACTGGATAAACAACGTCGAAAAGTACTACGGCTGGAGAGGCGTGCAGAAGACACTTACCGATTATGCCTGGACGCAATCGGCCGGCGTGAGCGGCGACAAGGTCACGAGAAAAACCGGCTCGTATTTTTCGAGCGCTGACCTTGGAATGACGCTGAAATTCTCCTTTCCTTCAAAAATTGCCGATTTGAACATCGCCCTGCTGAACGGAAACGGCTATAAGAACATTTCATTCGACCAGAACAGGTTCAAGGATTTCATGGTGACCGGCTTCATATACCCGTTAAGCGGAATAATAAAGAAAAACATGGACGCGGCAAAGAAAATGAACAAGACAAGAATTGACGGCATTTCGGATTTAACTGTCGGCGGTTTTGCTTATCTCGGAAAACTTTCAAGCAGTGAATTTGGTGTAGCAAACGGCGGAATGTACAAGAACGACAGGTTCGGCGGAATGTTAAACTTTAAATATAACTTTAAAAATTTCGGCTACGTTAAGATCGGTGGAGAGTTCAGCCTGATGTCGAACACGATTCCCAACGCTGTACCCGGAGGATTCACAGATTCTTCTTACACAGCGCAGGGATTATCTACCTGGTTCGAGTTCAATCCCCGATTGAGGAACTTCAGGAAAAACTGATGCTGACTTTCAGGTACGACGCTTTTGACCCGAATACAACAAAGCCCGGTTCGAACCTCGCAGGATTCACGGGCGATGCGAATAAGCAGTCGCTTATGATAATGGGACTGATGTTCAAGCCGTCATCCGTCCTAACTCTCGGATTGAATTATCAGATGCTTACGTTTGACAAGGAATACATCGTGAATTATGACGGAACTACAAGGAAGAACCTGAGCAGATTATATTTCAACACGATTATAGATTTTTAGTTCAGCCTTTCATTTAAAAAGGCGGGTCAGTACTTACTGCCCGCCTTTTGTATTTTAAAAAATATATTTATTTCACAACTATATTGACCATTTTATTTTTCACGACGATAATTTTCACAATATTCTTTCCGAAAATATGCTTATTAACGGAAACGTCGTCAAACGCAAGTTGCTCAAGGTCTTTTTCGCTGAGGTCCGCGTCCACGCTTCTCTTTGACCTGACTTTTCCGTTTACGGAGAAGGCTACTGTTATCTGTTCCGCCTTTGTCAACGCTTCGTCGTACTCGGGCCATTTATGGTAGGCAAGAGATTCATTGTTCCCGAGCCTCTGCCACAATTCTTCGGAAATGTGCGGCGCATACGGAGAAAGCAGCAGAACGAACTGTTCCATTATTTCCTTGCTTACCTTTTCCATCTTGTACATTTCGTTTACGAAAATCATCATCTGTGCAATCGAGGTATTAAATTTCATATCGCCGTCCTCAATGTCGCGGGTCATTTTCTTAATTGTCGTGTGGAGCATTTTTTTCTGTTCACCCGAAGGTTCCTCATCGACAATCTTAGAATTTAATTCTCCCGTTCTGTCGTCTATAACCAGCCTCCAGACGCGGCTGAGGAATCTGTGCAATCCCGCGATTCCCTCCGTGCTCCAGGGTTTTGTGGCTTCCAGAGGACCCATGAACATTTCAAACATTCTCATCGAATCCGCGCCGTATTCCCGAATCATATCGTCGGGATTTATTACGTTGCCTCTCGACTTGCTCATCTTAACTCCGTCTTCACCGAGTATCATACCTTGATTGAAAAGTACGTTGAAAGGCTCCCGGGTTGTAAGATACCCGAGGTCAAAAAGGACCTTGTGCCAGAATCGTGCATACAGAAGGTGAAGCACGGCGTGCTCGGAGCCGCCTATATACAGGTCAACGGGCATCCAGTATTTTTCCTTCTCAATATCGCAGAAAATCTCGCCGTTTTTCGGGTCAATGTAACGAAGATAATACCAGCAAGAGCCCGCCCATTGAGGCATCGTATTGGTTTCTCTTTTGACTTTTTCCCCCGTATCCTTATCGGTTGTATAGAGCCAGTCTTCGATTAAAGAGAGCGGAGATTCGCCTGTTTTACTCGTAGTATAAGAACTCACGACGGGAAGCCTAACAGGAAGGTCTTCTTCCTTCAGCGCTTTAATCCTGCCGTCGTCAAAATGGACTAACGGGAAGGGTTCGCCCCAGAACCTCTGTCTTGAAAAAAGCCAGTCGCGCAGCCTGTAATTTGTGCTTCTCTTTCCGATTCCTTTTTCCTCGAGCCATTTAATCATCTTTTCCTTTGCTTCTGCCGTAGGCAATCCTGTAAGGAAACCTGAATTAATAGAATAACCTTCGCCCGTGAAACTTGTCTTGCCGTTTTTTATTTCTTCACAGTATTTATTGAATTCCTTCGCTTCGCCGTTAAGCATTTTCTCGAGACCCTTGCCTGATATAATTATTTCGCCTTCTTCTGTTCTGATTTTTTTAAAAGCAACGTCTTTATATTCGGCGGGTGTAACGACGGGAATTATGTCAAGTCCGAACTTGACGGCAAATTCCATGTCTCTTTCGTCGTGTCCGGGAACGCTCATAATCGCGCCCGTGCCGTAACTCATAAGAACGTAATCAGAAATAAAAATCGGAATCTCGATTCCGCTCGCCGGATTAATTGCGTGAGCGCCTGTAAAAACTCCCGTCTTATCCTTTGACAATTCGGCTCTTTCAAGGTCGGACTTTCTCGACGCTTCGTCGATGTACTTCCGAACCTCCTCTTTCTGTCCGTCCGAAACTATTTCAGGAATTATTTTATGCTCGGGCGCGAATACCATATACGTCGCTCCGAACAACGTATCCGGGCGCGTCGTGAATACTTCTATGTCTCTGCTCTTTCCGTCGCCGCTTTTAATCTCGAACCGTACTGTTGCGCCGTCGCTTCTGCCTATCCAGTTATACTGGAGTTTCTTTATGTTTTCAGGCCAATGCAGTTCATCGAGGTCATCGAGAAGCCTCTGCGCGTACTTTGTTATTCTCAGTTTCCACTGTTTCATCATCCTTCTTACGACGGTGAAACCTTTTTCGATTTGTTCTGGTACTTCTTCATTAGCCAGAACGGTTCCGAGTTCGGGACACCAGTTCACGGGCGATTCGGATAAGAACGCGAGCCGCTGCGAATCTATATATTTCGCTTTCCCGATATCATCGAGTCCTGTCGGAATCTCAAGTACTTCTATAGGTTTCGCTTTATTCTCAGTATCGTCGAAATATGAATTGTAAAGTTTAAGGAACATCCACTGCGTCCATTTGTAGTACTCTTCATCCGTCGTGTTCACTTCCCTGTCCCAGTCGTAGGAAAAACCGAGCGCCTGTAATTGCGAGCGAAACCTCTTGACGCATTCTTCCACTCCGACTTTAGGATTAATTTTTTTCTTAAGAGCAAACTGTTCCGCGGGAAGACCGAAAGCGTCCCAGCCCATCGGATGCAGAACATTGTATCCCCTCATTCTCTTGTAGCGCGATATTATATCCGTTGCTGTATAGCCCTCGGGATGCCCTACGTGAAGCCCGTCGCCGCTCGGATACGGTAGCATATCCAGAACGTAGTATTTTGGTTTCGATTTATCGAGTTTGTCTATATCCGGTGTTCTGAAGGTCTTGTTGTTAATCCAGAAATCCTGCCACTTCTTTTCAATCTGTAAATGCTCGTATTTCATCTTATGTTTATGTTTTACTTTCTAAATTTTTCTATTAACTCTTCGAGAAAAGCGTTATCCGCTTTAGGTCCCAACTGCGTGGAAATGAAACCCTGATATTTTTCAAAAAAAACATTGCCTTCGGGTATCATTGCCTTGAAATCACTGTCGACCCCGTGCAGAGGATAAAGTTTTATGTGAGCGTGATTCACTCCCATTCCTTCAATTACCATCGCCGTCCTCGACACTTTGAGTTTTTCATCGAGAAGTTTTCCGACCTGCTTAGCCGCGAGTATAAATCTCATATAAACCTCATCCGGCATATCGAATGCGTACGAATCATAGTGCTCTTTCGAGATAACAAGAGTCATTCCTTTTGTATTGGGGTATAAATCAAGAATCGCGAAAAACTCTTGGTTTTCCCACAATTTAAATGAAGGAATATCCCCTCTTGAAATCTTGCAAAAAATACAGTCCTCTTTTTCCATATAATTCATTAATTTTCGAAAAAGAATAACAATAAATTTACCATATAAAACCGAGAATATCAGCAGCAAAAGTAGCGGATTTTCTTCACGTTTTATGATTTAAAAAATCGGAATGGACGATTGTGTATGACTTTATATTGCGCGGCGATTACCGGGTTGTTTTTTAAACCGGTTATCGCGCGTTAGAATTTTTTGTTCCCGGATTTTGACTTTATCCATTTTAGAATTTCATCGTAATTCCGCCGATGCCCGTAACAAATGAAGTGCATCCGTTATTTTCAAAAACCGAGTTTAACTTGCTTTTAATTGTAAAGAAAATATTGTTGCTGATTACAAGTTCGGCTCCGATTCCAATGTTGCCCCCGAGGCTGACTCGGCGTACCGATTCATATATGTCTTTAGGATCGCGTCTTGTCGGTTTTCTCCCTTTGGGGTCTATATTCGTCTCGTAATATAGTCCCGAAGGTCGCTGAACAAACACGTAAGGACCGAATCCCGATTCAAAAAACAGACTCGACCGGCAGCAATAGGGTTTTATTAAATAATATCTGGCGCCGATTGTTGATTCAAAATACCCGGAATTCGTAGCCGCGGTATCTTTGGCAGTAAGGAAATTATACCTCATTTCGAGATATAACGCTAATTCAGTATTTACTCTGTAAGAGATATCCATCCCGATATTGCCGCTCGTATAATTGCGGGAAGCAAGGTACGGATTCACAGGCTGAATAAAACCGGATTGAACCGTGAGCTGAAAATAATCTGTAAACTTGAATCCGATTAATTCGGAATTTATGTTTTTTTCGGATGAAGGATTCTGAGAATAAACGATGGAAACGCAGAGAAATACTGAAAAAAGAATCAATATCTTTTTCATATATTACCCCTTCTTTCTACCCCCTAATATTTTACTCCCAAGGATTTATATACAAAAAAATGCCATGAAAAAGTCTATTTCCGCTCGAAATTCAGGTATGCTCATGTCATATTAGCAGTGAAAGATTTCAGAGTATAGTCGAAGTATTTCTTTTTTGTAGGTGTCTAAACATCTATTTCAAACATTCTGTTATGCCTTCAGAATAAGTTACGGGAGCAAAAAATTTGTTCTCGAATTTTGTACTGTCGAAAAGATAATCGTTTTCATACTGGTACATCATTTCAACTATTTCGGCGGTAAGCGGGTCCATCAATCCCGCAAGCCTCGTCATCCATTTTTTTATAACTCTGTATTTCGGATTGGTATTTAATTTTTCGGCGGCAAATCCGATGTATTCCTGTCCCGTCATCGCGCTTTTATGAGTCGGAAGATGCCACACCTGATTATACGCGTCCGGCGTGTTTCCGAGCAGCGCCGTTGCTTTCCCGGCATCGGGAGTATAAGTAAATGAATGAAAGACGTCGTCATTGCCGAACCAGGATGCTGTCTTCTTTTCTTTAAGTTTATCGAAGACGAGTATTTTCAGAATTGAATTACTCGCATCGGGTCCGTAGAAATCCGCTGACCTTGCAATCAGGGCTTTGATGTTTCCCGAAGCCGATTCTGACAGAATCCGCTCTGAAATTCTCGCCCTTATCTCCCCTTTTTTGCTTACAGGATTTGCCGGAGTATTTTCCGTCATCCATCCGTTTGTTTTTCCGTACATGTAAACATTATCGAAAAACACTAGTTTTGAATTTCCAATTTTGCACGCTTCGATGACGTTGTCAATTATTTTTGGCCAGGCGACTTTCCAGATTTTGTAATCATACTTGAGACCCGCGGTTAGGTATACTACTTCCGAATTATCAACCGCATCTATAACAAGTTCTCTATCGGTCAGGTCGCACTTAACGAGTTCTTCATCGCCTGTAACGTGTTTCGGGTTTCTCCCCGCCAGTCTTACCTTATCCGTATACTGCCTTAGTCTTACGGCAAGTTCCTTCCCGATTACTCCTCCAGCTCCGAGCACTGTCTGCATATTTATTGGTTTAAGTTTACGTTGATATATACAGAACAAAAATCGCCTCTAAGTTGTTTATTCTTTTTATTTCTTTTAAGAAATTCTTTCGCTACATTGCATTAACTTTTTATTAATCGGGGTAGTTTCCCTGAGCGGGGACATCAAGATACTTGAAAAAAACTCTGCATAAAATCCACGAGAGCGGTCTTCTGACCAGGCTTGGTTTTTTTACCGCCTTAATGATAGTAATTTCTTCGATGGTAGGTTCAGGCATCTTCAAGAAAATCGCCCCGATGTCCGAGCAACTTGGCTCGCCCGGACTTATTCTTCTCTGCTGGCTTATACCCGGAATCATTACAATGATTGGCGCCGCGACAAACGCCGAGATAGCGAGCCTTATCGCCGAACCCGGGGGACAATACGTTTATTTCAAGAACATGTACGGAAAGCCGTTCGCTTTTCTTTACGGGTGGAGTTGCTTTTCGGTAATACAGTCGGCATCTATCGCATCTATCGCTTACGTGTTCGCGGAATCTGTAAACGCCGTGGTTCATCTTCCGGGTCTCTCGCCTGAGATGGAAAGTATTTCGCTCTTCGGAATATTTTATCCCTTTCAGGGTTTCGGAGTGAAGGGACTGACGATTATCACGATACTTTTTCTCACAGCCGCGAATTATTTCGGCGTGATTTTCGGCGGGATGATTACGAACATATTCACTGCTCTCAAGATTTCAGGAATCATTGTTATAATAATACTCGGACTGACGATAAGCGGAGGTTCCGCGGAAAACGTAACGCCGATTCTTGAAAAACCCGGTTTTCAATACGGCACTAATCTCGGGCTTTTCGGCGCGATGTTCGCCGCAATGCTCGCCGCTTTCTGGCCTTATGACGGCTGGAACAATATCGGATATCTCGGCGGCGAAGTCAGGAATCCTAAAAGGAATATACCGCTGGCGCTTTTCGGCGGTGTAGCCGGAGTTATTGTTCTCTACATTGCCGTTAACTTCGCTTTCCTTTACGTGATGCCGGTTGACGAAATCATCAGCGTATCCGGAAAGGAACATTCCATAATTGCGATTGAAGTGATGAGAAAATTTCTCGGTTACGGCGGGGCGATGTTTATATCAATCCTTATAATGGTCTCCACATTCGGAACAACGAACGGAACTATACTCGCAAGTTCAAGGATTTATTTCGCGATGGCGAAAGATAATTTGTTTTTCAAATCCGCAGGGCTTCATCACGATAAGTACAGAACGCCTCACCGGTCTCTGCTCATTCAGGGCGTATGGGCGTCTATTCTCGTGCTTTCGGGAACATTCGACCAGTTAACGGACATGCTGATATTCGCTTCGTTCATTTTTTACGGTATGGGCGCGTTCGGTGTTTTTATTTTAAGAAGAAAAATGAAGAATGTTCCGAGAGTTTTCAAGGTTCCGGGTTATCCTGTTCTTCCCGCTATTTTCGTCCTGTTCTGCGCGACGCTCGTTATCGTAACAATCATACAAAATCCGCGCGACGCGGGTATCGGGCTCTCGCTGGTACTGATAGGAATCCCGTTCTATCTGTTCTGGAAGAGAAGGACTGACCGGGAAAGAGAAGCCATGGAATAGCGAGGATTTTATAAGGAGTTTATGAGCGATAATACATAATTTAAATAAGCGAATACAGTAAAGTTATGAATACAGTTATGTTTGAAAAAATGTCTGAAGAACACAGAAACGAAATCATGGACATTTATAATTATTACGCTGAGAACAGCATGTCCGCTTATTCCGAGAAGAAACTTCCGTATGATTATTACGACAGGATTTTGGAAATGACAGGAGGATATCCCGCTTACGCTATAAAGTCGGACAGTAAAGTTGCGGGATTTTGTTTTATACGCGCGTACAATCCGTTCCCCGCGTTCAAGTCAACCGCGGAAATAACGTATTTCCTTCATAAAGATTTTTTGGGCAAAGGTATAGGAAAACTTGCACTCGACAGACTGGAGACGGATGCCGCCGGAATGGGCATTAATACTCTGCTTGCGAGTATTACCTCCGAGAATACTCCGAGTCTCAAGTTCCACGAAAAATACGGATTCACGGTTTGCGGAAGATTCCCGGGAATAGGGAAGAAATTCGGCAGAAGTTTCGACATCGTGTGGATGGAAAAGAAGTTAAGTTAAACCTAACTGCATAACTGAAACACGGCGTGTAATTCCCGAACGCCGAAAGCAGCCGGTTCAGAAAACTGTAATCTTTTGCCTGAGTTATTTGAAGAATACTTTAGCCGCTTTATAGATATCGAGTTCGACTGTTTTAAGTTTGCTTATCGCTTTCTTGATAGGAATGTCCACGATATCGGCTCCCTGAAGAGCGCACATTCTGCCGAATTTCTTTTCAGTCACCATTTCCACAGCATATATGCCGAATCGCGTTCCAAGAACTCTGTCGAACGCAGTCGGAACCCCGCCTCTCTGGACGTGTCCGAGTATAGTCGTGCGCGTATCGAATCCCGTTCTTTTTTCGATTTCATTCGCGAGATAGTAACTTATGCCTCCGAGCCTTGCTCGTCCGAATTCGTCCTTCTTCCTGCCTTCTTCGTCAATTTGAAGTTCTTCAAGGAGATATTCCGCGCCTTCGGCAACAACTATAATCGAAAAGAGTTTTCCTCTTTTGTACCGGCTCTTAAGTACTTCGCAGACATCGTCAATCTTAACTTTCTTTTCAGGTATGACAATCGCGTCCGCTCCGCCCGCGATGCCCGAATAAAGTGCAATCCAGCCCGCGTGCCTTCCCATAACCTCAAGAATCATTACCCTGTGGTGGGATTCGGCCGTCGTGTGTAGCCTGTCGATTGCATCTGTTGCTATCTGCACAGCCGTATCGAACCCGAAAGTGTAGTCTGTTCCGTTTAAATCGTTATCAATTGTCTTTGGAACGCCGACCACGTTAATGCCAAGTTCGTGGCACTGCTGGGCAATATGCATAGAACCTTCACCGCCGATCGCGATTAAAGCGTCGAATTCCGCTCGCGCAACCTTGTGCTGGAGTATTTCCGCCCCGTTGTCCTGCTGAAAAGGACCGAATCTCGAAGTACCGAGAATCGTTCCGCCTCGGTTAACGATGCCCGCGACGCTCTTGAGGTCGAGTTTCATGTAACTCTCGTCGAACAGGCCTTTCCAGCCGTTCAGAATTCCGATTATTTCATAACCGTCCTGGTCTCCTTTTCTCGTGATTGCCCTGATAACAGCATTAAGTCCCGGGCAGTCGCCGCCTGATGTCAATACTCCAATTTTCATATTTTTTCCTGCTGGTTTTTTGTTTCGTTACTTTCTGTTAATATAAATAACCTGTTCAAAATGAAACAGGGTTCAAACGAGAACCCTGTCATATAAATTTTCTATTTCATATCAGTTCTTCTTTTCAGTCTTGGATTTTTGTTCCTTTTGCTTTTTTTCCCTGACGGGAGGATCGTTTATCAGATACTTGTACTTATCCTCGAATTCCTCTGTTGTCATGTTTCCAATCAGAGCGAGGCGCGCAACGTTTTTCACTTCGTCGAAATCAGTCTTTTCAAGTCTTATCATATACTTGCGCGCTACCTGATAACTGTCGGAATTGACGTCCACTTCGCGAGTGTTGATTCTTCCGTCGGCATTAATAATGTCTTCGAACTTTACGGGTATCAGCTGTCCCTTATCCACGGTAACGATTGCGCCCGAGTGTCCCGAAAGCAGATACCTTACAGCCGCGTAACCGAGGTCCTGCGTGTATTCACAGTCGTAAGGAATCGGAGCCGCGCACCTTAGTTCGTAACCGATATCCTTGCTTACTATTGTAACGTTAATGCCTCTTTCCCTGAGTCTTCTGCGTACTTCGTCTTTTGTTATCCTGCCGATATCTATTTCCGAGAGCCTTATATTGCCGTGCAAGTCCTTTTCAAGGTTAACGTAAGGATGGTTCTTGAGTTCCTCCTGATCGATTCTCGTGATTATTCCCTCCGCAAGAATTGCGACGCCGTAAGGATTACCCTGCGCGAGCCTCTTGATTATAGACGCTTCAAGTATGTCGCACACTGTCTCAAAACTAATCGTTTTGTCCCTGAACTCTTCTCCGATTATCGTAAGCGTCGCGCCTGCCGATTTACCGATGCCGAGCGCGAGGTGTCCCGCTTTGCGTCCCATCGTCACGACGTAATACCAGCGCCTTGTTGTTGACGCGTCGACCATTAAAGACTGGACTATGTGAAATCCGAAATCCCTTGCCGTCTGATAGCCGAACGTCGGCATGTTGCCTGGCAGCGGCAAATCGTTGTCGATTGTCTTTGGAACGTGCGCAACCTGTATCTGTCCTCTAGTAAGCGTGTCGATTTTGTAAGCGCTTGTCGCCGTATCGTCGCCGCCGATTGTAACGAGATAGTCCACGGATAACTGCGTGAGAGCCTTTATTGTGGCATCGAGCATTTCTTTATTCTTCGCAGGATTGACTCTTGATGTGTGTAGAATGCTGCCGCCGTCGAAGTGTATTCTCGATACGTCGTCAATTCGCAATTCAGTAACATGGCTCGAATCTCCCTTGCTGAGATATTCAAATCCGTCATAAATACCGATGACGTTGAGACCGGAATTAATCGCTTCGATAGTAACGGAACGAATAACGCCGTTAATTCCCGGAGCAGGTCCCCCGCCGACTAGTATGGCTAATGTTTTCTTTCTGTAGTGGTCTTCGCTCATAATATGTTTAAGTTTGTTATTTCTGTAAGGTATCCTGTAAATTTACTAAATTATTCTTATTTCTTATAGTGATAAAAATCATCGCAAACAGGTAATATACGCCCGCAAAGAAGAAGACCAGTTTGAATCCGAACATCATAGCGAAAATCATTGTTAAAACAGTACCTAAGACCGAGAAAAATCCATTCACCGCCCAGGAAAATCCTACCATTCTTGAATCATCGTTCGCAATCAATGAAATGCCTTTCGGGAACGGCATTCCCATGAAAAATGAAAGAGGGGCTAAGAGAATTCCGGTTATTATTATTCTAAAGAATAAACTCAGAGATACCATGGATGCGAACAGAACGGGAATAAGCAGTCCGAGAAGCATTATGTAACCCGCAACAATCAGGAATATATAACTTAGTTTGAATTTTCCCGTGAACCTGTCGGAATATTTTGCTCCGATGCCTGAGAATATCAGCATCGTTGAAACGACAGTAAGCAAAGTGTAAACAGGCTGCCCGAGAAAGAGAGTGAATTTCTGTATCAAAGCAATTTGAATCGATATGTACCCGAGACCTATCAGGGCAAAGTAAAACAGAAACTTCCTGTCAACTTTTTTATTCCCATTTCCCTTAATGAAGAACGACGGAACAATAATCAGGACTCCCGCGACAAGCAGGACCTGCGCGAGCATCATAAGCAGCGTGACTTGCGCGACAGGCTTTGCTTTCAGAGCGAGAATCGCCTTGTCGTCCTGCGAGAAAACTTCTTTAATCGTTTGTCCGTTCACGTCGGAAAATCTGAAGTTATCGTCAAAGAACGGCTTGTCGTCAGTCGCCGGTGTTAGCAACGACGGTATTTTACCGATTTCCGAGCGAATGTCCTTTGAAGTTATCAGGCTCTTGTAAATATTGTCCTGGCTTGTCAGTGGATCGTACTCGATATCAAGATTCAGAAATGAAGCCTCGTTCCTCATCGCCATCATATCGTAAAGGTCAAAACCGTTTTTCTTGTAGATAACACCGGACAGGTAACTGTTCGTAACTTCGTAATCGGTCGGAGGCCGCCTGAACACGACGAAATTGAGTTCGTCATTCTTTATTCCGAGTTCGCTGCCGGCCTCTTTTAAAGTTGTAATCAGTTTCGGCAATTGTGTTTCAGGTCTTGATATATAAATTGTTCCTTTATCGTCGAGGTGCCTGAGATAATCTTTTACGGCTTCTTTTGTCATTATATAGTTTTCAACCATTGACATCGCTCCGCTTGAAACAGCAGACGCCGAAATTGTGTGCGCCGAGATTATTACGTCATAATGCTCCTTGCTCCTTCTTATGAATGAACGAGCGTCATCCGTAACAATTTCAACGTTCGGATTATTCTTTATAAGCGGACCCGTCCAGCCCGCCATAGTTTCTGAAATTAACTTATTAAGTATTCCGTTTATTTCGACACCAGTAACTTTTTTCGCATTGTGATAAAGGCTTACAAGCACTTCCCNCCCGCCGCCCGAGCCGAGTATAAAGACCCTGTCGCAGGAATCTTTTCCCGCAAACGCGAGATTTGAAGCGTCATAAGGTTTTGTAGGAGGAGGCAATCTTCTTACGTTTGGAATGTTTGTAGTAGCGTTTCCTTCATCTATGATTGCAAGATATATGTCGTATCCGTCGGGCGAAGGGTCCTCTTCTTTCATCACGTCAATTTTCGATATGGTGTTCCATTCCGAATGGACATTCAGGTCGGGACGTTCGGCAATGTAGTTCGCGTATATCTTGTTCGGCGTCACCCTTATGTTCAGAATTTCATCCTTCTTGATCAGAAAGGCAAATACGAAAATCATCAATACCATTCCTGTCAGGAACAGAGTCCGCTCTTTCTTGAAACTGAAGAACATCGCGCCGAGAAATCCGAGCGCCGAGACGAAAACGAGAGTGCCGTTGCCGCCTGTAAGCGGAATAAGCAGCACGAACGCGAAACAGGCAAGACCCGCGCCCGTAAGGTCGAAGAAATATAATTTTGAAACATCGGTTGTAAATCTCGTAAGAAGAGTCGATATTATCAGCCCCGAAAAGAAGAACGGAATGGCTATGAGAACATAATAAAGAGGTATTATTATGAACTGTATCTTCTGCGTGAACAGGCTGAACGGGTCGATAGGTATGTAGTATGATAAAACGAACGTAAGAAGAACACTCGCGGCATAAATCATTGACATTATCGCAAGCATTTTATCCGCGGGCTTCTGAAAGAACTTTGGAAATAACGAGAGCGCGACTCCGCTGACGCCTATTCCAAGCAGGGCGACGCTGATTATCATAAAAGCGAAATGATACCACAACGAAACCGAGAGAATTCGCGTAAGCGTGTATTCGTGCAGAAGCGAAGCCATTGAAATTACAAAAATACCGAGTAGATGCCCGGTATTGAGTTTGTCTTTCAGATATTCAGGAATTACTTTTTTTGACATAATATGCTTTTAATTACCGTTCCCTAAAAATCCGTAAATCGGAACTTAATAAAAATGGATAAAGGACTATAATATTAAACACTTCGAACTATTTCCCGTACAGCAGACACGAACAAATATCCCAGGTAATCGATGCCGCTACGCGCGATGTGGATACATCCGGCTTCGTGATTATGGAGCTGCTCATACATGCAAGGCTTACGCTGAACGCTTTGTACTTATACGTTGCTCCGAAAGTCAGGAAATACTGGTCGTAACTTCCTATCGGATCAACGAAATTAGCGCCCTTATCGTTCGTACGGTAATCAAGAAGCGTAAAGAATCCCGCCCTCACGGCTAATTCTGGTTCAAGTTGATACTGTACACCGAAATTAACATCATGCCTGTCTTTAAGCAGATAGGACCTTGATGTGTTCGCGAACCTGTAATCGAGATTAAACAGAAGTTTGTTTTGAAGAAACTTGAATTCCGTTCCTACGTTCACTTTTGCCGGAAAATAAACAGGCGCCGCAGGGTCATTGAAATTATCCCATTTCACGTTCTCCTGATACGGAGGCGAATAAGTAACACCGAATGAAAATTGTTCGAACGGCATCACGATAACTCCGAGCGTCGGAATGAATTTCCAGAAACTGATATTGTTGTCGCCGTCGCCTGCCTGATTTTGATAGGGAAAGTTGTTAAATCCTTTATAATTTACCGCCGCAAGTTCAATGCCCGCCCGGAATCTTTTGGTTCTGTATGCAATCGGCACCGATATGGTATGGGTCGTGTATTTTTCGACCCCCTGATACGAACCGATTATCTGTCCGAATTCATTTGTTCTGATAATCTCGCCGTAATCAAGTTTGAAACTGTTGTCGTTGCGGTACGAAATTCCAGTGAACAGATTATCTCCCGCTTTCCATCCTATACCGACGGACATTTCCGGATGAATCTGTTTGAGATATGTGTCATCTATAATTGTCGGAAGCCACTTCACTCTTGATTTAATCTCGTATGAACCCGACACCTGAAATTTTTCCAGCAGCACAAGACTCGCAGGATTAAGCGAGACACCGTTAATGTCGTTCATCGAGGCTACGCCCGTGTAGCCCTTCCCGGCGTTCACAGCAGCCAATCTGTTTTCGGCGAAGAAATCCCAGAAAGGATTCACTATAAGATTCTGTGTCTGAGCCGGCTGTGAAAAACACGATAATGCAGAAACAAGAAAACAAAACACTAACGCTAGTGATTTCATATTTATTTCTCCTGTGATTTGAAAATTTTTAAAAGATTTTTTAATAATGCTTCCATCTTATCGAGTTTAATCATGTTGCTCCCGTCGCTGAGCGCCCTTGCGGGATTCGGATGAGTCTCGAAGAAAAATCCGTCAACGCCTATTGCGGCGGCCGCGCGCGCAAGCGGCTCAATGAACTCGGGATTACCTCCGCTCACTCCGTTATCTTTTGACGGCATCTGGACTGAATGCGTTGCATCGAATATCACGGGATACCCGAACTTTTTCATCACCGGAAAACTCCTGAAATCGACGACGAGATTCTGATATCCGAAAGTCGTGCCGCGTTCCGTCAGAAGTATTTTCTTGTTTCCGGTTTTTTCCACTTTCTTCGCCTGATAAATCATATCCTGCGGAGCGAGGAATTGTCCTTTTTTGATGTTGACAACCTTTCCCGTTTCACCGGCGGCCTCGAGTATATCAGACTGCCTGCATAGAAATGCCGGTATCTGCAGAACGTCAACCACTTCACAGACAACCTCGGCTTCCAGTTCCGAATGAATGTCAGTCAGAACCGGCACGTCGAATTCCCTGCGGACGTCTTCGAGAATCTGGAGCGCCTTATCGAAACCTATGCCGCGGAATGAATCGCCCGAAGTTCTGTTAGCCTTGGTGTACGACGCCTTGAAAATAAACGGTATCTTCATTTTGCCCGTAATTCTTTTCAAGGTATCGCAGGTTTTAAACACAACCGATTTGCTCTCGACCACGCAGGGACCCGATATCAGCAGAAAGTTGTTCAGGTTATTCAGACCAAGAACCGGTTTAAAGTATTTTGGAAGCATATTTTTCAAATGTTAAATTAAAAATTCTAAATGTAATGTTAAAATATTATCCGCTGTTCGTTACGGTGGAAATAGAACCTACATGCAAATTTACCGATATTATTTACAAATTGAAAAAACTATTTCCCGAGATATTCGTCCAATTTTGATTTCATCTCTTTTTTATTGTAAAGAGATTTATTGTACATTCCTTTTTCAATACGCTGGCGCATCGCCTCGAAGAGGCAGACCGCGACTGAAACTGATACATTTAACGACTGAACCATTCCCTGCATCGGTATCAGGAAATTCCTGTCCGCCTTTTTCTTGATTTCGTCCGAAACGCCGCGGTGCTCATTTCCGAATACGAGCGCGACACGTTTCGTGAGATCCAATCCGTAAAGCGATTCGTTTTCTCCGTCTTCTTCCATATGAGTGGAATAGATTTTATACTTATGCTTTTTCAATTCTTTAAAGCAGTCATTGACATTCGTGAACTTAATCAGTTCCACCCATTTTTTCGCGCTTGCCGACGACACACGGCTTATCTTCGGGAATTTTTCCTCGTTATATATTAGATAAACCTTATCGATTCCGACCGATTCGGCGCTTCTAAGAATAGCGCTGACGTTATGCGGATCGTGAACATTTTCGATAACGACGGTCAGATATCTCTGCCTTTTTGAAACGACATCTTTGAACTTATTTAATCTTTTTTCTGTCAAGGATTATATATTGCTAATATGATTTGATTTTTAAAAATTAATCAAATATGTTTCGTAAAACAATTTAAAATAATGAGAACAGGCAAAAAGGCGGTTTTGATTCTGATACTTATGATTATTCCTCTTGTTACGGACGCGCAGGTGAACACGAACACCGCCGAAAAAAGAAATCACTGGGGCATAGGGCTCATGTACACCGATAACGGATTCGGGGTATCGGGAACATACTTCAGAAATATTGGAAGAACGACGGATTTGACTTTCAAACTCGCAATATCAGGAGTAACAGACCCTTCGGAAGTCGAATATTACGACTTTTACGGAAACTCATACACTGCAGGAAAAGTGAACAGGGTTTATCTTACTTCGCTTAGCATCGGCATAAAGAAGAATGTATTTTACGACGACATCGAAGGCAACTTCAAACCATTCGTAAAGACGGGAATTGCGCCCGCGTTCGTGCTGACTACCCCTTACGACAGAAGTTTCTTCAAAGCATTCGGATACGCGCAGCCCGGTTTCGCGTTCGGAGGTTATGCGGGTATTGGAATTGAGTATCAGGAATCCAATTCAATCGGTTTAAGCATATCGGCAGACTATTATTATCTGCCCGTAATAGGGAGAGAAATTCTGAGCCTGCAGGATAAACCGATGAAGAATCTGGGCGGAATACAATTAACGTTTAATTTCCTGTTCCTGCATTAAGAAGAATTTATTTCATCATATTTTCGAAATCAGATTCAGACAAAATCCTGACTCCGAGTTTTTTCGCCTTATCGAGTTTGCTTCCCGCTTCAGCTCCTGCGAGGACATAATCGGTTTTTTTGCTGACCGATGACGTGGTTCTTCCGCCTAATCTCTCTATTATTTCTTC
Organism: Ignavibacteria bacterium; assembly: GCA_015657505.1. Lineage (GTDB taxonomy): Bacteria > Bacteroidota > Ignavibacteria > Tepidaquicellales > Tepidaquicellaceae > CAIKZJ01. Next base: position 609,841 of record JADLKE010000002.1, read on the forward strand.
CGCTTTGGCGCGGGAATATTTTTCGAGAGTGCCCGTTAACACGAAAATTTTGCCGTTAAAATTTTCATTCAACTCCGCTTTACTGCTTTCGTCAATCTCGAATCTGAGTCCGGCCTTTCGGAGTTTCTTTATCAGTTCCTTGCTTTTCGCGTCACTGAAGAAAGAGCGGATGCTCATCGCGATAGCGGGACCAATTTCATAAATATCATCGATTTCCTCTTCGGTCGCTTCGGCAAGCCTTTCAATATTTCCGAAATGACCGGCGATAAGTTTCGCGGTCCTTTCGCCGATATGTTTTATTCCAATCGCGAAAAGAACTTTATCGAAAGGCTTTTCCTTTGAGTTTTCGATTGCTTTAAGAATGTTGTCAACGCTTCTGGTACCGAACCTTTCGAGTTTAACGAGTTCGGCGCGCTTGTTTTTGAGCGAATAAATATCCGTAAAATCCTTTATGAATTCCTTTTCCAGAAGTACCGAGATAATGCTGCTTCCGAGTCCCTCGATGTCCATCGCGTCGCGCCTGACGAAATGCTCTATCCTGCCCTGCACCTGCGCGGGACAGAAATAATTCGGGCAGTAGATATAAATTTCTTCCTCAGGCTTTTCGAGCCGCGTGCCGCAGACGGGGCATTTTACAGGCTCGGGAAACGGCACGGATTCTTTCGGCCTATCGGAAAGCACGACTTCAGTGACTTTCGGAATCACGTCTCCGCCTTTTTCGATTTTAACAAAATCCTTTTCTCGAATATCCTTGCGCTTGATTTCCTCGAAGTTGTGCAGCGTGGCGCGCGATATCGTAGAGCCTGCGAGAAAAACGGGGTCGAGTTCCGCGACGGGAGTTATAGCGCCTGTCCTGCCTACCTGCAGCGTAATGCCGTTAATTCGCGTTATCTTTTCCTTCGCCTTGAACTTGTACGCGATTGCCCATCTCGGCGATTTTCCGGCGCTGCCTAAAAGTTCCTGCTGTGAAAGAAGATTGACTTTTACCACGACGCCGTCAATTTCATACGGAAGTTTGTCCCGAAGTTCATCCGTAGCGTCGCAGAATTTCTTTACTTCGTCGATGCTCTTAACTTTTTTCCATTGCGCATTTACGGGAAAACGAAGAGTCCTGAGTGTGCCGAGATTTTCGCTGTGCGACTCCAGAGGAACATCATCGCTTCTAAGGTAATAAGCGAAAAGATTAAGAGGTCTTGATGCTACCTTTCCGCTGTCTTTAAGTTTGAGCGTTCCCGCTGCGGTGTTTCTGGGATTAGAAAAAAGTTTTTCCCCGAGATTCTCCTGCTCCTCGTTGATTCTGAGAAAGTCGTCTTTCTTTATGAACACTTCTCCGCGAACTTCTATGTTTTTAAATTTCTCTGAATTTACGCGAAGCGGAATGGATTTAATTGTTTTAAGGTTGTTCGTGACGTCATCGCCCTTGAAGCCGTCCCCGCGCGTGGCTCCTTTGACAAAATACCCGTTCTCATAAATCAAAGAAACAGCCAGTCCGTCAAATTTCAATTCGCAAACATACTCGAACTTATTATTGCCGAGGATTGATTTCACCCTGTTGTCAAAGTCGAGAAGGTCTTCGAAATTGTACGAGTTGGAGAGCGAGAGCATCGGCACTTTGTGAAATACCTCGGCGAATTTTCCAGCCGCTTTGCCTGAGACTCTTTGTGTAGGTGAATCGGGAGCAACGAGGTCAGGATATTCTTTCTCGAGCCGCTCCAGTTCCTTCATCATCATATCATATTCATAATCGTCAATGTCGGGTTCGGCAAGCACATAATACTTATAATCCGCGTCAAGAATTTTATCACGAAGTTCGGCGATTCTTTTTACGGGGTTTTCCATTTACGAAATGCTACTTTTCTTTTTTTACAATTCCCTGCTTCGTGATCTTTAATAGTTTAATCCTCCTGTCGTCGAATTTCAGGGGCTTGCCGTTAAGAAATGCCGTGAATGATTCGGTGTTGTTAGATGATATTATAAAGTAATTCTTCGCTTTCCATTCGCCCTTTTCGTCCTTAGAGAAATTTTCTCTGTACATTGTTTTTTGCGTGAGAGTGTCCACGAAAACGGTTAGCGAGCCGTTTTGAAGAGCTTCAATCCTAAGGCTGAGCGAGTCCTCTCTTACCTTTCGCAGTGAATCAGCGGTTATGTTCGCTTTTCTGATTGAATCCTGTATCTCTTCTTCCGTTTTTTTTCCAAGCACCTTTTTCTCCGTTTCCTTTACGATATCGTCGAAGTTCTGCCTTATAATTTCCGTCTTGGTACCTTTTCCGCTTAGGAACACCACGTCAACGAGAAGATAAATGCCGAAAAGCAACGCGAGTATGAGCAGAACTATACCAAGGTTTTTGAGAAATGCAACGGGCATCTTGAATCCTCTGTCCTCATAGTACTTGCCGTTGAACTCTCCCCTGTCCCCTTCTATCTTGATTCTCTTTGACTTCGAAAACGCTTTTTTCTCGGGATAAGATTCTTCGGATTCGTTCTTATCAGGCTCTGTGAGATTTGAAGTGATTGTATGCCTTTTTACCGGCGGTACTTCGAATAAATCGTCAAGTTTGGATTTGTCCGCGGATTCTATTTCCGGTTCTGTTTTTGGCGGTTCGGGATTGGCATTCCTTGTTTTGATATCGTCCTCATCCGACGCTTCCTGCATTCCCGAATACTTGCCGCTCCTTGCCATTTCGTAGTTGAATAAAACTTCATCCGGTTTGAGACCTGTTATCTTTGAATACTGTTTCAGGAACGCCCTTATGTACGTTGATGAATAAAAAGAAAAATCGCCGTGCTCCATTTTCTCAAGCAGCGTGACGTGTATCCGCGTCTTGTTGGCAATATCGTGAAGAGTGATGCCTCGCTTTTCTCTTATTTTTTTTAGGTCTGCTCCGAATTTCTTTAACATGGCGTTGTTTTATCGGGATAAGTTATTATATTTTTTCAAAACATTAAAGTAATGATTTAATATCTTTTTACGATACAGGGAACGATGGCTCGCAATAATTTTCCTCAATATTCTAATATAACTGTTTAGAACAATCAGAAATGATAATAAGTTTTGCCTGCGCGTGAACGGGAAACATCAATTCCTTTTATTTGACCTTGAATCTCCCGAAGAGAAAACCATCAGGCGCGCTTATGCCGACAGCGTCGATTAATTCCGCCGTAACCGTGAACTCCGTCACCTTTTTTTCCCTGTGAAGGAAATCCGTGCTCTTTTTTTCAAGATAAAGTTTTTGCGCGACGGATACTCCCGTTATCCTGACAATAAGAAGCCCGTTTTTATCCGCTGCCAGTTTGCTTGTGTTTTTCTCACCTGCTTCTATTCTGAACACGAATGCATTATCGAACTCTCCGATATATACGAGGGACGTGTCGGAGAAATCAGCCTCTTCAATGTTCTTGATTTGTTCTCTTATGACAGGAACTATCGCATTCCTGTTTACGAGTATTTTGTTTATCGATGTTTTTTCGTTCTTTCCGTTCTTGCTCCAGTCAGATATTGCGTTGTACTTCCCTGAAAACGAATTAATAAGTTCGTCATATTTCGCGGAATCAAGAACCGTAATTACGTCTTCGTTCCCTTTAGTATTTTGAAGGAGGGAATCGAATGAATAAGCCGAATCACTTTCTTCCTTTTCATTGCACGAGCAGATGAAGAAAATGAGCAGGCAGGATGTCAGTATTCTCGCTATGCTATTCAAATTTCGATTTGATTTCATCCGCAACCGCGTCCAGTTGCGCCCTCGATAATTTCATTTTGCTTCCGAAACGAAAACCTATACCGTCGCCTGAATACCTCGGAATCAAATGCAAATGTGCATGGGGGATTTCCTGTCCCGCCGACTTTCCGTCGGATAGAACAAAACTTATCGCTTCAAGTTTCAAGGATGTCTTTCTCATTCCCCGGCTGATGAACTTTCCGACTCTGAACATTCTTTCCACATACTCATCATCCAGGTCCGTAATTAATTCAGAATGTTTTTTGGGAATTACGAGCAGATGCCCTTTCGTCGCGGGAANTAAATCCATTATTCCGATAACGAGTTCGTCTTCGTACACGAAACTCGATTCCACTTTTTTCTCGATAATAGAGCAGAATATGCAATCCATGAGCAGTTATATTTTGTTTAAAATAATAAATATTTCGAACATATACCGTAAATAAGATTAAGAACGATGCAAATTATGTCAGTTAAAATATTGATTAAATGAACTAATTTAAGTAATCAACCTTAAACATTAGAACACATATGAACAAATACATAATAACGGCGCTTGCCGTTTTAATACTGACCGCTTCATTCGCGGCAATCTGTTCAAAGGAAAATATAAAATCGCCTGCGGGCAGCACCGGAACAATAAAGTTGCCCCCGCCCGAAACGACAGGAGGTATGCCTTTAATGGAGGCGCTGTCAAAACGTCATTCGTCAAGGGATTTCACATCGCAGAATTTATCCGAGCAGACGCTGTCGAACATAATGTGGGCGGCTTTCGGAATAAACAGAAAGGAATCGGGCAAGAGAACCGCTCCGACGGCAAACGATACACGCGCCGTGGAACTATACGCGGTAATGGAATCCGGAGCGTACAGGTACAATGCCGAAGAGCATTCTCTCGAACCGGTTGTAAACAGAGACATACGCACGCTGGCGGGAAAACAGGACTTCGTTTCAACTGCTCCGCTTAACCTCATTTTAGTCGCGGATTATTCGAAATTTAAAAGCGGCGGCGACAGGGAAATTTACGCAGGTTCACACGCCGGCTTTATAGGCGAGAATGTTTATCTGTACTGCGCTTCTGCAGGACTCGGCGCCGTGATCCGCGCCTATGTTGACAAAGAACCGCTCGCGAAGGAACTGAACCTTGACGAAAACAAGGCGATAATACTCGCGCAGACAATCGGATACACGAACTAAGAATTTTTAAATTTATTCAGTGTTTGATATTATATATATTTATTGATTGTACCAATATAAAAGACAAATTTGAAATTAGACGCATTATTCATAGCCTCGCATCCCGACGACATTGAGATTACCTGCGCCGGAACCGCGATAAAACTCGTTGACGAAGGAAGAAAAGTAGGAATACTGGACCTTACAAGAGGCGAACTAAGCACGAGAGGAAATCTTAAAACGAGAAAGAAAGAGACTGAAGACGCTTCGAAAGCGATGGGAATCCACTACCGTTCAAACCTCGGACTGAAAGACGGATGCATAGAGAACACGCTTCCCAACAGAATTAAACTAATAAAGATAATCAGGGAAACGAAACCGTCGATATTGTTCGCTCCGTATCCTTCGGACAGGCATACCGACCACATTAACGCGAGCAAGTTCATCCGCGAATCAGCGTTCCTGTCGGGACTCGAAAAGATTAAAACCGGGAAACTAAAAGCTCACAGACCTGATAAGGTTTTTTATTACAGGCACGCGTACGATTTTCCGATTAGTTTCATCGTCGATATTTCGGATACTTTTGCTAGAAAGATAGAAGCGATTTCCTGCTACGGTTCGCAGTTCTTCAGGGGAAACGAATCATCCGCGGACGAGCCGGAAACGTACATCAGCACGAAACTTTTCTGGAAGGACATCGAGACGCGCGGAAGATTTTTCGGGTTTAAAATCGGAACCGAATTCGGCGAGCCGTTTTTCTGTTATGAAGACCTTAACATCAATGCAAACAACTTATTCACAATATAATGATTGATTTGAAGAAAAAGAAAATCCTCGTCTTTGACCTCGAAGTTGCCGCTTATGACTTCGATACTTACTATGACGAGGAAACAAAGGAGTACCTTACCAAATACGCGAAGAATGACGAAGAGCGCAAGGCAGCGATTGAGAATCTTGTATTCACCCCTTTCACTTCACAGTTGGTAGCGATAGGAATGCTTGATTACAACAAGAAGGAAGGCGCAGTTATAGTCAACAGCGAAAGCACTGAAGAACTCGACCCCTCGGCTAAACTCGAATCCGAAATAATGCTTGATTACGACGTTGAACCCGCAGAGGGCGAAGAGAGCAAACTGCCGTACAAAGAGGAAAGACTAAGCAAACTTACTTATCTTTGCAGAAGTGAAAAAGAAATGCTCGAACTCTTCTGGAAGAAGATTAAGAACGAAGGATACAACCTGTTCGTAACGTTCAACGGACGCGAGTTTGACTGTCCGTTCATTATGCTTCGCTCGCTTTTCATGGGAATACGCCCGTCTTACAACCTGATGAGCGGCACGGATTTCAACATACGCGGGTATCACATCGATATGATGAAGGAACTAACGTTCAACAAGCACGCTCCCACGGGAGCGAGAAGAAAATTCTCTCTGGACTTTTACTGCAAGCAACTGGGAATTCCCAGTCCTAAAGCGGATGGCGTTACGGGCGACATGGTAAACGAACTTTTCAGAAATAACGAGACACAGAAGATAGCGGATTACTGTTTCGGCGATGTTGTCGCGACGGGAAATCTGTTTAACCTATGGAATAAATATTTAGATTTTAACAATTAAAGGAGCAAAAACAAATGAAACCAAATCAAATGCAGGGAATGCTGAAACAGGTGAAAAAGATGCAGGAAAGAATGGACCAGATACAGGCGGAACTCGAGAACAAACTTCTGACTGAAGAATCGGGCGGCGGCATGGTAAAGGTGACTATAAACGGAAAAAGCGTGATTCAGAAAATTGAAATCGAAAAAGAAATACTTAAATCTGAAGATTCGGAAATGCTCGAGGATCTTCTGATTGCCGCTTGCAACAAGGCGTTTGAAGCATCTCAGAAATTATCGAACGAGGAAATGTCAAAAGCGACCGCGGGAATGATTCCTAATATCCCCGGATTAAATCTCGGATTTTAACAATGGTTAATATTTCAGGAACACTCGAGACTCTCGTTACGGAACTTACGAAACTTCCTTCAATCGGGAGAAAAACCGCTCAAAGGCTTGCAATGTTTATTATCAAGCAGCAGCGTTCGGACGTCGAAAAACTTTCGAAGGCTCTTATTGAGATAAAGGACAAGATTAAATTCTGCAGCGTCTGCTGCAACATTACAGAAGATGAAGTTTGCCGTATTTGCGGTTCGGAGAAAAGAAACCGCTCGGTAATCTGCGTCGTTGAAGAGCCGCAGGACGTTTACGCCATCGAAAAGACGAACGAATACAGGGGTCTTTATCACGTTCTGCACGGCAGAATATCCCCTCTTGACGGAGTCGGTCCTAATGACATCAAGATAAAGGAACTTCTGTACAGACTTGAAGACAATCACGAAATAAACGAAATAATACTCGCGCTTAATCCGACTGTCGAGGGGGAAACCACCATATTATATCTCGGCAAGATAATAAAACCGCTCGACATAAAAATAACAAGAATTGCAAGAGGCATTCCAATAGGCTCAGATATTGAACTCACGGACGAGGTGACTCTTGCGAAAGCGCTTGAAGGAAGAGTGGCGGTTTAAAGATGAAAAAGAACTGGTATGAAGAATGGTTTTCCAATAAACATTATCTCGGACTGTACAGCCACAGGAACGAAAAGGAAGCGCGCGACCTTATCAACCTGATTCAGAGAAACGCGAGCATTGAATCGGGTTCATCGGTGCTTGACGTGTGCTGCGGCGCAGGAAGGCATTCTATTGAAATGGCAAGACGGGGATATGATGTAACGGGAATCGACCTTTCGCGGTACCTGATTTCTGAAGCAAAAAAAACGCTTAAAAAAGCCGAGGAAACCGGATTAAAGGCAAGATTTTTAATTCGTGACATGAAAAATTTTTCATTCGTAAACAAGTTCGACGCAGCGATAAACGTGTTTTCCAGTTTTGGATATTTCGACAAGGACAGCGATAATCTTAAAGTGTTCGAGAACATCTCTTCGTCGCTGAAAAATGGCGGATGCTTCGTTTTTGATTTTTTAAACGATAAATACGTGCGGAAAGCGCTCGTGCCTTATTCCGAAGAAATGCACGACGGAATAAAGATTGTGCTGAAAAGACAAGTGACGGAAGGATTTGTCGTGAAGGATATAATAATCGGGAAAAAGATTTACACGGAAAGAATACGGCTTTATTCGGCGGAAGAAATAAGGAGCATGCTGAAAAAGTCGGGATTCAGGATAGTGAATTATTTCGGCGATTATACGGGAAGCGGATTCAGCGGTACAAATTCCAAGCGCTTAATTATATTCAGCAGGAAAATTTGAACAAATCATATTTAATATTAATTCTAATCGCCATTGCCGCATTACTGAATTCCTGCGCTTTAAGGGATGACGAGACGCCGACGATATCAAGAAACACTTTTGTTCCTCCGACGTCTCCCGACCTTGTAATGGTGAACCTTCAGTTCTCCGTCATCGAAAAAGACGTTAACAATTACATGTCCTGTTTCGTGGATTCCAATTACTCGACGAGAAGTTACAGTTATGTTCCCGACGTGATATCGCAGATACAGTATCCGATTTTTCAAAACTGGAAGTTGTCCAACGAAAAAACGTATTTCACGAGCCTCTTATCACTGATGAACGAGAGCTCGACTTCTAACGTATTCTTTTCAAATCCCGTTCTGAACACGCTGTCCGATACCGCTGTCTATGACGCGGACTATCTGCTCAGGGCGGATCATCAGAAAACAAATGTTGCAAAAACACTGAAGGGAAAGATACGACTAATATTATCGGCGGATTCGAGGAATCTCTGGTCAATTCACAAATGGATTGATTTTCAGTCCATGAACTCCGATACTACCTGGAGTGTTTTGAAAGCTAATTTCAGCAACTGATTTGAAGAACGGTAAAATATATATTATGTTGCTTCTGACTTGCGTGACTTTGATGCTTGCATCCTGCGAGAATATTTTCGCGCCGTCGCTCGACAACTCGTCTTCGGGACAGATACTTTCCGACCAGAAAACAATCGACGGGGTTTTTACAAATTTCAGATACGCGTACACATTCAAGGATACATCGGTTTATTCCGGGCTGTTAACTGACGATTTCATGTTCACCTATACCGATTACGAATCCGGCTTCGACGTTTCGTGGGATAAGCCGACAGAAATGAGAACCACAAGCAGGCTGTTCGAGAACGCACAGAAGACGGAAGTCATTTGGAACAACATTACCGTCCTTATCGGAGACAGCCTGAAGATGAACGTGAAAAGAAGTTTCAACCTCACGATAACGTTCAATCCAAGCAACATCGTAAGGCTGTATGGTTTTGCCGATATGAACCTCGTTCGCCCGACAGCGGACGGAGTATGGAAAATAAGGCGCTGGCGCGACCAGAGTTTTTAGAAATTCAGTTCTTTGATGTAATACCTCTCGTAAGTGTCAAGTTTCTTCAGCACATAATCCACAAGACCGTCAATCCTGTCTTCGGATATTTCGCCATTTGATTTCTGCCTGAATTCTTTCGCAAGATTTTCTTTTGTTGACAGGGTTATGAGGCTTTCCTCGTTCCATTTCGTGTTTATGTTTCCCGGGTTTGAATAATTATATATGTCCTTGTAAAGTTCAACAAAGAGCCCCGTCTCATCGCGGTCAATCATATAAGTTTTGTAAATAATCCTCACAGGGAACCTGTCAATCTGCTCGAAATCATAAGTCATCGAGCGGCTGCTTTCGAGCCAGGACGAGAGGTCCTTCGATTTGATAACCCTGTTTATGAGAAATTCCTTCATCTTCGCGATATTGTCATTGTCGTTTCTAACGCAGCCGTGCGAAAGGCTTCTCATTTTCGAATAAATCAGATTCGGTTTGTTCGTGCCGTGGAAATATCTCAACGAATTTTCGTCATAATGCACGACGAAAAGACCGAGAGGATTCTTGGGACCCGGCGGCACCGCGGGCAAACTTTCCTTTCCTTTTTCAGGGTCTTTCCAGGAAGGCCAGTTTCTGACCCTGTAGGCTTCGAAATGTCCCGTGTATGTTTTGTCCTTTATCGTGCCGATAACGTTGTTCCAGGTGTCAATATAAATCGTGTCCTTTCCGTATAACTGGAATAAATGCGACCTGAATTCGGGTATGTTCAGTTCCCAGAGAATTTTAACCGTGTCGAGGAGAAAGTTGCTTCCTACAATATAATCAACCTTGAAGAAGTATCCCCCGCCGGCTTCCACCGGTTTGTCGACCTTTTCAATAATCCTTTTATCTGTAATGTTCTTTACTATTTTTTCGCTGATAATCGGAAATTGATTTCTCAGGTAATTCCCGATTGTTTCGTCGGCTTCCTCAATGCTTTCGGCTTCGACCTTTATTGTATCTCTGCCAAAGCCTGCGAAAAGCGACGGAACAAGGAACAGAGACAGTACGAACGATAAAAGAAATATTTTCTTCATAAGATTTTTATAATTAATTTTCCCTTTACTAAAGCGTATAAACACAACCAATATTACCGATTATTTGTTTCAGGAAAGCAGAAATGCAAATTTCCGGTATTCATTCCCGACAAAACAAAGACAAAACTAAATTGTTTTTAGTATTTTAACAAGTATTTTATTGAGTTCACTCTGAGCGTATCTTCTGTTGTTGATTTCGCTTTTGATTTTTTCCTGCTCGCTCCTTTTATCCTCGAGCATCTTATCGGCTATCAAATCCCTCGTTATCAGCCCTATCGCCGCGAATTTAATCCCCGCGTGAACGGCGGTTATGTTCTCGGGAGCAAGCGCGTAACCCAGCACGTCGCAGCCAACGTCCCTGTAAAATCTCGCTTCGGCTTCCGTTTCACTTTCGGGACCGATTATGCTCATATAAACCGATTCGTTAATCTTGATTTTTTTGTCCTGAAAAATTTTATATATTTTCTCGTAAAGTTTTTTATCGTAGGCGTTGCTCATGTCGGGAAACCTGATTCCGAGTTCCTCGTCGTTCTCTCCTATAAGCGGATTATCTCCCATAAGGTTGATGTGATCGTAAATAAGCGAAATGTCGCCGCACTCGAAACGCGGATTCAAATTGCCGACCTCGTCTATCGAAAGAATTTTTTCTATTCCGAGATACCTGAGCAGATAAATTACGTGCCCTATGTCACGCATCGAATACCCGTCATAAAAATGAAACCTGCCTTTCAGAATTATCATGTCTTTCGAGCCCGCCTTCGCGAAATACAGCATTCCGTGATGAGCGTTTTCGGGTCCTTCAAATTTCGGAGGAACGTTCACGTAATCCAGTTTCCTGAGCACGTTAATTCCGTAAGGAAGCGGATAGTGGTCTTCCGTTATTAGCGCAATTTTAGGTTTCAGTTTCGGAGGCATGTTCTTTTTTATTGCCTTAACCGATTCGAGAATTCTTTTTCTTTGTTCTGTCATTATATTTCGAATTAAATTTCTTTAACCAGATTTTTTATTAAAGTAACGAGTTTCGGNTTCTGCCGTTGATGCCGATGCAAGTATGTGCCTGAGTTCGGCTACTTTCAGCGTATCGGGAAAACCAAGGTCCGTAATTATCGAAAGTCCCAGAGTCCTTATGCCCAGTTCGTTTGCAACAAGCACCTCAGGTATCGTCGACATTCCGACAGTATCCGCGCCTATCTTCTGCATCAATCTGTATTCCGCTTTCGTCTCGAGATTCGGTCCCTGCACGGATGCATAGCACCCTTTCTTTATATTTATGCCGTTCTCAAGCGCGACCCTTTCAGCAAGTTCGATCAGTTCACGGTCGTAAAAATATTTCGAGCGCGCGGAGGAATTCGGCGCGGCGCCTATCAGCGGAGAAGAGAAATGTAGATTTATGTGAGAGTTCATAATCATCAGGTCGGCTTTCTCGAGTTTGTTACTGACAGCACCGCAGGCGTTTGAAACAATAAGATATTTCACGCCAAGAGATTTCATCACGGGAATCGGAAATGTAACGTGCCCGTGATTGTATCCTTCGTAATAATGGAACCTTCCCGACATCGCCACTACCTTTCTTCCGGAAAGAGTGCCGAAAATAAGTTTGCCCGTGTGCGATTCAACCGTCGAAACAGGGAAATGGGGTATGCTGCTATAGTCTATGGAACGCGGCTTCTCGATGAATTTAACGAGCCCGCCGAGTCCCGTCCCGAGAATAATTCCTATATCAAACTTTTCCCTGACCGTTTTTCTGATGTGCAAATGCGATTCTCTGTGTCTGCCGTTCATTCCTTTTATTCTTTCCGGAAATTTATTTCGCCTCAAAACTGTCTTCGAATGACTGCGTCTCCTTGCTATCCTGCTGCGGAGCAAGCGTTATCCTTTTCATTGGTTTTATATCTTCTTCGGGCGTCTCCTCTTCATCCTGTATCAAATCGTTTACCCTGCTAAGTTCCATCGTGATGATTTTCCTGTTCTTGAAAAACTCATCAAGTTCATTAAGTTTGTCCGTAAGGAAATTTCTCACATCGTCAAAAGTTTTTTCGTTCTTCTGCTTTATGGTTTCCAATTCCTGCCGCTTGTTCAATATTTCGTCTTCGAGGTCCTGCTTAATTTTTCTCGCGTCGAGTTCGGCTTCGTGCGTGATTATCTCGGCGCGCTTCTTCGCGGTCGCGATAATTTCCTCGCCGAGTTCCTGAGAGCGGACAATCGCGCGCTGGAGGTTCGCTTCGTTCTCCTTGTATATATCTATATCCTGAAGCAAGGATTTTATCTTCTCTGCCTGATTCTTGTTCTCGACAAGAAGTTTTTCGTAGTGCGCGCTTACGGTTTCGAGAAAAGCGTCAACTTCGTCCGAATCATAACCTCTGAGCGATTTCTTGAAGTCGCGCTTCTTAATGTCTTTAGAAGAAATAATCATTTGAATTATAATTAAGTTTTATAAATAATTTCTGTAACCGAAAATCGCGCTTCCCACCCTTAACATGTTAGCGCCTTCCTCTATCGCGATCCTGTAATCAGATGTCATACCCATCGAAAGATAATCAAATCCTTCAAACGAAGGTTTCAGCATGTCGAACAATTTTTTTAAAACACGGAAATTTTCCCTAATAACATCTTCTTCGTCAGTGAACATTCCTATTGTCATCAGTCCGCGCAAGCGGATATTCTTCAGCATCGATATATCACGGCACAACTTTTCGGCGTCGGATGGCTCGACTCCCGATTTTTGGTCCTCTCCGCTCGTATTAACCTGCACGAGAATATCGATGACGCGTCCGTGCTTCAATGCCTGTTCGTCAATAACCCCTGCAAGTTTAAGGCTGTCAACCGAATGAATGAGTTCGACAAAATCAGCGATATATTTCACCTTGTTCGTTTGCAAATGACCGACAAGATGCCAGCGAATATCCTCGTCCTTGAGCGCATCGTGTTTATCACGGAGTTCCTGAACCTTATTTTCGCCGAAATAAACCTGACCAAAATCGCGCACCGCCTTAATCTGTTCGGGCGGAAAAGTCTTGCTGACTGCAATAAGTTTTATTTCGTCGACATTTCTTCCGTTTTCGACGCAAATTTGCCTTATATCGTTAATCAGAGAGTCGTAATTCTCCTTTAAATAAGAATATTCCATTTATGAAAATTATGTTTATTTTCCTATAATATCAATTTAGAACGCTTTGCCATATTGTTTCTCACTGGAAATTATACCGAACGTTTCCTCATTTTCTGTTTTTCCACAAATTTATATATTGTAAATGTAAAAAATCTCCGGGGGTAGTTTATTAAGAACGTCAAGAATATCTGCATCGCATTAATTGTTGTTTGCTTAATTGCCTATTTGTATTCCTGTGACTCTAAAGGCGGTTCGGTTGTAAGCCCGCCCGTTATTCACGACACTAACATATACGGGAACGGGAACGGCAAAATCACGTTTTACAGAACGTCGCAGATTACAGGTAACGTTACAATCAGCATTTCGGGTAACACTCTTGCCGATTCTTTGGTATGGCAGCAGACTCCCGCGTGCGATACGACCCCGGCAGTTTCCAAAATTCTGCCCGCGGGTGATTACACGGCGAGAATTGAAGGCGCGTCGTTCCTCTGCAACTATAACATCAAGGTTGAAGAGAGAATCTGCAAACTCATAAATTATACGGGCTGCGCTAACGGTTATGTCGGCTGCTATCCCTTGACGGAACGTGGCTGCGAACCGACGACGGTCCCTGCCCCAACTGCAAGGGATTAAAGGTGCAGTTCTCGGATGGGTTCGGAGAAGTCATTTTCACGCCTCCGGGATGCAGGTTTCCGCTTTCAGATATCAAGTGGAAGGACTTTAATCTAAGCCTGTGCACGGTTTACGACATCGCTCGTGACGATTACGGCGGTTCGCCGGAATACCAGAAAGCGGACATTGAATTTTACAGCAAGGATTCGATGCTCATAAAAGGACCGTCGGGCAACATACCATATTCAAGAATATCTTACAAGAATGTCAAGAAGCATAAAAATATTATCGGCTATCCTGTTGATAACGGTGTTCGCACTACAGGGCTGCCAACTGGAAGATGAAACGATTGAACTGCCCGTTATCGAGGACCCGGGAACCGGCATCTGGTATGTCGGAAAACTAAGCACCGCCGGAGACGCGCGTTTTGTAAGGGGATACACGATTAACAAAACTCAATATGCTTTTATCGCGGCGGGACGCAACGGATTCAACATCGCGAATGTAACCGACGGCGCATCGCCAAGCCTGACGGCGAATTACAATACAGGCGGATTTGTTACCGAGATATTTGTTGACTCGGTAAACGGCAGGCACTTCGCATTCCTGTCAGACAACGAAAAAGGACTGTTTGTTTTCGACGTTACAACTCCGCAGACTCCCGCGTTTATTGATTTGGTCCCTTATCAGAATTTAACGTCCGTCAACAGGAAGGACAGTATTCTATATTCAGCAACCGCATCGGGATTGAAAATGCTTAATATAAATCAACTGCCCGATACGCTTACGGAAGCCGGCACTTACACTCCTGCGGATTACATTAAACACATCGAAGTTTCGGGAAATTTATGCTGTCTTGTAGAAAACACGGCAGGTCTCGAATTACTGAACATAACAAATCCGTCCTCGCCTGTATTCAATTCCACGTTCAAGACTCCGGGTTCGTGCCTCGATATCAAGATAGCGGGTGATCTGGCGTACGTCGCGGACGGAAATTCCGGTATCAGCGTAATTAGCGTTTCGAATCCCGCACAGCCTTATTTCGTACGAACCGTAAGCACTGAAACCGACGTCAGGAAACTTGACTATTCACCGAATTTTCTTTTCACCGCGGAGAATAACGACGGTACGAGCGTCTTTAACCTGTTCGACACATCAAAACCCGACTTCATCGGGTATTATGAACCTGAAGGCGTTACGTACGCGGTACATTTTTATAAAGCGAAGATTTTGCTGGCAAACGGAGCAAACGGTCTTCTTATTCTTCGGTTCTGATAACAAACTCTTACATAGAATCAATCTCCTTTCGTCGTTTTTATAACCTTTTAAGGCATTAACATCAAAAAATGTAAGGACTATCGTGTATATTCTTAATAATATGGTTTTATTGTTTGCTTTTTACTTTTCAAAAAAGTATTTTTCTGTGATTAAACTCTGTGTTTAAACAGACTAATACTATATCTCATAACAGGGTAATTTAATATCTCTTTGAAGTATTAGCATATTAAAGGATAATTTTAAAATATTCATCCATCATAATGAAAAGCGCGACAAGTTTAATGCTGTTATTATGTGCGTTTGCACTTATAGCACTCCTCCCCGGGAGGTATGCATATTCACAGGATACCTCATCGAGCGAATACCTTAAAGAAGGACTCAAAGTCGGAGTTGTAAAGAATTCGAGTCTCGTTAAGGTAGAAATCAGGGGGAAATCGGAAGTACTCAACCTCAAGGAATTATATTCATATCTCGGCATCAACAAACTTGACAGGACCTACCGCTCGATAGCCTCGCTGGAAAAGATGAAGGTTCAGGGAAGTTCCGTATCAATCGACGGCGACGCGATGCTCGCGGTTATATCCGGAAACGACGGAATTATAATTCTGATAGTTGACGCGAACGAGCCCAAGAATTTCACGTACACCGCTCTCAAGCAAAGGATTGTCAGGAAAGGCGACACGAAGAATCTGTATCATTCGCAGGAAGAAGGAATACAGAGACCTGACCTCGTGACGATTTCGAGCAGCGGCATAGCGTGGGTAAGTTACGGCGACGGCGGGATGTACAACCTTAATTTTGTCCCCCTCGTGACGCCCAAGCACATTACTACGACTTTCGAAGGAAGCGCCTCAACCACCGACTGGGATATTAAGGTGCAGGAAGGCGATATAAGCGTCGTGGACGGAAGCAAGATTCTCCTGAAAGCCAGCGTTTACAACGGATTCAGCGACGAAGCCGACAACCTGAAATCCCTCGTCAAATGGGGCGGCAAAGCCAGAAACGTCAGCGATTTTACTTTCAATATAATTGAAGACTCCAGAAGCATGGCGGGTAACGACGTCCTTCTCGAATTCAGTGAAAATGATTTTGCGAAAATGTTCAGTTCCTCAGCGAAAACAACTTCTTGGGAAAGCGTTGAAATCGTGAAGCCTCTTAGCAACATAACGAGAAACAACGTATCGTTTATCCCTCACGTCGTATTGACCAGAAACGGTATCGGCGTTGTCGAGGTTCCGACGGAAGGTGACGACGTTCGTTTCTATCATCTCGGAGGAAAACCGTATGACCCGAATGAAAAGGATAATCCGAAAATATTCAAGCCGGCTTTCTCTATAAATACTTTCGGTACGCTGTTCGGATACATTGAAGTCTCCGGCTCGGATAACTCTACGCAGCAACTTGCATTGTTTTCTCCTTCGTTCAGATTCGGTATTAAGGTCGAACTTAGTTTCACTGTGAAAAAGGATTTCTCGGTCTTCGCTACGACGAATTATCTTAACCTTAAAGAAGGCGACGGAAACGTCAGGGCGATGCTCGGCATCAGCAATCTGCAGATGAATTAAAATTTAATTTTAAAGTTTAAAAGAGAAGTCCCTTTCGGGGCTTCTCTTTTTTTATAAGGGAGGAAAACATTTTCAAATCAATCAGCGTTTAATGTACGTGCATACTTTAGCCGGAGATTCCTCTTCCGAATATACTTCGAAGCCCTTGCTGACGAGCATGTCTATCAGCGGAGCGGGCGTGAACGGCGTTACGAGAAGATACACTTCATTCCCGGACATTTCTGACGACTCTTTCACCACTTTGTTTACCGGATGAACGCCCGATTCGAGGTCTTCGCGCGCGTCGTATTCATACTTTATATTTTCAGTCGACGCCCATACGGGTTTTTTCCGTCCTGTGGATTTTTCGCCGCCGAGTTCAGTATTTCCCTGCCCGACCGCGGAACGCAGTTCGTTAATCAGTATCGAAAGGCTGACGCGTCCGACTACCGATGCCTGTTTGAGTGTGGTGACTTTCGTTATCGTCTTTCTTAAAATCGGATTTTTCAACTTTTCGAAAACCGGCGCTATTTGAATCAGTTTGTCTTCCAGTTGCGGATACGCTTTAAGCAAATCATAAATCTTCACATCCGGAGTTATTAGCAGATTAGTTGTCATAAGTCAGTAGTCTCCTTTCGCCTTCGATATTTTTGTATTCGTTTATATCGTGCGTTATTTCCGCGGTGCCGAGATATTCTCCGTTCGCGCCCCTGACGGCGTAATAAGCGATGTGAACGAACATCCCCTTGAAGTTTATCCAGAACTTCGCGGAATCCTGTTTGCCCGATTTAAAGTCATCGAGAATTTTATCCACTATGTGCACGCTTGACGGAGGATGACAGTACTGAACCTGCCTTCCGAGTATCGCTTTGCTGCGTTCGAAAATTCTCTTGTTTCCGTGCGAGAAGAATTTCACTTTGTCGTCTTTATCGACAAATGTTATGTCAACCGGAATTGAATTCAAAAGCGCTTCGAGTTCTTCGTTTGAAAATGAACCCGTCGGGAGTTTGATTTTTCCGTTATCCTGAGCGCTTCCGGATGCCGTTTCAACGCCTTCGGGAACCCAGTTATTCACGGGAGCATACAGGCAGTAACCGACCTCATCGCACTGTTGGTTTATCTCGTGCCACTCGATGTCGGTAAACCTGTCGAGGCACATCGGAAGCAGAATCTTTTCCTCCTTAACTATCATTTCCTCAATCGCGTCCGCCGTAGGCGAGAGCATCATATCGGCATAACCCTGCAGCACTTCCGCGTCCGCCTCGCCTTTTTCCGAAAGCAGGCTGAGTGAGGATTTCAGAAAACCTCTTACCTCGTCGTCCTTGCCCCACATCACGGTCGAAGGACCCGTGACACCGTACTTTTCAAGAAAAGGAAATATTATGTTTTCCTTTTTTATGTAGTGTTTTTCGATGTCCGTAAGGCTGTTGAAAATCATCCTGAAATTCATCAACTCTTCTTTTACGTTGACCGATTCCCTGTTGAATTTCAGTTTAATGAAAATGTTCCGTAATTTCGCAATCTCCGCTTCGATTGCCCTGTTTTCCATTCTTAATGTATGAACGGGATGACCTTCGGGGACTTCTTTCATCATCGTGAGGTCAACGTTATCTTTTATCGCTTCGGAATGCAAGTCGCAGTATTTCTGTATTTCCTGAGGCGGCAGACCTTCGTTTATTAGTTCCTGCTCCGCCTGCACCACTTCACCGTAAGGAACGCTGCCGAGCATCACCTCGAGTTCCCTTTTAACGTCTTCAATCGTTGAATCTTCGTGGAGTTTCAGCAGAAGTTTCTTTAATTTCTGAATCCTTTCGGCGCTGTTGTTTATTAATTCGCTCATTTTGTAATTTTAATTTTTAAATCAGACTAATTTATCCTATTATAACAACACGGGAAAGTTCATTTTCGTTTCACTCAGGGGTCAGAAAAATGAAACAAACAGAAGCACGTTAAGGTAAGCGATTACCGCTCCTATTACGAGCAGAGTAATTTTTGTATAAATCTTGTTCGAATATTTTCCCATTACTTTCTTAGACGATGTAAGGTATATCTGAAGAAATATCGTAAATGGCAATTGTATGCTGAGAATCATCTGCGATATAATCAGTCCCTGAAACGGATTCGTTATGAACAGAATTATTATCAGCGCGGCAACGAGTGAAATTCCGACGCCGAGTCTCGAATGGTTGTCCTTTATGTCGTACGGCTCGCCGAACATTCCCGAGAGTATCGAGCCGCCAGCCATTCCCGACGTAATGCTTGACGCGAAACCCGCGAAAAGCAGGGCGACAGCGAAAATGACGGAAGCGTAACTTCCGAGAAGCGGTTCAAGAAGCGATTTCGCCTGCGGTAGTTCCGATACGGGAATTCCCGATTTAAAGAACGTCGCCGCGGCGAGTATTATCATCGCGCTGTTTATCGCCCAGCCGATTAGCATCGAGAAGAAAGTGTCAAAGAACTCGTAATCAAGTTGTTTCTTGATTACTTTCTCGTCCTGCAGGTTCCACTGCCTGCTTTGAATTATTTCAGAATGAAGAAACAGATTGTGCGGCATAACGACGGCGCCGAGCACGCTCATTATAATAACAATCGAGCCTTCGGGTATTCCGGGAGTTATCCATCCCGAAGCCGCCTGTCCCCAGTTGACGTCCGCCACGAACATTTCATAAATAAACGAGAGTCCGATAATCGAGACGAAACCGATAATATATTTTTCAATGCGCCTGTAAGAATTCGTGTAAAGCAGGACGCCGACAATAACGACGACGAGAACAGCGCCGATTTTCAGCGGCACGTGAAAAAGCATTTCGAGCGCGATTGCCGCGCCGAGAACTTCAGCAAGCGACGTCGATATGGAAGCAAGAACCGCGAGCGATAGTATAAACCTTGAAACGTATTTCGGCGTGTACAGCGTAGCCGCTTCGGAAAGGCACAGACCCGTCGCGATTCCGAGGTGCGCGACGTTATGCTGTAGAATTATAAGCATCAAAGTCGAAAGCGTGACCATCCAGAGCAGAACGTAGCCGTATTCCGAGCCCGCGGCAATGTTCGAAGCCCAGTTTCCCGGGTCGATGAATCCCACTGTAACGAGAAGCCCCGGACCGATGTACTTGAATATTTCGAGTCCGCCGAGAACGGGCTTGTGTTCTCTCTTGTTCCTTAAATCCTTTATGAAATTTTTAACCGGCGACAGCACTTCCGCGATTCTCCTCTTTAACGAATTTTAACATCCATAAACCAAGTATAAAAAAGACCGTGATTGAGAAAATCGCGATTTTCTGAGAACCCGTCAGCCAGGAAACGAGTCCGAAAGTAAGCGGACCGATAAGAGTAGAAGTTTTTTCGAACAGCGCGTAGAAACCGAACATTTCGGTCTTGATTTCGAACGGCGCGAGTTCCGTCATCAGAGCTCTTGACAGGCTTTGCGTTGAGCCGAGGAACGTTCCGGCGAATCCGCCAGCGATGAAGAAGTAATGAATTTTCGCTCCGCCGATTTCCAGATAAGACATCTCGTCAACGAAGAAGAATATAAACACGAGTATTACTATCCAGAACAGAATGTTCACTACAATCGAGCGTTTTATACCGAGTGTGTTTCCGATTTTCGCGAAGATTAGCGAACCTATCATCGCCGTTATCTGAACTATAATAAAGAATACCGCGAGTTCCATTGTGCTGAAGTTCAGCGTTTTAACGGCGTATATTCCCGAGAAAAAAATTATCGTATTGACGGAATCGATGTAAAGAAAGTACGAGAGAAGAAAATTTCTCAGGTTCTTGTATTTGTTCACGTGTTTGAGAGTATCCGCGACTTTTTTAAAGCCGTAAGAAAAATAATTGATTTTTTCCGCGTTACGTTCTGTCTTTTTTTCTTTAAGAAAAACGAAGGCGGGAATGCTGAACACCGCGTAAAACAAAGCGGTCAGGGCGAACAGGAGCGGATAATTGTCCTTGAGAGGAAATACCATAAGAACCGAAACGAGAGAGCCCGCGTAACCGACCGCATATCCGAGTGACGACACCCTGTTGTAATCCTTCTCTTCGACCATATCGGAAATAAAAGCGTCATAAAAAGTCAATGATGTCTGAAAGCCGATGTTCGAGACTATGAATAAGATTAAACCGAACAGGATGGTTCCCTGTCCCGTAAAATACATCAGGCCTGTCGGCACGACGCACAGGAGCGTGAAAATAAATAGAAAGAACTTTTTGTTTGACGTTCTGTCGGCAAGCGCGCCGCATACGGGATTAAGCACCGCGGAGATTATCATCGAAATATTTATTCCGAGCGACCAGTAGAAATCGCCGACAGGCTGTTTGGAGCAAATCACGTCGGTGAAGAACACGGCGAAAACGAAAGCGACAATTATAACGGCATAGGAAGAATTTGCAAAATCATAGAGTGTCCAGACGAATACCTGTGATTTATTCTTCATCGGCTTTTTTCTTAAAATCCAACAAGCCCCTGCCTTTTTTATTGAGTTTATTTTCTTTCTTCAGGTTATTCAGCACCGCATCGAGGACGCCGTTAACGAACGTCGGGCTTTTATCGGAGCAGTAAAGTTTCGCGAGTTCAATTGCCTCGTTGATTGATACCTTCGGCGGAATTTCGGGAAAATAAAGAATTTCCGCTATGGCGAGGCGCAGAATAATTTTATCGAGAATAGCGACGCGGTCGTATTCCCAGTTTTTGATACGCTCGGTTATCATCGAGTCAATCAGGCGCTGGTTTTTCAGTACCGCATCGATAAGTTCGGAGGCGAAATTATATTTTTCCAAATCGGTAATCTCGGCCAGTAAATCCTTCTTAACCTTGTCTATGTGGTCCTTTGCAATCTGATAAGCATAGAGGACCTCCAATGCTTTAATCCTAACAAATCTTCGTTTAGATGCCATTTAAAAAGAACTGATTATTTATTACAAATATAGTTATCCTAAACCAAAAAGCCAAAACACAATAAGAGCAAAGGACTCTTTAACGCAGAAGTTAACGTTGCTTTCCGCTGAAAGCGGCGTATCGGAAGCGAATGTATCGACGTTCATTAGGTTGAACCTGCATATTTCAGACGCGCGGAGGAGATGAAAATTATCCGACACGAGTATAATCCTTCCGAAATTCATTCTTCTGTAATACCTGTCGCGTACGAAGAGAATCTGCTCGATTGTGGAATTGGATTTCGCTTCGACGTAAAGGTTTCTCGGCTCGACGCCGAATTTCATTAGTTCGTTCTTCGACACTTCGGCTTCCGTAAGTTCGTTGGGCGAGCCGCCTCCCGTGAGAATCAGTTTCGGCGCGTACTTCTGCTGATAGATCTCAAAGCCTTTATTTATTCGCTCTCTGAGTACCGGAGAAGGCCGGTTGCCGCCCCATACAGCCGCTCCGAGAATAACGCCCGCGTCCGATTTTCTGCTCCCCTGCTTGTAAAGTCCCGAATCGTCCTTGTACGAATAAACAAAATAGAAAGTCGCCGCGAATACAAGAACGAGCAGCAGCACGACGTAGCCCGCCGAATTAAACGCGTGCAGTTTTTTCGAGCCGGAGAAAGCCAGAAGTATAATCGAAATAAGCACGAAAAGTTTCAGGACGAAGAACAGCAGGTACAATACAATCCTGATGTCTTTCTCGGGAATGACGAAAGACACAACAACGAAGAAGAGCGACGCGACTGACATAACGAGCAGAGTTATTACGTGTCCTGTTCTGTATTTTGATTTCGAGAGAATATTCGAAACGGAAAAAACCGTGATGAGAACGATGTCGAGAAGCGAAATCAAATTTCCCGTTTTGAGCAGTGAGAAACTTTCCATATAAAGATTCTGATTGGAGTATCTGACGTAAATCAGGCAGAACTCCGAAAATACGGACAGGATAAGAATAAGGAATATGAAAAAATTCTTGTGTCTCACGATTCTCTCGGTCTAATTATCATAAAACAAATTAAACAAAAAAATCAAATTAATAAATTGAAATTACGGATGAATGAAGAGAAAGAAGAATCAATCCCGACAGGTCGGGACGCAAAGAACGCGGAATCAAGAATTTAGAATTAAGAATTAAGTGCACGTCAGGTGGAAACATCGAACGGTCACGAATAGTAACCGAGAGTCTCCCGATTCATCGGGGACTCTCAGAAAAAAACATTGTGCCTGTTAGAACTGTCCCGAGAACTCCGGATGTTTCCACCTGACGTGCCTGTCAGGAGGTAACTCCTGACAGGCACAAAAAGAAATTTGAAGCACGAAGCAAAATCATCACCGTTATACCGATACTTGCGAAGCAGACGAGCGGAGCACCCGATTTCCATAACCGGACAGGTCAAAAATATGAAAGTAACACGTCAAAACATGTCACATTTGACTACTTTTTTTGTAAAAACAAGAGTCAAGATTAAGAAAACAAGAGTTTGCGGAAACGATTTCAAAAAACACGTCAAAAGTTTTCATTTTTTCTCACTTGGCAAATAAATCAGCGATAAACAAGAGTTAAGTACAGAAAAATGGAAAGTGTCAGAAAGTGTCAAAAAACGTGACAGGTCAGTGTCAAAAAGTGTCAGATTTGAGATAAAAAGTGTCATAAATTTTTTCACTGAATTTGAAAAAACAATAACTTATTCGAAAATTTTCCGAAAACGTGCCGAAAAAGTGTCACATAGTGTCAAATAAGAATATAGAAAACCGATAACACCGACCGCGGGAAAAAACTGGTTGGTTAAGATACTCAGATGTTATAAACGCTGAAGATGCTTTGCAACTAAATTAAAGACGACAATATCAAAGAACGGGAATTACACTATACAAATATAATATGCAGATGAAAAAATTATTCAATAAATGACCGCGAGCATCGATAAGATGCTGATAAACAGTGAGGTTACAAAATTTAATTTTCGGTTTTGGGGTGGTTAAAAGACAGCATTCATTAAGATAAATACTATTTCCTGATTACGGCTTCGCCCGCAAACCCGCAACGGATAAGGGTTAGGATATAAAGCATGGGAAAAGATATCATTAATTGAAACGAAAATTTTTATTTTATACGAAGGGTATTAATCGAATGGAAAAACAAAAATCTTTCTTTAAAATTTTTCGGGAGACTTCAATGAATCGGAAGATCGCCAGTAAGGGAAAAAGAAAACCTTTTGAGATTGTGTAAAAAAATCACATTTACGGAAACAATTTTCAGTCACTATCCTTTAAAGATTTTTTCATTTTTTTTATGATTTTAATTAAAACTTTGTGTAAAGATTTTTCTATTTCGCATTCCCAAAATACCATTGTCTTCCAACCTAATTTTTTAAGAAGATATATGTTTTTTTTATCTCTTCTTCTATTACTTAATAATTTATCCTTCCAATATAGTTTATTTGTATCGGGTATCCTTCCTTCTGGGCAATTTTTATGGTAATGCCAAAAGCATCCGTTTACCATTATTATTAGATTATATTTTTTCAGTATTATATCGGGTTTACCTGGCAATCTTTTATCATTTACCCTATATCTAAATCCATTTTTAAATAATTCTTTCCTAAGTAATATCTCTGGTTTTGTGTTTTTAGAACCAATTTTGGACATTACATCACTTCTTTTATTTTTTGTCCAAATATCCATGGGTATTTTGCGAGTTACTTATACAATTAATAATTAGATTATATACCGATTGTGCAACTTCATGTGCTAAAGGAACCGGAACCCCATTACCAATCATTTTAAATTTTTTTGCTTTAGGCAGATCCGCAGGCAATACATAGGTGTCAGGAACACCTTGAATTCGCAAGGCTTCTCGAACAGATATTCGTCGATTTTCAAATGGATGTAGATGAACTTCATTATTTCCATAACAGGCTGTTGGACTATACCTATATCTATGAAGTCTTTTAAATGATGGCCTGTTGGTTTCACCCTCACAAATTTTATTTAGCTTTGATTTTTTTGCGAATAACTGAAAATATTCATTTGCATTTGGTATTTTATTAATTTTTGATTTTGAGACTAAGCATTTTTTAACGCATAAATTAAACGGAATATTTTTAGGTTTTGTAATTTTATTTGTAAATGGATTTGTTTTTGGCCAATTTATTTTTTTAAAAGAAGACTCATATTTAATGTTGACGGGCCAGTCAAAATTAAAAGAGCCTAACGGCAAAAAATATTCAGGTAAAAAATTTTTTAAAATTCCTACGAAAAACACTCTTTCCCTGTATTGTGGGACTCCATAGTTGATTGAATTTAAGGTTTTGTAATCAACATGATATTTAATTTTTAATTTATCGACCAACTGAGTTAGATATTCTCTATTGCTTTTGTTTTTAAGTAAACCGGTTACATTTTCCATTACAAAAAAAGTAGGTAATATTTCTAATATTTTATCGAAGAAAATAATAGTCAGTTTACCCCTTTCTCCCTTAAAACCCTCTAAATTACCATTCATTGTAAAATCTTGGCACGGTGGACCACCTATCATACCAAAAATTTCTGGTTTTTTCTCGTTAAATGCTTCAGTAATAATATCTTCTGAACTAACTTCAATTATCGATTTTGTATTAAAGATTTCTGCTTTAATGCCGTTTCCTCTTGATTTTCTCCATGAGGTTATACCTGAAGAGTGGAGTTTTGCGAAAATATCATCATTTTCATTTGTCCAAACAATATTAAATCCGGACATTTCAAAGCCCATGTCTAGAAATCCTCCACCTGAGTAAAATGAGAGAATTGGAATTTTGTATTCGTTATTATCGCTCATAAATTGTTGTTGTCTTGGTTGCAGAATAAACGTACTCAACCGCTTCTTTTCGCAAATTATAAATACTTATATTTTTGTTAAAGTTATAATTTAATTCATCGTACTTTTCCGATGGAAAACTTGTAATTGTATTTTCACTCGTGCTACTGTTCAAAAATACACTCACATTTCCATTTTGATACTTCACTACGTTTTTTACTAAACCCGATACATCATTTAAAGAATCATTTGTTTCAAGTAATTTCTGAAAAAAAGAGCAAGCCGGTCTGTATAAGCAATATTTGCAATTTATTTCTGTTGGGTTTGCAGAAAAAGTTCCTTTGATTATTTCTTCATTTGCAGAATGAAGTAAGTTTTTTGCTTGCTGATATATCTCATTGCATTCTGCTATCGAAAATTCAATAGAGTACTTTAGCTTCGCTAAATCTATCAAACTCAAATTGACTGGGAATTTGTTAGTGTTTTCAAAATACAAATAAGCATAAAGTTTCAATTGTTGTTTGTATTCCTCTTTTATCTCTGGAAATACTTCCCCCGTATCGTCTAAGATATCTTCTGTAATTTCTCCGGTTTTGAAGTCAATTATTTCGATTTCGTTTTCTGATTCAATTACTAAGTCAATTTTTCCGGCAATTAGATTGTCTTTCGATTCTATCCATTTCTCAGAGAAATAACGGGTACTATTTTGTGTTCTAGGTTGTTCTGTAGCTCTTCGAAGGTGCTTTTTTAAAAGAATTTTTTTTAATCCAAAATCCTTTACATTCTTTTGAAGAGGGATAAAAAAGTTGTAACCGTTCTTTTGTAAATACGATTCCACAGTTTTTACTTGATCGTCAAACATCCTGTTGAACTCTTCCTCATTTTTAATAATACCTTTTGAAATCAATTCAAGTACCTTATGCAAAACCGTTCCAAAATATGCATTTGGAGAAATGGGAAGTAATGGCTTCCTATCAAACGCTTCAGCTAAAAGAGTTTTGTATGCACAATTTTTCATTGAACAAAACTGGCTTGGTGATATTCTTTTAATTATTTTGAAATTTATTTTATCAACTCGATTCATTATCTGCTCACTAATTTTTCATAACACCATCCGGGTCTTCGGTGTAAATTGAATGTATCAATGATACTTAATCTACCATTTCGGCTCGATGTGTATTCGTCAAGATCTGCTTTGATTTCTGCTAACCAGTTTGCTTCCCTGATATTTCTTAGATCCCAAAATGGATGAATAATCATAATTACGTTTTGTTGATTTCTCCCGAAATAGACTATTGGTAATTCGTTTATTTCGGCTAAATGAGTGAACCCAAAACTTTGAGCAAAATTGTTTCGCAATTCCGTTGCAAAATCAATCCAGTTATTCAATTCTATATAAGGATTAAAACTCCCATCCGTGCCACACACAAAAGTCGAATCACTTATTAAACGCATAATTGACAATCCTAACCTCCAATCAAGCAAACTATGGTAGTTCATATTTCTGTATACTTTTAGACAATCATAACATGCATCCTTGCATTTTCTGTGATGTGAGTTTGAATGAATTTTCCCCAAATAATTATTGGGATCGGAAGGTTTTATTGTTTCTGAAAGAATTTTTCGAAAATTGCTGTACAAGTATCTCACAAATCCTGATCCGTTTGGTAGTTCATCAGTTAAAATAATTTCTGCTACTTTTCTGCCTGTTCCATCTTCAAGTGATTTCATTGAGATATCAGCAATTTCAATTTCAGTAGGATCAACATCAAGTTTGTCTGCCAAAACTCGTTGTAGTAAAAACGCTGCCGAGTAATAACCTGAACGTACCCCATAACTTTGTGCTTTGATGTACGGCAAATCGGTTTCTCTTGAAAACATATTCAAGTCAAGCTCTAAAGGGACGTTTAATGGTGCAATTCTGAAGATTTCTGTTTTCTTGTTGCTCGCCAAAGCAATTTGTTCTTCAACTCCTGTCGAACTGGGTTGAACGACAATTGAATAACCATTTTCATCACTGTCAACGGCATAATCATTTAGTAACCACTGGTTATTGAACAAAAAGCCAGTAATAGCACTGAAGGGAAATCGGTTATTTGTGTTGTAAATTTTTCCGTTGAAATAGCGGTCAGAATTTGTATTTATTCTCCATGTAACATCCTTGTCGCTAATAGTTAAATCTGCATTGCAAACAATTTGTTTTTGGTCCGGATTTGCTGGGTCATTAACTTTCTCTGCAAATATAGGTGGTCTTGAAAGCAATAATTCGGATTCATCTTTCGTGTCGCTACCTAATGATAGATTTGTTCTGTATGCTCTTGGTGATTTGAGCTTCACAGGTCGTTGATATTTGTCAGGATTTATTTCCCCGCAATTAGGACAACTATTAAATTGATTTTGATTTTCCAATTCCGATTTTCTTTCTTCAGAATATGTTTCAAAAAAACCGCATGCCCTGCATCTGATAAACCAACGGTTTAGCGAAAAAGGAAGCTTTCTTGTATTTATTATAGATTCATTTCCGTTTACCTTAGTTTTAATGATGTCGCTTGTAAAACCAATTACTTGATGAATAGCTTTATCTTTTGTTTTCTGCGCACCAGGAGCAAATTCGTAAATTGCCATTGATTGAGCACGATCAATTGTTAGCGGTTCAAAGTGTTTGTTGATTCCATGGTACAAGCTTTTGATTGTTGTGGGCATACCAAACATTGGTAAGATTCCCCCCTCCGCTAATTTTTCTGAAATATCTGTCGTTGATATTTCCTCGTTGTTAATTATGTTCTGTGCTTTTTCAATTAAACCGTTCGTGGTTGTAGTATCCGTAATCCAATTGACAAAATCATTTCTTTTACCATGCAACTGTTGCGTTATCAAAGCATCTACAGTTTCTTCAATCTTGGCTCTATTGTTTGCAATCCAATGTATAACTTGTGTTTTGTAATTAGTCCAATTCACTTGTCTGTCACCAACACTCCCAAACTCGCCATGGACACTTGACTTCTCGTCAGAAGTAATGTCTATACCTTCGTCAATATATGCTCTCCGCAATATCTCTTTAGCAAGTAACCGCTTAGTAATTCTTTCTTGATTCATTGTCAAAAATGGAGTGGGTGGGGAATCGCTTGTAATCTTATGAGGGTTCGAAAAATAGAATTCATCATGGCTTCTACCTCTACAAAAAGTTAGAACTACAGAATATGCTTGACCTCTTCGTCCTGCCCGTCCTACTCTTTGTTGATAATTGAACCGTTGTGGAGGCATATTACCCAACATCACGGCTTGTAATGCACCAATATCAACGCCAACTTCAAGCGTTGTTGTTACACTTAGCAAGTCGATCTTTTTTACCTGCGCCATCCCTTCGTTAGGCAAAATAATATTTCTGAAATGCCGTTGTCTTTCAAACTGCTCGTCCGTTTGTCCAGTGAGTTCCTCACAATGTAACCGGATTGGTGGTCTCTGCTCTTTTATTGCATTGTACGAAAGATAGTTTTCTTTCCAAATATCATCACAAATGCCATCGGGCAGTGTTGGTAATGGTGTAACTGAATATGTACAGATTCCACCACTAAAGTGTAAGTGGGGTCTGCTCCCTCGTGCACTAGTCCATACTGAGTCATTTGCTTGCGCAACTTTAACGAATAGATTTTCGATTTGAATTCCAGTATCACCCCTCAACAAACCACTTGTGGAGAGTGTTACGAAAATTGCATCACCAAGTTGCTGCTCTTCTATAGTATATCTTTCGGCAACTACTCGAACATATTTTTTTACTTGCCCAGGAAGATCTCTATAACATATGAAATTAAAAGGATTGCTGTCATCGATTTTATTATGCTTGTATTTGTCTCCAAGTATTCTAATTGTCGAATTTATTATTTGTAAAAATTCATCTCTTGCCATTGCAATTGTTTCGGCTTGGTCTGTGATAACTTGTAATTCAGGGTTTATAGTAACATATCCTAAGGCCGATGATTCAAACGAATAAAAGAGTGAACCAAAAAACATCGAAGCAAGATTGCCGAAAGCACCTTCTTTTATGTCATTAATGTATGTTTGATCCGCTCCCGCTGTCCATTTAAAGTTTGTAAAATCAATTAGGTCATACCAAGGAACAAAATTATTGTTGAGTAACCTCATTTGGATAGTTATGTCATTGCCACCGGGATTAATACCAAGAGTTGCAAAGTGCCTAATTAAAGGGGCAAGATTCACAGAATTTGTAATGTCTACTAATTCCCTAACGCTAAAAATATTCTGCCGTATTTTATCAAGTTGATTTTGAGCGATCGCTCTCTGTTCAACAACAAGTGGATTAGTTCCAGCTAAATCTGATAGAGAAAGCAATCCTTCGACTTCTAAAAATTCTTCGGTGTTATGTGTTTTGAAAATGTCTATTTCATCTAATATCCTTTGCTCAAGTGCCTTTAAAATCATGCGCTTTATCAATACTTTTTTATGTAATTCATTTACAAGAATTTCTCTTAACAAATCAGTAAAATGATTTCTTTCTATGCCATTTGCAATTTGAGCAGCATCTTCACGACTATCTGAAAACACAACTAGTTTTCTTTCGGCTTCATTGTTTGGAAGTTGATAAATTAATTCTTTTGCAAACATTTGAGTTGTCTTTGCAAAACCAGTTCTGAATCCTCTTATAGATGTCAATTTAGATTTCGTTGAATCGTTTCTTCGTCTTTGGTGATTCACTCCGCAACACGGGCATACATTTGGTAATGCTTTATGCGTTTCTCTTGCGTCTATGTTTCCGTTTGCATCTGGAAAAGCAATATCACGGTTCGAATTATTTTCGGTGATGGTAAAGTAATAACCCTTGATCCAATTTGTACTGTCCGTACTTGATTTATCGTGCGTGAAATCAATATCGCCAGAAATACGATTTAATGAAGCAGGAACCCAGTTTGCTTCATAATCGGTTTGACGAAGTCCTCCTGTTGTTGTTTGTCGCCAAAAGTTTGCAGATACACCTGGTTCAGCATCATGTGGTGTGAATTGTTGATTGCCACATGCCCAGAATACCGCAAACTCCTGATAGCTTCTTTTCTCAACAAGCTTAGCAGGTGTTTTTTCCGGTATACCTTCAATGTTTGGACTAATGGGAAGTAATTCAAATGAATGGTTACCTGATTCACTTCTTGTAATTAGCCGGCTTCCACCAAATAAAGTTGTACCACAATTATCACAGTAGAGTAATTCCAAAACCCTATTTCCACCCTCTGAATTTATTCTTGTGGTTGAATAAAGTTTTCCAGCTGTTCGTTCTCCATCTGCAAACAAAGTGTTATCAATTTCATCTTGTGCAACGGAAGCCCATAGCCCTTCAATATTTCTAAAAAAATAGTGAAACCTAAACCTAGGTAATTTCCTTTCGGCAGGGATTGCGTCGGAAATAGTGCTGAACTCCGATTCGTCTAGGATAGCCCTTACAATCAACAAACCCCTTAAAGCACTTTGTAAATCCTCTTTACTGGTTGTGTTTTCAAAAATGGTTTCTGCAAAATATTTATTCATTGTATCATCTCCTTGTGCCTGTATTGAACAAACAGCTTTATAATCATTGCAAGGTGAGTACAACCTTTCTTTGAGTTTGAAAGTAGGGTTAGTAATAATTAAAAGCAACTTTGATATTCCGTTTCCGCATTCCGGTATACTAAAAGTGGTTGCGAGTTCTGTTGCGACTAATTCACAAGTTGAGATAAAATTTGGATCCTCTATACTCCCTTTTGTTTCTGCAAATTTATCGGAAATTTTTTTAAATGGATTTACTGGAAGTTTTTTATCTGTCTCAGGGAATGTAAAAATAGGATTGTTTTTTCCTTCAATTAGTTTAAACCTTTGGTCAAAGTGTTCTTGGCTCACTCCAAAAAAATCACATATAAAATTCTTGCTGTCTTCGTCCCCAACCTCAAGGGACGCACTCGATGCTAGTATTCTTAACTGTGGGTGATGTGGGTG
The DNA here is from genome assembly GCA_015657505.1 of Ignavibacteria bacterium. Taxonomy (GTDB): domain Bacteria; phylum Bacteroidota; class Ignavibacteria; order Tepidaquicellales; family Tepidaquicellaceae; genus CAIKZJ01. Next base: position 641,417 of record JADLKE010000002.1, read on the forward strand.
TAAGCCTAAACGGTTAAGCATAAGCTTTAGCAGGTATGCCACTTCTGAACCTTGTGTTCCGCGATACAGGTGTAACTCATCAATGATTAAATGAAAAATACGGTTGTGTTTTTCAGATTCTCTTTGTTCAGGTTGCAAATCTTCGCAAGATAGCCATTGTTTAGTCTCTTCAAATATCCCTTTATCAATATCCCTCATAAGCATTATACTCAGCATCGAATAATTTGTAATGAGTATGTCAGGAGGTGCTATTTGCATATCAAAGCGGCTTCGCATTTCAACTCCATCTAAGCGTTGGAAAAATGATCTTAATTCTTTTGCTTCGCTTTCCGTTTTCCCAGTTGCCTGAATGTATTGCGTTACACGATCAGCGTCTATTTCAATTTGTCGTAATTTTTCTTTGAGTTGGTTTATTTTTTTTGTGTTGATTACTAATGTTCCATCATCTTTCCTTTTCTTTAGTTCACCTGGAATCGGCGAACTGCCATTGTATCTTCCAAAATAAATTGCGTTACCATTTGCATTTATGCTTAACCATCGTCTTGTGTCATCTGAATCAAGTGCTTTTCTTAAACGGCTCATTTGGTCTTCTACCAATGCGTTCATTGGATAAAGAATTAACGCTCTTACACCTGCTTTTCTTTTTTCGTTATGCCTCTGTCTTACAGCATCACTGAGAATGAAGTTTGATGTGTTCACAATTTGAGTTGGTGTAAGTCCTCCCTCTGCTCTCTCTTTCCACCAAGTATTCACAGTTGGTTGTTTTGCATACGGTGGTTGCCAATTAGCAAATTCTTTAGCAAGCTGAGCAAACAAGGGCAACAAAAAAGCTTCTGTTTTTCCCGAACCCGTCCCGGAAGTAATAATACAATTGTTTCCTTCTAGTGCTTGCCTCAACATTTCAGCTTGATGTGAATGTAATTTGATATTTGCAGGAAATAAGCCAGACTTTACAAGCCCCTTAAACGTGTTTACCTCATGTTCACTTAGCACATTGCCTAAATCTGCCAGAGTTAAGTCATCAATACGTTTGTTGCTAGAAACATAATCGGGCAAAGGTTCAATCCATGGTTTGCGGTAAAGAACTTTGTCATAATTAAGTAAAACATTGCGCTCTTTTTCTATACCTTCAAACTTTGTCCTGAATGCAGTTTCAACATAACGGATAAAGTTATTTTTGATTGTTTCAAAGGAACCTATTGGATCTTTCATTTATTATTGATTTAAATTTTGTATTATTATTTCCTGACCCAATTTGACGTTTGAAAGCTGTTTTGCTATAAGTTCAGGAATATTTTTAAATATGTAATAAAAGAAACCGTTTTTTCCAGTTTGAATATATATTCTTTCGGGAATTTCACCGCTAAGCATGATAATTGATTTCGCAAGAAGCAAAGGCAATGGAATCGAAGTAGGAATTGCTAAAATTTCGGTTTGCCCGTCATATAAAATAATATTTTTACCCATTCTTTTTAAAACTAAAAATCTACCCCAATTTTTATCTATTTTATAACATCTATTTGATAACCACAGTTTTTGGTTAAGTTTAAAATCTAACCTATATTCAACTAATGATAAATTTTTGTTAAAATCAGAATTACTATTTGGTTGAAAGGATAGTTTATCTGGATTAAAAATGTATCTTCCCCATTGATAATCTTCTTTGTCTGTTTCTAAATTTTGTAAAACATAATTCCTATATTCATCTACCGAAGAACTTGTCAATAGAAAACCAATTTGAATAAATTCGTTATTATTTAAAGGAATGTTGCAATCTTTTGATAATTTTATTAAGTTATTTTCATCAATTCTTGAATCGTTGCTAACAGAATGTAAGGTAATAATATTTGGTAAGAGAAATTCATTTTTTATATCACTATGTTTTTTAAAATTGAAAGAAATATTTCTTTCTTTGGCAACGGAAATAAGTTTTTCAATTAAATCTTTTTCTCGAGCACCAGTTAAGATAGCTTTTCTACCATATTTTGTTGGAATTAAAAACATTTGAGGTGGACAAACATGTATTTCCCTAGTATCATAGTAACATTCAATAAACCCTAAATATGAGTAATAATATAGTGAGTTTTTTTTTGCATTATGCAAATTTTCAAAGGTTTTTTCAGATTTACTGTATATATTATAAAGGTATTCAAATACATCATAAAAATCATTAATAGAGCAATCCTTTTTTGTTGATAAAAAATACAGAAGAGAATCATCATGAAAAGAATATTTTTGTCTTTTTCTTAGTGTCTTAATATTAATTCCAAGTTGATAATTTTCCTTAAATAATTTCAAATAGAATTTTTGTTTATCTAAATATTCCTTATTTAACAAACTGTTACCTTTAACTATATTCGCACCATTGTTGTTTGTTCGGAAACCAAATTTATCTCTTGATGGAATATCGTATTTGTAATTAACCAAATCGCTAAGAAAAATTTTAACAAATTCAAATAAATATATATCAGAAGATAGTTCTTGATCTTTTATTTTAATTTTAAAAGGGATATTTGTTTTTATATTTGGAGGGAAATGGAATCTGTCCAAAAAAGTTTCATCCTTTAATAAGTTGCATAGTGACCCATCATTAATATATTCCATATACAGAGTTTCTTTTCCATCGGAATTTTTTATATCAACATACGGAGGATGTATAGGTAAGTATGCTCTTCCTTTTATTTTAATTCCACCTTTAATTTCAAGAGACTTATTATAAAATAATTTTAATTCTTCAAACTGGGAATTACTACAGGTAGGATTCTTAAACCAAAATAACGAAAGATCATCAGGTACCCCATCAAATTCGACTTTTTTGAAATCACCCGTGTTAAAAGAACTTCCCCATTTTATAATTTCATCGCATAAATCACTTCTACACAATAGAAACATTGGATTAACAATAGACAGATTTTCCGTTTCTATATAATAACTGCTACTAAGCTGATAATACCCTGCATTAACGAAAAGATGAATGTCACTATTTGGGAATCTTGCAATCCATTTATTGTTTTCATCAGTGAATTCGGACGACGATTCCAAGTCAAAGAAAGCTGTTTTAGAGTAACCATTTATCTCATATGCGATTTGTAAATTATCAAAAGTAAGATTTTCGGGATATTCGTTTTTTGATAATAATCTATTTGAAATTTTAAGCTTCTCATCATCATAATTGATTTCTAGTTGTAAACAAATTTTTGCGACAGTAAAACCTTTCGCTGTCTTTTCGGAATGCTCTGTTACTATCTTTCTTTCGGTTTCCCCATTCCATTTATGAAATTCTTTCTTAATTATTCCGATTATAGCTTTAATAATTTCAGTATCTTTTTTATCTTTTAATATTTTGTATACAAAGTCTTTTAACGTTAAAATACTCTTGTTGTGATAAACGACGATTTGCCTAAAATACTCATCTGAATAATTCGAATATGGCGTTAATCTTGCTTCATTGAATAAATTTGGAAGTTTTAATAATGTGTTAGGAGATAATAGAGACTGAGATAAGGGTTTCCCTACGTGAACCCAGTTTGGATTCCCGAAATTGTGTAATTGGAAAACTCCTAACGTTCCACCCTTTTTATTATTTGCCCAATCAAATAAATCTTCCCACAAAACATCCAAATATTTAAAGTTTTGTGTATCGATGTTTTGTATGGGTAAATCAATATCTTTAAGAAATTCTTTTAAAGGATCATAATAATTTCTGGGATCAAAACTTTCATGAGCCTCAGTAAGAGGCAACACAGTCAATACTAAATAGACAATATACGGAGGATATAAATATGTCTTTTGATCAAATATGTTGTTGTTTTGATTAACCCACTCTTCGTGTAAAATTTTTGCCTTTTCAATAATCGGATTACCATATTCGAAATCGAATAAAGACTCTTTTATTGCACATACAAAATCTTTCCATATTATATCATTATTAGGAGTTAATATAATGCTTTTTCCTATTTCTATAATATCTTCTTTTGAAAGATAGAGATAAATATTTTTACCTGCATTTTCTTCGTTGAATATACACTTTGCAATCAAGGCATTCCACTCTAGATAATCCATTTAATAAAATTATTTTGGAAAAAATTGATTAAATTATAATTATGGATAAAAATAATATATATTTTTGAATATATAAAAATAATTCAAAAATGTAGAATCCATATATATCGATATTTAATATAAAAAATTGATTTATAAAAAATTGTATTTTCATAGTGGTGAAAACAATTTTGTGTAAAATATAAAGAAGGCAGAAATGAACAGAGTAAAGGATATCCTTTCTCATGCAAGAAAAAGGCAAAATAAGAGAAACCCGTTTCATCGATTCCTGAATAGATACTTGTTTAATCGGAATAATTTGCCGAAAGATTAGATCTTGTTCCAGCTAAGAGTCCGAATAAGCGGATCGGAATGACAGTAGAAACGCTTATGGATGACCCGGAGGGTACCCCCGCTAAGATCATGCCTGAATGACAGGGGGAGGAGAATTTAAGCACCGAACCGACCAAAGTTTTTCCTTATTTATAGTAGTTAACATATCGTTGGAATTTCATATTTTGAAATTGGCTTTCTGTTTTCTTATTTTACGATTACATATTACAATTACACATAAATATATACAACTTATAAATGTTCATAACGTTCGAAGGAATTGACTTAAGCGGAAAATCCACACAGGCGAAACTGCTATACAACTACCTGAAGAAGCGCGGGAAAAAGGTCATACTCGTCCGCGAGCCGGGCGGCACGAAGATATCAGAGAAGATACGGGACATACTTCTGGACAAGAATCACTCCGGAATGTTTTCGCTCACGGAGTTCCTGCTATTCTCCGCGTCACGGCAGCAGTTGACGGAAGAGGTGATAAAGCCGCATTTGCGAAAGGGTTATTTCGTAATCTGCGACAGGTATTACGATTCTTCGACGGCGTATCAGGGTTACGGCGGACAGGTAGAACTAAAGACGATACTCGGCATAAACAAGACGGCGTCAGGCGGACTCAGTCCGGACCTCACTTTTTTCATAGACATCGATATGAAGGAATCGGCTGCAAGAAGAAAGGCGGCGGGAAAGTTGAAGGACAGGATGGAGCAGAAGAAACTTAATTATTTTAACAAGGTTATACGAGGATACAGGGAACTCGCGGCAAAGGAAAAAGGGCGGTTCAAGAGAATAGACGGGCGGAAGCCTGTCGGGGAAATACAGGATAAAATTTTAAACATAATAAGGAAGAGGGTTAAAAATGCATAGAGTTAAAAGCATAAATGAAGTTCTCAGGAGAACGTTATTAGTTTTCCTGTTCGTGTTATCGTTCGGCATAAACGCGGAGGCGCAGATAAAGGATGACCCTTACGACAGGATAAACAAGAACATGGAGATATTCGGTGACGTGTACAAGGAGATACTGCTAAACTACGTTGACAGGATAAATTCGGACAAGTTTTTCGAGACGGGAATAAACGGTATGCTTGGCGCGCTTGACCCGTACACCGTTTACTACGGCGAGAACGACAGGGAATCGCTCGACCTTATAACGACCGGAAAATACGGAGGAATCGGAGTAACGATTACGTACAGGGATTCTTTGATAGTAATTTCGGACGTGATGAACGGTTACGAAGCGTCGAGAATGGGAATGCGTGTCGGCGACATCATAACGGCTATCGACGGTGTAAGCGTTACGGGAACCGCGCCGGAGCAGATAAGGAAAAAAGTAAGGGGCGAGGTCGGCACGAAACTTACGATTACAGTAGAGCGGGAGATCGAAACGATAGAATTCCGGCTGACGAGGCAGGAGATAATAATCAAGGACATATCGTATTTCGGATTTCTTAAAGGTGACGGGAAGAACATAGCGTATGTTAAACTCGACAGGTTCGGGACGAACTCTGACAGGGAATTCGAGAATTGCATAAGAACGCTGAAATCGGAAAAAGAGATTAACGGTCTGATTATCGATTTAAGGAACAACGGCGGCGGCTATCTGAACGCGTCGGTAGGAATACTGAACAAGATTATAGAAAAGAACAATCTTCTTCTGACGACTAAGAGTTTCAGAAAAGATTCCGAGGTAAAATATTTTTCAAAGGAAGAGCCTTTAATCGGACCAAACATTCCCGTCGCGGTTTTGATTAATCAAGGCACGGCATCGGCGTCCGAGATACTCGCGGGAGCGGTTCAGGATCTGGACCGCGGTGTTATTGTCGGAGTAAAATCATTCGGCAAAGGTTTAGTTCAGAACATAAAGGATTTGGATTTCGATTCAAAACTTAAAATCACGGTCGCGAGATATTTCACGCCGTCGGGCAGGTGGATTCAGAGCAAGGATTATTTTCAGGAGAACAAGACGGGAGTTTTCCTCAACACGGAGACATTCAGCCGGAAGGAATTCAAAACGCTGAAAGGCAGGACTGTTCTCGCGAACGGAGGGATAATGCCCGACGTCGAGGTCAAGACGGAAGGCGAGAGCAGGATTCATTTCGCGTTGCTTTTAAAAGACATGTTTTTCAAATACGCGAATGATTTTCTTTCGAGGAATCCGGGAATAAAGGAATTCCGCGCTGATGACGACGTCTTCACGGATTTCAGGGCATTCACGCTCGCGAGAGGTTTTAACTACGTTTCAGATGCTGAAAGGAAACTTGATGAGTTGAAAAAGTTATCGGAGGAAAAGAACATAGGCGAAAGGCTGTCGACTTCATTCAACTCAATCGGGCAGGTTATAGCGGAAGAAGAGGCGCTCGAGTTTGACAACGCGAAGAGCGAAATACTAAGAAGCATAGAAACCGAAATATACAGGAGAATCATAGAAGACAGTAAACAGATTGAAAGCACTTTCGAAACCGACATTCAACTTCAGGAAGCGGTGAAAGTTCTAAACGATTCCGAAAGATACTCGAAAATTCTCGGAGGGCTTTGATGAAGATTGGAATACTCGGCGGCGGGCAACTGGCAAGGATGATTATTGAGGAGACCGGCAAGTTCGGTTTTACGTACAGGATTTTGTCGGATGTTGAAGACTCGCCCGCGGGGCAATTGTGCAGTGAGCAGGTCACGGGCAAGTTCAGCGATTACGAGGCGCTGAAGAAATTCGCTTCAGGCTGCGACATCGTAACGCTTGAAAATGAATTCATAGGCAGCGAGTACGTGAAGTACATCGAGGACCTCGGTATAAAGGTATTGCCCGGCTCGGGAATAGTAGCGCTGATTCAGGACAAACTGCTTCAGAAGCGGAACCTGAAGGACGCGGGAATTCCAGTGCCTTCATTTTGCGAAGTGAAAACGCCGGGCGACGTGGAAAATTTTGCCGCCGATTACGGTTACCCGGTTATACTGAAATCGAGGACAATGGGATATGACGGCAAGGGCAACTACAGAATCGACCGCAAGGATGACATAGAAGACGCGTTAAGAACGTTATCTAAAAGGGGCGAGTTAATGTGCGAGGAGTTTGTGGATTTCAGGCGCGAACTCGCTGTACAGTGCGTCAGGAGCGTAACGGGCGGGACGGGGATTTATCCCGTTGTCGAGTCAATTCAGAAAGACCATATATGCAATGTTGTCAAAGCAAACGGTGATTTCGATTCCGCGCTGACGAAGAAAATAAATTCGATAGCGGAAACAATTCTGTCAGAACTGAATTACACGGGCGTACTCGCGATAGAGTTATTCGAAAAAGAAAGCGGCGAAGTGCTCGTGAACGAACTCGCTCCGCGGGTGCACAACACGGGGCATTATACGATAGAGGGGTGTTACGTATCGCAGTTCGAGAATCACATAAGGGCGGTCGCGGGCTTGCCGCTCGGCTCCTGCGATTTAAAATGCCGCGCTGCGGTGATGATAAACATACTGGGCGAAAGGAACGGGAAAGCCAAATCCGAAGGGCTCGGAGAGTTTCTTAAGGAAAAAAACGCATACATACACATTTACGGGAAGAAAGAAACGCGGACGGGAAGAAAAATGGGACACATAACCGTAACGGGCGGCGACCCGTCTGAGGTTTTACGCAAAGCGGAGAATTTGCACTCTAAAATAAAAATATAAAATCATGATTCCGATTTTCATAGTTCTTTTAGTGGCTGTGGTTGTAATAACCATAGTTAAAAAGCAGAATGCCGGCAATCAGCAGGCAGCGCAGTCTATGAACATCGCGCGAATTATTATTATCATTGTCATGGCGTGTGTTCTCGCAATATCTTGTCTTGTTCAAATCGGACCCGGTGAAATCGGCGTGCCGATTCTTTTCGGAAGCGTACAGGACAACGTTCTCAGAAGCGGTTTAAACGTTGTCAATCCGCTGGTTGATGTCGAGAAACTCGACACGAAGATTCAAACATATACAATGAGCGAGGTAAAAGACGAGGGAGCCATCAGGGGCGACGACGCGATAACCACACTCTCTTCGGACGGACTCAGTTTGAGATTGGACGTGTCGGTCTGGTTCAAACTCGGCGAAAATGACGCGCCGAACCTTCTGAGGACAATCGGTACGGACTACGTAGAGAAAATAGTAAGGCCCGCAACCCGAACGGCGCTGAGGGACGTATCCGTAATGTTCAACGCTACGGACATTTATTCGACTAAGCGCGACGATTTCACGAATCAGATAGCGAAGAATCTCGAGAAGTCTTTTGAAGGTAAGGGAATAATACTCGATAAGGTGCTCCTGCGGAACGTCGAACTTCCCGAGAAGGTTAAAGAGGCGATAAACGAGAAGATTGCCGCGGAACAGCGCGCGCAGCAGATGGTTTACGTGCTTCAGAAAGAAAAACAGGAAGCGGAAAGAAAAAAAGTAGAAGCGTCGGGTATCGCTGAAGCGCAGAAAATAATTTCGAACACAATAAATTCTCAGTACCTGCAATGGAAGTACATCGAAACGCTTAAAGACCTGATGAACTCAAAGAACAGCACGATAGTAATAGCGCCGTTCGACCAGAAACTCACGCCATTATTAAACCTGAATCAGAAATAATTTGGGAAAAAAACGGATAATAAATATTTTTCTTTTGTCAATTCTGTTTCCGGCGTTTTTCTTTCTGATAAACTGCAATACGAACAGGGAGAAAAATCCGGACAAAGATTCTGCAAACAAAACGGACACAATGAAACCTGAAACAAAAGACACGGGATACAATCTCCCCGAAGACGCTTTCAAACTTCATTTCGATTCGGAGGTCGTAGATTCGCACAACGATTATTTATACCAGGTATTCAAGCGCGGCGCGGACTTCGGCAAAAAAGACCCGTTCACGCAATCGGGTCTGCAAAGGTTCAGAGAGGGCGGAATAACTCTTCAGTTTTTCGCAATCTGGATTCCTTCGAGCGAGGAAAAACGCGCGTTCAGTTTCGCGAAACAGCAGGCTGAACGGCTGAAAAAAATCGAGGAAGAATACGGCAGCGAATTCGGCATAGCGTATTCATACGAGGATTTCGAGAAGATACGCGCGGAAGGCAAACTTTGCGGTATGATGGGAATTGAAGACGGCGCGGCTGTGGGCGGAAGCCTTGAAAACCTCGAGACGCTGTACGAAACAGGCGTGCGGTATATAGGACTGACGTGGAACAGATCCAATGCAATCGGCACGTCGGCAAAAGACGAAAGCGGAAGTTCAAGAAGCGGAGGGCTTACCGAGTTCGGGAAGAAAGTCGTGAAGAGAATGGAAGAAATGGGAATGATGATTGACGTATCGCATTCGGGCGAGAAGACATTTTGGGACGTGATGGAAATTACAAGCGGTCCGATTATCGCTTCTCATTCCAACTGTTACGCGCTGAATCCACACTACAGAAACCTGACCGACGAGCAGATAAAAGCGATTGCGGACAGGAACGGAGTAATAATGGTAAACTTCCTTGACGATTTCATCGTCAGCGGCGGCAAGGAAACGAGGGTTAAAGACTATTACGACAGGTATTCGAAAGACCTCGACCTTATTTTCGAGGAAAGTAAAGGAGATTTAATTACATTTAATAAAAAGAGATATAATTTTATCTTAGAGCACCCCGTAAAGGGCGGCACGACTCTTGATGATTTGATAGAGCATATTGATTACATCAGGAATCTTGTCGGAATCGACTACATAGGTTTAGGTTCGGATTTCGACGGAGGCATAACTCCGCCGATTGACCTTTACGACGCGACGTGTTATCCTTTAATCACACAAAGGCTTGCCGAGAAAGGATACACTGAAACGGACATCAGGAAAATTCTCGGATTGAATTTCCTGAGGGTTTTAAAGCAGGTTTGCTCCAAAAAAAATTAATTCAAATGGGAAAAGAAGCCATTATAAAGACTTTCAGAAAAACCATTGACAGCGTCGATGAAAACAAACTCGGCAGTGTATTGAGCAGGGAAAAATCCGTAATGAGCAGGCTCAGAAGGCTCGACCCGCGGGTTTTCGTTACGCTGTTCAGGCAGATAAAACTGGCAATGAACCTGCTTAAGGATTACAAGACAAAGAAGTACAGGGACATTTCCTGGACGTCAGTCGCGGTAATCGTTGCGGGCATTTTATATTTTTTGAATCCGCTGGATGTAATACCCGACGTTTTAAGCGTGATTGGATTTACTGACGACGCGATTGTTCTCGCATTCATCTTCAATTCAATCAGGAAGGAATTTGACAAATACATTAACTGGAGGGGACTGAATCCCGAAGAATACGCGTAATGAGCAAAACTATAAAAATACTTTTTATCGGCGATATCGTCGGACAGCCCGGATACAGGATGACAAAACTGGTTTTGCCGGGAATAATCGAGAAAGAGAATGTTGATTTTGTAATCGCGAACGGGGAAAATATATCGGACGGAATGGGAATACTGAAAAGAGATTCGGATGAACTTCTGGGACTTCCAATCGATGTGCTAACCGGCGGTAACCACACGCTTGACAAAATACAATCACATAAATTCATAAACGAATCGAAAAACATACTTCGTCCTTTAAACTATCCGAAAGGTGTTTACGGTTCGGGATACGGAATTTACACGACGAAGAGCAATGCAAAGATAGCGGTAATAAATCTGATTGGCAGAGTTTACATGAAACCGCTTGAATGTCCGTTCAGGGCGTTCGACAGAGTTTATGAAAAAATTAAGGGCGAGACGAACATAATATTCGTGGATTTTCACGCCGAAGCAACGTCGGAGAAAATCGCTTTCGGGTGGTACGCCGACGGAAAGGTTTCCGCTGTAGTTGGCACGCACACGCACGTGCAGACCGCGGACAGCAGGATACTTCCCGGCGGCACGGCTTACATAACAGACGTGGGAATGACCGGACCGTACGATTCCGTAATCGGAATGAAGAAAGAAACATCGATTAAAAGATATTTATTCGGCACTCCCTTCAAGCACGAAGTCGCTGAGGACGACGTGAAATTCGCGGGCGTGCTGATTGAAATGGATACCGAAACGGGAAAATCAAAAAAAATAGAGAGAATTTTAAAACCTGAATTTTAAAATTATCGTTATGAACATAAAATATTTGGTCTTTGTTGCAATTGCCGCTCTTTCGGCATTTGTAATGAGTTGTGAGGTTCAGCAGGCAAGTTATGAAAGAACGGGTGTAGGAGGATTTATATACGACTCGGCGACAAAGGTGCCGATTACCGGCGCCAGCATAAACGTTGAGCCTGACAACATAACCGTGCTTTCAGATTCTGCAGGTAATTATTATATGGAATTGAAACCGCCGTCGTCCGGAGGGAACTATGTTCTGAATGTGTCAGCCGATGGATACAAAAACGCCAGGCGTCCGATAATTCTTTGGGCGGGAGATACGACTGCGAGACATAACTTCGCGATGTTTTCGGACTCTCAGGATGTTTATGTTAATTTCAATATTATTGTCACTGATTACGTCAACGGTTATTCGTCAAGCGCTCTTGACCTTTACAATCTTGCGGCTGTTCAGGATACACTCTGGACGCGAAGGGACGCGAGATTCAGGGCTTCCGACCAGACTAATACGATTTACAAAATCCTGACAGGCTGGGATTTCTCTACAGGATACGGATACAAGACGCGATTCTCAAATCCGATAGGAACATACACGCGAAACGAGTTTGATACGTTGTCAACGGTATTCGGAGGAAGACCATTTGACCCAAACGGGGATTTCCCGAGCGATTTCACGAATGATTTTAATATTCCTTCGTCGCCTAATATGGTTTATTGCTACTATCTTCTTGGAAGAAATTCTTATTACGGAGAGCCTAAGGTATTCGGATTGATAAGAATCGCGGATGCTTACTATGACACAAACCTCGGATTAAACGTCGTCGTTGTCGATTTGAAGGTCAACCGTAAGGGCAATAACTATTTCAACTTGTATTAGCGGAATTATTACTTTGAATAAAACGCATAATAATTGTAAATTTACTAAATTTATTAACTTAATGTAATATTATGATAAAACTATTTAGGTTTGCTCTACCAATTTCTGTCTTTTTTATTATATTGAGTATTTCAGGGTGCGAATCCGGGGGGCTTGTAAGCGAGGGCGCTTCCGTTATCAAGGGAAGAGTCATGGATTCAACGACTTCAAATTTTATTTCCGGCGCGACGATAACGACTCTGCCTGAGACATCGACAATTCTCAGCGATTCAATCGGAAATTACATTATAACGGGTCTGAGCGCGGGAACATTCACGGTTACTGCTGTGAAAAGCGGTTATTACACGCGTAGTATTACAGTCGACCTTGCGGATGAGGATACGGCAACGGTGAACCTGAAGATGTTCTTCACTAATGTGTTTACTTACGGACCCATTACTGTCGATGAATATTTCGGCGACACTTCACGCAGCGGCGTAAACGTTTATCTCGGAAGGGCTGTTACGGAGATTGACAACGCTAACAAGGATATACAGATGAGAGATTCCGCGGGAACAAGCAGTAATTTCTATTTCAGGTCAGGAGATCTCGCCAAACTGATGGCGGGCAAGGAAACCAAGTTCACGGATTTTATTCAAAATCCTGCAGGAGGATACGATTTTACAAAAGTCCAGTTCGACTCTCTGAGAACAATATTCAACGGGAAAGTACTTGACGCAAATGATTTCCCGACAGACAGAACGGTGTATTTCAACAGTCCGTTATCAACACGTTTCGTAGTCGGCGTTTTCCTTAAAGGAAGAAACTTTGTGCCTCCCGTATACGGATTGGTTTACGTGGAGTCGTTATACTTTGACAACGGAATGTACCATGCTACTATTTACATAAAGACAAACAGAAACGGAACGAATTTATTCGTAATAAACCCATAGTTTAACCGGGCTGCCTCTCGCGGGGCAGCCCTAATTTTTTTCTGATGGGCAACATACTTCAGAAATTGCATTTTACAAAGAGCGAAACGAGAATTATTCTTTTGCTCATTATAGTGCTGGCATCCGGACTGCTGTTAAAACTCACTAAGAATTTTCTAATGCCGGGCAAGGACTCATTCGATTACAGCAGAGCCGACAGGGTCTTCGGCAATTATGTAAACCGCCTTTCCGCCTTCGGCACAGATTCACTGGACAAAAATGATTCAACAGGTGTTTCACAAAATGTTAAAGAGATAACAAACAACAACGAAAAGCCTCCCGACAGTACGGGAAAGGTTGAAGGCAAAAAGAATAAAAAGGGAAGCAAGGAGGAAAAACTAAAAGGCAGGGTAATAAACATCAATTCCGCTACGAAGGAAGAACTGATGATGCTTCCGGGCATAGGCGAATCCACGGCGGAAAAAATATTAATGTACAGGAAAGAGCATAACGGGTTCAGGAAAATTGAGGACATACAGAAGATAAAGGGGATCGGCAAGAAAAAGTTCGAGAAACTCAAACCTTATATTACAACGGAGTGAACAAAATCATAATAGGATATACGGGAAAGCACATCAAGTTTCTACTTGTCGAAAACGGAAAGAAGGTCAGTTTTGTCGATCAGCAGGAGTACGCGGACGCTAACATATTTTTTCTCGAACCGAAGATTAACCACAAAAGAATCACCGAACTCTCGAGTATAATTTCAACCGTTTTCAGGAAAAACAACTTTCATTTCGATACGGCAGGTCTGGTTCTCGATTCCAGACTCGCTTACATGAGCATGATACCAGTAGATTTCACGGATGAAGCCGAGAACATAAACTCCAGCCTGATCTGGGAACTGTCTAATTTTTATCCCGACACATACAAGAATTTCAAGATTTCATACCAGAGAATAGATTCGAACAAGGATGAGTATGCATATCTGGGAAACACTCTTATAATCGCTTATCACAAGAACATAGCGGAAATTACGAGAAGGCTGTCGGAACTGACGGGAATAAAATTCACGGGCATAAATTTCGATAATTTCGCCGCGGGAAAATACTTTCTCGGAAAGAGCGAGAAGGATTTCATACTTCTCGGACTCAAGCAGGAAAAGACGGACATAATGCATTACCTCAACGGTGAAATACGGAACTATACGGGACTGTACAAGAATAACGAAACCAAATTCGGCAGCGGGGAGATAGAAAACATACTGAAGATACCCGGATTCAGCGGGATAAATAAGGTCTTCATATACGGCGAAGAAAGCGCGGTTCAGTACGGCGAAAAAATCAACGCTGAATACAAACAAACGGTTATCGAAAATCCTTTCAGTAATTTATCCGCCGAAGGAATTCTGCAGGACAATGTTTCCATAGTTCCTTATTCGTTCACGCCTTTATTCGGACTCGTCAGATGAGGGTAATTTCCGGATATCTCAGGAGCAGAATCATCAGCGTTCCGAAATCCGTTGCGAATCTAAGACCGACGACTGACAGGGCAAGGGAAACGCTTTTTAACCTCCTCTCAACGAGAATCGAACTCGAAGGAAAAAACATTCTTGACCTTTACTGCGGCTCGGGCAGCCTCGGAATCGAATGCCTGTCGCGCGGAAGCGGCGGGTGCACGTTCGTGGATTTATTCCCGAACACGGTTAAAAGAAACATCGAAGAACTCGCGCTGAAAGACAAATCCCGCATAGTCAGAAACGATTCCGTCAGATATCTCAAGTCTCTTGAAGAAAATCCTTTCGATATTATTTTTGCCGACCCGCCGTACGGTTACGGCGGTTACGACAAACTGCTTGACGAAACCCGCAGGTTAAGGGCGACGCTCGTGCTCGAGCATTCCGATAAATTTTTCCAGCAGGAAAAACATTCAGATTGCTTATTTTTAAGGAAGGAAATCGGGATTGCGGTTTTCAGTTTTTTTGATTTTAAAAACCATGATNNGAAAAATAAAATTATCGCTGTTTACCCGGGAACATTCGACCCGGTAACATACGGTCACATGGATATCATCGAGAGGGCATCGCAGCTTTTCGACGAGGTTATTGTCGCCGTCGCGGTGAACATAAACAAGACTCCCCTCTTCGACGAGAAAGAGCGTAAATATCTTCTTACAAAAGTCTGCGGAAAATACGGCAATGTGAAGATAGACTCGTTCAAAGGGCTTCTTGCGGATTACGCGAAAAAGAAAAAAGCGTCCGTTATCGTGAGAGGATTGCGGGCGGTGTCGGATTTCGAGTATGAATTCCAGATGTCTCTGACGAACAGGAAACTTGCGCCCGGCATTTCAACGATTTTTCTGATGCCTAACGAAAAATACACTTATTTGAATTCGTCTCTCGTGCGGGAACTATCAAGATTCAACGGCGACATAAAGGATTTCGTGCCCGCAATTGTCAGGAAGAAACTTCTCGAAAAAAGGAATAATCTTTAAAGGACCTTGCTTAAATCGGTATCCTTGTATTTGTTCTCGGAGAAATATTTGAGAAATTTTTCAAATTCAGTAACATCGAGATATCCGGAAAATACTCCCGTAGTTTCGCCGTTGTAATTAAATTTAATTACCGAGCCGTCGGGATTCAGAACGATATGCGTCGGATAACCCGTCGCTCCGAAAAACTTCGATAACGACGATGCGGTCCAGTCCTTTCCCGAATATGAAATCTTATCGCTTCCGTTCGCGTTCAGTTTCACGTAAATAAAATTGCTGTTAACGTAATTCTTTACAGCGTCTGAGGAATAAACGGTTTCCATTTTTTTAGACCAGGTGTCGCTTTCCGAATAAATGTTGACGAGAATTTTTTTGCCCTGCGATTTCCCTTTCGAAAGACCGTCGGAGAAACCGGTCTGTGAAAATGCCGCTGCTGAAAAAGCCAGCAGTATAACTAATATTAAAGATTTTGTTTTCATATCCTTAATTTGCTTTTTATACCTTAAAACAGCGTGCTTTGTTCCTTAATATTACTAAACTTTTGCTCAATATATCAATGTAAATGCGAATTACAGGACAAGTTTGTCGATAGTCGAGATTACCTCTTTTTTCAATTCTTCGTAATATTTTCCCGTCCCTGGACCCGAAAAACCGGTGTGGATTTTCACGACGTTGTGGTTTTTATCAAGATAAAGCGTCGTTGGATATCCGTTAAGTTTCTCGATGAACGGAAGAGTTTCCTTTGTGTTCTTTCCGACTTCTCCCGCGTACAGGAAATCGTACTTCGCGTTCAACTGGCTGACGAAACGCTCAATTCTTTTTTTCGATTCCTCGAAATCCGCAGACTCGAAACAGAGTCCGATAATTTTTAATCCTTTCGGGCTGTACGTATCGTATAACTCCGTGAACAGTCTCGTTTCATCCATGCAGTTCGGACACCAGGAACCCATCAGTTGAACGATGACGGGCTTGCCTTTATATTTTTCGTCGGACAGGCTTACACGCTTTCCGTTTAAATCGGTGAACGTAAAATCAATGACCCCCGCGTCCTTTTTAAGTTTTGTAACGCTGTCGGAAGGAGGAAGTTTAGCCTTTTCATTTTTTACGGCAAT
Source organism: Ignavibacteria bacterium (assembly GCA_015657505.1). Classification (GTDB taxonomy): domain Bacteria; phylum Bacteroidota; class Ignavibacteria; order Tepidaquicellales; family Tepidaquicellaceae; genus CAIKZJ01. The sequence goes on from JADLKE010000002.1 coordinate 658,273, forward strand.
CCATTTGTCCTTCCATTTCGGTCCGCCTATAATAAAACCGTTCTCGAGTTTTCCGTTTATGATGTCGGCTTTGACGAGAAGCGTATGCGTGCCGTCAGCAGTGGATAAAACGAGTTTTTCACCCGCCACTACGCCGTCAAGGTATCTGTAATCACCGGAGGTTGTGAGTATCGTTCCTGTTATATTTTTTCCTTTCTGCTGAAATTCCGCTATCATTTTATATTCCGTCGAGTCGCCAGGGTCGCCTGTCATTTCCCACCTTCCGGTTAAATCGGCGGCGGGGTCGGTGCCGTCATATTCAAATCTTTCCGCTGCCTTAGAATATGCAACGAACGGCATGGAATACTTGCTTCGTGAACCTACGTGATAGTATATCCCTTTAATTGTATCCTTTGAGATTACGGATGCTCTTATCTCGTCTTTAAAAACCGGAAGTTTTATGAATACGGAATCATTCTGATAGGATATTTCGGTTACCTGAATTTTTTCATCGGCATTCATTATTATGATTTCATCTTTATTGTTTTTGTCTTTACCGTACCTGAACAGGAAAGGCATAGCCGAACTTTTGTCGTTAGTATCAAGCAGAACAATCCCGCGCCACGTGCCCTGACTCATTTCAATTTTTTGCGTTGAACAGGAAGACAGCAAAACCGCTGTCAGCAAAACCGCTGTCAGCAAAACCGCTATTGGAAATAATTTTTTCATATCATATTATTTTATAAAAATTATATTAAATCAAATTCAATCTCTACTCAATTATGCAGTAAATAAATTTCCAATGTGAATAATTTGCGGTTCCGATTATTCGATATTTAAGTAACGTTTGTTTCCGAAGGAAACATACGATTTCCCACTGCATTATAAAAACATCCGGAAACGGCATTTTGGTCTGGAATAATTTTTGCTTTATTAACTTTGTTTTCCGGCTACCCTTACAGTAAATTCCACGCCCCTAATCAGGGGCGTTTTCTTTTCTTAATGAATTATTTTTATACTCCAAAACAACTAAATTGCATAAAATTTTTATATGAGAATAACATTATTAGCAGCGTTTTTATTTTTACTTTCGATAATATCGGGATTCGCTCAGGATTCTAAAAATTCGGATTTGATAAAAGTATGGGGCATTGACGAATTTATAGAGAACGGGAAAAAGTTCGCTGACGAGGAAATGCTTGAAATTGTAGTCGACTTCCGCGCTGACGGCAGTTACAGTTACTGGGAGGAAAATGAAATAATGGACGGAATCTGGGAATTGAGCGAAGACGGCGGGACGATATATTTTGACAAAGGCACGCAGGACGAAATGGTATGGAGCATAACGGGTCTCAGCGCGGACAGGCTCGAAGTGAAATGCAATTACGGCGGAAGCAAATACAGGTACGTGTTCAAGCCGAAAGTCAGCAAAGGCAGCAACGATACCGAATTAACCCAATAGTTTCCTGATCGCTTTAAGATAACCGTCTCATTTTATGAGAACCATCTTTTTAATATCCGTGAATTTATCCGTTTCAAGACGGTAAAAGTAAACGCCGCTGGCAAACCGTGAGCCCTCGAAAATCACAACGTTTAGACCGGGATTATGATACTGATTTACGAGTGTTGCGACATTTCTTCCGAGAATGTCATAAACGCTGAGTTTAACATTAGTCGCGAAGTTCAGTTGATATGTTATTCTTGTTACCGCGTTGAACGGATTCGGATAATTCTGGTACAGCAGGTAGGTTTCCGGTATGAACGGTATCACCTGATTGTGGTTAATCGACTCATAAAATGATTCCACATAATCGCTGTATTCTTTTAGTTTCGTTACCGCATTAAGATTATTGGCGCCCCTTTTTATCATCTGCGCCATCACGATTGTCTGCGTATCTCCCTGATACATTTGAAGTTTTCCGCTGCCTGTATTCATGAAAAATCTTCTGTCGCCCGGAGGGCTTATTACAACATTTCCCGTAGTGTCACCGCCGCAATTATGAATCACGCCTTTTGCTTCTGTCCAGCCCGAATTTGTTTCGGGATCGCCGGAGAAAGTATACTTCGTTCGAACAGGAGGGCTCTTGCTTGCGTCAAGCCACGGGGAGCCGTCGGATTTTAAACCCTGTAAATATTTAAAAACCAAACCCGGAAGCCCGGGTTCCTTCTCGCAGGTATAAGAAATATTTTTATTATGATAACAAAAAGAAGACATTCCTAAAGTTTCAGGCGGCTGAATGCTTTTGATTACGGGCGTTTGCAGAAATTTAAATCCGACTGCGGGAGGATTTATTCCGTATGACGGCGATTGACCCGTCCCGTCAACATTGTCGGAATTGTAGCAGAACGTCAAATTTCTGGGAACATCACAGCCTAAAAAATCATCACTTGCATCGCCGAGATCGGCGTCGGTGAAGAAACAAAAATGAACGCTGTCCCAAATCGAATTGCTCTTATTTATAATGTTGTATTTCAGGAACTGAACATCGGCAAGAGAATCGCTTTCATAAGACCAGGCAGTAAGTATCATATCCGCGTAGAGAGGCTGGGTTCCGCCCGGAAGTCCTTCGCTCTGATTGTGGGTATAGGAGTATCCGTCTGTCATCGCAAGAAATAAGGTCTGGTAAGCGTTTTTAACTCCCGGCGTATCTATAATCGGCTCATAAATTCCGTTGTTGTTCACGTCGACATACGGCGCGCCGTACGGGACCATCTTATCCCAGTTCGACCACGATATGCTGTTTGAATAATTATCGCCCTTCTTAACGCTGTATACCATGAAGTAAGGATACTTCACCGGAATTTCGTTATTCATCGAACCGAGTATAAATTCTCCGCTGTATGACGCGCTTGCGGTTCTCAACTGACCGTTGAATTTCGCGGCAATGGAAAGTCCCTGAGTGAATACGGCGAACTTGTTCGAGTCCTTCGGCCAGCTGAATCCCGGCGTATTGCTGGTGCGGAGATCCTGATTGAAGATGCCTGTATTTTGTACGAAAGTTCTTATCTTCTTCGTCTCAAAACTTGTCTGATACCTATATGACGCCCCTTCAAGGTCAACGGGCTTTATGCACTTGTACACACGCCCGCCGCCTGTTACTCCGTACGACATAAGAACATTCGAAAAAATTGACGTGAACTCTTCGTTAATTCCCGAAGGAACGATATTCCAGTTTAATCCGTTGTCTTCCGACCTGAGAATAATTCCGTTTTCTCCGCAGGCATATAGGACGTATGATGAATAATATGATTTATAAACGGCCCTTATGTCATTCAGGCGCGTTTTCACGGGTGTTATCGATTCCGTCCAGGTGCTTCCTTGATTCGTGGTTCTTATTATTTTCCCGTAATCGCCCGCGCATATTATCGTGTTGGTATCGATAATGCACGTCGAATTGAGGTTAACCTGAATGGGAGCCGAGCAGTCGGTAATCATGATGCTATTCGGACTGTTATAATGAATCTTTGCTTTCAGCACAGTTCCGTTATCTCCGCAAAAATAAAAATATGAATAATATCCCCTTGAGTAGTAATTGATACATCTGAGGTTTTTTGTCGTATTGGACCCTACCGTCCACCAGGTTGACCCATCGTCCGATGATGCAATTATGCATCCGCCGGTTCCGGCGGCAATAAAATTCGTATACGAGTAAGGGACAATTGAACTAAGGTCACTATTTACTCCCGTAATAAATTCGAACCAATTCGAACCGGAGTTTAATCCTTTCAGAATTCTCCCCCCCGAACATGCGATGTACATCGTATACGCGTCGTACCTGTACATTATTTTGTTCAGGTTATATGAAAAGCCGGTTTGAATTTTTTTCCACGTTACGCCGTCGTCGGTTGACATAATCAAAAGTCCGTTATCCCCGGCGGCAAGAACTGAATTGTTCATGTAATTGACGGAATTTAATCGTGTTCCGTAATTTTCTGATACGGGATAGTAAGTATTGAAATTCATCTGAGGAAAAGCGGAACCGCAGAGCAAAACGAAAGACAGCAACAAGAAAATTGGCTTCTTCATATTACGGGATTTTTTCTTAATATAAAAACTTTATTAACAACATTAAAGAGACAACTCGGTGTAAATCGCGAAAGCAGGTCGGTGAACAATTATATCTCTATTCTTTTTTGAATAAATTGGTTAATTTATTAATTCAATCAGCATTCTTTAAAATCAAAACAGAGGAATAGAAACAATGCCGAATCACACCCCTTTCATGAAACCTTACGAAGAGGAAGTCAAATCATTTTCATGGGAAATCTCAAAAAAAGAACTTGGTTACAAAGACGGCGATATCATTAATATCGGCGAATACTGCTCCGACCGCATCTGCAGGATGGGCAAATCCGAAAAATTGGCGCTTATATGGGAAGGATTTACGGGCGAGGAAAAGCGTTACACTTTCAACGACCTTCGTCAACTGACGAATTCAATCGCAAAATTTCTAAGGGACGATCTCGGCATAAAACCGGGAGATAGAGTATGCCTGTTCATGGACAAGGTTCCAGAACTTTACATTGGTTTTTTAGGCGTGCTGAAAATGGGCGCAATCGTTCAGCCGCTCTTTTCCGCTTTCGGTCCCGAATCGCTTCTGACAAGACTTCAGGACGCGACAACGACGGCTATCTTCACGCAGAAGAAACACCTGCCTAAAGTGAGGAACATCTTAAAAGACCTTCCGGCGCTGAAACATATAATTGTAGTCGATGACGACGGAGCGAAACCGCTCAAGGAGCACGAGGTCGCTTTTAATATGGATAAGGTTGAGCGTGTGGATTCATTCGACGTTTATCCTTCTACAGCGGAAACACCGTCCGTGCTTCATTATACTTCCGGAACGACGGGCAAGCCGAAAGGCGCGCAGCACGTTCACTATTCTCTGATTTCGCAGTACATTACGGCGAAGTACGTACTCGACATTCGTGATGACGATATTTACTGGTGCACTGCCGACCCGGGATGGGTGACGGGCACTTCTTACGGAATTATCGGAGCGTGGTCGAACGGCACGACGCAATGCGTGATGGACGCGGGTTTCAAGGCGGAGACTTGGTACAAGTTCATAGCGAAACATAAAATCACGGTATGGTATTCGGCTCCCACGGCGATACGCGCCCTTATGAAAGAAGGCACGGAAGTCGTGAAGAAATTCGATTTGTCTTCGTTAAGACATCTCGCGAGCGTGGGCGAGCCGCTTAACGCCGAAGCGGTTATCTGGTCTCAGGAAGCGTTCGGAATGATGTTCCACGACACGTTCTGGCAGACCGAAACGGGATGCATAGTCGTCTCGAACTATCCCGGAATGAAAATCAAACCCGGCTCGATGGGAAAACCGTTCCCCGGCATAGAAGCAACCGTCGTTGATTTGAAAACATTCCAGCCGATTGAAAGAAAAGGTATAGTTGGAATGATAGCGCTGAAACCGGGATGGCCTTCGATGATAAGAACTTACTGGAACAACGAAGTCACGTACAAGAGCAAATTCCAGAACGGCTGGTATCTTTGCGGCGACAGGGCAAGCATCGATGAAGAGGGATATTTCTGGTTTGTCGGGCGCGACGACGACGTCATAAACACGGGCGGACACCTAGTAGGACCGTTCGAAATCGAATCGGCACTTCTTGAACATCCGGCTGTGGCGGAATCGGCTGCAATCGGAAAACCCGACCCGATTAACATGGAAGTTGTGAAGGCGTTCATTACACTTAAACCCGGATACAATCAGGACAAAATGCTTGAACTCGAGATAATGAACTTCGTACGCAAGAAACTTTCGGCTCTGGCGATGCCGCAGGAAATTGAATTCGTGGATTCGCTTCCGAAAACAAGAAGCGGAAAAATAATGAGACGCGTTTTGAGAGCGAAGGAATGGGGCGAGGATATCGGCGACATTTCGACGCTGGAAAATGATATGTGATTTACAATTAGCAATTAACAATTAGCAATTAACAATTAGAGCAAGTAGTTAGTAGTTAGTAATTAGAATTCGGCGGATTTCGGTTTATCATCCCCGCATAATCTTAGCGAGAATCATATAAAGAATCCTGAATCACGAATAAGATAATTCAAAGAAATAATAAAAAATACAATTTTAAAATTTAATCAAACGGAGTTAAAATGGCAGAATCAGTAAAAGACATCGTCCTCGAATACGTAAAGAACGAATATCTTGAAGAAGGCGATGACAGGGAAATAACATACGATACGCCGATTATTTCGGGCGGAATCGTTGACTCTTTCTCAATGGTTTCATTGAAAGTATTTCTTGAAACAAAATACAACATCTCAATTCCAGACGCGAAGGCATCGCCCGAAGCGTTCGACAGCGTGAACAACATTATAACGTTGTTGAAGGAATTCGGTGTCCAATAGATTGATGGCACACAGAAAGAACGGATTGAACGGATAAAAACGGATTAGAGCATTTTCTATTTAGATAGGACACAGAAAGAACGAATTGAGCGGATAAGAGCGGATAGAGCAAAGACAGAATTTTTGATTTTCTTTTGATTAAGGAGTAAAATTTTAAACACTTTATTGAACTTTGAATCTGATTCAGAAATGGATACAGATATTACAATTGAAAGTTTATATAAAGAGAAAACCGAGAGTATTATTGCGGGATTTTTTAAAGTTTACAACTCACTCGGATTCGGATTTCTTGAAAAGGAGTACGAGAATGCTTTGAGGATTGAATTAAAAGATAGAGGACATTCTGTTCAAATGCAGTTTCCTATTACTGTTTACTACGAGAATCACAGTGTAGGACATTATTTCGCTGATTTGCTTGTTGACGACAAAATAATTCTTGAAATCAAGACAGTAGAAACTCTGATTAACGAGCACGAATGCCAGTTGATAAATTATCTGAAGGCAACAGAGTATGAAATCGGCCTCCTTTTGAATTTCGGTAAGAAGCCCGAAATCAAAAGAAAAATTTATACAAACAATTTAAAGAAAAATTTACATATACATAAATAATTAATATTTCACCGGTTCTTTAAAAAATTCGGAGCAAAATAAATCAACATAGAATAAAAAGTTTTATCAGTGGAAATCTGTTCAATCCGCTCTTTCTGTGTGGAATTATAGGAAGATAAAATCTGTGTGCATCTGTTCAATCCGCTCTTTCTGTGTGGAATGAAATAAAATAGTAAGAAATCATAAAATATTAACGGAGGTTCTTTTTAATGGCTTATTCAGACGAAATAAGAAAAGTGTTCGCCGGTCAGATAGCGGACATCAAGACTCAGGGATTATTCAAAGAAGAGCGCGCAATCTGCGCTCCTCAAAGTTCCGAAATCGAAGTCGAATTCCCTATCGGCTCATCGAAGAAAAAAGTTATAAACATGTGCGCCAACAACTATCTCGGGCTGTCATCGCATCCCGACGTGGTCGAAGCCGCGCGCAAGGGTCTTGACCACAGAGGTTACGGAATGTCTTCAGTCCGTTTCATCTGCGGAACGCAGGACATTCACAAGCAACTTGAAGAAAAACTTACGGAGTTCCTCGGAACGGAAGACACGATTCTGTTCCCTTCCTGCTTCGACGCCAACGCGGGCGTGTTCGAGGCGGTGCTCACGGAAGAGGACGTTATGATAGCGGACAGGCTCGTTCACGCTTCAATCGTTGACGGTATGCGGCTCGCGAAAGCCCAGCAGGACACGTACAAACACAGCGATATGAACCACCTCGAGCAGAAACTGCAACTTCATCAGAACAAGAGAATCAGGCTGATAATAACAGACGGCTCGTTTTCGATGGACGGCGACCTCGCGAAACTTGATAAGATTGTCGAACTCGCCGAAAAATACAACTCGATGGTTTTCATAGACGAAAGCCACACTTCGGGATTCATCGGCAAAACGGGACGCGGCACACACGAGCATTGCGGCGTGATGGGGAAAATTGACATCATCACCACTACGCTCGGCAAGGCGCTCGGAGGAGCGTCGGGCGGATGCGTTTCGGGCAGGAAAGAAATCGTTGAAATGTGCAGGCAGAAAGGCAGACCGTATCTGTTCTCGAATACCGTCGCTCCTGTGGTTGTCGAAGGCGCGCTGAAAGTACTCGACCTGATTTCAAAATCAACCGAGAGGCGCGACAAACTCGAGCAGAATACAATCTTCTGGAGAAAGGGACTTACGGAAGGCGGTCTCATAATTAAAGAAGGCGAGACTCCGATTGTTCCAGTAATGCTGTTCAACGCGAAACTTTCTCAGGACTTCTCGAAAGACCTATACGAAGAAGGCATTTACGCTGTAGGGTTCTTCTTCCCCGTAGTGCCGAAAGGACAGGCGAGAATACGCACGCAGTTATCGGCGGCGCACGACATGCACCATCTCGAAAAAGCGCTTGCGGCTTTCCTGAAGGTAGGAAAGAAATACAACATACTTCATAAGACGAAACAGGAAATTATTGATATGTACGGAATGTAAAATTACTTCACGGTGTCAAAAGACCGGGCAGGCAACTGCCCGGTTTTTTTATTCCCGTGAAAATACCTTATACAAAATTAAGCAACAGGAAGTAACATTTTATCGGTGAATCACCGTTTGGAGTCATACAAAATATTTAAGTCCTGATAATCTTTGTCAATTTCAATAGCGAATATAAAATTATTGGATGAATTTTCATTATTTCAGTATGAGGCCATGGAAGAGGTCAAACGAACCATGCTCAAATGAGCTTCAAAGCACATTGTTAGCGGAAACAAAAATATACTTTGACATTGCGAAATATAATTAACATATTTGAACAAACAGAGACCGATATGAAACATCTATATGCATAGACAAATAGTGAAAAAATTATTATACATATTGATTATCCTGGTAATTGCTGATTGTACATTAAAGATTGATAATTGTGCGTGTCAATGGCTCTCACAACCGCTGCCTATGGCGATTGATGTCTATGACATTAAGTTCTTTGATGCTAATACTGGGGTGATAGCTACTAATGACCAAGTGAATAGCATCCCTTATTTATTTCGAACCACTAATGGTGGGAACAATTGGACTTATCTAAGAAATACTCGAATATACCAATTTCACAAAATAAATGATTCTATTATTTATGCTTTCGGGAGAATTGTTCTTGGACCGGATATGATATTAAGAAGTTTTAACAAAGGTGCAACCTGGGACAGCCTTCCTGTTCAAAACGTTACTTATAGAGGTCTTTTCTTTATCAACAAAGACACAGGCTGGGTAAGCGGATTCGACGGGTCGACTTCAAGAATATGGAAGACCACTAATGGCGGGTTGAACTTTAACGCGATACCTCTGCCCGGAAGTATCGGCTGGGGAAAGATATTTTTCCTCAAATACAAGATAAACGGGGAATATTACGGCTGGTGCTCTGAATCCGGCAACATGTGGCGGACGACAAACAGCGGTTCGAATTGGTTTCAATGCGGAGGAGCGGGAACGCTTCAGCAACTCGAATTCATTAACGAGAATACGGGCTGGGCTAGCAATACAAGCGTTAACATACTCAAAACTACTGACGGAGGAATGAACTGGATTAATATTCATATGCCCCAGGGGAATGGAATTGTCTTAAGTTTAATAAACAATTTTAAGATTATCGACAGCAATATAATCTATGGCGATTACGGCTCCAGACAATTTCCAAGTTCAAAAATTTGCGGTGTTATATGGAAGACAACAAATGGAGGAAATAACTGGGGTTTCCAGCAGCCGGATACCAGTTTGGCATGGGGAAGATATATGGGCATAGATTTCATCGATGCCAATACCGGCTGGAGCAGTAACATACACACGACTAATGGCGGAGGACCCGTTATATATACTGAGATTTTATCGAATACAGGTTCGTTTCCAAAAACATTTTTACTCAAGCAAAACTATCCAAATCCATTCAATCCGAACACAGTCATAGAGTTTTCGATTTTTAAAAATTCATTTGTAACGCTTAAGGTGTATGATATAACAGGACGGGAAATGTTTCATATAATAAGCAATATGTATCTTTCCGCCGGAGAATATAAAACATCTCTCAATTTCAGCAAGATACAACTCTCAAGCGGAGTGTATTTTTATCGTCTTGAAACAAAAGACGCTAAATCCAACTCGGTTTTCTCCGATATAAAAAGAATGATGTACATAAAATAATATCTTGATAGAAAATAATTTTTAATCAGGAGGTGATTACCATTTCCAAAAAACACATATCAATAATATAGAATAAATTCAAGACTCACCGCGGCGAGCAAAGATGATAAATGATGACTTAAATAAACTTTTTAAGGGCCGTTCACATCCAAACGGTAAGGATCCCCTTAGTATTCCAGAACGTTTCGAACTTCATCAGAACTACCCCAATCCGTTCAACCCTTCAACTAAGATAGCGTTCGATTTGCCGAAGGACGCGAAGGTGAAATTGGTGATTTATGACATACTCGGACGGGAAATCAAGACGCTGATACATAATGAGTTCAGGACGGCGGGAAAGTACATCACGGAGTTCAACGGCTCGAACCTCGCAAGCGGAGTGTACTTCTATCAATTATCCATTAACAATGAACAATTAGCAATTAAAAAAATGCTGATGATTAAGTAATCTTCAGTTTTTCCCGATTAATCGGGACACCCCGAGTTCTCGGGGTAAACGCCGAACGCGCAATGTTCAATTGAAAAGAGTGACTGTGAAATAATTATAAATAAAGTTAAGTGACAGTTTAAAATAAATCCCCGTTGTGAGACGGGGATTTTTCTTAAGAGTATATTATTATGACGCCAAATTCCTTTCAAATTATGCACTTAAATTATAGGCTTATTTTTGGTATTTTTTCAAAATTTATGGACACTGATTATAGGAGTAATTAAAAAATATGTACATTAGAACCAAGGTTGACCTTTCGAAAGAACTCGCCAAAATAAGAGAAGCGGGTTTGTACAAGGACGAAAGAATCATTCTTTCGGACCAGAAGGCGAACATCGACGTGAAATACCCCGCCGATTCGAACGAACGCGAAGTTCTTAACTTCTGCGCGAACAATTATCTCGGTCTGGCGAACCATCCCGATATACTCAAGGCGGCACACGACGCTCTCGATACGCACGGCTTCGGCCTCGCTTCCGTGAGGTTCATTTGCGGAACGCAGGACATTCACAAGGAACTCGAAAAAAAGATAGCGGAGTTTTACGAAACGGAGGACACGATTTTATATTCTTCGTGTTTTGACGCTAACGGCGGACTGTTCGAGTCTATACTCGGCACCGAAGACGTTATTATTACAGACGGGCTGAATCACGCGAGCATAATCGACGGCATACGTCTTTGCAAGGCGAGAAGGCTCATATACGACCACTCCGACATGAAGTCGCTCGAGCAGAAACTTAAACTCGCGCGCGAAGGCTCGGACATCTGGGACCGCACTGGTCTCGAAGCGATGCCGAGCGCGGCGCAGAACATCATAATCGCCACGGACGGCGTGTTCTCGATGGACGGAGACATAGCGAAGATTCAGGAAATAATCGACCTCGCGAACCAGTACGACGCGATGGTAATGGTTGACGATTCGCACGCGACGGGTTTTCTCGGAAAAACCGGAAGAGGCTCCGTAGAATACTGCGGGACTCTCGGCAAGGTTGACATCATAACATCCACTCTCGGAAAAGCGATGGGAGGCGCGTCGGGCGGTTTCACGACAGGCAAGAAGGAAATAATCGATATGCTTAGGCAAAGGTCGCGCCCTTATCTTTTCTCGAACTCGCTCGCTCCGTCAATCGTGGCGGCTGCTATAAAGGCATTTGAATTGATTCGCGACAGCGACGACCTGAGGAAAAAACTCAGCGAAAACACGGAGTTGTTCAGAAAGAATCTGACGAAACTCGGATTTGACATCATAGACAGCGTGCACCCGATTGTTCCCGTGCTGTTCAGAAAATTCGAGAATGACGCCCAACTCGCAACACAGATGTCGAAAGATTTGTATGACGAAGGAATTTACGTCGTCGGGTTCTCTTACCCAGTCGTGCCGAAAGGACAGGCGAGAATACGGGTACAGATATCCGCGGCGCACGACAGGCAGCATATCGAAAGGGCTTTGAGCGCTTTCGAAAAAGTCGGGAAGAAACACAAAGTCATTTGATAATTTACCGGTACATATTGAAATCGCACGCGGGACCGTTTTTGTTCTCGCTGGGCACTCTTATGTTCCTGTTTCTTTTTCAGTTTCTAATAAAATCCATTGACCAACTTGTCGGCAAGGGTCTGAGCCTCTGGATAATAACGCAGTTAATCGCTCTCAATCTCGCGTGGATGGTTACACTTGCGGTGCCGATGGCGGTGCTCGTCTCAACGCTGATGGCATTCGGCGGGCTTTCCTCGGCGAATGAAATCACGATAATGAAGGCGGGCGGAATAAGCCTGAAGAAACTCATGATTCCCGTACTGATATGCGCGGTAATAATTACGTACCTGATGGTGCTTTTCAACAACGACGTGCTTCCCGAGGCGAATCACAAGGCGAGAATACTTCTTCAGGATATTTCGAAAACAAAGCCGACCTTCATACTCGAGGCGGGAAAATTTTCCGATGACATCGGCGGCGCGAGGATACTCGTGAGAAAGACGTTTGAGAACAGCAACAACATCGAAGGCGTGTTCATTTACGATTATTCGAGTCCCGAATTCAGGAACGTAATAACGGCGGAAAGCGGAGACATAGGTTTCACGAGCGATTTTAAGAGTATAGTAATGAACCTGAAGAGCGGCGAGATTCACCAGTTGAACCTTAAGGATTACGTAAACAAGTACAGGAAAGTAAAATTCACAAATCACAGAATAACGCTCGACGCGGCGGGATTCGGATTCCAGCAGTCATCCGACAACGCTTTCGGACGCGGCGACAGGGAACTCTCCGCGAAAGCGATGAATGCCATAGTTGACAGCCTGCGCGTTTCGAGAGCGAGAAATAACGATGTATTCATTTCAAGCATCTGCAAGGACGTCGAGAATGTTTTTAAAATAAATTTTAAGGATACGGTTTACTATCCGTCAACTTCGGGCGAAGGCGAATCAAACAGGCAATCACTGACTTACGATTCGCTGATGCAAATCAAGAAAACGCTGTCATCGAGATGGGAAACAGTAAGAAGCCAGGCAACGTTAAACACGCAGATGCAGAAGCAGATGGACGCGTATCAGGTCGAGATTTACAAGAAATATTCTATACCTTTCGCCTGTCTTGTTTTCGCGTTAATCGGCGCTCCGCTCGGATACAGGGTAAGGAGAGGCGGATTCGGGATAGCGGCTGGATTTTCGCTTTTCTTCTTCCTGCTTTACTGGGCTTCTCTTATCGGGGGAGAAAAACTCGCAGACAGGGATTTGGTGAGTCCGTTCGTGGGAATGTGGATGGTGAACGTGATTCTCGGGTTATTTGGTTTGTATTTAATGTTTAAATCTTCTTAACTATATTGTTATGTCAAGCCCCGAACAATACGATTCGGCCCAACCCGGTCAGGTCCGGAAGGAAGCAGCCGTAAGTTGATAGTATGTGATTCGGGTGTCTTGACATTTTAATTTCATACAGACTTATGGGAAAAATCAAGATAGCGATTGCGGGACTCGGCGGAATCACTCAGGTTATGCACCTTCCGATACTTTCGAAGCACAGGGACGCTGAAATCACCGCGATATGCGACACCGAATACAGCAAGGTTAAAAACCTCCTTAGAGGAAAAGATTTCGCGAAGGGTTATAAAGATGTCGATACAATGCTCGCCGAAAACGCAGATATCGACGCCGTTATAATCGCGACACGCACCGACGCGCACGTCGAAACCGCCGTTAAATGTCTCGATGCGGGGAAACACGTCCTCGTAGAAAAACCTATTGCGAGAAACGCGGCTGAAACGAAGAAGATAGTGGCTGCAGCGGATAGAAACAAAAAACTTCTGATGGTCGGAATGAACAACAGGTTCAGGACCGATTCGATACTCCAGAGAAATTTCGTAAAAGGAAAAGAACTCGGGGAAATTTTTTACGTCAAGGCGGGATGGCTTAAACAGCAGAGTTCAAACCAGAAGTGGTTCACGGAAATGGAAAAAGCGGGAGGCGGCGTCGTGATGGACAACGGCATCGTTATGCTCGACCTCGGAATGTGGATGCTCGGCTTTCCGGAAGTTAAAAGCGTATCGTCCGTAAATTACAGGCATAACACCAAGACCGTCGAAGATTCAAATTTCACATTCGTAAAGTTTAAGAACGGCTCCTGCCTTACAATCGAGGTCAGTTGGAGTTTTCTGCGCAGCGGTGAATTCTTTTACTGTAACGTTTTCGGGACGCACGGAAGCGCGACTATCAACCCGCTGAGGATTAGCAAGATGATTGACCAGCAGGTTTTCGACATAACGCCTAAGAACATAAAGCAGGCGCAGGCGGGATACAAGAACAGTTTCGAGAACGAGATTAATTATTTCATCGGCGCGATTAAAGGCACGCACGAACTTATTTCCACGGGGCGCGAGGCGCTTGCGGTGATAGAAGTAATCGACGCGGCGTATAAATCGGCTAAAGCGGAGAAGGAAATTATATTTAAATAATTTCTTAACGTAGAATTATACATTTCTTAACATAGAATATGTAGGTTTATGCAAAAAAGAAAGATGGAATTTAAGATTCTTATAGTTGACGACGAAAAGGACATTGTCGATTTGCTCAAATACAACCTCGAAAAGGAAAAGGAGTTCGATGTAATAACCGCTTTCAACGGACGGGACGCTCTTGAAAAAGCCGTAAAGGAAAAGCCCGACCTTATTCTTCTCGACATTATGATGCCCGAAATGAACGGCTTCGACGTATGCCGCAAACTCAAGACCGGCGCGGCAAACGGAATTCCCGTTATTTTTCTCACCGCAAAGGAAAACGAAATCGACGAAATAATCGGTCTCGAACTCGGGGCGGACGATTACATACAGAAACCGATTTCCCCGCGCAAGGTCATTGCACGCGTGAAATCAGTGATTCGCAGGGCGTATTCAGAAAAAGACAAAACGATTAAGACCGACGAATATATTAAATTTAAAAATCTGGAGGTCGATACAGTTGCCCACAGCGTGAAGATTGACAACGAGGATGTTTTTTTTCCGAAAAAGGAATTCCAGTTGCTTCATTTTCTACTTTCCAACCGCGGCAAAGTGCTTTCGCGCGACGTGCTTCTGAACCATATCTGGGGAGAGAACATCTACGTCGTTGACAGGACAATCGACGTTCACGTCGCTAAGGTCAGGGAGAAACTCGGCGATTATTCCGAATACATAGAAACGATAAAAGGTCTCGGTTACAGGTTTAACGCGGAGTAAGACGATATGAAAAGATTATCATACGGTCTTGCTTTATTGATTATTTCTCTTCCTGTTATTCTTATAGCTTCGTTCATCATATACCCTGTCAGCGGTAAAGCATTAATCGTGTTTCTTTCATCGTCAACAATACTGCTCGCGGCGGCATTCATTCTGTACTTTCGTTACGTATCGCGTCTTTCCTTTGAAATGAAAAGAACGTCCGATAGAATAAAGAACAAATCGGAAAAGTTCGAGGAGTACGATGAAAAGATAATTGAGATAAACAAGATAAAGGAGGAGTTTTCCTTTGCGAGCAACGGACTGCCCGCTGGCGCAGAAATAACCGAAATCGCAGACGCGTTCGACAAACTGATAGAGAGGCTGCTCGCGGAACTTCACGCGGCGAAAGTTTTTAAAGTTAACAGGAACGAGTTTCTCGGAAACGTGGCGCACGAGATGAGAACCCCGATATTCGCGATACAACTTTCGCTTGAAACGCTTGCTGACGGCGCGATTCACGACGACAAGGTCAACCGGGATTTCCTAAACAAGGCTTTAAACCAGAGCAACCGGCTGAAGTCGCTCGTTGACGACCTGATAAGCATTTCGAGATTCGAAGCGGGCGTTAAATTAAGCAGGAGATACTTCGCGATAAATCAACTCGTTCAGGAGACTATTCACGAATTGCAGGGACTCGCTTCACGCGGAAAGATTTCACTCCTGATGAAGACGGAATTGAAGAACGGCGCTACGGTATTCGCCGACAGCGATAAGATAAAGCAGGTACTCGTAAACCTTATCGACAATTCGATTAAATACACTCCCGAAGGCGGAACGGTTACTGTAACAACCGTCAGGGAAGACAAGCAGGTGAGGATATCGGTTGAAGACACGGGCGCGGGAATTCCAAAGAGTGACCTTCCGAGAATTTTCGAGAGGTTCTATCGCGTTGACAAGACTCGCTCGCGCGACGTGGGGGGCAGCGGGCTCGGCCTTTCGATTGTAAAACACCTGATAGAACTTCACGACTCGCAAATCAAGGCGGACAGCATCGAAGGCAAAGGAACGGTATTCGAATTCACGCTTCCGGCATAAACTTTTATCTTCCGCAGATACTTTTGTAATCGCAGTACTCGCATCTCTTCGCGTCATCCGTTTTCGCGAACGGAATTTCGGGATTGAATATTTCGGTGATTTTATTCCTTAGTTCTTCACCGAAAAGTTTTATGTCTTCAGGATTGAAAAACTTGTCAGCCATCAATTGCAGCCCTTCGGTCGCAATCTCTTTCAACGCGTAAATGCCCGCGTTCACCTTCCCGTAGTTTTCCGTCAGGGAAAGCAGATACGCATAGAACAGCGTCTGAAGGTTCGCTTTATAATCGGGATTAAGAAAAAGGTTTTCGTAAAACTTATCGTCGTTTTTAAACGCCCTTAACTTCGAATCGCCCGTCTTGTAGTCAATAATTTCGAACACGTTTTCCTTTTCGTCTATGCGGTCAACCTTGCCGGCGAGGTTAATTCCGCGCTTCGTCCCGTCAAGTTTGACGCTTATTCCTGTCTCGCACCATTTCTCAAGGTCAACCACTTTATAAGGCGCCCGTGTTTTCTCGGATTCGAAGAACCTGTTCAGAAGTTTTTTTATAACCGATTTATAAAGCGCGTTCCTCCCCTTTTCTGTCAGGTTCAGGTGCCTTAATTCTTCCTTCCTGTTCAGTACGTCCTCAAACAGTTTATCGTAATCATTCTCCGCGGTCCCCGCTATTTCATCGATATCCTTTTCGCCAACAGTCTTTCCGATGTATGGCTTGTATAACTGCCTCGCGATTTCGTGAAACACGGTCCCGAACGATGCGGCGCTGAGTATCTCCTCGACTTCCTCTTCGGGTTTGAGTTTCAGCACGTTCCTGAAATAGAACTGCAGCGTGCAGTTAATGTAAGTGTTAAGGTCGCTCGGCGATATTCTTTTCACGTTTTCATTAACCGCATTTATTATACTTTCGTCTTTGAGAATTACTATACCGTTATCAGAATTTTTCTTCAACGAATATGAGGCTATAGTATGACGGACATTCAGATTGCTGTTTACGCTCTTCAGTTCGTTCTCGATTTGAAGAATGTATCTGCTCATTTCCTTTACGTCAGAACCTATCTCGGCGTTGTAGAAAAGAAAAATATTTTCGGCTTTTGAAATGATTGAATAAATGTAATAAGCGTTTATTGAATCATTTTCCTCGAATGTAGGAAGCCCGAATGCTTTCCGCAGGCTGTAAGGAATATAACTGTTGAACGTATCGCCCGCGGGCATCACGCCTTCGTTCATAGAAAGGATGAAGACGTTTTCAAACTTTATGTTTCGCGATTCGAGTAGTCCCATTACCTGAATGCCTTTCATCGGCTCGCCTGTAAACACGATTCTCGAGGAATTCAACTGTTGAATGAGAAGGTTCCAGAATGTTGTCCTGTTCAGGTTCGTGTTTCTTTCTTCTAAAATGTCCTTTAACCTGTTAAGGTTTGAACTCAGGAAAAAGAGATATTCCAGTTGGAAAATCTTATTGCTTTCGTTTCCTTCGTATTCTTCGAGTTTCAGCGTGAGCATATCGCACAAACCGGAGATGTATGAAATTATCTCATTCACTTCCGAAACGGGCTTGAATGCGAGTTCAAGAATATCCTTTGAGTTTCCTTTTTCGAGCGTGTTCAGCAGGAATGATTGCGGCTCGATGTAAGCAAGATTCGTTTCTCTTATTTTCCTGACCGCGCCGAATATCTGCTCGGGAAAAAGAAATTTAACGTAAGGATGGAGAAGCAGACGTATTACATCACCGTGATAATACTTGTATTTTCCCTTTTCAAAAATCTTTCCGCTCTGCAGTTTCTGTATAATTCTTATAAGCGCGAAAAGCGGCGTCGAGCGGAAAGGCAGCCCCATCGTGATGTTTATGTCCTTCGCGTTTTCGGGAATCGAGTACAAAGCCGGAAGAAGAATGTTTTCGTCAGGAAGTATGACGGCGGTATTTTTTTCGGCTCCTGGATTTTCTTCGATAAATTTCTTAAGTTCGTATCCGAATGATTTAACCATTCCCGAACTTAACGACGAACCGATTATGTTTATGTTTTTCTTTCCCTCCGCCAGTCCGGACGTCTCATTCTCCAGTCCGTTTCTGAACACTTTCAAATTCCTTCTTAAGAAATGCCCTGCTTCCTGCTTTTTGTCTTCGACGAAATACTTATCCGCATCGAATAGTGTTTCCGCAGCGTTCCTGTTTATCAGAGACAGAAAGATTTCCTTTTCGCACTTGTTCAGCGAATTAAATCCGGCAAAATATATTTTTTCATACGGCAGTTCGATACTGCCGATATTTTCTGCGAGTTTCCTTATTGACAGACCTTCGTAAGCGATTTTTTTCCCGAGAAGCGCTTCACGGAAATGACTGTAAACACTGTTCAGATGACTCCATATTTCAATAAATTTATCCTTATATTCGTTTTTTTTCTGAAGTTTGATGATGCTTTTCCAGAATAGTTCCGCCTGTTCGGCGGCTTCTATGGGAAACGCCTGCTCGATTTCCTTTTCGTCCTTGATGCTCTTGAAAAGCAAGTCCGCATCAACCATATACTTGTCAATTACGTCGAAATCCTTTAGTAACATTTCCCCCCACGGATAAAACTCGTCAAACGATTCCGTTTCGAGATATTTCGAATAGGATTCATACAATTCAAAGACGAGTGTCAGGGTATCCGCAGTATCGAGTTCAGAATGCTTCGACACGAAATCGTTCAGGCTGAACACGGCGGGAGACCAAACGGGATTTTCAATTAATGCGGAAAGTTCTTTTCTGAAATATAATCCCGCGCGCCGCGAAGGAAATATTACTGCAACGCTTTTAAGATTTTCTTTGTGCCTTTCGTACACGAGTCCTGCGGCGCGTTTTATAAAATCCGGCATTATACCTCCCTCACTTTCGTAATGCTTCCTTCGTAATCGCCGATGTACAAAATATATTTTTTAACATCGCCGTATCCCATCTGCTTGAGCACGGATTCATATTCATTCAACTGCTCAGCGTGCTCTTTTCTTTCCCCGCCCGTTTTATAATCAATTATAACCGCCTCACTGTCATTTACAAGTACCCTGTCGGGTCTGAGAATTTTTCTTTCTTTGGTAAGTATTTCGGATTCAGTCATTATGGTTTTCGAGCCGTCGAACCAATCCTTTACCTTTCCGTCCGTTACAATTTGAAGGAGAAGATTTTTATATTCTTCGGTTTCGGAAGATGTAATCAATCCGTTAAGATGCGCCGACTTTATGCATTCGCCAACGTCATAGGCTGAGCGAAGCCCTGATAACAGTTCGTGAATAAGCACTCCCCTGTTGATTTTCACGCTGTGCTGCTGTTCGGTTTTCAGTTTCCTGTAAGCGGGCTTTATTATGGTTTTCCTGTACCACAATTCTGAAACAAGTTCATCCCGTTCCGTAACGCTGACAGAATATTCACCGTTGGATTTTTCCCGCAGTTCATCAGCGCTCTTTTTAACTCCGCATTCAAAAACATTTTCGTTGAAGTTCTTTGATAATTCCGGCGCGCTGTTCAGCGCTCCCGCGATTCTGTTTGCGATTCCCGTATTTCTCTTGACAGGCACGTTCACGTACAGCCGCTCGGAAGGGCGCGTGAACGCGACGTAGAGAAGATTCACGTTATCGAGGCGGGTCAGAGAACTCTCTGTGATGTAATCTGAAGCGAAATAGGATTCCGAAAGGTCTTTCTGTGTCTTGACGAAGAATCCTGACGCTTTATTGAACGGCGTTTTATCCGAAGAAGCCCACATCATCGAACGGTTTCCGTTGACGTCAAGTTCCCAGTTCGCATAAGGAATTACAACGACTTTGCTCTGAAGACCCTTCGCCTTATGAATGGTCATGACCCGTATCCCGCCCGCGTTTTCGGGAATATCGATGGAGAGTTTTTCCTGATTCGATTCCCAGTACTCGAGAAACGACGTCACGTCGGAATCGTTTTCTTTTGAATACCTGAAAACCGCGTCAAGAAATTTTATTAAATACGGGTCGGCGTTTTTATCGAGTCCGAAAATACTAATCAGATGCTCCGTTAAATCGTAAACGGCGAGGTCGTTCAGTACAGAATTGACGCGCTTCTTATCGCCGTCGCGGAAAAATCCGGCGGGTATCGTATCAGCGAACATTTTATCCGTTTCCTCCCGACCGCTTTTAAAAGAATCCAAGGCATCCGCCTTACCGGGAATTGTCAGGCAGTAATTATACAGCGCGCCCGTCTTCGCGAGATGATTCCTGTTATCGGAAATATACTTCAGAATGTAAACAAGCATGCGCACTGCGGAAGAATTTTTAACGAGCAGAGATCTTTCGGAAACTACATCATAACCTTCCGAAGAAATCAGGTTCGAAATAGAAATACTTTCGCTGCCCGTACGCACGAGAACCATTATGTCCGATGGTTTGTATCCGTCCGATTTCAATTCCTTCAGTATTTCTTTTACGCGCTGCTCCGACTGCAGGTTGCCGCTTGTTTCGCATTCTTTGTCGTACGGGAACACATTAATCATTACGTATCCGTCATTATTCTTCCCGTTCTCATTCTGCACGAGCGATTGCTCTTCGTACGAATCCCGTAAATAATCATTGAGATAGTTGTCATTGTCATTCGAGAAATACGCAATCAGACTTTTGAAGAACCTGTTATTGAAATCGACGATGCTCTTATGGCTTCTGAAATTTGTTTTAAGAGTTTCTTTAGAAAGCATTTCACTGAACGCGTTCAGGTCCTTCTCGACTCCCTCGAGAAGCAGGCGCATATCGCCGTTCCGCCATCTGTAAATCGACTGTTTCACGTCTCCGACTATGAGCGCGGTATTCCTTTCGCTGAGCGCGTTCACGACGAGCGGCTTCAGGTTATTCCACTGGAACCGCGACGTGTCCTGAAACTCGTCAATCATTATGCTGCGTATTCGCGTGCCGATTTTCTCGTATATGAAAGGCGAGAGATCGTCCGATATAAGCGTCCGCAGGAGATTGTTCACGTCTGCTGAAATCATAACGCGGTTTTCTCTTCTGTATTCTTCGAGAAGCGAAAGCAGGTCGGAAAATATTCCGATGTTATAAATCGTTTTCACGACGGCGCAGGCGGTAATATAAGCGGCGAGGTTTTTATCGTAGTATTTCACCATTTCCCTTACGGTCTTATTTATAGAAGCCGATAGCGGATTCTTTGTTTTCATTAAATCGCCGTCTTTCGATATTACGGTTCGCACGCCTTCGTACGGGGCGTATTCAAACTTGTTCAGTATTCTCTGAAGGTAGGCGTAAGCGCCGCGCGACTTTCCTGCGAAGTCATTGTGAGAAAGCCCGCCGCTTTCGATTCGTGATACAAGTTCCTTCGCGTTCGATTCGAAGTAATTCTCGAATGAATATTTTATTTTGTTGATTTCTTTTATCAGCGCCGCGGTCTTGTTTCTGTCACCGTAAACATCGTCTTTTGACTCGAGTTTCTTTCTCCAGTACTCTTCTCCGAATATCTCTGCACCGATTTCCTTTAAATCGCCTGCAACATTCCAGGTACTGTTTTCGCCGAGACGGTAGAGTATGTAATCGTCGAAATATTTCGCGAGTTCTTCGTCCGCGCCTAATTTATCAAGCAGTTTAGCCGTGATGTCTTCGAGAACTTTATCCGTATCGAGTTCGATGTCGAAACCGACAGGAAGACCGAGTTCCTTCGCGAAAGAGCGGAGAACCTTTATGCAGAAAGAATCAATCGTGCTTATGTGAAAATTGGAATAATCGTGAAGAATGTTTTTCAATACTTCGGCGGAAAGATTCGCGATATCGTTTTCGCTTATCTTTTTTCCTTTTTTGTTGAGTTCATCCGTGAGTTCAGCCGCCAGTTGCTTCTCGTTTCCCCGCGAAAGAGCGATGAGGTAATCAACTACGCGCGACTTCATTTCTTCCGTTGCCTTGTTAGTGAAAGTAATCGCGAGCGTGCTCTTGTAAGCGGCAGGATTTGCCAGTACAATTGCGAGATACTCTTTTACGAGAGTCCTTGTCTTGCCCGAGCCCGCCGACGCCTGAAATATTTTTAGGTTTTTTGTCAATTAAGTAAATATCTGATATTATTGCACCTTAAGCCTTTAAAGATAATCCAAAAGAAACAATATTAACATAATAAAAATGATGGAGGAAATATTATCACGATATGAGAATTTATCAGAGCAGAAGGAGGAGTTAAGAATCATAGTCTAAAAGCGCATAATGAAAAGTACGTTAAGTGCGCAAAGATATTATTTAAACGAATTCAATTTGAAAAGAGGCAGGAGTCGGAATTCTTATTGTAACCTGCTAAATAAATCCGAGGAAATGCTATTTCTCCGTTATAATTTTCGTAACAAGTTTGATTGGGACTTTTTCGAAATAGAGGTTTTCGATTTTTATGTTTTCGTTTTTCTCGTTCCAGATTTCAGTGTGGTTGTGCTGCTGTTCGGGCGGAAGTTTAAATCCGTTATCCGATTGCTTCGAATTCTTCTTTACCGCTCCGCTTCCGATTATCTTGCGCGTGTCTGTCAGCAGGTACAGCGGTTTTTTAATTTCCTTCATTCCGAGCGCGATGAAATAAGAACCGATTTTATTGAGAAAATAATTTCCGGAAATGCCGTCCGTGCCGAGCAGGGCGAAATCAATTTTATCCTTACAATTCATAACGGAAGAATCGGCAATCAGAGTTACGGGAAAACCGAGCGCCGCGAGTTTCTTTGCCTGCCGCCTGCCCTCATAAACAGGGCGAGATTCGCACTGAATTACATTCACGAAAATATTTTTCGCAGCGAGTTTTTCAAATACCTTATGAATGGTCGAACTGTTGCTGTGAAGTAAAATTGTCTTATTCCTGAATTCTATCGCTTTCATCGCGTTCGCCGCGATTTTGTCGTTCACCTTATTCCATTTCCGTGTGTAAACCGCGAGATAGTCCTTAAGTTTTTTTCTGAATTCTGCACCGCCCGAATATTTTTTAACCGCTGATTCGAGTTCATCGAAGAAATTGTGGAGCACTACGAGTTGCGAATGCTTGTTGACGGGTCCGCTTATATTTATTTCAATCTCGCGGGCGATATCTTCGGGAGATAAGTTATCGGAGTTTTCAAGAAATGTTTCAAGCGCGCTTATGAGTGAGTCGAGGAGCGCCGCCGAGCCCGAATAGTTGTCGTTCTTGATCCTCTCAACTTCTTTCGAAAAAAGAAAGACCTCGTAAAGTTTTTTTCCTCTTGATTTCATTGTCTTCGACAGGGACTTAACGAGGAAGTTTCGGGTGTTCGAGTAAATGCCCGGCGATATGCTTTCCCTGTTCCCTGCGACGTTCAGCGTGTGTATATTATTTTCTTTAAGCCAGGCGTGAAAATTCTTTTCGTCGGGATTTACAATTACAGGCCTGAACATTCCTTCCGCGGTATAAAAAGTGAACATCGTGCCCTCTCCGATTATAAGACCGTTCTCGTCTATGTTGCAGAAAATAACTGTGCCGTCGGAATTCGTCACGTTAAGAATTGTTCTTTCCTCATAATTCTCGGATTCGGTTTCGATGAGACCGTAGTCTCTTAGGGATTCGTCGGAACCCGCCTCCGTCTTGAAATATTTCGGAACGTGTCCGCCCGTCGGGATGCCGAGTTCCTTCGCGGCGTCGAGCCCGCCCCTGTCGGCTCCCGTCTGACCGCCCGAAATGATTTTCTTTATGAGAATGTCCATATTCAATTTTAAATTTTAAATTATAAATTCGAAATTAAAATTGAAATTTAAAAATGGCGCTTATTTTAAAATAAAAAACCCTTTCCGATTTTTTACACACAGAAGGAGCGGATGATACAGATTTTCACAGATTTTTCTTCTTATATTATTTGGACACAGAAGGAGCGGATGATACAGATAAAAGCGGATTTCTTTTCTTATACTATGCGGACAAGAAGGAACGGATGAAACAGATAAAAGCGGATTTCTCATTGCATAATTCCGCTACTTGATAAAATGTGCGGATGGAAATATATGATTTGGTTTTACGAAACTAATAATCTTTTAAAATTTTAAATTATGAAATGCACTTTTGATATTTGAATTTTAAAATTTGATTTCTAAGGAATAAACAGACGAGAAAATGGAAATTAATCCGGGCTTTTCCAGTCGCCGTTTTCTTTAATCAGATTGATGAGTTCTTCGACGGCCGTTTCGGAAGGAATCGAGCGTTTGACAACCTCTTTTCCTTTGTAAAGCGTGATTCTTCCTATGCCGCTGCCAACGTAGCCGTAATCGGCGTCCGCCATTTCGCCCGGACCGTTCACGATGCAGCCCATTATCGCTATCTTAAGTCCTTTGAGGTGATTCGTTTTCTCTCTTACCATCGCCGTCGTTTCCTGAAGGTCGAACAAAGTGCGGCCGCAGGACGGGCAGGAAATGTACTCGGTTTTTGAAATCCGCTTGCGCGACGCCTGAAGTATTCCGAATGACACGCTGTTCAATGTTTTATTCCCTGCTTCAGCCGACTCAATCCAAACGCCGTTTCCTATACCGTCAATCAGGAGCCCGCCTAAGTCGGTCGAAGCGTAAAGAAGCATTTTGTCTTCGGATAATTCGCCGTAGTTTCTTTTCAACACGATCGGCAGCTTGTTCGCAATTCCTGCCGCGTCTCTCATTTTCAAGAGCGACATTTTTTCAGACGACGAAAGAACAAGAATTACTTTAGTATCCTTTGAAATTTTATCAATGTTAGAATGATATTCGTTGACGTCGAGTTCGAGAAATTTATTGAAATTCTTATCAGTAAGTTTTTTGTATTCTTCGATTTTAAGGAGAGGCAGTGAATCGCCGCCGCCTTTCGATTTCCAGAATTCGTAATCAAATATTTTCTTTACCGTACCGGGGAGCTGGTAATTAATGTCTTCTGAGCCGAAATAAACATAATCGGCTGCCATATCGCCGATGTTCCATTTGTCAAGCGACTCGCTGTAGTAATACCCGATTGAGCGGAACCCTTCGTTGGATTTTCTGATTTCATCATCCGCAGATATCACAACGACAGGGACATTCTTTCCTCCGACATTGCCGCAGGCTTTCGATTCCTGTGCCGCGCTTCCGACAGCATAAACGTGTTTCACTTCCTTCGAAAGATTTTCCCTGAAGAATTCATACCGCTCAACGAGCGCACTGCACACGGGAATTTCGAACTCAGGCTCTTCGGTAAGCGACACGCGCACTGTATCGCCGTATCCCTCTTCGAGCAAAGTACCTATGCCGAGAGCGGATTTTATTCTTCCGTCCTCGCCGTCGCCCGCCTCCGTAACGCCGAGATGGAGAGGATAATTCATTCCCGCTTCTAACATTTTCCTGACGAGCAGGCGGTAGGCTTCAACCATCACCTGAGGATTGGACGCCTTCATCGAAAGGACGATGCTGTAATACTTTTCATCTTCACAAATCCGCAGGAATTCCATCGCGGATTCGACCATCCCGAGAGGCGTATCGCCGAAGCGGCTCATAATCCTGTCGGAGAGAGAGCCGTGATTCGTTCCGATTCTCATCGCGGTGCCGTACTCCTTGCAGATTCTTATCAGCGGAACAAATTTTTCCCTGATGCGTCCGAGTTCTTCTTCGTATTGTTTATCGGTATAATCTATAATTTCGAATTTCTTTTTATCGGCGTAATTTCCCGGATTGACGCGCACTTTCTCTACAATGCGCGCGGCTATTTCAGCGGCGTTAGGGGTAAAATGGATGTCAGCGACAAGCGGCGTTTTATATCCGCGCCTGCGGAGTTCGTTTTTTATATTTTCGAGATTCTTTGCTTCCTTTATGCTCGGCGCGGTTATGCGGACGTATTCTCCGCCTGCTTCGATTATGCGAATTGACTGCCCGACTGTCGCGGACGTGTCCATCGTGTCTGTAGTTGTCATAGACTGAAGACGTATCGGATTCGCCCCGCCGAGCGGCACACCGCCGATGTCAACGATGCGGGTTTTGAAACGCGTGTATTTTGTGTCTTCGATTTTCAATTTTTCGATGCCGTCCCTGCAGGGCTGATTCATTTTGTAGTTTGTATTATCAATTTAAAAATTGAAATACTGATGAACTACAAGTTTTTGAAATTTATAATTTAAGATTTACAATTTAAAATTTGAAAGAACTATCTGAGCCGTTTGCTTTCTTGAAACAGGATTTTCTTTTCCTCGTCCGTCAGGCTTGAATAACCCCGTGCGCTGAGTTTATCGAGTATGGCGTCTATGCGTTCCTGCGCTTCGCGCTCTTTTTGCCTCACGTCATCTTCATACTTGCTTTTATTAAGGTCTTCAAATTCAGCGTCCGTTATGTCCCTTTTGGGAATGTCGTAGATGTTCGCTTCTTTATCTTTCTTTTCGAATACATTTTTAAAGCTATCAAACACGTTAGAGTCGCCCGTACGCGAGAATTTTCTCGGACCGCGGTTCAGATAAAAATATACGTACAGGAATCCGACGACCGCTCCGCCGAGATGTGCAACGTGCGCTATTCCCGACTGCGACTGCGATGCCACTGCAAACACTTCGACAGCCATATATATTATGACGAGATATTTCGCTTTCAGAGGCAGCATGAAATAAATGTATATGTATCTGTTCGGAAACAGCATCCCGAAAGCGATAAGCACGCCGTATATCGAGCCGGAGGCCCCTACAGTCGGGACGTTCGGCGGCATTGAAGTGAATAGCGGGGCGAGAAACGCGTTTGCAAGTCCCGCGCCGATGCCGCAAACCGTATAATATATGAAGAATGTTTTCGAGCCCCAGAGATTTTCAAGTTCCATTCCGAACATCCAGAGCGCGAACATGTTGAAAAACAGATGCGAGAAACTTCCGTGCATGTACATGTACGTGAACACCTGCCAAGGCCTGAAAAAAGGCGAATCGTACCCGAACAAAGCAAAGTTCTTCAGGAACAAATCTCCTACACTGGTTCTTCCTGCTTTCAGGAAATCAAGAAAGAAGAACTCCAGCAAAAAAATGGCTATATTTGATATTAGCAGATATTTAATAACCGGCGGAAAGAAAGTAAATCCGCCGAATCCTCTTCTGTAATTATTCAATTTTCTTTTCTTTAAATTTTTTGAGCATTATAGTAATCTTCGACAGTATCAATCTCCATGCATTCATATTCTGAAACATCAACGCTGTATATGCTGTTCCCTGGGTCGTTTCTTTCGATAATCTCTTCGAAAGTTTTTTCGTAAAATTCGTTCACGTTATTTTCTTCGAGTATTTTCCTGTCGAGAATCTTGAAAATCTCGTCCGCGAAAGGACGCGAAAACTTTTCGATGCCTATCGATTCCCCTGCCGCCTCTTTAATGTCAACAATTTTCGATATTTCAAGAATCCTGCCGCTTCCGTCAACCCTTACCTTTATCTGCTCATCATCGAGTTTATGCGTTACGTTAACAGCCGCCGCATTGTCGTGACTGTCCGCAAGCAATTTAGAAACGATTCCCGCGTCAAACAGTATGTCGCTGTCGAGAAGCACGAACCCGTCCTTTATGTAATCCTTTGTCATCCACAGTGAGTACGAATTGTTGTTGTTCGCGTAATCGGTGTTTGTAAGAATCTTTATGTTCACGCTGCCGAAATTATTCCTGAGATAATCCTTTATCATATTTTCCCTGTAACCGGTAACGAAAACGAAGTCGTTTATGCCGCAGGAGATTACATTCTCCATCGTTCTGTGAAGAAGATTCTTCCCTTTTACGTCGAGTAAGCACTTCGGAGTCGTGTCTGTAAGCGGTCTCAGGCGTTTTGCGAGCCCAGCCGCGAGAATTACTGCCTGCATATTATTTTGAAATTCCTTTCAGCGCGCTTTTTTGAATTATGTACATTATAAGCAGATAAAAGTTTCCGAGCGTAATTGTCACCCATAGATAATACTCGACTCTGTTCGTGAAACACGCGGCGGCGACTGCTGCGAGGTGCGTCGTCGAGCCTATCCACGACCAGGCTCTCAAAAGCATAACGTTTTTCTTTTTATATTCATCGGATGAAACATTAAGGACTTTATCCTGCGCCGTGTTTTTCTGCACCGATGAATATTTAATGTAAATGTCAACCAGAAACTTTTCCACGTATCGTCCTTTAGTTTTTTCGAGCCTCCTTTTCAGACGCGTGTATTCCTCGATTTCCTTCGGTATGTTCGAGCCCTTATCGTAAACGTAAGTCAGATACATGTTTCTGTAGTTGTCGAACATCATGTTTTGAAGAACCCGTGAGAATCCCGCGGCGGCTGTAAGTATCCATACGTAAGCGTAATTGCCAGTAGCGACGCTGAGCCCTATGCCTATACCCGCGAAGATTGACAATCCCGTTACGTAATCAATGAAGCCGTCGATTATTCTCCCGATTCCCGTGCCGTTTTTTTTCAGTCGCGCAAGTTGTCCGTCAGCGCAGTCGAGTATGTTCGAAATCAGCAGAGCAATCGCGCCGAATACAAAAAACTGATATGAGCCGAATCCGAACAAAACTCCCGTAAGTATGCCGAAGAGCATCGATACGACGGAAATCTGATTCGGCGTAATGTTAGTCGAATAGATTAGTTTAACGAACAGGAATGAAAGCGGCCTGAAAAAATACAGGTCGAGTATTTCTTCCGCGTCATAGCCTTTTAAAGAACTTTTAAATTCGGTGAACCAGGTCATCGTGTGTTTATCCTTTTCAATGTAATATTTTTTTCTTTTTCAGTTTCTTAAGTTTTTTCAGATATTCTTTTTTAATTTCCGCGGCGTATTTTTTCTTGACTATGGAAACAAAATGCTCCTGAACGTTGAACTTTTCCTTTTCGGGAATTTGTTCGGGAGGAATCCTCGAATATGAGCCTTCGGGACCAAGCAATCTCGCCTTGACGTTATCCTTCAAATAAAATTCGAGTATCTCGATTAAATCCTCTTTAATCTTAGGATGCATTATCGGATAAAGTATCTCCACACGACGGTCGAAATTTCTCTGCATAATATCGGCGGAGCCGGAATAAATTACAGGACTGCCGTTATTATGAAAATATAAAATCCTGCTGTGTTCAAGGAATCTTCCGACAATGCTCCTTACGGAAATATTGGCGCTCATATCCTTTACTCCAGGACGCAGCCTGCATATACCGCGAATAATCAAATCGATTTTCACGCCTGCGCAAGACGCCTGATAAAGTTTTTTAATCACCTTATCGTCAACGAGTGAATTCGCCTTGATAATTATTCTCCCGTTCCCGTGCTTGCCATGGCATTCGATTTCATTCTCGATGGCGTTTATAAGGGGTTTCCTCATCGTGTAAGGCGCGACAAGAAACTTGCTGTACTCCTTCTGTTTCGAGAAGCCTGTCAGGTAGTTGAACAAATCTGACGCGTCTTTGCAGAAATCTTCGCTGCAGGTGAAAAGACCGATATCGGTATAAATCTTCGCCGTCGTCTGGTTATAGTTGCCCGTGCTCAGATGCAGGTAACGCACCATCTTGCCGCCTTCCTTTCTCACAACGAGAAGCATCTTCGAATGGGTCTTCAGACCCGAAATCCCGTACACCACGTGCACTCCGGCGTTTTCGAGTTTCTTCGCCCAGACGATGTTATTCTCCTCGTCAAACCTCGCCTTGAGTTCAACTACCGCAGTAACCTGCTTTCCGTTCTCTGCAGCGGTTATGAGAGATTTTATAATCGGCGAATCGCCGCCTGTCCTGTAAAGTATAAGTTTAATCGCGAAAACGTTCTTGTCTTCCGCCGCCTGCGCAACAAATTCCGTAACCGACGAAAAAGAGTGGAACGGATGATGAAGCATTATGTCGCGCTTCCTGATCGCCTTGAAAAAATTATCCTCTTCGAGAAAGTAAGATGAAATCCTCGGCGCGTAACCCTCATCCTTCAATTCGCGCCTGTCGATTCCGTAGAGATACATCAGGTCGCCGAGATTTATCGGTCCGTCAACTTTGTAAACTTCGGTGTTATCGAGTTCGAGGTCCTCGATAAGAAATTCAAGTATCTGGTCGGGAATTTTTTCTTCTACTTCGAGACGCACGATGACGCCGAGTCTGCGTTTCTTTACTTCCTCTTCAATCAGCGTGAGAAGGTCGTCGGCTTCTTCTTCCTCGAGTTCAAGGTCCGCGTTCCGCGTTATGCGGAATGCGTAACAGTGCGTAATCACCATTCCCGGGAAAAGTTTGCTGATGTTCGCCTCTATAAGGTCTTCGAGAAGCAGAACCGAAATGCCTTCCGTATTCTCCAGACGTATGAACCTCGGAATATTTCCGGGTATCTGCAGCACGGAGAGTTTGTTTTCGATAACTTCGGTTTCGGGGTCGTCGAGAACCAGAACGAAAGCAAGAGTCCTGTTTACGAGATTCGGGAACGGATGCACGTTATCCATCGCTATCGGAGTGAGCACGGGGTATAGCACCTCGTCGAAATACCTGTCGAGATTTTTTCTCGATGCGTCGTCGAGGTCGCCGTATTTCAAAATTTTAATTCCGTTCTCTTCAAGTCCGGGAACGACTTCTTCATTGAAAATCCTGTATTGTTCCTTAACCTGCGGAACGAGTTCGCTGTAGATGATTTCGCGCTGTTCCTGAGCCGTCAGACCGTCCGACGATGTTTCGTTTACGCCGCTGTACACCTGCCTCTTCAGTCCTGACACGCGTATCATGAAGAACTCGTCGAGGTTCGTGCTGAATATCGACAGGAACTTCACGCGCTCGAGCAGCGGCTGAGTCCTGTCGCCCGCTTCTTCGAGCACGCGCCTGTTGAACTCTATCCAGCTTAACTCGCGGTTAAAGAAATATTCGGATTTCAGCTTATTCATCAATAGTTCGTAATCTTAAAATCTATCTTATCGCCTTCCTTAACGCCGTATTTTTCGCAGAATCCCGCGACGGTTTCCACTACGTACATGCTCTTCTTTTCAGAAGGGAGAGACTTTTCGGAGAACGGTGTCGCGTTCCTGTGTATCTTAACAATCTCCTTACTCTCGTTAACGAAGATTATGTCCAGTGAAATCACTGTATTCTTCATCCAGAAAGAATGAAGTTCGGACAAGGCGAAAACAAACAGCATCCCGTTCGATTCGTCCATCGATTTCCTGTACATCAGTCCCTGTTCGCGCTTGGCGTCGTTGTCCGCGATTTCGATGTCAATCTTCTTCAGCGTTTTTTTATCCTTTCCGGATATGAATTCAAGTTCGCCCTGTTTCTTGAACTGCGGCTCGGTCACTTCTTTCTTTTCCGTCTTGACCTTGTATTCGGGTTTTGTGTTATCCGCCATCATCGTATATATAAAATACACTGCAACCGCAACTACAACCGCGATAAGAACATACAATATGTAATTGGGTTTTTTTGGTTCCTGTTTCGCTGTCATTTTAT
This sequence comes from Ignavibacteria bacterium, assembly GCA_015657505.1. Lineage (GTDB taxonomy): Bacteria > Bacteroidota > Ignavibacteria > Tepidaquicellales > Tepidaquicellaceae > CAIKZJ01. The sequence goes on from JADLKE010000002.1 coordinate 689,999, forward strand.
TTTCCTAAAAATTCTTTAATTGAATCCATCAGGTAATAGTTCTGCTCCCTTGTGCCGAGCGTAATTCTGGCTTCGGTCTTGAACGCTTCCTCGTCGAGGAATTTAATGAGCAGGTTTCTTTCCTTCAGGAATTTGTTCATGTCTTTTCTGACTTCAAGAGGCATATCGACGAGCATGAAATTTGCGTATGATTTATACGGAGTGAATCCTTTCATTTTTCCGAATTCTTTGTAGAAATATTCCTTGTCCTCCTGCATGAGGTTCGTAACTTTTCCATAGTAATCCCTGTCCTTGTAGGCAATCTCGGCAAGTTTTTCGGAAAGCCTGTTATATCCCAGATACCTGACCGTATAGTTCATCAGTTCCTCAAGGTTCTTTCCCGCGAAAGCATAGCCGATGCGGCATCCGGCAAGCGCGAAATATTTCGAGAACGTCCTGCAAATAACAAGATTGGGGAACTCGTCAAGGAAAGGCTTCACGTAATCGTTTTCAACCGAGCCGAATCCCCAGTATGCCTCGTCAATCATCACGAGTGCGCCTCGGCAGGCGTCGAGGAACCTGTGAAGGTCGTCCTTCGATATCCTGTTGCCTGTCGGATTGTTCGGAGACGCGATGAGCACTATGCGCGGTTTTTCACGGTCGTAAATCTCTATCATTTTGTCGACGTCATATAGAAATGTCGCAACTCCGTTTTCTTTTCCTCTCGTCATAGGATACTCAACGTTGAACCCGCCGACCTCATAAGCGACTTTCTTGTAGTACCACCACGCTTCCTTCGGTATTAGAATTTTTTCCTTTCTGTCGAGGTAATAATGTATTATTTGTTTCAGCAAATCCTCGCTTCCGTAAGACAGAATCACCTGTCTTTCGGGAAGTTTGAATTCGTCCGCTATCATTTTTGATAAACTCGATTTAATGCCTTTCGCGAAATCGCGCGAATAATTGGCGAGTTCGTCAATCGTAACTTCTTTAAGGAAATCGTAACATTTCGGTGTGGGTCCGTATTGTGATTCGTTTCTGTCGAGATATTGAAGTTCCTTATACTTTTTTGGGTCTGTCATTTTCAAAAGATTTAGTTTATGAAAATATTTAATTAGTTATACGCATTGTTTATTTCTTTGTTAAGAATTTCTTTATGCCGTTCCTGCAGTCTTCCGACATTCTCGTCAGGGTGTTCATGTCGACCGCGTACTGAAGCGCCGCCTCGAAACTCATGGACGTCACGTTCTTGAACATTTCCTTCGTCAGTTTCAAAGAACTCGAAGGAAGACGGTTTATGTTTTCGCAGAGTTTATCCGTAAAACTCTCGAGCATGTACTGGTCAACCACGTAATTGACGAGACCAATCTGGTACGCTTCCGTTCCCGTGATGAATTTAGACGTAAGCAGCAGGTCTTTAGCGTGTGTTTCACTGACGCGTTTCAGAAGAAACACCATTACCACGGCGGGTATGAATCCGATTTTCACCTCGGTGTATCCGAACTGCGCCTTATCTGCCGCGACAATCAGGTCGCAGGCGCTGGCGATACCGCATCCGCCCGCGAGGGCGTATCCGTCAACCATCGCTATAGTCGGTTTCGGACAGGTATATATCGTCAGCAATAGGTCTTTGTAATTTTCCGAATCCTGCTTGTTCTGAAGCACGTCAAATTCCTGAATTTTGTTCAGGTACTCGAGAAAAAGTCCCGAGCAGAAATTTCCGCCCGCGCCTGTTATTACTATCGATTTAATGCTTTCGCTGCGGGCATAATCGTTAATCGCGTCCTTTATCTCCTTAATCATAACGTCGTCGAGAGAATTTCTCTTGTCGGGACGGTTAAGCGTAATCCTTCCCGTCAATCCCTTCTCACAAAGCAAAATATTATTGTATCCCATTTTTTCCTGATTTAGAAGTTGGAAAAAAGTTTATATGGAAATCATTTTCAAATTTCACGATTTGAGAATTCAGCATGAAGTACTCAGACAGCGATTCTTCCGTAATGATTTCGCCCGTCCTGCCCGATTTGGCAAGACAGCCTTTGTCGAACAGATACGTGTTTTTCGTGTACTTTATAGCAATATTCAAATCGTGCGTGACCGCGAGAACAGCCAGCCCCGAATCGTTTAATTTAGTTAAAACATTGAAAATTTCAAACTGATAATTTACGTCGAGAAAAGTCAGCGGCTCGTCAACAATGAGAAGTTTCCCGCGTAAATCGGACGTCACGTCAAGTTGAACCAGCGCAAGCGCGATATAAACCTTTTGCTTCTCCCCGCCCGACAATTCCGAGAGTTTTTTTGACCTGAAGCCGGTAATCCCGAGCAAAGACATTGCCGCGTCCGTTATTTTTCTGTCCTCGATGCCGTTTCTGAAATCCGAGAATTTTTTACAGGCGTACCTTCCGAACGACAGGAATTCAGGTACCGAAAGATTGAAATCGAACAGCGTGTTTTCCTGCGGCACGCAGGCGATATGCCGCGCTAAAAATTTTCTGTCGTAACTTGCAATCGGTTTACCGAGAAAATCGACAGTACCTCCGAAACCCGAAAAAACACCTGCCAGAATTTTAACAAGCGTTGACTTGCCCGAGCCGTTCCTTCCTATCACGGAGTACATCCCGCCGGAATCTATTTTCAGCGAAACATCCCTGAGAGCAAAATTATTATTTCCGTAAGCGAAACTCACGGAATCAAGAATCATTAAAGGAACGTCCATTACATATACTACTTAATAAATTCAGATGTCTTTGGATTGTAGAACCATCCGAATGTTCCGGTTTCCTTATCTGGGTCGTATTCGATGAAACAGACGCCCGATTTCCTGAACTGGAAATTAAGATTTTTCCTGTCGGAAAGCCCGGCAACAAGCAAAGACATCATCGGCTCGTGGCCTACGAGCGCGACAGTATTAAAAACAGTGTTTCTCTTGAGAAGTTGAGACACCTTTGAAACGCTTGAATTCATAAGCAGTTCATTGACAATCTCAACGTCGTGTTTAAACTTCAGATTTACAGCAAGAATTTCGGCCGTCTGAACAGCTCTGATTAGCGGGCTCGTAAAGACCTTGTCCAGTTCCGACATGTTGTCTTTCAGCGCCCTGAAAACCGCGGAGGAAACCTTTCTGCCTTTAGGAGTGATGAATCTGTAATCATCGCTTCTTACTGTTTCGGTTTCGTAATCAATTGCTTCCGCATGCCTGATTAAAAACAGTTTCATTCTTTTTATATTAAAATTTTCCCGTTTACTCTAAACGCACGAACATTCAACGGGTCCCATTCCGTTTATGTTGTTTAACCTTACTTTCCTTATTTTGTTCTGCAAGGATTTGTCGTATTCCGTCCTAACGCGAATATAGTTCGACGTCCATCCTTCGATATAATTTTTCCTGTCTTTCGTGACCATGTTCGATTCAAAAAGCACATCCTGCTCCGTACCGATATACTTTGCGTAAAAATCATACTTCTTTGACGCGGAAATGCTGCGCAGTATTTCGCTTCTCATTCTCCGCGTTTTTATATCGACCTTATCAGCGAATTCCGCGGCAGGAGTGTTTCTCCTCTGCGAATAACTGAACACGTGAAGGTAACTGATGTTCAGGCTTCTGATGAACGCGGCTGTGTTTTCGAAATACGCGTCAGTTTCTCCGGGGAATCCGATAATCACGTCAACGCCTATGCCGGCGTCAGGGATTTTCGCGTTAAGTTTTTCAATCAGCGACCTGTAAAGTCCCGTATTATAACGTCTCCGCATCATCTTCAGCACTTCAGCGTCGCCGCTCTGCAGGGGTATGTGAAAATGCCTGCAGAATTTATCCGATGCCTTAACGAGTTGAATTATTTCGTCCGTCAGCAGGTTCGGCTCTATCGAACTAATCCTAATCCTTTTTATCCCGAGCTTATCGAGCCCGTAAAGCACGTGTATCAGTTTCTTCACGCCGCCCGACCCGCTGTCATAGTACCTGTAATCGCCTGTATTTACGCCGGTGAGAATGATTTCCTTATAGCCCGCGTCAATAATCTTTTTCGCGTTATCGAGTACCGCGTTTATCGGCAGGCTTCTGGAACCGCCCCGCGCGAGCGGAATAGTGCAGAACGTGCAGTTATAATCGCAGCCGTCCTGAATTTTCAGGAAAGCGCGTGTTCTGGAATCTATATCCGCCGAAAACGCTTCCGAAATCTCGCCGCTCACCTCGTCAAGCCCTGATACGAATATCCTTGAACCGGTTTCCTTGAAAATGCAGGAAGGCGATTCGACGTCAATATTCTCGAGATAATCAAATAACCTTAATTTCTCTTTCGAGCCAAGTACCAAATCGACGCCGTCAATATCCGCTATCTCCCCGGGCTGCAATTGCGCGTAGCATCCTGTAACTATAACGTATGTATCGGGATTTTTCCTGAGAACGCTCCTGATAATCTGCCTGCATTCCCTGTCGGCATTATCCGTGACAGAGCACGTGTTCAGCACGAAAATATCCGATTTCCTGCCGTATTCCTCAAGTTTTATGCCTTTGGCTTCAAACTGTTTGGCAAGAGTCGAAGTTTCGCTGTAATTTAGTTTACAGCCGAGAGTATGCAAAGCAACGCTTTTCATCAATAAATTTAGAAATTTATACGAGTAAAAATAATGTAAAAATAGAGTTTACCGATAGGCCGCAAGGATTGGTTCAATTTCGAGCGTAACGCCGAAATTATCTGATACTGTTTTCTTTATATGTTCTGCAAGTTGCAAAATGTCTTTTGTACTGCACCCGCGGTTTACGAGCGCAAGCGAGTGTTTATTCGAAATTCCGGCGCCATTTAACGAAAAACCCTTTACAAATCCCGAATTTTCAATCAACCAGGCGGCCGAGACCTTGTAATTCTGACCGTCTTTGAAATATGGCGGTTTCAGGTTTTTTTGAACGCATTTTGACAAAAAAGCATCAAAATCAGCCGGTTTTAGCACAGGATTCGTGAAAAATGAGCCGCAGGAGTGCGAATCCGGATCATTTTCATCAACAATCATCGATTTTCCTATACGGATTTTTAATACAGCCTCCCTGACAGCCAGTACCCTCTCTTTTCCATTATTTAATGATTTCAGGTCGATATGAGTTCCGATATACCTGGCGAGTTCGGGATATTTTATTATGGGTTCACCCGATTTTACGAGACGGAAACTGACATCCGTAATGATGTATTTATACTTATCCGCCCCTTTAAAACGGCTGTTACGGTATGAGAAACCGCATTCTTCCGGACTAAAAACGACTTTTTCAAAAGTCCCTCTGTCGATTGCTGAAATTCCTGTAATCAGGTTTCCGACTTCCACGCCGTATGCGCCGACATTCTGAACGGGTGTAGCGCCCGCAGTGCCGGGAATTCCGGACAGGCATTCGAGTCCGGCGAAATCATTTTCTATTGTAGTCCGCACGAATTCATCCCAGTCTTCACCTGCCTTGACCGTGACAATGTCATCATTGAACTCGATTCCTTTCAGGTTAACTTTAAGGACAATTCCGTCGAAACCTTCATCGCTGAAAATAACGTTGCTGCCGCCGCCGAGGACAAAAACGCTTATGTTATTATCCGAGGCGTATTTGAGCGTCTGAATGATTTCTTCTTCCGAATTGCATTCGATGAAATATTTTGCCGCGCCGCCGAGTCTGATTGTGGTCGTTTCCGACAGTCTCTTCGTTCCAAACTTTGAAATATTCATTTCCATTTTATTTAATATATAAATAGCATTAAGCAAAAGCAACAAACCGAATTATACTGAACTTATAATTGCTTTCCCCATTCAACAGTTTGGAGTCAGTATTTTTATTTACGAACTTCCGAACGAAGTTTAAGAAGACTTAAATAGTAACTAGTAGTTAGTAGTTAGTAGTTAGTAGTTTAAAATCCCTACTATCTCGTTAACAGGCCGCGATACTCAACGAATCGGAACTTGTCTTTTAAACGACGATACACAATGAATTATCTTTCCGACTTAGCCCACGGCTTCAGTCGTGGGTACAGAATCGTAGAAACACAAAACCGTTTTAACGGTTTCATAACCTTGTCTATCAACAACGAAACACAACGAATCGGAACTTGTCTTTTAACGACGATACACAATGAATTATCTTTCCGACTTAGCCCACGGCTTCAGCCGTGGGTACAGAATCGTAGAAACACAAAACCGTTTTAACGGTTTATAAAAACGTAGACAGGTGTGCCTCATTTAAACATCAGAACCGGGACTCAAACAATAAAACACGCAATATTTTTTGATTTCTTAATCGGAAATTTATTAATAAATTTCCTCGTAGAAAAACGAATCGTCTTTCAGGCTCAGCCCACGCCTTCAGCCGTAGGCTGAGATAAATGAAAACAACAACCTGTTCAACGGTTTTTAAAAAGGAGAACAACATGCCTCATTCAAACACCAAAATCTGGATACATTTGGTTTTCAGCACGAAGGACCGTGCTCCTATCATCGATGAATCATTTGAACAAAAGTTATACACTCATATCGAAAGAAAACTATCCCGGGAATATGATTGTATTGCCGAAAGCGTGAACGGGACGAAAGATCACCTTCATATACTGTTCAGAATGGGTGAAAAGCATTCTATTGAAAACATTGTAAAAAATATCAAAGGAGAGTCTTCGCACTGGATAAATCAAAACAGTTTGTCATTGTCAAGGTTCACCTGGCAGACGGGATACAGCGCATTTTCAATTAGCATAGATAAAGTCCAAAGAGTAAATGAGTATATTAAAAATCAGAAAGAACATCATAAGAAACGGACGTTCGCTGAAGAATATGCCGAATTCGCGAAAATATATGGAATAAAGAAAGAATAATTATAAACCGTTAAAACGGTTTCTCATCTCTCGCCTTTTTTCCCACGGCTGAAGCCGTGGGCTAAGTCGGAGAGATAATTAGTTTTACACTGAGCATTTTTGCGAATAAACTCCAAATAAAATTTCTTCCGTTGCTTTGCGCTTCAGCTGTGGGCTAAGCCGGGGAGATACTCAAAATCAGGCCGCGAGTCCTGAAAGAGGTGTTTGACACGAACGTGTTCGGACCGCTTTTCGTCACGCAGTATTTTCAGACGCTTCTTAAGAGCGGAGGAAGGGTCATAAACATTTCGAGCAGTCTCGGAAAAATCTCGTCTCAGTATTCCGCATATTCGCCCGCGTACGGCATTTCAAAAACAGCGCTCAACACGGTCACGCTCAGGCTTGCTCACGCGCTTAAGGAAAAAGCAGTCGCCGTGAATTCAATGTGTCCGGGATGGGTTAGAACGGATATGGGAGGAAAGAACGCGCCGCTGCCTGTCGAGAAAGGCGCGGAGACTGCCGTCTGGCTCGCGACCGAAGCGCCGCAGGAACTCACGGGCAAGTTTATAAAGGATAAAAATGAAATTGAGTTTTAAAACATGGAATATTTAATAAAATCGGTTTATATTATCTTAAAAAATCCGCTATGAAAACTTACGTCGTTGACAGAAAACTCTACATAGAAAACAGAAAGAAACTTGCAAAGAATTTGAAACCGGGCTCAATGGCCGTCGTCGTAGCGAACGACATGATGCCCACGAACTCGGACGGACTGATGAAATACAGGCCGAACAGCGACCTGTTCTGGCTTACGGGCGTTGAACAGGAAGAATCCATTCTCGTCCTGTTTCCCGATGCTCCCGACCCGAATCTCAAGGAAGTTCTTTTTCTCCGCGAGACAAGTGAACTCATCGCCATCTGGGAAGGAAAGAAACTTTCAAAAGAAGAAGCAAAGGAAAGAACGGGTATTCTGAACATTGTCTGGCTTTCGGATTTCAACAAAATTTTCAGAAACCTTATTACCGACGCGGATTATGTTTACATCAATTCGAACGAGCACAAGCGCGCGGTAATCGAAGTCGAGACCCGCGCCGCCCGATTCATCAAATGGTGCAAAGAACAGTATCCGCTTCATAACTATCAAAGGCTATCCCCGATAATAAACAGGCTGAGAGCCGTGAAGTCGAAAGAAGAACTCGACCTTATGCAGAAAGCCTGCGACATAACGGAGAAGGCGTTCAGGCGCGTTCTGAAATTCGTGAAGCCGGGCGTGATGGAATACGAGGTCGAAGCGGAATTCATACACGAGTACATAAGGAACGGAGGCGACAACGCGGACTATTCTCCCATAATCGCTTCGGGAAGAAGTTCGTGCGTGCTTCATTATGTCGAGAACAACAAGGAATGCAGGGACGGTGACGTGCTTCTGATTGACACGGGCGCGTCGTTCAGGTATTACAACGCCGATATGTCGAGGACGATTCCCGTTAACGGAAAGTTCACGAAACGCCAGAAAGCCGTTTACACGGCGGTGCTGAACGTGATGAAATCTTCAATCAGTTCGGTCGTGAAAGGCACGGTCTGGAAAGACCTTCAGAGAGAAACCGAAGAGAACATGGAAAGAGAACTCCTGAAACTGAAACTTCTTAAGATGAGCGACATAAAGAAGCAGGACCCGAACTGGCCCGCGTTCAAGAAATATTTCATGCACGGTGTTTCGCACTTCCTCGGAATCGACGTCCACGACGTCGGTTACTTCCACGAACCGTTCAAGCCGGGTATGGTGTTCACGGTCGAACCGGGAATTTATATTCTCGAAGAAGGAATAGGTATCAGGCTCGAGAACAACATCGTCGTTAAAGAAAAAGGCAACTTCGATTTGATGAAGAACATTCCTCTCGAGATTGAGGAAATTGAAGAAATAATGAATTCGAAATAATTACTACTGCCGGGAGGAAATTCCCGGCAGGCACTATATAAGAACGGAATTTACGGTCTGAAGAATACCGCGTCAACCTGCAGCATTCTTCCTGTTTCCTTATTAACGAACGCGGGTTCGATTCCGTAAAGTTCAAAACCCGATTTCAGCATGCGCGGATACAGCGTATCGAACAGCGCCTGCCCGTCGTACAATTTCACAAGAGACATTTCAATCAGAAAGCCTTTGATTCGCGGCAGAGATTCCCCGCATCCGTTAAGGATTTTCTCCTCGAAACCCTGCGTATCGATTTTTACAAAAACATTTTTTGCGTCGTTCAAGTATTTTCCGAATATAGAATCAAGTTTGTAAACCTTTGTTTTTTCCGTCGCGACATATTTTGAATCGGGCGCGGCTTTTTCGTGCTCGCTAAGCATATCCAGCGCCGAACTGCTCAAAAGATTTTCCGACACGTGTATTTCAATCTCCCCGTCCGAATCCCCAACGGCGCATCTTTCAGCCGCGGTCCATCCCGAAACTCCTTCGCATCGCTTTACGAGAGCAGCGTGCGCTTCCGAAAGCGGCTCGAACGAAACCATCTTTCCGCCGTAGCCGAGTTTATAAATCATCTCTCCGAACTGACCCGTGTTCGCGCCGATGTCGAATATCAAGTCTATGCCGTTGTGCTTCAACTGCTTCATTAAAATTTCCTCATCGGTCATTTTAACGTCGACACCGAATTTATTTCCGACCTTGCGCAGCGCCATTTCGGATTTTATTTTCAGAAGTTTTAAATTTGGCATTATAATAATTTTCTTCTTTTGACTATGTAAATTAAAAACTTGAACGATAACTTCACGTGATTTATGAGAACGCGGAACAGACCGAAATGAACGCGGAGCATTCCGAATCTTTCACGCAGAGATTTCATCGTGTTCTTTCTTGAAAAACCGCCTATCAGGAAACGCGACAGCACACGGCGTGTATTTACAATCTTACCGCTTTTCTTCAGAACCTTTATAGCCCAGTCGATGTCGGAAACATACCTGTACTTCAGGTCATAATCGGGGCACAGGCTCTTCCTTACTATGAGCGACTGATGAGTTACGACCATTCCGTCAATCATGCTCCGCCAGTTCAGGTTTTCGGGAGGCGTTTTAAGAGTCTTCTTCCCGTAACTCGTACCGTCTGAATCTATCATCTCAGTATCGCCGTAATAAACGTCGCCGCCCTGCTCCGTAAATATCTCCTTAAGTATTTCCGGACCCTCGGGTTCGTCGCCCGCGTTCATGAACCAGACGTATTCGCCGGAAGCGAGTTTCAATCCCTTGTTCATCGCGTCATAAATCCCGCCGTCTTTTTCGCTGACGTGTTTCGAAATGAACCCCGTATTTTCCTTTATTATATCCTGCGTTCCGTCCGTTGAGCCGCCGTCAACCACAACGTATTCGAGAGCGGGATACTCAAGACCGCGCACGCATTCGAGAGTTCTCCTGAAATTTTCGCGGTTGTTAAAAACAACCGTGATTACCGATATTATTGGATATTCCGACAATGATAAATTGAATATGGCAAGTTAACGAATATTATAATATTTTTTTAACCAAATAGGCGGTTCAGGAGCCGAGTACATCAGTGTAAAAAGATTTCGTTTCGGCTGCGCATTTATCCCAGGAGAAAAATTTCTCGCGCTCGATTCCTTTCGCGACGAGGCGGGCCCTGAGTTCTTTGTCCGAAAGAAGCGATGTCAGTTTATTGTTCAGGTCTTCCGCGGAATCGGGATTGAAGTAAAGCGCCGCGTCCGCGCCGACCTCAGGCAAAGAACTTACGTCAGACGCCACGACCGGGCATCTGTTATACATCGCCTCAATCATCGGGATTCCGAAACCTTCATACTTTGATGTGAAGATAAAAGCCGAAGCGTAGCGGTATAGGTTGGCGATTTTTACGTCGAAAGCCTCTGTATGAATGAAATTGTCTCCGAGTCCGAGCGAATTGATTTTCTCTTTTTCCTGTTTCGTAAAAGGTCCGCCTCCACAGCAAACAAGAGCGAAATTATCCGCGAGATTCCTGTTGAGCGAAAACAATTCCGTCATTATTCCGAAATTCTTGTAAGCGCGCCTGTCGCCGACGTAGAGCAGATACGGGCGTTCGATAATCGGCTTTCCCGGGTCTTCGTACCTTAGCGAATTGCCGTGATAAACGACCTTGATTTTCTTTCCCGCCGTATCGTACATCGACATCAGGTCGTTCTTCGTGGATTCCGACACGCATATAATGCCGTCGGATTTTTCTATCGCTTTCTTTTTTTGCTCAACCGTTTTATCCAGCCCCGAAAAGTTTTCGCCGAGTTTTTCGTGTGTGAAATCGTGAATCGTTATTACTCTTTTGAATTGTTTCGGAATATTAATATCGTTGAAATATGTCTGATGAAGCAGGTCGAAGTCCTGTTTGGCGGCGAATTTCTCGAAGAGCGGCTTCTGAATTATGCGTGATATCAGTTTGGTTTTCGGAACGTACCTGATTTTCCTGCCGTTGAAGACGGCGAAATCGTTACTGTGGTTCTCGAGCCCGTATTCGTTTATGAACTTTCCCATATACAGCAGAACTGCGATATCGTTCGCGGGCAGGCGTCTGATCAGTTCGTAAAAGTAACGCGTCGCGCCGCCGTATTTCTGAATAAGGAATATTTCATTGTCGAAAATGACTCTCATTGCTTCTTGAAAAATTTGCCCGCGAGACCGAGCAGTTTTGACAACTTGCTTTTTTTCATTTTCCTGTAATACGTGTATTTATCCGCTTCAAAATCCGCCTCGACTTTTTCAGGATGAACGATGCCAGTGAGTTTTCCCGTCGCGATTTCGGAAAGGCTGCTCGACGTGTCCGTAGTGTGCGTAGCCTCTTCGCCGAAGCCGATGTTTCTGACGAGGTTCACGTTCGGTATAACGCTAAGGCCGTTGTTCGACCAGACTGTCCAGACCCACTGATAGTCCCAGGTATCGAGTTGGTTGTTCTTGACGAGTTGAAAATATTTTCTGTAATGATCGCGGATTTCATTGTCGGGGATTATTCCGCCGATATCCGAGTCATATTTTTCATCGGTGTAATTCTTTATCGAGACGTCGTATTTCGACCACGCCCTTTTCCAGGTAGCCCATCCCCAGACGTGGCACAATCTCGAAAAATAGTATGATGCTTCTCCTCGTTTGATTCCGTCCTGAAAGTTGACGCCGCCTATGTGCATTATGTTTTCGTTTCCGCGGTATTTTTCAAGAAGTTCGGAGCAAAGCGTGAAAAATGACTCGTCCGCGAGGCAGTCGTCCTCGAGGATAATTCCCTCGTCGACGTTATCGAAGAACCAGTTTATGCCTTTCGTGACTCCCCGCTTGCATCCGAGGTTTGATTCGCTGAAGTTCGTGTGAAGTTCGCAGTCCCAGTCGATTTTTTTCACAACGTCGCGTGTGATTCTGCATTTTTCATCCTCGCCCGGCTTTCCGGCGCGCGGACCGTCAGCGGACACGAACAGTTTCTTCGGCTTTATTTTCCTGATGGACTCAAAGACCTCGTACGTCGTATCCGGCCTGTTGAATATCATAAAGAGCACGGGGGTATTGAACGAAGAACTAATCATTATAAATCGATATTATAGTCGCAATGCTTAAAGAAAAATGTATTTACTGTTTTCGCAAAAAACGAATATCCAAACTTTGAAAGAAAATTACTGATTTCTGATTTTCCTGGATTCTTTATATCAAACATTAAATCTTCTACTAAAATAAACCCTGGTTTATATTTATTCCAATTATTTGACATTAAAACATCTAGGTCGAGCGTTTCGACGTCAACGCTCATAAAATCTATTTGTTTTATTTGGGCAGGGAGATATTTATCCAATATTTCAGCCAATGTGAAAGTTTCTATTTCCTTTTTAAATATGATTTTATAACCGTCGATACCATCTCTGCTTTCTGACAATTCTTTATTAAAACTATTTAATGCCGGTTCGTTAAATGCATAATATATTAATCTATTTTTTTGTGATGAAATCGGTGTTTCCAAATTGATATCCCTTGAACGGCTCTTGTTAAAAGCTTTCATACTACCCGGCATTGCGTCAATATTAATACCACTCCATCCAATTTTATAGAAAAAAAATGTGTTTGAATATTTTTTCGGGTGATAAGCTCCGACATCAACGTAAAAACCATTTCTTTTTTTCTCGAAAATTCGTTTTAAAATTGCATCTTCACCTTCTTGCGAATAATATTTCACTGAAAAACCTTTAAAAAAACTATTATAAAAATCAACAATTTTGCGCCTCTGTTCCAGCGTGAGAATGTTCTTTAATGCCATAGTTGGTTTTTTCTTTAATTTAAGTCTATTTATTAAAACCTTCTATTCAAAAATTGTGAAATCGTTAGTTTTGCTCCTTTAAAAATAAGTTCTTAGATATAAAAGTTTTTTTTATTTGTTACCGCTAACTAAGAGTACTTTATTTAACATTTTTTATCCTTGACAAATTAAAATAAAGTAGGTAAATATATACTAATTCTCTCAATCATCAAAATCAAAGGTTTAGAATATGAAAACAATAACCTTTATCCTGGCACTAGTCTTTTCCCTTACCGGAATACTTTATTCTCAAAGCGGCTGGATTCAACAAAGCACTGGAACTTCCAATCACATTTTGTCTTTAGCGTTTCCAAATTCAAATACAGGTTTTGCCTGCGGGTGGTACGGAACCTCGCTAAAAACGACAAACGGCGGAGATAATTGGGTTAGTGCAGGAGCGCCAAATTACGACTATCAATCGACATACTTTGTCGATGTCAATACAGGATGGATGGTCGGTCACGGAGGAGCGATAGTAAAAACAACAAATTCGGGTCTAAACTGGTTGACACAATCAAGCGGCGTATATGTTTATCTTATGCTTGTTAACTTCATAGATGCAAATACCGGATATGTAGCCGGATATTCCGGAACAATATTAAAGACAACAAACGGAGGCACTAATTGGTTATCTCAATCTTCGGGTGTAAGCGTAAATTTACTTTCAGTAAAATTTGTTAACGCGAACACCGGCTATATAGCAGGAGATAACAGTACGATTATTAAGACCACGAACGGTGGTACTAATTGGATAAGTCTGGTTTACGGTATCTATAATAATTTGGGTAAACTGTCATTCCCTAATGCAAATACAGGATGGGTACCCGGAACAAACGGACTGGTATATAAAACAACAAACGGTGGAAATCTTTGGACAGTACAGGGCAGTGGAAATCCAAATTACTTTGTCTCGGCAAATTTCTTAAATACATACACCGGTTACATTTCGGGCGCAAATGGGAATGTTTTAAAAACAACGAACGGTGGGGCTTCATACGAAACTCAAACAACCGTTACAAACAACGAACTGCATTGGATATATTTTATTAATCCTCAGACCGGCTGGTCTTGCGGGTACTATGGAACGATTATTAAAACAACTAACGGTGGAGCGTCAGTGCAATTACCTGCTACGCCAATTTTAATTTCACCGGAAAATCATTCAACAGATCTATCAACAACGCCTACGTTAAAATGGAATACATCCACTTATGCAACGTCATATTTATATCAAATATCTTCCACATCAATTTTTAACAACATTGTTGATTCAGGTACTGTCACATCAACGCAGAAAACAATTGCAATCGGAAAATTGAGTCCCGCTTACACTTATTTCTGGAGAGTCTGTGCAAAGAACAGCAGCGGAACAAGCAACTGGTCAACGGTGTGGGATTTTTCAACAACGGCGGGTCCAAACGCGCCGTTTTTATTATCGCCGGCAAACCTATCAACCAATATTCCATTAACACCCACGTTAACCTGGACGGTAGTATCAGGAGCGACAACTTATCTTATACAGATTGCAAGCAATTCCGGTTTTACCACAATCGTGGATTCTATTACCTCGCCTACGAGCCAGAGGATTGTTCCTTCGGGTAAGTTAAGTTTAAGCAGTACATACTTCTGGCGCGTAAGGGCTTACAACAGCATTACTGTCGGTCCCTGGTCCGAAGTCTGGAGTTTCAGCACCGCGGGACTGCCTGCGGTTCCTGTTCTGGTATCCCCTCCGAACGGAGCGCTGGCTGTTCAGAAGACACCTTTAATGGACTGGAATGATGCCACAGACGCAATAAGTTATACAATTCAGATTTCTACAATATCAAATTTCGTTGTAATTACCGACTCCGCTACGGTCACATCTTCGCAATATCAGGTGCCTCCGGGCAAGCTTTTTGATTGGGTTACGTACTTCTGGCGTGTAAAATCAAATAACGCTTACGGTTCAAGCAACTGGACGGCGGTATGGATGTTCACCGTTTATCCCGACTTCGTGAATATGATATCAGGCGAGATTCCGAATTCGTTCAAACTTCACGGAAACTATCCGAATCCTTTTAATCCGTCGACAAAAATCAGGTTTGACGTTCCGCGTCTTTCGGATGTCAAACTAATAGTTTATGACGCTCTCGGACGCGAAATTGAACGGCTCCATCAGGGAAACATTCCCGCGGGAAAATATGAATTCACCTGGAATGCCGAAAAACAATCAAGCGGCATTTATTACGCGCGGCTTATATCAAAAGATTACAATGAAATTAAACGAATGGTACTGCTTAAATAATCAATGATTTGAATTTAAAAAGCCTTTCATTTTACTATGAAAGGCTTTTTTTATGAGTACGCAAAATTCTTTATCTGCCTTTAATCCTGTTCAGAACAAAATTGTAATAAACTTCAATCCGCTGATTAATATCTTCCGATATTTTCGTGAAGTAAACAAGAGCAACAAATATAACCGTTGTAACCGAACTGCGAACAAATATATCGGCATAAACATTATTAATTTGAGGAAAATAATTCCCTATCAGAAAACAAACTGCGGATATGAGAATTATGACAGGCTGCCTGTAACTCAACGGATTCATCTTGTAATTGAAATACAGGAAAAGACTTTTTATCAGGTTAAACACGAAGAACGTTACAACGAGTGCAGCGGCGGCGCCTATACCGCCCCATACGGGAATCAATATTAAATTCATGATAACACTGATAACGAACAGGATGACGTTGAAAAACGCGTCATACCTGAACTTGCTTGAGTTTGCAATGATTTCAGAATTAATTCCTACGGATACGTCAATTAGAATCGCTATACCTATGAAGTAAAACAACCCGAAGTTATCAATATATTCCGGCTTGTTGAGAAGCAGAAACAGGTTATGCTTGTTTATAAGCACGCCGATATATATAAGAAGACCTATTATCAATTGTATGATTGACGTCTGCTTGTATATTTCGTTAATCTTCTGAATATTATTTTCTTTCCAGGACGTTGATATTATCGGCACTGAAATTCTCGCAAGGGCTTTCATTGGAATGTAGATAACCGTCGCGATGTACAGGTACAATGAATAAACCCCTACAATGCTTAGTCCTATCATCGAACCAATCATTATAATATCCACCTTCTGCCCTACGAACATCGCCGCGCCTGACATTAGGTTGTAAAGCCCGTACCTTAATAAATCTATAAACTTGTCTTTCTTTATTTTTCCGAAAGAGAAGCCGATTATAAATTCATTGGATTTGACGAACTGGATAAAAAGAAGGATTGACACCGCGAGATATGTACACACATAAAAATACACGAAAGCGTCAAAATTAAACACCTTAAATATGTAAAGTACAATCCCCAATATCGTCAAAAACCTCAATCCGATTTCCCTTAAGAACGTAGCCCAAACAGTCTTATACACTACACGTACAAGCGCCTCAAGTATATTGAATAACATTGAGAAGAGTGATAATGGCAGAAGTGTATAATAAAAATCAGTGAATAATTTTGATTTTTCGATATACGCGCCGATAATAAGGTCACGGAATATCAGGTACGCGACGGATGTAATAATAAATCCTGCAGTACCGATGAACACAACGTACGAAAGGAATTCCTCGTGCCTCCGATCGTCAGCCTTGAAAAAAGGAAAGTATCTCGTGATTCCGTTTACGAGTCCTACTGCAGCAAACTGGACATAAATGAATGAAACGCTTACCAGCAGTTGTATCAACCCGAATTGTTCGGTCGTGAAGAAAGCGGGGAAGAGTATTATTATGTTTATGTATCCCAGCACTACGCCGGCATAGGATATTATTGAATTCTTGACCGCCTGCTCTCTTACTATTCCCAAATTTTTCCGCCTGTTTTACTGTTTTTATTCATCGATGTTAAAACTAATATATACGGAGGGGAGAATAAAGGAAGAATCTTTAATACAGAAATCAGGAGTTAGAAGTTAGTAGTTAGAAGTTGTAAGTTAGTGTTAAGACTTCTGAAATATTATTTCTGTAATCTCTTTTATAACCCCGTCTTTTAAGGCGGGGTGAAGGACGAACAAACCAAATGGACTTTAGTCCTCAATAAAAAAACCTGCGGGCTAAAGCCCGTCTTTTATGACATTCTTTTGCCCCACTCTGAAGAGTGGGGTTAGTATTTGTGTTTGCAGTCTTTCAGATGGTGTTTTCGGATGTCTGATTAGAAGTAAGGTTTAATGAGCACTGTTTCCGCGTTCATTGCATTCCGGCTTGTCGGGATAACCGCTTACATTATACCCTCTTGATTCTGTAATAGAATTTCTTCCTTTTAACAGATATGATTTAGTTTTACATTCAAAAAACCTAATCGGATTCAGGAACTATGGCCTCAAAGTTAAAAGTGAATTACATTTGCCAGAACTGCGGATACGTTTCTCCGAGATGGATTGGCAAATGCCCGTCCTGCGAACAGTGGAACACGATGATCGAAACTATCACGGAGTCGAAGAAGACAAAATCGGGAAAGGAAACATCCGCGAGAAGCGTTCAGGCAAGCATCAAGCCGCTTCATCACATAAAACATGAGTACGACGGAAACCGCACGGCTTCCGGCATCGGCGAACTCGACCGCGTTCTCGGCGGCGGAATAGTGCAGGGCGCGGTTATGCTCATAGGCGGCGACCCGGGAATCGGCAAGTCAACCCTTATGCTACAGATTTCGGGCAACCTGAAAGACAAGAAACTTCTGTACGTCAGCGGAGAGGAATCGCCCGCGCAAATCAAGATGCGCGCCGACAGGCTCGGTCTAACGCTTGAAAATTTTCTCGTGCTTCCCGAAACGAATCTCGACACTGTTATTGCTGCTATCGAAGCTGAAAGCCCCGATTTCGTCGTCATAGATTCCATTCAGACGGTTTTCATTCCCGAACTCGACAGTTCTCCGGGAACAATAACTCAATTGCGCGAATCCGCTTCACTGCTGATTCGCACGGCGAAGTCAACAAACATTCCAATATTTTTAGTCGGGCACATCACGAAGGACGGCTCGATAGCGGGTCCGAAAACAATCGAGCACATGGTTGACGTAGTGCTGCAGTTCGAAGGCGAGCGCACGCATTTTTACAGAGTGCTTCGCGGAATCAAGAACAGGTTCGGCTCAACGAACGAAATTGGCATTTTCGAAATGACCGAGAAAGGGCTTAAGGAGGTTCCGAATCCAAGCGAAGTTTTTCTGTCGCAAAGGAATTACGGAGCGTCGGGCTGCGTCATATCATCGGCGATTGAAGGCACGAGACCGATTCTGATTGAAGTTCAGGCGCTTGTGTGCACTTCGTCGTATGGAGTGCCCCAGAGGACTGCCATGGGATTCGATTACAAGAGGCTAAGCATTCTGATAGCCGTGATTGAGAAGAAACTCGGCGTTTACCTTAACAAGCACGATATATTTTTGAACATAGCGGGCGGAGTGAGAATTGACGAGACCTCGGTTGACCTCGCGGCTTCGATGAGCATTTATTCGTCATACAGGGACATACCCGCGGATTCCGAAACCGTCGTTATCGGCGAAGTCGGACTCGCGGGAGAGATAAGAACTATCGGAAACATTGAAAAAAGAATTAACGAGGCCGAAAAACTCGGGTTCAAAAGAATAATCCTTCCAAAGAACAACATAAAAAATCTGAACACGAAGAAATATAAGATACAAATCGTGGGCGTGGACAGGATAAAGGAAGCGGCGGAAGCGATTATCAGTTAGCAATTAACAAATAGCAGATAACAATTAACAGTTGGCAGTTCGTATATGTCTGTTTTGATTAAAGTAATACATAAACAAAACTATTTTAACATATTGCTTGATTTGAATTCAATATTACACCGTAAAACATGAAAGTTGCTTTTTAAAATAATTGTTGTTGAGATACCCGAATAAGAAATTTTCATATGGATTTTAATGTTAGAAATAATTGTTAGATTATATGTTCAAATTAGATATTTCCACTTGGTTCTTATTGATAGAAATAAATGTTAATCGTTATCTGTTAACCGTTAATTGAAAAAATGCTTAACAAACTTCAAACACTTTACAGGCACATAATTGAGGAAGAGCGGAAGATTCCCGAAGCGACCGGGCAGTTATCGGATTTGCTCGGCGACATCGCACTCGCATGCAAGGTAATTTCCCTCGAAGTAAACCGCGCTGGGCTTATTGACATTCTCGGGATGACGGGCGAAAAGAACGTACAAGGCGAGGAAGTAAAGAAACTCGACGATTACGCAAACACGCTGCTGAAGAGAATAATGCAAATGGGCGGACACGCCTGCGCGTTGTGCTCGGAAGAGGAAGAGACTTTCGTTCCAATCGACGAGGTTTACAACGATTTTTCACACAAGTACATCGTTCATTTCGATCCTCTCGACGGCTCGTCGAACATAGACGCGAACATATCAATCGGAACAATTTTTTCGATATACAAAAGAATATCAACGAAAGGACCCGGTACTATTGAGGACTGCCTGCAGCCCGGCTACAGGCAGGTCGCGGCGGGCTACGTCGTTTACGGTTCGAGCACGATAATGGTTTACACGGCGGGAAAGGGCGTGCACGGATTCACGCTCGACCCGTCCGTCGGCGAATTTCTTCTTTCATACCGGAACATGACAACACCGAAAAAATCGAAAACGTATTCCGCAAACGAAGGCAACTACGGCAAGTGGTCTTCGGGAATGCGGAAGTACATCGATTACCTCAAGGCGTCCGACGGCAAGACGGGAAGACCGTACTCTTCAAGGTATGTCGGCTCACTCGTAGCGGACTTTCACAGAAATCTTCTTTACGGAGGCATCTTCATATATCCCGCGGATGAAAAAAACAGGAACGGAAAACTCCGCCTCATGTACGAAGCGAATCCGCTCGCGTTCATAGTCGAACAGGCAGGCGGCAGAGCGACGAACGGGGAGAAGAGAATCCTCGATATACAGCCCGAAAGCCTTCATCAGCGCACGCCGCTTTTCATCGGCAGCGAAGATGACGTAGTGCAGGCGGAAAAATTCCTCCTCTTCGAAAACGGAAAAGAGTTTTAAAAGCAATTAATAATTAGTAATTAGTAATTGATTGATGAAAAAGGAAATTCGTAAATGACGATTTGAGAATAATGATATGCGTAAGCCCCGTAGGGCGGCATCTAATAGAAACAAATGTATCGGCCATAAGCCCCATAGGAGCGGCATCGAATAGAAAATTGAAGATTGATGATTGGAGTGAGCCCGTAGGGGCGGCATCGAATAGAAACAAAATGTATCGGCAATAAGCCCCGTAGAGACGTTATTATTTTAAAGCAGGCAATTTTGTTTGTTTGAGTCCCGTAGGGACGTAATTATTTTAGTGCGATAGATTATTTTTGTTTGAGACCCGTACGGTCGGCAGTTTATACTGTCGTCCCTACGGGACTTTTAACATTTTGATTTCCTTTTCTAAAAGAATGCCGCCCTACGGGGCTATGTGTTTTCTTACACCGTTTGCTATTCGATGACGCCGGTGATGCCGGGTTGGCGAGTTACGAACAAATATTAAATTAGTAGTTAGTAGTTAGTAGTTAGTGGTTAGTGGTTAGTAGTTAGCGATAGCATATAGAATGCAGCAAAAGCAGTCAGGATGAAACATTTACCATTAAACAATTATGATTATGCGGTTACAATTATACGACAATGATTATACAATGAGGAATTTGCGTTTAGAGATTCAACATAACGAACAAGCAAAAACGAATAAGCATCTCTCAATTACTAATTACTAATTATTAATTACTAATTAATTAGCCTGTTTCCCTCACGGAAATCTTTTATGTTATCGTCAGTGACTCTCGTTGTTATCCGTACGGAATTTTCATCGTCCTGCACGCTTATCTCATTTAGAATTTTTTCAAACGCTGCGGGCTTTTTGTCTTTCTTCGCGGACGATGTAAGCTTGGCAAGACCGATAACGCCCGTAAGAAGTTTTTTCACGTAAACAGCGGATTCGCGGTCAACGCATTCGAACTGAAGTATTATGTTGAGGTCGGTTTTCATTTTTCCGCTTAGGGATACGGAGTTTACCCTGTCATAAAGTTTGTTCATCAGTACGTCGTCAGTCCTGCTCAGCGAGTCCTTGCGTGTTTCGCTCAATGACGAATCCGCCGACATCGTCTCTTTGCTTATGTCCTTGCCGGCCTTTATATCGGCGAAGTTCGCGAATATGCCGCGTATGAACATTTTCTCGGACGAAACCAGCCAGAAATTATCCTTGTATATAATCGGCTCTATGGATTTCATCATTTCGGTATTCGAAAGCAGTCCGGTGTTCGACGTGTCAGTCACGCTCTTCATATAATCTATCTGCTCCTTGTAGTTGCTCGCGCAGAGAGTGAAATTATCCTTAAGGAAAAACGCGAGGTTGCTGTTCAGGTGCGTGTAAACCGTAACGCCGTCCGCGGTAACGGTCTTCTTGAAAATCGAATCGTTCGCAAGGTACGAGTTCATCTTATTTTTGTCAAACGAGCCTTTAAGTATTACCGCGTTCTGTCCCGTCCAGGAATTCGCGAAGAACATCTCGTCGAGCCCGTCCGATATCGAAGCGCCCGTAGCCGACCTGAACACGTTGAGCAGGCTGCCCATAGCGTTCTCGCCCGACAAAACGGAATCCGAAACGTTCGCTTTCCAGAAATCCGTTCCGCGCATTGTCTTGAAGTTGATGTACATCACGAACTGGGGTTTCTCCGGAAGCAATGCCAGCACCTGTTTCGATGTGACCGACAGTTTTTCGGTAGCGACCCTGCTTCCGCAGGAAAAGAACAGGATTGCGGCAGCGAGCGGAAAAAGTCCTGAGAGAACGCGAAGAAACTTTTTCATAACCGTTTTATTTTTTAATAATCCTTTTTATTAAAATACCATATCGACACGGACAACATCACTGCCATGAAGAGCAGCGATGAAATGAGCGGCTGATAGTTCGTAACCGGATTATTCGTAATAATGGCGTCGCACATGTCCTGCAGGTTCCACGCTTTCGGAAGTATCTGGTAGAAAAATTTCAGGAGCGCTTCCGCCACAGCTCCGAATACAATTCCCTTCTGGTCGCTCTCGAAATACCTGTTCGCGAGATACAGCAGCCACGTAATCGGGAAGAACAGAAGCAGGTTTATAATAATCGTAAGTATCGAACTTCTCGACAGAATTCCGATTAGAATCACTGCCGAATACAGGACCGCGAATATAAGAGTGAACCAGAGTATCGAATACAGGAAACTGAAGTTCCAGTAACCCGTCTTCAAAGATACGATGAGCCAGATTATACCGAGAAGAAAAAGAAACGAAACGAACACAAGAATTATACCGGCGAGAAACTGTCCGAATATGATCTTCGTCCGCGAAATCGGTTTTGAGAGTATAAGGTCGATGTGTCCTTTCTTCAGCATGTCGGGAACGAACGAGGCCGTAATAATCAGCATCGAAGCGACCAGCATGAACATCGGAATACCAGACACGATTCCCGATTGAAGCATCATAACCGCTTCCCTAAGCCCGCCCTCGCTCTTCGATTCCAGCATCATCTGAAGCCCGTCAACCGTGGAATTTGTAATCGCGAAAATTATAAGCACTATAATCAGAGTGAAGAAGCCGAATATCGTGAGGAGAATCTTCTTCGCGAGCGCCTCTTTGAAAATACCTTTTATGAACGCGTATAATACCATTGTGTCCCCTCCTAATTTTTTTGTTCAATTAAATTAATAAACATGCTTTCGAGAGAATTCTTTTCCCTGCTCACGCCGTGTATAAGAATACCCGATGATCTGAGGTAATCGATAATTTTGTTGACGTCTTCCACTCCGTTCACGAAGCAGGAAAATTCGTTTCTTCCCTGAACGGTGCTTTTATGCTCAACAAGAAGTTTATTCATTATCGCGTCGCTGAGGTCGGATGTAAGGAATACGTATTTATTTTCGGAAGTCGTTATGTCTTCGACGCTTCCCTCTTTTATAAGAGCGCCTTTGTTCAGTATAGCGACGCGGTCGCAGATGAGTTCTATTTCGCTCAGCAGGTGCGAGTTCAGGAAAATCGTCTTGCCCTGACTTTTAAGTTCGAGAAGCACGTCGCGTATTTCCTTGCGACCTATCGGATCTACGCCGTCAGTCGGCTCGTCGAGGAATATAAGGTCGGGATTGCTTATCATCGCCTGCGCCAGTCCGAGTCTTTGCAGCATGCCTTTCGAGTATTTTTTTATTTTCGTCGTTCCCCATTCATCCATTCCGACAATTTTAAGATACTTGTAAGTCTTCTTTTCAAGGTCGCCTTTTCTGAGACCGCTAAGGCGTCCGAAGTAATCTATCACCTGCTCGCCCGTCAGATAATTCGGAAACTTATGGTTTTCGGGAAGGTATCCGACTTTCCTCTTGATGTTAACGTCTGTTACGGGCTTGTCGAACAGCGAGGCTTTTCCCGCTGTAGAATACGTAATCCCGAGAAGGATTTTGACGAGTGTAGTCTTGCCCGCTCCGTTCGGACCGAGCAGTCCGAAAATCTCGCCGCTTCCCACGGAAAAAGAGACGTTGTCAAGCGCTTTGATTTTTTCTCCCGAAAATCTCTTAGCGGGAAAATTTTTTGTTACTCCGTTTATTTCTATAACGTTCATTTAAACCTGTTTTAGTTTCGTTTATGTGGAACTCATTGCGTTTATAATGTTCTGAATATGCTCCGATAATTCAATGCCTATTTCTTCCGCACCTTTCCTGATGTCTTCTCTGTTGACATTGCGCGCGAAAGCCTTGTCTTTCATTTTCTTAATCACGCCTCGCGGCTCGACATCTTTAACGCCTCCCGGCTTCATCAGCGAGTACGCGTGAACGAGACCGGTTACCTCGTCGCAGGCGAACAGATATTTCGCCATTAGAGATTCACGGGGAACGTTTGTTCTGTCGGGATAAGCGTGTCCGAGAATCGCGTCAATGAAATCCTTGCCGTATCCCGCCTCTTCGAGAATCGGCACCGCCGTGTTCGGATGAGTATCGGGAAACTTTTCCCAGTCAAGGTCGTGAAGAAGCCCCGCTTCGCCCCACACGCTTTTATCCTCGCCGAGTTTTTCCGCATAGTAAACCATGCACGCACTTACGTGACGGCAGTGGCTGCGCAGGTTTTCGTTCTCTATGTATTTTTCGAGAAGTCGTACGGCTTTTTCTTCCATTTTTTTCTTTGTTGTTTGATGCCGCCCCTACGGGGCTTGTTTATCTTATGCCTTTGTTGCTATTCGATGCCGCCGGCTTCGCCGGCTTGTCAATTCCAATTAACAATCAGCAGTCAGCAGTTAACAGTTAACATTTAACAGTTAGCAGTTAACTGCAAAAACTAATTGAATCACGAAAACTGATTTTTAAAGAAATCGAAATCTTTCCTGCTCATTCCGTCGGGTTTCTCTTTATAATTCGTTTCCTGCGTGCCTGTTGTTTCAGTTTTTTTCTTAGCGGCGATAAAATCTTCCGATTTGAGTATTTCGCATCCGCAAGCTCTGGCAATGCTGAGAATCCCGTTGTCGGACGTTACCACTGCAATAGGAATTTTGCTGTAATTGTCTTCAATGTATTTTCTGATAACGTCGTCCGCGGATTTCTTGCCCGAAAAAATTATCCTGTCGGACTTAATGCCGCTGAATCCGTCAAAGACGAGAACGAGTTTATCCTGTTTTGATAGTTTTTGCTTAACCGTTTCAAAGAGCGAGTACTGCGCCGCCTCGGGATTTTCCGAAAATAATTTTTTCAACCCCGGGGTTTTATGCAGCAGGTTGTTGCCGTCTATTATTACGGTTCTCATACTTACGGGCGTATTCTGTTTGGTCTTCTCGCGAATGGAATGGCTTCCCTTATGTGCTCGAGGTTGCAAATCCACGACACCATTCTTTCAATGCCGAGTCCGAATCCCGAATGCGGGACGCTTCCGTATCTTCTGAGGTCGAGGTACCATTCAAATTCGCTCATCGGAAGTCCGTGCTCCTTGATTCTTTCCTCAAGGTACTGAAGGTTATCTTCCCTTTGCGAGCCGCCGATAATTTCTCCGAATCCTTCGGGAGCGAGAACGTCGACTCCGAGCGCGAGTTTCGGATTCTTCGGGTCGCGCTTCATGTAAAATGCCTTGGCTTCTGCTGGCCAGCGGTGAACCATAACAGGCTTGTCGAAATCCTCGACTATAGCCTCTTCGTGCGGCGCGCCGAAATCCTCACCCCACGGGAACGGACGTATGTGCTCTTCGCCGTTCGCGGTTTTTCTTATTAAAGGAATGTCTTTCTTTTTTAATATCTCAACCGCTTCATCGTATGTTATTCTCGGGAAAGGTTTCACTACTTTCTCAAGTTTTGAAAGGTCCCTGCCGAGATAATCAAGTTCGCTTTTCTTGTTCTTTATAACTCTCTGTACAACGTATGTGAGAAAATCCTCAATCATATCCATATCGTCGTCAATGTCGAAGTAAGCCATCTCGGGTTCCATCATCCAGAACTCTGTTATGTGCCGGCGCGTCATCGAATTTTCTGCTCTGAACGTTGGTCCGAGCGTGTAAACCTTTCCGAGCGCGAGAGCGCCCGACTCGGCATACAATTGACCCGACTGCGAGAGATATGCTTTTCCGAGGTCGAAATAATCCGTCGAAAACAGTGTTGACGTGCCTTCGCAGGCGTTAGGCGTGAATATAGGCGCGTCGAAAAGTATGAACCCGTTCGCGTACATATAATCGCGTATTGACTGCAGGATTTCGTTCCTGACGCGCATTATCGAAGCCTGTCGTGGCGAACGAAGCCACAGGTGCCGCCTGTCGGCGAGAAAGTCAACTCCATGCTCCTTCGGAGTTATCGGATAAGGCTCGGCTACCGAAACAATTTCAAGGTTGCTGACCTGAAGTTCGTAAACGTTTTCTTTCTTCGGGTGTTTTGTAACCGTTCCAGTAACTATCAAGGAAGATTCCTGCGTTAGTTTTCCGAAATCATCCCAAACCTGCTCGCTTACGCTTTTCTTTGAGACGACGCCCTGTATAAGTCCCGTGCCGTCGCGGAATTCGGGAAACATAAGTTTTCCCGACGACCTTATGTTGTAAAGCCATCCTTTTATCGTGACTTCTTTGTCAACGTGTTCGGAAATTTTGTCAATGTAAACCCACATAAAATTTATTATGAATTATTAAAAATTTATTTTAAAATTTAAAAGTTTCCGCGTACCCCCTAACAGCCCCGTTCTCGAATTGTCCGATACGTCGAAATCGAACAGGTGCGCGTCAACGTACGCGTCAAAAATATTAATCAGGTAAACCAGTGCGGCATAAAGGTAAAACTGGTCGCGCTGGTCGCGGTAAAAATCCCTGAGTGTTTTAAGCCTCGTGTCTCCGTTCAGATTTTCGGGCGACTGCGAATTCACGTACGCGTCTCTGTAATCAATATACTTGTTGTTGTTGCGCGCAATTTCATAAATGAAATATCCGCCGAAAGCCCATATAACCGGAATTTTCCAGTATGCCTTGTTGTAAACCTGACCGAGCCCGGGCACGACCGCCGAATAAAGAACCGCTTTAAGCGGAGAGCGCGTCATTCTGAAAACCGCGTCGAGAGTATCCTTCTTCTTTATCGTATCTTTAAGAACCGCGCTTTCGAGTTCAAGCCTTTTGAACGAAAAATCACTACCCGCCGAATCCTGCGCGGACAAGCCCTTGCTCAGAAACAGCGAGCAGATTAAGACGCATACGAAAAAAGCATCCTGCAACTGCAAGATGCTTTTAACAGGTTTCCCAAACTTTAGTCTATAATTCAACTCTCACTTTAGAGTATATTATTTTTACGGTTGATTTCCCTGATTGTTCTGGTCGCCGGCAGGCTGCTGCTGCTGAGGCTGCTCAGTCGGAACATTCGGGCTCGGATAAGTCTGAGTTCCGGCATTTCTCTGTATAATGCTTTCGCTCGTACCCGTACCGCCTTTACTAATGAAAAGATTCAGGAGCAAGGAACCCAGTAAAAATGTAATCGCAAGAACAACTGTTGTTTTCGAAAGAAAATCGGATGTTCTTCTCGCGCCGAACATAGTTGTTACACCCGTTCCGGCTATCGGTCCGACAAGACCACTGCCCTTTGATGACTGCAGAAGCACTGCTATCGACATTACGATGCACACCAGGGCCAATATTATTATAAATAGAGTTATCATAGTCGGTTAAATTACATTATAAACGACTAATTTTCAAGCCATTAATTGTCATCGGGAATGCCGTTCCTGTCATCGTCTTTGAATACGTTTTTGAACGAATTTCTGATATTATCGTCGATTGTATCCTCATTTGACGGATTTCGCGGGTCAATTTCTCCCCCGTTTTGCAGAAACCACTGCAATTTATTAATTATCATCGTCAGGTTCAGTTTCGTCGTTGAAATATTAATCGCGTTGTTCATCGTAAGCACGATGTTTACGGTCTTTCTCGATTTAAATACGAACGAATTGCCGTTATACGTGCCCTTTATGATGAAAGAAAATCTTCCGCCCGTGCTGAATTCGGGGTCAGGGGGTGTTTCGTTATCTTCGGGCTTGTGAATCTGGAATTTTATCTTTTTATAAGTCTTCGAGGGAATGTACGCTGATAATACGTCTTTCATCCCTCCCGTAATATCGAAGTTAACCACGAAAGGCGTAAGTTTAATTTCGTGACTCGATGAACCGTCGGACGTTTCGATTTCGAGTTCGCTTACAAGCGCCTTCGCTTCCGTGATTTGTATCGCGGCATCCGGATTGTCAAGCGCCGCGTCGTTAAACTTCACGCTCATACTAATGTTATCCGTCTGTGATGTCGATGAAACAGTGTTTGATGAATCGGAACAGCCCTGAAACATGGTTCCGAGCAAGACGGATATCAGAAATGCCGCGGCGGGAATTCCCGCTCTTTTAAGTACTATCTCCTTGAAATTGTTGTTCTTCATATTATTCCTATTTTAATTGTTTTTCTTATATGTATATACATATATTCAAGTGTTATAGTTCCTTTTTCTGAAGTGAATGATTATAAAGTTTCAGTATTCAATAACGGGCGGATTCGGGATTATTCAATCCGCCGGAAGAATTTTCCCCGCGACCTCACCGAAGCCGATTCTGAAATCTTTGTTTTCGCAGTAAGCGGACATAATTACCGTGTCGCCGTCTTCGATGAATTTTCTTTCTTCTCCCGAAGGCAGTTTCAACGGCTCTGTTCCGCGCCAGGTGATTTCAAGCATCGAGCCCCGCGAATCTTTTGACGGTCCGCTGATAGTACCGGAAGCCATAAGGTCCCCCGTACGTGTATTGCAGCCGTTAATAGTGTGATGTGCGAGATGCTGCCTCATATTGTAATAGAGGTATTTGTAGTTTGATTTGCAGATTGTATAAGGCGCTTCCATAGTTTCCGATTTCAGACTCACTTCGAGATTGATGTCGAAAGTCGGATTGCCTTTTGTATGAAGGTAAGGAAGTAGTTCCTTTTCGAATTTCGGTCCTTCCGTCCTGAACGGCTCGAGTGCATCGAGCGTTACAACCCACGGAGAAACTGAAGTCGCGAAATTTTTCGCGAGGAAAGGTCCGAGCGGCTGGTATTCCCAGTTCTGCACGTCGCGGGCGCTCCAGTCGTTGACAATAACCATCCCGAAAATGTGTTCCTCCGCTTCTCCGGCAGGAATGCTTTCGCCGAGGTCGTTCCCCGTGCCGACAAAAAAACCCATCTCGAGTTCGAAGTCGAGTTGTTTGGACGGACCGAACACAGGCGGCTTTTCGGGGTCGGGGCGCGTCTGCCCTTTCGGTCTTTTCACGTCAGTCCCGCTGACGACGACCGAACTCGAACGTCCGTGGTACGCGATTGGAATGTGAAGCCAGTTCGGCATCAAAGCGTTTTCTTTTCCCCTGAACATTTCGCCGACGTTCGAGGCGTGTTCGCGCGAAGAATAGAAATCGGTATAGCCGCTTATATCAACGGGCAAGACCATCCTAACCCGCTTCGCCGGTATTATGCACATATTTCTGTGCCCGGGATTGTCGCGCAGTTTCGGATTGCTTTCAGCGAATAAATCCTGAAGCAGTTTTCTTACCGCGCGGGAAATCACTCTTCCGAGAGACATGAAATGGTTCAGCGAAACTCCCGAAAACAATTTACCGTCCTTGTTCATGATTTCATCGAAGTAGCCGAGGCTTTCAAGCGCTTTCAGGTCGATCACGTAATCTCCAAGCGCCGTGCAGATACTTTTTTCGCCGTTCATTTCATAGACGCCGAACGGAAAATTTTCCGGCGGGAAATGAGAATTCCTGTCGCAATGTATGAATGATTTCATTCGTTAGTTTTATTAGTAAAATATTTCAGGTGTTGAACCAGAGTCCGATGTTCTTCAAATCCTCTCTCGGATCGTCGAAACTGCAACTGCCGAAAGACGTTACGAATCCGCTTCTCGCCTTCATTGTTTTTTCGGCGTCAGCTGCAATGTCGTTCCAGTAAAACTCGTCTTCCGAAAAAACGAAACCGGTGCTCGATTCGTCCGATAGTATTTCTTTCAACTCTTTCATAGATAACGTATTTGCGAAGTGCAAAATTCCCGCGCCGAAAATATTCAGGAATCCGTGCATCTTCGTACCGACAGTCCTGTCGAAATGCCTTACGGGATGATGCAGACCCGCGGTCGCCTTGAAGTGCGACTGATTTTCCTTGCAGGCGTCGATAGCGGCTGCAACCTGCTCTATAGACGGAAACGCATCCGCCGTTACTCCGCCCGTCCTGAGTTTAAATCCCGCGCGGCCGCCCTTATGGTCGCACTCCGCCGCCGCCTCTGCGGTTTTGGAAAATATTGTTTCGTACTTCGCGTTTATTTCAGGCTCGACGTATAAACGCGCGCCGGTGAGGTCGTAATTATTTATTATCTCGCTCGATTCGTTCAGAAGTTTCTTCAATGAGTGGTTGGCGAACGTATTTATCATCCCTGATGAAATTTTCGCTTCGAGCGAACTCACGGATATCTTGCCCGTATTCGCCTCGAGTATATTCCTTATGATGCCGCATTCCTTTTCGAGCATCGATTTGAATTCTTTCTGGTCCTGTCCGCCCGTAATCAGTATTGAAAAATCTATCCATCTCCCGCCTTTGTATCCGTCGAGAATTTTCTTTACGTCTTTCTTTGCGAATATATCCGAAAAGGATTTCACCGAGCATACGAATTTCGATATAATCCATTCGTCTTCGGATTCGAGGTATTGTATATAATTTGCTAACGCCGGTTTCAAGCCCAGAACCGCTGGAGGGTACATACCCGCATAGTCGATTATTCCCCTCATGAATTCTTTAAAAATATTCGCCTCCATAAAAGAATATTGGTTTTCCCTGTTTAACATAATTTATGCAAATTTATTCAATTATTTAATGGTAAATAAAAATTTTTTCGGATTCCGCGGTTCTTTTTCGCGCCGTCATCACGCTGCCGCTTCGGATAATCTTTAATTTTTGATATCTGATTTTTGATTTTTGATATCTTAACGGTAATCATGGGTCGAAGTACCGTAACCGTAAAACGGGAGATTGATAAAATGTGTTTTATCTGACGTCAGAAAAATTTATTTTAGCGCATAAATAATTTCATAAAAAAATAAAACACTTTTTAAAATGGCAGCAAAGAAAGAATACTTAAGGGAAACGATAGAGCATATTGACATAAAGAAGCACAATGTAATTGAACTCGTGGACTCGTACAGGAACATGGCGTTTCAGGCGAGGAACCTGTACAGGGCTGCGAAGTATTACGACATGATGCTTGCCGACGGCAATTGTTCAGTGATTCTGTGCCTCGCGGGCTCGCTTTTCTCTGCGGGACTAAAGAACGTCGTCGTTGACATGGTGAGGAACAACATGGTTGACGCGATAGTTTCGACGGGCGCCATAATGGTTGACCAGGATTTCTTCGAGGGGCTCGGCTTCAAGCATTACATGGGAACGCAGTTCGTTGACGACGCGGAACTGCGCGAACTCATGATTGACAGGATTTATGACACTTACATTGACGAAGAGGAACTGCGCGAATGCGATTTCACCGTGGGAAAAATCTGCGATGCTCTCGAGCACAGGCCGTATTCGTCGCGCGAGTTCATACGCCACATGGGCGAATACCTGTCGAAGCACGGCAAGAACAAGGACTCCGTCGTTCTCGCTGCTTACGAAAACGACGTGCCGATTTTTGTGCCCGCGTTCTCTGACTGTTCGGCAGGTTTCGGTTTCGTTCATCACCAGTGGCACAATCCTGACTCTTACGTGTCAATAGATTCGGCGAGGGATTTTCTTGAACTAACACAGATAAAACTCAAGGCTTACGAAACGGGTATTTACATGGTCGGCGGAGGCGTCCCGAAGAATTTCACGCAGGACGTTGTTGTTGCAGCCGACGTGCTCGAAAAAGAAGTGCCGATGCACAAGTACGCTATACAGATTACGGTAGCGGACGAAAGAGACGGCGCCCTCTCCGGCTCCACACTGAAAGAAGCGAGTTCGTGGGGTAAAGTCGATACGACTTACGAGCAGATGGTATATGCGGAAGCGACAATCGCAATGCCTCTGATTTCAGGATACGCCTATCACAAGGGCAACTGGAAGAACAGGAAGAAAAGAGAATTTTCGAAAATGTTTGAAATGTCAAAAGTAAATTTCTGATTTCGGTTTAATTTATAAAAAGGCTGCTCTATATGAGCAGCCTTTTTTTATTTTATTCGTGAATACTCCCCGCAATATGTTTTAACAATACCTTCCTTAAAAAATGAGTATCATAAACCGATTAAACGGATTATTTTTACACATCGCCAATGAAAAAAATCAAATTCAAAACCGAGATTCTCCGCAACGGAAACATGGATGCCACTTACGTGCTTTTTCCGTACGACACGAAAGAATTATACGGAACAGGCGGGCGCGTCAAGGTAAAAGCGATGTTCGACGGAATCCCCTACCGCGGCTCGCTCGCGCCGATGGGGCTCTGCAATCACGTGCTCATACTTACAAAAGATGTTAGGTCGAAGACAGGCAAGAAAGCCGGCGATGTAATTGAAGTGGTCATCGAACAGGACAACGAAGAAAGAAGTGTCGAAGCGCCGCAGGATTTCTTAAAGGAACTGAAGAAAGCGGGGCTCGCGGAATTCTTCGAAAAGATGTCATACACTCACAGGAAAGAATACGTGAATTCCGTGACTGAAGCGGTGAAGCCCAAAACACGAGCGCGGCGGATTTCAAAAGCAGTCGAAATGATTTCAGAAATCAAATCACGCAAGAAAAGTTAATGTCATTTCCCGAAATACTAATAATCGCCGTCGGGCTTGCAATGGACGCTTTCGCGGTGTCGATTGGAGCGGGCACGCTGACGAGCATGCGCGGAATACGCTCCAAGGTCCGCCTGGCTTTTCACTTCGGAATGTTCCAGTTTTTAATGCCCGTCATTGGTTGGTTCCTCGGAAACACCGTGCAGACGTATGTCGAAATGTACGACCACTGGATAGCGATGATTCTGCTTTCGTACATCGGCATAAAGATGATTTATGAAAGTTTCGGAAAGAGCGGCGAAGCGAAGCAGGACCCCTCAAAAGGAAAAAGCCTGATAATATTAAGCATAGCGACGAGCATTGACGCTCTCGCGGTGGGCTTCACGCTTGCGATGCTTAATGTCAGCATATGGTATCCGTGCATTATTATAGGAATCGTGACGGGAATATTAAGTATTATCGGAATTCAACTCGGGGCGCGCCTCGGAATCCGCTTCGGCAAAACGATGGAACTCTTCGGCGGACTTGTGCTGATTGCAATCGGGATAAAGATACTCATACAACACGTCTCATAGAGCAATTTTAAATCGTAAATTTTAAATTGTAAATTTAAAGAGCGCAACACTCTCTTACAAATTTTAAATCTTAGATTTTAAATTTTAAATTGTAAGAGCAAAGTTTTTCTAAAATTTGCCGCGACTATTATTTAAAAAAATACCATCCGCTCTTATCTGTTCCATCCGTTCTTTCAGTGTGCCGATATATAAAAAGCAATCCGCTCTTATCTGTTTCATCCGCTCTTTCCGTGTGCCATAAACCTGTACGCAAATTGCGTTTTCGCTTCATTTTTTGTCTGAAAAGAGCATTTTCCGAACCGAAATATAATTTGTAATTTATTGTAAATTCCGTTTATTTTGCGTATTTTCAACTAATAATATCAAAAAAACATAACAAATTCATATGAAATTTTCTATTTCTGCCGATAAATTTTTCAATGCGGTAAATAAACTAAATTATGTTGTTCCAGGGTCGTCACATTCCACATTACCGATACTCACGAACATATATTTCAACCTCGAAGGAAACAATCTCAGCATGGTTTCTACCGACCTCGAGGCGTTTATTAAGACCGGCATTGAAGTGGAGGGAACGGAGAACGGTACCGTTGCCGTGCCAGCGAGAAAATTACTTGATTTGTTGAAAGCATTAATAATAAAATCCGAATCCGTTATTTCAAAGTCGCCTTTCAATCAGGACTTGTACGGCGCTCTTCTCGGCGAATCGGTTCTTCCCGAACTCGCCGACATGAACACGAGGTACGATAACGGAGCAGGGATATTGATATACAAGGGAACGATGCCGAACGATTCATTCGCTCCGCTCGATCAGGCGCTTGCAGATATGAAAGAAAAAACGGGAAGCCGCGAAGACCTGCAGGAAGCGTTCAACGCGTTTTCGGAAGCGATGAAAAAACTACGGAGCGATGCCGAAAAGTTGTTCAAGAAATCGGCGGACAAGATTAAAATCAAATTCGAATCAAACGACAAGCATAAAATCACGATAAACTCGAAGAACGGAAAATACCAGTTCTTCGGCGAGCCCGTCGACGATTATCCTCTTCCCGACGACAGGGAAGAACTCGCGAAACTCGAAATGGAAGGATACATGCTTAGAAGGTTCCTCCAGAAGGTTAAGCATTCGGTGAAGAACGACGAGATAAGGCGCAACATGGCGGGAGTCTTTATGGACCTGCGCAAGAGCGAACTGCGCTTCGTCGCGACGGACGGGTTCAGGCTTAGCAAGGTTATCACGAACGAATTCACTCAGGAAAACGGAAAGGATGACAACTTCATTCTTCCGATTAAAACGGTTGACCTTATCGCGAAACTTATAACCGACGGAAAGGTTAAAATCGAATTCGACGACGTTATGATTAAGTTCACGTTCGACGGTGTCCTCGTTTATTCGAAACTTATAGACGACACTTTCCCGAACTATGAATCCGTAATACCTAAAGACAACGACAAGAAACTTCTGATAAACCGTTACGAGATTTTAAGCGCGCTGCGCAGGGCTTCGATTTTCACCGACAAGGTAACCATGAGGGTGAAGTTCGAAATCACCGACAACGAACTTACCATAAAGTCCGATAATCCCGAAATCGGCGGCGAGGGCGAAGAAACTCTCGACTGCGATTTCAAGACAAACGCGGGAGACGAGATAGCCGATACGTTCGCGATTGCGTTCAACGTAACGTACCTGCTCGAATGCCTCACGCAGATTGAGACGGACGACATAGTAATTACGTTCAGTTCGCCTTCGAAGGCGTCGATTATACTTCCCGTGGGCGCGGATTCGGGAGAAGAATACATGGAATTAATTATGCCTGTAAGGGTCGGTTAAATAGAATCAGGATTTGCTGTTAAGAAAAATCAATCTAAATAATTTCAGGAATTACGCAGTTCAGGACATAGGCTTCAATAGTAGTTTCAACTACATTCACGGCAACAACGGAGAAGGCAAGACAAATATTCTCGAAGCGGTATCATTCATCTCGTTCGGAAAAAGTTTCCTGAATTCAACTGAGAGCGATTGCGTCAGGTTTGAGTCCGACGGCTTTGCGGTTTCCGGTACGTACGAAAACGAACTCGGAAACACGTATGAAGTAAGCCTTAATTACGACTCGCCGGCGAAAAAGAAAGTCTTTCATCTCAACGGGGAAAAAACGACGAGATGGTCGTCCGAAATATTCGGAAAATTTCCCGTCGTGTTTCTGTCGCCGCACAGCCTGAACATAACGTACGGCAATCCTTCGGAGAGAAGGAAATTCTTTGACATACTTCTCGCGCAGACGAGCAGGGTCTATCTCGACCTTCTTAAAAATTTCACGCGGGCGCTTAAACAGAAGAACGCCCTGCTGAAAAGCAGGCTCAACGGGGAACCGATGCCGGGAAAGGATTTCAGGCATCTTCTGAATTCCTATAACGAGAAACTGATTGAATATTCTTCGGACATTCTTTTCAGGAGGTTCGCGCTCCTGAAAAAGTTCATACCGTACTTCAGGGAAAGTTTCAGGTACCTGACGAACTCGGACGAAGAGCCGGGGATTTCGTATTACTCCGAAATATTCGGAAACGGGGAATACGCGGAAAAGACGCCCGAGGAAATTTCAAGCCTGCTCGAAATAAAAATCGCGGAAAAATCCGCGGAGGAATCCGCGAGAGGAATGAGCGTTGTCGGTCCGCATAGGGACGATTACATTTTCAGGCTCGGCAAGACTCACGGCGGAAAGATTGTCGAGTTCGACATTAAGAATTTCGCCTCGCAGGGCGAGCACAAGACTTTCGTAATCGCGCTTAAACTGGCTGAATACCATTTCATAAAGGATTCGCTGGGAAACAGGCCTGTGCTGCTTCTTGACGATTTGCTCTCGGAACTCGATTCGACACGCGTTTCGAAAATCGTTTCGCACCTGAAGGAGTTCGGTCAGATTTTCCTAACGACGACGGATAAAAGTTACATTAAGGAACTGAAAGGATTTTATGCGAAAGACGAAATTTCAATTTTTAAAGTCGTAAACGGTAAAGTTGAATAAGAGAATAGATACAAGAACGCGCTCTAACAGGATGACCTGCCTCGAGGATGAGGTAGATTCATTCAGGGAGATTCTCGGCATAGAGGACAGGATGAGCGAGATAAAGATAATCGAAGTGTGGAATGAATGCGTGGGCGAAACAATTTCGAAGTTCGCTGTGCCCGCGGGCATAAAGAAGAACAAACTGATGGTAAGGGTCGAGAATTCCGTCTGGAGGCACGAACTCGCGGCGAGGAAGGAAGAGATACTTAAAAAATTAAACTCCCGTCTTCAGTCCGTGAAAAACAGGAAGGTTATAAAAGAAATAGTATTTGTATAAATTGTAAAATATAAAATGGCAAAGAATAACAAGAACAACGGTGCCGAAACATACACCGAAAAAGACATACAGGTTCTGAAAGGACTCGAACACGTACGCAAGAGACCCGCTATGTACATAGGCGACATTGCGTCGCGCGGGCTTCACCATCTGGTTTATGAGGTGGTTGACAACTCGATAGACGAAGCGCTCGCGGGATTCTGCGACAGGATAACGCTGACAATAAACAAGGACGGCTCGGTAACCGTCGAGGATAACGGAAGGGGCATACCCACGGGTCCGCACCCCACGGAAAAAGTATCGACGCTTCAGGTGGTAATGACGCAGTTGAACGCGGGCGGCAAGTTCAACCGCGACACTTACAAGGTATCCGGCGGTCTTCACGGAGTCGGTGTTTCTGTCGTGAACGCGCTCAGCGAATATCTCGAAGTGGAAGTTTACAGGGACGGAAAAATATTTTATCAGAAATATAAAAAGGGCGTGCCCGAAAAACCCGTAAAGGAAACCGGCAAGGTGAAACAGAAAACGGGAACACGGACTACATTCATGCCCGACGGTGAAATTTTCAAGAACAGAGTATTCAAGTTCGAAACTCTCGAAGACAGGCTCCGCGAACTCGCTTACCTTAACAAGGACCTGCTTATAATAGTAAAGGACGAAAGAACGGGCAAGTCGGAAGAGTTCAAGTTCAAGGGCGGTCTTGTTGATTTCGTTAAATATCTCGACGAAGGCGAAAAAGTCCTCTCTTCAAAACCCGTCTACATCTCGGGCGAGAAGGAAGGCATTCAGGTTGAGATAGCTTTTGAATACAACGACTCGTACAGCGACGACATTCTTTCATTCGTCAACAACATAAACACGATTGAAGGCGGCACGCATCTTGAAGGATTCAAGTCGGCGCTCACCAGAACGCTTAACAACTACGGACTGAAGAACGGATTGATAAAGAACGAGAAACTCAACCTGACGGGCGACGACTTCCGCGAAGGTCTGACCTGCGTGCTGAGCACGAAAGTCCCCGAGCCGCAGTTCGAAGGACAGACAAAGACAAAACTCGGCAACAGCGAAGTTAAGGGTATCGTCCAGTCAATAACGGGTGAGCAGCTCGGAGAATATCTCGAGGAAAATCCTTCGGTCGCGAAGCGCATAATAGAAAAATGCGTGAGAGCCGCCGAAGCGAGAGAAGCCGCGAGACACGCGCGCGAACTCGCCAGACGCAAGAACGCGCTTGAAATTTCGGGACTGCCCGGAAAACTCGCCGACTGCTCCATAACAGATCCGTCGCTTTGCGAACTCTATCTCGTCGAGGGTGACTCCGCGGGCGGTTCCGCCAAGCAGGGTCGCGACAGAAGGTTTCAGGCGATACTTCCTTTAAAAGGAAAAATCCTTAACGTCGAGAAAGCCAGAAAGAACAAGATTTACGAGAACGACGAAATTAGAACAATGGTTACGGCTATAGGTACGGGACTCGGCGATACGGAAGACTTCGACATTACGAAGGCGAGATACGACAAGATAATCGTGATGTGCGACGCCGACGTTGACGGCTCTCATATCAGGACGCTGCTTCTCACGTTCTTCTACAGGCATATGAAACCCATAATCGACACTGGAAAGTTGTACATCGCTCAGCCGCCACTTTACAAGATTAAAAAAGGAAAGACGGAAATGTACGCTTACGACGACGACGACAGGGATGAAAAACTGAAATCGCTTAAGGTCGATAAGAAATCAATCGTGCACGAAGGTGGAGAATCATCGGGAGCGGAAACAGGCTCGAAGGTTACTATATCGAGGTTCAAAGGTCTCGGTGAAATGAATCCCGAACAGTTATGGGCGACGACAATGAATCCCGAAACGAGAACGGTACTTCAGGTAACGAACGAAAACGCGCTCGCCGCCGATAAGTTGTTCAAAATACTTATGGGTGAAGAGGTCGAGCCGAGACGCAGGTTCATAGAAGACAACGCGAAGTACGCTAACATAGACGCTTAAACCGAACCGGCATTTGAGAAAAACAGCATACAGAAAATTTATTGCGGTGCTTGCCGCGGCTGTCATACTGTCCGCGAACGCTGCGGACGGGCAGACGGTTAAACACAGGTCATTCGCCGAACAGAATCTGAACAGGCATTACACTTCCTTTGCTTTCGGAATGGGCGTGAATTACGTGAAGAACAAATCTCTCGACGATTACATCGGATATGAACTTCCGAATTACAATTTCCTCAACGATAACCTGAAACTGTCGGAGTTCCGTTCGGGATTCGATTTTTTCATCTCGGCCGAAAGGCAGGTTCACAGGAATTTTTCACTGAAAGCGGAGTACTCGTATTTTCTCAAGAGCAACAAGAGTGATTATTATCCCGAATACTCTTTTAATTCCTCGGGGCACAGGCTGTTCGCTTCGGTCAATTACCTGTTCCCGATGGAATACGCGTACTTCAAACTGGGAATCGGAGGAGGAGGGGTTTTTTCCTCTTTGACAAAATCTTACGGAAGTCTCGAGTCAGACTATACATCGACGGGACTTGGATTAAAAGCGGAAGGGACATTCGACCTTCAGGTTGGTAACAGCATGGCGGTTTACCTTAACGGGAATATACTCAACGTTTTCGACTCCGGGCTCAAAGATTCAAACGGCGACGAACTTCTCAACAAGGCGGGCGGCAAAGTAAACTTAAGCGGTTTATCATTCGGTTTACGGCTCGGCGTAGAATTTTTTATATTTTAATTATGCAGAAAATAATCGAGGCTATAGTTTATGGCATCATTCAGGGATTAACTGAATTCATTCCCATCAGCAGCACGGCGCACATACGCGTCGTTCCCGCTCTTCTAAACTGNGGGGACCCGGGCGCGGCGTTCACGGCGGTGATTCAAATCGGCACGCTCATCGCGACATTCGTGTATTTCAGGAAGGATATCGCTAACCTTATTCTCGGTTTCTTCGGCGCGCTGAAAAAACGCGACTTTTCCGACCCATACGCCAGAATTTCAATTCTCATAATCCTCGGCACGATTCCGATTTCAATATTCGGATTGGTCCTCAAGAAATACATCGAATCCGATTTCAGGGGGCTGTACGTGATTTGCGCTTCTCTAATCGGGCTCGCGGTTCTGCTTTACGCAGCGGAAAAGGCGGCTTCGAGAAAGAAAGAGTTCGAACAGATATCCGTTCTTGACGGCATAATAATCGGATTCGCTCAGGCAGTCGCTCTGATTCCGGGAAGTTCGCGGAGCGGCGTTACTATAACAGCGGGACTTTTCTGCGGGCTCAAGCGTGATACTGCGGCGCGGTTCTCTTTCCTGCTAAGCATTCCCGCCGTTTTTCTGAGCGGCGTTTATGAACTCTACAGCGAGCGCGAGGCGCTTCTGAATGAAAATACGATTAGTCTCATAGTCGCTACTGTCGTGTCAGGCATAGTCGGATACATATCAATCGCTTTTCTTCTGAACTATCTGAAGACCAGAAGCAATATGCTCTTCATAATTTACAGAATCGTACTCGCGGCGGCAATACTAATACTCCTCGGAACCGGCGTGCTGACGAATTTGTAAATCGGCATTCCCGGATATTATACTTTATGCGGCTTAACGTTCAATTGAGCCGGACCTGTTTTAAAATATTATAAACCGGATTAAGCGGATATTTCGGCGATTAAATTAAAACACATAATCTTTCCTTTGTTCACGGACACGGCATTCCGATGATTAATTCATATTTCGTTTAACGGTATTGATATAAAGTTTGTTCATGAAAGGTCCAACGTTTGAATACTTGATTACGGGAAAGTAAAATAATTGTTAGTGCAAATGATTCACGCATTGCGTCCGTGCAGGAATAATTCCCCAAATAGAACGGAGAAAAATTCAATATTTATATTCTGTAAGGATAAATCGTAGGAGAAATTATATCAATCATTCCCCTATCACGATTTATATGTGAAAATCAATTTGTTATTGACTTTTATTAAGGTGAAAAATGACTTAGAGGAAAATTAATTGTATTAATATAATATAATTTTTATATACTTGAACTTTGTGATTATTGTTAATATTATACTTGCAGCAATCGATAATATAAGGAGGATTGGTGAAAACTTTTTTCAAATACCATAATCTGCTTCGTTCTATTATTGCTATCGCTTCGTTAATAATTTTCACTTCAATAGGATTTCAGGACAAACTCATTCAGGGCTGGTATCAGCAGTCGATGCCAAATATTAATGGGAGTACAATAAAAGATGTTGTTTTTGTTGATAGTTTATATGGTTTTGCCGTAACAACTTCTAACTCTTCTCTCCAGCAATACATTCTCCGAACTACTAACGGTGGCGACAATTGGTCGATAAATTATACATTTAATACACCTAATTCGAACTGGTATTTCGAGAAAATACAGTTTATAAATGATAACAGTATAGGATATGCCATAAGTTGGACCGAAATATTTAAAACTACAAATAGAGGAGATAACTGGACAATAATTCAAAACGATTTATATCCCGACGATATATATATCATTAATGAAGATACGATGTTTGCGGCTAAAGGAAACAGTTTCAACGGAGGGGTTTATAGAAGCATCAATGGAGGATATAATTGGCAGATGATATGGACTTTGGGTTTAGGGGGTGACAATCCCTCAAAGATTTATATGTATAGCAAAAATTTTGGATTTTGCTGTCAAATAAATTATTCTGAGTCAAGATTTAGAAGGACGACAGACGGTGGATTTACATGGGTTCAAATTAACGATACAAATTTTAAGGACATTAAGTTTGCTGATACATTAATTGGTTACAAACTGTTTAGCAATAGCGTAAAAAAAACAACAGATGGCGGATTAACATGGAATTGGCAATCTTATCCAAGAAATTTATCCTTCACTGGAAACAAAATATCTCTCATCAATAAAGATACTCTGTGGTTTGTCGGACCAACAGTGATGTATAATAGCTTCCCTTATGGGGTTGTACTTAAAACAACAAATGGAGGAGCAAATTGGGGATACCAAATTCCGGATACTTCTGTTCGAATTGTAAATTTTCAATTTATTAATTTCATCAATAAAAATAATGGATGGGTTTACCTAAATACTAATGGATTTCACACAAAATTTGGGGGGAGTGATACAACAATATTTGTATCAGTAAAGACCGGGAATACATACTCTCACGATAATTTCGAATTGATTAATAATTATCCGAATCCTTTTAATGCCTCAACGACAATTAAATACAAAATAAGCACAATCGCAGATGTAAGAATTAGTGTTTATGATTTGAGAGGGAAAGAAATCAAAATAGTAACGAATAAAAGGCACAGTCCAGGGATATATGATTTATTGTTTGACGGCAACAGATTGTCGAGCGGTGTTTACTTCTTTCAATTAACGATTAACAATAAACAGTCAGCAATTAGAAAAATGGTGCTGATTAAATAATCTTCAATCTTCAGTCTTTCCCGATTAATCGGGACGCCCCGAGTTCTCGAGGTAAACGCCGAACGCGCAATGTTCAATTAAAAACAGTGGAAGCGAAATAATTAATAGATAAAGTTAAGTGACGGTTTATAAAAAATCCCCGTTGTAAGACGGGGATTTTTATTATAGTATCTTTAAAAAGTAAAATCAGTATTCCCTGTTCGACACGAACGAAACGAGTTCCGTGAGGGATTCCTTCGGCTCGCTGTCGGGGAAATGACCGAGTGCTTCGGTGGCGAGATTCGCGTAATGCGATATTTTTTCCGTCGTGTAATCGATTCCCCCGAATTCGTTAACGAAATAATAAACCGTGTCGAATTTCTTTCCCGACTCGCTCTTAATCAGTTTCATTATCTCTTTCGATTTTTTAACGGGAGCGTTTTTAAGCGCGGTGAGAAGCGGAAGCGTGAATTTCTTTTCCTTCAAGTCGTTGCCTGTCGCCTTGCCGAGTAGTTTTTTCCTGCCGGTGTAATCGAGCAGGTCGTCGCGCAACTGGAACGCGATGCCTATGTTTTCTCCGAACGCTGACATCTTTTCGATTTTCGTCCTGTCGTCCGTCGCGCTCAGGGCGCCGAGTTTGCAGCAGGTCTTTATTAGCGAGGCGGTCTTGTCCGATATCACCTTGAAATATGTTTCTTCCGTCGCGTCGAAGTTTCTCGCTTTCTGAATCTGCAGAAGTTCTCCCTCGGACATCCTTTTCACCGCTTCGGACGTTGTCTTCAAGAATTCGAATTCGTTGTTTTCCAGAGATACGAGAAGTCCCTTCGAAAGAAAGAAGTCCCCTATAAGTACGGACACCTTGTTCTTCCACACCGCGTTTATTGATGGGAGTCCGCGCCTCGTTTTCGCTTCATCAACGACGTCGTCGTGAATGAGCGTAGCCGTATGAAGCAGTTCGACGAGAGTAGCGGCGACGAAACTCCTCGGATTTATTCCGCCGCACATTTTAGCGGATAGAAGCACGAGTATCGGGCGGATTTTCTTGCCCTTCTGCTTCAATATATATTTCGTGACGAGGTCAACAAGAGCCACGTTCGATTTAAGCGCGCCCGCGAAGATCTTCTGGAACTCCCCGATTTCCTTGTTTATCGGTTTCGATATTTTATTCAGGTTCACTGCGTTTTCTTTTGTGAATATTTACAAATTAATATACTTAGTTCATACAGACCGACAAGCGGAATTCCGAGCATTACCTGGCTCGTTATGTCGGGACCCGGCGTAACGATGCCCGCTATCAGAAGAATTGCTACCAGCGCGTGGCGCCTGTACTTTCTCATAAAAGACGGTTTTAAAATTCCGATTTTCGAAAGAAAGAACGAAAGCATCGGCAGTTCG
The DNA here is from genome assembly GCA_015657505.1 of Ignavibacteria bacterium. Taxonomy (GTDB): domain Bacteria; phylum Bacteroidota; class Ignavibacteria; order Tepidaquicellales; family Tepidaquicellaceae; genus CAIKZJ01. Next base: position 733,108 of record JADLKE010000002.1, read on the forward strand.
AAAACCAGCCCCGATGCGATTACCAGCGATATCACGAAACTCATATACTCGTCCGCCGATATCTTGTTCTCGATTATAGTCGAGCCGAAGTTCGCGAAGAAACCGAGCGCGGCGGGGAGCAACAGAAAATACGAGAATACGACGCCCGACAGAAAACACAGAGACGTGAATACTACAACACCCGTAACATACTTTCTTTCATTTTCTTTCAGAGCGGGTTCGACGAACTTCCATATCTGATAGATAATATTGGGGACGCTTAAAACCGCGCCCCCTATTAAAATCACTTCCATGTAAATAATAAACTGTCCGTACGGCCTCAGGTTTATTATCGAAAGAGGCGGATTCGACTGCGCTGCGGGAGCGAAGATTATGCTGTTCATAATCCAGTCTATGAAGAACCCCACAACAACGCTTCCGATTACAACGCCGACCAGAGATTTTATTATCCGCCATCTCAGTTCCTCGAGATGGTCGAGGAATCCCATATCGCTATCCGATGCCATATAACGGGAAACGCGACGTTATTTCCTCAACCGCGTTTCTTACATCTGTTTTAGTTTTTTCGTCCTGCGGATTGGACACGATCATATTTATAAGTTCCGCGATTTGCTCCATTTCCTTCTCTTTCATTCCTCTCGTCGTGAGCGCGGGAGTTCCGAGCCTTATGCCGCTTGTAATCAGCGGACTCTTATCGTCGAAAGGAACGGCGTTCTTGTTGCACGTGATTCCGACGTTGTCGAGCGCTTCCTGCGCCGCCTTGCCCGTGATGTTCTTGTTTCTCGTATCGACGAGCATCAGGTGGTTGTCCGTGCCGCCCGATATTATCTTGAATCCGAGCGAGACGAGTTTTGCCGCGAGCGCTTTCGCGTTCCTGATAATCTGTTTCGCGTATTCCTCGAATTCGGGCTGAAGCGCTTCGCCGAATCCTACAGCCTTCGCCGCGATTACGTGCATCAAAGGACCGCCCTGTATTCCGGGTATTACCATCGAGTCTATTAGTTCGGACATCATTTTCTTTCTTCCCGATTTCGGCGCTACCTTGCCGAACGGATTTTCATAATCCTTTCCGATTAGTATGAGTCCGCCTCTCGGTCCGCGAAGGGTCTTGTGCGTCGTGGTCGCCACTACGTGGCAGTATGGAAGCGGGTCGTTCAGAAGTTTCTTCGCTATGAGCCCCGCTGGATGCGCAATGTCCGCGAAAAGGAACGCGCCGACCTTGTCGGCTATTTCCCTGAATTTCTTGTAATCGATGTTTCTCGAATACGCGCTCGCTCCCACCGTTATCATCTTCGGCTTTTCTTTCATCGCCGCGTCGGCAATCATATCGTAATCGAGCATTTCCGTTTCGGGGTTTATTCCGTAAGCGGTGAAATTGTAAAGTTGCCCCGAAAAGTTCACGGGCGAGCCGTGCGTCAGATGGCCTCCGTGCGAGAGGTCCATACCCATTACCTTGTCGCCGGGTTTCAGGAACGAGAAGTAAACCGCCATGTTCGCGGTGCTGCCTGAATGCGGCTGAACGTTGGCGTATTCAGCGCCAAACAGTTCTTTCGCGCGGTCTCTCGCGATATTTTCAGCGACGTCAACGAACTCGCAGCCGCCGTAATAACGTTTTCCGGGATATCCCTCGGCGTATTTATTCGTAAGCGTGGAGCCGAGCGCTTCTATGACGCTCATTGAAACAAAATTTTCGGAAGCAATCATTTCGAGTTTCTTTGCCTGTCTTCTGGTCTCGTTCGAAATAGCGTTAAAAACTTCCGCGTCTGTATTTTTTAAGTATTCCATAAGATAAATTTTAATTAGTATCCATTTTCTTTATGCGGCGCTCGTGACGCTCGCCGCCTTCAAAATCCGTGTTCAGAAATATATCGAGATATCTTTCTGCGTGTTCGAGGTCTACGAAGTCGGAGCCGAAGCATATAACGTTCGCATTGTTGTGCCGCCTCGACATTTCAGCCATGTTGTTGTTCGTGGCGTTGACAGCCCTGATTCCGCGGAATCTGTTAGCCGACATGGAAACGCCTATGCCGCTGCCGCAAACGAGCACGCCGAAATCGCACCCGCCGTTTACGACCGCTTCGCATACTTTCTTCGCGTAGTCGGGATAATCGACGCTCTCCGCAGAATTCGTCCCCGAATCCGCGAATTCAATTTTTTTATCCGAAAAGTATTTCTTTAATCCTTCTTTCAGGGGAAATCCCCTGTGGTCGGAGCCTATTGCTATTTTCATAGATTTAAAATTTTTTATCTGTCTTCGTCGCTCGGTCTTATGAACCAGAACTCGCCGAAATTCAGTCCGATTGACGCCTTAATGTAATTATCCTTAATCAGGCGGTTATCCTTCTTTCCTCTCGTGCCGAGTTCGAAACCAAGGTCTATACCGTTTACTTCGTTAATCGGTATGCCGATGCCGAAACTTACGGCATAATGGTCAATTGTTTGTCCCGCGATTTTATAGTATGAATTGTCATACGAGAATCCCGCCCTGTACGTCAGGCGCTCCAGTACAGACCTGTCTTTTTTCGGCGCGGGAAGTACTTCAAAGCCGAATCCGAGACGCATGTTGTCCGAGTACTCCGCGGGCGTCAGGTTCACGGGTTTGAAGCCGCTGAATTTCTGGAATGAAACGTCAGACGAGAGTATCAACTGCCGTCCGATTTGTTTCGTGATGCCGAAGCCGTATGCCTCGGGCACGTCCCATTCGGTTACTGATGAAAACGATGAATCGTAATTCGACAGGCTTGTTATGTAAATCTTTTCAATTGTAGATTTGAGTTTGAACTTGCTCTGGTAGAAAAATCCGATGCTTAGATTTTCAAATACCTTGCTTTTTCTGAGCAATGCTCCGAAATCAAACACGATGCCGCCTTTGAAATAACCGCCCTTGAGGTCGTTTTCGCTTCTTATGTACGAGTTAGTGAAATTCTGATTGTTGAAATCGAAATAAGTCAGGTTTTTTATGTTGCCGAAAGAGTAATCATACTCGAAACCGAGGTTTACGAAATCGATAGGCCTGCCTGCAAGCCCGAAGTTAAGACGCGTGAGACCGCCCATTCCCGCGAACGTGGCGGTGTATGTCGCTCCCTGTTCCTCAACTTTTCCGGAAGTCTTGTACTGCATTAAAGTATAAGGATTGAATCCGAAAATAAGCGTCATTCCGTGCTTGTCCCAGAAAGGCACGCCGAAATTGAATCCCGTAACGTTAGCGTCGGAAATTTTCTCGGACGACGAGTTGTTCGAAGACTCGAGAAACTCGGTTTTCATTCCGAGTGAAAAGTAAACGTTCTTTAAATACGTGTTCGCCGCGGGATTCGTGCTGTTCACGTAATTTCCGAAAAGCGATATTCCCTGAATTCCCATTTGGTCGGTCCGCAGACTCGAAGAATACTTCATTTCGCCCAGACCGATAGCCGAATAAGGCGAGCCGAGAGAAAACTCTTCCTGAGTCCTGCCGATGCCCGTTATTATGAAAACCGAAAATAATATGATTAATGTTTTTTTCATTTTTTTATCCCCTCGGCGTGTACCTGATTACAAGTTTCGGACGTTTCGATGTATCCTGAACCGATGGTCCGTAAAATACAAGTTTATCGAGATTCGTAAAATCGCCGAGGTTTCTCAACTGTATGCCGAGATTCTTCGTCTTGTCATAGTTCCACGTCTGGAAAATCTGATTCAGCCTGAACGAAAATGTAATCGAATCATCCTGTATGGGACTTCGTATTATTCCATCATTCGTCCTTGCAGCGGAATCCGTCGTCATAAGGAAGAAAATGTTCGGGTTAGTAAGTCCCGTGAACGAATTCGCCTTGTCCCACTTCAGGCGGAGATACGCTTCGTTGATTGTAACCTTTTCGCTTAGTTTCGAAAGGTCGAAGTTCATTATGTCGCCGTAAATCAATCCGTTCTGAAGCGTTATCCTGTCAGGGGGCAGGACTGAATACGGAGCGTCGGTGAATGTAACAGCCGAAACGTAACCGGGACTGTCATAAACCAGCGTATCAGTCTTGTTGTTCTTGTTCACAATTATAACCAGTTTCGGGCAGAGATAAGAATCCGATTTCGAGAAAGCCTTTATGGTATTTGAATTTGAATTCGGAACAAGAGCCATTCCGTAATTTTTCTGAGCGTAGGTCGTATCCGCTTCGTATTCGAGCCAGTTCTTTACAGTCTGCGCGTCAAGCGGAATCGAAATTGTGCTAGTATCCGTGGGTGCGCCCGTGTAAGAACCGATTAGCGTTGTTCCTATGCTGCCTGAAGAAAATGTATCGAGCGTCACGGTCGGATAATAATAGTATTTGTTCAGCGGATACATATTGAAAGAAACCGTACCGAGCGTGTCCGTAAACGCGTATTTATTGTAGTGCAGTTTCAGCGTAGCGGAATAAACCGTCGCGCCCTTATAGTCCGTGGAAAGCCCTGAAAATTTCAGGATTGTTTTGGATTCATAATCGCCCGACTTGCCGATGAAGAAATTCGCTGCCTGAAAGTTATTAATGAACAGTTTGAAGTTGTTGTGCGTAATCAACAGCGTATCTTTGTTTGAATCCAGAACCTTTGTGCCGAGCGTGTCGGAAATTATGAACTCAAGCCCGACGTCATTCGGATTGTTTTCGCAGGACTGAAGGACAAAGAGTCCCGAGACCGCGGCAACAAGTACGATTGCTCTGATATAGAATTTAAGGTTTTTTCTCAATATTCTTTAAATTTCGTTTGTTTTTCGAAAATATTAATAATTAAGATAACATAAACTATCTTAAATTTATAGAGACTTTTTTCGACTGAAATCCCGTTCTTTGTTAAGATTTTTCGAGATTCCCGGGGTACGGAAGCGCAGTGCGGTGTTCGGGATTGCCGGTTAAGATTTAAAACTTTAATGCGCTATTTCCGTTCTGTGAAATTGCGGATGAAATCCATCGTCCCTACGAGATTCTTCGAAACATATTCGAGCGGAATGTTTTCCTGCCCGCAGGTTTCGAGTGTCTTTTCTCCGTAACCCGTCAAAACGAGTATCTTTTTCACGCCGGCGTTCTGAGCGCATTGCATATCAACGAGCGAATCGCCTATAAAGAAGGACTCGTTTAAATCGATGTCGTATTTTTTTACCGCGGCGTCAATCATTCCCGTTCCGGGTTTACGGGTATTGTGGTCTATGCTGTATTCTTCGACTATGCCGTTCGCGTAATAAGGCGAATAGAAAATATCGTCGATAAGTTTTCTGCCGCCGGAATTGAGAATCCGCAGGAATTCATCGTGAATTGATTTGAGTTCGTTTTCTGTGAGTAATCCGCGGGCAACACCCGACTGGTTCGTTATTATGATGTTTAGAAATCCGAGTTCTTTGAATGATGTAAGAGCGTCGGCGGCGCCGGGAAGTATTTCGATGTCCTCTTTTCTTGAAAGGTATCCGACGTCGCTGTTTAAAGTGCCGTCCCTGTCAAGAAAAATTGCCTTCGCCATTTTAAACCTGAATCTATTTGGACGAAATTAAAGACTTGTACATAGCCATGTACTTGACCGCCGAAACTTTCCAGGAAAAATCAAGCGCCATTCCGTTCCGTATGAGTTGGTTCCATTTCTGCCTGTTCTTCTTATAGAGCGATATTGCCGTTTGAACGCTTGAAAGAAAATCTTTCGGGTCGAACTTATTGAAAAGGAAACCGTTTCCGTCGGATTTCTTGTAGTCTGTAATCGTATCCGAAAGCCCGCCCGTGTTGCGCGATATCGGGACAGTGCCGTAAGTCAAACTGTACAGATGCGTCAGACCGCAAGGCTCGTACTTTGACGGAGTGAGTATCATATCGCAGCCCGCCTGTATGTGGTGCGCGAGTTCCTCGTTGAATTCAATAACGACCGCGAGTTTACTGCTGTATTTCTTCTTCGCCTGAAGAAGGAATTTCTGGTATTCTTCTTCTCCCGTACCGAGGATTATGTATTGCGCGTCCTCTTTCATCAGGTCGGGAAGAATTTTCTTTATAAGTTCGAAACCTTTGGATTCGACTAATCGGGAAATGACGCCTATGAGCGGCACGCCTTCTTTCATTTCGAAGTTAAACTTCTTCAGCAGTTCGCGCTTGTTTTCCCATTTAAGCGGAATTTCCTGCGACGTGTATCTGTATGTTATTATTTTATCCGTATTGGGATTCCATACGTTCCTGTCAATTCCGTTAACGATTCCTGTCAGGTCTTTTTTTCTCTTGTTGAGCACGTCTTCCATTCCGAAGGAATATTCCTTGCTCGTCCTTATTTCTTCCGCGTAACGCTCGGAGACAGTCGTTATCTTATCCGCATAGTGAAGTCCGGCGCGGAGGTAATTGAATCTGCCTTTCGCGAAACCGATTTCATTGAGAACTTTCTCGGGCATTCCCGTCTTCGCGAATGTCGAAACGGGGAAATCGCCCTGATAGCCGAGGTTGTGGACCGTAAGCACTGTTTTAATGCCCTTCGTGTGGGCGTTGTCTTTATAGACGGTCTTGAGAAGCGCGGGAATCAGCGCCGTCTGCCAGTCGTTGCAGTGAATGACGTCGGGTTTCCACTGCAGGACTTCGAGAATTTCTATTACTGTCTTGCAGAAGAAAAGGAACCTGTCGTCGTTATTTTCAAAATCTTTCTTTGTCCTGCTGTTTTCATAAATGCCTTTGTTCTTGAAAAAGTCGTTGTTCTCAAGAAGATACATCTGCGCTTTTGTATTCTTGCCGTGAATGAAAGAGGATTTGATGCTGAACTTGTAGTTTTTGCCGAGCAGGTTAACGTTCAGGTCCTTCAAACGCTTGATTTCGTGAATCTGAAGGCGTCTTTCATCGAGCGGTCCGTATTTCGGCGAAATTATTCTGACTTCATTGCCAAGCGAATTAAGCGCCTGCGGCAGAGAGTTTGAGATATCGGCAAGTCCGCCGGTTTTGGAGTAAGGAAAAACCTCACTGGTGACGAAAAGAACATTGTATCCTTTAGCCATCTAATAAATTAATTTTCCGGAAATTAACTTAAACGTAAAATATTTACAATGCAAATATAAATCAATCTTCAGAGAGCAATCTTCAATCTTCAATCGTCAATGTTCAATGCAAAACCAGAGAGCAATCATCAGGCGTCAATCTTCAATCGTCAATGTTCAATCTTCGTTTATGGTAAAAATTTTTGTTTTTGTTTTCCCGGGATTTAATCCGAATTAATCATAATCCAACCGGCGCTTGTTTTTAATTTGCAGAATAAAAAAATCATCTTTCCGGCTTAGACCATGATCTCCGCAGCGGATTTTTAACTTCAACGGTTTTAATTATCAAATAATGAAATCTCAACCACGCGGGTCCGCGTGAAATTCAAGGTTTGAATACTTTATAATCACTGATAAAACTTATTTCAGCAGAAGCATCTTTTTAGTCTCCGAATAGTTTCCCGATTCGAGTTTGTAAAAATATACGCCGCTCGAATGCGCAGACGCGTCCCAATCGGTTGTGTACGAGCCTGTATTCAGGTATTTGTTGACGGGAACCGATACTTCACTTCCCAATAAGTTAAAGACGGAAATTTTCACAAATCCAGGCTTGGAAATATCAAAATTAATTCTTGTCGACGGATTAAACGGATTAGGATAATTCTGAAACAGTTTGAACGAAGAAGGCAATTCGGTTCCTGCCTGACTTACAAAAACACTTCCTCCGTTCGTTGACTTGAGAATTATCGCGTGATAATTTTCCTCCGCCGAACCGCTTGCGAAGAAAATGTTTTCGTTAACCAGCGCAAGTCCGGGAAGATAAGCCGCAGGATTTAAATCATTTATAATCCAGTTCGCGCCGAAGTTCGTCGTCTTTGCCGTTGTAAATTTTGTTATCACGAAATTAATCGTGTCGATTAGAAAACCCGCGGCAAAAGCGGTTCCCGTGTTCGGCAGAGATTTAACCTTCAGCATTCGTCTAGACGAGAATGTGAGCGCGTTAAACCAGTTGCTTCCTGCATTCGTAGTTTTAAAAATATAATTTTCAAAACCGTTCGAGTTACCCATCGCTATACCTGTCGTCTGGTTCAGAAAAGTAAGACTGCTGATTTGCGGTGCGAACGATAAAGTCGTCCAGTTCAAACCGCCGTCGGTGGTTTTAAATATTCTGCCGAGGTCGTCATTAAATCGCGGCGATTTCCTGTTCTTAATTGGAAATAGAATATTCCCTATTGCAAAACCGGTGTTCGCGTTCAGGAAGACGAGATTTTCGACTTCCAATTCGGGATCGAAGTAATGAACAATTTGCCAGTTTACGCCGCCGTTTGTTGTCTTGAAAAATTTCGTTCGCTGCGACGGATTTGTATCAATTAACGCGTATCCGGTATTCGCGTCGAAAAAGTGAATTGAATTTACATAACCTGTAAGCGTGTCGAAAGCGCCGACCTTCATCCACGACAATCCCGAATCGGTCGATTTCAAAAACGCGCTTTTGTAAAAATTGAAAATTTCGCGCTTTCCTTCGGACAACAATTTTTGCCTTATATAATCGGGACACGAAATAAAATCATTAATCATTCCTTTGTTTATCCCGAAATGAAAATTTTCCGCACCGCAGGCATACACGAGCGAAGAATTAACGTATTGAGCTTCGAGAATCGCTCTGATTCCGGGGGGACAGTTCGCCTGTATCCAGTTCAAACCTGAATTAGTCGTGTAGAAAATATTTTCGGTAAAATCAATATCCGTATGTCCGAAGGAAATGCCGTTATTGGTATTGTAAAAAGCAAGCGTGTACGCGAATCCGTTATACGGCAGCGTGTGCTGTATCCACTGGGCGTTCGCGTTCAGGTAAAACAAAAACACGATGATGAAAAACAATTTTTTCATAAAAGATTTTAATGAATCAAGCCTGCGCGATAAATATTTATAACACGATGAAAATACCGGCAGAAAAGTTCACAAACAATACACTTCTTATTTATGATTAAATAAGTTTATCAATGCTTTTCAGGTTTGCGTATTACAAATTTCAGAACAGAAAAATATTTCAGAGAAGATTGACAAGAAAATGAACCGATTGAAGATGAGGCGTTTCGATTTTTTTCTTTGCCGCTATCTTCAGGATTTCGGATGTAAAGTAAGAGACCTCAACCGGCCGTCCTTTTTCCCTGTCCTGATAGGATGACGTCTTTGAAATGCCAATAGTTTTCGTGTCCGTCACAATTTTTTTATAATCCTCTTTAGAGAATATGATTCCGAGCGATGCCGCGACCGCCGATATTTCATCGTACAAATCGTTTACAAGCCCGACGATTTTTCTGTAGGTAAACAACTCCTCTACTCTCGCGAATGCTATCGCTGTAAGCGAATTGAATATCGTGTTCCAGGCGAGTTTAACCCAGATTTCGTGAAGTATATTATCCGATATTTTGCACCTAACGCCCGGAACATTGAGCAGTCCTGAGACCGTTTTAATTCTCCTGCTGTTTTTCCCGTTCATCTCTCCTGTTACTATGATTCCAAGCGCGGTGTGAATTACAGTGTTTCCTTTCATATCCGATGCGATTCTGCTTACAGTCTGCAATACTCTCGATTTACCGAATTCCTTTTTGAGAAGATTATAATTGTATATTCCGTTCTGAACGGAAATAAATTGAGTATTCTTTGTAACGACTTTTTTCAATGAGGGAATCAGATTCTCCGTGTCATTTGACTTCACGCATAGAATCACGTAATCGAACTTTGTTTTGAATGACGAAGGATTGTCCGATACGTTTATCTTTAATTTGAAATCGCCGTGTACGCTTTTAACCGCAAGCCCGTTTTTCTTCAGAAGTTTAAGCGTGTTTCCTCGCGACAGGAAACAAACCTTATAGTTGTTATTTTGAGCGAGCCGCCCTCCGAAATATCCGCCCAGAGCGCCTGTTCCCGCTATGAGTATCTTCGGCTTTTTCATTTAGGATTCAAGAAGTTTTTTTACGAGAGGCGGCGTACCCGTCGTCGCTTTTTCGACTATGAATTCAAGATTTTTGTGCAGCCCCGATACGTTCGGCTTATTCGGGTCTATGATGTATTTCACCGCTTCGCGCGGCACGTAATCAAGCAGTCCCGCGGCTGGATAGACGACGAGTGAAGTTCCAACGACGATGAAAATATCAGCGGTCGAAGCGACTGCTGCCGCGTCGGTCATTAACGGCACGGCTTCGCCGAACCATACTATATCCGGACGCAGTTGAGCGCCTTTTTCGCAAACGTCTCCGAAATTTATGTCCTGATAACCTATGTCATAAACATTGTACGGTGGTACAGTGCTCCGCGCTTTTGTGAGTTCGCCGTGAAGGTGTATGATGTTGGTTGAGCCCGCGCGTTCGTGTAGGTTATCGACGTTCTGTGTTACAATCACGACATCGTACTTCGATTCAAGTTTAGCGAGCGCGATGTGTGCGTCGTTCGGCTGAACATCTTTTAACTGCCGCCGCCTGGCGTTATAGAAACGCAAAACCACTTCCGGGTCTTTCATCCATCCGCCGGGGGACGCCACCTCATAAACATCGTGCCCTTCCCATAATCCGCCCGCGTCTCTAAACGTGGACAGACCGCTTTCGGCGCTTATACCCGCGCCGCTTAGAACGACAATTTTTTTACGGGGCATATAATCAAGTTTGATTTAAACCCCGTAATTTAATAACTGCGGAATTAAATTATAAGTTAGATAATACTTTCTGGATTTTTTCAGATAACTTCGACGACAAATCCTTCAAAGCAGGATTATCCGATACCATCGATATCAATCCGGGGTTGAACATGGAAACAATAACTTCTCCGCCCTTTTCGTGCACGACAACGTTGCACGGCATTAACAGTCCGACAGTTTCTTCCGCTTTCAGCGCTTCATACGCGAACGGAGGATTGCAGGCTCCGAGAATTATGTATCTGTCAAAATCAACGTCGAGTTTCTTCTTAAGAGTCTCTTTAACGTCAATAGTTGTAAGCACTCCGAAACCTTCTTCCTTGAGCGCGTCTGTTGCTTTTTGCACGGCTTCGTCGTAGCTGTAATTTACTTTTTTTGTGAATCCGTAGTTCATATTATTAGAAATTTTAATTAGTTATAGTTTTCATTCGGTCTTCCTGTATCGCCAGACCGCGAGCGACATTATTATAACCGCATAAACCGCAAAGAAATTCAGGACGGGAACAACATCTTTCAATTGCGAGCCTTTAAGCATTATCATTCTCATCGCGCCGTTGAACTTCGCTATCGGATTGAAGTACGCTATCGTCTGCGCCCAGTCGGGCATGCTTTCTACGGGAGTGAAAATCCCGCCCATCAGCATGAACAGAACCATGAAAAACCACGCTATGAACATTGCCTGCTGCTGCGTGTGCGTGACGGTCGAAATCAAAAGACCAATGCCGAGCACTACAAACATGTACACAGACGCGAGAAGTAATATCAGGAAAGGGCTTCCCAGAAGCGGCACCCCGAAAATATACAAACCGAGATTCAATCCAAATATAAGTTCCGCGATTCCGATAATCCAGAACGGAAGCAGTTTTCCGATTATGAACTGATACTTCTTTATCGGGGTCACGTTCAGCTGCTCTATCGTTCCGAGTTCCTTTTCCTTAACTATGTTCATCCCGGAGAGGAACGAGCCGATTAATGTGACCAGCGCAACGAGAATTCCCGGAACCATGTACGTCGTGTAATCGAGTTCGGGATTGTACCAGTTGGAATAGTTTATATTTATCAACGATGTTTTTTCGGGTATGACGGACGATTTCGTTACAATCTCCGAATTGTACTGCCTCGTGATATTTACGGCGTAATTGTTGATGATGCCCGCGGCTGAAGCGTCTTCGGCGTTAATAAGGAACTGCACTTCCGATTTTCCCGATGTTCTGAAATCCCTCTCGAAGTTCTTCGGTATGTAAACTATCAGCCTCGCATCATATGTCTTGAAACTTTCGAGCGATTTTTCGACGGAAAAAGAAGACTCGTTCAGAATGAAATAATTTGACGCGGTAAACTTGGAAACGAGTTCTCTGGAGAAATAACTTTGGTCGAGGTCAACCACGTTGAATTTAATATTCTTTATTTCGTATGTCGCCGCGTTTGAAAGAATGAGCAGTTGAAACAAAGGCATGAATACAATCAGAGGAATCATAGCCCTGTTGCGGAATATCTGCAGGAATTCTTTCTTCAATATTACAAGTATTGTCCTCATTATTCCAGCCTGATTTTAAATTTCTTGATGCTAACGGCGATAAAGAAAACCGTCATGCCCAATAGTATGAGCGTCTCCATCCAAATGTAGTTGAAACTTACCCCCTTAAGCATTATTCCTTTAACTATTCTTATGTACCATCTTGCGGGAATTATATTGCTTATCCACTGAAGTATCAAAGGCATGTTCTCTACAGGAAATATATATCCCGAAAGAATAATCGTCGGAAGCATCAATGCGCCGAGAGAAATCATCATCGCGGTCTGCTGGTTGTTGCTAATTGTAGAAATTAAAATGCCGAGTGAAAGCGCCGTTATTAGGAACAGCGTGCTTTCCGCAATCAGCAGGGGCAGGCTGCCGACTATCGGAACTCTGAAAACGAATTTCGACATCACGAGCACTGTCGCCGTGTTCACAAGAGAAAGCAGAAGATATGGAATTACCTTTCCCACGATAATCTGAAAAGGATTAAGCGGGGAGACCAACAGCACCTCCATCGTTCCGAGTTCTTTTTCTTTCGTAATCGATATAGACGTCATCATCGCGGATACGAGAAGCAGTATTACCGACATCAGCCCGGGAACGAACATGAAGACGCTCTTTAGGTTCGGGTTGTATAGCATCTTGATTTCGGGATTAATCGAAGCGGGAAGAGTCTTGCCTTTGGACAGTTCCGACTGATAATCGGCGATTATCGACGTGGTGTAACCGATTACCATGTTCGCGAAATTCGGGTCGGACGCGTCGGCGACGAGTTGAACGTTAGCCTTGCCGTCTCTCTCGAGATTTGCTCCAAAGTCAGGCTCGAAAATAATTACTTCTTTGATTTTACCCTTGCGGAATGCAGGCTCAATGTCGCTAGGCGACTGCAGGTTTTCGTATAGCATGAAATATCCCGACGAAAGAATCTTATTGCTTATTTCCCTCGTCGTGTTATCCTTCGCGAAATCAAGTATCGCAATCTTCGCGTCCCTGATTTCATTCGTAATCGCGAAACCGAAAAGCAGAACCTGCGCGACCGGCATTCCGAAAAGAATAAGCAGAGTTCTGTAGTCCCTTAATATGTGAAGGAGTTCCTTCCAGACAANAATTTATGAATCTTTTCATGCGGCTGGCCGGGCTAATTTTACGAAAACTTCGTGCATCGTTCCGACGCCGAATTGCTCTTTTAGTTTTTCAGGTTTGTCGAGAGCGGCTATTCTCCCGTCAACCATCATCGAAACCCTGCTGCAATACTCCGCCTCATCCATGTAATGAGTGGTTACAAACACCGTAACGTTCCTGTCCGCTGCCTCGTAAATCATATCCCAGAACTGGCGCCGTGTAATCGGATCGACGCCTCCCGTCGGCTCGTCAAGAAAAACAATTTTCGGTTCGTGTATTATCGCGATTGAAAACGCGAGTTTCTGCTTCCAGCCGAGCGGCAGCGATTTTATGAGTTTGTTTCTCGCTTCCTCAATTTTCAAGAGGTCAATAAGAAACTCCGTTTTTTCTTTACGCCTTTCACGTGATAAACCGTAAACTCCGCCGTAAAAATCTATGTTCTCTTTTACCGTGAGGTCTTCGTACAATGAAAATTTCTGGCTCATGTATCCTATGTTCTTCTTGATGGATTCTGTCTGCCTGTAAACGTCGAAACCCGCTACCGTGGCCTTGCCCGACGTCGGTATCGAAAGTCCGCAGAGCATCCTCATCGCTGTCGTCTTTCCCGCCCCGTTCGCGCCGAGAAATCCGAATATTTCTCCCGGCCGGACGTCGAAAGTTATTTTATCGACCGCGGTGAATGAACCGAATTTTTTCGTCAGGTCCTTTACCGATATTATGTGATTCTCACCCATTTTATTTGTTCATTAATGACATAAAACAGTCTTCGATACCCGGATTTATTTGTTTAAAAACTAAGTCGGTATGTCCTTTTGATATTAATATTTTCTTCATATCCTCCTCGACGGCTTCCCCTCTTCTGTCCGTGTAATGAAGATAATCGCCGAACGAGTACACCGAATCCGTGTTTTCGGCCGCCCTGAGGTCGAGTATTAGTTTGTGCATATCGCCCGAGCGCAGCGCGTAAACAGGCTTTTNNCGTATTTCGAAATTATATCATTCAGAAAACCTATGTCGAGAATCTTACCCTTCTGCATCAGGGCTATCCTGTCACATTTCGACGCTTCATCCATGTAAGGAGTCGATACAAGAATCGTTATGCCTCCCTCTTTAAGTTTCCCTAGCATTTCCCAGAATTCATTTCTCGAAACAGGATCGACTCCTGTGGTGGGCTCGTCAAGGAAAAGCACGCCGGGCTTGTGTATTAATGCGCAGCACAAAGCAAGTTTCTGTTTCATTCCGCCAGACAGTTTTCCCGCTCTTCTTTTCCTGAAAGGCTCGAGAAAGACGTAAATGTCTTTTATAAGTTCATAGTTCGCTTCTATTGTAGTTCCGAATACGCGCGCGAAGAATTTTAGGTTCTCTTCAACGCTCAAATCCTGATAAAGCGAAAACCTGCCGGGCATATAACCGACCGAGCCTCTTATTTTTTTAAAGTCCTTTACGATGTCGAATCCGTCAACATACGCTTCGCCGCTGTCAGGAAGCAGAAGCGTAGTCAGCATTCTGAAGAGGGTTGTCTTTCCCGCGCCGTCCGGACCAATGAATCCGAACAGTTCGCCCTTTTCAACGTTGAAAGAAACGCTCTCAACGGCTTTTGTCTTGTCGAACGATTTTGATATATTATTTACTGTTACGGCGTAATTCATTTTTATTTGAAGACTACTTCCCCGGGCATTCCGATTTTTAGCGAGCCGTCGTTCCTGACTCGCACCTTTACGGCGTAAACAAGATTTACACGCTCTTCTTTTGTTTGAACAATCTTCGGGGTGAATTCGGCTTTGGATGAAATCCAGAAAATCTCCCCTTCCAGAGTCCTGTATTCGCTCTTACCGTTGTCTATAAGCACTTTCACCGTCTGGCCTATTTTAATTTCAGGCAATTGCGAGCCGCTTAGGTAAACACGAAGTTCCATCACGTTAAGGTCCGCTATCTTGTATAGCGGCTTGCCGTAATTTACGACCTCGCTTTGTTCGACAAATTTCATTATTACTGTTCCGTTGACGGGGTTTACGACGGTGCTCTTGCTCAACTGGTCATCAATCTGCTTTATCTGAATGTCGTAATTTTTTAGTTCCTCGTTTGTAGTATTGTTCTGTGTTTCGACCGCGGCAATCTGCCTGTTCAGGACGTCTATGCTGCCGTTTATGTCGTCCAGTTGCTTTCCCGTCGCGGCATTATCTTTAAGCAGTCTCTCTATCCTGTCCTTTTCTCTTAAAGCGACTTTTTTCTGCTCCTGATATACGCCTACCTGGGAACTGACATTCTTGAACTTCGTGCGTGTCAGGTTTTTTGCCGCCTCCAACTGTTTCTTCTTCAACTGAAGTTGAACAGTATCAATATATCCGACTATGGAACCTTCGCTTAAAGTCTGACCTTCTTCAACATTGAACTCGAGCAGTTTACCGCTTGATTCGGACGAAACTATTGTTTCAACCGCTTCAAAGTTTCCGTACGCATCTGAGCGATTGTCGTCCTTCGAGCATCCTCCGGCGAACGCCGCGATTACTCCCGCTAAGAGAAATAAGATTATTTTTTTATGCATATTAATATACTCCTTTTGCCGTTAGATAATTTATTTTTGACTGAAGCAGTTGCAGTTTGTGAGTCTCAAGCAGGAGCCTGGACTGCGTCAGGTTGTTGAGTTCTGTCATGTAAATCGTCGACGTTACTGTTCCGTTCTGCAATTGCGAATATACAGTTGCCGTGATTTTCTCACGCAGCGATATGAGTTCTGCGTCCTTGCTTATCAGTTCGGTATATTTCTGTATGTCTGATTTATACTTTTCAAGACTGACTTTCAGGTTCTTGTCAAAAGTTTCTTTCTGCGCGTCTATGATTTTCGAATTTACGGAATAAATCTGCTTTTCGTTGTTGTCGGAATTCCAGTTAATCGGGTTCCAGGTTAAAGTTACACCGACCATGTAATACGGCTGAAATGTGTTATCCAGCATGTTAAGTCCGGGTCTGCCGTATCCCGCCTGACCGAACGCCGAAAGTTTCGGAATGATTCGGGTCGATACCGCTTCTGAATATGTGTTCAACTGTTCTTTTTGCCGTGCGAAAAGTTTGTATTCAGGCCTGTTCGAAAAGTCACTGTCATATACAGGGTCCTGCGCGGCAGGTGTTTCGAGTCTTATGCTTTCCGGCAGTGAAATTCCTGTAAGTTCTTCGAGCATTTTCATTGAAGCAATCCTGTCAGTCTCTATGCTTTGAATTTCCTGCTCTGTCTGTATGACCTGAGCCTGCAGGACGTAAACATTGCTGACGGGCGCTATTTCGTTCCGGACGCGGGATTCCATTTCGGATATTCTTGACAGGAGATCGATTCTGAGAGTTTCGTTGACCTCTTTCTTTTTCTGCAGAAGCATAACCGAAAAATATAAATCGTTTATCTTCGGCTTAAGCGCGAAAAGTTCAACGTCAATTTTTCCGTTATCGATTTCTATTTGTTTCCGTTCCGTTTCTTTCAGCGACGATGTGCTACCGCCGTCGTAAATCAACTGCCTTACGTCAAGCGTGAGTTTGTACTGGTCCCTGTTCATCTCTTCGGGTTTGAACATCGGAAGACTGACGTTAAGTTTTGTTACTTCCGACTGATACGTCGCCTGCCCCTTGAAAGAAATCTGCGGAAGATAGTTGACTCCTATATTCCTTAGTTTGAATTCGTTTATGGATTTATAATAATCCCTTTGTTTTGCGCTCGGATAGTTTTCATATGCCGCGCCGTAGCAGTCTTTAAGCGTCAGGGTCTTATCCTGCGGGTAAAGCCCTGCCGTCACGGCCATAAAAAATATCAAGAGAAACTTTTTCATGTCAATTAATTTTTATTGAATTAATCACAAACCTTGCAACTTCTTTTTTCCGTTCTTCAATGAAATTTCTGTAACCCTTTTCGTCAAAACTCAGCATCGTGCATAGTATCGGCTTTGCGACAATCGGAAAAATGCACAACCCGATTATGTTTACAATCAGTTGTTTCGGGTCTATGGGACGAATTATGCCGAGTGAAATCGCCGTCTTTATGTCGTCCATAAAAATTTGCTCTGCCTTGATTCCCTTTTCAAGAAATATATTTTTAATTCTCTCGGGATTATGATGTATCTCACTGAGTATGAAAGCCGGTATGTACGAATTCTGCAAAATGAGTTCAAGATAATTCTCGACAAAGAATTCAATTTTTTCGAGCAGCGGAAGATCCGCGCTTATGAGTTCAGCCAGACGCTTGAAAAATTCCTTGAAGTCCTCTTCGAAAATTGACCCGAACAATTTATCCTTGGACCTGAAATAATAATGAAGCATCGCTTTGTTTATTCCTGCCTCATCCGCGATTTCCTGCATTCTCGCCCCGTCAAGTCCTTTTGTGTGGAAAACTTTTCTTGCTGCCTCAAAAATCCGGTTTTCCGTATCTTTGTCGGCTTTTTCGTGTGTTTTTGAGTGAATATTGTTATCCATATGCTTGAACTATAAAGTTTAACCAAACAAATTAACTGTTTGGTTAATACAAAAATATACTTCGCATAAGATAATGTCAAGAGAAAAGAAAATTTATTTGAGGACTACCAGTTTTTGAATATCGGAATTTTTTTCAGCGTCATTCCTGAGAAGCAGACGGTAAAAATAGACGCCGTTAGCGACGTAATCGCCGTCGGCATCCCGCCCGTCCCAGTACACGTTGTTTATGCCGACGTTTCCCGGAACAACGATTTCTTTAATCACCCTGCCGGCAACGCTGAATATTTTTATTCTGCATTCACCGGGCGAGTCGGCTCCCGTTATGTTGAACGTGAACGTAGTATTATCCTTCATCGGATTTGGATAATTGAAGACATCCCTGAACGATACAACGTCAGTCACGTTCAGAACATATTTTACGGTATCAAAGAAGTCGCCTTTATTAGAAATTAAATTAAGATAATTCAAACCGTTCTGAAGTTTCGGCGTGAAGCGGACGATGAAATTTCCCTTGTCGGTTTCTTTTGTAACTTCGATTTCTTTTCCGGTTTTATTCATGTTACCGTTAAGCGATAGATAAGAACCGTTCAGCATTATTCGGAACAATGTCGAATCCGAAGCGATTAATTCTTCTATTGACTTGCCCGTCAGTTTAATAATCATTTCGGGTTTTGACCTCACGTAATCATTTCCGTAAAGCCGCGTGCCGTCGGAATAAACTTCGGTTACCATTTCACCGATAGAGCCTTTCAGGTAAAACGTTGATATCACCGTGTTGTTGAAAGTATAAACATCATTCTGGTTTAGAGGGATAATTTCAAGCGCAACAGCAATCTGATTTAGATATTTCTTGTATATTGGAAGATTTCCCGCTTTAAACAAAGCCTTTACGAACATCGAACTGTCGACCTTTAATTGCGCTAGCACTGTATCGGTTCTTAAAATCACTTTATTCCCCGCGCCATTAAGAGCGTAAAAACTCCTTATGTGTCCGTTGAGCGGCACGTATCCGATATTATAATATAATCCGCTGATGCCGACGCTGTCGCCCATCGTTACAATCGAGTCTGATTTGAATATCGAATTATTGTCAAGCGCTATTTCCGGCGGACCGATGAATTTCAATGACATTCCCTTGTAAACCGCGGATTGAATACCGCTGACCGTGTCTATGGAAGATTTCGCCAGCAGTTTCAACTTCGGGTACTGATAGGCGTTTACTGACTGCAAGTCGACAAGATTGTTCGTCGTTACGTTGCTCATCAGCGTGGTTTCCGAGTTATCCCTTCCGATTCCGATAACATCGTATTTAATGCTCGAGCCTGCATAAACGGTCTGATTCCAGTTAAAGTTCTGCCACGTCTGCGCGGGACCTATTGTTTGAGTTATCGTACCGTACGGAAAATAAAAGGTCGGAAAAATTGAACTCATCGCAGGATTCCACGGATTATTAGTAGGTTTATAAGATTCCGATACGACCGCATTTGGCTGGCTCCTGTAACTGATGAAACTCCATCGTCCCCAGGAAGTCATCGATACTGAATCCGCGTAATAGCTTCCGAATTGCCTAAGCAGCGCTTTCGCGCCCGCGCTCAGATTCGATGATACGCCGTTCGGAATATGCTTCACGAGAGCGAGCATGTAAGTAGAATCAAACGTGTTTAGAAATTCAATCAACGAATCGGATGATGAAGCGGCGGAAAATCTGAAATGCTTGAAGTCCGTAAGTGTGCCAGTAACTTTCGATATTTTCGCGACAAGAAGACCGCCCCAGTATTCCGAGGAAATAAGATATTTGAAAGTCTTGTTTAGTACCATATAAGTCGGGTCTGTTGAAACTCCGCTGAATGAACTTACCGAAACGTTTCCCGGATAACTGTTCATAAGGTAACCGCCGTTTGAATATGAAAGCCGGAAGATTTCGTCGTCAGTAAATTGGTTCTTAGCGTAACTGCTTATATTAACCAGAGAATCGTTTCCCGTGAAATTGCCGTGATATGTGAAAGTTCTTTTTTCTGACCAGCCTAAAGTGTCCGCATTATTCAAAACCGCGTTAAGTCTCCAGTGATAAACAACGTTGCTGTCCGTCAACGGAACACGCATCCTTATCTTCGTTTTAACGCCCGTCATGTTTTGAACCTGATAATTCTGAACGAGCGGGGAATTAAAACCTGAAGATGTATCCACCTGTAGCATCAATTTGACGGAATTTCTCCTTGTATCTATATTCGGATTCACGCCGATAAAATCCACCGTGTCTTTATAAACAACCTGATTGTTCTCGGGCTTCAGCGGGGCAAACGAAAAATTCCTTACCGTAACCGGCACTTCAAGACTGTTGTTTGATTTACCGTCAGAGGGATACCAGTTGTCGGGGTCCATTATCACCTTAAGCGAATAATCTCCCGCAGTATCGAACGATACGTAATAAGTCATCGTGTCCCTGAAGCCGAATCCGCGTATAACTGTGTCCTTAGTCCTGACGGCGGTGTTCCTTTTAAGAACCTGAAAACGGATTTTGCAAGAATCAGCGTACGTTCCGAGATTCTTTGGAAAAACATCGAACACGACATTCTTTCTGAACTGAGGATTGTCATCAGAAAGTGAATAGTCGCTGCTCCGCAAATCAAACTCGGGATGCGCGGGAAGCAGTAATTTTACCGCGGGGTCGCCGAGAAGGTCGTAGCAGTTTATCGTGTTTCTGTTGTAGAAATTGCTTGTATCGTAAGAGGCAAGAATTCCCGACGCGCGTTTCACAATATCGCCGATTCTTCTTGACGTATCCTCTACGAGACTGCTGATAAGCAGGTCGTTGTAAGTGTTACCCGTGCTGGATAAACTCCAGGCGGTCGTGCCCAAAAATCCGATGGAGCCTTTCCCCGGATAATAACAGAATTTTTCGCCGTATCCGCGGGCGGAAGGGTCGGCGTTCCTTCCCGTAAAACAGGTCATGCTGAAAATAAGCGGGTACTTGTTCTGATTTGACAAAACAACAGGATCATCGAAAACGTTGTTCCAGAACCCGTATGAAGCGTGAGCCATGTAATTTATTATTAGAGCGCCTGCGTTAATGGAACTGATTATTGAATCGGGATAATTGTACGTAATCATTCCCGTCGAATCGCCGAGATATATTTTTACGGGATTGGAAGAAAGCGGAGGAGCCGTTATGTAAGAATTTATGAAATAGTTTGTCTGCGCTATGAACACCTGCTGCTCGCTGTAATTTTTTCCGCCTGTAACGAACAGCGATGTTTTTATCCATTCCGGAAGCCCGAGGCTTTCGTAATTCAAAATTTTATTCACCATGTCCTGCGCTTCCGTAACCGTATAAGCGGGCAGCCGCCCTACGCCGACGTGATGATTATACAATTGCGAACCTATGTTGAAATTGGCGAAATACCCGTCAGTAGCTGGATTTCCGTAAACGGGCACGAGGTTTCGGTAGTACACGGATGATGATTGTAATTTCTTTGGGTCAAGCGAACCTCTTCCGAATAGGCAAAGATATTTGAACTTAGGCTGCGCCCAGTTATCAAATGCATTTTTCGTGAAATTTCTTACAGCGGCGGGATTCTCCATTCCGTAGTTGAATACGTCATAAATATCTTCTATCTCGGCTTTGAACGACCTGAACCCGTCGTGCGTGTTTCTGTAAGATCTTAATTGCTCAGCCTGAGTCTCAAAAAGTTTGTTGTAAACAACAATGTAATCCGCGCCTGCTGAGTTCGACACGAGGCTCGGAACCTGCCGCTGCTTTATTCTTGGCGGCTTGCGTGTAATCTGCTTATTGTTTACTTCGAACTGTCCGTTCGACATTCCCACGAAATACAGCGTATCGTTTGAAATCGTATAGTTCGTAACGCGGTTTCCGTTCTTGATGTCGTATATTGATACGGGATTAGACGCCGATGCGCCTTTGACGAAGAAAATTGCCGGCGCCGTGCTCGTAAGTTCGCTGCTGAAACCAATGTAACTGCTGTCAAACTCGAAACGCTTCGCGTATGTAATTTCGAAAAAATCAAAATTCGTCTGCATGGTTGCGTCAGAAGGAAGATACCTTATCGACGCGCTGTTCGTGCCAGGTACAAGCGCGGAGCCGGAAAAATACAACGTCGTATCGAGCCTGTTAAAATCGTCGAATCTCAGAGTGTCGAATTGTGTCGTGTTAACTTTTACAACAATCCTGTGCTCATTCGTAACAGCCGTGTTTTGCTTTACAGGAAAAGAAAACAATTTCAGCCTGCACTGTTGTGTGGAATTTGAAAGCAGATAATCCGTAAATGACTGGGATAATTGGTTATTGTTCTGCATCAGCATCCAGTACCAGCCTTCGCCTTTATATTTATCGTTAAGGAAGTTGTTAAAGTCCGTATCCGGGTTTATGTTTTGTCCGAGACTGTAAATCAGGTCCGTTTCAAAATGAAGTTTGGAGTAATAATAGTCAAACGAATAAGGAGTCGTTGATGAATTTGAATAATCCGTGAATCTCAGGCCGTTTGCGCCTCCCCAGCCGACCCAGAATGCGGATGTGTCCGAATAGAGATTGTAAAACTCGTCTGTCGTGTAAACAACCGTTCCCGTTTCGCTGTAAACATTCGTCACGCCTCCGGCATTTCTCATGCCGTAAAAGTCGAAGTAATCCGCGTCGTCAAACGTTCCGTCCGATTCTCCGAAGAAATATATCGGCACCTGATTTCCTTTGTAATAAACTTTCACGGTGCGCGGGTCAATCGTAGAAACCGTTATGCCTGCGTTTGTAAAATCAGTCTTATCAATCCTGTGAATGCCGTCTTTGACGACATACATTTTCAGGTATGTCTGATTTGGCGTAATCCAGTTATAGTTCTGGGCGAATAAAAAACTGCCCGCGCCGAACAGAATAAATATGACTGTAAAGATTTTTGTCATTTTAAAATCACTAATTTCTGCAATGCGGTCTCTTTCTTGTTGTCACCTTCGATTATCAACTTATACAAATATACGCCATTTGCAATATAATCTCCATCCGCATCCCTGCCATCCCAGTAAATTTGATTATATCCGATGCTGAGATTCGCGTTAATTGTCTGTATAACGCGTCCGGCGACAGTAAAGATTTTTATTTTCGCCGCTGAAGGCGGATGTTCTCCGGAAAGATTTACAAGAAACAGAGTTTCGTTTTTCATGGGATTCGGATAGTTATTCAAGTCCACGATTTTCAGTTCGGGATTCACGTACATGTAATGCACAACAGTATCAGAATAATTTCCCATTGCATCCGTGGAAGCGAAATCGAACCTGTGCTCGCCTGCCGAAAGCGACGGATTATAATACAAGGTTGCCTGCTGGTACTTGCCCGTCGGGAAGACTATATCAATGTCGGGATTTTTCACCCCGTTGTTAAAATACCAGACGTACTCGCCGTCAAGTTTGAGACGTATGTTCGACGTATCTTTAATAAAGATTTTGCTGTTATCAAGGAATTTCAAAATTATTCTGGGTTTTGCGGCAATGAATTCTCCCGAAATAGCCCTTATACCGTCGTAAGTAATATCCATTTCTGGTTTAAGCGTGTCGCCGTATATTACAAACCTCGATACCGCGACGTTGTTATACGTGAAAAATTCATTCTGATGTATGAGCGATACTTCAAAATACACGGTGACAGTGTCGTAACTTTTGTTCCTGTCTCGAAGACCCGCGGTCGGAAGTTTCGCTGATGTAGTGACAAGCGAATCAATTTTTAACACACCGTTTATTGTATCCGTTTTCAGTACGCGCAAGCCGGACGGTGACGTGGCGGACCATTTAGTTACGTATCCCTGCGCGTCCGAATATCCGTAATTTCCGAATGAGATTGCCGCGTTCAATGTGTCGCCTTCGTTCAACGCGCTGTCGGATACGGCGAATGAATTGTTGTCCGCGATGATTTCCGCGGCAGGCGTATAATAAAAACGCATTCCCTTCAGTATCGGCGGCTCAACTCCGCTTAATGAATCAATGTAAAGCCTCGTTACGAGTTTTATATTCGGATAGGAAAACGCGCTGACAGTATCCAGTTGTATGTTCGGGCTCCCGGTAATGTTTCCGAAGAAAAGCACGTTTTGTGACGACCGGTTCACGCCGTATACGTCGAAATACAGCGCTGAATTTGACGGCACGTCTGAAGACCAATTGAAATACGACCAGTTTTCTGCCGGACCGAGGTTGTGATATACATACGCTGAATCGTGAAGAAATACCGGACGCGTCGTGCATACGGCGGGATTGAACACCGTGTTATAACTTTCAACGGACAATACAGTCGGTGATGTTCTGTAATTTATAAAACTCCAGCAGGAGTAAGACTGAAGATTCACAGAATCCGCATAGGCACTGCCAAGAAACCTTATGCGCGCCCGGAGACTGCTGTTCATGTTGAAGTTGGTGTTATACGGAGATGTTTTCAGTATCAGAAGAATGTTGTTTTCCGTAAAGGTGTTCAGATAATTGATAACGGAATCGTTCGCCAGCGGCGTAGTGAATGCAAAGTGTTTCTTCTCCAGAACGCGGGCGTTTGTTTTATTGATTTTTACTATGTTAAGTCCTCCCCACGAATTCGTATCGACGAGTTGGTACTCGTTGTTATTGATAACGAAACGGGTCATGTTGAAAAGATTGTTGCCCCACGATTGCGCAGTTATCGTTCCTCTGTAATTTGATATTGAGACTCCGCTCTGCACGCCGGAAGCATTGTTTAAATCAACTGTTCCGTACTGCCCGGCGGTTTTTCTGTAAATCGTTATCGGAATGCTGTTCCGGGATTGCTTATAAACCGGCTCAGTTTGTCCCTGCCTGTATGAGTAAGGACTGCCCGTTATAAATCTTCTTGTTTCCGACCATCCTGACGTATCCGTATTGTTTATAACGGAGTTCATCCGCCAGTAATAGACTGTGCCGCTGTCTTTTACCGGAACTCCGTAACTGAATCGCGTTATCACTCCCTGCACGTTTGTTGTGAAATACGTCCTGTTCAGGGGTGAATTGAAAAAAGCGGAAGTGTCCGTCTGAAGAAAAAGTTTTACGCTCCTGTCCGGACTCACGTTCGGATTGATTCCGGTAATGATTATCGTATCGCCGTTTACAACCTGATTGTCAACGGGCTTTAGCGGAATAAACGAAAGATTTTTCAGATTAATCGGAAATGTAATCGAATTGTTGGTCGTGATTTCTTTTGTGTTCCAGTGATCGGGATCGAGAAAAACATTCATCGAATAATTCCCTGCAGAATCCAGAGAGAATATGTAATTCAGCGTATCGACAAATCCGAATCCGTGAACCAGAGTGTCCTTGATTCTTACGGTCGCGTTATTCTTCAAAAGTCTGAACCTGATTTTTACCGAATCCGAATATATGCCGAGATTCCTCGGATAAATTGTAAGTGTTACAGGTTCACGAACCGAAGGAAAAGGATTCGAGAGTTTGTAATTCGATAAATCAATAGCATACTCGGGATAAGTCGGCATTAACAGCGTCGCCGCGGGGTCGCCGAGAAGTTCGTAACAGTTAATTGTATTCTGCGAAGCGAAACTTACAGGCTCGGAATAAAGTTCTTCCGACGCTTGTCTGACAAGGTCTCCTGTCCGCCTGACCGTATCTGCGGCAAAGCTTTTCAGTATGTAACCGTTCAGAGTGTTTCCCGATACGGAGAAACTCCATCCTGTCGAGCCGACAAAACCTATCGCTCCCCTGTTGTTCAGATTCAGAAATTTTTCTCCGAAACTTCTGTATTCCGTTTCCGCGTTTTTACCCGTGAAACAGGTCATGCTGAGTATCAATGAAAGTCTGTTCTGGTTCGCAAGTATGCCGGGATCATCCATCCCGTTATCCCATGTATTGCTGCCCGCGTGTCCTATGTAATTCGTAATCAGTCCGCCTCTGTTTATCGCGCTCTTAATCGAATCGGAATAACTGTAAGTTACTCCTCCTGCTGAATCGTTTCTGTAAATCCTGACGGGATACCCCGTAACGGATGGAGGATATACGTACGTGTTTATCATTGCGTCTGACTGATTCGCGAACTGAATCTGTTCGGAGCGGTTCTGACCTCCCGTTATAAAAACAAAAGTTTTAAAAAAGTTTTCGGGATTTGACGACTGATTCTCGTACGCTATTGTCTTATTCACGATGTCAGATGCTTCCTGAACCGTTAACGCGGGAATTCTTCCAATCGCGACCTGATGATAATAAGTTGTCGAATTTGTTCCGAAGTTCGCAAAGTAACCGTCAGACGGAGGACTGCCGTAAACAGGAACAAGATTGGATAAATAAACAGACGACGGTGAGTTGCCCTTCGGGTCGAGCGAGCCTCTGCCGAAGAGGCAGAGATATCTGAACTTCGGCTGCTGCCAGTTGTTGTAAACATATTTTGTAAAATTCCTTACCGCGGCGGGACTTTCCATGCCGAAATTAAATACGTCGTAAATGTCTTCAACTTCGGCTTTATATGACCTGAATCCGTCGCGCGTGTTTCTGTACTGCCTCAACTGCTCTGCCTGAACCTCGAAAAGTTTGTTATACACAATAAGATAATCGGCGCCGTTTGACGACGAGAGCAGATCGGGGACCTGCTTTTGTTTTATTCGAAACGGTTTCTTTGTTATCGTGCTGTTGGCTATCTCAAATTTTCCATTGCCCTTCCCGGAAAATACAAGAGTATCCGCACCCGCCGAATGCTGTGTTATTCTAAGATTGTTGATAACGTCGTACATGCTGAGTTCATTCGCGGGTATAAAACCCTTTATCTTAAAAACTTTCGCTGATGTATCGGAAAGACCCGCGTCGAATGAAATGCGGTTGTTCTGAAATTCAAAACGCGACGGATAACTTAGCCGCATTCCGTCATAATACATGTGTCCGACGTACGAGCCGGCGCCCTTGTATATCACCGATATCTGATTCTGCCCGCTCTGGAGAGCCGACGAAGAAAATGATATTGCGGTGTCAATTCGTCTGTAGTCATTAGTGTAAATCGTATCGACATTTATATTGTTGACCCTTATAATAAGACTGTGCTCGTTGAAAATCGTATCCGAATAAGAATTGGGATAAGCAAAGATTTTAACGGTACAGGTCTGAGGCGCGCTGTATAAGTCGGGAAGATTGAAAAAACTTGTAAGAGTAGTGTTCCCGAACTGAAGTTCTTTCCAGTACCATCCCTCTCCGGATATTTTCTCGTTGTTGAAATACCTGTAATCTTCGCTGGAACGGTGCTCTCCGGGATTGTAAACGGAATCTTTTTCCAACTGCAACTTAAAATAATGGTACTGATAGGGATATAAGGATGCAGTAGTGAAGCCGTAATCAACGAACCGCAAACCGTAATTTCCTCCCCAGTCTATCCAGTAAGCGGATGTGTCGGAGTACGCGTTGAAATATTCATCCGTTGTATAATCGGCAACTGCGAGTGTATCGTTCGAGGCTTTGTAAGTAACGGTTTGTCCTCCGTAATTTCTTTTACCGTAAAAATCAAAATAATCGTTGTCGTTGAATATTCCGTCCTGCTCTCCGAAAAAGTATATTGGTACCTGCAAGCCTTTGTAAAGGACCTTTACCGTACGCGGATCAATGCCGGATGTATTTATTCCTGCAGAATTAAAATCCTGCTTGTTGATTCTGTAAATTCCGTCTTCGGCTACGTACATTTTCAGGTATGTCTTGTTCGGTGTGATCCAGTTATAGCCCTGCGAAAAAGCAAGATTTGCGGATACAAGCATCAGGAATAAGATACGCTTCATAATTTAAGTATTCGCTTTGTTTTGCCTTAAATTAGCTTTTTGCAGCACAACTTTAAATATAAAAAAAGGATTAAGAAGCAGGTACCTTTTCCACAACCTGGTTGGCTCCGAAAAAAGCCTAAAAAGCCATTCAAGTCCCGCTTTCCGTACGAAAGAAGGGGCGCGGCGTTTTGCTCCTGTATAATAATCTATTCCGCTGCCGGTCGCGATTATAACAGGAACGTTAAGAATGTCTTTGTTCTTTACAATCCATTCTTCCTGTTTTGGCGTACCAAGAGCGACAAGCAGTATGTCGGGCTGAACAGTATTGATGGTTTTTATATCAGCCGGCTCGTCCCCGGGTATATGTATGTTCCCGCAGAACTTATTGCCGCCGAACTTTTCTTTCAGAATATCGGCGCTGTTTCCGGGTCCGCCGAAAATAAAAATCCTTACATCGCGTTTATCGGAGAACAATAATCCGTAAAGGTCTGTGCCGTTTACTCTTTCTAATTCTTTCGATGAACCGTAAAGAAACTTTGAAGCGAAATGCACCGCTATTCCGTCAGCGTGTACAAGGTCGAATTGCCTTAGAGATTCCCTGAAATCATTGCTTCCGGCTGCTGTGATACAAATATAGGAATTCGCGTATGTGACTGTCAGTTTTTCTCTCGATTGCGCTTTGCTTATGATGAGGTCTAAGAGCAATTTGTAATTTAAAAAAGTNNTACATCGGTATTTAATATGCGTCGTATCATTCGGTATCAAGTTTTTCCCTGATTTTTCCTGCAACATCCTCAAGGCTTAAATTTTTCAGTGAATTCACTTTCACGTAATCCCGCTTTCCGTACGACAGCACCGACCGGGGATTCGTCGGACCGAAAATACCGAGCAGTCTTGCCCCGTAAGCATCGGCGGGATGAAGAAGAAATGAATCGACGGATATAAAAAGGGCGGATGAAACGATTAAATTCATTATGTCGGCGAAATCATAGTTCTCGGGAAAATTCAGTCCGCCTGTTTTATTTCCGAATTTCCTGTTGAAATCGATTATAACAATTTTTTTCCTGAACGTTCGCGAAATGTATTCGGACAGTTCGAGAACAAATTTTTTCTCCATTCGCCTGTTTTCTTCGCGTGAGTCAAAATTAATTATTACTTCATCCCGGTTGCCGCCCTGTTTATTTACAGGGAATGAAAATAAAGGCTTACGGACTTCCGCGGCGGCTCCCGCGGCGAGTTCGACTATTATTTTAATTCTGTCAAGGTAGTTCATTCCAGGATTCCATACGGTTTCCGTCTTTCCTGAATTGTCGTAAACATACTGCTCCGACCTGTACCAGTCTTCTACCCTCGAAAGACTCCTATAGAAATACCTGCTCTCCGCTTTCGCCTGCATAACAAGAAGTGAATTCATTCTGCCGGGGAAAAAAGAAAATACAAAATCATAAGAACGGGCGGAAAGATAATTCCTCACCCTGAATAATTCCGCGGCGCCCCGTTTTTGTATAAAATATACATTGTTTAATTCGAGATAATCAGTGAATGCACCGCATTCTTTCAATGTAATCAATTCGAACCTTGATTCAGGATATAAGTTCTTTAAAGTCTCGATAGCAGAACAGGTGAGATACGTATCGCCCATCGCGTTTGCGGATACAAGAAGTATATTCATGCCACCCTCCTTGCCGCGATGTATTCCGCGAATCCTAACAAATCCCAGAAAACGCTGCCTCTGACGTATCCGCGGACAAACAAGGATTTTATTATCATGTAAGGAATTCCTATTATCCTGAGATAGTCTCTCTTGATTCCGCTTCCGATAATTTCGCAGCCTGAATCCGTCAGAATTTTTTTCAGTTTTTCAATTTCGTAAAATCTTTTGTGAGTCGGGTCATCGTAGAAATTCAACGTCCCTTTCATTGAGGGAAACCGGGCTGATTTTTCTGACGGATATTCCGCGTATATAACTCCTCCGGGCTTGAGTTTGCCTGACAAACGCGCGATAACGTCCTCCCCGTTATTTATGTGCTCGATTACGTGCGCGATAACAACGTAGTCGTAATATATGTCGGGAACAGAATCAAGTTCTTCATTCTCAAGGTCGATGAGAAAAAATTTTCCTATGAGTTTCAGACTTTCCGGAGATAATCCGCATTCTTTGGTAATATCAATCCCGTCATACTCATATCCTTTGTAATACCTGAAAAACATTAGGGGGCTGTCGTTTCCTATACCCGCCTCGAGCACCCGGCGTCCTCCAGACCGGGAAGATTCGATAAATTTATATTTGTACGGAGCGAAAAATGACATCTTAGTCTCACTCCTTTTCATTCTATTCTTTATTGAATGTTTATAAATGAAAAGGATATTTATATTAATTAAATAATGGTTAAATTTCAGGTCAAATATTACATAATCTTTGCCGTTTCATTGTTTTTTTTATGTATCCTTTGTTTTGTGTTGCCGCTCGAATACCTGCTTAATTTTGCCCATGATGATTCGTTTTTCTACCTGAAGATTGCAGGTAATTTTTCTGAAGGTCTCGGGTTTACGTTCGATGGTTTAACCAGGACGAACGGATATCATCCGCTTTACCTGACAGTTCTATGTTTGCTTTTTTCTTTATTGAAATTTTTGAGTGTAACGTCACCCGAAATGCAGTTCAGATTTGTCTGTGTTCTTCACTTACTGATACTGCATTTGACCGCATTAACCGCATACTTATTTTTCAGAAAAGAAAAAAACGGAACGCAGAAATTTATTTTGTTTCTTCTGCTTTGCCTTCCGCTTGTATTCATACGTGATTTCGGACTTGAGAGCCATTTATCCTGTCTGATATTTTCGCTTTTAGTATATAATAAATTCAGGAAAGAACAGCAGAAACAGATTCAACTTCTGAACGCGGTTTTGATTTCGCTTCTGTTCCTTTCGCGAATTGATTATTTATGGTCCCTCGCGCCTTTCCTTATGATTGCGGATCTAATCACCGCGGGAAAAGCGTCAAAAAAATCGGTGTTGTTATATGATGTTTCCGCTGTTACTTTAACCGCCGGTTTTTATTTTTTGATGAATTTTCTCGCTTTCAAAAATCTTATGCCGGTTTCTGCCGTGGTGATAAGTTCTTTTCCTGAAACAGTTTTCGCAGAAAATGTTAAAAACCTTTTCACGGACACGTCTTATTTATACAATCAGACGGCAAGAATATTCTTCCTGCTTGCGGCTGCGGTAGTTCTGCTCATAAGCAAAAGCAAATCCAAAGAAGTATATTTTAACTTGTACGCCGTTGCGGGCGTCATCGCGGGCTTGCTTATTAACGCCTCGTTCAGCAAATACAATATCAGGGAATGGTACCTGACTCTTCCTGTTTTTATTTCTGCATTCGCGCTTTCAGGTATGTACGAACTCAGGAGCAAGGTCGCAGAGAATTTGATTGCATTCTTTCTTTGTTTGTTTTTTGTCGCGGTATTCGCTTTTACACGCGCAGAAAATTTCAAGTGGAACAATTCATACGAATATTCCAAAATAATTCAATCGAAAACCGAGAAAAAAGATTTTATCTATCAGTTTGACTTTTCGGGAGCGGTCTCATTTTTTTCAAACAGAAACATTGTAAACGGCGACGGGCTCGTGAATGACTTTGAGTATTATAATTACCTGAAATCGGGACGAATTTCGGATTATATTAAGGCGAGGAATATCGGATTCGTTTCGACAATTGTTTACAACGATTTGAGAACGGACTCAGCCGGAAAACTGATTTTCGAAAGCGAACCTTTTCTAAATGGTTTGAATCTCGGACGTAATGACATTGTCAATATTTTCGAATTCGACTTCAAACACGCCGTCAGACCGAAAAAAGGAAACTGGATATTAATCAAAACAGGAAAATGATTACCGTACTGCTTCCCACATATAATAATTCGCTCCATATAACCGCAGCAGTCCGAAGCATACTCGGTCAGACATTTAAGGATTTTGAACTTCTTATTATAGACGACTGCTCGACAGACGACACTGTTTCTAAAATCAAGGAATTCAGTGACGAAAGAATTGTCCTGTTCGAGAATTCTCAAAACAAAGGTCTCGCGGAAACACTGAACTTTGGTCTTAAGGCGGCTCGTTACGGCATTGTTGCCCGCATGGACGGCGATGACATTTCACTGCCTGACAGGCTTGCGAAACAATACAATTTCCTCAAAAATAATAACAGCGTGCACGTGCTTTCCTCCTTCTATGCGGTGTTCAGGAACAATAAGATTCTCTACACGGTTGAAACCAATACTAAACATGAAGAAATAAAGAAAAGGCTCGCTCTGCACTCGGAAATAATGCACCCCGCGGTTATGTACAGGAGGGATATCATACTTGAACGCGGAGGATATAAAAATGCATTCATCGAGGATTACGAACTCTGGCTGCGCGTTAAGGACAGCGTTGTTTTTCATAATCTTCCGGAGATTCTGCTTTTGAAAAGGTACAGCGATTCATCGATATCAGGAAATATAAAAAGAAAGAACGAATCGGTTTACGAATACACGAAGAAATATTACGAAAATCCTTCGAGTGAGTTCGGGATAGACGATAATTCCGTGAATCTTTACCGGGGATGGAGAGAATATTTTTACGGCAGTGCGAAAAAAGCGCGGTATTATTTTATAAAATCACCGGCCGCATTCCTTAAATCGCCAAGAGCGGTAATTGCATTCTTTATTACATTTCTTACCGAAAAAACTTTTATCGGTTTCAAGGAATTGCGGTTAAGGTTCAGGCTTGTTTATCTTGCTAAATACTTTTCATCTTGCAACCGCAGTTTAAGAAAGTATTTAAAAGCAAACGGATAAGTTTATTTCGCTCTTGATATTTCTTCATATAATTTTATGTGTCCCTCAATCATTCTGTCCGCCGAATACGTGTCTGATACCTGTTTGTACAATTTTTCATATTTATGAATTAGCGTATCCGTGTTATCGGCAGCGAAAATCATTTTCTCACGAAGACTGTCGGCGTTTCCCGAATTAAAAAGCATCTCTCCGTATTCAGCCGGAAATATCTCCGCCGCGCCTTTATAATCCGAAGAAACAACAAGACATCCCGCCATTACGGCTTCTAATATCACAGCGGGAATGCCTTCGGAAACTCCTTCTGACGTAAACACGAATACCGACGCGGCTGACAGCGCGTTATAATATTCCTTTGTAAAACTCACTGCACTACCGAGCGAATCATTAAGACGCTGAAGGTTATACTCTTCTTCGCCTCTTCCTGAAATGCTGAACGTGTATTTTCCGGGATGCTTGCGGTTAATTTCATTGGCAGCGATAATATATTTGTCGAGTCCCTTGTCTTTTACGAAACGAGAGGAAGCGTGAAACGAATTCGGAGTCTTAACCCGCGTCACGGCAAAAACATTTTCAACACCCGGCCTGATTAGTCTCACAGATTGTTTTTCTATTTCGCGGATACCGAGTATATATTTGTATATTTCCGAATTTAAAACAACGTGATAATCTGCTTTGTGCAAATTCAGTCTTCCCGTATCGGCAAAAAGCCCGTGATTCGTCTGCACCGTTTTCACGTTAAGAAATTTCGAGCCGTAATAGGCTATGTTCGCCGCGTAATGATTATGCGAGTGTATTATGCCAACGGAGTTTTTCTTCGAAAAATCTCTTACAAACTTTATCGCTTCCGCGAAATTCTTCAGGGACCTGCGCTTGTGATTTAGAACGGAATTTATAACAACCTCGCATTTTTGTTTGGAAAAGTCTTCCGCTCTATCCCCTCCTCCCGCGAGAACAAATACTCTAAATCCGCTTAATGAAGAAATGTATTTTACGAGCAGATGAACGTGATTCGTCACGCCGTCAACATCGTTCAGTTCATTTGTTATGTATAATACACTCTTCATTTTATATGCGCTCCCCGTAAATATTTTCGTATCCTGACGTCATTTTCTCAAATGTAAATAAGAACT
Organism: Ignavibacteria bacterium; assembly: GCA_015657505.1. Classification (GTDB taxonomy): domain Bacteria; phylum Bacteroidota; class Ignavibacteria; order Tepidaquicellales; family Tepidaquicellaceae; genus CAIKZJ01. The sequence continues at coordinate 766,543 of JADLKE010000002.1, forward strand.
TCGTGTTTTCATTCTTGCCAACCCTCCCGCCGCACAATTCACGAATAATCAATTCCGCTGTACGGGAAGAATTACTTTTATCGGCTTCTATCAGCCATTCGTAACCTTTAAGAATTTCGCCGTTTCCTCCCGAAAGGTCTGTTATTATTGGTACTCCGCAGGCTGATGCTTCGAGCAAGACGATATCGAAAATTGTTCTGTCGGAAAGCATAATCACGGCATCTACGGATTTCATCAATGATATCACTACATCGTGGCTTACTTTACCCGCAAGATTCACGTTGCCTTCAAGTTTGTATTTTTTTATGAGTCTCTTGATTTCCGGTGTAAGGTGCCCGTAACCCGCGTTGATAAGAAAAGGATTTTTTCCCATCGACTTTAGCGCGGAAATCACGTTTAATATTGTCCCTATGTTTTTCTGTCGTATGTGACCGGCAACACTGAGAAGAACCAAATCGTGTTCTTCCCCGCGTCCGAATTTTTCAAGCAGATTTTTTCCGGGCGTTATCTTAATAATATTACCGGCATCTATTCCGTTGTTTATAATTCTGATATCTTTATCTTTTGCCAATACGTCGCCGTAATCACTAAGGAAAAGATCTCTTGCATACAAACCGGGAAAAGTGACAATGTCCGCGGAGTTGAAAGATTTAATTTCTCTTTGCTTCAGTTCGGGCATGATGCTCTTAATAAATTGGTTTTTCATTGCCGCGTCCGCCCAGTCGTTTTCTATGGAGCCGTTTCCGTGTATCGTAAGCACTTTCAGCGCTTTGTCGTTTCCCGTAAAATAATAATGCGACAACGTATCGTGAGAATGAATCACGTCGTAATTACCCGCGTTTGCGTACTTCCCGAAAAATAAATCGCGTAGTTTGAAGTGCCTTTTCAGATACGCCCGGTTTGCCGTCAGCATTCTGTAAATGCTAGTGTTGTAATAAAGGTAGTCCGTTAAGATTTTCCTGGCGGCTGGTTTCAAACGGCTCTCCACCGCTTCGTCTGCATTCGTTATATAATTTCTGTAAGAAAGAAAATCCGTTTGGTATTCTTTTTTATTGAGAGACTTCAGAAGTTTGTAAATAATATTATTCGGTCCTCCCTGAACTTCGTTCGGAAGCCCGTCGAATGATGTGAACAATATTCTTCTTCTGGAATTCATGCCGGTTTTCCTATGCTTCTCAGGCACTGTGCCACGACCTGCCCGATATCGTAATACTGAAAATAAGGATGCATGCCCGCGAAAAAAACACCTTTAAGTTTTTCAGCGTCCTTTTTGTATTTATTAAATAATTCAAGCGCGTCGATAGTTCGTTTCGGATAGAACCTCTCTCCGTCTCTTGCCGCAAATTCCTTGCAGATTGTTGTTGAATCCGACTTTCCGCCTGTTATTCGCTTGTACTCCGTTATTCTGTAGTAAGGCTCATCCCCGGGAAAATTTACAACCGCGTAATTCTGATAGAACTCTTCCTTGTGATTTTCAAATATCATTTCTATCGAACGGTACGGCAGTTTCCCGTGAATGTAATCGAAGAAAGAATCTATCGGTCCCGTGTAAACAAGTTTTGAATAAGTGTTTTTGTTTACCGCCTTGAAATCAGTTTCAAGTTCAACATCAATATTTTTGTGCGTCAGCATCTTTTCCGCCATCTTCGTGTAACCCTTATCGGGCATGAACTGATACTTATCGGTAAAGTAACGGCAGTCGTCGTCGAATCTGACATTAATTCTTCCGCATACATTCGGAGCGAGTTTCGAAGGATGCTCAAACCATATTTTTTCAGTGAACCGCTCGAAGAATTTTCCGTACAATTCCCTGCCAACCCTTGCCAGCATTAAATCTTCCGAGTTTTTGGGATTGCCTATGCCTGATGTTACCGAGTCAAGATATTTCTTCGTTTCCTCTGCATTTGTCAGGTTTAGGGAATACAGTTTGTTGAGCGTTACCATGTTCACGGGTATGGGATAATCCGAGCCTTCGTAACGCGAGACCACTTTGTGTTCATATTTGTACCAGCCGGTAAATTGCGAGAGAAAATTAAAAACCTTTTCATCGTTCGTATGAAATATATGCGGCCCGTATTTGTGCACGAGTATTCCGTTATCGTCCGTATAATCATACGCGTTACCCGCTACGTGATTTCTAAGGTCGACGACGAGAACTCTCTTGTTCAAAACGTCAGCAATAAGTCTTGCAGCCGTTATTCCGGCGAAACCCGCCCCCGCTATTAAGTAATCGTATTTCAATATGTTGAAAGTAACTTTTTTCTTTTAATATATGCCGCCATTAATAGCAGTACGAGCAGTTCGGTCGCCGCTATTGAAATCGAAGTCCCTTCGGCATGAAGCAAAGGAACAAGAATGAACGACAAACAAAGAAAGCAAATCAACGACACGAAAATAATCCCCAGAAATTGTTTCTTATACCCTCTGTTTAGTACTGTCTGAACTCCGAACAGATTGTTAAGCGAAACGAAAAACGGAATTAAGGACATAATTCTAATCAAAACCGCCGCGTCCGCAAACGATTCTCCAAAAAATATCTTCACTATTAATTCAGCGAAGGCAAACAAGAGAAGCGAGCATAAAAGGGAAACCGCGCCGATTATTCCTGCCGACGTTTTTGTGAGTTCAATTCCTTTTTTAAGGTCAGCGGAAAGAAGCGAGGAGATTCTCGGATATGTGCTTTCGTTAAGGTTTGAAATCAAACCGTTTACGCCCGTAATAACTTTATCCGCCGCGGCATAAAGCCCGACGATATTATAATCCGTGAACAAACCGAGAATGAATGTGTTCGCATAACCGTAAATGCTCGTGCAGATTATCGAAAAGAATACTTCAAGCCCGTCCGCAAGAACGTTTTTTATACTCGCGAGCGAAGGCATTATAAAACCATAGCGGAACTTTAGCGCAACTATTCCCGCTCCGGCAAGTCCAAGAACAAGGTTGCCCGCGTTAAGCAGCACGGCGTAGAGAAGATAATCGCCTTTTTCCCTGACAAGAATAAAAATCAAAACAACGGTTATGGTTTTTACTATAATGCCCGGCACTGCTATGTATGTCATTTTTTCCATTCCCTTGAAAAACCACTGCGGAAAAAGAGCGGTGCCCGCAAGAGTTCCCAGATGAACAAGATATACGCTTTTGTTGTTTGAAAAATCTCCGAATGAAAATACAATCAAAGAAAAAACCGCGGACGATACAAGAAAAAGAATAATCTTTGCCGTCAGCACAGAATTGTATATTTCCACGCATTTGTTTCTGTCTTCGCGGTTCCTTGCAATATTCCTGTTTGCCGTGATATTGAAACCGTAATCCTCCGCGATCATGAAAAATCCCGCGAACGCGGCGGCAAAACTCACGAGTCCGAAATAATCCGCGCCTATTACCCTCACCGCGTACGGAACTGATATTAACGGAATTATAATGTTGATCGCCTGCAAAGCCGACAAAGCACCAAATCCGGAGAAAATTATTTTGATATCTTTATTCTTTATAGTATTGATATTAATTTGTATGGCTGTGAAATTTACATTAATAAACATTAATATTTAGTGATATTATTTGTCAACTTGCACGGACACCGGCTCCGTAATTATTCCGGAAAGCCAAACGCTTTAGATACCGTTTTCGTGCCTGTTATATCATCCTTAATTGATGCAGTGAATAATCAATGACAATAAGAATAATAAAATATTCGGCAGCGGCGCTGTATGTGATTTTTTTCGCACTGCTTATTTATTATTCGTTTTATTTTAAAAGAGCAGACATTCTTACCGGTATTTTATTCCTGTCCTCATTTTTCTTTTTATCGGTTTTAGCAATGAGGAAAAATCCCGGTCTCGTCGACGCTTGCCTGTTTTATGCCGCGGCTATTTCTGCGGTCATTATTTCTGCGGCAGGATTTTACGGCATTATCACGGCAAATTCCGTGCGAATCAGCGGAATCCTCGGCGACAGAGCGTTTGAAGCCGAAGCCGCCGCTCTGATTTTTGTTTTTATATCTGCTCGATACATATTTGGAAACGAAAAAAAAACAAATACGCTTCTCTCTTGCACCGCTGTATTCCTATCAGCGGGTTATCTTACTGTGCTCCGCTCGAGAACCGCTTACTTAAGCGTTTTCATTTGCTTTATTGTTCTTGCGATTTTGTTTTTAAGGGCAAGAAAAGCAGACGATAATAATTTTCGGTCCCGGCTAAAAAAACGCGTCCTGGTTCTTGTCGCGATTATATCGATATCCGCCGCCGCGGCATCCTTAATCCCGTTTCAACAACCGCCGGAGAGGGATAGTCTTAAAAACCTTGTCTCGGGAATGTTCAACACGGAAGGAGCAACCAATAAATCGCGCATTTATTTCTCAAAAGCGTCATTGAAAATGTTTGTCAGTCATCCTTTAGCGGGTGTCGGAGCGGGACTATGGTCCGGCACTTATCCGATGTACGAGGGCAAACCCTTTACCGACGCGAACGTCGACGTGAATTCCGCCGTTAAAGCCCATAACGATTTTCTCGAATTGATTTCCGAATACGGCATTTCGGGTTTTTTCTACATTTTGCTTATTGCAGGAGGTTTGATCTCGTTATTCAGAAAATTTTCCAAAGATATTTTTTACGCGCCTTATATTTTTGTTATTATATGTTTTTCCGTCTCATCGTTATTCGGTTTCCCTAAGGACAATCTGTTTGCCGCCCTGTTTTTTCTGGCGTGTCTGGCGGCGGGTTTACCGCGCAGGAAAATGACGATAGAAAAAGTCGATTTGTTTTAATCGCGGGATTAATTTTACTGTTAATATTTCTTTTCTCGGCAGGTTTGCTTTTCACGCGAAACATCATTGAAAAAAACTATCTCGAAGGTATTAATCTCAAATTTAAAAAAGATTACCGGGCCTCGCTCGAAAAATTGTCCGAAGTAAACAAAGTATTATTCCCTGTGGACAGAAGCGGCATTCCCGTAGATTATTACCGGGGCGTAATGTATTTCGAATTGCAGGAATACGATAAATCTCTTAAAGCCTTTGAAAACGCTTCGCTTATTATGCCTTATTATCCGACGGTAATGAGCAATAAGGCATCCGCATTGTATAAAACGGGGAAGGTTACCGAAACAATCACACTATACAAGGAGATACAAAAATTATTCCCGTATTTTTTCGAGCCGCAGATAAATTTGTTAGCCGTTTACGCGAACGAAAAACGCGATAAAGAAGCGGTTAGTCTGCTGAAAGACCTTGAAACTGTTGCAATGGAGCCGAAATTCATTAAAAACTATATTGTATTTTCAGATATAAAAAATTACTATGCACATAAGGATTTATGAGATTTTTCTCTCTTATAATATTATTTTTCTTAATAATTCCGGCGGCAAAATCGCAATCGGTAACCTCCGTCGTTCCCGACACCGGAACTCAGGGCAATTCATTCCAGATTGTCGTGCACAGCACGGGCACGGAATTTACATTATCGCCTTACTGGGTAATTAACTTCGACAGTCTCGGAGTTGAAACGAACAGCAGCAGCGTCGTTACGGTTAATGACACTACACTTACCGCTTTTTTATTCATTGACGGACAGGCATCGACGGGATACCATAAATGCATTGTCGCCGACCAGTATTCGAACATTTATACGAAGGACAGCGCCTTCCTCGTGTTTCTTAACCTGCCGACTGTGCCGCTGCCTTTGCTTCCCTTGAACAATGCTACGAATGTTTCAAATACTCCGTATTTTCTCTGGGACAGCAACAGATACGCGAATACTTATCGCATTCAAATAGCAAGTGATTCGACTTTTTCAACAGGCACGATTGTTTTCGATACTGTTTTAACCGCCGCTTCGATGACGTTAAGAAGCGGAATACTGAATTACGACACTCGTTATTTCTGGAAACTGAATGCGACAAACACTATCGGCACAAGCCTCTGGTCAACTGTATTTAAATTCAAGGTTAAGCCGATAGGCATTACAAACATATCTACCGAAGTCCCGTCAAGGTTTGTGCTTTTTCCGAATTACCCGAATCCTTTCAACGCAGAAACAAGAATAAGGTTTGATTTGCCGCGAAACGGTAACGCGGTTTTAAGAATTTTTGATGTCAGCGGAAAAGAAATCTCGAAGCCTGTTGATATTTACTTCCGCGCAGGCTCTTACGAATACAGATGGAACGCGGGAAATCTCGCGTCAGGAGTATATTTTTATTTGATGGAAACCGCGGGCTTCAGGGATGTTAAAAAAGCAGTTATAATAAAATAACAAACGTCTTAAGCGTTTATTTAAATAAATCTTCCGCGCTTACACAAGCATTACTATTTTATCAGCCAATCCTAAAACTTATCCAACAAGAAACGATAATCCCGATGTAATTATAATCCATACTATCCAGACGCCGAAAACGATAATGTAGGATTTTGCCTGCGGTATCTTCGCGACTTTCGACAAGCCTATAGCGACTAATATGTAATACCATATCGAGAACGCGTCAAGTTTCATGAAAAGCTCGTGCAGTTTATCCCCTACGACCGTGTCCTTGAAGACCAGTCCAAGGCTCAGGCTTGACACTTCGCCGAGAACGATTGACAGAACGAGCCCCACAACCGCTCCTGCAACAGTTACGAGCATTGACAACCCTACAACGTTCAGTATGTTTGTAAAGTCAAAATCAGCCTTGAGAATCTTCAGAATTATCAGATAGACAAGACTTAGTATGAACAGCATAAGGAATGGTGTCACGACAGCGCCGCCGTAACCGATTACCTGAAAGAACACGCCTTTCGGGTCCATGAATTTCTCGGCGTTCTCGATTGCAACTTTCGCCTGCTCATTTGTCATTTTCCCTTCCTTTACCTGCTCTTCCATTCTCTTCTCAAGCGCCGCTTTCTGCTTGTCCATCATACCCGATATCAGTTGTTCGTCTCTCATGAACAGGAACGATACTATGATGCCAACGATTATTGAGATTATAACGGGTATCACCCAGTATGTTTTCTTGGGCGTACTGACAATGGTTTCAAAAGTTTCGCCCGGCGCGGTGAACACGCCCGTCATTGCGTCCGAATGCGACAGTTGTTCGGCTGGTTCTGCGTTTTGTAAGTTTTGTCCTGAGTCCGGTTGAATGTTCTCGTCCATATCTAATGTTTTATTTTATCTAAAATAGTAAAGATTGTTTAAATAAAGTAATTATTTATACAACCCGTTTTCGAGTATGTATTTTTCCACTTTTTCATCAATGAGGTACTTTACCGACTTCCCGCTTTTTATTCTGTACCTGATTTCCGTAGAAGATATGTCCAGCATCGGTACGCTTAAGTATCGCGCTTTTTTTGAATATTCGATATCCACATCCTGCACGAGGAATCCCAGGCGGTTCATAACTATTACTTCCGAAAGCGCGAACAATTTATCGGGATTTTTCCATTTCGGAAATTCAATCAGATTATCTATGCCGATTATGAGATACAGTTTTATAAAATCGTTTTTATACCTGTCATATAGGCTCATAAGCGTATCGACCGTATAATTCGTAACTCCAGTTTTGGATTTTTCGATTTCAATGTCCGACACTTCGAAATTTTCGTTGCCGCCGAAGGCAATATTCGCCATGTTCAGCCTGTGCTCTGCCGATATGAGCGTGTCACCGTCTTTAAGCGCGTGCCTGCCCGACGGCACGAAGACAACCCTGTCGAGAAACAACTGCTCTCTCACATTCTCGGCGAGTATCGAATGTCCGATATGCGGAGGATTGAAACTTCCTCCCAGTATTCCGTAGCGCTTCATCTTATTTTTTTAATAATTTCATTAATGCCGAAAAAACCTCTTCGACGCCGATTATTTTCATGCATTCGTTCGTTCCGATTCTGCAAACGAAATTATCGCCTCTCCAGTACATCTTATTCTTCCTGTCAACCGCCGTCGCGGGTGTATAACAGGGACTGCAGTTTAAATTCTTTTTGATATACACGTGTCCTTCGTTTTCCTGCGGGGCTACAAGCAGGGGGTCCGAAGGTCCGAACAATCCTACCGTCGGGACGCCGAGAGCCGCGGCTATGTGAAGCGGTCCCGTATCCGCCGAGACGAACACGTCGCAGGCGGGTATTTCGTTGAAATCGATTTTTCTCACGAAAACGTTCTCCGGCAGTTTCAATCCTGCATCTATCGTTTCGTCTCCTTCCTTTCCTTCAAACAAAATGACCGCGGTATCCTTATCGGAAGCGAGTTTCTCCGCAAGCGTTATGAAATTTTCAAGGCTCCATCTTTTTATAGGCATCTTTGTTCCCGGGTTTACGCCGCCGAAAGGAAACAGTCCAACCGTTTTCGCAAATCCTGTCAGACCGATTTTTTTCCGCAATTCTTCTGTATTACCGTTTCGCCTTAGGCGCGCAGAAGACTCCGCGGTAACCATATTGTTCCCGGAGAATATCTTAAGATATCTTTCGCTCTCGTGAATGCGGCTTTCGAAATCCGCCGATATATTCATGAACATCGTTTCGCGGAAACCCATCCTGCGCCTGATGCCCGAAAGAAATAAAATCATTCCGAATATGTTGTTTCTGTGTCCGAGAAAGGCGAGGTCGAACTTTTCAGAGCGCAGCCGTTTAATAAGCGCGAACGCCTTTAATGTCTTTTTAAATATATTTTCGTTTTCAGATGGAGGGTCGTATATAATAAGTCTATCAGCATCCTCGATAAATGGAAAAAGAGGTTTAATCCAGGAGGATGAAATCAAAACGATTTCCGCATCGGGAAAATTTTTCCGCAGAGACTTCACCGAAGGAGTAATAAAAACAATGTCTCCGAAACAGCACAGTTTAAAAACAAGTATTTTCCTGACGTTTTTCATTTCAAGCCCAGCGAAACAAGNAAATAATTTAAAATATACTTTCTTAAAAGTTAAGGACATAAGCGCGTATTTCGACAAAAGGTAAGAGCGAAGAAGAATCCGGCTCATCAGGCCGCAATGTTTTTGGTAGTATGTTATCTGGGATTTTTTCGCTTCGATGTATGCGGTTCCCGAAAAAGCGATGTTTGTATTCTCACCTTTGTAGTGAATAATTCTTGGACCCGGATAAAAAATTATTTCGTACCCTGCGTTCCTGATTCGCCTGCATATGTCCGCGTCCTCATAATAAAGGAAAAAATCTTCATCAAAACCTTTTACTTCCCCGAATACCTTTGTTGGAATTACCAGTGCCGCGCCGCTGACCCAGTCGACAGGTCCTGCGGCTTCGTGCTTCGCTTCGAGAGCAGAAAGTTCATCGAACTTATTCCTGCTATATAACTTTTCTGTTTTTTTGTTTTTAATTTCTCCTGTTATCGAGACATCCTTCCCGAACGACACCTGAAACTTTCTGTCCGGATAATATAATTTCAGTCCTGCCGCTCCGATTTTGCCGTCCCGGAACATATCCATCACATCGCGTAAAAAATCATTTTCAATAATCGTATCGGGATTGAGGAACAAAAGATACTTTCCTGACGCTTTCTTCGCCGCCCTGTTGTTAGCGGCAGCATAGCCGCTGTTATCCGACTGAATCAAACTCACTTCGGGATATTTCAGAAGAGGACTTAAATCTTCTTCCGGCGAGTTGTTGACAACAATAATTTCGTAATCCGCCGATTTTATAAGCCGCGATAATGACTCGACGCATTTCTCAAGAAACACGAGCTGCCTGTAATTCACTATTATTATTGAAAAGTCCCTGCCCATGTCAGTTTTTCGAAGGATTATCTCTCATTAAAGAAACAACATAATCGTTATCAACGGATTTTTTCTTCTGAACAATTTTTCTTTTTTTCAGTACGCGCGGAATCTGAACGAGCCCTGCCAGGTATCCCGAAAATGCGTAGTAAGCCCGAAGCGGCGAATCCGTAAAGAAAAATTTCAAATACCTTTTGACTCTTCCCGCGGAAAAAAACAAAAAGCATTTCGCGTATATCGGAGCGGGATAATTCTTCAGCCTCAATCCAATAAGATTCCGTTCGCACATTCTTGTTTCGTAACCTCGCCATTGTTTTGTCGTGGCTCCCCGCTTGTGGTAGCAGACGGCGCGCGGGTTGTAAAAGCATTTATAGCCGAGCAGCTGCAGTCTGAATGCGAAATCCACGTCTTCAAAGTACGAAATAAAATCTTCGTCAAAAAAACCTGCTTTCTCAAATACTTCCCGCCTGTACATCGCCGCTCCCGCGCAGGAACCGAACACGTACTCTTCCTTATCGTACTGACCAATGTCCTTTTCCCCGTTGCCTCTCGCCCACGGCGACCTTCTTAAACTTAAAAAATCTCCCGCCGCGTCTATAACGTCCCTTTCAAAATAATTCAACATTTTGCAAGCGGCGCTGCCCGTCTCTTCGTTTTTAAAACAATTGAGCATTTCCGTAAGGAAACCGGGGGCGCACTCAACGTCGTTATTCAGAAGCAGTATTTTATCAACATTCCCGTCTTCAAGAAGATGCTTTATGCCTTTGTTCACGGCAGGCGCAAATCCGAGATTTTTTTCGATTTTAAGAATTTCGATTTCGGGAAAATTTTTCACCGTGAAATCAACCGAATCGTCCGTCGACCCGTTATCTACCATTAACGCCCGGAAATCCCTGCAGTCCTGCCTTCCGAGAGATTCAAAGCAGTCTTTAAGGTGCTCCGTGCCGTTGTAATTCGGTATTACAATTCCCGTCATTTATTCTCTTTCAGTAATTTCAGAAAATGCACGTGCTTCTTCATCCTGTATTCGTCTTTTTGTCCGAAGACGGATTTAATTTTTTCAAGCAGTATAATAATACGCGAATTAATTGCCGAAAAACATTCAAGTTTTCTTGCTTCTTTTTCTCCGTAATGCTTCCTGAAAAAATTAATCATGCTCATAATGAACCTGCCGTGCATCCACCAGTTATCTTCCGTCTTGAAACTCGCTCCGCTAACGTGCCGCACATTAAGAAAAGGAGCGACTGCAAGTTTACGCGTCTTATGAATCCTGTAACTAAGGTCAACGTCTTCGAAAAATAATTCGTAAGAAGTATCCATTTTTCCTGCCCCCGTGAATATTTCCGCGGTCGTGAAGAAAAAGGCGCATGGAATCTGCTCGACGTACTGCAAACTCGCGGAGTTCGTGTCAATTTCCATATCGCACAGGTACTTGTTTCTCCGCTTGGCCGAACCGTCAAAAAACTTCGCGAGCAGGGAATCGAAATATATGAATCTCCTCAATGTCGGATAACGCTGAAAATAGCCGCGCTGAAAACCGCCGTCGTCGCCCGTGAGAAGCGGGCAGACCGCCCCGAGTTCCCCGTTGCTCTCTGTTATTTTTATAAGTTCTTCAAACAGAGGATTAGTGAATATTATGTCGGGATTCATTATCAGCGTGTAACCGTTTTTTGAACTCGCCTCGAAACCCGTGTTGTTGGCTTCGGAGAAACTGACTCTCTTACCGAGATATATTATATTCGAAAGATTAAATCTTTCTGAGATTCTTTTCAGCGCTTCCCTATTCTCTTTGTCCGAAGCGTTATCGACTATAATAATTTCAAAAATATTCTTCTTCTCGAATTCATAAACCGATTCAATGCATTTTTCAAGAATTCCCGATGTATTGTAATTTACTATTATAACCGATATCATTTCACGAGCCCTTTCAGAACATTTTCAAATTCATCCGTTGATTTTTCCCAGTTCAGTTTTTGCTTAACGTATTCATATCCTGCCATTGAAATATTTCTGAGCAATTCGTTATTTTTTATAAGTTCTTCCACGCATCCGAACAGTCCTTCGGAATCCCCGCTTTGCGCGAGCAATGCCGAAACTCTGTTTTCGGCATATTCGGGAATCGCTGCCGACGCGTAACCAGCGACGGCGCACTTGCACGCCATCGCTTCCGCAGGCGGCATTCCAAAACCCTCATACAGGCTCGGAAAAATGAAAATGCCGGAAGCGCAGTACAGACGACGAATCTCTTCATCCGAAGGATGCCTGTGAAATTTCACGAATCCGGGAATTTCGTGAAACCGGGCAACGCCGAAACAATCAAACACTGTCTCCGGATATTTTTCTTTAATTCTTCTGACTATTGCAAGCGCCCCTTCTACATTTTTATTCGGAAGCACGTGGTCCATGAAAAGAATTCTCAAAGGTCCGTCAAAACGTTTGTCATTATTATAGAATTTTCTGTAATCGGGACTGACGAGAATCTTTTCGGATTTCTCACCGAATTTTTCCAGAAGAAGTTTTTTTAGATATTCCGAAACTGTTATTTTGTAAAGCGGACGTTTGTAACTCTCGTCCACGTATTTCACGTTCGAATTCCACGCTTCATAATCCTGAACAAGATACACCTTTTTTCCTTTTCTATCCGGCAGTCTGTGCACCGGATACGCCGAAGTCCAGGAAGTTGATATTACAATATCGGCGTCGGGAACAAAAAAATCTGTTATGAAAGGTACGGTGTTGATTTTTACCCGCGATGCCGCAAAGAACGGGTCCGCCTGCTCTTTACCGAATAAATATCCCGCCGATTTTCTTATACGATGTTTTATGAAATACGGTTTGAACTGCTTCCTGTAAGGATTAAAAGGAACTCCGGGCGCGTAAAGAGACACGTCGTGACCCCTGCCGATAAGTTCTTCGGCAAAAAGAAGAACTACCCGCATTCCTCCTGTCTTGGTATATTCGGGGACAACGAAATTAATCCTCATCTTGTATGTAATAAAATCTATCTGTTTTTTCCGAAAAGTTTTTTCAACGCTCTCCTGTATACAGACTGAATCCCTCGTTTTATCCTGTGCAAATCCACATCCCCTTTTTCAAAGTCTTTCATTTTCTTGTCGAACACTTCAGTATAGTCGGCATTGTAATAGGGACCAGTCGCGTGAAAGCACTTCACGTCTTTAAGAATGGCGTTCGTGTATCCCTTGTTGACGCATCTTGTAATGTAATCGCCGTCTTCCGCGAAAAAAATCTTGTTCCTCATTACCCTGAGCCTGCCCACGCGCTCATAAACCGCGCGCGGTATCATAAAAGCCCATCCTCCGACAGGGCCGAACTGAAGCGTTACATCATCCGGATATTTTTTTTCGGTGTAATTGTTAGCGGGATATTTCGCTCCCGTCGTATGCTCGTTTTGCACGACGTCGAGCGCGAGATATCCGAGTTCGGGCTCAAGAGAGAATGCCTTCATCATTCGCTCAGCCCACCTTTCGGGAAGTTCAATCACGTCGTCGTCGAGACAGGCTATGTACCCGCTGCCGCGCGCCATTTCAAATGCTTTTGACTTTCCGTTCACGCCATCGTTGTTTTCGCTTATGTTATAACGAATGAACCCGTGCTTCTCGGCGTATTCCTTGATAATTTCCGCCGTGCCGTCTGTCGAACAATTATCCCATATAATTATTTCCCTGTCAAGGTCCGATGTCGTGCGTATTACCGCATCCAGGCATTTCACGAAAAATCCCTTGCGGTTATGCGTCACTATTAATATGCTTATCAGAGGATTATTCATCTTTGTTCCTGAACATCACAAACCTGTTTATAAATTTTTTCAGAACAACTTTGTCGTTATCATTAAGATATTTCAGACGGAAAATCAACAGGACGAAAAGCGTAATCATTATGCCCGCTGTCACGGCGAGAATGATTATTCCGTTAAGCCTGTTTACTTCAGTCTTAAAATACACGGTGAAATAATAATAACCCGCGTAAACGGCTGCCGTGGATACTGCCGATGCGATAAAAGGTATTCCGATGTTCTTTAGGGCAAATCCCGTTTTTCTGAATCCGAAAAAGTTTGCCGAGATAATGAAAACGAATATTGAACCGATTACGGTTGCCGTCGTGTTTCCGAAAGCCGCCCCGTATATATCAAAAAGTTTGACGAGTATGAACGTCAGAACGATATTGAACGAGAGATGGATCAGCCCTTCGTACATCTGGTATTTCGGTATGCCTATGTTCGGTATGATTGAATTTCCCGGAGCCGAGAAAGCAAGATTTACAAACTGCCCGATTATCAGAACTCTGATTACAACTGCTGACATTTCATATCCCTTGCCCATCCACGTTTCGATAATAAGTCCCGCGAATGCGAATATAAACGCGAACAGAGGCGCCGTCAGCACCGTGAGATATCTTGTCACGTCGCCGAAGAGCCTTTGCAGTTTTTCGTTCTCCCCCTTCGCGTGAAGTTCCGCTGCAGTCGGCGCGACCTGAACGATGAACTGCGAAGGAAATACCTTTCCGAACCTGACAATCTTATTCCCGATATTGAAATAACCGACGTTGCTGAGCACGGAAAAAGCCCCGAGAAGAAGTTCGTCGTATTTTTCCGAGAGAACTGTCGCGAGTTTTGAAACCTGCATCTGCGCACCGAATACGCCAAGTTTTTTAAAAGTCGACCTGTTAACGCTGTTCAGACTTAACCTCAGCGATTTAACACTCCTGAATGAAGCGGCGAAAGCGAACAGCGCCGTAATCGACGTTATTATCAACTGACAGATGAGAAGTCCGACGAGACCGTACCCCGACGAAAGAAAGAATATCGTCAGCGCTAGATTCAGAACACCGAGAACAAGGTTAAGAAGGCTGATTAAATACATCTTCTGAATGCTGATCAGAAGAGAAGAAAAAATCATTCCCGCGTTGGAAATGAAAAAAGTCAGTAAACTTATGCGGAACGCCGTAAGGCTTATGTCCATTATGTCCTGCGGAATGTTAATCAAAGAAAGCAGCGGTTCGCTTAACAGAAAACCCGCGGCCGCGACAACAGACGAAAATACCAGATAGAAGAAGAAACCCGTATTCAGCACGCGGTTCAGATTTTCATCGTCATTCTTGTTGTAATATTCCGACAAAAACTTTATGAACGATGTCGATATGGAAAGGTCAAACAGACCGAACGAACTTATGAAACCGAGTATTATCGTGTATATGCCGAAAGCGGGAAGCCCGATTTTCGAGATAATGTACGGCGTTAGAATCATCGGTATCAGAAGAGATACTATCTGAGAAATAAAATAGTAGAAAGTATTCTTGATAACCTTGTCTGTCAGTGACATTTAAGTCTGCGGTCTTTGATTGTAATAATAATTTACGTGCGCGTTGTAAAACATCATCTGAATCCCGTATCGCAGTTGTTCGATTTCCTGCTCGTACAGAGCCTTCGTTTTTCCTTTAAGGTGTTTCGACTGGTATTTCCTCAGCGCGAGCATTACCGCGCTCTTAACGTAATCCTTCTGGTTTATCCCCTGCGGACACCAGCCGTATTTATTCCGCCTCGATACGAATGGCAGGTAATTCAAATGCTCCGCGGGAATAAGCCCCCTTCCCAATTCATCCGCGAGTTCCTTGCCGATTGATTTTCCTTCCATGTAAACCGCGATTTGAAACACCGCGAGCCATGAAAAGAAATATAGTATGAGAAAAAGAAAACCGAGAACCGTCGTGTCCTGAAAACTTACGGAAAGATTCCAGGCGAAATGAAGAAACACCGCTACTATATACCCGAGCGGCACGAGTAACAACCTGAACCCTACGGGCTTGAACTTCGCGAAACCTATGAATCCTCCGAGAGTCGCGGTCGACATGCAGTGCATCACCGCAGAGAACAGCGTCCTTATGATGACAAGATACAGCCACGATACGGGCTCGCTGCCGTAACTAAGGAAATACAAAAAGTTCTCCGTCATTCCGAAACCCAGCCCTATCGCGCCTCCGTAAACGACGCCGTCAACGACACCGTCAAACTTGCGGGAGAACGACATTATGACGACAAACAATCCTTTCGTCAATTCCTCGACGAGAGGAGCCGTTATTATCGCGCCTGAAAGGTCGCTGAGTTCGGCTGAATCGGCGCCGAAAAACACCTGAATGCCCATCGTGAGCGGGATCTGGAACATTATACTTCCGATAATCCCGAGAAATATTGCTCCCGTCGCGCCCCAGAAAAAATTCATGAAGACTATCCAGAAAGGATCGCGCTCGTTCCTGTCCATCCACCAGATTATGAACAGATAAGATACCATCGGAACAACTGCCGCGAATAACGACATGAATGCGAGAATTGCCTGCATATTAAACCTCGAATTTTATTAATACCTGATTTTTATCTACCGGCGTTTTTTCTTCGACCAGAACTTTCTGAACCTTGCAGTCCGCCGCCGCTTTTAACTCGTTCTCCATCTTCATCGCCTCAAGCACTATCAGCACCTGCCCCTTCTTGACGTCGTCGCCTTCCTTCACGTTAATCTTAACTATCGCTCCGGGCATCGGAGAAATTAGTTCGTTCTTGATTTTCACGTCGCCCCTGCTCGCCGCGAATTTTTCTGTAAGAAGTTCGAGTTCGTTCTTGCATATCACCCTGTACGCTTTTGAATCGTGCTCGAGTATGAACTCGGTATTCTTCAAATCACTGTCGTGAACGTGCTCCGCCTTCATTAGATAATTCCTGTGGTTCAATCTAAGAACGAGGAGGTCGTCCGTGATGAACTTGTAAACAAATTCAGATTTTCCGTCCTGCGTGAACAAAGCCTCGTTCTGCCCGATATCCGCTTCAATCGGCGTTTCCACGCCCTCTATGTTTATGAAATATTTGTTCATCAGTAATACAACTCCTTCCTTCTTATCCACCCGCCCTTTTTGTCCTTTTTCTTCGGGCTTTTTCCGTCGTGAGTTTTTTCGTTCTTGTTTTTAAAGAGAACGCTTGCTATTGCCAGAGCCTTCTGCGTGTCCCGGTCAATCTCCGGCTTTGCCTCTTCGAACCTCGGGAGAAACACCTTCTCGACGAACTGAGTGTTGTAATTTCCTTCTAAGTACTCGGGACATTTAAGCAGGTTCAGCAGGAAACTTATGTTCGTCTTCACGCCCACTACAGTGTAATTCTTAAGCGCGCGCTCCATCTTTTCCGCCGCGAGTTTTCTGTCGGGAGCGTATGAAATCAGTTTCGCAATCATTGAATCATAGTAAATCGAAATCTCGTTGCCCTGCTCTATTCCCGTATCCTCGCGCATTCCGTTGCCGAGATTTCTTCCTATGTACGTGAGTTTACCCGTTGACGGCAGGAAATTGTTGTCGGGGTCTTCCGCGCATATGCGGCATTCGATAGCCGCTCCGTTGAATTTTATGTCCTCCTGTTTCAAAGTAAGTTTTTCGCCCGAAGCGATTTTCAACTGCTCCTTTACGAGGTCGAGACCCGTCCTCATTTCGGTTATCGGATGTTCGACCTGCAGACGCGTATTGACTTCAAGGAAATAAAAGTTTTTGTCTTTATCAACCATGAACTCGACCGTGCCCGCGTTGGAATATCCCGCCGCAAGCGCTATCGTTTTCGCGCATTCGCCCATCCTGTGCCTCAGATCGTCGTCCATTATGGACGAAGGTGTTTCCTCTATAATTTTCTGATGTCTTCTCTGCATCGAGCATTCCCGCTCGCCGAGATGAACCGCGTTGCCGTGCTCGTCAACGAGTATCTGGAATTCGATGTGTCTCGGGGAGTCAACGTACTTTTCTATGAAAACGCTGTCGTCCCCGAATGAAGCCCTGGCTTCGTTCTGAGCCATTCGCAGCGAACTCTCGAGTTCTTCAACCGACCGGACGACGCGCATTCCTTTTCCGCCTCCGCCCGCCGACGCTTTTATCATAATCGGAAAACCGATTTTCAATGCGACGGATTTCGCTTCCTCAAGGTCTTTTATAGCGTGCTCGGTTCCCGCAACGACAGGCACGTTGTTCCTGACAGCCAGTTGTTTCGCCTTCGTCTTGCTTCCGAGGTCTTCGATTGCCGTGTGAGAAGGCCCTATGAACTTGATGCCGCTGTCATCGCACATCTTCGCGAAGAAACCTCTCTCCGAAAGAAATCCGTATCCGGGATGAATCGCCTCGGCGCCGGATTTTTTCGCGACTTCCAGAATCCTGTCGGCGAGAAGATAACTCTTCGCCGCGGGCGATTCGCCGATGTGATATGCCTCGTCGGCTAATTTTGCGTACATCGAGTACCTGTCGAAATCGGAATATACCGCGACCGTCTTGATTCCCATTTCACGGGCGGTGTTTATAATCCTTACGGCTATTTCACCCCTGTTTGCAATTAATATTTTCTTGAACATTGTATTATGTTTGCTGTTCGGTTTCCGGTGCTTCCTTCGTTTTCTTCTTCCGTGTAATGAATATTCCCGCTATGCCTCCTGCGAGAACAAGCGTCACGATTATGTTTGCCGCGATACTTATGCTCCTGCCCGTATAATATGTTTCGGGATGGAATTTCATCTCGACTTTGTGCTTGCCCTTCGGCACTACTACCGAGCGCATGAAATAATTCGTCTTGAAAATTTCTGTCTCGTTCCCGTCTATGTATGCCTTCCAGCCCGCGGGATAGTACATTTCGTTAAGCACGAGCAGGTTGTTGCCGCTCGCGAATACTTCATACTCTATGTTGTGAATCCCGAAGTTGGTTATCTTTGACGAGACCGTCGAATCGGGTCTGTCGATGCTTACGCCTGTATTTTTTTCTGTATATGCGGTGACTCTCGGATCAAGCGAACCCGTTTTTATGCTGTTCAGTATGTTTATACCCGTCTCGACTTTGTTCTCGCTAACAAAGAATGAACGGGGCATCGCGAGTTTGTTCAGATATACAATGTTCGAGCCTTTGTACATTTCCGTGAATACGGTCGTGTCTTTTAAAGGCGAATCCGATATTATGTACTTAACGTTCGCAAGTCCCAGCAGCAGCGGATTCTCTCCGCCCGCTACGTCAACGGCGTCCTGATAAATTCTGAGTTTCGCGCCCTGATATCCGTTGAACTGATGCAGCCTGAAATATGCAAGGTCGTTAGTCGTTACGAGATTGCCCTTGTTGAACTGCGCGACGCGGTAATTGTATGTGTCGGGCTCCTTGCCGAGTATCCACTTTGTATAATCCGTCTCCGCGACAAATTCGTCCCTCTGCTTCTTGTCGTCCCAGTGAAGCGTTTTCGATGTAACGCTCAGCAGGTCAAAAAGAGCGATTGCGGTTATGCCGAGAAGCATCACGTTGCGCGCGATGTTCTTCTTCGCGTAAAAATAAACAAGCGCCGCGACGAGCAGTATAAGAAAACCGTGAAGCCGCAAATCCGAAATAATGTTTTCATAAGCGTTGGGCGCTACCTGCTGTTTCAGGTATCCGGAAACCTGCTGCGCGTTGTAACCCTGCGACTGAAGTTTCTGTCCGAGCGGTCCCGAAATTACGGAGTTCGTGTACGAACTTTCGAATCCGAAAACGGATATCAAAAGAAATAAGATTCCGATTCCTCCCGCTATATAAGCAGTTTTGTTCAGCGATTTTAAACCGGCCGGCTGCTTCATCGCCTCTATCAACGATTTCAGCCCGTAACCCGCCATTATCAGAATCGCGAGATCCATATAGTAATGAATCATCACAGGCGCGCGGAAACTGCTGAAATACGGCATGTAGTTATAGAACAGGTCATAAATAATCGGAAACGTTTTTCCGAATGATAGCAGCAGGAAGAAAACTATAATCAATGTCGTCGCCTGTACGAACGGATTTTTTTTCATGTTCAGGGATATCCCGATAATCGCGAGAACCAGTACGATTACTCCGAAATAAACAGGCGAATCCGTGAAAGGCATCTGCCCCCAGTAAAGATTCGCTCTTTGTCCCTTTATTTCAACGTTGCCGAAACCGTAATAATAAGGCAGCATGAACGTAAGCACCTCGCCCGGGCTGAACGACCAACTCGTCGCGTAATCGTAACTGAGCGGCTTGTCCGTCGCCTTATTGTCGGCTTTCGCCGTTATGCTCGGCTCGCCGCGCATCGAGTATTTGCTGTATTCCTTTATAGAAAGCAGAATGTCGGCGTCCATCGCCACCGCGATGAAAAGACCCGCAACAAATATTACAATTGCTTTTACTATGTTCGCCTTTTGCATTTTCTTTACCGCCGCGTAAATCAGAATATACGCGAGGTAAATTCCTATCATCATGAAAGAATAAAACAGCATCTGTATGTGATGGAAATGGAATTGTATGAAAAGCGTAATCGAAAGAATGCCGAGATATAACAGCATCTTCCACCACGATTTTTCCTCCTCGTCAGCAACTCTTTCGATAATCAGAAGTATCAGAGGAAAAAACGCGAACGTCATCATTTTCGTATGGTGCCCTACTATAATCAACTGAATGATACCCGTCGCAAACACTCCGAGAAGAGAGGAGAAAACCGCTATCAAATTATTGTTAAACTTATATTTAGCGTAAAAGAACAGAGTTATGGCAAAAATGAAATAGTACGGCAGAGTCAGCGCGAAAAGATTGCCTCCGGAAAGCGCTTCGAAAATCATATCCCACGTGTAAGAATAGAAATTATACACTGAAGGTATTGCCGCGGTCATCGACGCAAGAGACGGCATCCCCATGAAAATATACGGCACCCAGAGCGGGAAAATCCCCTGCGCCTTGGCGTCGGATATGAACGTTTTAAAACTAAGCGGTGAAAGATTGTCAGCCGAAGCGAAAACCTTTCCGTCAAATATGCCCTTGCTGAAAAAAAACAGAAGAGCGACAACAACGACTCCAAGTAGCGAAAACAAAACGACGGGCTTATCGCCGTCGAAGAAATCCAGACCTTTTTTTTCTTTATCCGCCGCCGTGATTTTATCCTTGCCCCTGACCTGCGGACTCTTCGATTTAGCCATAATAAAATTTTCTGATTACATAAATAATCTTTTAAAATAGTATTTTTTCCATATCAATAAAATATAAAACAAGGTATAAATCAAAAGCGATGGTGATGATGAAGTAACTTCAATTTCGGACGAGGAAATCTAACAATTGATTAAAAGCCGAAAACGTTCTTTTAAAATATTTTTATGATTTTACAAATATCTTTCGTAGAATTTCATCATAAGAAATTTATCTGATACTTTTTTATAGTGTGTGAATAGGCATTCGGGAACGAATACTTTTTTAAATTTTATATAGCATTGACAATCGAATTAATTATAATTAAAATATATACAATTATATAAGTGAAAATGGAATCTAAGAATCCGTCATTCATAGCCTTTCTAATAATCTTTCTTTTGTATTCCGAAAATATCATGATATGAAAAAATATACATTATTCTTACTATTGTTTCTTATTACCGGCAATTTAAATTCACAATGGATGGTTGTTTCCGATACTTCAATGCATAATTCAGTTGATGCATTTTGTGATAACGGTAATAATTTATACGCAGCAATTTCCGGTGTGGGTATTTTTAAATCCACAAACAGCGGAGTAAATTGGTCCTCAACAGTCAGCAATCTGATAAATCAGCAAATCAACACGGTAATCGCAAAAGATTCATTTGTTTTCGTTGCCGCAATGAGTGGATTGTTTCGTTCAACCAATTACGGTTTAACTTTTGATTCATTAACTTCTAATCCCGGTACTGCTTTCTCGGTTATTATACTTAATAATTTTTTGTATAAAGGGAAAACAAATGGAATTTATCGCTCTTCGGACTGGGGTAATTCCTGGACAATTATTAATAACGGAATTAATGTTCCAACGCCCGATGGGCGTTCTCTGGCTTCATATAATAATACAATTTACGCGGGAGTTGGAACATATAACTTGCATATTTACAAATCCACTGATTACGGCGATAACTGGGAATACATAAGCCCGGATATACCGTTAAATGCCATTCCATACTCACTATATGCATACGATAATTTGTTGCTTTGCGGAACGGCAAACGGGGTTTACAAAACCACAAATTATGGCGCTAATTGGGGTTTAATTCAGGGAATTCCGGGAGATATAGGTTTATTCGGATTAACCTCAAACGGAACAAGGAATATCTTTATCAGTACATATGAACATGGTTTTTTTGCGTCTAATGATTATGGTCAGACTTTTATAAACAGAAATGAAGGTCTTTCCTTTTTCGGATTTACGGCTTTATATAAATACGGAGGTTTTTTATTCCTCGGGAGAACTTCTGGTGTAATTTACCGGAGACCGTTAAGCGAAGTCATAGGTATAAATAGCATAAGTACAGAAATACCTAACGAGTTTAAATTATTTCAGAATTATCCCAATCCCTTTAATTCCTCCACATCGATTGAGTATCAAATATCAAAGTTGGGCCCGGTTACAATAAAATTTTACGATGCAAACGGTCGTGAAGTTGAAACGCTTGTGAACGAAGTGAAGCGGGCGGGGAATTATATGGCGAAGTTCAACGCATCGCTGCTGTCGTCAGGAATATATTTCTACAGGATGACCGCGGGTGATTTTGTTCAGACGAAGAAGATGGTTTTGATAAAATAAACCCGACATATTTTCCGTATAAGAACGGAATTGTTCTTGCGCTTCTTCGATTCTGTTTTTCTAAAACAAAAACTTGTTTTAAAAAATTTTTTTCGGCAAATTTTTCGGGCGCATTCCTGTAACATATATCAGACTTGCGGTTAACATACATGATGACTGTTTTATCAACAACGGCTTGCGTTTTCAAAGCCGTACCGCTGAAAAGGCTTGCCAGCAAAGGCTTTCCAGCCGCTGCATACTTCAAACGCAAACGGATTAACGATTACGCGGGAAAGAAAAACAATGCGATTTTGCCGATTTTTTCGACGTGAGTCCGAAAATTTTTATGCCAGAGATTTTTTCGAAAAGTTTTTTAAAAAATCAAGTATAAAATTCGTAAAAAAATTTATTTCTGATGTTTGATTTTAATTTTATTTCTTTTAAATTACAATCAACTATTCAAAACAACATTCTTTAAAATAACTTAAACTTTTTATTAGGGGATACAACCTGTACAGATTACAATGAGGATTAAAAATTACTTTACAACTTCACGCTCAATCAACGATATAGAATACGATAAACGCTCATCCATTATCCGTAACCCCGACGGATCCGTTGTCTTCGAAATGAACAATGTTATTGTTCCTAAACACTGGTCGCAGGTCGCTACCGATATTATTGCGCAAAAATATTTTCGCAAAGCCGGTGTTCCGAAGTCGTTAAAAAAAGTTTTTGAAGAAGGAGTGCCCGAGTGGCTTCAAAGAAGCGAAATCGATTCCGTTCGTCTGAACGTTCTTGACGAAAAAGAAATGTATTCGGGCGAGTGCGATTCGAGGCAGGTATTTAACAGACTCGCAGGCTGCTGGACGTACTGGGGATGGAAATACAAGTATTTTGATACAGAAGAAGACGCGAAAAACTTCTATAATGAACTGTTTTTTATGCTCGCAATGCAGTTTTCCGCCCCGAATTCGCCTCAATGGTTCAATACGGGTCTTCACTGGGCTTACGGTATTACTGGTCCCTCGCAAGGGCATTTTTACGTTGACCCCGATTCGGGTGAACTGACACGCTCGGCTGACGCGTACTCTCACTGCCAGCCTCACGCTTGTTTCATTCAGTCGGTCAGCGACGACCTCGTCAATGAAGGCGGCATTATGGATTTGTGGGTGAGAGAAGCCAGACTGTTCAAGTACGGCTCGGGTACGGGCTCGAATTTCTCCGGTATAAGAGGCTCGGGAGAAAACCTTAGCGGCGGCGGAAAATCATCAGGCCTGATGTCCTTCCTTAAAATAGGAGACAGGAGCGCGGGAGCGATTAAATCAGGCGGCACGACGAGAAGAGCCGCGAAGATGGTCGTACTTGACCTCGACCATCCCGACATCGAAGAGTTTATAAACTGGAAAGTTGTTGAAGAGGAAAAAGTAGCCGCGCTCGTGGCTGGCTCCAAAACCCTCAACTATCATCTTAATAAAATACTTTCCGCCTGCGACAGCGTTCATCCCGAGAACGACGGCACCAACAAAGCGACGAACAAGGTTCTCGCTCAAGCGGTCAGGGACGCGCGCAGAGCGTACATTCCCGAGAATTACATCGAAAGAGTTATTCAACTCGCAAAACTCGGGTTCAAGGAAATTTTCATCCCGACGTACGATACCGACTGGAATTCCGAATCTTATGTTACCGTGTCGGGGCAGAATTCTAACAACAGCGTGCGCGCTACGAACGATTTTATGAAAGCCGTTGAAATGGACGGCGACTGGAATCTTTACTGGAGAACGGAATTACAGAAATCGAAAGCGGAGAACAGGGCGCCCGGACCCGCGAAAGTTTTAAAGGCAAGAAAACTCTGGGACGATATCTCTTATTCCGCCTGGGCCTGCGCTGACCCGGGTATTCAGTTCCATACAACAATTAATGAATGGCATACCTGCCCCGCGGGAGGCGAAATCAAAGCGTCGAATCCTTGCAGCGAATATATGTTCCTCGACGATACGGCGTGCAACCTCGCTTCTCTGAATCTCGTGAAGTTCTATGATTTCGAATCCGAGAAATTCAACGTGGAAGCGTTCAGGCACGCGGCAAGACTCTGGACGGTCGTGCTCGAAATAAGCGTCTTGATGGCGCAGTTCCCGAGCAGCAGGATTGCAAGCCTTTCTTACGATTACAGAACGCTCGGACTCGGTTACGCGAATCTCGGAGCATTATTAATGATACTCGGAATCCCTTACGATTCCCCTGAAGCGCTTTCCCTTACGGGATGTATAACGGCGATTCTTCACATGAAAGCGTACGCGACTTCAGCCGAAATGGCGCGCGAACTCGGTCCTTTCTCGAAATTCGAGGAGAACCGCGAAAACATGCTTCGCGTGATTCGCAATCATAAGCGCGCGGCATTCAACTCGAACAAGAAAGAGTATGAAGGACTCTCGATTAATCCGATGGGTATCAACAAGAGATACTGTATTGACGACGACCTTCTCGACGCCGCAAGAAAAGACGCCGAAGAAGCGCTCGCGCTCGGTGAAAAATTCGGGTACAGAAACGCTCAGGTTACCGTTATCGCTCCTACGGGCACGATAGGTCTGCTTATGGACTGCGATACAACGGGCGTGGAACCTGATTTCGCTCTCGTTAAATTCAAAAAACTCGCAGGCGGCGGGTACTTCAAGATTATTAACGAGTCGGTTCCTCCCGCTCTGAAGAAACTCGGCTACTCGGACAGCGAAATTGACGATATAATAAAATACACAAAGGGTTACGGCTCTTTAATCGGATGCCCTCACATCAATCCGCAGAACCTTTCCGAAAAGGGTTTCACGATGGAAGTGATTAAGCAGGTTGAAAAATCGCTTCCCGGCGTGTTCGATATAAGTTTCGCTTTCAACAAGTACACTCTCGGCGCTTCTTTCTGCAAGAACGTTCTCGGATTCACCGACGAGCAGTTGGATGATTTCAACTTCAACATTCTTAAGGCGCTCGGATATACGAAAGAACAGATTGAAGAAGCAAACGACTACATCTGCGGAACGATGACAATCGAAGGCGCGCCGCATCTTAAAGAAGAGCATTATTCGATTTTCGATTGCGCTTCGAAATGCGGCAAGAAAGGAACAAGATTCATATCACCCGAAGCCCACATAAGAATAATGGCGGCTGCTCAGCCATTCATATCGGGCGCGATTTCAAAGACAATCAACCTGCCGAATCAGGCATCGGTTGAGGATATGAAAAAGGCGTATATGATGTCCTGGTCACTCGGCTTGAAATCCAATGCCCTGTACAGGGACGGCTCAAAACTCTCGCAGCCTCTCAACAGGATAACGGACGAACTCAGCGATTTCGAACTCGAGGAAAAATCAGACATCACGGTTACAGCGACGAGCGATATTGTTAAAGTCGCCGAAAGAATAATTCACAGGTACATTGCAAAGAGAAGAAAACTTCCTTACAGAAGAAAAGGATATACTCAGAAAGCCAAAATCGGAAACCATTCCGTCTATATAAGAACGGGCGAATACGACAACGGGCAGTTGGGCGAAATCTTCGTCGACATGCATCGTGAAGGCGCGGCTTTCAGAAGCCTGATGAACTGCTTCGCGATTGCCGTCTCGCTCGGACTCCAGCACGGCGTCCCGCTCGAAGAATTCGTCGATGCTTTCGTTTACACGCGCTTCGAGCCGAACGGAATCATAATCGGAAACCCGAATATAAAGATGGCAACGTCTATTATAGACTACATTTTCCGCGAACTCGCCGTGACGTATCTGAGCAGGACCGACCTTGCCCACATTCCCGACGAGGAAATCAGAATAAGCCCTGTTGACTCTCTCGCGAAACTCGACAAGGATAAAGACATAGAATATTACGAGGAAAGAATTTACAGCGAAAGAATCGTTGAGGAAAAAGTGAAACCTCCGAAAGAGACTTCTGTGACCGTTGACCATTCGATACCCGTAAGCATCGTAGCGGCGCCGAACGGAAACGGAGGACATAAAGCGAAGATTGAAGAAGCAATTATGAAGGGATATACGGGCGACATATGTCAGGAATGCGGTCAGGTCACGATGGTAAGAAACGGCACGTGCCTCAAGTGCATGAGTTGCGGCTCAACGAGCGGATGCTCTTAACAAAGAAAATACGAAAGAAAAATATTAAGGCTGTAATTATTACAGCCTTTTTTTATTTTACTAAATTGAACAGCACATTCGAAATACCGCGTAACTACCGCGTCGAACGAAAAGCGACACGCGGCGTTAGAATAAAGATTCAAAACGACCTTACCGTGAGTATTACCGTGCCCTTCCTTTTTTCAGGAAAGCATATACTCGAAATAATCTCTAAAAAGCAAAAGTGGATTGACAGGAACCTCGAAACATTCGCGCGGAGAAGAAAAGTCTTTGCCTTGCGGGAAAACGAACTCCTGCTCTTCGGAACCGCGTACACGTTTATTATACAGCCGGACTTGAAGAGAAAAATACGTGTCAGCGGGGAAGAAAAATCCGTTCAATCAGGCGTTGATTTGATTTCCGATTCACCGGCCAGATACAACTTTTATAAAAAATACGCGGCTGAATACCTGACCGCCAAAACGGAAACAGCCGCGGAACGTCACGGATTCTCGTACAACAGATTGTTCATACGCGGTCAGAAGACGAAATGGGGAACGTGCTCGGCGAAGAAAAACCTGTCATTAAACTGGAGATTGATTCTGTGTCCCGAATCCGTCATCGATTATCTGATTGTGCACGAACTAGTTCACACGGAAATAATAAATCATTCGAAATCATACTGGGCGCGCGTTGCGGAGCTTTGTCCGGGTTTCAGGGAAGCGAAGAAATGGCTTGATGAAAACTCTTACGCGGTTCATCGCGTCTGAATTGACAACGGATATCGGACGGGAACAAAGAAATTTTTACTAAGATAAAAACATTAAACTCAATTATTATGAAAGCAAAATTTTTCATACCGTTAATCGCCGCGACTTTGTTCTGCGGAACACTTTTTTCCCAGTCAACTGTTTCTCTCACATTCTTCGACGGCAGGCCGTTTTCAGTTGACCTCGACGGAAAAGATTACGGTTATTTTCAGGAAGAGTTTTACACCGAACTCGGCGGAGGGAAATACCACATTAAGATTTTCGACGGCGTGAGAGCGTCTCTTAAACCTGTGTTCGAGGGCGATATAGAAATCCCTTTTAAATCGAGCACGTTCGCGTTCATAAATTCCGACTTCAAATACGAGGTTTACAAGCAGTATTTTCATAATGACAGAAGACAAATTTGCGAATGCGATTGCGAATACTGCAGAAAATGCGTTCACAAAACCCACGAAGGCAGAAGATACAACGATGAGGAAAACAACGGCTACATGAGCGATAAAGAGTTTTCGGAACTAATGACGAATGTAAACGCTATAACATACGACGACAATAAGAAGGAAATGATACTGATGGCGCTTGAAAAGAACTATGTTTCGGCTGAACAGGTAAAAAAACTCGTATCGTCTGTCACTTTCGAAAATACAAAACTCGAAATAGCGAAAAACGCATACTCGAAAACCGTTGACAGGGAAAACTACTATAAAATTCTGACGGCGTTCACTTTTGAAAGCACAATACAGGACCTGAAAGATTTCCTGAGCAAACAGAAATAGACACGTCCTTAATTATTTTGAAAAGCGTGGAATTTGACTTGTAAATCACAACTTGCATTAGTTACAATTGTATATTCAAATATCTTCCATAAAATAATTTTTTTGCTATGAAAAAATTTATATTACTTGCATTTCTACTCATCGCCTTATTTATTTTTTCAGGATTCAACGCGACAACCGAAAACCGGGAAATCACGGACTACAAATCGTTCGGAAGATTCGTGCCTGACGTAATGGGCAACATGAACGTTTACGACCGGGTTCTTAATCTCCACAAAGCGATTAAATTCGGAACCGATTCCCTGCCCGTGTTTTCCGGGTTTCCGGTATCAGTTAGCGGCTCTACTTTCGAAGGCTTCATTTTCTGCAACATGGACAGCGATCCCGAACTTGAAATCGTTATCAATATCGCGTACACCGTTCAGGCGCTCAACCTTGACGGAACGCCCGTTACGGGATGGCCGAAAACAGTAGCGTCGTACGGACTCGAGGGCTCGCCCGCGTTCGGAGATATCGACGGCGACGGGTACGGAGAAATTGTCGTCACGAATCACGGACTCACTTCGGGCGGTTATATATACGCTTACAAGCGTGACGGAACGGCGCTTACGGGATTTCCGATTAACCACGGATACAGTTCGAGATCCCCTGTGCTCGCCGATATGAACAATGACGGTAAGATGGAAATAATCGTCAATAAAAGAACCTATCCGACAGGCTCCGTGTATGTTTACAAATATGACGGAACAATACTCACGGGCTGGCCGAAAGCAATGGGTCACGTTCCCGCTTCAAGCCCCGCTGTCGGCGATATTACAGGCGACAACTCGCCTGAAATCGTGATGGAATCTTACACGGGACTCTATGCCTGGAACGCAAGCGGCGATTCAATTCCGGGATTTCCTTTTATGATGCCTAACGGAGACGTTAATTCGTATTCTTCTCCCGTGCTTGCCGACGTTGACGGAGATAACATGAGAGAAATTATATTCGGAACGCACGTCTCTGGAGCCGGCGGTTATGTTTATATACTGAAGAATAACGGAACGATTTTATCCGGCTGGCCGAAACAGACAGGCAACTGGATTTATGGTCCTCCCGCGGTCGGATTCATTGACAACGATAACATTCTTGATGTCGCGGTCGGAGACCAGGTTATGAGCGCGTCCCCGACGGATTACGTGTATGCCTGGAACAAAAACGGAACCGCTCTGACGGGTTTCCCGATTGGACCCTTCAACGCTATAAACACTCAGGTCATACTCGGCGACATTAATAACGACAACTACACGGAACTGATTTTCGACGATAACACATCGAATGCCGGACTGGGACAGTATCTCGGCTATAAGTACGACGGAACACCGCTACCCGGTTGGCCTCTTTCAACAAACGGCACTACATTCTTTGTTACGCCCTGCCTGACCGACCTTAACAGGAACGGAATTATGGATATTCTCGGCGCGGGTATTGCGGGAACGGCGCCCAGCCAGACGACTAATGTTTACGCCTGGAATACAGGCTCGCTTTACAGCCCAGCAAAAGTTCAAATTCCGATGTGGCAGTATAATTCGAGACATACAGGCGTTTACGGTAACATCGACGTTGTCGGAGTAAACGAAAACGCAGGAAATTTACCGAAAGAATTTAAACTAAATCAGAATTATCCCAATCCTTTCAACCCCGCGACAACGATTTCATTCGACCTGCCGAAATCAGGACTGGTTAACATAACCGCGTATGACATAACAGGAAAAGAATGCGCTGTTATATTCAGCGGATACAAGTACGCGGGAAGCCACGAAGTGAATTTCAACGCTTCAAATCTAACGAGCGGAGTGTATTTCTACAGAATCTCTTCGGAAGGATTCTCCGATACGAAAAAAATGATACTGATTAAATAATTTTAATTTGTGCCGTCAGGACGAAAGTCCTGACGGGCACATAATTGTAAGCGGAATTTATCTTTAGAACTGCTCAATGCCAAATAAATTATCTCTCCGGCTTGAGCCGCGGAAGAAGCCGTGGGAAAAGATTTCCGGAAACAACAACCGTTTCAACGTTTTAATAAAAAAATAGGCGTTCACGTTAAAAGCACCGCATATCTCCGTTTTTGTATCTCTTAAAATTTAGTATTTTTACAATAAGTCTGTATATTCAGCGCCAATAACATTCCAATAAGAATGAGCAATATAATTACATTAAAGGACAGAAAATTAATCGGCAACAATAATCTTGCGATGTGGTTCGACCGCAAGGGCTCCGACTTCACCTTCGAACCGGGACAATACGCGAGAATAACTCTTCTCGAGCCTATACACAACGACGACGAAGGCAATTCGAGGCTTTTTTCAATAGCAAGTTCGCCGAAAAAGGATTACGTGATGTTCACGACGCGCGCGCTTGATTCCGCGTTTAACAAAAACATACTCGAAATGCCGCTCGGCGCAAAAGCCGAAATCGGCGGCTTCGGCGGCAATACCGTGCTTCACAAAGACCCGTCTGTTCCCGCCGTGTTTCTAATCGGAGGAATAGGCATTACTCCCGTGAGATGCATGATGGAACACATCATAAGCGAAAAACTTCCTTACGACGCGTACCTTTTCTATTCAAATCCAAAGAAGGAATCGATGGCTTTCTTCGACGACTTCGAAAACTGGGCGAAAGAATATAAAGGTTTTAAATTCCTTCCGTTCATTGACGACAGGGAAAACAAGGACTGGAAATATGAGTACGGTTACATAACGAAAGACGCGATTACGAAAAACATTCCCGACGTTTCCAAACCTGTCTATTACATCGTCGGTCCGCTCGCAATGGTAGAAGCAATGGAAAATATTCTGCTTGAACTAAAAATAAATCCCGAAAACATAAAACTCGAAAAATTCGGATGAAAAACTCAATCACAAGATTTACCGGAAAAGTGGATTACTTCTCGAAGTACCGCCCTGCGTATCCCGAACAGATTATAAGTTCGCTCGAAAAGAACATAGGCTTCGATTCTTCAAAAGACATCGCCGATATCGGAAGCGGTACGGGAATATTAAGCCGCCTGTTTCTGAACAACGGCAACCTCGTCTTCGGAGTCGAACCGAACGACGAAATGCGCGAAAGAGCCGAGAAGCATCTCGAAAAGTTTCTTAATTTCATCAGCATCAACGGAAAAGCCGAGAGCACCGCGCTCGCGACTAACAGCGTTGACCTTATCTCCGTCGGACAGGCGTTTCATTGGTTCGACGTCAAAAAAGCGAAAAAGGAATTCAAAAGGATTCTCCGCAAAGGCGGACATGTGGTCATTGTCTGGAACGAAAGAAAGAAAACGTCTCTGTTCATGAAAGAACTCGACAGCATTCTCGAACTTCTCGGTCAGGAATTCGAAGACGCCGAGAGAAATCTCGCGGACGCCGGTTTCCACAATACTTTCTTCGGAGAAGAAAAAGTGCATACGCATTCATATCCGAATTTCCAGATGCTCGACCTAAACGGGCTTAAAGGCAGGATTCAGTCTATCTCTTATTTTCCCGATTCGGGCGACGAGCACAAAAAAATAATGAAAGAAGTAAAAGCGGTTTTCGATAAGTACAACAACGGCGGTCAGGTGAAACTTGAATACGTTACGAAAGTTCTTTACGGTAATTTAAAATAATTTGATAATGAAAAAATTTCTCGTTCTTTTTATATTCGCGATTTTATTCTCCCGCGTAAATGCCCAGCCTGTTCTTGAAGGCGACTGGAGCGGAGCGCTCGAATTGATGGGCACGTCACTCGAAATAATAACTCACTTTACATCCGAAAACGGAAGTTACACGGGAAAAATTGACATACCTCTGCAAAAGCAGAAGGGACTTCCCCTCACAGGCATCATTTACAAATACCCTAAAGCATATTTTGAACTCGATGTTCCTAACGGATTGACGAAATTTGACGGCGCGTTCGTTGACGATTCAATAAAGGGTATATTTTCTCAGGCAGGTTACGAAGGCACGTTCTACCTCGTTCGCGGTTTGTCCCATACCCCGGACGTTAAAACAGATGAGATAAAGGAATCCCTTCCCTACAAGGAAGAGGAAGTTACATTCAAAAACGGCGATATTAAATTCTCGGGAACGCTTTCCCTGCCTGAATATCCGGGAAAACATCCGGCTGTCGTTATGATTACGGGAAGCGGTCCGCAGGATAGAAACGAAGAGGTTGCGGGATTTAAAGTTTTCAAGGTTATCGCCGACCATCTTACGAGAAACGGATTCGCTGTCCTCAGGTATGACGACAGGGGCGTCGGCGGCTCGACGGGAACAAGCGTTAACGATTATACTTCTGAAGATTTCGCGGGAGACGTTATCGAAGCCGTGAAATATCTGAAAACGCGAAGCGACATTAATCCAGGCGCTGTCGGGCTGTTCGGACACAGCGAAGGCGGGCTTGTGGCCCCCCTCGCCGCTTCGAAGTATGACGGCATCGCTTTTGTAATCTGCATGGCCGGCACGGGCGTAACCGGCGAAGATATTCTTATCGAGCAGTCGAAACTCATTATGAAAGCAAGTTATATTTCCCCCGAGGAAATAAACAAAGACATACTGACACTTAAAACAATGCTGGGTGCCATCAGGAACAATGAGAACCTCGACAACATAAAGAAGACCCTTAAAGACGAGCGGCTGAAAGAATACGACAAACTTCCTGAAGTTCAGAAAAGCCGCATTAAAGACAAAGACGAGTGGGCGGAGTCATTCGCGAAATCTTATATAAGCGCGTTCACTAATACCTGGATGAAATTCTTCATAACCTACGACCCTGCTCCCGCTCTCGAAAAAGTTAAATGCCCGGTGCTTCTGCTTTTCGGCGAAACTGACTTGCAGGTTCCTCCCGCGCAAAGCGAAAAGCCAATGCTCGACGCGCTTAAAAAAGGCGGCAACAAGGATTTTGAATCGAAGATTTTCATTAAAGCGAACCACCTTTTTCAGGAATCCGATACGGGCAATCCAAACGATTATCCCAAACTGAAAAAAGAATTTGTGAGCGGATTCCTTGATTATATATCGAGCTGGCTCTTAAAACGGTTTTCTCCGTCAAGATAAACAGCGGTTAATCAAATTCTCTGAGTAAAAACTAAAAACAAAGGAGCAAAATTATGTTAGCCTGCAACGTAGGAAAAACCGATAAGATAATCCGTATTATTATCGGAATAGTTATTCTCGCGCTTGGCTATTTCTTCCATACCTGGCTCGGACTGATCGGTTTACTGCCGATACTTGCAGCGATATTCGGCAGATGCTTTCTGTACTATCCTCTGAAAATTGATACAACCAAAAAGGATAAATGACGAATACATATTTTCTGAAAGACCGCCGCGCCCTTATTACAGGGGCGACCAGAGGAATAGGCAGGGCGATTGCCGATGAATTCGTCAGACTCGGAGCCGGGATTATTATCGTTGCCCGAAATGAAAACGAAGTCGCAAAGCAGACAGAGGAATTCAAATCAAAGGGTTTCAATGTTACAGGAATCTCCGCCGACGTAAGCCGAAGAGAAGGAGTCGAAAAAATTTTCAACATCATAGGAACGGGTTCACTTGACATACTCGTAAACAACGCGGGGTTCAACATACGAAAAAAAACAACGGATTATACTGATGAAGAATTCTCTGCGCTTATAAGTACCAACCTGCAAAGCGTTTTTCAAATGTCCGCCGCGGCGTATCCCTTGCTGAAAAAATCCGGCAGGGCGTCGATACTGAACATATCTTCCGTCGCGGGATTAACATCATTGAAAACCGGCTCTCCGTACGCGATTACGAAAGCGGGAATTATACAACTTACGAAAAATCTCGCAGCGGAATGGGCTGTTGACGGAATCAGGGTCAACGCTATCGCGCCCTGGTACATAAAAACTCCGCTGACGGAAGGTCTCCTTAACAAACCCGATTTTCTTAAGTCCGTTCTCGACAGAACACCGATGAAACGCGTTGGCGAACCCCGCGAAGTAGCGTCTGCTGCCGCATTCCTATGCTCCGATGCCGCTTCCTACATAACGGGACAGTGCATCGCCGTTGACGGCGGATTTTCCGTTTACGGATTCTGATTATTATTCCCGCCGGAATGCAACCGCTAAATTGAGCGACATTAGGTAGAAATGGAATACGGTCAATTGTGATTGCCGTAGATTTTCAACACATAAACTTTTGAATTTTTAATATCAAACCGAATACATATTTTATTTAATCTACGAAAAACTAAATCTATTATACAAATGGAATATTTCAAGAATTTTATAAACGGCGAATGGAAAGACTCTAAGAGCGGCAAGCACACAGAGAACAGAAATCCCGCGAATACGGAAGACTTAATAGGATATTTTCCCGCATCAACAAAAGACGACGTTAACGAGGCGGTTAGCGCGGCAAGAGAAGCGTTCAAAAAATGGCGGCTCGTGCCCGCGCCGAAAAGAGGCGACGTGCTTAAGGTTGTCGGCGACATAATGCTTCAGAGAAAAGACGAAATCTCGTTTGAGATGACCCGCGAAATGGGTAAGGTCTTCGCCGAAACAAAGGGCGACACGCAGGAAGGCATCGATACGGCTTATTACGCCGCTTCGGAAGGCAGAAGATTGTTCGGACTCAATGCTCCGAGCGAACTGCCGAATAAAATGAACCTTAGTTTCAGAATCCCAATCGGCGTCGGAGGAATAATAACTCCCTGGAATTTCCCGATGGCTATCCCGACCTGGAAAATATTTCCCGCTCTCGTCTGCGGAAACACGGTGGTGTTCAAACCCGCCGAACTCACGCCGAAGACAGCAAATACTCTCGTGCACATAATTGACGAAGCGATGAAAGAAGTTCTCGGCAAGGACTACATTCCCGGCGTCGTGAACCTCGTTCACGGAAGCGGAAGAGTCGTCGGCGAGTGCTTCCTCGAAAATAAGAACATCGATTTCATTTCCTTCACGGGCTCCACCGCTGTCGGAAAAAGAATCAACGAAGTAGGCGGAAGAGAACTAAAGAGAGTCTCGCTCGAACTCGGCGGAAAGAATGCGCAGATTGTTATGGATGACGCGAACCTCGACCTCGCCCTCGACGCGGTGTTATGGGGCGCTTTCGGAACGACCGGTCAGAGATGCACCGCGACATCGAGACTAATCCTGCATAAGAACATTCACGATAAATTCCTGAAAATGTTAACCGACAGGGCGGCGAAACTGAAACTCGGATACGGAAACGACAAGGGCGTTGACGTCGGTCCCTGCGTGAGCGAATCCCAAAGAGAAACCGTCAACGATTACGTGAAAATCGGATTGAACGAAGACAAGGCGACCCTCGTTATAGGCGGCGATTACGCGAAGGACGGAAACCTCGCTAAGGGCTGGTTTTATAAGCCGACAATATTCAAAGACGTCACACCGGATATGCGAATCGCGAAAGAAGAAATTTTCGGACCGGTTCTCGCGGTCCTTAAATGCTCGTCGCTCGAAGAATCAATCGATATACTGAACGGCACTGAATACGGCCTGTCGTCGAGCATTTTCACGAACAACGTGAACGACGCTTTTAAGGCGGTCCGCGACATACAGGCGGGAATAACTTACATCAACGGCGCTACCATAGGCGCGGAAGCCCATATGCCTTTCGGAGGAGTTAAGGCGACGGGCAACGGACACCGCGAAGGCGGATGGACCGTTTACGACTTCTATTCCGAATGGAAAGCGGTCTATATAGATTATTCGGGCAAACTTCAGAGAGCCCAGATTGACAATTATTAATCGGCAGTTACAGGCGGCGGGATATTCCCGCCGCTTCATTTAATCTTTTTGGCTATGAAAAAAATTCTTGTACTCATTGTGATTTTCATGTCATTCTGCTCATCCGCGCTTCCGCAATCGATAGAATCGCTTTACAAGAAAGGCGAGGAAGCGATGAACAAAAAGGAATATGATACCGCATTAAGTTATTTCAACATAATACTTAGAAAAAAATCCGACGAGGCCGAGGCCCACAATTCAGCAGGCGTTATTTACATGGTCTATAAGGATTATGACAAGGCGATAGAGCACTTCACCAAAGCGATTGAAAATAAAAAGGATTTTTCACGAGCCTACAGCAACAGGGGCGCGGTGTACATACTCAAGAGCGACGTGGAGAACGCGTTTCTCGACCTTAACAAGGCGCTGACACTGAACCCGAAAGACCTGATGACTCTGAATTCGCTCGGCACGCTCTACGGTTATATAAGCAAACTGCCCGAGTCTTTCGAAACTTTTGCTAAGGCGGAAGAATACGACCCTAAATACGTCGATACTTACTGGAACAGGGGCGCGCTGTATATGAACCTCGAAAGGTACGATGAGGCTCTCGCGGACGCGAACAAGGCAATTAACGCTAATCCCTCATTAGCGAAGAGTTATTATTTCAGAGGTACAGTTTACAAGTATCTCGGAAATTATGACAAGGCGATGGAGGATTACAAGAAAGCCGAGGAACTCGACCCGAATGACGGAGAGGTGTTTATAAGGAGGGGTATACTCAATCTCGCGTTGGGTGAATATCAGAAAGCCGTCGATGACATCGAGTACGGTTTGAAACTTAAACCCGATTTATGGCACGACAAGACCGTTCTTGATTATTACAAACAAGCAAAGGAGAACCTAACCAATAAAAAATGAAGAACATATTATTTCTTCTCGTAATTTCCTTGTTGCTCTTCGGGTGCGGAAGGAAGAAAGAAGAAGTGATTGTAGAAAAAAAGGAGGACAAACAGGTTGTCAAGCAGAACGAGCCTTCAAAGGAAACCGCGCCCGACACTACAAAGGAAACAACTATTGAAACCCTGACTTCGTCAACAAGAATGACGAAGCAGTATAAAGCGGCGGAAGATTACGTCAGCGTAAAATCTTCCGAAACACAGGACAAAATCGGCGTGAATGCCGTGGTAACGGGCTATGTGGCGGACGTTAACGTAAGGGAAAAAGTCGCTTACCTGAATTTCGATAAGCGGTATCCCGCGAACACGTTCACGGTTGTCGTTTTTCCCGACAAGTACGAACTCTTCGGCGACCTTACCAGATTCAAAGGCAAAAACGTCGAAGTAAAAGGAAGAATCGGCCAGTACAAAGGAAAGCCGCAGATTATCCTGAACAGGGAAGAACAGATAAAAATAATCAATTAACAGTGGACGTATAACAGTTAACAATTATCGTTACTGATATATTACTGTAATTGACATTAAGTTTTAAACGTGAATTTCACGGCGCTATTTTTTTGTGTTCTAAAGGTTAGATGTGAAGTTTCATATTGTGGCTGAGTAATATTATGTTTGTCACAAATTACGCGAAACTATTTCATGTTCCATAAAAGATTTTTAAAGTTTCTAATTGCTAAATGCTATTTGTTATTTTCTAATTGTTAAATGCTAATTGTTAATTGTTAAATGATTAAAAGCGGTTACACTGCCCTTATCGGAAAACCAAACGCGGGAAAGTCGACGCTTATGAACGCGATGCTCGACTTCAAACTCTCCGCCGTTAACCCGAAAGTGCAGACTACAAGAAATAAAATACTCGGTATCCTTACGGGAAAGGACCACCAGATAATATTCATGGATACGCCCGGACTCCTCGAGCCGAAGTACGAGATGCAAAAATTCATGATGAAGGAAATCAAATCCTCATTTAAGGAAGCGGACGTAATTGTTTACATACTTGACGCGCAAAACATTAACCTGAACGATGTGAAAAGAATCGAAGACGAGTTCAGAAAAGACTTCAGGGGAACGAACAGGATTGTCGTCCTTAACAAGGTCGATTTGATACCGCAGGAAAATGTTCAGAACAAGATGATTGAACTCCGCGACGAATTCGGATTCAACGATATAATTCCCGTTTCGGCAAAGAACAACTACAATCTCGATACTTTAAAAGCCAGAATAATAGAACTTCTTCCCGAGGGCGATTTCTATTTCGACGCCGATACGCTTACAAACAAGCCTGAAAAATTTTTCGTGTCCGAAATAATCAGAGAGAACATACTGACGCTTTACAAGGAAGAAATACCATACAGCGTGTTCGTTGACGTGCGCGAGTTCAAGGTGCGCGACCAGGGACAGAAAGACTACATAAACGCGGACATTATTCTCGAACGCGAATCGCAGAAAATTATTATACTCGGTAAGAACGGTGAAATGGTAAAGAAACTCGGCGAAATGTCGCGAAAAGGTATCGAAGAATTTCTCGGCAAGGAAGTGTTCCTGAAACTTTTCGTAAAGGTCAGGAAAGACTGGCGCAGGGACTTCAGGTTCCTGAAAAGTAATTTTTAAAGGATTAAACCGATTGCCGGATTGTCTCGTCCGCAGTCTTTACAAAATCCTCGAACAACTCCGATTTTAACGAATCGTATTCCCCTGTCCCGAACGTATCGTGTATTATTCCGTTCTTCAGAAGGTGGATTTTCGAGCACGTCCCCGTAAGCGTTTCGAGAATATGCGAAGATACAAGCACCGTCTTTCCTTTTTCTTTAAGCGCGTTTATAACGATTTCAACCGCCTTGCACGACTCCATATCAAGCCCGTTAAACGGCTCGTCGAGAAGGTACACGCGCCTTTCCTGTTTCAGAAGAGCGAGAAGCGCGAGTTTCTTCCTCATTCCGTTCGAATATGTTTCGATTACGTCGTCGAGAGGTATCTTGAAAAGTTCGTTCATTTTCTCCTTTGAAAAATTATCGTTCGTCTGCCTGAAAATATTCAAATACTCGTTCCCCGTTATGTTCGAATAAAAATAATTTTCAGTCATTAAATATCCCGTGTCGCCGCGGAGAATTTTTCTCCCGTCAAGCGTTATGCTTCCTTCTTCCGGTTTTACGTATCCCGATATAGCGCCGAACAGCGTGGTTTTTCCCGAACCGTTAAGTCCCGCTACCCCGTGCACGGCGGGCTTTTCAGCCGTCAGGTTAATTCCGCGTAGAACGGTGTTTGTACCGTAAGAAACAATCATATTCTTTATTTCAAGCATTTAGATACTCCT
Source organism: Ignavibacteria bacterium (assembly GCA_015657505.1). Lineage (GTDB taxonomy): Bacteria > Bacteroidota > Ignavibacteria > Tepidaquicellales > Tepidaquicellaceae > CAIKZJ01. Next base: position 805,476 of record JADLKE010000002.1, read on the forward strand.
TTAAATTGTCGGATGCCGAAAAATAATATTTCAAACAAAGGAAGAACGGCAGAGGAAGAAGAAACGGTATTCCTCCCATTACAAACGGCAGAACAGTAAGCGTTTGAATCACTGCAAGGTATATTTCGTTGCCCGGCAGTTTGCAGCAGGGCTCGTAAATCTTGTACTTGAACAGAATCCCGAGAACAAGAATCGTCGACTGCACGAATAAGAACGCCGCGTTTATTATGAGAAACGACGGATTGACAAGTGAGTTGACCGCCAGCACGGGCGCGAAAAACACCCAGAGAAGAATAACGTGTCGCCGTATTTTTCCGAAAAGAAATTTTCGCGGGCTTTCCGCCGTCTCATACAATATGTTAAGCGGCTCGCATTCCCTGTAAAATGACGCTATTACAAGTGTTACAAGTATCAGAAATATCTGCGGAAGCACCATTATTCCCGATGATGCTGCCGCCGCCGCGTATAACGACAGAAACGTTATCCGGTATGTCCTTATGCCTCCGAGCCATTCGAAGTTTCTTGGCGTTATTATTCTCCCAAGCGCCGATAATCTTGTCCTTTTCCTGAATCCGTACCTTACGCGCGTCACCGCGTATACCGCGGCTAAAACGAACGGAATAAAATAGAAGTGCGGAGTGAACAGCGCGGGTAGAACAAAAGGTGTCAGAAAGAAACTATACTCCGCGAAGATTTTGATATTCGGATTTTCCATCTGCGACAGCACAAATGGCTTGTCGCCCCGCGTCAACTGGACGAAAAGAACTGACAGCGCCGTGACAAGCGCCGCCGCCGCTGCCGTGTTGAAGTTCAGGTACATAAGATGAACCCTGTAAACGGCAAAAACAAACAACGCGAGAATAGCCGCGCTGTAAATTGCGCCGAGAAGTTTCGCTTCCCTTCTTATTTGTATTAACCTGATTTTTATTAATTCCAAAGCGGACAGTTGCGTTAATTTCTTTACGAATTATGTTATTGGAAGTTTCCCGCGCGTTTGATATTCTTGCTGAAAACGGGTAATCGGTTAAAACTATTGCTCAGTGTCTGCGTATACAGATTAACAAATATATCTTTTATGGACATATTCGGTTACATATTCATGGCGTGGGGACTTTCGGAAATCGTGCTTAACGTAGCCGCGCGCTCGAAAGCGGGAAAGTCGGACGCGAAGGATAAAGGCTCGATTATTATTATCTGGGTAACGATCGCTGTTTCTATATTCGCAGGAATAATGATCGCCGTCAATTATCCCGCTTTCGGAAAACTCCGGACAATAGCGGGAGCCGCGCTCGTCGTGGCGGGAGTATTGTTCAGGTGGTTCGCTATAATTTCACTCGGAAAAATGTTTACAACCAACGTATCAATTCAGAACGAGCACAAACTGAAGACAGACGGGCTTTACGCCGTATTAAGACATCCTTCATACACGGGCTCGTTGATGTCGTTTCTCGGACTCGGAATATCGCTCGGAAATATTTACAGCCTTGTAGTTGTCTTCATTCCCGTAACGCTTGCATTCCTTTACAGGATAAAGGTAGAAGAGGACGCTTTGTCAAAACACTTCGGAGAGGAGTACGGGATTTACAAATCCCGCACAAAAAAATTGATACCTTTTATATTCTAATCAAAACGCGTTTATCCTGAACGTTCTTAACTCCGACGTCAGTATCGCCTTGTACGCGAGGTCGTTTGAGAACTGCCTCACTTTTATAAAATCATCTACGGATGTGTACGTCAGGTATTTAGAAACTTCCCAACTGTATTCGTTGCCGTCGAGCATTCCTCCCGAAATCCCTTTCGGAAAAGTCACGCCCCTGTCTCTCGTTACGACATAGAAATCGCCCGAAGGGCTGAACGCGTGAAAATGCGCCACGTATATGCCCGTTCCCGAACCCCAGTCCCACGAAAATTGCGTGTTGTTCGACACACCCCAGTACTTGTCCTGCGGCGCGTCAAGTTTCGGCGCCGTCTCTGTAGAAATGTTAAGGCTCGAACCGGGATAAGAATAAGTGTAACTCACGAACCTCTCGCCCTTCTTATAACCCGCGCGTCCTTCTATCTTCAGCCTGTATGCGTATGGCAGCGTCTGCGGAACGATTACCTTCGAAGATATTATGTCCCCGTCGGATGTGTTAAGCGTTATCTCGGCGTTCCTGTGAAGCGAAAGAAAATCCGCGTACACCGAAAATCCCTTCGTGTCATATGCGAAAGCGGGTGGATAAACGTTTACGTACGCCTCGCCCGGATTCGTGGAATATGACATCGAATCAAAAACAACGGTCTGGGGATATCCTTCCTTAATAACTGTAATTGAGTATTCGTAATATTTCTCGAATGACGACGCCGTCTTTTCAAGGTAAATCACTTTTCCGTTAAGCCGCGTCTTGTGAGCGGGGAAAAGAATCGTAAGCACTTTCATCCTCTCGCCTGATGACGCAAACACGTCGTCGCAGTCGAAAACGTCGTCGCTTATGTATTTCACTATCGCCGAGCGCCCGGGTCCTATAGGCGGAAACTCGACCTTCATTATTTCTGTGTTTATGTTCCTCGACGCCTGAAGGCCGAAGAATATTATTTCGGGATTCTGAGTGTTCACGTTCCTGTATATGTTCCCCGTGTTTCCCGAATAATCGTAGAATATCATATCAACGGGAAAACTCTCGACGTTCAGCGTGAAATTTCCGTTCTTGTCAGTCTTGTCTCCGCCGCCCTTCGAGGAAACAACAGATATGTTCGGAACGGGAAAATACCTTTCGTCGATTAGCCTGCCCTTTATCTCAATCGAAAACGCCTGTGAGCAGATTGTAAGCAGAAACACCAAAATGCAAAATTTTTTCATAAACTTTTATTAGTCGTTTGTTAATCTTTTTATTTCATCGCGCAGTTCGGCTGCCCGCTCGAATTCAAGGTCCTTCGCGGCGTTCACCATTTCCTCTCTCAACTGTTCAATCAGTTCTTTTCTCTGCTCCTTGTTGATTTTCTTGAATAACGGCTCCGTCATAACCGACAAACCCGTCCTCTCCGTATCGCGCCTGTCCTTCTTCGATTCATACTTCGCTTTTGAGTCGGCTACGATTGTCGTCGACATTATCTCCTCGTATGTTTTGAATATCGTCTTCGGCTCTATGTTGTTTTCCCTGTTGTAATCCGACTGTATTTTTCTTCGTCTGCCCGTCTCGTCAATCACCCTCCTCATTGAATCCGTTACCTTATCGGCGTACATTATAACGAGCCCGTTTACGTTTCTCGCCGTTCTTCCCGCGGTCTGAAGAAGCGATTTCTCCGAACGCAGAAATCCTTCCTTGTCCGCGTCAAGTATCGCTACAAGAGAGACTTCGGGCAGGTCAAGCCCTTCACGTAATAGGTTGACGCCGACAAGCACATCAAAATCACCAAGCCGAAGACCGCGGAGTATGTCAACGCGGTCGAGCGATACGACTTCCGAATGCATGTATTTCACCTTAATGCCGATTCCTATCAGATAATCCGTCAGGTCCTCGCTCATACGCTTCGTGAGTGTTGTTACCAGCACCCGCTCGTTCTTCTTGCTCCTTATTCTTATTTCGTTTATCAAATCGTCTATCTGATTCTTCACGGGACGCACCTGAATCTCGGGGTCAAGCAGACCGGTCGGGCGGATCACCTGCTCGACTACCGCGCCGCCGCACTTTGTAAGTTCGTAATCACCGGGAGTCGCGCTCACGTATATAACCTGATTCACAGCGCCCTCCCATTCCTCGAATGTCATAGGACGATTGTCGAGAGCCGAAGGAAGCCTGAACCCGTGCTCGACAAGCGTCTTCTTCCTCATCCTGTCGCCGTTGTACATCCCGCGTATCTGCGGAACGGTAACGTGCGACTCGTCGACTATAAGAAGAAAGTCCTTTGGAAAATAATCGAAAAGACACGCGGGACGGCTTCCCGGTGCGCGCCCGTCCATGTGACGCGAATAGTTTTCTATTCCGTTGCAGTAACCGACCTCTTTTATCATCTCGATGTCGAAGTTCGTTCTCTGCTCGATGCGCTGAGCCTCTATCAGTTTTTCCTCTTTCTGGAAATACTGAACCTGCTCGAGCATTTCCTTTCTTATGTGCTCTATCGCAGTTTCAACCTTCTCGGGCGTCGTAACAAAATATTTCGCGGGATATATCGATACGCTTTCGTCAACGCCGATTACGCGCCCCGTCAATCGCTCTATGTAGCAAAGCCTCTCGATTTCGTTGTCGAACATCTCAATGCGAATCCCCTTTTCATCCTCGTACGCGGGTATGATTTCAACCGTATCGCCCCGCACGCGGAAATTACCCCGCTTGAACTCGGCGTCGTTTCTGACGTAATGAATATCCACAAACCTGTTCAGAAGTTCTTTCCTCTTTATCTTCTGTCCCTTCTTCAGAACAAGAACCTGCTCCGCGTATTCTTCGGGCGCGCCGATTCCGTATATGCAGCTGACGGAAGAAACGATGATTATGTCCTTTCTTCCCTCGAGAAGCGATGACGTCGCCCTTAGCCTGAGCCTGTCTATCTCTTCATTTATTGAAAGGTCCTTCGCTATGTACGTGTCGGTCGAGGGTATATACGCCTCCGGCTGGTAATAATCGTAATATGATATGAAAAATTCCACGCGGTTCTCGGGAAAGAATCTCCTGAACTCGCCGAACAACTGCGCCGCGAGCGTCTTGTTGTGGGACATTACAAGAACGGGACGCCCGATGTTCTGTATCACGTTCGAAATTGAAAATGTTTTGCCCGAGCCCGTAACGCCGAGGAACACCTGCTGCTTTTCGCCTCTCTGTATCCCTTCAGTTAACTGCTTAATGGCTTCGGGCTGATCGCCCGTAGGCTTGTATTGCGCTTCTAATTTGAAATTCACTTTAACAAATATTCCTTTGCTTTTGAGTTTTCGGGATCCATCTTTATCACGGTTTCGAATTCCGTTTTCGCCTTGTCTATATCCCCCGATTCGAAATATGCGGCGCCGAGTTTCGAGTGCGATTCAACCGTGCCCCCCGAGTATGTAACGTATTTTTCGTACATCTTCACGCTTTCCTTGTACGCCTTGTTGTCAAAATACGTGTCGCCGATGTCACGCACGAATTTCGCCCTGTCTATTATTCCCTGCATCGAGTACATGAAATATTCGAGCGACTCGGAGTAAAAACCCCTGTCGAGATAAAGTTTTCCCGTTATGAGATTCAGGAACCAGTTGTCCTTTCTGCCCTTGTACTTGCTGAATACTTTTCTTACCTCGGGATTTATATTCGTAGTATCGGAGTTGTTTACCTTAATGTTTACTATATCCACGAGCATGTCGTACGATATGCTCCTGTTCATGTTTAATATCTTCGCTTCTACGTTCGACGGAAGCCTGAAAACCCTGCGTATAGGACTGTCGTCCAGCATGTACGTATCGATGTACTTCTGAAAGAAATACAGAGGTCCGAAAAGCAGCGAGTGCTTAAGTGCGTCCCTGCCGCTGTAAACATCTATGCAGTACGCCATCTGCGCTCCCATCGAGTGAAAATACATTTCGTTTACACCGATGGCGAACATGCTGTCTATTACTTCCTGCATCGCCTTCTCGTCAATCGCTTTTATAGTTTTCCTGAACAGTATGAAATCCTTCTCGAGCAGAGCCGACGGCCTGTTCGAAAGAAGTATCGGAGCGATGTAGTTCGATACTCCGTTGCTGTAAACCTCGTCAAAAAGGTTGTATATCAGTGTGTCCTCTCCCGTGTAAAGATACTTCATCACGTTTATCTGAATGTCGTCCTTTTCGTCGAAAAACAGTTCCCGCGTCAGGTACTTCGTCAGAAGTTCGTAATCGTCCCCGAACCTGCTAAGGTCCATCAGTATTGAATTGTCCCTGTACCTCCATCCGCAGTTCCTGCTTCCGTAGAACATGTACACGCTGTTCTTGAAATCTATGTTCTCGGGAAAAAAGAGCGACAGCAAATAAGCGCTGTTCTCGAGTATGTTCTGCTCCTCCCTCTTTATCAGAGCGAGGCTTTTCCTGTACTCGTCGGAAAACTGCTCCACGTATCCGAAACACATGAACGCAAGCGGATTGCTGAGTATGTAAAGTTTTGTCAGCGGGTCGTTCCGCCTTACCTGCCTGAAGCAGTTGATAAGGTCGTCCCGCGTAACGCACTTGTTGTCAAAATTCTCCATAAGGAATTTCATCTCGGGAATCGAAACAAGTTCGTTCTCGTCCGCTCCTCTCGTAAGCGCGTCGAGTATCGCGTCCGCGGCGTTGTAGTTGAAGGTTATCTGAACGTTCGTCTTCTTCAGTTCCGTTGACTTGATGATGAACTTCCTGTCGCCGAACGGCTTCTTCTCCTCTCCGAAATTATCCCGTATGTTAGCGAGCAGCACGGCCGCCCTCACTATTCCCCCGAACGTTTCCGAAAAATCCGCATCCTTCACCGCGGGAAGGTATATCTCGAAAAACCTGCTCCGGTTCTTCGCGATGTCTTCGTTTATTACCTCGGGGAGGTCCCTCAACTGATTGAGAGAATCGAGTTTCGCGAGTTCGCGGAAGAGTATTCGCCCTTCCTCTATCCTGAACTCGTCGCGCAGGTATTTTATCTGCTCCTGAACCTGAAAAAGCCTTGACTGGTCGTCAATAAGAAGGTCAACCCAGTCCCAGTCTTTTTCGAAATCGAAATTGTATCTGTTTTGAGCGAATGTATCGGCAATGAATAAAAACAGAAGCGATACGGTCAATGACACAGCCGGTTTTAACGAATGCATTAAGGACAAATTAGTTTATTTAATTTCCGTAATTAAATTTATTTCCCTCAACACTGAATTAATTCTCGATAATTCACCATACCCCCCTGACTTTACTGTTGCCTTGCCCTTCGTGTGGGCGATTATCGCTATTTGCTCGCATTGCAGCACGTCAAATCCCGTCGCCTTCTGCAACTGGATTATTACCTCGTCCCAGAGATGGCTCGAGTTGAAAAGTATTAACTTTCTTAACTCGGGCGTGTCCACGCCGGTCGCGGACGATTCCTTCTCTTTCGTTGACATTCTGCAATTTTTAATTTCTCGAAAATCCGCACAGGTATGAGCACATCACGTCCTGCGCGTTTCTGTACTGCTCCCAGTTCGCTCCCTTGAAACCGTTCATCGCTATGTAAAAAATCAGCGGCTCGCTGTCGCGCGTTATCGCGTAACCCGTCAGCGTGCTTACTCCGTTTATCGAACCCGTCTTCGCGTGAATGTTCTTCTCCGCCTCGGTTCCTATCATTCTCTTCTTAAGCGTACCGTCCACACCCGATACGGGAAGCGAATAATAGAACACGTTGAATATCTTTTCCTGGTCGAAAAGATATTTTAATAACTGTATCATCACGTTCGACGTGACGTAGTTGTACCTCGTAAGTCCCGAACCCTCAAGTATCTCGTACTCGCCGCGCGGTATGCCGAGCGAACTCATCAGGTCCGTAACAGCGTCAGTGCCCTTTTCAAGCGTGCCCGGCGCGCCTTTGTACACCGCGCCGACAACCTTGAAAATCGTGATTGCCGAATGATTGTCGCTCGGCTTGTTCATGTTCGAGAGAACCTCGTCCATCGAATGAGTAACGCGCGCGATTTCCTTCGGAGAATCGGGCGTAACTCCCGAAACTATTATCCCGTCAAGTTTTACGTCCTTTAATTCAAGTTCGGACTGCAGGAAATTCGCCGCCTCGACAGCCGCGTCAAGCCTGCTCGCGTTCTTGTCGAAACTCAGCGCGTTCACGTACGGCCAGTACTGAAGCCTCGTATCGCCCGAATAGTAATCCGCGAGCCCGAAATGCTTGCTGTCAAGATACGAATCGTCGTATACTATGTTGCCCGTTATCTCCCTCACGTTCTTCGAAAGAAACGCTTTGATTAGTTTCACGAGGTCCGTGCTCTTGAAATCAGGGTCGCCGAAACCCTTTAAATACAGGTTCCCGTTTATTACCCCGTCCGACAAATCCCTGTCGTCCGTGTACAGTATCGTCTTGAATTCGTAACCCGCGCCGAGATACTCGAGCGCGATTGCGCTAGTTATAACCTTCGTTATTGAAGCGGGTATCATCTTTGCCGCGGGCCTGTACTCGTAAAGCAGGTCGTATTTTGTACCGCTCACTACCTGTACCGATACGTCGCAGTTCATCGTCTTTATCAGATTATCCATGCTCTCTTTAAGTTCCGCGATTCTGTCCTTTTCGCCCGCCGCGGCGAACGAAGGAATTACGAAACACAACAACAATAATATTTCTTTCTTCAGTAATTTCATTTATGAATAATCTTCTATTATTTTAAACGCTTTTCTTAAAATTCTTCTTGATTCCTTGAATGTAAGCCGCTCAGCAGCCTTGTCGTATGTGCACCACCTGTAGTTGAGTATCTCCCTGCCGTCTATCTTCACTTTTACGGTTTCTGTTTCCGCTATGTAATAATCAACAATCTTGTGTATGGTTACGGTTTCTTTCCTGAACGAATAATCGTCGCGGAGAAGCACTTTTCTTCTCAGAAAATCTATTTTCCTTATGCCCGTCTCTTCGCGCAGTTCCCTCACCGCAGTGTCTATCGGCTTCTCGCCCTTTTCAATGTGCCCCTTCGGGAATCCCCAGTGACCCTGATGCTGCTTGATAAGCAGGAATTTTATTGAGCGCGGAAACCTGCTGTACACGATGATTCCGACCGAATGATTATGCTTTACCTTCAATATTGTTTCCTTTGTTTTTTACGCTGTTCCAGACGGCGTCCATTTCCTCGAGCGTCATGCTCTCGGGCTCAATGTTCCGCGACTTCGCGTATTTCTCGATTTCCCTGAACCTGTAAGAAAATTTCTCAATCGTCCTTCTTAAGGCGTCCTCGGGATTTATTTTCATGAACCTCGCGTAATTCACAATTGAAAAAAGCACGTCGCCGAACTCGTCCTCGAGTTTCTCCTGAGTCTCGTTCTTTTCCATGTTCTCCCTTAACTCGCCGACCTCTTCGAGTATCTTTTCGTACACGGGCTTGTGGTCCTTCCAGTCGAAACCCACCTTCGCCGCCTTTTCCTGTATTCTGTAAGCGCGGAATAAAGCGGGCAGTTCCGCAGGAACACCGTCCAGCACGGATTCCCGGCCTTCCTTCTTCTTCAGTCTTTCCCAGTTTGTCTTGACTTCCTCGCTCCCGCTTACCTTAACGTCTCCGAATATGTGCGGATGCCTCTGTATCAACTTCTTTGTTTCGTGCTCAAGCACTTCAGTCAGGTCGAATATCCCCGCCTCTTCTCCCATTACTCCGTGTATTACCACCTGCAGCATCAGGTCGCCGAGTTCCTTCCTCAATTCCGTCATGTCGTTGTTGTCAATCGCTTCGAGCACTTCGTACGATTCTTCAAGCAGGCATCTCCTTAAACTCGAATGCGTCTGCTCCCTGTCCCACGGGCACTCCTTCCTCAATTTCCTGACAATATTAACAAACTCAAGAAATTCTTCGCTTAGTTTTCTTTCTTTCTCCGTCAATATATTTTCAGCATTTAATCATTTGTATATTGTATTCATATTACTAAATTACTATAAGTTATTCAATTTAAAAACGTTTCAAATCCTTATGATTAGAGCATTCCTGTCGCTTAATCTTGACGCCGGAGCAAAAAGCCGGCTTAAGACACTTCAGAATGAAGTCAAAGAAATTATGGGACCCGAATCATCGCGCTGTATCAAATGGGAGAACATACATAATTCACACATAACTTTATTCTTTCTCGGCGACACCGAAGAAAAAACTTCTGACAGCATTCGCGCGGAACTCCGTGAAAAAATAACGGGCGCGTCGGGAGAAATTTCTCTCGAATATTCGGGAGTGTCCGCCTTCCCCGGCGCGAAAAATCCCCGCGTGATTATCGCCGCTCTCAAAAGCCGCGATAATAAAATCTATGAACTTAATAAAAAAACCGCGGACATACTCGATGCCTACGGTTTCAAACAGGATAAAAATTTCAATCCGCACCTCACGCTCGGAAGAGTCAGACGCGAATCTCGCGTTTACCTTCCCGATTTCAGCGGTATTGACTTCAATTTATTATTGAATTTTAAGGAACTAATATTCAATAAAAGTGTTTTATCATCAAAAGGGGCCGAACATTATATTATCGAAAAGTTTAAGTTGTAATTTTGGGGCATAAAAAAAGACAGATGCTTCAAGGAGGAAAAGCATCTGTCAATAAGGAGGAGAACAATAAAAATGAAAAACAACAATTGTAACTTAAAGATTTTTTAGTCTTTTTTCCATACCAAAATTATTCCACAACTACTTTTTTTGAGTACTCCCTGTGGAATGTTTTCATCCGCTCTACGAGCGATAAAATGTCCTCTCTCGGCGGCAGTATGGTCGTCCTGAAATGCATCGTGTTCGGCATCTGCCCGAATCCCGAGCCGGGTACAACGCATATTCCCGTTTCTTCGAGAAGCGCCATGCAATAATCAAAATCTCTCTTCGCGTCGTACGCGTACAGTTCGTCAACCGTCATCTTGCTTACGTCAACTCCTTTTTTATGCGGAAGTTCGAACTTTACGAATGCGTACATCGCTCCGTGCGGAACCTCGCACTCCATCCCGTCAATCGCGTTAAGCCCTTCGCCGAGAACTCTTGACTTGTACTTGAGGTCGTTAAGAATTCCGTCGCGCTCTTTTTTGTAAAGTTCGTAACTATCATCGCCGGATTTCGGAGGCGCGACCATCAGATATGTAACTATCTGCCCGTCAACGTTCGAGCAAAGACCGACCGACTGAAGTTTTACCAACTGCTCGTAAACGTCGTCCGCCATGTTTCTTACTTCGAAATATCCGCCCCTGTGCCCGCATTCGCCGAGGAATCCCTTCGACACCGAATGAAAACTGAACAGCGTAACTTCCTTCTCGCCCATGTCGTGCATCGCCTTCGCGAACGAAACGAATTTTATCCCTTCGAGATATACGTTTTCCTGATACACTTCGTCCGCGAGAAGAACGAGATTGTATTTTTTCGCAAACCTGATTATCATTTCAATGTTGTCTTTCGAAAGCACCGCGCCCGTCGGGTTTCCGGGATTTATAACGGCTATCGCCACGGGATTAATTCCCTTCGCCTTCGCTTCCCTGATGCTGTCCTCGAGTATCTTTTCGTTCAACTGCCACGAATTGCTTTCGTCGAGAAAATATCCGACTTGCTTCGCGCCGTAAAGGGTGAGCGTTGCGCTGTATAGCGGATACTGCGGTATCGGAATCATCACGCCGTCGTTGCCGCCTTTAAGAATCATCGTGAGCGCAGCCTGAACGCCCTTGCTCGCCCCGTCCGTAAGGACTATCCTGCTCTTGTCCGCGGGTATGCCGTCCCTCTTCGTAATGAATTCCGCGACAGCGTCTCTTATGAACGCTATGCCTGAACTAACCGTGTATGCGCCCGTTCCCGTCGGATTCTTTTCCATTATCATTTTCGCTCTCGCAATCACGTCGGCGGGATAAATCTTCTTTGCGTCAGGATTATTTATAAGTTCGGGATATTCGAGAACCGAAAGTACCTGCCTTATGAATGTTACAGGCTTCTGCTTCAATGCCTGCGGATTTCCTATGTTGCAGTATATTATTTTCCTGCCCTGCTCTTCAAGTTCCTGCGCTCTGGCTACAATCTTGCCCCTTACGGCGTACTGCGCCTGAATGAGATTAGGGTTCACGTCTTTAATGGTCATCATAAATTTGAGGTTTTGTGTAATGTAAAAATAACCTTTACAGGTCTGTTTTTAAAGTATAAACGGACGGGTGTTATCGGGCAAATCGCCATCCCTGAATTCAAATCTTAATTGTGTAATATTCGAAGGACGCGGAATCTAAAATCATTTATGAAAAAATATTAAATTCCTTATGGAAAATAAGAAGCAGGAATGCCCTCGGGCATCCCTGCTGACTAATAAATTACTTACAATAACTTTGTATATCGCTACTTTATCAAAACCATCTTCTTCGTCTGTACAAAATCGCCCGCTGTTATCCTGTAGAAATAAATTCCCGACGACAGACGCGAAGCGTTGAACTGAATCGTATAATATCCCGCCCGCTTCATTTCATTCACGAGCGTTTCAACTTCACGTCCTGTGATGTCATAAACAATTAAAGACACCGAGCTTTCTTTGGATATGGAATACTCAATCGTCGTGGAAGGATTGAACGGATTCGGATAATTCTGAAACAACTCATAACCTTCCGGCACTACTAATGAATTATTGTTCACGAACACTGAGCCGCCGTTCGTGGTTTTCAAAACTGTACCGTACACTCCGAAAGCCCATCCTGTATTATTATTCACAAAAAACATAGATGATGTATGCTGACTGCCTGTAAACGTCTTCTTCCATCTTAAACCCCCATCTGTTGAAAGAAACATTAAGCCGTAGTCAATCGTGGCTAATCCTTTCGAACTATCAAGAAACGTTATGCTTGTTACACTCCCTGAAATTATTGTATCAGCAGGAATATTCCAATTCTGGCCGCCATTCGTCGTTTTTATAATAAAACCCGTACCCGTTCTATCTCCCCCTGCCCAACCTGTATTTTCGTTTAAGAAAGTCAAATGGTTGACTTTAAAATACGTGGTTGTATTTAATTGGTTCCAGTTTACACCTCCGTTTGTTGTTTTTAGAATCCGTGTTTGATACTCTCCCCAACCTCCTCCTGCAAATCCGGTTTGTGAATTGAAAAAACACAGAGTATTAATTTCAAAATTGTATCCGTTGAATTGTGAAAACCAATTTAATCCTCCGTCTGTTGATTTATAAATATTGGTATTTAATGAAAATTCATTATATCCCGTTAACCACCCGTTTAGAGAATCTGCAAACGATATTTTTGTATATCTCATTGCTGCCGGAGGAACGATTGATTGCCAGGTGCTTCCGCCGTCTGTGGTTTTCTTTATCGTTGAATTTATTCCCGCGACCCAACCCGTGTTTTGATTTATAAAGAAAACGGAATTAATTTTGTTGTAGTCGAAATTAGGGTTTTCAGCCCAAGTTTGTCCACCATCCGTTGTTTTCAGTAATACGCCTCTGTAGTTTGAAAATCCATCACCGCCTCCCGCAATCCAGCCTGTATTTTCATTAATGAAAAATCCCGTACTTAATGTTGATGTTATACCAAAACTGACAGAAAACCAGTTTCCCCCGTCGGTTGTTTTTATAATTCCGATACCGCTTGAAAATAAATGTAACGAATCAATAAGAAAAATATTTTTTATTCCTCTTGCAGTGAAAGTCGAATCCCACGTATTTCCGCCGTTTGTCGTCTTTCTTATTACTCCGCCGTTTCCTAATGCATATCCTATCCAGCCCGTATTTTGATTCGCAAACGAGCAAAACTCAAAACTGTACGTGCTTGTAAATGTTGTATTACGGCTCCAGTTATTTCCGCCGTTTGTCGTTTTAAGAAAAGTTCCGTGATTGCCGCAAGCGTAACCAATCAAACTGTCGACAAAAGATACCTGAGACAACACTTCCGGAATTCCGGAGTCCTGTCTAAGCCAGTTTTCACCGCCGTTTGTTGTTTTATAGAATTTGCCCGAATCGCAGCACACCCAGCCATAGGAACTGCCATAAAAATCAAATGAATTGAATTGCCTATATACATTGTAAAGACTATAGTTCCAGTTTGTTCCTCCATTAGTTGTTTTCAGTATAACATTATCCGTAAGCGCATATCCTGTCTGTGAATTTAAGAAATATATATCATTGACTAAACCCCATACATCGGCAATCGTTTGTGTCGTCCAGTAAGTTCCTCCGTTTGTAGTTTTGTAAACGCACTTCCATCCGCCCAGCCATCCGGTATTTTCATTTATAAAGAAAAGTGAAGGGGTGTATCTGTCCTTACTTGCGGAGATTGACCAGTTTAAACCCGCATTGGTTGTCTTCATTAATTGATAACTTGTTACCACCCACCCTGTACTCTTATTAATAAAACACATATCCTCTATGTAATCCCCCTGCGGATACGGATGCTGCCAGAACCAGCCGGACTGGGAATGCAATTCGGAAGTAAAAATTAAAACAATAATTAAAATCGGTAAGAATATTTTAGATATAAATCTGATCGTAATCTTCATTATCCTTATTTTCTTAATATAACATATATCACGATTTCTTATTTTTCAAGTTAATTTATTACAAATATTACACGGAAATAGTTAATCACAGAATTGATTTTTCCTCATATTCCGGACGCCCGTCCTGCGGTTTAATTGAAACTTATTTTATTTATATTTTTGAAAAAATTTTTTATATGAAGCACACTATAACCGCGAAACACTCGGGAGGTATGGCGTTCGACATGGACGTTCTCGGATTCAATTTTAAAGTTGACGCGCACGGCGATGTCGGGGGCAAGAACCTCGGACCGCCGCCTAAACCCCTTATGCTCGCGGCTCTTGCAGGATGCACGGGTATGGATGTGGTCTCTATGCTTAAGAAAATGAAAGTCGAATACGACAGTTTCACAGTCACCGTGGAAGGAAACCTCACTGCAGAACACCCGAAACATTACGATAAGATGTTAATCGTGTATGCTCTGAAAGGAAAAGAGATTCCACGCGAAAAGGTTGAACACGCCGTAAAACTCTCTATGGAAAAATACTGCGGCGTCTCCGCAGTTTACAGAAAAGCGCTCGAACTGGATTACAGAATCGATATCTCCTGACGCTATTCGGGTTTGATTTCCCCGAGTTCATTTTCGGATTTCGCTATGACGACGCAGGCAAGCGAATCGGCAAGAACGTTCGGAACGGTCCTGCACATATCCAGCAGGCGGTCAACCCCGATTATAAGCGCGATTCCCTCTTCGGGTACGCCGACTGACTTCAACACTATAATAAGCATAATCAGTCCGACGCTCGGAACAGGCGCCGTCCCAACGGCAGCGAGAGCCGCCGTCAATACTATCGTCAACTGCTGCGACAGGTTCAAATCGAATCCGTAAACCTGCGCTATGAACATCGCCGCCACCGCCTGATAAAGCGCCGTGCCGTCCATGTTTATAGTCGTGCCGAGCGGAAGAACGAAACTCGCTATCCTGTTCGGTACGCCGAGTTTCTTCTCGCAAATGTCCATCGTAATCGGAAGAGTCGCCGCCGATGAACTCGTCGTGAACGCCACCGCCATAACCTGCCTCTGCGTTTTCAGAAAATCCCTTATGCGAATCTTAGTAAATATTTTGAGAAGCGCGGGATATTCTATGAATGTTATTATCGATAGTCCGAGAACCACCGTCAGTGAATACAACAGAAGGGTCTGAAGTATGCTGAACCCGAACTCCGCCACGGTCGCCGAAATGAGCGCGAATACGGCGATTGGCGCGGCGTACATTATTTTCTCGACCAGATTAATCATCGCGGCGCTCACGCCTTCGAAAAAATTAATCACGGGTCCCGATTTGTCCTTCCCTATCTGAGCCAGAAATATTCCGAAAAGAATTGAGAAGAATACTATCTGAAGAAAATCGCCCTCTGCTATTGCCTTGAACGGATTCTTCGGCACTATGTTTACAAGAAAATCCGTAATGTTCAATGACGTTGTCTGCTGTATCTTCGAACTCGCCTCGTCCTGATACGTTTCGAGCAGCGCGTTCTTCGTCTCAGAAGGCATGTAATCGCCCGGACGAATAAGATTCGCCGCGACAAGCCCGATTGTTATCGCGACAACCGCGGTAATCGCGTAAAACCCGATTGTCTTCCCGCCGATTTTCGCAACGTGTTTCAGGTCCGAAAGAGACGCCGCGCCCACTATGAGCGATGCAAGAACAAGCGGAACGGCAATCATGTTAAGAAGACGTATGAATATGTCGCCGACTGGCTTGATGACAGTGCCCGCGGACTTCGGCTTGCGTATCTCCGAAACGCCCTTATGCTCCGACGCGCTGCCGTCGGGATAAGATACTTTCAATACGGTTTCACGCCCGTATTTTCCCGCGATGATTTTTTTGAAATACTTTATTATCTGCAGTTGAGACTTTGAATCGAATGAGGAAATGAGAGAATCCTGCCTGATGAACCTTACCTCGCTCCAGCCGGATACGGATGTTTCACCCGTTGAAGAAACCACGACTATTTCGGAATTGCTTACGTTGAACAACGCTCCGAAAATCACGCCGAGAACAAGTCCGATTATTATTTTTGTGTGTAACTGGAGTTTGATTTTCTTCATACGGGTGATAAAATTTCACAATGATTGGCATTTCAAACGTAAAATTCAATTGATTTAATGGCACTTCGAATTACTTCGATGCTCAGTTCTTGTAGAATGAGAATTCGTGAAAGAATTCGCTCCCGCCCGACGTCCAGTTTATCTGAAGTTTCCAGTATCCTCTGTCAAGGCGCTCTATGCTTACAGCCTGCCTCTTCAACGTATCTGCGGCAACGGGTATTTTCACGTCCTTCGTGTTGTCGGACGGCCTGTATAGAAGTATGAAATCTTTCGGCGACGGCTTGTCGGGGACATTGGGGAAAATGATGTTCAGCGCCGTGCCCGTGTTTTCCATTTTCATCGTGTCTCTTAACGCCCTCGTGCGGTTAACCCTGTCTATCTGCTCCTGATATTTCAGTTCCTTCTCGTAATAGTTGTCCGTTACGACATCGACTTTCTGGTTCATGAAAAAAATAACCGAGCCGATGACGGCAAGACAGAACACAGTAAAAACAATCGCTATTTTATACCCCCAGTTCATATTATTGACATTATACTTTGCCGTTAGTTACAACAAAAACCCCTTGGCTCTTTATGACACCTCTGTGGTCATTCGTGTTACTTTCAAAAAAACATTTTTATACAAAACTCCGTGGTTCTCTGTGACAACTCTGTGGTTCTCCGTGCAACCGGGCAAAATTCTCTCAAGAATCATTTCTTCTGCGGTCCGATGAACGTCGTCTTCGTCTCATAGAAAAGTTTTCCTCCCGCGAACACCTGTATGTTCAACTGCACGACCGTTGTCTTTATGTCGTCTTTGCTCATCACAACCAGAAATTCCGCCTCGTGCACGCTGAGCGACGGTATTACAACGTCCTTTCCTACCGTCAGTATCTCCGCACCCGGCGTGTTCGTCTTCACCTCGACCGGCATATCGTCGAACGTGTTGTTGACGAGCACCGCGTGGTAAAGGTTGCTGATTTTGTTGTCGGGCATTTCCTGATAAATTTTTCCGGGCGACCTTAAAATGTTCACCTTCACATCGATTCTCGATACAAGCAACGCCGTGAATATTGAAATCAGCGCAACGAGCAGTACCGAATATAAAATCAGCCGCGGTGTAAATCTGAATTTCAGTTTTTCCTTTATCCCTTTCATCGACGCGTACCTTATCAGTCCCTTCGGCTTGTTCACTTTCGTCATTATAGAATCGCAGGCGTCTATGCAAGACGTGCAGTTCACGCATTCCAATTGCGTTCCGTTCCTTATGTCTATTCCCGTCGGACACACCGCCACGCAGAGATTGCAGTCTATGCAGTCGCCCGTCGTTTCGTTGAGTTTGCCTCTCGGCTCTCCCCTCACGTGGTCGTAAGCGACGACGATTGAATTCGCGTCAAGCAGCACGCCCTGCAACCGCCCGTACGGACAGACTATCGTGCACGCCTGCTCGCGGAATTTAGAAAATACGAAATAGAATATTCCCGAAAACACCGCAACCGCTATGAATCCCGTGATATGCTCGGTGGGAGAACGGCTGATTATATCAAGCGTCTTGTCTATCCCGACGAGATACGCCATGAAAGTGTTTCCAATCAGAAACGCGATTATGAAAAAGATTGCGTGCTTAAAACTCTTCTTGAAAAACTTCTTCCCGTTCATCGGCTCCTTGTCGAGCGCCCGTTGCTTTGCCGCGTCGCCTTCGATAAGATATTCGATTTTCCTGAACACCATCTCCATGAAAACGGTCTGCGGGCATACCCATCCGCAGAAAATTCTTCCGTAAACCGCCGTGAACAGTACCACGAAAACTACAAGCGTCACGAAACCGAGTGCGAATATGTAAAAGTCCTGCGGTCCGAACGCGAACCCGAATAGTATGAACTTCCCGTCGAAAACGTTGAACAGAATGAACGGATGCCCGTTTATTTTTATCCACGGCGTTATGAAAAGGAACGCAAGCAGAAACACGCTGACGATTGTCCGCGCCGTGTAAAATTTTCCTTTTTGCTTTTTGGGATATACCCACACACGCTTGCCCTCGCTCGTTACCGTCGATAGATGGTCCCTGAATGATTCGTCTTCCATTCCCGTATTTATTTTATCTTCCGCCATTCTTATTGCAATTAGTGATAATTCGTGGCTGCTCTTTATTCCTCCAATGAGAATTATTTCTTCAGCGTATCCTTCGGCGCTGCCGTCGAATCGACCCAGATAGTCCCTTCGGGCGCTTTCGGCGCCGCAGGCTTCGTCCCCTTGAACGTCAGAACGTAACTCGCCACCTGCTGAATCTGCTTCGGGTTTAACTGGTTCTGCCAGGTTATCATTCCCTTCGCGGGAACACCGTACTTTATCGTGCTGAACACGTTCTTTATTCCGCCGCCGTGTATCCAGTAATCGTCAGTGAGGTTCGGACCTACAGTCCCGCCGCCGTCAGCGGCGTGGCAGTTGACGCAGTTCGCCGTAAATATCTCTTTACCCTTCTCCAGGTCCGCCGCGTCTGTCAGCACGGAAGCGTTATTCTCGTTTATCAGCGCGCCCGTTTTTATTAGTTCGTCCTTCTGCGCCTGCGCGACCGTCATTTCCTGTATATACTCGTCAACTGACGAATTCTGCCTGCCCGACACGTGGTAAACAAACATGTAAACGACAGCAGCCGCTATCGTGATGTAAAATAAAAACTGAAACCAGGCGGGCGCGGGATTGTCAAGTTCCTGAATTCCGTCGTACTCGTGGTCAGTTAGAATCGGAGTTTCAACCGTCGCGGTCGCTGCAGCCGCTTTCTTCGGCTTCCTTTCACCCGACTCAAAAATCATTATTGACGCGAATAACACCGCCAGTGTGAACAGCAGCGCGCCGAGTATAAGATACACGTATGTATCAGTATGCGTTTCCTGCTTTACCTGCGCTATTGCCTGAACCTGAGTCAGCGCCGTTATCCCCGCCGCCGTCATCGCGGCTAAAACTTTTTTGTTCATTTTGAAAATTTTTTGTTTTCCGAATTCTTATTTTCCAGAGGAAGATTGTTGTATTCTTCCAGTTTTTTCTTGTCAATTTTGAACGTCCATATTACTATCACCGCGAACGTGATTATGAATAATATCATCGTCGCTATCGCGAATATGTTCAGCCATTCAACCGATATGAAATATTTGCTGAACATATTATTTCCCCGTCTGCTGGTTCTTTATGTCTGTTCCCAGCCTTTGCAGATAAGCGATAAGAGCGATAATTTCCCTGTCGCTCGTAACATCGATTCCCTGCTTCTGAAGGTCAGCGGCGATTTCTTCCGCCTGCTTCTGCAAATCCGTATTCGCGATTTTTTCATAACCCTGTTCATACGGTACGCCGAGGGTTCGCATCGCGTTAATCTTCGCTTCGGTGTTCGAAATATCGAGTATCTGCTCCTTCAACCACGAATATCTCGGCATCAGCGAGCCGGGCGATACGGTTGTCGGGTCGTCCATGTGAAGGTAATGCCAGAGGTTCGGATATTTCTTGCCCTCCCTCAGCAAATCGGGTCCCGTTCTTTTTGAACCCCAGAGGAACGGATGGTCGTAAACAAACTCGCCCGCCTTCGCGTACTCACCGTACCTTTCCGTCTCGGAACGGAACGGACGTACCAACTGCGAGTGGCAGGAATTGCATGCCTCGCGTATGTATATGTCGCGTCCCTGAAGTTCGAGCGGCGTGTACGGCTTGACGCTCGCTATCGTAGGTATATTCGATTTTATCAGATATGTCGGAATAACTTCTATCAGTCCGCCGACCAGGACAACAACAACTGCGAGTACCGTAAACTGGAACGGCTTCCTCTCAATCAGCCTGTGCTTCTTCATTATCGAACCCTTTATCGGTTCGAACGTTACGTTCTTCTCAAGCGCCGGTGCCTCTGCGGCTTCCTCTCCTATGAAACTTCCCTGCTTGATTGTCTTTATAAGATTGACGAGCATTACGACGAATCCCGCGTAATAGAAAAGCCCGCCGGTTATGCGAATCATGTGCATCGTTTTTATCTGAAGAAGCGTCTCAAGAAAATTCGGATAGAGAAGCACCCCCTCGGGAGTGAACTGCTTCCACATCAATGCCTGCGTCACGCCCGACCAGTACATCGGTATTGCGTAAAACAGAATCCCGACAAAACCTATCCAGAAATGGAAGTTCGCCATCTTCTTCGAGTACAGTTCGGTCCTGAAAAGTTTCGGCACAAGCCAGTACAGTATGCCGAATGTTAAAAATCCGTTCCAGCCGAGCGCGCCTATGTGCACGTGTGCGATTATCCAGTCGGTGAAATGCGCTATAGCGTTAACGTTCTTCAGCGAAAGCATCGGTCCCTCAAACGTCGCCATTCCGTAAGCCGTTACCGCCACAACCATGAACTTCAAAATCACGTTATCCCTGACCTTGTCCCACGCGCCTCTTAACGTAAGCAGCCCGTTTATCATTCCTCCCCACGACGGAGCGATAAGCATTATCGAAAATACAGTGCCGAGCGACTGCGCCCAGTCCGGCAGCGCGCTGTAAAGCAGATGGTGCGGTCCCGCCCAGATGTAAATAAAAATCAAAGTCCAGAAGTGAATAATTGACAGCCTGTATGAGTACACGGGTCTCTCCGCCGCTTTCGGCAGAAAATAATACATAAGACCGAGATAAGGCGTCGTTAAAAAGAACGCGACCGCGTTGTGCCCGTACCACCACTGAACAAGAGCGTCCTGAACGCCCGCGTATATCGGATAACTCTTCGTCAGGCTGATCGGCAGTTCAAGCGAATTGAATATGTGAAGCACCGCTACGGTCACGACAGTCGCTATGTAAAACCAAATCGCGACGTACATGTGCCTTTCGCGCCGTTTTACAATCGTGCCGAACATGTTAATCGCCAGCACTACCCATACGATTGTGATTAATATATCAATTGGCCATTCAAGTTCCGCGTATTCCTTGCTTGTCGTGATTCCGAGAGGGAGCGTAACCGCTGCGAGCACGATAATCAACTGCCATCCCCAGAAATGAATCTTTGAAAGCAGGTCGCTGAACATCCGCGCCTTGCATAGCCTCTGAAGGGAGTAATACAATCCCATGAAAATCGCGTTTCCCACAAAGGCGAATATGACGGCGTTCGTGTGAAGAGGCCGTATCCTGCCGAATGTCGAATACTGCAGGTTGAAATTCAGGCTCGGGATAATTATCTGCGCCGCTATTAGCAGGCCGACAAGCATTCCCACCGCGCCCCATACCATTACCGCGTAAGCAAAATTCCTGACTATAGCGTTGTCATAGTTGAATTTTTCCAGCGATGTGTTGGAAGATGTAAGGTCAGACATAGTTAATAATTTTCGATAGTAATTTTAATTATTTTTTGTAATTTACTTCTTTTTTCTCAAAAATGTTAAACCAAAAATGCAGTTCTAAAAGGACATTATTGTCCGAGTAATAAAAAAATAATTTTTTTATTTCTGTAACGGATATACAACTCCTTATATTGCAAGGTATTATGTTTTTATAACAGTTTTTCCGCCAAAAACATTCTCATTCATCGGTATCTGATTAGTCCGTAGGAGCGGCTACGCGGAAAAATACTATTCCTGTTTTTATCGCTTTATATAATTCGTGAATTCTGCATTTTTGCATAATATCCCATTATGAAAAAACATTATGACGTCATAGTTGCCGGAGCGGGAATTGTCGGCCTCAGTTCCGCCCTGAAACTCCACGGGAAAAAACCCGGTTTAAAACTTCTCATAATCGAAAAAGAGAACGGGGTCTCTAAACACCAGACAGGAAACAACAGCGGCGTCATTCACTCGGGCATTTATTACAAACCCGGAAGTCTCAAAGCCGTAAATTGCACGCGCGGTTACAGAATGCTTCTTGACTTCTGCGACGCAAATGAAATTCAATACGACATCTGCGGAAAACTTATCGTCGCAACGAACGAACAGGAAATTCCCGCTTTGATGAACCTTTATGAAAGAGGCGAAGAGAACGGACTGAAGGGACTTAAGATTATCGAAACCGGAAAACTGAAAGATTTCGAACCGAACGTCAGCGGAGTAAAAGCCATACACGTCCCGCAAACGGGAATAATCGATTACAAAATCGTATCTGAAAAAATTCACGAACTGCTGACACGCAAAGGCGCGGAATTTATTTTCAACGAAAGGATTGATTACATAAATGAAAAAACCGACAGCGTGGAAATCGGAACGAACAAGGAGTTTTACGACGCGAAACTTCTTCTTACCTGCTGCGGACTTCAATCCGACAGGATTGCCCGCCTTAACAATAAAAATCTCGGCTTGCGGATAATACCTTTTCGGGGCGAGTATTACAAAATTAAAAAAGATAAGAGCAGTCTCGTGCGGAATTTAATCTATCCCGTTCCCGACCCGCAGTTTCCTTTTCTCGGCGTGCATTACACAAGAAAAATGAACGGAGAAATTGAAGCCGGACCTAATGCCGTCTTCGCTTTCGGACGCGAATGCTACGGAAAGTTCGACATCAATCCGAAGGACCTCGCAGAAAGCCTTGTCTGGAAAGGTTTTCTATCCGTTGCGGGCAGATTCTGGAAAACAGGATTGATGGAATTTTACCGCTCATTTTCAAAACCCGCTTTTACAAGAGCGCTTCAGAAACTCACCCCCTGCATCACGGAACACGATCTCGAACCCGGCGGCGCGGGCATCAGGGCTCAGGCGTGCGGCAGAGACGGGAAACTTATCGATGATTTTCTTTTCGTCGAAAATAAACGTGTCCTTCACGTCTGTAACGCGCCATCTCCCGCCGCTACTTCCTATTTTTCAATCGGCGAAACAATTGCAACAAAATTACTTTCCTGACGTATACACAAAAAAGAAACTTTTTAAAACTGTCAATGTTTTAGTCTGTAACTATTCCCCCTGAATATTGCATTGGAGGCGGTTTTTTTTATTAAAATTTATTTGGGGAGAGCATGAAAAAATTATTTAAAATCCTTACGTACTCCGCTTTAGGGGTGCTTGCAGTTGCAGTTGTATTCTTTGTTTATTTCAATTCAACGTTTCCGAAAACGGATTCCGCGCCCGACGTAAAAGTCGAAGCGACAAAAGAACGGCTCGAACGGGGGAAATATCTCGTATCGCACGTCGCGGTCTGCATTGACTGCCATTCAACACGCGATTATTCTAAATTCTCGGGACCTGTCGTCGGCGGCACTGAAGGTAAAGGCGGGGAAGTCTTTAATAAACAGAATCTCGGTCTGCCAGGAAGCGTTTTCGCTAAAAACATCACACCGGCAGGTATCGGTTCGTGGACTGACGGCGAAATCATCAGGGCGATTACCTGCGGCGTTAACAAGAACGGCGAATCGCTTTTTCCTCTTATGCCCTATATGAGTTATAACGGGTTTACAAAAGAGGACCTGTTTTCAATAGTCGCGTACATACGCACCTTGAAGCCGATTGAGAATCACGTTCCCGAAAAGTCTCTTGATTTTCCGATGAACTTTATCGAAAAAACAATTCCTGTTAAAAGTTTCAGTATGGAAAACAAGGTTGACAGGAATAATCCCGTCGAGTACGGAAAGTATCTCGTTCAGGTCGCAGGGTGTTTTGACTGCCATACGCCTCAGGAAAAAGGCAAACCTATAATGGAAAAGAATTTCGCGGGCGGAATGGAATTCCATACTCCGGATTTCACGCTGAGAAGCGCCAACATAACGCCTGACGTCGCGAGCGGCATCGGGTCCTGGACAAAGGAAATGTTCATTCAGAAATTCAAGTCGTTCGAATCCGATTCCGCGAAGAACGTCAGCGTCGGTCCGAAATCCTTCAACACTGCGATGGCCTGGACAATGTACGCGGGAATGACAACTGAAGATTTAGGTATGATATACGATTATCTCAGAACGCTTAAACCTGTTTACAATGTCGTGAACAAGTTTTCGCCTAAAAACTGATAACCGGTTTTTCCGGCGGAGTCAGGTGCTCCGTCCTGAAAAGATTGGGAGAACAACAACAAACAAGGGGGTTGCGATTTTTTTCGCGCCCCTTTTTGTTTCGCGTGAAAATCTGTTTATCGCACTTTATATCCCGAATACAGCCATCCCGCCTTCGGACGTTTCCTTGTAAATATTCGGAAGGTCGTGTCCTGTCTGGTTCATTGTTTTAACTATCTTATCGAAACTTACAATATGCCTTCCGTCCGAGAGCAGAGCGTAAGTTGCGGCATTCAGCGCTTTCTCCGCGGCGAACGCGTTGCGCTCAATGCAAGGCGCCTGAACGAGACCGCCTATCGGGTCGCACGTAAGTCCGAGGTGATGCTCGATTCCCATTTCGGCGGCATACTCTATCTGCGAAGGCGTTCCGCCGAGCAATTGCGCGGCCGCCGCCGCCGCCATCGAGCAGGCAGTTCCGACTTCGCCCTGACAACCGACTTCGGCGCCTGATATCGAAGCGTTCTCTTTCACAACGTTTCCGAAAAGACCCGCCGTCGCAAGAGCGCGAGCAATTTTCTTGTCTGAAAAATCCATGCTTTCTTTCAGTCTGTATAAGGCTGCGGGTACGACACCCGATGAACCGCACGTCGGCGCGGTGACAACGATTCCGCCCGCCGCGTTTTCCTCGGAAACCGCGAGAGCATACGCGAACGTGAGAGTTTTCTTTTTCAGCGAACCGCTGAATCCCTTCGACTTAACAAAATAACTCGATGCTTTTCTTCTTATCCTCAACCCGCCCGGAAGCAGACCCTCCGCTTCAAGACCCCGCTTAAGAGTTTCCTGCATCACTGCCCACACTTCAAGCAGGTATTCAAATATGTCAGGCTCCTCGTGCATCTCCACGTATTCCCAGAAAGAACGACCCGTCTTGTTCGTCCAGTTCAGAATTTCCGTCATTGTAGTAAACTCGTATATTCTCTTTGTCTCGTTATCTTTCGTTCCGTCTGTTATCTTGCCGCCGCCGACGCTGTAAACAGTCCATTCGTCGAACGCTTTTCCCGCGAGGTCAAGCGCTTCGAATTTCATCGCGTTTGGATGATACGTCAAAAACCTTTCAGGCTCCCACACAAATTCCGTTTTAGTCGGTTTTAATGCTTCCGAAATCGCCTTATCCGTCATGTGCCCCTTGCCCGTTGCCGCAAGCGAACCGTAAAGCGTAACCCTGTACATAATCGCGTTAAGCGTTCTCTGCCTGAATTTCTCGGCTGCTTTCCTCGGTCCCATCGTATGACTGCTCGAAGGCCCGTACCCAATCTTGTATATTTCTTTTATTGATTCCAAATTCTCTTTTATTTGTATAACAAAAATAACCTGACGAAAATTAAGAAAATATGATGAACGAAAACCGGTTTTCGTTTGCTCAAGAAATATTGTTTCAAAACAAAAAATTATAAGATTCAATAACCGCCGGTTAAAACGCATAAAAAAAGAGACGCCCGTAAGCGTCTCTCTAAAACTTTTAGAACAAAAATTATTTTACCAGTACGAACCTCTTCGTGTCTTTATAATCATTCACAGACAGAGAATAGAAATAAACGCCTGATGATATGTTTTTCCCGTCGAACTTTACCGCGTATTCGCCGGCCGGAAGATTCTGATTGACGAGTACCTGCACTTCTTTTCCCTGAATGTCATAAACCGCCAAACGCACGTTGTTACCGCCGTAATGCGCGGGTATGCTGAATTTAATGTTTGTCTCGGGATTAAACGGATTGGGATAGTTCTGTCCGAGAGAAATCCTGTCGGGAACTTCAGACGATATCTTTGTGATTCCCACCGTATAACCGATCAAAGGAAGTTGTATGTATGTCGGATTGGCTGCATTCATGAAAATTATGTTTCTTCCTTTTTTAAGGCTCGGAAGAACGTAAGGATTCGTTCTCAGGAACGGGTCGTTTGTAATGTTGTCAAGATTTGTCAGCACGACCCTTATCTTGCTTCCCGCCTGAAATATGTGCGAGTGCGAAGTTCCGTAAAATGTAAGTTGCTTGATGACTCCCGGCGTAACTTTCCTGTCGGTGAAGTTGCATCTGTTTATAAGATACGGCGTGGTGCCCGATTTTATTTCATATATCTGAAGATTGAATTGCGCAACGTCCCTCGCGGGTTTGTAATGTATGTTCACCATCGGAGTGCCAACCAGCCGCGACTGAGTAATCAGAGGCGCTGTTTCAAAAATCAGTTGCGTCTTTACGAATTTCGAATTAAACGTCGATCCCGTAAATTCATAATTCACGGCGGTAGTCATCGTCATCGTTGTGTCTCTGACGTCATTAAGGAACCCTATCGTATCTGGAGAAGTGCTGTTGACTAAATTATTGATAATTCCGTTCGGATGAAAATAAAAATTTATGTTCTGCGTACCCGCGGGCGGCCACGTCGGAGAATAAAATCTTTTCCACGTCCATCCGTCTGTCGTTCTCGGATAAGAGCTCGATGCATAAACGTACCTTACCGAATCGGTAACGCCGTTCGCAACGCCGCCGAGATAATAATCCATCCAGTCCGCCGTCATCGCGTCGCGGTTATCGCTTTCATCCTGATCCGCGTCCGCTCCGTGCGCGTCAAATGTGCCCATGTAAACCCTGTAAGGATTCGTCATGCTCTGAAATGACTTCATCCATCCGTACGAATTGAAAAACTTGTCCTGCCAGACTGTGCTCACAAACGTCGCCGTCGTACTCTGTCCTATCTTGTTCAGGAAATCTCTGTTTAAAGGCATGTAGTATGCAAGACTGTCCCAGTATGCGGGCGTGTCGCCGAGAATCCAGTTCCTGTAAGCTTTGACCTGATTCGTGTAATCCGCTATCGACGCGTCGTAACTCAGCGACCAGAGCAAGGTCATCTTAACGGATTTGTTTTCTATCCAACTCGTAGCGAACTCGGGAGAGGATACGTCGGAAATTATGCATCTTAAAATACCCGGATTATAGCAGGCTGCCATTAAAGGAATCGTTCCCCCCTGCGAACCGCCAATCGCTCCGACTTTCTGCGTATTGACGTTCGCCTGCGACTTCACGTAATTCACGACCGCGACAAAGTCGTACATTTCCGTCGTGCTTATTAAATTCGTCTTTCCTGTCGATTCTCCCTGTCCGCGCATCGAATAGCACATAGTGAAGTAACCGTTCGAAGCCAGATCTTCCGCTTCGGAAATTACGTCTTCCTTCGTACCTCCGAATCCGTGACAGAAAATCATCGCAGGCCAGCCGCCCGAAGGAGGCGAACCCGACGGCATGAACTTGGAACAATCAAGTATTGTCCCGTCGCTCATCGTCAATGTGAAATCAGTTAAGATGTTTTTGTACGGTCCCTTTTTAAATCGCTTGTGCTGTCCGAAAACCGGATTAATTAGAGCCGCGCAAAAAATCAAGAAAAGGAATAAGTGAATAAACTTTCTCATGAAGACTCCCTGTTTTAAACCCTTTATTATCTTTGAATATATAGTATTTCCAAAACAAAATTAAGTGAAAATTATTGCTTTTTATTTGTTAATACACGAATAATTACCCGCTTTTGGGGATTTTAGGCTTAAAAAGCGATAACGGACATTTATTAATCTTATGTTATCCCTTCAGACGCCGTAAATAAATCCAAAACTGTAAAAGATTGAAAATTAAAAATCAAAAACGTAAATTGTAAAAAATATTTTCTATGAGAACAATAATATATTTCTTCCTTTTCGCTCTGCCTGCATTCCTGATTTCCGGATGCATGTTCAAGAAAAACGTGATGAAAGACGAAGCCGATGACATCGAGGAGGCGGTTGTGGCATCGGTCAACGGTGAAAATTTTCTCGTAATGAAAGAGGAAATCTTTCAGGCTACGTCAAAATCAAGCAAGCAGGGCTTCAGAACCACCTCGGGATACACTGAATACCGGCTTTCAAGTTACGACCTGAACACGGGAAAAATCTCGAAGAGAATCGAACTCGGCGAACGCGATGACGGCTATATGCATTTCCTCGGAGCAACGGACGGAAAACTCTGGTATTTCTGCGATAACGAGAAAATCGGACTGCACGCGCGAAATCCGAAAACCCTCGACATTGTCGTTTCAAAAGACGACATAGAAAAAGTTAATCCTTTTTTAAAAAATAATTTCCCGAAAGTTAAATGGTATGAACTCCGGCAATACTTCGGCTTCGACCTCGTCAAAAAAATGCCGATGATTGCGGACAACAGCGGATTCGTTTATCTCCTTAATCCTGATAATTATTCCACGGAAAAAATTTCTTCACCCGTAAAAAATTTCGAGTACGAAAAAATGATGTCAACGACCTCCATCAACGTTACTGATAAAGACTATATGTCCTTGTCGGGCGACCCGAGAAAAACCATTCATTTCGCGTCTAAGGAATTCGAACAGCCCGATTTCCTTAAAGGAGAATTTCTCGAAAGTTCAAATTCGCTTGACGTTAAGGAAATATTCCCGGAATACCTGAACCCGATTTACGATGAAATAGAAAAAAGCCAGAGATTCATTGATTCCGTTAAGGGAATGGAAGAACAGATGAAGGAAGAAACCGACCAATGGAAAGTAAGACAGTACGACTTTCTTAAAGGAAGAATTAAGTACGAAGAGGACAACATCGGCAGGAAATACAAAGAAATAAACGACTTGAGCACAAGCCGGTTCAATACAATAATCAGCCGCGATAAGGGCGTATTCGTCATTCATACTACTACCGCTTCCGACACGGCGAAAGTCTTAATCTCAAAAGTGAATTTTGACGTGAAGGAAAAATCCATAACTCTTATCTGGACTACGTTTCTCGAAAACATTTTTGCCGAACCGGAAAAAGTCTTTGAAAAAGGCGGATTCGATTACGTGTTCTCAAAAGGCAGTCCAAACCTGAGAACAAAACGCGCGATTATATATGGAGATAAATTGATTCTTGTTTCGATGCTCAGAACTGTATGCATAGACGTCAATTCCGGAAAAGTTCTCTGGGAATTTCAAATTTAAAAATCCCGCCCGGCATAGCCAAACGGGATTATATAAAAATAAATTTCGCCGCAACAGACGCCAATCCTACTTGCGGCTCGTATCCGGCGGATAACTCATATCCGGACGGCGGTTTAGTTCCGGCGGACGATTCATATCCGGCGGCGGACCGTTTTCAGGACCCGGAATTTTCTTCGTCATCTCGTCGAGTTTTTGTTTCTGCGTCTCGTCGCACATATCGCGTATCTGTTTGAAATGCCCGTACCTCAGCATCTCGAGTTCTTTCATCTTCTCTCCGGTTAATCCCGCAATTCTTTTCGCCTCTTCATCGTTTCCTGTTCTGACAACTTCCATCATGCTTTTCTGCAGCCCTTTCAGTTCTTCGTGTATTTTATCCGTCGCTTTGAAGTTTTCTTCCCTCATCGCTTCGATTTTCTTCATCTGCTCCGGACTGAATTTAAGTTCTTCCTGAAAAAGCGCTTCGGGACGCGGTCTGTTCTGCATCGGCTCTTTGCCCGGTCCCCGGCCCGGCCGAAGCGAACTGTACCACAGAAAACCGAGCGTCGCGATGTTCACGACAAGCAGCGCGATTATTACAATGTAAAGCCCTTTGTCTTTCTTAGTTGTATCCATTTAAAATATCCTCTGTATTATATTCGAATGAATTGAATTCCTGAACTATGGTTTCTGTCTGCCCTGATTTGCCGGCATCCACGGACGCGCTCCTGTAAACCAGAATTGAAAAAACATTTAACACGAGTATGACTGCCGCGATTAAAACATATCTTATAATATGCGCGCCGTTATTTTCGGGCTTTTCAAGCCGCGCCTCAATTCTCGTGAACAAAAAAGGATTCGCCTCAGCCCTTTTGATTCCGTCAAGGCTTTCAAGTGTTTTTTCGACTTCATCCTCTATTTTATTTTGTCTTTCCATTCGCTTATATTAGATGCTTTTTTAAAAAAAATCTTGCGGGTCATAAACCGCTGTTATAATAATCGCTTAATAATTTTTTCAGGTTGTTTTTTGCCCTGTGAAGAAGAGATTCGACTGACGACTCCGTCAGGTTCATTATACTGCTGATTTCCTTCACAGAAAGTCCTTCAATCTTGCTTAATACAAACGCGCTCTTTTGCGAATCGTTGAGTTTGTCCACCGCTCTGAACAGCACTGCGGAACGCTCCTTGTTCTCCATAATCACTCCCGGATGATTGAAGTCGGGCAGGTTAAGCGATTCCGATTTCTCCCCGAATATCGATTCCATGAAACCAAAACGCTTCTTTCTCTTTGATTTGCGGATGTGCTCGAAACACTTGTTCAATGTGATTCTGTATATCCAGGTGCCAGGCGACGAATCTCCTCTGAACTTCCCGATTGAATTGAAAATTTCGACGAAGACATCCTGAACCGTATCCTCGGCATCGCTTACGTTCTGAAGAATTCCGAGAGACGTGTTGTAAACCCTGTCCTTGTATTCCTCGAACAGGCAGCGGAACGCGGCGCTGTCGCCGCTCTTGATTTGTTCTATTATATCCGAATCCGGCAAATGAAATAATTTGTAAACCCAATATACTTTTCCTGCCCTCAATTATAAAGGAAACAAAGTAAGCAGGCAAAGAGCGCTTCAATAAAATTTCAATTGCGAAAAACGAGGTGCTCTTATGCATTAATCGCTCTTGCTCTTAATCCGTATGATCTGTGTAAATCTGTGGCAGGAAAATGCTATATAACATTCGTGGTAATTCGTGGCTGAATCTCTTGCTCTTATGCAATAGTCGCTCTTGCTCTTAATCCGCGCAATCCGCTCTTCCCGCGTTATCCCGCGGGAACTCTAAAAAATCTCTCGCTCTTCTTGTGTCCTTAGCGCCTTAGTGGTAAACGCTCTTGCTCTTACTTACCGCAGACGTAAACCTACTTCTTCCCCACCTTGTCCATAATATATTTCGCGACAGCGTCCGCTTCCTTCTGCTTCAATCCCTGATTCGGCATTGCAGGATAATCGGGATTTATCTTCTGCGGATTGTATATGAATGCCGCGAGTTTCTTCAGGTCTCCCGAATACTTCGGCACCGTTTCCTGATACGGCGGTCCGACAAGTTTCACGTCGAACTTATGGCAGGCTACGCATTTCTCGTTATAGATTTTTTCTCCGTCCGCGCCCGACACCTGAACTATCATTCCCTGTTTCTCCTTCGCCAACTCTTCCGCTTTAGAACCCAGCACGAGGTACTGCTCCTTCATCGCGTTCTTAAAAGTCAACTGGTCTTTTACAATCGTGAAAGTGAAAAGCATGAATATCAGAAAAAACACCGCTCCGCTCAGATTCGTTTCCGAACTCTTGAATATCTGATAAAGCATCGCGCCGATTAAAAGCAATGCGAGAAGCGAAAATCCCGCGAACGCGTAAACACCCGATGAAGCGTTGTACGGCTTCAGGAACAGTGTGCCCGCGAATATGAAAATCGGCTGAATAAGCGTGCCGGCGAACGCCGTTATTACCGCGTATTTTTTTATCGCCGCCGCGTAATCAAGATTCCCCGGCCTTACGCCGCCCTGCCATACAAAGAAGAAATAAAGAATCGCCCCGCCTGTAACCATTGCCGAAGACGAAAGAAAATATAAAAAATTCACCCAGATGGGCGCCGATACCAGCAGTTTTAATATATTGTCAACCGAACCCCAGACTCCCGGCTTCGACGCTATCGTCATTCCGCTTATGAACAGAAACATCGCCGTAAGAAGAATTGATATTCCCCAGTTGCCGTAACGCGAACCCATGTAAACGACCTTGTCCTCGTATTCCCTGACCTCGCCGGGAAGCGTTCCGCTCTTCAGAGCGCCGATTACCGCCTCAAGTTGAAACGCGCTCTTGTAGTTGTAAATGAAAACGTAACTTACTATGTACAAAATCAATGCGAGAGTCAGCAAACTTACCGATATTACCTTCGCGCCGTAAAGCAATTGAGCGTATACAAGAACTATCGTAATCATCGGAAGCACGCCGAGCGCGAATCCCGCGGCTTTGCCCGCGGTCAGTTTGTCCATGACGTCCTTCGCCATCATTATGTACAGAGGATTTTTCGTGCTCTTTCCTCTTTTTTTGAAGTAAACGGAAAATACCGATGCGCCGAGAGTGATACCCGCGAAAGGCAGAAACGTGAGCAGCGATATTATCTGCATCACCGTCAGCAGCCCGATGTGTTCCGACGAAGGAGGAATAACTAACTGTTCAAAAATATTCATAACGTTGAAAATAATTTATCTGCCGAAAGTATTGTAATTATGAGTAATGTGTATAAATTTATTGCCATGAAAGTCCCGACGATTTCTTTTCTTTTCAGTTCAGTGCTTGCCAGAAACCTGTACGCACCGTACAGCATCGCTGCCGAACACAACCAGAGAATAATTTTTGTTGCCGTGAAATGTCCTATCCCGGCGAATGGCATCGCCGCGGCGATTAGCACGGTAGCGGCAAGCAGCGCGAATGTGACTACTTTTAAAAATTCCCGCGGATATTTTTCCGTCAGAACAGGAAAGCCGCCTCTTCTGTAATCCTCTCCGTAAAGCAGAAGCAAAAGCCAGAAATGTGGTATCTGCCATACGAAGAAATAAGCAGACACTATTAATATTTTTACGTCAAGAGGATTTCCCCCTGCCGCGAGCCATCCTGCCGCGGGAGGCAATGCGCCGACGAGCGAGCCGGGTATTATTGCAAGCGCCGTTTTCTTCTTCAGAGGCGTGTAAACCGCGTTGTACCAGATGAACGTTACGACCCCCGTAATGTACGCGGGCATGTTTGCCTTTAGAATCAGCACGGCTGAACCCGCGCCGAACAGCAATCCCGTAATAATCAACGCCGACTGCTTCGATATTCTTCCCGAAGGTATCGGTCTTTCAGAAGTTCTTTTCATCAACACGTCCGTGCCGCTTTCCTGATACTGGTTCAGCGCCGCGGAACTGCACGCGAGGAGAAATATTCCGAGTGATGAGAAAATGAATTCGAATCCTGGCGTCCGCGACGCGAGAAAATATCCGAGCGCGGTCGTGAACGAAACAAGAACTGTTATCTTAATTTTCACGAGTTCCGAAACCGCGCTAATTCGCGAGGCTAACGTCTCCTGCTTCAGGGCATCAGTCGCTATTGCGTTATATTTCCCGGCGTCTTTCAATTCTTATTTTGTTTTTATTGAATCCTGTTTAATGTTTAATGTGTCTTTCGTTTTTGCCGTGTCCGTCGTCTGCAGCGTCTTCGCGTTCAACAACCACGAATCGAATTTTTCCTGAGGCAGCGCCACCACGAGCGAAAGCATGTAAGCGTGGCTCAATCCGCAGTACTCCGCGCACTCAACGTTGTATTTCCCTTCCTCTTTCGGCTCGAACCACATGTAATTTTTTCGTCCCGGTATGACGTCCTCCTTAACTCTGAATGCGGGC
This sequence comes from Ignavibacteria bacterium, assembly GCA_015657505.1. GTDB lineage: Bacteria > Bacteroidota > Ignavibacteria > Tepidaquicellales > Tepidaquicellaceae > CAIKZJ01. Next base: position 838,998 of record JADLKE010000002.1, read on the forward strand.
ACGTAAAAACTGTGCGCGACGTCCGCTGAATTCAGTTCGAGTTTTATGGATTTCCCGACAGGCACAAATAATGTGTCCGCCTTTACGCCGTTTTCATATTCATAACTCCACGCCCACATCCTTCCCGTTACCTTTACGTTCATCGCGTCCGTCGGAGCGTTTCTCATCATCTTGAATCCCGAATATCCGAAATAAAACATCACAAGAACGAGTAGAACGGGTATCGCCGTCCATAATATCTCAAGTGTCGTGTTTCCCGTAATGTCCGTTGCGACTGGATTCTTCTTCCTGCTGTACCTGAACATAAAATAAAACATTACCGCGGATACCAGCGCGAGAAGCAGGAACGATATCCCGACAATAATTATGAACGTCAAATCCGTTTGTCTGACAATGTCTAATTTCATTTTAATGGAAATCTATAAGTTAAATCAAAAAATGTTAGCACTATAACTACTATGAAAATCGCTATGCACACGAAAATAAAAACCCTGAATACGGGCGAATCCGTTTTTACGTGCATGAAGTAATTCGTCACGAGCAGCGATTTTACTATCGCTATCGCAAGCGCGGTTACCACGGTCAGTCCCGCGAGATTGAATCCCGCAAGCGCTACCGTTATTGTCGTTAGTCCTACAAGCCCCGCCCAGACGAGTATGTACAATCCGTATCCCGGATGCTGCTGTGTATGTGTGTTTTCACTCATTGTATTTTCATTAATGAATTAAGTAGAACAGCGGAAATAAGAATATCCAGATTATATCCACGAGGTGCCAGTATAACCNCGCGTTTTCAAGCCTCTGAAAATTGTCAAACGTCTGCTTGCCTTTCAGAATGAACACAACCATGAACCCGATGAACACAAGCCCGACAATTACGTGAAGAGCGTGAAGCCCCGTCATTACGTAATACAACCCGTAAAAAATAACCTCGCCGTCCGATAGGTTCGCCATCTCGGGTCCTTTCGGATAAATGCCATGTCCGATTTTCGTGCTCCATTCAAAGTACTTGTTAACAAGGAACGCGCCGCCCGCCACGATCGTAAATAAAAGCAGATAAACGCTGAAACGCGTCTGCTTCCTCTGCAATGCCGCTATCGACAGCGCTACGGTCAGGCTGCTCGTTAACAGCAGTATCGTGTTCACGGAGCCGATGAGCGTGTCAAGATGCATCGCCGCCACCTTGAAGTTATCGGAGTACATGTACCTGTATGACGCGTATAGTATGAACATTCCGCCGAACAGAAGCAGTTCGGTAAGAAGAAAGAGCCACATCCCCATCTTGGAGCCGAGGTCGTCCCGATGGGCGTGTCCGTGATTTAAAGTTGCTTCGTTATTCATGTCAATGACTTTTCCCGGGTTTAATTAAATTGTCTCTGTAATATGGTCCGTGCTCGACCACGGGTATTTCTTCGAAATTCTCCAGTGTCGGAGGCGTGTCAACCTGCCACTCGAGAGTAGTGCCGCCCCACGGATTCTTTTCCGTAAGCCTCTCCTTCTTAAGAAGAGCGCGAACGAGATTTATTATCAGTATTAAGATTCCCGCGATTAGTATCCAGGAACCGACTGTCGAAATTATGTGGTATATTTTATATTCGGGCAGATAATCGTAATACCGTCTCGGCATCCCTAGATATCCCATTATGAACATCGGGAAATACAGCGTGTTGAAACCGACAACGAATAGAAGCAGCCCGAATTTTGCCGCTCCCTCATTGTACATCTTTCCGAACATCTTCGGAAACCAGTAATGAAGACCGCCGAAGAATAGTAGTCCCATTCCGCCGAACATCACGTAATGAAAGTGCGCTACGACGAAATATGTGTCAGTCAGGTGAATGTCCGTGTTCAATGAACCGAGAACGAGCCCCGTAAGACCGCCGATTGAAAATATTATTATGAACGCGACAACGAACAGAAACGGCGCGCGCGTTTCTATCGAACCCTTGTACATCGTTGCAACCCAGTTGAAAATTTTTACGCCGCTCGGTATCGCGACTATAAAAGTAAGAAACGAGAATATCGCGCGCGATGTGTCGCTGATTCCCGTCGAGAACATGTGATGACCCCATACAAGATACCCGATGAACGCGATAGCCAGCGATGACATCGCTATCGGTCCGTAACCGAATATGTCCTTCTTTGAAAACGTCGGGATGATTTCCGATACAAGTCCCATCGCGGGAAGCACCATTATGTAAACCGCGGGATGAGAATAAATCCAGAACAGATGCTGGTATAGCAAAGGATCGCCCCCGAGCGCGGGGTCGAATATCCCGATTCCAAAAAGCCTCTCAGCCATTATAAGCACAAGCGTTATTCCAAGTATCGGAGTCGCCAGCAATTGTATCCACGAAGTCGAATAAAGCCCCCATACGAAAAGCGGCATCTTGAACCACGACATACCTGGACACCTCATCCTGTGTATCGTAACGATGAAATTCAGTCCTGTCAGGATTGAAGAAAATCCGATTACAAATGCCGCGAAAACCGCAAGCGTAACGTTCGACTGCGTTCTTAAACTGTAAGGCACGTAAAACGTCCAGCCCGTATCGATTGGGCCGCCGCCCACGAACAATGACAGAATAACCAGTAACGCCCCGAATATGTAAAAATACCAGGAGAGAAGATTCAGACGCGGAAACGCGACGTCCTTCGCCCCGAGCATTATCGGAAGAAAAAAGTTTCCGAATACTACGGGTATTCCGGGAATTATAAACAAGAATATCATTATCACCCCGTGAAGCGTGAAGAGCGCGTTGTATGTCTGCGGATTTACAATCGTCTTGCCCGTCGAGAGCATCTCAAGCCTCATAAGAAACCCGATTGTCATCGCGACGAGAAAGAACACTATCAGCGATACGAGATATAGTATCGCGATTCTTTTGTGGTCTGTCGAAAGAAGCCATCCCGCCAGCCCTTTGTGCTTTCCCTTGTATTCAAGGTATGAAACGTAATCCATTTAATATATTAATTTTTCTTTTTTCTGATTATGAGCACGGTTACGAATACTCCCAATAATATTAGTATCCCGCCCCCTGCCACGCGCGTAACGTCAAGCACGTACTTTTTTCCCTCAGGGTCGTAACTGTAGCAAAGACTAACTACTTTTGATATCGTCGTCCCGACCTTTCCTTCCGACGCTTCCATTATCCCGAGTTTCAAATCAAGCGGGAGAAAACTCGTTCCGTAAAGATATCTCGTGATTTTTCCTTCGGGCGAGAGCAGCGTCAGGACTCCGGAATGAACATAGTCGTTGTCCTTCTTGAAATACCTGAAACCGACCGCGTCCGTAAGTTTCGCGATAGTCGCGCTGTCGGCCGTCAGAAACCGCCAATCCCCGTCCTGCAGTTTCCTGCGCTTCAGCAGTTCGAAGTAATTCTTTTTCTTCTCCGCTGCGGTTGTGTACGTCTCTGTCGGGTCGAAACTAACCGTTATTAGTTCGTAATCCTTTCCGGGAATAAGGTCCGTAAGGTCAACTGTCTTTGCAAGACCCGTTAACAAAGGACTGCATATCCCGGGACACCTGTAATAAACAAGTGATAGCACGATGGGTTTGCCCGCCGTTAATTCGCTGAGAGTTACGGACTTGCCTGTCTCGTCTGTCAGAGTTATGTTTAGCGGAACAATCTGCCCGTATTTCTCGTCCACGCCTACGGGCGATATCTTGTCTTCAGACCTTGCATTGCCGGCAAGGGCTAAAGCGGCTAACAATATTATAAATAATCTTTTCAATTTAGTTAATGTTAAAACATTCCTTTTAAGTACTGGAATAAAATGCTCCATTCTTCGGTTGTGACGGATGATAACTGACTCCCGAATCCTTTTGACGATGGATTCAAAGACACAAATTTAACAAAGGCGGATTCATTTTCATTCCACTTAGTGTAAGACGCCAGCGCGTTGACTGACCTCCCGATATCTGGGCTTATTCTTTTGAATATTTCCGCACCTCTTGAATTCCTATCGTTCTTTATGGAATTTATTATGCTCTCCGTTTTCGCGTCCTGCGGTTTTTTCTCATCAAGCAAAAGTTCTGTTGCAGTCTTCACGGGTATCTGCGATGGGAGTTTCATTCCCTTCGAAAGGCTGTAAGTGTTATCCACATCGGTAAGTTCCTTCTTATCTATTGCGGGAAAATCATTCCTGAAAGTTCTTATGTATAAAATCAGATTGATTCTTTCTTCGGGTAGCAGGTTGCTGTAGGACGCCATTCCCCTGCTCGTGATTCCTTCCTGCAAAGTCTTGTACATTTTCGAGAACTCCTGTCCGTTCGTCCATCCCTTCGCGTCGTGAAAATTCCTCGGCAGAGGATTCATAGTCTTGCCCGCGGGTCCGTCGCCCTTGCCGTCGCTTCCGTGGCAACTCGAGCAGTTCGTTTCGTAAAGTTTCTTACCCGCTTCTGTTTTCTCCGCGGAAACAACTACTGCGGAAACAAGGTCGAGCGGAGGAGTGACGCTCCCCTTAATTACAGGCAAATCGGCAACAGGCTTGCTCGTATCGCCCGTCAATGATGGCGGTATGAGACTGTTTTTCGAAAACGTCTCAAGATTTCCCAGATATAAATAGCCCGCAATCACTATTATTAAAAGTATTCCAACATAAAACAAACCGAAAAATCCGAGAGCGATTTTCTTCTTATCGATTACTTCAAGATTTATGTTGTCGTTTTGACCTATCATATAAAAAATGATTTAAAATTATAAATGAAAATCCAGTCCGCGCTGAAGTTTTGGGTCGCCAACAGCCACGAGATTGTGCTTTTTCGTCTGATAAAAAAATGCAAGTATCACTATTCCGACTACGAACAGCGGAAAACCGAGTTCGTAAAAACTGAATACCACCGTCTTGCTGAAAGTCGGCATTATCAGCCAGTATAAATCAAAGAAATGCGCTATCAATATGAATATCGAAATCTGCTTGAGTCTTTTCGGGTCCGACTTCGACGGCTGCGATAACAGCCCCGCGTACGGGATAACGAATCTCACGAAAATTAAAATTATGGAAATGTATTTCCAGCCGCCTTCCCACCTCATGACGAACCAGATTGACTCCTCGGGAATGTTCGCGTACCAGATTAGAAGGAACTGGCTGAAAGCGATGTACGCCCAGAAGTTCGTTATCGCGAACATCAGCGCGCCGAGAGAATAATAATGGTCCTTGTTTACTCCGGGAATAAGATATCCCGCTTCGTTGAGAGATACTGAAGCGTATGTTGTTGCCGCGAGCCCCGCTAACAGCGTCGCCGATATGTAATAAACTCCGAATATAGTTGAATACCAGTGCGGCTCCAGACTCATTATCCAGTCTATTGAGAGAAGAGTAAGACCGATTCCCGCCACAGGCATGAACGCTGCCGATAACTTGACGTTGGTTCTTGTAAGTCCCTGCTCCTTTGATTCGTCCTGCTTTCTCGAGTTGCGCGTGAATAGTGCGTAGAACACGTAAAGCACCAGGATTACCCCAATAGTTCTTCCTATGAAAAATGGAATGTTAAGGTACGGCGATTTGCCCGAAAGAAGTCTGTCCGCGGAAACAACCTCGGGATGCGTCCAGTGAAAAAGCATACCGAGCATCAGGAACAACGGTATCGCGAACACGAGAACCAGCGGAAGCGACGACGCGATGAACTCGCTTACTCTCCTGAACGGCACGCTCCACACAGCTCCCGATATGTATTCGAGTGCTACCAGAGCCAGTGCGCCAATCGCTATGCTCGCGAAGAACGTTAGCCCTATTATGTTGTTGAACGCCTCGCGCCTCGGATCAAGTAAGTACGATACCGCTATCAACAGCAGACCTATTCCCGCGAACAGGAATCCTGCATTTTTAACTTTATCGGGTAATTCCTTTTTTTGATATTCCATTATAAACCTTCGTTATTTTTTCGTTTCTAAATCTGTGTCTTTCGCGTTTAGCGAGCGCTGAAGAACCCTTATATAATGAATTATCGCCCACCTGTCGTCCCGCGTTATCTGCTTGTCGTACGACGGCATTACGTTCTGTCCGTTCGTTATAACGTGATATATGTTGCCGTCCGGCCAGTTCCTCACCTTGTCGCTGTGAAGTGTCGGCGGATTCGGAAATTGTCCGTTCAGTCGGCTGTCGCCTTTGCCGAAATATCCGTGGCAGGGACTGCAGTATGTATCGAATCTCATTTTTCCCCTGTCTATGACTTCTTTCGAGAACGGAAGAGGATTCGAAAGATTCCTTACAACCGAATCAGGCTGACCCTTGAATTCGTATGGCGTGAACCCTCTCGCTACGGTTCCTTCGACGGGATTCCTCATTCCGAAACCATCGGTGAACATCGCGTTCTGCGACTGCGAAGACAATCTATCCTGCTCCGCCATCCACGTGAAAGGAGGCATGTATAACAGTTTGTTCAGTGTGAAATACGTTACCCCCGCCGTGACCGTCGCTATTACAACGAGCAGTCCGATGAACTTCGGGTCGAATACCCTTATGGGTTTCCTTTCAGGCTCGTAAAATATTTCTATATCCTTCGCTCCGGCGCGGGAAAGAAAATCCTTTACCTTGCTTTCGTCGAAAAGCGGATCTATCGCAACAACGTTTAACCCGAACCTGTCAGAAGATACGTGCTTCATGTAATTCGTGTCGTGAAGCGGATGTGCGTTGTTCGGAAATTTAAAGAACATTGCTATCATTACCGCCACAGTTCCTACCGCTGCAGAAAGCACCGTCACCTCGAACGTAACGGGCACGAATGCAGGCCACGAAAAGAACGGCTTGCCTCCGATTATAAGAGGATAATCAACAACAGAAACCCAATACATGAACATGAACGCGAACGCCGCGCCCGAAAGCCCGACGAACAGCGTTACAAGCCCGATTAAAGACGGCTTTAGTTTCATCGCGCTTTCCATTCCGTGTACGGGATACGGAGTGTTGACGTCGAATTTTGTGTAACCTTCCTTTACAGCCTCTTCGGCTGCGTGAATTATGCTGTCGGGCGTATCGAAAAGCCCGCCTATGGAATATATTTTTTTATTCATGATGTCCGCCTCCCCTATGCGACGGCTGCGCTCCGTCAACAACCGCCTTTACCTCGGATATCGATACCGAAGGCATCGTCTTTACAAATATCAGAACATTCGTGAAAAATAATCCGAAAGAAAACATCAGTATTCCCAAATCGTAAATCGTCGGCGTATACATCCCCCAACTCGAGGGTAGAAAGTCTCTCGACAGGGATGTAACTATAATTACAAACCTTTCAAACCACATTCCTATATTTACTATGATTCCGATTATGAACATCGGAACTATAGTCGTTCTGATTTTTTTCGACCAGAATAACTGCGGCAGTATAACGTTGCAGGAAACCATTATCCAGTAAGCCCATGCGTAAGGACCGAATGCGCGGTTTATAAACGTGAACGTTTCAAATTGGTTCCCGCTGTACCAGGCGATGAAAAACTCCATCGCGTATGCGTATCCGACCATCGTGCCGACCAGTATTATTATCTGGTTCATCCGCTCAAGATGCTTTATCGTGATAATGTGCTTCATGTTGAACGCCTGCCGTACAAATATCAATACGTTCTGAACCATCGCGAATCCCGAGAACACCGCTCCCGCTACGAAGTAGGGCGGAAAAATCGTCGTGTGCCATCCGGGTATTACGGATACCGCGAAGTCGAAACTTACAATCGTGTGAACCGAAAGAACGAGCGGCGTCGCGAATCCCGCGAGTATCATGTATGTCTTCTCGTAATGCTGCCAGTGCCTCGTGGAATGCCTCCAGCCCAGACTGAATATCGTGTAAATCGTTTTCTTTAGTTTGTTGTCCGTCCTGTCCCTTAATGTCGCGAAGTCGGGTATCAGGCCTATATACCAGAAAACCAGCGATACGGTGAAATATGTCGATACCGCGAATACGTCCCATAAAAGCGGCGATGTGAAATTTACCCAGATGTGATTCGCGTTCGGGTATGGAAAGAGATAACCGTCAAGCCAGGCGCGACCCGTGTGTATCGCGGGGAATATGCCCGCGCACATTACGGCGAAGATTGTCATCGCCTCGGCAAATCTCGCTATTCCCGTTCTCCATCTCTGCCTCAACAGGAATAGGATTGCTGATATCAGCGTTCCCGCGTGCCCGATACCGACCCAGAAAACGAAATTGACAATGTCAAACCCCCAACTTACAGGCTGGTTGTTCCCCCAGACTCCGATACCCTTGTAAAAAGTCCAGACAAGCGCGCCCCCGCCGACAAGCAACATCAGCGAGGTGATTGTAATCAGTATCTTCCAGACTTTCCCGGGTTTCGTGTCGAGTGGTTTTGACACCACGTCGTCTATCGCTTTCGCCGACGGCTGCCCGTCAACTACCGGTAACTCTTGTGTGTAATCAAATGTTCTCACTACGATTTCTTCTCCGGTTTTATATTTCTTAGTTTTGCTATGTATGTAACGTTCGGTCTCACGTTTATTTCTTCGAGAACGTGGTAGCCGAGTTCGTGATTTCTGTGCTTCGCGATTTCCGAATCCTTCTTCGTAAGGTCTCCGAACACTATCGCGTTAGTCGGACAGGCTTCCTGACACGCCGTCTTTACCCTGTCTCCGTCGAGCGCGCGCCCTTCCTGTGTCGCGTGCTGTCTCTCGTCCATAATTCTCTGAACGCAAAACGTGCATTTCTCCATTACGCCCCTTGAACGTACCGTTACTTCGGGATTGTGAAGAAGGCTCAATGACTGCTGCTCGTAATATCCGTCCGCGAGATTGTTTCTGAAATTGAAATAATTGAACCTGCGGACCTTGTAAGGACAGTTGTTCGAGCAGTATCTCGTTCCGACACACCTGTTGTAAGCCATCTGATTCAGACCGTCGGGACTGTGATTCGTCGCCGCGACGGGGCATACGTTCTCGCACGGCGCGTTGTCGCAGTGCTGGCAGAGCATCGGCTGAAAACTTACTTTCGGGTCGTCTGACTTACCCGCGTAATACCTGTCTATCCTCAGCCACATCATGTTGCGGTGCTTGCCGACCTGCTCCTTGCCTACAACGGGAATGTTGTTCTCAACGTTGCAAGCCGCAACGCAGTAATTGCAACCCGTGCATTTGTTAAGGTCAATCGACATCGCCCATTTTGTCGTCGTGAATTCGTATGACGGCACAATGTTGAATAAATGCGTTTCGCCTTTTTCTTCTTTCAGGAATTTCGGGTTCTCAACGTATTCTTCGTAAACGCCTTCCATTATGATTTCCCGCTTTAGGTGTATGTCGTTGTATCTTTCGTGGTCAATCGGATATTGCTCCTGCGTGGATATGATTTCATACGTCCCTCCTGATTTGCTTATCGTGCAGTCCTGATACAGCCAATCGGACACTGCGGGATTCTTCCGCATCAGTTCTATTGAATTGAAACCGACATTGTTTCCTATAACTCCCGCCCCTGTTCTGCCGTAGCCGAGGTCGATTGATACGACTTCGTCTGCCATTCCGGGCTGAACAAATACCGCAGCCTTGAGCGTCCTGCCTCCCGCGGATATTTCAACGAGGTCATTGGTTTTTACTCCGAGTTTTTCCGACGCCGCGGGTGATAACGAAACGTAGTTGTCCCATACAACTTTCGTTATCGGGTTGGGCAATTCCTGAAGCCAGCCGTTGTTGGCGAATCTTCCGTCACCGATGAAATTGCTTCTTGTGAGAGTCAGCATCATCCCTGTCGCCGCTTTCATTGCGGGCGCGGGATTAAACTCCTCGTTCTTAAACGTAAACGTATTGTCCGCCTTTTCGGTGAAAGTTACTACTCCGTCGTGAAGTGAGTTGTTCCAGAAAGTTTTGAAATCGGTCTTCGCGCCGAAAGATGTGTAAACCGTCTTCTCCCAGTTTGCCCGTATGTAATTCATGTAATCGTTTTCCGTGTATTTCTCAGGGCTGTCCGAAATCCAGTTCAGAAGCACGGCTTCCTTTTGACGTGTCTTGTAAAGCGGCGCTATCATCGGCTGCTGAAGACTGTAAACACCTGTTCTTGTCTTAAAATCTCCCCAGCCCTCGAAGTTATGACTGATGCCGAGCGCGTACGCGCTTTCAGATGTTGTCTCGTTCATTTGTTCCGACATCGTTATCACGGTATCCACTTTCTTCAGCGCTTCAGTGTATTTATAATCTGAAGAAAAATGATAAACAGGATTCGTATCGAAATGAATCACGACTCCTACGGCTCCTGAATTCATCCTGTCGGTAAGCGCCTCGATTTCCTTGCGGGGAGTGAGATGCATCATCGGGGTTTCAGAATAATCTTTCGAGTAGAGTCTCGTGTTGCCGAGCAAATCGTTTAGTTTGTTGACGGCGATGTGAGTCGACTCGGGCAGGAACGCACCTGCAAGTACGATAGATTTGCCCTTGTTCTTTAGCAGGTCCTCAATAAGACCGTTAACAACTTCCTTTTTTAAATTGTATTTGTTTATGAAATCGTTTATCAGCGATTTGTTTTCACCCGCCGCCGCTATAAGAGCGTATACAAATTCTTCAATCGCGTCCGTTCTGAGTTTAATTCTGTAATCCGCGTTCGCCCCGGTTATCGTGTAATTGCCCTCAACCGCGTAAAGTCTGTTGAATCCCTCTTTCCGGGACGAATTTTCTCCGCCAATTGTTAACTGCATCGACTCCTGCAATACGTCTTCCTTCATCACGTCACGGCGCTCTGCGAACAATCTCATCGCCTCGACCGGGTTGCCTTCCTTGCCGAGAAAATCCGATTCAAGAGATACTATTATCTTCGCTTCCTTCCAGTCAATTACGGGAAGCCCTTCTTTTCCGAATGACTTTTTAAATGCGTTTAATTTGTTAGACTCGTTTACGAGTTCGTAAGAATAAAACTTCGATGTCGGATACTTTGCAGTGAAATCTTCAAAAAGTTTTTTCAGCGAGGGTGAGTTTACCGTGTGGCTGATTACCGCGATTTCCTTTCCCGAAGCCGACGCTTTCTTAAGCGTATCGATAATCTTCGCGTCAATTTCTGCCCAGTTCGATGCCGTGAAATTTCCTGCTCCGGATTTTATCATCGGCTCTTTTATCCTTGAGGGTTCGTACAGGTTTAATATGCCCGCTTGTCCCGTAGCGCAAATCTTTCCCCTGTTAACAGGGTGGTCGGGATTTCCGTCAACCTTTATAGGCCTCCCTTCACGCGTCTTAACAAGTATGCCGCAGGCGTTTGAGCAGGATGTGCAAGTCGAAGCGTAAAAAGAAGGATTGCCGACTGTAACTTCCTCGGGCTTCTTGTTGTATGGAACTATCGCCCCCTTGTCGCGGTAGTCCGAACATGCCGTAGCCGCCAGCGCGGCTGACGAAGCGAGAAGAGTGAGAAATTTTCTTCTGCTCAGCCCTGACATTTCGGGCTCTCCCGAATTAACGGGAAGTTCATCCGCGAATTCCTTTTCCTTCGCCTTCAAAAATTCAGGGTCGCTGTTAAACTCGCTGAATCCCCGCCAGTAGTTTGCGTCCTTTTTATTTCCTTTATCGTCCATTTTTCCTTTCCTCGGTTGCGTTAAACGTTGCTTCTTTTTACTGATGCAGGGTTTTCCCTGACATCCGGCTTATTCCGTGTTGAAATAAGTTTTTCCGCTCTGCTCGATATAAACCTGAACGGGAATTTTGCGAGAAGAAAAACGCCGAGACCCGCCATTCCGGCTGCCAGCATAAATTTTTTTCTCTCGATTTTTACTTCGTTTAGTCTCTCGGAAACTTTCATTTTATTTTATTATACTTTTTGAATGCGTTTTAACGGTGACAGGCGGCGCAGTATTCAGGCCCCTTCTTCAAGTTCGATTTTATCTCCTCAAAGTTCGATATCCGCGTCTCGGGCTTTCTGTGACAGGTAAGGCACGCGCCCATGGTGAACGAATTCGTCTGCCCGACAGTTTCCATCTGCTTGACGTCCCCGTGACAATTCGCGCAGTCTATTCCTTTGTTCACGTGCGCACTGTGATTGAAATATACAAAATCGGGAACCTTGTGGATTCTCTTCCACTCAAGAGGTTTGTTCTTTTCGTAATGCTCTGTTAGTTTTTGAATGTCAGGCCTGTCTTTCCTCGCCAGCGTGTGACAGTTCATGCAGACGTCCGCCGACGGAATCCCCGCGTTTCTTGACTTGTCCGCGCCCGTGTGGCAGTACTTACAGTCAATCTGCATCGTTCCCGCGTGCAGTTTGTGCGAAAACTTTAACGGCTGCTCGGGCGTATAACCGATGCCGTTTCTCTCGGCGTATGTTGTGTAATACGTAACGGCGAATACAGCGATTATCACAAAAAGAATAACCGGCAGCCGTACTTTCAGATTGTAATCAAGTAGTTGTTTTTCCATAAAAAAATTTATACAAAAAAGAACAAATATTAAATTGAATAATTTAAATAATCATTTCATTCAACAAATTGATACAGGAGTTGTTATGTGTGTTTTAACAAAAACTTAATTATAAAAATTCGTGTTTTTGCATTTTTGCCGATTTTTTTTCATCCTTGCTTCCCGGCACTCAAACTTGCTGTTTAAATAATGATATATTGCTCTTTAAAAAAAGGCAATTGAAAAAATAATTTCATTTCTTTAGTATGGCGCTGTCGGTTTGCGCAAATGCGGTTCGGGACAGTAAGCCAGAAGAAGTCTTATATCGTATCGGAAGCCGTTGCGGAAAAACCTATGTAAACACTAATTTAATAGATGCGGTGTTACAACCCGAACATTCATTTTGGTCTTTTCTTTCTGAACTTAAAAAATAACTCCCTTCCCACCCTTGGTTTAATCGAATTGTACGCGTTTTCAAAAATCTCCGTCACAAAAAAAGGAGAGAAATATTTTTCGTATTCTTCTTTGGTGCCTCCGTATGGCGGCTCGTCTTTTCCAAATTCGTGATTGAACAGTAAACCTGCGATTGTTCCATTATCATTAAGCAGATTGAATGCTTTTTCCGCGTACTCCGCGCGCAGCCTTCTTTCAATCGCGCAGAAAAACGTCTGCTCGATAATCAGATCGTACTTGCCGTCGTGCCTGAAGAAGTCTTCGTTTATTATCTGCGAACGCGGAAAATCCGGAAACCTGTTTATGAATCCCTCAATTGCAACCGTCGAAATATCCAGCACGTGTACTTTTCTGAATCCTTTCAAAAAAAGATACTCCGCCTCATACGCGTTCCCCGCTCCAGGCAAAAGTATTTTCATGCCCCTGTCCTCAAGTTGGTCAATGTATTCTTTCAACGGTTCGGAAACGCTGCCAACGTCCCACCCGGTTTCTCCTTCACGATATCGGTTATCCCAGTAAAGTTTATTCAATGTTGTTAGTTAATTTATATGATTATTCTTGTTGCTTTGACTATCATTCATACGCGTAAACATATAAAATACCTATCAGGTTTACTGTTTTATTATGGAGAATAAAATATACCTCACAACTTTAAATATTTTGTATTATAATAAATGATTATGGTCGAGAACTACTATTACGAAAACAGAGAAGAGATCAGGAAAAAGGTAAAAGAGAAGTACAGAAAAGATAAAGAATACAGGGAAAAATTGAAAAAGTATTACAGGGAAAAGTATCATGCCGACCCTGAATACAAACAGATGACGTTAGAAAATGCCCGTAACAGGTATTACAATGACCCGGAGTACAGGGAAAAGACGATACAGCGGGCTAAGGAAAGAGCTGAAAAACTAAAAAAACAAAAGACTAAAAAGAAAAAGAAATAGTTTTTTGTTTGCCTTATTTCCGAAAAATTAAAATTCTTTTCAGTGACATTCGCCGTATCAATTAGGGCAGCTTACAAACGCAGAGGAATTTTTTTGATGTCGGACTGCGTCTTGTTCAAATGAATTCACTTTGAATTTTAATTCCCGTGGCCTGAATCATTTTTTTGGTCAAAAGGAAATCTTTGCGCTTTTTCGCTGCTTCGGAAATCCGAAATCACACCGATAACTTAGAAATGCCGCATCCCTGTCCCGGAATTCCAATGTTTTTTTTAACATGCGACTTTTTTTTCTCGAGAGGAAATAAAAAACGGGAAGCCGTTAATAACTTCCCGCAGGTATTAATTAAGGAGAACTTGTGAAATTTATTTTGCTATTATCGATAACTCGAGGTTAAACACATCACTAATCATCTTGTCGCCGAGGTTCTCGAAAAACTTTCCCGACCTGTATTTAACGTCCCAGTCTGTCCTGTCTATACCGACGTTCGCTTTGAATTTCAGCGTGTTGTTTTCAATCTTTATTTCTGCAGGAAAAGTAATGCTCTTCGTTATGCCTTTAATAGTTAGATTTCCCGTTACTGTGGCATTCGCATTCGGTTTATCCGGATCTTTAATCTCCGTTACGTTGGTGATTTCGAATTTCGAAACGGGATGCTTCGCCGCGGAAAAGAAATCGTCCGACTTCAGGTGGTTCACAAGTTTGTCGTTCATTGCCTTATCGGTCAAATCCAGATTCTTAATGCTCTCCATGTTAATTTCTACAAAGCCGCCCGTCAGTTTTCCGTTGTCAACGTGCACTTCGCCCTTGGAAATATCAATCGTGCCGTTATGCTGACCCGTTACTTTTTTGCCCAGCCACTTCACGCTGCTTTCAGTAACAGATACAGTCAGCGCATTTCCCTTTTTCTCTTCCGAAATGTTTTGCTTGCCGCCGACCTTTACTTCGTTTTCCTGCTTTCCGCAGCCGGATATAACAAATGCCGATACTACAAGTATTGCAATATATATATTTAGTCTTTTCACTAATTTTGATTTAAAAGTTATAAAAATCGTTTCCCCTGAACTTGTCCAGAAGTTCATTAAGTTTTTCAGCCTGCTTCTCCGTTATACCGTGAAACTGTTCTTCCCACTGGTCCGATTTCTTGTCCATTTCGCCAAGCAGGTCGAGTCCCTTCTTCGTTATAACAACATCCACAGCCCTGCGGTCTTTTTCACAGGTCTTCCTGTCCGCGAGTTTCTTGTAAACCAGTTTGTCCACAATCCTCGAGGCGTTCGAAGCCTTGTCCAGCATCCTGTCTATAATAAGGTTTATGGAACACGGGTTAGGATACTGCCCGCGCAATATCCTGAGCACGTTGTACTGAGGCAGGCTCAGACCGTACGGTTTTAAATATCCTGACTGTATTAAATTCATCCAGCCGCCCGTGTAAAGTACATTTACTATTACCTTCTGGTACGGGTTCTTGAATGCTTTTTGCTTTATTTCATCTTCTAATCTGACTGACATAATTTATTATTTACATGTATATACATATATGTAATGTAAAAAGTTCCATACGTATAGAACAAAACCGATTTTATCAGGTTTTTAGAATTACCATTTGTAATTTGCTTTTCAAGAAAAAATATTTATTTGGAAAAAGTCAATTATTAATATCATACTTATTTAATAATTGTTTTATATGAGACTATTGTCTATTTTAAAACACAATAATCAGTCATGAACAATGAGAAAAACCCCAATATGGTCCTGTCGGTAAAGGTTACCGTTTTTTATTTTGTTCTCGGCCTCCTTTTCCTTATTTTCATGAGCACTTCAGAGAAAACTTTTTTCGGAAGTTGGATACTCGGACTTTCCTTCTTGCTGTTGAGTTCTCTGATTTTTTTCTTCGCCATCGGACTTTTTCTTAAGAAGGAAGACAGGGTCTCGGGCACTGAAAATGAGAAATACATCAAATATAAAGAGATGTATGATGCGGCTTACCAGGACAAGATAAACGCGGAAATTATGAACGCCGCGAAATCCCAGTTTCTCTCCAATATGAGTCAGGAAATCAGGATTCCGATGAGCGGAATAATCGGCATGACCGAACTTATTATGCTTACCAACCTCACGAAAGAGCAGAAAGAATATGTCGATATTATTAATTTTTCATCGAGCACGCTTCTTGCAATCATAAATGACATTCTTGACTTTTCGAGAATCGAAAGCGGAAAACTCAAACTCGAAAACATCGAGTTCAGCATTAAGGAACTCATAAATAAAACATCGCAGATTCTCGACTTCGAGGCGCGCAGGAAAAAACTCTCGCTTAAAGTGGATATATCTCCGAACATTGACTACAACATCTTCGGAGATCCTCTTAGAATCAATCAGATTTTAATCAACCTCACCAAGAACGCTGTAAAATATACCGAAGCAGGTTCGGTCAGCATATCTCTTTTCGAAAAGAGCCGTACGGAAGACACCGCGGTGCTGAGATTCGTCATAAACGATACAGGCGTCGGGTTCACGCCCGACAAGGTTGAATCTCTTTTCGGACTGCCGGACAGTGAAGGCAAGGTCAAACTCACGAAAGACTTCGAATACACCGGCGTTGGCTTCGGAATACCTATTGTCAGGCACCTTATAACGCTCATGGGCGGCGAACTGTTCGTTAATACAAAAACCGGCAAAGGCTCTACTATTACAATCGACATACCATTCAACACGACAACGGAAAAAGTTATTATTCCGCCCGAACCGGTTATAATGAAAAAGCAGTTCTCGGAAGAAAAGCAAAAGGATAAGAAAGAGGTCAACATTCTCATCGCCGAAGATAATATCGTTAACCAGAGGCTCGTGAAAGAACTTCTCATCAGGAAAAAATACGACGTGACCATCGTCGAAAACGGGCTCAAAATTTTTGATGTACTCGAAAACAAGAAGTTCGATATTATACTCATGGATATTCAAATGCCCATTATGGACGGCCTTGAAGCCACATCTATAATAAGAGAAATTGAAAAGGGCACTGGAAAACACATTCCAATTATCGGAATTACCGCCTATGCCGTAAAGGCGGATAAGGACAAATGTATCTCTGCGGGTATGGACGACTACATGTCGAAGCCTTTCGTCAAGGAGGAATTTTACAGAATGATTGAAAAGTATTTACAATAATTTTTATTTATATGTTATATTTAAAGGCGGGCGCGTTCCCGCCTTTTTTAAATGGATAAAAAGAACACGACAAATAAGACCGATATATTGTGCTATCACTGCGGTGATGTGTGCAGGGATGAATCCGTAGAAAAAGGCGGACTGCATTTCTGCTGCTCGGGCTGCAAACTCGTGTATGAAATTCTACGCGAGAATGATCTCTGCAAGTATTATGAACTCGGCGAAAAACCCGGAATCACCCCCTCCGTGAGAAACAAAGTGAAGTATGAATTTCTCGACGATGAACAGGTGAAGAAACAGGTGCTGGCGTTCAGCGACGGTAAAATGTCAGTGGTAACTTTTCTGATTCCTCAAATGCACTGCAGTTCCTGCATCTGGCTGCTCGAGAATATGCACAGGCTCGACGAAGGCGTGACTTATTCGAGAGTCGATTTCCCGAAGAAAAAAGCGACAATAAAATTCAACGAGGAAAAAACTTCTTTAAGAAAAATTGCCGAACTTCTCGACTCCCTCGGTTACGAACCGTCAATAAGTCTCGACGCGGCGGAGAAAAAAGTCAGAAGCGACCACACAAAAAAACTTTACTATAAAATCGGAGTCGCGGGTTTTTGCTTTGGTAATATTATGCTCCTCAGTTTTCCGGAATACCTCGGGCTCGAAAAACTTTCCGACCCGGAGTTTCATAAACTCTTCGGATTCCTTAACCTGCTGCTTTCACTTCCCGTGTTCTTTTACTCGGCTTCGGAATATTATATCTCCGCTTTCAAAGGACTGAAGAATAAAGTTATCAATCTCGACTTTCCTGTTTTCCTCGGCATACTCGTTTCGTTCATAAGAAGCCTCTATGAAATCGTCTTTCAGACGGGAGCAGGATATATGGATTCGATGGCAGGCCTTGTTTTTCTTCTTCTCGTCGGGAAAGTCTTTCAGAGCAAGACATATGACTCGATGAATTTCGAAAGAACGTACAAGTCCTATTTTCCGCTTTCCGTGACCGTCATCAAGTCAGGGACTGAAACTACTATACCGCTTGAGAAACTGAAAATCGGAGACAGAATTTTAATTCGCAATAATGAAATAATTCCTGTCGACTCGATTCTGTTCAGGGGAGACGGCAGCGTCGATTACAGTTTCGTTACCGGCGAGTCTTCTCCCGTTCCTAAAGTGCTCGGCGAGATTATTTACGCCGGTGGAAGACAAACGGGAAGTCTGATTGAACTCGAAGTGATTAAAAATGTCTCGCAGAGTTACCTCACTGGATTATGGAATAACGATACATTCAGAAAAGAGAAAGCAAGCAGTCTCAAAACCTTTTCGGATGTGATAAGCAAATATTTCACCCTTGTCACACTGATTCTTGCATTCGCCGGCGCCGCGTACAACATGCAGGAAAGCCCGGATAAGGCGCTTAACGTGTTTACCGCCATACTTATCGTCGCCTGTCCTTGCGCGCTTGCTCTTGCAATACCTTTCACGTTCGGAAATATTATGAGAATCTTCGGACGGAATAAATTCTACGTAAAGAACGCTTCTGTCGTGGAATATCTTTCAAGAACAACGTCAATTGTGTTCGACAAGACAGGAACTCTTACGCACAGCAGAAAATCCGACATATCGTTCTCTGGAAAGGAACTCTCCTCGAACGAACTATCCCTCGTGAAATCCCTCACGAGACAGTCCACACACCCGCTTAGCCGAAAAATTTATGAATATCTCAAGAACGAAGAAACACGCGGTGTGACAGACTTCGCCGAACGCGCCGGAAAGGGAATTTCGGGCAGGATTGGAAACGACTTCGTCGTGATCGGCTCTGAAGAGTTTGCCACGGGAATGACTTCGGAACAAAACGGATTATCCGCAGAAAATTCATCGCGAGTTTACCTTTCGGTCAACGGCGAAAGTCTCGGTTATTTCAGCGTAAGCAATTCTTACCGCGAAGGTCTCGGTGAAACAATTACGGCGCTTGAGAAAAAATACGAACTTCATCTGCTGTCCGGCGATAACGAAAGCGAGAGACCTTTTCTCGAAAAATATTTCAGAGACCCCCTTCAAATGTACTTCAGACAGTCGCCCGAAAACAAGCTGAAATACATTAAGGCGCTTCAAAACGAAGGCTCGAGCGTGCTGATGGTGGGAGACGGGCTTAATGACGCGGGCGCGTTAAAACAAAGCGACATCGGAATTTCAATCTCAGAAAACGTTTCAAACTTCTCGCCGGCCTGCGACGGTATTCTCGAAGCGGAGAAATTTCACAAACTGCCCGATATCCTGAAACTATCGGGAGACAGTATAAAAATAATTATTACAAGTTTCGCCGTGTCGTTTGTTTACAATCTGGTTGCGCTTGAAATCGCTTTCCGCGGACTTCTTGAACCGATAATTGCAGCCGTTTTAATGCCTGTAAGTTCGATTTCAGTTGTGTTATTTTCAGTATTGTTGTCAAACTTCGTCGCTAAAAGAAGAGGATTCGGATAATGTCTGTAATAGTTGTTCTAATCGCCGTGAGCGTGCTCGTTGCGGCTGGATTTCTCGCCGCGTTTCTTTGGGCTGTCAGGAACGGACAGTTCGAAGACAAATACACGCCGTCCGTGAGAATACTCTTCGATGACGAAAAGATTAAAGAAAAACAAGAAAACAAATAAAATATTTTCCCCGATGAAAAAATTTGACCCGAGTGTAGCAATACACGATTACCTGGTTTTCGGAGAATTCGGAGACGTCAATCCGTCAATTACCGATTCTTCGACATTCACTTTCCTAAGCACCGATAAAATGGAAGAGATTTTCTCGCATGAAATCGAAGGGTGCTTTTTATACTCCAGACATTGGAATCCTATTAACAAGTACCTGTCGGATACGCTTGCGCGTTTTGAAAATACGGAATCCGCTCAGGTTACTGCTTCGGGCATGGGCGCGGTTAATTGCGCGATTATGCAGTTGTGCGGAGCAGGCGATGAAATCGTCTCGAGCCATACGATTTACGGCGGTACCTACGCTCTTTTCAAAAACTTCCTGCCGAAGTTCGGAATTAAGGTTAACTTCGTCGACATAACCGACCTGAAACAGGTTAAGAAAGCCGTTAACGACAGGACAAAGGTCGTTTACTGCGAAACAATCAGCAACCCCCTTCTTGAAATCGCCGACATCCCGTCGCTTTCTAAAATAGCGAAATCGAAAGGCGCGAAACTCGTCGTCGATAATACGTTCGCCCCGATGATTGTTTCTCCGAAACGCCTCGGAGCAGACGTTGTCATTCACAGTATGACAAAATATATTAACGGCACGAGCGATTGCGTTGCTGGTTGTATCTGTTCGACTCACGAATTTATTTCGCAATTAAATGACGTCAACTCCGGCGCTTCGATGCTTCTCGGCACGGTTCTCGATAGTTACCGCGCGGCAAGCATCCTCAAGAACCTCCATACGCTTCATATTAGAATGAAGAAGCACGGCGAAAATGCGATGTATGTAGCTAAAGAATTTGTCAAACTCGGACTCGACACTTATTACCCGGGACTTAAAACCCACAGGGGTCATAAACTGCTGCGCTCGATGATGAATGACAATTTCGGTTTCAGCGGTATGATTGCCGTCGACGTAAAGAGTGAAAAGAAAGCCAACAAACTAATGGAGATGATGCAGAACGAAAAAGTCGGATACCTTGCCGTCTCTCTCGGTTATTTCAAAACACTCTTCAGCGCACCTAGCCACAGCACTTCATCTGAAATACCGGAAGATGAACAGGCGAAAATAGGTCTGGGCAAAGGACTCGTGCGGTTCTCAATCGGACTCGATAACAACATCGAGGAAATGTTCGGCAGAATTAAAAAATGCATGAAGAAACTGAATATAGTATAAAGGCTGTATTTGTATCCTTTTCCTGCGCTCCGGTTTACGGTGTATAATTTGATAAATGCATAAAAAGTGGTTACGAAGTTCAACTTCGTAACCTTTTTTATTTATATGTTCAGATGAAAACAATTCCCACGGAAATCGGATTACTTTCCCTGTACTTCCTTGTGTCTGAAACACATTACCGTATGGTCGTTAACCATACCCGCCGCCTGCATGAACGCGTAGCATATCGTAGAGCCGACAAACTTAAACCCCCGTTTGATTAAATCCTTGCTCATTGCGTCCGATTCCGGAGACTTCGCAGGTATTTCCTTTATTGTCCTGAACCTGTTTACTTTTTGCTTCCCGCCCGTGAACTGCCAGATGTACTTGTCAAACGTACCGAACTCTTTCTGCACTTCGAGAAATTTCCGCGCGTTTATTACGGCCGCGTGTATTTTTAATTTATTCCTGATAATTCCCGCGTCATTAAGAAGTTTTTCAATCTTCTTCTCTTTGTATCTTGATACCTTAACAGGGTCGAAATTATCGAATGCCTTCCTGAAATTATCGCGTTTGTTCAATATTGTGCTCCAACTTAATCCCGCCTGAAATGCGTCGAGTATCATGAATTCAAAAAGTTTATTGTCATCGTGCAGTTGAACTCCCCATTCCTTATCGTGGTATTCTATCATCAGCGGATTGCTTGATGGCCAGGAACAACTTTCTTTTTCTTTCATTGGTCTTTTAATGTTTATGATGATTTATATTTTGTGTTTAAACTATAGTTCGTATTTGTCAATCAGGTACACCAGTCCCGCTATCGCCGCCGCCCCCATCTGCATCTCCCGCCTGTTAACGCTTTCGAATACGTCATTCGCCGAATGATGATGGTCAAAGTATCTCTGCGAATCCACAACCAGCCCTATCAGCGCCGCACCCGAATTTCTCAGAAAACTTATGTCAACACCGCCGCCGCCCTTTTCAAAGTAATGTATCAGATAAGGAGTGAAAAACTCCTTAAAAATTCTTAATTTTTCCGTCTGCTCCCGTGTTCCGCTGAATGAAAAACCGTGCGGTATGAATCCGCCGCCGTCAGATTCAATCGCGGCGATGTGTTTCTCGTTTTTTGTGGCTTCCGCGTAATAACGCCCGCCCTTCTGGTCTATCTCCTCGTCCATGAACGCTACCATGCGCAGCGTGTGACGCGGTCTTATACCAAGTTTCTGAAACAAGCGTAATACTTCAATGCTCTGCACGATGCCCGCTCCGTCATCGTGCGCTCCCTCGCCGAGGTCCCACGAGTCGAGATGCCCCCCGACCAGTATTACTTCCTCGGGCTTTTCCGTGCCCCGTATCTCTCCGATTACGTTGTGAGAAATGACGTCGGGATTCTGACTGCATGTCGTTCTGAAATAAAACGTCAGTTCTTCGTCTTCCGTTCTCATTCTGCTCAGTTCGTCCGCGCCCATTGTAGATATGCCTATTGCCGGTATCCTCGGTATGGAATCATTGTAACGCATTATTCCCGTATGAGGAAAATTATCAAGACTCACCGTTGCCGAACGAACCACAACCCCGACAGCGCCGTATCTCGCGGCCTCTATCGCCCCTCTGACGCGCTGGTCAACCGAACCTCCGTACCCGTTGTATGTCGAAATTCCTGTCTGGTCCGCTGCACGGTTGAAGAATACAATCTTTCCCTCAATATTTTCTCTTCCTAATTTTTTCAATTCATCAAAACTCTTTACCTCGATTATCCTGCCCATTACACCTTTATCTCCCGTTCCCTCCGAAACTCCAAGCGCGCATACGTTGAATTCCTTTTTACCGGATATTCTTGATTCGGCATACGCGTATTCCTTATCGCCGCGTATCCAGTTTCGTACGGGAAACTCCTGCTTGTACACCCTGTTAAGGTTCATTTCCCCTAAAATCTTAAAGACCCAATCAACCGCGTTTTCCGCCGACTCTGAACCGGTCAGACGTCCGCCGATATTCTTGCAGAGATATCTCAGATTTTCATACGACTCGAAACTCACGAGGGCCTCGGAAAAAATATTTCTTATAACCAGTGAGTCTTCGGACCCAACGTTCGCCCCTGCTTTTCCGCCCACTCCGAACAGGAAAACTATGGTTACAGCGATAAAAAGTACGTACTTCATATTTGTTTTATTTTGAAAACGCAAATTTATCTAAAATACGAATTAAAAGAAACAAAGTTAGATTTTTAAAAGGCATTTCATTGCGATGAAAAGGTATGCCGTCCGGTTCGACCGCATTAAAAGCGAAAAATGGCTTGATTAAGGAATAAAATAGAAATAATTTATTTATATGAAGAAGTTTATTTATCTCGCTTTCATAATTTTGGGTATTGCCTTTTCGCTCGAGTTCGGCGGCTGCAATTACGTTTCGCACAGAACTGTATCCAGAAGTTCGGTCGGCGCGGATGATCCCGATCCCGATTATAATGTGTCTTTAAATTACGAGTATCAGGATTTTACGAGTTTTATGTATATGGGAAATCGGTCGGAGACATTCGGTACTTTTTTTAATAAGTTCTTTTCCGCGGGAGAAGATTATGATGAAGCACTGAAAGAATACAGAACCAGCACCATCGCTACTTATAACAGACGCCTTGACTCCCTTAATATTACTCCTCCTGTCCAGCAGTCCACGAAAGACAAGTTTACGAAAGTTATCGAAAGATGCTCGAAAATTATTCAATACAATAAGAATACAAGATATTTCGACCAGGCGGTCCTTCTCATAGGTCTGTCTTATTTTTATTCGAACGATTATCTTCAGGCTGAACGGAAGTTTGACGAATTCCTTTCGCGGCTCTCAAAAAGCGAGTTCACCGCGGATGCCCTGCTCTATCTCGGCAAGACAAAGTTTAAACTCGGAAAGAACTCCGAAGCCGAATCAATTCTGAAAAACCTGCTCAACAATACGAACAAGGATGAAATAAAGTCTGAAATATTTCAGGAACTCGCGATTTACAACCTGTCACGGAGAAACACACAGGATGCAGTCTCGTATTTCATTAATTCCATTGACCTCACAAAAGACAAGGAAATTAAAGCCGAACGCCAGTTCATACTCGCGAAGATTTATTCCATTCACGATATCGAAAAAGCTGCGCAGGAATACAACCAGGTTTATAAGAACACCTCTGACTTCGATCTTGAATTTTATGCGAAACTTAATGAAGCCAAAGTGCTGCTGTTGCAGAAAAGATTCGGAGAGGCGGACGAAATTCTCGGCAAACTCAACAAAAAATATATTGAATACCCGGACTTCAAACAATTGGTCGAACTTGAAATTGCTAATAAGGATTTCTATACTGACAATTTTAAAGAAGCGCGTTTGAAATACTTCGAGATTATTTCCGCTCATCCGGGCGGAAAAGCCGCGGCGGAATCGTATTATAAACTCGGCGAGTATTACGAGCACGTTAAAAAGGATTTCCTGAAATCACTTATCTCTTACAAGAAAGCGTATGAAACAAGTCTTGCTCTCGATTATTACGAACTTGCAAGAAATAAATCCGGCATTCTCGACAGGTATTTCACACTTACAGCCGTTATTCACGATACGACTAAAATTACTATTCCTGAAGAAGAACCCGATCTCGCAAAATACAAGCTTGATTACGAGGAAAGACATAATCCGGGCAAACGGGAAGAGATAGAGAATCCAAATAAAGGATTTAACGAACCGAAAGGCGGAGGCTTCATTGGAAAAGATTCAATCGGTTCAAACGAAGACTCCCTTAGCGAAAGCGGTATAATCCCGGAAAATATTCTGAAAAAAATTCAGAACGACAGCATTCCCGTTCCTGGCGATACAACAGGATTATCGAAAAACATCCCGGGTGATACAATCAAAGTGCCTGTTGTTAATGAAGATTCAATTAAAGCGGCTAAAGACAACTTGAAACTCGGGGCATATTTTGAACTTGCGGAAATTTTTTATTACGACCTGAAACAGTCGGACTCTTCAATCCATTACCTGAATACCATTATTTCTAATTACGATAATCCCGACTGGATTAGCAAAGCGCTTTTTTATCTTGGCTCGATTTATAAATCGCTCGGCGACACTGTTAAATCATCGGAATATTTCGCAAGGGTTATAAAGGATTTTCCCAACAGCGTTTACGCTAACGAATCAAGAAAAAATCTCGGTCTTCAGATTGTAGAGCAATCTTTCGACGTCGCCGATTCTCTCGTGACACAGGCGGGAAAGTTTTTTGATTCGGGTAATACGGATAAAATGATTCCCCTGCTGCAGGAAGCGGTTTCCCTTTATCCCGAAAGCCCCGTCATTCCTAAAGCGATTTATACTCTCGGATGGACTTACGAAAACGTTTATTTGTCAAAAGACAGCGCCGTGAAATATTACTCGCGCCTCAAAGCCGAATTTCCTAATTCCGAATACGCGAAATCTGTTGCATCCCGTTTGGAATTCTATGAGTCGCTTGATAAAAAGGATACCGTTGTTAAAAAGAATGTGGAAAATACTGCGGATTCTTTGAACATCTCGAACGATTCCACGAATTCAGGAATCCCCGAAGTGAAAGACTCTCTGAATATAAACCCGGAACAGAAACTTCCTGTCGAAGAGGAAAATAAAATCCAGGAAAAGAAACCCGAAAACAACGAACTTATAAAGCCTGAGGAACCTCCGTCGAAGCAATCGGGGGAAGACGGGTAATCACGGTTCTCTTGAGAAAAGATATTTTATCCTTAACAACGCGAACGCGAACAGAACCAGCGTTATTGCCGACAAACTTATAATTTCTCCGCTTACGTTTCCGAAACCGGCCCCCGATTGGGTGATTCTGCTGAATGCCCTGAGATATGGAGTAACGGCGAATATCTTTGAAAAATACTGCAGGGGAACGGGAAGTGCGTACGAAGGAAACACATAACCCGAAATGAAGAATAACGGATAAGAAGTGAACGCGATTATAATCAGCGCGACAAATTTTCTCTTGAAGAATGAAGAAACGAAAATCGCCAGAAATATTGAAGAAAGTATCAACAGCAATGTTGTGAGTATTAATGCAGGCGCGCTTCCGAACAGATTAATCTTGAAAACGGGAAATATTACAGCGAAAAAGAACAGAGAATATGCCGTGTACATTAGAAAATAAAAAGATGTCTTTCCGGCCAGCGCCGCGGCTGCGCGGTTTCCCGCCGCTGCTTTTATTTCACCTATCTTTTTATATTCCCTCTCGCGCGCTATGCACTCGGATAGACCTATGAGTAGCGTCTGGTGAAGAATCAGCACAAGCATTCCGGGAATAAGATAATCCCCGTATGTCTCGGGCGTGTTGAACATCGGTCGTATGTCGCTCCGCACGGGCTCCGTAAGGTTTTCCGCTTCGCGTGTGTTGTATCCCATCGACTGTAAGCATACTTTCCTGTTTTCCTCGTTGAATGAAGACGCGACCTCGTTAACCGCTTTGTTTATGTCGTTCGATACAAGAAAACGGCTGGTGTTTAAATAAACCGTGAGCGTTACTGATTCTTTCGACTTGAGTTCTACGGATGAATTATGAGGAATGAAAACAATTCCGTGTATTTTCATTGAAGCCATCATGCTCTTTGCTTCGTTCATGTCGCCGGTGATTAGAACCGTCTCAAGCATTCTGCTTGTATTCATCCTTCGCGTAAACGTTTCTGAAAACTCCGACCTGTCCATATCAACTACCGCTACGGGCACCTTCTCTTCCGTCTTATAATAGTATAAAGAAGCATAAACGAAAGCGTAAAATATCGGCGCTATTATTATTATCATAAAAACGTCCCTGTCTTTGAGCACGACAGAAACTTCCCTCTGAAATATTTTGAATATATACTTAAGCATATTCTTCCGTCCCATCCTGCCCCGCGTTTCGGATTTAAGGAAATGCCTCTTACGCAGGTAAAGTATTGAAAGCGTAAATACGATTGACAGAAGCGCGAATGCCGTAAGCGCAAGTATTTCAGGAAGAGCGGTTTTAACGGACGATTCCATTACACCGATTTTTAAGTACGCGTCTATGAAGTGCGTGAACGGCATCAACTGCGCAAACCAGACGTGCGGCCCGGGCATGGCTCTGAACGGATAAACGAATCCGCTGAATATAAACGCCGGCGTGTTTAGGAATAGCGATATTTCCGCCGTGAACATGTAATTTCTTGAAAATGTCGATATAAGAATTCCGAAAAATACGCTCGAAATGGAAAAAAGAATGAACAATAAAGCCGCCCCTGTAAGCGAACCGGGAACATCAATCTTGAAAAAAGAATAAAATAATCCCGGTATCAGCAGCGCTGTCGCGGTATTAATCAGTAAATATGGAACCGCCTTCCCCGCTAACAAAGCCCACACACTTCCGCCCGCCGCTTCCAGTAAATTCCCGAAAGTTCCATGAGAAAATTCTGAACTTATTATTACTGCCGTTAGAAGCATTATCGCCATCTGCAGCATTACGGGTACTAATCCGGGAATTAGATAATTCAGATAATTGTAATTAGGATTGTACAGAGGGCGGCTGTCGATTTTTACCGCGTTTAATATGTTCATTGCGGATTCTTCCGTGATTCCTTTTGAACGCATTTTCTTCAGCAGAACTCCGCCGGAAAACATTTTCGTGAACGTCAGCGCGTCCTTGTATACAGTGTTTCCTGTTATTAGATTTGTCGTATTGTTATATACAATAACACTCGCCGGCTTTCCGGATTTCGTGTCTTTTTCGAAATTGTTGGGGATTACAAATGCCGCGTATATGTTCCCGTCGAGAAATTCATTTTTTATATCCGTCTCTGACTGAACGTATTTCAGAATTTTCATCGAACCCGTAGATTCGATAAAGTTGATGTATGTTCTCGATAGTTCGCTGTTGTCGTAATCGCAGACCGCTATGGGTATTTCGCGAAGCACGCCCGTTTCATACACGTACGCAAAAAACGAAAACAAACTCACTGGCAGTAAGAACAGCATGAATAGATAAAATTTCGAACTCCCTATCCGCCTGAACTCCCTCTTCGCAACGTTAAATGTATAATTCATTTCCGGTATCCGCCGTATTCGTATCTCAGTTAATTTTTATATTTACCGTCATTCCCGGCCTGAGTCCCTGTATTTCTGATTTCGCCCTTAATCTTATTTCGAATGTCTTCAGGTCGAATTCACCTTTCTGATTCGTCGGTTTCCATGTTGCGTAGTCGCCGACCGGGGATATGTACGACACATAAAATTCATATTCAGCATTTCCCAGCGCGGGAACCCTGCCTTTGAAAATAGCATCCTTCTTAACCTTTGCCATCTGGTCTTCGCGCATCTGCAGTATTACCCATTCGTCTTTAAGGTCTGTAACCGTAAATACAGGATATCCGGCTGATACTATCTCCCCGGGATCCGTGATTTTTTTGCTGATTTCCCCCTGAAGCGGACTGACTATCGTGAGTTCTTCTTTGTAAGCAAGTACTTCCCTGTACGTGTTTTCCGCCTGCCTGAATCCCGCGTCAGCCATGAGTATTTCCTCGCTCCGCGCGCCTTTCAATACAAGGTCGTATTTCGCTTTCGCTGACTCCATCTGTTCGCGCGCCGCCTTGTACTGGAATTCTATCTGATCCTTTTCCTGAACGGATATGAGGCTGTCACGGTACAAATTCATAATTCTCGTATATGTGTTTTCCGCAAGTTCGAATTGATGCTTCGCCTGCATGTATAGCTTTTCCGCCATTTCCTTTTCTTCTGGCCGGGCGCCGTTTATAGCTATCTGCAGTTTCTGGTATGCCGCCTCCATTACGGATTTAGCCTGCTCGAGTTTTGCGTCCAGTTCCTTGCTCATTATTGATGCCACAATCTGTCCCTTGAAAACCTCATCGCCCTCCCGCACGTAAACACTGTCTATCCTGCCCGCTATCTTCGAGGAAACATCAACGTGCGTTGCCTCAACTATGCCGGTTATGTAAACGTCTTCCTGCTTGTTTGCTTTGCCGATTAATACAGCCGCGGATATTATTATTAGTACGACTGGTATTGCTATAAGCAAAATGCTTTTTGTCTTTTTCATCAGTTTGTATCCTTATTCCATAAGATAAGAAAATTCATCGGCTTGCCCGACGTAAGATATAATTCGTTTATTGATTTGTAGTATTCGTATAGTGATAGTTTCTTTTCAATTCCGTTCTTTTCCGTCACAAGACGTGCGTCGATTACGTCAAGAGATGTGCATAAACCCGAAAGAAACCGTCCTTCCGTCAGGCGGAGATTCTCTTCCGCGAGATTTATAACCGCTTCAAGTTTTTCATACCTCGTTCTCGAGTTCTGAACGTCTTTGTAATTTTTTTCTATGACTAAATTTAGTTTGCTCTTCGTGTCTGATTCGAGATAATCAATTTCCCTGCTTACGTGCTTTGTCTGGCTGACCCTCTGGTAATCTTTGAATCCGTTAAAAAGATTTATGCTTCCCTGTATTCCGACAACCCATCTCGGCTCGAGAATCGAAAGATATTTATCGAGTATCTCATACTTACCGAAGAGAAAGAATTTCGGAAGGAACTCCGAACGGTCTATGGTTAATTTCCCCTCTACCTGTTTTTTCTTTATTTCTATCATTTTTAATACAGGCTGATATGAGACTGCATTTTCCTTGAAATTGCTCAACGGCTCCTGCAGTTCTTTAAATACGAGTGAGTCGCATACATCTATCGGTTCACTGTCTTTGTAATTCAGTGAATTTCTTAATGCCGTTATTGCAAGATTGAACCTGTTCTCGTCGTCTGATAGATTCCTTTCTGCTTCCGCAACGGCAACTTCCGAGCGAAGATACTGGTTCTTGGCGATGATTCCTTCTTCATATATCCTCTTGGCGTCGTTCCTGTGCTTTATCATTCCGCTCAGAACATCCCGCCTTACGCTCACTATGCTCTTTAATAAAACTGCATTAAGATAATTTGAAATGACTTCCGATATTACTTCGTTTCTCGATTTGTCAAGTTCGGTCTCCGCAAGTTCAATTTCCTGTTCGGCTATATTCTTAGCGGATATTAGTTTGCCGCCCATGAACAAAGGCTGCGTGCCCGTCAGGGTCGCGTTCCAGTAATCCTGTTTTTTTACCTGACTCTGAAATAATGGAATCTGCTTGCTCAAAGCGGACGAATAAGTTCCTAACAACGCCGACCTCTGCTGCTGCGTAAGACCGGGTCCCCCGAGCAGCACGTTATATACATTCGCGAACTCTACCTGATTTCCCGCCTGTATTCTTATCATAGCCTGACGAATCGGATCAAGGTCCATTACCAGATCATCGTTCATGTGATTGAATCCTCCGGTTAAGTTTATGCTCGGCAGGAAGTTTCCTTTTGATTCGTTGTATGATTTCTTTTTTTGTTCGA
Source organism: Ignavibacteria bacterium (assembly GCA_015657505.1). Classification (GTDB taxonomy): domain Bacteria; phylum Bacteroidota; class Ignavibacteria; order Tepidaquicellales; family Tepidaquicellaceae; genus CAIKZJ01. The sequence goes on from JADLKE010000002.1 coordinate 869,100, forward strand.
CCTTTTCTGAATACTGCTTTACTTTGTCGCTTCTTCCAACGGATATTTCTACCGCGCGGCTTAATGACAACTGCTGTGAAAAAACTTGACTGCTGACAAATAAAAGAATTATCAGATACTTGATTTTATTGATTTTCATATTCTCACTATTCCTGATTGTGATTCAGTAATCCGTACTTCGATAAAAATTTTATGTTTCTTCTTACGAGGTTTAACGGGAATTCTTCTGGTACAATCGCCCACGATGTTATAAGATCCCTGAATGCCCCTAACAGAAAATGCCTGAATATGTTTACGTCGATATTCGGATTGAATACTTTTTTCTTTATTCCTTCCCTGACAATCTCTTCGCCAAGCCCCACGAACTTGTCGTAGTACTCGGTGAAACTATCCTTGTTCCTCAGAAGCAGCCTCTGCTGCTCGTTTGCGATTACTATCGCCGTCGCGGAATTTTCAGTAAAAGAATCGAATATCATGTCTATCATCGCGTCATATTTCTCTACCATGGATAAATCTGAACGCTTGAAGAGTGAATCCAGATTATTGTATAGCGAACCCCAGATTTTCTCGAAAATCTTATTAAGTATATCATTCTTGTTTTTGTAATACACATAAATGCTGCCAATTGATACATTAGCCATTTCGGCAATCTTCGAAATCTTTGCATCATAAAATCCGGACTGTGCAAAGACTTCCGTCGCAGCCTTTAATATGTCTTCCTCTTTGTTTCCTTCTTTTTTTCTCATTACATTTAAATTTATTTTGAAAACGAATATTGAATCGGTGTTCAAAATTAGTATATTTTTTTTGGTCTGTCAAGACATTAATAAATTCTCTCCGAATTGCGGTATTCCCTTTTTCTTCTGAATATATTGTTTCACATTTCATTAATTTGTTGATGCATTATTTAACGATTCATTATTCAACTTAATCCCCGTATCACCTTTTTTTATTATCTCGAATTGACTTTATATACTTTTCTCTGTCATAGTTTGGTATAATTATTGCAAATTATTTTGTAATGAGGAATTTTGCCAAGTACATATTGTTCTTTTTATTGTTCTCCGGTGTTCTGTTTTCGGTTTCTGATAGTGTGCAGAAAACAGACAACAATACTGATGAGGGTATTCAAATTTCAACCTCAAACGTCGCTTGCCCGGGAATGGTAGACTGCAAACTTATGGATAAACACGATGTTACCAATCCCGATTATGTTCCGCCTAAATGCGGAGAATGCTATAATGGAAAAGGATTGTGCAAGTTCAATGAAATCGCAAGCGACCGTGAGTGTTACTTTGGCAGAAAAATAGGAAAGAAAAACTGAAACATTAAATCAGGCAAGTTTTGTAAAAGTTCGACAATTTTGTCGAAAGTATATTATTTAATTTATTCCAATTATCTTTGATGAAAAAATTTTTATTGCTAATTCTGTTTGTTTTCGCAGCATCCATGATGTATTCGCAGGTAAAGGATGATTCGGCGGAAATTAATTCCACTGTTCCCGAATTAATGGCGTTTCATGACGTTATTTATGTTATTTGGCACGAAGCATATCCCGCCAAGGACATTTCAGCATTAAAGGGCATGGTCGAGAAAATCAAACCCCATATAGAAAAAATTAACAGCGCGTCGCTTCCGGGTATTTTAAGAGAGAAGGAAGGAAAATGGAAAGAAGGACTTAATGTTCTTAATGCTTCGGCTGAGAATTATTACGCTGCGGCAAGCGGCAATGACGACCAGAAAATGCTCGACGCTGCAGAAAAACTTCACGCAGATTTCGAAATGATGGTTCGCATATTAAGACCTGTCAATAAGGAGATTGACGAATACCATAAAGTTCTCTATGTAATATTCCATAAGTATTATCCCGCGAAGGACTATGAATCCGTTCGGAAAGTTATTGACGATTTGATATCTAAAGCCGAAGCGTGCGTTAACGCTAAACTGCCCAAGAAACTGGAAGGCAAAACAGAGTTGTTCCAAAAAACGGCGTCCGAATTGCTCGAAAAAACAAAAGCTCTTAAAGACGCTCTTGGTACGAATGATTCCAGTAAAGAAATTGATGCGGCGGCTGTCGACAAGGCGATAGACGCTATGCATTCAAAATATCAGGACCTTGAAAAGATTTTTGACTGAAACTATTAGTCATAAGAGTTCCCACAAAACCTTTGATTAATATACTTTCACTTTCTGCTAAGAGGAGCCGGCGCCCGCCGGCTTCTCTTTATTATTACTCTGTTTCTGTTGCGGATTCCCGCCTTAATTAAATTTTTTCACTTCTATTGACTCTAATAGTTAGATTATTAATATTCACCCGAAGTGTTTAATTTTTATACACCCCGCCGAATTACACTATTCATCACACCTTTTGTCATTGAAGAATTATTTTAATCTCTCTAATTTTATTGCGAACTTAATAAATGGTTTTTAGTTTACGCATATCTTTTTTAAGACTATGGAGGACGTAAATGATAAACCGAACAGGATTAATATCCGGGGGACGATATAGATGTTTTTCTACGAAAATAATCTACACTTTGAAAGTTCAGCCGACTTTTTAATTTCACTTTTTGCCAATTCTAAATTTTTCACCATATGAGTTCACATAACCATAATCACGTGCATACTGTCGCTGACGACATTAAAGAAAAAACTTTTCAGGATGTCAGCCTTTGCTATCAGTGCGGCAAGTGCTCCGCGGGATGCCCCGTCAGATATTATATGGACATCGCCCCGAATAAGATTGTACGGCTGATACAACTCGGCTTTTATGAAGAGGCTCTGAAATCTGAAACACCCTGGCTTTGCGCAGGTTGCATGACCTGCTCTACCAGATGTCCGCAGGAATTTGACCTCGCTAAGTTTATGGATGCCGTTCGCGAGCTTGCCCTCGAAAAAGGTGTAAAGGTTAACAAGAACCATATCGTGAAATTCCACGAGTCTTTCCTTAATCAGATTAAACGTTTCGGTCGTTCGTGGGAAATAGGATTGATAGCTGAATATAAATTGAAAACTCTGGACCTTTTGCAGGACGTGGACTCGGCGCCTGATATGCTTATCAAAGGAAAGCTTGAAATGATTCCCCATAAAGTTAAAGATAAAAAATCCGTCAAGAATATTTTCTCAAGGACGNNGCAAAAAAATAATTTTGTAACCTCATTAACGGAGGATAAATTGAAATTAGGTTATTTCCCCGGCTGTTCCCAGACTGGAACGGCAAAAGAATACGACATTTCTCTCAGAAAAGTCGTTGAAAAACTCGGAGCCTCGTTTGACGAGATTCAGGATTGGACCTGCTGCGGCGCGACATCCGCGCACGTAACGAACCACCTGCTCGCTAATTCGCTTTCAATGCGCAACATCGCCCTTGCCGAACAACAGGGTCTCGATGATATAGTCGCTCCCTGCGCCGCCTGCTACAACAGGCTCGTACTTTCCCAGCACGAAATACAAACGCATCCCGAACTCAAACAGGAAGTGGAACTCGTGCTTGACAAAAAACTCGGAAAGGAAATTAAAGTAATGAACCTTATCGAGTTGTTTATGAAAATCGGCAGCGATAAAATTACCGCGAACAAAAAGAAAGAACTTAAAAACCTTAAGGTTGCCTGCTATTACGGCTGCCTCCTCGTTCGCCCTGCGGCTATCACTCATTTCGATGACGCCGAACAGCCGTCCTCCATGGAAAGCCTCGTTGAACTTACAGGCGCGAAACCCGTTGACTGGAATTATAAGGTGGAATGCTGCGGTGCGGCTCATACCCTCGCGAGACGCGATATCGTTCTTGACCTGTCGAAGAAAATTCTTGACGACGCAAAAGAACACGGCGCAAACGTGATGGTCGTCGCCTGTCCGATGTGTCACTCTAATCTTGATATGAGACAGCGCGCGATGAAAAGGGAATACCCGGAGCATAAGGATTTCCCCGTGCTTTACCTTACGGAACTGCTCGGTCTCGCCCTCGGTATGGACGAAAAAGAACTGGGCATTAACAAGCACACTGTTGAATTTAAATATAATGAACTGCCGGCCGATAAAGCGGCGGTGTAAAAAATAATTTTTACTTAAACCGGAGTAATTTATGAAAATCGGAGTTTTTATTTGTCATTGCGGCGAGAACATAGGAAGAACGGTCGACTGCCCGCGCGTTGCTAAAGCCTGCGAATGGCTGCCCGGCGTGGAAGTGTCGCTCGACTATAAGTATATGTGCTCGGACCCCGGACAAAATATGATTAAAGATGAGATTAAGAAGAAGAAACTTGACGCTATCGTAGTCGGCTCATGCTCCCCGCATATGCACGAAAAGACTTTCCGCAAAGCCGCGGTCGACGCGGGAATCAATCCTTTCCTCGTTGAAATCGCGAACCTGAGAGAACATTGTTCCTGGGTTCACGACGATATTGATTCCGCGACTGATAAAGCCATTGACCTCGTTAGAATGGCTATCGAAAAGGTTAAAAGAAATCAGCCTCTTACGACTATCGAAGTACCCGTTACAAAAAGAACTCTCGTTATCGGCGGCGGTATAGCAGGTATACAGGCGGCGCTTGACGTCGCTAACGCGGGATATGAAGTCGTTCTCGTGGAAAAAGAACCTTCAATCGGAGGTCATATGAGCCAGTTGTCGGAAACATTCCCGACACTCGACTGCTCACAGTGCATTCTTACTCCGAGAATGGTCGAAGTTTACCAGCACCCGAGAATTAAACTGATGACTTATTCCGAAGTAGAAAAGGTTGAAGGCTTTATAGGAAATTTCAACGTTACTATAAGAAAAAAAGCCCGCCATATCGACGAGGATAAATGCACCGGCTGCGGTCTGTGTATTACAAAATGCCCGACGAAGAAAAAAGCGTTCAATTCATTCGAAGAAAATCTGGCGTACAGACCCGCGGTCTATGTTCCTTTCCCTCAGGCGGTCCCTAACATTCCGGTTATTGACGAAACTGTCTGCATGTACTATAAAAACGGAAAATGCGGAATGTGCGTGAAAGTATGCGGACGCGAAGCGATTAATTTTGACCAGAAAGATACTCTCGTGACAGAGGAAATCGGAGCCATCATCGTTGCCACGGGATATAAATTATACAAGATTGACAAGAAACCCGATGATTCTCCTATCAAAGGCTACGGCGAGTATGGTTACGGAAAGTATAAAGACGTTGTCGACGGTCTGCAGTTCGAAAGAATTGCTAGCGCTTCAGGTCCCACATCGGGAGAATTTAAAAGACCTTCCGACGGAAAAGAACCTAAAAAAGTGGTTTTCATTCAGTGCGTAGGCTCGAGAGACGAATCAAAAGGATTCTCCTACTGCAGCAAGATATGCTGCATGTACACGGCGAAACACGCGATGCTGTATAAGCATAAAGTCCACGACGGCGAAGCCTACGTGTTCTATATGGATATCCGCTCAGGCGGCAAGATGTACGACGAATTCGTGAGACGCGCAATAGAAGAGGACGGTGTGAAGTACATACGCGGAAGAGTGTCGAAGATTTCCGAAAAAGACGGAAAGTATATCGTGAAAGGCGAAGATACAATCGCTGGTATGCCCGTTGAAATAGACGCCGATATGGTGGTGCTTGCTACGGCGATGATTGCCCAGCAGGATGCTTCCGAACTCGCGCAGACTATCGGCATTCCTTACGATAAATACGGCTTCTATAATGAAGCGCACCCGAAACTGCGCCCCATAGAAAGCACTACAGGAGGCGTGTTCCTCGCGGGAGCCTGTCAGTCTCCTAAGGATATTCCAGAGTCCGTGGCTATGGCTTCGGCGGCGGCGGCAAAGGCGCTCGTGCTGTTCGGCTCCGATAAACTCGAACGCGAACCGGTTGTCGCTTACGTGAACGAATCGCTCTGCGCGGGATGCTTCTATTGCAAGAAAGTCTGCCCGTATGGCGCGGTTGAGGTAAAGGAATTAAAAGACAGAAACGGAGTGGTCTATAAGGAAGTCGCTTATGTGAACACGGGTTTATGTCAGGGATGCGGAACCTGCACCGCTACCTGTCCGTCAAAGTCTGTTGAACTCGCAGGATTTAATAACGAAGAGATTTTTGCCCAGATAGCGGCATTATAAGTTTTTTCAGTGGTATCTGTGTTATTATCGTCCGTTGCGGCGGTGGCTGTGAAGATACAACAGTATTTTTTGCGAAATCAGTTCTTGGGTCCGCCGCAGCGGATTTCAGTGATTCGAACAGTAATACAGACTGTTTCGATTCCGTTCAATCGGAGATATAAAATAATTTTAAATTTTCATTAATATGAAAGAACAAAACTGGGAACCAAAAATAGTCGCATTCGTCTGCAACTGGTGCACCTACACGGGCGCGGACCTTGCCGGAACTTCCCGTCTGAAATATCCGACTAACGTCAAACTAATTCGTGTTATGTGCTCCGGCGGCATTGACCCCGTGTTCATTCTCAAGGCATTCGAACGCGGAGCGGACGGCATACTCATATCGGGCTGCCATCCGAACGACTGCCATTATAACGCGGGAAATTTTCACGCGCGCAGACGCTGGACTTTCTTCCACGAACTCCTCGATTACCTCGGAATCGAAAAAGAACGTCTCCAGTTTTCCTGGGTGTCCGCTTCGGAAGGTAAGAAATTCGTCGATGTGGTTTCTAAAGTCGTAAACGATGTGAAGGCTATGGGACCCTTCAAAAACTATGAAGAGTTGAATTCGGAATTTGTTACAAAGTTTCCCGATGATTCAATNGGTAAATAAGGATGTAATTATGAAAGAAGGGGAGGCCGTGTGATGGAAGAATTAAGAAAACTCGCGAAAGAATTATTGGAAAACAAAACGGTCGCGGCCGTTCTCGGCTATGTTGAAATTGAGCCGAAAAGAACAAAACCGATTGTTATCACAAATCCAGAAGACGCGGAAAAACTCGTCTTTAATGAATACTGCCTGAATAACCTTGCCGTTTATCTTACCAAAGCGAGAATAAAAAACCTCGCTAAGCAAAACGGCTCTGTGTTAAAACTCGGCATCGTCGCGAAACCCTGCGACATACACGCGATTATCGCCCTCATTCAGGAAAGCCAGTTGAAACGCGAAGACGTTTACATAATCGGAATGAACTGCGGCGGCGTGGCTAAAGATTTCGGCCTGGAATACGGCGCCGATACCCTCGCTTCAAAATGCGTTCCGTGTGAAACGCATAAACCGCTTTATTCGGATACAACACTCGGTGCCGAAAAGGAAACTCCGAAAGTCTCCGATGAAGTTCTTGATAAAATCCGCGCTCTCGAAAAGATGACCTATGTGGAAAGATTCGCTTACTTTAAAAAAGAATTTGATAAATGCATAAAATGCTACGCTTGCCGCGCAGCCTGTCCTCTGTGCTATTGCCAGAGATGCATAACCGACAAAACAATCCCGAGATGGATCGAGTCGAGCCCGCATTCACGCGGTAACTTTTCCTGGAATGTCGTGCGCGCTTTCCACCTTAGCGGCAGATGCATTGGCTGCGGTGAGTGCGAAAGGGCGTGCCCTATGGATATACCGCTTTCGCTTTTGAACAGAAGAATGACGGAAACCGCGAAAGAAGCGTTCGCGTACGTTTCTGGCAGAAGCCTCGAAACACCGACTCTCGTCGGCAGTTTCGACGTCAAAGACAGCGATGAATTGTTTATGTAATTTATTTCTTTCGTTCTCGTCCTCCGTGGTGGACTGGAATCCTTGAAGAAACAGTTCTTTGATTATAAATATTTTTTACCACCCGCACCTGTTTTGTGTAACAGGGGAACAAATCGGGTAAAATCATATAGGTAGGACCGGACTCTTTGTTCGGGAGGAATAATTAAAGTAATCCGCTCTTTATTGCCCCGCCCATCAGGTCGGGGCAGGAGAGTCGGATAGTAATAACCGGATATACTCGAAATTAAGGAAATGAACGGGATCTTATTCCCGAAAACAAAACTATAAAGTTTTTAAAATGGAAGAAAAAATAATTTCTAAACAAAATCTTGTTAAACTCTGCGCAGATATTATCGGAGGCGGTCACATTCTCATTGCCCCCGGTAAAACAGAGTATGTTGTGACTCAGGACGCCTCGCAGATTGTTCTCGATACTCAATCGAAACCGACGAAAGCGTCTTATAAAACTTTCGTGTTCCCGAAAGCCGAACCGGTGCTTTATTACAAGCGCGGAAAAAATGATGTTCAAATACTCGACGCGGGTCCCGAACAGAAAAAAACCGTCATAATCGGCGCGAAGCCCTGCGATACGAATTCCTTCAACATTTTAAGCAAGGTTTTCAACTGGGATTACAAAGACGACTTTTATAACTATCGGGTTAAGAATTTTATTGTCATCGGAATGATGTGCGAATTTTCTGACCGCTACTGCTTCTGTACTTCCGTCGGCTCTTCTCCCGTGTCCGAAAAAGGCTCGGATATCTTTCTCATTCCGCTCGATGCCGATAATTTTGCGGTTCGCATCGTCACCGACAAGGGAAAAGAATTTATCGATGCATATTCAAAATACCTTACTGACGGCAATCCCTCAAAGTCAAAAGAGGTTTCCGAAAAAGTTAAACACCCGGAAGTTGCTTTCGACAGCAAGCAGGTTCACGACTGGCTCGCGAAGAATTTCGAACATCCGAAATGGGACGGTGTCGGCGATATGTGCCTCTCCTGCGCGCAGTGTGCGTTCGTGTGCCCTGTCTGCCATTGCTTCGATATAGTCGATGAAGATTACAGTTATACAGAAGGACGCAGAATGAAGAACTGGGACGGTTGCCAGTTCGGTCATTTCACGCTTCACGCCTCGGGACATAATCCCAGAGACATTCAGGGGAAGCGGTACAGACAAAGAGTCAATCATAAGTTTAAATACTACGTTGATAAGTTCGGCGAGATATTGTGCACGGGCTGCGGAAGATGCTCGAGAGGATGCGCCGTAAGCATTGACATAAAAGAAATTGTCGCGAACTGCAAGGACTAATTTTTAAAACAAAAGAACAAAGTTTTAATCATGGAAAATATATATAAACCTTATCTGGCTGAAATAAAAGAAATAATTGACGAAACGCCCGACACCAAAACATTCAGGCTTCAGTTGAAAGACCCCGAAGTCGCAAAGACTTTCAACTTTAAAGCGGGACAGTTTGCAGAATACGGCGTTTTCGGGGAAGGGGAATCGACCTTCTGCATAGCGTCTTCACCGACCCGCCCCGAAATGATAGAATGCTCGTTCAAGGTTTACGGTAAAGTCACGCAGGCATTGCGCAGGCTTAACGAAGGCGATACCATCGGTTTCAGAGGACCGTACGGCAACTGGTTTCCTCTCGAAGAGCAAAAAGGAAAGAACGTGGTCTTTATCGCGGGAGGCATCGGTCTCGCGCCCGTGCGCTGCGTCATAGATAACGTCCTCGACTGGAGAAAGGATTATAAGGATATTACAATTATTTACGGCGCGCGCTCAATCGGCGACCTGGTTTATAAATACAAACTGAAAGAATGGAGAGACCGCCCGGACGTTAAAACCATTATCACGGTTGACCCGGGAGGGGAATCCGACGGATGGGACGGCGAAGTCGGTTTCGTTCCCACAATAGTCGAAAAAATTGCCCCGAAGGCGGAAAACACTATAGCGGTTATCTGCGGACCTCCCGTTATGATTAAATTCACTATGCCCGTTTTGAAAAAACTCGGGTTCAGCGATGAAAATATTTTCACTACACTCGAAAACAGAATGAAGTGCGGTCTCGGAAAATGCGGCCGCTGCAACGTCGGCGGCGTCTATGTCTGCAAGGACGGCCCCGTCTTCAACTACGCGCAACTCAAAGAACTCCCCGACGAATTCTAAACGAAAAATTTTTACTTATACGAAAGCCGGCGCATTCTGTGCCGGCTTTTTCTTATCGTAAAATTAAAAACAAAAATGCAAGCGTACAAACAATAATTAATGCCTGCTCTTAAATTAATAATTAATATCTGCTCTTAAATTAATAATTAATATCTGCTCTTAAATTAATAATTAATATCTGCTCTTAAATTAATAATTAATATCTGCTCTTAAATTAATAATTAATATCTGCTCTTAAATTAATAATTAATATCTGCTCTTAAATTACTCATTACTAATTATTAATTACTAATTATATTTCAACATTTACCCCTATCCCTTTCGCCAACGCGTTTTCATATACTACCTTCGCCGTAGCCGCATCCTGAATCGCAAGCCCGTTTGATTTAAACAACGTAATCATTTTATCGTCAGTCCTCCCTTGTTTCTTTCCCGTTATTACCTCTCCGAGTTCCGCGTGGAAATGGCTCTCCGTTATCGCTCCTTCTTTAATCGGTATAAGAATATCGCCCGCCTCGCCGAAACAAGCCTCGCGCGAATCGCCGACGAACAACGAGCGCTTTATCGTTTCCGTGTCGAGTTCACGCATCGCGGGCGCATGGCTTCCGATACCGTTTATGTGCGTTCCTTCCTTTAACTTCTTTCCGTCGAAAAGCGGTTCTGCGGACGAAGAAGCTGTACATATTATATCGGATTTAAGAACTTCTTCTGCCGATTTTGCTTTCTTGATTTCTATTCCCAGTTTCTCGCTCATCTCGGAAATGAATTTGTTCATTGCTTCGTCCGATATATCATATACTATTGCGTTCTTTATGTCGCGCGCCGTCGCAACCGCCCATAACTGCATCTTCGCCTGCACTCCTGNCCCGAATATTCCGGCAGTCTGCGACTTGTCGGTTCGTGCCAGATACTTTGTTGCCACTCCGCTCGCAGCGCCGGTTCTCACCGCGGTCAGGTAACCGCCGTCCATTATACATACGACGTCCCCCGTGTTTATGTCCTGAAGAAGCACCTTTCCGATTGTCGTAGGCATGTCGTATTTCTTCGGATTGTCTTTGTAAACCGTCACTACCTTGCAGGCGAGCGCTCCCATTTCTTTCAAATAAGCAGGCATGTAAAGCGAAATACCGTCGGGCGGTTTTATGCCCGTCCTTAACGGCAGAACTGCGGTACCGTTTGCCAGTTCTGCAAACGCCTTCTCAACCACTTCCATGCAGTCCTTCATCTGCAATACGGATATTACGTCATTGCGGTTTAATATTAATGTCATTTTTCACTCCTTTGGTTTTTATGTTATTGAATTTTAACGTTTTTAAGACTGACATCCAAAAATAACGAGTTATATTGAGTTATGAAAATCAAAATTATTTATTTTAGGAAGCCGGGTTTCGGAAATCCGCCTTAGATAAGCAATTTTTCAAATTGTTTTTAATCCGTATTTAAATTATTTTTCTTAAATAAATTAAAAATCAACTAATTGTATGAAGATTAATACGATAGTTTTAATTTCATTTTCACTGCTTTCCTTAGCCTTTTTTTCATGCAATAAAAATTCCGCAGATATAATAAAAATCGGAGAATTCGCGTCTTTAACCGGTAGTGAAGCAACGTTCGGAATAAGTTCCGATAACGGAATGAAACTCGCCGTTGAAGAAATTAACAACGCGGGCGGTGTGCTCGGCAAAAAAATTGAACTGATAACCGAAGATAATCAGGGAAAACCGAACGAGACTCAAACCGTCGTGCAGAAACTCATCAACCGCGATAAAGTTGTCGCGATTCTCGGCGAAGTGGCTTCTTCACGCAGCAAAGCGGCGGCTCCTATCTGCCAGCAGAATAAAATCCCGATGATAACCCCGGCGTCAACCAATCCCGAGGTTACGGCAATCGGGGATTATATTTTTCGCGTGTGTTTCATTGACCCTTTTCAGGCGACCGTGATGAGCAAGTTTGCACTGAATTCCCTGAAAGTAAAAAAAGTCGCTCTCCTTATCGACCAGCGTAACGCTTATTCAACGGGTCTCGCCGAAAGTTTCAGGAAAACTTTTGTCGAAATGGGCGGAGAAATAGTAGAAGAACAAAAATATTCCGCAGGCGACAAGGATTTCAAAGCGCAGTTGACAGCGATAAAATATAAAAACCCCGAAGCGGTTTTTATTCCGGGTTACTACACTGATGTTGGTCTTATCGCAATACAGGCGCGCGAAATCGGAATTAACGTGCCCCTTTTCGGCGGTGATGGCTGGGAATCGGAAAAACTGACCGAAGGAAAAGCGAAGGACGCACTCGAAGGATGTTTCTTCTCGACGCACTTGTCAATGGATGACCCGAACCCACTCGTGCAGGATTTCATTAAAAAGTACAGAGCCAAATACAATAAGGAGCCCGACGCTATGTCGGTTCTCGGGTATGACGCGGCTATGCTTTTATTCGACGCAATAAAAAGGGCGGGTTCGACCGAAGGCGATAAGATTCGTTTGGAACTCGCGAAGACCAAAGACTTTAAAAGCATCTCCGGCAATATTACTATCAATGAACAGAGAAACGCCGTAAAGCCCGCGGTGGTTCTTGAAATCAAAGACGGCAAATTCAAATACAAGGAAACTATAGCACCATGACAGAATTTATTCAGCAGTTCATTAACGGTCTATCTCTGGGCAGCATCTATGCCCTTATCGCTCTCGGCTATACGATGATTTATGGAATTCTTAGATTCATAAACTTCGCTCACGGCGATGTGTTTATGATTGGCGCGTTTTCGGGATACTATCTCGCGATGCTCTTTAGTTTCACTACGTTCACCGGCGGAGCGTCTGTATTCATGGCTGTCGCGATTCTGCTTGCCTCCATGGTCATTTGCTCCATTCTCGGTTTTACGATTGAAAAACTCGCTTACAAGCCCCTTAGGAATTCTCCGAAACTTACAATCCTGATTACGGCAATAGGCGTTTCCCTCTTTCTTGAATATTCTGGACAACTTGTTTTCGGAGCCGACCCTAAATCATTCCCGACTCTGCTCGAAAACAAACAGATTATGAACATCGGCGGTGCAACCGTCTTCTCAAATTCAATCGTCGTTATCGTCGTCTCTGCGATTCTTATGATTATTTTGAGAACGATTGTAATGAAAACAAAAATGGGAACCGCGATGCGTGCCGTTTCGTTTAACCATACGGTAGCGAGTCTGATGGGAATAAACATAAACCGAGTCATAAGTTTTACGTTCATTCTCGGCTCGTCCCTCGCCGCCGCCGCGGGAATACTTTTCGGTCTGAACTATCCGAAAATCGACCCGCTTATCGGCATAATATACGGACTTAAAGCCTTCGTGGCTGCGGTTCTCGGCGGTATCGGAAATATAATGGGCGCCGCTCTCGGCGGACTTATTCTCGGAATCGTCGAAACTTTTGTTTCGGGTATCTGTCCTCTACTTACAGGGACGCTATCGCTTTTGGTATTCTGATAATAATTCTCCTGTTTAAACCCACAGGATTGCTCGGCAAAAAAGAAATTGAAAAAGTATAATACGTTATTTTATAATTAAAACTAATATCACGCATGAAGAAATTATTGATTGTATTCGTTGTTTTATTTTCTTTTCAAAACCTGCTTTCTCAAACAATCAAAGAGAAAAAATTGTACGAGGGAAGCAACATGGAAATCTATTCCCTGTATGATTTTAAATACCACGAGAAAACAGGCTCCTTTTTATATACAAAATCGGATACCGTTACATATCGGACAAAAATTATCAGCAATAAAGGAAATTCAGTTGATTATTATAATGCCAGTTCATACGCCGCTCAATTCGATAACAGCGGAAATTATTACCTGACCGCGAGCAATAACATTAATGAAACAAAAAATATTTATTATTTCATAAAGAACGGCGTTGAACTCAGACAATATGAAAATATAAAAGAACCTATAAGCATGAACGGCAGCAATATTTATTTTGCCGCAAGCGAAAAGGGAAAGGATTTTCTTGTAAAGTATAATACTCTCACAGGTGATTTTGAAAACGGACCCGCGTACGATACAATCAATTACGTTTTCATAAAGAGTCTTCAGTATTACGAAGGCGAACCTTCTTTCGAAATCGGCTTCACAAAGGACGGCAGCCCGTTTTATCACGCCAGCAATAACGGAAAACATATGATTGTAGTCGGAAACACAGAGTCGAAAAAATATGACTATATCGAAGTCTATAACGTTGTTCTCGATAATAACGGCGGTATCTGCTATACGGGAGTAAACGTCGTTGACGGTAAAAACGAATATTATTTCGTTCAGGGGGACAGGGAATACGGAAAATTCACGAATATTATGATGCCCGTAGTTTTCGATGCCGCTAATGTGCCCGTTTTCAGCGCTTCCGACGCCCCGGGGGATTATCCTTCGGAACAATTTGTCGTCAAAGGGAGTGAAAAGATTAGCGGAAGATTTAACAGAGGAGTTTATGATATTCTGATTACGCCTTCGGGCAAGATTGCTTATACCGGAAATGACACTCTTCCTGACGGTTCGCTCGTCAATACGCTATTCGTTGACGGTAAAGAGGTCGCGAAGTTTTCTTCTATCTTTGACATAAAGTTTAAGAATAACGACGTGCCGGTTTTTGTAGGCGGAACGAACAACGAAAGTTTTGTCGTCGATGGAAATAAAATAATTTCCGATAAATACGGTTATGTATTCGACCTTACAGTGGCAAAGGACGGAATTATTTCTTACACAGGAATAAATTACGGCGATAATGAAAAGAACATTCCCGACCAGTATTATTTTGTTTACGGGAAAAAGAAACACGGACCTTTTAAGGACATAATGATGGCGGAAAGAATGGACAACCAGGTTGTCTTTAACGATAAAGGCGATTACGCGTACACCGCTTTCGTAACAAAGCCGGGAAAGGAATACGACATAACTAAATTCTTCGTTTCCGGAAACGGCTGGAAATCGGATAAGTACGACGGAGCGATGGATTTGTGCTCTTATAAAAATGATTTCTATTATACCTGCATGAACTACTACGACAATGGAAAAAGCGAACAGCGGGTTTTCAAGAACGACGAAAAACTCGGAAACGAATACGAACTTATTGCTAATTTTTCGCTCGACAAGGACAAAGGAGTTCTTACGTATTACGGAATAAAGAAAAGCAAGATTTACTTTGTTACGGTTACATTGTAAAAATTAAAATATACTCGTATGAAAAAATTAATTTTCGCGGCAGTCATAGTCTCGGCTTATTTCCTGCTCTCTTCGGCAGACGTGCTCTCGCAGGTGGTTTACATCACGAAGTACAAGAGCGAAGCCGATAAGGTTATTTACGTGTCAAGATACAAGAGCGACGCGAACCTCATCGTTTACGACACGGATTACAAGAGCGAAGCAAGACCAATGAGCGGAATATGGTATTACACAAAATACAAATCCGAAGCCGACTGGATTATTTATTTCACCGATTACAAGAGCGATGCCGACATCGTGGTTTATTACACGAAGTACAAGAGCGAAGCCGGCTGGAACAACTGACGGATTTTCAATATCACGAAAAAAACACGAACACAAGTTCGTGTTTTTTTTATTACAATCAATGATGCATGAAAAATGAAAGAACTCCGAGAATTATCAGAATAATTCCCGTTATCAGTTTTTCATAGTGCTCCAGGAAATGGAGTTTTCTGTTCAGTATATCTATGCTTTTCCTGCTCAATTCGACAATTACAACCATTGCCATTACGGTCACAATAAGGTAAACAACCGACAGCACCGCGATTCCCTGCCATCCCGACTGTCCCGCCGTGAAGTAGTAAGCCTCTATCTCAACGCAGGGAGAAAAGAACATCATCGTCCCGAGCGCGGTAATAATCGCTCTCTTTGATTTTTTCGACGCCTGCTTTATCTCCTCGGGATTAATGTGGCAGTGCGTGTGCGACTTGCTGCGGATATTCTTTATTATGAAATACGCGCCGAGAAGTATTAGTATCACGGGCGCGTACAGACCCGAAACGAGTTCGATTTCATCACCGAGTTTGAATCCCGCGAAGCCGATAATGATTCCGATTATTATCGTGCTGAGCGTATGCAGAAACCCCGTGATTGCCGTCACTGCCGCCGTTTCGCCCCTGCTCCAGTTTTCCGTCTTGCTCACCGCCGCGAGCGGAAACCAGTGATTCGGTATGAGCGCGTGCGTTACGCTGAGAAGCAGGCTCCCTAATAGTATCTGAAACATTATTTAAAAGTATCCTCTGTTTTTATTATCGATACGCCCTTCACGTTCAGTTTGTACGCCGCGACTTCAGCGTCTTCATCCGTTACTTCCTTCGGCAGTCCCGATTTTACGAAATTGGAATAACTCATCGGCGAAAGCGAGTTGTCTTTCAGGCTCGATGCGAGTTCCTCCGCTTCCGATTTGTCCGTTACAATCGTTATCTTTATGTTTTCAACCTGCCAGTATTTTTTCACCGCTTTGTCAACGTCCTCTTTCGTAAGTTTCGCGAGCAGTCCGTCCATTTCGCTTATGTAATCCGTTCTTCCGTAGTACCTCGAATCCATAAGATATCCCAGCCTGCTCGAAGGGCTCTGCACGTAAAGTTTTATGTAACTTCTGAGAAATTCCCGCGTCACTTCGAAATCTTTCTGCGTCATTCCTTCCTTCACGAGTTTGTCAACTTCCCTGAGCGCGAGCCTGATGGCGAAATGCGCGTGTCCGATTTTCAAGTCCGACAGTTCGGAATACTGCTGCCTCAACTGCTTTCCAATCTGAACGGGCCTTATCCAAATCGAAAAATAATTAGACGACCTCGGAACGCCCGGCGGAGGAAGCATGTTGCCGGCGCCGTTATCGTACCATTCGATGTATGAGTAGTCGCCGTAATTCATCGAGCGAGTCGTCCTGATTTTATCGTAAAGCACTCCGTATGATTTTCTGTGCTCGCCGAGATATGAATTCGCCACCATCAAAGCAGCGAACTCGTCGCTCGAGCGCGTAATGTCAATCGGAAATCCCATGAATATCGCCGACCCGAACGCGTCCTTTGAAATAATCTCCACGTTCACGCCGTCAATCTTTTCGGGCATTCCCGCCGACGGGCTACTTGCCGTGACTTCGGGCAGTTTCTTCATGTCGTTTACGAGAGTATTCCTGAAATCATCGGTATAGTTTCCCGCTATTCCGATAATAAGATTGCTTCTCGTGAAATATTTTCTGTAATGCTCTTTCACGTCGTCAAGTGTTATCGATTTCACGCTTTCCGATTTCCCCATTACCATGTGCTGATACCGCGTGCCGCGGAAAAGAAAATCCTCGAGCGCCATCTTGCTGTAATCTTCGTCTGACGAAGAGCGTATTACCTGGTCAACGTAATTCTGCTGGTTCGATTTGACCCTGTCGAAGTCCTGCTGCGAGAACGACGGATTCAGGATTAATCCTTTCATTATTTCATAAAACCCCTTCAGAAAATCCTTATGCACTTCGAAAGAAAAAACCGATACTTCCTTGTCAACGCCCGCGCCGTAGTTCGCCGCCATAGGATAAATCTTTTCCTGCACCTGCGAATAAGTAAGTTCGCCCGTGCCGCCCGATGTAATAGCGCTGACAGTCAGCCGCGTAAGCCCCTCCTTGCCCGCGGGGTCGCAGATTGAACCGTTCCTGAACATCAGTTTCACGACAACCTTGTCGGAATTCGGCATTTTCAGTTCAACGATTTCCTGCGANNAAATACGTTTGAGAAAATTGCAGTCATCAATATAATAATAAATATTTTTTTCATCTTGAAATTCATTTAATTATTTAACCGGACCGTTTTCGTCCGCAGATATTGTGCCGATAGTAAGTTCGGACTCCGTAAAATATTTCTTCGCCGTGTTCATGAGGTCTTCGGGCTTAATCTTTCCGTAAAGGCTGTAGTAATTATTCACCGATTCGGGATTTCCCGTGAGAACGATGTAATACGCGAGCATCCCCGCGATTCCTCCGGGAGTGTCGTTTCTCATCGCGAAAGAATATTTTATGTTCGAAATCGCGTCCTTGAGTTTATTCGCGTCAACGAGCGTCGTCTTTGCCTTCTCGAGCGTCTTCATTATTTCGTCCTTGACATACTGCATGTCGTCCTTGCTCTTCACGGACGCCGATATTGTAATCAGGTTCGGGTCGCGGTTGAACGGCGCGCCCATATAAACGTACCTTACTTTTCTCTCGTTAACCACGAGTTTGTTGTATAACTCCGACACGTTCGAGAAGAAAACGTTGTCTATTAAATCCAGCGCGGGACCGTCCATCTCGCTGTCGCTGAACGCGGGACCCTTGAAATTCAATGACAGCACGGGCGGAACGTCTCCGTTCTTTATGTGCGTGTATCTCGTACCGTTCTGTTTCGGCTCCGCGGGTATGTCGGCAGTGTAAGTTCCGTGCGCCCAGTTGCCGAAATACTTTTCGCTAAGTTTCACAACCTGCTCGGGTGTAACGTCGCCCGTTACAAGAATCGTGCAGTACTCAGGTCTGTAAAACCTGTCGAAGAATTTTTTCGAATACTCGTACTGGTTCGGCATGTCAACTATGTCCTTGAAAAACCCCATAGTCGTGTGCTTGTAAGTGTGCCTGTCGAACGCTGTATTCCTTATGTTCTCGTAAAGTTGCGCGGCAGGATTCGAAATGTTCTTCGTGTATTCGCCCTTCACCGCGCCCGCTTCCGTCTTGAAGTCGTGCTCGGAATATTTCAGGTTCTGAAACCTGTCGCCCTCAATCTCGAACATGAGTTCAAGTTTCGCGGAGTTGCCGACCATGTGGTAAACGGTCTGGTCAAGCGACGTGTACGCGTTTGCGGAAGCGCCGATTGATTTCAAGACCTCGTCGTATTTTTCTTTCGAGTACTTGTCCGTTCCCCTGAACATCATGTGCTCGAAGAAATGCGCGAACCCCGTAACGCCTTCTTCAATTTCGTTCCGCGAGCCCGTCCGCACGACTATGTAAAACGCCGCGATGCCCGGGCTTTCAAACGGCACCGTCACGACGTTCAGTCCGTTCGGAAGTTTGTGCTGGTGAATCTTGTAGGGAAAAATGTTTTCGCCTTTCATAAATGTAAAACCGCATATTATCAGCGGCAGAATTATCATTAATAATTTTTTCATAGGATAATGGTTATCGTGGAAATTAAAGATATATTGATTGACTAAAAATACAAATCGCCGTTTTCAATTAACATTTAACAATTAACAATTAACATTTATCATATAACAATTAGCATTTATCATATAACAATTAGCAATAAAGAACTTAATGTTATTAGTTTTTTAGTGGTTAAATCTCTTGCTCTTAATTGCTAACTGCTAATCGTTATTTGCTTATTGCTCTATCCCTTGCTCTTAACTGTTAAATGTTAAATGCTAATTGTTAATTGTTCTTTCTCTTGCTCTTAATTGTTAATTGCTAATTGTTATTTGCTAATTGCTCTATCTCTTGCTCTTAATTGCTAACGGCTAATTGTTAAATGCTAATTGTTATTTGCTAATTGCTCTCAAATTTCTCTTGTCGAAATCCGCTTCTTCAGTTGCGATATGTGCCAGGTTATGTTTATCTCCTTCGGACAGGTTTCTATGCAGTTGAAAATCGTATGGCATCTCCACACCCCGTCCGGATTATCAATTATGTCAAGCCTCTCGTCTCCCGCCTCGTCCCGCGTGTCGAAAGCGAACCTGTACGCCTTCAGGAAAGCCGCGGGTCCAATGTAGTTTTCATTCGACCACGTCGAAGGACACGATGTCGTGCAGCATCCGCAGAGAATGCACTTGGCGGATTCAAAAAGTTTTTCGGCGTCCTCGTTCGACTGCAGCCGTTCGCTGTTCGGCGGAGGAGGCGTCTTCGTTATCAGGTACGGCTTTATAACCTCGTACTTGCTGAAGAAACCCGACATGTCAACGACGAGATCCTTTATTATCGGCATCGAGGGAAGCGGCTCGATAACAACGGGCTTTTTCAGGTTCAGGTCTTTAAGAAGCACCGAACAGGCGAGACGGTTCTTTCCGTTTACCTTCATACCGTCGCTTCCGCAAATTCCGTGCGCGCACGAGCGCCTGAACGTAAGCGTGCCGTCCTGATTCCATTTTATTTCGTGAAGCACGTCTAGCAGCCGCAAGTCGGGGCTCACATCCTTTATCCCGTATTCCCTGAAATACGGCTTGTCGTCCTTTTCGGGATTGTAACGAAGTATTCTGACTGTGATATCCATATTATTTCAACTTAAAATCGGATTTTAAAATTCTCTTGTAACTTTCCCTGTCGATGCACTTGTAAACCTTATCGACGAGTTCATAACCTTTTTCAACCTCTCCAAGCGAATAATAATCCGCAACTATAGCAGCGAGAATAGTCTTCACGCTTCCCGCGTCCGTATTGAAAGTATCCTCTCCGTCCTCCGCGGGGCATTCGAAACCATCCTTAATCAACTCGTCGAGGTCTTTCGTGAACTCTTCAATCTCGCCGCGAAGCATATCCTTGAACTTTCCCGTAATGTCTTTAAGTTTCTTTCCGTCGAACCCCTCAACCCTAAGCGGGAAGCGGGTTTCGGCGTAGTTTGTGAACGCGTACGCGAACATGTCGTTTCCCGAAAGAATTTCCTTCACTCCGTCGCTGTCAAGGTCTTCGAGTATAAATCCCGAATTCCCGTAGAACGATGAATCGAGTTTGACGAATTTATCGTTGTCAAGAAATGAATCCTCAACAATCTTTCCGAGAATAAGCGACGAGCAGCAATGCGCCCCGCCCGAATAAAAATTAATGAAGTAATAAACCTCTCCGCCCTTCTTGAAAGACTCCGCCTGAACGGAATAAACGTATTCGTAATACGTTTCGGAAAATATTTTCTTCTTGCCTTTCGATATGGTCAGCGTCGTCGTGTACTCGCTCGTGTCAACCGTCGATTTAAACCTGTACTTTCCTATCGTCGTGTCAACCTTGAAATCCCACTGCGCGTGCGCCGCTGCGGCGAATACAACCGTCAAAAATAAAACGATAAAAATCCTCATCAGTATTTCCTCTCCATGGGTTTATATTTCGTTACGGTAACGGGCTTCAGTTTGATTTCTGGACTGCCGCCGTTCTCGAATATGAACGAATGCTTCATCCAGTTATCGTCGTCCCTCTTCGGGAAATCCTCGCGCGTGTGCGCTCCGCGGCTTTCCTTCCTGTTAAGCGCGCCGTGCACTGTCGCCTCCGCGTTCGCAAGCAGGTTCTCGAGTTCAAGCGCTTCCATTAAATCCGTGTTGAAAACCGTTCCCTTGTCTTCAATCGAAATGCTCTTGTACCGCTCATTAAGTTCAACGAGTTTATCAACCATCGCTTTCAAATCGTTCTCGTTCCTGAATATCCCGCATTTCTCCATCATCCATTCCTGAAGTTCAGTCCTGAGTTTATACACCTTCTCCGTTCCCGTATTGTCAAGAACAGATTTCATTTTTTCTTTCGTCTTCTCCTCGGGCTTCGATTTAATCTCCGCGTGCTCCGCGGTTTTGAGAAATTCGCCTATCGCCTTTCCGCCGCGCCTTCCGAACACTACAATGTCGAGAAGCGAGTTCGTGCCGAGTCTGTTTCCTCCGTGCACGGAAACGCAGGCGCATTCGCCCGCCGCGTAAAGCCCTTTCACCGTGTTTCCCTTTTCATCCGCTAGCACTTCGCAGTTCACGTTCGCGGGTATTCCGCCCATCGCGTAATGCGCCGTCGGCTGAATCGGAATCGGCTCTTTCGTCGGCTCGACTCCGAGATACGTTCTCGCGAATCCCGTTATCTCCGGAAGTTTTTCGTCGATTACTTTCTTGCCGAGATGCGACACGTCGAGCAGCACGTAATCCGTACCGTCGCTTCCCTTTATTCCGCGTCCTTCGCGTATTTCGGAAATAATCGCCCTCGACACCATATCCCTCGGCGCCAGATCCATCACGGTCGGCGCGTATCTCTGCATGAACCTTTCGCCGTCCTTGTTCTTCAGAATTCCGCCTTCGCCTCTCGCCGCCTCGCTCACGAGAATTCCCAGACGCCACAATCCCGTCGGATGAAACT
This sequence comes from Ignavibacteria bacterium, assembly GCA_015657505.1. Taxonomy (GTDB): domain Bacteria; phylum Bacteroidota; class Ignavibacteria; order Tepidaquicellales; family Tepidaquicellaceae; genus CAIKZJ01. Next base: position 890,977 of record JADLKE010000002.1, read on the forward strand.
GGAAAAATTCCATATCCTCGAGCGGAAGCCCGTTCCTGTAAACAAGCGCGGTGCCGTCGCCCGTGCCGACGTGCGCGTTCGAAGTTATCCTAAACACGCGTCCGTATCCGCCCGTGGCGAGCATCACCGCCTTCGCGTGAAAAACCGTTACCTCGCCCGTCGCTATGTCGAACGCCGCGACGCCCTTGCACACGTTATCCTCGACAATCAAATCTGTCACGAAAAACTCGGAGTAAAAATCGACCTTGTTCTTTATGCAGTTCTCGTAAAGCGTCTGAAGCATTACGTGCCCCGTCCTGTCGGCGGAATAGCACGCGCGCATTACGGGAATCCTCTTCCCGTAAGGGTCGTTCGGGTCTTCGGGTTTCGTGTGTCCTCCGAATTTCCTCTGCGCTATTTTTCCGTCTTCGTTTCTCGAAAACGGCAGACCCATATGCTCGAGTTCTATGACCGCGCGTATCGCGTCTTTGCACATGGTTTCAATCGCGTCCTGGTCGCCGAGATAATCGCTTCCCTTAACCGTGTCGAACGCGTGGTTTTCCCAACTGTCGTCCTCCATGTTACCGAGCGCGGCGCAAACGCCGCCCTGCGCTGTACCCGTGTGCGAGCGCGGAGGAAAAACTTTCGATAAAACGGCGCACGAGTATTCCTTCGGAATCTCGACCGCGGCTCTCAATCCCGCGCCGCCCGCGCCGATTATTATTACATCATAATTCTTTACCATAAATATTATTGTTGTTGTTGTTTATTCTTCCATTTTTCTAATCGCCTTGTAAAGCGCGAGTTTCTTGTCCGAGTCCTCTTTCGTGTACGTGTATATGTTCTTTATGTCCATATACGCCATCAACGCCTCGAGTTTGTTTCCCTCCTTAACCGCGATGAGACCCCTGTAATAATGCAGGTCGATGTATTCCGAAGACGGATATGAATCCGAGAAAGTTTTTTCAAGCGCTTCGAGCAGGTATTTCTTCGCAGTCTTGAACTCGTTCTTCTCGTAACTGATTTTTCCGAGTTGTATGTACGCCATTATGTACGACGGGTCTTTCTTCAGAAGCCGCCTGAACGTCGTTTCCGCCTTCGCGTAATCCTTCTGCTTGCAGTTAAGTTCACCTATCTGGTACAGTATGTAATTGTCAGTCGTGTCGCGTTTGTACATCTTCTCGTAAAAGACGAGCGCCTTCTTGTAATCCTTCGACGTAGAGTACGCCGAGGCGAGCGACGACGACAGCGTGTTAAGCAGGCTGTCCGACTGGAACTTCTCCTTTATCCTTATGTAAAAATCCTCCGCCTTCTGGAAATTTTCGGTGAACACGTAAAGTTCCATCATGTTCTGATAAACAAGAAACGTGTCGGGCTTCATATCGAGGCAGAGGTTGTAATACTGTTCCGCCTTCCTGAGATTAATCTTGTTTAGTGAATCCTGCTTCACCGTAAGCGTGTCGTACGTCTTCATCGTGTCCTTCTGCTTCGTGTAAAACCAACTCGAGTAAAGTTTAGTCTTGTATGAATCCGCGAGACGCAGGTTAGTGTTGAAAAGATTCTCTTTCTTCTTCGTGAGGAATTCCTGATTCGAGTCGAGTCCCGCGATGTCGAACCCGTTCAGCAGTTTAGTGAAACTGTTTATCGCAATCGCGAAATTCAGATTCCCGTAAAACCCGTACGAATAAGTCGTGATGCCGATAACTTCGCCCTTCCCGTTGAAAAGCGCGCCGCCGCTGTTTCCCGGCGATATGGGAGCGGTTATCTGAATCACCTTGTCGAACGTCCTTTCAATCAGCGCGTATGTCTGCGGGTCGTTGAACGATACTTTTTCGTTCTCCCGCAATGCCGCTATGATTCCTTCCGATATAGTGTACTCGAATCCGAGCGGGCTGCCAATCGCGTAAACGCTCTGCCCGACGCGCGGAAGGTCCGAATTGCCGATTGTAACGGCGTGGAAAACTATGTTATCGGGATTAAGAATTCTGAGAATCGCGATGTCGTTCTTCTCGTCAACCTGAATAAGTTCGGCGTTGTAATAAGTGCCGTCCGACGTTTTCACGAACAAACTGTCGAACCCGTCGACCACGTGAAGGTTCGTCGCCACGAAACCCGACTTGTCGAAAATGAAGCCGCTGCCGCTCAACATGTTCGTGTCCTTCGGAGTCGAGTAGTAGTAATAATAAGAATAGTAACTGTCCGTGTGATACCAGATTGAAACCAGCGCGGGCTTGTTCTGCGCGATAATCTGTTCGGCGTTCAGGTCGTCGTCCTTGTTGACCTGCTGCTCGGCGACCTTAGGCGCGGGCGGCGGAACCTCGTTCGTCTTCTTGTCCTGCGCCGCGGCAAACGAAAATGATGCTAAAATCAGTAACAAACAAAAATACTTTTTCAAACTTTTTCCCTCTTTTGCTTTATAATTTGCTTTATGCTATATGCTATATTCTTTATACTTACTTTTCTTGTTTTCGTTCTTTTATCTCTAAGAAGTTAGTAGTTAGAAGTTAGTAGTTAGAAATTAGAAATTAGAATCTTAAGAATTAATTGCTAAATGTTAATTGCTAACTGTTACTTCTCTTGCTCTTATACCTAAAAAACCTCTTGCTCTTCTCTGTGCTCTCTGTGTCCTCTGTGGTAAATCTCTCTTGCTCTTAATTACTAATTATTAATTACTAATTATTAATTGCTCTCATCTGTGGTAAACCGCTCTTAATTACTAATTACTAATTATTAATTACTAATTGCTCTCATCTCTGTTTCCACTCCGGCTTCCTCTTCTCCACGAACGCCTTCATCCCTTCCTTCTTATCCTCCGTCGAGAAAAGAAAATAAAAATTCTTCCTCTCGAACTCTATCCCCGACTCAATCGTCGTATCGAACGCCTTCAGAACGCTCTCCTTCGCCAATTGCACTGCCAGCGTAGGCTTCCCGCAAATCGCCTTCGCCAGCGACATCGCGTCATCGAGATACTTATCGTCGGGAGAAACCTTCGTCAGAAGACCCGCCTCGAACATTTCATAAGCCGACACCATCCTGCCCGTAAGAATAATCTCCATCGCGCGCGCCTTGCCCACGGCTCTCGTAAGCCTCTGCGTACCGCCCGCGCCGGGAATCACTCCCAGATTCACTTCCGGCTGGCCGAACTTCGCCGACTCCGACGCCGCAATCATATCGCACAGCATCGCCAGTTCGCATCCGCCGCCAAGCGCGTACCCGCTCACCGCGGCGATAACCGGCTTCTTCACTTTTCGAATCACGTCCCACGAAGCGAACATCTCCCGCTCGTAAATCTCCGCGGAATTCGCGTCAGCCATCTCCTTAATATCCGCGCCCGCCGCGAACGCCTTATCGCTGCCCGTAATCACAGAGCATCCCGCCTTATCATCCTTATCGGCCGCGGTAAGAACCGAAGCAATCTCGCCCATCAACTCGATATTAAGCGCGTTCATCGCGTCCGGGCGGTTAATCCGAATCAGAATAGTATTCAGGCAACCCGCATTCTCAGTCTCGGAAACAAGAATGTTCTTGTAACTGCCGTTAATATAAGTTCTCTCTCCCATAATTTTATTAAAATATTAAGTGGAAATTATCAAATATGTATAAGAATAACAATGAATTGCCCCTAAATGTTCAATAAATCAGTGTTCCGGAGGGAAGCGGATGAAAACACGGTGACGCATAGCAAGTCAAAAGAAGTCAAATGTGACTTGTTTTTTTTCGTAATTCGAGAGGCGGGAATGGAAAATCAGGAGTTTAGGGAGGGAGAAAGGAAAAACAGGTCAAAAGTTTTCATTTATTCTCACTTTAATTTAGAGAAAGAGATTTCACCACTGAGCACACCGAGAACACAGAGAAGAGCAAGAGCGGGGACAATTTACGGTTAACATTTAACGATTAGCAATTAAGAGCGGGGACAATTTACGGTTAACATTTAACAATTAGCAATAAAGAGCAGAGAAATTCATATTGATGAATTGAGTGGGCGGTTATGTCAAAGAACTTTTTTTTATATGTGATTCAGCGTTTACAAAATTATTACGTGCGACTTTTTTCATTATCGTCGGCGGTTTCATCCGGCGGAGTGTTTTCAATTTCCGGGGGAAAATCAGGGGCGGGGGCTTATAGGAGAATTTACGGAATATGTTGATACGGTTCTGGGCTTCGAGAATTTTGATAGTATAATCGATCAGGTCGGGATAGGTCATAGCGATTTCCTTATGAAGACCGATTTCAGTTTTCAGGCGTTCGAGTTGAGAGTCGAGAAAATCGAAATAGGAATTATAGCGGTCGATAATTTTATTTCTGAGGTTTTCGACCTGCTTATTTTGAACGGAGAGAATATCCGACTTGAAGAGCCTGTTCCAGCGCGAGGCGGTAGAAAGCGAGATGCCGAGGGTATTCGCGATTTCAACGAGAGTTTTTCCATCAATACGCATTTGTATTAATGCCAGTTGGTTATTTAAGTCCTTTTGCACGTTTAATGTCATCAAATTTATATAAAGGTGTAAGATAAGAAATAAGGTCAAGCGGTTCCTTATGGGTTTTATACTTATCGATTTTATTAAAAGCGAAAATCGTTCTCTTATCATATTTACAAAAAAGTTTTCTATAGTATTCGATAATTTTCGCGGCGACGCGGTGGTCCCTGTTCATAGCGACGATGCGCTCTTCGGAGGTTTCGACAGCCATTTGAAGGGCGTTGGAGACGTCGCAGAAAACGTCGGCAAGAGCGAAGACGAAAGAGACGGAGCAGCCAATATCGTGCAGGAATCTAATGAGAGAAAAATCGTACTTATTGGAACTGCCGGATTTAGAAAAATCGAGGAGAGCGGGGATAAGCGTATTCGAGATGAAATCGTTTATGGCGGGGTCATTCCTGTCTATTTCTTCGACGCGAATGTAATTGAAAACGACTTTATTTTTTTCGGGTTCGGGCGAATCATCATCTTCATACGATTCAGGATTATCCGTCGATGAAGCGGCGGAGTCGAGTTCATCGGGGATGTCGTCATCGTCCGGATATTTTTCCTGAAGGCGCTCGATATCATAATTCTCGTCGACGCCCGAATATGGGTTATCATTTTCGGGCGTCGGCGGTGATATTTCATTCCCGCAATTATTATCGTCATCGCTGAGACCTGCAATTCTTCTTAATTCCATAATAAAAATATTTCTATACAAATATAAATACGGAGGGGAAAAATTATTCGATAAATGACCGAGAAGGCAAGTAAGGGGCGGAAAAAACAGAGATATACGAGCAGGTGAAAACGGTTTTTGGCGTTGTTTTTATCGTTTAAGAGCACGGAAAAAGCGGAAAAAACAGGAAATTATGTTGGAATCAAAAGAATGGTTTTCGAAAGGTTATCACAGATTGTGATAACCTTTATAAATTTCTGATACACTATTCCGGTAATGATACACGATTGCGGAGGATTCAGGATATACGTTTTTTAAACGTAAGATTCAAACCCGGGGATTTTTATACGGAGAGGTAAAGACACTTTAAAAAAATTTTCTAATAATATAGAAAACGTTTTTTTCAATGTTAAGAACATTTTGCATAACAACCAATTATTGTTTTCTTTTGTTATCGCTTAACTTGGACTCCCATTGTTTTCATATGTGTGTTTTTATTTCAACAAATATATAAATACGAATCAACCGGTTTTTGACAAATAACTATATACGTATTTTAGCATCAAAAAAATTGAATGAAGAGGAAGGATATCTGAGATTAAAACGGATAAATACATAAATGCACATATTCATTGAAAAAATATTATCAAGAAATGATAGCGTTTTTATAGGTGCAAATTTTAAATTCTGGTATTATATAAGAATATATTATAAATGAAAAAAGTTAAACTAATTGAATACATCAACAATACGAATGTAAAATTTGTACCGAAATTAGATTCCAAATTAATTATATTTTATAATTCAACAACTTAACTGATGAGTGTTAAAACTAATAATCCTTTAACTTATATTAGCCTTTTCAGCGGAGCAGGAATAGGCTGTCATGGTTTTAAAATGGAGGGATTTAAATGCATTGTTACGCAAGAGCTACTAGAGAAAAGACTTCGCATACAAAAGTATAACAATAAATGCGAACTTGAATCTGGATATATTAGCGGCGATATAACACGAGATGAAACAAAGAACAAAGTATTTAAGGAATTAGATAAATGGAATATTGGACTAGATAAAAGATTGGATGTTTTAATCGCTACACCCCCATGTCAAGGAATGTCCGTTGCTAATCACAAAAAAGGCAACGAGAAAACAAGAAACTCTCTTGTCGTTGAATCCATTAAACTTGTAAATGAAATAAAACCTAAATTTTTTATTTTTGAGAATGTAAGAACATTTCTAAATACTATCTGTACAGATATAGATGGAAAAGATAAAAAGATAAAAGAAGCCATAGAGATTAATTTAGCAGGAAATTATCATATTGTTTATCAAGTTATAAACTTCAAAGATTATGGTTGCCCCTCAAGTAGAACAAGGACTTTGGTAATTGGCACAAACAAAGTATTAAAGGAAATGACCCCTTATAGTATATTTCCTGAAATTAGAAAAGAGCAATCACTTAGGGAAGTTATAGGTCATTTACCTTCTTTGAACAACATGGGGGATATTTGCACTAACGACATATATCACAATTTCAGGAAATATGAACCCTCGATGTTTAATTGGATTAAAGATATTAAAGAGGGTCAATCTGCTTTTGACAATAAAGATCCCCTAAAGATACCACATAAGGTTATTGACGGAATAATCAAATACAATGAAAATAAAAATAGTGACAAATACAAAAGACAATTTTGGCATAAACCTGCTCCTTGCATACACACAAGAAATGATATTTTAGCAAGCCAGAATACTATTCACCCAACCGACGATAGAGTTTTTAGTATTAGAGAATTAATGATAATGATGTCTATACCCGATGAATTCAAATGGAGTTATATACCATTTAATGAATTATGCAGTTTAACCCATTCTGAAAAAACAGAATTTCTAAAGAAAGAAGAACTGAATATTAGACATTCAATAGGCGAAGCCGTCCCAACAATAATATTTCAAAGTATTGCAGCAAAAATTCGAGACTACCTTAGTAATATTAAGTTTGAAGAAAGAGAAATTAAAAAACTAATTGATAATTATAAGTTATTTGAAGAAAACAATCTAATAAATTTCGTTTCAGAGAACAATCAAAAATATAAATACTCTGTGCTATCTAAGGTTTCAGAGCTTTCGAACACTTCTCGGTCGGAGAAAAAAGCTTATTATACAAGCCAGGATATTTGCTTTTCAATAATTAAAGACTTACCCGATGCTAAAAATTTCAAATCAATTAGAATCTTAGAGCCTTCTGTTGGGGTTGGTAACTTCATTCCATTACTAATTGAAAAATATCGAACCGTAGAGAATGTTATTATTGACGTAGTAGATATTGATAGTATTTCTTTAAAAATATTAAAATCAATAATACCCTCTTTGCGAATTCCAAAAAATGTAAAAATTAATTTCATACATGATGATTTTCTAATGCATACATTTGACAACAAATATGATATTATAGTTGGCAACCCTCCATTTAAAAAGATTGAAAATGAAAAGGAATTACTATCTAGATATAAGACTGATGTGTTTAACGATGAAACCAACAATATTTTTTCTTATTTCATAGAAAAAACAATCAAGTTGGGCGGTGTCGTTTCCTTAATTACCCCTAAGAGTTTACTAAACGCTCCAGAGTTTAACAAAACTCGAAGACTATTAAACAATTTCCGTTTTTACAAACTCACTGATTATGGAGAATTCGGATTTAAAGGGGTTAAAATCGAAACAATAAGCTTCATAATAAATACAAAGAAAAAACCGAGAAACAATAAAATTATAATCGAATCATACATTAAAAAACAAGTATTTTTGAAAACTCAAAAATATATATTCTCTGACGAATTCCCATATTGGATTATTTATCGAAATGATTTTTTTGATTCAGTGTGCACAAAATTAAACTTTGATATATTTAATGCCTATAGAGACAGACAAATCACAAAAAAGCATACAAAAGCATTTGGGAACATACGCGTATTAAAATCTCGGAATATAAGTTCGAATCGAATACTAAATATAACTGGCTATGACTGCTATATTGATGGAAGCAATAGCTTTGGTGTATTAAAATATTTAAATAGGAAAGATGCAGTATTGGTTCCAAATTTAACTTATAATCCAAGAGCTTGTTTCTTACCTAAAAATTCGATAACAGATGGGTCTGTTGCAATTTTGACTTTGAAGAATGGAAGTCGACCCATAAATAAAAATGATTTAGAATATTATAACACAAAAGAATTTGAACAATTTTATAGTGTAGCCCGTAATCATGGTACTCGTTCTTTAAATATTGATAATAACTCAGTATTTTTCTTTGGGATAAAAAAGAAAATATAAAATGATTCAACAAATTAATGCTGTACTAAATAGCAGAAATTACGACGTTAGGATATCTCATGATGCCCGATTCATGGACCAGAAATGCACGCCCGATGTTTTATGTATTATTGCCGATTGTGTTGTAAATCTAATCGGAGACGATACAAACAAAGAATTTACCGTTCAGGATATTTGGGATTCACAATACTTCAATGATAACGTTAAATCAATATTTAATAAGCCTGACGCTTTAAACACAACAGCTAGAAGTGAATATGATAAATTTATACAACAGCCCTTAAAAATGTTATCTTATGCTGGGATACTTTTTGTTATTAAGAAAGGACAAAAAAATTATTTCAGTATCATGGAACCGGATATTTTAAGATTTATTTCAATTAAAGATAGAAATGCATATCTATTTTTAAACTTATACTTAAATAAAGTTTTAACAGACTGCGGATTAATACAATATTTCGAATCGTATAAATCAAAGTATTTAATTGGAAATTTAAATGACGAAGATTTCTATGATTTGAAAAATAGATTTCAGAAATTTATGATAGGTAACACGCCTATAAATGGTAAAACAGAAGTCAATAGAATATTTCCAAAGATATTAAATATTTATGCAGCTTTCAATAAATTACCTGGAACTGTTCGAGGTAAACTATCAAAGTATGAGATTTTTACAACAGATTTAATGTACAATAGAGTAAATTGGCGAGACGCAACTAAAGATAAAAAACTAACCCGGCAAGAAGCTGAAATACTTTACGAAAGGACCTTATTATCAAATAAGGCTGTAAATGATTATCTAGTACAAAAAATGATGCGTTTATTTAAAAAGTTGCAAACAAATTCGGAAATAAATGATAAATGGGCAAACGGAGAAGCAACACAAATACATCATATTTTCCCAAAAAATGAATTTCCTCAATTGGCTCATTATTTAGAAAATTTAATAAAATTAACCCCGACACAGCACTTCACAAGAGCTCATCCTAATAATAGGACAGATAGAATAAATTTAGATTATCAACTCGTATGTTTACTTGCGAAATGCAATACAATCGAACACTCATTGGCAAGATATGGTGAGCTTTATTATAGAAAAGAGTCATTTATTTATTGTATTAATACTGGACTTAAGAAAAATTTGAACATTAACTTGAAGTTTAGCCAAATTAAAAATGAATTAACACTTTTTTATAATTCAAAATAAAATTTTATGCCACTCATCGAACTTGGAAGAAAGAGGCAAATAAAATTTGACTCTTATAATGATTTCTTTGAATCATTAGGATTTTTATCGAAAAACGACGGAACTACATCAGTGCATTGGGAACATAATGAAGACCAAGGGGCATGGGGTAGCGAAGGAAGGATACATTGTTATAAGAATTTATCTAGGTTTCCAAGTTATTTTAGAAATGCTTTCACGATAGGTACTGGTAACATTAAGAAAAGAATAAATTGCAACGAGTATGTCCGACGAATATCAGTAAATCACAATTTTGTTTTGGGTCGTGTTCAAAACATTGCATTGATACGTGCAACTATTCCCAACCAATATCAAAACGATTTTGATCGCGGTTTAAATTTATAGAATCAGATTTTTATTTTCTAAGTTTGTCAATCGGGACCCATTCACCGGGGGAGCGTTGATATTTCCATTTATGCCAGCCGTCAACGGGATAATGCAAAACACTTTTTGCTGCGGCCGAGGGTGACGAGTATCGCTTTTTGTTTAGAACAATGTATCCGTCTCTTCTTATATGGGCACGAATCGTTTTGTCGTTACTATTAAGTTTTATACGTGTGGGGTTTGAGATATAATCGGCAAGAATTGCTTTTCTCCCTTTTCTTTTCTTCTTTATAGCTTTTTTAGGTTTTTCTCGTTTCTTTCCTTCAAAGATAAACAATAGTTCTTTTTTTTGTTTATCCTGTATACGTTTCATAAAAGTTCTTTTTAAATCTTCGGCTTTAATGAATCTGCCAGATTGCCTGTTATTAGAGGGGGCGGCTATATGTAAGGAAAGTGTTTCAAGTTCTTTTAGTTTGTTGCCTTCGACAGTTATATAAACACTAAAACGATTCCAGGTTTCTGCGTGTCTGTCGCGTAGATGTGTATTCAAGCGGTTTTTCAGGTTTGTTGCAAGTCCGACATAAACAAGACGGTGGTTTTTGTACAAAGCATATATGCCGTGTCTTTTGCGTATGAATTCTTTTATTATATCCTGATGTTTTTCGATTGCGGAGCGGGAAACTCTTTCGAGATATTGGCAAACTAACTGACCGGATGATTTTCTCATAACAGTGTATTATGTTAATATTCCGTTAATATTATAATGTAAAGGAATGTGTTATGAAAATAAATGGAAAACGAAATAATAAGGCAATTCTCATTTTGATTTAAATTTTGTATGTCCGATTTTCTTTTCCGTTATCTTATTAATCGATTTTCATTAATTTAGTAATTATTAATTTCGGAATTTTTACTTGTATCGATTTATTCCGCAACGAATTGTTAAACTTCATGCGGGTCTAATCGAAAATTCTAAGTGAGTATTCAGAGGTAATCAATATTTTCTAAACAAAATTATTATATGTCCGCATCTAATTCTTACAAATCCGATTTCTATCTCAAGGCAAGAAAACATCAAATCAATTATAAGGAAAACGTGCTTGGTATCAAGCGGAACGATGGAAACGATGTTGTTCTTGTATATGATGACGCCATCAAAGGTTTGAATTTTTATTCGCCGATTGGGGATATTTTAGATGCCGTAAAGGACCGGTTTAATAATAGATACAAAGGACCGTTATACGCCAACATGCTGCGCAGCGAGCATATTCCATTTAATTTATTCGCGCCGCTGAAAAGCAGAGTAAAAGAAAACGAGACGATTGATTTTCTGAATGATGTTTTCCCTGCAACGGACATCAAGAATATAAACGAGATAAAAATTGAATACCCTCCTCCCGATAAAGCGAAATATCTTGACGATAATACATCGTTTGATACGTATATCGCATATAAGAACAGCAAGAATGAAAAATGCGGATTGGGCATCGAAGTAAAATACACGGAGGAAAGTTATCCTTATGGCACAACGGAAAGAAAAAGAATGGAGGATGAAAAGGGTAAATCAAGATATCATACGACACACATAGAGTCAGGCATTTATATTGATAACTCAATCAAGAAAAAATTAGCGACAGTTCCCTTAAAGCAATTCTGGCGCAATCATCTTCTTGGTTTGAAGATGATTCAGAACGGAGATATAAAAAATTTCTTTTCCGCGCATATATTTCCATCGGGAAATACATATCAAAAAGAAAAATCAGAAGATTATTCACGGCAAATAAAATCCGAATTCAGATATCAGTTCATACCGGTAACATACGAGACGTTTTTCGAGAAATTGATTCTGTTTTTCCGAGATGACAGAGAATATATTGATTGGGCGAATTATCTTAAGAACAGATATATCGTGAAAGAATAGTCTATTTGATGACGCCCGCTACGCGGGCTTAGATTGTTCGCTGCTATCTTCTACCAAGGTTCCGCCCGCTACGCGGGCTTTTGGGGATCGAGTATTTATTCACATTTGAAATAAGTCAAGGATTCAACAGTTGAATTTTTTGCAACAGTTCTCACCTTGAAATAAACCGAATTAATCATCCTGATTTAGACTTGATGTCACATTTTGTGACTTCAAGATGCCGCACGATGCGCGGGATAAATGGAGATAAGAATTATAAACCGTTGAAACGGTTTTTCTCGGTTGCTCTTTACCCACGGCTAAAGCCGTGGGCTAAGTCGGAAAGATAATTATTTCGTTGTTCGAGGAATATTTTGACAAGTCCTGGTTGAGCGTTTTGATAATAGTTAATCGTTATCTGCTAACGGTTAATCGCTAATTGTTAATCGTTAATTGCTAATTGTATTCCCTTATTCCATTTCGATTAAACTTAAAAAAACATAATTTTAGGCGTGAGCGCCTCCGCATATAATATTAGAAGATTTTCGCTTCTCAAGCCAAGATACGTTATTATTATCTCCAGCGTCCTCGTGCTCATCATGATTGCCTCGACGTTCTACGAATACAATCTTAACAAGAAGGAGATTTACCAGATTCTCAACGAATACGCGAACTCGATGATACACACGGTTTCGATGAGCAGCGCCAACTCGATAATTTCAGACAGGGAAATGGAAAGTCTGCTCGCCCAGCACCTGCTCAGCGCGGCGAAGAATACGGCGCGTGTTGACAGTCTCGGATATCTTTCGAACGACGCGCTCATACGGCTCGCGGAAGAGAACGATGTGTTCAGGATTAACGTGTTCGACAAAGGCGGAAACAGGGTGATGAGCAGCAACATTCACGACGTTCACACGGGCGCCGTGCAGAAATACGCGCAGATTGATTACATCGACCCGATTCTCCGCGGGCAGAAAAGGGAAATGATTATCGGTTTGAAGGAAGCGCGGATGGAAAAGGGAAACCGCTTCGCCGTCGCGGTCGCCCGCCCGTACAACAGAGGCGCGATTGTCGTGAACCTCGACGCGGAATCTTACATCGGATTCAGGAACAGAATCGGTTTCGGTAAACTCGTTCTCGACATCGGCTCCGCCACGGGCATCGAGTACATAATTCTCCAGAACCCGAACGAGATTCTCGCGGCGAACAAGAACGTGAACGAACTTCCACCGTACGAAAAGGACGACACGCTCAGGAAAGTTTTTGAAACGGGCGAGACGATGTACAGGACGACCGTGTTCGAGGGCAAGGACATTTACGAAGCGATAAGTTTATTCAAAATCGACAACGAGAAAATCGGGCTCTTCAGGATTGGTCTCGGAATGGAGGAAATAAACTCCGCCGAGTCGAGAATGTTCAGGCGCGGCATAATCACATCGCTCGTGGTTATAGTGATTTCCGTGATTGTTCTTTCGGTGATAATTTCGAATCAGAACTACAGCATAATTTCGAACGAGTTCAGAAAGATAAAAACGTTCACGGGAAGTGTGCTTGAGAACATGACGCTCGCCATCGTAACGGTTGACAACGACGGGCGGATAAAGATTTTCAACAAGTCGGCATTTGAAATATTCGGAATACCTTACGCGGATTACGAAAATAAAAGTCTGAACGGTGTCGAGAAACTTCCCGGATTCATAAAGGAACTTCTGGGAAACAAGAATCAGGTAAAAAATCTCGAAGAGGAATTCGAACTCAATTCCGAGAAACGCTCTCTGCTCATAAACTCGGCGATTGTAAGAAACGAAATCGGAGAGACCGATACTTACTCTCTCGTTATCGAGGACGTTACGGAGACGAGGGATATACAGAGGCATCTGGCGCAGAGCGAGCGGCTGGCTTCGATGGGCGAACTCGCTTCGGGAGTCGCGCACGAAATACGCAATCCGCTGAACACGATAAACATGATAGCGCAGAGGATGGACAGGGAGTATTCGGGCAGGCTTTCGTCGGACGATTTCAACACGCTGGTCGAGATTCTCCGTTCGGAATCGAAGCGCGTCAACGGGATTATCGAGCAGTTCCTTTATTTCGCGCGCCCCGCTAAACCGAACGTAACGGAGTTCGAGGTTGCAAGTCTGCTGAACGCGGTCGGCAAGATTGCGGAAATTCAAACCGCGGAAAAGGGAATCGCTTTCTCTCTCGAAGCGGGCGAAGGCGCCGTGATGACGGCTGATTACCAGCAGTTGAAACAGGTTTTCATAAACCTAATCAGGAACGCCGTCGAGGCGACCGATTCTGGCGGCAAGATTAAAATCGCGCACAGGCAGGAAGGCGGAAAAAATATTTTCGAGGTTAGCGATACGGGATGCGGAATTTCAGACGCGAATCTCGATAAGATATTCGATATTTATTTCACGACTAAATCCGGCGGAACGGGAATGGGGCTGAGCATAGTGCGGCAGATAATTATTCAGCACGGCGGAACGATTACAGCCGAAAGCAAACTTAAACACGGAACAAAATTTACAATTACAATACCATAAATGAAAACGACAGTATTAATAGTCGAAGATGAAAAAGTCCAGCGGGTGGTGCTCGCGGGAGACCTTCAGGGAAGGGGATTCAGCGTCCTCGAGGCGGAATCGGTGGATAAAGCCCTGAGCGTTGTTTCGGCGAACACGGTCGAAGTTGTTTTGTCGGACCTGAAACTGCAGGGCGAGTCGGGCATTGACCTTGTAAAAAAACTTCGTCTCGTCAATCCTGAAATTTCGGTCGTTATAATGACGGCTTACGCCACGGTCGAGACCGCGGTCGAAGCGATGAAAGTGGGCGCGTACGATTTCGTTACGAAGCCGTACAACCTGGACGAGATGGAAATGATAATCAGGCGGATTATCGAGAAGAACAACCTGACGTCGGAAGTGCGTTATCTCCGCGAGCAGTTGTCGTCAATCAACAGGCTCGAAGGATACATAACGAATTCCGAAAAGATGGAGAAGGTGCTTGACGTGGCTTCGCGCGTAAGTCCGTCGAAAGCGTCCGTGCTCATTATCGGCGAAAGCGGAACGGGCAAGGAACTTCTCGCGCGCGCGATTCACTATTCGGGAAAGAGAAAGGACGGCATGTTCGTCGCCGTCAACTGCGCCGCGCTTAACGAGAACCTTCTGGAAAGCGAACTGTTCGGTCACGAAAAAGGCTCGTTCACGGGCGCCGACAGGCAGCACAAGGGAAGGTTCGAGATTGCGGACGGAGGAACTATTTTTCTCGATGAAATCGGCGACCTGCCTCTTCACACGCAGGTTAAACTTCTAAGAATACTGCAGGAAGGCGAATTCGAAAGAGTCGGCGGCAGTGTGACTCTAAGCGTTGACGTGCGCATAATCGCCGCGACGAACAAGAACATAGAGGAACTGATTAAAGAGGATAAGTTCAGGGAGGATTTGTATTACAGGCTTAACGTAGTGAACATAAAGATTCCGCCGCTTCGCGAAAGAAAGGAAGACATACCGCTTCTTATAGATTCATTCGCGGCGAAATACATTAAGGAAACCGACAAGAAGAGAATTGAATTTTCAAAGCAGGCGATTGACCTGCTGATGAAGTATAATTATCCTGGCAACATACGCGAACTCGAAAACATTGTTCACCATTCGATTGTTCTCGCGCGAGGCGAAATTATAACGTCCGAAGACCTGCCGACGGGCATAAGGCATCCGGGAAGCGAGCGCCCGCGCGGCTTCGCGGAGGAAGGCGGCACGCTTCACGAGAAGGTCGAGAATCTCGAGAAGCGTCTCATCAACGATGCCCTGTACGAAACGAACGGAAACCAGTCGGCGGCGGCTAAACTACTCGGCATGTCGGAAAGAAATCTAAGGTACAGGCTCGAGAAGTGGGGCGGAAAATAATTTTCAGTCAGCAGTTAACATTTAACAGTGAACATTTAGCAGTTAGCATTTAGCAGTTAGCAATTACGAGCAAAAGAACTTGATTCTTGATTCTAACTTCTAGATTCTAGATTCTAGATTCTTAATGAAGGTAAGAGAGATTCACCACAGAGAACACAGAGAGCACAGAGAAGAACAAGAGAAGTAACAATTAGCAGTGAACAGTTAGCAATTATTAGCAAAAGAACTTGATTCTTGATTCCGCGCTCTTTGCGTCCCGACTTGTCGGGATTGATTCTTGATTCTAAAAAAAGACAAGTATTTAGATTCTAACTACTAACTTCTAACTACTAACTTCTAGCTCTTCCCCCCTCATTCCAGCAGAGCGCCGCCGCTCCGAGAATTGCCGCGGTATTCTCTTTCAGGCCGGAGGGAAGAAGTTTAACGGTGTTCCTGAAATTGTTGAGAATGTTTAATTCCATGTGACGCTTGGTCGGCTCGAATATATATTCGCCCGCGTTTGCAAGTCCGCCGAAAAGGAAAATCGCTTCGGGACTGGAGAAAGCGGCTGCGTTCGCCAGCGCCTTGCCGAGTACTTCGCCCGTGAATTCAAACGCTTCAAGCGCGAGTTTGTCGCCTTTCATCGCGGCAGCGTGTATGGCGACTCCGTCGATGTTCTCTTCCTTATATTCGCGAAGCAGACTGTTCCTGTTTTTGTCGGAAAGCATTTCCAAAACCGTTTTCTTAATTCCCGTAGCAGACGCGTACTGCTCGAGACATCCTCTCCGCCCGCATCCGCACTGCCTTCCGGCGAAATCAACAACGACGTGTCCTATCTCGCCCGCGAATCCCGTCGAGCCGTACAGCAACTGTCCGCCGCAGTAAATTCCGCTTCCGAGACCCGTGCCGAGAGTGATTATTATGAAGTCGTTCATTTCCTTCGCGTTGCCGAAAAGTTTTTCGCCTATCGCCGCCGCGTTCGCGTCGTTCGTCAGAAAAGCGGGAAGCCCTGTTTTATCTTTCAGCATCTTCACGAACTCGAGTTTCCCTTTCCATTTAAGGTTAGGCGCGTCCTGAACAGAGCCGGTGTAATAATTTCCGTTGCACGCCCCGATTCCGAAACCGACTATCTTTGTTTCCTTAAGACCGCTCTGAACTTTTCCGATTTCCACGAGCAAAGCGTCAACGTACTTTTCAAACGATTCGAACGACGTCGATTTCACCGAGCCGCTCGCCGTAATGTTTCCGTCTTTTTCAACAAGTCCGAAAGGCGAGTTTGTACCTCCGAGGTCTATTCCGCAAACTACGTGTTTCATATTGTTTTCTTTTTATAACCGTTTATTCCGTAAAATATAAGATAAAGATACGCGAACAAAGGAACGAACAGCGAGTAATGAACTCCCGACAGATCCGCGACGAAACCCTGTATGAGCGGAAGTATCGCGCCGCCTACAATCATCATCACCAGAAGAGAAGAGCCCTGCGACGTGAATCTTTCAAGCCCGTCAATCGCTAGAGTGAATATGTTCGACCACATAATCGAATTGAATAAGCCGATTCCGATTACAGCCCACATCGCGGTTTTTCCCGTTCCGAAAATTCCCGTCAGCAGAAGCGCCATCACGAAGAAAGCGAAAATCGTGAGCGTCCGCGCGGGAAGCGATTTCCCAAGAATGAATGCGAGATAGTTTACAGCGAGGAAAATCAGGAAATACCAGACAACGGCGAATTCCATTTTCGTAATCGCGAATATTAGAATAAATAATACCGCGGCGATGCACGGCATCAAAAGATATTTTGTCTTCGTTTTCATTTCGCTGAGCGAAACGGAGCCCATGAATCTTCCAATCATCGCGCCGCCCCAGTAGAACGCGACGAACTTGCTCGCGTCAATTTCCGTAAGCGAGGCGATATCAGGCAGTTTCAGAAAAGCGATGAGGTTGCTTCCGATTGAAACTTCCGCACCCACGTAGAAGAAGACCGCGAAAATTCCGAAGAGAAGATTTCTGTGTTTCAGCGCTTCGGGTTTCCTTTCGATTTTTTCGCTTCCCTTGAAAAGAGGAAGATGCGCGAATCTTATGAAAACAGCGAGAAGCAGGAAAGCCGCGCCGAATATGAGATACGGAACTTTAACCGAATTCGCTCCGGGATTTTCAGAGGTAAGGAAATATTTAAATATAAGAAATCCGCCTATTACGGGCGCGAGAGTGTGCCCGATTGAATTAAATCCCTGCGCGAGATTCAGACGGCTCGAAGCGGTCTCGGGTTTTCCGAGAAGCGCGACATAAGGATTTGCCGCAATCTGAAGTATCGTCAGCCCGAAACTAATGCAGGCGAGGGCTCCGAGAAAAAACCCGAACGATTCGTACTGCGCCGACGGATAGAAGAGAAAACATCCTGCGGCGGAAAGTATAAGCCCCGTGATTATACCGTTTTTGTAGCCGACTTTCGCGATAGGGTCGCCGATTGTAACAGACGATATGAAATAAAGTAGCGAGCCGATGAAATACGCGCCGAAGAACGCGAACTGAACGAGGTTTGCCTCAAAATGGGACAACTGAAAAACACCTTTTAGAAAAGGTGTGAGAATGTCGTTCAGGCTCGTTATGAATCCCCACATAAAAAAGAGGGACACGAGAACAGCCAATGACGACTTGAAACTAACCGGTTTATTTTCTGTCATAATATTAATATTCAGAACTAACCAAAATGTCCGCGTTTGCCGGATATTGCGAAAATGCAAACAGTGAACATTTAGAAAAATATTTTCCGCTTAACTGTTTTTATTTTTCCGAAGCGGTATCGTAATCAGGAATACGCCGAGCAAAACAATCGCGACTATGCTTCCGAGGAACGACGGAGTTTCGAAGAAATGGAAAATCTTGATATCCGCGAACGCCAATCCCGCGAAAAGCAGTCCTAACAAGGCTTCGCCCGCAATCAATCCCGAAGAGAGCAGTATGCCCGTGTTTGTAATCTTTTCCTTTGTTTTATCGTCATACTTCCGCTTCGCGATTATTTTATCGATAATTCCCTTCATAAGTCCGCCGATAAAAATCGCGAATGAGGTATCGAGCGGCAGGTACATTCCGACGCTAATCAGCATCGGGCTTTTAACCTGCATCAGAATCAGGGCGGCGCCCATAAACATTCCGATTATTATCATTATAAGTTCGGTTTTTCCTTCTACAATACCCCGCGCCATTATTGCCATAAGGCTTGCCTGCGGAGCGGGAAGTTTTTCACCGCCGAATCCCGCGTTCGTTCCGAGAACTTCGTTCTGAATTTCGGGAGACAGCCCGCTTAGTTCGGCGATTGAGAATGTTTTTCCCGCGAATTCGGGATTCTTGCTTTTTGATATTACCGATGTAGTATTCGCGTTTTGAAGTTTCGTAATTTCGTTCGATGTTGTCTGTTTTATATCTCCGAGATGAAGGAGCGACAAAACGAGGAACATTACGAGCGACGCCGATATTACTCCGAATATATCGCCGACCTGCATTTTCCAGGGTGTGCATCCGAGTATGTGTCCCGCTTTCAGGTCCTGCATCATTTCGCCCGCTACGGAAACCGAAACGCACGTGAACGCCGCGACTCCGAGCACGGCGGCGACACCGGCGTTGCCCGACATGCCGAGGGCAATCATCAGGAAAGCGACCACTATCAAAACCGAGACCGTAAGTCCGCTTGTCGGATTGTTGCTTACGCCGATTATTCCGACGAGATATCCCGAGACGGCGGCGAAAACGAAACCGAGGAAAATCATTACGACGGTCGCTACCGCGGCGGGAAATACGGAGCCGGTGAAATAATTAAATATAAAGAACATCACGACGGCTATTACGATTAAGATTGGAAGGACGTATTTCATATGCAAATCTTTTTCTGTCCTTTCGGAAACGATTCCTCCTGCCGCCGCTTTTCTCAGGTTCGCGAATGAACGGGTTATTCCTTCGAGCAAACTCTTGTGCATCTTGTAAAGCGTATAGAACGCTCCGACAAGCATTCCGCCTATGGCGATATATCTTACATACGCTTTCCAAACGCGCGTAATTTCGACAGCCCAGTCGGGAATCGCTGACGGGTTTGTGTAATTTAGAAAGTAAGCGATGGCAGGAGCAAGAAGGCCCCAGGCGAGCACGCCGCCGCTGAAGTTTATAGCGCCGAGCCTCGGACCGATAATGTATCCGACGCCGAAGTAAGCGGGCGCCATTCCGGGAGAGCGCAGCAGCAGCGAGCCTTTTGAGAAAGTAACGACTTTCTGCCAGGAAGCGGCTATGAACTTAAAATCGACGAGAGCGGTAAGAAGCGCTCCGACGCCCATTCCCGAGAGAAGAAATTTCGAACCGCCTGTTCCTTTCTGACCCGACTTGTGAATTTCTGCAGCGGCGATTGATTCAGGGAACGGGAGATCCTTGTCTTCAATCAGAACACGTCTTAAAAGAGTAACGAACATTATGCCGAGTATTCCCGCGAATATAAGTATAAGCGTGGAAATAATATAATTTGATGTTGAATAAAACGGATTCCAGATTCCCGATATGAAAAACGCGGGAAGAACGAATATCGCGCCCGAGGCGATGTTGCCGCCAATCGAACCTACGGTACGCGCGGCGTTTTCTTCGAGTATCGTTCCCTTCAGCGCTTTAAGCACTGCCATCGCGATAACGGCAGTAGTGTACGTAGCCGCTATTGTCATGCCGGCTTTCAGCCCGAGATAAGCGTTCGCGGCGCCCATAAGCATAGCCATAAAAGCGCCGAGAATAACCGCGCGAAGGGAAAACTCTTTCATATTAGTTTCGGAAGGAACAAAGGGAACAAAATTTTCACTCATAAGTATGTTTTGTTTTATTTGTGCTTATGCAAAAATCAGAAATGAATCGGGAAAAAGAAATACGCTAATATGCCCCGAAATCATTCGCGCGTGGGCTTTCATAGTCCCCGGAATAAAGGATTCGTGATTGTTTTCGAAGAAATTCTGACTAACTTTTCACGTTTAAAATTCATAATTTTTATTTTAAGAACATACCCCATTTACAATGAGCAATTGCATATTATCGAAGACAGCGGCAGAACTTATTCCGTCCGGGATAAGAAAAATTTCGGATAAAGTTAACGAAAGAATCGAAAAGGGAGAAAGAATTTTCAATCTGACAGTAGGCGATTTTTCCCCTAAGGTGTTCCCGATTCCGCAGGGACTTAAAGACGAAATCAAGAAAGCCTACGACGAAGACCTTACAAATTATCCTCCGTCGAACGGTGTGCTCGTACTAAGGCAGGCAATTTCGAAGTACATAAAAGAGCGCGGCGGGTTCGATTACGGAACGGATGAAATTGTTATTGGAAGCGGTGCGCGTCCTCTCTCGTACACGTTTTTCAAAGCGGTTGTAAATCCGGGAGAAAAGATAATTTATCCCGCGCCGTCCTGGAATAACAATTGTTACGTGCAGTTGATAGACGCGGTGCCTGTTCCGGTTTTAACAAAGTTTGAAAATAATTTTGTAGCAACAGCGGAAGAAATAAAACCGCACATAAAGGACGCAGCATTAATCGCGATGAACTCTCCCTTGAATCCTTCGGGCACGGTTTACACGAGGGAAGCCCTGAAGGAAATCCTCGACCTGATTGTCGAGGAAAACAAGAGGCGCGAAAAGATAAACGCGAAACCGCTGTACATTTTTTACGACATGATTTACTGGATTCTTGTTTACGGCGAGACAAAGCACGTGAATCCGCTCGAACTCAATCCTGCAATCAGGGATTACACCGTTTTCATAGACGGTATTTCCAAGTGCATGGCGGCGACGGGCGTCAGGCTCGGATGGGCTTTCGGTCCGAAACCGCTCATCGCAAAAATATCCGCTATGCTTGCGCACATAGGCGCCTGGTCGCCGAGACCAGAACAGACGGCGACAGGAAGGTTCCTGAACAAAACCGAAGAGGTTGACAAGTACTTCGAGCATTTCAAGAAAGAATTATTTGGCAGAATGAATATTTTCTACGACGGAATTATGGAAATTAAGAAATCGGGTTATGACGTTGACGCAATTTATCCTCAGGCAGCGATGTACCTGACGGTTAAACTCAATCTTATAGGAAAGAAAACAGAAGACGGAAAGACGTTGAAAGACGTTGACGACGTGCTCGCATACATACTTGAAGAGGGTAAAATCGCGCTCGTGCCGTTTTACGCGTTCGGAGCGGATCCGAAATCACCGTGGTTCAGGCTGTCAGTCGGCACTTGTGGTATGGAAGAAGCGAAAGCGGCGGTAATAATGCTCAAAGATACGATTGAAAAACTGAAATAATTTTTTTATGGTTGTCATACAAAGGACTGCTTCGGGCAGTCCTTTTTTTTAATCAATAAAAATTTCTTTAGCGGTAGCGTGCGACAAGAACTGGGGCATGCTTTCCGTGTAACCGTAAGCGCCCGCATTTAAGAACGCGATTATATCGCCCTGCGTTGTATCCGTAAGGTCAATGTTTTCCCCGAAAGAATCGATAGACGTGCATAGAGGTCCGGCAATCATATACTTTTTATTTCCTTTTCTTCCTTCGAACAACGCCGTAAGATTAACGGCAGGGTGCGATTGCCCTATCAGCGCGGGTCTCAGCAGATGGTGTATCCCTCCGTCCGCAAGCAATATTTCCGTTCCTCGGGAATTCTTAGTGTACAGTACTTTTACAAGATACATTCCCGCTCTCCCGCTCAAATACCTGCCCGGCTCGAAAATTAAATCGACGCCGTCAAGAAACCTGCTGTATTTTTTATCCGACACCAGAGAATTCAAACCTTCGGCGAGTTTTTCCAAATTAATCGGCGTTTCATTATCCGAATACGGTATTCCGAAGCCTCCGCCGAGGTCTATGGTTTTCACTTTGAAAGAATATGTTTTGCTTAAATCTATCGCAGTATCGATTACGTTCTTTGTGTTGGAAAGAATTTTTTCCGCGTCAAGTATCTGCGAAGAGTTAAAAATATGTATTCCTGTTAAATACACGTTGCCACAGGATTTAAGCGTTTTAAAAAATATTTCTATTTGCTCTATATCAATTCCGAACTTGCTCACTCCCGTCCCGCCGATTATCCGCGTGTTTTCCGACGAATCATACGGAGGATTAATTCTGACGAGTATATTCTGTATTTTATTTTTCTCACGGGCGATTTCGTTCACGAGATTCAGTTCCTGAACCGATTCTACATTGACGGAAAGAATGTTGTTATCAACGGCGAACCTTATTTCTTCGTTTGATTTCGAAGGACCTGTGAGCATAATTTTTTCAGGCGCAAATCCTGCCGCCAGAGCGGACTTCATCTCTCCGAGGGATGCCGTGTCGCAACCGGAGCCGAGTCCGTTTATGTGTTTGAGTATTTTACTGTTCGGATTGCTTTTTTGCGCATAGAATATTTTGAATTTCGGAGGTAGAATATCGCGAAGTAGATTGAATGATTCCGTCAACGACTTTCGCGAGTAAAGAAAAACAGGTGATGCGTAATTCTCAATGAAAGGTTTAAGATTTTCCAAAGGGATTGACGCATAGTTATAATATTTTGTATCAAAATTATTCATCTGAGCGCGTCTTCGAGTGTAATAGATTTACCGGTTTTATCGTCGCGGTATTTAATAATCACGGGACAGTAAACGTGTATTGATTTTTCGGGACCGTGTCCTGTTGTTATAGGTCTGCTGCCCGCTATCACGACGGCGTTTTCCGGAATTGTCAACGGAATACCCGCCTCTTTTTTAATAAACTCACCGGTCGTGTTGTCGAACACAGGAGTCGCGGCGTTGAGAATAACTCCCGTACCAATCACGGCGTTTCGTTTAACTATCGTGCCTTCGTAGATACCGCAGTTACCGCCAATGAACACACCGTCTTCGATTATAACAGGCAGGGCGCCCACCGGTTCAAGCACACCGCCAATCTGCGATGCGGCGGACAGGTGCACATTTTTTCCTATCTGCGCGCAGGAGCCTACAAGCGCGTGAGAATCTATCATACAGCCTTCGTCAACGTAAGCGCCGATATTTATGTAAGAAGGCGGCATAACAACCGTTCCTTTCGCGACGTAGCATCCGCTTCTTATTGAAGAACCGCCGGGAACGAGCCGGACTCCGTTTTCGATGTTCATTCTCCGGACGGGAATAGTATCCTTGTCGAAATAATTCCAGGTAGCGCCGATAATTTCAGTGAGCGCGCCGATGCGGAAGCCCCATAATATCGCTTCTTTAATCCAGACGTTAACAGTCCATTTACCGTCAATTATCTGAGCGGTNNTTCTTATTTCTCCGGATTCAAGCGCATCGCGTATTTCGGTAAAAATGCCGATAGAATTTTCCCTGTCATTACTTCCGACCGCCGATTCATATTTCGTTTTCAGATCCCTCATTTTATAAAAGGTTTAATTCTTTTAAAGCAGCCTCCATTATTCCAAGGGTTTTTTCGGTTGACGTGTAAAGCGAGGACGAAGAACATTTGCGAGAAGCCCCATTTTATGCATTCCCGCTTTAACCGGTATCGGATTGCTTTCAACAAAGCAATTCTTGAACAGCGGAGACAGCCTGTGATGAAGTTCTCTCGCGCCGTCAACATCTCCGTTCAGGAGTTTATTTAGAAATTCCGACATCAATTGAGGGGCTATATTCGAAGCGACGCTTATCACGCCTTTCGCGCCTGTCGATACGAGTGAGAGCGTTTCGTCGTCATTGCCTGAAAGCACAGTAANATCTTTCGGGGCGTTTCTGATTATTTCACTAATCTGGGCGTAGTTACCTGAAGCCTCTTTCGTCGCTACGATGTTTTTTATTTCAGCGAGTTTAAGGCAGGTTTCCGCCGTCATATTGACGGATGTTCTGCCGGGAACATTATACATTATAATCGGCTTGTCGGTTGATTCCGAAACTGTTTTAAAATGTTTGTACAATCCGTCCTGCGTCGGCTTGTTGTAGTAAGGCGTCACAACAAGAAAGGCGTCGATGCCGGTTTTTCCAAGAGCCGCGATATTGCTGACAACCTGTTTCGTGCTGTTCGAGCCGGCGCCCGCTATCACCGGAATTCTTTTGCCGGCCTCCTCGACAGTGATTTCGAGCAGGTGGATTTTCTCACTATCGTCAAGGCAGGGAGTTTCTCCTGTCGTACCGAGCGGAACGAGGAAGTGGATACCGCCTGCGATCTGTCTCCTGACCAGTTTTCTGAAAGCAACGAAGTCAACTTCGAAGTTTTTTTCGAACGGCGTTACGAGCGCCGTTCCGCATCCGTTTAAATTAATCATTTTAGTATATATTTAAATTTGTTCTCCAGCAACTCCTTGAATTCAAAGACACCTTTAGTGTTATCCGTCCATTCGGCNCGCGGTGATTGCCCCTTCCGCGAATCCTTTTCGTGAAAACGCTTCGTGCCGAAGTGTTATTCTGTCGACTCCAGACTCGAAGCCTGTTTCGTGAATCCCCGGAATTTTTCCGCTTCGTATTGATTGTATGTCAATCTCTTTCCCGAACACCTCATTAAGAATACTGCCGATTGTTTTGGCTGTTCCGGACGGGGCATCGAGTTTTTGGTTATGGTGAAGTTCCAGAATGTAAGAATCGTAATCCGCAAGACCCGAAATAAGTTTTGCAGCCAGTTCGTTTAACTTGAAAAAAATATTAACGCCGATAGAAAAATTCGTCGCGTAAATCAGCGTTTTATTTTTCTTTTCGAAATAGTTTTTCACGTCGTCAAGAATTTCGTACCAGCCTGTTGTTCCTACAACAGCAGCCTTAAAATTGTCCGCTATTGTTTTGTAATTCCGCATGAACGCATCGGGAACTGAAAAATCCACGCAGACCGCGTCAGCATTCGCTGCAGTTATAAGGCTTTCGGTGTTGTCGGGAAACGCTGCAATTTCATGTCCTTTCGCTATCGCCGCGTTTTCAATCTCCCGCCCCATTTTACCGTAACCGGAAATTACAATTTTCATGTGTTTGTTTTTGATTCAAAAAATTCGTCGTGCAGAATTTGAAGCACGTTTTTAAAGTCGCTTCTGTCCACAACGAAACTTATGTTTATCGCCGAAGCTCCCTGAGAAATCATTGTTATGTTGTATTCGCCTGCTGCGCCGAATATTCTCTTAGCCATGCCTTTGGTGTATTTAAGGTCCTTGCCTACGACGCAGACAAGCGATTTGTCCCTGCTCACGCTGACTTTAGAAAACGCTGATAAGTCATTCACAATTTCCTCAAGGCGATCGTCGCTGTCAAGTGTCAGCGAAACGTTGACCTCTGACGTAGTTATAAGGTCGACGGAGGTTTTATACTTATCGAACACTTCGAATAAATTATGAAGAAACCCGTATGAGTTCAGCATTTTCGTAGAAAAGATATTAAGCANCGTTATGTTTTCCTTGCAGGAAATCGAACGCACGCCCTGTTCGTGCTTATTATCGGCATTAATTACAAGGGTTCCCTGACTTTCGGGATACATAGAATTAAGAATTCTGACGGGTATATCTTTTTCGACAGCCGGCTGAATTGTGGAAGGATGAAGCACCTTCGCCCCGAAGTAAGCGAGTTCGGCAGCTTCTTCGAATGTCATAACGGCGACGTTTTTTGTTCCTTTTACGATTCGGGGGTCGGCAGTATGCACACCGTCAACATCCGTCCAGATTTCAATCTCTTCGGCGTTGAGCGCCATCCCAATCAGGGAGGCGGTATAGTCCGAGCCGCCCCTGCCGAGGGTAGTGGTTATTCCATCCAACGTGTTAGAGATGAATCCCTGTGTTATTACGGCGTTATATCCCTTAAGAGCATTTTTAATCACTGAGGGAGTTTTTTCTCTTATTGATTTCAGGTCAGGTTCGCCTTTTAAATAATTTCCGTCCGTGAATATAAAATCGCGGGCGTCGATAACATTACATTTAATTCCGTTCGCGTTAAGGGCTTCGTTTATTATAGTGGAAGAGAGCAATTCTCCGAATGAGATAATTTTCGCGAGGCTTCTATCGGAAAGTTCAGACAGAAGATTAACGCCTTTAATCAGGTCCAGTAAATCCGAAAAATATCCGCTCAGTTTTTCCGCGGCAACTGAATTTCTTTCTCCTGCATTTACTAAGAGTTCAGAGAGCATATTCAGGTGACGTGTCTTGAGTTCATTCAGAAGTTTTTTAGAGCGGGCAAAATCCCCTGATGAAGCCAGTTCCGCGATTTCCAACAGTGAGTCGGTCGCCTTCGATAAAGCGGATACAACAATGACGGGACTTTTTTTCAGTCTCGATTTTACAATTTCAACCAGTCTTTTCACTGCGGCGGCGTCTTCGACCGAAGTGCCGCCGAATTTCATTACTATCATTTTACAAATTTATTTTTCACAAGATATTCCGCATTTAAAATTGCCGCGCCCGCCGCTCCGCGTATCGTATTGTGTCCGAACGAGTTTATTTTCCAGTCCAGAACCCCGCATTTGCGGAGGTTTCCCGCGGAGACCGTCATACCGGCGCCCGAATTCAAGTCCAGCAATGGCTGCGGTCTGAACGGATTATCGAAATACTTAATCACGATTTCGGGAGAAGAAGGCAGATTCAGTTTTTCAAGGTCATTGAACGAACCTATTATTTCGTCTCTTGACGCTTTTTTATTAGTTTCAAACGAAATCGACATCGTGTGCCCTTCTCTAACCGGGACGCGGTTGCAGGAAGCGGAAATTCTGAAATCCGCGAAATCAATTTTCCCGGATGATAGTTCGCCGAATATTTTCAACGGCTCCGTCTGCATTTTTTCCTCTTCATCTTTAATGTGCGGTACGACGTTGCCGAGTATGTCCATCGACGGTATTCCCGGATATCCCGCGCCCGATACCGCCTGCATTGTGGTTACAATTACTTTTTTCAATCCGAAATTTTTATAAACGGGAAAAAGCGTCAATGCCATTACAACGGTGGAACAGTTCGGATTCGTTACGATGAAGCCTCCGCTTTTATTGTATGAGTCCTGATATTTTATAAGTTCGAAATGCGATTCGTTCACTTCGGGAATAATCAGGGGAACGTCGGTTCTCATCCTGTGATTTTTCGAATTGCTCACGACGGCGTATCCGTTCGACGCATAGAAATCTTCTATCTCTCCGGCAACGCCCGAATCGAGCCCCGAGAAAAGTATTTTCGCGCCGAGTTCATCGCTGCATTTTTTTATTTTAAGGTCCTTAATACTTTCGGGAATATCCGAAGCCTCTTTCCAGTTAACGCGCTCCGAATATTTTAATCCCGCTGAATTGTCGGAAGCCGCGAGTTCCGTAACTTCGAACAGCGGATGATTTCCGAGCAGCGATATCAGTTTTTGCCCAACCGCGCCGGTACATCCCAGAATTCCGATTTTTATTTTATCGCCCAAGTTCTTTCTCCAGTTTATAAAATATATTTTTCAAATCTTTTACCGCCATTTCAAGGTCTGCAATTTTAATGTGCTCTTTATCCGTATGGGCAACAAGTATGCTTCCCGGACCGTACAGCAGGCGTTTTCCGAGGTTGTAAAGTTCAGGGGCATCGCTGCCATAAGATACTATTCCTTTTTCGAAACCGTCGAGAGTATGAAATTTAACGGGTCTATCTCCGTATGCAATTTTGAATTTCGTGTTTTCGTCTGCAATGCTTTTTATCTTATCGGCGAGACCGTCGTGAGTTACAAAGGTTGTCCTGAAAAATATCTTGAAATCGACCGCGGCGGAAACGACATTATGGGCGTTTTCGGACGACAGCATTCCAACGTTATAAGTTGTATTCCCGAGAACGTCGTCTTCGGAAAATTTCAGTTCCGCGAGCCTGTTAAGAAAAAAGCGCATTCTTTCCACAGCGTTATCGCCGAATTCGGGATAACCGGAATGGCAGGATTTGCCTTTTATAGTAACCTCAACGAGGATATTGCCTTTACCCGCTTCAATCATTTTATTTTCCGTCGGTTCGCCGACAACAACATATTCGCAGCCGGCAATCAATTTATTTGCAGTTATTGCCCCGTAAGAGCCGACTTCCTCGCCCGCGAGAATCAGCAGTCCGAAATTATTTTTCCCTTCCCGCTCCAACTGTATGCACGCTTCATACATCGCGGCGATTTGCCCTTTCGCGTCGCAGGCGCCGCGACCGCTGATTATTTCATTATCACTTGAAGGGGGAAAGTAGGGCGGGACCGTGTCTATGTGCGAGCAAAAAATTATTTTTGGATTTTCCCACTTGAAAAAAATATTTTTCTTACCGTTAGGAATGCTTTGAATTTCCATATCGGCGGCGGCGGGTTTGAAATTCTGAGCAATGTATTCCGCGGCAAACTCCTCTTTGCCTGATGTTGAATCAATTTCAAGTATTTTGATTAAGAAATCCAGCATAATTATAGTTTTACTTCATACTTAAACATTTATTAAATATAAAAATTGCAATATAAAAATTCTGATGGAATATGCAAGAGATTGCAATTAACAATTAACATTTAGCAATGAACAATTAAGAGCAGAGAAAGAGAGACTCACCACAGAAAACACAGAACACACAGAGAAGAGCAAGAGATTTTCTAGAGTTCCCGCGGGATAAAGCCGAAAGAAAGGATTTCGCGGATTTTATAGCGAGAGTGAGGACATTTAGAAATGAACGATTAACATTTTGCAATGAGCAATTAAGAGCAGAGTAAGAGCGTTCAGCCGCTAATTGACACCAGCGGGGACTTCAATGAGCAATTAAGAGCAGAGCGATTATACGGAATTTCACAGAAAAGGCACGGAGAGCAAGGGACAAATAACTCTTATGCGGGGCGGAAAACCCGGCGGCGGATTACATCGTCCTGATAATTTCGGTTTGTTCGCGTCCCATACGCCAAATCACAGCATTTTATTAGAATTGAAACTCAAAACGCATAAAATTATATTGATAAAATATGAAAAAGAAGATTACAAAAGACGCTGAAAACCCTGAATACGGCGATGAAGCGAATGAAGTTAAAGAAACGATAAGTACAATTTCTTACAATCAGGACTACAGGGATATACCTGACACACTGCCCGTTCTGCCATTAAAAGACATTGTGATTTTTCCTTACATGATATACCCGATTCTCGCGGGAAGAGAATCGTCAATCAAGGCAATCAACGCCGCGTTCGAATCCGAGAGTAAATACATTTTGCTTATAACACAGAAGGACGCATCAATAGAAGAAACAACCACGGAAAATCTTTTCAGCACGGGGACGATAGCGAAGATACTCCAGATAATGCGGCTGCCGAACGGACTAATAAAGATTTTAATCGACGGAATTGTAAGCGCGCGCGTAAAAAAATTCGATGCCGGTCATTTCATAACCGCGGATTTTGAGATAATAAAAGATACGGATGAACGGGACGAGGAATTGAGCATTCTAACCGAGAAGACTTCGAATCTCTTCGCGGATTACGTTACTCTTAATCCGTCGCTTTCAAAGGACGTTCTTTCGGGATACCAGAACATACCTGAGCCCGACAGGAAACTGTATTACATCGCGTCAAATGTAACGGTAGATATAATTTCAAAACAAAACATACTCGAATCAAAAAGCCTTTACGATAAGTTCTTCGGAATAATCGGTCTGCTCGCGAGAGAACTGCAGGTGCTTAACATTGAAAGGGAAATAGACGCGAAAGTTCAGGCTTCAATGCAGAAGAACCAGAGAAAATTCATCGTTCAGGAACAGATAAAAATACTACAGGACGAACTCGGCGACAGCGCGGAACTCGACCCGGACCTCGCCAAGCTGAAAAAAGCAATAGACGAATCGGGAATGCCCGAAGCGGTGAAAGAGAAAGCGATGGAGGAATTCGAAAAAATCAGAAAGACATCGCCGATGTCTCCCGATTTCACGGTTTCAAGAAATTATCTCGAATGGATGACGTCCGTTCCCTGGAACAAGTTCACCGTGGATAATTTCGACCTCGGAAACGCGAAGAAAATACTAGACGAGGACCATTACGGTCTCGAAAAGCCGAAAGAAAGGATACTCGAACTTCTTGCAGTTCTGAAACTTCTCAAGGACAAGAATATAACCAAACCTCCGAAAGGTCAGATACTCTGCTTCGTAGGTCCTCCGGGAGTAGGCAAGACATCACTCGGAAAATCGATTGCGCGGGCGCTCAACAGGAAATTCGCGAGGCTCTCTGTCGGAGGCGTGAAGGACGAGGCTGAAATCCGCGGACACAGAAGAACATACATCGGCTCGATGCCGGGAAGAATAATTCAGGCGATGAAAAAAGCAGGTACATCGAATCCCGTAATACTTATCGACGAAATAGACAAGATGGGAAACGATTTCAGGGGCGACCCTGCGTCTGCGATGCTTGAAGTTCTCGATCCTGAGCAGAACAACACTTTCAACGACCACTATCTTGACATCGACTATGATTTATCCAACGTTCTATTCATAACAACGGCGAACGTGCAGTACAACATTCCGCTTGCGCTTCAGGACAGGATGGAAATAATCGAAATGCGCTCTTATCTTGATTTCGAGAAAATTCAAATCGCGCAAAGGCACATACTTCCGAAGGAACTTGAGGAGCACGGAATGGACAGGAACGAAATAATATTTCCCGACGAAATAGTCCATAAGGTGATTCGCGAATACACACGCGAGGCGGGAGTAAGAAACCTTGAAAGAGAATTGACTTCAATTATAAGAAAAGCCGCGAAAGATAAACTTTCAAACGGCAGGAAGAAAAACAAGATAACCGTAACGCCCGAACTGGTTGAAAGATACCTTGGCGTTCCGAAGTTCGAGGATATAGACACGAAGAAAGACGACAAGGCAAAGATAGGCTCGGTTTACGGACTGGCGTGGACATCACTTGGAGGTGACATACTTACGATAGAAGTCACGGTGATGAAGGGCGCGGGAAAGATTACGCTCACGGGAAAACTCGGAGACGTAATGAAAGAATCGGCAATCGCGGGACTTTCTTTTATTAAATCAAACTCAAAGCAGTTCGGCATTCCCGAGAATTTCTTCAAGGACAAAGAAATACACATACACATTCCCGAAGGAGCGATACCGAAGGACGGGCCTTCCGCGGGCATCACGATGATAATGGGAATGCTTTCAGCGATAACAAAATCGCCTGTCAAGGCGGACATCGCGATGACGGGAGAAATTACTTTGCGCGGAAACATACTGCCGATAGGCGGTTTAAACGAAAAACTTCTCGCCGCCGTGAGGAGCGGAATAAAGAGGGTAATAATACCGAGGGACAACGAAAAGAATTTGATTGAAATACCGAAAGACATAACTTCCAAACTGGAGATTATACCCGCGGCGAGAGTCGGGGATGCGATTCATCCGGTATTCGGAAGCAAGAAAATCACTTTTAAGAAGAAATAGAATATAATGAATAATGTCAGAGCCAAAGTTTAAAGTATCGGCGTTAAAATTCAGGCCTCAGCGATTCAGTGAAGTGGTCTCTCAGGATTTCGTCTCGACGACGCTCAAGAACGCAATTCTGAAGAGGAAGATAGCGCATTCTTACCTCTTCAGCGGACCGCGCGGTGTCGGCAAGACAACACTCGCAAGAATATTCGCTAAAGCCATTAACTGCAAGAACGCGAAAGACGGCGAGCCTTGCAACAAATGCGAGAACTGCGACGAGATAACACGCGGCGTTCATCCCGATGTGTTTGAACTCGACGCCGCATCGAACAGGGGAATAGACGACGTGCGCGCGATACAGGACGCAGCGAAATATTTTCCAATAAAAGCCACGTATAAGTTTTTCATCGTTGACGAAGTTCACATGCTCACGATTCAGGCGTTTAACGCGCTTCTCAAGATACTCGAGGAGCCGCCCGACTACCTGATTTTCATACTCGCGACGACGAATCCCGAAAAGATTCCCGCGACTATCACGAGCAGGTGCCAGCGTTTCGCGCTCCACAGACTGAAAATACAGGAAATATCCGAGCAGATAAAGTTCGTAGCGAAAGAGCAGAAAGTAAAAATTGACGACGAATCGCTTTTTCTCATATCAAAACTCGGCGACGGCGCGCTACGCGACGCTCTCGGCGTTTTCGACATGGCGGTTTCATTCTGCGGAAATGAAATTACAATACCCGCGCTGAAGGAATTTTTAAATCTTCCCGATAAAGAAATATATTTCAACACGTCGAAATTCATTGCCGAAGGCAGCCTAAAGGATATAATACCTTATTTTAATAAACTCGAGGAGAACGGTCTCGACATAATTACTTATTATAACGGCATCACGGACCATTACAGGAATCTTTTGATTATAAAAACGACGGCAAATACCGAACTGCTCGACGAATCCGACGTAACGAAAGCAAAATACAAAAAAGAGGCGGAAGCATACACGATTGACCAGATACAGCGAATTCTAAAAGTACTCATCGATTCCGAAGCGCGGTTCAAATTCTCCTCGAACCAGAAGATTCTGATGGAGGCGATGCTTGCCGAATTGTGCAGGATAAACAGGGAGGTTGTCGATATCACGGAACTGATTTCCGGACTGGANAGCATTAAAAAAAAAATCCCTGACCTGACCTATGAGGCGGGAGAGAGGTTCTCCGCCGCGCAGGGAGACAAGCAGGTTTTTGAAAATCCCGTAATAAAAGTATTAAAAGAACTGTTCAACGCAGAAGAATACAAAGGATAATGGTAAAGACGCTTGGAATAAAAAATAATTTTCTCGCAATCGAAGATGAATTTTCAAATTACGAGAATTCTAAGGTTGCAATATTTCCCGTTCCGTACGAGGCAACGACATCTTACGGCAAGGGAACGGGCAGCGCGCCCGAGGCGATTTACAAAGCTTCGCACTACGTTGAGTTTTACGACGAAGAACTACACAGGGAATTTTGTTTCGAGAAGGGGATAGCGTCGCTGCCTCCGATGAACCTGAAGAACCTAAAAGGCAAGGACGCGCTTGATGTGATTTACGATAACGTCAAGAAATTAATAGACGACGGAAAATTCGTCGTTACTCTCGGCGGCGAGCATACAATATCGACGGCGCCGGTAAAAGCGCATTTCGATTCATACAAAAATCTGTCGGTTCTTCATTTCGACGCTCATTCCGATTTGCGCGACGAGTATGAAGGTACGAAATATTCGCACGCCTGTTTTTGTTCCCGCGTCGCCGAGTTCACGAAAGACATCACGCAGGTCGGAATCAGGGCGCAGTGCATCGAGGAAAGCAGATTCATAAAAAAGAACGGTATAAAAACATTTTACGCTTACGCTATAAGGAACAACCTGCACACGAAAAACTGGATGGACAAGGTAATTTCGGGATTGAAAGAAAACGTTTACGTAACATTCGACATAGATTATTTCGACCCATCGGTAATATCAGCCACGGGAACTCCCGAGCCGCTCGGATTTTACTGGGAGGAAACGATGCATCTGCTGAAGAAACTCGGCAGGAGCCGGAATATTGTAGGTTTTGATTTAGTGGAACTCGCGCCTGTAAAGGGTTTTACATATCCTGATTTTCTCGCGGCGAAACTTGTATACAAAATGCTGAATTATTTCATAAAATAATGGGAAAAGAAGAACTTAAAAAGAGAGTGAAAGTAATAATAAAGCGGCTGGCGGACAACTATCCCGACGCGAAATGCCATCTCGATTTTAAGAATCCTTTTGAACTGATTGTGTCGACGGTTCTTGCCGCGCAGTGCACCGACGTAAGCGTGAACAAGACAATGACGCCTCTATACAAATCTAAATACAAATCTCCGAAAGACATACTGAAAGACGGCGCTGATAAGTTCAGAGATGAGATAAAATCCATTAACTTTTACAATAACAAGACGAAGAGCATCATATCTCTTTGCGAGTCGCTCGAGAAAAACCATAAAGGTCGGGTTCCGGACGATATGGATTCTCTAACCGAACTTCCGGGCGTGGGAAGAAAATCGGCATCCGTTGTGCTGGGAAATTGTTTCGGCAAAGAAGACGTAATAATCGTAGATACGCACCTGAAAAGGGTTTCCGCGCGTCTCGGACTAATTGAAAACGACAATCCCGACAAGATAGAAGCGGAACTTAAGGAAATCGTTCCCGAAAAAGAGCAGTTTTATTTTTCAATGAGGACAGGCGAGCACGGACGGCTTGTATGCCAGGCGAAAAAACCGAAATGCGGGGAATGTTTCCTTTCGGATATCTGTCCTTCAAAAAATAAATTTTAAAATGAAGAAACCCGATTTAAAGAAGATTGAATTTCTGCTGATGGACCTCGACGGGTGCCTTACAACGGGGCACATGATATATCTCAGCAGCGGAGAGGACATGAAGGTATTCCATACTCACGACGGATACGGAATAGAGCGCGGCAGAAAATTCGGATTGAAGTTCGCCGTCATAAGCGGAAGAAGTTCGCCGATAAACAGGAAAAGGACGGACAGGCTTAAAATCGATTTTCTTTTTGAGGACGTGCCCGATAAACTTGTTCCATACGCGGAATTGAAGAAGAAATACAAACTCAACGACGAAAACTTCGCTTACATCGGCGACGATGAATTCGACATTCCCCTTTTAAAGAAGGCGGGCTTTTCCTGCTGTCCGAATAACGCAATCGACGAAGTGAAGAAGCACGTTCATTACATCTGCAAGAAGAACGGCGGCGAAGGAGCCGTTCGTGAAATAATCGATAAAATTCTTAAAGCGAAAAAATTTATCTGACATCAACTGATTTAAAAACTGTTTAACTATAATTATTACCATGGATTCAAAAAAATTACGTTTCAACTCAAAGTTAATACACGGAGGAGCATACAAGGATGAATTTAATTCCGTAAACGTTCCCATTTACCAAACATCGACATTTGCATTTGACACGGCAGAAGAGGGCGAAAAGTGCTTTCTCGGCGAATCGAACGGATTTATCTACACGCGACTCGGCAATCCAACCATCAAGGCGCTCGAGAACTGCATAGCGGAACTTTGCGGCGGTTACGGGGCGATAGCGGTCGGTTCCGGAATGGGCGCCGTAAACACGATATACATGGCTCTGCTCGAAAAGGGAGCGCACATGGTCGGAACGGCGGCGGTTTACGGACCTTCACGCGTAGTAATGGAAGAGCACTGGTCAAGATTCGGCGTCGAATCGACGTGGGTTGACACGACCAAAATCGAAAACATTAAAAAAGCGATCAAACCGAACACGAAAGTATTATACATAGAAAGCCCCGCAAATCCGACGCTTGATATAACGGACCTCGCCGCTTGCTCAAAAATAGCGAAAGAGCACAATTTACTGCTTGTGGTCGATAACACTTTTTCTTCTCCTTACCTGCAGCGTCCGTTTGAATACGGCGCGGACGTGGTGTTTCATTCGATGACAAAATTCATAAACGGGCACGCCGATATAGTTGCCGGCATTATCGTAACCAGGGATGAAGCGCTTTACAAAAAAATCAGACCGATGATGATATCGCTGGGATGCAACATGGATCCGTCACAGGCATACATGGTGCTTCGCGGTGTAAAGACTCTGGGAATCCGCATCGAGCGGGCTCAGGAAAACGCGATGAAGATTGCCGAATGGCTTGAAAAGCATCCTAAGATTGAGTGGGTGAAGTATCCGGGATTGAAATCGCACCCGCAGCACGAACTCGCCAGGAAGCAGATGAACGGATTCGGAGCGATGATAAGTTTCGAATTAAAGGGTGGCTTTGACGCGGGAAAAACATTAATGAACAACGTGAAAGTCGCAACGCTTGCCGTATCTCTCGGAGGCGTAGAAACATTGATTGAGCATCCCGCATCAATGACGCATTCGAAAGTCTGTAAGGAAAGCAAACTCGAAGCGGGCATAACGGAAGGACTCGTGCGCTACGCGGTCGGCATCGAGGACGTCAGCGATTTGATTGAAGATCTCGAACAGGGTCTTGCGAAATGTTAAAGCAGCAATAGTATATTTTTTAGAATTATACCGCTCCCGAATTTCAGTTTGGGAGCGGTTTTTATCTTCCGATGAAAAGCGATTACCTTCCCGCTATCACGCCCGCCTTTTCAGTCACCCAGTCTTTCATTGTATAAACATCTTTATCGTTTTCTATTTCGCGGCATATCATTTCCGGGTCCTTTTTATACGGGTTAGCGTGGTAATTCAGAAGTTTCAGAACCCTGTCGAGAAACTTCTTGTAATACGTCACGTGCATTTCGGGAAGCGTATTTTTATTATACTTCAGATAGTGTTTTGATTTATCTATTTCATAATACGCTTCCTCGTATCTCCGGAGTTCATACAGGCAGGCAAGTTTATACCTTATTTCGTCTATGTGGTGCGTTGTATTACCGCTTTTATGATTGTTTATGAGTTCAATCGCTTTTTCGTATTCTCTTTTAGCGAAGGACAGACGGACATTCGCGAGATTCACCTCGTCGGGCCGAATGCTTTTCGGCAGCAGCGGTGAATATTTCGTTATTATGCTCTCCGTCCATTTGTATCGTTTCACCTTGATTCCCGCGATTATGTATTCCCTGAAAACGCTTGCGGGATAAGAGCAGCGGCGGAGGTCCGAAACAAGATTGCTCTTCAGTTTCCTGTCGTAAAGTCTGAATAAATGCTCATAGTATAAACGTTCGCCCTTGTTAACCTTAACAATATAGTACGTCATAAACATTCTGTACATTTCCGTCCTGAAATATTCCGTAAACTTTTCTTCGTTTTTATAGAATACTTTCAGAGCTTTTGTTATATATCTTTTATTGTTTGGATTTCGGAAAGCGGT
This sequence comes from Ignavibacteria bacterium, assembly GCA_015657505.1. Lineage (GTDB taxonomy): Bacteria > Bacteroidota > Ignavibacteria > Tepidaquicellales > Tepidaquicellaceae > CAIKZJ01. The sequence continues at coordinate 928,515 of JADLKE010000002.1, forward strand.
AAAAATATAATAGCGGAGAAGCGGAATCGTAAAAAGTTCGTCTTTTTGGATTTCGCGCGCCTCGAAAAACTTTTCATTGTTCAGCGAACCGATGAACTCAAGGACAGGATTAAATCCGTAGTTCAGGCTGAAGTATTTTTGTATCTGCAGTTCCTGACCGGTGCGGTAAAGGCGGCACAATAAATCCGCAATCAGAAACCTGCTGTGCGTGAAATATTTTTTCTGTGATTCGGCGGTTTGCTTAATCATCTGAAAGTAAGCCCCGTTAAGCAAAACGCTCTGCTGCACGAGGTCGAAAGTGTCTTCGTTGTATATGTTTTTCGCGGGGGACAAACCGCTGCCGGGATTATCTCTGGCGTACAACCCAAGTAGGCCGCGCGTCAGCAGTTCCTGAGCGTACAGGTTTTCCATTGCGTACTCGTTCTTTTCCGCCGCATCTTGTTTAAAAAATTTTTTTACGAGGGACAGCAGTTCGCTTTGTCTGTTGAGAAGCGTCTGCCTTGAATATTTTTTTCCGTACGCCTCCCAAAAAAGTGCGGAGGCATCAATATTTTTTAAATCGTTTCCCGATGCAAGATTTTTCATAAGATGCCGCGCAACGGGATAAAACTTACGCGGCGAAACCGCATCTCCTGATTTCACAAATAAAAGAAACTTACTCCTGTCTTCCGCGGAAAACGATGATAAAGCCGATAATAGAAGTTTATTGAGCATATTTTGCTTAATAGTTTGGGTATTAAAAGCGTCAGATATCACTTAAAATAAATAATATTTCTTAATATTGCACATAAAAAGTGGGTAGTTTTGAGATTTTATTTCTTTGCGAAATGTTATATGGAATAATAATTTTATCAAAACAAAATATTAAACTTAAATTAGCCGAAATGAAAAAATTTATTTTGCTGGCTTTTTTTGTAATATTAGCGAGCGCAGCTTCATCTCAATGGACATCGAATCCGTCATTGAACACGAATGTCTGCGACACTACGGGCGAGCAGGTACTGCCGAAAATCGCGCTGACTTCGGACGGCGGCTGCTACATCGGATGGTTCGACCAGAGAAGCGGAGGGTACAAGGTATATCTTCAAAGACTGAATCCTCAGGGCGTAAAGCAGTTTTCCGCCGGCGGTCTTCTCATCAGCGGGAACAATCCGTAGAGCAGTTCGCTCGTCGACTGGGGACTTGCGGTTGATGACAGCAATTGTTGTGTGCTTTCTTTCACGGACACGCGCGCGGGCAGTTCAATTAATCCATACGCTTACAGGATTAGTCCAACCGGGCAATTCCTTTGNGGGGCCGACGGAATCACGCTTACGGATTCATCGCTTGTTTATCAGGCAAATCCGAAAGTAATTCCAACATCAGACGGTAATGTAGTAATAACGTGGCAGTACAACAATAATCTCGCCATGCAGAAAATCAACAAATCGGGAGTAAAGCAATGGGGTTCCGCGCCGATAAAAATAACGGGCAACACATCAATCGGCGAGAAGTTCAATTATCCTACGGGAGTCGCTTCCGATAACGGAAGCGTGATTTTATACTGGATAGGATACACGGGCTCATTCATAAGTCCGTCAAATTTCAAGACATATACACAGAAGTATTCCTCCACGGGGATTGGGCTGTGGGGAAATCCTCAGGATACGATATACAGTCTCGGCGGCGCGCAGGGAACGTACCAGCCGAGCATATTTTCAGACGGTAACAACGGGGCAATTTACGTATGGCAGAGTTACGTTGCGGGACCGACAAACTGTTACGTACAGCGGAAGAATTCCGCGGGAGTTATTCAGTTTCCCGTCAACGGCTCTACCGTAGGTGTGGTTAACACGAATCTGCGTTTCGCTCCATCGGCGGCTTACATGCCGTCAACAGGCGAGACCTATGTTTTCTGGCAGGAGAAAAACTCAACACAGTCTTTGATTGGCGTTTACGGGCAAAAGTTTTCTTCGAGCGGCGCGAGGTTATGGGATGACGCGGGTCTTCCGATAAAGCCACTTGACGGAAATTCGTTTTCGAGTCTTACAGCGCTGGTAAAGGATACGGCTGCATTCGGATATTACGCTGAAATTGTCGGGACGGCAGGCTCCGTCAAGGCGTTCAGGTTAAACAGAAGCGGCGCTCTGCAGTGGGGCGGAAGCATAATAACTCCAAGCACCGCGCCCGGCTCAAAGGGCAGGCTCGGAGCGGTAATGACAACAAACGGAATGTCGATACTCGCCTGGTCTGACGGAAGGAATGACGGAGGCGGAATTTACGCTCAGAACATAAACTTTGACGGTTCATTCGGGGGACCATCGGGAATAAATCCGGGAATGACAGGGACAGCAGACAGATTCAAACTCGGGCAGAATTATCCGAATCCGTTCAACCCGGTTACCGGAATAAATTTTTCAATAAGAGAAAATTCTTTCGTGACATTAAAAGTTTATAATCTGCTGGGAAAAGAAATCGCATCGCTAATCAGCGAAAACAAAAAGGCGGGAAATTATCAGGTCTCGTTCAATGCCGCGAATCTTTCGAGCGGTGTGTATTTCTACAAACTCACGGCAGGAAATTTCACCGACACAAAAACAATGATGCTGATAAAATAGTCTCATACGTTCTCCCATAATGCAACGAGCCCGCTATTAAAAGGCGGGCTTTTTTTAGACTTACAATAATTTAATATTTGCTAAATATTTCATAAATTATTTTATATGGACGAATTCATGAAAGCGGCAATCGAGGAAGCGAGAAAGGGGCTCGCTGAAGGCGGCATACCCATCGGCTCGGTGCTGGTTAAAGACGGCAGAATTATCGGCAGGGGACACAACCGCAGGGTTCAAAAGGGGAGCCCGACCCTGCACGCGGAGATAGACTGCCTCGAAGACGCGGGCCGAATCGGCTCATACAGCGGCACGGTTCTTTACTCAACTCTAATGCCCTGTTATCTTTGCTCGGGAGCGGTTGTTCAATTCGGAATTAAAAAGGTCGTTGTGGGCGAGTCAGTTACATTTGATGGCGGACCTGAGTTCATGAAAGAACACGGGGTGGAGGTTATAGATTTGAATCTTGATGAATGCATTAACCTAATGAAGGACTTTATCGATAAGAACAAAGAATTATGGAACGAGGACATAGGCTTGTAGAGCAATTTTAAATTGTAAATTTTAAATTTTAAATTAAGAGCAATTCAATTTAAAAGATGTTGCGTTTAAAAGATGTTGCGTTTAAAAGATGTTGCGTTTAAAAGATGTTGCGTTTAAAAGATGTTGCGTTTAAAAGATGTTGCGTTTAAAAGATGTTGCGTTTAAAAGATGTTGCGTTTAAAAGATGTTTCTCCGAGAGACGCAGAGCGAGTAAAGGGATTTTCAGAGAAAAGCAAAGGAAACGCGGAGAAAAAGCACAGAGAGCCGGGAGAAATCACATTTAATTTTCTCAACGGCTCACTGTTACAACAAACTGCTATCGTGAACTCTGCGGTTTTATATTAACTCTTCTGTTACTCCGTGTTATAATTTAAATTATTATTTCACTTCCTCTTTTTCCACTTTCAATTTAATCTTATCGCCGTCGCGTTCGATTTTTATGTCTTCGGGCTTGAGATTTCCTTCCGGGTTATCGGATATGACCTTTTGCCTGATTTCGTCATCTGTCATATTCTTATTGATTTCTTTGGCTACGGTTTTCAGCTTTACAACTTCTTCCTTGCCGTCGCCCGACACCCTGACTTCCACGGACTTACCCGATTGTCCCGGGTCTCCCGACAGATTGATTGAAAGTTTGCTCTTGCCTTCCGAGTTTTCGAATCCGACTTTATAATTGCCGAATCCGTTATCTTTCAACTGCTGTTCTATTTCGCGGACGATTTCTTCCTGTGTTTTTCCCGACGACTTAACGTCAACCTTGAAAAATGAATACAGAAGCGCAGAATATACCGGTCTGCTTACATTTTCCGTTATTGGAAAAACTTTTAATGAATTTATTCCTTTAATCTTTTCGAGTTCGGTCCTGCATTTCATAACCGCGCTTTCATCAGCGCCCTGAAGCATTACGTTGTATTCCGTCACGCTCGTTCCATTAATGGTTTTCCCGCTCGAGTTCACGTTAGAATTGCCCGGCCAGTTCACGTTCTTGATGCTCTGCGAAACATCCTCGGCGTCCGAAGAGTTAGCCGTAAACAAGATTCCATACCCGAGCGTTTTTTCCTGTGACACGGGATAATTGCACGCCGCAACCGCAAAGATCAGAAACAGCGCGAACGCGATTTTATATTTATGTTCCGATATGAATTTTTTCATTGGCGATATTTTCCTTTCTTTGTTCAGGTTAATTTTTTTCGTAAGCAATCCTGTAGTTTTATCGAAAGAACCATCGTAGGATTCGCTTCTAATTTTATCCCAGTAACTGTCCACGTTAATTTTTATTTCTTTCGATTCCGGAAATGATTTTATTTGTTTCATTTTGCAAATCTCCTTCCGCAGGATTTAATTTTGTATTTCTCGATTCGGCTTCGTTAATGATTTTTCCCAGTTTTTCCCTTGTTCTGGACAATCTTGACTTTACCGCCGATTCGCTTTTCTCTTTTTGTATTTCCGTAATGTCCCTGACAGAAAAGCCTCCGATTTCAAACAGGAGTATCGCTGTTTTTTCTTTTTCCCTTAGTTTTGAAAGAGCGTGAAAAAGAATTTTTGTCTTGTGGTCACTGTCAATACCGTCGTAAACGGTTTTATCGCCGTATTCTTCGTATTCTTTGACAAGCGGAAGAAACCGTTTCCAAAACCTCGCGCGCATTAAGGTCCTGTGCGTTCTTGTCGCTATGCTGAACATCCAGTTCTTGAATTTTGCCTCGTCGTTAAGCGTGTGCAGTTTCACAAGACCTTTCAGAAGCGTTTCCTGAAAAACGTCTTCGGCAAGATCGGGATTACCGTCTCTGCACATCGACCTGCAATAACGGGCAAGATCGCTGTAAACCGGTTTTAACAGTTCTATAAATTTATCGGATTCCCGGGACATACTGTTTTAATATAAGACGCGGCTAACCTGAAAAAGTCGCAGAATTATTATAATGAATTCCTTTTGAGCGTAAAATGAAAAACAAGGAGCTGCCAAACAAGAACACTCAAAAGCAAATTATAAATGTTAAATTGCAAATTTTAAATTAAGAGCGTTTCAATTAAAAAGAAGTTGCGTTTAAGATCTGTTTCGTTGAGGAGCACAGAGAAGGCACGGAGAAACGCAAGAAAGCCTGAATATTTTTCGAATTTTATTGTGAGTGTAAATTTTACAATTTTCCGCATTTTTCATTGTCCATAATAATTACCGGACGTTTTAGCCTGTTATTGAAAATCCAATTATAGTATATTTAAAAATACTTCAGGTATACTACTGATACACAATCAAATAAGAAATTATTTAAAAAAAATAAAAATATTTTATGCCGTTTAATTTAAGAAACAGACACTTTTTAAAACTTGCCGATTTCACACAGAAGGAAATCAAGTTTCTTCTTGACCTTTCCGCCGACCTGAAAAAGGCGAAGTACGCGAAGACAGAGCAGCAGCATCTCAAAGGAAAAAACATCGCTCTCATTTTTGAAAAATCATCAACGAGAACGAGATGCGCTTTTGAGGTAGCCGCTTTCGACCAGGGCGCGCAGGTTACATATCTTGGTCCTTCGGGTTCGCAGATAGGACAGAAGGAATCGATGAAAGATACAGCCCGTGTACTCGGGAGAATGTATGACGCGATTGAGTACCGCGGGTTCGGGCAAACAATAGTCGAAGAACTCGCCGCATATGCGGGTGTTCCCGTATATAACGGACTCACAGACGAATGGCACCCGACGCAGGCGCTTGCCGATTTCCTGACTATGACGGAGCACAGCGACAAGCCGCTCAATAAAATCAGTTACTGCTACATAGGTGACACGCGCTCGAACATGGGAAACACGCTAACAGTTGACGGATGCATAATGGGAATGGACGTTAGAATATGCGGACCGAAGAATCTATGGCCGGATGCGGAAGTCAGGAAAATGGCGGAAGAATTCGCAAAGAAATCGGGTGGAAGCCTTATGATAACGGACGATCCGAAGAAAGCGGTAAAGGGTGTTGACTTCATTTATACGGACGTGTGGCTTTCGATGGGCGAGGCGGCGGACAAGTGGGAAGAAAGAATAAAACTTCTGAAACCCTATCAGGTCAACGCCGAATTAATGAAAGCGACCGGAAATCCGAACGCGAAATTCCTTCACTGCCTGCCAGCTTTCCATAACAGGGAAACAAAAATCGGAGAGGATATTTACAAGCGTTACGGTCTTGACGGGCTTGAAGTAACGGAAGACGTGTTTGAATCGGAAGCGTCAGTAGTGTTCGACGAAGCCGAAAACAGAATGCATACGATAAAAGCGGTAATGGTAGCGACTTTGGCTGACTGATATTTTTCTATTTCGTCTTTTATCTGAGAACCGGCATAATAAATTTTCACAATAGGATAAAAGGCAGGCGTTAAAATTATGCGGATTATGTTTTGATGAATAAATCTGTACGCAATTAGGGCGGTCCTTCACGTTATTGAATGCACTCAATACTGTACTTTTGATGAATTTTTATTGGGGGGCAATATATCCTTCGCCGCAGTGTTACCGGGGTTAACGCTTTATGACAAAAATCCGGAAAGCGGCGGAACCAATAATTATTTCGCATGCTGATATTTCTATCGCAGTAAATAATTTTAATTTAAATTTCAACCCCGAACGAAATGGTAATGAAAGAAAACAAACGGCAGATGAAAAAACTTCTCGAACTCGGATTGACAGAAAGGGAAGCAAAGGTATACATAGTATTGCTCGGCAAGAAGAGTTTCACAATAAGAGAATTACAGGATCTTGCGATAATACCCCGCACAAAAATATATGAAGTGCTTCACAAACTGATGGCAAGGGGATTCTGCACGGAGTATTTTGTGGGCAGAATTAAATATTACGAAGTAGTCGAACCAAAGGTTGCTCTGCAGAGGATTGTAGACGAACTCAACGACGATTATCAGAGCGAACTCGAGAAGAAAATGGACTTAATCTCGAAACTTGGCGGCATGCTAAATCCGGTTTACGAAAAGAACAAAGACGTAGTATCCCCTCTCGATTTCGTGCAGGTATTCAGAGATCCCGAACAGATACAAAAAAAATATTTACAGGCTATTCAGGAAACCAAGTTTGACTTTCTTACTTTCAACAAAGGTCCTTATGTCTGCGAAAATCCCAGAAGATTAAAGCAACAGGAAAACGAAGAGGCGAAACTTATCAAAAGGGGGGTTGTCTGCAGAAACATCTACGAAGAGCACGAACTGAAAACACATAACTGGCTGCTCAGATATCTGAAACATCTCGCCCCTCTCGGACAGCAGGCGAAAGTAACAACCTCACTGCCGATTAAAATGGTTGTCTGTGACGAGCGAACGGTAATTTTTCCCCTTCTACAGACAATAGGCGGTTCTAACAACATCACGATGATTTTTATCGAACACCACGAACTTGCAGTGGCTTGCAAGATTTTGTTCAACATGATCTGGGAAAATTCCAAACCCATAGAATAAAAATCCGAACGTTAATATTCGCATTACTTACATTTATCCCTAAATGAAAGAAGATCAGCAATCCCTTCGTTTATTTTTTTAATTTGATTCATAATACTTGCCATTGCAACTTAGGTATTGACAAAACCCCACTTTCCAGTTATTTTGTTACCATTAATTGGCGTAACAAATATTGTTACACGATAAGAGGGTAACAATATTTGTTCGAAAGGATCAGGATTTTGAATTAACCGATATCCTGTGTATTTAGTTGTTATCGTGTAATTTAAACGGTATTTCTCCGAACTATTCCACTGCTGATTTTTTATTGATAACGAAAAGACGGAACAAAATTTATTACCGTTGACAAAAAATCAGGTCTTTTAATTTCATTATAAATTAAATGTTGCTATGAAAAACGGTATCTGTGTATTCGTTTTATTTTTGCTGTTATTTCTGAATTACGAATCAACCTTCTCCCAGCCTTTGACCGGAACAAAGACCATACCGGGTGATTATGCCACGATAAAGACCGCGGTTAACGCTCTCAACACTTATGGAGTAGGTGCGGGCGGAGTTACGTTCATTGGTAAGGAATCCATCCGGAATTAAAACATAGAAAATATAAATTCGCTTTTAAAGTTTTTTCATAAGTAAAGGGTAAATTAAAATCTCATTTGAAAGGGTAAAGAAATGAAACAGATTATTCCGTGCGGCCATCCATTCGCCGCTGATTTTGTCTCGCCCGATTACGGAAAAAAATATCTCCTCCGGTCGTTCTTCGCGACGTTTTTGCTGATGATTTTCATATTGCCTGTTAACTCCCAGCCTCTGACCGGAACAAAGACCATACCGGGTGATTATGCCACGATAAAGACCGCGGTTAACGCTCTCAACACTTATGGAGTAGGTACGGGCGGAGTTACGTTCAACGTTTCTGCCGGTTACTCCGAGACTCTGGCCTCCGATTCTATATACATCACCGCATCGGGAACCGCAGCCAATCCAATCGTCTTCCAGAAATCGGGCTCCGGCTCTAATCCATGCGTAACAAGAACCGACGCTGGGACTAAAACGACATCCTCAATCGGGGGAAACGGCGATGCAGTTATTATTATTGAAGGTTCCGATTACATTACTTTCAACGCAATCGACGTTACTGCCTCCAATTCCGGCATTGAATACGGGTATTACGTAAGGAAGGCAAACGCAACGGACGGGTGCAAGTATCTAACGATTAAAAACTGCGTTATTACCATGACGAAAGGGACCAGCGCTTACGTCATCGGTTTGTATACCTCAAACAATATTATAACGTCTTTGCTTAGTTCTTCAAACGGTGTTACCATTACGGCCGAAAGCGGAAGGCATGAAAATGTTACAATCACGGGAAACACGATACAGAATACGTTCTGCGGAATGTACTTTGTCGGATACAACCACACCGTATCCCCTTATAACTTCTATGACCAGAACTTCGTCATCGGAGCCGAGGGCGCTGGAAACACTATCAAGAACTTCGGGGGCAACGCGGCTTCAACGGTAAACGCGATAAACATTATTTACCACAACAACGAAAGCATCGCTTACAATACCATAAACAATACGGACGGAGGCAATACAGGATTTACGACTTTTGCTAACGGCATACTTCTCAACACGGGGAAAGCGGTAACGATTAACGTCAGTTACAACACCATAAGTCTGACAAACACCTCAGCGTCCAGCAAATATCTGTACTGCATTCAGGTAAATGCCGGCGACGCGTCAAGCAACATTACGATTAACAACAACACTTTTCAGAACTGTGTTGTCAACGGAACGGGAGCTTTCTCCGCAATATACCACGGAACGGTTGCCAGCATCAATATTTACGGAAATACAATCTCGGGTATAACGGGTGTGAGTTCATTATCCCTAATTTATAATTATGCGGGAACGGGGACAAATTCTATTTATAACAACAAAATAAGCAACGTAACGAGTACCGGAGCGTCGGCCGTAGTCACGGGGGTGCAGATAGCAAAAGGGAAGAACAGCGTTTACAATAACCTTATATGCAACCTGTTCGCGACAAACTCCGCATCCGCTGACGCAGTGCGCGGCATCGCGATATCAAGTGCGACCGCTTTGTCATATAGTCTGATATATTATAATTCAGTATATCTCAACGCGTCATCTTCGGGAACAACATTCGGCACTTCGTGTATTTATCAAATTTACAGCGCAACGTCAACGACCTCTTCGCTGGATATGCGAAACAATATTTTTGTCAACACCTCCACGGCAAACGGTACGGGAGTTACGGCGGCATTCAAAAGAAGTGCGGCAACCGACATGAACAACTATCTTTCAACCTCAAACAACAACCTTTTTTACGCCGGAACGCCGGGTGCCTCGAATCTGATATATTATGACGGGACAAATTCAGACCAGACTATCGAAACTTTCAAGGCAAGGGTTACGCCGAGAGAAACAAACTCATATACGGGAGACCCTCTTTATCACTCGCCCGCAAACCTTTATGTTGTGCCCGTTTCGCAGGCAATTGAATCAGGAACGTTTATCTCGGGCTTCACCACCGACTGCAACGGAACTACAAGAGACGAGTCTGCTCCGACTTTAGGAGCATACGAAGTAAGTTCAAATGCTGCCGTGACATCGGGTACGGCCATTAATCCTGCGGCTTCTACAAACAACATCATAATCAGCGCAACTTCGCAGGGAGGATTAACGATTAATCCTTCGTCCGATCTGACAGGTTACGTAAAAGGATATTTTTTCCCAGCCGGAAACACGGGCACACCTCCGGCGGGTATAATTAATATATCACCTTATTACTGGACGCTTTCAACAAATGTAACTTCGTTTACTGCATCTGTCAGGTTTTACTTCAATTACATACCGAATAACGGGGTCTCCTCATATGCAACGCTTAAACTGCTTAAAAGAGACGGTCCCGGAGACAACTGGGTCGAGTATACAAACGTAACAAGAACCGAAACGTATATTCAGGCGAACAATCTGACTTCATTTTCAGAGTGGAGTTTTGGAGGCGTCTTGGACAATCCGCTGCCCGTATTGATTTCTTCATTCAATTACACCGTTTTAAAAAATTGTGTCACTCTGAAATGGACAACTAATACAGAAACAGGAAATTCAGGATTCGGTATTGAAAGAAAAAATGGGGACTTCGGAAATTGGGAAACTGTATCATTCGTTCCCGGTAAAGGAAATTCAGGTGTTCCCGTATACTACAATTACTTAGACATTAACCTGAATACGGGCAAATACAGTTACAGACTTAAGCAAATTGACAACAACGGGAGCTTCGAATATTTTTATCTTTCCTCCGCTGTCAGCGTCGGTATTCCCGATAAATTTAATCTGGGCCAGAACTATCCAAACCCTTTCAATCCGTCAACCAGCATTGATTTCAACTTACCCAATGACGAAACCGTTTTGCTTACAATTTATGACGTATCAGGCAAAGAAATACAAAAACTGCTGAACAGTGTATTTTACAAAGCGGGGTATCACACGGTTAAATTCAATGCATCCGGCATAGCGAGCGGAATTTATTTCTACCAAATCAGGGCCGGTAATTATATCTTGACTAAAAAATTGCTTTTTAACAAATAGCGTTCATTTCTTTTCACTGGAAAATGTCCGCGCTTTAGCGCGGACATTTTTTTCATTACTTCCCCGGCTTAAACTTCATAAAGAAAACCATCTCATCCGCATATGATTAGTCTTGCTTTAAAACCGCCGGTTGCGTCACAGTTTTTATTACTGACAAATTTTTTGAAGTTTCGTCTGAGGTTTCCTGACGATGCTCAAGGATTAATTTGAATTTACATATAAATGCAAACGGGGCTCCACGCCCCGTTTTTCATTTATAAATATTTTTAATATATACCAAAACTCACGTGAAGTACAGCTCCTGCTACGAGTCGTTCTTTCGGTCCTTCGAATCCCGAACCTGCATAACCTTCGAAAGAGAAATTATTCGTTGCGTCCCAATAAAATCCGAGACTCAAAATATTGTCGGGCTTGTAATTCTTTACGTATGTTCCGTTAAGTTCGAGATACAAGTTTAGACGGTCCGAGATATAATACTCGGGCGCCAGGTTTATAGTATATACAGGTGTCGTTGTAATACCGTCCCAGCCCGCGCCTAAGGACGAATAAATTCCCGTCGAACCAGTGATTGATTTATACAATTGCAGTTCTGACAGGAAACCCGCGTCATCAATTTTCATTAACTTTGTTCCCGTCTTCGGAATATAGAAGTCGGTTTCAAGAACGACGGACGGCATGAACCCGCATTCGCGTGACAGCCCGAATTTTCCGTAAACATAAACAGGGTCCATATCGCCGTTACCGGTTTTTCTGTTTCCGTTGCCCTGCCCCATTTCTCCGGGTGTTATTCCGCTAATGAACCTGAATCCCGTTCCGGCTCCTATTTCTATTCCTTTGGTAAGTCCAAGTCCCAGAGTAATTTCGGGGATGCCCCTTTCGATGTACAGGACGTCCGTTGTCGTAACGCTTCTGATTCTAAGGCCCTGAATCTTTGAACTGTTGTATGTGAAACCCGCGTCTGCGCCGAATATGCCGGGTTCAAGCATATTGGCAAAGTATTCATCCGTTTGCGCGTTAAGGTTAACGAACGCCGCTATGGACAGCAAGAACAAAATTAAATTTTTCATTAATCGGGAAAATTAGTAAAACTCAAAATAGTTCATTGGTCAATATCAGGAAAGGAAAAAAAAAGACCCGCATTATCAAGCGGATCGGATTTCAAGCGAATAGATTTTCACAAAAGCGATTCAATTAATGTAACAATTTCGTCCGATTCGGGAGCGGTTTTCGAGCGAAACCTTCCCGCGACGTTTCCATTCTTATCAATTATGAATTTTTCGAAATTCCATTTCACGTCGCCTGTTTGCTGGTAGCCTGTCAGCCGTGCATACAGCGGGCTTTTATCATCTCCGAGAACTTTTATCTTGTCGAAAAGGGTGAACGAGACGTTGTAATTCGTCTTGCAGAAGTTCACTATTTCCTCGTTCGTTCCCGGCTCCTGACCTCCGAAATCATTGCACGGGAAAGCAAGAATTTCAAACCCGCGGTCTTTATACTTTTCGTATATTTTTTCGAGCGCTTCATACTGCGGCGTGTAACCGCATTTTGAAGCGACGTTCACGATAAGAAGTGTCTTTCCCCTGTAATCCGAAAGGGATTTATCCTCCCCGTTCATTGTTTTGACTTTAATGTCATAGACATTCACAGGATCATCAGTATTGATTATTGTTTTTCCGCACGCGGACGCGGCGAAAGAGAAGATTAAAATGCCGAAAATTAATATTTGTTTCATTGCCGTTTTTGATTTGTTTATAGTATGAAACAAATAATAACGGCATTAATTCCTTTTTTTAATTATGACCCGATGCGATATCTTCCCTTAACGTTTCGCTTTGTTTCCGCCCCGCCTCTTCGGATGCGTTTGAAATCATTACGCGCATTTCATCCTCGCTCATATTCATAAGGCGAATAGCGTTTATTACGCTCGTTGTAGTTCTAATGGTTCCCGAGCCGAACACGTCTATTACGACGTCATAAAGAGGAATGCTTGAACTCTCCCTGTTCTCCCATACTATTTTAGCCGTGTTCCTGTCAGTGATTGTCACCTCGGTGGAAACGTCAGCGTAAATGCCTCCCGAGTTTGAAACGAGTTTGAATCCGAGAAGTTTTGTCTCCGCAATAAAGCGCGTATCGAATTCGAGTTCTTCCGAAATATCAATGGTGTAATACGTTATCAACCCTCCGATTATTCCGTCTGAAATATATTCAACAAGACTGTCCGTGTTCACGGCTCTTTTCAGTTTCTCCTCGATGCTGCTCTCGATAATTTCGGAGCCGGTTTCGGCAAGAATAATTTTCACCAAAGACTTCGCGTCGGTACCGTAACCCGCGTGCAGATCAACGCGTACCCTTCCCGCGGTCGGGGAAACGTAGTTTTTGAAAAATACTTTTGATGCTTTAAGATTAAACTTAGCGAGTTCGTTCGTGTGCGTGCATCCCGCAAAAAATGCCGCAAATAAGAAAAGAAGAACAAAAATCGTTGTTTTTGTTTTCATGGAATCTCCGCTTTTTTATTTATACCTTTGCAAAGGCAATTTGTTCCTTAAACAAACGAGAAAAATGTATCACAAAATTTCCGATTTTCTGAACGAGTGGAAAAGAGAGACAGAAACCACTCAAAAAATATTCGCCAATCTCACGGACGAGTCATTAAAACAAAAGGTTACAACCGAAGGCAGAAGCCTCGGTTATCTGGCATGGCATATAGTGATTACGCTTGGTGAAATGCTGAACAAGGGCGGCTTGAGCGTAGAGGCCCCTGACGAGAACTCCGACCCGCCAAACTCCGCAAAAGACATACTTGATGCTTATAAAAAATCATCCGCCTCGCTTGCGGATGAAATCGGCCGAAAATGGACCGATGAAATGCTGCAGGATGACATTGACATGTACGGCGAAAAATGGAAACGGTGGCTTCTTTGCCACGCGCTTATAAAACACGAAATACACCACAGGGCTCAGATGACAATACTGATGAGGCAGGCGGGACTCAAGGTTCCGGGGGCTTATGGTCCTTCAAGAGAAGAGTGGGGCGCTTTCGGCATGCCTGAACAGAGGTGACACCGTAAAACGGAATCATTGACTGACGGGCAAAACGCGGGAGATACATTTCTTGAAAAAACAAAGCATTGGCAACGGATGCGATACAGTGATTAAGATGTGGATTAGCGAGTATAATCCTTTTAAAAAGGGTAATGCGCAGCGATAATAATTACTAATCATTAATTACTAATTACTAATCGAAAACTGCTGACTGCGGATAAAAACGGCTTAGTTGTTGTTGCCTGTTTTTGTTACATTCGCTGCCTGAGGTCCTTTGGGCCCGTCTTCAATTTCGAATTCGACCGAATCGCCTTCGTTCAAAGTTTTATAGCCTTCGCCTATAATGGCTTTGTAATGAACGAAAACATCTTTCTTGCCTGCAACAGTGATGAAGCCAAAACCCTTTGAAGAGTTGAACCACTTAACGGTACCTTTTTCCATTGTGTTCCCTTTAATGAATTAAAGAATAACTACCCTCAAAAATAAAACGTATAATGCTTAATCTTGTTTCCGGAAAACAATAAGAAATAACGCCAAGGGCATAACAGAAGAATACAAATATTTGAAGTACTTTCTTTTATGCGTTAAAACGGCATTTCCAAGCAAATTATACAGTTTATTTTCATATAAATATAAATTTAATTCCTACAAAGTGCAATATAGATTTGTTTTTTTTCGATTTATTGCTTTCAATCAAAAAATACGATTACATAACTGGAAATCTTTCAAAAAACTATATATCTTAAATAAATTGAAAAAAAAATAAAGGAGATTAAACATGGCGGGCAAAAATCCAATCGGCTGGTTTGAAATTCACGTTCACGATATAGAAAAGGCAAAAACATTTTACGGCGGAGTTTTCGGCTGGGAGTTCAAGCAGTCGCAGGCTGCAAGCGGCAAGTACTGGAACATATTCGCCGGTGAAAATTCCATTGGCGGAGGCTTCATGAAGAAAAGCAAACCCGAGCACGAAGGTCAATCGGTTATACTCTATATCGAAACCGACGACATTGACGGAATGCTTTTGAAAATAAACGGAGGAGGCGGAACAACGGAAACTCCAAAAACGCTCATAAGCGAAAATGCGGGTTACTTCGCTTTATTCAAAGATCCGGATAATAATCTGCTTGGATTGTGGTCTAAGAAATAGAATAAAAAAAGGGGCGTTAGCCCCTTTCTCATTAATGTTATTCGTATTATTTTTTCTTCTTCAAATATGCAATAACGTCCTTGTAAATGCCTTTTCCGTCAAGCCCTGCTTGATGAAGCACGCTTTCCGCCGTGCCGCTGCCGAGAAATACGCCTTTGCGGAAAGGATGAAGAATAGTTCTTCTTCCCTCATAACTGGTAATCCACCTGCGCATTGTCGGAAGAGTGAAACCCGTGATTCCCATCGCGGTCTCGGCGATAGAACTCGGATAGATTTCATCCTGTTCTTTTTGCGGAAGCATCTCAAAGAGTTCCGCGCTTGAGACGTAGAACACGTTGATGTTGAATCCTTCCTTATCGAGCCGCGGAAGCACCTTGTTTATGAATTCAAGCGTAACGCCGCTTTCCTGAAGAACTATGCTGCCGTCGAGTTTCTGTTTCGGGTCGGCTTTTCTTAAAGCGTATACCCCTTTGACCGCATTGCTTGCAGGAGCAAGATTCATAGCCGCTCTGTCAACTATTTTCTCGTTTGGTCTTGTTACAAACGGAGAAAGGACAGCAGGGCGTTTTTTCAATCCGGCAACAACGAGATTCCAGACTTCGCCCGGTTCCCACGGAGTGAGAGTAATTACTATACCCGCCGGGAAATTTCCCTGAAGCAACTGGAGACATTGCGGGTCAGCGTGTGTCGGTCCGTCCTCGCCTGTCTTCAGACCCGCGTGAGCGTTAATCAGAATCCAGGTATTGTATTTTCCGCCGTACCTTTCAACCTTGCTTTGTTCGCCTATGCCGTGAAGTCTCGCATCCGTATGCTCCATCGCGGAAATGAACGCTCCGTACGAGGAACTTACGCCGATGTTTTTCCCGTATGCGCCGAGTCCCGCCATCATCGCGCCCATCGCGTCTTCGCAAATACCGCCGATTGACAGAATTCTTGAATCGAAGTTATCCACGGAGTCGTAGAATCCGCTCTGGAATCCTTCGCCGACAAGATTAACGCTCGTGGAGCCGAGAAGGTCAGCCGCTACGCCCATGAATCCGCCGTTGGTTTTTTTGTTCAGATAGCCGAGAGACGCGCCGAGCACGGCTCTTAAAGTTGTAACTGTTCCGGGTACGATTTTAAGTTCTTCGGGAGCCGTCGTTTCGGAAATTGATTTATCGGAGTATAACTTATCGAGTTCCGCGTGATTCTCGCGCGGTTTTCTTTTCAGCGCTTCGAGTCTTGCTTTTGACTGTTTTACTGAATCGGCAAAGAATTTCAGGTCTTTGTTTTTCTCTATCACATCGCGTATAATAAGCAGCGTATCCCAATAATTTTTTTCCATGTTAATTCTGTTCCAGTCGCCTTCGTATTGAGGAACCATCGCGCCGAATTCGTTTTTCAGTTCTTCGGTTGATTTCGCCTCGAACTTCGGGAACTTTACTCCGAAAGCATTTTCGAACTCGGAAAGGAACGTGTAATATTCCGGCGAGCAGAACTTGTGCCCCGCGCCGTGCGAGCCCCTGCCCTCTATTCCGTACTTCCAGCCTTTAACGGTTCTGTACATAATCGCGGTCGGCATTTTATTGTCCAGTTGTTTCGCGAACAACTGCGCCGCTGCAACCTTTGCAAAATCTTTCCCGTCATCGACGTATATTATGTTAAAATCGTGAAGGTAAGCGAGTTCAAGCGGATTCCACTGCACGTAATCGCCTTTCTGTTCGCCGTCCCTGCAGACCCTGTTGCTGTCAATTGAAGCCTGATTGAAGTCAATGTGCAGAATGATGTTGTGAAGCCTCATTGCCGAAGCCGCCGCGAACGCTTCCGAAACGCGTCCAGGGGTCATACCGCCTTCTCCTTCGACGACGTGAACTTTCGGAGCCGCGCTTCCGAAATAATCAAGCGCGCCGAGAGCAAGCCCGAATGATGAAGGTACGCCTACTCCGCTCGCGCCTGTTGCGACTTTCACGAAAGGCGTTCCCGGCGTAGGATGTCCGTCAAGCGCTTTTGATTTGAACTTCACGAACAAAGGCGTATCGTTTGTCGGATTTCTCCTGAACCCGAGAAGGTCTTCGAACCTCAACTGGCTTTTTTCGTCAGGAAGTTCTGTCTTTAAAAACGCTCTCATCAATTCGTTTCTTAAAGCATACATCGCGTATAAACCCATCGCTTTATGACCCGCCGCATATACAACCATGTCATTAGCGTCAGCCGCAGGATTACTGAAATCGTAGTCCGCGGTCTTATATACAACTGATTGAACAAACCTTCCGGACGAAATTGATCCGCCCGGATGCCCGCTTGTGGGAACAAAATTATAAAGCACACCGCAGAGTGTTCTGTAAATCAAGTCGAGTTTCTCGAATTTTTCGATTTCTTCTTTTTGAAGAGGTGAAAATGACCTGACGATGTCGTTTGCGTCATAATAACGTCCCCTGCGAGGTCCTATCTTGAATTCCGAAGGTTTAATTTTTGTAATGTCCATATTGTTTCAGTTTGATGAGGTAATAAAAATAAAATTAAATATTTAAGGATTGAAATAATAGACAATTATTTAAGATATCAATGCTTAGCCGGTCTGTTATCCGACGGCGCGGTTACCGTATTTCTTGAGCGCGTTCAGAACGACTTCGGGCACGACCGGCTTTGGTATGTAATCAACCATTCCCGCATCAAGGCATTTTTCCCTGTCGCCTTTCATCACGGCGGCAGTCATCGCTATTATGAAAGGAGAATCCTCCCTGTATTTTTCCTTTATTTTTTTCGTTGCTTCGAGACCGTCCATTTCGGGCATCTGCACGTCCATGAAAACTATATCGTATTTTTTCTTTTCAAGTTTTCTTAACGCGTCAACCCCGTTAACAGAGACGTCTATCGTGTAACCGAATTTTTTCAATATTCTTTGAGCAACTTTCTGGTTAATCGGATTATCCTCGACAAGCAGAATCTCGAGCGGCAGTTTCTCCGAAATATCTTCATACTCCGGCTGTCTTTCCGCAGCCTCTTTTGATTTTTCCATCTGAGCCGCAGTTTCAAGTTCAAGCGTAAAGAAGAACACGGAACCCGCTCCCGGCTCGCTTTTATACCATATCTTTCCGTTCATCAGTTCCGCAAGTTGTTTGCTGATTGAAAGCCCGAGTCCGGTTCCTCCGCGTTTTTTCCCGCCGTGTGTTTTCACCTGAACGAACGGAGTGAAAATATCGGTATTTTCTTCCTGCGGAATTCCCTCGCCTGTATCGGAAACCGAAAAAAGAAGCGTGATTTTATTTCTCTGAAGTTTTTCTTTTCTGATGGAAATTAGTATCTCGCCGAAATCCGTATATTTTATCGAATTGCTTACGAGATTCGTTAATATCTGCATTACCCTCGCTCCGTCGCCGAGCAAATACGCTGGCACGTCATTAGCCACGTTTGAATTTATTTTTATTCCTTTTCTGTCGCAGTAGGCGCGGAATAAATCCAGCACGTCATTAACGCATATCCTGATTTCGAACGGTTTTCTTTCGAGAATCACCTTGCCGGATTCCATTTTCGAAAAATCAAGAATTTCATTAATAAGGTTAAGCATGCTTTTGCCGCTTTGCTTTATAATTTCCAGCGACTCCGTTTTTTCGGGGTCGGTCTCCGAGTCGAGTAAAAGACTCGTCATCCCGATAACTCCGTTAAGCGGTGTTCTGATTTCGTGGCTTATCGTAGCGAGAAATCTCGATTTCGACTGAGTCGCATTTTCCGCGTCTTCTCTTGATTTTAAAAGTTCATTAAGTACTGCGTTGAAGTTCGTTATGTCCCTGCCGTAAACGATGAGCCCTTTTCTTTTTCCGTTAGGATAAAATAAAGGCACTTTTATCACGTCGAATATCCTTGTCGTACCTCCCCGTGTGGGTATGTGCTCTTCGATCCTGAATATCGATTGTTTTTCAAACGCCTTCTCGTCGGATGCCGAACATCCTGTCAGCGGAGCTTTTATAAACGGGTTTTCCGCCGCGAGCTGAATGTCCGTCTTGCCCTTATAATCCTTCCCTGTAAGTTCGAAAAGTTCAATTGCAGAACTGTTCGCTTCTATCCATCTTCCTTTCTTGTCTTTAAACACAATCATGTCGGGCGTTGAATTTATAAGCGTCCGGAGATTTTCTTCGTTTTCCTTGAGGGCTAATTCCGCTTCCTTTCTCGCCGTAATGTCGTTGCACGTGACGAGAATCGCTTCTTTTCCGCTCTCGTCGAGCGCAATTTTTGTTTCGCGCAGTTCAAGATAACACAGTGAGCCGTCCTTTCTAACGTTGACGACTTCGTGTTCAAGATTCCTGCCTTCTGCAATCGCGGCGATGTTTTCGGAGACTTCGTACCTGACTTTTTGAGGAACGAGGTCGAATACCGTCATTGACGTAAATTCAGCGTGGGTATAACCGAGCGTGTTTAATACTTTGTCGTTCGCGTCAAGAATATTTCCCTCGAGATCTTCAAGCATAATGCCGCCGGGAGAAAAGTCAAAGAGTTTTCGGTATCTTGATTCTCTTCTTGCAGATGTTTCAATTGCCCTGTTCCTGTCCTCCTCAATGCTCACCGCCGAGGCGATGAAATTTACGAATTCAAGGTCTCTTTGTTCCTCGCGCATTTTGTTTTTGAATAAAATGCACAGCGAGCCTATTATTTTATTTCTCCACTTTATGGGAGTACCGATTATCGAATTGAATCCGAATCCGGATAAAAGGGTATTTGTTTCTTTATAATCCGTATCTTTAAAACTCTTGATTACGATTGGCGTTGTTTCGAATTTTCCCTTTATTATGTCTGAACAAAAACAGTCCTTGCTGTCTGTTTTCGGTAAGAATCCTTTAGGAAGATTCCAGACTGCCGACATTACAACGGTTCCGCCTTTTAGTTTATTGTAAAACACCGCGCTGGCGTCAAGGACCTCCCCGCAAAGAGCGATAAGCCTGTTAATGTTATCTTTTGGGTCTTTGGTGTTATTCAGGAAGCACTCGTTTAATTTTTTGATTTTATCGAACGGAACGTGGATGGAATCCGTGGTTTTGTCGTATCCCTTATTCTTGATTATAATTTCAAGATCAATAATTTTCTTTCTTAATCTCTCGAGTTCGGCATTCTGGCTTTTCATCTCTTTGCTCATTCAGGAAAGGATAGGATTAATACAAGTATGTTATATAAAAATATGCCATTTGTCCGAATAAAGCAAAATAAAAAGAATTGACGACTGCGGGGAAACAGATCGTGTTAATGAATTATAATGTGCTGTATATCATATAAACGCCGCCCAGCATGACGAGGGCGCCGCAGATTCTTTTGATGTATGTAACCGTTTTTGAATTTTCCGTCCAGTTGAGATAATCCTGAACCTTAGCCGTCAGAGTTCCTGCCGCCACGATTACGAGTATATGCCCGATGCCGAATGCAAGAAGCAAAATAACCGAATAAACGATGCTTGTTTTAGACAACTGAAACACCACTCCGAGCACGGGAGCCATAAAAGCGAATGTGCAGGGACCGAGGCCTATGCCGAACAGCAGTCCGAGAATCAGCGCAGCCAGCATTCCTTTCCTGCTCGTCGATTTCAAAGCCGCGCCGTCCCAGGGAAGTTTTATTAAATCCATAAGATAAAGACCGACGACGAAAAACACAGCCGCAACGATGTAATTGCCCGCCGAGCCCACGTTTCCCATAAGCCTTCCGAGCATTGCCGTGATGAGGCCTATTAATGCGATTGTAATTAGAATACCGGAAGCGAAAACGAGAGACAAATAAAAAGTTCTTCGTAACGTTATTTTTCCCTGCGTGTTAATGAATCCGATTATAAGAGGTATGCTGGACAAATGGCACGGGCTTAACAGAACGGATAAGACGCCCCAGCCGAAAGAAGCGAGGACCGCTAACGCTGCATTGCCCGACAATGCAGAACTTAAAAAGGAAAAAATGTCTTCAATCATATTATTGCGGTATGTTTACTCCCTGCGACTGCAAGAATTTGTCTATCTCGTCTTCGGCATAAAATCCCTGATGGCGCATCAGTTCTTTTCCGTTCGCGTCAAGAAATACCTGCGTGGGTATCAGGTCTATTCCGTATTTTTTCGCCGGGGCTTCATCCTTCCACACGTCGTGAAAAGTGACCTTGACGAGACCCTTGTATTTTTCTTCAATTGATTTCATTACGGGCTGCATCTTCTTGCAGGGTATGCAGTTCACGGAACCGAGTTCGACGAATTCGATTTTATGCTTAATGGAATCTTTTCCCGAAACCCCGCCCGCGTCATGAGTGCTTTCGGTGTTGCTCTTCTTGCAGGAAATCAGCGTAAAGACCGCTAGAAGCAATACGGCTATTTGAATTTTCATGATTTTGTTTTTAAGAATTTTCATTGATATATTTTAAGATGTCTTTTTCAGAAGGAACATTTATAGAGCAAACAAGTTTTTCGTTTATAACGAGCGCGGGTGTCATCAGTATTCCGTGTCTTGCGCAATCTCTTATGTCGTCAACCTTCAGGACTTCGGCTTTAATATTGTTTTTTGAAACGACTTCGCCGACACGTTTGAATAATTTGTCGCACCTGCTGCATCCGCCGCCGAGTATTTTTATTATCATTTCATGAAATTTTGAATTTCCGAATCCGCGTATCTGATAAATCCGTCTCTGTCGCCGCTGTATGTCCACACGCTGTCAAGCAGTTTGAATTTTTCTTCTTTTCCGTTCTTACGCTTTGAAAGCACGACGGAACTGAATTTCAATCCGTAATCCTTTCTGAAATGCTCATTCTCCTTATCCTCTATGTTATATGCCTTAAATACAACCACAGGCGGTTTCGAATATTTTGATTCGATGAGTTCTTTCGTGAAATTCTCGATGTTTATACAACTTTCGCACCTCGCTGTAGGATGAAAGTAGAAAACCGAATAATTTTCTTCCGCGTCAGGCGTTTTATCGTTAGTCTTGCACGAAAAGAACAACAGACCAAACAACAGCAATGAAAGTAGATGTTTCATATTTTTATTAAGGACACAAATCCGGATTTTTTATGTCGCCTTTTTCGGATTTGCCGAAATATTTTTTCTGCATCCATAAAGCCACGTTAACGAGGCTGATGAGGACGGGAACCTCGACGAGCGGTCCTATCACCGCCGCGAATGCCTCGCCCGAATTAATCGTGAAAACCGCTACGGCTACCGCTATCGCGAGTTCAAAGTTATTGCTCGCCGCGGTAAAGGAAAGCGTCGCGGTTTTCGAATAATCGGCGCCTATTTTTCTTCCCATAAAGAACGAAACGAAAAACATAACGACAAAATAAATGATTAACGGAATAGCGATGCGCACGACGTCCGTCGGTATTTTTATAATCATTTCTCCTTTGAAAGAGAACATCACGAATATCGTAAACAAAAGCGCTATGAGAGTTACAGGGCTGATTTTCGGAATGAACTTTCCATGATACCATTCTTTGCCTTTGAGTTTTACGAGCACTAATCTCGTCAGGATTCCCGCGATAAAAGGAATGCCGAGGTAGATAAAAACGCTCTCCGCAATCTGACCCATCGTGATGTTAACGGCAAACGAAGTCAGCCCGAAGAAACCGGGCAGCAAAGTAAGAAAAACATATGCGTAAACGGAAAAGAACAGCACCTGAAATACCGAATTAAACGCAACGAGACCTGCCGCGTATTCCGTGTCGCCTTTCGCGAGTTCGTTCCAGACAATTACCATCGCAATGCATCTTGCCAGGCCTATCAATATCAGACCCGCCATGTAGTGCGGATAATCCCGAAGAAAAATCACCGCGAGGAAAAACATAAGCAGCGGACCGATAATCCAGTTCTGAACGAGCGACAGCGCCAGCACCTTGAAATTCTTAAAAACCTTGCCGAGGTCTTCATACCTTACTTTAGCGAGCGGGGGATACATCATCAATATCAGACCGATTGCAATCGGTACGTTTGTCGTTCCTGATTGAAACGAATCCCAGAAACCCACAATACCCGGAAATAAATAGCCTGTCAGCACCGCGGCAAGCATCGCCGCAAATATCCAGAGCGTCAGGTATCTGTCAAGGAAAGACAGTTTCTTTGCAAGTTTTTTCATTTAATAAATTATATTAAAGATATATCCTATAATCATAATGCCCGCTCCGACAATGCCGAAGAAAATAAATATCATCGGAAGTTTCAAAACTTTTTTAAGTATGATTGCTTCTGGAAGAGAAAGACCAATCACTGCCATCATAAAGGCAAGCGCTGTGCCTAGCGACGCGCCTTTTTCAATCAGAACGGACACGATCGGAATAATTCCGGCGGCGTTCGAATACAGCGGTATTCCTATAAGCACTGAAAGCGGGACTGACCACCAAGCCGATTTTCCCATTATGCCCGCCATGAAATCCTCGGGAACATAACCGTGCGCAAGCGAACCGATGCCCACGCCTATTACGATGTACAGCCATACCTTGCTGACAATGTCTTTCACCGCGGCGTAACCGCTTTCAATTCTGTCATCAAGCGTGATTTTTTCCGCGGCCGCATCAGTCCTGCCGCTCTTGATTTCATAAACCCACTCTTCGACAAATCTCTCCAATCTCAACTTTCCTATTATGTATCCCGATACTATCGCTATCATTAAACCCGTGGAGACATAAATAACCGCGGTCTGCCATCCGAAAAGCCCGAACAATAATATTATTGCAACTTCGTTTATCATCGGCGCGGCAATGAGGAAGGAAAGCGTTACGCCGAGCGGGATGCCTGCTTCGACAAATCCGATAAACAGGGGCACTGCCGAGCACGAGCAAAATGGCGTGAATATTCCGAGAACAGACGCGAGCACGTTACCCAGAAACAGCGATTTTTTCTCAAGGACGGCGCGGGTTTTTTCGGGGGAAAAGAAGGTCCGGATTATTCCCATTACAAAAACAATAAGCGTGAGAAGCAACAGCACTTTCGGCACTTCATAAATAAAAAATTCTATTGACCGCGCATAACTATCTTTTATTGAAGACAATCCGGATATATCGAACACAAGCCCGGTCAGTTTCTCAAGATTAAAATAAATTAAAAACCAGAGGGCAGCCAGTATTACCACAAACCATATTTTATTCCTTTTCACCTTCGTCCGCTTATGTTTTCTCTAATCATTATCCTTCCTGCATCCAGTGCAGAAGAGTCGACGCGTTTGGCAACTTACCCGCGAGTTTTACTTTCCCGTTAATCACCAGGCCGGGGGTCTGCATAATACCGTATGACATTATTTCCTTCAGGTCGGAGATTTTTTGTATATCGGCAGCGATGTTGTTTTCGGCGGCAACGTTAAAACACATCTTTTCGAGTTCCTTGCACCGCGCGCAGCCGCTTCCGAGAACTTTTATTTCTATCATTACTTAAAATTTAAAGTATTTATGAATTCGTTAACTTTACGCTTAATAGCATCACGAACATTCGCAATTTTATTAAATATTTCTTCTTCCGTTCCGGCAAACGAAGACGGGTCTTCAAATGACCAGTGAAGCGTTTTCAGCGCGCCGGGGAAAATCGGGCATTTCTGTCCCGAGGCTTCGTCGCAAACTGTTATCACGTAATCGTATTTTTTTCCGCTCTTGTAGAATTCGAATACGTCTTTAGTCTTGTTTCCGGAAATATCAAATCCGATTTCGGACATTGACTTAACCACAAGGGGATTTAACCTGCCAGGTTCGAGTCCGGCGCTCTCGGCGGAGAAATTTTCTCCGCCGATAGAGTTTAAAAATTTTTCCGCCATTTGACTTCTTGCGCTGTTATGAACGCAGACGAAAAGGACTTTCAGTTTTTCCATTAACAGCAGCCACCCTTCGGGCTGCAGCAGGGTTCTGCGGGCTTATCCGCGTACACGTTTATGCTTACGAGTTTAACGTTCGATTTTTTGAATTCGCCGAGTTCTTCTTTAGAAATGAACTTTAGATAGATATCGTCGGGAATATCAATAATTCTTTCTTTCTGTATATTCAGGTTTACGAAACCGGTGTCCTCAATTATACCGAGGTATTCCTCTTTAACAATAGCGCCCGAAACACATCCTGCATACAGTTCCGCGCCGGATTTAATCGATTTTGGAAGTTCTCCGGTCGCAACTATGTCGGAAACAGAAAAATGTCCGCCGGGTTTAAGCGCCCTGTATATTTCTTTAAACGCTTTTTCCTTATCCGGCACGAGATTCAGAACGCAGTTGCTGATTATGACATCCGCTTTGCTTGCCGTAACCGGCATTTTTTCTATATCGCCGTATCTGAACTCGACATTATTAAATCCGAGTTTTTCCGCATTCTCCCTTGATTTTTGTATCATCTCATCAGTAAAATCTATACCTATAACTTTTCCTTTGTCGCCCGCTATCGCCCGCGCCACGAAAGCGTCATTGCCCGCTCCCGAGCCGAGGTCAATTACCGTATCGCCTTCTTTTATGAGAGCGAATTCCGTAGGCAGTCCGCATCCGAGACCAAGGTCCGCATCAGGGTTATAACCTTTGAGTTTAGAATAATCTTCGGAGAAAACGGTGTAGTCCACACCCGTGCAACTGCCGACTCCGCAGCAGGACGCTTCATTGACAGTCTTAGATTGTTTTGCAATGTCGGCGTATTTTTCCTTTACGATTTCCTTTATTTCTTCGGGGTTTTTCATAGTAGTGGTTTTAAATTTTTAAAAGTCATTTCATTTTACGTTTTAACGAAATGATAGTTTCATTATTTGCAGCACAAAATATTCCTGTCCACGCAGCACGTGATTTTTCTGTCCTTTTTTATCGTTTCGTCGTCTTCAATCTGAAGTTGCACGAACAAGAGCGCGTTCGAGGCCATTTGCGACGGCTGTGGATTTAATCTGTAATTTATCCACTTCCCTTCCTTCCAATCGTTTATTAAACCAGCTTCACGAAGAATGCTCAGGTGTTTTGAAACGGTTGATACGGCAAGTTTAAGCACTTCCCGTATCTCGCAAACGCATAAGGGTTTCCTCTGGAGCATTTTCAGAATACGGATTCGGTTTTTATCGGAGAGGGCTTTGAATATTTTTTCGAGTTCGTCAAGCATAAATGTTTCGTTATTTGACGAAATATAAAAAGAGTCTTTTATATAATCAAGAGGGAAAGGAGGAGGAGTAAAAAGTCTGTATTATTCGATAAGCGGTATAAAACAGAAAGTCCCGGCTTTGAAATCCGGGACTTTGTTCGTGTAAAATTCTGTTCATGTTTTTGTCACTTCGCGACAATAAAATCATAAACTCTGAAAATCCGCAATTACTTTATAAGAATCATTTTCTTCGTTTCGATGTATTTGCCCGCTGACAGTTTATAAATATAGACTCCGCTGGAGAGACGGCTGCCGTCGAACTCCACGCCGTATTTTCCTTCTGTTCTTGTTTCATTATTTATAAGCGTGCCGACAAGTTTGCCGCTCAAATCGTACACCCGCAGGGTTACATTAGATTTTTGCGGAATCGTGAAACTGATTATCGTGGACGGATTGAACGGATTAGGATAATTCTGCGCAAGGTCGAATTTGTAAGGTTCAGACTCAATGCCGCCGATTCCTACGGAAGTCGAGAGAGTGAAATTCACGTTTGAAATATCGAAGAAAATATTATCAGCGGCTTCCACTTTGATTCTGGCGGTTGTTGTTTCAATTACAGGAAACGTAACCGATTCCGTTCCATCGTTCGGTGTATTTGCCTTTAGCATAGTCGGAAAAGATACTCCTCCGTCAGTTGATAATTTGATGTTCACGTTCGCGCAGTTAACGGGAGCGGCTGTCGTATTCGCAACATCCCAGGTAATTGTCTTCGGCGTGTTAGGATTCCAAACGACAGCGGTGTTCGGCGAAGTAACGAGAAACGGTCCTGCCGAGGCGGTTACTTCGATAGACATAAATCCGAAGCCCACGCCGCCGCCGCCTGATTTATTGTCCCTGACAAGCAGGCAAAACGAAAGGCTCCGCGTATAATTCGGCATGAATTCACCAATGTACTGCACATTGTTTAAAAGGCTCGATTGCTTCGGAAACGTTCTTGACGGCGAGGCAACGGGATTGAATGATCTGAAAATCGGTGCATTCAGTACGGGCGCGTTCCAGTTTCCCGCAGGTCCCAAATCATATTCTTCCCAGCAATAAGTAAGTGTATCGTTGTCAGCATCGGTAGCGCTGCCTGTAATTGTAAACGGAGTGGAAACGGGTATGGTGTTGCCTCCAAGACCCGGGTCAACAACGGGGTTATGGTTTCCCGTAACAGTTACAACAGGACAGGTATTGCCTGAACCTGAATTCGTAAACATTAACATTTCGTCAAGGTTTTTCGCATGAAAATACGGGTCGCTGTGCTGTTGAAGATTGTTGGGTGAACAAATTCCCGCATAAGCCATAATAGTTGAACCGCTGCCAGGCTCGTATGCGGCTCCCGCAACCCTGTTTCCGCCGCCGCAACTGCCCGTTACACTGTTAAAAGTATGATTTCCTCCGAACTGGTGCCCCATTTCGTGCGCGACATAATCAATATCAAACGGGTCGCCGACCGGCGCGTTACTACCCGTTACCCCCTGTGCTTTATATCCCGCGACGCATACACAGCCCAACTGAGCAATACCGCCGCCGCCGGTGCTGAATACATGTCCTATGTCATAATTCCCTGTTCCGATTATGTTGTCAATCGTTGTCTGGTTCTGTCCGAGCATTACCTCCCCGTTGTTGTTCGTGTATGGGTCGGTAGCGGCATTCGTAAAAATCAAGAGGTTGTTGTTTGAGACAAGAATCATTCTTACAGACACTTCGCGCTCATACACGCCGTCAACCCTGTTTAGGGAAGTGACCACCGCTGCAAGCGCGCCCGGAACCGTACCGCCGAAATAAAGCGCGTATTCGCCCGTGGTCGCAATAGCAATCCTGTACGTTTTCAACTCGCCTTCCTGGAGGACGCGGAAAGTCCGGTTTTTAATATTTTCCTGTTCTCTTATATCATTCATCATCCTGCATTCAAATTCCTTTCCTGCGGGATTGAAATCTTTTTTATAATAACTCATATAGTTATACGTGTCTCCAATCGCGAATGGATCGATAAATACCGAGCCGCTTACGGACAGAATCATCGCGTGAAATCCGAGCGGAGTGATGTCAAGTTTAGCGGTCGCAAAGGGGTCGTCTATTCCCTGTCCCGAAAAAGTTCTTATCTCGGGAAACTTATCCGCCAGTCCCTTTTCCATGACGGGTGAATCTACGATTCTGAACCTTCCGAAATTTCCGTCAGGAAGAGGAAGAGATACAATCGTGTTTGAGTATTTTACCTGCACTTTATCGTCGTGTGGCGCTTCCGATAAAATTTTTGTAATCACAGGGACGTTCAGCGTCAGGCTCCTGAATTTAACCGGAAAAATCGCGCGCCTGCCGGTTGTATGAATGTTACTCACATCGGCATCGCTCCAATACGAAACGTTTTGAGCCGGAAGATTAAAACTAAGTCCCGCCGTTAAAGCGAGCAGAAAAATGTAACGGTAAATTAAATTCATTATTTGTAATAAATTATAAAAACAAAATTATGGAAAATTGAGCCGGGGAGAGACGACCGTTTCAACCTCCGTCAAAATTAAAACAAATATATAAAACATTCACGTTCAAAATGGAAATATTTCCTGAAACCGGAATGAGTATGAAAGTGAAAAAACGCGGATGTATGGCGCATCCGCGTTTATTTAAAGAATTAATTTTCTGACTGCTGCGATAACGAAATTATTTCAGCAGAATAAATTTTTTCGTGTCCGTGAAATTACCCGCTGTCAGTTTATAGAAATAAACTCCCGATGAAATATCTTTTGCCGCGATAAATCTTTCGTTATACTCACCCGCATCAAGTTTTTTGTTCACGAGGGAAGCTACTTCTTTACCCGCGGCGTTGTAAACCTTAAGTGTGACGAACTCCTGCCTTGGAATTGAGAACGAGATTGTGGTTGACGGGTTAAACGGATTCGGATAATTTTGCTCGAGTTTGTATTCCGCCGGCACGACATTATTCCCGTTGTTTACGAGCGTCACGGTCTGCGTTAATTTATAAATCGCGCCGCCGACACAAGTCGCGAAACCCGTTACGGTTGTTCCCACTCTCACGAAATCGAAGTGGAAGAAATTAGAGCCTGCGGATGTCATCGCTGTCCAGTTCTGTCCGGAATTCGTGCTCATATAAAATTTCGAAGCGGTTGAAACCTGACCGAGGAAAAACACGGTGTTCGTTCCGTTAATCCATTTAAGGGCGCTGTTGGTTGTTGATCCGCTTCCGCCGAGATTGATTGCAGCCCAGGTCACTCCGCCGTTCGTGCTTCTTGAAATGCTCGGATGCGAAGTGCTCAAAGCCGCGACGCCGATTTGCTTGTTGTCGCTGAATGCCAGAGCGCTCGTGAACAAGGATGAGCCTGTAAGATTGAGCGGACTGCTGAACCAGTTCGTGCCGCCGTTGCTCGTGAGATAAACAACAGCCGACGAGTTTAATCCGAATCCGAAGAACTGGTCGTCTATCATGCACAGCGAATTCTGAGCCGAAGCATTTCCCGGAATTCCCGGAGGATTAATAAGCGTCCAGTTCGCTCCGCCGTTTGTAGTTTTTTGCACATAGTAAGGATTACCCGAGCCGGCAGACGGATCGCTTTCCGCGAAACCGTAGTTCGAGTTCAGACGTGAAAATACTATGCCGTTGAAGAATCCTGCGGTTCCGCCCGTGCTGTATAATTGCGTCCAACTTGTACCGCCGTTTGTCGTGACAGAAACCCCGGCATCGCCGCCGGTTGTCCCCTGCGCGTCGCCGCCGTCTCCGACATACGCTATCTGATCGCTGAGAGCCCAGACGCACATCAGCGCTTTAACCGGAAGCCCCGTGGTCGGCACCGATGTCCAGGTTGTTCCGCCGTCGGTTGTTCTGAATATAATCGGGCTGTTAGAGCCGCCGACAACCCACGCTACAGTAGGGCTTACCACGGATACGCTTGGATACGAACCCGATATTGTTACCGATCCCGACGCGACCCACTGCGAATATAAACTGACACTTGAACAGAAAAAGAACAGAATAATCAAGAGATTGAATGTTTTTCTCATTTTAGTCCCCTTTCAGTTTTGTTATGTATTGAAATGTGAATAGGAAATATGCTTTTCCCGAGAAAGAAATTTCGATATGATAAATTTGTCTGATTAAAACTTTTCATAGCCAATGTTTATTTGTAAAAGATTTCCCGGCGCGTTCTTGTTACATTTTCATTGGAAAGAATAGAGTCCGCTTTTTCTCAAACAATCACCTAAATATATTTATTTTAATAATCATTAACAACGGTTAATCTACACAAAATCGTTTTTATATTTTTAGGAAATTCCGCGGCAGGTCTGTCCGGATTTTCAGGCGAAGTGTTTATACTCTTTTTTCCGGACAACAACTATTTTTTTAAAACGGACACTTTGAAAGCAAAAAATTTTGGCATGTTTTTCTGGTATGTTATTTGCAAAACAATAATTGAAGATATGATATTGTGAAAGTAAGACGATCCTCGGTGTGTTTCAAAAACGGGAATATAATTAATGTTCGTGATTCAGTGTGTATCCCGAAGGAACAAACTTCACGAATGAATTAGGATAAATTATTTGGGGTCAATAAAAAACCAGCGGAACTTTGTCCCGCTGTTTTTTTTTATCTTCTTCTACCGAGCATCAATTCAATATCTTCCTGCAGCGAACTTAAGTCCTCTTCGTGTTCAACCTCCTGGCTAAGTATCTGGAGTATCATATTATACGTAACGGGGTCCCCTTCTCTTGTAATATCAAGAATGTTGTTGTATGTTTTTATAGCGCATTGCTCGCCTTTAATGTTTTGCTTAAGCACTTCTTCGACATAAGGGTCTGTCGGAGCATCGTATTCGCAATGAGAGATTTTCGTCCATTCGTCAGGAGAAAGAACGGGTGTACCGCCCAGTTGAACTATCCTCGTCGCTATAGAGACCGCGTGCGCCAGTTCTTCCGTCGCGTGCAGGTCGAGTTCCGCGATAACGGCGTCTTTCATCGGCCCTTTGACGACCTTTGCGCCAATCCAATACTGATAATATGCAAGCCATTCGTCGGCAAGGGCTTTATTTAGAATCGTGATGAGTTCATCAACGTTCATTTTTACGATTTCGCGTCCTTTTTGTCCCATGATATGTTATTTTTTTTCTTAAAAATAGAATTTTCAATTGATTCCAAAAAGACATCTTTCTGTGCATATTATTTTGAAATTAAAAAGTTCTTTGGTTATATTGAATTGTTCCGCAAAGGAGGCGGTTCCCGCTGAAACTGTCAGCCAATCTTCAAGCGGGAGACATTGTATGCAATTTTTATTTTCATAACCTTAAACTTAAGTATATGGGCAATCCATTATTAGAACCTTTCGAAGGCGTCACGCTTGAGCAGTGGGCTGACGTGAACGCAAAAGTGACATCCGGCACTCCGGTAGAAGAAGCCATAAAACCCATCGGCATCGACATGCCGAAATGGGACCGCGCCAACAACGAGTGGCTTACAAGAATGAGAAACGATACATCCTTCACGATTTCAAAAATCTACGCAGCGGCTTTTAACCAATCCGCTTCAGGCAATCTCGGCAGCGGTTCTCAGGTCAACGCCGAATCATATCCTTTCGAAAAATGGATTGAGGCGATGGTTGCTCAGGACGTGCTCGGCAAGCAGGGACGCGACGCGCAGGACGTGCTAAAAGATTTCGGTCTCACGGTCGCCGATTATTCTAACATCAGCGGTTACTGGAACGGAAAAATGATGACGGACTTTTCTTACGCGATGAAGATGCAGACACTGATGAACGAATATAAAGCGAAATACGAGGGCATGTCGGGAGGCGGCAGCGCAAACGCGGATATTAAATTCTAATTTAAGCAGACCGTTCGTTCAAAAATAAATATTAATTATCAGCGGCCGGGCACGATGACCGGTCATAACTTTATTATATTCTCATGGGCGAAAACAATATTGCAGGGGCTTTTAATTCTGAAATCGAAACCGCTTTCAGGGCAGCCTGGCATTCCGAAAAAGGCGGAAGCACGGATTGGGACAAGGTTCTTTCCTCTTACGGGGCGATGCCGCTGACGCCGGAAGAAAAAAAATCTCTTCTAAACTCCGAAATGAAAATAACCCGCGGCGCTTTTCCGATTGAATTGCGGCGGGTTTTCGAAAAAATCACAGATAAATACAAGGCGTCTTATCAGGGTTCGGCTGAATTAGCCGCCGCGCTCTCGGCTTTCGACCTGGATTCAAAGGTCAAAGAATACTACATGAAAATAAAACCGTTTTCGGGACTTGGAGATATCTTCAAGAATGCTTCAGCGGGTACTTCAAAATATTCCGAAGGTCTGCAAAAGGAAAAACAAAAAACCATTACATGTAAAAACTGCGGAGCGCCAAGGTTGGAGGAGATGCAGTACGACAATTGTCTCTTTTGTGGAAGCCCGCTTTTCGAAATTAAAAAATAAATGCTATGGCAGGGGAAGAATTAATCAATCGCTGGGATTCGTATCTCGGCAAACTTAAAGAACGTTATTTCGAAATACTCGCTCAGGCGGAAGAGCCGCTGAACGGGGTAATCGAAGGACTGCAGTTTGACAACGTAATTATACACAACGTAAAAAACGGGCTTCACAATCAGACCGTCTTGCAACTTTTTGCGAAGGCGGAAGAAGGCTGGGGAAAGATGCAGACGGAAATATACAAATCTGGAAATCTAAAACTTATTAAAGAGCAGGGCGGAAAACTCGCATCGTTCCGCGACTGGCTGAATACCGAGTTTACAAAGTTTGAAGTGGGGCTGTTTGCAAGAGCGGCAAGGAAAATTCTCGACAACGTCAAACAGCATATCGACGAAAAGAAACTGCACCGCTGCACTCAATGTGCGGCCGAACTTCCGATTAACGTTTATTCTTTCATGGCGGTAAATATCAAATGCGACAGTTGCGGCTCGGTAAACACTTACCAGCCCGACGACAGGGTCAGGGCGCTTGAATATTACGTGCTTGAGCCGCTCGCGGAAGAATCCGCGCTCGAGCCAAAACTAAGAAAGGACCACGACAAGAGCGCTAACAAAGAATATTTCACGAAGTATTACACCTTTCTGATGGACAATGTTCCGGAGAAACGTGAATCTTATAAAAGAACTCTCGACGAAAGGTTGAATAATCCTTTCTTCGGTTAGTATTTAATCGCGAAAAAACGGGCGGCGGAAGAAATCTCACGCCGCCCTTTTTATTTTAAAACGCCGATATTATTCCCAGAGAAACCTTCGAGGTTTTTGTATCCTTGATGTAAGTGTATTCTCCCACGAGTCTTACGTTGCGCGCGAGAAGATAATTCAGCGTTCCCGTATAACTCTGATAGTTTAACTCCTTGAAATCCGAATCGACATAATTGTACAGCAGCGAACCTGTAACACGGCTCTTGTCGCCTTTAGGAGAAACGAGAAGTTCAACAAAACCTCCGTTAGTTTTCACTCTTTCCGAAGGTTTTATTCCCGTCATTCCCGGGTTGATATCGCTTCTGTAAACATACTGCGCGTTGAGTTCCACCTTGTCGTTTCCAAGTGTGAGGTCGGCGCCCGCCATATAGAGTTCATTCGACACGGAATCAAGTTGCTCTTTCCCGTAATAGCCGAACCCGCCTATTCTCAGAAATGGTGTCACCTCCTGCGATACCCTGAACATTGCATTCTTGTACTTGTCAACGTCGAATACGTCTTTCGTGTCGATGCCGCTTCCGTTAATAACCTCCAGAGCGAAATTCGTCTTCGTCGGAGCGCCGTAAGTTAGCATCAATCCTCTGTCGTACTTCAGATTAGCCATCGAGCGTCCGGGTGTTGTCGCGTAAATTTTATAATCTTCCAGTTCGGTTCTAAGTTCTCTTTTGAAAAGCGGGTCGGAGATCTGAAACTGTCCCGCGTATAAGTCCATATCGATTTTCTTCGATAAGACATTATTGAACATAACAAACGCGTCTTCGATTCCGGCAACGCTTCCGCGCTCGCTGAAGAAGAAATAAAAGTAATAAGAAATATCCTTGTAGATGTTTCCGCCCGAAAGCAGTTTAAGAATGTACGGAGAGCGAAAATCCGGATTCACGTCTCTCGCGTTCTCATATTGCCCGTAGAGTTCGAAACGAAGCGCGACTGGAATTTCGCGCATAAGCGTCAGCAGTTCATCGCCCGTGTTTTTGAAAAACCTTGCGGGTTCCTTGTCGGGTAATTGAAATCCGTTTGCCGCGAAGTCCTCGCCGTAAGGTTTGAGTTTCGGAAACGGCGAGTGGCACACGTTGCACGACATGTTGTATTTTCTCGCAAAAGCGGGAATGGCGTTTGAATCCGCATAGAATCCCGCGATTAAAGCGGTGATGAATAGTGTAATTATTATTTTCTTCATTTTTTTATCCTCTTTTTTTAATCGTCGACAACCGTCAGGTAAGTTTGATGAAAGTTAACTTCAATAATTTCCGCTTCTTCTTTCGGCACTCCGAGATACTCCGCCACTGGTGTCGGAAGTTTCTGGTAATTCAGTACCGCTTTTACCGTAAGCGCGCCAAGTTCAACATCGTCGGGAAGAATCCAGGTGAATGTTTCGGATTTCGTCTCGCGCGGACCCAAACGGTAATCGGGGCCGAAAGACGCGGTGTTCCATTGCTGTATTGTCATCCGCCCCTGTGAATCAAGATACGGCATTCTGAAAATCCTGTCTCCCTCGGGTATTCCGTCGCGCTGAATTCCCGCGAAACCGGGTATCCCAAGCGGCACTCCCATATCCTGATACGCGAGCACGTTCGACGCGATTGTATAATCTTCGCCCTCGAAACCTTTTCGGTCAACTTTCAGATGATATGTCTTTCCTTTCGAGTCGGTAGCGGTGACGTGAAGCCACAGCATTCTTTCCTCGGCCGAGCCTGTCGGAAACTTATGCCCTGTCTTTTGATTGAAAAGTATCACGGTGAATTTTGCCTGCTCCCCGGGGACGACTTCCTGTATTTCGGGATGTATTCTCAACTCGACGGTACCTCTCACCTTTCCCGGATCGTGCGCTCCGTGAAAAAGGTGCTGCGCCGCGTCCTGCCTGGGCGTTCCCATTGCAGACGTAACGCCGGGAGTTCTCGGCATGTGGCAGTTCTGGCATTGCACTCCTTCTTTAGAATACGGTCCGTCCTTCCACTCCAGATGCGTGGCTTTGACCCAGGCGCCGTACGGAGATTTTTCGTTGTGACACGCGCCGCAGAATTCCGCTTTTGATAAAAGCGGGTTCTTTGCTGTCTCGTGCGCTGGGGACTCCGAATCGTCACGGTTGCCGTACTTTACATTTCCGGGATTCGAAATAAAATTGAAATTGAACGGAGTATCGCCGGTAATTCCGGTAACCGTGTGACAAATGTCGCAGGATACGGACTCATTCGCGCGCGAGTTGAAATTCGGCTTCGGCGGCGGTACATCGCCCGACATGAACGAAGCCGGTGCGTGACACCCGTTGCAGCCCGCCTTCACGCCCGCGACTTTGCTGTCCTTTTCGGCGTGCGGCACGGCGAGTTTGAAATATTCTATCTCGTCCCATTCGTGCGTATAACATTTCGACATCATCATCTGCTTCCACTGCGCGTAGAAATCAACGTGGCAGGAAGAGCCGCATTCATCGGGTTTCTGAAAATTTTCATATTTAAAAATACCCTTGGCATCATCGCCTCCCTTTTGGTTCTGCGCTTGAACCGTCAGGGTAAGCAGAAAAAAGAGAAGTAAAGCAGCGTACTTCATATAATTACTCCTTTTATGTTGAGGTGATATGTAAATCTTAAAAAATTTTTTCCATAAAAAAAACAGACAAAGGAGGTGTGTATATTATCAATCCGTACATTATTTTTCGCGCGCGGTTTAGTTTCATCTCCCTTTTTCCTTCGGTAGATTTATTATAAAATTATGAATATTTTAAGAGGTACTGATACGCGGATGCATTCCCCTTGTTAACGGCATCTTCATATTGGTCGTCCAAAAAATTTAAACGGGTCATTAAAGTAATCAATGATAATTCTTGCTGACGCAAGCGTTCATTATAACTTTTAAACTAAATTTATCTTTATGAATTACTGCGGAAACTGCGGGCAAAAACTCAATCCCGACGCAAGGTTTTGCCCTAATTGCGGAAAAGGACTGGATAAGAACAATTTTCAAAACACCAACGCCGGCGATAACGCTGCTGTCCGGCAACAAAAAAGCGATAATCAACCGGTAACACAGTCTTTACCAGTAACCGCGCCGACGCGCAGAAAGAGAGGAAAAGGTGTTTATATTTTAATTGTTGTATTTGCGGTACTCGCGGCTGCCGCTTTCTTTGCGTACAAATTTTTCTTTTCGGGTCCGCCTAAAATGACGGCTGAACTGAAAATACCCGAGAAAAATAAAATGATAACTCTCGAAAAGGGTGCCCGCGCACCTTCCAATTTGTTCGGCATAATGCTAAAAGAACAATACGGCAAGGGCGACGCGGAAGACGTTGCTAAACTTGTTAACGGAAGTGTTGTCGGAGAAATTGAACTGAACAATGTGTATCAGATTGAATTCGGCGGAAAGACAAGAGAAGAATTAATGTCGGCAATAGAAACGGCCGGGAAATCGGACAAGGTTGAACTCGCTTTCCCCGACGGCGATTTGCACGTAGACGGCGCGGAGAACTCATCCTGCAATCCCTTCGACGACACTTTCTACGACGGCGATTTCGGGAACGCTTATAAAATGATTAACCTCAAACAGGCCTGGGATATAATAAAAGCGTCGGGAGTAAAACTTAACGACGTAACGGTAGGAGTTCTTGATGAAAAAGTAAATTATGAATCCGATGAGATAAACAGCGGCGACAGAATCATCGTTCCTGTTAACCGGAGCGATATGGATGAAAACAACAAACTTACGCACGGAACAATGGTTACGGAGGTAATAGCCGCGAATGAAAAGAACGGCGGAATGACCGGCGTTGCATCCATCCTCGGAGAGAATCTTCTGATAAACACGATGGCGGGAAACGACCTTGGCGGAATTGAAGTTAACGCGGGCGATTTGGACCCTGAAGATATTTCGCAGATCGAGTTTCCAAACGGAAAGACATATACGATGGAAGCGATGAAGAATCTTCAGAAACAAATTGATAAAGGCGCTACAGTCATCAATTGTTCCTTCAGCAACCATCTGCATGATTACACGGCCAGCCAGAACGCGGGATATTCGCTTTTGTTCAGGAAATTTCTTGAAAAAGCCCAGAAGAAATATCCCGACGTAATATTTGTGGGAACGGCGGGAAATGATCAGAATACGCAACTCAACGACAATAAAATATGGGGAAAGAAAACGGACAACCTTATAACCGTCGGTGCGGTGGACAAAGACGTTAACAAGACTACCTATACGAACCTCGCGACAAAGAACGGCACGAACGAGGTAACCGTTGTCGCCTGCGGCGACATTAAGATGGAAAACGGAAAAATATCCAGAGGCACGAGTTTCGCGGCTCCTCAGGTAACCGGGCTCATCGCGATTCTTCGTTCTATAAACCCGAAGTTGTCTCCCGCAGAAATAAAAAAGATTCTCACTGAAACCTCGAAGGATGTAAGCAACGGTCAGAATTATCAGATGAATTTGATTCAGGCGGATGATGCCGTCATAAAAGCGATTGAATCCGCAACAGGAAAAAAACTCGACAAGAAGAAACTTCTCGCGATGATGAACGTCGACCTTAAATCCGACGGAGCATCGCCCGAGTTCAGGATAACGGCTACGCTTGAATCCGTCGGCGACAAGGGCGCCGTTCTCGAAATCGAGTGCACGGGCGGTGATTACGCCCTCGGCGGCGAGAAGACAAAGACTCTCTCTTCGGCGGGCGAGGTTACCTGGTCGCTTTCAATTCCTAAACCCGAGACAATTATAACGGTCAAGGTTACGAGACTTGATACTAAAGCGTGCAAGACAATACTTGTCGGAGGGAAAATTGAAGCGAAAGACCTTGTCGGCGAATGGGACGGCGGAACCTGCTGGGATTCATGGAGCACTCCTTATAAAATCGCCGAAAAGAAAATTCAGGACGCGATGCTGACGGGCAAAGGCGAGTATCTTCCGATGACAATGACAGTTACGCTTGTTTCGGAAAACGTAATCCACGCGGAGATGAACGTAAAGGGCGGAACAATGCCGCCGCCGNNCCGCTTGATTTCTCTTTCAATGACGGCAACCTCGAAGCGGGTNACCACTTACATGATGACAAAGTATCATTTTTCCGGCAGCGTTAAAGCCGAAGGAGGAAATTACGTCATTACGGGAGAATGGTCGGGCTCGAACATCGGGCTGAAAATGTCAGGAAGGTGGAAAGCAACAAAACCAATAAAACAAAATTAAAACATTATGAACTTTTGCGAAAACTGCGGATATAAACTTTCAGCGGAAGACAAGTTTTGCCAGAACTGCGGAAAGGCCGTTTCTCCGGGACAGCACATTCAGGATATTCCATCGCCCCCAAAGCAGGAGTATCAGCCCCCGGCTGCGGTGGAACCTTTACAGAAGCCGGTTTACAGCCCCGTAAGTAAGAAGAAAAAATCGACACTGAAAATTATTTTAATTATATTTGCAATCCTGTTTGCCCTTTCAGTAATCGCTGGAGCGTTCATCGCGGGATATTTTTTATTCATCGATAAGTCCGGCAACGTGTTCGAAAAAACTAGAGAGGAAATCGGGAGCACCGAAAATCAGAAGCCCAAAAAAGAAAATACGTCGACTCAAACGGATAACCAGAAAAAAACCGAACAGACTAAAAAGGAAGGCTTTCAGAAAAGAGAAAGGAAAGCTGGCGACTGCGGAGATTATCCCGAATTATCCGAAAGGAAACTTTCTCCCGAAGAACTTATTGGCGTTTCGGATAAAGAAAAACGCTACATGAGAAACGAAATTTATATGCGGCACGGGTATATCTTTAAAGACGAAGATTTACTTCTTCATTTTGCAATGTTTGAGTGCTACAAGCCGGAACACCTTAATGTTAATAAGTACCTCTCGGAAATCGAGGTTTATAACATTAGTTTGTTAAAATAATCTATCTTACATGGTTTCAATATTATAAAAAGCGGAACAGTGTTCCGCTTTTTATTAATTGCTTATCAACAATCCGGATACCTTAACAACCTCTGTGAATACGAAAATTCGGTATATTTTAAAACATTCTCTAAGAATTCATTATTCTCATTTTGATAAAAATATTCTCAATTAGAGATTATTTAATAATTTATTAACAAGCCTTGTCATTTGATGTGCCTGTTTAGTTGTTGTTTTTAGTGCGTTTATATTTTCCAAAAAAATCTGCTATTTAGGTACGATTATTGCATAAATATACTAACAATTTTAAAAGGAGGTCTTTTGAAACAACTTTTCACGACATTTATTGTTGTGTTTTTCCTTACGGTTTCAGCCATAGCGCAGCCATACGGCTGGACAACTCAAGCAAGCGGCACGACAAACAATTTAAACGGCGTTGTCTTCCTTAATTCAAGCAATGGTATTATAATCGGGCAAAGCGGCATTATACTTACTACAACAAACGGCGGAACGAACTGGACGACCAGAAACAGCGGTTATCCGAACCATCTTTTCGGTCTTACATTTATTAATTCCAACACGGGTTGGGTTGTTGGAGATATGGGCATAATACTCAAAACCACAAACGGAGGTTTAAACTGGGTGTCTCAAAACAGCAATACAAGTTCACAACTTCGCGCTGTAAATTTTGTCTCAAGTTCAACCGGATTCGCGGTTGGTTGGTACGGCGTCGCGCTCAAAACAACGAACGGCGGAACGAACTGGACAACCCTTACGACGGGAATTACGAACAATCTCAACGGGGTATATTTCGTCAACAGCCAGACGGGGTATATTGTGGGCTGGTACGGTACCGCGCGGAAAACAACGAACGGCGGAACAACCTGGAGCGCGTCATCAAGCGGCACTTCAAACACACTCGAGTCTATTTATTTCCTTAACGCCCAGACAGGATGGTTTATAGGCGAATCAGGATTGGTTCGGAAATCAACTAACGGTGGAACTTCCTGGTCAAGCCAGTCCAGCGGAACGGGCAACTGGCTTACGGGACTCACCACACCTCTGTCAAACTACTGCACTATTGTCGGAGCATCGGGTACGATAAGAATCACGACCAACGGAGGAACCAACTGGTATTCTCAAACCAGCAACACGGGGTCGGCATTAAACAAGATATCTTATTCTGACACGCTTAACGGATGGGCAGTCGGCGATTACGGAACGATAATACATACAAGCACGTCGGGCTGGCTTCTTCCGCCCGCGCCGTCCTTATCGGGACCTTCAAACAATTCGACCTGCGTATCCGTAACACCGAATTTAACCTGGGGCAACGTGTTTCCGCCTTCCTGCAGTTACAGGTTGCAGGTTTCTCTTTCTTCGTCTTTTGCCACAGCATTGATTGACAGCAATTATATCGTTTCTACAAACTTTAATATTCCGGCGGGCGTGCTGAATTACGCGACGACTTATTACTGGAGGGTAACGGCAAAAAATATCGCAGGAACGGGTCCGTGGTCGGGAACAAGGAATTTCACGACTACCAATCCAACTCCTTCCGCGCCCGCTCTTGTTTCCCCGCTGAACAATTCTACCGGACAGCCGCTTAACCCGCTGCTGAACTGGGACAGCGTAAA
The DNA here is from genome assembly GCA_015657505.1 of Ignavibacteria bacterium. Lineage (GTDB taxonomy): Bacteria > Bacteroidota > Ignavibacteria > Tepidaquicellales > Tepidaquicellaceae > CAIKZJ01. The sequence goes on from JADLKE010000002.1 coordinate 969,639, forward strand.
TTACGCCTCTACATTCAGGATTCGTTTATCCGCTGACTCCACTTTTGCGACATCTCTCATAGACACGAGCGGTCTTACGGTCACTCAATTTTCCGTTCCGCAGGGAATCCTTCAGTTGAACCACAAATATTACTGGAGGGTAACCGCCTCGAACTCCTGCGTCACGAGCCCGTGGTCGCAGACCTGGAACTTCATGTCAGTTGTCACAGGAAACGGAAATGCGGGAATTCAATTGCCGGATATATTCAGGCTTTACCAGAACTTCCCCAATCCGTTTAATCCCGTTACAACAATTAAGTTCGATTTGCCGAAGAATGAAACGGTGCGCATAAACATATACGATATCTCCGGACGTCTCGTTGATGCGCCGGTTAATTCAGAATTCAAGGCAGGTTCATACGAACTAAAGTGGAATGCGCAAAGTTACGCCAGCGGCGTATATATTTATAAAATTGAAGCCGGAGAATTCTCAGACATAAAACGAATGATTCTCCTGAAGTAAAGAAATTTATTTTTCTCATATTGTTCCTCTGAAAAACCGCTCCTTAAAAGAGCGGTTTTTATTTAAGTGTCATCAAGTATTGATTTTACTTTGCATAAACTTAATACTCTTTACGGAACTTTATACACGCTGTTTTCCTTATAGTCAGTGGTATTAAGAAGGGTAGAACATACCTCGCTTATAAATGCAACTGCTGTATTGTTGAATTGTTGCTTGCAGGTGAGATGAGGAAGAAACAAACACGTCTGTTTGAACCGCAAGAAAAACATCTTTGCATCCGCGGCAGCGGAATTCACAAACAACAGCATTTTAAACGGGATAAGGCTATGAAAAATCCTCCCGTGAAATTATATTAACAAGGACACATATGTTATTCGAAATTTTCCATGTATTGATATGGGTTACTACTATTATGCTTGCAATCAGCGGACTCGACGACCTTTACGTCGATTTGATGTACTGGTTCCTGAAAAGAAAGCACCGCGCTTCTCTTCCGGATTTTTCCGAAATGTACGACAAGCCGGAAAAACCGATTGCCATCATACTCGGGGCCTGGAATGAATCCGGTGTCATCGGAAGAACGCTTAGTTTCGCAGTGGCGAATCTTAGATATTCTAATTATCGAATCTTCGTCGGCGTTTATCCGAACGACAAGAAGACAATAGATGTCGTCAGCGAGATTTCCAAAACCGATAACCGCGTGAAGACAGTTATTAATCCGAACAACGGTCCCACGACAAAAGCGGACAATCTGAACTGCATGTACGCCGCTCTGTGCGATTACGAACAGGAGTTCGGCGAGTTTGAAATTCTTCTTGTTCACGACGCCGAGGATTTCATACATCCCCGCTCGCTTAAACTTTACAATTATCTGATAGGGTACAAGGGATACCACGGAATTCAGATCCCCGTAGTTCCGATAAAAAGCGCTCTCGGAAATACAATACACAGAACCTACTGCGACGCATTCGCGGAGACGCATACAAAGGATATGATTATCAGACAGGAAATGAAAACTTTCATGCCTTTCTCGGGACAGGAATGGGCTTTCACAGAAAGGCAATGTACTGCATAGAAAAACAAAACAGCGCCATCAAAAATCCGGGCGTGCCTGATACGAAACCGTACTTCGACCGCTTCGGCAGAAAAGTAGATACAAGTGCCGCGTATTTCGGAAACAACGAACCCGAAAGAACCAACGCAAAATATTACAACAACACGAAGTATAACGACAATCCTTTTGAAGCATTGACGGATAAGCCCGCGATTCAATCAAGGAGCGTCAAACGCGTTCTCGCGGTTTATACATCCGTCTTTCTAATTCTTGTTTTGACAATTGCGTCATTTGTTGTTTATCATGGAATATCGCTCGCTGAGGCCGGCCCGGTCAGTCAAACGACATCAACCACGGAAATAAGAACCTCTTCACCTGAAATAAAAACGGAAGTTCCTTTTCTTCCCGATGAAGAAAAGCGCATTGCTGCAGGCACGCCAGGTACGGAGGATACCGTACTAACACCGCAGGATAAAACATTTAACGTAATTGGAAATAATTTCATAAACAAAGGGTTACTTTTAAATTATTGAAAAATTCAGTGAACACAGAACATAAATCCAAAAGCAATAAGGGAAAGAAACATACGTCAAAAAGTTTTGAACAAAAACCGGAAGAGAAACGGGAAACACCTAACGTCAGAACGTCCGCAGACAATAACGAACTATTTCATAAACTCGTTGAAATATTCGACCGTGAGTTAAGCAACGATATCGGAGAAAATATCAATCCTGCTGATACGGGATTAAAAGGCGGTCTTAATCCGGATAACCTGCAAGAGGCAAACGAATTAATACAAAATTACATACAAAAAATAAACCGTGGAATCGACATAACCGCCGAAAACAAAACGGGACCAATAAATAATTTTGACGAAACGGTTTTGGCAAAACGAGATGTCAAAAGCGAACCCCTCGTTCTCCGGCCTGAGAACAAACTTGAAGGAATTTTTAATGACGAGAATCTGACCGAAGACTATGAACTTGGGCTTCGTTTCTATCAACTGGGATTGAAGACAGGTTTCTTCAACGTTAAACTCGACGGCGACAGGAATTCGACACGAATCGCGACGGCGGAATTTTTTCCGAACAAATTCTGGCCTGCGGTGAAACAAAGATCGAGATGGATCGCGGGCATCTGCCTGCAGAACTGGAAAGCGCATAAGTGGAAGGGAAATATCGTCACAAAGTATTTTCTCTTCAGGGACAGAAAACCGCTGATAAGTTTCTGGTCAACGTTTCTTTCGTATGTCGTGCTTTTATTCTTTGTATATCTGGGCGCCGGAGCAGCATTCGGTTTCGACGAATCCCTTCTCAACGGAAAAATATCTCCCGTGCTAATCTGGCTTATGATGCTTAACCTGCTTTTCATGGTGTCGAAAGGTATTCACAGATTCGTTTTCACATACGGTTGGTACGGATTCCGTTACGCTCTGGCAAGCATATTCCGCTTAGGCATAGACTCCGTAATTAATTTCTTCGCGATTATCAGGTCTGTGAGCGTGTTTCGCAAGACAAAAAGCAAGGTTGTCTGGGACGCTACGACACATTATTGATATTTAACATTTGCCAAAAAAAGGAATAGTTGCATTCTTTAAATCCTAAGAATATTTTTCCCGTAGATTTTGTTATCATATAAGTATATTATGATGTACAGGGAGAACGAATATCACCGAACACAGAGCATTTCAGGCATTATGACGGCTGCATAAAATAATTTTCTTTTAACTTTCGATTTAGGGAGCGGGGGTTTAAGAATGAAACTTGCATTTATAGGAACTTATCCGCCGCAAAAATGCGGAATCGGGACATTTACCGGAAATCTTATCAACGCCATTGCGGAAAATTTCGGTTACAAAAATTTAGCCCCGAATCTTTATGTCATAGCAGTGAGCGACTCGGAACAAAATTATAATTATCCGCCGGAAGTTTCGTTTGTCGTTAATCAGAATAATCAGAAAGATTATATCAGCGCTGCTAAATTCATAAATTATAACAAGGCTGACGTATGCGTGCTTCAGCACGAGTTCGGGATTTTCGGCGGAGAAAGCGGCATCTATATTCTTTCGCTTATAAACAGAATTGACATACCTCTTATCGTTACCTTTCATACCGTTTTGAAAGAACCGACGCACGTGCAGAAAATGATTGTCCGGGAATTGAGCAGAAAGGCGCAGAAGGTGGTAGTGATGAGCAGGAAAGCGGTTAAATTTCTTCTTGAAATATATGAGATACCAGAAAGCCGGATTGAAATAATCGAACACGGTGTACCGGTCAGCAAAATCCTGCACCGTGACACTGTCAGGGAAAAATTTAACTTTTCAAATAAGACAGCTCTTTTTACTTTCGGACTCCTCAGCAGAAACAAGGGAATTGAAACGGTGATAAAAGCCCTTCCCCGTGTCGTTGAAAAACACGATAACCTTCTTTATGTAGTGCTTGGAAACACTCACCCTAAGGTGCTGAGTAAATACGGCGAAGAATACCGGGAATATCTGCTCCGGCTCGTAAAAGATTACAATTTAGAGAATCACGTTTACTTCTATAAAAACTTTGTTCCGGAAGAACATCTTATTGAGTATCTTTACGCAACCGATATTTACATAACTCCTTATCTTAATGAGGCGCAGATAACAAGCGGTACGCTTTCTTATGCCATAGGCACCGGAACGGCAGTTATATCGACACCATACTGGCACGCACAGGAACTTCTCGCCGGCGGGCGGGGAATATTATTCGATTTTAAGAACCACACTCAACTCGGCAATATACTTCTTGACCTACTTGATAACAGGGCCAAGATAGAGCAATTACGCGAAGCCGCATTTGAATACGGTCAAAAAATCACATGGCCGAAAATCGGCGCAAGATACATCAAAACCGCAAAGGGAGCTGCCGCGGATTATTCTTACGTGCCCGTGGAAAAAAAGACAACACTCGACCCCTACCTGCTTCCTGACTTTACTCTCGCGCACGTAAAAAGAATGACCGATGATACGGGAATTGTTCAGCACGCTAAGTTTGGGATACCAAACCTGAAGGAAGGATATTGTCTTGATGATAATTCAAGGGCACTTTTAATGACAACAATGGCATATCGCGCGAACAAAACTCAGGAACCGCTTGACCTCATGCCCGTTTATCTTAGTTTCATACATTACATGCAGAATGATGACGGATTATTCAAAAACTTTCTGTCCTTCAACAGAATGTTCATAGACGATATCGGCTCTGAAGACTGTTTTGGAAGAACGATGTGGGCTCTTGGATATTTACTTTGTTATTCTCCAAATGATTCATACCATCGAACGGCATTATATATTTTTCAAAAGTCACTGCCGGCTGTCAATTCGCTGAAGTATTCACGGGGTATTGCGAATACAATTATCGGCATGACCTACTATCTTAAACAATACCCGTCGGAAATTAAGACAAAAGAGACTGCCCGTGTAATGACAGAAAAATTATTGAGCATGTACACGGGCACATCCAAGAACGGCTGGAATTGGTTCGAGAATATTATTACTTATGATAATGCCGTTCTGCCGCTCGCTTTATTTCATTCAGCCGAGTTGTTCAACGACAGACGGTATCTTGACGCGGCTGTTTCCGCCGCGAAGTTTCTCGAAAGCGTAACGATGGTTTCTGGATATCTTCGTCCCGTCGGCAGCAACGGATGGTATCCCAGAAACGGCAAATGCGCGGAATACGCCCAGCAAGCCGTTGATGTTATGGGAATGACGCTTCTTTTTTCCAAGGCATACGAAATGACAAAAGAAAAAAAATATCTCGACAGTATGTTTACTTCATTTATGTGGTATCTCGGAAAAAACTCTTTGAATTTACCTGTATATGATTTTGAAACAGGCGGCTGTAACGACGGCATTGAAGACCACGGGTTGAATCAAAACCAGGGCGCCGAGAGTACGTTGTCTTACTTAATTTCTCATCTGACACTTCTTAATGCTTTCGAACTCGAATACGAATACGAAAAGTAACAGTGGGGTAACGGAAAATACGTACTGATTTTTTAGAATGACTTACTATTAATAGGTGAGGAGAAACTATTATTTTTCAAGAAGTTTGTTTATAAGAAGGTTGACATTGACAGAAGCAAAGGATGAAGCATAATCGGATATCGCGTAAGGTATAATAAGTTCGCTTCCGTGAATAATGGAGCCGCAAGAGTAAACTACATTTGGCACATATCCTTCCCTTTCATCTTCGTTCGGAATTATGAGCGGCTCTTTCAGGCTGCCGATTACCTTCGACGGATCGTTCAAATCCAGCATAATCGCTCCAAGACAGTATTTTCTCATGCTCCCTACTCCGTGAGAAATTACTATCCATCCCGCGCCGGTTTCTATCGGAGATCCGCAATTTCCCACCTTTATAAGTTCCCAGTTATACTGGGGCTCCCACAGCACCTGCGCCGTTTCCCAGACAGTCAGGCTGTCTGAAAACATTATATACTGGTTGACCCCGTCTATCCTCGAAAGCATAGCATATTTACCGTTTACTTTTCGGGGAAACAGCGCGAAATTTTTGTCCCTTGTGCATTCACCGTGCAGGGGAAGATTTTTAAAATGATAAAAATCTTTTGTTTCAAGAAGTTTAGGAAGTATAGTGTATCCGTCGTACGCAGTATAAGTCGCGAAGTATAATATATTCCCGTCATCCTCCCTGAATTTCACGAACCTTGCGTCTTCAATGCCGTTGCTTTCTGTCCTTGATATAGGAAAAATTACCCTTTCCGAAATATCCGTATCCAGAGAAAAAACGACTTCATAATGTGATTTAGCAAGCCACATCATTTCTTTCAGAGTTTTCTTCTGATCGAGGTTCAACTTTTGATTTTCCTGAGCGCGTTTAATTGTTTCCTTCAGACGGATGTAATAAAACGTATCATCAAGTTGGTCTAAAACTTCACTGGAAATGTTGTTGTGAATCGAGTGCTCTCGAAGAATGCCTATGAACTCCGCCTTGCTGTACTCATAACCTTTTATTATTTCAGCTTCGCTTATGTAATTTCCCTGCGGATCAAGAAGTATATTGTTTTCTTTGTCAATTATCCCGCTTCTGAATACGAGAGATGATATATGACTTTCACCCGTTGCCCTGAAACTGACTATTATACGTTTCTGTCCGTCTTCAAGTCCGTTCTGGTCAGGGTGCTCGACTATTGAAGGATTGAACAGTGCTGCCGATTCAATGGAATATTCCATAGTAAAGTAAGACCCTATCAGCAGTTTCTTAATAAAGGATAATTCTTTATTGTCGAATGCCGTACCTAACGCGCGGCACATTTTAGTATAATTTACCAGGAATATTTGTGTGATGTTTCTGTGGCGTTTTGCGAACTCCATAAGAATTGTATTCAGGGAAGTTTCCGCTTCGACTTCGCTGAGGCCGATAATTTTATTTATGATGGAGTTTGCCTTGAGTTCTCCGTGATCAAAGTACCTCGTGATTACCCTCCCGGGGTCGGGGTATATTCTTTCATTCTTTCTATTAACTGTAATTCTCATTATGCTATGTTAAGAGAATTTAAACGATACGCGCATAATATTAAATGGAATATTTAATTTTGCCGTAATCCGAACGTATTAAGACAAAACAGAATTTAATCCATTTCCAGTTCTTTAAGAATTCTGGTAAGTGTTCTTAGCCTCTCGCTTATAAGTTCGTCGTCTTCGCGAAGACGCCTGTCAAAAATTTCAAGGTCTTCTTCAATATGCTCGTTATCTACACAGATTGAGACGTTCATTGCTCCGCCCTGCAGCCCGATTCTGTCAAGAAGCGGAAATTTCGGGTAATCCTTTTCGTTCTTCCTGTAACGCTCCTTAAAAACAAGTTTCGTTTTACAGATTAATATTGCCAGGTCAAGAGCCCTGTGAAGCGGCATTTCCTCCGACTGCCTTGACCATTTCTCTCCTGTATGCCTCCATATCTTAGCCGATATATCCATTTTACCCCTGTCATTCCATTGTGCAAGACCAAGAGATAATCCCTTCGCATCGGTATTGCCCGAAAGCCTGCCGTCAATTTTATCGTATTCCTCGGAGACAATTACAGGCTTATGTTTAAGTTCTGTCGGTATTTTCATGTTACTTGTTTAGTTATTTACTAATATACTAAAATAACCAAATAATATCTTAATTGCAAATACAAACAAAAAACCCATTGCATCGCAATGGGTTTTTTAAATGTTCGTTAGTATTTTACTATTTTACTAAAATCATTCTTTTCGTTTCGGAATAGTCGCTTGCATTTATAGTATAAAAATATGCTCCGCTGGGGAAATCAGACGCGTTCCATTCGACCCTGTACTTTCCTGCGGCTTTTTGTTCACTTACGAGTGTCGAAACAAGTTTGCCTGTCAGGTCATAAACTTTGAGCGTTACGAAAGAGTTTTTCGGTAACCCGTAACTGATTTCGGTTGACGGATTGAACGGATTCGGATAATTCTGGCTTAATGAATACTTCTCCGGAATCCCCGCTTCAATTTCATTAACTCCCACGGTAAGAGTAGCCGTCTTCAGAACGATGTCGTTGTTCGGGTCAAAGGCCAGAGACGTCGGCTGACGGTTAAAGTTAAACACATACTGCTGGTTATTCACGTCGTTCATTACTCTTATCAGCGTATCGCTTCCCGTCGTGAAAGATATTTTTAGAACTATCGGCATCTTGTGGAAAGTTGTATTGCTCAGAGTCTGGTACGCCTTAAAACTTACTCTCCAGTTTCCTCCCCCGAGATTCGATATTCCATACGTATTCTGATACTGCGGATGGTTCGGTTGTTTTACCCACTGGTCGATGAACCAGATTAAATCCTGTCCTGCGACCGAACTGAACTTCGCGGTGAAATCGTCCGTCACAGCGCATTTCATTTTGAAGTTAACCGTATCCGTAGCGTATGCCTTCAATGCGGCGAAGAACAGAGAGTCCCCAATTGTGTATCTTAACATGTGCAGCACGCACGATCCTTTGTAATAAGTTATTGGTCCGTTGAAAAGCGTTCCCGAGGGCGGTGTGGTAATCGCCCATGAAGGGTTATAAATCGGCCAGCCTGGATTACCGCCGAGGTATCCATTCGCATCGCCCACAATATTCGATTTATATGAACTGTATCCCGAAATCTGCTCGAGATAAAGCGCTTCGCAGTATGTCGCGAAACCTTCGTTAAGCCATAAGTCAGCCCACGTTCCGCAGGTTATCATATCGCCGAACCACTGATGCGCGTATTCGTGTGAGATGAGTGACGTGACCGAACTCCAACTCGGCGAAATTGTAGTCAGCGTCTGGTTTTCCATTCCGCCTCCGTAATTTGATACTGCCGCGAATCCGTTTTTTTCAAACGGGTGTTCACCGAATAGTTGCGAAAAAATTGTCGTCATATTTCCAATAGCGTTTTTAGTAGGCGCGATATTTTCTCCCGTGCTGTAATACAGGCGAATCGGTATGCTGTCCGCGGGATTTGAAAGTTTGTGCCACCACACTATATCCAGATTGTATCCGACCTTTCCCGTAAGCACGGCGAGATACGTCGGAAGCGGGTCGCGGCTAATCCAGCGGTACCAAATCGTATCCGCCGCGGCTGTTGAATCAGCGAGTCTTCCGTTCGAACCGATTTTAACGTTGGAAGGAACCTTCACAGTAATGTCGAATGTTGCCTTGTCAGACGGCTTGTCCCAACAGGGAAACCATTCGCGCGCGCCTTCGGGCTCGCAATCCGTAAAGACGAAACCTGAAGATGTTACGTTAAAAGAACCGTCGCTGATGTTGTTATGGTGATACCTCAGGTATATGTTCACAACCTCGTTTACGTTGTATGTCCTGTCGAGTGTTATGCTTAATACATTAGAATTTTGCGTGAATGCAAGAATTGCGCCGCCGTTCAATCTCACCGAATCAACAACGATTGAGGCGTTTACGGCGTTCATTTGTATTGAGTTTAATGTAGAGTCAACCCGAAAAGTTATGATTTCCGAACCCGTAAAACTTTTCACTGCGGTCTTGAAACAATTATATATGTCAAGGTTTAGTTTATAGTTAAGCACGTCGTAAGAATGTCTCGGTGTGTTCGGTGATAAATCCGCAGGATTTATAAAAGAAGTCCTGTTTTGTTTGTTGCGCGAACAAATATCCGCTCCTCTCATACCGACGTAATCCTGAGCAAAAGCGGATGTTACGAATATGAAGAAGAGCAGCAGAGCGGTAATTTTTTTCATTTGCAGAGATATTGATTAATATAATAGTACAAAATACTCATTGCGGATTTAATAAACTATTGCTCTCCAATGGGTTTTATAAACCCCGGTTTAGTGTTTTATTATTTTATTAAAATCATTCTTTTCGTTTCGGAATAGTCGCCAGCATTTATAGTATAAAAATATGCACCGCTGGGGATATCAGACGCGTTCCATTCGACTCTGTACTTTCCGGCGGCTTTTTGTTCGCTTACGAGTGTCGAAACAAGTTTGCCTGTCGGGTCATAAACTTTAAGTGTTACAAAAGAGTTTTTCGGTAACACGTAACTGATTTCTGTTGACGGATTGAACGGATTCGGATAATTCTGGCTTAATGAATATTTTTCAGGAATTCCTATTTCAATTTCATTAACTCCAACTGTCAGCGTGGCGTTCTTAAGCACTATATCGTTATTAGGGTCAAAAGCCAGCGAAGTCGGCTGACGGTTAAAGTTAAACACATACTGCTGGTTATTCACGTCGTTCATTACCCTTATCAGAGTATCGCTTCCTGTCGTAAAGGATATTTTAAGAACTATCGGCATCTTGTGGAAAGTCGTGTTGCTCAGTGTCTGATACGCCTTAAAACTTACTCTCCAGTTTCCACCTCCGAGATTCGATATTCCATACGTATTCTGATACTGCGGATGATTCGGCTGCTTTACCCATTGGTCGATGAACCAGGTTAAATCCTGTCCTGCGACCGAACTGATCTTCGCGGTGAAATCGTCCGTCACAGCGCATTTCATTTTGAAGTTAACCGTATCAGTTGCGTATGCCTTCAGTGCGGCGAAGAACAAAGAGTCTCCTATCGTGTATCTTAACATGTGCAGCACGCACGAGCCCTTGCAATAAGTTATCGCATTGTCAAACAACGTTCCCTCAGGCGGCGTGGTAATTGCCCACGAAGGGTTATAAATCGGCCATCCGGGATTGGTGCCGAAATAATCGCTCGCGTGGTGACTAATATTCTGTTTATACAAATCGTATCCCGAAATCTGTTCTTGATAAAGCGCATCACAGTAAGTCGCGAAACCCTCGTTAAGCCATATGTCAGCCCACGTTCCGCAGGTTATCATATCGCCGAACCACTGATGCGCATACTCGTGCGAAATGAGTGACACGACCAAATTCCAATGCGGCATAATCGTAGTCAGCGTTTGATTTTCCATTCCTCCTATGAAATACGGAACGGAAGCGAATCCGTTTTTTTCAAACGGGTGTTCACCAAAAAGTTGCGAATAAATTGTCGTCATGTTTCCAATAGCGTTCTTTGTCGGGGCTATGTTTTCTCCCGTGCCGTAATACAGGTAAATTGGAATGCTGTCCGCGGGATTTGAAAGTTTGTGCCACCATACGATATCCAGATTGTATCCGGTCTTTCCCGTAAGCACGGCGAGATAAGTGGAAAGCGGGTCACGGCTTATCCAGCGGTACCAGATTGTGTCCGCTAATACAGTGGAATCAGCGAGTCTTCCGTTCGAACCGATTTTAACGTTGGAAGGAACCTTCACGGTAATGTCGAAGGTCGCTTTATCCGACGGCCTGTCCCAGCATGGAAACCACTTGCGCGCGCCCTCGGGCTCGCAGTCCGTATAAACGTAGTCGGACGTTACGTTAAATGAACCGTCGTAAATGTTGTTATGGTGGTATTTCAGATATATATTCACGACCTCGTTTACGTTGTATGTCCTGTCGAGCGTTATGTTTAATATATTCGCATTTTGCGTGAAAGCGAGATTTGCTCCTCCATTCAATCTCACCGAATCGACGACGATTGAAGCGTTCACGGCATTCATCTTTATCGAGTTCAATGTAGAGTCGACCCTAAATGTTACTATTTCCGAACCTGTAAAACTATTTACCGCGGTCTTGAAACAATTATATATGTCAAGGTTTAGTTTATAGTTAAGCACGTCGTAAGAATGCCTCGGCGTGTTCGGAGACAAATCCGCTGGATTTACAAAGGAAGTCCTGTTTTGCTTGTTGCGTGAACAGATTTCCGACCCCCTCATACCGACGTAATCCTGAGCAAAAACGGATGTTCCGATTATGAAGAAAATCAGCAGAACAGTAATTTTTTTCATTTGCAGGGGTATTGATTAACATAATATAATAAATGTGAATATAATAAACTATTTTCTTTTCGGCGGGAAAACTCCTCATTTTTAGGAATATTAAAATATTGTTCTCTTTCTGTAAACCTCATAACCGGGAAACCTCTCAAGCAATTCCTTTTCCTCAAGGCTTCTCCAGAAAAGCACGTTAGCAAATAACGGAAGCGAAAGAATAAGAGCGTACATCGAATCACAGAAAACCGGGAAACCGGCGAGCCAGAAAATGAAGGCGAGATACATTGGGTGACGAACTTTCGAATAAATTCCCCGCGTGACCAAATCTCCTTCGTATGTTTCGAGCGATTTAATCGTAAAGAGAGCGGCAAGAAACATTACAATTCCCGCGAAAGACAGAATGAGACCCGTGTACTTTATGAATTCCGGAAAGTTGATTTTGTGAGCATCCGCTTCGCAAAGTCCGAACCACGAAACCCAGAGCAGAATCATTACGGTAAAAATCAGGACAAATGTGATTTTGTTCGCCTTAATTATTTTCCTGAATTTCAGTATTTCGTATATCGTTCGAATTATATTCGCAATGACGCATACGGCCACAAGCAGTATAAATTGATTGTTCTCCATAACTAAATTGTCTTTTTACAAAATAAGCGGCAGCAGATGAAGAATGACCCCCGCTATAAATGCGACCGTCAGAATTGTCAACACTCTTGATTTAATACGCAGAAATATGAACTGCTCAATTAACCTTCCGAACCAGAACAGAAAGAAACCCAGCAAGAGAAATTTTCCCAATTGCGTTGACGCGAGTTCATCAGCGAAGAAGAAACAAGCCACCGACACCAGCAGAAAAATGTATATAAGGCGGAGGTTAAGTATCTGCATCACCCCGCCGTTTATCGGCTTTAATTTTGCAAGTTCGTTTTTCCAGTCAAGCAGTTTCCAGAAGAATAAGTGGAATACGAAGAAAGCAAGATTGTAGAATGCGCAGATTTTTATGAAAATTGTTTTATCCATTTTTTCCGGATTTAATTTCTTTTAAATGTTTGCTTACATAATACGCAAGAGGAATACCCGCGGCAATCAAACCGATTCCCGAAAATCCGCCGGCGAATCCGCCAAAGTATTTTCCCGTTACTAAAGTCATAATGTTGTGTCCGAGCCCGTTTAACGTCATGACGATTCCGTATATCAGGCAAAGATAAACAGACCACTTCTTTTCGAGTAAAAAATAATAAAGCACAAAAAGCGGTATCGCGAAAAAAACAAGGTTGAGAATTAAGAAAGTCTCCCGTGAATAGTATCTGCCCACAGGCCAGAAATTCGCCCACACTTCTTCAAGTATGTGCGCAGCGTGAAAAAAAATCAGTACCAGCAAAAACAGAATTATTCTACGCCGAACAGCATTCATTATTCCCCCTTCTTCAACGTGAATATTAAATACAAATATAAATATTTAATACATATAATAATAAGAACTTGCAAGGGGAGTTACGGATAAACAGGATAATATTGAACCGGGAAATTTATTCTAAGCCGGAAATTCGGACGCGATTTTCGTTGTTCGTTTTTGGGGTTTTTTTTAAAAAAACGATAACTTTTTACCTGACCGCCGCGAAATTAATTGCTCCTTTATCCCAGGGTTTTGAATTCTTTATAGCATCGAGAACTTCTTCCGGTTCGTTTACAACCTTCCACATATCAAGATGTATATCTTTCATGAAATTTTCTTTAACCGCTTTTTCAAACATTTCCAGAAGCGGATTGTAATATCCTTTGGTGTTCAGAATAACGATTGGTTTTGTAAACTGCCCGAGCCGCTTCAGCGTTATGGCTTCGAGGAGTTCTTCCAGCGTGCCGCATCCTCCCGGAAGAGCCGTGAGAGCGTCAACGTCTTCAAGAAACCTTGCTTTTCTTTCGTGCATTGTATCCGTCATTATCATATCGCTCACGCCTTTGTGCTCCCACTCGACGTCAACCATGAATTTCGGCAGTATCCCTTTTATTTTTCCGCCGTGCTTGAGCATCGTGTCCGCCAGAACGCCCATCAATCCCGCAGCGCCTCCGCCATAAACGACTTCAACGCCTGCCTTCGCGAACGCCGCCGCAAGCCTTTCCGCGGCGTCAAAATATACTTTGTCAATCTTCGCGCTCGAAGCGCAGTAAACACAAATTCTCATTCGTAAAATTTTATTGATTTAAAAATAATCAGCCAAACAACAAAATCATAGTTTATTTTCGGGAAGACGAGTCATCTTCGGCATAAAATACAACCGGCGCGAAAACGCGCCGGTTTATCGTTTATCTGAATTTATTCGTACCTATCCTGCTTTTGATTTCGGAACGTAACTGAGTTTGTTTATCACGTCCTGAATGAATCTTACTTGCTTTTTCAAATCTTCCTTGAAACTGAAATTTTCAGAATGATGAATTTCGCTTTTTGTATCTGAGATTTCCCTTTCAAGAATATTGTGCAGGAAAATTACTTCCTCTTCGGATAAATCTATGTTCATAACCCCTCCGGTTGAATATTTGTTTACTTTAAGATTTTACATATCAAACGCTAAATTGTCAAGACTAAAGGTCAGACCGGCTTAACCAATTTTTTGTTCATGGTATTTAATATTTTTTACCCCGTGAAAAAAAAACTGTTGTCTTTAAAAAATTTAATATATATATTTATATGACAAGTGTCCCGGTAAACGAATAAGTGTTTGTTTAATGGGCACTTACGGGTGGTTAAGAAGTTCAGGAACATATCTTTTTTTTCAGTGTATAAAAAAAGAATTTTACTTAAATCAAATTGTATAAGATTATGAAAAAACCATCTGGTATTATCTTTAGCGCTTTTATTTTCTTATCCTTGTTTCTTTCCGGAATTTTTATTTCGGGTTGCAGTGAGGACAGTGTCACGACCGTTACAGACAATCTCGACCTCAGCACATATTCTACAGGCAACTATACCGATTTACTCGATTCTCTGAAACTCGATACGGTAAAAGTTCTCATCAAGGATATAAAATTAAACGTAGCGAATTCAAGCGATTCTACAAATTTCAAGGTTGGTCCTTACGTCTATTTCGTTAACCTGAACGGCAGCGTTAACGTAATGACAACCGCGTATGTCCCCGCGGGAAATTACGACAAACTGATTTTCAAGTTCCACAAACTTGAATCTTCGGAAACTCCGCCTGACGCCGAATTCAAGGATTCAACAGGCACTTATTCCGCGATAGTCAAGGGTTTTTATAACGGATCTTATTTCGTTTATAAGACAGACGTTTCATTCCACCAGAAACTGAATTTTCCCGTTAGCATAGGCGTTGAAACCAATACAAAAACAAACATAACTTTCAGGGCGGATCCGTATAAATGGTTTTTCAAGAACGGAAATTTCCTTAATCCTACCGATCCCGCTAACAAAAACGATATCGATAATAACATTAAGAACAACGTGAACGACAACCTCCGCGCGTACAGAGACAACGATAGAAACGGTATACCTGACTAAAACAATCTTAAAATTGTACAAACGCCGGTGAACGCCGGCGTTTTTTTACCTCTTAAAACCTTTTGTTGCCCGATTTTCACACAGAGTTATCATACTGCTTTCGCTAAAACCGGGTTATTTTACAGGCCATATAAAAGCAGCGTGTTCACTGCTTTTTCTCAAAATGCAACTTGGTTTTTTAGAAATGCGACATCGTCCATTTTTATCTGTGTACGAATGTCTTATTATTTCTTTAAAAATCAAGATTTTAAGCCGACGAAGGCCTTTAAACTCAAGCAAATATTAGGTATGGTTTTTGCATAAATGGCATTTAAGTATAAGAACTATTTTTGTAAAGGAAATTTTATTACTAAATTATATGGGGTCAAAGGCATGAAAAAACTTGCACAATTTGCTACATTCATCTTTCTCATCTATCTATTCTCAGGGTACAATTCATATGCTCAGCAATGGATTCTCGCCGGATCGGTTTCTAACCCGGGTTTGACGCCGAGCATATCCGTATATGACAATAACGTTGTCTGGATTGCGGGCGGAACAGACAATAATCCGAAGATTTATCAGACCTCTAACGGCGGTGCCGTCTGGAACGCGATCACAACCAACGGTACAACAAATCAGTTATTCTGCGTGTGGGCAATCAACTCAACAACCGCCATTGTCGGCGAAGGTGTTGTCAACTCAAATGCACGGCTGTATAAGTTCTCATCCGCGGGTTTGAAATGGAACATAGTTCTCGAAACCGGACAGAACGACGGAGCGTTTAACAACATTACTTTTTCGCGAACCACTCCGCTCGTGGGGGGAGCGCTTGCGAACGAATTCTGGATGACAACAGACGGCGGCAATAACTGGGCGCAGAAGTCCACCGGCGTAGTTGGCGTCTCCGCTGCTCAAAATTCTCTAATGATTGTTGATCAGAATTTCTTCGGCTTCGGTCTCAAGAACGGGGCGCCGAGAGTCAGAATGACTACTAACGGCGGAACCGCGTGGCTGACAAAAAACCTCAGTCTAATCGGCAACTATACAAGCGGATTCACGTTTAGAAGCGACAAACTCATCGGACTCTCCTCAACTTCGGAATCGATGCCGTACATATCAAGAACTACCGACGGAGGATTAACCTGGAATACGGTTGATATCGGAGCCGGGCTTTCAGGCATAACGCTTATTAAATGGATACCCGGAACGAATGTTGTTTATATTCTTGGCTCGAATGGCGCGGTTAAAAGAAGCACGAACAACGGGTTGAACTGGACGTCAATGGGTACAGCGGGGGTAACAGGGCTTACTCATTTCGACTTCAACAAGGTGAATAATATTATATGCGGATACGCCGTATCAAGCAACGGAAGCGTATTAAAACTTATTGACAGCGTGCTCGTGCTCACTGGTACGGGAAACATCGGGACAGACGTACCGTCCGAATACAAACTTCATCAAAATTATCCGAATCCTTTTAATCCCGTGACAAGCATTAAATACTCTGTCGTGAAGGACGGATTCGTAACGCTGAAAATATTCGACGCTCTCGGCAGGGAAACGGCAACGCTCGTGAACGAATATAAAAAAGCGGGAACTCACGAAGTCTCATTTTCCGCGGGACAAAATTCAAGTTTGTCAAGCGGCGTTTATTTTTACAGGATTAATGTCAACGGATTCACCGATATAAAGCAAATGGTTCTGATCAAATAATAAATAAACTATTAAGAGTTTTCAGGCGGTTCGCCTGATACAGCATTCTTCATTTTAAGGAAGCCGACGGCTTCCTTTTTTATTGTCATACCTTATCTATTTTATTGTTGTTTGTTAAAAAATATTTGCTCAATTTCGTGAATAACAAAACAATATGTCGACGAAATTAATTAAGTTTATAATTGTCTTCATCATAACCGTGCCGGCAATTCTCCTTCTTCAGCGGTATACCGAAAAAGAATCGAAACCCGCGCAAACTCCCGATTACGGCTGGTTCGAGACACAGAGAGCTTACCCGTTCTCCGAAATTCCGAACGACGAAAGAGTAAAATCTCTCGATTACGTGAAGAATAGGATGACCCTTGACAAGTCTCTCACCGACCCGTGGATTTCAGCGGGTCCTACGAACATTGAGGGAAGAATAACAACAATCGCTATCGATCCCGGAAACCCTCAGATTGTTTTTACCGGCTGCTCAAACGGTGGCGTGTGGAAGTCAACGAATTTCTGCCAGTCGTGGACAAGTGTCTTTGACAATCAGAATACATCTTCGATAGGAGCCCTTGCCATAAACCCGCAGTCTTCCAATATTATATATTGCGGTACCGGCGAACCGAATTCCCTCAGGAGTTATTATCCCGGAACCGGAATCTACAAATCAACAAACTCGGGAATCAACTGGTCGTTCGCGGGACTTTCCAACTCATACAGCATAGGCGGCATAGCAATCAATCCTTCAAATCCCAATATAGTGTATGCTGCCGCTCTCGGCTCGTTGAGGCACAACAATCCCGAGCGGGGAATATACAAATCGACAGACGCGGGAAATACCTGGTCTCTGTCGCTCTTTGTCGCGGACTCCGTAGGCGCGGTTGACGTAGCGGTTGACCCGTCAAATCCTTCAAAAGTTTTCGCTGCAATATGGGAAAGAACACGAAGGGAAAATTACGTAAAATACGGCGGACCGAAATCCGCTCTTTACGTTTCAACAAACTCGGGCGCGAACTGGAATGTTGTCGGCGGGGGATTTCCGTCAAATACATCAACGCTCGGAAGAATCTCCCTTGATATAGCAGCGTCTAATCCGCAGATAATTTTCGCACTGCTGTCAAACACGAGCGGATATACCGCCGGATTGTATAAGTCGTCCGACGGAGGAACCAACTGGTCGCTTGTTAATTCATCCATAGCCGGCTCGTCCAACTACGCCTGGTTTAACAGAATCTGCAAAGTTAACCCTTCCAATCCGAATCATTTATTCTGCGGAGGCCTGTACATGGACGTATCAACAAACGGAGGTGTGTCTGTCAGTCAGACTTTTTCTTCCATACACGTTGACCATCACGCTGTTTGCTTCGCTCCTTCAAACTCAAATTACGTAGTAATTGGAAATGACGGCGGAATAAAATATTCAACCAACGGAGGAAGTACTTTTACCGAAACTCCGACTCTTCCCGTAACTCAGTTTTACGCGGGCGACGTTAGTTTTCAGAATCCAAATGTTCTTATAGGCGGAGC
Source organism: Ignavibacteria bacterium (assembly GCA_015657505.1). GTDB lineage: Bacteria > Bacteroidota > Ignavibacteria > Tepidaquicellales > Tepidaquicellaceae > CAIKZJ01. The sequence goes on from JADLKE010000002.1 coordinate 988,242, forward strand.
GCAGGATAACGGAACGAATCTGACGAACGGTGGTACGGGGTCCTGGAACGAAGTAAACGGCGGCGACGGATTTTACTGCCTGATAGATTATCAGAATCCGCAAAGGATGTACGCCTCATCGCAAAACGGCGGACTTGTACGCTCAACGAACGGCGGCGCCACTTTTCAAAGCGGCACGAACGGACTTGATTTAACATATTCAAACTGGAGCACTCCTTACGTAATGGACAAGAACAATCCGCTCGTTCTTTACTGCGGCACATATAAAATTCACAGGACAACAAACGGAATGCAGTCGTGGACTGCTATTAGTCCCGACCTGGCTAAAGCGCACGTGGCTAACCTCGGAACAATAACAACGGTAGATGTTTCTAAATCCAACCCGAACGTCATATATGCGGGAACCGACGACGCGAACGTATGGGTGACTACGAACGGCGGAACAAACTGGAATTTAATAAACGCGGGTCTGCCTAACAGGTGGGTAACGCGCGTAACAATTCACAAGGATTCCGCGAACGTTTGTTACGTAACACTGTCTGGTTATAAAGTGGATTCGACGGGCGCGCACATTTTCAGAACTACAAATTTCGGAACCAACTGGACGGCTATTAACGGCAACCTTCCCGATGCTCCCGTAAATGAGGTCTTGATAGACCCGTTCAATTCGGCAAGGCTGTACGCGGGAACCGATTACGGGGTTATGACGACTTCGAATTACGGACAAACGTGGAGCGTGTTTGGCGCGCTTCCTTCAAATGTTCCGGTTCACGACCTTACCATACACGAACCGACTTCATCAATTTTCGCCTGGACGCACGGAAGAAGCGCGTATAAAAATAATCTTGCCCCGGTTCAAAACATTCCGGGTGAAAGCGGAACACCCGCAAATTATCTGCTGTCGCAGAATTATCCGAATCCGTTTAATCAATCAACGATAATTAATCTCCGGACATCGGTTGCGGGATACATAAAAATCACAGTTTACGACGCAGCCGGCAGGGAAGTTAAAACGCTTTTGAACGAAAGAAAACCTGCAGGGTCTTATGCCGTCAGGTTCAACGCGGAGAATCTCTCCTCGGGACTCTATTATTACAAACTTACGGCGGGAGAATATGCGTCGGTTAAAAAAATGGTTCTTCTGAAATAGTATAACCTCAACATTGTTCACAAAATCACGTTCGGAAATGAGATTAATTCAGATATCCGGACATATTACGAACGAAACAAAATAAAGTACCCGGCGCAATATAGGCGCCGGGTTTTTTGGGGCTGCCTTTGTTATATGCTAAATTATTGCATAACAAAGACTACCAGGGTAGTTATGAGATCAATTATCCGGTTTACCGTCCCTGTCATTATCGACGAACACTCTGATGTGATGCTTAAGATTATTTTTTATGTTCGCGTCGATAATCCCGCGGTTGATTTCGAGAGACGGGTCAAGAAGAATTCCGTTCTCATCTGCAAACCACACCATCGGGCTCGCGTAAAAAGTCAGATTGAGATATTCGCTTGTTGTTACCGCAAGCGTTTTTTGCAGGAACACCTGTTGGTTTGCCGTTACCGACGATTTATAAACGAACGGCAATCCATTAAACGCGCCTCTGACAACTACGGAATACCGTCCGTTCATATCAACAAAATCAGGGTCAGGACTTACTTCATTTCCCTGAAGTTTGTGTATTTCGAACTTCACTTTTTTATAATTACCTGCCGGAATACTAGCAGATGTAACCTCTGTAACCTTCGAATCAAGATTCAAAACAATTACGAAGGGACCTGTTTTTATACTCGCGCAATGTTCATCGTCATCTCTTCCCTCTATGTTGATTTTGAGATCGTTAATCAAGACTTTCGCCTCGAATAATTCAAGCGTGCTTTGAGGATTGTTGCCGTTCACCTGTTTGTCGCTTGCCGAACTAAACGACAGGTTGTTCGACCCTGAAGATACCGGCTGGACAGTATTGTCCTGTCCGCAGCCCGCCACCCCCGCCAGGATGAACGCGGCGAGTATAATGAATATATAACCGGACGTGTTTTTCTTTTTAAGGTTAATCATTTTTAACTCCTTTTTGATTTTTGTCTTTATACCAAATAAAATTTCATTTCCCTGATTTTGACCGGCCGGAATTTTTATTGTTCCGGCTTATTCCGCTTTTAGTTTCTTTAGTCGGGTTTTCACGGCGGTCCGTTGAATATTTTTGTCTGTTTTCCCTCTGCTTTTCGGGCGCATAAGAATCCCGTTTAAAGTTTTTTGTGTCGTCACCGCGGATACGCGAATTTTGGCCGCTGTTTTTGCTCCCTTTTTCTTTTTTAAAACTATTTCCCGTTTCCCGTTTTTTATTTTCAGTAATCCTGCTCCTTTCTTTTTTATTGTTGTCTTTTTTATCCAAGAAGCCGTTTTCTTTAAAAGTGTTTTTATTGCTCTTTACGTTTTCCTTCTTCATTTTATTGCCGTTACCGGAAAAATCCTGTCTCTCGTTTTTATTTTTCATATTTTTTGTCTCGCGCAAATCTCTACCCGATTCATATGTTCCTCTTATTTTCTTTTCGCCTTTCAGGGGCGCGTACACGCTGAAATTCTTATCACCGTATCTTACCTTATCCTTGCGCGATACAGTATTAATGCTTACCGGACGTATTGGTTTACGAAGTTCGCGCTCGAGTCTATTCGCATCAGGTCCTCTGTTAAGATCATATCTGCCCGCATACGTTACCACTCCGTCATTTTTCATATTATGAAATCTCTTTTCAAATTCAATGTTCTTGTATGTCCCGGAAAATTTATAGATTTCAGGTTCAAGAAAATGTCTTCTCTCGCAAACAAAATATTGCGGCTCCATGCGGTACGGAAGCCCGTAATATTGTGAAACAACGTACACATCCGGACTTGAAGGAATCCAGGCGATATAATCATCGTCTTCCTCCCACGAAACCCAGGCCGGCGCCCAAACTCTTCCCGGCACCCATATCCACCCGTAAGATACAACGAATATCCATCGTCCGTAATGATGCGTCAATTCTTCATAAGGCGTTGCCGCTCTGAAATACCAGCCGTAATCCGAATATACCCATCTGCCGTTTCTGTACGGCGCGTAAACCGGATACGGGTCACCCGCGGAAACACTTATTGCAAGGTTTGGCAAAGGCCTCCAGACATAAAACAGGCTCCAGGCAAAGCCGAAATCCGCTTTCGCGTCCTTGATTCCGAATAAACCTCTCAGAGCGTCGGATAGAGGATCTTTTTCAATCTTTTGTTCCGAACCGCCGATATTTTTAGAAAGATTCACCTCAATCCACTGACCGTAAGGATTCAGGTCGTCGTAGAATGTCTTATAATCGACGTTTAATAAGTCTTCATTATTTTTTAGGAATTCATTATCCCTCTTATTGAAATTATCCGAAGAAATTATTTCCGGCGTTTTTTCATCCTTTGACAAATTCTTTACGAAGCCCAAGGACTTAAAACCCAGAATAGAGTAGTTCACGAAAAACATCGCTATCAGTGAAACGTACAATATATTTATTTTTCTGTTCATCGTTTTTGCCTCCATTTAATTAATATCGAAAGTTTTTTACAATTTAAAATCAAACAGAAGTTCAAGCGCGTTAAAGTTAAAATTTCCTGCGCCGATTCTTACACCGCCCGCGAAATTTCGGGAAAAGAAATATTTGAAACCGGCCTGTCCCCATAACCATAAACCGCTTGTATAACTTGAAGTATAAACGACCCCCCGATTGCTTACATAAGAATTATTCACGTTGTTGTAACCCAATACCGCTCCGGCGAATGGAACAAATTTGCCTTCGCCGATATTATTGAAATTAAAATTTGCCTGTACACCGAGCGTTAGATAGTTATAATTATTATAATCGGCATACGGATAATTATCTTTCCACGATGTATATCTCAGGACACCCCCAAGCCCAAGTACGGCTACGTCGCCAAGGCTCGTTATCTGGTTTTCGAAATTGACACCGAACGTCGGCGTACCGGGCGAAGTATAAAGTCCGATAGAAGGACCTAAAATATTATCCCCTTCTCTCAACTGCGGATAAACGGCAGACAGGGCTATCATTTGCAGCAACACGGCTATTAATATCTTTTTCATTCTTATCTCCTTTTAATTTTACCTAATTATTTATAGCAAACGTTAATTCTTCAAGAAAGAACGGTTTATCCAGAAACTTATATATTCCCCGCTTAAATGCCTCTTTTTTTACCGGATAATTCCCGAAAGCCGATATCATAATAGTCTTTATGTTCGGATTCTTCTTCATGGCCTGTTCGTGAACATCCATTCCGTTTTTACCCTCGGCGTTCCCGAGTCTGAAATCAACTATCAAAACATCATATTTTCCTTTTTTGTCGCCGAAAATTTTCACCGCATCGTCGAAGGAAAGCGCTGCATCAATTCTGTATCCTTCCGACTCCGCGTAATTTTTTATTATATCCGACATATACCCGTCGTCCTCAACAAGAAGTATTTTCAATTTTTTTCTTTTTGTCTTCATTGCTAAAAACTTTATTATCTTCATACAAATGCCGTGCCGTTTCAAAGCGTAAAATTTTTAAAAGAAATCCGGGGTGAGCGTGTCAAAGTTGTCACGGGGGTATGTCATTTTATTCGTTTTCATTTTTTTCTTTCTCTTAATGATTTCTACCGCACTTATAAAATTTCATAAAACGAATTTATCATTATGACTGTTTAATTATCTATATGTATTAAGATTCGGGTCGTTGTACGATTTCATTTTAATATATTTTTGTAAAAGATAAAAATGACACATAAAGAATATAGAAATGTTTCCGGTTTCGCGCTTAGAAATTTCATTGGAAACGCCGCTATAACAGCTTCTAATACCGGCGACGGAAAAGCGATAAAACATGCGGATATTCCGGGTCTTCTTCAGGAGGGAATATTTATTGCCGGAACAAATTTTAAAATTCTTTATGCAAATAAACCTCTCGGAAATATTTGCGGTGTCAGCCGCAAAAAAATAATCGGGAAAAAACTAACCGTTCTCTTTGGCGGGGCATTATCGGAAAAGAAGAGCAATTTTATAAACGAACTTGTAAGCACCGGAAGAAGCAGGATGGAAATCTCTTCGAATGTAAAGGACAAAGTGCGCCATGCAAGAATTGACTGCCGTCTTTACAAAAAGGGACCCGCCGGGCGTTCTTTAATTTTCGGCGTGTGTATCGATACGACACGGTTAAAATCAGCAATTGAATTGCTCGATAAAAGAAACGGTCTTTTGAATCTTTTTAATGATGTTATTAAATATACCGGCCGTTCAGCCGATTTAAGAGATGGTATTCTTTACGCTATCGGCAAAGTATGTCATTATACGCAGTGGGAAATTGGTCATTGCTATCTCGCGAGCAACGGAAATCTTTCGTCAACCGGAATCTGGAACTCGGATATCAAAAAAAAATACGCGTGGTTCAGGCATTATACCGAGAATGAACCATACATAACACAGGTCGGAATGCCCAACCGCTGTTTTCGCAGCGCCAAAACACTTGTAAAGGACCTTAGCAAAATTGGAAACGAATTTCCTTTTGAGAGATACGGAAAAATAAAAAAATATGGTTTGAAGTCAGGGGCCTGGATACCCGTGAAGGCAAACAACAAGGTCGAGGGTGTGATAGAATTTTTCAGCGGCAGCAAAATAAGTCCGAATGACGAAACGATGGCGGTAATCAATAACATTTGCCTGGAAATAGGTAGCATGAAGGAAAGAATTGAATCATACGAAACGATAAGATCAAATGAAAAACTCGCCGCGCTCGGCAGGTTCTCTGCCGGAATCGCTCATGAAATAAGAAATCCGCTTGCTAACATCAGCGCCCTTTCTCAATTGTTGTTGAAAAATGAAGAGGCTTCCGAAAAGAAACAGCACTTAAGTCATATAATAGAGAATACGGTAATTGCGAATAAAATAATTACCGATCTATTAAATTTCGTCGCGCCCGGGGGATAAAGGTTAAAAAATCGGATGTTAAAAAATTTCTCTCGGGTATCATAGAAAAAACGAAGCCGCGATTTTTTGAAAGAAACATCCGCGTCAGGTGCAATATGGAACCGGATTTGCCGCACCTTTATATTGACGAAACAAAACTTGAGAACGCAATAATGAATTTCATTTCAAACTCAATCGACGCGATGCCGTCGGGCGGAAATATCACGGTTGAGGCCATAAAAAGAAAAAAAGAAAAGTTTGTAACAATATACATTTCAGACAACGGCTTGGGGATTTCCCCTGAAAACCTGAATAAAATATTCGAGCCGTTTTTTACAACAAAACCCGAAGGCACGGGACTCGGAATGGGTCTCGCTCTCGGTGTTATAAAATCTCATGAGGGTATGTTAAGCGTTAAAAGCAAACCAAATGCGGGAACATCGATAGAAATCAAACTCCCGCTTAGAAAGGCAAAACCTTATGAGTAAAATTCTAATTGTAGATGACAACAAATCCATGCTTTATACATTGTCGAGAATACTTGAAGACGCGGGCTATTCCTGCCTGACCGCGGAAAACGGACAGTCGGCAATTCAAAAAGTAAAATCGTCGGATTTCGCTCTCGTTATACTTGATTTCAAGATGCCGGATTCGGACGGGATGAACGTTTTGGTCTCTTTAAAGTCTTTGAAACCTGAACTCCCGGTAATCATTCTTACCGCTTTTGGAGAAATTAAAAAAGCGGTCGAAGCAATAAAGAGCGGCGCAGAAGATTACATAACAAAGCCTTTCGACAATAACGAAATGCTAAAATCCATAAAACGCGTGCTGGGTTCAGACACGAGCAGCCAACTGAGAAATTCGAGGAATAAATTAACCGAAAAATCCGTCGATAATTTTCTAGTGCTTTCCGGAAACGGAATGAGTGAGGTGCTTAGACAGGTTAAACTCGTCGCTCCGACAAACATGACCGTTCTGCTTCAGGGAGAAAGCGGCACCGGAAAGGAGGTTATCGCGAACATAATCCATAAACTAAGCGATAGATGTTCGGGACCTTTTGTGGGGGTTGATTGCGGCGCCATACCTGAAACACTTTTCGAAAGCGAACTTTTCGGATATGAAAAAGGAGCTTTCACGGACGCTAAATCCGCGAAAGAAGGAAAATTCGAAAGCGCCGATAAAGGAACGTTGTTCCTTGACGAAATTCTCAATCTGTCCGACGCTAATCAGGTAAAACTACTGCGCGTGCTTGAAGAAAAAAAAATAACACGCCTCGGCGGAAATTTGCAGCGGGAATTCGACGTCAGAATACTCACGGCTTCTAACTTCAACCTTTCCGACGCAGTAAAAGAAAAAAAATTCCGGGCGGATTTATTTTACAGACTGAATGAATTTCAGATTTTAATTCCCCCTCTTCGCGAAAGAAAAGAAAGCATACCCGATTTTGTCAGACAATTCATTAAGGACGCAAACAAAGAACTTAACAGAAATGTGACTTCAATAAGCGGTGAAGCCCTGTTGGAATTCGCTTCGTACACCTGGCCGGGAAATGTAAGGGAATTGAGAAACGCCGTGAGAAGGGCGGTGCTTCTCTGTGAAGGCGAAAGGATAGAGACCGTTGGCTTTTCATTCGGGTATGGTATTCCGCCCTTAAACACGAATGGCGAAACCGGGAATTCTTTCGGCGCTTCAGCGAGAAACGCGGAAAGGGAAATAATTGTTCAGGCCCTCGAACAAAATAACGGCAATAAAACTAAGACAGCAAAAATGCTGAAGATGAATATCCGAACACTATATAGAAAATTAAAAGCGCTTAACATAAGCGCGAACGCATAAATTTTTCGGTGTTATTCTTCCGTTCAGGCGAAATAAGCGGCAATTACTTAATTTTTCCAAGCCAGGTTTCTATTTCTTGCAGGAAATCAGAAGATAGAACGGCGCCGCCTTCCTTCTTGTAGTTTTCGTTTTGCTCTTTCAGGCTCCCCGTTTTTGATAGCCGCATATTGTGGTCAACCCCCTGTATTGTTACGATTTTAAAATTTTCATTCCCTGAATCTTTCAGGTACTTCCCGAACATTTCCGCTCCCTGTACGGGGTCAATCTGTGTATCTTTATCTCCAAAAATAAACAGCGCGGGAATTTTTATTTTTCCGAGACCGTCGAGAGGATTAATGAAAGATTCCGAATCGAGTTGTTCGGGAACAAACTCGCTCTCAGCGATGTCATACCCCCAGCCGAGGTCAGCAATCACGGGATCGGCGTTAAGGTAATCAGCCGCTTCGCGGAACTCCGTGTACGTGTTTGCCGTGGCGCGCTGAATGTAATATTTCTTGAGTGTTCCGGCATCATCGTTCGTTCTTCCGCCGCACACCGCCTGCATTTTTACCAGATAAGCCGATTGTTCTATGCTGTTCATAGCGGGACAGGATACGGTTATGACAAACGAAATGTCCTTCCGCTTCTGCAGTACCAGCGACATCACGTATCCCGCCTGGCTTGAGCCGTACAAGCCGATTTTACAGGGATTTATCTTCGGATGTTTTTTTACTGCATCAATTTCGGCTGTCAATATAAACGCTCGTTCACGCAAAAGACTGTCGCCCGAAAATTCTCCCTTAGAATCGCCCGAGCCGGGCTTGTCATCAATGAAAANAGCATATCCGCATTCGATAAATTTTCTGATTATCTTAGAATTTTTAATCGTTGCTTTTCTGTCCGTAGGTCCGCTGCCCGGGCAAAAAAGAACTACCGGAAAATTACCGCCTTCAACGGGCGTTATTAAATCTCCTTTTATCTCGAACCTTCCTGCGGGAATTGTAATCTCTTCTGTCCTGAATCTTACATCGCCGTTCTCCTGTGATTGAGAGTATCCGGAAAATAAAAGAAAAATAAAAATTACGATTGCTCGCTTCATCGGTTTGAACATAATTATGGAATTAGTTTTGATACGAATTGAAAGAGTGTTTGTTGCTAAACATTTGCACGCGGCTTGTATGCTGAAAATCTTGCCGTCTGAATATAACACAGACCAACCTGCAAAGGATGGGGTAATAAACAAAGATCCGGGATGCTCATGATTTATAATTCTGGCTTATGAGAAATTTAACCTTTCGAGAAAAGAGAAAATCAAATATTATCTGATTGTTTTAAAATAATAAATTGAACCATTTAAGCCGCTCAACAGGAAAAGTAAAATATCTTGCTCGCAATTTTAAATATTATTAACTTAATATACAATTAAATCAGGCGGGCTATGAAATCTTCAGTCATTTTATTCTTATCTTTTATCCTATTCGCAAATACAAAATCATTTTCTCAAACCGGTTGGACAGTTCAAAATTCCGGGACTACTTATGCTATTTGTGAAATGTCTTTTGTAAACATAAATACAGGGTTTGCGGCAGGTGGAAACCAAAATCACCTTGTAATAATTAAAACGACGAACGGCGGGAATTTGTGGACAACGAACTATGAATCAACGGACCCTGCTATTCTCTCTATAAAGTTTTGTAATTCGAATACGGGATATGCTGTGGGCGGAACTTATCCAAATTCAGTGATAATGAAAACAACAAATCAAGGCCTTACCTGGGTTAAGCAAAATAATCCGACTACCGGTGCAATTTTTTCTATCTCTATCATCAATGCTGATACGGTGTATTGTGCGGCGGGTTATGGAGGTATTCTTAAAACAACAAACGGGGGAATCAATTGGATTTTATTACAAACATCAATCTCCGACCACTTTGAAAGCGTTCAATTCCTGAATTCATCCACCGGTTACGCTGTCGCAAGAGGTGGACAAATTATGAAAACAACAAATTCGGGCTATCAATGGTTCTTGACTTATAACTGCGGCACCTGGTTAATTTCGGTAAATTTTGTAAATGTCAACACTGGTTATGCTGTGGGTCGTGTCGGTAAAATATTATTTACAAACAATGGGGGTAATACCTGGACTCTACAGAATTCGGGTACAAATAATTATTTAAATGAGGTCTTATTCACAAATCAGAATACAGGTTATATCATAGGTGATACCGGTAAGGTATTAATAACAAACAATGCCGGTAGTAATTGGTATTCTCAACCTACTGGAATCAGCAATAATTTGGTTTCTGTATTTTTTCTGAATGAAAATACCGGTTATATTTGCGGATATGACGGGACGATTATAAAAACTACCAGTGGCGGAAATTCTTTTGTTGTTCCTTCGCTTGTATATCCTCCGAATAATTCTTCAAACATACCACTGACCCCCGCTTTAACTTGGTTATCAAATCCACCCGCATTGCGTTACCACGTTCAGGTTTCAAAATTAAGTAATTTTTCTACCATAGAAGACTCGGCAACCGTGATAACCTCACAAAGAATAATTCCAAATGGAAAACTGACAACGGGCACAACATATTTTTGGCGGGTAAACGCGACTAACGAATTTGGAACAGGGTCATGGTCTGCTGTCTGGAGTTTCGGCACTGTTCCGGTTGGTATAAATCAAATCAGTACAGAAATTCCAAAAAAATATTTCCTGCATACCAATTTTCCAAATCCCTTTAATCCCATTACTAAAATTAACTTTGACGTCCCGCGTTATAGTTTAGTAACAATTAAAGTATATTCTATTGCGGGTAATGAGGTCAAAACGATAGTTTGTGAATCGTTGAGGCCGGGTGTTTATAGCGTAAACTATGACGCGGGAAAACTTGCATCGGGGATATATTTTTACAGACTAACAGCGGATAAATTCACGCAAACGAGAAAAATGGCGCTGATAAAATAATTTCAATTTTCATCTATAAAAGAAAGGAAGCCCTATCGGGCTTCCTTTTTATTTCATAACAACTTTTTATGCAGTGTTGCGTTGCGGGCCTATTTATTTTTCTTGCGCATTCTGTTCTTTTTCCAGTCAAGCCATCCTTTTGCTCTTTCGAAAACGTCCGATTTCTTGAGTGATTCTGTCAACTTCGGAATCTTCAGAACCTGTCCGGGATAAACGAGGTGCGGATTCCTTATTGTTTTCGGAATGCCTCTCGGCGCGCTCAATACGCCGTTTTCGTTTGCTTCCCATATAACGGGCCACATGTGCTTGTTATTATACACTTCCTTCTTCATAGCAATTACGAAAAGATATTCACCCGGCTGTATCGTGTATTCGGGTACGGAACTCTGCCAACCGTCAAGACACTCTTTCAGCTTTTTGTATCTTGAGAAGAACTCGGGGTGGCATCTCCATTCGGATTTTGTCAGAGCGTCGAATTTCGCCATCGCGTCAACCTGCGTTCCCTCTTTTTTTCTGCACTGAATTTCGAGGTAATCGAGATCTTTCTTGAAAGTGTTGTAAGCGTCTTTGCCGCCAAACTCATTCCAGTATGCTTCTTCTGTTTTTTTGAGTTCTTCGCTTTTCAGGTTGCTCTGAAGTGTATATCCGTCAATTTCCTTTTGCAAATCCGCCACCTTGGTTGTGAGGTCGTTTTTCTTCGCGGTAAGTTCAAGAATCTGAGCCTCCCACTGCTCTTCATCCATTTCTTCCTGTTCGCTTGTTTCTTCTTCCTGCGCAAAGAGATAATTCACGGAAAAGAACAGAGCGAAGACAAGAATAAAAACCGGAAATTTGTAAAACTTCATTCTTTAAATCTCCTATATTTGAGGTTATTATAAAATTCTGAATACAAAAGGGTGATACCATGTAATATAAAAATAATTTACATAAGTTTATCTGATTATTTTATTGCATATAATGAACGGCGCGTTATAAAAATTACATAAAAAAACCCGCCTTTGTTCAGCGGGTTTCTTTGTTCCCCTTCGTGGATTCGAACCACGACCGTAACTTTCAGAGAGTTATGTGCTAGCCGTTACACTAAAGGGGAATATCATAATCTGTTTAAAATATCAAGATTTCGGCACTTTTTCAAGCCTATTCAACCCCTGACGAAACCGACAGATTCGATTTCCGCAAATACCGGCACTTGTTTCTTTATTTTATCAATATCATTTTTCTTATTTCCGTGAATTTTCCCGCTGTCAGCCTGTAGAAATATACTCCGCTCGAATATTGAGACGCATTCCATTCTATCGTGTGATTTCCGGCATTTTGCTTCCGGTTTACCAGAGTTGCAATTTCTTTTCCTGTTACATCATAAACTTTCAGGCTAACATTGACGTCTTCTGCAAGTTGATAATGGATTGACGTTACGGGATTGAACGGATTCGGGTAGTTCTGCTCAAGAGAATACACATAAGGTTCCGTATTGCCCGCGATTCCGGTAACAACGTTATATGTCAACATTGAATCAGGCGGCGTCGAGCCCGGCGGATTCAGCCCTCTTCCTCCCGACGGTTTTGTTGTTACAAAATTGCCGAGCGAGTCCTGAGCCGCTATGTAATACTTAACTACCGAACCTGCGCTCTGGCCGGGAACGACAAACTTAAATGTATCAAGATTGCTGTTAACATACGTCGTATGGAAAAGGGGTCCGTTATTTACTTTGTAATATAATCTCGGACCGTATGAGTCTTTCGCTATTTTTCGCGGTGAGCGGATTACCGCGGAAGTATTTACGGGCGTCATAGGCTGCGAAATTGTTATCGGCGTATGAATAATTTCCGCGAAATAATCCAGCCCGTATGTCATTAATGACGCTATCGCCGATCTCGTTTGAGCAAGATAATAAGGCATCGAAATAATCTGGAACTTGTCGTTCACGGTATGGTAATACTGATTGTATTCGCTTCTTTGCTGAATCGCGCATACCGCTTTATAGCCGCGCGCCCAGAATGACGCGTGATCGCTGCTCGTGACGTTCATTACAAAAAAAGGAATAAGCACCGGTTGGTATATATAAAATATATTTTTTACGGCATACGCCATAGGCATAGACAGTGTGTTGGAGCGAATGTTAATCTGGTAATCGTTGTTGCCGTCCCACGAAATCATATCCATGTTTATCACACCAAGAATGGAATCGCCCCTGAAGTAAGCGGTGTCCGCGAAATTCTTGCTGCCTATCAGGCCCTGCTCCTCTTCGTCGAACAAAACAAATATTAGCGTGTAATCAAAACTGTAATTAGCAAGCAGCCTCGCGGCTTCCATAACCGCGCACGACCCAGAAGCGTTGTCGTCCGCTCCCGGAGCCAGCGGGCCCGAGGGCACGTCGTCGTAATGAGCGCAGATTATATACTGCTTGTTTGGGTATTTCGTTCCCGGTTTTATCGCGTAAACATTACTGCCGCTCGCGGAATAATTCATGTATTTCGGCTGAAACCCAAAACTCTGAAATCGTTCGTAAATGAACTGCGCCGCCTTGGGATTATGGACGCTGGAACTGTAACGCGACAAAAGCGTGTACGGAATCCCGCCTATTACTGTCGCAGTATCTCCGGAAAACTCTCTTATTAATTTTGACAATATCGGGCTCGTGCAAAGGCTTATAACGGAATCAATACGGGGACTGTAACCGGACTGCGAAAATAAGTTTCCTGACGATGCGAGCAACAACAACACCGCGATTAAAAAATATAATTTTCTCTTCATCGCTTCAATTTTGTTTTGCAGAGGAGTATATCAGAGTTTAATATAAACCGATTTCTTTTTAAACGTAAAAATATATGTACATGAAGCAGCAGGCCCTGTTTGATATATTACATTTAATTTGTAAACTGGTTTTCGTTTTTCTTTTCGCGGCAATCGGTTCAGGTTTCGAAAAATTTCTTAAAGTTATTCTCATCCCGCCAGAACATGCGGCAGTTTTCCGCCTCAATGAATCCGTACAGTTCTTTCTTTAGTTTTCTTGCGTTTCCTTTTCCGAGTTTCTCCGCGTTATAATAAAATCCGTCTCCGTGGTCGTTTCTTCTCCTGTCCTTATATATCGCCATTGCGCTAAGAAGCGGGCGTCCCGCTGAATTTTCAAACCCTGAAACCTCGTCAAGCACGGCGTTTAACTTTTTTTGCCCGTACGGTGTCTTCAGATTGATATTAAGCCCGCATGCCGTTACGAGTTCGCTGTAATAAACGAATTTGCCTTCTTCCCGCGCCGCTCTTATCAAATATTTCCTGATCCGCTGATTCATAACTTAAAATAAGCCCGATTGTTTTAATCATCAAAGCAATTCATTATCCGGTTATTAATTCAATTCTCGTTTACGGTGTTTTCATTAAATTTTGAATTTTATATTACGCATTAACAATTTATCTTAATTTGGAATTTATCAACGGAATTTTTATGAAATAATATTTGATTATCGGATTACAATATTACGCGTTGCTGATTGCCGCTGCGCTTATTTACTGGCTGATACCAAAACAAACCATACGAAACTATTTTCTCGCGGTTTCAAGTTTATTGTTTATTTATTATTTCGATAAAGCATCCGCCCTGATAACGATTATTTTAAGCGTTTATTCATATTCATTCGCATACGCAATTGAGAAAAACCGCGGGAAGCGTTTATATCACAGGATTTCCATAGTTGGTTTAATCCTGCTTCTGGCGGCATTCAAATACCTCGGTTTTCTAAGCGGAATAATTTCACAGTTCAACAGTTTTACGGGTTTTCTTCCTGTCTTTAAGATTGAATTTCTGCTTCTGCCTCTTGGATTATCGTACATAATATTTAAACACATTAGTTATTTGACCGACGTTCACTGGAAAATCAACGGCAGGGGGCGGTTCGGAGATTTTTTGTTGTACAGTTCGCTCTTTACGATTTTTGTCGCGGGACCCATCGAACGTTTTTCGAGATTTAAAGTCGAAGCAGAGCGGGAAAACAAATTTTCGCTCACTTTTCTTGACGAAGGGTTTACAAGAATTGTTTACGGCCTTTTCAAAAAATTCGTAATCGCGGACTGGCTTGGATTTTTTATCGCGCCCGTGTGGGCGGAACAGGAAAATTATTCCGCCGCGACGAAAGTCCTTGCACTGCTGGGTTATTCAATACAGATTTACATGGACTTTTCCGCTTACAGCGACATTGCCATCGGAAGTTCGAAGATGTTTGGTTTTAAAATAATGGAGAATTTCGATTATCCGTATCTCAAACAGAATATCAGTCAGTTCTGGAGAAGCTGGCATATTTCGCTTTCAGACTGGATAAGGGATTATCTGTTCTTTCCTCTTAGCGGGGTTTTTCGGAATAAAACCTGGCAGTTGTTTTTCGTTCCTTTAATCGCAATGGGAATCTGCGGATTGTGGCACGGCGCGGAAACACATTTTCTTGTTTGGGGTTTGTGCCACGGGTTTGCGCTTTTCGTATATCAGGTATGGGTTTCCGTGAAGAGAAAACACAAGGCGCTTGCGGGAATTTCAAAAACGCCTTGGTTCAGCGCTTTCAGCATAGCGTTTACTTTTTTGTACGTGTCTTTTTGCTGGATATTTTTTAAATGATTATTTGCATTTTGCTTAAGTTTTTTCTTAAATATTTCATTTTATTTTTAATGCTTATGCTTTCGCTCGCGTCGTTTTCGTTTTTCAGGCTCATCGCGAAACTAAGCAGACCGTTTATTTACGGAGACTTTTAATTTTTACGGGTGTTTAGAAAAATATTATTAATACTGGCTGCTTTTATTTTTTCCTTTGCTGCGGCGGAATTTATCGCGGGCAACATACTCGGTTTTCCGAAATACGGTGTTGAACGCAAAATGCAGGGGATGAGAAGTTCGTTCGGGCATTTGAATATTTACAAGCCGTATTCGGAATACTGGAATTCGAAAGGCAAGTACGAAATATACAAGAGAAATAATCTTGGACTCACAGGTATAAATGTTGATACATCAGGGACTTCGGAATATATTTTTGTACTCGGTTCGTCTTTCGTCGAAAACCAGTACCTTAAACCGGAATTAATGTCTACATCCGTATTCCAGACACTCCTGAAAAAATCAGACAACCGTCTTAACGTTTTGAACCTTGGCTACAATGGTTTTTCTCCGTATGATTCATTCAGAAGAGCCCGGTATTTTGAGGAGAAATACAATCCGAAATATGTAATTCTTATTATCAACGACTATTATGCGGGTTCGTTCAAACTTTCTCCCGACTCTTTCCGCCTGGATGAGAAATCATTTACGGTAGATAATTCATTCAGAACGAAACTTAACCTGTTTCTTAGAAATAACTCTTCATTCATACGGCTGGTATCGATACTGTTTCAGAATAAAGACGAACAAACCGTCAAGCCGGTTACCGTAACAGAACGGGATATAAACGCCGATCTCCCGGGGCTTGAATATTGTTTAAAGGCGTTCTCGGAAAAATACGAAGGCAGATTTATGTGCGTTTCCATAACAAGCAATGATTCAATGAACAGGAAAATTGAAGGGTTTTGCAACAAAAATAACATTAACTTTGAATACAGCGGAATCATGGTGCCGGAATACCAGTTTGCAAATGATTGGCATCTGAACGAGAAGGGCAACGAAGCCCTTGGCGTCTTCTTGTATAATTCTTATCGCAAACATTTAATTGAAATTAAATGAACATTTTTATTACGGGCGTTTCACGCGGACTGGGAAAAGAACTGGCGGTTCATTACACGGGAACAGGGCATCGTGTTTTCGGATTTTCGAGAAGCGCGCTTGATTTTAACGACGGAGATATTAAAAAGTTAAAGGAATCCGCGGGTTTCGCTTATTATAAGGGTTCCATTAATGAGAGCTCCGATGTCAAAACCGCGGTTGACGAAGCCTTGAAATTTATGGGCGGCATAGACGTTCTGATTAATAACGCGGCGTATAAATTATTCAAACCGCCCGACGAAATAACGGAAGATGAATACGGCGAATCAATCAGGACAAACCTGACGTCGCAGATACTCGTTTGCTCAGCTGTAATGCCGCATTTGCTTAAAGCCAAAAGCGGAAAAATTATTAACCTGTCGTCGAATGCGGGAATGACGCATTACGGCGATGGCACCGCTTACTGCAGCTCCAAGGCGGGGCTAATCGCTTATTCTTTGAGCCTGGCTGATTATCTGAAAGATAAAAACGTTTCCGTAAACGTAATAAGCCCGCCTACGTTTTCAACGGGTGATTACAGAAAAACGTCTCCCGGCATCAATCACGGAAAACTCGTACAATCCGAAAGTGTTATCAAAATTATCGACTATATAATTTTCAATAAAAAATTCATCACGGGCAGAAATTTTCCCGTTTTTAAATTAAAAACACTGATTAAATACGCCTTCTTAAAACATATTGAGTTCATTGATTATTTTTTCCAATTAAGATTAAAATGAAGAATCCCGTAATATCGCTCGGCTTATCGACGCCCGGTATTTTTATATTGAGGCACTTTAAAAAATACGGCATCGATGTTTACGGGATTGACTCCAATCCGAAAGAACTCGGATTCTATTCCCGGTTTGGAATTAAAAGCGTATGCCCTGACCCTGAGTTCAAAGGCGAAGAATTTCGTGATTATCTGATTCAATTCGGAAAAAATTTCGGCGTAAAACCGGTGCTGATTCCTTCGAGCGATAAATTCGTGCTGCCTCTTAATGATTACGCAAAAGAACTGTCGGAGTATTTTCTTTTTACAATGCCCGAAAATGACATATTAAGAAGACTCACGAGCAAAAGATTTTCTTACGAACTTGCCGTTAAGCACGGTTTTCCCGCGCCGAAAACGTGCTTCGCAAACAATGTCCGGGAACTGGAAAACTTCGTTAGAGAGGTCGAGTTTCCGTGCATACTGAAGCCCGAATTCCCCGAATCCTGGCGGTCAGGATTTCTCGAAGAATTCTGCGGCGGGGAAAAAGTAATTATAGTAAACAGCGCCGATGAAATATTTGAAAAATACGATACGATTCGAAAATACGACGACAGGGTTATTGTTCAGGAAATAATTCAGGGCGAGGATAAAAACCTGCATTATTTTGTTTCATACGTGGACAGGAATCAAAACTGCCTCGGTTCTTTCACGGGAATAAAGGAAAGAATATCGCCCGTGCATTTTGGCAGCGCTTCATACGTCAATATTATTTACAACGAAGAACTCGAAAATATTTCCGTTAAGTGGCTGAAAGAGATGAAGTTCTGGGGCGCGTCAGGTATCGAGGTTAAAAAGGACCCGCGCGACAATCAGTTCAAACTGATAGAGGTAAATCCGCGCTTCGGGCTCTGGGATGAAGTCGGCATCAGGTTCGGAATCGATGTCGCGATGATGTGTTACAAAGAGCTGACGGGAGAAACACAGCCGGGTGTCGTGAACAAAAAAATAAACATACGCTGGATCTCGATTCACAGGGACATCAGAAGCTCCGCGGAATACGTATCTAAGGGAATCCTTTCTCCGGTCGAAATATTAAAATCTTATTTCGATTTCCCGATTTATGTCGGGGATATGAAGTGGAGCGACCCGAAACTAACATTTCATCTGATTAAGTCGCTCATAAGGGGGCTTTTCAGAAAGATTTTTAGAAAAACAAAAAATAATTAATGTTCGATTATTTTCAAATAATTGATTTTACGGGAAAACCAATCCCGCCGCGGAGTTATTCTTTTTTGAATAATCCGTATTATAAGAATATTGCGGCCGCAGAGTACAAAAAGGAATTCAAGAATTCTTACGCAGTTTTTCTTGAAAGGGAAGAGACCGAAAAGAATTTTTACTCAAATGACGGAATAAATATTTTTGTATTCGGCACCGTTTACACGAACAACCGCTTCAAACAAATAAGCGGAAAATCCCCCGAAATAGTTTACGCGGAAAAAATACTTTCAATGTATCTCAATTCGGGCGATTCATTAGCCGAACACATAAAAGGTTCGTTCGTCATCTCGATATATGACGGGAAAAAAAATTCCATTAAGTTAATCAGCGACAGGCTAAACGTCCTGCCGTTATATTATTTTTTCGGAGAGGGAATATTAATCGTTTCATCTTCCGTCAGAATGATTCTTGAAACGGGAATCGCTCCGCGCGAAATAAATCCCGCCGCGTTTACTGAGCAGTTGATATTCGACTTCACACTCGGAACAAAGACATATTTTAAGAATATTTTCAGAATAGACAACGGAAGTATTTACGATTTCGACGGCAACGGTAAAACCGAACGGAAATACTGGAGCGTAGAAAACCTTTACAACAAGAAACTTCTTCCGAAGAAAGAATCTCTTGAAATGCTGGGAACCCAGTTGCGCGACAACCTGAAACTGTACGGCTCGGACACGGAGAAACTGCTCGTCGCCTTGACCGGAGGATTCGACGGCAGGGCTAATCTTGCAATGCTCGAAAAAGACAAGAACGACTTCGTCTGCTACTCATACGGAATGCCCGGCAGCAGACAGGTTGAAATTCCTCGTGAAATCTGCTCCTCGCTTGGATTGAATTTTTCACCCGTGCTTTTAGACGCGGAGTACGAAGCCGTTCACGATTCGGACGCTCTCGAAGCGGTTGAACACTCCAATTCCTGCGCTCCCGTTCTGAGGGCGAACTATCCGTATGCGTACAAGAAACTTAACTCTTTTTCCAAAACCATAATGACGGGTTTGTTCGGCAGCGAAGTTATGAGACCGCTGCATAACGTCGGTATCATGGTCAACGATTATTCGGAAAAATTATTTCTCAGCGATTCCCCGCGGGATACTTTGAACGAAATATTCGAAGACATAAAAAAGAGGAATTACGTTGACCCGAAAATAATTGATGAAGGCAGGAGCGAAACAGAACGGGAATTATTCAGAGACTATTTTGACAGGTATAAAGACAGGGGCAAGGTACTGAGATTTTTCTTTTTTATAATTCAGGAAGGCGTAAGGAAATATTTCTCTCAGGAAATACAAATCGAGCGTGTTTACGTGACGACGCGGTTTCCGTTTTTCGACGACGATTTTGTCGAACTGATGTATAGAACGCCTTTCGCGGGAATGTATAACGGTTTTCTCGGAAAGAGCAAGTTCAAGAGAAGAAAAGGGCAATTGCTTTACGCACATATTTACAGAAGGTTCAAACCCGAACTGGGTAAAATCAAACTCGACAGAGGCTATAAACCCGACGACCTGCTGAAGCCGTTTCCGTTCAATTTCCTTTCAATATACAGGGGTGTGAAAAAAACGGCGGCTTATAAGAAAGCAACGGGAAACGACACGTTCAATTCCGAAAAATGGACTGAGAATCTCATTCGGAATGTGCTTAACGAATTCGAAGATGAATCGGGCGTGTTCGGAAACAGGCTTAAGAATAAATTTGAGGGCGGGGAATATTTAAAAGACCTGCTGAAATACTCGCATCTTATTTCACTTTATAAATATTTAAATTCGTTTGATTAGCCGAATAGAAAAAGCCCTTCGGAATATACCGAAGGGCTTTAATATTATTGCTGTTTAAATTTATCAGGTATCCTGTTTACTTCACAAGAACCATCTTCTTCGTGTCGATTACCTTACCGTCAACAACGAGTCTGTAGAAATAAACTCCCGACGAATAACTCGAACCGCTGAACGTGTATTTAATCAATCCGGGGTTGAGCATCGTGTTTAATGCAGAAGTTATTTCTCTTCCCGCAACGTCATAAATCTTCAGTGATACCATTCCGGATTTCGGAATAGCAAACTCGATCGTTGTTGTCGGGTTAAACGGATTCGGATAATTCTGCTTCAATGTATATGCAGTCGGAATTTCCGGTGTCCATTCGATGCCGCTTACAGGCGCCTTGCTGATTTTATGCACGTAAGCGCTTGAACCGACAACAAAACCCGAGTCGGTGTTTGTCATATAACATCCGTACGGTGTTGAACCCGCGGTGTTATAAAGCACCCAGGACGCGCCGCCTGTCGAGGTCCTTCCGGCAAATCCGTTCGAGCCGAATATCCAGCCGTTTTGGAAATTGCTGAAATTCATCGTATAAAGCGATGCCGAGAACGGTTGCGGAACCGTGTCAAATGTCGTGCCGCCGTCTACAGTTCTGCAGAGTCTTGCGCCCGAGGAACCGCAGGCATAACCTGAATCCTGTCCAAAGAACTTGATACCGTAAATNNATAACCGCTGCCCATCGGAGTGGCGGCTAATACTGTCCAGTTCGCGCCGCCGTCATTAGTTCTCATTAATTTCGGGGTATAGTTGCCCACATAACCCNNGTGTTGGCATTAATGAAATACGATGAATATACTCTACTTTCGTTTGTTCCTGTTGATATCGCATTCCAGTTTGCGCCGCCATCCGTTGTCTTCCAGGCAGTACCATTGTTAGTAGTTGACTNNGGAATAAGTAACCCGTGGTCGAATTAACAAATTCCATCGCTCTTAACAGGTTTGTGCCGAATGCTCCAGGTACTGAATCCCAAACAGTTCCGCCGTTTGTCGTCTTGCGAAGCGAGCCGTTTGAACCCGAGATGAATCCTGTGTTCGCGTTCAGCATGGCGATATCATAGAACGTTGAAATTGAATTTGTAACCGTTGGGGTTGACCAGGTCGTGCCGCCGTTCGTGGAATATAAGACCTGGTCGAATGTATTACCCGTCGAACCAGGCGCCCCGACAACGATAACTTTACCGTTGTTGTATTGCGCCCATACGTCATTTTTCGTACCCGGGCTTAAGAAACTTGTAAGGCAGGAGAAGTTCGCTCCCGCGTTTGTCGATTTCTGTAACAAACCAAACGCGCCGCCCGAAAATATCCTGTTGCCGCTCACGTCAAGTGTGTAGTGCGTTGATGTCCACGGCATGTTGGGATCGTTGTATTCCAGCAATGTCCAGTTTGCGCCGTTGTTTACGGTCTTATAAATGCCGTAAGAATCACCCGCAATGTAGAATGTGGGCGTTGTTTGCGCCGGACGATTTATTGATACGTCGTCAAGGTATCCGCCGTTGCCGTCAGTATTTATATGGCGGAAAGCTATGTAAACATTCTGTCCCGCGAATGCTCCGAGACTTGCCGCGAACCTTGTCCAGGTGTACGGAGCCACCGACGTATTTAATGAAAGAATTGTAGTCGTGAAACTGGCTAAGTTAGAGTCGGTTGTCGATACCTTTACAAATAAAGAATCAGGGGGATATGGCGCACTGAAATCATTCTTCCACCAGAATGCTATTGAGTCTCCTGATGCTATATTCCATTTCGGTGTAATCAGCCAGTCGTCGCCGCCGGCAGATTCGTAAGTTATGTATGCGCTCGCCGTACCGCTGTGGTAATTAGACGTGCTTCTTCCCCAGGTATTTGTGCCGAGTACGCTGACAGACCTCCATCCCGTCGGCGGGAATGTGGTGCTTTCGAAACCTTCCGAATAAGGCGTTGACGGCGGTGTGCTCGTTACGCTCGCATATATTTCATACTTTGTTGTAGTTGTAGGCGTTGTTACCGCTGTCCAGTTCAGTCCGCCGTTCGTCGTAATCTTCGCGTTTCCGGATGAACCGCACGTCATACCCGTGTTCGCGTCAATAAAGTTTACATCGTAAACAGTGTAAGACGAACCCGTATATGACGTCGCCCAGGTTGCACCGGCATCCGTGGAATAACGAACGTTTCCTGCTGTCGTCGGCGCAAGAACGAAGTTGTTTCCTGCGAAAATATTATATATTGTCGTTGTAACGCCCGTTGTCAATGACGTCCAGGTCACACCCGCGTCTGTGGATTTTAAAACCGTACCAGACGAGCCGCCGATATAACCCGTTGTGCTGTTAATAAAATGAATCCCGTACAGGGAGCTGGTCACAGGTGATGCAACTGAATCCCAGGTAAGACCCGCGTTCGTTGTTCTCGCTATCCAGCCGCTGGAACCGCAGACCAATCCTGTCGATAAATTGAAAAACCATCCGCTGTATAGAATTCTGCCCTGGCCGTAGTATGAGGGCTGCCAGCCGCCCGCGTTTGTGTAAAAGGTCCAGGAAGAACCTGCGTTTGAGGACTTCATGAACGTTCCGGCATAACCCGCCGCGTACCAATTTACCGAGTCAATCATTTTAACCCAGCGTAAAGTATTGCCTTGAGGTCCCGGATGTGACCATTTCCAATCCTGATTTAATTGCGCATTGATATTTGTCGCAAAGACGATTAGAAACAAAGCAAATAGTAAAGAAAAGATTTGTTTCATAAGAATTTCACTCCTAATGTCTTAACTTTAATCCAAGTCTCTTACGGCAAAAAGAAACCTAAAAAAAAGTCTCGGACGTTTTTTTAGTTTATAGAATAAGGTGCAGATGTATTTTTCTAAAACGTAACAATTCTTTTTTAGAATATCTACCAGTTTTTTTTTCCCCTTCCTTATTGCCTTTAAATAACCCGCCAAAAATTCTTTTTTTTATTAACTATTGATTTAAACCCATATTGCGCGTCAAAATCAAACACCCGGTGCTGTTTCCTGCACTTACTTTTTACTTGATAATGCTGATTAATAGTTTTAAGTTATACTACACTCCCGAAAGCGTGGTATATTTGTTTTAAGGTTTTCGACGTTTTTTGGCCCCCTGCGGGGTTTAAATTAGTATTATCTAAATTATTAAAACAAAATACCATGATTTCCCTAAAAACAAATTTTTTCCTTTTTTGCCGGATTTCGCTTATTGCTCTTCTGTTTTTTATTACACGCAGCGAAATAAATGCCCAGCAAATTAATTATTCGGACAGTTGGGGACCTGCCGGAATAAACCTTGTAAAACAAAACACTTCAGGAATTTCAGTCAACTATTCAATACACAGTTTCAGCATGGACGACGTCAACATTGACGGCGTAAACATGAAATCCGTTCATTTACCCGATGTATTCCTTCCGAATAACGAAGGATACCCCGATTTACCGGGAACGAGCCGGATGATAGCGGTACCACGCGGCTCTAATGCGACATTTAAAATCGTATCTAAAAGAACCGAAGTGATAAAGGACTTGTTCCTCGCGCCCGCGCCGAGAATTCCAAAAGATACGGAAGACGGACCGCTGCAGTACAGGAAAAACCCTGATGCTTTCTCAAAGAATTCAAATTACCCCGAAAATCCGGTGGTTTTATCACAGGTCTCGAAAATCAGAGAGGTCGATTTTGTTACTCTCGGTATAACTCCGTTCCAGTATAATCCTGTAACGAAAGAACTGACCGTTTATCGCGATCTTCAGATTGAAGTCAGTTTCATGGGCGGAACGGGACGATTCGGAAATGACGCGTTCAGAAGCAGGTGGTTCGATCCGATACTCGAAGACGCGCTGCTGAACGGTTCTTCACTGCCTTCAATAGATTACGGGAAAAGAAACTTAGAGTGGGATAAACTTGATGCATACGGATATGAATACGTCATTATATGCCCGAATGTCCCTGTATTTTTACAGTGGGCGGACTCAATAAGAAATTTCCGCATACAGCAGGGAATTAAAACGGGAATATTCACGCTTGCTCAGATTGGCGGCAACGACCCGACTTTGATAAAGAACTTTTTATCGAATGCGTGGACAAACTGGGCTGTGAAACCTGTTGCCGCGCTGATGCTCGGCGACTATAATCCCGCTGTTACGGCTAACGCGGTTACCTCGCCGATATACAACAGTTATTGCGTTTCTGATAACATACTCGGCGATATGGATAACAATCAACTGCCGGATATCGTAATGGCGCGTATGACCGCGCAGGACGCCGTCGAACTTGAAACCATGATCACAAAATTCTTGAACTATGAAAGAAATCCGCCGACCGATGCCAACTATTATCTAAAGCCGATTACCGCGCTGGGCTGGCAGACGGAAAGATGGTTCCAGATTTGCTCCGAAGTCGTAGGCGGTTACTGGAAAAAAGTGATGGGAAAGAATCCCACGAGAATCAACGCCATATATTCGGGAACACCGACAACTTCGTGGTCGTCAAACCAAAACACATCAATGGTCGTGAACTATTTCGGACCCGCGGGAACATATTACATTCCGCTCACGCCTGATTCTCTCGGCGGATGGAGCGGCGGAACCGCCCAGATGGTTGTTAATGCCATCAACGCGGGCTCTTTCGCGCTGCAGCACAGAGACCACGGTTCAACTTCAGGCTGGGGCGAGCCCGGTTTCCAGAGTTCGAACATATCACAACTTACGAACAACAACAATAATTTATGCTTCATATTTTCAATAAACTGCCTGACTGGAAAATATAATAATTCGTCAGAAAGTTTCGCGGAAAAATTTCACAGGTATAAATACAATAACATCAACGCGGGCGCGCTCGGATTGATCGCGGCCTCCGAAACATCCTATTCGTTCGTGAACGACTGTTACGTCTGGGGAATGATGGACAATTTCTGGCCTAATTTCATGCCGACATACGGAAGCACTCCCGCTTCGCGCGATTTCAAGCCGGCTTTCGGCAACGCGGCGGGAAAATACTTCCTGTATTCATCGAGTTGGCCGTACAATACAAGCAACAAAGAGGTTACATACCATCTGTTCCATCATCACAGCGATGCGTTCCTTAACGTTTACGCCAACGTTCCTTCAAGCCTAAACGTAACACACGCGTCCACGATTGCCTCGGGAGTGACTTCGTTTAACGTTACCGCTGACGCGGGTGCGTTCATCGCGCTGACGATTGACACGACCATTCTCGGAACGGGAACAAGCACAGGCTCGACGCTAAGCATAAGCATTCCGGGAACACAGATTCCGGGACAGGTAATGAAAGTTGTCGTTACGAAACAGGATAAATTCCGCTATACCGGTAACGTGCAGGTCGTTCCGAATTCGGGTTCTTACGTCGTAAAGGACAGCGTGGGAATTAACGACGCTTCACCTCTCGGCAACGGAAACGGAATGATGGATTTCGGAGAAACCAACAAACTTAACTTCAGGGTTAAAAACGTGGGCTCTGTCTCCGCTTCAAACGTTAATATCAAAGTAACAACGTCAGACCCGTACATAACAATGACGGATTCGACGGAAACTTACGGAACAATCGGAGCGGGTGCGACGAAAACTATCAACGACGCGTTCGCATACAACGTATCTCCGCTGATTCCCGACGGCAGAAGCGTCATCTTTAATTTCACGGCAGTGAGCGGTTCGGATACCTGGACAAGCACGTTCGACATTCTTGCGCACGCGCCTGTAATGGAAATGGGCACTATCACGGTCAACGATTCCGCAGGAAACAACAACAACAGGTGGGATATCGGCGAGACGGTAATGCTTAAAATACAATTTAAAAATACCGGTACGGCGGCGCTGACCAACGGCGCAGGAAAATTAATCAAGAACAGTTCGTACGTTACGCTGAATACCGACAGCATCGTTTACGGAAACATTCCCGCGGGCGGCTCTGTCATAAAACAATACAGCGCGACATCGGCGGCTAACACGCCCGCAGGTCATTCTGCTCAGTTCTTCTACAGAATGAATTGCAGCCTGAGAAGCCCCGTTCTGGATACTTTCAACGTCACTATCGGTCAGAATATTTTCATAATCGGAACAGGCACGACGTCTTCGACGCATCCGTTCTACACCGGATATGCCGACGCAAGACAAAACATTCTTTATACCGCGGCGGAATTAACCGCTTCGGGAATGACTGCCTCGCATATAACGCACATCGGATTTAACGTGATTACGAGAAGTTCGACTCCGATGAACGGGTTCTCCGTAAAGATGCAGAATACAACAGCGACTACAATTTCCGGATTTTCGAATTCGGGCTGGTCAACCTGTTATTCTGGAACATACACGGTTCCTTCAACAGGCTGGCAGGACATTCCTTTAACACAGTCATTCTACTGGAACGGAACTTCAAGTCTTCTTATTGAAATTTGTTTCGATAACAGTTCCTCGGGAACAACGTCGCCCGTCTATTCATCGACAATAAGCAACGTTAACCGCGTTGGTTATTCTTCGTCACTTTCGGGCTGCACTATTTCAACGGCATACTCCAGGACATACAGACCGAACATAAGAATCACCTCGGGTACCGCAACAGGAATAATCGGACAGAACGAGATTCCTGCTTCATATTCTCTGTCGCAGAACTATCCTAATCCGTTCAATCCCGTAACGGCTATTAATTACGCCGTTCCCAAACAGAGCCTTGTTACGCTCCGTATATATGATATTCTCGGAAGGGAAGTCGCAACACTCGTTAATGAGGTTAAAACTCCGGGGTATCATACCGTGGACTTCAACGCTTCAAACCTCGGAAGCGGCGTGTATTTTTACAAACTTGAGTCCGACAACTTTACGGACATAAAGAAAATGATAGTTATAAAGTAATCGATTTTTTAATATATTTCCCAACCCCGGTGATTTGTTTTTACCGGGGTTTTTTTATGAAATCCAAAACCGCGTCTGCCGTTATAAGACGGTGTAAACTTCCGCAGCTTTTATTTTATTCATACCGCAGGGGCCCGCTCTTTCTCGCGAAACGTCCGTTGTTTTATTTCACGAGTATCATCTTTTTCACTTCGGAATATTTTTCAGTCGTAAGTTTATAATAATAAATACCCGAAGATAAATTTTCGGCGTTGAACTGCGTTTCGTAAATTCCCGCTCCCAGACTGCGGTCTATCAGTGTTCTGACTTCTTTTCCCAGCGCGTCATAAACTTTAAGCGTGACATAACCGGAAACAGGAAGTTGAAACTTAATTTTAGTTTCGGGATTGAACGGATTCGGATAATTTTGATAAAGCCTGAAGTTTCCTGGAATTTCCGTTCCGGATTTTTTTATGTCCGTGATAATCGTGTGATACGATATGCCGCCGTTTGAACGCACCGCCCAGATGCCCCTTCCGGGTTTTGCCTGGCTGATAGCGTTGAAATTTCCCGCGGGTGCCGTGTATTCTACGCTCCAGGACGTTCCGTTAACGCTTGAATATATGCTCGTGCTGGTTCTTACGTACCAGGCGGGCGCAGTAAATTCGTCCACCGGCAGGTTTGTAAACGTAATGCCTACGACATTTCCAGTTCCCAGCATCGGCACGTTCGACCAGTTAAAACCCATATTGGAACTCTGCAGCATCGCTACCGCGCCTGCCATTAAACCCGTCTGCCCGGTCATCCAGTCGAAGCATAAAGAATACCCGTTTACCTCGCCTGTCGTCGGAAGCCCCGTCCACGTTGAACCCCAGTTGCTCGAGTAACGGATTAAAGTGCTGTTCGTGCCTATCCATATTTTCGGATACACGATGTACATCGCGTTATTCCATCCCGCCTCGGATGAAGAACCTGTAGCGCAGTAAATTCCCGTACTGTCCCAGTTAGCGCCTCCGTTTGACGTCTTCCACAAAGACCACCTGTTGTTAACCGGGTCGCCCGCCATGAATCCCGTATTCGCGTCCACCATGCAAACGGCGTCATAAAATCCCGCCTCGGACAGGACCTGTGACCAGTTCGCTCCGCCGTTTGAAGTCCTGTACATGTAGGTGTTCGAGCCGCTGTAACCCACTACCAGCGCGAGATTCGCGTCAACCGCCGAAATGCAGATTAGCGTGTTTGTTGAAGGTATTCCCGAACTTACGTTAATCCAGCTCGAACCCGTATTCGTAGTTTTAAGCACCACGCCGCTTGCTCCGCATATCCAGGCAGTGGTTGATGAAGGAGTTGAACAAACGGAACGCAGGGCTGTCGTGACTCCTGAGGTCTGCTCACTCCATTGCGATTGAAGGTTAGTGAAAAGGATTAGCGCAAAAAAAAGAAAGAAGAACTTTTTCATGTTGTATTTCCTCCCTTTATATTGAATGCTAAAATTTAACCGTGCTTAACGGTTTAAGTTTAAATCTAATAAATATAATTTAATTAAAAAGTGTATTCACGTTAATGACGAATGAAAATGTCCCGTCGTCACGAATTTTGCTGAAAAATCGCGGAAATATTTTTGGGGGAAATGTATTGGGTTGCAGAGTCAGTAATTATCGAGATTTCTTTAAAACTCTTTATATCCGCGAATAAAATAATTATTTTTGACTTTGAATACATAAAAGATGAAAAAGACGAACGCCGTAAGAATTCTCGAAAGCGGCAATTTCAAATTCGAGACGCGGGAATACGAAGTCAATGAAGACGAAATCGACGCGGTCAGCGTTGCCAACAAAATCGGCGCGCCTCCCGAAACCGTTTTCAAAACGCTTGTCACCAAAGGCGATAAGTCGGGATACGCGGTTTTCGTTATTCCGGGTAACGCGGAACTAAACCTGAAAAAAGCCGCCGCCGCCAGCGGAAACAAAAGCGTAGAAATGATAAAAGCGAAAGACTTGCTCGCCGTCACAGGCTACATACGCGGCGGATGCTCACCTATCGGAATGACAAAAAAATATCCGACATACTTAGAAGAAACCTCGCAACTCTTTGATAAGATTTTTTTCAGCGCGGGCATAAGAGGAATGCAGATTGTTCTCCCGCCGTCTGACCTTGCCGAAGCGGCGGATGCCGTCTTCGCCGACCTCGTTTGATTTCCGCCTGAAAATATTCCGCCGCGAATTAATGCGGATTATCGCTAATTTATTCAATGAGTAATTTTCAGCGTTCGCCGGCCCTTCCTGCTTTCAATCAGCCATCTCGTGTTTGTTACCTTGTCCAGAAAAACGCGGTCGTGGCTGACGAGCACGAGCGCGCCCTTGAACTCCTTTAACGCTTTCTCGAGACAGATGACAGACGGCAGGTCCATGTGGTTTGTCGGCTCGTCCATTATTATGATTTGCGGCGACTTCAGCAGTCCGAGCCCGAGAAGAATTTTCCTTACTTCTCCGGGACTCGGCCTTTCAGTCTCCATCACGCGTAAGGGTTCCGAGCCGAGCCTGTATATAACCGTCAGAAGTTTTCCAAGTTCGGCATTATTCAACGAATCGATTCTGTTTCTCATGCCGTCTATATCCCCGGGATTAATTTCCTGAGGAATGTATATTAATTTTTCGGGCGGGATATTTATTTTTTCAAGAAAATATTTTATTAAAGTGCTTTTTCCCGTTCCGTTTTCTCCCGATATGCCGATTTTGTCGTCGGGCTTTATTGTCAGAAACGGAACGCCGAGCGTAATCCCGTTCGTGAATTTTAAATCGCCTTCTTCCTGCGCGAGAAAATAATTTCTTTCCGCTCTTTCTCCGTTGAGCGAAAACCCGTCAATGTTTCGCTTCCTGAAATACGATTTCTCCATCTCATCTTTCGCCTTTGCCGCCCGCGACTGCAAGTTTTTCAGTTTCCTCGCGCCAATCGCGTCCTTGCCTTTCAGCCTCAGCCCGTCAATCCTGCCTTTCCCGTCGTGGTCGTGCTTGTCGAGATTTTTTTTCGACAGCGATTTTCGCTTCAATGAAATCTCGTGTTTCATACTCGCCGAACTCTTATCGAGTTTTTTGAAATTTTCCTGCGCGTTTTCAAACGCTTTTTCCTTCTGCCTCTCTTCGATTTCCTGCTGGGCGAGTCCTTCCGTGACCCCGCCTTTTCTGATAACCGCTCCGTGAGTATCCATAAAAAAACACCAGCCGCATAGTTCATCGAGCAAATCCCTGTTGTGGCTTATTATTAAACCCGTTCCTTCGTAAGTATGCAGTGATTCGATGACGCTGCGACTCGTGCTCTCGTCGAGATGATTTGTCGGCTCGTCGAGAACGAGTATTTCAGGATTTTTCCACAACGCCGCAGCGACCTGTAGTTTTTTTCTTTCGCCGAAACTGAGCGTGCCCCACCTTTCAGCCCAGCCCTCTTCAATTCCGAGTATTGAACGGAGCTTACCGGGATAGTTGTCTTCGTCAAGAAAAAATTCTTTTATGTTTCCGGGAGGATAGTGTGTCTCCTGTTCGCAGTAAAGTCCTGACGCGTTTTTGTCCGTTAATATGACCGAGCCTTTATCGGGCAGCAGAAGTCCGCAGGCGAGTTTCGCAAGAGTGGTCTTGCCGATTCCGTTTGCGCCTATAATTCCTGTCCAGCCTTTTTGAAACGTGGCGGTGAGATTTTTTATGACGGGCTGTTGGGAAACCCCGTAAGAAAAAGTTACGTCCGTAAAGCATAAATTAATAATATCCATTTTTATCCCATAAGTTTTTAAAAATGTAATTGTTAAGAGAGTCTCTTTTATGGGAGTCTCGTCTTTATTATTATTTATGCTTCTTCATCCGCCTACTCTTCCTCTAGGTTTGTTTAAAAATAATTTCACGGAAATATTAATTCAATTTAAAATGAAAAGCCCTTTGATTTATTGTCAAAGGGCAGAAAACAATTTTTTTTGTTTATGATACTACTTCACCAGCATCAGTTTCTTTGTCTGCAAGAAATTACCCGCTTTCATCGTATAAAAATAAATACCGCTTGAAAGACCCGCGGCGTCCCACGTAACTTTGTAATTTCCCGGCGCATATTCTCCGCTTGCAAGCACCGCGACTTCTCTTCCGAGAGAATTAAATACGGTCAGAACAACGTTCGTTCTCGACGGAACCGCGAATTCGATTGAAGTTACGGGATTGAAAGGATTAGGATAATTCTGTTCGAGCCTGAAATCCGAGGGCTGTTCTTTTCCTATTGTCCCGATGCCGGATTCGGGATTAACTACATAACGAAGAGCGCCTACCATCGCTCTGGACGCGAACCAGGTGCCAAGAGGCATGAACGGAGCGGAACGCCCGTCGCCCGTAATCAGCGTCAGGTTTGAATCCGCGTACGTGCTGTATGGGGGCAAGCCCATTCCGAAATACCTCGGACCCGCGCCCGAAAATTTCGCGGCAACTCCGACCGTGTCGCCCGAGCCTACGAAAATCGGGGGAATCCGGCAAAGCAGAGATACGCCGCTTGCCGTTGGTCCCTGCGTAAAAGTCACAGTTCCGAGCGATGTCCACCCGGCGGTTGAACTGCCCGGGCCCGAATCCACGGGACCGCCAAGCGCCGTTCCGGTTCGCGTGAAAATTTCTATCGTGAATGTCGCGTTTGCCGAGGCCGTGCTCCCGGTGCTCATTTCTGTAACAGTAACGTCGTGCGCACCGCCGATAAGGTCAAAGAACATCGCCCAGCCGGTCGAGCCGCCGTTGTTCGACGGACCGGGATTTGCGGTAAGCGTTATAGTGTCTAAAAAATTCGCAGACGGGGAAACCGGTTGATTGTTGGTTTTTGTAAAACTGTTGAAACTCAGAAAAAGCGCCGAAAATAAAGTAATAAAAAATAAAAAGCCGATG
Source organism: Ignavibacteria bacterium (assembly GCA_015657505.1). Taxonomy (GTDB): domain Bacteria; phylum Bacteroidota; class Ignavibacteria; order Tepidaquicellales; family Tepidaquicellaceae; genus CAIKZJ01. The sequence continues at coordinate 1,020,247 of JADLKE010000002.1, forward strand.
AAATTATGTATTCTGCCGGACATTCCTTGCCTCTGTTTTTATATTGATAAAATTTATTCAATATGAATTCGAATTTCAACAAGAATTTTGGTGTGGCTCAAAAACCGGGATTTGGGGAATTAAGAATTTCAACCTGCGCTGATTCTTACGCTTGCCAAAGACATTATTTTTACCGCGTCGGAAATATTGAAGCCTATTCTTTTATAAAACGGATAATTCTTTTTGTATTCGCGGTATATCGGCATTGTTTCCGTAACTTTAATTCCATCGTACCATTTCTCGATTTCGTATATGTTGTTGATTCCCCATTTAAGATACGCGGACTCGTCCATTCCGCCCTTTTTTATTACCCTCTTGTTTGATAACTCCACGCCTTTTTCCGAAGAATAATCAAAAATCATTTCCGCGCCCGGAATGAAAGTCCGGATATCGTTAAAAAGGATTTTTACATCGCTTTCGTCAAAGTAGTAAATCACACCCGCGAGCATTAACATTATATTCTTCGCGCCGCTGATTTCACCATACCAGGCTTTATCAAATACAGAACTTGAAATAAACTTTCGGCGGGGTGATTCGGATATATATTTTCTGCGCAGTTCAATCGAGTCCGGTAAATCCAGGTCAATCCATTGTATCTTCCCGTTGTCAACACGGTCAAACGTTGTATCAAGGCCGCACCCGACATTTACAATTGTTGCATCGGGGTATAAATTAATGAACGACAAAATCTTTTTGTCGAAGTACATGCTCCTTGCTATCCACGCCGCGCGTATAAGTTTGCTCATGTTTTCCGAAATCCCAGAAAAGTCGTAGGGTATGGATTTTTTAATTGAAACCGCTTTCTCGTCTGTCAAAAGAGGTTTTTCTTTCAGGGTTTCTACCGCCCGTCCCCATAACGGAAGCAACAATGTTTTCTGGACGCTTCCAAGTTTAAGTTCTTTGGAATCTGCCATAAGATGTGCAAATATATTTTATTGAAAAATTTCCCCGGTTTTTATGCGCGTGTAAATGCTCAGCGGCTTCTCCAGCCCGCATACAGTTTGCCGTTCCTTTCAATGCCGACACCGCTGTACACTGTTTTTCCGCCGCTTGTCCACTTTAACTCAAAACAGTTTCCGTTTTCTGATATGCTCAAATTGAATTTCGAGAGTTCTTTCCCGGCAAGATTAAAATATGTAACAATATATTCGCCATTGAAACCATCGATTGATTCTCCCGATGCAATGCCGGTGCCCGCGGCCATTCTTCCGTCTTTTAAATAATGCCAGTCGGCAACAATACGGTTGTTATCCGCATCCATCGTGTATTCCACGATTCCTATATCGTCCATAACTAAAATATCAATTTAACTCGTTCAAATTGAAAGTAATTGTTATGTAATGTTATGCTTGAGGCAGAACAAACACAAATTACTTAAATTTTTCCGGCAATAAAACAGAAAGGATACAGGTTTATTTCATAGACGTAATTCTTTTTATGACTGATTGTCTATCCGTTACGGGTAACAGGATGAAATTAGATTGAAATACTTCTGCTAAATGAGTATTTTTATAAATTGTAGCCCGAGTGGCGGAATTGGTAGACGCGTCCCGATTTATCGGGATTGCCTAGTATTAATAGTTCTTAAAAAGTTTGAGTTTAGCCCGAGTGGCGGAATTGGTAGACGCGCAGGACTTAAAATCCTGTTGCCTGTAAGGGCAGTATCGGTTCGATTCCGATCTCGGGCACAAGACCCCTGTTGAAAAATCAGCAGGGGTTTTTGTTTTAAGGAAAAACGCGTCCCGACAAAGTCGGGATTGCCTGTAAGGGAAGTATCGGTTCTCCGCCGCGGCGGACGATCTCGGGCACAAGACCCCTGTTGAAAAATCAGCAGGGGTTTTTGTTTTAAGGAAAAACGCGTCCCGACAAAGTCGGGATTTCCTGCAAGGGAAGTATCGGTTCGATTCCGATCTCGGGCACAAGACCCCTGTTGAAAAATCAGCAGGGGTTTTTGTTTTAAGGAAAAACGCGTCCCGACTTAGTCGGGATTTCCTGCAAGGGAAGTATCGGTTCGATTCCGATCTCGGGCACGAATACCCCCGTTGATTTTATTCAGCGGGGGTTTTTTATTTATGGAAAAACGCGTCCCGACTTAGTCGGGATTTCCTGCAAGGGAAGTATCGGTTCGATTCCGATCTCGGGCACGAATACCCCCGTTGATTTTATTCAGCGGGGGTTTTTTATTTATGGAAAAACGCGTCCCGACAATGTCGGGATTGCCTGTAAGGGAAGTATCGGTTCTCCGCCGCGGCGGACGATCTCGGGCACAAGACCCCTGTTGAAAAATCAGCAGGGGTTTTTGTTTTAGTCTTGGGTTTTATATTGTAATAATTAATTTTAGGGGTAATTTACAGCGTGTGGTTTAAATCAATAATTAAACAAAAGGAGTAATTTATGCCTTCCTATATAGACAAATTAACGCCAAAAGTAGTAAATATTGAAAATGTACTGCTTGATCCAAATAATCCACGATTTGCGGAATTAGATAATGCCTTTCGTGAAGTTCCGGAGGCGCGATTTAATGAGCCGAAAATACAGTCAAAGTCGATGGATATATTAAAAAAGAATTTTGACGTTGAAGAATTAAGAGATACGATAAAAGAATTGGGTTTTTTGCCGATGGACAGAATAGTGGTTAGGGAATGGAAAGGCGACAGTACAGAGAAAAAATATGTCGTAATAGAGGGGAACAGAAGGGTAACCGCATTGAAATGGCTTTTAGAACGCAACGAAACTGGGCTAGAAACACTTTCACCAGAACAAATAACAAACTTCACGAACATCGAAGTATTGATTCTTGAGTCAGCGAATGTCTCCGAGATGGCTTCTCTAATCTTACCAGGCCTCCGTCACATTTCCGGTATTAAACAATGGGGGCCATATCAAAAAGGAAGATTAATCAACGTTCTTCGCGAAGCAGGGAAAGAACCAAAAGAAGCCGCACAAAGCGTTGGCTTGGGAGCTGTTGAGGCAAACAGGCTGTGGCGGTGTTTTTGGGCCTTACACCAAATGCATGATGATGAAGAATATGGTGAATATGCCGAACCTAAAAAGTTTAGCTATTTTGAAGAAATATTTAAAAACCCCAAATTACGCGATTGGTTAGATTGGAACGACACACACAAAAGATTTCTTAATGATAGTAATTTAAATGAATTTTATGGGTGGATGATTAAAGCGGACGAAGAAGAAGGAGAAACCGCCATACATAAATTACCCGAGGCAAAAAGCGTAAGGCAACTAGCAAAGATTATCGATAACCCTGATGCCATGCGAATATTCAGATCTGCAAATGGAGATTTGTCGGCCGCTCTGTCGAAAGTTGAGGCTCAGCAGAAACAGGTTTTTCAGCCAACCTTAATTGAGGCAGAAGCAACTTTAGCGAATTTGTCCCCAGATAACTTAAGAACCCTCAGCGAAGAGGATTTAGAAATTATTAATGCCCTTTCAAAAAGAATCGCACAGGTTTTAGAGGATAGATTAAATTTATTAAAAACGAATGAGTGATGTATCCCCATCTATAATTAGTCGTTGGGTATTAGAGTGTGGAGACAACGAGGAATACAAACCTCTTAGAGATGTATCTAATATTATCCTTCATGTAAAGCTCCCATTGTATTCAGACGAGCAAATAAGCGATATTTGCGAAATTAATCTCTCAAAGACTTATGATATTTTGGATTCTAAGTATAATGAGTTAGTTAAAGATGGAATAACGCCAGAGTTTTTTCTTTTTGATGATCACGGCGATATTTATATTAAATTTATAGGCAATAAAAGCATAGATCTGATAAAAACCATTGCTAGTCTTAGTCCCGACGAATTTGAGGTTTATTGCAGTAAATTATTGAGTTCTATTGGCTTTGTGGGTGAAGTTGTTGGAGGCACGGGTGATGGTTGTGTTGATTTTATAGGCTCTGGTTTGCGGCTAAGGAATATACATATTTTCAACAACCCTGCTTCTCAGCCCATTGTTATCGGGCAAGCCAAAAAATACAAAACGGAAAACTTAATTACTTTAAAAGAAATCAGAGAGTTTTTTGGGGCGGCCATAATAAAAGCGGACGAACTAAAAAGAGAGAAACTGGAAATATTCGGTTTAAATCACCCTACGTTTTTCACATATTGGACAACATCTGATTTTCATCCGTCTACGAAGGCGTTTGCACAAAAAGCAGGAATATGGTGTGTAAACGGATTAGCAATTGCTCAGCTTTCATCGCATTATGGCGTCAACAAAGAAAATATAACCGAATTTCTTTCTAGCGAAACATAGAGAACACAAGCTCTTTTGCGGTATAATATCTATATCAAAGTAACATTTTTACACCGCCCGCTCTGCATAGTTATCTTATAGTAAATACCAACAAAGCTTAACAAGTCATATCAAAGAAACCTTATTCTGATTCGCGCCTATCAATAAAAAGTATTCCATCTAAAGCGAGAATTATTAGAGATAATTGGAAGCGATTATTATTAAGGCTCTTCCTTTTGGGACGACATTATCAAAACTGTAACTTTGAAAAAATTCTATTCTTATAAATAAAATTAAATTAAACGAAAGGAGTAAAAATGATTTTACCTAAAATTCCAGTTCGATTAATTAAGAAAATACTGCTGTTTCTGCTTGAGGTGGTATCTCTTGATGTCATAAAGAAAATCGGAAGGAGGAAAAAATGTCAGACTTAAATCTGATATGCCCGGTTACCCATTCAGATCAAATGAGACGAATAACCGAAGTTGAAACATCCGAAAATTTCCCTCTCATACCTGCCGACGATAATTATAATCTTAAAGATACTCTGAGGGATATTTTCAGCGAAATGTACGAAGAGATAAACAAGGCGGAGGAAGAAAGCGAACAACCCCCGGAGGTGATTTTTGCTAAGTACCTCTATGTTATCAGAATGAAAGAAGAGGAAATAGCAACGATAGAAGCCACAGCCGAAATCCTCATTCAGGATATTGAGTTATGGCAAAAGCGGAAAACCGATCAGAACAGGGTGCCGGTCGAATTTCGCAGCTTGCGAATGGAGGGATATCTGAGACAGCAGGAGAAGAAATCAATGCCGCTGTTTTTGGGAACTATCGGTTCTCCGCCGCGGTCAAAGACTCGCCGTGATAAGCGGACGATCTCGAACACAACAAAAACCCCCTGATACACAGTATCAAAGGGTTTTTAATTTTAAACCGTAACTTTCTGATTATTAAATGAATTTCTTACTTCACAAGCATTATTTTCTTTACGTCTGTGAATTCTCCGGCTTCAAGTTTATAAAAGTAAACTCCTGATGAAAGTCCCGACGCATTCCAGTCAACGCTGTATGAGCCCGCTTTCATCTTTCCGCTCACGAGCGCGTCAACTTCACGTCCCGCCAAATCATAAATTTTCAGACTCACGAATCCGTCCTTCTTTATGCCGAATTTTATGCTCGTCGAAGGATTAAACGGATTAGGATAATTTTGAGAAAGTGTGTATTTGTACGGCATGTTTTCATTAATGGCTTTTATTCCTGTTGGAAGCCCCCATCTTGCAATATTACTCGCAAGTGTCGTACCTGCCATTGTGAATTGACCGCCGACAAAAAGCGAATTGCTGTTTGCTTCAAGTCCTAAGACGCCATTGCCATTTGTGCCGCCGCCAATGGATGACCAGGCGCTTCCGTTCCATTTTGCAATATTACCTGCGCTTACACCTCCTGCAGAACTAAATATTCCGCCGACAATCAGTTCGTTGTTGTAGACAGTAAGAGTATTAACCTGCCTGTCGCCGCTTCCTGTTATCCCGCTTCCAAGAGGCGACCAGGAGCTTCCGTTCCATTTTGCTATGTAACTTGCGGAATCCCCGCCTGCCATCGAAAACCACCCGCCTGCGATTAAATTGTTGTTATATACTTTTAAAGCATATACAAAACTGTTCATACCGCTTCCAAGAGGCGACCAGGTTGTACCATTCCATTTAGCAATAAAATTTGCAGGAACAGTGCCCGCTGCCAGGAATTGACCGCCCGCTATAAGTTCGTTGTTAAAAACAGTAAGATTACATACCCTTACGTCCATGCCGCCCGGAAACGCCGACCAGGATGTTCCGTTCCATTTGGCAATATGATTAGCGGGCGTGCCGCCCGCCGATGTGAAATCTCCGCCCGCTATAAGTTCGTTGTTATATACGGACAAAGTAACAACAACATTATTAGTTCCGCTTCCGAGAGGCGACCAGGATGTTCCGTTCCATTTGGCAATGTTACTTGCGCTTACACCGCCTGCGGTTGTGAACATGCCGCCGGCTATAAGTTCTCCGTTATATACCGTCAGTCCGATAACGAATGTAGCGGTTCCCGATAATCCGCTTCCGAGAGGCGACCAGGATGTTCCGTTCCATTTCGCTATAGCCTTAATATTTTCGCCGCCGGCCATAGTAAACGATCCCCCCGCTATAAGTTCATTATTATACATTATCAGATTGGTAACAATATTATTCGTCCCGCTTCCGAGAGGCGACCATGTTTGTGAGTAAGAAAATTCAGACGTGATAAGTGCAAAGAAAAAAGAAATGAGAAGAAATATCAATTTTTTCATTTGAAGTCCTTCCGTGAATTTATGTTACTGTAATATTAATGATTTCGTTTATTACAAAACACAGATAATATTTTCCGCTAATATGTGATACACGGGTATATAAATAATAGTCGGCAGCTGTCAGTGCGGGTTTTTATTCAACCTCTTTTATGAAGTAAATCTAAAAAGCATTTATCAGCAAGATTCAGAAAAAACTTTTTTCATAACTCAACAGTGCTTCGTAACGCCATAAGAACAAAATAATATCTGATGTACCGCAATATAAACATTTAATTCAAAACAAAGTCGGGATTGCCTGTAAGGGCAGTATCGGTTCTCCGACGCGGTGAAAGACTCGCCGTGGTGAGCGGACGATTTTGGGCACAGAAAAACCCCTCTGATACACCGTATCAGAGGGGTTTTAATATAAACCGTAACTTTTTAATTATTAAATGTATTTCTTACTTCACCAGCGCCATTCTCTTTACGTCTGTGAATTCTCCGGCTTCAAGTTTATAAAAGTAAACCCCGGATGAAAGCCCGGACGCATTCCAGTCAATGCTGTATGAGCCTGCTTTCATCGTCCCGTTCACGAGCGCGGCAACTTCGCGTCCCGTCAGGTCATAAATTTTCAGACTCACGAATCCGTCTTTCTTTATGCCGAATTTTATGCTCGTCGACGGATTAAACGGGTTCGGATAATTCTGCTCGAGCGAATATCTGTCGGGTACCGTTCCCGAAACGGGATTGACGCCCGTTGCAGTAGTGAACTTGATTCCCCAGCCCTGCAAGATACCGACGTCGCTCGCAGCGTTATCCTTGCAGGTAAGAATCCAGTCTCCCTGAGCGGACGTGTTGAAACTGTTCAATTGCGATACGGTCTTCAGAAAACCCCACGGCGGAAGGTACGCGTTATCTGTCGGCATGTAAGAAAAATTATCCGAGAAAAACGTAAGTACGTTTTTTCCGCCGCCGCCATTGGTAACTATTATGTTCCTTTCGACTCCGCTCGGCGCTCTCAGAGTTACTATAAGGTCGCCGACATAAGAATGCTGTATTGATAAAAACAATTCAAGAGAGGTCACATAACCGGAAATTCCCTGAATCACAAGCGTGTCCTGTAACCCGGTCGGGTTATTGTCGGGAATTGTACCGAACGGATAACTGCAGTAATAACTTCCCGGGAACGGGTTCGGCGACGCAGCGCGGTTTATAACCGTGCTGTGCGACTGAAACGAACTGTTGTATGCGCCCGTCGTGTTGTCGTTCGAGTAAGCGCTTAGACGGCAATTGTTCACGCCCCCGCTGTTAAGCGAAGCCGCTATTCCGCTCGTCGAAGTAAAATTGTTCAGGTTGCCGTCGAAGTTCCAGAAGCACAGCAGTCCTGTCGGAGTCGTAATCGAACGACCGGAAACAAACATGTTCAGCAATATTTGCTGCTGCGTCAACTACTGATTCCATATCCGCAGTTCGTCAATGTATCCGTTAAACGGAAGGTTGTACAGCGCGGAACTTCCGATTAAAAGCGCGTCAGTGTTCGTGGGAAACGTATTCGGTATTATTGAAGTCGAACCGCCTTGTTTTCCATTCTTGTAGAACCTGACCTGGAAAGTTGACCCTGAGGTCATCCACGTAACGGCGATGTGATTCCATACATTTGCCGTTAACGCCTGTCCTGTAGAGTTCAGCGCCACGTTCGTGCCTGTGCCGAAATACAGTTTTCCTCCCGGAGCCATTCCCAGTATGAAAGATAATGACGAGATGCTGCCGCCTTTCGACATTAATATCTGCTCTGTAGAAATAGAAAGCGGTTTTATCCACATTTCTATGCTGCCGTCGCCCGTTTGATTGAACACCGTATTTGAAGATACGGTAAGAAAGTCATACTGCGCGCCGTTGAATTTCATCGCGAAATTATACGGTATCGGCACGCCGAGAGTTGTTTGTGTAGAAGCGGCGCTGCCTACATATGTCCCGTGATGATATCCGAAGTAATCGAAAAACGTTGTTCCAGACGAATTGAAAGTCCAGGTCGAAACAAGCCCGTTGTAATATGAGCCGTATGTCATCCTCTCCCAGGAATTTGCGTCTTCCCGGTCGCCGAGTCCGACGAACCTGTTGCACGCTATCTGATTTGCGGTTCTCGAACGCTTCCACAGCCTTACCTCATCTATCGTTCCTTGAAACACGTATGCGGGAAACGCCTGGCTTCCGCCGATTCTTATCGCGTCCGTGTTAACAGAAAATGTGGCTGAAGCCGTTGCCGCGGTTCCGCTCATCGCCCCGTTTATAAAAAACGATACCGTGTAATTTGCCGCCTTGTTCCAACTAACGGCCACGTGAGTCCACTGGTTCGCGGGCAGTACAAGGCCGTCGCTGTTAAAAAATTCGGTGCTGCCGATGCGCACAAATAATTTTCCGCTTGAGCCGTAAATTCCGAAAAGAAAAGAGACATTTGTTGAAGCTCCTTTTGATATTATGCTTTTCGTCGTCCCTGTTATAGATGTCGGGTTAATCCACGCTTCAAGCGTACCCGCCGTGTCGATGTTAAAATCCGGATGGCTCGGAACGTTGCCGTAACTTATTGTCAGTCCTAATCCCCCTAGATATGAATTGTGATTTTGTATTCCGTACTCGTCCGTTATGTTTTGTCCGCGGAGAATTGCTGACCCTAAAAAGAAAAGAATGATTAAAGAAAAGTATAAACCCTTTTTCATGAAACCTCCTACGTAAGGTTAGAAAAAAAAATATTTGTTACTTTTCGTAATATACAAAAAGAATTGTAATTTGTTAATCCTATTGTTCGGTGATTTTTTTTGTGCGGGTCATTTATGAAACAACGGACAAAACAGGATGTTATTTCCTCATATAGATTAGTATCGCGGATATGTCCGAAGGCCGTACACCCGCTATTCGCGCCGCCTGCCCTATCGAGCGTGGTTTTATCTTCATCAGTTTGTCAAGCGCCTCGGACGAAATTGATTTTATTTTTTCGTATTTGAAGTTTTGCGGGATTTTCAGATTTTCGTTTTTCTCGAAACTTTCAGCCTGCTCTTCCTGACGCCGTATGTACCCTTCATACTTAATTTCTATTTCAATTTGCGCGAGAGCGTCGTCGTGTTTTTTCAGTTCCTCCGCCAAACCGTTGCCTGTAAAGGTTTCAAGCGATATCAAATCCTTTATCGATACCTCGCTTCTCCGGAGAATGTTCGAAAGAAAATCGTTCTGTGAAATCGGGCTGGAGTTTTTATCGTTCAGCATCGCGTTTACGGAACCCGGGCTAATCGTATGTGATTTAAAATACTTTACGCCTTCTTCAATAAGTGCCCTTTTATCATTTAAATAATTTAAGTATTTCTCCTCAACAAGACCGAGTTCTCTTCCCCTCTCCATTAAACGCAAATCCGCGTTATCCTGTCTTAACAGCAGCCTGTATTCCGCGGACGAAGTAAACATCCTGTACGGCTCATCCGGTACCTTAATTATTAAATCATCTATCAAGACTCCAATATAAGCCTCGTTCCTCTTTAATATAAATGGCTCTTTTTTCAATAATTTAAGTGCCGAATTAATTCCTGCCGCCAACCCTTGCGCAGCCGCCTCTTCGTAACCTGAGGTTCCGTTAATCTGTCCTGCGTTGTACAATCCGGAAACGATTTTCGTCTCGAGAGTCGGAAAAATCTGAAAAGTCGGGAAAAAATCATACTCAACGGCATAGCCCTGCTTCAATAATTGGACATTTTCGAGTCCGGGAACAGTCCTGGCAGCTTTTTCCTGTACTTCAAAAGGAAGGCTTGTTGAAAACCCGTTCATATAAATCGTGTCGCCGTCAAGCGTTTCCGGTTCGAGGAAAATCTGGTGCCTGGGCTTATCCGAAAAACGGGAAATTTTGTCTTCGATTGACGGGCAATAGCGCGGACCAATTCCCTTTATCCTTCCCGTAAACATTGGCGAGTCGTCAAACCCTGTTCGAAGTATATCGTGAGTCTGTTCATTAGTGTGCGTCAGAAAACAGTCAATTTGTTTCTGCGCAGGAAATTTCTTTTTATCTAAAATCGTTCTGAAAGAAAACGGCGTAGGATTTTTGTCGCCCGGCTGAATTTCCGTCTTTGAAAAATCGATTGTGTTTTTGTCCAGCCTCGGCGGCGTACCTGTTTTCAGACGCCCTGTTACAAAGCCCATTTTGCGGAGACATTCGGAAAGTCCCGTCGCGGATCTTTCGTCCATTCGTCCGCCTTCAACCGTATTTCTTCCGGTGTGCATTATCGCATTTAAAAAAGTACCCGAGGTTATTATAACCGACCGGCAGGAATATTCATAACCAAGTTCCGTCTTGATTCCTTTCACGAAATATTTGTAATCTCCGTCCCCTTCGAATTCCCCGACGAGAATTTCCTTTACCATATCCTGAATTATCGTGAGCCCGTCCCTTCCTTTTAAATGCTCTGCCGCGTGAAGAGAATAAAGATTCTTGTCAGACTGGCATCTTGGCGACCAGACTGCGGGACCTTTCGATTTGTTCAGCATTTTGAACTGAATCCCGGTTTCATCTGCGAGAATTCCCATTACACCGCCGAGCGCATCGATTTCCTTTACAAGGTGCCCCTTCGCCGTACCGCCGATTGCGGGATTGCAACTCATTCTTCCGATCGCGTTTATATCCATCGTCACGATTCCAACCCGGAAACCCATTTTTTCAGCCGCGCAGGATGCCTCAATCCCGGCATGACCGGCTCCGATTACAATAATATCGTAATATTTTTCTGCTTTATCCGTCAAATTTCGTGGCTTTTCGTATGATTGTTTCACGTGAAACAATCCCTGCTTTATAAAACTGTTTCACGTGAAACATCGTTCCGTTTCGGCTAATATAACCAGTTTGTCCTGTCTAAACTCCTGTATTGAACCGCTTCGCTTATGTGCGCGGGTCCGATTTCCTTCTCTCCGGCAAGGTCCGCTATTGTCCGTGCGACCTTCAGTATTTTATCGTATGCCCTCGCCGACAATCCGAGTTTCCCTGTCGCCGTTTTTAAAATTTCTTCGCTTTCCTTGCTTAACCCGCAGAACTCTTTCAACTCTTTCGAGCCTATGTTCGCATTTGAATATATTCCCTTGAGGTTTTTAAACCTCGCATTTTGTATGTCTCTCGCCCTCATAACACGTTCCCTTATGACAGCCGATTTCTCGGATTCCCTCTTGCTCGAAAGGTCTTTGATGTTCACGGGATTCACGTGAATGTGTATATCTATCCTGTCTAAAATCGGTCCCGATATCTTTGAGAGGAATTTCGTTATATCGTAATCCCTGTACATATTCATTTCTTTCTGCGTTCCCGCCGGTGTCGGATTCATCGCGGCTACGAACATGAAATTGCTCGGGTACTGAACCGTCATTTTCGCTCTCGATACCGTTATGACCCTGTCCTCCAGCGGCTGGCGAAGAACTTCAAGCACGTTTTTCTTGAACTCGGTTAGTTCATCGAGAAATAAAACTCCGTTATGTGCGAAAGAAATTTCCCCCGGCTTCGCGTTCACTCCCCCGCCCACAATAGAAACGTCGCTTGCCGTGTGATGCGGAGATCTGAACGGGCGCGTTGTAATCACGGGCGTTCCCGGCGGGAGTATTCCCGCTATCGAATGTATCTTCGTCGTCTCAAGCGCTTCTTCTCTCGTTAGCGGCGGAAGTATTGACGGCAAACGCTTTGCCAGCATTGTCTTTCCCGAACCCGGCAGTCCTATCATGATTATGTTATGCCCGCCCGCGGCCGCTATCTCCATCGCGCGTTTAACTTCATCCTGCCCCTTTACGTCCGAAAAATCGAGAATATATTCCCTCTCCGTTCTGAATATTTCTTTTTCGTCAACGGTATGCGGAACCACTTCAAGTTCGCCGTTCAGGAAATTCACTACTTCCGTTAAATTCTCGAAAGGATAAATGTTTACTCCCCCGACTATAGCGCCTTCGTCCGCGTTGCTCCGCGGAATTATCAGCCCGTTAAAATCGCGCTTCCTTGTTTCGATGGCAATCGGTAGAATTCCCGCTACATGCCTGATTTTTCCGTCAAGTGATAATTCGCCGAGTATTATAAAATTCTTTACTTTGTCAGGCTTCACCTGCCCGGTCTCCGTGAGTATCGCGACCGCAATCGGCAGGTCGAGTCCGGAGCCTTCCTTCTTGACGTCCGCAGGTGAAAGATTAATCGTTATTCTCTTTCCTCGCGGAAAATCGAAACCGGAATTCTTGATTGCCGCCGAAACCCTGTCCCTTGCTTCTTTAACCGTATTATCGGGCAGTCCGACCACTGCGAAACTCGGCTGCAGGGCCGAATCGAGGTGAGTCTCAACGCGTATCGTGAACGCGTCAACGCCGAAAGTCGCCGAGGTAAATATTTCGGTTATCATATTGTTTAATCAATATGTTAATATTAGTTTTTCTTCTTGAAAACCAGCGACACGGGGACCCCCGAGAAACCGAAATGCTCGCGTATTTTTTTCTCCAGATACCTCTTGTAGTTTTCGGTTATGAGGTTCGGCTCGTTTGAAAAAAATCCGAATACGGGCGGAGAATGTTTCAGTTGTGTTACGTAGTTGATTTTTATTTCCTTCCCCCTTGATGCCGGCGGAGGCATTTTCCTTATTTCGTCGAACATGACTTCGTTTAAAGCGGATGTTTTAATCTGTTTCGCGCGCTCTTCGTAAACGGATACCGCCTCCTCTATTACTTTGTGTATCCGCTGTTTCGTCAGAGCCGATATGAAAACGAAGCGTAAAAAATTATAACTCTTAAGGTGTTCCGATATTTTATTCTCGATTATTACGGATGTCTTTGAATCTTTTTCTATCAGGTCCCACTTGTTCACGACAATCAGAAGTCCTTTCTTTCTGCTGAACACGTCTTCGATTATCTTAACGTCCTGCTTGTCCAGCCTGAAATCCGAATGCTTCAGGTCGGACACTTTTCCCATTCCTTCCATTATAAGGGTCGCGTCGATTACGAGCACTGCGACGTCGCACCTTTCTATCGACTTGTATGTTCTCACGGTCGAGAAGAAGTCGAGCGATTCGTTCTTCTTTATCTTGCTTTTTCTGCGAAGCCCCGCCGTGTCAATAAGCAAGAGGGTTTCGCCGTGGTACTTGATTTCCGAATCGATTGAATCCCTCGTGGTTCCGGGTATGTCCGTAACGATGTTTCTGTCCTGTTTCAGTATCGCGTTGACTATGGACGACTTGCCCGCGTTCGGGCGGCCTATTACCGCGAACTTGATTCTCGAGTCTTCGGTCTCTTCAACCTCGCCGAAGTCCTTTACGATGTCGTCGAGAAGGTCGGCGACGTCTTTTCCCGAAAGCGCGGAAATGCCGTACGGGTCGCCGAGTCCGAGATTATAAAATTCGTTTATGTTAAGTTCCTTTTTCCCGCTGTCAATTTTGTTCACGACGAGAAAAATTTGCTTTCCGTGTGAATATTTTCTGAGGTTGTTCGCTATCTCGCTGTCGATTGGATGCGGGCCATTCTCTCCGTCGCAAACGAAAATCACCTTGTCCGATTCTTCTATGGCAATCTTCACCTGTTCGCGTATGTGCTTGTTGAAATCCTCGTCGGAATCGGGAACGAACCCGCCCGTATCGATCAGAAAGAACTTCTTGCCCGTCCATTCCGCCTCGCCATAGTTCCTGTCGCGCGTTACGCCGCTCTGGTGGTGGACAATGGCAATGCGTTTGCCCATTATCCTGTTGAATAATGTCGATTTGCCGACATTCGGCCTTCCCACTATAGCGACAACGTTTTCCATGAAATTTTTTTTAGATACGGTTTTCCTTATACCAAAAAATACAAATATTTATATTCATATAAACTGGTAAAGGCTTTCTTTATTTTAAGCGAGCGTAAAAAAAGGCGGGAGCAAACGCTTCCGCCTGATAATGATAGTGATATATGGTGTCAGCCTTTCGACGGTATTCTCGAGATTATCCATTCGAGGAATGAACTCTGGTTTCTTGTCTGTATCCAGAGTGTTCCCGTTCCGTTGAATTCGGCTACGAGTCCTTCTCCGCTGAAGAGCGTTGATTTCAGGCCGCCGACTTTTTTTATGTTGAAACTCAGTCCGTCCGTGAAAGCGACTATGTGTCCTGTATCGACTATGAACCTGTCGTTAACCATTTTCTTCTCGAACACTGCTCCGAAAGAATTTACAAATAGCGAGCCGTTTCCGTTCGCCTTCAGCATTATGAGTCCGGGACCGCCGAAGAATCCCTTCGCGCCTCCCCAGCTCGTATCGAGGTTTACCGTGGTTGACGAGCATACGAAACAGCCCGACTGAATGTACATTGTTTCGCCTTTCAGTTCGAAATGCTTTATGTCGCCGGGAAAAGGCGCCGTGAAGCCGATTTCGCCCGCGCCCTGTTTCGCTATGAACTTGTTCGTGAAAAACGATTCGCCGCCGAGCACTGATTTTTTCAGCGCGCCGAAAAGCCCTCCCTTGGCGGATGTTTCAATTTCAACGTTCCAACTTTTGAATACCATTGCTCCCGCTTCAGCCTGTATTTCCTCGTTTTCATTTAACGAAATGTGCACCAGCGCCTCGGAGGGTTGAAATAAGATTTGATGCTGCATACTGTCTCCTGTGTTTTATGTTTATGGTTAAAAGTTCTCGATTACGAATTTTATCGCGCCTTCGGGATTAAGTTTTCCCGCGCCCCAGTTAGTGTTTGGAACGGGACCCGTGAATTCGTCCTGAACGGATGTCTTCATAAGAATATTCCTTATCTGCGAATGCGTCAACGAAGGATTATACTGCAAAAGCAGCGCGACTGTTCCCACGACGTGCGGCGCGGCGGAACTCGTCCCGCTGAAAAGCGTGTATGAGTTGTTCGTCGAGCAGGTGAACGTCGAGTGTCCCGGCGCGCTTATGTCAATTCCGCGCTTGCCCGAAATGTTCAGACCGCGCCCGCTGTAATTGCAGAGCCCGCCCAATTTGTCTTCGGGACCCCAGGAGAAATTCACCGTGTACGCTCCGACCGCTATGCAGCTGTCAGCCGTGCAGGGAAACGTTACAGAGCCATCGGGCGTAATCTTATCCTTGTCTTCCCATTTTGTCGTGCCGCCCCAGGACTGCGTTATGTCAACTATGAATCCCCACAGGTCGAGTTCGCTCTTCGCGTGAACCCTTATCTGCCAGTCGCCCTTAACCGTGTTCGAGTCTTTTTCCGAAAACTGGAATTTAAACATTACGGTGTTTCTCGGCGATACCTCTCTCGCGTAATAAACGTTGTAACTGCCGACCCTGATGAATCCGGAGCCGTCTTTAAGTTCCGGCGAAAGAAATCCGTCGGGTGTGCGCACCTGTATAACGGGTTTTTTGTCTTTACCTTTCCACAAAAGCGAAACGAAAGAGGCGTCGTTTTTCTTGCCTTCTCCGGTGGAAGGGCTTGAGAATTTATATGTCGCGAGTTGATCCTTTTTAAGTTTATCTCTGATTATCATATTTCCCGAAGCGAGATTGCCGCCGCCGCCAATCACGGTTATTCCCGAACGGGCGATTTCATTCGTGAGAAGTTCTTCTTCGGTCGAGCCGTCCATGAATTCCCACATCCATTCGCCGTCTTCAAAAAGCAGTATGTTCACTTTTTCGTCGCGCAGGAATTTCAGCATCGCGGGGAATGTCCTCACGAAGCGGGGAGTGTACGCGTATTCTATATTCGCCATTACGAGTTCCGCGTCGGGCGCGAATCCGTGCATCTTCTGAACGCCCGCGTGTCCGCCGAGAACTATTCCCGCAACGCTCGTACCGTGCCTTATCGTGTCGGGTTCGGTTTTTATCAGGTCAATTCCTCTTCTTCTGACAGTTCCGCTTTTTTCCCTTACGGCGCGGACCTTGGAGGTTTTAAGCGCGATGATTTTTTCTCCCGCGTCGAGCGTACCGTTTTTATCCGCGTCTATCGCTATAAAAAACTGCTCGCCGTACGTCGGATCGCTTTCCGTGAATCCGTCGTTTTCGCCGAAATCCCTCTTGCCGTTTCCGTTCGCGTCAACGTACAGAAAGTCCATGTCGGGATTAAAGTTTTCCTTGTCCGTTTTTAAAATGTTGTACGTGTTGTTCTTCATTTCTATGTAGCGAAGAATCGAACCCTCTTTGGAAACGCCGTCTCCGTTGAAATCAACAGCGTCTATTCCGGGTTTGAACTTGCCGTCCTTGTCGACGTCTATCCAGCCGTACTCTCCGCCGTCCGCGAAGAAGAAGAAGGGCGAGAAGACGTCCACGCCCGAATCCACGTCGCCTACAACAACGCCTTTTCCTGTCAGGGGATTTCCGTTCTTATCGACGAAATTCTCTTTGAGCACCGTCGTGTACCATACATTCTCTTGAGAATACAGGTTGAAAGCCGCGAGAAACGCGGTCAGAACTAAAATAATTTTAATTTTCATTTTTTGATTTTTTATTATTAGAATAAATTAACTCTCTTTGTGAAATTTTACAACCCTTTCTTATTTACGAAAAAACAATCACTTTGTTTTGCCGGAACAGATTGCGTTTCCGCGATAATTCTCTTCCGTCTCTTTATTTCTGTGGGTTATTTTATAAAACATCTCTTGCTCTTAAATTCGCGTAATCCTATTTTCCGTTTCATCCCGCGGGATATATAAAAGTAAAAATCTGTGTAAATCTGTTTCATCCGCTCTTTTTGTGTGTAATCATTAGCGATTATTCGCGGCTGAACGCTCTTGCTCTCAAACCCGCGCTATCCGGGGTTTCCGTTTCATCCCGCGGGATATATAAAAGAAATCTGTGTAAATCTGTTTCATCCGCTCTTTCTGTGTGTAATCATTAGCGATTATTCGCGGCGCGTTTTGATTTGTTTTGAAAGTAGTTTAAACATTATGTATGTTTGTTCCTTGTAATGCCGATGAAATCAGTATTTACCGTAATATTAACGTTCGTCTTTTGCGCCTCGCTGAGCGCTCAGATAAAAAGCGGGTTTGGTCCGGGCAAACCGATATTCGAGACGGAAACTTATTTCATAAACCCTCTTGTCTTTTTTGATATCGACACGCTGAGTCCGAGACTCGATATTTTCATCGAGGTTCCGCGCTCGAACATTCTTTTTTCAAAGAAGAACGGCAAATACTCGGCGGCTTTCGAGATATCCCTTTCGCTGCTCGACAGGAACGGGAGTGTTCTTTTTCAAAAAAGTGGGGCGGAAAGTTTTTCGTTCGGCGAAAACGAAATAATAAAAGAGCGTGACAAATCGGAGTTTTACGTTTATAATCATTTCCTGAGTCCGGGAGAATACAGCCTCGAATCCGTTCTGAAAGACAAAAACTCGAAAAAGGAATCGCGGAAAACGGTTACCGTGAAGGTAAAGAATTATTCCGCCGCGCCGATTACGCTTAGCGACATAATGCTGGTTTCGGAACTTACCGCAGGACCGGGCGGAACAAAAGAAATGACGCCTTTAATCAGCAACAATGTTTTCGGATACGAGAATTTCTATCTCTTTTTCGAGATCTATAACAATACCGAATCTCCGAAATCCGGAGTGTTCACGTACAGGATTATTGACAGGAGTGACAACGCCGTGTCGGAGGGCGTTTTTGATTACGCTTTGAACGAAAGGAAAACAAGCGTGTTTCAGAAAATCTTTATCGGCAATGTTTTCAGGGAATTGTTCGCCCTCGAAAATATGGACCCCGAGGAAATGTCAAAAAAGGGGTTCGGCGTGTTCAAACTCACGCTTACCGACAAGGCGTCGCAAACTGTCGTAGCCGAAAAGCGATTCACGATGCTCCCGGAAAAACCTTTAATGCCCCAAATGCATCCGGGATTCAAAGAGTAGATTCTACCTGTCAAAAAATTCTAAACAAAGAAATCGCTTAGTCCCGTAGGAACTCTAAAAATCTTTGCTCTTCTTCGTGTCCTTTGCGGTGATTGCTCTTGCTCTTAATTGCTAACTGTTAAATGTTAAATGTTAAATGTTAACCGCTAATTGTATCCGCTCTTGCTCTTAACCCGCGCAATCCGTTCGTTCCGCCTTATCACGCGGGAACAATAAAAAATCTTTGCTCTTCTTAGTGCTCTTGGTGCCTTAGTGGTGAATGCTCTTTGCCATAATCGCTTTCGCTTTCAATCACGAACACGAAAAAACGTATGCTCTAACTACTCCACAAAAATCTCGTCAATGAAAATGAAAGCGTCTTCTCCCGCGCCTTCGTGCCACGACGGTATCTTTCCGTAATTCTTGGCGAACACTTTGATGTATTTCGCTTTCACGGCATTTATCTCTTTCACGAAATCAACTATCTGAACTTTTAAATCCGTATCCAAAACCGTGTTGTTAATCCGCAGCACTTTCGTGAAATTAATTCCGTCAGTCGAAACTTCGAACTCGACATAAACGGGCATCCAAATCCAACTCCGCGCGTCCTGAAGAAATCCGGCGCCGAGTTTTGTTATCGTTTTTTCCCTGTCGAGTTTTACGGTCGCGGAAAAATCCTGCGACTGAAATCCCTGCCAGTTACCAAGCCGCCAGTTCTTCGGTCCTCTTATCCCGTCGATTAAAGCGTCGGGACCGCCCGCCGTATAAGATGGGTTCGGCTGCGAGCCGGGCTCGACGTATATTCCGTCCGGGATTTTATGAAGTTTGCATTCCGCAGCGAATCCGAAAAGATTATTCTTTTCCGTAACCGTTTTAAGTTCAGCGGAACCTCTGACAAAAAATGGTTTTTCGTAAACCGCTGAATTAATACCCGGCACGGTACCGTCAAGCGTGTAACGAATCGTTCCTTTTCCATCGGGCGTGAACAGCGTTACTTCCGTTGAATCTCTGAATACCGTGTTCCTTACCTTAACGACAGGGGGAATCGGATTGTCGTCAGGCACCGCGGCAACAAAACTTTCGATATCTTCGTCAAGGAAACCCCTGTACTTTTCGGGCTCCGCGCACATTTCAAGAATCATTTTTCCGCCTTTGTAAATATCGGCGAAAAGAATTTCCGGATTTTTCAATCCGCTTTTTTTGAAATCGATATATATGTTTTTGTCGGAAAGATTTCTTGACTCGATTGTAAACGTTTTTCCGTTCTCAAGGTTTATCCTTACCTCGTCGAATAGGGGAGCGCCCGTAACGTATTTTCCGCTGCCCGGGCAAAGAGAATAAAAACCCATTGCGCTCATCACGTACCACGCCGACATCTGCCCGCAGTCTTCGTTTCCTATGAGACCGTCGGGGGAGTCCTTATAAAATTCAGTCATCACCTTTCGCGCTACTTCGGCGGCTCTCCACGGCGTGTAAGTGTAATTATAAAGATACGCGATGTGGTGGCTGGGCTCGTTGCCGTGAGCGTACTGACCGATTAATCCCGTGATATCTGACTGCTCGCGTCCTGTGGTTTTCGTGTCGGCATTGAACAATCCGTCGAGTTTAGTTTCCGCGCGTCCGTAAACTTTAGTGAGAAACCACGGCTCTTGCGGAACATAAAACGAATACTGCCAGGCGTTTGCTTCCGTGTAATTGTTGTCAACGTCAGTCGGCAGGAAAGGCGTTTTCCACGTTCCGTTCATTCGCGGACGCATGAATCCCGTTTCGGGGTCGAAAAGATTTTCGTAATACCTTGAACGGTTTTTAAATTCTTTCATCCTTTCGTCGCTTGCCGAAATGCCTTTCGTCTCCATATATTTATAAATGCACCAGTCGTCATACGAATATTCAAGCGTTTTCGAAACGGATTCGTGCTCCTTCTCTCCGGGAATGTATCCGTATTTTCTGTAAGAGTTTAGACCGTAAATATCCAGACCCGCGCTGTGAAGCATCGCCTCGAGCGCGAGGTTTTCATCGAAGCCCCGTATTCCGTTAACGTAAGCGTCGGTGATAACGGGCACGGAATGATATCCAATCATGCAATCTGTCTCGTTCGCCCACAATTCCCAAACGGGAAGCCGTCCGCCCTGCTGATATTCAAGAAGAAAAGTTTTTATGAAATCCAGCGAACGCTCTCTTTCTATTATGTTAAGCAGCGGGTGGTTTGTCCTGTATGTGTCCCACAGAGAAAAAACCGTGTAGTAGCCGTGGTCAGCCTTGTGAACTTTCAGGTCGCGTCCGAGATACGAGCTGTCAACGTCGTTGAACGTGTTTGGACAGATGGCCGTGTGGTACAGCGCGGTATAGAAAACTCTGAGTTTATTTTCGTCTTTTGACTTTACCTGAATCTTGTTAAGATAATCGTTCCATTTTTCAGACGCCTCTTTTCTTACTTCTTCGAAATTCCAATCTTTGATTTCCGCAACGAGATTCATCTTTGCGTTTTGTTCGCTGACTCCCGATATTCCTACTTTCACTAACACCTCGCCCGCGCTTTCTCCGAAATCAAAAACGGCTTTCACGTTTTTTCCCCTGAGTGTTTGACGCTCTTCGGTTTTCTCTTCATTCAGGTACAGCAGCGCGGAATTAAACGGCTTTGAAAATACGGCGTGAAAATAAACCCTCTGGTCTTTCGCCCAGTATTTTGAATTTCTGTATCCCGATATTTCCGTACTGTTTATTACGTTGATGTAAGAATCGAGAACTTCGTCCCGGTGTTTAAGGTCAACGAATATTTTCGATACCATATTTTCCGGAAACGCGTACCTGTGAAATCCCGCGCGTGTGCTTGTTGTAAATTCCGCTTTTATGTTTCCGCGTTTAAGCAGGACGCTGTAATATCCGGGAGATGCGTTTTCGTCCGCGTGGCTGAATGACGACGCGTAGTTGCTGATTCTGTTGTCGCTCAAATCACTGAGAGGATTCTGTGCGACGGGCATGAAAAGTATGTCGCAGTAATCGGGAACGCCCGTTCCGCTTAAATGAGTGTGCGAGAACCCGTATATCACGCTGTCGTCGTAATGATATCCGCCGCATCCGTCCCAGCCTGTCAGACGCGTGTCGGGGCTCAACTGCACCATTCCGAAAGGAACTGTTGCGCCTGGAAACGTGTGTCCGTGCGCGCCCGTGCCGACAAACGGGTTGACATATTTCGTTAGGCTCAACTTTTCGGGACGGTGATTATCGAAGCCCGATAGCAATAAAGTTAACGCGAGAAGAAATAATATTTTTTTCATATAAAATTATTTTACCGTTTCTATTTCTTTTGGTTTGCAGAAGAGAAGTTCGTTTGAATATGTTTTCCCGTCTTCGGCGCGAAGAATCACGCTCATATAATTTGTTGTTTTCGATACCTTTCTGAAAACTTCCGCCGCGTCTTTTTCGAAAAATATTTCCGATGAGTTGGGTTTAATCGTTACAGTTGTCAGATACGGCTCGGAAGGAATTATGCCGCTGAAACTTTCAAACCTGACTTCAAGCATTCCTTTAGTTTCTTTCATCCTGTCGCTCACTATATAAACCCTGATTTTTCCGTTCTCCTCGACGGGTGAAACGAGAATGTCCGCGTACGCATTTTTTACCGTCTCCTGCATTCCCTTCCATCTTCCGAAATAATCTATTCCCGACCAGGAGATAACAGGGTTGCAGTCGTTGAACTGCCAGTACAGCGTTCCCATGCAATACGGCTTTGCGCGCCTGTGCGCTTCTATCGCGGTTTTTATTCCGTACGCCTGAAGCAATTGGCTTATGGTTATGTACCTTTCAAGTTTATCGGGCGCGTCGTAGTACATTTCAATGTATTTTTGTATCGTCTCGAATCCTGTCGGATGTTTCTGGTGCATTTTAAGAGAAGGGGAATACAAATATAATTCGTCGGGAGGAACAAAACTTTTTATCGTTTCCAAATCGGGAAATCCCTGAAAACCGTACTCGGACGCGAATCTTCCGATCTTCGTGTTGTAAACTTCGAACGGCTCCATTCCCCACCACACGCCCCAGTAGTGAGAATCGCCTTCCTTCAAACTCTCTTCGTGACCCCATCCTATCTTTGGCGAGGTTGAAATGTAGTTTGAGTTTTTATGATATTCTGAAACAACAGAGGGAAGTATGTTCTTGAAAATATTTTCATACGCGCTCCACAGTGTTTGTTTTTGCGCGTCGGTCAGTTTGTTTTGCCAGCCCCAGTTTTGCCAGCCCTCGTCAGACTCGTTGTTGCCGCACCAGAGCGCGATGCAGGGGTGATTCCTCAAGCGCCTGACATTATAGACCGCTTCTTCGCGGACGTTATCCGCAAAGTCTTTATCGGGAGGCACCATCGAACAGGCAAACGCGAAATCCTGCCACACGAGAATCCCCCTTTCGTCGCACTGCTTATAAAATTCGTCGTCTTCATAAACCCCACCGCCCCATACACGAAGCATGTTCATGTTGGATTTAACCGCGTCGTCTATTAGTCGCGCGTATTTTTCTTTTGTTACTCCCGGAAGGAAGTTGTCGGGCGGTATGTAGTTCGCGCCCTTTATGAAAATAGGAACGCCGTTCAGTTTAAAATAGAAAGAAGAACCGAAAGTATCTTTTTCCTGAACGAGTTCAATTGTTCTTATGCCGATATTTATTTCTTTTTTGTCAACATCCTGCCCGTCTTTATTCCGCAGAACTATGTTAAACCCGTAAAGATGCGGCTTTCCGAGACCGTTGCACCACCACAATTCCGGATTTTGAATTTCCGCGGTTATTTCCGCTTCGTTAGAAACAACGCGCGACTCGGAAATTTTATTTTCTTTTTGAAAGAGAATCGCCCTCAATCCCTCAGCGTTCCCGCACCTGACGTTGAATTTAATAATCGCTTTTCCTTCCGAAAGGTTTTGCGTTGTTTCAATTTCTTTTATTGTTCCTTCGTTGTCGAACTCCAGATACGCGGGACGCCAGATTCCGCAGGTAACAAAACGAGGACTCCAGTCCCAGCCGTAATGATACGCCGCCTTGCGCGTAAAAGCCCTGTTGCCGCCGGGAAGTTCTTTAAGCGCGGTTAGTTTTTCGAATTCGCGCGCGAGTTTTTCTTCTTCTCCCGTGGGCGGACGGAATACGATTCTGATTTCGTTATCTCCCTGTTTTAATATGCCGGCGCATTTTATCCGCCACTCTCTGAACATGTTGTTCGCGGACAGCATTTTTTCTCCGTTCACGTAAACGGAAGCATACGTGTCAAGCCCTTCAAACACAATCTCTCCGGCTGTTTTTATCTGTTCCGCAGTTAAACTTAAGGACGCAATGTATTCCCATTCTTCGTTTTCAATCCATTGCAGGGTGGATTCGTTGGTTCCGTAGAACGGGTTTTCGATTAGTTTGTTCGCGAGAAGGTCGGTATGCACCGTTCCGGGAACAACGGCTTTGTAATATTTTTGTTCCTTCGTATTTCGGAATTCCAAGTTATCTATGTATATCCTGTTCATTTGCGAATAACATAAATTCGAAAACACCATTAATATTAAAAATATTCTTATCATTTAATGTGTCCGCGCCGTTCAATGAATTTATACAATTCCTCCGCGGGGTTAACGAGCGTCAGTTCGAGTTCTGCGGTCGGCTGCCTGTAATAATCGAAGTTAACGCTTTCTTCGCCGTATCTTGTCTTGTTCTGAAGGCAGTATAACAGCCCGTTTATAACCGAACACAGACTTTTAGTTTTTTCGGCGAGAATTTCGATCTCTTCTATATTTCCGTTTTGTTTTTCTCTGAGATACTCGCCGCAGGTCTTTTCAAGTTCTTTAATTGTTTTTATTCCCGACTCGATTTCTTCCTTTTCCGCCTTGTCCGTTATTATTCTGCCGACAAGATACGAGAACTCAAATGACAGCGGGGCGTCGGGTACTGCGATGTCAACCGCGCGGTTCAGCGGAGTTGATTGGCTGTATTTCGTGTATTTATGCCTGTTGTAATATTTAAGCGGCTCCCAGACTTTAAGAATATTTTCAAGCAATTCGGGCTTATCGGTGATTTTCGCGAGTAGCAATTTTCTGTTGCTTTGGTGTTTAACCCCTATCTCATTCAGAAATTTTGACGCGTTATCAAATCTTCTGTACAGTATAAATTTGTTCTCAAGGCTGTCTTCGGAGAAACTTTTTATACCCGACCACAAAACTTCCGCTATCGCTGCGGCGCGGGGCCAGATTCTCGAATCGACGTTATCGGGATTAACAAGTTCCGCCCACATCGTCGCCTCTCCGCCGTATATGAATTTTTTTTCTTCGGAGGTCAGGTATATGTCAGAAGGCAGCGGGTCGTTGAAATAATGGTCGAATACGCTTTGGCACAAATCAATATAGTAGCCGCTCGATAAAATTGACGCATAGCCCAGTTGCGCCGCTTTTACCATCGACTCTTTTCCGCGCCAGGAATGAATCACGATATCTTTTGGAAGGTTTTCCGAAAAAATTTCGTCCCAGCCTATCATTTTTTTTCCGTATTTCTCAAGAATTTTCTGAATTCTCTTATTGAAGTACGCCTGAAGTTCGTGGTTTGAAGCAAACCCGTTCTTTTTCATGAACGCCTGTATATCAGCGTTGGCGTCCCATTGTTTTCCTTCGTTCTCGTCGCCGCCTATGTGTATGTATTCGTCATTGAACAATGCCGACATTTCTCCAAAGAATTTATCGAAGAATTCGTACGTTGATTCTTTTGTCGGGTCGAAACACGGGTCGAATACTCCGAAATGCCGTTCAATTTCGTAAGGTCCCGGCGCGCTAGCATATTCGGGATAACCGACAAACCATGCCGTAGAATGCCCGGGAATGTCAAATTCGGGAACAACGCGTATGCCGCGGTCGTTCGCGTATTTAATAATGTCTTTAATCTGTTCCTGCGTCAAGTAATTTCCGTCAGAGCCGAGTCCGTGAAGTTTCGGAAACGTTTTGCACTCGACGCGAAAACCCTGATTATCGGCGAGGTGAAGATGAAGGACGTTAAGTTTTACGGCAGCCATGCCGTCGATGTTTCTTTTTATAACTTCGACCGGCATGAAGTGCCTGCTTACATCCATCATCAATCCCCTCCATGGAAAACGCGGCGTGTCTGAAATCCTGCAGGCGGGTATGTAATATTTCCCGTTTGCGAACTGCACCAACTGAAGAATTGTCTGAAGCCCTCGTAACGCGCCGATATCCGTTTTTGCTTTAAGAATAATTCTGTATTGTGTGACTTCTACCGTATAACTCTCATCTGTTATTATACCCGCAGGAGATTCGTTTTCGGCGTACACGAGAAGACCCGCTGATTTCGAATTAAATTTGTTTTCTTCGTTTATAACTATGCCCGTTTTCCGTGATATTTTTTCCGAGAAATCGTTTATGGCAAGTGTAAGTTTTTTAGAAGCGCCGATTGCGGAAGTAGCCGAAAATTCGTTATTGACCTCAAATGGAAGCCCTCTGTTGATAACCATGTTTCTCGGATAGGGCATTACGTCATTCTGCTGCTGTTTGTAGTTTTCGGAATAAATCTGGGGAAATAAAAATGAAGGAATAAGAACGAACAAAACAAGCAGTGCGAACAAAGATTTTTTTCCCGGCATAATTGAATTCTTTTTTACAAATTTCCGTAATTATTTTTCAACTCAAAAGTCAATATTAAAGAAATGTGTGATTT
Organism: Ignavibacteria bacterium; assembly: GCA_015657505.1. Lineage (GTDB taxonomy): Bacteria > Bacteroidota > Ignavibacteria > Tepidaquicellales > Tepidaquicellaceae > CAIKZJ01. The sequence continues at coordinate 1,046,337 of JADLKE010000002.1, forward strand.
AAAAATGTTTTTCTTTGTTTTATATGTGAGGGCAAAATTATAATTTTGTTATAAAATATTTTACTTGATTAAAAAAGGGTAGTTTAAGGCATGGATATAAAATTAAGAGATTTATTTATTGAAAAATGGGAAAAGTATTTCGGCAATGCGGAACTCCCGATAACGTTCGCTTACAGCGATGACATTGACGATGCCGAATACAGAGACCGCGCTTCTGACAGAAGTTGCCTGATAAGCGAGTTGATGAAAGTAAGAAAGGGTGAAAGTTTCGCCTACAACATAAACAACATCGCTTGCGGAGGCGCGAAGCGCTATCTCGGATACACCGAAGGAATGCGCCCGGGGTTTGAATATTTTCTTTCTTACGGAAACGAAGATATGGAGGGCGAAAGATACAAGTGCACGCCGGAACTGGCGAAATCATTTCAGGACAGGATAGTAACCCTTCCCGCCGACAACAGATATTCGATTTTCAAGCGATGGGATAAACTCACGGAAACAGATGAGCCGGAAATAGTTATCTTTTTCGCAAAGCCTGATGTTCTGTCGGGATTGTTCACGCTGGCGAACTTTGACCAAAATGATGAAAACGGGGTTGTTGCTCCTTTCGGTGCAGGATGCGGAAGCATTATTTACCATCCTTACAGAGAATCGACTAAAGACGATCAGAAATGTGTTCTCGGAATGTTCGATGTTTCCGCACGACCGGGCGTTCAGGAAAACGTTCTGACATTTTCGGCACCGATAAAGCGGTTTGAAAAAATGGTGGGACACATGGACGAGTCTTTTCTTATCACAAACTCCTGGACAAAGGTGCGAAAACGCATCAACAGCAAAAAAGGTTAATAACAGGCTTCCCAAGCTGGAGCTTGGGAACGCAAAGACTATAATGCTTGCGTTTTACGGTTTTTTTCGCGCGTATTATTTTTTATTTTGTAATACAATATATTAAAACGGCTAATGGAAAAAAAATTCGAGAAGTTCAGAAATAACATTATCGGCCACAATCTGAGATACAAGTCCGTTTACGGAACTCAGAGGCTTATATACGCCGACTGGGTCGCGAGCGGACGGCTTTACCGCCCGATTGAAGAAACTATCGTGAACTCCCTCGGACCGTACGTCGCTAACACCCACACGGAAACAAGCGAAACAGGAACGCTGATGACAAACGCGTACCGACTCGCGCATAAGAAAATCAAAGAGCACTGCAACGCGGGAAAAAATGACGTTATTATAACCGCAGGATTCGGGATGACAACCGTAGTGAATAAACTTCAAAGAATTCTGGGATTAAAATGCTTCCTAAAAAAGGGCATAAAGAAATCCATTCCCGAAAAGGACAGGCCCGTCATTTTCATAACCCACATGGAACATCATTCTAACCAGACATCGTGGTATGAAACGGAAGCTGACGTGGTTGTTATTCCTCCGGACGAAAATCTTTTCTGCGACCCGAACAGGCTGGAAGATGAATTGAAAAAATACAAAAACAGAAAAGTAAAGTTCGGCTCTTTCTCCGCCTGCTCGAACGTCACGGGCATAAGGCCGCCGTTTTATGAAATGGCGGAATTGATGCATAGATACGACGGTTATTGTTTCGTCGATTTTGCCGCGTCCGCACCGTATGTAGATATCGACATGCACCCGAAAAACAAGAATGCGTATCTTGACGCTGTAATGTTTTCGCCGCATAAATTCCTCGGCGGTCCCGGCTCGTCGGGTGTAATGGTTTTCAATTCCGAACTCTACCACAATTATTCGCCCGACCAACCAGGCGGGGGAACGGTCGAGTGGACAAATCCCTGGGGCGAATATAAGTACATAGACGATATTGAGGTGCGCGAAGACGGCGGCACCCCGGGATTCATACAGGCGATAAGAACAGCTTTAAGCATCGAACTGAAGAATCAGATGAACATCGCGAACATGGAAAAGAGGGAAAAGCAATTAGTTAAAATTGCTTTTGATGAACTTCGGAAAATAGACGGGCTGCACATACTCGCGGATAACGAAGAGAACCGCCTCGGCATAATTTCCTTTTACACCGATGATTTACATTACAATCTTGTAGTGAGACTTCTAAGTGACAGGTTCGGAATTCAGGTTCGCGGCGGCTGTGCCTGCGCGGGAACATACGGGCACTACCTCCTTAACGTTGATTACAAGCACTCCAGAAAAATATCAAAAAGAATAAGCAATGGTGACCTTTCTTTAAAACCGGGTTGGGTGAGGCTTTCTCTTCATCCGACCATGACAACAGAGGATCTGTACATCGTAGTTGACGCTCTGAAGACGATAAGGAAAAACCGTGTTAAATGGAGTTCGGACTATTCTTACGATAAATATACTAATGAGTTCTACAACAAGGCCGGAAGACACGATGCCGTTGACATAAAAAAGTGGTTTACGCTTAAATAAAAGATCTCACTCGACGGGAAATGATACTGTAAAGGTTGAGCCTTTGCCTTCTTCGCTCTGAACGTCTATTGCTGCGTTGTTCATTTCGGCAAACTCCCTGCATAAAATCAGCCCGAGTCCTGTTCCTTTTTCGCCCGATGTTCCTTTTGTCGAAAAAGCCCTGTCTATCCCGAATAATGTCGGTATCAGATCCGCGCGTACTCCTACGCCTTCGTCATTTATTGATATTTCCGTAACGCCCGCCTTCGCCCTTGCATAAATCTTTACTGAAGAACCGGGTTTTGAAAATTTAATGGCGTTCGAGATTAAATTCCTGAATATTAATTTCGCCATGTCGCCGTCGCAAAAAATCACCGTATCCATCGGAATGTCGTTCACAATCTTTATATTCTTAACGGAGGCTATGTCTCTCGTAAGGAGTATTGCTTCGTTAATAAGCAGGCTTGCATCGTTCTTTACGATGACCGGCTTAACTGCTCCGAGTTGTATCCTTGACCAGTCGAGCAGGTTCTCAAGAAGTTTGTACGTTGATCCTACGGCATTCTTGATGAGTAACAGCATTTTTTTCTTTTCCTCGTTGTCGTAAACGTCGAAAGAATCGTAAAGCACTTCTACAAATCCCATGATTCCGGAGAATGGATTTTTAAGGTCATGCGCTATTATCGAGAAGAATCTGTCTTTAGAGGCATTAAGCTCCTTTAATCTTTTTTCGTTTTCTATAAGCTGCGTTTCTATTTGTTTTCTTCTCATCGCGTTTTCAAGAATCTCGCCGAACAGGTTCAGCGTTGCGATTTCGCCTTCGTCCCAGTGTCTGACCTCGGTATAACTGTCGAAACCGATTATGCCGGTAATTTCCTCGCCGGACTTTACCGATATTACAACCATCGATTTTGCGCTCGTATTCAGGGCAATGCTTTGATCGACAAGATCCTCTTCGTGAGCGGTTTTTATGTCGGGAATATAAATATAGGAGTGTTTCACCATGCGCGAAAGCAGTCCCTGTATCTGCTGTCTTGAAATAACCCTGTAATTAAGGCCTGTGTGAACGATTCCGGGTGCGTACCATTCATGATGCAGCTGGAAAGAGTCGCTGTTCCTGTCATATGAATAAACATACACGTGGTCTTCCTTTGAGAACTCGCCTATCAGTTGAACCACCCTGTTGAGCCCCTCGTCGATTCTTCCCGCGGGAAGACCGAGCAGGTATTCTGAAATTTCAGAAATCAGTTTCTGTATCTCCAGGCTGGCTTTGAGTTTCTTCTCGACGGCATGCTTGTAAAGCGCTATTTCTATGTTTGATTTCAATTCGCGCTCTTCAAAGGGTTTTATTATATACCCGAACGGCTGTGTCTGTTTTGCTCTTGAGAATGTGCTTTCATCTGAAAAAGATGTCAGAAATATCACGGGCAGGTTGTATTTTTCCTTTATTATTTCGTGAGCCTGAATTCCATCCATTGCCCCTTTAAGCACAATATCCATTAGTATAAGATCGGGCCCGAGTGTACCCGCTTTTTCAATCGCATCGTGTCCCGTAGAAACTTTGTCGGCCACCTCGTAACCTATCGCGTTCAACCTGTACGCGATATCTTCGGCTATTATCTGCTCGTCTTCGACAATAAGAATTCTTTTTTTCCTGTTATCGCTGTATGAAATTTCCATATTACTTTTTTGCCGGGGGAGTTGATTCCGGCCCGTGCTTTAAGATTATTTCAAATGATGTTCCGTTCGCGCTTTGAATATTCATTTCTCCGTCATATTGCTTTACAAGCATACTCACGAGACGAAGCCCGAGCGTATCCATGTTGTCAGGCACCGGTTCTCTGTCAAGGCCGGTTCCGTTATCGTTCAGTTTTATCAAAACGGAGTTTGTCTCCTCCCGTCTGACGGAAATATTTATCGTTCCTGTCGCATTGCCCGGAAAGGCGTATTTAAGCGCGTTTGAAACCAGTTCGTTTATAATCAGTCCTATCGCTACCGATATGTCTATGTTTAAATACAACTCGGGAATATCGGTTTCTATTTTAACAAGTGATGTGTTTGTCATGTAAGAGCGTTTCAGGTAATCAACCAGCCCTTTGATGTAAGACGATATATCCAGCGACGAGTAGCTTTTCGACTGATATAGTTTTTCGTGAATCATCGCCATTGAGCGTATCCTGTTCTGGCTTTCCCGCAACACCTCAAGAACGTCTTCGTCTTTTAGGGTGTTGCCCTGAAGACTCAGCAGGCTTGAAACAACCTGAAGGTTGTTTTTTATCCTGTGGTGTATTTCCTTCAGCAGTGTTTCCCTGTAAGTTTTTTCCGCCTCCTTAAGTTCTTCGGTGACCTTATTCACTTCCGCCTGAAGGAAACGGTTGTATTTTCTTTGCGAATAATAATTCTGTGTCGAGTATACGACTCCGGCAAGTATGGCTCCGGCTATGATTATAAACCACCATCTTAGAAAGAACGGTTTTTCGATTGTAACGGCTCGGGAAACAGCCTCCGGGCCAAGGAGGCCGTTCGCATTGCGCATCCTGACGTGAAGCCTGTAATTTCCCGGCGACAGGTTGGTGTATGAAATCTCTCCCGACTGGTAGGGTATCTCTTTCTTCCAGTTCTCGTCCGCCCCCTCCAGCATCCATGTTATTTTGTTTTCCTTTTCGTTAATGAAAGAACAGCCGCTCAGATAAAACGTGAGGTCGTTAGCGCTGCCGGGCAGCGATATATCCGCATCACGAGAATATGTTTTTCCTGATGACGTTATTTTAGAGATGCTCAACATAGCGGCGGTGTCGTTAGCGGAGTTATTGTCGTATTCTTCGAAATAACAGGACGCCCCGAAATTAGTACCGAACCACACCCTTCCGTTTTTATCTACGGCTCCTCCGGAACGGTTCAGTTCGTTTCCGGCGAGTCCGTCTTTTGTCGAGTATGCGCGTATTTCTTTTCCGTTGTATTTATAAACTCCAAAATCTGTTCCTATCCAGAGATTTCCGGATTTGTCTTCTGTCAGAAGATAAACAGGGCGTGCTATCGTATCGCCGTTGTTGAGCAAGGCCCGTTGAACCGTATTATTTTTCAATTCAAAGAGCCCTGCCATTGTCCCAACCCACAGTCTTCCCTTGCGGTCTTTTAAAAGAGAGTAAACGCTATTGCTTTCCTTGTTGTTTGTATAGTAACGTGTAACGCCGGTTTTTGTTTTTAAATAAAATCCGTCCTGAACCGTTGCTAATCCGAGCGTGTTCTCGTCCAGAGCAAACGCTTTTCTTATTATATAGTTTGAGGGAATTTCTCCGTTCTTTCTTGTTTCCTTGCCATCATATATATAAACTCCCGCGTTGGTTACAAGCCACATATTCTTATCTCTGTCCATTATAACCGATAAGGCTCTTTCTTTTAGGGGCGTTATCCCCGGGTAATTCACGCGTTTTCCGTTTTTATCGATAACCTGAAAACCTCCGGTTGTCGAGGCTATCCAGATATTATTTTTTGAGTCGAGTTCAAAATCCAGTATTCTTTCTTTTTCGGACCGGTTTATATTGGGTTTTGAAGGGGGATAATGGCGGAAGCCGGTCCCGTCATACATTGTATAACCGTTATTGCCGCCGAAAATAATTTTACCCGGCTCATATTCAAGAATTGCGGAGACCTCCCCTTCGCCTTCGCCGAACAGGTCAAGATAGTTTATAAATCTTCTGCATGATATTTTGTTTGCGCCTCTTAAACTTCCTATCCATGTGTTGTTTTCCCTGTCAATAAATACGCAGCTCGCCCCGTCGGTTATGAGACCGCTTTTTGAACGGAGTCTGGTTACGCTTGTATCAAGAAGCGAAAAATAATTAAGCGTGAAAGAATTGAACAGGTAGAATCCCGAGTTATTGTCCGGCTCTATGCGAACGCTCAAGATGTTATAATCGAACGCGTTGACTATTTTTTTTGAGAACGTGTACACGGTACCGTTTTCCCAGAAGCCGAACCAGTCTTCGCCTGCCGCGTAGAATTTATTGCCGTATTCTTTTTTTGAGTAAATCCCGCGCGGGTTTGTAGGAAAATTTATTCCGGCGCCCCTGGTTTCGCCCGATGGGTTCCAGAAATAAAGACCTTTTTCCGTAGCAAGAAGAACGGAGTCGCCAAGCGGGCAGGCGGAGTAAATCAATTCCAGTCCGTAGTCTGTTCTCGGGTAAAAAGATTTCCAGGAATTTCCCTCGTGCCAGAAAATTCCGTCATTTTCCGTGCACACAAAGACGCGCTCGTTTTCTGATTTTCCGGTGACAAAGAAAGAGCATATCGGGTTGCCCGTGATAATCCCGGATGCAGGCAGACGTTTCCATCCGTCTTTAGTGTGGGTAGCGACAAAAAATGAGGGATTTCTGAAGAGGGCTTTGATGTTCCCTTCTTCATCTTCGTGGAGTCCGAAACATTCATAACCGCCGATGCTGTCGGTATTAAGAAATCCGCTCCAGGAAAGCCCGTTGTAAACCGATATGCCAGAACGCGTGCCAAACCAAATTCGTCCTGATTTATCCTGTATTATGCTCCAGACCTTTGAGTTGAAAAGTCCGTTTGACTCGTTGTAGAATTGCGTGTTATAACTCTGGGGAAACAGGCTGTCTGAAATAAACAGTGTTATAAACAGAATTAGTAATTGTTTTGTTACGGTTTTCTGCACAGACCCTAAGCATTTGTTTATAAACGGGTAACCCGAATATACCCAAACTGCCCTTATAACAGAATATACCCAAACGGGCTTTTATATAAAATATTATTTTTTTGTTATTGCTTGTCTTTGATGAGTTCTTTTGCTGTTTTTATCGATGCCCCGGTGATTTTTTCGCTGCTAAGAAGCCTCGCAACCTCGTTTATCTTTTCTTTTTCGCCGAGAAGTTTTATTTCCGCAATCGTTTTTTTATTCACCTCGCTCTTGCTGATGTAAAAATGATTGTCGCTTAGCGCGGCAATCTGCGGCAGGTGTGTTATCGAAATTATCTGATGTGTTCTTGCGAGTCCCGTCAATATTTTTCCTACTTTACCCGCGACCTTCCCGCTTATACCCGCGTCTATTTCGTCAAACACGAGTATCGGAACGTCGTCCTTTCCTGTTGTTGACGCCTTCAGAGACAGCATTATGCGCGATATCTCTCCTCCCGACGCAGTCTTTCTTAGCGGGGTGAACTCCCCGCCTTTGTTCGCTTTTATAAGAAACTCTATGTCGTCTATTCCGTTTGACGAAATTCTGTAAATTTCTTTTCCTTCTTTGTAAAAAAACTGATCCTCTTTATCGCCTGAATGGTGTTCGAAACTCACCCTGAAATCAGCCGACTCGAGACCGGCTTCTTTTAAATAAGAGTTAACCCGTTTCTCAAGTTCTTTTCCTGATTTTCTTCTCGCGTCCGATAGTTTTTTAGCCGCATTGAATAATAATTCTTTCTTTTCCGTAATTGTTTTACCGAGTTTTTCAATCTCGAAATCAAAATTTTCGGACAGGTTCAATTCATCACTAAGCGCCTGCACTTTTTCAAGTATTCCGCCAAGCGTGAGTTTATACTTCTTCTTAAGAAACACTATCGCCCCGAGCCTGTTTCTTACTTCCTCAATTCTTGACGGGTCGTAATTTACGTTGTTGTTATAACTTCTCAGTTCCTCCGCGGCGTCTTTTATAGAAACGTATGACGACTCCAGCAGTGATATTATTTTTTCCAGTTCAGAATCGTACTTCGCGGCTTTTTTCAACTCTTTCACCGAGTTCAAAAGCCCCGCTATTACGTTATTCTCGTTTTCATAAATCGTGTCTATCGCGTTTCCGAGCGATAACGAAATCTCCTCAGCGTTCTCCATCCTTTTCAGCGCGCTTTCCAGTTCATCATCCTCGCCGGCGAGGGGGTTAACATTATTTATTTCTCTTAATTGAAATTCGATGAAACCCCTCTTCTCTGCAAGTTCTTCCTTCCTGCCGAGCAGGTTATTGTATTCTCCGGTTAGTTTTACGTATTCGGAGTAACTGATCGAAAAACTTTCGGCAAGGCCCGCGTTCTGCATGAATGCGTCGAGAAAATTTATATGCGTTTCTTNTTTAAGAAGCGATTGGTGCTCGTTCTGCGAGTGTATATCAATTATAAGATTCCCGAACTCCTTCAACGCGGCTATGTTGACAGGTATGTCGTTTATGAAATTTCTGCTCGTGCCTCTTTTGCTTAACTCCCTTCTTAAAATTACGGAGCCGCCATTTGAGCCGCTGTCATTCAGGTCGTTTTCTTTCAAGAAACTTTTAACCTGTTTGTTTCCTGAAAACAAAAAATGCCCTTCAACCACAAGTTTGTCGCTGTCTCCGCTTATTATCGAATAATCGGCGCGCTCGCCTAGTATGAGCATCAGAGCATCGAGAATGATTGTTTTTCCCGCTCCGGTCTCGCCTGTTAAAATATTAAGCCCTTCTCTGAAATTCAGTTCGGCGTCTTTTATGATGAGATAGTTCTTTATGTATAGTTTCTCAAGCAATATATATTAATAATATATTATAGACTATTTATAGTAATAGGGTTGTTGATATTGTTAAAAAATATTGATTTGCTTCGAAATTAAAAAGATAATAAAGAAAATAGTGTCAGGAAAATGTAAGAAACTCAGGCCTTAATTTATGGTTGTGAACTCCCTGATTTTCAAAATCGCAAAAGCATCTTTGATTTTGTCAATAAGAGAGAAATTCCTTACGAGTTGCTAATAAGATACTGACATACATTTATTATTATTTTCGAAGTTGTTAATTTTAACAAAACATTTCCCCTATGAAATCAATAATAGACGCTTTTTTACAAAGCGAAAAAATCGGCATTGTCGGCGTATCATCAAACAAGCAAAAATTCGGCAATGCGTTGTATAAAGAACTCTCATCAAAGGGCTACGACGTTTATCCGGTCGGACGAAACATAAAATCTATAAACGGCAAAGACTGCTTTGAAGACGTTTCTTCTCTTTACGGATTGACCGACAGCGTCATAATAGCAGCGAAGAAGCCCGATACCGCGGATATAATAGAATCTATTGACGCGTCAAAAATAAAAAGAGTCTGGCTGATTAAAGACTCTTACACGGATGAAATCCTGAACGCGGCAAGAAAAAAGAACCTTGATGTCGTTCACGGAGCCTGTCCGCTCATGTTTTGCGAGCCGGGTGGTTTTCATAAAGTTCACAGGTTCTTCTCGAAACTTTTCGGAAACTATAATAAAATTTATACGGCTGAGGCGAAATGAATTTCTTTTCCGGGGCGAATATGAAGCACTGAATCGCGCGGTTACATTTTTGAAAGCGCGTTCTTAATGTCCGTTATAATGTTCCGGACTTCTGGGTTTCTCTTCATGCTTTCGCTGATGGTGTTGTACGCGTAAAGCACGGTTGCGTGGTCCTTACCGCCGAAATTCAAACCTATGGATTCAAGCGTGTAACTCGTCATTTCCTTTGCAAGATACATTGCCACCTGCCTCGCGAATGCAACCTCCTTTGTTCGCTTGCGCGAAAGTATCTGGTTTTCGGATATTTTAAAATATTCAGATGCCGCGAATATAATGTTTTCTATTGATACACTTTTCGCCCGCCTGACGTTTCCGAGAAACTTGTGTACGACACGTTCCGCAAGTTCAAGGTTTATCTCGCCCTTCGTTACAAAAAGACTTTCCGCTATCAGGTTTACGATGCAGCCCTCGATTGAACGGATGCTGTCCTTTATGTTTGTCGCGATGTAGTGAATAACATCTTCGGGAACGTCGTTTATCGACGCCTCGTTAAGTTTTTTCTGTATTATTGCGACGCGCATTTCCCAACTCGGCGGCTGTATGTCAACAGTAATGCCCCACTGAAAACGCGAAATGAGCCTTTCGGTAATGCTCTTTAACTGGCTGATGGGTTTGTCGCTTGAAAATATGATTTGCTTTTTGCTGTTGTACAAATTGTTGAAAATCTGATACATGAAATCCTGCGTTCCCGGCTTTCCCTCGAGGTTTTGTATGTCATCGAGAATCAAAACGTCGAGTGACCTGTAAAAAGAATCTAGACTTTTTGTTCCGCTCTTGCCGTTGGAGAAATCGAATTTTTGCGTTGCTATGCTCGTCGTAAACTGGTTTGTGAATTCCTGTGTCGTGAGGCAGTAAACTCTTTTGTCGGGATATTTTTTCAGTATCTCGTTTCCTATTGCCTGCACCAAATGCGTTTTTCCAACTCCGACGCCGCCGTAAACAAGGTAAGGGTTGTAAGAACCGCCCGGATTATTCGCAATCGCAAAAGCCGCGGCGACAGCAAGATCATTGCTTTCGCCTTTTACAAAATTTTCAAACGTATGGCGTGAAAGCAGATTCGACGTAAAAGGCTCCGCTTCTTTTTTCGCTTCGCGCTGGTTTCCGTAGGGATATCTGAAATTCGTTACTTTTGTATTCCGCTTTAATTCTTCCGTGTGCTCGTTGGTATTTTCGTCGAAGAGGCTTTCCTGAGAAACGATGTATGCGAGTTTGCCGTTTTCCCCGAGAAGTCCGCTTTCGATAATTGATGATATTTTTTTATTGAAGCGCTTTTCTATCATTCCGTAAAAATCCTTGCTCGGCACCTCTATTGTAAGAACATTATTTTCATACGATTTTGGCACCAAAACCGAAAACCAGGTTTTAATTTCAGACGGCTTTACGTTTTGCGCTAAAAGACTTATAAATTTTTCCCAGATTTCAACGGCGGCCCCTGATGTGTAGTTTTGTTCGGGCTCGTTATTTCCGTTCCTGTCGTGTAATTCAAGCGAATCGGTAAAAGAGTTTATCATCTAACGGACTTAAAAATTTATTAACAAATCAAATTTATTTAATCTATCACTTTAAGCGGGCTTTCTAAATTACCCTTAACATTTAAGGTATTTTCCGGCGATTTCTAACAACCGATTTAACTGGCTAACCACCTTAAATATATATCTGTTAGCATATTTTAAGAGAGTTATTAACAATCGTTGTTAATATTGTCTTTTTCGCAATGTTTCGATAACACATTCGGAACGGACAAAGAAAAAGTTATTAACAATATGCTAACAGGGATTTTAAATAACTTTAGATACGATAATATTAATCAAAGAAAATAATTAAGTCAAGTTTGAAAAATTTATTTCGCGTCTTTTATTTTTTCCGTCGCGCTGACCGCGCGCGCATTTTTTATATACTTTGAATTTAACCTTTAGAGTTGTAAGAAGGTTTTATAATTTGTAAATATTTTCAGGAAGGGTGTTGAGAAACCACGATTACATAAAATTCGTATTGTCGAAAGTAGAGTATGACTTCGCGGAATTCAGCGGAAGCGCGGAATACGCGAGCGTCATAACAATTTTGCATTCGCTAAAATCATCTCCCGACATATTAAAAGAAATATACCTGCTTTCCGGGATAAAAAAACTGCGTGAGTTCTCCAATTACATGGTTTTCATGTTCAAGAAAATAGAGGCGGGCAGAGTAAATCTCGACAACTTCCTTGAAAACTATACCGCCGATAAAAACTTTATTGAGAGTTATCTTCAGACTTATTATAACCTCGAAAGCGGCGCAGCGGAAACAGCGGAAGAAGAAAAAGAAGTATTTCTCTTCAACGAATCGGAAAATGAAGACAGCGGCAAGACATACGCTCTGGCGGAAGCGGATTTTAAAGTCGAGGAAATCGATAACGAACTTGTTTCCGAAGAATTCAGGGAAACACGACTTCTTGAAATGTATGATATTTCCGAATCACGGTACATGGAATTGGTTCAAAATGACGGAAACAGCGTAACGCCCGTACCCGAGAGCGCGTCAGGGCAAATTCCCGAAAGTGAGGACGTTTTTGACCTGCCTACAAATAAACCGAAAGAGTTTAATCCGCCGGAATCCGAAGAAAAAGTATATGATGAACCTGTTTCAATGAACGCCGCAGAAGAAATTAAATCCGAAGAGGACAAAACAATCAAAGCGGAAACGATTAAGGAAGAAACTCAAACAGCACCAGGCGAAGAAAAGCAGGAACCCCACGATCTCGCCTCGTTCTTTGAAGAGGTAAAAAAAGAAAACGGCACTGCAGAAAAAATACAGGATACAAAAAAAGAAGAAACACAGGAACAACCCGGTGAATCTGTAACGAAAGAAGTTTTTGAAGCAGAAGTGACGCCGGCAGAGGATGTAACGCAGGAAGAAATAAACTATACTGTCCCCGCGGACATCCCCGCGAAAGCCGATGAGCAAAAAATAACTGAGCCCGCAGAGGAAGAAGAAACCGCGCCCCCGTTAGACGAAGAACTTGATAAAACACTCAAAGAAATCGAGCAGGAGACAACCGAAGAAATCAATAACACCGAGTTTATTAAGTTTGAAAAGGAAATGTACGAAAAGAACAGAACGCTAAACGGGCTGTTCGACGACCTCATTCTCATACTTGATTCTGCCGAACAGGATTACGAGATGAAGAACGCCATAACGGATGAGATTGTCGCGATAAGCGCCGTGATGAAAGAATGTTCCGTAAAATTTTCCTTCGAAATAATAAGCAAGGTCTACGCGTGCCTTATTTTCTGTCTCGATAAAAAATTCAGAGAGATATCCGTTACAAAGGAAAACATAGAAACGTTCAGACATGCGCTCGCAGGAGTGGAAAAACTCGTGAAAGGAGAAAACCTTGCGGGATTCGAGCAAACAATAAAATCTCTTGACGAACTTGAAAACGATCTGAACGACCTGCTTGCGAAACGCGAGGAATTCGAAAAGAAAAAATTCGATTTCGGCGAAGAAGAGAGAAAAATAATTGAGGAATTCACCGACAGCGGCGAGAGGGAAGCCTATCTTGCGCTTCGCCAAAGAATAATCGATACGGAAGAAATTTTCGCGTCAATAACCTCGGGCGAGGAAAGAATAGCGCCCTTTGAGGTTTTGCGTCGGCTTTCGTCTTCTTTCGCGCAGTTCAGGGAAATCGTGAACATCGCGCGCATTCTCGAAATGCACAAGATGGCGCAACTCGCCGAAGCCTCTTATATATTCGTGAAGTTCCTCCAGAATTACAGAATGGACCCTTACCAGAAAGAAGTTTCCGAAGTTCTTCAGTATATAGTTTATTGCAGCAAACTTATTTATCTCGACAAGCCGGTCAAAGACCTCGATACTTTTGTTTCATATCTGAATGACCCGGTAAAAATTTTTCACACAAACACAAAGGATAAAAATGAATAACTATGCGGTTATAATGGCGGGCGGAATCGGAACACGGTTCTGGCCAAAAGGTACGTCTAAACTTCCCAAGCAATACCTGAAAATCGAAAACGACAACGCGTCTATGATTCAACAGACGTTTAAGCGCCTCGAAGGAATCGTGCCTGTCAGCAACATTTTCGTAGTTACTAACACCGCTTACAAGGGCATCACGAAAAAACACCTTCCGAAAATTCCCGAAGGAAACATAATCTGCGAGCCGTTCGGAAGAAACACCGCGCCCTGCATAGGTCTCACGTGCCTTTTCATAAAACAGTTCGAGCCGAAAGGAAACGTGCTCGTCGTCCCGTCCGACCACATAATAAGAGATACGGAGGAATTTCAGCGCGTAGTAAAATGCGGTCTTAAATTCACGGATGAAAACGGGGGTATCGTTACTCTCGGAATACACCCGACAAAACCCGAGACGGGCTACGGCTATATTCAATACGAAACCGATAAATTTACAGAAATCAAAACGGTCGCGAGCCATAAAAACAAGAGCGCGATTGAACACGTATTTAAAGTGAAAACTTTCGCTGAAAAACCAAACCTTGAAACTGCGAAGGCATTCATCGAAAGCGGAGACTTCCTGTGGAACAGCGGCATGTTCATTTTCCGCGTCGATACGATGCTCGCGGAAATTAAAAAGTCGCTTCCCGAACTGAACGCGGCTCTTCATAAACTCGAAAAGGACCTGCTGTCAAACAACTTTCCTAAAACGCTTGAACTCGTTTACTCGCAATTGAAAGGAATCTCAATCGACTACGGCGTAATGGAAAAATCGCATCAGGTTTATACCATAAAAAGTTATTTCGACTGGAGCGACGTAGGCTCCTGGGACGAAATATATAACTTCAAGGAAAAAGACGGCAACGGAAACGTCAAGCACGGAATGACGCTTACAATCAACTCGAAAAACTGCCTGATTATAAATGACCAGAGAATATCCGCGCTCATCGGCGTTGAAGACCTGCTCGTAATCGATACCGACAACGGACTGCTCATTTGCAAGAAAGGCGAATCGCAAAACGTGAAAGAAGTCGTTGATTATCTGAGAAGAAAAGGGCTGGACCAGTACCTCTGATTCAATTAACAATTAACAATTAACAATTAACAATTAACAGTTAGCAATTAACAATTAGAACGACCTCCTGTCATTCCCGCGAGTTCTTAGCAGGAATCCGGTATTCTTTTAGCAAATAACAATTAGAACGACCTCCTGTCATTCCCGCGAGTTCTTAGCAGGAATCCGGTATTCCGCGAAAATATTTATTCTGACCTATACTACTTAAGAATTCTTCGCTCTAATTATTAATTGCAAAACTATTCAACGAATTTTAAACTTTTTAAGAATTCTTCGCTCTAATTGTTAATTGCTAATTGTTAATTGTTAATTGTAAAACTATTCCGCGAATTTCAAACCTATTACACCAACGATAATAAGGCTGGCGGAAAGTATGCGGAGAAGATTTGCAGGGTCTTTAAAGAAAAGAATTCCGATTATGAAAGTGCCGACGGCTCCGATGCCCGTCCAGACAGCATAAGCCGTGCCTATAGGAATCTGTTTCTGCGCAACCCAGAGAAAATATCCGCTGAGCGCCATCGATATCACCGCGAATACAATCCATGCGATTCTGTGTTCTGTTACCTGAGACAGTTTAAAACCGAGGGGCCATCCCATCTCAAAAATTCCCGCAAGTATTAATATCAGCCAGTTGTACATTCTTTAATCTCCAATCTTCGATGTTCGTGATTTTTTCAAGTTATGAATTGTTTATCCCATTATCAAGAAAAAGCGTAACGGCCGTCTCTTGCCCTTAATCACTATTGACGGTCGCCTTTTGCTCTTTTACCTAAAAAAATCTCTTGCACTTCTCTGTGCTCTCTGTGTCCTCGGTGGTGAATCTGCTCTTAAAATTTAAAACCCGACCTTCAGATTGAAAAACAAATTCCTTTCCGCCGCCGGTATCCAGTACGGCGTTCCGTATGAATCGACGCTTCCCGTAGTCTCATACAGCCGGTCAAAAATATTATTTACCTTCATCGACAATTCAAACGACCGCACAAACCTGGAAATAGATTTTCCCGCCGGTCCTTTTCCAAATGCGGGAATAAAATCAAACGACAAACCCGCGTTGAAAACCGTATATTCGGCAATAATCCTGTCAACGTATCCGGGCGCCAGCCTTGCCAAAGGATTTTTCCTTTCGTTTTCGGAATTGTCAAGATACTGTTTCCCTATGTGCTGCGCGGAAACGTAAACGTTCAAACCGAATTCCGTTTGATACCCGAGCGTAAGATTGGCAATGACAGACGGATTCAGGAGTATCTTGTTATCCGAGTAATCGTTTCCGTAAATTATGTTTCCCGCGCCGTCCGTACCGAGTATTTCCCTGTATTCCTTGAAATAATTATCCGAAAAATTAAAGTTACCCGACAACGACAACCCCCTTGCGGGATTGCCTTTCTTCAGGTTCATAAACGGATGATATTCGAAATCGAACTCAACCCCGCGGTGCACCGATTTCCCCGCGTTCCCGTTAATAGGTTGTCCAACGTTGTCTAATTGCCCGTTGCTCACGATTTCATTCGTGAAATTCATCAGATAAAAATTCAGGTTCGATTTCAATGTTGCCGAAACGTACCCGAAACCGAGTTCAATGTCTGTCATTTCCTCGGGTTTGACGAGCGGCTCTTCGTATGTATTGCTCAAGGTATCCACGCCCCTGAAGTTCGGCTTTGAATAAGGGCTTTCGGCGTCATATATGTCCTTAAGCCTCGGCTCGCGGCGCGCCATAGAAACATTCGCGAACACGCGGAAATAATCATTGATGTTGTAATTCAAACCCACACGGGGAGTGAAGAAATTATAATCCACGCTGAACTCATACGGCTTGAATTTGTCATTCTCAATCGAATACCTGTGATAAGCGAACTGCAGCCCGAGCATCGCTGTCAGATTCTTTGTTATGCCGTAAACCTCGTTCGCGTATGCCGTCAGTGATGTCTTCTTTCCGTTATAAAAATAATAACGGTAATTGTCGGGTGTGCCCGGCGGAAGAGCGCTGCCGAAAGTGATTTCGCCGTAATGCTCCGACTTGTGAAGCCGCGCCTCGCCGCCTATTACGAGATTACCCTTCTCGCCGTTGTGCTTGATTTGCACTTTCGGATACCAGCCGTAATCGCTGTTGTTCACGTACAGGTTTGAAACCAAATCCGACTTGTCAATTACGTATCCCTTTCCGCTCTCGTAATACAAAGACCCGTCAGGATTCCTCTTGTAATAAGCAGCGTTGAACGCCGCCGAATCGGTCGTGTAGAAAGGATTCAGGCGGAAGTAAGAGAAATCATACCCGTAATACACGGGGAAGTTGGTAATGAAATATCCTTCGCCCCTCGTGTAATTGAAAGTATTCGAAACATAAACATTCTTCGACGCCTGAGTATTGAATACGAGTTCGTAGTGCGGCTGGTGATAGTTGTCCGTCTCGTTTTCATAGTTAAGGAAATTGTACTTTCTGTCCCGCCGCGCGTCACCCGTAATTTTTCCTTCGAGATAATCTTTAGTAACGCCGAGATACGCGAGGTGGTTCTTTATCGGGCTTCCGTAAACATTGAACTTGACGACCGAATTCGAGCCGAGTGTCTTTCCCGCGCTTAAAAAATACGCCCAGTGGTCCGACCAGGATAAATCCCTGTAACCGTCGGAATTTGTCTTCGAAAGTTTCCCGTAAAATCCGAAACCGCTGTTCGTTACACCGGAAGAATATTCGAAAGAATACCTTCTCGAATTGTAATCTCCGTAACCCGCGTTGACGTTCAGGAAATTATGGTCGAAATAATTAATCGTCTGGAGATTAATAACTCCGCCGATTCCCGATGTTCCGTATAACGCCGTCCCTATGCCCCTTTGAATCTGTATGCTCTCAACGGATGATGTTATGTCCGCCAGGTCCACCCAATAGACCTGATGGTCTTCCGCGTCGTTCTGCGGAACTCCGTTGCTTAAAATCGATATTCGCCTCTGGTCGAAGCCGCGCAGAGAAAAATATGAATAACCTATCGACGCGCCGGATTCCGAGTAAGCGTTAAGACTCGTGCTTCCGTTAAGAAACATCGGTAAATCCTGCGACCAGTATTTCTTTTCAATATCATCGCGCGTCACGTTCTGAAACGTAACCGGAGTCAACCGTTCCACGCCCAGCAGCGCGTTGACCTCAATCGTCTCCGTCCTGTATTTCATTGTATCGCTTTCATTCCTGCCGTCATCCTGCGCGGATAAAGGAAGAGCGAAAACGGAAAACATAAAAAGGAAAACGATGATTTGAAAACGGAAAATTGAAAACGGAAAAGAGTTAATCACTTTTTTCCTGTTATTAAGTGCCGGCTTAGTAACCGGCGACGCGTGACCACGCCGTAGTGTAGGCACGAGAGTAAAAGCGTCATTACTCAAAGATCGCGAATCAAATATTTGATTTTTGATATGTAGTTTTGATTTTAAATATTTGATTTTTGATTTCTCAAAAAAGTCGTTTGTTTTCATAAAAAACCTTCATTAAAATAAAAAACGCTTAAATCTTTTCCGAACCTGAATAAGCGAAAAAATTTAAGCGTTAAAATCCTGTTTCCTACGCCGGCATTACCCGTTTCAGGTTCCAAGGGTTTGATCTCAGCATCCCCGCCGCGGTTTTAACACTGCCGCAACGGGTTAGCACCCCTACAATCTTTTGTCTTTTACAAAGAACAACTACACAAACATACTTCCCGATAAACAGAAAATCAAGCGAAATATAATATAATAATCTTCACTTATGATTTACTAAATTAATGAAGCCCGCCTGAAGTTACAAAATCTGTAAAAATCCGTTTCATCCGCTCTTTCTGTGTGCAAAAAATTAGTGAAAATCCGCGCCGATTAGCGGCTAACCGCTCCCGCTCTCCCATATCTTCTAACTTTTCAATTTTCTGAATTTAGATTCATTAAACCACACCCAAGACTTCCCATTGAAGATGGCCGACTTAAAAGACACGAATAAATTTTTCCGCGTGCATGAAAAGCATTAAAGATTTTTTCCTACTTCGAAGGCTGTAACCAGGTGTTTTTTCCAGTTTGACTGCCGCAATTCAGGAACCAATTTTGCCGTGCCGTCTAAAATAATCAGTTCCTTGGAATCCGCTCTGTCAAAAATTCTGTCGCCGAGCATTACGGTCTTAATGCTTTCATAATGTCCGTACTCTTTCAAGTGTTCTATGGTATGACCTGTAATACATAAGACAAGCGCCTTTTTTAATTTCTTCATTGTCCTGTTTCCGTAAGCGAACCCGTATGTCCATACGCGGTCAAACCAACCAACCAGTTTCGCGGGCGCCTCCGTCCAAAATACAGGATAGATAAAAACAATCGCATCGCATCTGTTTATTTTCTCCTGTTCGGTTATAACATCCTCGCTTAAAGGCATCTTCTCGTTGTAATTTGCTTCCCGCAGATATTCCGATTCACTCATATCGGAATTGAAATTCATTTTATACAGGTCGGATATTTCAAAAGTGTGTTTGCCGGCTTCCAATCCGCGGATGAACTCGTCCCGGACGCGGCTCGTAAATGAATCTTCGCTAGGGTGCGCGTAAACTATAAAGACATGCATGTGAAATTTTTATAAACACAAACATATTTTAATGTTTTATAATATTCAACGAAATAAAATTGACGTTACCGTGATACCGCCCGCTTCGCGGGCTAGCGATTAGATTGTACACATCGTCTGTCAATATATCGCCCGCTGAGCGGGCTTACGAATCAATTATACATCAATTTTGTATATTTGCAAACGGCAATTTTAATATAGAATATTTTACCGGCTGATTTTTATCATTCGCCAATAAAATGATATTGCCCCCGTTCCATTTTGATATTTAATCTTTCGTAAAATTCAATCGGGTTGAATCTTATTTTTTTGAATTCATTTTGCATGAAGGTTTTGGCTTCGTCAAGTTTATCCTTGTTTTCCCAAAAAGCAACCGTAATAATAGTTAAGCCGCCTTCAATATCATACTTCTTAAATAATTGTCCGCCGATGTAACCGGATAAGAGTTTTATAATATTTTTGTTGTATTCCATCTGTTTTAAAAATTCTTCAATGGAATCTTTTGGAATTGTAAATTTATCGATTAAAGAAATTGCATCTTTTGTTTTCGAAACCCGGTTTGTATCGGGAATAACAGGGGGCAAAACGCCTAATTGTTGAAAAAAACTTAATCTGTCGGTCTGCACCCCGCTATTTATAATTTTTGAATTGTACAACTCGTAAGTAGTAATTCCATCTACCGACACCGTTTTGTTTGTCGGCAGAATATTTTGAAAAACATTTCTTTGGGTTCCGGAGAACTTATGTTTTACGATAACTTTATTATTCTCGGCGATCATATCAATTATTTCCCACCGCGCATTTGGAAAAGCTTTTAACAATTCAAAAATAAGTTCTTGAAACCCGCGGACACCTCTTTTGTTTAAGGTGTTTGAGTATTCAGCAGAAATAAATTCTGAAAGCTTATCAAATTCTTTATTGTTAAAAACCGTTGCGTATAAATTTTGAATTATTTCTTTATTTCGAGATTCCATAGTTTTTATGATTAATTTGTTGTTTTTGCATAGTTGTTTTGGCAAGTACCGATTGCCAAAAGAAATTAAAGATAAAGTTAATTTCAGATTTCATTCTTAATTAATGTTATGCAAAATTACAAACAACAAATTGTAAAGCCTTGTAAAAATTCATTGACTTACCAAAAAGTGCCGGTTTTGTAAAATTCTGTCGGGGTTTGTCCGGTAAAAAGTTTAAAATTATTGTTAAAATGGGCCTGGTCGTAAAATCCGGCATCGAGCGCAAATCCCAAAATCCGTCTGTTTTCTTTCTGTGAAATAATTGAAGACATTCGAACAATGGAGGCAAATTGTTTTGGCGACGAACCGATGTTCTTTCTGAATCTTTTCTCAAATGCGTCACTGCTTATATAGTGCAAATCCGCTAATTTACTCATTCTTATATTTCCGTTTGCCTGATGAATTTTGGAAACAGCATCTGAAATTAAAGTGTCCGGCTTTCTATTAATTAAATTATTTAGCAAAAATTGCTCTATGATTTTTACTCTTTGAAAGTTGGTTTTTGCCCCGCATAACAATTCTTCTGTATCTCTAATTTCGTTTGGGTTCATAATATTATCAAGAGAAATGCTTTCTTCAAACAACCTGTGGAGCGGTACTTTAAAAAACGCGCCCGCGCCGTTTTCGTTGAATAAGACAATTATTGTAGAGGTGTTTTTTGAATAATTGATAAGCCGGACGGATTTTCGCAGCCCGGATATAACCGATTTAGGCAAAATGAAATTGCCGGAATCCATAGTGTATGAGTTTTGTCCGATAATGCAAAAAGCCATTGATAAAGAAGTGTTTGGCAGCACTCTGTTTTGGATTTCTCCGTCTCCACACTCAATAATTTTTATGACCTTTACAAAAGGTTTTAAAATGTTTATCGGGTAATATTCAGTAACTTTCATATAATTGACTTTAATGTAACGTTGGGTAACAATGTCCAAGGACTTTTATTAATCGAAATGATCCACATTATCAAAACAAGAAAACTATTTCAATAATTCATATTATACCGGATTTCCAAATCCTGATTTAAATATACCCGTAGAAACATTTTCTCAAAAATTCTATATTTGCATATAAATACTGCGTTGCGTTTTATGAAATAGAAAGACTTTTCGCCCTTCGCACCTTTGTAGTAAAACGTTCTTGCTCATCTCTGCCTTGTTCCGATGTTGCGTCCGTATGCTCTCATTTAAAAAACGCTCTTAGCTAGATTCTAAATTCTAGATTCTTGCGTTTACCACCTCCCCCTGGATTCCTGCCAAGATCATGCAGGAATGACAGGACGAGAGAGTTCTGTTAAATTTTCTGAATTATAATTCAATAATCACACAAAAAACTCCGAATAGAAAGCAAATGAATTATTCTTTTACTGATTTTTTGTTCCCGAAACGCTATCTTTAAAATAACATTTCTTAACTTGTCTATCTTATTTATATTGACAAAATTTTAAAATTTTTATTGAATGTTTAAGTCTATTGTTTTAGTAAAACAGGTTCCGGATACGGCGAACATCTCCGGCAAAGTTATGAAAGACGACGGAACCGTGAACCGTGCGATGCTGCCCGCAATCTTCAACTACGAGGACAGGGTCGCGCTCGAATTCGCACTGCAGGTAAAGCAAAAATACGGCGGAAAAGTAATTGCCATTACAATGGGACCTCCCCGCGCTGCCGATATTTTAAGGGAATGCCTTTATATGGGCGCCGATCAGGCTTACGCCATCAGCGACAGGAAATTCGCGGGAGCGGACACGCTCGCCACTTCTTACGTACTCAGCGAGGCGATTAAAAAAATCGGAGGTTACGATTTTATTTTCGCCGGACGCCAGGCTATTGACGGCGATACCGCGCAGGTCGGCCCGCAAACCGCGGAAAAACTTAACGTTCCGCAGATTACTTACGCCGAAGAAATTATTGACATAAAAGACGGCAAAATAAAAATCAGAAAAAAAATTGACGGCGGTTTTGAAATAGTTCGGTGCAAAATTCCGTGCCTCATTACAGTGCTGAAAGGCGCCGCCGAGCCGAGACCGTTCCAGGCGAAAAGAATAATGGCGTACAAGGGCGCGAAAACCCTTATGGAACTCGAAAAAATGACCGAAGAAAACTCTCTGCTTTATATCGATAAACTTCTGCACGAATACGAAGAAAGAAATCTGTTCATTCCGACTCTGACGGCGGACGACCTTGATGTTGAATCCGAAAGATGCGGCATCAAAGGCTCTCCGACGAAAGTTCATAAAGTGGAATCGGTCGTTCTCGCGGGAGGAAACCAGGAAATGGTTCCTCCGACAAAAGACGGAATAGGTTCTCTTATTGACAGGCTGCTCGAAGACAGGATTTTCTAATTTAAAAAAAGAATAACAAAACACATAATGCATAATAACGAAGTTTGGGTTTTTATTGAACAAAGAAACGGAAAACCCGCGGACGTAAGTTTTGAACTGCTTAGCAAGGGCCGCAAACTCGCCGACAGCATGAAAGGCGCGCTTAAAGCGGTCGTAATCGGACACGATGTCAAAAGCATCGCCTCGCAAACATTCAAATACGGAGCGAACGAAGCGCTGCTAATCGACCACCCCGATTTGAAACTCTTCAGGACGATGCCCTACAGCAGGATAATGAACGAGTTGATAAAGAAGCACGTGCCGAGAATAGTCCTGTTCGGCGCGACCGTTTACGGACGCGACCTCGCCCCGAGAATCGCTTCGAATACGAGAAGCGGACTGACAGCCGACTGCACCGACCTGAAAATTTCCGACGTGAAATATCTCGGAAAAGAATATCCGCAGTTGCTTCTTCAGATTCGCCCCGCATTCGGCGGAAACATCGTCGCGACAATCATAACGCCCGATGTTCCCGTGCAGATGGCTACCGTGCGCGAAGGCGTAATGGAAATGCACCCGTGCGAAAAACCGCATAAGGAAAAAATAACAGAAATTCCGTATAACCCGATAGACATCGACGGACTGCTTGAAATAATCGAGCAGCAGCGCGAGGAAAGCAAAGTAAACCTTAAATCCGCGCCGATTATAGTCGCGGGAGGTTACGGTCTCGGCTCGAAAGAGAATTTCAAACTTCTGCACGACCTCGCTCACGCGATAGGCGGAGAAGTCGCAGGAAGCCGCGCCGCGGTTGACGCGGGATTCGTTTCGCCCGAACGGCAGGTGGGGCAGACAGGCGTAACCGTGCGTCCTAAACTTTACATCGCAGTAGGAATATCCGGCGCGATTCAGCATAGGGCGGGAATGCAGGAAGCGAAGAAAATAATAGCGATAAACACCGACCCCGATGCCCCGATTTTCGACATATGCCATTACGGCATCGTCGGCGACGCGGCGCAGGTGATTCCGATGTTCATCGAAACTTACAAACACAAATTGAAATAAACTAAATTTAATCATATAATGCCAAATTTTTTCACCGATAACAGCGACCTTGTTTTTCACTTCAACAACCTCGACTACGGAAGGATTGTTGAAATTGCAGAGGATAATTTTGAACAGGCGAAGGAGTTCAACTACGCTCCCGTGAACTACGAAGACGCGATGGAAAACTACCGCAAGGTGCTTGAAATGACGGGCGACCTGACGGGAAACTACATCGCCCCGAGAGCCGCGGACGTTGACATCGAAGGAGCGCAGTACTCCGACGGAAAAGTGGATTACGCGAAAGGCACTCAGCAGAACCTTAAGGAACTCACGATGGCCGATTTAATGGGAATGGTTCTTCCGAGAAAATACGGAGGGCTGAATTTTCCTCTCACGATTTATATGATGGCGACCGAGATGGTGGCGCGCGCCGACGCGTCGCTGATGAACATTTTCGGACTTCAGGATATCGCGGAAATGATTGACAAGTACGGAACAGACGAACAAAAGCAAAAATACATACCAGGTTTCTGCACGGGCGAATACACGGGAGCCATGGCTCTGACGGAACCCGACGCGGGCTCAGACCTGCAGGCGGTTAAACTTCAGGCGTATCAGGACGAAAATGGAAAATGGTTTCTTCGCGGCGTGAAAAGATTTATAACGAACGGAAACGCGCAAGTGCATCTGGTTCTCGCCCGCTCCGAGCCGGGAACAAAGGACGGCAGNGGGCTTAGCATGTTCGCCTGCTTTACGGATAAAAAAGTGAGAGTAAGACGCATTGAGCACAAACTCGGAATACACGGCTCGCCGACCTGCGAACTGCAGTTCAACGATACACCCGCCGAACTCGTCGGACAGAGAAAATTCGGATTGATAAAGTACGTGTTCGACCTTATGTTCCGCGCGAGAATGGGCGTTTCAGCACAGGCGCTCGGAATTTCACAGGCCGCTTACGAAGAAGCGCTTATGTACGCGAAAGACCGCGTGCAGTTCGGAAAAGCAATTTATAACATTCCCCCGGTCGCGAACATGCTCATAGACATGCGCGTGATGGTCGAGTATAACCGCTCTCTGCTTTACGCGACAGGCGTGTTCGTGGATATGAAGGAAAAAACGGTTTTGCTTATTGACAAATACAAGAAAGAGGGAAAGTCGGTCACCGACCTTAACAACGATCTGAAGTATTATACAAAAATTTCAAATCTTCTGACGCCGATGACGAAGTACTGGCTGACAGAATGCGCGAACAAGATTACGTACGACTCAATGCAGATACACGGCGGAACGGGCTATATGAAAGAATTTAGAGTAGAAAGACTCGCCCGCGACGCGAGAATCACGAACATTTACGAAGGCACGTCGCAGATGCAGATTGTCGCGGCTATAAGCGGAGTCATCAACGACATACTGAAAGACATGTTCGACAAAAAGGAAAAGAAAAATTATCCTGGCGGTCTCTCCCGCCTTGCCTCTTATCTTAAAGAGATAAGAATAATTTTCTACGACTGCCTGAAATACGTGATGGACAAGAAAGACAACGAGTTTCAGGACGTCGCCGCAAAAGACCTCGTTGAACTGTATTCGTACCTGTTCATCGGATACCTGCTTCTCGACGAAGCCGAAATAGAACCGAGAAAAAAATTCATAGCAAGCAGGTATATTATAAATTCGCTTGCTAACGCGAAGAAGAACAGGGACGCTATTAAGAACGAACTGTTCACCGACATTCTTCACGCGGACGAAATATTAATATAAAATCACGCGGGAGCATAAATGTATTATTACAGAATTTTCGACGATAAGGAAGAACTGAATTTCTTCAAGAGTTCCCTTGACTATGCCGGAATAGCGGGCCTGCTGAAGGAATACGAGAAAAAACATTCGGAATACGTCAACAGGGATTTCATAAAATTCCTGAAGGAAAAAGACAAGGACGCCGAAATTATAGAGGTGACGAACATTTATTATTAAGATTTTCCTTGGTATTGTTTTTTCCCTGTGAGTTGACAATTATCTGTCTTATTAACTAAACGCACCGGAATGTTTAACTTCATTCCCCAACACACAATTGATTTCGAACAGTTATGGGCGCTGATATCCTCCCGTAACCGCTGGTTCATAAGCATCAGGTACGTTGTCGCGGGCGCCGTTGCCGTGTTCGCTCTCGTGATGCAGTATGTTTTTAAAATCGGATTCGAACAGGAACAAATCTGGGCAATGGCAATAATATCTGTTTCCCTTTTTTTCGTAAACATACTGTATGGTTACATAGACGCGAAAGGTTTCATAAAAAACGAAGTAAGTAAATTTAACCCGCTTCATTTCGCTTTCAACCAGATAGTTCTCGATCTTCTCGCTATCGCACTGCTTTCTTATTATTCGGGCGGCATAGAAAGCCCGTTCTATTTCTTCTTTGTGTTTCACATGATTATCGGCAGCATGATACTTCCGGGTACGGTGGTTTACACGCTGTCGGGCGTTTCCGTACTTTACATAGGCGTTGTTTCTGTTCTCGAACTCTACGGAATTATAGAGCACCACAGTTTCGGAAACCTTCTCACGGCGCCGCTTTACAATAACATTCAATATATTATCGTGTTCGTAACCGCGTACGGCATAATGATTTTTGTCAGCGTTTTTCTCGCGAACAACATAACAAGCGCGCATTACCGCAGGTCGCAGGAATTGAAAATGACGCTCGATAAACTCAGCCAGGCGGAAAAAATGAAGATGAAATACACGATGGGGGTCGTTCACGAAATCAAAACGCCCATAGTCGCCGTGCAGTCGAACATAGACATAATTCTTCAGGGATACGCCGGCGAGATTCCGAAGACCGTGAAGGACAGAATCTCGAGGGCGCGCGCGCGAAGCGAGGAAGCGATTCATATAATAAACGATGTTCTTAACATTTCAAAACTAAAACTTCTCGAGAACGTAAATAAAGACGACGTTGACCTCGCGGAACTTATAACGGGAATGTATAAAAAAAGAGGCGTGCAGGCGAAGACGTCAGGCGTCGAACTTAAACTCACCGACAAAAGAAACGAGCCGAAACCCGTTAAGGTTGACAGGGGATTGTTTGAACTCGCGCTTTCCAACATAATCGGAAACGCGATTAAATACAACACTCACAACGGCATCGTGGAATCAATAATAGAAGAGCGGGACGGCGATACGTTTATAACGATAGCCGATAACGGTATCGGAATTCCCGACGAAGACAAAAATAAAATGTTTAAGGAATTTTACCGCTCGACCAACGCGAAACAAAAGGGAGTCGAAGGCACGGGACTCGGGCTTTCGGTCGTTAAGGAAATCATTGAGCATCACGGCGGCGACATCTGGTTTAAAAGCCCGTCAAGACTTCAGTCGGACGGGAGACGCGGAACGGAGTTTACGATTCTGATTAGTTGCGACGACTGCTGATTAATTGATTTTAAACATTTCGCTTATAATTCCGCGCTTTTGTTCCAGTTCCTTGTTGAGATACTCGTTCTGCGGAATGTTTGGCAGTTCGTTCCACTCGTCCGAAATTGCTTTCATCCGCTCGAAAAGCATCCATCTGTGCCGGAACGTTTCATTGTGCATGCTCTTTATTGAGTTTATCTGACCCGCGGAAAAATAATTCGGGTTCATTTTTTCCTTCGCGTAATTCGAATCAATTCTGAAGTTCTCTATTATCGCGCCCTTGAAAATTCTGAACATGTATTCTTCCTTGTCGTATCCGAGCGAGCTAAGAAAGCCGCGGAATTCCTGCTGGCTCTCGAAAACCGTGTCTCTGATGTTCGTGAAGTTTCCCGCAGGCACTCCCCATTTCTCAATCTGCTTCACGACGGGTCTGTTTATTTCATACTTCAGAGCGGTATAAACCTCACGGTCAAAAACATTCTGCATTATGAACAACAGCACAAAGGCGATTACACCTGACGCAACGGGGGTAATAACCCAGCCGAGCCCTATCTTTCCGAGTATTCTGTAGTTTATATAACGCCCGCCCTTGGCAAAGCCAATGCCGATAACCGCCCCCACCATTGCCTGAGTTATGGATACGGGAACGAGCGGGAAAGACGGCAGACCTGCATTGTTCAGAAGTTTTTCTACCGTTGTGGAAGAAAAAAGAAACAGCACGACGGACGCGCCGAGTATCGACGCTATCGCTGACGTAGGCGTAAGTTTGAATATTTTCATTCCGACCGTTTCGGTCGTGTTCTTTGAATAAGTGATTATTCCCGATACTATCGCGAGCGCGCCGACGAAAAACAACTGCTGCGCGGGAGATATTATAATGCTTTGCGTAACCTGGAAATCCTTAAGCGGAGCGGAAGTTAAAAACACGCCGACCACCTTCGCGATATTGTTTGCGCCAAGACTGTACGCGCCGAAAGCGATAACGAATATCGCGAACGCTTTCGTGAAATAATCAATTTCAAGTATATGCATTTTCGTGCGCTTTAGAAAATGCATCATCGCGTAATAAAAAACGAAAGAAAAAATTCCCGCAAGAAAAGGATTGAGAATCCAGGACGCGACTATCTGTACAAGCGACCTGTAATCTGTGGGCGAGGAAGTGAAAATATTCCAGCCGATGATTCCGCCGACGATTGCCTGCGAAACAGAAACAACGAGCCCGCGCTTCATAAGCAAGAACACGGTAAGCGCCGTTGAGAATGCAACCGTAAACGAACCCGCGATAGCGTTAACGTCGCCGAGAGCTCCGAGAGTATGCGTTGCCCCGAATCCGCTTATCATAGCCCCGAGAACGACAAATACGGATGCAAGCACGGCCACAGTGGAGAATCTGAACATCTTCGTGCTAAGAGCCGCTCCGTATATGTTCCCCGCGTCGTTAGCCCCGAGGCTCCAGCCGAGAAAAAGCCCGCTTGTAAGATAAAACCAGACCATTATCCATACCTCTTGATAACGGCAATCGACAATCGGTCGCACACATCCTCTGCGGCATCCGCGATTTTATCTATGTGATAGACAAAATACCTGATGTGCATTTTAACGCTGAGGTCGATATTTTCTTTTGAAAAAATGTCGCGTTTCAATTTGTCGGCAATTTTATCCGATTCTTTTTCGAAAAACAACGCCTTGTTGATGTTGTCGCGCACCATTTGGAATTCGGAAAAGTAAGAGCGCACCGCCCCTATCATGCATTCGACCGCCGAAACGGATGTATCCGTAAGGTCGATATAATCGGATTTTAAGTCTTCGGAAATCTGAGGCTTCTCAACAGAAAACTGAAACAAAACCTCCTTGCAGGAATTAAGCACCTTGTCGGTGCTCTCAAGCAGCCCGAGAACGTCACCGCGCTGTTCTGGAATCAAGGTGTGCATGTAGAGTTTCGTTTCTATCGTTCTTCTCAGCGTATCCGCGTCGTTTTCGGTCTTGTCGATATCCCTAAGGCTTTCCTCAAAATGCTCGTTCTGGTTGTTTAAATAGTACTTTATTCCCTGTTTCAGAACAAGCCCGCCGTTGAGAACCTTGTCAAGAAACTCATCTATCTGAACTTCAAGTTTCTTTGTTTTCTTTAAAAGCATAAAAATTCTTGTTTTTTTGAATATAAGGAATATAACCCGCTAAATTAATGTAATTTTAAGTGTTTTACGCTTATTTGAGAATGAAAGTAAAAGAAGTTAAAATATTTCGTGCGCTCCCCAATTAAACACAAAGACTCGCGGACATAAACCGAAGAGATCCCCTGAACATAAACAGAAAATTATAGCAGACAACAGGGGAGAACCGCACAGACGAGAGTAATTTCAAAGACGTAATAATCCGTTCTTTAATTTAAAATTTACAATATAAAATTTAAAATTGCTCTTAGTAATTGCCGGCTCTTAATTTAAAATTTAAAATTTACAATTTAAAATTGCTCTCAAAAGTTGCTTACGTCTCTTCCCGAAACAAATGTTTTTATCCAGTCAAAAATTACGAGTACCTTATTCTTGAAACTTACAAGCCTCGTAAGATAAGCGCTTCTCCAGAACAGAAACGCTCCGAACCCTGTTCCCTTATACTGCGGCAGATCGGCAAGAGCCTTTCTCTTTCCAATATACGCAAGCATTCCGAGGTTCTTGAAATTGAAAGGTCTTTCAGAGTAAAAATTTCTGTTCAGGTATCCGGCGAGAAACACGCCCGTTTTCTGAGCCGCCTGCGCCGTCGCGGGTATCTCGTAACCTTCGATGGCAGCGCAGTCTCCGATTGCAAAAACATTTTCATTCACTTTGTCCCCGCTTCTTACGCGGAAATAAGGGTCGGTTAAAATTTTTCCTCTTCTGTCGAGATTAAACCCGACATTGCGCACGAGATTTGTTGATGCATTTCCCGCCGCCCAGACAAGAAGCCCGTAATTAAAAGACGTGCCGTTATCGAGATATATAAGCTTTTCGTCAACTTCTTTTACGGGCGAGTTTGTTTTTATTACGATGTTCTGCCTCTTGAAAATTTTTGTCGTGTATTCCGAAAGTTTCCTGTCAAAAGACGCGAGGATCGAATTGCCCGCTTCAATAAGTATTATTTCCACATATGCTGCAAGGTCCCTGTATTTTCGCTTTACGTCCTCTTCTATGAAATCGTGAAGCTCCGCCGCGAACTCAACACCCGTAGGACCTCCGCCGCAGACTGCGAACCGAAGGAAATCCTTTCTTTCCTGATACGAAATGCCGGGCAGTGACGCGTTCTCAAAACAATCTACAACCTTCGTTCTGATTTTTCTCGCATCTGACAGTTCTTTAAGGAACAACGCGTTTTCGTTCACGCCCTTTATTCCGTAAGTGTTCGTAACTTCGCCGACTGCGATTACAAGAATGTCAAAATCCAGCGCGTACTTTTTTCCCGTGTCGGAATCTTCGCATTCGATTTTCGAATTCGTTGCGTCAATTCCCGTGCAGTATGATTGATGAAAAGTTATGCCGCTTATGTTTCTGACAGGCTCTATGATGCTTCTGAATTCAATTGTTCCGACGGTAGTGCTCGGCAAAAGAGGGGTGAATAAAAAATGATTTCGCGGACTTACAACCGTAACATCGAATATTTTTTTGTTGATTTTCTTTATGAAACTAAGCGCCGAAAATCCCGTTCCGATTATGACAATTTTCTTTTTCATTATATGCTCGCATCCCGCGGTATTGCAATATTATTGATTCCCGCCGTAATTCAGTTTATTTTTGCTTCATACATATAAACAAAAATTACGCGTATAAAATTTTAATATGAAATCATACAGAAAAGAACTCTGGTTCAATACAACCAAAAGAAGAGAACTCATAAATATCACTGCCGATGTAAGCCGCTGCATCGCTGAAAGCGGCATAAAAGAAGGACTTGCGCTTGTGAACGCGATGCACATTACCGCATCGGTTTTCATTAACGACGACGAACCCGGTCTTCACAGCGACTACGAAACCTGGCTGGAGAAACTCGCTCCCGAAAAACCCTATTCGCAGTACAAGCACAACGGATTTGAGGATAATGCCGACGCGCATCTTAAAAGAACGATAATGGGCAGGGAAGTTGTTTGCGCCGTAACGGACGGCTCGCTTGACTTCGGACCGTGGGAGCAGATTTTCTACGGCGAGTTCGACGGTAAACGCAAGAAAAGAGTTCTCGTGAAAATAATAAGCGAATGAAAAGGCGGCAATTGTTTTTCGGAAGTATTTCTTCGGCCGGAGTAAATATAATAGATTTTTAAAGACAGATTTTTTTCAGGACATCGTTCGCATTAATGAAAGATATCCGCTCCGCCCGAATGTCCGGCAAATTATTTCCCATTCCCATAAATGACTTGCAGTTTTTATAATCTATTATTTATTTGCTCATAGCAATATTTTGTTCTTTCTTGTAATGCGTTTCGGGAACGTCCCCGCGTTTCGATGCGCTTCGTTTTATCAATTGCAAAAATAGTGATTTATCACGCGTCCGCTTCGTTTGTTCGCGAAATGTAGTCTGCAATAAAAGCGCCAAGGCAGCGAAAAAAGAAATTACCTTATTTGTAAATTATAATGAAAGGGAAATGTTGAAAAAATCAATTTATCTTATCGTTTTGTTTCTTGCGGCATCCTCGTTTCTTCATTCTCAAACCCCGCAATATTACAATTATAACACAACCAATAATGGAAATACGTTTCCGCTCGGCACAGCAGGCGGAAGAATGGTGCAGTGGCTTATCCTGCCGGGCAACCTAAATCTCCCGAATCAGGCGGGTTCGGGAAACATCACGACTTTTTACGGGATGGCTGCCGCGACATTCGGTCCGCTTACATACACGAACCTCAGAATAATGTTCGGGCTTGCTACAATTACAAATCTTCCAACAAGCGCTTTTTACACGGGACCGATGGATACGGTCTTTTTCAGGGCGTCCACGTCTTTAACCGGCACGGCGGGTTCCTGGTTTTCTATGGCGCTTGACCACCCGTTCTATTATGATTCGACAAAAAGCCTGATTATACAGGTAGAACAGCAGAGCGCCTCTGGCGCCGCGCTGTACAGTTGGGGTACGACCTACCTTACGGGCAAGCGGAGAACGTACAGCACCGTTTATCCGTTCGGCGTACAGGGGCAGGACGCGTACGTCTATAATTTCGGGGTTGACATAAGCCCCGCAACGGGCACGGGAAATCCCGGAATCGTAAATACTCCGAATGAATATAAATTATGCCAGAACTATCCGAATCCGTTTAACCCGTTTACGCGAATCGGATACGAAATACCGAAAAACTCATTTGTTAAACTTTCGGTTTTTGACGCGCTCGGAAGAGAAGTATCTGTGCTTGTCAACGGTTTCGTAAACGCCGGCTCGCACGAAGCGGAATTCAATGCCGAAAATATATCGAGCGGCGTTTATTTCTACAGGCTCGAAACGGGAAATTTTACAAGCACGAAGCAGATGGTAATATTGAAATAGCGTACCGGATAATACAAATCGTTAAAACAATCCCCCGCTTACGCGGGGGTTTTTTATGCGGAAAATAAAAAACCCCGCTCTTGCGGGGTTTAAACACCGGTGATAAAAAGAATATTGAATGTAAATTAACCTATGTGAGAATTTAATTTATCAACAATATGTCCTTTTGGAACGGCGCCGACAATCTGGTCAACAACCTGTCCGCCCTTGAACAGAAGGAGCGTCGGAATGCTTCTTATTCCGAACTTGCCCGCTATTCCCGGATTGTTGTCAACGTCAACTTTTCCAATCTTTGCTTTTCCCTGATATTCGCCCGCGAGTTCTTCGACTATCGGGGCAATCATCTTGCACGGACCGCACCATACCGCCCAGAAATCAAGCAGAACGGGGATGTCGGACTTTTCAACTTCGGCTGCAAAATTGGCATCAGTTATTTCGAGTGGATGCATTAATATAATCCTTTCAAGTTAGTGTATGTGAATATTTGTAAATTAGTTTATTAGCAAGTTATCTTCTCCAAGAATATTTTTCAAGTTTGAAATTAATTCTTTTGAAGCAGAAACTTTAATATCTTTTGAAACAAACTGTTTCATAACTCCGTTGTCTTTAATCGAAAAATACAGCATGCAGGTTCCGGGATGTTTTTCCGCCAGAATCCTGATTTCTTTCAGTTTTCCGCAACCGTCTTCTCCGCCGGGCAGTATGAGATTGATGTTCGACGCGAGATTTTCCTGAAAATGGTCTATCGGATGAATGTTTTCGACTATCAGTTTCAACTTGTCTCCCGAATCTTCCGCCTTGCCCTCGACGAACACGAGCATGTCATCCTCGAAAAGCCGCTGCTTGTTCTCGTACAATTTGCTGAACGCGACACACTCTCCGCGCCCGTAGAAATCTATCAGGTTGAACACTGCGAACTTATTTCCCTTCTTCGAGAACTTGACCTGCATATCGCTTATAACACCGCACATCTTCGCGGAGTTCATATCCGAGGGGTCAACCTCGTTAACATCGTCTCCGAAACTTAGGTTCACAAAATTTTCAATGTGGCGTCTGTACCTGTCGAGCGGATGCCCCGAAAGATAAAATCCGACCGCCGCTTTTTCATTGTTGTATTTTTCTACTTCGTGAAAATCCTCGTAGTCTTCAAGGCGGAGTTCCGAAATTCCGTTATGCGTGGGCGTGTTCCCAAAAAGCCCGTGCTGGCCGCGCATTTCGGGCGCGTCTTTAAGTTTTGACGCGAATAGCACGGCGCGCTCGAGATTCAGATATAGTTTTCTCCTGTTCCTGTCGAGACAGTCGAACGCTCCCGCGAAAATCAACGCTTCGACTGTTTTCTTGTTAACGAGCCGCAAATCGACGCGCGTGAGAAACTCGTCGAACCTGACGAACTGCCCGCTCTTTTCCCGTTCTTCTATTATATTTTCCGCCGCCTTCTCGCCGACGTTTTTAATCGCGCTTAGTCCGTAAATAATTTCGCCCTCTTTCGTCTTCTCGTTCGTGTACCGCACTTTGAATCCCGCGAAACTTTCGTTTATGTCGGGCGGGCTTAACTTGATTTTCATCCTCTTGCATTCGTCCGCGAGATACTGCAATTCCGTTTCGTCGTCTTTTCTTCCTTCCATCGAAACAGCCAGAAACTCAAGCGGGTAATGCGTTTTCAGGTATGCCGTGTAATATGCGAGAACGGAATACGCGACACCGTGCGACTTATTAAAACCGTAATCCGCGAAATCAAGTATCAATGAAAAAATCTGCTCGGCGATTTTTTTCTGAACGCCGTTCTTTATCGCGCCGTTTATGAAATCGGTCTTGATTTGCTGCATCTTCTCCTTGATTTTCTTTCCCATCGCTTTTCTCATGTTGTCCGCCTGCGCCATCGTGAACCCCGCAACCTCACGGGCAATCTGCATCACCTGCTCCTGATAAACTATGATTCCGTAAGTGTCCTTCAGAGCGTTCTCCATCAGAGGATGAAGATATGTTATCTGCTTTCTTCCGTATCGCTTGTCGATGAAATCCGGAATGAGTTTCATCGGGCCGGGACGGTAAAGCGCGTTCATGGCAGCGAGGTCGTTGATGTTCTTCGGCTTCAGTTTCGAAAGATACTCGCGCATCTTGCTTTTCGAAAACTGGAATATCCCGACTGTCGCGCCCTGCGAAAACAGGTCGTACGTTTCCTTGTCGTCGAGCGGGATGTTGTCCGTCGTAAGATTAATTCCGTGCGTCTCGTTAACTATCTTGAGCGTCTTGCCGATTACCTTCAATTCCTTCAGCCCGAGAAAGTCCATCTTTATTAGTCCCGCGTCCTCGAGGCGGTTCATGTCAAACTGCGTGCAGTAAACAATTTCCTCGTCCGCGTCGCCGTTTTTCTTCTCAGGGTCTCTTGCCCTTGAAAGCGGAACATAGTCGATTATGTCGGAAGGCGCTATCACGACGCCCGAAGCGTG
This sequence comes from Ignavibacteria bacterium, assembly GCA_015657505.1. Taxonomy (GTDB): domain Bacteria; phylum Bacteroidota; class Ignavibacteria; order Tepidaquicellales; family Tepidaquicellaceae; genus CAIKZJ01. Next base: position 1,081,357 of record JADLKE010000002.1, read on the forward strand.
AATCGATGAATTCTTGTTAAGGTTTTCGAGCACAGTCGAATATTCGAACATCTTTTTTCTTTCCTGTTTCTGCGCCTCGTTGCCCGCGATGAAGTAGTTCTTGAAATCGGGTACTTCCTTTATGCAGTCCGCGAGCGGCTTCACCTTTCCGAAAACTATGGGTATGAACTTCGTAAGTTTGTTTATTTCGTCGAAGGGAAAATTAAGAACGCGCCCGACATCCTTAAGCACGCCGCGCGGAGCGAGTTTGTTGAACGTGATTATCTGCGCGACGGATTTTTCACCGTACTTTTCCTTCGCGTACTGGATTACCTCATCGCGGCGGTCGTCCTGAAAATCGATGTCTATGTCAGGCATTGAAATTCTTTCGGGATTGAGAAACCTTTCGAACAGCAGGTTGTAATCAAGCGGATTCACGTTCGTGATACCCATGCAGTAGCAAACGAGGCTTCCCGCCGCGCTTCCTCTTCCGGGTCCGACAAGAATTCCGCGGTCCTTTGCCGCCTGAATGAAGTCGGCGACTATCAGAAAGTATCCCGAGAATTCCATCTTCTTGATAACTCCGAGTTCGTACTCGAGCCGCTCTTCGGTATCGGGCGTGATTTCCTTGATGCGTTTTCGCATTCCTTCGTACGCGAGTTTCTTCAGATAATCGTCGAGGTTGTCCGCTCCCGAATCATCGGGTATCGGAAAATTCGGCATGTGATTGGTCTTCGTGTCGAGTTCAAGACTGCATTTTTCGGTTACTTCGAGAGTCGAGCGAATCGCTTCGGGAAAATCCTTAAAGAGCGCGCACATTTCCTTCGCGGTCTTGAAATAAATCTGGTCTGTGCCGTACCTCAAATCATTTACGATGTCGCGCGTGTCGCCGTTGCGGTTCTGCTTCGAACTTATGTGCAGGTAAATGTTATGCGCTACGGCGTGCTCCCTTTTTATGTAGTGGACGTCATTCGTCGCGATAAGTTTTAACCCGAACTCTTTCGCCAGCGCGGGCATTGCCTTCAGCACCTTTTTTTCAATTTCGATTGTTAGGTGATTCTGAATCTCGAGATAAAAATCTTCTCCGAAAATGTCCTTGTAAATCCCCGTCATCTGCCTCGCCTTCGCCATATCGCCGCGGACGATGTAACAGGAAATCACGCCGCCCGCGCAAGCGGAAAGCGCGACGATGCCCTCGCGGTATTTTTCAAGAACTTCAAGATCGATTCTCGGCTTGTAATAAAATCCTTCCGTGTGCCCGATGGAATTGAGTTTAATTAAATTCCTGTATCCCTTTTCGTTCTTCGCCAGAAGAATCAAATGCGCGTAGTTGATGTTGGCGACGGAAAGCCCGTCGGAATTTTCCGTGTCGATTATGTCCGCAGTCGAGCCGACAGTCTCGATTTTCTTTCCCTTGTCGAAGCGCGATGTTCCCTGCGCAACGTACGCCTCGAACCCGATGATTGGTTTCACGCCCTTGCTTCTGCACTTGTTGTAAAACTCCATCGCCCCGTACATAACGCCGTGGTCTGTCAATGCGACGGCGCTCATCTTGTTTTCGGCGGCGGCGTTAACGAGACCGTCAACCGTACAGATTGCGTCGAGCAGCGAATAGTGAGTGTGATTATGTAAGTGTATAAATTCTGTCATCGGATTGAATGCTGAACACTAATTTTTATAATTTAATCAATTTACACAAAGCAAAAAATTTATTATTGCTTTATAAAGATAAATTTTCTATGCTGAAACAAATTTTGAAAATCAGTGTAAAAAAGTAAAAAATTCTTCTGCCACAAATAGACGCAGATTAAAACGGATTCTAATTGTTTATTTCAAGCTCCAAAATCAGTAGAATAGAGAAAATCAATGGCAGAAAAAATTTCAGGGGGTGGGGTTGAAAAATATCATCGTTCTTGCTCTTTTCTTATTCGTTCTGCACTCGGCAGATGCGCAGGTACTTCGTCAGGAAAAATTTAATCTTTTCAGGAAAAATACCGGTTACGGCAAACTAAATGCGAAGCCGGAAAAAAAGGCTGATGACGGACTTACGGTTCCGCTTGTACTCTCCTGGCCTTTGAACCCGATGCTGGTAGTCGAAGACGGGAAACCGTATTTCGCGGTTTCGAAGGAAATAAGCCTGTTGTTTCCGACATTTATTTATTTCGACGATAAGCCGCTTATCGCCGCGCTCGGCGGAGAATATTCGTACGTAGCGAGGAACGGAAGGAACAGCCACATCCGCGGATATTTCGACCTCCTTTACGTTCTTGAGACGAGCGATTTCGCGGCGTTGCTGCTCGGAGCGGGCGGCGGATACTTCACAGACACGAAGAAGAGCGGCCTGTTTCCTCAGGTATCGTTCAGCGTAATAATGCCCGTAGCCGAAAGCATCGGATTTCAGGGATACCTCAGGGCGCGCAACACTTTTATGTTCAAAAAAGAAGACAGGAACGTCTTCGATCTATCCGGAGGTCTGGGATTGACATTTTTTCTTGGATGGTAAATAACGGAAGGGATTCCGGTTTAAATTTTTGAATCTTGAATCTTCCGATAAAACGCCGCAGGCGCGGTAACGCAAGGCTCACCACTCCTCGCCAATCAATAATTTGCTTGTATTATTCGAATTATAAGTATAAATTTAATCCGTTAAGGATTTAAGAAATAAAAACACTTTTCCCCGATTTTCGAGGTTATAGTCTGCCGGGCGGCAATAGTGTTTTATATATCTGACGCCCTAAAAAATCCTGTTCGTTGGAATCGGACAGTTGGATTTTCCAAAGGAAAATCTAATATTAATCAGGAGGCAACAAATTCTATGAAGAAGATTATTTTAACTCTCGCTCTGCAGATTCTCATCTCTGCATTTGCCGCCGCTCAATACGGTTACCGCTGGACAAATCTTACAACAGGTACGCCGAACAACATTTACGGAGTCTTGATATCCAACTCGCCGATAAATAATTTCGCGGGATTCATTTGCGGAGGAAACGGAACGTTCCTCGTTTCAACGGACGGCTATAACAATTGGATGCAACGAAATGTCGGAATGAACGTTAACCTTTACTCGATGACATTCGCTAATCCGAGCCAGAACGCGATAGCGTGCTGCGGCGATAATGGCGTTGTTTTTTACACGTCAAACGCGGGAGTGAACTGGCTGCAGATTAACACGGGCACTTCAGCGCGCCTTAACGGCATTAAGGCGGTCGGTTCGGCGCTCTTTGCCGTCGGTGACGGCGGAGTATTTTTAAAGTCAAACTGGTCGGGAGGAGCATACACGCCGTTTACTCAGATTTCATCCGGCACGACGCATAATCTGAAATCGCTTTTTGCAAGCGTTAACATCGCAGCAGCGTGCGGAAACAGCGGCATGATTCTTAAGTCAACAAACACGGGCGCGAACTGGAGCGTCATTAATTTTCCAGGCGCGGATAACCTGAATTCGGTTTATACGACAATGTCCGATATTATAGTCTGCGGCGATAACGGGAAAATATTTTCTTCTACCAATAGCGGTCTTACGTGGAGCAATAACACTACGGGTGTTTCCGGAAACCTTTACAGCGTCCTGAACGGCAGTTATGTATTCGGCTCGGCAGGGACAATGTTGTTCAACAAGTATAATTGCGGCGGACAATACAACTGGTCGCGCATCCCCTTAACAACTACGGTTGATTTGTATTCTTCGGGCTACGTTTACAACACCGCTGATTTTATGATGGCGGCGGGTTACGGCGGAACATTGCTCAAACGCGAAATAGACACTTTCGCGGTGAATCCGAAAATCAACGGGAACAACATACGAACTTACATTTCACACAAAGGAATATTCGACCAGTATTTAATGACGCAAAACACGCCCGGCTTCGAGTGGCCGAAAGGTTCGGGAAAATGCGTTGTGTTCACAACAGGACTTTCGGCTTCGTGTTTGATCAACGGGCAATTGGCGCAGACAATGTGCTCTTACAAGGGTGAGTATTTTCCCGGAGCCGTGAGAAACGGACAACAAAACGACAGCGGCATTTTCAAGCCGTACAAGGTTTCGCGCTCGGACAACACGTCGTCGCCCGACTGGCAAAACTGGGGATGCATGGTTCCTTACGGCGCGCCCTACGTGGATGTAAACAGCAACGGAATTTACGAGCCCGCAATTGATACGCCCGGAGTAAAGAACGCGTCTCAAACTTTGTTTATATGCCTTACGGATATAAATCCCTGCTCTCACACGTCCGGAGAAGGTTTCGGCGGCGGCATTATATCGCCAATTATGAGTATCGAACTGCATATGACCAGGTGGGAATATAATTATCAGGCATTAAACGATGTAGTTTTCACGAAGTTTGAAGTCGTGAACAAGGGCGTCAACTCGTGGACGGGAACGAGGTTCGCTTTTGTTTCCGACCCAGATGTCGGAGACCCGAACGACGACAACGTTGGATGCGACACGGTAAGAAATATGGGTTACGCTTACAATAGGGATAACGACGACCCGCAATACGGCGTGGCTCCGCCTGCCGTGGGGTATGATGTTTTGAAAGGACCCGTGAACAAGAGGATTTTCCCGAACGAGACATACAACCTGTCGTCATTCACACGATTCGTGAGCTGCAATGCCGACCCGTACAATGAATGTTTTCCAAACGGCGGAAATGAGGCTTATACAATAATGAAAGGATTTAAACTCGACGGCGCGAACTGGCTCGACCCGACACAGCCGACGGGTTGGGGAAGTTTCAAAAGAACCAAAAAGATTTATTACGGCGACCCCGAAACAAATCAAGGGTGGACAGCGGCGAAGAGTTATATTATTAATTACGGAAATGATTCTGTCGGCTATTTAGCCTCTTTCGAAATAACAAGGGATAAAGTCTTTTCGCAGGGAATGGGCGCCGATACTTACAACATTTACAGCGGCGACACGGCAACAATCTGGTTAGCCCAACTGGTCGCGAGGGGAAGTTCGAACCTGAACTCCGTAACGAAACTTAAAGAACTTTCCGACGTCGTGCAGGGTTTCTTCGATAATAATTTTACCATAGGCGTAAACAGGATTTCATCCGAAGTTCCTTTGCAATTTTCACTTAAACAAAATTATCCCAATCCGTTCAACCCCGTGACAAAAATAAAATTCGACGTTGCGAGGACGACAAGAACAAAAATATCCGTTTACGACATAACGGGGAGAGAACTAAAAGTTCTTGTAAATGATTTGCTTCAGCCGGGCACTTACGAGACAACGTGGGATGCTTCGGGTCTCTCCAGCGGCGTATATTTTTACAGACTGACCGCGGATGAATTCAAGGAAACGAAAAAGATGGCTTTGATAAAATAAAAATTTTTTCGGGCAACACAAAAATTTTATTTAAGAAATATGAAACGTTTGATTCTTCTCGCGTTGATTGTATTTCTTGTAACGGGTTCGGCTAAAACGCAGCCGACCCCGATTTATCCGACCGGAACGATTAACACTCTTACACCGCTCTTTGACTGGTCCGATTATCCTCCCTCGCTGATGTATAAGATACAGGTTAACGCGGGCATTAACACAGTGATAAATGATTCGACCCCCGTATCGCAATATCAGACGCCTTTCGGCGCGCTTGCGGAAAACACGCTTTATTACTGGAGAGTCGGCGCAAGAACCTCGGCGGGTGTCGTATGGTCCGGGTACTTTTCTTTCAACATCATTTTGAATACCGTTCTGCCGCCGACACTGATTTACCCCCCGAACAATTCCGTTCTTTGCGGAAGTTCAATTGTCTTTGACTGGTCTGATGTAACGGGGGCAATATCATATCAAATTCAAATCGCGCAGGGTGTGTCGTTTACGCAGCCGGTTCTGAACATATCCGGGCTAGTAAATTCGGGATACGCATTACAGACGGGTATTCTTCAATACGGAATAACGTATTACTGGAGGGTAAGAGCCGTGACCGCGAACGGAACGACGAACTGGTCTTCGGCCTCAAGTTTCACTATTTTAAGCGCGCTTCCCGCGCCTGTGATTACAATAGCGCCGCCCGGAATGATAAACACGCTGACCCCGTATTTCGCGTGGAATCCGACGAACGGCGCTTCCGGCTACAGACTTTCGATTTCAACGTCGCCCGGTTTCGGTACTGTAATGTATGATACGCTGGTAACGGGATTGTCCGTCACGCTTCGCACGGGAGTGCTTTCATACAATATAATCTATTACTGGCGGCTTGCCGCGGTTAATGTCTGCGGAAACGGAAACTGGTCAAGCGTTTGGAATTTTATAGTCGAGGAAACGGGCATCAGGCAAATCTCGGGCGGGGTTCCTTCGGAATTCAAACTGTATGATAATTATCCGAATCCGTTCAATCAATCATCGGTCATAGGATTTCAATGTTCAATGAAAAGCGGCGTAACACTGAAAGTGTATGATGTTTCGGGGAAAGAAGTACGGACGCTCGTGAACGAAATATTACTTCCAGGCGTTTACGAAACGACGTTCGACGGAAGCAGTTTGAGCAGCGGAGTTTATTTCGTAAGAATGACAGCCGGAGCGTTTACGGAAATAAACAGAATTGTACTGATGAAATAGAAAACACAGAAGAAAGTCTTTGCCGTTGTTTTGCCGCTTGACGGCTGGGATATTTCGGCGTCATTCTTATTAAAAATTATAAACAAAAAAACCCCGTCCTAAGAACGGGGTTCTTTGTATATATGCTTTTTCAAATATTACTTCATTTCCATTGCCATCTTGAACGCGTTGTACGCGTCGAGGACGCCGCCGGATTTTGAAAGTTTTGAGAATTCAACTTTCTTTAATTCTTTTGATTTCACTTCGAGCCCCGCGAACTTGCGCGATGACTTCATAAGTATGTCTTTAATTTGCGCGGGTGTGAGGTTCGGGAAATATCCTTTAAGTATTGCCGCGACGCCGGACGTTTCGGGAGCCGACATAGAGGTTCCGCTCATTCTCTTGTAAGTTTTTCCAGCAACAGTTGAGTTTATTTCAACGCCCGGCGCGAAAAGGTCAACGACCTTATCGGAATAATTTGAAAAGACAGCAGCGAGGTCGTACTTTCTCGTCAGGTTCAGCGGGTCCTTTTCGGTATTCCACTGCTTCATCCAGGTATTCGCGCCTACGCATACGAGATTAGAAAAATATTTCATCTCGTTGTTTTCCTTGTAAAACTTTACGGGATAGTTTATGGTCGATTCTATGTTCGTGCCTTCGTTACCCGCGGCGACGACAAAGAGAACGCCTTTCGATTCGGCGTACTGAATAGCCTCTTTAACGTAATTCGGGTTGTTCGGATAATATTTTCCCGCGGAAAGATTTATTATGCTCGCTCCGTTATCCGCGGCGTACCTGATGCCGTTCGCGATGTCTTTATCGCGCTCATCGCCGTCGGCAGGAACAACGCGGAGATACATCAACTTGACAAAAGGCGCCTGTCCGACTCCGCTTTTTGTAGAGCCGATTATTCCCGCGACGTGCGTTCCGTGGGAACTCACCTTTACTGACGGGTCGTTATCGCCGTAGTTCTTTTCGTTCATTACTTTCGAGTTGTCGCCTATTAAAGTCGAAGGGTCGAGATTCAAATCGTATAGAACCTCGGTCTTAGTCTTGTACATTCCTTCATAGTCAATTATTTCGTCGGGTCCCGCGCCCGTCAGCATGTACGTGCCGAGAATTTTCTGAGCCGCGTCCTGAACTTTTCCCGTGAGTTTATCGGAAATTTCCTGCAACTGCTTCGGGTCGGATGTTACATTGTTTTCCTTTAATACAGCCACCGCGTCGCGAAGGTCGGAGGCGAGCATCTTTATGTATTCATAGGTTTCCGTATCTTCGGTTTTCTTCCTGTCGTATTCGTCTTTTACCTTCTTGTAATAAGCGTCGGTCTCCGAAACGCCTTCTTTTTTCATTCTCGAGTATTCGCGGGTAACTTCAAGATTGAGATTGACCGCCTTGCCGAGAAAATTCCAGCCGTGAAAATCATCAACGTATCCGTTTCCGTCGTCATCGACACCCGCCTGACCGTTAATTTCGGCTTCGTTGTTCCAGATGTTGTCTTTCAAATCGGGATGGTCCATTTCGAAACCCGAGTCCATCACGGCGACAACCAGCGGTTTTGGTTCGAGGTTGAGCGTCTTAATGTATTCGTAAAGTTCGAGTGTTCTCGTGCCTTCATATCCGTCTTTATCTGGCGACATAAGCGCCCAGTCGGGAAGGTCGGCTGAACCGATATCCGCTCTTATTTTGTCGAATACATTCGTCGGAATGGTTATTTCTTTGCCGTCAACAATAACAACGTACCGGTGTCCGAAATCGTTAACCGGATTGAGGTTTGCTTCGAAACCAAACGTAAACAATGCGGCAAGTACTAATACAAAAAGAAAATGAAGTTTTTTCATAATGTTATTTATAGTTTGTGTTATTATATGTATAGCGCTTTTCAGAGTAAAAAGTTTCAAAATCCGGGCAATTATTTTTTTGTGCAGAAACCCCGGAAAAAATATCAAAAATTAAATATAAAATATAAAAAATACATATTAAAAATCAAAAAGCAAGAGAAGCACACGCCAACTCTCATTCCCCGGCTTCGGCTTGGGAATGCAAAACACAATTATTACGGCTTCCCGGGCCGGAGCCTGAGAAGCAGAACTAAAAATATATATAAAAAATCAAAAAGATGGAGCAGTATCTGTTGGCAACGAACCCTTTTTTAATTTTTGCTTTGAATATTTTATTTTTTATTTTTGATATTTGATATATCAAAAAAAACTACAATCAGCGCAAAACACTCTATTTGTTGTGCTGTGCCAGTTCCATCAGCACGCCGCCGGTTGATTTCGGGTGGAGAAACGCGATTAGCATTCCTTCCGCTCCCGTTCTGGGCTGCTGGTCTATGAGTTGAACTCCGTTGCTCTTTAATTCTTCGAGTTTCGACGCCACGTCAGGCACCTCAAACGAGCAGTGATGAATTCCTTCGCCGCGTTTTTCAATAAATTTTCCGATGGGGGATTCAGGTGATGTCGGCTCGAGAAGTTCCACGTCGAAGTTTTCAAGTTTGATTTTTCTCACGTTGACTTTTTGTTCCGCAACATATTCCTGTTCGCCCGCTTTCACGCCGAATATTTTTTCGAATACGGGAACCGAATTTTCAAGTGATTTTACAGCGATGCCTAAATGTTCAAGTTTCATTTGTGTTTTTTTAGTTTGTGTTTTAAAATACAAATAATGGGCGAGGCATAAAATTCAAATTTTTGTCGGCGGAAACCGCAGGTAAACGGGCAAAAGAATTTTTCGCAGTCCGTTTTCAATTGATTGTTTTCTAATTTATTGTTTTTTTTGCATGAACGTCTTTATAATTTATTGATGATTTCACTAAAATTTCTTTACGCAGCCCGAAACACCGACCCGTTTACACCGCATTCGAAAAATTATTTTGAATCATTAAACCACATACACCATGTTTAAATCCATTATGCCGAAGCAGCCGAAGTTTTTCGAACTGCTTGCAACGCTTACAGAGGAAGCGCACAACGCGGCAAAGATACTGAACGATATCGTGCAGAATATTGAGAACTTGGACGAATACGCCTCCGAAATCCACGTCATAGAAAACAAATGCGACGAAATAACACATAAAATCGCAAACGAACTTAACGAAACGTTCATAACTCCCATAGACAGGGAAGACATTTTCGCGATAATGAATGCGCTTGACGACGTAACAGACGGCGTCGACAGGATAGCGTCAAAAATGAAACTTTATAAAATTAGAAAACCCCTGAAATTCGGTCCGCAGTTGGCAGGAATTCTTTTCAGACAGACAGAACTGCTGAACGAGGTCGTTAGGAGCATGCAGGGCGATTACAAACATACTCTCGAAAAACTGGTTATAATCAGAAATCTCGAGACCGAAGGAGATTCGGTTTTCAGGGACGCGATAACATATCTCTTTGAAAACGAAAAAGACGCCATCGAAGTAATCAAAAAGAAGGAGATACTAGAGAATTTCGAAAAGGCGGTTGACAAATGTCAGACGGCTACTATCGCAATCGAAGGAGCATTGATAAAGAATATATGAACATGCTTGAAATAGTTCTGATTGTGATTTTCATCGCTCTCGTTTTTGACTTCCTGAACGGGTTTCACGATTCGGCGAATTCAATCGCGACGATCGTATCGACACAGGTTCTGACTCCACAGAAAGCCGTGCTCTTCGCGGCTTTTTTTAATTTCATAGCGGCATTCACTTTTGACGTAGCGGTCGCGAAGACAATAGGGAACGGTCTCGTGCACATTTCGGACATTGATATATGGGTGTTGACCGCGGGACTTCTCGGCGCGATTTTCTGGAATCTGTTAACCTGGTATTTCGGTATTCCCGTGAGTTCGTCGCACGCGCTTATAGGCGGCTACGGCGGCGCCGCCGTGATGAAACTCGGCTGGGGAGTATTGATTCTTCCCGCGTGGATAAAAGTGATCGTGTTTATAGTTGTCGCGCCGCTTCTTGGACTTGTGATTGGTTATTTCAACATGGTTGTGACAACCTGGATAGTTAGAAACAAGAAGCCCCGCAAGGTGGACAAGGCGTTCAGAAAACTTCAACTTATATCCGCGGGCTTTTACAGTTTCGGGCACGGCACTAACGACGCCCAGAAGACGATGGGAATAATAGCGGGAGTTCTCTTTTCCGCGAAGTTCATAGATTCGTTCTATGTTCCTTTCTACGTTGTTATTTTGTGCCACGCGGCTATCGCTCTCGGCACAATGTACGGCGGCTGGAGAATCGTCAAGACAATGGGAATGAAAATAACAAAACTAAAACCCATCGGCGGATTCTGCGCCGAATTCGCGGGCGCCACGACGCTGCTCGGAACGGCTCTTCTCGGCATTCCGGTCAGCACGACGCAGACAATAACTGGCGCAATCGTGGGCGTAGGCAGCACGCAAAGACTTTCCGCCGTAAGATGGGGCGTGGCGGGAAAGATAGTCTGGGCATGGATTCTGACAATTCCGCTTTCTATGATTTCAGGCGCGCTTTTTTACTGGATAATTTCCCTTTTCCTCTGATTTATTATTTATGATTTTATGATTAGCCGAAACGTCATTATTACGGGCGCGACATCGGGCGTCGGAAAGGCTCTGGCGCTCAGGGTCGCACAAAGAAAAGCGAAACTCATAATGTTTTGCAGGGACAAAACCAAAGCCGAAAACACAAGAAACGAATTAATTCAAAAATCACACAACGAAGACATACACATCGTAATAGCGGACCTTTCGTCTATGAAATCGGTAAGAGAGGCTGTCGCAGGAATAAAAAAAACATTTCCAGAACTGTACATGCTCGTGAACAACGCGGGCTGCTCCGTGATAAAGCGGACAATCACCGAAGAAGGAATAGAGAAAACATTCGCCTCGAATTATCTGGGGCATTACATACTCACGATGCTTCTCGTTGACCTGATGCGGGAATCCGCTCCCTCAAGAATAATTAACCTCGCATCTCAGGCGCACGCTAAAATTGACTTTAATAATCTTTCGGGAGAAAAAAAATACAACTACTTTACGGCATATAAATATTCGAAAGCGGCAAACATACTCTTCACGTTCGACCTCGCTGAAAAACTTAAAGATACGGGAATCACTGTAAATTGCGTTCATCCCGGCGTTGTAAGGTCGAACATATACGACAACATTAAAGGAATAAACAGACTGCTTATAAAATCGATTTGGCCGTTCTTCATCACCCCCGAAAAATCCGCCGAAATTATTATGCCCTTGCTTTTGTCGAAAGACTTCAGGAACATAACAGGTAAGTATTTTGTAAAAGGAAAAGCCGTGTGTCCGAAAAAAGGTGTTGACAATATTTCGGACAGAATGAAACTTAGAGAGTTGAGCGAAAAATTAACCCAAATAAAATTATGAAAACACTAAAATTACTCGCAATAGTTCTGACCGCGCTAATTATGGCGGGGTGTTCCGCTCAAAAACCAACCAATACGACAAGCGGCAAGATGCTTATAAACGACATCTGGGCGCTTACTAAAATAAATAACACCGACATCGTTAAAGTCACGGGAAGAACACAGCCGATGATTGAGATTCATTTAAACGGCAACCGCTTTCTCGGAAACACGGGATGCAACGAGATGAGCGGCACGGTAGTTGTCGGCGACAAGTCGATTAAATTCTCGGACATAACACAGACGAAAATGTTCTGCGACGACTCTCCCGAGATTGAATTCCTTAACGGCCTGAAAAAAGCCGACACATGGGAAATCAGCAAACTTACGCTATACCTGAAATCGGGAAATGACGTTGTTCTCACTTTTAAAAAAGTAGATTAAAACTTATTTTGTTCATTTAAAAGCAAAATCCAATAAATGGACATAACAGGAAAGATTCACGAAATATTCCCGGTTCAGACTATAAAGAGCAGTTTCACGAAAAGAGAATTCATATTGCTGGACGACACGAACGACCAGTTTCCGCAGTATATAAAATTTGAACTCGTTCAGGATAAATGCTCGCTGATGGATGATTATAAACCGGGCGACGCGATTAAGGTTTATTTTAATCTTCGCGGACGCGAATGGATAAATCCGAAAGGCGAAAAAGTTTATTTCAATTCTCTCAGCGCGTGGAAGATTGAACCGGCAAACGCAGGCGCGCAGCACGATTCTCCGCCTCCGGATTTTTCTCCCGCGGATGACGATATGCCGTTTTGACAATTAGCAATTAGTAATTAGTAATTAGTAATTAATAATTAATAATTAAAAGCTAACAGTATCTGTCAAACAGTATATGGTCGGTAGTATTTGATCGGTAGTATATGCCAAAGAGTATATGCTTAGTAGATTTAGTGCAAACCATAATTACTAATTATTAATTACTAATTACTAATTGAAGAGGTACCCCCTCCAAAGGGGGACAAATTTTTTGTAACCTCTGACTATTGATTGCAGAATACTTACTACTAACTACTAACTACTAACTACTAATTACTAATTGTTAATTGTTAACTGTTAACCGTTAATTGAAAACAATCTGTTCTCCCACACCGAGAACTTTCACCCGCCCTCTTAAATCTGAAAATCCTTTATCGGGGTCTTCAAGAATCTGCATCATTATATTCATCGGGCGGTTGGGGTCGGACATGTACCTTGCCGCCCCGTAATGTACGGGTATCATATATTTCGCTTTCACGTCCTGAAACAATTTAAGCGCTTCGAAAGACGTCGTGTGATGCCAGAAACTAGACGAATCACAGTTCCTGCAGGGTCCGACCGGTATTATTGCGAGGTCAATATTGAAAGTGTCCCCGATTTTCTTGAATGCATCACTACGGTAACCCGTGTCTCCCGCATAGTAAACCACGGCGTCTTTATATTCGAGCACGTAGCCTGTCGCGCCCTGCTCCAGCCAACTGTAAACATCAATCGCGTAACGTCCGCCCGAATGCAGGGCGTAAACCGGAGTAACTTTCATACCGTCAATCACAACGCTCTTTCCGACAAAATCGCCGTGCTGCGAGTCGTAATTTTCGAGCCGAATCATTTCAAGGTCAAAACCGGGCATGTAATTCTCTACCCCTTCGGGAAAAACAAGTTTGGCTTTCGGAAACCTTTCGGCGAAATAATCTATGGTCGAGAAACTGAGGTGATCCATGTGCGGGTGCGAAATAAAAATATAATCGAGTTTGCTGAGTTTTTCAGGGTCAAGTCCGGGCTCGTATTGTCTCATCAGCAGTCCGCCAAATCTCTTATTGAAAAAGGGATCGAAAAATAAAACCTTATCATACATCTGAACGAGAGTGGTCGAATGTCCGACCCACAGCGCCGAAATCTTTACACTGTCCTTGACGGGATTGTCAACCTTGGCAACCTTGACGGGATTTGAGGAAATGCTGTCGCCGACGTTATTCAGCATTATGTTGAGATAACCGCAGGAACTGAAAAGAACCGCGAAAAGAATATACGAGAATATTTTTATTGTTTTAAATGCCATCAATAATATTTGAAATAAAATGAAGCCGAATAGAGATTGTTCGCGTTGAAGTTTTTTGTAAACTGCAAACCGAAAAGCCCGCCAATGAAATATACACCCGCTTCAACTCCGGCGTATCCGTTATCGTCCGAAACAGAGTTCTTTCTGAATGTGTATTTTCCGCCCAGCGAAACAGCGATGTTCTCTCCCATTTCCTGCACCGGAATAATTACCCGCGCTCCGGTATTCAGCCCGAACTTGTCGAATCCCGAATATTTAAAAGAGGACGTAACAACTTCGGGCTGAATGAACAATTCCGCCGAACCTGTGAACCTCCTTACGGGATTAATCATGAAGAACTGTACGGGACTCACGTACTTGTTCGCCTTGAACGAAATATTCAGAGGTGTTATCTGCCATTTCAACGAAAACTGAACACGAGCGTTGTCGTCGTTTGCGTCGCTAATGATTCCGGGGGACGGAATAGCCTGAAGCAGCAGCCACGTTGAGTATTTCGTGAACGGCTTGCTGCGCGTGTCTTTTACCTGAGAGTAAGAAACGCCGGAATACAGGAACACGACACAAAAAAATATTTTTACAACCCTGTTTATCAATTATAATGACCGCAGATTTTTTATTTATACATAAAACAACATCACGGCAATAAAGATTTTATTTGAACTGCACGAACATATCGATAAAATTAAAGGTCATCGATTCATAATTTTTAAAATAATCCTGTCCGAGATTTCCGTGGAAGTATTTATCCTTGTTCTTCGACAATTCCGATAGGAGCGACACTTTTTTTATTGTTCCGTTTTTGCCGTTCACTCCGAGAACAATCTCGGGAATGTAATACCCCTTTACCGTTTCGATTCCTCCCGCTCCTCCGAGATTAATGTCCACCTGCTCGAGTTTTCCTTCTATTTCGTTTCTGTATTTTTCAAAATAAGGTCTGTATAGTATTGTTGACATAGCTCCCGAATCAAACGTGAACCTCAACGTGTCCGCGCCGCGAAACGCCTGTATGACGGGAGTAAATCCGTGAAACGCGAGATTCTGCACGGGTCCCTTTGAAGGTAAAGCGGGTATGGTAAGAAGGTTGTCTTTATTCACCGTTATTTCTCCGAAACCTCTTATGATCGGGTTTCCGATGATTCCGTATATTTTGTAAAAACCAAAACTCAGAGCCTCGTCAGGAAGCACGAGAAACACGACATTGTTCACCGTTACTCCGCCCGTTTTAAGAACAGGACAAACCGCGACTTTAGAATCGACCTTTTTACCCGTAATCGTTCCGACTTTAAGTTTTGTATCGATAAGTTTTAATCCGAGTTTTTGAGCAACGGATTCAACGATAACAGAAAAATTCGCGCCTGTGTCAAAAATAAATTTGAACTCGAGTTCGTTGATTGAAACGGGTATGTTCCAGAGATTGGCGATATCGCGCTCCATCTGAATCGTTACATCTCCGCTCCTTGACATTGTCTGCGGTTTCGCATCGGTAACGGCTGTCCAGAGATTTATGTCGTCGATTAAATCGTCTTTTTCTTCCTCGTCAAGAAAAGCGGAATAACTCTTGGATACGAGCAGGTCGCACTCAAGGGCGTCCTTGTACTCGAAAAGGTTCACGTGGTTATTCGATTTTGCCTTGTACAGTTCCGCCTTCAGCGAATCGTCAAGACCTTCGGGATTATCTTTTAGGAGTTTGCCGAGCAGCGTGTTGGAGCCCTTGAAATCGCAAAACGCATTCCTGCTGAGCGATTCCAGATATTCTTTCTGCCAGCCGGAAGAATATTTGATGTTCGGTATGGCGTCCCGTAGTCCGAAGAAATCACGCCCCTTGTGAAGTCTGAACCCGTAACTAAAATCCTGCGCGTTCAAAGACGGCAGCGCTAAAATCAAGACGGCCGTTAAAAATAAAAATCTTCGCGCCCGCTTATAAACGGAGCCGCCGTTAAATGTTATGTGGAAATTTGTTTTCATCTGCTTATTTAATAAGATTATATTCCTGTTTCAGTTTTTTCGAAAGGCTTTGCACTATCTGTTCGTAAGAATGGTCAATCATTTCATAAATAAGTTTTCTCGGTATTGACCCGTCCATTACTACGGTGTTCCAGTGGGATTTGTTCATGTGAAATCCCGGGGTTATCGCCTCGTATCTCTCCCTCAATTCGACCGCCCATTCGGGTTCGCACTTGAGGCTTAATTCAAACGGCACTTCGAAGTTCATCATCAGAAAAATTTTATTCATTACTTTGAACACAAGCACGGAATCACCGAATGGCATTCCCTCCTTCGCCGCTTTTTTCGAGAGAGCGTATTCCCTTATCGTTTCAAAATCCATTTGTTTTTATATACTGTTATAAATTTTTCTAGGTTTAATTCCCTTATTATTATTATACGAAAAAACTTTGCGTCGTGTTTATATTAAAACACAGACTTTCATAAAATGACGAGAATATTATTATATTCCAATTGAAAAAACATCTCATCGGTACATAACATATATTTTCCATTGTTCTTTTTCACGCTTTTCGGAATATTGAAAAAACTGTCAAACATTATGAAAAAGTTAAAACTTCTTCTCGCTTATATATTTTTCATCGCGATATCATCTCTTTCCGGCCTGTACGCGGCCCCCGGAGATACAACATGGATAACCGCATTCAATCAGGAGTATCATTACTGGGCGGACCTGCACTACAAGACAGTATATTTCCCTGACACGTCGCATCACTGGTCGAAAATAATAATGAAGTACACAATAGGCTGTCCGACAGCCGGATGCGACCCGTGGGACAGGTTCGGACATTTAAGAGTCGTGATAGATTCAACCACATATTATGAAATCGCGAGAGTGATTACGCCGTACAACATTGTCGGCAGCGGATATCCTGGAACGTGCACCTACGTTTACGACCTGACCGACTACATGCCGCTGCTTCACGACTCCGTAAAATTCGCGAACTACATAGAGACGTGGATAAACACGCCGCGCGGATGGTACGCGACTATCAAGTTCGCTCTGATAGAGGGGGAGGTTCAGCCGAAACCTTATAAGGTTGTAAACCTGTGGCAGAACCAGTATCTCGTTTACGGCGATACCGCTAATCCGCCGATGAATCATCTCCCTTCAAAAAATATAATAACGGATTCGGGAATTTACAGCGTCAAGGCAAGAATTATAACGACGGGACACGGACAGGGGAATACGGAGAACGCCGCCGAGTTTTCACAGAAACAGCACGGCATCGTAGTGGGAAACGATACGCTCACTTACTGGCTCTGGAGATACGACTGCATTGATAATACGTGCAGTCCGCAGGGCGGAACCTGGCATTATCCCCGCGCAGGCTGGTGCCCGGGAGCAAGCGTAATTCCGTGGGATACGATGATTACGCCGTACGTAACTCCCGGACTCAGCAAAACATATTCCTATTATCTCGACCCTTACGTGAATTACTGCAGGCCGACTAATCCCAACTGCGTAAACGGCGTCACCTGCGCCGACTGTAACTATAACAGCACCGGACACACGGAGCCTTTCTACAGGATTGAGACTCAGTTGATATATTACAAGGTAAACCCGAATGTCGGCGTCATACAACTGAACGCTTTCGTTCCGAATTATTACACGCTCGAACAAAATTATCCCAATCCTTTTAACCCTTCGACAACCATTAAATTCGCCGTAAGGGAAAAAGCAAAAGTGAGAATATCCGTCTTCGACATATCGGGAAAACTCATTAATAATCTGTTTGACCGCGAACTCACCGCAGGTACATACAAGATAGATTTCGACGGCGCGAAACTCTCGAGCGGGATTTATTTCTACCGCCTCGAAGCATTCGACTCGAAAGGCGTAAGTTCTATTACAAAGAAAATGGTGCTCGTGAAATAAGACTTATATGTTTTAAAAATACGGTGACTCGCTGAAACGGATTCGCCCGTTCGTTTATACATTCGGTCCGTTTGAAGAAAGAAAGGTCCGGGGAGCATCCACCGTATTTCTTGTGTTTGCCCCGCCGCGGGATATTCGACAAAACACCTGTTTTTTCATTCCTTAATGTTCAGGAACAATTAGGTTATTTTCGGGATATAAATGATGTATGAATTACTTGCTGACCGCATTTATTCATAAATTTTTAGGAATATTTTAGGTAAATTTCCACCTAATATTATGCCTGATTGGATTATAGACATACTGATTACGCTTATTAAAATCGTGGTCGTGGAAAGCGTGCTTCTTACTGCCGTGGCGTTTACGGTTTACGAAGAAAGGCGCGTGGCGGGTTTCATTCAAAACCGCCTCGGGCCTAACCGCGTCGGCTATCAGGGGCTTCTTCAGCCGTTCGCCGACGTCCTTAAGCTTCTTCTGAAGGAAGACATCGTTCCCGCGAACGCTAACAAATTCGTTCATTCGCTCGCGCCCGGAATTTCAATTTTCGTGGCTCTATCGACGATTGCCGTAGTTCCTTTCGGCGACAAGATTATGATTGCCGGAAGGGAAATAAAACTTCAGATTGCGGATGTAAACATAGGCATTCTCTACATTCTCGCTTTTCTGTCGCTCGGCGTTTACGGCATAACTCTCAGCGGCTGGTCGTCGAACAGCAAGTACTCGCTTCTCGGCGGTCTGCGCTCGTCAGCGCAAATGCTGAGTTACGAACTTTCAATGGGTCTCTCCATTATCGGAATCATACTGATTAACGGTTCGTTTGAACTCGATACGATTGTACAGAATCAATACGGGTGGAAGTGGAACATAATTCTTCAGCCGGTCGGTTTCCTTACGTTTCTCATCGCTTCATTCGCCGAAACCAACCGAACTCCGTTCGACCTGCCGGAAGCGGAGCAGGAACTCGTTGGCGGTTATCACACTGAATATTCGAGCATGAAATTCGCGATGTTCTTCCTTGCCGAGTACGCCGCCGTAATAGTTTCGTCTTCGGTAATTACAACGTTGTTCCTCGGCGGCTGGCAGTTCCCGTACCTCCAGACATTCGGTCTGCCGCCTCTCGCGGTCAGCATAATACAAATTCTGACATTTTGCGCCAAGGTCGCTTTCATGGTGTTTTTCTTCATTTGGGTCAGATGGACTATTCCGAGATTCAGGTATGACCAGTTGATGAGAATCGGCTGGCAGGTAATGCTGCCGCTTGCACTTTTAAATCTCGTGGCAACGGCAATAATCGCGGCTATCTTAAAAAATTAATTATACTGAAATGAAAAAAGCAGTTTGTATTTTTCTTTTAATGTTCCTGTTCGCGGGCGTTTCGAAAGCGCAGATGTACACTGACTTTACGCTTCCCGACGTGGACGGAGCTGACGTTACGCTCAGCAAAGTTCTTGATAATTCCAAAGGCGTGCTCGTGGCTTTCTGGGCTACCTGGTGCACACCCTGCAAGGAAGAAATGAAAAAACTCGAAGACGTATATCAGAAATACAAAGACCAGGGCTTCGAATATCTTGCAATAAATGTTGACAATCAAAAATCGTCATCAAAAGTAAAATCATTCGTTACCGCCCAGAATTTTTCTTTCAAGGTTCTGATGGATCCCGAAAAGAGAGTTTTCGAATCTTACGGCGGCAAGGATGAAATGCCGTATTCTCTGATGATAAACAAGAACAAGGAAATCGTCGCGCTCCATATCGGATTCAAGACGGGCGACGAGGTTAAAATAGAAGAAGAAATAAAAGCAATGCTCGGAATAAAATAGCATTTTTCCCCATTAAAAAAATAAAATTTTGATATGAAGAAACTTCTGTCTCTTGCACTGCTCTTGCTGGTCTCGTCTATCGGAGTTGCCCAGATTAAACTCGACGTGAAGGCTTCGCTTAACAACGTTATGAGGTACGGAAGCGGCACGGAAAGAAACAACAACCTTGAATACGGAAAAGAGTATTTCGAAAATCTGTCGGACGCGCGTCTTTCGGTTAACGACATAATTTTCGGAATGCGTTATGAAATCAGCCAGCCGATTGAATACGGCGTCGATTATAAGGGAATTAGAAAAAGATTCATAGAGTACAACAACGTCAAGGAAGGCATTAACGTGCGCGCGGGCGACTTCTGGGAAGTTATTTCCCGCGGTCTTTCGATGAATGTCTTTGAAGACCGCACGCAGTTTTATGATACCGGCATCGACGGAATCAAGGCGTTCTACAAAAAAACCATCGGAGAAAAAAACCCGGTTAAGGTTAAAGCGGAAATGTTCGCCGGGATGCTTGAATACAATGACTTTGCAAACGTTACGAGGAAGGAAGTTTATAATGTAAGGGACGCGAACTTCGAGATATCGCCCGTGAAACTTCTTAACATCGGCGCGAACTATGTCTACGCTTACGGAAAAGTACCGACGAGTTCCGATACCACCTCTATTAAGGCTTACATTCCCGAAGGGTATCTGAGTTTCAACTACAAGAACCTTCAGTTGTTCGCTTCATACGCGCACAAACACGTTAGCACCGACGCGAACACATCGTATCCCGTTCCCATCTCCGCGAAGGGCGACGGTTTCTACGGTTCGCTTTCATACTCAATGCCGAAACTCGGCGTCACGGTCGATTACAAGAACTACAGGTTCGACATGACGAATCCCGACAACAGAAGCGCCGACAGGCCGACGAAGATGCTTCCTTTCCAGAATCCGCCTACAGTGGTGAAAGAGCATTCGTCAACGCTTATTTCGAGAAACCCCCACGTAGTTGATTTTAACGACGAAGTCGGAGCGCAGATAGACGTCGTCTATGCGCCGAAGGATAACGTGACTTTCAACGTAAACGCGGCCGTGGCATCGAGGCACTTTGATTATCTGAAAACAACAGACGGCGGCAAACTTGTTTACACGCGGATTGAGAGGGACGGAAATTACCTGCCGTCGCTGGACAAGCAGTTCTCCCCGTACTGGGAAGTTTACGCGGACGGAGAATGGTACGTGAACGACAAACTTTATACAAAGGTCGCGTACGACAGGCAGAACGCCGTCACTTACAATTACATTAATCCGAACGCTTCGGAAATATTAAAGGTTAACACGATTCCCGTCGAAGTCAGGTATTCACTGACGAAAGAATACACGCTTAAATTTATAGTTGAAAACCAGTGGGTTGAAAACAACATAAGGGTCGGAGAAAAATCGTACATGAACAACCTGTTCTCCGTAAGCCTTTCCCGCTCGCCGAACATAAGCGCAACGTTCAGCGCTGAGTTCACCAATGACGATGAAGAACCCACGGGAAAAAAGAACTGGTTCATAGGAGAAGTATCGTATAAATTCAATTCAGCCAATTCGCTTACCGTTTCATACGGAACGGAAAGAGGCGGTCTGAAGTGCACGAACGGAATCTGCAGATTCGTAAGACCGTTCGAAGGCCTCAGACTGACACTGAACAATAAGTTTTAATTGGTGTAATCATTAATTATTTTAAATACTTTAAAAATGAAAAAATTCTCTTTATACATAATAATACTTCTTACGGCGGGATTCTTTTTTTCCTGCGAAAGCAATGACAATCCGCTCGTGAAGGGAACATCCGACTTCAAGGCGTCAAGCAAGGTTCTTGTGGAGTTTTTTACAAACCACACCTGCGTGAACTGCCCCGTTCCCGGACACTATCTGGACGAAATAGACAGCCTGAAAGGCATCACAATAAACGATACGAACGTAATAATAATAAGGGT
The DNA here is from genome assembly GCA_015657505.1 of Ignavibacteria bacterium. Taxonomy (GTDB): domain Bacteria; phylum Bacteroidota; class Ignavibacteria; order Tepidaquicellales; family Tepidaquicellaceae; genus CAIKZJ01. The sequence continues at coordinate 1,102,995 of JADLKE010000002.1, forward strand.
TCACACGACCGTTACGTCTCTTAACGACCCGTTCTATCTTTTCAATACGGTCGATAATCTCGCGAGGTCCAACTATTACGGCGCGCTGATGTTCAATCCGTACACGGTTCTTAACGGTGTGCTTCTTCCCGCGTTCAACGCGACCACGTGGACGAACCTGATAGAAAGCAAACTGAAACTGAAGAACCAGTTCGGAATCAATATCGTCAATAATTTCGACTCTCTCGCGGGCACCGGCTCGCTGACGGTGAGCGTTGGACAGTTGTCGGGCACGTCCGTTAGCGACCTGCGCCTGCACGCCGTCCTTACGGAAAACAATCTTTACTATGAAGCACCGAATGGCGAAGACTGGCACCAAAACACTATGAGAAAACTATTCACCGGAACTGACGGGATGAGCATTAATATTACTCCGGGGCAATCGTCGAATTTCGAAATTCCGTATTCAATTCCTGAAGGCGTTATCGCGAAGAATTCAAGTATAGTCGTGTTTGTTCAGTCACAATCCGCCAAAAGCGTTCTCGGAGTCGAAAGGGTAAAAGTTTATTAATAATTTAGCGCTATAAAAAAGTTTATCCAAATATTGCTGCTTTCCGCCCTGGTGGCGGGAAGCAGGCTTGTTATGGCGGGAACGGATACGCTNNTAAGGTCGTTCCCGATACAACCGACCTTAATACTTTCAACAATATCGAGAACCTTCTCGAAAATTCTCTCGAAGATACCGAAGACTCGAAACTCCTCGACAAGATGGATTACCTGAAAGATAATCCCGTGGATATAAACTCGGCATCGCAAACGGACCTTGAGGAAATCCCGTTCATGACGTCCATAATCGCGCGCAATATTATTAAGTACAGGGAAAAGAAAAATTACATTTCGAAAAGAGAACTTCTGAAAGTTGACGGCGTATCGGACGAATTTTACGAAAAGATAAAAGTTTTCGTAATCGCGAAAAGGTCAAAAACGGATTTCGTCAAGGATGAATCGGGCTACGTCAGGAAAGAGGGCAAAAAAAGAGGAGACGGAATTCTCGGTGATATCGACGTGAGGTTCCGAAGCCGCGTCCAGCAGGACCTCCAGACGAAGAAGGGATTTGAAAACGGAGAGTATCCCGGCTCAAAACAAAAAGTTTACAACCGCCTTACGGGATTATACAACGGCAAAGACTATCAACTCGGAGCGAACTTAACTCTCGAAAAAGACGCCGGCGAAACAAACTATGCGGACTTCTATTCTGGACACGTCGAACTGAAAAACTGGAAGTTCGTGAAGAAAGCCGTTATCGGAGATTACGTCCTTAACTTCGGACAGGGGCTCGGACTCCGGACGTCGCTCGCGTTCTCGAAAGGAAGCGAGGCTGTCTCCGTTATCAAGAAAGACAACAACGCGATTACAAGTTATAAATCGACAAACGAAGTTCAGTTCTTCAGGGGCGCTGCGACAAACGTGTCTTTTAAGAATTATGATTTTTACGCGTTCTATTCGAACAATTATTTTGACGCCTCAATTGACACGACACTGAATGAAGTTTCGAGTTTTTATTTCGACGGTTATCACAGGACGACAAGCGAACAAAACAGGCTCGGCACGGGCAAGGAAAGATTCGCTGGCGGAAGAATATATGCGGATTACGATTTCTTGCGTCTCGGAGTTACATACTGGAATTCAAGTTTCACGAAGAGCATAAAATCGGACGACAGCGAGCGGCAGTTGTATAACTTCAGCGGCTCGACGGCAAACATGCTCAGCGTCGATTACGACATCATATACAGGAACATAAACGTGTTCGGCGAGTTTGCCCGCTCGCAATCGGGAAGCGTCGCGGGAATCGGCGCCGCGCAGTTCGGCATCGAAAAATTCGCGGACTTTATTCTTCTCTACAGGAATTATCCCGAAGATTTCTCGCCCGTTCACTCGTTCGGATTCGGCGAGAACAACGGAAACACTCAGAATGAAAACGGTTTTTACGCGGGACTTTCTGTAAGGCCGTTTAAAGGGCTTGAGGTGAATACTTACTTCGACCAGTTTAAATTCCCCTACAGGACTTATTTCAATCCTGCGCCCACGACAGGGAACGATTTTCTGCTAACGTCGCAGTACAAGGTAAACAAGAACCTTCTTGTTTATTTCAAGTACAGAAACAAGAATAAGGAAGAATCAAGAACAATTTTGGATGAACAGGGACGTGACGCGAAAAAAATCGACAACCGCAACCAGATGAACTTCAGAATAGGATTTGATTATGACATCTCAAAATCGGTAAGGACGAGAACTCGTTACGAATATGTAATGGTGAAGTACGATAATTATGGCGGAAACAACAAGGGATATCTTTTCTATTCGGACGTCAGGGCGTCGCTGATAAAAAATCTTTCGTTGTCCACAAGGTTCATAGTGTTTCAGACCGAAGACTACGACAGCCGCGTTTATGAATTCGAAGAGGACCTCCGCGGCGTGATGTCAAACGTCGGATTGTACGGCAAGGGAACGAGATGGTATCTTATGGCGGCTTACAGGCCTTTTCCGTTTGCCGAACTTATTGCTAAATATTCGGCAACGTATCTTGATGAAGTTAAATTTATAGGTTCGGGAAATGACATGATAGAGGGCGGGGTAAATAACAGACTGAACCTCGGACTCGAGATAAATTTCTGAGCGCGAAGAACTCTTACCCGTTACAAATTTCCGTTTTTACTTACCGTTAATACGGATACACTTCTGCTTTTTCTGCTCTTTTCTCCCGGAGAAATCTTGTCCTTGTAATCCGCGTCTTTAAAACCCTGATAAACCAGGAAGCCGATGAACCCAAGTATAACGAAAAAGAACAACAGAGTGTAAACCTTAATTGATGCCGTGTTTTCTTCCACTGATTTTAAACTATTTTTTTATACAATTCGGGGGACTAAAATAGTTCTATACAATATTATGAAATTCAAATTGAAATGTCCACACTCAAATTCCTTTTTTGAATTTTTTAATTCGGATGATATTATCTTAATTAACCGCACGTTACGCAGTGAAAGCGGTTTCGTAAAGTTCCTTTCCTCCCCTGCATCCCGCATGGATTATGAACAATCGGATGTTCTCTTCGCGATTATTTCGATATAAGTGTTTGTTTCTATCCTGAAAGCCTGTGAAAATCCCGGTTTGAATTTAGTTGCTTAGCGCGTAAATGATTATGTTCGTACCCATCCTGAATGCCTCGTCCCGTTTTTCCTGAGGGTCGTCGTGTTCGCGTGTATCCGCCCAGCCGTCGGAGATGTTGGTCTCGTAAGTGTAGTAAACGCAGAGACGTCCGTTCTGCCAGATTCCGAATCCCTGGGGCGGCTTGCCGTCGTGCTCGTGTATCTTCGGAAGCCCGTTTGGAAAAGAATAATGTATGTTGTAGATTTTATGATTGAAGGGGAGTTCCTTTAATTCGTCATTCGGAAATATTTTTTTTATTTCTTTTCTGAAAGATTCGTCCATTCCGTAATCGTCGTCGGCATACAGAAAACCTCCGTTTTCAAGGTACAGCCTCAGGCGCTTGATTTCGGATTCTGAAAAACTGATGTTCCCGTGTCCCGTTATTAATATGAAAGGGTAATCGAATATCTCGTCAGAAGAAACGTCAACCGAATAAAATTTCGGTTCGTCAACATCGACGGTCGTGTTCTTCTTCAGGTAGTTCATCATGTTGACTTCAGCGGAAGGGTCGTTATACCAGTCGCCTCCGCCGGAATATTTAAGCCGCGCAATCCTGAACTTTCCCGTCTTTACCTGCGCGCTTGAATCCGTTCCGCAAAAAAGAAAAGAGAGAATCAGAATCATTGCGATAAGGATTAAATGCTTTGTATGTGCAGCGGTGAGTCTCAAATCTATCTTTTTACTTTTGGCAAATCGAGCGACGTGTCAATTCTCTCGATGTCGCGCCAGATTGCCTGGCACGGAAAGTTGTTTTCGTAAAGGGCTTTCGATATCATAACGCTGTCAACCTTAGGATTGTTAAGGTCCTTCAGCATACGGAGGTGCGAATAATTTCCGATTCCGCCCGCGGAAGTTATTTTTAAGTACTTTGTATTATCCGCTATTTCGAGAATCCTTTCCGTAAACGGTCCGCAGCAGTTTCCTACACGCGTCACGTCCTGATAAATGATTCTTCTGACGCCGATGTTCTCCATCATTAAAGCGAATTCAAGCGGCGTAACGTCCGCATAATTTATCCATCCGTTTGTTACAACGTTGTTCAACTTTTCGTCTATTCCGATTACGATTTTCGAGGGAGTGTATTCGTCGAGAATTTTCTTGATCATTTCAGGGTTTGATATGGCCGCGGTGCCGACAACTATTCTGTAAACTCCGAGGTCTTCTATTATTTTTTTCGCGGTCTCGAAATCCCTGATGCCCCCGCCGAGTTGAACGGGAATGTCGACGGACCTGCAGATTTCCTTTATGACGGGATAATTTTTCATTTCACCCTGAACGGCGCCGTCAAGGTCCGTGATGTGTATGCACTTGAAGTTTTCTTTCCTGAAAAGACGCGCCACTTTTACAGGGTTGTCAGAATAAAAATTGGTCGTCTCGTAGTGCCCGTGAAAGAGTCTCAGGCACCTGCCGTCCTTTATGTCTATTACAGGAATTACAAGCATCGTGAAAATATTTAGCGTTTTACAACAGCCAGTTTCCCTTTTCCCACCTTGCTTCCGTCCTTGTTAAAACCTACGACAATGTAAACACCCGACGGGACGTAATTTCCGCGCTTGTCCTTACCGTCCCACGAAGCTATTTTTCCTCCCGGAGAATCGAATTCCGCGACGACATCGCCCGTGAGAGTGATTATCTTAACGGAAGAGTTCTCGACAAGGCCGTCAATCCGTAAATTCACTTTCGGGGGAACAAGATAAGGATTAGGAGAACATATTATCTTGTCAAATTCCGCCAGAGGCGATATAGCGTCCGTTTGCACCGATGAGAGTCCGTACAATGAACCGAAATACGCTCTTCCGTCCGTGGGATTTACCGCTATGGAAGTAATCTCGTTGTTGAGAAGCGGGCTGTTTGTCGTGTTAAACTGTTCTATCAGAGTAGTGCCGTCTGATGACAGGTGAAAAACGCCGTTGTTCTTCGTGCCGACCCACTTTTGATTTAAAACGTCCGACGCTATGCACTTGCAGTTTTCAGTAAACGGCACCTGTATGTTTCCGGATATCAATCCGAGTTTTCTCGGAGCGGGTTTATTGTTCGGATTAACTATGGCCGCGTAAGGGTCGCTTATAATAAAAATACCGTTTATTGTCGTAACCCAGACCTCGTTGTTCTTGTCAACAATGACGGATGTGATGTCGTTGCTTTCAAAATCATTGACGTTATAGAATCCGTATATGTCGTCCGCGGTATTATAAAGCGAGCCGTTTTCGTTAAAGAAATACAATCCGCCCGGATTGCCGCTCGACGTAATCCACTTCGTGTTGTAATTGTCAATTGCCATGTGCTCAAATCTCGCCGCGAGAACCACGTCGGGATTGTTAAAACCGAGAAATGTAGAGTCGCCCGTTACTGCATACAGGCTCTTGGATTTATCCGTTCCGTAAAACGACATCCAGAACATCCCCGCGTTATCATACGCGCCGCCGAATGGAACGCAGTAATTAGGATATCCCGGAATTCCCGGAAGCGGAGAGTTTTGCGGATTATAATTATTTATTTTATCTCCCTGTACCTTGGTTGCTCCACCGCCGTAGCACAACGCCCAAACTGTGCCGTTGCTGGAAAATATTCTCCTGAAAAAATTACTGTTTCCGACAGGGGGCGTTGTTGATGTGTTGTATGCAGTCCACACGTTATCCTGATATTTGTAAAATCCCGAATACGCGCCGGTTAAATCCTGTCCCCCGGCTGACCACAAAACACCGTCCTGACCTATTGAGAGATATTCAAAAGAATTCCTGTATGGACAATTTGGATATACCGTCGTGAATACCGAATTCTTATAGTAGCCTAAACCCATTTCAAACACACCGATTAAAGGCGTATCGTTGTAATTATTCAAAGTAAGATAAGTACCCTGAGGAGTATACGGACTTACCTGAGACAGATTTGTTTTAGGAACGAAAAAAACAAAAGCGTCCGCTATTATGTATAGTTTGTCGCCGATTGCCTTTGTATCGAATATCTGCGCCGCGGCAATGCCCGGATGGGGAAACAATTGCCAGTACTGACCGTCAAAATACCCGAAACCCGTTGTAGAACCGAAAAACGCTTTCCCGTCAAAAGTTTCAGAGCATTTAAGATTCGAGTTTAAAGGCGTCTGGCTGTAATTTGTCCAGGACATCGGATCGTTTAAATTCGTGTTGTAAAGATTAACGTAAGCGATTCCAACAGCAGTGCCCGCGAATAACCTGGAATTAAGAATCGTCATGGTCGTGACCTTGGTCTTTCCGGGAAAAGTTCCAAGTTGATAATACGGAGCATCCGTGAACGATAAATTTAAAACGGATATTTTTTGAATTCCATAACCCGTAGCAACAAACATGTAATTTCCAAACTGAATAAAATCGTATATGTTCTTATTGCTCTCGTTTGAATTTTTTATGTCGTATATGTATTTGAATGTGTTCGACGAAAAATTAAGTATAGATATCGAGCCGTCGGCAGTACCAATCCATAATCGATCGAGTGTATCAATGTAAACCGCAGTTATGTTGTTGGAAATAAGCCCGTCGATGTTGGTATATTTCCGGACTATTTCTCCGCTTTCCACGTTCACGACGAATAAACCGCCTTCTGAACCGCAGTAAGCAAGAGGCGCGCTCCTGTCCATCGCAATCGTGACGACGTTTTTCAGGTCGGTGTGGTTAATCCATTTGTTTCCCGGTCCCGCAGGACTGTCCGCTGATGCAAAAACAGGAATTAAAATAAATAAAAAAAGCCAGATTACCTTTTTATTTATCATCATAAAAAATCTGTTTAAATTAATAAATTTGTAAAAATCCGGCTGACTGTATAATGCTTATGTTTTGTTGTTCCAATATGAAATATTTATTTTTGAAAATCAATTACAAACACAAACACGCATAATCCGCCGCAAAAACCGGCTTGCCTACCATAAGGCTGTTTCCCCTGCAATAATATACGCGGACATAACAGAATTTTCAGTCATAAATGCGATAAATAAGAATAGCCGGGAAAACACACGCCGAAACAATATCGATAATTTTGAATATAAGTTCGATTTCTAAATTGTTATATTGTCAAAATTTAACAAAATATGGCAGATACCGATAATAATAAAGAGAACAACCGGGATAATGCGGGATACAGGAGACCGAATAATTACAGGCGCCGGAGATTCAATAAATTTAAAAGCAAGAAATTACAGGCTGAGAAAAACAAAAACGACGTCAATCCGAACGAAAACAGGATTTTTCTGCCCTCTAACAAATCCGTTTCCGTCGTTATTCCTCTTTTGAACGAAGAAGAATCGCTGAAAGAACTTTCGCAAAAACTTGAGGATGTTCTTGGAAGGCTGAATTGCGGATATGAAGTGATTTTTGTAGATGACGGAAGCACGGACAGGTCATTTGAGAGAATTCAGGAAATACACGGAAAAAACAACCGTTTTAAGTGCATAAAACTAAGAAGGAATTACGGTAAATCAGCAGCGCTCGCCTGCGGCTTTAAGGCGGCGAAAGGGGATTACGTATTCACGCTTGACGCAGACCTTCAGGACGACCCTGACGAAATTCCCGAACTCCTGAAAATGCTTCTTTCGGGATTCGACCTCGTATCGGGATGGAAAAAAATCAGATACGACCCGTTTATAAAAAGAAACACGTCGAAAATATTCAACTACGTCACGTCGAAACTTTCGGGAATAAGGCTGCACGATTTTAATTGCGGCATTAAAGGATACAGGAAAGACGTCGTGAAGAGCCTGAAAGTTTACGGAGAAATGCACAGATACCTGCCCGCGCTCGCGCACCTGCAGGGTTTTAAAGTAACGGAAAAAATAGTAAAGCATCATCCGAGAAAATTCGGAAAAACAAAGTTCGGCGCCAGCAGGTTCGTAAACGGCTTTCTTGATGTGCTGACCGTCGTGTTCACGAACAAGTATATAAAAAAACCGCTTCATCTTTTCGGAACGCTTGGAATGCTTTCGTTCCTCGGCGGTTTCATAATTACTTTGTACCTGACGCTGCTGAAATTTCTCGAAAGAGAATCAATCAGCAACAGACCGTTGTTTCTTATCGGCATATTGTTCATAATAGTTGGAATACAATTTTTCTCTCTCGGTCTTATAGCCGAAATGATAACCAAAACAAACGCGCACGAAGAGGATTTCTTAATTGAAAAAACACTGTAATGCCGCTTAATTCAGTCAGCAATAAGGCTAAAATCGGAACGAACGTTACAATCGCCGACTTCACGGTTGTAAAAGACGATGTCGAAATCGGGAATAACGTTGAAATCGGCTCGAACGTTATCATAGACAACGGCGCGAGAATTTCGGATAACGTAAAAATTCATCACGGCGCGGTGATTTCAACGATTCCGCAGGATTTGAAATTCGCGGGCGAATACTCTACGCTCGAAATCGGAAAGAATACGGTTATCCGCGAATACGCCACGCTCAACCGCGGAACAAAAGCAAGCGGGAAAACTGTCGTCGGCGATAACTGCCTGCTGATGGCGTACGTACACATCGCGCACGACTGCATTTTGAAGAATAATATTATTATGGCCAACTGCGCCACGCTCGGCGGTCACGTTGAAATTGACGACTTCGGATTTGTCGGCGGACTCGTGGCCGTGCACCAGTTCATAAAAATCGGCGCGCACAGCATAATCGCCGCATTCGGAAAAGCCGTGAAAGACATTCCTCCGTACGTAACCGCAGGCGGAAACCCGATGAAGTACGAAGGACTGAATGTTCTCGGACTTAAACGAAAAAATTTCACGCCGAAACAAATGGAGTCAATCAAAGAAGCGTACCGCATTCTCTACAAATCGGGTCTGAACATTTCGGACGCGGTGAAAAAAATAAACGCCGAAATGGAGAAGACCGCGGAAGTAAACACAATCCTTGATTTCATCTCAAGAAGCACGCGGGGAATTCTTACCGACAAAGGTTAAAATGCCCGCCGTGAATTACAGGAAGAACCTTGAAATAAAAACTCCCGTAACCGGCATTTCGAAATACCGGAGACTCGCCCTTGACTACGTCAAGTCTGACAAATACGCAAAGCATTTTATAGAAAAGCAGACCGATATTTATTATAACATAAAGACAGGACGGCTTAAACTCAGAATAATTGACGGAAAGAACGGCAGGCTTATATTTTACAGGAGGGCGAACACACAGGGTAAACGTGTATCGAATTATTTCCTTTCCGAAACCTCCACGCCTGAAGAACTTGATTCGATTCTTACCGCTTTGTACGGAAAAAAAGTTATAGTGGACAAGAAACGCGAAATATTCACGTCGCGAAACGTGAGAATTCACATAGATGACGTTAAAGGCTTGGGAAAATATCTTGAATTTGAGGTAATTTTTAATTCAATTAATACGGCACGTAAAACGCTCGATAAGTTAATCGGGCATTTCAAACTCGACGAATCAGCGTTTATCAGAGGCTCTTATTCGGATTTAAAAATTAAAAAGGAACAATAAAATGCCGACAAAGAAATTAATATCAAGGGACGTTCAGCACGTTACGACAAAAGTGCTGCAACTCATGAAGGACAACTACGAAAAGATTACGATGCTGACCTGCTACGACTATCTTACGGCAAAATTTCTCGACGCCGCCAAAATCGAACTCATACTCGTAGGCGATTCTCTGAGCAACGTTATTCAGGGAAACGAAACGACTCTTCCCGTCACGCTCGACGAGATGATTTATCACACTTCAATCGTCAGAAAAGGCGTTGAAAGAGCGATGGTAATCGCCGATATGATTTTTATGAGTTATCAGGCGGGAATAGACGAGGCGATACAAAACTGCGGCAAGGTGATGAAACTAACGGGCTGCGACGCGATTAAAATGGAGGGCGGACACTACATCGCCGAAACGGTGAGAAGGCTTGTTGAAATCGGAATTCCCGTGATGGGGCATCTCGGGCTTACCCCGCAGTCTATTAATAAATTCGGCAGTTACAAGACCAGAGGCATAGAAAAAAGCGAAGCCGACCAGATATACAAGGACGCGCTCATACTCGAACAGGCAGGCTGCTTCGCTATTGTGCTCGAAAAAATTCCCGCGAAACTCGGAAAGAAAATTTCGCAGTCGCTGAAGATTCCCACTATCGGCATCGGCGCGGGACCATACTGCGACGGCCAGGTTCTCGTTACTCCAGACATGCTCGGAATGAACGAGGAATTCAAGCCGCGCTTCGTGAGAAAATATATGAACCTCGCGCAGGATATGAAGGACGCTTTCAGGAGATATATAAGCGACGTGAAAGAAAATAAATTCCCGACCGAGGACGAAAGTTATTAACGCATGGACCTGCTTCAAAAAACATTGTTTAAAATCGGAGACCAGGGAGTTACGTTTCTCTCTCTGATAGTGTTCGCGCTCGTTTTCATTCTCGTGATTATTATCGCGCGCGTGACACGGCGCATACTCATCAAGAGAGTGTTTCCGAAACACGAAATCAACGCGGGAATCGCCCGCTCGATCGCCCGCATCGTAAATTATCTCATACTCGTAATCGGCCTGCTCGTCGCGCTCAACTCCGCGGGAATCAACGTTTCACTCCTGTTCGCGGGCGGCGCCGCGATAATGGTCGGCATAGGATTCGGGCTTCAGAACATAGCGAATAATTTCATAAGCGGGCTTATAATACTTTTCGAAAGACCGATTAAAGAAGGGGACTTCATCGAAGTCGCCGGAAAAATGGGAACCGTCACTTCTATTTCCTGGAGAAGCACGAGAATTAAAACCCCCGCCGGCATTATGATTATCGTTCCGAATTCGTTCTTCATTGAGAAGGAGGTCGTCAACAGGAGTTACATTGAAAAAACACAGATTGACATCCCCGTTACAATATCACACAGCGAGGAATTCGACAAAGTTAAAGATGTTCTTTTGAGACTCGCCGCGGAAAACGAACTCGTGCTCAAAGACTGCCCGCCTTCGGTTTCATTCTCCGAAATTAATGAACTCGGAATAATTATGAAATTGTGGGTCTGGATAACAGACCAGGATAAATACGCTTCCGTGCGCTCGCAGATAAATTACAGAATACTTCAGGAGTTCAGAAAAGAAGGAATCAAATTCCCCGTTCAGCAAAGAGAAGTTACGAATATAAGTTCTTAAATCCGCTTAAGATTTTATGAAAGATAAAATCAAAATCATAAAAGGCGACATCACTAAAAGAGATACCGACGCGATAGTGAATGCTGCCAACAGAACGCTGCTCGGAGGCGGAGGCGTTGACGGAGCGATACACAGAGCGGCGGGGAAAGAACTGCTTCTCGAATGCAGGACGCTTAACGGCTGCGAAACGGGCAGCGCGAAAATCACAAAGGGCTATAACCTAAAGGCAAAGTATGTTATACACACTGTCGGTCCCGTATGGAGCGGAGGCGGCCGCGGTGAAGAAAAATTTCTCACTTCCTGTTACGCGAACTCGCTGACGCTCGCCGCGGAGAACGGCTTGAAATCAATTTCATTCCCCGCCATAAGCACAGGCGTTTACGGTTACCCGCCGGAAAAAGCCGTGAAAACGGCCGTCGCGGCCGTTCTTAGTTTTCTCAAAACAGATTCAGTAATACACACCGTAGAATTCGTTTGCTTCGACGACCAAACCTATTCGTTGTACGAGAACGAACTGGCGCGCAGTTGATACAAATCCAAAATCCAAACGTGAAAGTGCAGTTTTTTGTGGCGTCAGGTGTTACCACCTGACGCACGGTCAGGCGAAAGCCTGGCCGTACAAACGCAATAATCAATTGCTGACCTTCGGTCAGCGGGTCAGGTAAATACCTGACCCCACAAGAGAACTTTTAATTCTAAATTGCACTTTTGAATTTTGCAATTTAAATTTTACACTAAAAAGCATTTACGCTATTGCGATATGTCCCGGAAATCCATATTTGCGGGGACTTTCACGTAGTTTGAGTCGATTGGGGTGTTGATTGCCGCCGATACAGCGGTGATTATGTTTCCGCTGAACCTTGCCGAGAGTACGTACTGTCCGCCGAACACGCTGAAAGAAGAGCCGTCCGTTTTATCGGCATAAACATCGCACGTCAGTCCCGCAACCACCTCCGTTCCGGTTTTGTTCATTCTCGGAATGAACTCTCCCGCGTCCATGAACGCGGCAAAGCCTTTCGGATAATTGTGGTCCTTGATGATTTTCATCTTGACGGGCATCAACTGCCCCGCGTTGAACACGTAGAAATAAATATATCCGCCCGATATATATCTCGACTCGCGGCTTATTTCATCGCCCGATTTCTCGAGGTCGATTCTTATGTCGGTCCTGTACTTTGATATCGTGATGCTGCCCCTGCCCGTTCCGGAAAGTTCGTACTTGATGATTGCCGAAACGGAGTCGGCGGCGTTTTCGGATTTCCTGTCGTATGAGTGCCTGTCCTTTTTCCCGCAGGATGCAAGAAGCATCGCCAGCAGCAGGACAAGCACCGGAGAAGTATATTTCAAAATATTATTCGTGATAAAAACAGGGGAGCCGAAGCTCCCCTCAAAATTATTTCTTCAGGTGCTTTTCTAAAAACTTATCCATCGCCTCATAAAAATCGAAACGGTTTTCCTGATTTCTGAAACCGTGTCCTTCGTTGTCTTTCACCATATATTCGACTTCAAGCCCGCGGTTCCGCATCGCTTCGACCATCTGGTCGGATTCGTTTACGTTAACCCTCGGGTCGTTCTTTCCCTGCGCAACGAAAAGAGGCGCTTTAATTTTATCGGTGTGAAATACTGGTGAAACCTGTTTGAAAAGCGCGCTGTCCTTCTCGGGATCGCCGACCATTTCATACATCATTTTTCTGAACGGTTCCCAGTAAGGCGGTATTGTTTTCAGAAACGAGAACATGTTCGACACGCCGACGTAATCAACCGCGCAGGCGTACAGGTCGGGCGTGAAAGTAACGCCCGCAAGAGTCGCATAGCCGCCGTAACTGCCGCCGTATATCGCCACTCTTTTCGGGTCCGCGATGCCAGTGTTTATGAGCCATTTGACACCGTCGGAAATGTCATCCTGCATTTTTAAACCCCATTGCTTGAATGACGCTTCCCAGAATTTCTTGCCGTAACCCGTCGAGCCGCGGAAATTCATCTGCAGAACAGCGTATCCTCTGTTTGCGAGGAATTGTATTTCGGGGTTGTATCCCCAACTGTCCCTGTGCCAGGGACCACCGTGCGGATTTATAACAACGGGAAGATTCTTTGCTTCAACGTCTCTCGGCAGTGTAAGATACCCGTTTATCGTGAGTCCGTCTCTCGACGTGTACTGAACGGGTTTCATATCGCACATTTCGTCTTCGTTAATCCACGGACTTACATCTGTGATTTTGTAAAAATCGTTTTTCGCCTCATCGTAAAAATAATACGCGCCGAGCGAACGGTCGCTGAATGTTCTTACTAAAAACTTGTCTTCGTTTTTATTCATACCCGTAATCACCACTTCGTATATGCCGAGTTTATTCTTAAGTGTCGTGTATCTGTTTTCCGCTTTATCGTCGAGGAACTTAAGTTCTCTCTTGTCTTTCACGTAACTGATAGATGTAAGGACTTTCCTTTTCTTCGAATAACTCAAACCCGAAACGTCAACGTCCGGATTTTCGTAAAGCACCTCTATTTCCTGCCCGTTTGCAATGTCGAATTTTACGACTGCAGATTTATCCCTGTTCAGATTCGATAGCGCGTAAATAAACTTGTTGTCGAAAGTGAAAAACAGCGGAGTCACGTCGTTCCTGAAGTTCGTGTTCAAAACCTCGCGGAACTGTTCCGATTCGTTGTCGCGGTAAAGAAGCACGTTGTTTACGCCGTCGCTCGCGACCGCCGCGCGGAGTTTGCCGTCGTGGTCCGTAATCCAGGACATTATGTTGCCGGGATTTTCGGCTACAATCTTCATTTCACCCGTGGCGAGGTTTAACCTGTAAACATCAAACGCTTTAGGGTCGCGCTGATTCAGCGAGATTAGCATTTCGTCGTCTATGTCCTCAAGGTCGTCAACGATGCCCGCTCTGACCTTATCGGGCGGGGTGAAGAGTTTGGTGTTGTTTCCGTTCCTGTCAACAGAATACAATTTGTAATTCTCGTCTCCTCCGCTGTCCTGAAGGAACACTATCCTGTCGTTTCCTTTCCAGAAATATCCCGCAATGTCTCTTTCTTTTGCCGAAGTAACCCTGATTGCTTCCTTGTCTCCGAGTTTTTGCACGAAGACGTTGAGTCTGTCTTCCCACGGTGACAGGTATGAAATGTATTTTCCGTCGGGTGAAACCTGAAATCCCGTCTTTTCCGGATTCTTGAAAAAATCTCTTAAGGGAATCTTTCTCATCTGCGCCTGTAGATTTACCGTCATAACGAGTATCAAAATTAAATTAATAAAGATATGTTTTATCATAGCACAAAAGTTTAATACGTTTAGTAATATAGTTTTTTATGGATTAAAAAAACATTGAATTCTTTACATTGATTATTTCCGCCGCTATGCTGACCGCTATCTCGTCGGGCGTCCTGCTGTTTATCGGCAGCCCTATCGGAGAATGGACCTTGTTTAATAGTTCTTCCGGTATTCCTTCCCCGCCCAGTTCCTCAAAAATGGTTTTTACTTTTGCTTTGCTTCCCATCATTCCGATGTATCTTACTCTCTTGCCGATTACTGCGCGGAGCACTTCCTTGTCGTGCGAGTGGCTGGGCGTTACGATTACGACGTAACTGAAATCGTCTTCGATGATTCTGTCAGAGTATTTCACGTAATCTTCGTTTATTATCTCGTCGGCGAAATCGTTGCCGATGAGAGTGAATATGTCTTTTCGCTTTTCGATTACCGTGACGCGGAAATCAAGCATTGCCATAATTCTCGAAATCGACAAACCGACGTGTCCTCCGCCGAATATGTATATTCTTTCTTTAAGTCCGACAACCTCGGAATATTTCCATTCATTTTCGTCGAAGTTGTATTTCTTCGACTGTTTTTCCCGATTTGAGAAAATAAAATTTGCTCTGCTGATTGTTAAGACGCCCCCGAAATTTTTTTCCGCCGCTTCTTCAACCTCCGTTAAGACGCTTAAATCTTTTTTTCCGACTTCTGCGAATCCGATAATCTGGGAGCCGCAGCAAATCATACCCGTGCTGCCGGGCGCGTCTCCGTAATGGTTGTAACGCTTGAAGTAATTTTCCGCCGCGGGGCGTCCGAAAATTTCAAGGCACTCTTTAATTACTTCATGTTCCATTATTCCTCCGCCGACGCTTCCCTGAATGTTTCCGTCCTCATCGACAATCATCTTGAATCCCTGCTTTCCCGGAGTCGATTCTTTAGCGTCGAAAACGACGGTCAGCACCGCCCGCTTTCCCGCTTCGGCGATATTCTTAACGCTTTTCCAGAACGATAATTCGGTCATTTTTTCTCTCCGTAAATGTTCATGAATGCTTTTTCCGGAGTCATCGGCGCGGAGATTTTAACATCGCTGTTTTTGTTCGCCGCTTTTACCGCGTTAACGAGCGCGAAGTAAGCCGCGATTCCGTACATGAAAGGCGGCTCGCCGATTGCCTTTGAATTGAAAACTCCCGCGTTCCTGTCGTTGTTCTCGAGAAATAAGAATTCGATTTTCTTCGGAGTGAAACCTATGTCGGGCACCTTGTACGCTGAAAGCGTGTCCGATATAAGCCGCCCCTTTTCGTTGTGGACGACTTCCTCGAGCGTTAACCAGCCGATTCCCTGCATTACCGCGCCTTCCGCCTGACTCCTGTCAATGACGGGGTTTATGCTTTTTCCGAAATCGTGCACCGCTTTTACGCTGTCAATCTCGTAAGTTCCCCTCAGGCAGTCAAGCGTGACTGTTATGACAGCCGTTCCGTAAACGTGGTAAGCGAAAGGATTGCCTTTGTTCGTCCGCGGGTCGAAGTATATTTTCGGCGTCGCGTAAAATCCGTGCGCGGATAAATCGATTCTGTTTCTGTACGCGCTCGCAGTGAGACGCTCCCAGGTAACGTCTGTTTTCTTCCCGCAGGAAATTACGTATCCGTTTTCAATTTCAACCGGTTCGTTTTCGCTCAGTTTCGCCGCTCTTCTGTAATGATTCTTCAGCCGTGAAAGTATTTCTCCGCAGGCGAGTTTTGTCGCGTTCCCGTTCATGTCCGCGCCGCTGCTTGCCGCGGTGGCTGAAGTGTTCGCGTTGCGCGTCGTGTTTGTGAATTCGCTTTTGACTTTGTCAACGCTTATGCCGAATGTTAACGCTGCAACCTGACGGAGTTTCATGTTCACGCCCTGACCCATTTCTACAGCGCCCGTGCTGACGCTGACGCTTCCGTCCGCATAAACGTGGACGAGAGAACTTGCCTGATTCAGCATCGTGTTCGTAAAGGATATTCCAAAACACACGGGCATAACGGCGAATCCCTTTTTAAAAAGTTTATTCGCTTCGTTGAACTCGTCCGTCTCCCTCTTCACGGAATCAAAGTCGAATTTCGATTTCGCCTCATTCCAGCATTCCTTCGCCTTGCAGAATTCGGTCTTCTGTCCGTAAGGAAACGCGTCCCCTTCGTTAAGCAGGTTAATTTCCTGAATCACGCGCGGTTCCATTTTCATCTTTTCCGCCGCGTTGAAAATTGCCGCTTCAAGAACGAACATTCCCTGCGGTCCTCCGAAACCGCGGAATGCGGTGTTGGGAGGAAGGTTTGTCTTGCAGGAGTATCCCTCGGCTTTAACGTTTGGAATGAAATAACTTCCCGTGCAGTGCGCGAGCGTCCTGTCAAGTATAGCGGGCGATAAGTCTGCCGCCGCTCCCGCGTTCTGGTAAAAAACGACTTCGTAAGAAATTATTTTTCCTCCTTTTGAAAGACCGATTTTATAATCGGAAACGTACGGATGCCGCTTTCCTGTCAACCTCATATCTTCCTGTCTGTTCAGCACAATTTTTACGGACTTTCCCGTAATCCTGCATCCGAGCGCGGCCATAACCGCCCAGGCGGTTGCCTGGTCCTCTTTTCCGCCGAACCCGCCGCCAAGCCTCATCGCTTCGCTTTCAATCGCGTTATCAGACACCGCGAGAACCCTCGCCGCTGTCCGCTGTATCGCTGTTGGATTTTGAGTTGACGAAATTATTTTGATGCTTCCGCCTTCAAGAGGTATTGCAAGCGCCGACTGTGTTTCAAGGTAAAGGTGCTCCTGTCCGCCTGTTTCCGCCGTTCCCTTGAAAATAAAATCGCAGTTCTTCCACGCTTCGTCCGTGCTTCCGCACGAATAAACTCTCGCCTGCTTGATTATGAGGCTTCCCTTTTCGAATGCGGTCTTCGGGTCGGTAATTACTTCAAGAGGCACAATTTCAATTTTTATTTTCTTTGCGGCTTTTCTTGCCGCGAGAGGATTATCGGCTATCACGAGTGCGACTGGCTCGCCGATGAATTCAACTTCCGTATCGGCAAAAAGTTTTTCATCCTGTATTATTCCGCCAATCTGGTTTTCGCCCGGAATGTCTTTCGCTGTAATAATCGCCTTTACGCCGGGATGTTTTTCCGCTTCCGATGTATCGAGCGAAATGATTTTGCCGTGCGCTTCGGGTGAATAGAAAACGGCGCCGTGAAGCGTTCCTGCGGGTGCGCCGAAGTCATCGAGAAAAATTGACTCGCCCTTAACGTGTCGTATTGAATCATAATTCAGCATAACGCGTCCTCCGCCTTTATCACTTCGGGAAACAGTTTGAGGAAATGCGCGCGCAGCAATCGTCCGAGCAGCAGAGTCTTGTATTCCGCGGAACCCCTCACATCGCTTATAGGTTTAATTTCCCCGAGCGCAGCTTCAACGAGACCTACGAGCGTGCTTGAAGATATTTCCTTTCCTATGAGAAATCCGGATGATTCTTTCAGGAACAGTGGAACGGGCGAAACGCCTCCCGCCGATAATCCCGCTTTTGTAATCACCGAATCATATTCGATATAAAGAGAAGTGTTCACGCTTGCGATGTCAAGATATGTCCGCTTGCTGACTTTTTCAAAACTGAGTTTATACCCGCCGCGCGGAAGAGGGATGCTGAATTTTTGTGTGAACTCGTCCTCGTTTCTGTCAAGCGTTTTGTAATCCTTGAAATAGTCTTTCAGGTAAAGACTGCGTATTGTTTTTCCGTTTGAAAGAAACACCTTCGCGTTCAGAGAGAGAAGAAACACCGACATGTCGCCGATAGGCGAAGCGTTGTTAATATTTCCGCCGAGAGTCGCGCGGTTACGTATCTGCAGAGAGCCGAAAAGTTTCGATAAGTCTTTGAAAGTCGGGAATATCCTGTTTATGATTTCGGAATTCTCCAGGTCGCTGACTGTTGCGGCTGCGCTTAGAAAAAGTTCATCGCCTTCAATCCATATTTTTTCGCCTTTCAAAACTCCCGAAAGAAAAACCGTGTTTTTTTCCGTAAGCGAATCACCTTGCTGTACGAAGAGGTCGGTTCCGCCGGAAACAAAAACCGCGTTTTCGGCGCCCTCGAAAATCTTATGCTCGCGCTGTATGCTCTTCAGCCTTTCGGGAATATCCGCAAAGTAGGCAGGAAGAAAATTCTTATTTTTGAGAAGCCCGACGCGTTCAGAAAAACTTGTTGCTGCGCCGCCGTTAAAACCGGATAGCGTCTTTTCGACAGCGGAAATTATCCTGTTGTGTCCCGTGCACCTGCAAAGATTTCCGCCAAGGAAAGATAGAGCGGTTTCCGTGTCGAAAGAATCAGTCGATAAAAGAAATGACGCGAATGAAACCACGAATCCCGGAGTGCAGAACCCGCATTGCGTTCCGCCTTCGTTCACGAGCGTTTCCTGAAATGGCGACATTCCTTTTACGTTAAGCCCTTCGATTGAAACAATATGCCTGCCGTGAATTTCCGATACGGGAAGAAGACAGGAGTTGACAGATTTGTATCGAATGAAATTTCCCGTCATTTCCCCGACAAGAATCGTGCAGGCGCCGCAATCTCCTTCCCTGCAGCCTTCCTTAGTTCCCGTCAGGTGTTTTTGCAGGCGTAAAAAATCGAGTACTGTCACGGACGGGTTAATGTCCGTCTCGACATATTCATTATTGCAAATAAATTTCAGGTGAACATTCATCTTTATTGAAAGTAACTGTTGGATTTTTTTAATATGTTGTTTTCCGTTTCGGAATAAACCGCGTACTCAAAATCGTTCTGTACCGCGTACGCTCCGTATTCGCCGTGCTTATTCAGAGCAAGAAAACCAACCTGAATGTCTTTTATGTTTTCTTTCTTTATTTTGATTATTCTCTCGACAGCCGCCTTGCAGGCGTCAAGCGGGGTGTAGCCGTTCGACATCAGTTCAACAATCGTGTGTGCCCCGCAAATCCTGATTACCTCCTCGCCGACGCCCGTCGCGGTCGCGGCGCCGACGTCGTTGTTAACGTATAAAGCCGCGCCGATTATCGGAGAGTCTCCGACCCTGCCGTGATACTTGTACTTAAGCCCGCTCGTCGTGCAGGCGCCCGAAAGGTTTCCCGATTTGTCTATCGCTATCATTCCTATCGTGTCGTGATTGTCCTTTCCGTATGGAACGTATCCGCTGTTCTTCATCCATTCCTTCCACTTTTTCTCCGCCTGAGGAGTCAGAAGATTTTCTTCTCTGAACCCGTTTTGAAGCGCGAACTGCTTCGCGCCTTCGCCGACGAGCATAATGTGCGGAGTCTTTTCCATTACCATCCTCGCGACGCATATGGGATGCATTATGCCTTCGAGAAACGCTACGGAGCCGCAATTAAAACCATCATCCATTATACAGGAGTCAAGTGTCACGTGCCCGTCCCTGTCGGGAAGTCCGCCGTAACCGACGGAAGATACATTCGGGTCGCCCTCTGGAATCTGTACTCCTGCCTCGACCGCGTCAAGCGCCCTGCCTCCCGCCTCGAGTACTCTCCACGCTTCTTTATTCGCCGGAATGCCGAAAATCCAGGTTGATAGAACTAACGGCTTTGTAACATTTCCGGTATTGGTTTTGTCAGAATTGAATTTTCGCAAAAAGGGAAAGAGTCCAGCCGCGAGCGCGGAACTCTTTATGAAACCTCTTCTGGTAATCATATTCTTTTCTATTTTCAGGTATTTACCTAAAATTTAAAAAATATTAAAGTCTTTTTGAAATTCCGAAAAATATAGTTTTTTAATTATTATTAATTAATGTCCTCACTATGATTTTAAAAAATACGTCTCAATATGAGAATAATTTCTCATATTGAGAAAGATTTCTCTTTGTTTTCGAGTTGTTTTTTCTTATAGTAAATAAC
Organism: Ignavibacteria bacterium; assembly: GCA_015657505.1. Taxonomy (GTDB): domain Bacteria; phylum Bacteroidota; class Ignavibacteria; order Tepidaquicellales; family Tepidaquicellaceae; genus CAIKZJ01. Next base: position 1,123,425 of record JADLKE010000002.1, read on the forward strand.
AAAATGCTCAAAAATAGTTTACTTTTTCGGGAAAATCATTTTAACCCAAAAATGAACTTTTCGGCATGGTAATTGAAATAATATAAGTGAGTTATTTGAAAATCTGAAAATAAATTATTTTATATATATATAGTTTATAACGAGTTCCCCAAATTACCCTTTACTTAATTAAAAGCGCCGGGATAACAAATCCGGCGCTTTTTTTATGCCCGAAAAACCGGGCGGACTTAAACCTTTCCTTTCATATCTATCGAAATTGAAATTGCAGGATTAAATAATTATTTTGAATCTTCCATTTTAATAATAATTTACTGATGAGCAAAAAACGAGCGCACGAACAAAAGAAACAGGCGGAGATAATAAATTTCGAACTTCCTTTCGAGCCTGATAAAAAATTCAAAACAATTATTTACGCTTCAATTTCGGTTATCGCCTTCGCGCTGGCGTACTATTACCTCGCGGCGGCGAAATCCGCTAACGGATATTTTTCTTTTCCTCTCGATGATCCGTGGATACATCTTACGTTCGCGAAAAATCTCGCGCATTATTTCAGTTTCTCGTACTTTAAAAACGAAATGGCGACGGCGGGCTCGACATCGCCTGTTTATACGTTCCTTGTCGCGGCGGGCTTCGTCGTTTCAAACAATGAAATGATTATAAGTTACGTTGTCGGAATATTGTTCTTCATTCTGTCAGGCGTGTATTTCTACAAACTTTCAGGTTTTGATTTCGCGAAAGAAAATTATTTCGCGCTGCTTTTCACCGCGATATTCGTCGCGGACAAGTGGATGAGTTTCATCTCGGTTTCGGGAATGGAAACGACGATGTTCATTTTCACCTTGATTGCCGCCGCGTACTTCTACAGGAAAAGAAACACGGCAGTGTTCGCGGTTTTTCTCGGACTGATTCTCTGGGGACGTCCCGACGGAGTTACGTTCATCGGCGCTCTCGCGGTCGATTATTTTTTCGCGGCCAGATTTTCGAAAACGGACAAGACGATTAAACTGTTTTCAAAAAACGATTTTGTGAAAATCGGAATTATCACGGGCGCAATCGTCGTATTGTACTTCATAATGAATTTCGTTCTTTCAGGCTCCCTGCTACCGAACACGTATTCCGCGAAACTGACGTATTACGCTCCCGAGTTCAAGAGCAGGTCCGAATTCCTGAAATTTGAAGTCTGGGATTACTTCACGTCGGGCGCGTACGGAATACTTGCGGTAGGCTTTATTTTCTCGGCAGTCAAAATGCTGTATGACCTCGCAAAGAAAAAATATAATCCGAACATACTATATGTGTTGGCGGTTTTCGCTCTCATTTTTGTTTACTGGTTCAAACTTCCTTACGCCCACAGGTTCGGAAGATACCTGATGCCCGCGATACCTTTCATCATTCTCGCTTCGGGACTGGGATTCAGGGAATTGTCAATAATCGCAGGAAATTATTTCAAGAGCAAAAACCTGGCGAACGGTTTCATGATTCTTGTTTCCGCCGTTATAATTTTATATTCATTCCTGAATTACAACGAAAATAAAGCGGTTTACGCGGAACAGTGCGCTTACATTCACGACAGACAGGTGGTGACCGCTCAATGGATAAAAGAAAACACGAAACCCGAAGACGTTATAGCGACTCACGATGTTGGGGCGATAGGCTACTACAGCGAAAGGAAAATAGTGGACGTGGCGGGTCTTATAACGCCCGAACTAATCACGAAAATAAACGACAGGAATTATACGACATTCCTGATGGATTACCTTAAAAAAAGCAACGTGAGTTATCTCGCGTTTCTGAGAGAATGGTACAGGGTGGTGAACCAGAATCCGCTCTACACAAGCGTTAACAAGGACCCGATAGAATTCATGGACGTGTTCAGGTACGAACCCGACAAAACATACATAATAAGCAAGGAAGCGAACAGCATAATTATGGCGGCGCAGGATATGCTCGGACGGCGCTCTCCGCAACAGGCATTGCAATACCTTCAGCAGGCGCTGAGAGTCGAGCCCAACTCTTCTTACACTTACCTGATGCTCGCCTATGCTTATTCGGGTATGCGTGATAATGCGAATGCCGAAAAAAGTCTGAAGAAAGCCCTGGAAATATTTCCAGACTTCAAGGAAGCGCTTCTTCTGTCGGCGAACTTCGACAAGCAGACGGGAAAAAGAGACGAAGCGGTAAAATCACTGGAAAGGCTTATAAAGATTGACCCGCAGAACAAAGCGGCGCTTGATATGCTGAAATCGCTGAGCGATACTACACAGATAAAGAAATAAGAAATTAAAAAATATTTTTTAAAAAGAGCAGTAAAACTACTGCTCTTTTTTATTTTCGCCCCAGCCGAGATGTCCCACGTGTTTGAGTATTACCGCGCCCGCGATGAATCCTGCAATTATGTAAATGAATCCCGTGAGATAGTCGCCGAGAATAATTTTTCCGATTCCGAACAGGAACGAGAAAAGCAGGACAACGCCAAGGAACCAATCGAGAAAAAGTACGCCGTATCCGCTGTCGGGTTTGATTTCCGGAAGTTTCGCGGCGATTTTTTTCCATCCGTATCCGCCCGGATGAACCCGCCTGTAGAATTCAAGCAGTCTTTCCTCGTTCGTCGGTTTTGTTATGTAAGCCGTTATGACCCACGCAAGAGTTGTTATCGGAACGATAATGTAGAGAGTTTCGGGAAATTTCACACCGAAATTTCCAAAATGAAGAACGCCGTAAACAACGAACGGCGTAACGGTTGCCACTATTTCGCTAATCGCGTTCACGCGCCACCAGAACCATCTTAAAATAAGCACGAGCCCGAGACCCGCGCCGCATTCAAGCACGAAAGACCACACGCCAGAAATTGTTGACATGAAATTCGTTACAAGCACGGCCACTATCATGAAAACTATCGTCATCCATCTCGACGCGGAAACATAATGCTTGTCGGTTTCGTTCGGCTTTATGAATCTCTTGTAAAAATCATTTATGAAGTATGACGTTCCCCAGTTTAGGTGCGTCGCGATTGTGGACATTGACGCCGCGAAGAAAGTGGCGAGAAGAAGACCTTTCAATCCGACGGGAAGAAAATCGTTCATCGCCTTTACGTAGCCAAGCCCCTTGTCAGCCGCGGGCAAATCGGGATAAAGAACAAGAGCCGAAAGCGCGACTATTATCCACGGCCACGGACGAAGAGTGTAATGCGCGACCTGAAAGAACAAAGTCGCGAGAAGCGAATGCTTCTCGTTCTTTGCAGACATCATTCTCTGCGCGACGTATCCGCCGCCGCCCGGCTCCGCGCCCGGATACCAGCTCGCCCACCATTGAACGCCTATGTACGCGAGGAATGTCGTGAACGTCATCATGAAAAACCCGCCCGTGCCCGTCGCGCCCGAAGTACTTTCGCCAATCTGCGGTGTGAACTTCAGCGCCCAGTCGGGAAGTTTAGCCTGAAGACCTTCTATGCCGCCGACCTGAGGCGAATTTACGACTATGATTGCGAGTATTATGCAGCCCGTCATCTTTATTACGAACTGAAAAGCGTCCGTAACCGCCACGCCCCACAACCCCGCCATCGCCGATATAACAGCGGTTATAATCATTATCGCGAGAATGAAAAACATCACGTTGCCGTCGTTAACCTGCTGCGGAAACATTCCCTTGAGTATCTTGCCGAGAGCAAGGTTAACCCAGCCCATTATTATTATGTTCATGAATATGCCGAGGTAAATCGCCTTGAACCCGCGGAGGAATGAAGCCGCTTTTCCCGAATAACGGAGTTCGATGAACTCGACGTCGGTCAGTATGTTCGCGCGCCGCCATAAACGGGCGAAGAAGAACACGGTCAGCATTCCGCCGAACATCATGTTCCACCAGAGCCAGTTGCCCGCGATGCCGCTTTGCCCGACGAGTTCGGTAACCGCGAGAGGCGTATCCGCGGCGAACGTCGTAGCGACCATCGAAAGCCCCGCGAGCCACCACGTCATCTTTCTTCCCGACAGGAAAAAATTCTCCGTGTTGCCGCCCGCTTTCTTGTAATAGTAAAATCCGATTAGTAGATTGATGATGAAATATACGACGACTATAGTCCAGTCAATAATGTGCATAGAATGTTTTTGGTTGTGGTTAAGATATTAAGGGAGGAATTATTTTAAAAGGCAGTTTTGAGAGCAATTTTAAATTGTAAATTTTAAATGCTGAATTAAGAACGGTAGTATCGAGTCAAATTATAAGTCAAAACTTTTCCGTAAAATAAAAAAGGCTTCGTTAGAAGCCTTTTAAATATACGTTCTTTAGCAGTACAAAATATTCCCGCTTATTACTTTGTGTTACGCGACCGGAGGCGTGAATACTCTTGCCTTGAGTTCGCTGTCAACTATGAACAGACCGCCGACGTTATCACCGACGAGTTTCATTTTGTTCACGAGTCTTGACACCGTCGCCTCTTCTTCAACCTGCTCGTCAACGTACCACTTCAGAAAACTTGCCGAAGCGTGGTCATTTTCCTTTATTGAAAGGTCGAGCAAATCGTTAATTGATTTTGTCACGATTTGCTCGTGCTCGAGAGTTTTTTCGAAAACGTCCAGCGGTGACTTGAAGTCAGCCGGAGGCGTATCGATTTTCGTGAGCACGACGTCGCCGCCTCTGTCGAGCAGGTAGTTATAAAATTTCATCGCGTGAAATGTTTCTTCCTGATACTGTACGTAGAAAAAGTTCGCGAAACCGTCGAGGTCTTTTGTCTTGCAGTATGCCGACATCGCAAGGTAAAAATAAGCGGAATAGAATTCCTTGTTTATTTGTGAATTTATTGCGTCTTGAAGTTTCTTTGATATCATGTTAGACTCCTTAGTTTTAATGTGTTATTCAATAAATAAAACGCTTTTTGAGCATCATTAGTTTCAATAAAATTAATGATTTAAATGCGCATTTACAGTGCCATTATAAAACATCTACTGCGTGAGTATGTCCACGCTCTTTACGAAATCATCCGTATAAATTTTATCAACGGCGTCCATTCCCGACGTCACCTCTCCGAAAATTGTATATAAATTATCAAGGTGATAGAAAGGAGCGTGCATTATGAAAAACTGGCTGCCTTCGGTATCCTTTCCCTCCGAAGCCATTCCCAGAACTCCTCTTTCGAAACTCATCGGAATGAATTCCGAACGTATCGAGTATTCAGGTCCGCCCCAGCCGTTATTGAGCGGGTCGCCGCCCTGTATAACGAAACCGGGAACGACGCGGTGAAACCTGGTATTGTTGAAAAATCCCTTCTCCGCAAGAGTGACAAAATTCAAAACAGTTAACGGGGAATTGTAAGGGAATAATTTCAAAGCGATGTCCCCGCGGCTCGTATGTATTACCGCGGTTTGCTTTTTATAAAGTTCGTTCAATTTGTCCGCGTCGAAAAAACTCTTTCGCTTCGCGTTAAAAGTATAAGCCTTCTTTGTTATCGACATTAGAGCGTCTGCCGACTCCCTGCATATTTCGTAATCGTCGATAGCGAGATTGCCCTCAAGAAGCGGCACGGCGTTTTCCGCGTTCAAAGCGGCGAACTCCCGTATAAACAGTTTCATCGTCTCTTTATCCTTCGGGTATTCGAGACTCTGGTAATCGATACCCAGCGAAATCTTAAGTTCGCCCTTCTTGCTTTCGTACATCGGCTGATTCAGGGCATTGATGCAGACATCTACGATTGACGGGTCCTTGGAACCCGCGAATTCGATGAATATCAATCTCATTGTTTCCTTGTCCGCATTATCCGCTCTTCCTTTTAACGCGTCAAGCGTTTCAACAAACGCCCTGTATATCGGAATCAGTTCTTTCCCCGCAATCATATCGCCCTCGGTGATTTTCTTCTCGTTCACGTAATTCTGAACATCCGCGGTAATTAGTTTTCTTAAATCCTTGTAAACGCCCGCGTCGTTAAAGTATCCGCACGCCTGAATTATGTAAGGCTTAAGGTAATAGCCCTCCGTCTGCGCGTAAAGAGACAATAACTCGTTACGCGCTTCGTCTTTGTATATCGCGCCGATTGTCTTAACCGCTTCGCCTATCGACGCGAGGTCAACAGCCTTGCCTTTTATCAGGAACCATTGCAGGCGCGGTTTCATCTCCTCTTTCAGCGCAGCGTCGGTTGTCCCGCCGAATATGTACGCGAGTCCCGACAAAGCGGCGGTCGAAAGATAAGCGTCCTCGCCTTCCCCCTTATCTATCAGAAAATACGCGAGCTCCCTGTTTGAAGACAATGAATTGTCGTTCCTGAAAATCGCGGCGAACGAATTTATTATGCTCAGTTTCACCTGCCAGACGTCTTCTTTGTCGTACGAATTCATCAGGTAATTCACGTCGGTTTTATCCGCGGTGTTTCCGAACGAAGTAAACGCCCTGCTTCGTGTATCCGCGTCGGAAGACTTCGTCAGTTTAAGCAATTCGTCTTTCGCGCCAAGAAGCAAATCCCTGTTTCTCGTGTAAAGAAAAGCGTGAGCGCACATTCTTATCGTTTCAGCGTCGTTTGTTTTCAGCAAGGATTTTATCTTTTCCACTGACGCGTTGTTCTTTATGTTTCTTCTCGCGAACCTCGCGATAGAATACGCAAACGCGGAACTAACCTTTCCCGTCAAGGGATAAATCCCGCAAAGCGCGGCGAGGTCATCCTCGTTTCCAATAGAGCCGAGAGATTTAACTACCTGAGCGAGAACCTCCTGTTCGGTCTCGGATTTCATCGCCTCCAGCAGTCCGTTCCGTGAATCGTCGCACGGAATCAGTCCGAGCGCGAAAGCGGCGGCGGTTCTTATCTCGGGATTGTTCGCGGAAAGTAGTTTTTCCGTGATTGGAATCACGAATTTCGTGTCTCCGATATTGCCCATCGCTATGAGAGTTCTGATAACTACGGCGTTGTTGAACGAATTGAGGTATGTCTGAAGTTCGTTGCCGGGTCCCGCGGTTCTCTCGTCCTGCAGTTTCAGTACTTCGAGTTCTTCAGCCGTAAATAACTGCGCGTCGGCTTTGAGCGCGGCGAACATGAACACGAACAGGCACAGAATAAATTTTCCCATCTTATATTATGCTTTATTTTCCAAGCAGGTTGAACATGTTTTTCTTATACGCTTCGACACCCGGCTGGTTAAATGGATTCACGCCGAGCATGTACGCGCTGATTGCGCAGGAGAATTCAAAGAAGTACATCAATGCGCCGAGATATTTTTCCCTGAGTTCGGGCGCGGAGATTGTAATGCACGGAACGCCCCCGTCCTTGTGGGCTTTTATGGTGCCGAGCATCGCCTTCTCGTTAACGTAATTCAGATTTTTCCCGGCGATGTAGTCAAGCCCGTCCTGATTTGATTTCTCCATGGGTACCGAGAGATTTTTTTTCGGCTTCTCAATCCATAGAAATGTTTCAAACAAATTTCTCGCGCCTTCCTGTACGAACTGTCCGAGCGAATGCAGGTCGGTTGAATACACCGCGCCCGCGGGAAAGATGCCCTTGTTTTCTTTTCCTTCACTCTCGCCGAACAACTGTTTCCACCATTCGATGAAATAAGCGAGCGAAGGATTAAAACTCACGAGCATTTCAATCGCCTTGCCGTTTTGATAAAGAAGATTTCTCGTCGCGGCGTAAAGCATTGCGGGATTGTCTTCGGGTTTATCGTGCCCCCTGAGAGCGGTCTCCATTTCTTCGGCGCCTTTTATGAACTGTTTTATGTCAAACCCCGCGCAGGCAATCGGAAGAAGCCCTGCGGGCGAGAGGACGGAATATCTTCCGCCGACGTCGTCGGGAATTACAAACGTTCTGTACCTTTCCTTGTCCGCGAGAGATTTCAGCGCGCCTTTCGAGCCGTCAGTCACCGCTACGATTCGCGACGCGGCGACTTCGTGTCCGTATTTTTTTATGAGGTTCGCCCTTAGAAGTCTGAACGCTATGGCGGGTTCCGTGGTCGTGCCGGATTTCGAAATTACAATTACGGAATATTTCAACCTGTCGAGAGCGTCAATCAGTTCCGCGTGATAATCTTCGCTGATGTTCTGACCGGCGAACACTATCATAGGATATCTGCGTTTCTTCTTGTGAAGGAATTTAAAACTGTCCTGAAGCGCTTCGATTACCGCGCGCGATCCGAGGTACGACCCCCCGATTCCGACAACTACTATTACATCCGATTTTCTGCGAAGATAATACGCGGTTTCTTCTATCTCGCCTATAAGGTTTTTTGATATGTCCGATGGAAGGTCGAGCCATCCGAGAAAATCATTGCCCGCTCCCGATACGTTAAGCAGTTCGTTGTACGCCTTTACGGCATTTGATTTTGCGGCTTCGAATTCATCCGCGCCGGCGAACGGCACCGCGTTTTCAACTCCGACTCTAATGTGATTGAGCGTGTTTTCCATAATGAACCTCCGTTGTAGTTAAATTGATTATAATAATATTTGCGAAATTTTATAATACAATAAACTTACTCTCTACAGTGAATTATCGCGGGAGTCCTGTATATCGGTCAAATGAATTGCTTATCTGTAGTTGTTCAGAAGCAGAAGTGACGCTTCCTTTTCTATGCTGCCGTAAGGCAGTTCGATTAGTTTTTTTACGAGCGAAAACCATTTGTCCTCGTTCCCCGCGGCGGGAAGCGATACAAGGTCCTTGTCCGTAAAGTTAAACGCTTTTGCAAGGTTATAGATTATTAATTTGGAAGCCCAGTGGTGCGATGTATCTTCCTTGTCGGGATTGATTATTCTTTCGAACAGCGACAACAGTATGTATCTTCTCAGACCCGCGGATTTGACAAGTTCGTAAAGATAAGCGGAAAATTCGGGGTTCACCTTTAGAAGAGTCTCGCATATTTCTTTTTCGAGCGTGAACGAACTGTCGATGTTGAAGACGCTTTCTCCCGAAACGCCGGGGAAGAAATATTTAAGCACGTCAGGCACCCTGCTTCCTATATTCCGCGCGTCCTTGTAATCGTTAAGATGGCGTATCTCGTGAAACGCGTTGGAGTTCTTCACGAGAGCGGATAAGGACTCCCTTCTCGCCGCGGCCTGAATTTCTTCGCGGATTTTTTCCGAAAGAAATATGGCGTCGCTGTCGTTAAGGCTGTAATGCCCCGTCATCCGCCTGATTTCCTTTACCGATTCATCGTTATCTTTTGAAGCCGCCGCGGTGCAGCGCTTAACGGCGAGTTCGAGGCTCTCGTCAAGTATGAACGAGAACGGCGAGTTTGGAAGTTTAATGCCGAGAAACTGTTCCCTGATGTTCATTCCGTCAAGCCGTTTCAGTATTCCGACCTTCCTGTTCGGATTTTCGGGGTCGGGAGTGGTTACTTCTGTAATTTCATACGAAAGAAAATAGGAAGCAGTCGTTCCGTTGTTGTACCTGTATTCGAACATCAAACCCGCGAACGGGTAACCCTTGTTGAAAAGTTCGAGGTTCAGCGAGTTTGTTATGTTGTCAATCTCGTTAACGTCTTCTTTGTCCTCGATGCCCGAGACAAGCCGCAAAAGTTTTTCCTTTACCGCCGCGTCAACATCGGCGTTTCTTACTTTTTCTTTCTGCTCCCTGTACTTGTCCGAATTTCGCCAGTCGCTGTTGACGTAATAATCACGCGCGTTGTTGAGCCTGACTATCAGGTCGGAAACGTCTTCGGCAAAGAAGGCGCGCATTTTCTGAATCTGCCCTTCATCCGGCTTTCCGGGCACGGGGCTAATTTTTTCGTAAATGAATTCTTTTGTTATCTTGCTGTCCTTTATGAACGTTCCGCCTTTGAGAAGAATCGTCATTGAATGCACGCCGCCCGGGAGATACAAAGGGTCGATTTTCAGATTCGCTATTTTGATTAATCCGAGGTCGGTGTACTCAAAAGTGTTCGCGTTGATTCTTTGAGTCATCTTGTCGTCTATGTAAACTTCGATTTCCGCGGGCATTCTCTTTCCTTTGATGAGTATTGTCGCGGGAAACTCCGACGAAACAAGAATTTTTGTCTGAGGCGAAATCAGATATACCTTGAAAGAATAAATGCTGTAAAAATTGTACGCCGCGAGAACCGTCAGCACGAGCGCCGAAACCGTGAGCAGCGGCAGAACAACGTAATATTTAATCTTCCTGTTCAATAAAGCAATATTGGAAACCGTAAAACGAATTTAAAGGCAGTTTTAAGAGCAATTTTAAATTGCAAATTTTAAATTTTAAATGAGAACACTCAGGCAATATATATTCGAAGTTTTCATTTATCACACACGCATATAAACTTCCTTCTCCGTGTCTCTTTCTGTTTCTTTCTGTGCCTTCTCTTTGGAACCCTCTGCCTTTTATTTGGCACTTCGCGCACCCGCACATTAATATTATTCTTTTACTAACCCCACCTTTTAAGGTGGGGTAAAAGACAAACAAACGACAAGACTTTAGTCCTCAATATAAATCAGTCATAAAGTTTCGTGTTTTTATCCATCATCCCGCGGGCATTAGAAATCAAAATCTGTGTGTATCTGTTTAATCCGTTTTTTCTGTGTGCGATCATAAACTTAAATTCTTGACCGCTTTTCCGATAGGAAGCGAATTTTTCTTCATTCCTAATGTTTCAAATATTGAGTATTTTCACGAAAACATAAACTACTGTATGAAGAGATATTTTGTAATTATGTTCCTGATGTTCGCTTTCCAGTTTTCCCTCGCTCAGGAAAGCATAAAGGAAATTAACATTATACACTGGAACGATTTTCACGCGAGGAACGTGCCGTATGCGGCAACGAAGAAAAAGGACGGAGAAACTATTACATATTACATCGGAGGCACAGGTCTTATGAAAGGTTATATGAACAAGTACAGAAATCAGAACTCGCTCGTGCTTCTCGGCGGAGACGATTTTCAGGGCAGCCCGATTTCGTCTATAACGCGCGGCAGGTCGCAGATTGAACTGCTTAACCTTTACGGCATAGACGCTTTCGTTATAGGAAATCACGAATTCGATTACGGATACAAGGCTCTCGATTCGGCGCTGAGCGAGGCGAACTTCGACGTTCTCAGCGGCAATGTTTACAGACTCGACGAACAAAGAACATTCGGAAAAAATTATGTAATAAAGGAAAAGAACGGCGTGAAGGTCGGCATAATAGGCGTTTCGCCGATTGACCTTCCGACACTGACGCTCCCGAAGAACGTGGAAGGCCTTGAGGTGCTGAACACCGATTCAGTAATTACGGTCGGCATAAACGCGCTGAAAGCCGAGAAGTGCAACTTGATAGTTCTTCTCTCGCACTGCGGAAACGACGTTGACAAGGAGTTTGCAGAAAAATTCCACGCCGATATCGACGTCATTATCGGCGGTCATTCGCATACGCCGATTTTCAAGCCGCAGGTCGTTGACGGAGTACTTATCTGCCAGGCGGGCTCATACGGAAAATACCTCGGCAAGATTGATATGAAAGTCGATATATTAAAAGATACGGTCGTCAGTTATTTCGGATTCCTGAAACAGACAACGATGGATTCGACCATATTCGATAAGGACGCCGGAATGAAGGTTGACAGCATGATTGCAGCCATCGAACCCGAAATGAAAAAAGTAATAGGAACTCTCGAAACCCCGTGGAAGAAAGACAACTGCGGACAGTGGACAGCCGACGCGCTCCGCGCAGCGTTCAAGACCGATATTTCCTTCATGAACGCGGGAAGCATCAGAAAAGACCTGCCGAAAGGCGATATCACCGTAGGCGATATCTGGGAAATCAATCCGTTCGGAAACTCGATAGTGACTTTCAGCGTAAAAGGAAGTGTGCTGAAGAAGATGATGGCAAACAACATCACGAAAGCGATGAAGGACGCCTCTCTCAACGAATACGACATGATAATATTTTCGGGAATGAAAATAAAAATTGACGGCTCGATGAAAAACCCGAAAAATCCCGAGGACATTATTGTAAGCATAAAGATTAACGATAAGAATATCGAACCCGACAAACTCTATACCGTAACCACAAACAGTTACACTGCCTCACAGGCAAAAAAATATTTCGGGGATTTCGGCGAGGAACTTATAGTAACGGACACGAACGTTATTGACCGCGACGCCCTGATGGACGCCGTCAAACTGCAGAAAACAATAAACAGCGTTTACGAAAAGAGAATCGTTGACGAAAAATAAGAAAGGAGAACAAATGCCGGAACAAAGAATAGTGCACTGCATAAAACTTAACAAGGACCTGCCGGGTCTGAAAAAGCCGCCGCTCCCCGGCGAACTCGGACAGAAGATATTCGATAACGTGTCTCAGGAGGCGTTCAAGATGTTTCTCGATTATTTCAGGATGATAATGAACGAATACCACCTTGATTTGAGTTCGCCTAACACGGACAAAATTTTCGAAGACCAGATAAAAGAATATTTCTTCGGCGGCGGCGGACAACTGCCGGATGAATTCGTTCCCGAAAAATAAATTAACGCATGGCGACACCGTTCGAATTTGACAAATACATCGAGCGTTCCAAGGAAGACGCTTACAGGTTTCATCAGGACGAGAAAAACCTGTCGTCTCTTCGTATGTATCTGCTCATATTTACAATCGTCGAAGGATTCATTACAATAACGACTTTATTCGACGGAATAATAGACTACGATACATACGCCTGCCTCGCCGGATTTCTTGCGGCGTTATCACTCAGGATTTTCTTTAATAAAATATTCGACGCGGAAAGCATAAGAAGAAAACTGTTTATCCTTGTAGCCGCGTCCCTAATCGCTTTCCTTCTGTCGGGAATTCTCGGCACGTTTTTCGTATCACCGCCGTCTCCTGAAATGGTGAAGGAAAAAGTGCGTAAGGAAAAACTGGCGGAGGAAAAAGGAGTGAGCGTAAGCGTAAATGACGAAAAAACAAATTCAAATTCCGTCGTGGTGCTGTTCTCGCTTTCCCTGCTGTTCTTCAGGTTTCCGAAAAACGATATAATACAACTGTACGCTCTCGTTCTCGGTCTTCCCGTTCTGACGGATTTGATATTCTTCAGAAACCTCGGAGTGCCGGATAAAATTATTATGACCGTAACGGTTTTCGTTTGCTTTACCGTAGCTTACACGACGGAAAGAAAAAGACATCGGAGATTTTACAAGCAGTATGACGTGTATTCAAAACGTCATTCGGAAACCGTGAGAATGAAGCGGGAACTGGATTACGCGCGTGAAATGCAGTTGTCGATGCTTCCCGAAAGCAATGTTGCAATAGACGGGCTGAACATCGCGGCGACTTCGATACCCGCGAGCGAAGTGGGCGGGGATTATTATGATTACTTCAAAATATCCAAAGGCGTGACGGGAATTTTCATCTGCGACGTTTCCGGACACGGAGTGGCGAGCGCTCTTCTCCTTTCGGGACTGCGCAGCTGCATGCACCTGATTCTCGAAGATACGTCGAACCCGAAAGAGGTATTCGAAAAACTCAACAGAATGGTCAGGCGCACGCAGAACAGGAAGATGTTCGTGACGGCTGTGTTCGCGGTTATAAATACGATAGAGGAAAAATGCACGCTGTTTAACGCGGGTCATCTTCCTCCGTACAGGATTTGCGGCGAATCGCGCGAACTGTTTAAAATAAAAAGACACGGAATAACTCTCGGCGCGATTGACAGGCTCGATACGGACGAAGGCGAAAATCTTGTCTCCTTCGATTTTAAAAAAGGCGATATGCTTCTTCTTTATACCGACGGCATAATAGAAGCAATGAACTCGCGCAGAGACGAATACGGATTCGAGCGTCTCGAAAGTTTCCTGTATGCCAATTCCGAAAAACCGCCCGCGGCGCTGCTTGACGACTTGATTAAAGACGTGAACGCGTTCATGGACGGAGCGGAACAAATAGACGACATAAGCATAATGGTTTTAACAAGATAAAAATTTATTATATGGCAAAACCAAAAGTAGGTATCATAATGGGCTCCGATTCCGACCTGCCCGTGATGAAGCAAGCCGCTGAAATACTTGACGATTTCGGCGTTCCTTACGAAATCAAAATAACCTCCGCGCACAGAACGCCCGCTTTGATGGCATCATACAGCGGCAGCGCTTACAAGCGAGGTATTAAAGTCATAATCGCGGGAGCGGGCGGCTCCGCGCATCTGCCGGGTATGAGCGCGGCTTATTCTCCGATTCCCGTAATAGGCGTGCCCGTAGAGTCGAAGGCGTTAAAAGGGCTGGACTCGCTTCTTTCAATAGTGCAGATGCCTTACGGCGTTCCCGTAGCGACCGTAGCGATAAACAACGCGAAAAACGCCGCGCTGCTTGCGGTGAAAATTCTCGCGACATCCGACAGGAAACTTCTGAATAAAATGATTAAATTCAAAGAGAAGATTAAAAAAGAATCACTGGCGAAAAACAGGAAACTGAAAAAATAATTTATTATGGCGTCAGTTAAATACCTGACTCCACAATAGAGAGCAAAAATTTTACGTTACCGAGAGTCTCCCTGTTCTATGGGGACTCTCGGGTACGAAATAAGCATAACATAATAATTGCTGACCTGCGATCAGCGGGTCAGGTAAATACCTGACTCCACAATAGAGAGCAAAAATTTTACGTTACCGAGAGTCTCCCTGTTCTATGGGGACTCTCGGGTACGTAATAAGCATAACATAATAATTGCTGACCTGCGGTCAGCGGGTCAGGTAAATGCCTGACCCCGCAATAGAGAGCAAAAATATTATCATTTTCTGATAATAATATTATTGATAAAATAATTACATTTGCAATATCACTAATTTATAAAACTTAACATAACACAATGGCAGACGACAGAACAATGAAGATGAAATCGCTTGAAATGGCGATTGACCAAATTGAGAAGGACCACGGTAAAGGTTCGATTATGAAACTCGGCGACAAGCCCGCGGCGAAACTTGAATCGATTTCAACAGGCTCAATTTCGCTCGACGCGGCGCTCGGCATAGGAGGCGTGCCACGCGGAAGAATAGTCGAAATCTACGGTCCTGAATCTTCGGGAAAAACAACTGTATGTCTTCACATAATTGCCGAAGCGCAAAGAGGAGGCGGGCTCGCGGCTTTCATTGACACCGAGCACGCTCTCGACACGAACTACGCCGCTAAACTCGGCGTTGACATCAGCAACCTTCTGATTTCACAGCCTGAATACGGAGAACAGGCGCTCGAGATTTGCGAAACTCTCGTCAGAAGCAACGCGCTTGATGTTATAGTGGTTGACTCGGTAGCGGCTCTGACGCCCCGCGCCGAAATCGAAGGGGAAATGGGCGACTCCGTAATGGGTATGCAGGCAAGGCTTATGTCGCAGGCGCTTAGAAAACTTACCGCCGCGGTATCGAAATCAAACGTCGTTCTCATTTTCACAAACCAGTTGAGGGATAAAATCGGCGTTATGTTCGGAAGCCCCGAAACTACAACGGGCGGAAAAGCCCTTAAATTCTACGCGTCCGTGAGAATGGACATAAGAAGAATTGCCGCCATAAAAGAAGGCACCGACGTAATGGGCAACAGAACGAAAGTCAAAATCGTTAAGAATAAGGTCGCTCCTCCGTTCAAGGAAGTTGAATTCGACATTCTCTACAACGAAGGCATTTCAAAAATCGGCGACGTGATTGACCTCGCGGTAAACAAGGAAATAATTAAAAAAGGCGGCGCGTGGTTCACGTACGGCGATAACCGCGTGCAGGGAAGAGACGGACTCAAGAAACTTCTCGGCGAAGAACCCGCTATGTTCGATAAACTTCTCGGTGAAGTAAAATCCGCGCTCGGATTCGGCAACGGAAACGGCGGCGAAGCCCCCGCGCAGGTGAAAGAAGAACCCGTAAAAGAAAAAAAGAAATAATTTTCGTCAAATAAACAAAGCCGGCACCTGCTGCCGGCTTTTTGTTTTATGAAAATAACTTCGATAGAAAAACAAAAAAAAGAGGGAAGATACAACATATTCCTCAACGGCGAGTTCGCATTCGGACTCTATAAAGAAACTATTTACGAATTCGGCCTCAGAGTGAACGACGAACTCGACCCGAAGAAGGCGGAAGAAATTAAAACCAGAGACGAAATCGGTTTCGGAAAACGGGTCGCCTACAGATTCCTTAACTACAAGCAAAGAAGCGAAAAGGAAGTCAGAAAGAAATTAAAAGAAAAAAAACTATCTGACAGCAGCATCGACATTGTTATATCCTCTCTCAAAGACCTCAAATACATTAACGATGAGAGTTACGCGAAATCTTACCTCCAGTCAAAGATACTAAGGAAACCCGAAGGTAAACGGGTTCTTAAAATGAAGTTAGCCGATAAAGGAATACCTATAGATATCGCGGAAAACATTATTTCCGAACAGTATCCGCCCGAAACGGAGACCGAAAAAGCCGCTGAATTGCTTAAAAAGTATGAGAAAAAAGTCAGGGCAAAAACCCCCGTGGAAAAAAAGCAAAAATGCTTCAGGTTCCTCCTCTCAAAAGGCTTCGATTTTGATACAATAAATGAGGTTTTGAGGCAAAATTAGTGACCACCCGCAATTAAAACTTTCAACTTTAATAGATATTTTTTACATTACAAAAATGTAATGTAATATAATGAGGATAACAGGATTTTTTGCAATTTCTATATTATTGTGCATACCTTTGCTGCTGAATGCTCAAAGCGGAAAGAAATTTGTTTCGCCTCATGACTTTTATCCGGAAAACAGTAAAATTGCCAATCCGCCCGTCGCTTATCCGTCTCATTATTCATTACTTCCTTATCCCTACGATAACGTAAATCTAAGCAATAATTTTTATCCGCAGAACGAACCCTCGGTCAAGTTCAACGCGAAATATCCCAATTACGTTCTCGCCGCGTGGAGAGATTTCAGTACGGGAGTAAACCCCGCGGTAAGAAGAATCGGTTACAACTTCTCTTCTGACGGAGGAACAACGTGGTTTTACGCGGGGCAGGAACTGATACCGATTCTCGAAGTTAATCACCCGAGAGCCAGCGACCCTGTTGTCTGCTCCGATACAAACGGAAATTTTTACGTCGCGACGGTTTCGCTTACAACTGTCGGCGCCCTCGACCTTGTTGTATATAAGTCAACCGATTACGGAATGACGTTCACGAGTTACTCATTCGCTCAGGGCGGCGGCGCGAACGACGAGGATAAGGAATGGCTCGTCTGCGATTTGACTAAAGGAAGCAGCGCTTACAAGAATCACCTTTATATGAGTTGGACCCGGTTCGGAACACCCGCCGGCATACTTATGACAAAATCGTCAAACGGCGGACTTAATTGGTCGATGCCGGTGCAGGTTAGCAGCGGCGGCGGAGTACAGGGCTCGGACCCCGCTATCGGTCCTAACGGAGAAGTTTATGTGGTGTGGGTCGGCGGAACCGCTACAACCGATATTATTTATTTTAATAAATCAACGAACGGCGGCGCGGGTTTCGGAACGGAGCAAAACATCGCTCAGGGAACTTCGCCTTTGATTCCTATCTCGAGCAGCGCCATTACGTTTCCTTCAATCGCGGTTGACGTGTCGGGCGGACCGCGCAACGGTACGATTTATGTTACGTGGTGCGATTCAAGAAACGGCGACCCCGACGTGTTTTTAATCCGCTCGACAAACGGCGGAACAAACTGGACAAGCCCCGTGAGGGTTAACAACGATTCCCTCGGTAACGGAAAACTCCAGTGCTGGCCCTGGATATCGATAAACGAGCAGGGAAAACTGGCGATACTCTATTACGATTCGAGAAACGGCGTAAGCAATACTAACATCGAAGCCTGGCTCGCCCGCTCGACTGACGGCGGTCAGACTTTCATAAACGAAAAACTGAGTTCGGTTTCGTTTACCGCGTCCTGGCCGAATACGGACGTGCGTTTCGGCGATTACATAAACATTGATTATCACGGAGACAGGATTGTTCCCGTATGGACGGATTTAAGAGCGGGCGGAAGTAATCAGGAAATCTATTCCGCGGTAATCGACCTCTCCGTCGGAATTAAAAATATTTCAACAGAAACACCGCGGGAATTCAGACTTCATCAGAATTATCCGAATCCGTTCAATCCTTCGACGAAAATAATATTTGAACTGATGAAAGCGGCGGAAACGGAGTTAAGCGTTTTTGACTTAACAGGAAAGAAAATTTTTACGATATTCAAAGGATATAAGAGCGCGGGAACGTATGAAGCGGAATTCGACGCTTCAAAATTTACGAGCGGAGTTTATTTTTATACTCTTAAAGCGGATAATTTTAAAGAAACAAAAAAAATGCTTTTTATCAAATAATTATTTCCCCGGTTTAAACCCGGATAATTTATTTTCAATTTATGAAAAAAACATTTTTACAAATCGGAATCCTGGTTATCGGCCTGATGCTCTCTTTCACGAGCCTGAAAGCAGCCGATAATCCGGTAATCTCGACGTCGGACAGTATGAACGTCGTCATTGAAACCTGCACAGGCACATGGTGCCAATGGTGTCCCTGCGGTCACCAGATTCTTGAAACAATTTTACAAAACTATCCGAGAACTGCCGTCATATGCTATCATGGCGGGAGCACAAGTGATCCTTGGTACACTATCGGAACACCAATGATAAACTTGTTTGGTATGACTCTATATCCAAATGGTTGCGTCAACAGGACGTCAGGAAATATTAGCCGCAGTTCCTGGTTCTCGTACGTATCCTCTTATTCGACATATACTCCGAACGTCAGAGTCGAATTGAGCAACGCGACAATTAATCCGACCACGAGAACAATAACGGGAACGATAACGACAACAGCGCTTACAAATCTGACGGGTGCGTATAATATATTTGTCTGTATTACGGAAAATAATCTTATTTATTCGCAGTCTGGAAATAGTTCCTGTCCCGGCGGCTCAAATTATAAACACGACCATGTAGCGAGAGCATACGCGACGCCAACTACAGGAACTCAATTGACAGCGGGTCCCTGGAACTCGGGAACGGCGCTTACCTATAATTTGAATTATGTCATACCTACTGGAATTGACCTTGCGAACATTGATGTCAATTATGTCGTGTTTTTGGATGCAAGCCCGTATCCTACAGCAGCGATTGTACAGAATGGTCTAAAAACGCGGAGATCGGCATATACAACGACCGGAATTGTAAACAACGAAACAGTTCCAACCGAATTCAACCTCGGACAGAACTATCCCAATCCTTTCAACCCGACAACGAATGTTCGTTTCACGGTTCCGAAAGACGGAAATGTCGTGTTTAAAGTTTACGATATAAAGGGAAAAGAAGTCGCGACTTGTTATGACGGTTTTTTAAAATCCGGTGCGTATAACGTTGTTATAGACGGAACATATCTTTCGAGCGGTGTTTATTTCTATAAACTCTCCGCGGGAAATGTTACCGATACTAAGAGAATGATTCTCGTGAAGTAATAAAACATTTTTTGAAGGGTTACAAATACATCTGTAACCCTTCAATTCTAATTGTTGTTTTATATAATATTTATTCGTCTTGATTATCGAATACTACAGTTTTCATTTGCAATTTATATTCCGTGTTAGGTTGAAGATCAATTACAAAAAATTTAGAAGTCTCTCCTGAGTACGATTCTGTTGCTGTAAGATAATCATTAAATATTTCATATCCGTCAGATACACGTTTAATAATAAAAATCCCATAATCACCCGTTGTCGCTCCTCCCGTCCAACTCATATAAATATTAACCCCATCATTTGTATAATTCGGATAATCCAACGTGTTGAAGTATCTCCAAGAACTTGTCCAGTAACCAGTAGTTTGAAAAGTTTCATAAGCTACAAGCGTCTGTTCTTCTCCTGTGTTTTGGTTCACTCCCAATATTAAAGTATAATCGGTATCCACACCATCAGTCGTAATTGATTCGGGGCTTTGAATAATGGGGTTATCCGAAAAATTGCACGAAAAACAAAAAAAGGATAGGATTAGACCAAAAAAAAGATTAATTGTAATTCTCATAATTGTTTTTGTTTAAAAAAACGTTTATAAAAAGTAAAACAACTTTATTATTAGTTAAAAATATATTTTGTTTTTAGCAAAAACAAGAGTAAATGGCAATTTATTGTGATGTGTTTGTGGCATATCCGAGAATTTACACTTAAAGGAATGTATTTTATTCAATAGGTATATGAAAACAAAGAACAGTTAATAACTGGAATAAACGCTATCTTAATTAGTGTGATATGCTTTCGTAAACTCTCCTGCCGATGAAAGGAATCATCTTGTATTCACCTCCGTACGCTTTTATTCCGATGTAAACGGCGTATCCGATGAAGGCGAAAATTAAAATGAAAATTCCGATGTACAGGAACGCGGTTATTCCAATTATTAAAATAGGAAACGCGCCCGGGTCCGATGCGTGCCTCGTCGCGAATAATCCCGCCCCCAGTCCGAAAACGAGCGCGACGATTACTATCAGCACCGCGAAAATTATTACTGCCGCGAGATACGCGATGTGAAAAAATATCGCCTGAAGCGAGTGAAACCTTACAAACTGCGATTTGTCTTTCTGCACCGCCCATACTATTATAGGAAGAATTATCCCCCCGAAAAGAAGAGACAGGTGCGAGAGCAATGCGAGAAGTTTTTCGTCCTGAGTTACCGTCGATGTGTTATTTTCCATCAATCCTGTTTTTCCCTAAATTATAATTGTTTGCGGAAATATAAAAGTGATATTGCAAACATATCGAACCCGTACGGAGAATATTTATTTTCTGTGATTAATTATGTTTTCAAACTGACCCGAATAAATGTTCGTGTTCGCGGGTTCGCCCGTTAAAAAGTCGTGCGGGAATCCGTAAACGATTTTTGTCGCTTCGTCGAGCCTTTTCATCGTGTCGCCGCTCAGTGTAATGTCGAGGCACTTCATATTTTCAATTATCTGCTTGTCCGTTCTTGACCCCACGATTGGAATGAAGACTCCTTTCTGCTGCCGTATCCAGTTCAGCGCGATAACCGCGCCCGGAATGCCGGTCTCGTCCGAAATTGATTTCACGACCCGCGCGATTTCGGTGTTTCGCTCGTTAAGCCTTGCGCTACTTTCTTTTATTCTCTTCGGTTCCTTGTCGTTTCCGTCAAGATACTTGCCCGTAAGCGCGCCTCCGCCGATTGCTCCCCACGGTGTTATCGCGAGGTCGAAAGCGTTTGCCATCGGAATTAAATCCCTTTCGGCGTGGCGCTGGAAGAGCGAGTATTCTATCTGAAGACCGACAAACCTCGACCAGCCCCTCAACTCCGCCATCGTATTTGCTGATGACACCACCCATGCAGGCGTGTCGGATACACCCGCGTAAAGAACTTTACCGCTTTTTATGAGGTCGTCGAGACCCCGCATTACTTCGTCAACGGGCGTCATCGAATCCCAGGCGTGTACCCAGAGAAGGTCGACGTAATCCGTCTTTAACCTTCTGAGAGAATCTTCAACCGAATTCATCATGCTTTTTCTGCTGTTGCCCGACGCGTTGATATTCTTCGGATTACCGGGATTTCTTAGCGTAAATTTTGTCGCGAGAACAAAATAATCCCTTTCGAAAGAAATAAATTCTCCGACGTACTTCTCGCTCGTGCCTTCCGTGTAAAGGTTTGCCGTATCGACGAAATTGCCGCCCGCGTTAACGAACGCGTCGAACACTTTCTTCGACTCGCTCTTGTTTACGCCGAATCCCCACTCTTCACCGAATGTCATCGTTCCGAGACAGAGTTCGGATACTCTTAATCCTGACTTTCCAAGTAATCTGTATTTCATAATGATTTATTTCCTTTGTTGTTTTCTCCTCCTCGGTAATTCTCAAGAGGAAAAAATATTTGATTTTTGATTTGAATTTTTAATATTTGATTTTTTATATTTTATTTCCTTCCCAAGCTCCGGCTTGGGAAAGCACCACACGTTTAATTCCAAACTGTATTCGTGAGACTCTCTATATAAACAAACTTTTTAATTTTTGATTTGTATTTTTAATTTTTGATATTTTATTTTTGATATTTTTCCTCAAACGCTTGTCTCTCCAAAAAATCAATTCCTTATCACTGCCTTGTACTCTTTTTCCGCGGCAACCTTCACCGCGTACGGACTGTTCCAAACCCGCTCGAATACGGTATAAAGCGCTGAGTTTATCTTTTCGCTTTTCAGCACAAGAGACGCGTTCCTGCTCTCGTAAAAATAATCCTGCTCGAGATTCGCCGTGCTTACCCACGACATATCATCGTCTGAAATGAAAAACTTGCAGTGCTGAACACGCGCGTACGGAATGTATCCGCCGCTGTATTGAGGTATGGTACTGAATTTAATCTCGATGCCGGGCACCTGCGAAAGCGACTGAATCTGCTCTGTCGCGCCTTTCTTAATCGCCCAGTCGGAAAAAATAATTTTTATTTCAACTCCTCTTTTCGCGGCATTTCGTAGCGCGTCGTCTATCTTAGTATATAGCGTCTTCTTTTCGGTTCCTTTCAGCGAGTACGAATAGAACTGAAAACAAAGCCTCTCCTTCGCGTTATCAATCAGGCGCAGAAGTTCGCTTTCCTCGTCGCTGAAACCTTCGGGTATGATTTCCTTCGGACTGAAAGCAGGGTATAAAGTAATTTTTCCGAAATCTTCGCTTGTTATAGTAAGTTTATTTTTATCGTTGTACGCCGTTCCCGTCTTCGTCTTTTTTATTTCCTCGACAGTTTCTTTCCCGCTGTCGTCGCATAGTTTCCAGTCCGTTTCGAATATCGAAAGAAACATCGCGGCGAGTTCTTTGTGCTTCACCCTGACTCCCATTTCGTGAATGTGCTTCAGCGCCCGCCAGTCGAAATTCTGGCTTCCGATGAATAAGTCTTCGCCGTCCACGACGAAATACTTCGCGTGCATCACACCGCCCCCGATTTTCTTGAAAAGTATTTTCTTAACGGTTATGTTTTTTACGCCGGAGAAATCATCCGCCGATTCTTTGTATCTCTGGAAAAAACTGTTGTCTATTATTATCCTGACCTGCACGCCTCTTCCCGCGGCGCTCTTTATTTCGTTCACGATTTTCTCGAGAGGCTCGCCTTTTTCGTTCGCTATGTAGAACATCTCGATGTCGATTGTCTTCTTCGCCGATTTAATCATATCCGCCCACACATCCGCGGCGCGCGGAAGGGAAGACTCCTTTAATGCCGTTTCTTCGGGAACGCTCTCGACAAGTTGAAATAATGTCTGAGCCGGAACAAACGAAGTGAAAAGTAATGAAAGAATCAGCAGTAACAGTAATTTCTTCATTTGTCTAATCTATCTTTCTGAAAATAGTTTTCATTTATGTATAATATAAACTTAAACACCGCGTATGCGATAAAAGGTGCAACAAAGACATCTATTGAATAATGCGCTTTCTGCAGAATTACCGAAAGCCCGACGAGAAACGTATTCGCCAGAAACACGTACTTCAATTTCTTGTTTTCCGTAACAAGAAAAAGAAGAAATAATGTCGAGGTGTGCCCGGAAAAAAACAGGTCCTTGGTGATTTTCGAACCCGTTCCGAAAATGAAAACAAGCGGGTCCTGAAGGTCAATCGTTGCAGCGGGCGGATTGAGCGGCGTTACGTACATCATCAGCATCCTTATAAGCACGAGAAGCGAATAAGACTGAAGCGCGACAATAAGGCGCGCGGGATGGTTTATGACGAGGTAAATTATGCACGTTAAAAGCGAACCGTATATGAGTATGAAAACGGGAACGTTAAGTTCGACAGCGCTGAACATGTCGAACAGAGGGTCCTTTAATACCGCGCCGTCGCGCGACTCGGCGAATATTAGAAAACGCGACAGCGAAAAAACACAGATGACAAGAACGATTAACGTCCAGACGAGAAGACGAACGTTGTTTCTCTTCTTAAAGAATAGTTTCCAATTCTCTTTAATATTCATTTTGCAAGTTATGAAATCTCTTCGTTCCTGAAAATGTAAATTTTATTATTTGCCGTCCGGATAACAGCGATTACCTGTTTTGAGACGAACATTAACCTTGTTTATTACTTTTTATAAGTCAGAAAATATTTTTATTTTAAGTTATGAGAATTCCTGACGAAGTTTTTGATGAGATTACGAGAGCGAACGATATAGTGGATGTGATTTCTTCGTACATCAGCGTTAAAAGAAGGGGCAGCACTTTCATCGCTCTTTGCCCGTTTCATCCCGACAAGAACCCTTCGCTGCATATATCGCAGACGAAACAGGTCTATCATTGTTTCTCCTGCAAGGCGGGCGGCAACGTAATTACCTTCGTTCAGGAATACGAAAAAATAACGGGAATGGAAGCCGTGGAAAGGCTCGCGCAGAGAGCGGGCATAAACCTCGGGCAGTATTCCCGCCGTCCCGATTTGTCGAGCGAAATAGCGAAACTTTTCGACATTAACCAGAAAGCCGCCAGATATTTCTACGATAATCTCGTTAATCTCAAAGGAGACGAAAAAAAACTCGTGAAGAATTATCTCGATAACCGCGGGCTTGACGACGATATCATAAGAAAATTCGGTATCGGATACGCGAAAGACAACTGGCACGAGTTGATGAATCATTTTACCGAAGATGAAACTTATACCCTCGAAGAACTTGAACTTGCGGGACTGCTTATAAAATCGGAGAAGGACGGTAAGTACCACGACAGGTTCAGAGGCAGGCTGATTTTTCCCGTGTTTAACGAGAGCGGGAAAGTTGTCGGATTCGGAGGGCGCATTCTCACTAACGACAAGGAAACCGCGAAGTATATCAACTCGCCCGAAACAAAAGTTTATTTAAAAAGCAAAATACTTTACGGGCTTAATTTCACGAAGGACAGCATCAGGTCGAAAGACAGCGTACTGCTCGTCGAAGGTTATATGGACGTGGTTTCTTTGTATCAGGCGGGAATAAAAAATATTGTCGCGTCCAGCGGAACGGCTCTTACGGTAGAGCAGGTGCACCTGATTTCACGCTATACCAAGAATGTCATACTCCTTTACGACGCTGACGTCGCGGGTATAAAGGCCGCGAGACGCGGCATTGAACTCATACTCGAACAGGGGCTTGACTTGAGCATCGTTGCGCTCCCCGACGGAGAAGACCCCGATTCGTTCGTGCGCTCGAAAGGCGCGGAAGAATTTGAGAAACAGATTGCCTCAAAGAAATCTATAATAACTTTCATAAGTTCGCTGTACAGGAAAGAAGGAAAACTCAGTTCACCCGAAGACAAGACTGCTTTCATAAAGGAAATAATAAGTTATATCGTCCGCATTCCCGACAAGATAAAAATTTCCTTCTATATAAAGGAACTCGCCGAAACTTACCGACTCTACGAATCTGACATGCGGGATGAACTCGCGAGAGCGTATAAGGAATTCAAGAAAACACAGTTTCCGAAAACATCCGTAACGCTTCCCGAAAAAAGAACTCCCGTCAGACAGGATAAAATCGAGCATTCTCAGGCGGAAACAGACCTCATTAAGATTTTCCTCTCGGGAAATTACGACGCGATTAATTATATAGCGGATAATATATACATAGACTACATCACGGATAAAAACATTCTGAACGCCGTAGAAGTAATGCTTGACGAGTGGCACAACGAAAATAAAATTGACGTCTCCAAACTCGTTTCCAGAATAGAGGACGAAGAAATCAGAAAGATTATTCTTAATGAATCGACGCCGTTGTATGAAATAACGAAAACAGACTTCCTTCCCGAAGACAGCGTGCTTGCAAGAGTTGAGAGGGAAAAGGTGAATTATCTCGCGCTTGCAAAAGACGTTATTTCAAGACTTAAACTTAAGGACATAAACAGAAAAATCAGGAATTCCCTGAAAAACAAGGAAGAATACGGCAAGGCGATTGACTATACGACAGAAAAAAAGAAAATAATCAAGCGTAAATAGTTTGATTTTTATTGAATTAATTTTGATTTTAAAAAAACCTTAGATTTTGCATAGAGAAAGAATATACAGGGGAATACCGGCGTCGCAGGGCATCTCAATCGGAAAGGCATATCTATACACGCGCCGCCAGATTAACATCAACACCTTAACTCTCAAAGAGGGCGAAGAGGGTGCTGAAATTGAAGCCATAAATAATTCAATCGACATTTCCCTGAAAGAACTGAACAAGATTTACGCGATATCCATTGATAAAATAGGCGAGAAAAACTCAAAGATTTTCGAAGCCCAAATAGAAATTCTTAAGGATAAAATTTTTCTTGAAGGAGTCATAAGACGCATTAGAAACGAGCAAAAGTCCGCGGGTTATGTTTTTAACGACGAGATTGAAAAACTCGGAGCGATTTTCATAAAATCGAAAAACGATTACATGAGAGAGCGTTACAGCGACCTGATGGATGTCAGAAACAGGGTGCTGAGAAACATGAAGCGCGAAAAACTCGTTTCAAAGGTCGAGGAGAATTCAATTATTTTCGCTCACGAACTCACCCCCGCTGATACGATTCTTTTCAGCAGGCGGAAAGTCAGGGGATACGCGACCGATACGGGCGGAGTTACATCTCACGCGGCTATAATTTCAAGAGCGCTGCGCGTTCCCGCCGTCGTTGGAATGAAGACAATCTCGAAATTCGTCGATACAGGAAACAACGTCATTATAGACGGAAGCGAAGGCATCGTGATAGTGAATCCGTCCGAAGAAACTCTCGGCGTTTATGAAGAAAAAATTGACAGGATTAAACGCCACGAAAGTCTTCTGTATGAAATTGTAAACAAACCCTGCAGGACCGAAGACGGCAAGAACATTGAAATTACCGCGAACATCGAGTTCGTCGAGGAAACCGAATTCCTGAAAAACAGCGGCATAGGGCTTTACAGAACGGAACACCTCTATATGGATAAAGGAGATTTTCCTTCCTGCGCTGAACAGATTCAGGAGTACACGCAGATATCCGCGGCCACGTATCCGAAACCCGTTACGATTAGAACTTTCGACCTCGGCGGCGACAAGATACTGCAGGATACTCACAAGGAAATGAATCCGTATCTCGGCTGGCGCGGCATAAGAGTGTCACTCGACAGGATACACATATTCAAGGACCAGTTGAAAGCCCTTCTGATTTCATCGGTGAAAAAGAACGTTAAGATTATGCTTCCGATGATTTCATCCGTTGACGAAGTGAGAAAAGCGAGAACAATTCTGAATGAAGTGAAGGCGGAACTGGACAAAGACGAAATTATTTACGACAAAAAAATCCCTCTCGGCATTATGCTCGAAGTTCCTTCCGCTTTCATACTCGCGGAAGAACTCGCGGGAGAAGCGGATTTTTTCAGCATAGGAACGAACGACCTTATTCAGTACATACTCGCCGTTGACAGGGGCAATGAGCTCATATCCGGTATGTTTCAGCAGTTCCATCCCGCCGTAATAAGAGCGCTTAAGAAGATTGTAATGGGCGGACACAGCAAGGGAATAAAAGTAAGCCTGTGCGGAGAAATGGCTTCCGTTCCTCTTGCGGCGCCCGTGCTCGTTGGACTCGAAATTGACGAGCTCAGCGTTCTGCCTTCCGTTTTCTCGGAAGTGAAGCAGACTATCAGAGCGTTAAAACTCACGGATGCCAAAGCGCTCGCTGGAAGACTGCTTAAAATGTCCACGGAAAGCGAAGTCAGACAGGAAGTCGAGCGATTTTACGAAATGAAAATAAAACCGAAAACATTATGATAGACAGGAAAAAACTTAAAAAGTACGACAGGCAGGACATGTTCAGTGTCCTTTTTGATTTTCCGGTACAGGTTTGCGACGCGGTTGATATCGCGGGCAATGCGAAGTTAAAGAATAAATACAAAGGCATAAGGAACATAATAATAAACGGTCTCGGCGGCTCGGCAATAGGCGGAGACATACTCAGGAGTTATACGGCGGGTGAAATGAAAATACCTGTCGCGGTAAACAGAAATTACACTCTTCCCGCTTATGCGGGTAAAAACACGCTTGCAATACTTTCAAGTTATTCGGGCAATACGGAAGAGACCGTGTCGGCTTTCAACGACGCGCTGAAAAAAGGTTGCAGCATCATTTGCGTGACGAGCGGCGGGACTATAGAAAAACTCGCGGTGAAACATAAAAAAGACGTAATAAAAATTCCGGGCGGACTGCAGCCGAGATGCGCCCTCGGATATTCCTTCTTTTCACTCTTGATATTGTTCACGAAACTCGGCTTCATCAAAGATAAATCCGACGAAATAAACGATGTGATTATAAATCTTGAACAGGGTTTATCGGAATACGTGAACCCGTCTTTCGAATTCAACGAAGCCCTCCGTATAGCCGCCGCGCTTAAAGACAGGCTCCCCGTCGTGTATTCGTCCGCGGACGTGCTTGACGCTGTCAACCTTCGGTGGCGCGGACAGATATCGGAGAACGCGAAGATTCTCGCGTACGGCAATCTTTATCCCGAAATGAACCATAACGAACTCGTCGGCTGGGAACTTAACGAAGACGTACTGAAGAATACCGCGGTGATATTTCTTAAAGACGCTGCCGACAACGAAAGAATAAAACTCAGAATGAAAATCACGGAGAAGGTGTTCAGAAAACGGGCAGGAATTGTTTTTGATTTGTCGAGCGACTGCAGGACAAGGCTCGGCAGAATTTTTGATTTGATTTATCTTGGTGATTGGGTAAGTTACTATCTTTCTTTATTCAACGAGGTGGACCCTACGCCGGTGAATGCAATCTCAAAATTGAAAAAGGAACTTGACAGGCATAAATAACCGCCGCCGCAGGTTTTCGGCAAGCCGGCTTAACGAAAAACCTCTTTGAATAATTTCCCGTGCGGATGTTATAAGAAATTTTTATTCGCACAGGCTTATTCTCCCGCAATACTTTGGGTTCTTTCAGCCTGAACAGGAAGCATCGTCTCGAGTGCGAGAGTTATAATATGCTTCTCAAACTTTCTTCCGCTGTCGAGTTTGTGCTCGGATTTTCCGTTGTTCATTAGCGTGACTATTCCGTTGTAAACGTAGAAAGTCTGCCCCTTGCTGTTCTTGAATATACAGCCTTTGTAACCCAGGTTTACGGGTTGTTTTATCGGCCGCTTCGAGTAATCTAGTTTGTCCCAGATCTCTCCGAGATAACTTGCATCACTATCGGAAATTTCCCATTCGGGGTCAAGATTACCCGAATATACAACTATACGGCACGAGTTTTTATTGTTGTCTTTCATCATAATCCAGTTTTTTGTCAGTTTTTATTCCTTTGTCATGAAATAAAATTCTGCCGTTCTCCCTAACAACCTCATTGCTGTTCTTTTATTTGTAACAAGTAACGTTTTTTGAAATTCAGTAACAAATATTCTTTTCTGATGTAAAGTAAATTTATTTAGCCTTCCTATATGCGATATTCGCGAACAAGAACGGTTTTATATAATCCAGTATGCTTTCCGGCATTGACTTCAATAACAGGTTCTCCATCGCCCCTGCTGAATCCTCCCTAATGCTTGTAATGAACTCCTCTTTCTTGATAACGTGTTTATGGAGTATTATGTATTCGTTCCCGCTTTCGCAGTCAACTTTTATGCCCCTGTATCCGAATTCGTCAGGTTCAGGTATTTCCAGATTGCTGAACCCTATCCTCCTCCAGGTGAACTCAAGACTCCTGATTAAATTCTTCGACAAATTCCAGACCATAGTGTTTTCGGGCTCGGGATTAAAAACCACCGATGCAGTGTTTTTCATAAATTGATATTAAACTTTTTAAAGAACGTCCGGATATATACAGCGATGCTAATCCCTTATGGGCGTGCGCACTATCTCAATCGGCGAACCGTGATTGTCATAAATGTAAATCACAAGATACAATACACCGTTTTCGTATACCCTGTACGAATTGGGCGGGTCGTTTTCAAAAGCCGCCTGAAGATTCGTGTTCTCCTTCGTCTCTGTTGCCGATGTAGCCGTGAGCGCTGCCGCGCAAACTACGAACAATACTGCGAATACTATTAAGAACTTTTTCATAAATTTCCTTTCTGCTTTTTTTATTGTATTTTTGTTTTGGGTTTTATTCAAAAATATACTGGCTTTTTTAAACAAAAAAACTTAACTTTTTTTATTATTAACGATAGTCTTTTTTTGTCAAAAAGGATATTTTATTATCTATTGCTTTTTAATTATTTTTTCCCGAGATTGAATTTATACATTATATTTTAATTAACAAAACCGCCATGAAAAAAAGAGTAATCTTCGATCTTCTTAGGACTTTTTCTAAGAAGGAACTCAGGGAATTGAAAAGATACCTGAACTCGCCTTATTTTAACTCAAGAAGAGTCTTGATAGACATTTATGAGGAATTGCTGAAATATTATCCGAAATTTGATGCGGAACGCAGCGAAGACGAGATATTCGACGAAGTGCGCGAAAAATGCAAAATCATCCGCTCCTCTTTTATTGTGTTGATCTCATACCTTACTCAGCAAATTCAGAATTTTGTAAAACAAAAAAGCGTCGAAATAAATCACTTCGCAAGCAATAATCTTTTTCTCGATGAACTCAGAAAACGCAACCTGAACGCGCTCTTCATGCGTCACAGCAAGATTATGCACGCGCAGGTGGAAAAAGATAAAACATACGCGCAGGATAATGTTTTTCAACTGTACAGGTTCTATACCAACCTGTTCAACTATAAAGCGATTACGGGCAAACTGAACCGCCCGACAAGCATTAAGAAACAGGTTAAAATAATAGACAGCGCGACGCAGAACCTCACGCTCTATTATATTACCGACATGATTTGTTATTACCTGAACGCTTTCGAGTACCAGGCAGGATTTAATCTTCAAAGAGACAAGAATCTTCCCAAGTCGCTCCTCGCAACGTTCAACCTGGAAAAAATTCTTTCCGAGTTAAAAGGAAATTACAAATTCGATTACGTGCTCGACATCTACATCAAACTTTTGAAGATGTACGCCGACCCCGCAAAGACCGAAAACTACAAGGGGTTCAAGGCTATTGTCGAAACGCATTATAATAAAATGTGCAAGAGCGAACTCGCGTTCCTCTACACGCGCCTTATCTCGTTCTGCATCGGCAGGATTAACGAGGATAAGAATGTCGACTACTACAGGAAAGAACTCTACAACCTGTACAAGAGTTATCTCGATAACCAACTTTTCAAGACCGATAAGACAGAATACCTGTCGGACACGCTGTTCCGCGCGGTGCTGCTGAACGCGTTCTCCCTGCAGGAATACGGATGGTCAAAACAGTTTATCGAAAAATACAGTTACAACCTGAACCCGACTCACGCGCAGAACATGTACAATTACTGCAACGCCCTGCTTAGTTATAAAATGGGCAATTACAGGGAATCGGTTGAATACGCGAACAAGGTGAATCTCGACGTGTTCATCTACAAGTATGACCTGAAATTCTACCAGTTGTTCTGCTTCTACGAACTCGGCGAATACGATCCCGCAAGAAGCATTCTGCATAATTACGAATCCGTAATCAGATACGACAAGATGCTCAACAAGGATACTAAGAACTCGTACATCAGGTTTCTGAAGTATTACAACAGAATGCTGAAGTCGAGCCTTTCTAAGAAACAGCAGCCTCCTGCGGATTATCTGCACGATAAACTGCTTCGCGAAAAAGACGTAATGCATAAAGCATGGCTCATCGAAAAGACGGGTCTTCTCGCGAAACAACAGGAAAAAATCAGAAAAGCGCAATAAGGCTTCATTAAAGCCGGTTATTACGGGGCGGATTTCCGCCCCGTTTTTTTATCCCGCCGCGGTAATGCGCGCGCATCAGAGAATTAAGAATAAATAGAATGGATATTATTAAATATTTATAATATTTTATTGCAACAATAATTTATTCCCTATGGTTTTCAGAAGAGACGTTTTATTGCTTTCCGCGGTTTTATTTTCTTTTTTGTTCTTATCGGGCTGCGGAAAATCAAAGCCGGTAAAGATTTTCGATACCTCCCCGGTTTCCATTAAACAATTCGACACCCCTCCGGGAGCGGACCCTGAAGTTTCAGCCGAAGCGGGCGGAAAAGGTTTTAAAGGAGACGGATGGGAAACCCGGAAAGACTACAGCATTGCGGGAAATCCAAAAGCCGTAAAGGGCGGGGCATTTGTAATGTCCGTGAAGGATTATCCGCCGACGCTGAGGATATTCGGCAAGGATAACAATACTGAGTTTACGAGTGTTTCGAAAAACCTTTTGTACGAGACCCTTCTCGGACAGGACCCCGTCACAGGAGATTACATCCCAAGACTCGCGACGCACTGGAAAATTTCCGACGATAAAACAACGTTCAGGTTCAGGATAAATCCCGACGCGAGGTGGGCCGACGGAAAACCCGTGACCTCGGAAGACGTAATAGCGACCTGGAAACTTTTGACTGACGAGGGAATTCTCGACCCGTACGTAAACATTCTGATGAATACGTTCGAACAGCCTGTCGCCGAAAGCAAGTACATCGTGTCAGTGAAATCTAAAGAGAATAACTGGCGGCAGTTTTACTATTTCACACAGGGATTGGAAATTCTTCCCGCTCATTATATCGGCGGTTTAAGCGGCAGGGACTTTCTTGAAAAATATCAGTTCAAATATATTCCGGGAAGCGGTCCGTATCTGATTAAAGAAGAGGACATAGTAAAGGAGCAATCGATAACAGCCAGAAGAAGAAGCGATTACTGGGGAGAAAAAGAACGCTTCGCAATGGGAATGTACAATTTTGACCTTATAAAATTTATTTTTTTAAAGGACGAATCCCTTGAGTACGAAAAATTTAAGAAGGGGGAAATTGACATGCTCCCCGTTCTGAGGTCGTCCGTCTGGCAGGATAAATATAATTTCGAGGAAGTGCAGAGGGGGCTCATCTTAAAAAGAAGAGTGTATAATTTTTTGCCCGGGGGCGTGCAGGGAATCTGCATAAACACGCGGATAAAACCGTTTGACGACTTGCGCATCAGGAAAGCGCTCGCTTACGCTTTCAACAGAAACCAGTTCAATGAAAAATTATTTTTTAATTCGTATTCTCCCATAACCTCCTACTTTCAGGGCTCCGAGTACGAGAATAAATCAAATCCGGTTACGGGATTCAATCTCGATTCCGCGAAAATTCTTCTCGAAGAAACGGGATGGAAAGACAAAAATTCCGAAGGATATCTCGTGAGAAACGGTAAGGTGTTAGAAATCGACCTCCCGTTTCAAAAGGGAATGGACAGATACCTGACGATTTATCAGGAAGATTTGAAAAAAGCGGGAATCAAACTTAACCTTAAGGAAACCGACGCCGCCACTTCGTTCAAACTCGGCAATGAAAGAAATTTTTCGCTTATAGTAATAAACTGGGTCGGACTTGAAATTCCTAATCCCGAAAGTTTCGCGAAATCCAATCTCGCCGATGAACCCAATACAACCAACTGGAGCGGCATTAAAGATAAAAAAATTGACGAACTGTGCGATAATTATAACGTTGCTTTCGATAAGAAAGAAAGAATCAAGATCGTACAGGAAATCGACAGTATTCTTGCAAACTATCACGGTTATATACTGATGTGGTACGCGCCTTATCAGAGAATTGTATTTCATAATAAATTCGGGTATCCCGTGGGAATTCTCGACAGGACAAAATTCACCGAATCTATTCCCGCGCTCTGGTACAACGATCCCGAAACCGCCTACGAGTATGATGAAGCGCTTAAAGACACGGGAAAAACAATGCTGCAGGGAGAAACCGACAATACTTACTGGATTAACATATATAAAAAGTAAGAAGTTTGAGAATATGAAAACGGATATGCTTTGATAAGATATTTCATCAGAAGAATATTGCTCATAGTTCCAACATTCATTGGAATTACACTCGTCACGTTTCTTATACTTCAGTTCGTGCCGGGAGGACCGATGGAGCAATACCTGATGAGACTGCAGTCTGGAAGCAGCTCAAACACCTCCGAAATTCAAAACGCCGTAACGGGCAGAACGGGAATATCGAACATACCCGAATCCGCGCTCAGGGAAATGAAGGAGTTTTATGGTTTTGACAAGCCCGTAATAACACGGTACTTCGACTGGCTGAAGAACCTTGCGGGATTTAACTTCGGCAAATCTTATGTTTATTCCGAACCCGTCATCGACGTTATCGCTTCCCGGTTTCCCGTATCGGTTTATTTCGGACTAATAGGATTCATACTCACTTACGCGGTGTGCGTTCCCCTCGGAGTAATGAAAGCCGCGCGAAGCGGCACACGCTTTGACTTCTTTTCCTCCGTGCTGGTTTTCCTCGGATACTCTATTCCGGGCTGGGCATTCGGCGCGCTGCTTCTCGTGCTGCTTGGCGGAGGAAGTTTTCTGAATGTCTTTCCGCTGGGCGGGTTTAATTCCGATGATTTCGGTAACCTTTCTTTTTTCGGACAGGTTTTCGACAGGGTTAAACATACGGTGCTTCCCGTCTTATCTTATCTGATTGGCAGTTTCGCCACACTTACCATCCTGACAAAAAATTCAGTCGTTGACAGTCTTAATCAGGATTATATCAGAACGGCTTACGCGAAAGGGCTTTCGGAAAAACGTGTTGTTTTCGTTCACGCCCTGAGGAACTCTCTCATACCGGTCGTAACAGGTCTGGGATATTTCTTCGGCATACTGCTTACGGGGAGCATACTTATTGAAAAAGTTTTTAACATTCCGGGAATCGGACTTCTCGCGTATGACTCGATGATAAACAGGGATTACCCGGTCGTAATGGGTCTGCTTGTTTTTCAAAGCCTGATTCTGCTAACGGGAAATATACTTACGGATATTTTATACGCCGCGGTTGACCCGCGCGTAAAGTACAAATGAAATGAAACCAAAGAGCAGTGAAATAAAAAATACAACGTTTCGCAGGCGGTGGAATAAGTTTAAAAATCTCAAACGGGGTTATTACTCTTTTATCCTTCTCGCCGCGCTGTATTTGTTTTCATTTGTTCTTCCGGTCTTCATCGGGCGCGACGCGCTGCTCGTAAGGTACAACGGTCAATATTACGTTACACTGTTCAAACACTATTCCGCCGAAACGTTCGGACAAAAATTATTTGGCGAGGCAAATTACAGGCTTCTGAAAATGAAATTCAGCGGGGAGGACGGAAATAATTTTGTGCTTATGCCTCTCTATCCTTACGGTCCGAATGAAAATCTTCTCGACGAAATCCAGGGAACTCCGCCGCACCCTCCGTCTTCCTCTCACTGGCTCGGCACGGATGACAGGGCGAGGGATGTTCTCGCAAGACTCGCTTACGGATTCAATATTTCGATTTCATTTTCACTCGTCATAGCAATGCTCTCTTTCTTAATCGGAACAGCAGCGGGAGCCGTGCTGGGCTATTTCGGAGGAAAAACGGACGCCTTCGGTCAGCGCGTAATTGAAATATGGTCAACCTTGCCTCTTCTCTTCATAATAATGATTTTAAGTTCTGTCCTGCGTCCTAACTTTTTCATACTCTGCGTTATTATGACGCTTTTCAGTTGGACGGGAATTACTTATTACGTGAGAGGCGAGGTGTACCGCGAAAAGGGAAAAGACTACACACTTGCAGCGCTTTCATCGGGCGCAACGGGCAGCGGCATTATATTCAGGCACATAATTCCAAATTCTCTGACCCCCGTTATTTCTTTCGCGCCTTTCGCCGTAGTCGCGAATATTATGTCGCTCGTTAGTCTTGACTTTCTGGGCTTCGGACTTCCGCCGCCGACACCGAGTTGGGGTGAGATGATTAATCAGGGAATGGGAAACCTGCATTACTGGTGGCTGTCGGTGTTTCCGCTTGCGGCGCAGTTTCTTACCCTGCTGATGGTTGTTTTTATCGGCGAAGCCGTANNAGAGACGCCCTTGACCCGCGCGAATATAACAGGATGGTGAGAAAATGAAAAAGAAAATNNTCTTGAAATAAAAGACTTGAAAATTTCATTCCGCCTCAATGACAAAAAAGGCTATGCGGTTGACGGGCTGAATCTGGACGTTTACGAGGATGAAATTTTCGGTCTTGTAGGCGAATCGGGTTCGGGAAAATCGGTTACGGCGTACTCCGTTCTGGGCTTGATTTCCGAGCCGCCAGGAAAAATCGAATCGGGGGAAATCATATATAAAGGAATCGACCTCCTGAAACTTTCATTCGAAGATTTAAGAAAATTCAGAGGATCGGAAATTGCGATGATTTTTCAGGAACCCGGCTCCGCGCTTAATCCCGTGATGACCGTGGAATCGCAATTGGCGGAAGTTTTTAACGCGCGGGAAAAAACAGACGGGAAAGAGATTTTTGAAAAGTCCGTTGAACTTCTCGGTCAGGTTGGCATTCCTGACGCGGTTAAGAGAATTAAAGAATATCCCGGAAGCCTCAGCGGGGGAATGCAGCAAAGAGTTATGATAGCAATGGCGCTCGCGGGAAATCCTTCCCTGCTTATAGCGGACGAGCCGACAACTTCTCTGGACGTAACCGTGCAGGCTGCCATACTCGACCTTATGCTGAAACTCAAAGAGCAGAACAGGATATCCTCAATAGTTCTAATCACGCACAACCTTGGCGTCGTCGCGGGAACCTGCGGCAGTGTGGCCGTTATGTACGGCGGAAAGATACAGGAATCCTCATCGACAAAGGAAATTTTTTTAAATCCTCTTCACCCTTATACAAAACTGCTTCTTGAATCAGTGCCGGTTTTCGGAAAACAGAGCGGCGATGACCTGAAATCCATCCCCGGCNNAGCGTTCACGGCATTTATGATAATCCGCCGGGTTGCAAGTTCTACGGCAGGTGTCCGGCGCAGAAGAAGGAGTGCGGCGTAACGGAGCCTCCGCTTAAAGAAATTAAAGAAGGACATTTCGTGAGGTGCTTTCTGTATGAATAACATTCTTGAAATAAACCGGCTCTCCGTTTCGTATCCTTCGGGACGAAGCGGAATATTATCGCGCGGGAACATAACGGCCGTGGAGGATTTCAGCATGGAACTTGAAGAAGGCTGTTCGCTCGGGCTTGCGGGCGAATCAGGAAGCGGAAAAAGCACAGTCGCAAGAGCAGCAAGCAATCTTCTGAAGTTCAACAATCCGGGAGTTAGAATGTCGGGAAACATTGTTCTGAAAGTCAACGGCGAAGTTTACGATTACGTGCGCCTTAATCGCGGGGATAGAGCAAAGTTGAGAAGTCATGTCCAGTTTATTTTTCAGGACCCGTCAGGCTCGCTCAATCCGCGCTTCAACATCGGAGAGATTATTCAGGAGCCGTTGAAGCATCTTACTTCCCTCGGAAAGTCCGAAAGAAAAAATAAAGTAATGAACCTGCTTGAATTGACGGGGCTGGGCGAAGAAATTTATTACAGGTTTCCGCATGAATTGTCGGGAGGTCAGAAACAGCGGGCGGGCATAGCGCGGGCGCTCGCCGCAGGACCGAAAATTCTCATTGCCGATGAGCCGCTGTCGTCGCTTGACGTGTCGGTTCAGGCGCAAATCATAAACCTGTTTAGAAGATTAAAGAATGAACTTAATCTCACACTCGTTTTCGTTTCTCACGATTTATCCGTGATTGAGAACCTCTGCACCGATGTCGCCGTAATGTATCTCGGAAAAATTATGGAACGCGGAAAATGCGGAAAGGTTTTTTCAAACCCCGGACACCCGTATACGAAAGCCCTGATTTCTTCGGTTCCTGTACCCGCTTTTTCGGAAGATAAGCGAGAAAGAATTTTACTCTCAGGCGATATTCCTTCGACACTTTCCCGTCCGATGGGCTGCGTTTTCGCAGGCAGGTGTCCCGAAGCATCGGACGAATGCCTGAAATCCGTTCCCCCGCTCGAGGCAAAGGAAGACGGAAGAGAAGTCGCTTGCATAAAACGCCGTTAAAACAAAATGTTATTCCTAAAAGATGCTCACGTCGGAACACAGGTCGGGAACGTTTTTACGTTTTCACAGTATAAAATTAAAGATATCTTTGTAGTATGAAAAAACATAATATTCTTTTCAGGGCGACGGCTGTTCTCTTACCGTTATTATTTACTTTTCTATACGGGTGCGAATCCGATAACACGGTTTCGTATGAAGAAGAAAGTATGGTATTTGTAGGGGAGTACAGCGGTCAGGGTACATACCTTCATTCATTCGTTAAAAGAACGGGTTCGACCGATTATCTTTTTCTTTCAGGCGGCAACGACGGTCTTCAGATTTTTGACGTGACCCAGAAATCACAGCCCGTTCCCATTGTGGGCTATAATGTTACGGGATACGTGAAAGAAACGTATGCCTGCTATATCGGCGGCGGAACACGTGTGTTTACTGCTTCGGGTACTGGCGGCGTGAGCGTGATAGACGTGTCTGACGTGAATTCGGCGATTCTCGATACGCTTCTTGCGCTTCAGGGCGATGACATAAATTCCGTTTTTGCGGATACCGTGAGCAAGGTCCTGTACGCGGGCGGAAGCGGCAAGGCGATGTATGTTTACGATATCTCTTCGCTGCCGCACGTTTCCCGATTAACTGCCTATCAGACGTTCAGCGTAATAAACGAAATACAGGTGAAGAACAATACCGCGTATCTTGTTCAGGACCAGGGGATTGACATCGTTGATGTCTCGAATCCGCAGTCACCTTCAAGATTATCACAGGGGCTGAACGACCATTACGCGTACGATATTAAATTCAGCGGCAATATTGCCCTGATTGCGAACGACGTAAACGGAGTTCTCGTACTCGACGTTACAAATCCTTCGAGCCCTGTTCAACTCGGCTTTCTGAGCACCCTGGGACCCGCTTTCGCGGTCGCCGCTTACGGTAATTATGTCTATTCAGCAGAAAACAACCGCGGTGTCGAGACTTTCGACATTTCTAATCCTTCCAATCCAAGGCTTCTGGCGGGCTACAGCACGCAGGGCAACGCCGTCGGGATTACGCAGTACGACGGTCACGTGTTCGTATCCGATAAAACTAAATTAATTATTCTCAGGTATCCCTGATTGAGTTTCAACGAATATAAAAACCCCGGCAGTATTTTTTAAACTGCCGGGTTTTTTTGTTGCCGGACTTATGTGTGCCTTAAAACCTCAGCCCGCATTATAGCGGAGAATTATTTTTTCGTCACCGCTTTAATTACCGATTCTTTGTCCAGTTCCTTTGTACAGAAAAACCAGTCGTAACATTTCATTTTTTCTTTGCCTTCCATCCTGTCTTTCGCCACACCGCAGGAACCAGCGGTGGGAACTATCACATCGTCACCCGGTTGCCAGTCTGCAGGCGTTGCAATTGAAAAATTATCCGCGGTCTGCATCGCGATTAGTGCGCGGTAAAGTTCGTCGAAATTACGGCCAAGGCTTAAAGGATAATATATAATCGCCCTGATGATTCCTTTCGGGTCTATGAAGAACACTGCCCGTACTGCTTTTGTGCTGCTTTCACCAGGCTGTATCATTCCGTATTTCTTCGCGACTTCCATCGTAATATCCTCGATTAAAGGAAACCGCACTTCAACATCCTTCATGCCCTTGTATTCAATCTTCTCTTTTATCGTTCTTAACCAGGCAATGTGGCTGTAAAGCCCGTCAACCGATAGTCCTACAAGTTTACAGTTCGCTTTTGCAAACTTGTCTTCTAAGGTTGCAAAAGTCATGAATTCTGATGTGCATACCGGAGTGAAATCGGCCGGATGGCTGAATAAAATTACCCAGCTTCCCTTGTAATCGGCGGGGAAATTTATGTCCCCCTGTGTTGTAACCGCCTTGAATTCGGGCGCCTTGTCGCCTATTCTCGGCATAGGGATTGCTTGATTCTGTTCCATAAATATTAATTTGATTTTAATAAATAATATTGAAAAGAAAAATTACACGGATTTTATATTCTGCTAATCGTTGATTTTTGATAATACCATAATGTGCGATGTTCTCGGAATATTCCGTATTTCCTTTGTGATGCTTAATCCGGTCTTTTCCGACAGCCCCTTTAATCCGCTTGCGCGTAAATACGACCTGAAATTATTGTAATGGGTTCTTCCGGCGAGAAACTCGACAATCCTGTTAACGATTCCCGTAAATGTCCTGGGATGCGGAGAAATATAATCTACAACGATTATTTTGTCCGCGTGCGCCGAAAGAAGATTTAAAATTTCTTCTCTTCTAATTTCTTTTACTTCGTGAATGACGTATGAAATCACGGCAAAATTGTATTTGCTTCCGGTTGACACGAGGAACGTTTTGATGTCGTTATGATGAAATCTGATATTTGAATTCAAAGACCGGTCAAGTTTCGCATTAGCCGTAATAATGTTCTTGTCCGACGGGTCAATGCCGTCGATGTTGGCGCATTTATCGCTTAACTGAAAGCAAAGTCTCCCCGTCCCGCAGCCCGCATCCAGAACAGTCGAGCCGACAGGTATCAACTCCCGTACTATCCTGAATGCTTCATCCTGATTCGGGGCTATGAATTTGTCGTAGAAACGGCCGTCATACCAGTGCTTCAGTTTTTTACCCATAATTTTAAATTTGAATTTTCGGACGCGTCCCTTCCTGCCGGTTGCTATTGGAAATACTAAAACCGGGCCTAAAGATTTACGCTTAAAACATTTCTAAGAAATCTTCGGATGTACTAATTGATTATGCCGTTTCAGTGATTGTGTCCGTGCTCGTGGCAATCCCGGCCTTCGTGCCCGTGGCCGTGTCCTTCGCCGTGATGATGCTCGTGCTCCTTGCAGGATTCACCGCTGTCTTTTATTTTTCCGCTCAGCCAGTCGTTCAAAACGTTTTTTACGTTGCCGGAACAACCCCTGACAACCGCTATGCCGTTCTCGTTTAATTTGTTTATTGCCCCGCCGCCGATATTTCCCGCCAGCATGACTTTTACGCCGATGCTCGAAAGTTTTTCTACTATGTTGGATTTGCATCCGCAGCCGTTCGGTGACGAAATTAATTCCTCGTGTATAATTTCTTTGTTGTCGTTTGTCGTGAATACCTGAAAATATTCACAGTGACCGAAATGGTCGTCAACGTTGCCCGAGTTTGTTGGAATTGCTACTTTCATATAAAGTCCTTTCGACTGTAATTTAATAATTTTATTTTATTTAATTTTATCAAGAGCTTGCCGGAGATCTGATATCAAATCGTCAACATCTTCGATTCCCACTGAATATCTGACAAGACCGTCTGTAATCCCCGCCTTGATTTTATCTGCCTGCGACACTTTTGAGTGCGTCATCGATGCAGGATGTTCAATTAAAGACTCAACGCCGCCGAGCGATACGGCAAGCATTGCCATCTTAACGTTGTTCATTAATGTCTTTCCCGCTTCGAATCCGCCTTTTAATCCGAAACTAATCATTGAGCCGAATCCGTTCATCTGCTTTTTTGCAAGTTCGTGCTGCGGATGGGACTTTAATCCCGGATATTTTATCCATTCGATTTTCGGATGCCACTCGAGATATTCCGCTATCTTCATCGCGTTTTCCTGCGCCCTGTCGATTCGCAGTCCGAGCGTTTTTAAACCCCTTATTACGAGAAACGCCTGATGAGGATCCATGTTGCAGCCCAGATTAATCATTGTTGACCTGAGTTTTTTGTACATCTGCTCGTCTTTTGCTACAACAATGCCGCCTACTATGTCTGCATGACCGTTTATAAACTTTGTCAATGAATGTATAACCACGTCCGCCCCGAATTCTATGGGCCTTTGAAGATATGGGCTTGAGAATGTGTTGTCAACAACCATCGTAAGATTGTTTTCCTTTGCAATTTCAGAGCATTTCTTAAGATCGCTTATCTCGATTGTTGGATTCGCAGGTGTCTCCAGATACAGAACTTTTGTGCTGGGCTTTATTGCCTTCTTGATATTTTCGGAATTTGAAGTGTTGACGAATGACGACTCTATCCCAAACTCCGAATACTTTTCTTCCAGCACAACTCGCGAGGGTCCGTAAACAGCGTCCGAACTTATAATGTGATCACCCTTCTTCAGTAAACCCATATATACCGTGTTCACCGCTCCCATTCCGGAACCGGTTCCGATTGCGCCGTATCCCTTCTCGAGTTCTGCAATGATTTTTTCGAGAACGTTTATTGTCGGATTTCCGAGCCGCGTGTAAATATACCCGTCGCTTTCACCGTTAAAACATCTCGCTCCTTCCTCCGCGCTTTCAAACTGAAATGTTGATGATTGAAATATCGGAACATTTACACTTCCTTGCTTGTCTTTATACCCGCCCGCGTGTATAAGTTTTGAATTAAATCCCAGATTTTTTGTGTCCATCTTTCTTTTTTGTTTTATAATTCTTTGTGTGTGTCCGTTTCAAAAATTATTTTCCTTAAGCCACTTTTCGTTGTGGTATTTAGAGAGATATCTTTCACCCGTATCGCAGACAAGGAAAACAACAAGCCCGTTCTCGTCGAGTTTCTCAGCGGTCTTTAAGGCAAGAAACGCCCCCGTTCCCGAAGAAGCGCCCGCGAAAATTCCCTCTTCTTTTGCAAGCCTGCGGCAAGTATCGATTGAATCCTTGTCGTTTACGCTTATTATTTCATCTACGTATTGAAAATCGGTTATAGGGGGAATTATGTCGGTTCCTAATCCCTCGATTTGATGCATCTTAACGTCGCCTGTTTTTCCCGTGTCCTTGAATATTTTAAAATTTGAACCCGCGGGGTCAGCCCCTATTACCTTAATGTCAGGATTCTTTTCTTTCAGATATTTTGACACGCCGGTTATTGTGCCCGCTGTACCTACCCCGCAGACGAAGTGTGTGATTTTCCCTTCAGTGTCTTTCCAGATTTCCGCGCCCGTGGTGTTATAATGGCTACCGGGATTCGATTCATTGGCGTATTGATTAAGATTAATAGCGCCGGGTATCTCTTCCGAAAGAGATTTTGCCTTGTTCCTGTAATAATCGGGCGAATCGGGAGTCGCTTCCTTCGGCACTATAACCACCTCCGCTCCGAGCGCTTTTAAATAGTTGCGCTTTTCCTGACCTATCTTATCCGTCATCACGAGAATAACTCTGTAACCTTTGACCCTGCCCGTCAGCGCCAGCCCGATTCCAGTGTTTCCGCTGGTCGCCTCGACAATTGTCGATCCTTTTTTCAATAAACCCTTTTTCTCGGCGTCTTCTATCATCGCACGTCCTACTCTGTCTTTTACGCTTCCCCCCGGATTGCAGAATTCAATCTTCGCCAGCACTGTCGCCTTTATTCCCCTTGTCATGTTGTTAATCCTGACAAGCGGGGTATTTCCTATAAGTTCAAGAATATTGCGGTAATACATTCGCGTGGTTCTTTAGTTTAAAAAAGTTTTCTCTCTTGACTTCGTGTGTTTTTCTTTATAAATTAGTAATGAACATATGTTCATTACAAATTAGTTAAAAAATTTTTAAAATCAAATGAAATTTATCGGGATGACAGGCCCGGACCTTATTCGTGTGCGGCTTGATGTCCCGGCAACCTTGAACGGCAACGGATTTGTTCGTACCTAAAAAAATATTTTTTACCAGAGGGGTCGGGCGGCATAAATACTATCTGGCTTCTTTTGAGGCGGCGCTCCACGACGCGGGGATTGAAATTTGCAACCTCGTAATGGTGAGCAGTGTATTTCCGCCCGGCTGCAGGATAATAACGAGGAACGAGGGTCTCGGGGAACTGTCGCAGGGCGGAATCACCTTTTCTGTTATGGCGAGGAATTTTACGAACGAGCCGAACAGACTCATAGCATCATCCATAGGTGTCGCGATTCCGGCGGACGAATCGCAATACGGATACCTGTCGGAATATCATCCGTACGGCGTCAAAGAAAAAAATTGCGGAGATTATGCGGAAGATTTAGCCGCTCAAATGCTTGCCACGACGTTAAACGTTGAGTTTAATCCCGAAACGGACTGGCTCGAAAGAGAACAGGCATTTAAAATGTCCGGAAAAATCGTGAGGTCCTTTAATATTACACAGACTGCCCTTGGAGATAAGAACGGATTGTGGACTACGGTCATAGCGGCCGCTGTTTTGCTTCCGTAGTTAAGCCAATGGCGTTAAAAACATCTAATAAATGAACACAAAAGAAAATACTAAGTCGTTCGAAGAAGAACAGAGAAGAATTAAAGAAACAGTTTCGGGAATAAAACACCGAATAGCTGTCTTCAGCGGAAAAGGAGGCGTCGGCAAAACAACCGTAAGCATCAATCTTGCTTTCACGCTGAAGTCGGGAGGCTTCTCGGCGGGAATTCTCGACGCCGACATAACGGGTCCCAACGTTTCAAAAATGATGAACGTTTATGGCGACCTTATTTATCTCGATGAGAAGATAATTCCTTTCGAAAAGCACGGAGTCAAAATGATTTCAATGGCAAGCATCTTGAAAAAAGGGCAGCCCCTGATATGGCGCGGACCTGTTCGTTCCAAAATCATTAATCAGTTTCTCGCGGATGTGGAATGGGGAATGCTCGATTATCTTATAGCCGATCTTCCTCCCGGAACAGGAGACGAAATACTTACAATTTCGCAGGAAATGAAACCTGATTTTGCCGTAATCGTAACGACCCCGCAGGAGGTGTCCGTTATTGACGCCGAAAGGGCGATCAACATGGCGAAAGAACTCGGCATCCCGCGTATCGGTGTAGTTGAAAATATGTCGGGCTTCGTATGTCCTCATTGCAGCGCCGAACTTGATATTTTCGGATTTGGAGGGGGTAGTAAACTTGCGGATGAAAATAATGTGCATTTTCTGGGCTCTGTTCCAATCGATATTCAAGCCCGTGTTTCCGGCGATAGCGGAGAACCGATAGTCGTTGAAAAACCGCTTAACGGCGTGACAACGGCTTTTGCGGGAATTGCCGGAAGAATTAAATCGTTATACGAGGAGAACAACAGTAAATCATAATAATGTATCGTGGCAAGACCAATTAAGCAAAGAAAAATATTGTCCCCGTTTCCGGAAACAGGTTTCTTCTCTGCGGATAAAAACGTATCGGAAGAAGAGAGCATCTTGTTCCTTGCCGAA
Source organism: Ignavibacteria bacterium (assembly GCA_015657505.1). GTDB lineage: Bacteria > Bacteroidota > Ignavibacteria > Tepidaquicellales > Tepidaquicellaceae > CAIKZJ01. The sequence continues at coordinate 1,168,297 of JADLKE010000002.1, forward strand.
GAGTATGAATCGATTAAACTTATAGATTACGAAGGGCTCGACCAGACCAAGGCGGCTAAATTAATGCATGTCTCGAGACCGACGTTTACAAGAATATACAAACGCGCAAGGATTAAACTTGCGACGGCGCTGGTTGAGAAAAAAGCAATGAAAATTTCCGGAGAAAATATTTATTACGGGGATAACTGGTATAAATGCACTGTTTGCGAGTGTATCTATAATACGTCGAAAAACGCAGACAACACGTCATGTCCGCTTTGCAAAAATCCGGGATTTGAAAGTTCNAAGGTTAAAAAATTTACGATGAAAGCAATCACTGTAAAAGAAAACGCGCTGAATTCGCCGATAGAAGACTGCTTTGGCAAAACAAAATACTTCTGCCTCTTCGATGATTTATCGGGTAAAATCGATTTTGTCTTAAACCCGGGAAATAACCTGTCGGCACACTCCGGAAAAAAAGCCGTGGCGTTTTTGGTTTCGCTCGGCGTCACGTCGGTAATATCAGGCAATTACGGAATTACCGTGAAAAAACTTCTCGACAAACACGGAATTCAAACCGTTATAATTCCTTCCAAATATGAAACCCTGTCTCAACTCCTCGGAGTTATGAAGCCCACGGATTCGTAAGACCATATGCATCATATATCAATGTAATTCGAATTAAACCCCGCCCGAAATCATACGGGTAACTACGTTGTATTTCCGTCAGCATATCGGATGTGCCGTTCATTGCAGGCAGAGACATGCGCATGGTTAAATTCATTTCTTAACGCCTGGAAAGCGGCGGTATATGACGGAAAAGTTTATTGACATTTCTCATTATTATAAATAAGTTGCTTATAACAACTTATGCTAATAGCATATAATTATCGTGAATACGCCTCATTGCCTTGATAACCGGAATGAAGATTTTGTTTTTGCCCTTTCGCGCCGCGCGTTTAAGCGCTGCGTACGGACAAATCGGATTGTCGGATGTTTTATAACCCGAAAATTACATTGAACAAATTAATCGATATATTAAGATTAAACAATTATTCGTGAAAATGCCCCGATTCAGGCAAATGCTAATAAGAATAATGATATAAGAAAACATTATGAAAAAAATATTTTTAGTCGTTTTTGTTATAGGGATTACTTTAGCAGGCGTTATTACACTGCTTCAGACTAATAAAACGGAATCTTCAACTCTTTCTTTGCTGAAAGAAAAATATTCAGCCAAGAGGACAGCATCCGTTAAGCATGCAAAATTCGAGATTCTTAAGAAAAAATTTGCATCGCCCCAGCAGGTTACGGAAGCCTGCATATCTTGTCATACGGAAAGACACCTTGAGGTGATGAAATCGAATCACTGGAACTGGGAAAGAGAAGAATACGTTGAAGGACGNGGAATCGTATACCTGGGGAAGAAAAACGCGATAAATAATTTCTGTATCGGCGTCGAGGGAAATGAATTAAGTTGCGCGAAGTGTCACATAGGATTCGGAATGAAAGAGACGGATTTCGATTATTCGGAATCCAAAAATATTGACTGCCTTGTCTGCCATGACAATACGGAAACATATGCTAAAGCTCCCGAAAAGGGCGGCGCCCCGGAACCGAAGCTCGATTTGAACAACATCGCGCAAAATGTAGGAAAACCGAAGCGGACTAATTGCGGAGTATGCCATTTCTACGGCGGAGGCGGAAACAACGTCAAACACGGCGACCTCGATGCGGCAATGTTTGAAACGTCGAAAAATATCGATGTTCATATGGGAAAAGACGCATCAAACATGCAATGCGTTGACTGCCACCTGACCAGCAAGCACAACATCAGCGGTAAAATGTATTCGTTGTCTTCTATGAACAGAAACCGCTCAACCTGCGAACAATGCCATACGGAAAATCCGCACGATGACGGAATCTTGAATAAGCATACTCTGAAAGTCGCCTGCCAGACCTGTCACATACCCGTGTACGCGAAAGTTAACGCGACAAAAACCAATTGGGATTGGTCCTCCGCCGGACAGTTGAGAGACGGAGAACCGTTTGAAGTTGACGATACCTCGGGCAATCATCTTTATCTTTCAATTAAAGGCAGTTTTACCTGGGGCAGGAATCTGAAACCGGATTACATCTGGTTTAACGGAACGGCAACCCACTATTTGCTCGGCGATAAAATTGAAGACACAACTAAACCTGTGATTCTGAACAGGCTGGGGGGCTCTTATTCCGACAAAGACTCGAAGATTGTTCCGGTTAAGATTCATACAGCGAAACAGCCTTTCGATCCCGTGACAAAATTGATTATTCAACCGAAGTTGTTTTCGGAAAATAAAGGCGAGGGCGCATTCTGGAAAGATTTTGACTGGACAAAAGCCTCGGAAGAGGGAATGAAAGTCGTTAACCTGCCGTTCAGCGGTAACATATCATTTATTAATACAATTATGTACTGGCCCGTCAACCACATGGTTTCGACAAAAGAAAATTCCGTCAAATGCGTAGAGTGCCATACTAACAACGGAAGCAGACTCGCGGGATTGAACGATTTTTATATGCCCGCAAGAGACAGAAATAACGCGGTCGAAGCCGCCGGCTATGCCTTGCTGGTTCTGTCTTTCGCAGGTGTGCTTTCACACGGGGTTGTTAGAATCGTTTCTTCAAGAAAAAACAGGAGAAGATTATGAAACAGAAAGTGTATATTTATAAAGCGTTCGAAAGATTCTGGCACTGGATGCAGGCAATTTTGATTTTCTTTCTCGCGTTCACGGGATTTGAAATTCACGGCACGCTGAGTTTTCTCGGGTATCAAAACGCGGTGAGGTACCACAACATCGCCGCGTATGCGTTCATTGTGCTTATAATATTCGCCGTGTTCTGGCATTTTGCAACGGGAGAATGGAAACAGTATCTGCCGACGTTCGGAAATATTAAAGCGCAGATATATTATTATCTTTTTGGAATCTTCAGGAACGCGCCGCATCCCACAAAGAAAACGGTCTTAAGCAAACTTAATCCCTTGCAGAAACTTGTATATTTGGGACTTAAACTGCTCGTAATTCCCGTTATGGTCGTTTCGGGCTTATTATATATGTTCTACAGGTATCCTCAGGAAGGAACAATCGAAGGATTAAACATTGATTCGGTTGGCGTTATAGCCGTATTTCATACGGCGGGCGCGTTCCTGCTGCTGGCTTTTATCGTTGTGCACCTGTATCTCATTACGACCGGAGCAACCGTAACTTCAAATTTAAAAGCTATGCTGACCGGGTATGAGGAACTTGAGGAATCCGAAGAACACGGCAGCGAAATAAAAAATGAGCAAAACAAAGCCGACAAAAAAGAGGTAATCTATGAATGAAAAGAAATTTATGAATCCCTATCTGGCGGGATTCTTTCTCGGACTGATTCTTCTCGCCACTATCTACATTACAGGAAGGGGTCTCGGAGCAAGCGGAGCCGTTAAGAGCGTTTATACGGCGGCCGTTGAAAGCATACTTCCCGGGTATACCGCTAATGCGTTGTATTATCAGGAATACTCTAAAGAGCATCCGGGAAATCCGCTTAAGAACTGGCTGGTTTTTGAAGTGATTGGAGTGGTTATCGGCGCGTTTATTTCAGGCTTAGTATCAAACAGGCTCAAATTCAAACTCGAGCATTCACCGAAAAGCACCGCGAAAATCAGAATCGCCGGCGCGCTGATCGGCGGATTCCTGTTCGGATTCGGAGCGCAGCTCGGAAGGGGATGCACCAGCGGAGCGGCTTTGTCCGGCATGGCGGTACTCTCTACGGGCGGATTAATAACGATGGCCGCGATTTTCGGCGGCGCCTATTTGTTCGCGTACTTTTTCAGAAAATTGTGGATTTAAAAATATTCATAGGAGTTTATTAAAATGGGACCATTAGTTCCTGAAGTAATCGGAAACGAATTGAATTTTATCGTCGCTCTCTTTATCGGAATAGCGTTCGGATTTATACTCGAGCAGGCGGGATTTTCGACCTCAAAAAAACTTGTCGGACTTTTTTACGGATACGACTTCACGGTTCTCAGAGTGTTTTTCACCGCAGGAATTACCGCTATGATAGGTGTGATTGCCCTCGGACACTGGGGATTGCTTGATATAAGCCTCGTGTACATTAATCCGACATTCCTGTGGTCGGCGCTTGCCGGCGGTTTCATTATGGGGCTCGGATTCGTTATCGGCGGGTTTTGCCCCGGCACGAGCGTATGCGCCGCCGCTATTGGAAAAATTGACGCGATGATATTTGTGGCGGGCTCATTCCTCGGCGTGATGCTGTTCGCGGAAGGATATCCCTTGTTTGAAAAATTGTATTTAAGCGAATCCTGGGGAAATGTAAGAGTGTTCGAGTCGCTTGGAATGTCTCAGTCGCTGTTCGCGTTTCTGCTTGTACTTGTTGCGGTCGGCGCGTTCTGGGCAACCACGTTTATAGAGAAAAAAGTTAACGGCTCTTTTAATCCCGAATTCAAACCCGTCAGGATTTACTACGGACTGACTGCCGTTGCGGTGATTGCCGCTCTCCTGATGTTCGCTTTGCCCGATAGAAAACAAAAACTGCTGGATATGGTTAACAGCGGCGAATATTCCGGAACCGAAAACGTTAAGATGATGACGCCCGATGAACTTGCGTTCAGAATAATGGACGACGACAAGAACATACAGATATTTGATTTCAGATCAAAAAAAGATTTCGACTCTTTGAGTCTGCCTAAATCAAGAAACTATACTCTTGAAAATCTCTTTGAAAAAGATGCGGACAAATTCCTGTCGCTTAAAAACAAGAAAAATATTTTTATCGCGGACGATGAACAAAACGCCGGAAAAGCCGCCGTGCTCGCGGTGAAACTCGGCTTTACAGATATTTACCTGCTGCAGGGGGGATTGGACCGGTTTAAAAAAGATATAATATATTTTAAAAATCCCGGCAACGCCGTTACACAAAGGGAAAAAGACGAATACCGTTTCAGAACAAAAGCAAGTGTGGTTATTCCCGAAATGATTTCGGTGTATAAGGAAAAACAAAAATCGGCGGGAGAAAACAAACCCAAAAGAATCGTCGGCGGGTGCTGATTGCTGTTGTTCGATAGATACAGGATTTGCTCTTAACGCGCCTGATGACGCGATATATGCGTTTGACGTTTAAAAATTATTTGTACTGCGCCTTGCCTGCGTAAGGACAGGTTCTATGACTTTTTTCCTTTTACCGCGAATCCCTGCGCCATGCTGCCGAGTAGCCCGCCCGTCAGCGCGCCGTATGCGGTCATTATAATCCAGTTCGATTGAAGCGGGCACGTACCCGAAAGACAACCGACATACTTCCAGTAAAGAAATCCGCCCGCCATTCCGAGCGCGGTTCCCGCTATGGTGATTATATTCTTTTTGATTTTATCGCTCATGCAGTTATGCTTAAACAGTCGTCGCCGCAACTTCAATTTCCGGCGGGTTGTGCAAATGCTTCTTTACCGCGCATAGGTTCGCGGCGTTTATGACGGCATCCCTGTATTTATCCGGAAAATCCTGCGGCAGTTGTATGTCAAGTTTAATCCTGCCTATGAGCCTTGTATCGGGATTGAACTCCATCGATTGCATAATCCTGATTTCCTCCGTGGGAATCCCACGCTGGTCGCAGAATGACTTAACGTAAATTCCCGCGCAGGTCCCAATCGATGCCAGAAAAAGGTCGAAAGGAGCCGGAGCCGTGTCTTCGCCGCCCGACTGAACGGGCTGGTCGGTTCTTATTTCGTGTCCGTTGTGAAGCGCGATTACCTGCTTCCTGCCTTCAAAATATATTTCCATGTCGTTATTTGTTTCTGTAAAATTAAGAATAATAGTTGCTATTAGCAAGTATAAAATCCGTGTACGGTTTGTATGCGCGAAATCGTAAATTTTGACGAATGCGGTATCAAAATTGTCGAAACTTGAAAGAGATGTTTTAAATTCGTTTTGTTTTACCCGTGTTTTTCTGGCACAGGTTTTGATTGAATATGTGTAATTGATAAATTTAAACTTATAATTCAAAATGAAAAAACTTCTGATTATTGCGTTTGTGTTGTTAACCGTAACTATGGCAAACGCGCAGGTTTCCTCGAGAATGTGGGGAAATGACAATGTTCAAACTATTACAGGCACCGTAACCGACAACCAGAGACCGTCCGCTTATATGAAATCCGGCGACGGCACGGAATATCTCGTGCATCTCGGACCGGTTTGGTTCTGGGACCAGAGCAAGTATATGCTCGAACTTGCCGAAGCGACAATTAAAGGCAACGTGAAAGTCCTTAACGGAATAAATCACCTGTATCCTTTTACAATCGAGCAAAAAGGAAATACTATGGTGCTCGCCGACGATAACGGCGTCACTAAATGGGGCAATAAGGGCAACGGGAGAGGGTGCTACCGGAATAACAGCGGGAACGATAATCCTAACAACTGCGGAAACTGTCCGTGCTACGGTAACAAACGCGGCAACGGAAACGGAAATGGAAACGGCAACGGCTGGGGACGCGGCAATTGCTGGAGAAATAACTAGCGGAAAGTAATAATATATTAAAAGGCCGCGTATCCCAAACGCGGCTTTTTGTTTTGAGGCTTGTTCTAAAACCCGTGCTCTTTCAGCCAATCGTCATTATGGTATTTCGAAAGATATCTCTCACCCGTGTCGCAAACTATGAATACAACCAAGTCGTTTTTTCCTAACTGCTTTGCCGTTTCAATCGCGGCGTGACACGCCGTTCCCGACGACGCGCCGCAAAAAATTCCCTCTTCCCCGGATAATCTTCTGCACATTCTTATTGAATCTGTATCGCTCACGCTCATAATCTCATCGACATATTTAAAATCCGTTATCGGAGGAATGATGTCCGTTCCGAGCCCTTCAATCTGATGAAGTGTCGTTTCGCCGGTTTTTCCCTCATCCTTATAAAGTTTAAAGTTCGAGCCGACTGGGTCCGCTCCGATAACCCTGATACCCGGATTTTTCTCCTTTAAATATCTTGAAACCCCCGTTATCGTTCCTGCCGTACCGACCCCGCAAACGAAGTGCGTTAACTTTCCTTCAGTGTCGTTCCAGATTTCCTTCCCCGTTGTCCTGTAATGCGCGTTCGGATTAGAACTGTTCGCGTATTGGTTCAGATTGACGGCCCCCGGTATTGAATCCGCGAGCGATTTTGCCTTGTTGCGGTAATAATCGGGCGAATCGGGTGTTGCTTCCTTCGGTACTATTATTACCTCTGCTCCGAGCGCCTTCAGATAATTCCGTTTTTCCTGTCCGATTTTATCCGTCATTACGAGTATAACATTGTAACCCTTTACGCGTCCGGCGAGCGCGAGACCGATACCGGTATTGCCGCTTGTCGCCTCCACGATGGTTCCGCCCGGTTTCAAAAGTCCCGACTCTTCCGCGTCCTCAATCATTGCGAGCCCGACCCTGTCCTTCACGCTTCCGCCGGGATTTGAAAATTCAATCTTAGCGAGCACTGTCGCTTCAAGCCCCTTCGTTATTCTGTTCAGTTTAACGAGAGGCGTGTTTCCTATAAGCCCTAAAATATTTTCATAATACATAATGCAATTTATTTATTCGGATAAAAAAGAATAATGCAAAATGAAAGTATTTATATGAGAGCAAAATTAAAACCCCCTTAAAGGGGGTCCTAATCTTAAAACCGCTTCTTTATTATTTGCTTTTACGAAATTCCTCGCTACTTAATCAGCACCATTTTCTTTACGCTCACAAAATCACCCGCCTGCAAACGATAGAAGTACACACCGCTTGCGAGGTTCGAGCCGTTGAACTCCGTGATGTACTTTCCCGCCGCCCTGAACTCATTATGTATCAGTGTCTTGATTTCACGTCCGAGTATGTCGTAAATCACGAGTTTCACCTTCGCGTCCTTCGGCAAATCGAACGCTATCTTAGTTGACGGATTGAACGGATTTGGGTAGTTCTGATGAAGTTCGAACGAAGTCGGAATCAGATTGTTTTTCGTGTTAGATGACGTTGATTTCCCGATTCCGAATATCTTCTTTATATCGCTGTTTACGATTGCAATATGAGTCCTGACAGAATTCGGCTTCCTGATTTTCACAGATTCCTTTATTGTCTTCATCGTTGCGAGTTCCGTCTTTGCCTGCGTCTTTGCCGCGTCGCTTTTGGATGTCTCGATTGTCTTTTCAAGTTGCTTTACTTTTTCTTCCCGTCTTGTCCTGTCGTCCTTTGCCGCTGTTTTCACTTTTTCGTAAAATATTTTAGTCTTTTGTCCGTCAGAGCCCGTTTTTGTCTTCGAGTCGTTTCTTGACATACGGTTTAAAAGCGTGTCGGCAGGCGTAGATAGTTCTTCTGTCATTTGTTCTGTATCTCCGCTTAAACTTCCGCCCTGTCCCATTAGCAGATATGTCGCGGCATAATCCCAACTTGCGACAAGCCCTTCATAAGAATACGAATTCTGAGTCATTATGTACTGGAACCCGTCGAGAGCCGACTGATACTGCCCGAGTTTCACCTTGCATTTCTGTATGTGGTAAAACGCGCGTTTCGTCAATCCAGCGTTCTGTTGGTTCGATGAAATAAGGTTTTCAAGGTATGACTTAAGTTGTCCTATCTTGTTTCCGTTTTGGTCGAGAGTAAGAGAAGCGATATATAACTTCTGCACCATTCCTATGCTCTCAAGGCTGTCTGGATACTGCGTGAGAAGTTGTTTCGCCTTATCCTCGACTACGGCATAGTTTCTTTTTCTTAAGTTGAAGTTAATCGTGTCTCTTAAACTCTTGTAATTACTTTTCTGCATATTCACCGCCTTATTCGGATTAAATCCGATTCCTTCGCCTCCGGGGTTATAATAAACCGTGTCGTTGTAACCTCCGTAGTTGAAAACCATATAATCTTGCGGCTGTGTCAGTTCGCAGCTGTACGCGATGAACGTAAAACTGACAGGGTCGTCCATGCCGTACCACGTCATCGTATGGTTAGCCTCGATGTTATTGATGCTGTCGAGATGGAAACAGTTCTTCGCGGCGTCAACGTTATCCGACGGAACGCCGCCGAGCGTTCCCGTCAGGAACTTTGAATCAACCGTATCGTTTAGGTCGAAGTGGTTTTCTCCGTTGTTTATGTCGAACAGTGAGTTGTCCGAGTAAATGCAGGAAGATGACGTTCCGTAGTTCCGTATGTAGTTTTCGCCTCCGAGATAGTATCCCGATACGGTTTTCAATTTCAGGTCGCTCCCCGATAAGCACTGTATTCCATACGAAGAGTTACAGCCAATAATACGGTTTCCGTAAATATCTATTGCCGAACCAAGTGCGACAATCGATTTCTTAAATCCGATTAGGTTACTGTTTTTAATCGCTCCGCCCGTGATGTTGTTCATCAAAATGGCGTTCGAAGTGTCGCTTGAAGTATTGAAAGTGCACCATTCAATAACTATCGGGATGGTCATAGAGGCGTTCGATATTATGCTTATGCCCGAATAACCGCTTTGCTCCATATAGAAATTACATTCCTGAACCCGGAACGACAGGGAATCGAAAGAAGGGCTTGTGTAAAACGTCTGGATTGCGCCCGCGTTGTTTGAAGGCGTGAAATTGTTTTTTCTGAAGTAAACATTGCCGCAGTTCGAAATCAGGACGGCTTTCGCCGTGTCGTTCGCTTTGATTCCGCTGAAGTTCGTGTTGTAGATTCCGACGTCCGGGCAGTTGTTCAAAACAAGCCCGTTCCATCCCGAGCCGTTCGTTGTTTTCTGAAGCGTCACCGCGTCAACGTTGTCGGCATTCACGCCGCAGGTGAGCGTTCCTTCGTCCATCTCTATTCCCGCCGTGTCGGAGAATGTTATTACCGTTCCCTCGTTTATTGTTATGTTATATCCGTTGTTGTATATTTTCCCGTTGCAATTGATGTTGCCGCTTAGCGTTTCATCCGCTACGAGCGTGCCGCCGTTCAGTATAACGGGTGTAATCTTATATAATTTTGCTTCACCGGGCATATACCAGCCTAAGTCAAGATATTGAACAGCATTTTTATCAAATGTCAAGATTGTAGAATCATTATATAGGTCAACTATTTTCCAGTTATTGTAACCGGCAAAACTGCTTGAGTTAACATCAAATTTTATTTTCACAAGTCTCCTGCCTCCATTATTATCTTCAGATGTTGTCTCTACAAATGGCGAACATCGTCTATTAACAATCATAAAATACTGATTCATGTCATTTGAAATATTAAAGACTCGTGTCTGGATATATCTATATTCTTTGCACTCCGGGTATGTTTGATAACCTCCATAAGGATAATCATTGGTTTCGTCACACTCTGGCTTTGCAGATGATAATTTATAAGTAACTAATTCATTGAAGTATGTGTTAGACAGAAAACTGTTTCGATCTCCTTCTATATAATATGTATAACTTTCCCCTTCCCCAATTATGAAACTTCTCAAATAGTCGCCCCACTTTACCAGGTGTTCATTGATTTTCCTTACACCCTCCCATTTCTTTTGTCCGTATGAATTATATATTCGTTCATCACCAATTTTCTCGCAATTATTTCCCTTTGGATCTGTAAAACCTCTATCATATCCTATTCTATTTGCATCGTTGGCAATTTTGGTATAACACCCTCCTCCTCCATACGCATAATGCAATATTCCTTTGGCTCCGTATGTAAGCGCGATGTTGGTTAATAATGATATTTCCTCATTCGTTGGTTCTTTTAATATATGGTATTCCCAATAAACCATATGGCCTTGCGGCATGAATATTATGGGTTTACCCGTTTCCTTTGAAACGTCGTACAACGATTGCAGCAAATTTCGATTGCAATCCGTCCCTCCGAAATCTAACAATTGTTGAAGTTTTTGGTCATAATATGACGGGCTAACAGGATCAGCAAGCCTTCCGGAGTCGGGAGCAAAAGATAAATAAGGCCCGGGCAATGTATTAGGAATATAGGCTTCACCTTCGATTTGGTTTTGTTGGTTAATATATTTCCCCTTAAGAGGATAACTAAAGGAAAAAACTTCTTTAGGTTGGATGACATCATATAAATTTCTTTTAATATGCTCGGGAGTACAAAAATTCCAGGAATCATCTTTAAACGCTGAATACGTCGGAATATTCAAATCAAACATTAAAGAAAAATTTGAATTTTTACTTTTTATAAAATCGCTTACATATTTCATGCAGGGTATTTGATTGAACTCAAATTCCTCGATATAAAATCTGTCCAAGTTATTACTGTTTGGCACGGCAATCTGATTTACTTCCCAATCCAACCACGAATCATCATACGCGTGATTATACAAATCTTTAGCAGTTTGATTTTCAACCCTTACATAATCAATCCACATATCACATTCTTTATACCAAAAGACTCTGAAATCTACATTACAACCGTCCTCCCATAATTTTACTTGATCCGGGTTGAATTTTTTGTTTGTGTCGATAATCAAATTAGGTTCCGTATCAGTAAAGAAAAACGTATCCAGATAATTTCCGTGATAAATTATATTATTCCCATCATTGAAATGACGAACTTTAATGTTCGTGCATAGTATTGTATCACCTTTGAAGTTTAAAACTTCTATTCGACATACATTCTTTTCCTGATTTATCGGATTACTCGCGAATGCTGAATCTATCCTGATTCTCGGCCTCACGTACCATTTGTAAAGACTATCAACGGCATAAGCGCCCCAGTTCGAGTGTTTATTAATTTGTTCTCGGTTTGAGCGAAGACCTTTACAGACATAACCTGTATCATTATACTGTACCGAACTATACCTCACCCAGGTTTTGTTACTTCCAAAAACTGTATTATCTAGATAGTCGCTGCTTACAGAACTGTCGTGTGCGCTATAACTGTAAGATGCCACATCAGCATTCAGATTTCCTTTCTCGCACTGATAATCGCTTCTTTGTCCGAAACATAGATATAACATCTTTTCCCTCATGAAAAGCGTTCGCATATTGTGGTTTTCGTTGTCCTGAATTGTTTTAATTATATAACTTTTATAATCGCTAATTGGAGCGTACAAAGTGTCTCCCATATACCATTCTGTATCTCGGGTCCACCTTCCATATATATGCCACGTGTTGCATAATAAACTCTCTGTTAACAAATCATATCTTAACTCGCTGTTGAATCCATTATGTATTAAACCTATCATGAATTTTGTTGGATCCGAAGCGTTTGTTAACGCCGGTGCAAGTTTACCTGTTGCAAATATTAAATTATTAGTATTTCCTGATATATTTTCGTTGGTGAATATAAATGTTATCGGCAAGTAAATCGAAAACAAAAAAACAGAAAATACAAATGTATTCTTAATGAATTTTTTTATACTTGTTTTCATAAAATGTTTTTGATTTTTTTGGGAAAATAATTTAACGTTGTTATTAATATCGAAGTCAATAACAACTTAGCATAAATTATATTAAAAGAAGGCCGTCTTTTAAATAGATAACTTGATTAAATGAATAAATTCTATTTCAATAGCATTAATTTCTTAAAATCCTTTACTCCGAATTTACAATCAAACGGCAGAAATATATACCTGACGACAAGCCGCTGCCGTCAAAGAAAGTTTCGTATGTTCCGGGTTTCAGTTCTTCGTTTGAACTTCTCCAATCATACCATACAACCACAAAATTTCCGTTTCCATCGATACCCAGCGAAGCGTGTTCTTGGGGTGTGTTAGCACTGTCATCATTCACTTTAAAATCATTAACTAGTTGCGAAAAGGAAAATGATGCTGTAAGAAAGATAATTATCATTGCCGCAGGCAGAACTAAAAGATTATTTACTCTTTTGGGCATAACATTAATTTTACAGGTTTATCAGTAAAAGGAGTAGGGAACAAAGAAACATAATATTGAATGTTGTTTTTCATTAAATATTATCGGAACAATACCCTGTTGTTTTTACATTGTTGTTTAACAATAAACAATATATTAATTAAAAGCAATATATATATATAGAATTCACGACCACAATTTTGACCAAAATGGAACTAGACATGATCGTTTCCTGTATTCCGGGCACAAAGAAAAGCGTAATCGTGCAACAAATATAGTTTATTTTTCCTTTTTGAATCAATGCGGCGTTACGGGAAAAAGTGCCGTCTAACGTCTGAAATTTTTTAACAAAAAACTTCAGAAACGAGGACTTTATTTATTTAAACATTATTCGATACTTATTTTGTTTATTTCCAATCTCCTGCTCCGAACACTACATAAAAAAGGGAGTTCTTCCGAACTCCCTTTTTAAATCAATTACATTTCTGCTTACTGTTGCGGCATTTGCCGTTATTTCACCAGTATCATTTTCCTGCTATCTGAAAATCTCTCCGTGACAATTCGCGCAAAGTAAATTCCGGAATTGAAATCGGAAGCGTTCCAGTCCGCTTCGTATGTTCCCGGCTGTAGTTTCTGGCTTACCGGCGTTGCAACTTCCTTTCCGAGTATGTCATAAATTTTTAAAGTAACGAAAGCGTTCTTCGAAACGTCGAACTTAATTTTTGTCGACGGATTGAAAGGATTCGGATAGTTCTGGTATAATCTGAAATTACCCGGTATCTCCGAACTTATGTTGTGGATTCCCGAATACATTATTCCGTGCGGTCCGGGAGCCGTTGGCGGAGTGCTGTGGCATATCATGCAGTCGCGGAGCGCGCCCGCGTGTCCCTGCAGGTTTATGCTTTGTATGTTGTCGTTTGCTTCGCGCGACGGAGTTATGGCGTGCGGACTTCCGTGGCAGCCCGAACAAAACACGCCGCCGTGACCTTTCGAATTCCTGTAAAGTTTGTTCGGCTCTTCAGCATAGTTGCTTCCGTGACAGGATGACGCTCCGCAACTCGGCTCGTTCACCCACGGTTTGCGGCCCGCGAGAATTGATGAAGCGACGGTTGACATAGTTCCGTGACAACTCTGACATATAAGCGGGTTTGCCTGATTCTGGCTCATGACGTCGCGAAGGCACCTTGTGTTCGGACCCGGATGGCATTTGTAACACGTATTGATGTCATTTGCGGGCAGCAAACTTTTGTGCTTGTCGTGAATTCTGTAAGAAAACCACTTCGCGTTAATCGTGTCTCCGGTTGTGCCGAGAGCGGGCGAACCGTGACAGGACGCGCAAAGGACGGGACCGTTAGTATTGAAACCCGGAACGGTCTCGTGCTCGTTGAGTATGTTTTGCTCCGATGAATGACAGCCCGACGAAACGCAGCCGATTTCATTGCTTACAGGAATGACGCAATCGGTCGTTGATACGGTCGTGCCGCTTGTGTTTTTCGCGATAAGATGTATCGTCTGAAACGGTTTTTCCTGAGTCAGGTTCGTATCCTTGAATGGAGTTACCGGAATGCCTTCCGCCCTGAAAAATCCTGAATTCGGGTCCAGCACGCCTGTCAGACCCTTTCCCGTTAGACCGATGTTCGGAGGCAGAGGACTCGGAAGACCGAACAACTGCTGAGCGTAATTCCAGAAATCTGTCTTGCCGACGGAATAGGTATTGTACGGAATCGAATACTCGATTGTAAACCCCGTCGTCATTATCTGCGGAGTCATTCCGCTCTGCTTCTTTATTATCTGCCCGTATATGTTGTTATACGGAGGAAGCACCGCGACCTTTCCGAAATACTTGTTCGCGCAATGCATTCCGAGGTCGTTCCACCCGATTAATATATACTGCTGGCTTGGGTTGAAACNGGCGAGGAAAAAAATCAGTCCCGTAAGGACCGCCGAAGTGAAAATTTTTTTAGCGCTCATATTTTATACTCCTTTGATTTTACCCAATAATAGAAATATTAATTGTCAATAGCAAGTGTTGACAAAAAAAATCTTCCGGGCGCTTTTTGTATGGTTGTGCGCTGTTCCTGCCGGTTTAAAGGCCGAACGCGCGCTATTATGTTGATTAATCCGAATTTCTGTTTCACCTGCAACCATTAAGCGAACTTTTCGTATAAAATAGAAATGAAATATTTTTGGAGGAACTATGAGTTTTATACGAAAAACAACATTTGCTGCTTTATTGCTCGCACTAATTATCTCAGCCGCGGGCTTTTCTCAGGAATCTGTTACGGGCGCCATAGTTAAGGGAACCGTCACCGATAAAACAACGGGAAATCCGCTCGAATCCGCGACGATACAGGTTTTCAAATCGGAGGATTCGTCGCTTGTTACAGGCGGCTCGAGCGAAAAAAACGGAAGTTTTCTCGTCTCNGGGGTGAGCGAAGGAGTTTATTACATAAAGGTAAGTTATGTAGGATACACGACCGCGGTGGCGAAGAACGTCAAGGTTAACAGGGAAAGAAAAGAGATCAACCTCGGCAACGTGCAACTTGAAACGAATTCGGAAATGACACAGCAGATTGACGTGGTCGATGAAGCGCCCGCGATGACTTTTGAAGCGGGGAAAAAAATATATGACGTTAAAAAAGACCTGACCGCGAAAAACGGGAACGCTCTCGAAATGTTAAGAAACGTTCCGTCTGTTGAAGTAGATAACGACGGCAACGTCAGCCTCCGCGGAAGTTCTAACGTTAAGATTCTAATCGACGGCAAACCTTCCGCCTTGCTAAGCAACGGCACGCAGGTCCTGCAGAACATTCCCGCGTCTATGATTGATAAGGTCGAAGTAATAAATAATCCGTCCGCGAAGTATGAAGCGGAAGGCGTTTCGGGCATAATCAACATATTCATGAAACCGAGCAATGAGTTCGGCTATAACGGCAACGTTAAAGTCAACGGCGGCACGGAAGATAAATATAATTTTTCAACCGGCGGCTCCGTAAAGAAAAATAAATGGACTGTTACGGGAAATTACAGTTACTGGAATTACAGCCTTCCGGGACGCTCAAGCATTCTCAGGGAAGTCTTTAACTCAGGCGGAGTTTCTTACGTCAATACAAACTTGACCTGGAATTACAAGGGTATCTCCCATTACGGCTCTTTCGGAGCGGATTACGACATTGACAAGAAAAACACGCTGTCTCTCGTCGGCAACATATTTTATTACGACAGGGGAATTAAATCAAAAAACAACCTCGACGTTCTGAATCCCGGAAACAATTCGGGGCTGATTGTTGACGTTGACGACGGCAGTAACGGTTACAACATTGACGCTACGCTTACTTACACCAAAAAATACGAGCAGAAAGAAAAAGAATTCACGGCGTTCGCTAACTTCTCTTCAAGAAAAGATGAAAGCCCCGTGAGTTACGTTAACCATCTCGGCAGTTTGACTACATACGAAAACAAGTTCTCAAAATTCTATTTTACTTTTCTCAACGGGCAGGCCGACTATGTCCACCCGCTCGGAGAGAAGTCGAAGATCGAATCAGGACTGAAGACGAACATAAGAGCGATAGAAGGGGATTATACTTTCAGGTATCTCGATACTTTGTCGGGCGGCTGGATGCCCGTTCCGGGAAAGGATAACGACGCGAGTTACAGAGATGCTATATCAGCAGCGTACATCACGTATTCGGGAGCATACAAGGATTTTACTTATCAGGCGGGATTGAGAGCAGAACATACCTGGCTGGACTTCTCCATACTTCAGGGCAGGGAAAAACATAACAGCAACTATGTTGACGTGTTTCCTTCCTTGAGCATGTCCCAGAAAATCGGAAATGAAAATCAATTCCAGTTGAGTTACAGCCGTCGCATAAATCGTCCGAACCTGTTCCTGTTGAACCCGTTCACGGAACAGTTCGACGCTTACTCCAAACGCTCGGGCAATCCGTATCTTGAACCCGAATACATAAACTCTGTGGAGGCGGGATACACGCGCTTCCTTAAATTCGGCTCGGTTACGGTTTCCGCGTACTACAGGAACCTGAACGATATGATTAACTTCGTAACAAACGTGGATTCGAACGGCGTCTCTATGTCCAAGCCGGAAAACGCCGGCAAGTCGAACACGATGGGAGTGGAAATGATTCTTCAGGGATATCTCGCTAAATGGTGGTCGCTTAACGGCAGTTTAAGTTACTTCAATAAGAATATTTTCAACGATGACCCGAACAATAAATTCGACAAGACGTTTGACGCCTGGTCAACCAGATTCTCGACGAGCGCGTCCGTCCCGGACGTTGCGGATTTCACGCTTACGTACTTCTATTACGGCAAGCAGAAGAACTCTCAGGGCTCTATAGACCCGTTCCAGATGTTCAATTTCGCCGTCCAGAAAAGTTTTATGGATAAACTTCTCGTCGTGGGTTTCAGGATAAACGACCTGTTCAACCAGCAGAGATTCTATCTCGCTTCGTCCGGCAGCAACTTCAATCAAGTACTTACTCAAAAGACGAATTCAAGATCGGCGTTCCTGACGTTGACGGTTAACTTAGGAAATCTAAGCAAGTCCGAATCGCAGAAAACCTCGCAGAGGAAACAAAGAGAAGTCGAAACTGAAATACAACAAATAGGAAATTAATTCATAATCCGAAAAGATGAAAAAGGGGAACGCGCCTGTAAACGTCCCCTTTTTTTATTGCTTGATTTGCTTCTCAAAATATGTTTATTCATAAATTGAATTGTGGTATTATTGTATAATGCATTATACTATCTTAAGAATGAATACGAAAATCCGTTTTGTAATATCTCTGTTATACGCGGTGTTCTTTGTATCCGCGTCCGCTTATTCGCAGTGTACCGTTTCGGGAACGGTTTTTGACTCGAAGGACGGAAGCGCTCTGAACGGGGTGGCAGTTAAAATCCTTAATATCAAAGATTCCTCACTTGTAAAAGGTACCGAAACCAATCCGAAAGGATTCTTCTCCGTTTCGAACCTTCCTGTTAATTCTTACCTGCTGTCCCTGTCGTACACGGGTTATAGAACTAATTACAAAAAACTGAATTTTGACGCCGGCGCGTATGAATTGAAATTCGATACACTCAAACTAAGTCCCGACGGATACGTGACGGAAGAAATAAAAGTTGAAAGCGAAACGCCCGATATCAGGTTCGAGGACGAGAAAAAAATATTCGACGCCGAAAAACTTACTTCCACGAAAGGCGGCACTGCACTCGATGTGCTTAGAAAAGTTCCTATGGTGGACGTTGACGCGAATGATAACGTTACTCTGCGCGGCAGTTCGAACGTCCTGATTCTCATCGATAACAAACCGATGAAGTTCGGCAGCCTGAAGCAGGTGCCCGCCGACGCGATTAAGAATGTCGAAATTATAACGAACCCGTCGGCAAAATATGAATCGGAAGGTGTCACGGGAATAATTAATATAGTGATGCAGCCAAAAACCGACAACATACTTGGTTATAACGGCTACGTGTACTCCGGCATAAGAAGCAATCTCGATAGTTGGTACATCGGCGCGGGCCTTAATTTCAAAAAAAATAAATGGAGCCTCTTCGCAAGCGGCGGCGGAGGCTCGTTCAAATTTGAAAACAGCGGCACGTCAAAAACTATTTACGAAAATCCCGCTTCGGTATTCGATTCTTATTCCGACGGAAACGGTAAGAACAAATTCGGGTATTTGTCGCTCGGAGCCGAATATGAAATCTCTAAAGGCCATTCCACGGGAATGGATTTGTACATAAACAGAAGTAACTTCGTAAACTCTTCTAACGGAAAAAGCAGCAACTATAATCAGTTCGGTACGCTGACCTCTTTCTATATGAACGGAATGTCATACGACGGAAACTACGGAAGCAACAGCGCAAGCCTGTACTACAACGGCAAGTTCGATAACAAGGGAAAGGAGTTAAGCGCGGAGTTTTCATACGGATGGGACAATAACGCGAATGAAGGAGACGAATTCCAGCAATATTATGACTCTCTTGTCCTTCCCCTCCCGAATCCGTTGAGGCAGATAAGCAACACTGAAAATAAAAACAGCAACTTCAAGGCTCAGACAGACTATACCCACCCGTTCGGAGAAAATACTAAAATGGAAACGGGATACAAGGGAACGTTCAGGTTCAACGATAATGATTATACCTACGACACGCTGAATTATTTCATTAACGGTTTTGTAAGAAACACCGACCTGACAAATAGGTTTAAACTCGACGAGAAAATAAACGCCGTTTACGGAACTTTCTCTCACAGGATTAAGGGATTCAAGTTTAAACTCGGCCTGCGCGTTGAGAACACCCATACGTACGGGGAACTCGTGACCGACGGACGGAATTTCACTAAAGATTACACCGATTTCTTTCCGACAGCCAGCGTTTCGCAGAAATTAGGAATGACGAACGAAATACAACTGAGTTACAGCAGAAGAATTACCCGCCCGAATATATGGAGGCTTAATCCGTTCGTGAACAAATACAACAACAGGTATATTTCATACGGCAACCCCGAACTCCTTCCGGAATTTACGAACTCGTTTGAACTGAGTTATAACTTTTTCTCTAACATCGCGTCGGTAACCGCTTCTCTGTTCTACAGAAAATCCTATGACGTGATTTCTACTTACAGCGTGCTCGCTGATTCCGTTACAACCGTTACTACGTACAAAAACGGCGCGGGAGCGGAATCATACGGCTCTGATTTAATGATAAGGTCCTCGGCTCTTAAATGGCTTACTCTTAACGGGACGCTCAGTCTCTACCAGACAAAATTCGAAGGCAGCGTTCTGAATGAGTTTCAGGGCGAGGAGGGATTCACCTGGCGCGCCAATGTGCGCTCGTCAATTATAGTCGGGGATTTGTTCAACATCGATCTTTACTACAATTTTTCCGGAAAAAGATTCACCGCGACGGGATTCAATGACCCGATGCAGAATTTTGACGTTGGCATTTCAAAGGAACTCTTCAAGAAAAAACTTAGCGTGAATATCCGCGCCGAAGACGTGTTCAACACGAGAAGGTGGTCGGGCGAAAACAACGGCGTCGGTTTCAGAAGCGTCAGAGACAACAGATGGCAGTCGAGAATGCTGATGCTGAACCTGACCTACAATTTCGGAAACACGGATAAGTATTACCAGAAATCCAAAAAAACAAAACAAAACGAACACGAAAATCAGGACGAAAACCAGAATAACAACAACAAATAATTCGCCCGGTTTATCCGTCCGAAACTGAAGCTACGCAACCTCTTTATTACGCAAATCTTACACCAACCGCTGCAAACAGCGGTTGGTGGTTACATATCATTACCAATGTATTATCGAAATACGTCTGAAATATCCATTATGTATCCGGGAGTCTCTCCGTTCTTTGGAGGACTCTCGGTGCGGCTAACAATAAAATCCAATAGCCCCCTTCAAAAGGGGAAATCCTGTCCTTAAAAAATCGCAGTCTAAATTCCATCCGGTGTTTTCGGATGTTTTTATAAAATTCCTATTGACTTTAAAATTTATTAAATATAAATTGTAGTGGCAATAGACTACAACAATATGAAAAATGGATGAACTTGTATTAAAACTGCGTCTGCTGGGATTCACCGAGAACGAATCAAAGATTTTTTTGGCGCTGCTAAAAGGCAGGTTGATGTCCGCTACCGAAGTCTCGAAAGCCTCGCGCGTTACGCGCACTGACGTTTATTCAATACTCAAGTCATTCGTCGATAAGGGCTACTGCAACGAAATAGAAACCAACTCAATCCTTAAATACGAAATGATCGAGCCCGAAGTGATACTTGGGAAAATTCAACTGAACCTTGAGCGTGAAAAGGAAAAGAAGGCGAAAGCGTTCGACGACACTTTTAAAATTCTTAAACCCCTGTACAGCACGAAAAGCGGCGGAGCGTCGAATTCAAACATCGAACTAATCAGGGGATACAACAAGCAGAGAGAAATAAAATTTTACGAACTGCTGAAGAACGCTAAGAAGGAAATTCTCTTTATGATACGCCTCGAACTTTTCGTCGCGGATTATGTCGATGAAACGGCGGCAAGGTTTGTAAAGAACGGCGGCGTAATTAAATCAATCTACGAGGTTCACGACGGACTGAAAATCAAACGCGGTGATAAGTGGAGCAAGGCGGGTCCCGCCGACCTCGTCGGAATATTTTCTAAATTCGAAAGTTACGGCGAAAAACTCCGCATTACCTCGGATATGATTCCGAACTATACAATAATAGACAGGGAAGTCGTGTTTATGAACATAATTGATAAATCCGTGCCGCGGTATAACGAAGCCGATGTCATAATAAGAAATAAAAATTTCGCCGAAAGCCACGCGGCTGTCTTCAATGCCTTGTGGGATAAAGCGAAAACTTTAAAGGATTACAGAAAGACATACAACGTATAAAGCAAGGTCAAATAAAGTTTGAAATATTCAAAAGGGAATGAATATGAAAAATACGGTCATTGTTTTGTTGTTTCTTCTTATGTCGTACTCCGAAGCAGGCGCGCAATGGGCGAAGGTTCTGGATTACAGCAATTATTCAAGCGTGTTTTCGGATAACGGCGGAGGATTGCTCTTCATTTGCGCCGCAGGCGGTGTTTACCGCTCGTCTAATAACGGTGTTAACTGGATTTTCTGTAATCCCGGAATCTCATCGGGTACAATTATGTATTCGGTCGCCGCAAGAGATTCTTTTGTTTTTGCCTGTACCGGCGCAGATATATACAAATCGACTAACTACGGAACTAACTGGGTTCGAATATTGCAGGGATACTCAAACCTTGGCTTCGTCTTGTTCTCGGGAAATAATATTTTCTGCAATTCAAAGACCGCCGTAATGCGCTCCACTAACTATGGCGCGAACTGGGCTTATGTTATGTCCGGACTTCAATCAAATATGAACCTGACCTGTCTTGCGGGTTCCGCCGGCAGGCTTTATACAGCGGGACTGACGTCGAATGGGGTTTATGTGACTACTAACAACGGTGGGAACTGGACGAAGACCGGAACGGAAATTCCGCCTTCTATAGGAATATATTCTCTTTACTCGAAAGAAAATTTGGTCATGGCGGGTTCCGATAACGGCGTTTATATATCGACTAACTATGGAACAAACTGGAGATTAATTCAAGGCATCCTTGCTCCCTTTAGTCTTTACGGTTTTGCGTCTTATGGAACGAACACTTTGTTCATAGGAGGATGGGGTTTGGGGGTGTACGCTTCGACTAACACCGGAACGAATTGGATTTTCTGGAATGACGGAATGACAAATTTGCTTTGTAACGGAATGTACTATTACAATAATTATATCTTTTGCGGAACTGTATACGCGGCTTTCAGGAGACCTGTTACCGATGTCGGTGTAACAAAAATTGCAGTCTCATTACCGGAAAAATTCAATTTGTATCAGAACTTTCCTAATCCATTCAATCCATTTACAAAAATCAGATTTTCAGTCCCCGGTAAGTCGGAACTCGTGCATTTAATTATTTATGATATTGCAGGCAGGTTGATTGCGGAACCTGTGAACGCGAAATTGAGCGCGGGAGTATATGAGATTACATTTGACGGCAGCGGCCTCGAAAGCGGTACGTATTTCTGCATGCTGCGCTCGGGTAAATACACTGAATCAAAAAAAATTATATTATTAAAATAATATTATGAAAAAATTACTGTCCATAGCGATATTAATTGCCGCGTTCATAAACGCCGTTTACGCGCAAGCGCCGCAATCGTTTGTAATTTTTAATCCGAATAATATTTCAACGCATATTATCTCATCCGGTATATTTAATCAGGACATAAGAACGAATAATACTCCCGCATTTCAATGGCCGCAGGGAAGTTCAAGATTTGCTGTATATACAACAGGACTCTGTATTGCCGCGAAGGTCAACGGAGTCATTAGATTAGCTTCAGCCTCCCATAAGGGCGAATATTGTCCCGGTTATATTTTAAACGGTAATCCTGCTACTAACAGCGATTTTAAAATTTATAAAGTGAGTTACGGAGACGGACCCGCGAATCCCGACTGGGCAAACTGGTACAAAATGGTTCCGTTCGGCGCGCCGTATGTTGACGTTAACAACAACGGAACGTTTGAAACTAACATAGATACACCGGGAGTTAAAAACGCGAAACAGACAATATTTGTCTGTATGACGGATGGATTTCCATCGACCCATAATCAAAGTGAAGGATTCTCCGGCGGTACTGCTCCGCTTTTTGCCGAAACGCATTTTACTGCCTGGGGCTATCAAAAATCAGGGTATAACGACTTTCAATTTCTGGAATGGGTGATATTAAACAAAGGACCAAATGTATGGGAATCCGTGTATATGGGTTTATATTCTGATCCGGATCTTGGCTCGGCTGAAGATGATTATGTCGGTTGTGATACTGCAAGACAACTCGGCTTCTGCTATAATGCGGATAATATGGATGGTAACGGCAGTATACCTTCATACGGGGCTAATCCGCCCGCAGTGGGGTTTATTTTGTTGAAAGGGTGTACCAATTACGCGGTTACACCTGCCGTAAATCTTAAAATGACGTCCTTTCATCCGACTTATTGTTCCGGTTGCGCCGCCCCTAACTGTGAATATGATCCGAGTATCCCTTCGGAAGCATACTTATTTCTTAAAGGATTCAAAAAAACAGGCGTTCATTTTATGAATCCGCTGACGAATCCTCCGACACCTGTTTTCTTCTGCTATACGGGCGATCCGGAAACAAATACGGGTTGGACGGAAGCCAAAGGATATGTTGCTAACTGCTCGTCAGATACTGGTGTGGTGTACACTGTTACTCCGCCAATGGACCATCGCATGCTTATGAACACGGGTGCGGATAACTTTTCAATCAGCCCCGGTGATACTCAGGAAATCGTCGCCTGCCAGTTAATTGCGAGAGGAACAAGCAATCTCAATTCCGTTACGAAGTTAAAACAATTGAGCGATTTCGCGCGCGAGTTTTACTACTCTTCATTTGTGTATCATACGATTTCCGGAACAGTAAAATATCTGGACAATAATCAGCCCGTTACTTCCGGATTGATAAAAGCGATTAAACTCGACAGGTCAACTGGAAAAATTATTGTTCTGGATTCGACCTATATTCTGCCTAACGGCACTTATATGCTCACGCACGTTCCGCAGGATTCCGTCGATATAGGTCTGTATCCTGTCGCGACACCGCCGCGCGATTATCTCCTTAGTTATTATCCCTCGACGATTTACTGGGAAGACGCGACAACGCTTTATCCTACGCAAAACCTGACAAACATTAATCTTCTGGCAATAAGAATATCCGAAACGACAGCCCCTAATTCGGTTAACGGAAAAGTACGGGGTATGGGAGTGTTCTTTCCCGGAAACCTGAAAGACGCTAATATATACGCGAAGAACGGAAATACATTCGTAAGATGCGCGGTTTCGGACGACAACGGAGTGTATCATCTTACTTCTCTGCCTTCGGGCAGTCTTAAGATTATCGCGACGCGCCTTGGCTATAAAGCCGACAGCACAAACGTGACGGTTACATCGACAAGCATGATCGACTCCGTCAATTTTTACCTTAACAGAGTATTCGTCGGAGTTATACAACAGGGAAATACGGTTCCGGAAAAATATTATCTCTCGCCAAATTATCCGAATCCGTTCAATCCTGTAACGAACATAAAATTCGACCTGCCCGAAGGCGGTCTCGTGAGAATTAAAATATATAACCTTCTCGGAAAGGAAGTAACATCTCTCGTTAACAGTTACCTGAGCGCGGGAAAATACAACGTCGTCTGGAACGCTTCGTCATTCCCGAGCGGAGTGTATTTCTACAGGATGGAAGTGATAACGAACGGCGGTTTCAAACGGAGTTTTGTTCAATCGGGGAAAATGATTCTTCTAAAATAACCTTATGGCGGTTATTTAATTGAGACCGTTTGCTCTTTAACGGTCTCTTTTTTTATAAAATGCTTGTTTTTACTCTTCCTTTATGCTTACTATTTTTGCATTTTAATAGTTAAATTATAGTTTATACTAAAAAGTATATTAATTTATTACTAATTGCATGAAAAAGTTCTTCTCCCTCTGTGCAGTCTGCATTATTATCCTTTCTCTCTTTCTGGCATCAAAACCTAAATCCGAAAAATTCGGAGACGGTCTCCTGAATGCATTAAAAGGCGGTGATAATGCGACCTACACGGTTTATGTTTTTTTCAAGGACAAAGGTCCTGAAGCGGAAAAATATCTGCTCAACCAGACCGCTCTCGTTACGCAGCGCTCCCTCGAAAGACGCGCGAAAGTTCTTCCTCCCGATAAACTTGTCGGTTTCGAGGATATCCCTGTCTTTGGCGGTTATGTTGATAACGTCGCGGCGCATACTCTTAAAATAAGACACGTGCTTAAATACGTGAATGCCGTAAGCGTGGAAGTTACTAAGGGGCAGATTTACGATATCGCGAATTATGACTTCGTAAAAAAAATCGACCTCGTGGAAAAAATGATGCGCAACCCCAACTGCGATGAAACAACCGTCGAGAATGACAATTCTCCCGTCGTTCCGCAGTCCGATTATCCGCTCGTCGATTCGCTGAATTACGGAACGGGTCTGACGCAGATGTCCCAGATTAACGTGAACATTGTTCACAACGAAGGAATCTACGGACAGGGCGTTATGGTCGCTAATTTCGATAACGGCCTGAGAAACAGGAATCACGAAGTGTTCACAACATATCCGATGAACATTTACAGGCAGTACGATTTTCAGTTGCACGATACCGTCGCGTGGAAAACAACAGCTTCTCACGGCACGAACACGCTTTCCCTCGTCGGCGGTTACAAGCCGGGAAAAATGATTGGCCCCGCTTTCGGCTCCATATATCTCGTCGCGAGAACAGAAGTCGATTCATTCGAACGACCCATAGAAATGGATAACTGGGTCGCCGCCGCTTACTGGGCGGACAGTCTCGGTGCGGACGTGGTTACCAGTTCTCTCGGTTACCTTACGTTCGATACAGGCTATCCCGACTGGACGTGGCAGGATATGAACGGTCACACGCTCGTGTCAACAATCGCTGCCACCTGGCTTCAGAGACACGGTGTCGTCGTCTGCAATTCGGCGGGAAACAACGGTCAAAGCACTTCTCACAACACGCTCAACAGTCCCGCTGACGCGGACAGCATTTTAACGGTCGGAGCGGTTACTTCGACAGGCACTGTCGCCTCGTTCAGTTCGAGCGGCCCGACAACAGACGTGCCGCCGCGAATCAAACCCGACGTTGACGCGATGGGCAGCGGAAACTATGTCGCGACTACAGGAACAACGAGTTCCTATTCTACGGGCTCGGGTACCTCTTACTCATGTCCGATTACGGCCGGCGTCTGCGCGCAGATGCTTTCTGCAAACAGGAATCTTACTCACATGCAGGTTATCGGCATTCTGAAAAAATTCGCAAGCAATTACAACTCGCCGAACAACAGCATCGGCTGGGGAATAATAAATGCGAAGACGTCCGTGGATTCGGCGAGAAAACTTGATAATCAGGCGCCGACAATTTTGCATACACAGCCGTTTACAAGCACGCTCGTCACTACCGCGATTACGATGAAAGCCGTGATGAAAGACAACGGAATTATCAGATATACACGCTCGGGCGAAGCGCCGAGACTTTATTACAGGAAAAATTCAGGAAGCGGTTGGAGCGCGTACACGGGCGTTACGCAAACTAGCGTTAACCGCGATACTTTCTATTTCTCAATACCCGGAAGTTCACTCGGCACGCAGGTTCAGTACTATTTCGCCGTTCAGGATATCGCTCTTCCGACTGCGAAAATAACCACTCTGCCCGCGGGCGGAAGCGGCATTAATCCTCCGGGCGCGACGGCTCCTTCGTCGGCTTTCTCTTTCCTCGTAGGCACGCCGTCTTCCGTATCGGGAAATGAAATACCTGTAGAATACAGGTTGTTCGATAATTATCCCAATCCGTTCAATCCTTCAACGACGATTAAATTCTCCGTAAAGGAAAGCAATATTGTAACGCTGAAAATTTATGACATCAGCGGGAAAGAAGTCGCAAGTCTCGTGAACACGCGCCTTAACGCAGGTACGTATCAGATTAATTGGGACGCGGCGAATTTTTCGAGCGGAATTTACTTCTGCTCTATACAGTCTGGCAGTTTTAAGGATGTGAAAAGAATGACTCTGATAAAATAACCAATTGGAAATTTCAATTTTGCCGGTTACGACGCCCGGATTAACTCAGGGCTTCGTAACCGGTCTTTTTATCTTCCGAACACACACCATATTAACACGCTCACCGAAAACATAAAAAAAACAACCCGCTTCGCTCATCTCGTCTATTGTTCGCTCGTCGCCCTTTTTATTCGGCTGTCGCATTTTTGTTTGAATCCTTTGCAATGATAAATAATTTTGTATTGAATATTCATTTCTCACGGGCTGAGAATTCATTACTTGCATAAACTGCTTTGAATATGTTCTTCTCGACCATAATAGGGGAAATTTCTCAGCCCATTTTTTTGAAAGGGATATTAAAGTTTAACGATAGGAGATAATAAGAGTTTTTTCATAGCCAAATACCCTAATTGAATACCGATATGCCATCATAATCGGTATTGTAAAATGCCATCAGACGATGGCATTTTTTATTTATTACAGTTTTGTGATTTTCTTCCTGAGTTTCCTGCTGTACCTCTGGCTTATTATGAACGGGTCCTTCACGTTTTTTAGAAATAATTTGTGAGAGTAGTTAAACCACTTCTCGACTTTTTCGATGTATTCCGTGTTTATTATCGTCGAACGGTGAATCCGCAGGAAATATTCCCCGGGAAGCCTTGACTCCCACGCCTTCAATGGCTTTCGTATCGCGAAAGACCTGCTGTCCGAAGTGAAAACTATCGTATAGTCCTTCGCGGCGGACAGGTATAGTATGCTGCTGATTTTAATGAATTCCGATTTGCCCCTGTCTGTAAGGAAAATATTCTCTTCGTATTTCAAACTGCGCGTATTGTCCTTATCGGATAACGCTTTGGTTAGAAGTCTGCTCTCAATTTCCTTCAGCAGTTCCTTTCCGTCTTCCCGCTCATTTAAAAGCGTTTCTCTCTTTGAAAACTGTGCATTGATTGAATTGAGAATTTCGTCTCTCGTGAACGGCTTGGTAAGATAATCGTCGGCTCCAAGTTCCATTCCTTTTCGCATGTCCGTTCTTTCAGTCTTTGCGGTAAGAAATATGAAAGGCGGCGGGTATTTTCTGTCCAACTCTTTAATAGCCTTGAGCACGCCGTATCCGTCGAGTCCGGGAATCATTATGTCGCACAGTATCATGTCAAATTTTTCTTTCTTGATTTCGCGAACCGCGTCCGTTCCGTTAATTGCCTTTGATGTCCTGTATCCCTCGCTCTCAAGTATAAAAGCAATGTTCTCCCTTAATAACTCGTCATCCTCTATCAGTAGTATATGTTTTTTCATATGGTAAAATTAAAACATTCTTTCAATTATATCAAACTCAATAATCGAAACCTCCCTTGCAGTATGAATACTAAAATTTCAAAAGGAAAAATAATTTCTATGCGCAAAAGAAAACCCGGGAAAAGAATTCCCGGGTTTTACAAATATTAAAAACGTTTCTATTTCAGAACCATCATTTTTCTTGTCTGCACGAAATCATTCACTACAATTCTGTAGAAATATACTCCCGAAGATAATTTTGAGGCGTTGAAACCGACTATGTACTCGCCCGCCATGTAAGGATCGCTCACAAGCGTTGAAATCTCTTTGCCGAGTATGTCGTAAATCTTTATTTCAACGTATCCGTTCTTCGGTATCGCGAACTTAATGTTCGTCGTTGGATTAAACGGATTAGGATAGTTCTGGCTAAGCGAATATTTTTCGGGAATAATCGCTCCGTTGCCCGAAATGTTTGTCGCAATCGGACAGAAGGTCATCGTGTCAAAACCCGCGGTGCCCATCGGAGTTCCGTTCCAGCCGCTGACTGAGTCCACATACGTGCTGTCGAAATGCCACTTGGCTTTCAGTCCCGCCGTGTTGTTCGGCACCCACTTGTTGCACATGTTCGCGAGAATTTCAGGACCCGTGCGCGCTACGCTCCACACGCGGATTTCGTCCAGATTTCCTGAACCCGCGTCACTGTTGCCCCTTCCGATTCTCATTTCATTTGACGAACTGCCGAGCACGCAGGCTGCCGTTACGGGCGTTCCCGCGACTCCGTTAAGATAAAATGTTACTGTCGAACCGTTCGAAACCGCCGCGAGATGCTGCCACACACCCGCCTGTATCGGGAATGGACAGGTCGCTATTGTTCCACCCGCTCTGAAGAAGGGAAGCATTGTTGTATAACTTACACCGAGTTGATAGTCGAACGAAGAAACGCCCTTGTTGAGAATTGTTGCCGCGGTCGTCGTTCCTCCGGGCTTTACCCACGCTTCAATCGTTATGTTGTTGCCGAATCCGACCATGCTCGAAACAAATGGAACCTGAACGTACGTCGTGTTCACTCCCGGCGTTGCGAGTTTCAAAGTGTAGTTCGGCGTTGTAGCCGCTCCGAGAGTGATACCGCAGTTGATTTCACGTTCCTGCTGTCCGCCGTATGCGAACGGACATCCCGCAGTGCTGTATGTCCTCCGCATGTATCCCGTGACGACAGTCTGCGCGATACTGTAGCCGGTGTATGTTCCCGTTACTCCGCAATGACCGATTTGAACAATCAGGCTCTGAGCAGGATTGTACGCGAACGGATGGTCAAGCACGAATTCAAGCCAGGAGCCGCCCGCCGCCGTTAATGTTACGCTCGCTCTTGAATAAACAGTGTCCATCGCTCCCGGGTAGAATGAACCCGAAAATACCGTCATCGATGATTGAGCAAAAAGAATTTTAAAATCCGTATATGTCGCGGGACCTAACGGCCCTGTCGAAGCGATACGGACGTAATACTTTGTAATGTTTCCCGCCGGAGCCGGTGTCGGATTTATAAGCGTGCCCGGAGGAATTATACCCTGTACCATCTTTCCGCCTGCAATGTTGAACGGAAACGAATTCGGAGTTCCGTCAGCGCTGGAATTGTAATGTGATGGCTGGGCTTGAAGATTTAAGAAGATTCCTGATAGGATGATTATCAGCAGTAAATACAATTTTTTCATCACTTGCACCTTTCTTTTAAAAATTTTAAAAAAGAAATTGACAGCAATAAAAACTATATTTTGGATAACATTCGAATATTTTGAATTAACTTCAAGTCATTTTCAATATTATTTGTAACACCGCCGTAACAAAAAAATAATCACTCCGCCATCTTTTTTCTTGCTGAATTTTTCCTCCCCGAAACGTGCCGCTAAAAAATAAAGCAATTTTTGAATACACCTCTCTTGTCGAATAACCGGCTCAAAGACAATAATTGTTAATAGCAACTATTATGGGCGTGCTTTGTACAGAAGAAGAAAATCCGTAAGACACTTCTTTGCTTTGAAGGATTCGGCAAAAACGCAATATTTAGCGGTTTCTAAACGACAATTTTGTCGAAAACAGTAAGTTATAGTTTAAACCTCTCGAAAACCGGCCTTGTTTTTTGGCACATCATTTGTAATATATTCTTTACGGACTTTATTGATAGGAACGGATTACGAAACTGATGCCCGTAATTAATACGACACAATCCCCGGCGGTGAGAAAATTATGAGGAAAATTATTACTAATTGTTGCTAATAACAACTTATTTTATTTATATGGGATACTGCAAACAAATTATCGGATCAAAGTGTTATCTCTCGCCGCTGGAAACATCCGCGGCCGAAAAAGTTGCGGAGTGGCTGAATGACCTTAAAGTGCAGATGAACTTCGATGCCGTCTATAATCTTACTGCCGAAGAAGAGACATATTATATTCCGGAGGCAAGAAAAGTATCGAGAATTTTCGGAATCGTGGAAATTAAAACCGGCAAACTTATCGGAGTGACCGGCCTTCACGAGATTGACCATGTAAGCAGGCATGCCATGCTGGGGATTTACATCGGCGACTCCGATTACAGAAACAACGGCTATGGAACCGAAGCCGTTAAACTCATTCTGGATTTCGGATTTAATATGCTGAACCTGAATAATATTGCTCTGTTCGTAATTGAGTTTAATAAGAGAGCGGTAAAAGTTTATGAAAAGTGCGGATTTAAACACGCCGGCGTGAAACGAAAATCAAAAATATTCGGCGACGAAAAATATGATATGCTGATGATGGATATTCTGTATGATGAATTTAAAAGCGTTTACGTAAAAAAGGTTCTCAACGAACTAAAAGAAAATATCTGAGCGTTATTTACCGTTTTGAATGTCAAACAGCATTATTTGTTGACAAAAACTAACGGATCTTGGTTTTATCAAAACGGTGAAAATCCGCAGACGGGAAAATAAAACTAAAAAATATATTTATGAAAGTAAACAAGAATATCGCCGTAAGCGAATCCGGTTTCCTGTTTGACTCGATGTCGGGAGATTCATATTCATTGAATCCTATAGCAGCGGAAATTCTACGGTTAATCCGGGACACGAAAAATCCGGAGGAGATTAAACAGGAACTACTGAAAAAGTATGATGTTTCTCAATCCGCAATCGATAAATCGGTTGACGAATATCTGTTCACACTGAAAAAATTAAATATTATTAAATGAAAAAGAGGAAAATAACCGTTGCCGTGACAGGTCTTAATAATGTGGATAATCCCGGTCCGGGAATTCCGGTTATCAGGGGATTGATGGAATCGGAGTATTTCGAACCCCGTATAATCGGCCTCGCCTACGAAAATCTTGAACCGGGAATTTACATGCACGATCACGTGTATAAGACTTATCAGATACCGTACCCCACGCTTGGTTCGGATACGCTTATTAAACGAATAGAGTACATTAACGAAAAAGAGAAAATTGACGTTCTGATTCCCAATTTCGATGCCGAACTCTTTACTTTTATGAAAGCAGCGGACAGGCTCGGTGAAATTGGAATTCACACGTTTCTTCCCTCTCTTCAGCAATTTGAAGAACGCCATAAAACTGTTCTTCCGGAATTCGGCAGGAAATACGGTCTGAAAGTTCCTGGCAGCAAGGCGATTTTCTCTGCCGACGATTTTAAAAAATCCCGTAATGAAGATGATTTCGACTATCCCTTGCTGGTTAAAGGAAAATATTATGACGCCGTTGTTGCTTATAACGAAGATCAGGCAAAATCCGCGTTCCATAAAATTTCCTCCAAATGGGGACTGCCGATTATTGTCCAGAAATTCGTTAAAGGCACCGAAGTAAATGTCGTCGCCCTCGGAGATGGAAATGGAAATACAATCGGAGCCGTTCCCATGCGCAAACAGTACATCACCGATAAAGGCAAAGCCTGGGCAGGCATTGCCCTCGGCGATACAAACCTTCTGACAATCACAAGAAAACTTATTAAGCGTACGAAATGGAGAGGCGGTATGGAACTGGAAATGATTAAAACGGAAGACAACGATTACTTCCTGATTGAAATTAATCCGCGCCTTCCCGCCTGGGTCTATCTCGCTGTCGGTGCCGGACAGAATCTTCCTGAAGCGCTTGCTAAACTCGCTCTTGGATTGACTGTGAAGCCTTTTAATAAATATGAAGTCGGAAAGATTTTTATAAGATATTCTTACGATCTTATAGTGGATTTGTCCGAATTCGAAAAACTATCTCTCTATTCTGAATTATAAAAATCATTTTATGAATAAATTACCTTTTGAACGCCCGATAATCAAAAAACTCAATACCGGAATATCAAACAAATTCGGCCTGCGTACGGAACTCGAACCGATTACAAACATAGACGGAGTGCCGGTATCGGAACTTATTAAAGATTATGGTACGCCTCTTTTTGTGATATCCGAAAGCACGATACGAAACACGATTCACGAAGCAAAACGCGCCTTCGAAACGCGCTATCCTAAAGTTCAGTTCGCGTGGTCTTACAAAACAAACTATCTTGACGCTGTCTGCAGAATCTTTCATCAGGAAGGTTCCTGGGCAGAAGTCGTTTCCAGATACGAATACGATAAAGCCCTGTCGAACGGCGTCAGCGGAGAGAAAATTATTTTTAACGGTCCCGATAAGTCTGAAGACGATCTCGTTACCGCTTCAAATAACGGCTCGCTTATTCACATCGACCATTTTGACGAACTTTATACGCTGATAGAAATATCCGGCAAATTGAAAAAAAGACCGAAAGTCGCTATTCGGGTGAATATGGATACAGGAATTTTTCCGCAGTGGGACAGGTTTGGATTTAATTATGAAAACGGAGAGGCGATGGAGGCAATAAATAAAATTATGAATTCGAAAAAAATGGAATTTGTCGGTCTTCACGCGCATATCGGAACGTTCATGCTCTCTGCAGGAGCCTATGATGTTGAAGCGTCTAAACTTGCAAAACTCGCATTTGAATTCAAAATGAAATACGGCTCTAATATCGGCTATATAGATATCGGCGGTGGATTCGCATCACGAAATACTCTGAAAGGAGCATATCAAACAGGAAAAGACACTGCACCGTCTTTTGACGATTACGCGGAGGCTATTACAAATGCCCTTATAAATTCTCAACTTGATACCGATGATATGCCTCTGCTTATTCTCGAAACGGGCAGGGCGCTGATTGACGAAGCGGGGTATCTTCTCGGAACCGTTATCGCGAATAAAAAACTCTCCGACGGAAGACGCTCAACCATTGTAAACTTCGGCGTCAATATCTTGTTTACGGCATTCTGGTACGAACACCGGATAAATCCCGAAAAAGAATATTCGGGACACAACGAAACTACCGCACTCTACGGTCCGCTTTGTATGAACATCGATCAGATAAGGGATTCGATTCAACTTCCGCCGCTTAAAAAAGACGATAATCTCGTCGTCAGCTGCGTAGGAGCATACAACATGACTCAATGGATGCAGTTCATCACGCTCAGACCAAGAATAGTGCTTATTGACACAGAGCGCGAAGTCCACGTTATAAGAAATAAAGAGTCAAATAAAGACATCACTGCATTAGAATACGTTCCAAATCATCTTGATAAAATATAAATGAATTTTTTGAGAACCGTTAAAAGCATATTAAATAGTTATTCGATTATATTCTTCTCGGATAAACTTCTTTTTGCAGGCTTGCTGCTTCTGGCGTCATTCTTGGATTATTTTGCCGGGCTTTGCGGACTTGTTTCCGTTTTAACCGCCAACGTTATTGCTGTAATTCTCGGTTTTGACAGATTCAAAATTGAAAAAGGATATTACGGGTTTAACAGTTTGCTTGCCGGCCTTGGAATCGGTCTTCAATATGACCCGAACTGGACTGTTCTCCTGATTGTTGTCCTGTCTTCGATTATTGCTTTTCTTGTTACAGTCTCTTTCGAGAATATTCTCGGTAAATACGCTCTTCCTTACCTGAGCCTTCCTTTCCTTGCCGCATACTGGATAGTAACTCTCGTAAGCCGCGATTTGAATGTTCTCGGAATCAGCGGAAGAGGAGTATATCTGCTGAACGATATGTACTCTATCGGTGGCGACTGGCTTATTAATGCTTACAACTGGTGGAATACCGTAAATATTGCGTCGTCGTTGAAAGTTTATTTCTTGTCCCTCGGAGCGATAATTTTTCAGTACAACGTTCCCGCAGGAATTCTGATTGCCACCGGCATTTTATATTACTCAAGAATTGCTTTCTCATTGTCTCTGATTGGTTTCTTTTCGGCATATTTATTCTATAATCTGCTTCAGATAAACATCACGGAGGCGACGTATGCGTACATCGGATTCAATTACATTCTGACTGCTATCGCGATAGGCGGATATTTTCTCGTTCCTTCCTGGCGTTCGTACCTGTGGACAATCGTGCTTATGCCCGTCACGGTGCTGATATCTTACGCCCTGAGCAGCGCGTTTGCCGTTTTTAATCTGCCTATTTATTCTCTTCCGTTTAATTTTGTCGTTATAATGTTTTTGTTTGCCGTGAAATCAAGGCTGAACAAAGGACGGGGTCTTTTCGAGGTTGTCATTCAGCAAAACTCGCCGGAAAATAATCTGTACTCATTCCTGAATAACAACTTTCGCTTCCGCGATTATAAATATTATCCCGTTCGACTGCCTTTCTTCGGAGAATGGAACGTTTCACAGGCGCATAACGGTGAAATTACGCATAAATACAAATGGAAACATGCTTGGGATTTTGTTATAAAAGACTCACTCGGCAATACTTACCGGAACCTCGGAGCCGGACTCGAAGATTATTATTGCTATAATAAAGTGATTCTTTCACCCGCCGACGGTTACGTCGAAGAAATTCTGGATGGTGTCCCGGATAATGAAATCGGAGATGTTAATCTGGAGAATAACTGGGGCAATACAATAGTCATAAAGCACGGTCAGGACTTCTTTTCAAAAATGTGCCATGTTAAGCCGGGTTCGTTTAAGGTGCGGACAGGTGAATTTGTAAAAGCAGGGCAAATTCTTGCCAATTGCGGAAACTCGGGCAGGTCTCCGGAACCGCACTTGCACTTCCAGTTTCAAGGCGTTCCCTTTGTAAACGGAGAAACAATAGATTATCCGATTTCCCAGTATATAATTAAAACTCCCGCGGGTCCGGTTTATAAAGCAAATGCTAAACCCGGATTGAACGATATAATTTCAAACGTTGAAGTAAATCCCTTGTTAAAAGCCGGCTTCCATTTCATTCCCGGACAGTCGATAAAATTTGAAGTGAACAGAAATAATGCAAAGGAAACGGTTGAGTGGGTGGTTTATACGGACATTTATAATCACTCATATCTCTACTGTGTAAAATCAAAATCATCCGCGTACTTTCATAATGACGGCCGCGTTTTTTATTTCTATGATTTTGCGGGCGATAAAAAATCCCTGCTTTATTATTTCTTCCTTGCAGCGTATAAAGTCCCTCTGGGGTACTATCAGGGAATGAGCATAGAGGATACACCCAGCCTTCACCTCGTTTACAGCAAAACAGGTTTGTTTATTCAAGACTTCTTTGCTCCGTTCTTTACGTTCGTGAAATCAAAATTCAGATTGACTTATCTGAAAACTGACAACCTGCTTCATTCCAACGAGTTAACGCTTCAGTCCGAAATCGTGAATTCATTTTTACGGTTCAATAGGGTTAAAGAGTTCTTTCATATTACAATCACACGAGAAAGAATTTGCAAATTCGAAATTCACAGAAAAAATAAAACAATAATCGCAAATTGCATAAAAGAAGATTTATAATATTGCTGCTTTTCGTTTTGTTGACCGCCGCGGTTTCGGCTCAGGTCGACGAAAAAACAAAAAAAATCGACTCATCGACATACAACCTTTACACTCTGGCAAAATGGAGCGATTTGATTGATGCCGGAACTGCAGCGCTCGACGAGGGAATCGATTTCTATTTCCTGAGAATGAGAATTGGAATCGCTTACTATAACAGGAAAAACTATATGTCTGCTATCGGTCATTTCGAACAGGCTCTTGAATATTCTCCACGCGAACCCGTAGCCCTGGAATATCTTTACTGGAGTTATGTCTTCTCGGGACGCGAAAAAGAGGCCCGTGTCCTCGCTTCAGGAATGCCGGATGAATTGCGGAAAACTATTGGTGCGGGGCGGGATAATTTTGTCGGCGGATTTTATACGGAAGGGGGCATAACGTTTAACGATGATTCGAAGAATACGCGCGGAAACCCCGGTTCCGATACGACTATATACTCCGGTCAAAAATCCGGCGGCAAATCCGCGTACTTTAGTTTCAACCTTGAACTTTCACCCTGGAAAAGAATGACCGTATTTCTGGGATACAATTATCTGGACATAACAAGCGATAAGTATTTCGGGTCAACGGGCAATTCTCAGGAGAGTTTTAAAGTGAGCACGAAGCAAAATGAATATTACCTGAATACGGGTATTTACGCGGGGGCGGGATTTACGGTGAGCGGAATCATCCATTATCTGAATATTAATGTTGGCGATGTATCCGCGGATGCGAATGCCGTAAACAGTAACACTGTTTTTAAAAAAACTTCTACATCGCTGAATAATTACGTCGGAATGATTTCAATCGGAAAATCAGCCGGCTGCTTTGATCTGATGCTGGGAAGCTCATACTCAAATCTCAATAAGGCTAAACAAATTCAAAACAACTTTACGGTCGTTTATTATCCTCTCGGCAATCTTGATTTGTATTCAGTGAGCGATTTTGTCGTTCACTCGGAAAAACAAGACGCCGCGGGAAAATCATCTTCAAAGTTTCTGACGCGGGGAATAGTAAACCAGAAAATCGGATTTAAGGTTTTAGACCGGCTCTGGCTTGAGGCGTTCTATATGTTCGGCAATGCCGTGAACTATCACGAGAATAACGCATTCGTTGTTTTTAATTTCTCTGACATAATGAGTGACCGGTTTGGAGTAAATCTTATTTCTCCCTTTTCCTCAAACATTATGCTTTCTCTGAGATATCAGCAGTATAAACAGGATGTCCCTGAACTCGTTTACGGGACGCAGACTTTATCCGCAAATAATTTTAAATCATACACCTTTCATAAATTAATAGGAACTCTAAAATGGACTTTTTAAAATTTAAGACCGCGCTCGTTCTGCTCATTGCGGCCTCTCTGTTTGCAACTCACGTGGCTGCACAGACGAGTCCCGCCCTGGGAGACGAACTCAGATCTGCGTTCAGGGAAAGTTACAAGCACGAAAAAAACGGAAAAATTTCGAAAGCAATCGACGCGCTTGCAAAAGTTTACAGCGGCAAAAGTTATGAAATTAACGCCCGCCTCGGATATCTAAGCAATCTGAACAAGCAATACAATGAATCTATATATTATTATAAAACTGCTATCGAACTTATGCCGCTTTCAGTCGAAGCGCGCCTCGGTCTTTCAAATCCCGTCGCGGCAATCGAAGACTGGACAACGCTGGAAATAAATTATAACGATATATTGAAAATTGACCCGAACAACTCACAGGCAAACTATAACCTCGGAATGATGTACTATTACCGCGCCGACTATAACGGAGCTCTGAAGTATATTGAAAAGACCGCCAATATGTATCCCTTCGATTATTACTCGGTTCTTATGCTTGCCTGGACAAACCTGAAACTCGGCAGGTCGCGCGAAGCAGAGGTCCTTTTCAATAAAGTTCTGCTGATTTCTCCGGACGATAAATCCGCTGAAGAAGGTCTCGGTTTGCTTGGCGGAAAGAAATAATTTTAAACGAAAATAATGAAATCAAAGGCGTGTTTGCGCGCCTTTGATTTCATTTAATATTTGCCTCAGAAACGGAAAGCCGTTTCATTTGATTCGAACCAACCTTAGGTAAAATCAACTTAATGCCCGGCAATTTCCGTTGTTGTTTCACCATCGGTTACGGTTGCCGTTTCTCCATTTATTTCCCTTCCCCTTGCCCCACTTGGGAACACCTTTGTCATCGGCAAGTACTATCTTGTTTCCGTTTTGTTCAATAGTGAAAGGGTAAATGTTAAATTCTCCGTTAACCGTTCTTACGTTGCCTTTTATTTTTGCAAATGACTGTGATAAAGAGTAATTGTTATCATTCCAGAACCATATAGGACCGAGATGAATTTTGTAATATGTCCCCTCTTCGGTTTTCATGTAACTCGTTGGGCGTGAATTGTCATAAATTGTACCTGAAATAGTCTGTACGTTTTCATTTCCCCATTGATAATTTGCTCTTTGCGCGATTGACGCGGAAGCAAGCAAAAAAACAAAGAACGCTAAAAAAAGATTTTTCATATTGATGTATTTAAATTAAAAAAGTCAATTATCATACAGCAATATTAATGCCGTCCTTTATCTTTATCAAATCCTTCATATTTAATGTTACAACCCTTAGATCTCGTCACATTTTGTCTTACATTCGTCTGAATTGAAAACTAACCGGCGGATTCATTAATAATATTTGCTCAAATCGACGGTGACGGTAACTGAGTTTTTCAAAATGCTTAATATGGCGTCACAGCCGCCGCCGTTAGGATAAAAATCCAGAATTACATCAGCCGAATTTGCAGAGAGTTTAATTTTTCCGGATTTTGGATATCGGCAATCACCGTAAATCATCAATGGATTTGCGGTATCATATATATTATAAGCGTACGTCGTCCCGCTG
Organism: Ignavibacteria bacterium; assembly: GCA_015657505.1. Lineage (GTDB taxonomy): Bacteria > Bacteroidota > Ignavibacteria > Tepidaquicellales > Tepidaquicellaceae > CAIKZJ01. The sequence continues at coordinate 1,207,284 of JADLKE010000002.1, forward strand.
TTTAATAATGTTCCGCTTCCCGTTATCGAAAATACGTCATCACTCAAGATCCCGATATTTCCTGTATTTGCATTAACGATAAGATTCAGCAGGGCGTTTCCGCTCGTGCCGTTATCTCTGTAAAAATTATTATTCATAACGTATGAAACCCTGTAATTCGAAGCGTCGACTTTTTTTCCGCCGATATCGTCATCGCCGGCAATTTGTAAATAAGCGGTATCTGTCGTTATCGCCGTTTTGTAAACCCTGTAATTTGTAAATGTTACTTTTCCGGCAACTGAATCCGGGCTTACGTTAGTGTAATAGTTGATTGTAAATTTACCGCTTCGCCTTGCTGAGTCTACAGAGGAGACGCACGGAGTACCCCCGTAATCAACCGTTATAGTTTTGGATTGCTGATTCACGGTTACCTCAGGGCATACGCCTGCCGGAATTGAAACGTTATTGTAAACGAGAATTAGATACCCGTTCGCCATAGTGCAGATTTTTTCGAGTTCCGTACTGACTGCCAGAGTGTTTGATTCAACCTCGATATTTGGGGTTACCGGAGGTGTCGTTGTGCTTGAATCGTCACTGCAGGAATAGAAGAAAACTAACAAAACAGTAAATAAGTAAACGTACTTTTTCACGGGTTACTCCTTTTTATGTTTGTCTATTATATTAATAAATTAATGTATTAATATAAACATATTTGAGAATATAGTTAAATAACCAATTAAAAGCGGTCGGCGTTTGCTCTCTCGATGATTCTATGGTACACGATGTTTGTTTTTTTCTCGTCCGATTCCCGACCCGCTAATGCAGCGCATGTTTCTAAAGTTTATTCCGATTACTCGGGACACACTCTTCATAACAAGAAAAAAGTTAAGCCCCGCCGCGCCGAAGGGTCGCCGTAGCGATGCGATGCGTCATCGAATAGAACAGAAAAAATAATTATAGTTAAAACTCGTGGTGAAACGGGATTTGATTTTACAACTAATTATTATATTTCTATTTAATCAGCACCATTTTTTTAATTGCTAATTGCTCATTGTTAATCGTTAACTGGTAGAAGTAAACACCGCTTGCAAAACCGCTTCCGTCAAACTCAATTATATATTTTCCGATAGAACGGAATTCATTATTCAACAGTGTTTTTATTTCTTTTCCGAGTATATCGTAAATCGCCAGTTTCACGTTCGCGTTCCGTGGGAGTTCAAATGCTATCTTCGTTACAGGGTTAAACGGATTCGGATAATTCTGCTCTAAAACAAAATCAGTTGGAACGGTTTTTGAAATATTACCTGCGAATACCTCTCCGCCGTTTGTTGTTTTCAGTATTGCCCCCGCTCCTCCCACTGCATACCCGGTTGAACTGTTTGTAAAGTAAACAGAATTTAACGGGCCTGATATAAGTTGCTGCGAGTGCCAGTTTGAGCCTCCGTCCGTTGTTATGTCTATGCTTCTGTAGTTTACAGCCCATCCTGTCTGAGCGTTAATGAACTTAATGGAATTTGCCCCGTAAGAATAATTTGATGTCCAGTTTAAACCCCCGTTTGTCGTTTTAATTATTACACTGTTACCGCCCGCCCATCCTGTTTGCGAATTAATAAAATAAACGGCGTTCAGTGAAATCGGTTCGTTCATGCTTAATTCCCAGTTAGTTCCTCCGTTCGTGGTCTTGTATATTATTCCTATTCCGCCGACTGCCCATCCTGTTTGTGAATCTATAAATGACATAGAAAGTAACATACCGGCGGTTGAACTTAACTGATTAACCCAGTTCATTCCTCCGTTCGTTGTTTTAAATATTCGGGCATAGTATGACTCTCCGCCGGCTGCCCACCCCGTTTGCGAATTAACAAAATAAAGAGAACTGAAAATATATGCAGAACCCATATTCTGAAATCCCCAGTTCGTTCCGCCGTTTGTTGTTTTGGCAATCAATCCCGAACTGCCCGCTGCCCAGCCGATTGATTCATTTACAAAGTGTACCGCTTCCAGATAATTTGTCATTCCCAAACTCTGTGAAATAAAATTCACTCCTCCGTTAGTTGTCTTAAGAATAGTGCCGTTATTGCCTGCAATCCAACCTGTCAACGGATTTATAAAACTTATTCCGTAAAGATTATTTGATGTTACTTTTGAACTCTGAAAATTCCACGTCAGACCGGCATTTGTGGTTGCGAGTATAGCCCCTGAATATCCCGCCGCCCATCCTGTCTGCTCATTTGCAAAAGATAAAGACCTTATGCCGGAGCCGCTGTTCTGCGTAAACCAGTACGCTCCTCCGTCAATCGTTGCAATTATAAGATCGGTACCGGCCGCCCATCCTTTTAGAGAGTCTGAAAAGTAGACCGTAAATAGCGACGGTGAACCTGAATATTGCTGCGTAGTCCAGTTCATTCCTCCGTTTGTTGTTTTTGCTATGCCGCCGCTGATACCTACGACGAATCCTAAATTTTCATTCACAAAATGAACAGCGTATGCCGAATTACCAATCTTCACCCAGTTTTGCCCGCCATTAGTTGATTTAAAAGTGCCTCCATCGCCGACAACCCAGCCTGTAAGTGAATTTACAAATTGAATTTCATATAAGGTTCCGGCAACCGATACAGAATCCCAGCTGTTTCCTCCATTTGTTGTTCTGCGTACTAATCCGCCACCCGAAGCCCATCCGGTCTGATTATTCAGAAAGAACAACGAAAAAATTCTGCGATAATAACCTGCATTAAAACTCGTTGTCCAGTTGGTTCCGCCGTTTGTGGTCTTGTAAATAAATCCCTGTTCTCCCGCTGACCAGCCATTTTGAGAATCAATAAAATAAACCGTTCTTATTATGTCTGGATTACCGGTATTTTGAATAATCCAGTTAACTCCCTGATTTGTGGTCTTCAGTATTTCTCCGTTTTCGCCGGCAAGCCATCCCGTTGAAGAATTTATAAAATGAGAACCCCACAAAGAATTTCCTGTCGGAACAGGATTTTGCCACACCCACTGACTTTGACAATTATGAAACCAGAATAACATACTGACAATAATCAGTACAACTGAGTACAATTGTGATTTTTTCATATTCGTCTGTTAAATTTTTTCCGCCTATTTTAAAAACAGCATCTTCTTTGTTTCTGTGTATCCGTCTGCTGTCATTTTGTAAAAATATACACCGCTCGGCATACCGGTACCGTCAAATGTTGTTTCGTACTTTCCCGCTTTCAGTATTTCATTCACAAGAGTTTGCACCTCCCTGCCCGTTACATCATACACAATCAACTTTATGTTACCCGTACGGACAACATCAAACTTTATTTTCGACGACGGATTAAAAGGATTCGGATAATTCTGCCCCAGATAAAATCCGTAAGGCACTTCACTTGAAATATTTTTTATTGAAACCGCGAAATTATTTTCATAAACGGATTTTGCAGTTCTGCATACATCTTTAAGTTTTGTTACCGAGTTTACGTTATTCATCCCTCTCGCAACCATCTGACCGAGAATAATTCTCACAGTATCGCCTGCAAATACCGTATAATCTGAATTGCCTGTGTTTAACAGGAAATGCCTGTCCCTTGGCGGGCTCATGTAAGCCGTCACGCTGTCTGTGCCCAGACAGTTTCTTATTTCTGCCAGTAACACATTGCCATTATATCCAAACTCCGTCCAGCCCTCCCTGGTTTCGGGATTTCCGGTAAATAGTTTTTTTGTTCTCTGCTTGGTGAATGGATGAAAGAACGGAGAACCGTCTTTTTTCATACCCGATAAATATCTGTATGCTTCAATTGGCAGCGAGGGGTCGTGTTCGCAGGATATGCCCCCACCCCCGCTTCTTGCCCAGTATGTAAAAGATGTCATGCCCAGCTCTCTGTAACCCTTCTTAACAAATCTTTTGTTAGAACCGGGCGGGTTGTAGTAAACTACAGAATCATTCGGATTTCCCGTAAACTCCGAAGGAGTTAATAAATAATCAATTCCTACGGCAGGCGGATTTAGTCCGTAAGACTGAAAATTCCCCGTCCCGTCCATGTTGTCTGCATTGTAACAGTAAGCAAGTTTTAATATTGTATCGCATCCGATGTAATCATCCGTGGCCTCACCGAGGTCAGGATCCGAAACAACGCTTATTACTGTATTATTCCAGTTTTTTGTGCTTTTATTTATAATCTCATAACAAAAAAACTGTACATCGTTCAGCGGTTCAGGGGTTAAACTGTCACCCTTCATGTACGCCCACGCGGTTAAATGCATTTCGGAAAACATGGGCGGGGTTCCTCCGGAAAATCCCTCGCTCTGATTGTGAGTTTCGGGAAATCCGTCTGTCATGCAAATGAAAATTGTCTGGACCGCGTTCTTAATCCCGGGTCTGTCAATACCCGCGTCCCACTGCCCGTTGTTATTTCTGTCAACATACGGAGCCCCGTAAGGAATCATGGTGTACCAGTTTATATAATCAGCCGACACTGAATCCGTACTCGTCACTCTGTACAATCTGAAGTTTGAATTTGTGACAGGTGTCGGAACGCCTCCGGGAATAATACATCCCGGCGCATATTCCCCGGCATAAGATGCCATTGCCATTTTTAAAACGCCGTCTATGTAAGCCGCCATCGACAAACCGGCAGTAAAGAAAGCAAACTTGTTCGAGCCTTTTTTCCACATCAGGCCGGGCGTGTTAGATGTTCTGAAATCCTGATTAAATATACCGGTATTTGCTATCCACGTATCCATGTTGTTGGCGTCAAGCCTGATCTGCTCTCTGATTACATTCGGTAAAATTAGTTTGCCGGGATTTTTTATAAACTCGACTTTTGTCTGCGGGTAAAGACTTCCAAACGCCAGTAACAATAAAATAAAAACAAATAAATTCTTCATAATATTATTGTTAAAATTCATTTTCTGTAACCGGTTCTTTATTAATTTGCAGCATTGCTTAAAATTTTCCGCTTAACGGATACCATTCGTAATGATATCAATTTTAATGTTGTATGAATCCGCTTTTAATACGTTGATATTCAGATGTGAGCATGTGACACAGGAGTTTGTTCTTCATAATCATAAAATAATTATTGATTACAACGTTTAACTTTGTGTGTGAAATCTTTTTTAATATATGTATAATTAATACAAAAACAAACAATAAAAGAAAACGAAAATGCGGATATTGATGCTGCTTGCGGTATCTGATATTCCGCAGTGTGTAATTGCAGTATCGTCTCTCCGCAGCGGCGGATAGACATACGAAATAAAACGAAGAAAGACCCATCGGACCGAAGGGTCGCCGTGCCGAAGGGTCGCCGTGGCGATGCGATGCGGCATCTGCTTCATCTCATTGCCAAATCAAAAATTCAGTAACGCATCGCGCGTTGCAAAAATTTATCCCGATTACACGGGACCCGGGCTTTGTGAAAAGGAAAAAACCCACTTCTTGTATTTATGTGATGTTTTTTTTTGTAAACGGGATTAACATTGGCACTTCCTGCTGATATTTGACATATTCTTCGCCGAATTCCAGCACAAGTTTCTTTTCTTCGAGTATTGTTCCGATTATAACATAAACAGTTAGCACTGTATTTGTAACTATATCGACTACCCTGAAAGTCTGACACCATAAATATATTATAAGAGCCAGATACATGGGATGACGTATTATTCCCAGCAGCCCGCTTCTTTTAATTCCTCCCGAAGTATTTGTTCCCTTAACCTTCCTGAAGTTTAATATCTGGCGGATTCCCCAAAACGACAAAGAATCATAGTCGAAGAAAAATGCCCAGAAGAACATTAACAAAGAACCCGAAATCAGTATATACCTGATTACAGAAAAAGGCGGCTCATAAACAATAATTACCGTATCGTCTAATTGCGACGTATAATTAATTATCGGTATAATCAAAATCAATGATATCAGCACATAAAATAATCTGTAAAAGGCATAATAGTCTTTCAATAAACGGGTCATTAGATTTGTGAATCGGGTACTGATAAGAAAACTATGAAGCGAAACATACCCGGTCCAAAGTAATACAACTAATAAGTATTTCATATTAGATTATTTAAAATGCGTTGCAAGGTCATATCTTAAAATGCATCACAATTCCGCTGATGTCTCTTATGTAGAAATCATCTCATATCAACGACCAATATCCGCCGGCGGCGAAATTAAAAGAATTCGTCTTTCAAATATTATAAATATGTTTGTTAAAACAAATACAGAATACTGAGTTTATTTTGTCTTCCGCCGCCAGGTTTTTCTTTCCTGACTGCTGAACTTTTGCAGATTTATGCGGGATAAAATCAAACCATAATATAATACGCGGTAAAACAAAAGGCGGAAATAAGAATCCCCCGATTCTGAATTGAATTTAAAAATAAATTCGGTTAAATTGAACCGCTTTCTTAGCTCAGTTGGTAGAGCAACTGACTCTTAAAAAGATATAATCCGCAAAAACAGCAAAAATAAAACACATTTGCTGTTTTTTCTTCCCCAAGTTACCCCATGTTACCCCAAGTTGTCCCAAAATGGCAGACAAAAGCAGTAGAAATAGAGTCTTTAGATGGGAAAAACACTCGTTATTAATTTAAATATATTGTTCGAATAATGATTTTAGCCAATTAAAAAAGCCGTTCGGTAAGGAACGGCTTTCTTCAGATACTAATATATAATTTCGCGAAACCTAAATATTAAATTAATATTTTCCATTTAAATTTGAGTGCTTCATATAAGTAATAATGAATAAGTAAGATCATAATAGAATATAATGAAAACAACATGAACTTAGTTTTTTGTTTCATTTTTCTTAATTCAAACAATGACAGAATGAAAAAACAAAACATAATACTTCCTATAAGACCGCCATTATTTATGCTTCTTTGCACCTCACCATAATAAAAAGTTGAGCCGTAATATATTTCAAACCAAATTAAGAATAATAGTATAAGAACATTTATCACTATAGCGATACGAATATTGATGGTTTGTTTTTCTAAGTTTTTATTTTTATAAACCAGAAAAAATATCAAGAGAGACAACAATGATAAATCAAATACAACTGCTGCTTTGTATACGAAAGAGATGACAGAATTATCCGTGTACATTTTTAATGGATTAGAGTAAGGATTAGATAAAATATTAATCTCGGATAAATTCATAAAAACAAATAGCAATAATACCAAAATTACTACCAAACTAATTATATGTTTTTTGCTTTTCATATCGCATTATTTTTTTATTATAAAATCAATTTATTGTTTTTTTAAGCATTCTATTTAAACTTGGAATAATCAACATGAAGTATCATTTCTTTTTTGTGTTGAGCAAAATCATAATGAAAATTTTCATTTCCTATTGTTAGGTCTATACATCCTATACTTCCAGGAAATAACCCTCCGTGTATATAAAATGCATCCCTTTTGTTATCGGGTTCCCCTACATATGTATCCCCAATAGGTCTTATTGGCGTATACGACATCCCCCAACTCGGGGATTTTCGTATATAATTAAGAAGATCCAATATATTTGTCGCATCTGTTGCCTTATGGGTTTCTTTTGGATTAACACTCCACCACCCCATAGGAATAGGGCCATGGTCCTTGGAGTATTGTAATTCTGGTTGTGTTTTCCCATCTTTCAATTCACCCGAAACAGCATCCCATGATTTTGTGGTTCCGTCTTCATTATACCAAGTTAATTTATTTCCATTGAATCCTAAAAGTTCTTTTATTCCTTCCGCTTCTTTTATTTCTTTTTCTCCATTTTCATCGTATTTACCAGTCCAAACAGACATTTTAGGTGTATTTTTATAAAATTGCCATTCTCCAGATTTTCCTCCCTCATCCCAAATATAATACCACTCCTTTCCATTTGGATCAATAAGGATACCTGGATTTCTCAAAACATAGCTATATGATGAAAAAGAAACACTTTTTTCCATTAATGGATCAACAGAACCCCAATTAGCAATCTTCGCATCATAATACCTGGCGCCGAAGTAGTCGTAATCCGTTTCAGCGTCTCTCTGCTTTCCGGTGAACTTGTAATCGATGTCATCGCTCTGGTACGAACGGTTCTCAAGAGGATAACCCCAGCAGTCATAATCATTCGCCGAAACAATCTGATTACTTGAATTCAACACCACCCTTACCGAGCCGAGATGGTCTTTTAAGTAAAAGAACTTATCGCCATTTGCATTTATCTTTCCGACGTTGTCTGTCCCCCAGACATTCCAATGGTCCAAATCATAACTGTGATATACCGCAATCTCTTTTCCGCTCACATCACGAACGTAATATTCATCTCCTACAAGATCCCACGAACCTGTCATATCATCTTCCTCGAATACCGGCATCGGATCTTCTCCCTGATAGAAATATTCACGCTTTCTCACCCTGTTGCCCGCTTCGTCGTAATTATACATCAACTGATATGTCTCATAGCCATCGCCTCCGCCAGTTTTCTTTACCACCCTCATCTCGGTCAGCAAATTTCTGTGGTCATATTTCAAATCCTGTTTTACATCGTCAAGATCACGTGTATCGCTTGTCATATTACCGGCCGCGTCATATAAATATCATTAAAATCATTGTTAAAACAAATACAGAATTACTGAGTTTATTTTGTCTTCCGCCCTCAGGATTTTCTTTCCTGATCGCAGAACTTTAGCAGAATTCTGCAGGAGAATAGGATCAAAAGAATCTATCGCGGAAAAAATTCATTTGGGTGCAAAAATCCCCCGATTCTGAATTGAATTTAAAAATTAATTCGGTTAAATTGAACCGCTTTCTTAGCTCAGTTGGTAGAGCAACTGACTCTTAAAAAGATATAATCCGCAAAAACAGCAAAAATAAGCAATATTTGCTGTTTTTTCTTCCCCAGGTTACCCCATGTTACCCCAAGTTGTCCCAAAATAGCAGACGGAAATGACGGATATACCTTATTTTATAAGGTCAAAACACTCGTTATTAATCGCAATATATTGTGCCTATAATAGTTTTTTTTAATAAAAAAGTCGTTCGGTTAAGAACTGCTAATAGAGAAATGTCAAATAAATATTCACAAATTTGTTTTTTTCCCCTTTTTAATTAATAAACCTACAATGTCAGACGAAGTATACATTTTGATTCGAAATTTCTCATTACTCCAGAATAATATATCACCTGGTGCTATACTTATTTCGAAATTAGTAAATCGACTTTTGTTATAACAATGAGCCGGAACTAGTGTGTCAACACCAATAACATTAAAACAATAATCATAGTGTATCATTAATTTCTCATAATCACCCAAAGTAGCACCATGCAACGACTTTTTTTCTGTCAATAAAAAGAAGGCGAGTGTGTCTAAACGAATTGTCGCACTATCAATGTATCTAAATGCTAATACGTTATATTCTCGACACATAGTGGAATCAATATTTTCAAGTTTGGCGCAAATATTATTATCGTGTAACGAAAAAAGTGAATCAATTGGATTTTTTTCAAAACCTCTAGTTGAAATAATAGATGATGAACACCCGAAATGAAGAGTAATGATAATGACCATTAGAAATAATTTACTGATTCTCATATAGTTTTTATTTTGTGATTAAAAATCAACATTACTCTCTTGTTACCAAGTAAAAGATTCTCCGTGGCAAGCCCCAGCACGTTCTTTGTGTCCCGACGTTGTCTGTCCCCCGGACATTCCAGCAGATAAAATTAATCAGAATTAATCCATAAAAAAAGCCGTTCGGTTAGGAACGGCTTTTTTAAGATAATCTCAAAACAAATGATTTTGTCGATTACTGATTTAGATCTCCACAAAGAGACACTTTAATCATCCGTTAATTCAAATCTTATTGGATTATCATAATAAACAAAACAATCGAAACCTAACAAATCATCACAGATTGATAAACTAAATTTATGAGAACTTCCGCTATTAGAACTATCATATTTATTACGATAATAATTCCGTGTCTTTTTGACCTTCAAATAATCCTCATTATTTCGCGACGATATAAATGCGTATATTTCATCAATATCGTTTGGGAGCCTGTTGTTCATCGATCTAAATCTTTCAATACTATCCAATAGTATATAACCATTATTTCTAATTTCAATTACTTTATAACCTCTATTATAAAAATACATGGTCGTAATTAATATAAGTGTCAGTAATGTAAAATTCGCTAAACAAAACAGATATTTTCTTTTCTTAAGTAAAAATAATGATAACAGAAATAATAAAGAACAAATTAGGATAAATATTACTACTAATGTGGCATTATGGCTACTATCAAATACATTGATAGAGATTGGATTTATTAAGGTTACGAGAATGTCCATTTTTTATGTTTAATTAAAGAATATCTCTTTTGAATGATCCTTGGGATCCATACCATAAAATGGCTTTGGATTTAAAAAATCGTAAATAGATCGTTTTTCTAATTCTGGAGAATATTGATTTTTAGGTATATAAACATTCTCCTCTGATATTTCTTCAGATTTTGGATCTATAGGGTCCAAGCTCTGTAAATATTTACTAAACTCTTTTATATCCAAATTTTCTCTGTTTGAATTAATTTCAGTGCCATATTCTGCTCCTAGTTTATTTGAATTAGCATCTTCAGGAGCAAAATTTGATCTTTCACCTTCAATTTTTTGTCCAATTTCATAAAGCATTCCTGCGGTAACGGTTGCATCTTGTGAAAACATAGACGCATAATAAGCAGCCGCAAAAAAATGTTTCATATCAATAATTCCTTCATTTCTAGTATATAGGTAATGGCCTTTAACATCATTTTCAAAACTTTTCATCAATCCGTAATATGATTTATCTTTGCTGTTTTTAATCACATTCAATACATCTTTCTTTGAACCCAATTGATCTCGTCTTGGGTCTTTTCCATCCGGATCAATCAGCGCAATCGGATTTCTAAGAACGTAATTATAAGGATTCCATCCAATGTGCTTCTTTAATAATGGATCAACAGAACTCCAGTTAGCAATCCTCGCATCATAATACCTTGCACCAAAATAGTCATATCCCGTTTCTGCGTCTCTCTGCTTTCCGGTGAACTTGTAATCGATGTCATCGCTCTGGTACGAACGGTTCTCAAGAGGATAACCCCAGCAGTCATAATCATTCGCCGAAACAATCTGATTACTTGAATTCAACACCACCCTTACCGAGCCGAGATGGTCTTTTAAGTAAAAGAACTTATCGCCATTTGCATTTATCTTTCCGACGTTGTCTGTCCCCCAGACATTCCAATGGTCCAAATCATAACTGTGATATACCGCAATCTCTTTTCCGCTCACATCACGAACGTAATATTCATCTCCTACAAGATCCCACGAACCTGTCATATCATCTTCCTCGAATACCGGCATCGGATCTTCTCCCTGATAGAAATATTCACGCTTTCTTACCCTGTTGCCCGCTTCGTCGTAATTATACATCAACTGATATGTCTCATAACCATCGCCTCCGCCAGTTTTCTTTACCACCCTCATCTCGGTCAGCAAATTTCTGTGGTCGTATTTCAAATCCTGTTTTGCGTCGTCAAGATCACGTGTATCGCTTGTCATATTACCGACCGCGTCATATAAATATTATTAAAATCATTGTTAAAACAAATACAGAATTCTTGAGTTTGTTTTGTCTTCCGCCGCCGGGTCTTGCATTCCGGAATGCAGAACTTTTGCAGAAGGAAAAGGTGCCGGAAACTCATTCGCGTCGAGGAAACACCATGCGCAAAAATCCCCCGATTCTGAATTGAATTTAAAAATAAATTCGGTTAAATTGAACCGCTTTCTTAGCTCAGTTGGTAGAGCAACTGACTCTTAATCAGTGGGTCGGGGGTTCGAATCCCCCAGAAAGCACTAACGTAAAGCCCTGTAAATATTAATGTTACAGGGCTTTTTGTTTCCACAAAAATTATTTTTTTTGTTCGGGCAACGATTTGGGTAGCGATCTCCGAACCCCCGTTTTTGCACTGTACAAAAAACCCGGAGCGTTCGCCCCGGGTTATTTGCTAAAAACTATTGCGATTACTTTATCAGAATCATCTTCCTCGTCTGCCTGAAACCGTTTGATTCGAGAGCGTAAAAATATACCCCCGCGGACAGGTTGTCCGCGTTGAATGTAATTTCGTAGTTTCCTCTTTCGATTTCTTCGTTAAGCAGCACCGCCGCGGTTTTCCCCGAAGCGTCATAAACCCTGAGCGTCGCGCGCCCGCTCTCCCTGACTGAGAATTGTATCTTCGTGGACGGGTTGAACGGATTGGGAAAATTCTGCTCGAGAGAATATCCTTCGGGAATTCCATTTTCCGTTTTCGTTATGAATGTAAGTCCTCCGTTCGTCGTCTTAAGAATTTTTCCGTAATACGTGGCGATGTATCCCGTGTTGACCGAAGGGAAATGCATCGCGTACAGATTTTCCGTGACGGGCGTGTTCTGTATTCCCCAGTGCGCTCCCGCGTCGGTCGTCTTCAGAACCTTTCCCGTTCCCGTGCAGATATATCCCGTCTGCGCGTTTGGAAACGACATGTCCCAGCCCGCGCCTATGTTCGAATTCGTATCGAGAAGCGTCCACGTGTCGCCTCCGTCCGTGGTTTTTACCTTTCTGCAGTTTGACGTGTTCGTGCAGTAGTAACCCGTGTTCGCGTCGGTGAAGCAAACCGTCTGAGCGGTTTCAAACGGACTGATGAACAGGCCGCCCTTGTTAATCCACGTCGCTCCCGCGTCCGTTGTTTTAAGGAAAACGTTCGCGCCGCCGACATATCCCGTGTTCTCGTTGACAAAACAAATTCCGTCGAGCGCGGTCGATGTTGGAGTCGTGAGCGCTGTCCAGTTGTTTCCCTTGTCCGTAGTCTTAAGTATCGTGCCCTTGCTTCCCGCGGCATAACCCGTCATCGAATTTGTAAAGTATAGTCCCCAGAACTGAACCGTCGTGTCCGAATAAACATAAGGAATCCAATTGTTCCCGCCGTTTACCGTCCGCAATATTTTGCCGTAGTTGCCGCTTATGAAAACCGTATCGGGGTGTATAATGAAAATCGACATGAACCTCTGCGCCGTGTAATTCGAATTCTGCGCCGTGAAGTTCACTCCTCCGTTCGTCGTCCTGTATATGTTCATCGTCGAAGAATTGTACAGCACGCCCGAGAAATATCCGGTGTTGTCATCGAAAAATTTAAGGCAGTAAACGGACTGGCTCGGATTGGATGTGTACTGTATGTTCCATTGCGCGTGCGTTAAAGCAACCGAAAAGAATAAACAGTATAAAGAAATAATAATCTTTTTCATATAATTGTCTTTAACTTTAAATGTTGGTATATAAAAATACATTTTATTCAAATGATTTTCAAACTTCAAATCAGTATGAAAATTCCATATCCGCAGGGAGTAAATCGCAAACCGTTTCACGAAGAAGATAGTTTTCCCGTCGTCTTTCTCTTGTTGTATTTGTTGCAAAAAATTAAGCCTGCGGCGAAAAGTAAGACTGCGCATACTACTGGCAGTACTATCGCGAGTATCGTGGTTGCAATTGCGCCTATGAATTCAACGCTTGCAACTATGAAATTCCCGAATCCCGCCGTGGTACCCGAAGACGCCGCGCGCATCGCGACTGTTCCCGCCTGAACAAGACCCGCAATGCCTCCTCCCGCGATAATCGCGAGTGACCATCTCAAAAAAGGCGTCATGTCAGCGTAAACTGAAAGCGAAACCACGACTCCCGAAATCACAGCCAGAGGAGAAGCGATTGTGTCGAGCGCGTTGTCAATCCACGGAAAATAATACGCTCCGACCTCCGCTGCCGTCGCGACCGAGAACGCAACAAGAGCAGGCACGCTTCCAACCCACGCGAAATCGCCGCTGATGCCGAGCGCGCCCGTCATTGAGGCTATGCTCAGCCCGAGAAGCGGAACGAATACCCTGAACCCGCTCGCCGCGCTCAACCCGATTCCGATTAACACGCTTATTATCGTTTCCATCAATCTGGTATTTTGTCTGAAAATAAGAATTCTCCTCCGTAAAATAAACTTATTCGGCGCGCTTTCCCTGTCCCGCCTGAATCGCCCCGCTCGAAGCCAACCCCGCTGTCTTTTAAGAAAAAAAATATTCCTTTTCTTTTTGAGTAAAATAGTATATAGTATATTGTAATAGATAAAATATTCCTCTACTGCAATTTAAATAAAACCGTACGGTTTTAAAAAACAGAATAGGTTTCTATGAAAGATACTTCAGGATACCAAAAACGCACAAATGCAAGCATCGCTTTCAGTCGGTAATTAATTAAAAATTCTGTTATGGACCAATCGTTAATGATAAAAAATCTCGAATGTGGTTTCTCTTACCAGAAAATAATTCTCAACAAAAAAAGAAAACCCGTTGATTTCGAATATGTCGAGGTTAATTCGTCGTTCGAACGACTCATGGGATTAAATGCAAAAGATATTCTCGGTAAAAGAGTTACGAAGGCAATTCCCGGTTTCCTGAATAAGCACAAAGATTGGATAGAATTTTACGGCAGGGTTGCAATGACCGGAAAAAGCGCGACCTGCGATTTCTTTTCACGCACCCGTAACAGATGGTTTCATATAAACGCGCATTGTCCGCTTAAGGGCTATTTTATCTCCGAGTTCTATGACATTACGGAAAGGAAAGAAGCCGAACTGTTAATAGCGGAATCTAATTCGAAATTGACAGGTTTTATCGAGAGAATTACAGACGCCTTTATTTCCCTGGATAAAAACTGGCGTTTTACATACATGAATAAAAAAGCCGGTGAAATATTCGGTCGTGACCCGGCGAAAATGCAGGGAAAACCTATCTGGACAGAACTTCCCGAAGGGTTCAGCCGGGCTTTTCAGAAAGCATTCTTGAGGGCTTTTAAGAAACAGGAATTCACGCAAATAGAAGAGTATTACCCGCCGTACGATAAATGGTTCGAAAACAGGATGTATCCGACTAAAAACGGATTATCCGTTTTTTTTCAGGATATTACCGATAGAAAAAAAACACATCAGCAGTTGTTAAACCTGAACAGAACGTATTCATTTATCAGCCAGATAAATAAAAAGATATTCAGAATTCAAAGCGCAGAATTGATTTACAGGAAGACTTGTGAAATTGCCGTGAAATACGGGGATTTCAGAATGGCTTGGGTTGGTTTGTTTGATTCAAAAACCGGCGACATAATTCCGTTTTGTCATTACGGTTTTGAGAAAGGATATCTATCGGAGGTAAAAAAAATTCAAGTGAAAGATAATATTTCCGGAAACGGTCCTACGGCTTCATCGGTGAAAACCGGGCGGTATTTTGTCAGCAAAGACATTGAAAAAGACGCCTTCATGAAAAAGTGGAGAAAACCGGCTCTGGAAAGGGGATACAGATCGTCTGTCGCTCTTCCAATCAGGGCTTACGGAAAAATATTGGGGGTTCTGAATTTATATTCCGACACGCGGGATTTTTTCGATACCGGAGAAATAAAACTTTTAAACGAAGTGGCAAACGACATCTCGTTCGCTTTGGAAGCGGTTGAAACCGAAAGAAAAAGAAAAGTTACCGAATCTAAGTTAAAAGAGAATGAAGTCTTTCTGAAATCCGTTATTGAAAATCTTCCCAACATGCTTTTTATCAAAAGCGCCCGGGATTTAAAATTTGTTCACTTTAATAAAGCAGGCGAAAAATTGCTCGGTTATAGAAAAAAAGATTTAATCGGAAAAAACGATTATGATTTCTTCTCAAAATACCAGGCGGACTTTTTTACCCGAATCGATAGGAGCGTCCTTGAACAGGGAAAAATATTAGATATACCAAGGGAAGAGATAAACACTAAAAGAGGTACGAGATTACTGCATACCAAAAAAGTGCCTTTGAAAGACAGCAGCGGAAAACCCATTTATCTGATGGGCGTGGCGGAAGATGTTACCGATAAAATTTCGGCGCAGGAATCGCTGAAAGAAATAAACGAACAGTATTATAATCTGTTTGTAAACAGTTTCGACGCTATTCTGCTCTCATCGGCAAAAGGCAAAATTACTTCCGTCAATCCCGCCGCGGTCAGAATGTTTCTTAGAAGCGAAAAAGAGATTTGTAGGATTGGGGAATATCGCCTCGTGGACCGCTCCGATAAACGGCTGAAACCTTTTTTAACAGAACGGGATAAAAAAGGTTGCGCGGTGGGCGAACTGACCTTCATCAGAAAAGACGGAACAAAATTCGAAGGAGAAGTTACTACCTCTGTGTATGTAAATGCAAAGGGAAAAGAAATCGTTTATATTATTATAAAAGATATATCGGAAAGAAAAAAAACACAGGAAAAGATAGAAAAATCCGAATCGAAATACCGCGCGATTTTCCAAAACACCGGAACGGCCACAGTCATAATAGACGAAAAAAAATTCATTACTCTAGCAAATTCTAAATTCGAGGAACTTTCAGGATGGACAAAAAATGAACTCGAGAATAAAATTAAATGGACAGCGTTTGTCGTGAAAGAGGACCTGGATATGATGATTCGTAACAGCGAACTTCGAGCCAGAGGGGATGGTCAGGCGAAAAAATCGTATGAGTTCCGGTTCCGTGATAAACAGGGAAGCATCAAGGATATTTTGTTGACGGTCGATAGAATTCCGGGAACGGACAAAAGCGTTGCCTCGCTTATGGATTTGACGGAAAGAAAAGAAGCGCAGCGCGACTTATTATATAACCGCCGGCAACTGGAATCGATTTATAACACCGTTGGCGATGTGGTTTTCTTGATTGAAGTGGAAAAAAACGGCAATTATCGCTTCATTAGCATTAACAAAACATTTCTGAGCGTCACAGGACTTAGCGAACCCGACGTGCTTGGAAAACTTGTAAAAGAAGTAATCTCCGAGCCGGCTCTTACTGTTTTTTTGTTAAGGTGCAATGAAGTCATAAAGAACAGAAATGTTATCAGATGGGAAGAAACCACTAAATTCCCGGCAGGAGTTTTAACGGGCGAAATAAGCGTTGCGCCTGTTTTCAATGCCGGAGGAAAATGCACCCATCTTGTCGGCTCGGTCCATGATATATCTGACAGAAAAAAAACGGAGAATATACTTCGCGAATCGGAGAAAAAATACCGGCTGCTTTTTGAACACAATCCTGTTCCAATGCTCATTTACGAACGCGAAACATTGAAACTTTTGTCGGTGAATGAGGCTTTTGTTAAACACTACGGCTACAGCAAGGAACAAATTTCCGCTATGAGACTGCCTGATTTGTACCCCGAAAATCAAAAGAAAGCCATTGTTGATTTTGCTGACGGATTAAAGGGGCACGCCGACGCAGGAGAATGGAATCATATAAAAGCGGACGGCAGTCTTATTAATACTTTTGCTGTTTCCCACGATATACTTATTAATGAAAAGAAGTGCAGAATTGCCGTTGTGCATGATATTACTGATATGAAAAAAACGGAAAAGGCGCTTCGCGAAAGCGAAGAAAGATATAGAACCCTGTTCGATACTGCTAGCGACGCTATTATGTTGATGTCTGATGACCGTTTTATCGACTGCAACAAAAGAACGCTTGAAATGTTCGGCACCGGCCGGGAAAAAATAATCGGTTCGCAGCCGTGGGTGTTTTCTCCCGAATATCAATATGCCGGTGAAAAATCCAGAGAGAAAGCCGAAATGTATGTGCGTGATGCGATTAACGGAATACCCCGGTTTTTTGAATGGAAACATATGAAGGAAGATGGAACCGTTTTTGACGCCGAGGTGAGCCTTAACGGCATCGCTCTGGAAGGGAAAATCCTTATTCAGGCTATAGTAAGGGATATTACGGAAAGAAAACGCATTGAAGAAGAAATTAGAAAACTTAACGATGAACTGGAAAATCGTGTTCTGGAAAGAACTCTTCAACTTGAAGAATCAAATAAAGAACTCGAAGCCTTTTCGTATTCGGTTTCGCATGACCTTAGAGCGCCTTTAAGGGCTATATCGGGATTTTCGAAAATCCTTAAAGAAGATTATCTCGAAAAATTTGACGAAGAAGGAAAGGAATGTCTCTCGGATATACTTAAAAATTCGGACAGGATGGCGGCTCTTATAGATGACTTGCTTGAATTTTCTCGATACGGAAGAAAAATTCTGAATAAAACAACGATTAAAATGAAAGAACTGTTCATCAGCATTTTCGAAGAAGAGAAAAAAAACGCGGCGAACGGGAACATTAAATTTTCAGTGAAAAATTGCGATGACGCGATCGGTGATTATTCTTTGATTAAACAGGTTGTAGTTAATCTTCTTTCGAATGCGATAAAGTATTCTTCGAAAAATCCGTTCCCGGAAATTGAAATCGGCTCTTATTATGAAGGAAATAATATCGTTTATTTCGTCAGGGACAACGGCGTAGGATTTAATATGAAATATGTACATAAATTGTTCGGAGTATTTCAGCGGCTGCATAGCCTGGACGAATTCAAGGGAACCGGTGTCGGTCTCGCCATAGTGAATCGCATTGTAACTAAACACAATGGAAGAGTTTGGGCTGAAAGCGAACAGGGAAAAGGCGCCGTGTTTTATTTTGCTCTTCCGGTTCTTTGAGCAAAACCCGGAGTATTATACAATAAAATTTTACCAAAANNCATATTAAAAATTAAAATGGAATCTAAACCCGTTGAAATTCTTTTGGTTGAAGATGACCCGAGCGATATCAAACTTACACTGAAGGCTCTTCAGAAATACAGCCTCGCTAATAAAGTCACTATCCTGAAAGACGGAGAAGAAGCGCTGGAGTTCCTTTTTTCCGAAGGAAGGTATGAAGGCAGGAATAATAAAAACATGCCTAAAGTTATTTTCCTTGACCTGAAATTGCCGTTTGTAGACGGAGTTGAAGTGCTGCGCAGAATAAAATCTGACGAAAGCACAAGAAGAATCCCCGTGGTGGTGGTTACGTCTTCAAGGGAGAACAGGGATATTGAAGAATGTTACAAGTTGGGCGTGAATAGTTATATCGTCAAACCCATTGACTTTGAGAAATTCCTTGAATCAGTATCTAACCTGGGTTTGTACTGGGTGCTGATGAACGAATCTCCGCATTGATTTATAAAGAAACATAAAATATAAAATACTATGAATCCGAAAATAAAAATTCTACTGGCCGAAGACAATATAAACGATGTGAAATTGCTCGAAAAGGAATTCAGGAAAGAGAAACTTGACTACGATTTGCTCGTTGTCGATAATGAATCTGATTTCAGGGAGAAAATCGGGAACGATAAATTCGATTTAATCCTGTCGGACTATTCGATGCCGGATTTTGACGGAATGACGGCGCTTCGAATCAGAAACGAAATATCGCCTCTTATACCGTTTTTTATAGTGACGGGCTCTATTAATGAAGATACGGCGGTAAAATGCATCAAGGCCGGTGCGGATGATTATGTTATAAAAGAACATATCGGCAGAATAACCTCGTCGATTAAATCTGCGATGGAAAAATATAAATTGAACCTTGAAAAAGAAAATGCTCTGAATGCGTTGGTTGAGAGCGAAAAAAAATACAGGAATCTTGTTGATAATCTTTCCGTAGGGGTATATCAGATATCCCCTGACGGTGCCGTGCTTCAGGTCAATCCCGCGTTTAGAAAGTTGATAGGTTTTGTGGAGGATGAAAATTGTAAATATTCACCCGAGTCGTTGAAGATGTTTTCTGCCTGGGATTTTTATCCCGATAATTCGGTCAGAGAAGAAATATTAAATGCAATTTATGAAAAAGGTGAAATTAACAATAAGGAAATCCAGGTATATGATTTGAATAAAAATCTTATCTGGGTGTCGATTTCGTCTAAAGCTAGATATGACGAAAAGGGAAATCTTTTGTGGATTGACGGTATAATGGAAGATATATCGCAGAGAAAAATGTCGGAAGCCGAACTGATTGAAGCAAAAGAACAGGCGGAAGCGGCGAACAGATTGAAATCGAATTTTCTCGCAAATATGAGCCACGAACTAAGAACCCCTATGGTGGCTATACTCGGATTCGCCGACCTGCTTCAGGCGGAAATAGAAAATCAAGAACAGAAACAAATGGTGGAAATGATTTCAAGAGGAGGCAGAAGACTGAAAAATACGCTTGACCTCATACTTGATCTTTCGAGAATCGAATCGGGAGGGCTTATTACGGACGTTAGTCCGCAGGATGTTACGCCTATAATAAATTCGGTTTACGACTTTTACAGAATAATCGCCGAGAAAAAGAATTTGAAATTTGAAGTCGAAACAGGCAGCAATCTTGTCGCTGATATTAACGCCGCGATGCTGGAAAAGGTCCTTGCAAACCTTGTCGAAAACGCTATCTCTTACACGAAAAAAGGAAATGTAAAAATAAAGGCTGGAACAAAAAAGTCGGAGAAAGGAAATCTTGTGTTCGTTAAAGTCGCTGATACGGGAATAGGAATAGACGAAAATATGTATGACCTCATTTTTGAACCCTTTAGGCAGGTGAGCGAAGGTTACAGCAGGGAATATGAAGGTACGGGATTGGGACTCTCTGTAACAAAAAAATATGTCGAACTGATGAAAGGAACGATTGAGGTGGAAAGCCGACTCGGAAAAGGTTCGACCTTTACCGTATATCTTCCGGGCTGCGCGGATGTATCGCAGGCAAAGAAATCTAATTACGCGAATAATCAGCAGCCCGCCGGAATTTTTAAAGGAATTGAAACCGGCAAAAGAATATTGCTCGTGGAAGATGATGAGTCAAACGCGATCATGATATCCTCGATTCTCCGGAACGTATGCGCGTATGACGCCGTCGATTCAGGCGAAGATGCAATCCTGAAATGCGAAAATAACAAGTACTCTTTGATATTGATGGATATCGGACTGCAGGGTATCAGCGGTATCGAAGCGGCAAAAAAAATCAAAAGCCTGCCCGGATGTAAAAATGTTCCTATAGTCGCCTTGACTGCTTTTGCAATGGTGGGTGATAGAGAAAGAATTCTTAAAGAAGGATGTGACGATTACATCTCAAAACCTTTCGAGATTAAGAGGTTTGTGACATTGATTAATAAGTATCTGAATTCCTGATGTTATGAAGTAATTATCAAGCGGAAATTATTCGTTGATGCTTTGACAGTATCAGAGGCGCTAAGTCCTTTGTGCCTTTGAATTCGGGGAAATAACGGTATCCGGTGATTGATGCTGTGGAAAAGAAAATTATACTCCCGTGCTGCGGTTTATAATATACGTGAAAACAAATTTATGCTTTTTCTTGACGATACATTATGAGAAATAATTATTACGGCTTTGTTTTATACAAATATATCTCACACCGCAGGCTATTTTTTTAATCAATATGAACTGCTAATTAAATAAACATTATTATTAATTTATGAATAATCTTTTTTCACGTCTTGAAATCAGGGGAGTCGAAATTAAAAACCGTATCGCCGTTTCCCCGATGTGCATGTATTCCGCCGTGAACGGTTTTCCCGGGAACTGGCATATCGTGCACCTCGGCAGCCGCGCCGTCGGAGGGGCGGGACTTATTATTCAGGAAGCGACGGGAGTATCTCCCGAAGCGAGAATATCGCCCGACGACCTCGGCATTTGGAGCGATGAACACGCGGAAGCGTACGTACGCTTGAACGATTTCATAAAATCACAGAACGGCGTACCGGGAATTCAACTCGCGCATGCGGGTAGAAAAGCGTCGATGTGCTCGCCTTTGAAAGGCAGCGGCGCCGTTACTCCCGAAAACGGAGGCTGGCAGGTGCTCGGACCGTCAGCGGATGCCTTCTCTTCGGAATATCCCTCTCCGAAAGAAATGACCAAACAGGATATTCAAAAAGTTGTCGGCGATTTTACGAAAGCGGCTGAACGAAGTGTGAGCGCGGGTTTTAAGGTCATCGAACTTCACATGGCGCACGGGTATCTGGTTCATCAGTTCTATTCCCCTCTCTCGAATAAAAGAACTGACGAATACGGCGGCAGTTTCGAAAACAGAACAAGGCTCGCTGTCGAAATCGCGGGGTCAGTAAGAAATGTAATACCCCCCGAAATCGCCCTCTTCGCAAGAATCTCTTCAACCGATTGGACGGAAGGCGGATGGACGATTGAAGATTCCGTCAGGCTGTCGGGAATATTAAAAAAAGAAGGCGTGGATCTAATTGACTGCTCAAGCGGCGGAAATGTTCCCGCGGCGAAGATTCCTCTCGGACCGGGATATCAGATTCTCTTCGCGGAAAGAATCAAAAAGGAAGCAGGGATTCTTGTCGGCGGCGTGGGCTTGATAACATCTCCCGAACAGGCGGATATGATAATCAGAAACGGACAGGCGGATGTCGTTCTTCTCGGCAGGGAATTCCTTCGCGAGCCTTACTGGCCCTTGAAAGCCGCCCGGGCGCTCAAAGTTGAAGCGGCGTTTCCGAAACAGTACGTACGTGCAAAATAATACCTCGGTAAAACATCGTGCCGGCGGGCGGATGCGTTTTCCTCGTTCGCCTGCTCTGTATATTAACCCCGCGTGGGAATACCCCCGCTCTTCCGTTACCCCGCACATACCCGTGTAACAGAAAACAGGAGAGGGGTTTTTCTTCGGCCTGAAATAAGATAAAAAAGTCTGATTAAAGACTTGACATTTAATTCTAAATCCGCCAATTTATAATCAGATTAAAAAGTCTTATTAGAAAATAAAAATCTTATTCTATGAAAACACTTGTATTGATTCCGGTTCTCCTCTTCGCCGTCCTTTTCGCCGCGGGATGCGGCTCCGACGAAGAAATTGGGATTGGACCCGTGAAGAAAGTTACGCTCGGCGCTTTCGATAAATCATTGAGCGAAAAAGGAAGGACGATATTCGACCAGAAATGCGTCGCCTGCCATAAATTCGATTCTAAACTTGTCGGCCCGCCGCTTAAGGGCGTCACACAGAGACGTAAACCCGAATGGATTATGAATATGATTCTTAATCCCGAGCAGATGACGAAGGAAGATGTCGCCGCGAAGCAGTTGTTCGGTCAGTATCTTACTCAGATGACGTTCCAGAACGTGTCCGAAGATGACGCGCGCTCGATTCTCGAGTATTTCAGATTGGTCGATTCAAACTAATTATAAAAACTATGGACAAAAAAAGTATCAAAGGTCTTTTTGTTCTTCTCCTTACCTGCCTGGTTATTTTCGCGGGATGCGGAAAGAGCAAAAATAAAGGCCCGCTCGTCGAAAGCGACGCGCCTTCAAAAGTTTATGTCGAGCCGGGTAAGTACGATGAGTTCTATGCTTTCGTATCGGGCGGTTTCAGCGGCCAACTCGCCGTTTACGGCCTGCCTTCCGGAAGACTCCTTCGGGTTGTGCCCGTGTTCTCTCAGAATCCCGAAAACGGATGGGGATACACGGAAGAAACAAAGCCGATGCTGAATACTTCGTATGGTTTCGTCCCCTGGGACGATTCGCACCATTCGGAACTTTCGATGAAAGACGGCGTGCCGGACGGAAGATGGCTTTTCATTAACGGCAACAATACGCCGCGTATTGCGCGCGTTAATCTTTCCACTTTCAGGACGGAAGAAATTATTGAAATTCCAAACAGCGCGGGGAATCACTCGTCCCCGTTTGTAACCCCGGGTACCGAATACGTCGTCGCGGGAACAAGGTTCAGCATTCCGGTTGAAAACAGGGACGTTCCGATTGAATCCTATAAAGAGAATTTCAAGGGTACTCTCTCTTTTCTGAAGGTTAATCCTTCGTCGGGAGAAATGGACATAGCATTTCAGTTGATAACGCCGGGATTCGATTATGACCTCAGCCACGCGGGAAAAGGTCCTTCGGACGGATGGTTCTTTTTCTCCTGCTATAACAGCGAGCAGTCATATTCTCTGCTCGAAGTTAACGCGAGCCAGAAGGACAAGGATTTTATTCTTGCCGTCAACTGGAAAAAAATTGAAGAACTCGTCGCTAAAGGCGTAGGTAAGGAAATGGCCGCTTCTTACGTGCATAACGTTTACGACGATAAAAAACATTCGGGAACATCGGAAACAAGGAAATCCGTTAAAGTGCTTTATCCGAATGACGTCGAGGGCGCGTTGTATTACATGCCCTGTCCGAAATCGCCGCACGGTGCGGACGTTGACCCGACTGGCGAATTCATAGTCGGAGGCGGAAAACTCGCTACCGTTATTCCTGTATTTTCGTTCTCTAAAATGACTAAAGCGATTAATGAAAAGAAATTCGACGGTGACGTCGAGGGCATTCCCGTTCTGAAATACGAGGAAGTCCTCGCGGGCGAAGTGCAGCAGCCGGGGCTCGGTCCGCTTCATACGGAATTCGACGACAAAGGCTACGCGTACACGTCGATGTTCGTGTCATCCGAAATTGTCAAATGGAAAGTGGATACAAGAGAAGTCGTCGACAGACTTCCCGTGTATTATTCGGTCGGACATCTTTTGATTCCCGGCGGCGACAGCAAAAAACCGTGGGGCAAGTATCTTGTCTCGATGAACAAAATTACCAAAGACAGATTCCTGCCGACAGGACCCGAACTGAGCCAGTCGTCTCAGTTGATAGATATTTCGGGAGATAAGATGAAACTTCTTCTCGATTTTCCGACAGTCGGCGAGCCGCATTACGCGCAGGCTATTCCAGCGGATTTAATAAGTAAGAACTCTCTGAAGATTTTTAAGATCGAAGAGAACGCGCATCCCTACGGAATAAAAAGCGAAAAGGACGCGCGCGTGGAACGCAAAGGAAACGAAGTCCACGTTTATATGTCGGCAATACGCTCTCACCTGACACCCGATAACATCGAGGGAGTTAAAGTGGGCGATGATGTTTATTTCCATATGACGAATCTTGAACAGGACTGGGACATACCTCACGGGTTCACGATTATGGGAAATCAGAATTCCGAATTGCTCGTGATGCCGGGCGAAACCTGCACCATTAAATGGACTCCGAAAGCGCCGGGAATATACCCGTACTATTGTACGGACTTCTGCTCCGCTCTGCATCAGGAGATGCAGGGATATATGCGCGTGTCGGATAAAAATTCAAGCGTGCAGATAAAGTTTAATTCAAATCAGGGGAAGTAATATGATAGCGAAAAAATCCCGGATATTGCTTTTGATTATATGTCTGACGCTGATAGCGGTTTATTTCCTGCCCGTGTGGGATATATCGCTCGAAGCGCCGCAGTACCCCGAGGGACTCGGCTTTCAGATATGGCTTGGAAAAATGTCCGGCGATTTGAACACGGTAAACGGGCTCAATCATTATATCGGAATGAAAAAGATTGAGCCCGATTCGATGAGCGAACTTAAAATAATGCCGTTCATCCTCGGCGTTCTGATACTGTCGGGAATCGCCGTGTCCTTAATAGGTAAGAAAAAATTCTTATACGTGTGGATAGTATTTTTTATATTGCTCGGAGTTGCGGGCGGTATTGATTTCTGGAAATGGGAATATGAATACGGACACGACCTGAATCCGACCGCCGCGATAAAAGTGCCCGGAATGACGTATCAGCCGCCGCTCATTGGAACAAAAACGCTTTTGAACTTTACTGCCCACTCTTATCCCGCCGAAGGAGGGATAATCCTTATTGCGGGCGGTATCATTTCCGTCCTTGTCGGCGCGTATGAATTTAAGAAATCAAAGAAACAAACCTGAATTATGAATAAAGCGGTAATAATATTGGTAATGTCAATTTTCCTGTTCGCGTCTTGCGGAAACGCGGGAAGTCCTGACCCGATTAATTTCGGCTCCGACCTTTGCGCCCACTGCAACATGAAAATCATGGATAAACGCTTCGGTGCGGAAATACTCACTTCAAAAGGCAAGGCATACAAGTTCGACGCTGCCGAATGCATGCTTGATTATATGAAGTCGAATAATTCCGATAACGCGGCGTACTGGGTGATTGATTACAATAATCCCGAAACTCTTATTAACGCCGCATCGGCGTATTATCTCATTAGCATGAAAATCAAAAGCCCGATGGGCGAGTTCTTAAGTTGTTATAAAAACAGCGATGCTGCAAACGAAAGCAAGTCCTCGAACGGAGGAGATGTCTTCGACTGGAATGGACTAAAAACGAAATTTAATGTCGGTGGGTAAATGTCCGCATTCAAAGCCGGAATAATTCTTGCCGCTGTGTGCCTGATGCTGTTTTCGGAATCGAGGTCTGAAGTAATCAGGGTCGGGATGTCCGGAAAATACACGAACGTTGCGGATGCCGTTAACTCGGCATCGGACGGGGACCGCATCGTCATTGAAAAAGGAATTTATTTCGTATCGGGTCTGAACATTAATAAGAAAATTATACTTGAAGGAGAACAAGACGCTGTCCTGGATGGAAGTTTCCTGAAAGAAATAATTACTGTAACGTCCGACAGCGTCCTTATAAAAAATCTAACGCTGAGAAACTCCGGAACAAGTTACGTCAGCGATTTGGCGGCTATAAGGCTTGAGAACGTTAAGTACTGCGTTCTGGAAAACAATGTCGTTGAAAATTCCTTTTTCGCTTTGTATCTGTCGTCATCCTCCGGCTGCAGAATATCGGGAAACAGAATTGCTGGAAACTCCGTTAGCGAGTCCTTTTCGGGTAACGGCATTCATCTGTGGAAATGCAGCGGCGTCATAATTTCGGATAATACCGTCAGCGGTATGCGCGACGGGATATATCTCGAGTTTTCGACTAACGGAGAGATTAGCGGCAATACAAGTTTCGGTAATCTACGATACGGTCTCCACTTCATGTTCTCCGAGGGAAATTCCTACACGTCAAACACGTTCAGGAATAACGGCGCAGGCGTGGCGGTTATGTACACGAAAAAAATCATGATGAACTTCAACAGGTTCGAAGACAACTGGGGTGCGAATTCCTACGGACTTCTGCTTAAAGACATCGACAACAGCCTGATTTACGGAAACGTGTTTTCAGGAAACACCGCAGGCATATACGCCGAAGGCACGAACAGGGTGAACATTCTTAACAACACTTTTGAAAAAAACGGATGGGCTCTGAAAGTGCTTGGTAACTGCTATGAAGATACAATCAGGTACAACAGGTTCAGCAATAATACTTTTGACGTCTCGACAAACACGTCAAAAAACTCGAACCTCTTCCTGAATAACTACTGGGATAAGTATAAAGGATATGACCTCGACAATGATAAAAAAGGCGACGTCCCTTACCGCCCCGTTAGTTTGTTTTCTCTCGTTGTCGAGCGCGTTCCCGAAGCCGTGGTTCTTACGGGAAGTTTTCTGGTTGAACTCCTTGATGCCGCGGAAAAAATAATACCTGTCTTCACGCCGGAAACGCTCGTCGACAACAGCCCTTTGNNATTGAGGAGCGCGGAAGATGATAAGTGTAAACGGCATTGTCAAATCGTACGGAAAAAGTTTCACGCTCGAAATCGAAAAACTTGAATTGAAAAAGGGTCTCGTCGTTACGCTAATGGGCCCGAACGGTTCGGGCAAAACAACGCTTCTTAAATCTATACTCGGACTCGTGATTCCTGAAAAAGGCGGAATAACGGTTGAGGGAAAAAACATTTCGGGAGAATCGGATTACAGGAATAAAATCTGCTACATGCCGCAATCCTCGCCGTTCCCGCCCAACCTGAAAGTCAGAGAGATAATTTCAATCACGAAGGACATACGAAAAAAACAGGATAATTACGATTATGAACTGTATGAAAAATTCGGAATCGGCTCAATTCTCGGAAAAAAAGCGGGCGCGCTTTCTCAGGGAACGCGGCAAAGACTCAGCGCGGCTCTTGCGTTTATGTTTGATTCCGAAATTGTTGTGCTCGATGAGCCGACCGCGGGACTCGACCCTTACTCTTCGGAAATACTTAAAGCAAGAATAATAAAATTAAAAAAAGCAGGAAAACTCGTTTTGCTCACGACGCACATAGTAAACGAGGTCAGCGAACTTTCCGACAGGCTCGTTTTCATGCTCGACGGAAAAATTAAAGTTGACCGCGAATCTTTCAGAACTCCGGGCGGAAACGGAAAAGAATTCCGCGAAATGGTGTCAAAATTATTTATGGAAAATGAACCTGCGAAAAATATTTAAATATTTTTTTTCCGATATTGTTAGGAGCAAGTGGATTCCCGTCTATGCCGTTCTGCTTTTTGCGCTCACTTCGGGAATAATATATTTCAGCCGCGACGGTCAGAAAGCGTTCATAAGTTTGCTTAATATCGCGCTGTACTTAATTCCGCTCCTGTGCCTCATTTTCGGCTCCGTCTATAATTACAATTCAAGAGAGTTTGTCGAAATGCTTCTTACCCAGCCCGTCACGAGGAAAAGCGTTTTTATGGGTCAGTATCTAAGCCTTGGCTTATCGCAGACCGCGGGCTTCGTGCTGGGAATGATATTGCCTCTCTTCATTTATGATTTCAGCATCAATGCGGCGCTTCTTCTTGCCGCGGGGGTTTTTCTGATTTTTATTTTCAACGGATTCGCGCTGCTGGTGTCAAATATGGTAAATGACAAAGTGAAAGGCGTCGGAATCCTGATTGCCGTCTGGCTTTTCTTCGCCGTATTCTATGACGGGCTTATGCTGTTCATGTTCTATTATTTCGCGGATTACCCGCTCGAAAAAGCGACAATAATTGCCTCATCGCTTAATCCCGTCGACGTCGCAAGAACGTTCATTATGCTGCGGCTCGACATGTCGGCGCTATTCGGATATACAGGCGCCGTGTTCAAAAAATATTTCGGCAGCGGGGCGGGAATCTATGTTTCGCTTTTAATCCTGCATTTGTGGATGATTGTGCCTTCGCTGTTTGCACGAAGGAAATTCCGTAAAAAGGATTTCTGAACGCTCTTTTTTCCGCTTCCCGCAATTGTTATATTTAATCCGCCGCGCAAAATAAAATTATACCGCGCTGTAACATTTTTAAAAAAATTCAGTAAAATAATTAAGGATTATATTTTTTTATGCCGGTTTCGTGTATTTTTTAGTGTTTACGATTTAACCTGTGTTTAGTCAATGTCATCCGGGGGAAAATAAATTAATCAAAAATATGTCCGTGGGCTGTAAAAAGAAAATTATTGTATGCGTGCTGATTCTTGCCTTAATTCCTG
This sequence comes from Ignavibacteria bacterium, assembly GCA_015657505.1. Classification (GTDB taxonomy): domain Bacteria; phylum Bacteroidota; class Ignavibacteria; order Tepidaquicellales; family Tepidaquicellaceae; genus CAIKZJ01. The sequence goes on from JADLKE010000002.1 coordinate 1,236,315, forward strand.
CGGCGCTGTTCGCGCTCGGCTTCAAACAGGATTCGCGGGATAACCCTTCATGGGAAAAATATTTATTGACCCGTCAGGATACATTGAGTCATGGTGACAATACTGATGACGGCTTACTTCCAATATCGGAAACGGAATTTTATGCTTCGAAAGATTCCACAAGAACCAGAACGGACTCTACGCTTACTCTTCCCGGCGAGAAATTCGAACCGAACAAGTTCAGCGAAATAACGATTCACAGAATCGATAATTCCGAGATAAACATTGACGGTGAATTAAACGAACCCGCCTGGCTGAAAACCGTGATGCATAATAACTTTGCCGAAGTTAGCCCCGGCGATAACACGAAACCCGAAGTAAAAACCGAAGTGGGAATGTTCTATGACGACAACAACCTGTACTTCGGCTTTGTATGCCACGATAACGATATGAAAAAAATCAGGAAAACACTCGCGAACCGCGACAATATTTTTGCGGACGACTTCGTGGGATTTTTTCTTGACACGTATAACGAGGGAAAGCAGGCTTACGAACTCTTCGTTACTCCTTACGGTATTCAGGGCGACATTATGTGGACTTCTCCCGGCAACGAAGACGACACTTTTGATATGATTTGGTATTCCGCCTCAAAGGAATACAGCGATAAATGGACTGTTGAAATCGCCATACCGTTTAAGAGCATTAGGTTTCCCGACAGGGATGTTCAGGACTGGCAGATACAGTTCCTAAGAATACGCCCGCGCGAAAACCGCTCGCAGTATTCTCTTATGCCTATATCCCGCGACGACCCTACACTGTTTACTCACGCCTGCAAGGTTAAGGGAGTGAACGGTATTAAAGGCGGTAAGAATATCGAAATCCTTCCTTACGCTATGTCGACACAGTCGGGACAGATTTCCGACTCTAAAAATGCGAACTCGAATTTCAGCAACGAAGACATCAAAGGGCAATTCGGCGTCAACTTGAAATACGGTATCACTTCCACTATAACAGCCGATTTTACCCTCAACCCGGATTTCTCGCAGATAGAATCTGACGCGGGAGTTATAACCGCGAATTCCATATACGCTATTTCGTATTCCGAAAAAAGACCTTTCTTTCTTGAAGGCGCGAATATATTCAAGGCGCCGAGCAGCACTGTTTATACGCGCTCTATTAATAATCCGCTGCTCGCTTTTAAACTCACCGGCAGGGCGGGAAGGACAGAGATAGGAATCCTGTCGGCTTATGACAGAAGAACTCCTTTCATCGTACCGTTCAAGGAGAATAGCGAATTCGTCGGAACCGACAGAAAATCTCTCTCGAACATCGTAAGGTTAAAGCATTCCATAAACGGTGATGACTCTTACATCGGATTTATATTTACGGACAGGCAGGTCGCAAAAAAAGACGAACATTTTCCGAACGTGGACGGATTCAACAGGAATTTCGGCATTGACGGTAAATACCGTTTCCTTAAGAATTATTCCTTCGACTTTCAGATTCTGAAATCCGTTACAAAGGAAATTTATGACACTACGTTTAAGCCGGATGGAAATTTCGGTAACGAAAATTATACCAAAAAATTTGACGGCGATTCTTTTTCCGGAATGCAGTACCTCACTACTTTCTATAAAGACGCCAAGCATTGGAGTTTCAACGTTCAGTTTATCGCCTTGTCGCCGAACGTAAGAAAAGACGCGGGTTTCCTGCAAAGCAACGACCAGATAACTCTTTCCACCTGGCAGGGCTATATGCTCTATCCCGATACAAAAGTGTTGCTCAGACTGCAGCCCCAATTTTATTCGCACGTAATACACGATTATTCCGGAAAATTCAGGGAAGTGTATCTGCAATTCGAAACCTGGATGCAGTTGTTCAATCAGATTAACGTCGATGTCGGTTACAGGGTCGTGAACAGCGAAGTTTGGGGCGGCGTTTACAATCAGGGCGCCCGTTCGGCCTGGATTAATTTCAACGTCAATACTTTTGACGCGTTTACTTTCGGAGGCTATGCCGATATCGGCAAGTCGATTATAAGAAGCGATAACCCCGACGTGGGATACAAACAGGCGTACAGCTTTTGGTCGACTTTCAAACCGATTAACAACATCGTGATGTCAAACAGCTGGGACTATTTTGAATTGTCGAAAAATTACAAGGGCGAAAAAATCTATGCGGGATATATCTTCAGAAATGTGACAACGTATAACCTCACGAGAGAAATCAGTTTCAGGCTTGTATCCGAATATAATTCCTTCTCGGACGGATTCTACTTTAATCCGCTTGCGAGTTATAAACCGAATCCGTTCACTATATTCTATTTCGGGTTCACAAACATGTACGAGAATCTCGATACGCCCGACTTCAAACCTAAATACGTGATGACTGACAGACAGTTTTTCCTTAAAATGCAGTACCTCTTCAGAATCTGATAACAAATTCACACGCCCGTATTGTTTTTACTTTCGCGTCCCGACGTCATTATTACGGCTTATTCCTATAATCCCTTACGGCTTTAAATGAATATTATTAATTGTTTTTAATTTGTAATTTTAAAAATGCAAACTGAAGTCTATTACAAAGTGATTCAATTTATGCTGGCACCCGCAGTGATGATATCCGCCTGCGGATTGCTTCTGCTGGGAATCAGCAATAAATATTCGGCGATAAACAGCAGAATACGGCAGTTGACCGAAGAAAGAAGAAGATTGCACAACAGGTTTAAAGACGGCGTTGAACTTGATTATCTCGAAACGACAAGGCTGCAGAGCATCGCGAAACAACTCGGTGATATCCTCATAAGGGCAAGACTCGTCAGAAACGCGGTTTCATTCTATGTTACGGGTTTGTTCTTTTTCATTATCACGTCGCTTGTAATCGGTCTCGACATAGTTATTAATTCAAGAGTCACCGACTATGTCGCTGTTTCCGTATTCATCGCGGGAATGCTCTTAGTGGGCATAGGTCTTTTGTTTTCACTTAAAGAAACACTGATGGGATATAAAATTATTGAAGTTGAAGTAAAAGCAGAGGAATGACAAAAGGAAACAATTACGGATTCGGATGTTACAGAATCGACAACAGGATTGAAGAGCACGTCAACTCGGTCAATCGCGCCTTGCTTAACGGAATAAGGCTGATTGATACCTCCGCCAACTATACCGACGGCCGGAGCGAAATTCTTATCGGTAACGTCCTGAACGATTTGACGGCAGGCGGAAAAATTAAACGCGAAGATGTTGTAGTCGTTACAAAGGGCGGATACATGCAGGGGAAAAATTATCAGTTCGCCTGTAAAAAACGCGACGGCGGTAATCCTTTCACCGATGTCGTGGAATTCGAAAAAGGTTTATGGCACTGCATTAGCCCCGATTATCTCGAAGACCAGATTAACAGGCAGTTGTACAGGCTCGACCAGACGGGAGACGGCGGATACATTGACGTTTATCTTCTTCATAACCCTGAATATTTTTTGAATAATGCCGTTAAGAACGCCGTCGAAAAAGACGATGCGAGAAAAGAATATTATTCGAGAATAAAAAAGGCCTTTGAATTTCTTGAGGAGAAAATTAATGCGGGAACGATTAAGAGTTACGGCGTGTCTTCAAATACGTTCGCGCATAACAGCATGTCTTACGACTTCACGTCGCTTGAAAAATTAATCGAAACGGCGGGAGAAGTGTCGGCGGACAACAATTTCAAAGTGATACAACTTCCCTTTAATATAATAGAGTCCGGCGCTTATTTTGAAAAAAACCAGAACGGCGGCTCAAAGACCGTGCTTGAACTCGCTTCGGAAAATGGAATCGAAGTTCTCGTTAACCGCCCGCTTAATTCCATAACCAGTAACGGTCTCGTGAGAATTGCCGATTTCGAGTATGAAAAATTCGATAAGGAAGAATACCTTAAGTATCTCGAAGTCGCGGAAATGATGGAAGATGATTTTCTCCGTGAGAAACTGCAGAACGGAAACGTTCCCGCGGAAGACTTCGAACTGCTCAACGCTACGATGATTACGGGAAGGACACTGAAAAACAACTGGGAGAAATTCGGCACGATTGAGTATTTTAACGATACGATTGAACACTTCTTTTCGCACAGGCTGAACCTGCTCGTGGATTATTTCGAGGACAGGGTAAATGACGATGACTTGATTAAACAGTTTGACAGGTACATAAAACTGATTTTCAGGCTCCTGAACATGACTTCTAATTTTTATAAGGAGTCGGCTTCAAAGCGCTCTGCTTACTTGCATACAGTTTTTGAGGAATTTCTCGAAAGCGGGCATAGAAATCTGCCGCTGTCCCAGAAAGCAATGCTGACGGTGTCTTCCGTACCCGGCGTGTCCTGCGTGCTCTCGGGAATGCGGAAGGAAAAGTATGTCGATGAAGCGCTCCGTTTAAAAGAATTAACGCAGGTAAAAAAATATGAGAAGATTTTGCTGAAACTGAAAGAAGATCTCTCGGGCGCTCTTAATGAAAATTAATTTTTACAAAATTGAATTTCAGAAAATTAACAAGTTTAAACGGAAACACTAAAGTCATCGTTCTTTGCTCGCTGATCGTGCTGTTTCTCGTGCTGTTCTTCTTCTACAGACGGGCTGCGGTAAAAAACGACCCGGTCGTTAAAGAGTTTTCATCCGTGAAAGTCAGAACTCTCTCGACTGATGAACTGAAAAAAATAATACCCGCGAAAATCGATTCCGTCGTTGCTCTGTTCGGCGTGAAAAAAGAATGGATTAAAGAGGACGGAACAGTTGCCGAACAGGATAAGCAGAAATCAAAGAAAGAGAAAACGAAAAAACCCGTTACGCCGCTGATGCCCAACCTGTGGTTCTTCAGGGAAATCTCTATTCCGAAGGACGTTCCAGCCGTCGAAATTAATTACGAAATATCGAACTCGCTGTATGAAATTGATTTCGACTGCGCTGGAAACGAGGACCCGAAAAACGGCAATTTGCTTCTGAATATTTATAACAAAAAAGACTCGTCGAAAAAAACAATGGCAGCCGTGCAGTTTGTATATACAGACAAAGTGAAGCGCGACGCCGCGGATGTATGCCTTATTCTCGACAGGGTGGAAGATATTTCTCAGGGAAATCTTGAAGAAGTTCTGAAGTCACCCGAAAAGTTTTCCGTTGTCCTCCCCGATATCGTCGATAAAATCGATGCCCAGACAATCGTGCTTGATTCTAAAAGGGATTATCTCCTGTTCATGAATATCGGAACCGATGAAGACCTTACGGCGGAATTCAAGAGCGATATGCGCGAGAAAGAATGGAAGTCAAAGGTCAGGTCAGTCTGCTATGAGTATGATAAGGCCGCGGGAGTCATTGTCTTGAATCCGAAAAAAATATTTCCGCTCGGATCGGATATACTCACGGAATTCGGGCTGTACAATCTTAAGGCTTACAGGGATACCGTGTTGATAAAATTTAATTCCGAAGAAACGGGAAGAAGAAAAATTGACGCGCTGTTTAACGACATAAACGTCCGTACCCAGAAAGGCGGAAGAAGTATGATTTATCTCGTAACGCTTACCGCTGAAGAATTCGGCAATTACAAGGAGGAAATATTCAAACTTAAACGAAAAGGTTTTAAATTCTTCACGTTCACCGAAATTATCAGGCGCAGACTGAAAAACCCCGAGACGGAAATCAAACAGGAGATTACGGGTTGAAAGAAATCCACTCCAACCTGATGAAACAAGCGCTGAGACAGGCGGAGCGCGCCTTTGAACTCGGCGAGGTGCCTGTTGGTTGCATTATAGTCCGTGAAAATAAAATTATAGCGAAGGCTTATAACCAGATAGAAACCCTTAAAGACCCCACCGCCCACGCTGAAATGCTCGCCCTGACATCCGCCTTCGACGCTCTGCAGAATAAAATACTGAAAGGATGCTCGATGTACGTAACGCTCGAGCCTTGCGCGATGTGCGCGGGAGCGCTCGTTCTCTCGAAAATCGATACGGTCTATTTCGGCTCCTATGACCTGAAGACGGGCGCCTGCGGAAGCGTAATCAATATAACTAACAATAAATCATTTAATCACAAAGTGAAAGTTTACGGCGGTGTGCTCGACACGGAATGCGCGTTTCTTCTTAAGGCGTTCTTCGAATCGAAACGTTCGGGTCAAAACGGTTACTCGGTAAATTGAACATTTCTGTTATCACCCGATACTGTTTCTGAAAATTTGATTTCTTTAATCCGCACTGAAAAAGTTGTAAAGATGAACTATATTGAAAAAGAATCTGTATTCTGAATAACAGACGGATTCATCCGTATAATAATTTCACAGATAATAAATGGCAGGTAATATAAAAGAAATAAACGACACGGGGCTAAGTTCTAGATACCAGACGAAAACTCAGCGTTTAATTAAACGGGACGGCTCTTTCAATGTAAGAAAAACAGGAATCGGTAAATTTGAATCGTTCAACCTTTATCATTTTCTCGTCAATATTTCCTGGACCCGTTTTCTGTTTCTTGCGCTCGTGCTTTATGTCCTTATAAATTTTTTCTTCTCCGTATTGTATTGCCTTGACGGTCCCGAAAATCTTGGGGTCGAAGCGGGTAAAGGGTACATTCACGGTTTCCTGAACGCGTTCTTCTTTAGCGCGCAAACCCTCACAACAGTCGGTTTCGGCAGAATAAACCCGCACGATAACTGGACGAATATTATCGCTACGCTGGAAGCGGGTATAGGATTGATGGCTTTCGCTATCGCGACGGGTCTGCTTTACGGAAGATTCTCGCGGCCGGTAACCAACATAAAATTCAGCAGTAACGCGATTTTTACTGACTGGGGTGAAAACGGCAAGGCGCTGCAATTCAGGGTCGCGAATTCTTATTCAACCGAAATGATTGACGCCGAAGTGCAGGTAATTGCGTCCTGGCTCGAAAAGGATAATCAGGGGACGGACGTCAGAAGATTTTATAACCTCAACCTTGAATATAAAAAAATCGTTTTCTTTCCGACTGTCTGGACGGTTAATCACATCATAGATGAAATAAGCCCGCTGTACGGGAAAACCGATGAAGACTTGACGGCCGGAGAAGCCGAATTCCTTATTCTTTTCAAAGCGTATGACGATACGTTCGCTCAAACAGTTAATGCCAGATTTTCGTACAGGCACGATGACCTGCTTTGGGGCGTGAAATTTAAAAGAGCCATTTTTATAGACGAAAAAGGTAAATCATTTGTCGCTCTCGATAAGATGAGCGATGTCGAAAAGGCGGTAACGTGAATTTGAAAACATTTTTCTTAATATTATTCTTGATCCTGTTTCAACAGGCGTTTTCCCAGAACGGCAAGCTTCTTCCGCCGCTCAATGGAATTTACGCGGGCGTCTTTCCGGATATGGGCAGCACCGAAGACAGCGTTACAAAAGAAAGAATATCCGAATACATCGAACTGACAGGCCACAAACCTGTCTGGGTGTGCTTTTCGAACAATTGGTTCAAAGGAATAAAATTTCCTTTGCAGAACGTAAAAGTGATTTCAGGATTCGGCGCGGTGCCTTACGTGAGAATAATGCCGCGTTACGACTGGACAACAGGAAAACGCGACGTCGTTTATGACCTTGAAAGAATTGCCGACGGAACGTACGACGACGACATTGAAAAATGGGCGGAGGATGCTAAGAAATTCGGAAAGCCGATACTCGCGGAGTTCGCTCCCGAAATGAACGGCAACTGGTTTCCCTGGAGCGGTCTCTTTAACGGAAAAAAATCGGGCGCCGAAATTTATAAAAAAGCCCACAGGCATATCGTGGAAGTTATGAGAGACGCCGAAGCGGATAACGTCACCTGGATGTATCACGTTAACGCCGTTTCGGAACCGAAGGCTTCTTGGAACACTATGAAGGCGTACTACCCGGGCGATGATTACATAGACTGGATTGGTATGAGCGTTTACGGCTCGCAAAAACCCGGCTGGACCTGGGAAAAATTTCTTGACGTCTTTCAGACCGCGTACTGGGAAATGGAAAAGGTGTCTCTGAAAAAGCCCCTCGCCATCGCGGAATTCGGCGTCGTGGAAGACCCGTTGGAAGGAAACAAAGCCGAATGGATTACAGACGCGTTCACCGCCGTGTTGAGCGGCCTCTACCCGCGCATCAAAGCCGTTTCTTACTGGCATTCTTCTTTTGATAACGAAGACGGCATTATATCAAATATGAGGGTCGACTCTTCTCCCGAAGTGCTCAGGGCTTACAAGGATTTTATTAATTCCGAAACTTTTAAAACAACTGCAAGAATTTCGTTTTCTAAATAATCAAAAATTGTTTATATTTATTTAAGACCATTTAAACAAAAGGAGCCGTTATGGAAAATCTGGATAAGGAAAAACTCGTTACCGTTTTTAAAAGCGGTCACGAAGGATTGATAGCGCTCGCTAAGTCGATACTTGACGAAGCGGGAATTGAATATCTCGTAAAGAATGAAGGTGTTCAGGACCTCGTCGGGCTCGGTGTTGTGGGAACGGGATTCAATCCCCTGACGGGACCGGTATGCATTCAGGTTCTGCCTGAAAACGAACAAATGGCAAACGAGCTGCTTAAAGGCGTGGAAGAAAGTTCTGAACTTAATGAAGAAGGAGAAGAATCCGATAAATAATAATGAGCAGGAATAAAATCGGCATCGTCGGCGGAGGCGCGGCGGGTTTCTTCGCCGCGGTTAACATTGCCGGAAAAAACAATGATGCCGAAATAACAATACTTGAAAAATCTCCGCGACTGCTTTCGAAAGTCAGAATTTCGGGCGGCGGAAGATGCAACGTGACAAATAAAATTTCAAACCCGCGTGAATTTACTTCATACTATCCCCGCGGCGCGAAAGAACTTATTTCCGTTTTCTCGAAATTCGGCTCGCCCGAAACCATTAGCTGGTTTGAATCGCGGGGCGTTAAATTGAAAACGGAAAATGACGGAAGAGTCTTTCCCGTTACCGACGATTCAAACACAATCATAGACCTGTTCCTTTCATTATCCAAAAAACACGGTATCAGGATTGTTACCGGATTTGATGTAAATGAAATCGCGACACTTGATTCGGGAATATTTATCGTCTATGACAGAAAAAGAATCGCTTATTCCTTCGACAAAATCCTTTATTGCCCGGGCGGATTTCCCGATTCCGTGTCTTTTAACTGCGTACGAAAACTCGGACATAAAATAATCGAGCCTGTTCCTTCGCTCTTTTCTTTTGTCTGTAAGTCCGCCGCCATCAAAGGACTTCAGGGATTGTCCGTCCCTGATGCGGAACTTAAAATATCAGGCGCGAAATATTCTTCCGCGGGAAGCCTGCTGATCACACACAACGGCTTCAGCGGACCCGCCGCGCTTAAACTGTCCGCGTTTGCGGCGCGCGAACTTTACGCAAAAGAATATAAATTCAAACTTGAAATCTCCTGGATTCGGAATGATTGCGTCGCGGATTCATTTAAGGAAAATACTCCCGATAAAAAAATTCTCAACACGCATCCTGACGAAATACCGGCGCGCTTGTGGAACAGGCTCGTCGAACAGTCGGATATTAATCCGGAAAAGAAATGGCGCGACGTGTCAAACGCAGAATTATTAAAATTAAATCGCGCTCTTATAAATTCCGTTTTCGATATCAGCGGTAAGAATACAAATAAAGAAGAATTCGTAACCGCGGGCGGAATAAGCCTGAAAGAAATAGATTTCCGTACTATGGAAAGCAAGTTGTGTAAAAACCTTTTCTTTGCCGGAGAGGTGCTGGACATTGACGGAATAACAGGCGGATTTAATTTCCAGAGCGCCTGGAGCACCGCGTACATCGCTGCTTCTAACTTGTAACGTATCCGCATTTTTATAGAACATCGATTACTGTCTGCCTCTGTGTAACTATGTGAAACTAATCCGCTCTTTCCCTGTTCTGTCAAAAGAAAAGTGGAGTAGGAAATGAGTACAAAGAAGCGGGCAGAGTTAGTAAATTTCGGAAAATAATTATTCCTATGATTATACTTGTTGATATGGACGACGTTCTCGCCGACTTTGACGGCGGCTTCCTCGCGGAATGGCGCAAACGCTTTCCGGATGCCTTCTACATTCCGCTTGAAGAGCGGAAAGAGTTCTATATGCGCGACGAATATCCAGAAGAACTTCTGCCCTCGATGACGGAACTGTTCACGGAAAAAAGTTTTGTCTCCTCGCTTCCCGAAATTCCGGGCGGCGTGAAGGCTGTCAGAACAATGAAGGAAAAAGGCCACGAAGTATTTATTTGCACGAGTCCGATGAGACAGTATTCGAACTGCGTCGCCGAAAAATACGAATGGGTCGAAAAACACCTTGGCTTCGACTGGACTACGAGGCTTATTCTGTCGCGCGATAAGACTCTCATCGGCGGGGATATTCTCATAGATGACAAACCTGAAGTGACGGGAATACGAAAACCGTCCTGGGAACACGTGATTTTCGACAAGAGTTACAACAGAAGAATTGTCAACGGCAAAAGAATTACGTGGAATAATTGGGAAGAGATTCTATCTTTGTAATTTTTAATGTAATAATAAAATGGATTTGAAATACGCTCCGCGCATCGCGGAAGAACTGAAACTGAAATTTCATCAGGTCGAGAACACGGCAAAACTCCTTATGGAAGACGCCACCGTGCCGTTCATTGCGAGATACAGAAAAGAACTTACCGGAAGCCTTGATGAGGTTGAAATTACCGCCATACGCGATAGGATGATTCAACTCGAAGAACTTGACAAACGCCGCGAGGCGATTCTCAAGTCACTTGCCGAACGCGAACTTCTTACAGAAGAACTTAAAGGTAAAATAGACGCCGCCGAAACAATGACGGAACTTGAAGACATTTACCTTCCTTACAAGCCGAAGAAACGCACGCGCGCGACAATCGCGAAAGAAAAAGGTCTCGAACCTCTCGCGCTGATGCTTTTCGGACAGAATGATTTTGACGTCGCCGCCGAAGCCGCAAACTTCGTTGACGGCGAAAAGGGCGTTAACGATACTGATGAAGCCCTTGCAGGCGCGCGAGACATAATAGCCGAATGGGTTTCCGAAGACCAGATTGCCCGCGAAAAAATTAGAGCGCTGTTTGAATCCAAAGCGGTTATATTTTCAAAAGTTGCAAAAGGAAAAGATGAAACCGGCGTCAAGTACAAGGATTATTTCGAATGGAAGGAACCGGGTTCATCCGCGCCTTCGCATAGAGTACTCGCGATGTTCAGAGGCGAAAAAGAAAATTTTCTGAAAATTGACGTGATGCCGGAAGAGGAAGAAGCGGTATCGATACTTGAAAATAATTTTCTTAAAAATCCGAACGACGCGGGCGCGCAGGTTAAACTCGCGGTTACCGACAGTTATAAAAGGCTTCTCTCTCTGTCAATGGAATCGGAGTACAGGGCTGCGCTGAAAGCGAAAGCCGACCTTGAAGCGATTAAAGTTTTCGCAGAGAACCTTCATCAGTTGTTGATGGCGGCGCCGCTCGGAGAAAAATCCGTGATGGCTTTTGACCCGGGATTCAGAACGGGATGCAAGGTCGTTATTCTCAACAGACAGGGCAAACTTCTTCATAACGATACCGTCTATCCCCACACGGGCGAAGGAAAAGCCGCTGAAGCCGCTGTTAAGGTGCTTGAACTTCTCAAAACTTTCGGAAGCGAAGTTATTGCTGTCGGCAACGGTACCGCTGGACGCGAGACCGAAGACTTCGTCAGAAAACTTCTCGAAAAACAAACCGATGAAAAACTGAAAAAGATTCCTGTGATTATGGTCAACGAAAGCGGCGCTTCTATATATTCGGCTTCGGATGCCGCGAGAGAAGAATTTCCGGATTATGACGTTACCGTGAGAGGCAGCGTTTCAATCGGCAGGCGGCTTATGGACCCGCTTGCGGAACTCGTAAAGATAGACCCGAAGTCAATCGGCGTCGGCCAGTACCAGCACGACGTGAATCAGACACACCTGAAACAGAAACTCGATGACGTGGTTATAAATTGCGTCAATAAAGTTGGTGTCGAAGTGAACACGGCAAGCAAGCAGTTGCTTACGTACGTCTCGGGACTCGGCCCTAAACTCGCGTCTGCAATCGTATCATATAGGGACAGCAACGGTCCTTTCTCTTCAAGAGATGAACTTAAAAAAATTCCGCGGCTCGGAGGTAAGGCGTTCGAACAGGCGGCGGGATTTCTTAGAATTCGGAACGGCAGGAATCCGCTTGACTCAAGCGCCGTACATCCCGAAAGTTATCACGTCGTTGAAAAAATGGCGGAAGACGTCGGCTGCTCCGTTTCCGATTTAATGATTAATCCTCTGTATCAGGAAAAAATAAAAATTGAAAAATACGTTGACGATAAAATCGGACTCCCTACGCTCGAAGACATAAGAAGCGAATTGAAAAAACCCGGACGCGACCCGCGCGAAAGATTCGAAACGTTCGAATTCGCGAAGGGAATTGAAAAACTCGACGACCTCGCCAAAGGAATGAAGTTGCCGGGCATAGTTACAAACATAACTAACTTCGGAGCGTTCGTCGATATCGGCGTTCATCAGGACGGTCTCGTTCACATTAGCGAAATCGCGGACGGGTTCGTGAAAAATCCCGCGGACGTCCTGAAGGTTCATCAGAAAGTAACAGTCAGAGTCGTTGATGTTGACGCCGCCAGAAAAAGAATCTCCCTTTCGATGCGGCTTGAAGAAAATGTGAAGACTCACGAGAAGAAAGCGAAGAAGCATACGAAAGACGACCTCGACGCAAAGTTGAAAATGCTCGTGGATAAGTTCGGTAAAAAATAATTCGTTGCAGAAGTAATTCAATCATAAAAAAAGTTCGTCTTTCGTGGTTACTCTTTCGTGGCGTCAGGTTTATACCTGACGCGCGGTCAGGCAGCCGCCTGACCGCACCGCTGTCCTAAGAGTCTTTCATACCGCCACTCAATCACCCAAAAATATTTCTTTCGTGGCGTCAGCGCCGTCCCGAGATAACTTCTTTCGTGGCGTCAGCGCCGTCCCGAGATAACTTCTTTCGTGGCGTCAGCGCTTGTCCCGAGATAACCTCTTTCGTGGCGTCAGGTATTTACCTGACGCGCGGTCAGGCAGCCGCCTGACCGCACCGCTGTCCTAAGAGTCTTTCACACCGCCACTCAATCACCCGAAAATATTTCATCGTTCAATCATTCATTCTTTCGTGGCGTAAAATCCTGTTCCGAGTTAATCTCTTTCGTGGTGTCAGCGCTTGTCCCGAAATAACCTCTTTCGTGGCGTCAGGTATGTACCTGACGCGCGGTCAGGCAGCCGCCTGACCGCAACGCTGTCCTAAGAGTCTATCATACCGCCACTCAATCACCCAAAAATATTTCTTTCGTGGCGTCAGCGCCTGTCCCGAGATAACCTCTTTCGTGGCGTCAGCGCTTGTCCCGAGACCTCGGGATGTGTACCTGACGCGCGGTCAGGCAGCCGCCTGACCGCACCACTGTCCTATGAGTCTTTCATTTTCGTGGCGTCAGGTGTGTACCTGACGCGCGGTCAGGCAGCCGCCTGACCGCACCACTGTCCTAAGAAACATTCACACTGCCACTCAATCACTCGAAAATATTTTATCGTTCCATCATTCATTATATCGCGGCGTCAGAGCCTGTCCCGAGATAACCTCTTTCGTGGCGTCAGGTTTGTACCTGACGCGCGGTCAGGCAGCTGCCTGACCGCACCACTGTCCTATGAGTCTTTCATTTTCGTGGCGTCAGATGTGTACCTGACGCGCGGTCAGGCAGCCGCCTGACCGCACCACTGCCTTAAGAAATCTTTTTCAAAAAATTTTTCCCGCGTTACTTCAACAAAATTCATCCCGAAGTAAAATAAAAAAAAGCAGTTTGCAAAACAAAAACTTGTTGACTATTAAAGTTATAATGTTATATTTCGTGAAATTTAAAAATAGAAAAATAAATTTTTCTTGAGAGTAGCGCTTACATACAACGTTAAACACGATAACGGAGAAAATCCGGGCGGAAAAGTATCGGAGAACGCGGCGAAATACATAAACCGCGAACTCGTTGAGAACTATCCCGAAAGGATTGACGACACTTATGCCGAATGGGATTCGATGGAAACTATAGACGCCGTTAAAGCCGCTCTGGAAACGGGCAGCCACGATGTCGAACTCGTCGAGGCGAACGATGAATCTTATTTCAAACTGAAAGAACTAAGACCCGATTTCGTGTTCAACGTCGCGGAAGGTTTCCGCGGCGCCTCAAGAGAATCGCAGATACCTTCAATGCTCGAAATGCTTGACATTCCTTTCACGGGAAGCGATTCGATTACGATTGGAATCTGCCACGACAAATCACGCTGCAAGGAAATACTGTCTTACTACAACATACCCAACTCAAAATTCTTCATAACGGACCGCCCTGTTTTAAACGGTTCTGTTTTGAGTTTCCCGAAATTTGTTAAACCGCTGCACGAAGGTTCTTCGAAAGGCATTTATAATTCTTCCGTCGCTTACAGCAGGGAAGAACTTAACGGCGAAATTGAAAGAATAAAATCGTGCTACGGTCAGCCGGCTATAGTGGAGGAGTTTGTTCCCGGCAAAGAGTTTACGGTCGCAATGCTTGGTAACGGCGATGACGTTCGCGTACTTCCCGTCGTGGAAATAAACCTTGATTCGGTTCCGCAGGGATTCAATAAGATTTATTCCTACGAAGTGAAATGGTTCTTCGATACAAGAGAAAACCAACTGAACATTTTTAACTGTCCCGCAAACGTTGACCCGGAAATTTATTCAAGCATAGAAAAAGTTTGTAAAGATACTTATAAGGCGCTTCGCGTGCGCGACTGGGCGAGGATTGACATACGGCTCGACAATAATAACGTGCCCAACGTGATAGAAATTAATCCGCTCCCGGGAATTCTGCCCGACCCCGCGGATAATTCCTGCTATCCCAAAGCTGCGCGGACTGCCGGTATGGATTACAATAAAATGATTAATACCGTTTTAAATGAAGCGGTAAAAAGAATTTCGGAATAAAAACAGAATCGAATAAAAAATATTACAGATGAAAGTCAGCATATTATATAACGACCCGCTGCAATACACTAAGGATAAAATCTGGGATGACGGCGTTACCGACATCGACAAGGTTGAAGCCGCGATTGATATGAGCGAATACGGAGTTCTCGATGAAATGAAATCCGTTCAGCGCGCTCTCGGCGCGAGCAGCCACGATACGAAAATTGTTCCCGTCGCTCTCGACCTGTTTAAACTGATTGAGGAACTGCGCGACGACAGACCCGATATTATTTTTAATCTCTGCGAATCACTCGACGGCGACCCGACGCAGGAAATGAACATCGCGTCCCTTTATGAAATGCTAAAGATTCCGTACACGGGCTCACGCGCTCTTACTCTCGGACTCGCGCTTAACAAGGCGAGAGTGAAAGAAATTCTCAACTATTACGATATTCCGACGGCGAAACATTTCATCTGCACGAACCCGTCGAAGATGAACGAAGAAGGCTACCACAGGTTGAAAGGAAAATATCCTCTGATTGTAAAACCGTCGCGCGAAGACGCCAGCATCGGAATCGAAAATGATTCGATTGTTTACGACGAGGAAAAACTCGTGAAGAGAATTGAATACGTTCTCGACGTTCATAAACAGCCCGCTCTCGTCGAGCAGTTCATCGACGGAAGGGAAATAAACGTAAGCGTTGTCGGCAACGTAGTGAACGGAATCGAAGATTTGATTGTGTTCCCGATTTCCGAAATTGATTTTTCTCTTCTTCCCGATGACTATCCGAAAATTGTAAGTTATAACAGCAAGTGGATGTATAAGACCGTAGAGTTCAAGGGCACGAAAGCCGTGTGCCCCGCGAAAAATATGTCGCCCGAACTCGAGTCGCTTATTCAGAATACCGCGAGAAGGGTGTATAATATCGTAGGTGCCGCCGATTACGCGCGCGTCGATTTCCGCGTGAAGGACGGCGTCCCGTACGTGCTCGAACTCAACCCGAACCCGGATATCTCCTCGGACGTTGACGAGGATACGGGATTCACGAGAAGCGGCAAGGCTTACGGCTGGTCGTATGATTTTTTGATTTCAAAGATTATTGACCTTGCCTGGGAAAGATGGCAGGGAATATTTTCAAACGTTAAAGTCTGATGATTAGAAAACTCGAACATAAGGACAGAAACATAATCGAAAAAATACTCGTCGATACGAATAACTTCAGCGGCGATGAAATTAAAATCGCTATGGAGTTGATTGACGTTTACATAAATGACGGGGAACAGAAAGACTATGAAATATTCGTGGATGAGGAAGAGACTATAAACGGTTACGTGTGCATCGGTCCGCGCCCGCTTACCGAGGGAACATTCGACCTGTACTGGATTGCGGTTAACCCGAACGTGCAGTCGAAAGGAATCGGAAGCAAACTTATAGCGTACATCGAGCAGCATCTGAAAAATAAAAACGGACGGCTCGTCCTCATTGAAACGAGCGGTAAACCGTCTTATGAAAAAGAAAGAAGATTTTACGAAAAAAACCTTTATGATAAATTTGTTGAGATAAAGGATTTTTATAAAGAAGGGGACTCGCTTGTCGTTTACGGCAAGTACCTTCGCTAGTTTAAGAAATATTTAATAACAAAAATAAGGAAAACTTTATGGAACTTTGGCAACAAATGATTCGCGACAGCGTTCATTCGGTTGACCAGCTTGTCGAAAAGTTCGGCATCAAACGAGATGTCGCGTCTAAACTGGATAAATTCTTCCAGGCGCGCGTAAACCCGTACTACCTGTCTCTTATCAGGGAACCGAACGATCCGATATGGAGGCAGTGCGTGCCCGACGAGGTTGAACTCGAAGACATCGACGCCCCCGAGGACCCCTTGAATGAAGATGATATGAGTCCTGTTCCAAACATCACCCACCGCTACCCCGACAGGGCTTTGTTCCTCGTCACCTCTCAATGCGGACTCTACTGCCGTTTTTGCACTCGCAAGAGAAAAGTAGGAGATTCACACAAAATCTCGATGAACACTCTTGAATCCGCTTTCAGGTATCTCGAACAGCATACCGAAATCAGCGACGTCATTCTTTCCGGAGGCGACCCGCTTATGCTTACCGACGCGATGCTTGAAAAGATTCTCGTTAGACTGAGGGAAATTAAACACATACAGGTGATAAGACTCGGCACGAAAATGCCCTGCGTTCTTCCGCACAGGATTACGCCTAAACTCGTGAACATGCTGAAGAAGTATCACCCGATTTACATAAATACCCATTTCAATCATCCGTGGGAAATTACCGAGGAAAGCAAAAAGGCGTGCGGTATGCTCGTCGACGCCGGATGCCCCGTCGGTAACCAGTCCGTTCTTATGAAAGGCGTGAACGACAATCCCGATACGATGAGGCAGTTGCTGAAAGGACTTCTCGCGATGAGAGTCAGACCTTACTATATCTATCAGGCAGACCTCACTAAAGGCGCGAATCATTTCAGAACTCCGCTGAGCGTCGGACTCGACATTATGGATAAACTCCGCGGGCATATCTCGGGACTCGCCGTGCCGCAGTTCGTAATTGATGCTCCGGGCGGAGGCGGAAAAATTCCGATGCTTCCCAATTACGTTATCTCGAGAGACGATGACAAGATTATTCTCAGAAACTATAAGTACAACGTTTATGAATATCCGGAAGCCGCTGACGAGAAGAAAGTCACCGACAAGAACGCGTACCTGAGAAAATCGAAGAAGAAAAAACAACCCGTTCTCGCCGAAGTCGATGCAATTAAAAACGTAAAGATACCCGTGCTGAACGAATAAAAAAAATGAAGATTCAAAATATGAAAGGGTTATTCAAATTGAATAACCCTTTTTCTTTGTCATTCCCTCATTGTCATTCCGGCATGTTCTTAGCCGGAATCCATAACCGGAACTACACACCCTTCCTCGAACTTCCCCATTCCCAATTTGCAATTTAAAATTTGCACTTTACAATTGAAAAAACTAACCCCATTCTTTAGAATGGGGTAACCGCCCGCTCCCAAAGGGGCTTTTAATCCCCGAAAAGAAAAAATTATCACCAAATGATAATCTCCTTATCCTCATACCCCCTAACTTGAAAACAAAAACCAATGCCCGAATACGAAATAACACTAACCAAAGCATACACGTTAAGAATAAAAGCGGAGAGCGCGGAATCCGCCGCTCGCCTCGCCGAATACTACACGGGAGACATAAACGATATCTCCACAAAAAGCGACAGAAAAACCCGCCGCTTCAAAATACTGGAAATAGAATGTAGGGTGAACGAAGGAGAAGTGAATTGATAGTGTAATTATATTGCAAATTCATACACTTAAGGTTATTTTATATTTACTAAGTATTAATTTTATATTCAAAAGTATTTATAAGAAGAGGATTCAGAATACGTGATTATAATTTGCAAGCAATATAAGAATTTTACGTGAGTAATAGAAATTTTATTAATTAAAATCTAGGGAAATAAATAATTAGATTATTAATAAATCTGAAAAATAATGGATTCATATCGAGAAGTTGAGATAAAAACAGCACAAATGCATAATGCTGTAGCGAAAGGTACTAGGAAATCTATTGGAGATTTTTTGCTTAACGGCGATATCAAAAAACCGGTGAATGTAAAAAGCAATAATTTAGACAAGCATAATTATTCACCAAATATAATTTCTGCGATGAGACTTATCAAATGGATAAGAAAAGAAGGGAATGAACTATATTTTATTTTTGTAGACTATAAAATAATTGATAAAAAAATTAATATCATTAAAGATTCTGGTTTGGTAGCGGTTCATAATTTAAGTTGGAATTGTCTTACTATTGAGGCCCAAGGTTGNGGGGTCATTCAAATGTGTAAACCTTTGGAAATAGATATGCAACAGGATATAAGGAGATTCTTAAGGGGAATGAAGAATGCTTATGAGATATACATGAGAAAAGAAGAAAAGAAGGTTAAAATAATCAAAGAAATGATAAAAAATTTTTAATTAAAATAAATTTAATGAAATTTACTTAAATACAGAAAGTTTTGAAATTATTTGAGACAAATATTCCATTTCCGGTCTTGGATTTTTTTAGATTGAAATTAAATAGAACCACATCTCTCTCAACGGCTAATAAAAAAATGGTTGAGGCTTGTGGCATTAAGAACTTTTTTGACTGCGAAGATGATCTTACGTCATTAAAAAATATTATTTGTTCTAGTGATAATTTTGTAAAGGAGTCCGACAGGACTGAATATGGGGATTTTCAAACTAATATCAATTTAGCAATTAAAATTTCTGATTATCTTAATCAAAATTCATGTAATCCTGAAATTATTATTGAGCCGACTTGCGGAAAGGGAAATTTCATCATTGCATGCTTAAATACATTTAAACAAATCGAGAAAATTTTAGGTGTTGAAATTCACAAACCATATATTTGGGATACGAAATTTAACATTCTTCAATATTTTATAATCAATCCTAATTTAAAAAAACCAGAAATTGAAATTAAACATTTTAATGTATTTGATTTTGACTTTAGAAATATTTCTAGGGACATTTCTAATAAAGAAATTTTGATTGTTGGTAATCCGCCATGGGTCACAAATTCCAAACTTAGCGTATTAAATTCAAGCAATATACCGATCAAATCAAACATTAAAAACCATAATGGTATAGATGCTATAACAGGAAAAGGAAATTTTGACATTGGTGAATATATTACTTTAAAGTTGATAGACACTTTCCATAACTCAAAAGGTTATTTTGCGTTTCTCTTGAAAAATTCCGTTATTAAAAATATTGTGTATGATCAAAAACAAAGAAATTGTAGAATATCTGATTTAAAGAAACTAATCATAGATAGCAAAAAAGAATTTGATGTCTCTGTTGATGCATCATTATTTATTTGTAAACTCAATGAAACACCTGAATTCGTTTGTAATGAATTCGACTTCTATAATGCAGACAAATCGATTAATCAATTTGGATGGATTGAGTACAAATTTGTTTCAAATATCAAAGCTTATAAAAATTGTAAAGATATTGATGGTTGTTCTCCTTTTGAATGGCGACAAGGAATAAAACATGACTGCTCTTCCATTATGGAATTGGAAAAAATGAACGAATATTTCGTTAATGGACTTTATGAGAAAGTGAATTTAGAGGAGGGTTTGGTTTATGGAGTATTAAAAAGCTCAGACCTGAAACGTGCAGTGATTTACCAAACAAGAAAATATACTATCATTACACAGAAAAAAATTGGTCAAGATACATCTTATATCAAAAATGAATATCCCAAGACTTTTGATTATCTTTATAAAAATAAAACTCAGTTTAGTTTACGAAAATCCAGTATCTACAATAACAAACCGGACTATTCAATATTTGGAATTGGGAATTATTCTTTTGCGCTTTATAAAATAGCTATTTCAGGTATGTATAAGAATTATTCCTTCAATTTAATATTACCTCAAAAGGGAAAACCTATTATGCTTGATGATACCTGTTATTTTTTGGGCTTTGATAACTTGGAATATGCTGTATATACTTTAATTCTCTTAAATTCAGAAACATCACAAAGATTTTTGCAATCAATAACTTTTGCTCATGCAAAAAGAACTTTTACGAAAGAAATTCTAATGCGATTAGATTTATTCAATCTTGCTTTACAAATTCCAAACAAGGAAATTGAAGAAGCGCTTAATAAATTAAATAAAGAAAACAATCTGAACGTCAAATTACACAAGTGGCAAGATTATATTAACCTTATTCAACCAAATATTCATAAGCAATTGACTCTCTTAGAACAAATTGCAATATATAAAAAAGATAAAATTCAAACCGGGAAAAGGCGACATAAAATATTGAAGTATTGAGTATTGATTTAATTGTATTACAAGTCTCTGTACTGATTATTTTAGGAGTAATAAAATTTAGAAGCATAATTCTTAAAATTGGCATTTAAAAAAAATTCAATATTAATAGTTTTTTACTAAATCGTTGTATACGCAAATTATAAAAATGTTTTATTATGTTCTAGTTGTAATTTCTATGTGCAGTGATTTACGGTTTCGGATAAATAATATTTAATCATTTTTATATTGAAGCCATAAGGAAAAAGGAGTTCCAAGTGGAGTAATAAAAATGAAACATTTTTATTGTTATACTACGTTGCTTTCCTTACCGCTTGGCTCGACGAGACTTATGGTCGCCGCAGCGATGCGAACACTTACTCTCTTTTGATTTTCCACTCTCCAATTCAAAATTTAAAATTAATCACCCTTCAAAACCCCTTTTCACTTCCTCCCAAACTCCTGTAATTCCGTCACTTACCGGCCTTCGCGGTCATTTATTGCACCAAATCGTCTTACGTTTATTATTTTTGTTTGACGACGATATTGTCGCCCGAAATAAAATTCTTTGTTATGCTGAAAGATACCGAAAGACAAATGAAGTTCTTCTCCCTCCGCCTGCAGGGAAAAACGTTTCTTGAAATCTCGGCGGAACTTGAAATCTCTCTATCGACCGCTAACCGCTGGAACAAGTTCTTTAAAGCCGATATCATAAACGCCCGCAACGCCGATATGGAAAGGCTTCGCAGGAAGATTGCAGAAAAATATGAAAAGTATTTCGACTTCCTCGACCAGAGTTTCGACCGCCTCTACGCCGAAACACTGCTCCATAAGGAAATCGCGATGACGTACGACAACCTTCTGAAATATTCGACTAAGGTTCTCGACTCGATTTATAAAATCGACATCTTCAGGAAGTTCGCCGACAAATCCGCCCGCGGCTCCGCTCCCGAAGATACGATTCCCGAAACCGATTACTCTCAGTCGTATGTGCCTAAACACGTTATCGAAAAATTGGAAAAATGCTGAAACGTAGTGTCATATCGAACCGCACGGTTAACTCTCGTGAAATCAGTGTTTTATTCGATAAAATAAACCGAAATGACACTAAAATGACACGTTTTGAGAAATTCTCCCGCTATGTTACTGTTTTATCAATACCGCAGTCGAAAAAAGTGAAGAAAAAAGTGTCAAATGTGCCGCTCAAATGACACTATAGTGTCAACTCGTTCTTTGAAATATTCGATGTATTTTCCAACGGTTTTCACCCTGCAACCTTTGTCCGCTCCCCTCCGTCAAAATAAGAAAAAACGAAAGGATACAACCATGACAGCATTTGATATCAGAGAGACGGTCGTTCCGATTTTCGCGATGGTTTTCATATTCGGATTCCCCGCCATCATCATATTCTGGGCTATTTACACCAAACATCGGGAAAGAATGCGCCTTATCGAAAAAGGCATCTCTCCCGAAGAAGCAAGAAAATATTTTTCTAACGTCGAAAAACGCCCGAGAGGCTCTAACGGCGCCCTTAAATGGGGAATCATTCTCCTCTTCCTCGGCGCGGGCATTTTCACCGCGAACATACTTGAACAACTTTACGAGTTCAACGACGGCGTCACGTTCAGTATGATAGTGCTCTTCCTCGGCCTCGGTTTCATTCTGTACTATTTCCTCTCAAGAGGAAGGGTTCAAAGCATCGAGCCGAAAAACAATAACAGCAACATTCCTCAAAATTAAATCTCGTGAAAATGAAAAATAATAAATTATCAAACGCGGTACTCTGGATTTTGCTTCTGGCCTTTTCCGGGACGCTGATGTTCGGTCTTCAGGGATGTTCGTTGTTCAGAAAGAAATACGAAAAGACCGAAGTCAAGGAATACAACATCACTGCCCGCACTGTGAAAACATTCGAGATTGATAATCCGAACGGAAATGTTTTCATACGCAGAAACAGCACCGACAGCATGGTGCGCATCAGAGCCGAAATCACGAAGTACGTTTCGAAAAAGGAACTTGACGACCCGCTTAAAGGAATTCAGATAGACATCGATTCTTCGGACAGCGAAATTATCGTCAGGGATATTGTCAATAAGGAGTCGCACGATTTCATTAATTTCAATTTCAGAAGAGGCAGCAGGGTGAATTATGAGATTTCCGTTCCGCCGGGAATAATGCTGAAACTTACTTCGACTAACGGAAAGATCCGCCTCGAAGACCTTGACAACGACGTTAACGCCGACCTCACTAACGGCAGCATTAAACTCGATAAAGTTTACGGCAACCTTACGCTCGAACTCACGAACGGCAGCATCAACGCGCAGCTTGACTCGACGAAAGGAATTAATTTCCAGACGACGAACGGCAGTATCACACTCGGTATCGGCGAGAACTTCAAAGGAAATTTTAAGGCAGAAACCGTGAATGGAAAAGTTCGCAGAAAGAATGTAACTTTTAGCGAAGCCGAAGATTCAAAGCGCGAATTCAGGGGAAATCTCGGCGGCGGCAATGCCGATGTTAAACTTGAAACAGTGAACGGCTCGATAAACATTGAAAGAAAATAACGCTTGACTGAAGTTAAACCCGAAATACTCGAACGTATTAGGAAAGGAGAAACAGCCCTGTTCCGGGAGATTGTAGATACTTACAGGAACATGGCTCTCTCTTTAACGATGAAAATACTGAAGAACAGGGAGGAAGCGGAAGACGCGCTTCAGGAATCCTTCATCAAACTTTTCAGGGCGCTCGTTTCCAACGGGTTTGAATCAAGAGCGAAGTTCTCGACTTACTTTTATACGATTGTATATAACACGGCGGTGGATTACTACAGAAAATATTATTCAAGAGCCTTTAATGTTACTTCGATTGAAGTGCATGAGGCGTACTACAACGACGGCGATGAACTCACGAGAGACTTTGAACCGATGATTGACAGAAGCGTTTACGGCGAAGATTCACTGTCAACAGAAAAAAATCTTGATATTGCGGAAGTACAAAGGATTATAAGGGGATACATTAATACTATTCCGCAGCAGTATTCGGTCATTCTGAACATGTTCTTCATAAACGAACTTTCGCACGAGGAAATTTCTACTATCCTTAAACTCCCTCTCGGGACAGTCAAGAACAGGATTTTCAGAGCGAAAGAAAAGTTAAAAGAAATTTTGTTCAGGGAATTTAATAAAGAAGAATTAATAGAATACATAAAAGTTTAGTATAATGAATGATTTTAATGAAATAGAAAAATTCTTGGATTCGGGCATAAAAGAGTCGCTCTCGGTAAAAACACGGGATGATTTCTCGGATAAAGTAATGCTTGAAATAAAAATGATTCAGGAGTTCGAAAGACAGGATAAAAAACAGGCAAACTTTTCAACGTTATGATGGCAGGCGTCTTTACTGTTATCATTATGTCGGGCGTGGTACTCGCTTATCTGCTCGGCATCAGCGGCGGAAGCGGCGATTCATCTGAAAGTTTTCTTTCTCCCGTTAACGAATTCTTCGATGCTCTCGGCTATAAACTATCGGGAATTTTCGGATTCGCGCCATCGGGTGAAGTGTTTATGTATATCTTTCTTGCGGCGGCGGCGGCAGGTGTGTATGCGTTGATAGACAGGCTCGTCATTAAACGCGGTTATAATTAAGAGAAGTGCGACAGGAAATATTCAAACGAACCTTTAATGAGCAGAAATGTCGATATGACCCCTCCCAGCGCGCCTCCTAAATGCGCCTCGTGTCCTATGTTTCCGAACTTGCTCTTCATCCCGTAAATCGAAACTCCGACGTAAAGAAACGCGAAAAGAAATGCCGGCATCGGAATGAAGAAAACTCCGACAGTGCTCGTCGGGAAAAAAAGTATGTATGAAAAAACAATTCCCGATACCGCTCCCGACGCCCCGACCGCCACGTATGAAGGATTCCTGTGATTCATTGCTATCGTCAGTATTGACCCAGATAATAGACTAATGAAGTAAATCAGAAACACGTAAACGGAACCTTCGGTCTGCCCGAAGTTCGCGGTGAACAACTGCTCGAGTACAGTGCCGAACGAGAACAGCGTGAACATGTTGAACAGCAGGTGCATCCAGTCGGCGTGAAGAAACGCGGACGTCACCGCCTGGTAAAATTTTCTTTCGTGAACTATCTGGTAAGGATGTTCTGCCAGACTTTCAAAGTAATCGTGCCTTGAATACCACGTCCAGAGCGTGATTGCGGCGTTCGCGAATATTAATGTAAATGTTACGGGCGCTGTCATCTCATTTTAAAATTTTCTTTGCTATTCCGAATCCTTCGTATATCAATCCCGTGTATATCTGAACGAGGTCCGCTCCGTACAGCATCTTGTCCTTGTAATCGGACGCGCTGAATACACCGCCCGCTCCGATAAGTATGAAATCTTTCTTCCCGCGGTTCAGTTCGCTTAGTTTCTTCAGCACCGCGTCTGACATCGCTTTCAGCGGCTTCCCGCTCAACCCGCCTTCCTGTTCTATGCTTGTCTTCAGACCGTCTCTCGTAATTGTCGTGTTCGTTGCTATGATTCCGTTCAATCCGTAGTAAACGGAATCTTCGTATATGCTCTTGATTTCTTCGTCCGTCAGGTCGGGCGCGATTTTCAGGAAGATGTTTTTCTCGGGCAGGTTTCTCGCCTTCATTATTTCGTTACGCTTCATTATGATTTCAAACAGAAGGTCTTTAAGAAACTTCCTGCCCTGAAGTTCCCTTAATCCCTCCGTGTTCGGCGATGAAATGTTTATGGTGAAATAATCGCCCGCCTCGTAAAGCGTGTCGAGGCATTTCGCGTAATCTTCAAAAGCGTTTTCAAGCAGCGTCTGCTTGTTCTTTCCGATGTTGACGCCGATTACAAAATCCTTGCGCGTCCTCTTCTTCGCCTTTAGTATCTTTTTCTTTATGTGCTCCGCGCCCTTGTTGTTAAACCCCATCCTGTTTATGATTCCCTTGTCCTTAACGAGCCTGAACAGGCGCGGCTTTGGATTGCCAGGCTGCGGCAGGGGAGTTACAGTCCCGACTTCTATGTGCGAAAATCCCGCCGTGTCCCAGAACTCTATCAACTCACCGTTCTTGTCGAGACCCGCCGCGATTCCCAGACGGTTCCTGAATCTCAAACCGTTAACAGTGAAGTCGTTCGTTAAATCGTTGAATGAGTAAAAAGGTCTTAGAAGCGGGAATAGAAATTTGAAAAACGGCAGGACGCCGAATATTAAATTATGTATGAATTCCGGTCTGAACCTGAAAAGAAATATTCTGAAAAATTTATAAAGCATCGGAGAACTTTTTATATTGTTTTCATAGCCGAAAACCTATTCCATGAAAAGAAAATCTTTATCTATATCCTTAAAAGCCTTTCCCTGCAAATCCTTTTCGGACACGGCTTTGGCGTCAACTTTCCAGTCTATGCTTAATTCGGAATCGTTGAACATTATTGCCCGCTCGTCTTTCTTCGAATAAAACGCCGTGCACTTGTATGAAAAGAGCGCGGTGTCCGATAAAACTGAAAACCCGTGTGCGAAACCGGGAGGAATCCATATCTGCCTGTGGTTGTCTGCCGATAGTTCAACTGCAACGTGCTCTCCGAATGTCGGCGAGCCGAACCTTATATCGACGGCGACGTCGATTACTATTCCCGAAAGCGCCTGGCATAATTTGCCCTGAGCGTTTTCTCCTATCTGATAATGCAGTCCCCGTATCGTCCCGTATTTCGAAAAGGAAATGTTGTCCTGAACAAAATTCAGGAACAGTTCGCTGTCGTAAAATTTTCTCTCGTTGTATGACTCGAAGAAAAATCCCCGCTCATCGCCGTAAACATCGGGCGTTATTATAAGCACGTCTTTGAGTTTCGTCTTTTCTATTTTCATTGCTCCCTGACNAATCCTTTCGAGGTAATTTCTGTAATCCGACCTTGGCATTTCCGAAACCACTTTTGACAACTGGTCAAAGTTTATGAAACCGTTATGATACGCTATTTCTTCGATGCACGCTACTTTCAATCCCTGCCTGTCTTCAATTACTCCGAAAAAGTTCGACGCCTGAAGCAGCGATACGGGCGTTCCTGTATCCAGCCACGCGACACCCCTTCCGATTTTCTCGACCTTGAGTTTCTTTCTCTTCAGGTATTCAACGTTTACATCCGTGATTTCAAGTTCTCCTCTCGGAGAAGGTTTAAGGTTCTTCGAAATATCGACGACGTCGTTGTTGTAAACATATAGTCCGGGAACCGCGTAGTTTGACTTCGGCTGCTTCGGCTTCTCCTCTATCGATATCGCGTTGCCCTTGTCGTCGAATTCAACAATGCCGTACCTCTCGGGATCCGTCACCCTGTAACCGAATACCGTCGCGCCTTCGTTGTTCTTTATCGCGTTATAAAGAAAATCCAGCTTTCCGTAGAAGATGTTGTCGCCCAGTATCAGAGTAACGCTGTCCTTTCCTATGAATTCGCTTCCGATTATGAATGATTCCGCTATTCCGTTCGGCGCTGCCTGCACGGCGTAACTTATTTCCATTCCGATGTGCTTCCCGTTCCCGAACAGTTTCCTGTATAATGGTATGGTTTCATCGTTCGATATTATGAGCACCTCTTTTATTCCTCCGAGCATCAGAATCGAGAGCGGATAATATATCAACGGCTTGTCGTATATTAATGTAAGTTGTTTGCTGTAAATCCTTGATATCGGATACATCCTCGTACCGGAACCGCCGGCAAGAATAATTCCCTTCATAATGCGTAAAAGTTAAAATTAATTTATGCAAGATAACAGTTATAATGCTGTATTTCAGTGTATTTATAAGAGGAATATGCCCTGTTATTTGACGAAATCGGTTACTCCCTTAATCGGCTTTCCGATGCATCCCTCGGGAGGCGGTATCCCAAGCAGCGTCGCAAGTGTTGGAACGATATCCGTAATGGTGATTGACTCGCTCGTTTCACCGCTGCCGATTTTCCATCCGTACCAGATTAACGGAACGTGAGTGTCGTATTCGTAAGGACTTCCGTGCTCCGCTCCCTTTACTCTGTCTTCAATCCAGTACTTTTTAAAATTCACGAATATCTCTCCGCACCTTGATTCGTAAAATCCGTTCTTGAAATACTGCGCGTGCTCTCCCTTCGCGCTCCCTGACTTCAACTCCGCCGATGTGTAAACTTCCGTGACACCGGGAACGTTTTCCCTTATGTAAGAAACGGTTTTACCTGTAACTCCGTCAATTGATAATCCGGCCGATAAAATCTTGTTCCTGTCAAAGAATATTTGCTGGTTCATGAAATACATCGCGAGTTTCTCCTTTCCGTATTCACGGTAAAGGAACGAGTTAACCGAATCAAGCACTGACTTGTGAAAAAATGTTCCCGCGTCAAATCCCTGCGTCTTAAGATATTCCGGATTGCTGCATATGCCGTGGTCGGCGGTTAAAAACACGAGAACGTTTTGCTTTCCGTACGTCCCTTCAAGAAAGTTCAGAAACAAGGAAAGTTCATTGTCCATCGTGAGATAAATGTCTTCAATCTCCACGGAATTTGGTCCGAACTTGTGTCCCGCGTAATCGGATGAGGAAAAACTCAAGCAAAGAAAATCTGTGTAACCGTTTAATCCCGCTTTCTCGTTCTTTAAAAGCGCTTCGGCGAATTCCCTCGTCAGTGTGTTTCCGTATGGTGTGTAGCGAATAAGATTGCTGTTCTTCTTCTGAAGTTCTGAGAGGTCATAAGGAAATACGGGTCTCTCCTTTCCCTTGAACGTATCCTCAAAATCGTTGTCGTCAGGAAGACTCTCTGTGTATTCGTCAGGCGGAAGCATCGTATTCCATACGGTGTTCAGATATTTTTGAGGCAGACCTCTTCCGTTGAATTCATTTACCCATCCCGGAAGTTCATTCATGTAATACGAACTTGTTATCCATCCCTTCGCTTTCGTGTCATACCAGTACACCGCGTTTCCCTTGTGCCCCGCGGGAAATATTCCGCCCCTGTCCTTTAAGGCGACTCCGAATACGCGCGACTTCAAACCGCTCGAGATTCTTAACTGGTCTGTTATTGTATTCGTCATGAGCGATGAAGGCGACATTCTTCCCTCCTTCGATTTGCTGCCTACGGTGCTGTAATTCGTGTCATCCGCGCAATATCTGTAAAAAGTCTTTCCACTGTCAACCCAATCGTTGGAACAAATCCCGTTGATTGCAGGCACCGTACCCGTATAAATGCAGGTGTGCCCAACCGCCGTGTATGTGGGAAAATGTATGTAGTTTGCGTTCGTGCACAAAAATCCGCCGCTTATCATTTTCTTAAATCCGTCATCCGAATATTTGTTCATATATCGCGGTATGAAATCATAAGTCATCTGGTCAACAACTATGCCCACTACAAGTTTTGGTAGATTATCCGTTGATACGTTCGGCTTGTAACCGTAATACATATTTATTGACAGCAGGAAAATTGCGAATGAGGCTATGAGGATAATTTTCTTTTTCATTATGATTCAGATTACTTCAAAGTAATTTATTTATATTTCAATTAATATTTATTTTGAAATATAAAAAACGGGGATGTAATCCCCGTTATATTCGTGCCGATTTATAAATGATTATCTGTTTATCTTTGCTCTCAGTTTCGGATTTAAAGCGTCAAGAGGCATTACGAGAGTTATCGTATTGACTCCGAAATATGTTTCGGAAACGTTAATAAATCCTTTAAACGGTCCAAGCAGTCCCCAGGAATTCTTCACGTAGAAAAATTTCTTTCCGCCAGGGCTCTGTTTCAAACCCACTAAATGCATCAGGTGGTCATCCTGCGTCGTCAGGTTCTCGAATAATTCCTGTCTCGACTGCTGCGTGTATTCTATTTCAGGCGCGTCAGGGTTTGTTGTCGTGAATTGCCCCGTGTTTTCCTGCGGCATCATTGCCCAGCCGTCGCGCTGGTTGAAGTAAGAATTGGATACGTCAGCGTCCCATCCGACAGTGTAATCGTTCATTACCGCCCACTCCGCCGCTTCTATTAATTCGTCAATCGGAAAATTGTAAAACAAACCGCCCGAATAATTGTCAGGCACCTCAACGTTGAAAGCCTTGTAAAACGGATGATGCGTGAATGAAGTGAGACCAATATAATTGTCTTCGTTGAATTTCACAACTTCAGTCGCGAATTCCTGAGGAGTGTATTCTTTTCCTTCGTAAGTGAATTTCTCGGGTACCTTGCCGAATTTATCGTCAAGTATTTTGTTGTAGTTCGCTTCCCATCCCGCCGCTATCGGCATTTTCGCTAATACGCTGTCCAGAAAAGCCTTGAGTTTGCCGTCAAAACCGGCATGATTTATTCTTCCGTTTGACGAGTTCGGGTAAACGCTCTCGGGCACAAAACCGTACTTTGCCGCCGCGGGAAACACGTCGTGTCCGAACGCTCCCTCTGTAAACCTCGTGAACCCCTGCCTTAATATATAATTCTTTGCCTTGTCGAAATATATGTTCCTTACAATGTACATTTCAGAAAGGTCGGGATTCTCGATGCCCCTCTTCATCATATCCGATTCGAGCAGCGATATTACGGAGAAACACCAGCAGGTGCCGCTCATTCCCTGGTCCTTTACTCCCGATGAAGGAATAAGTTTAAGCGTCGTCAATTCCTGCGCGAAAGAACTTCCGGTGAATAAAACGGTTAAGACGAATAACAACACAGTGATTTTTTTCATAGAATATATTTATTTTTTATGTTTATAAATGCCATGCTATTTTTGATGCGAGTTCCGCATTGCTTACGGCCAGTTTTATGTTTGACTCAAGGCTTTTGCCCGAAGTAATCAGGTTCACCTTCGAAAGAAGAAACGGCGTAACTTCTTTTCCTGTGATTGATTCCTTTTCCGCTTCGGCGAGTGCCGCCCCAATTGCTGCGTTAATCTCCTTCGGGTCTATAGAATATTCCTCCGGTATCGGATTGGCAATCAAAACGCCGCCGCGCAATCCTAATTCCCTTTTTATGTTTATTTCCTTTGCTATCTCTTCCGCGGAATCAAGTCTGTGGTCAACTTTAAAACCGGATTCGCGCGTGAAGAAGGCGGGAAACTCATCTGTTTTGTAACCGATGACAGGCACACCGACGGTTTCAAGATACTCAAGCGTAAGTCCTATGTCGAGTATGGATTTCACACCCGATGATACGACTGCAACGTCGGTTCTTGATAATTCCGTAAGGTCAGCCGATATATCGAAAGTAGTCGCCGCGTTCCTGTGAACACCGCCGATTCCGCCTGTGGCGAATATCCTTATGGATGCAAGTTTCGCGCACGCCATTGTCGCCGATACAGTAGTCGCGGCGTTGAGCCCGCGCAAAACCGCCGAAGGCAAATCACGTGTTGACGCCTTTAATACGTTCTTTGAATTTGAAAGCAGTTCAAGGTCTTTTTTATCAAGCCCGATTCTAATGCTGCCGTTTATAACGGCAATGGTTGCCGGCGTGGCGCCGTTATTCCTGACAGTGCTTTCAAGCAGCATGGCGGTTTCAAGATTTTGAGGAAAAGGCATTCCGTGAGATATAATGGTTGATTCAAGCGCGACGACGGGCTTGCTTTCCTTTAAAGCCGCTTCTACCTCTTCCGATATTTTAAGATAACTGCTTAAACTCATTCAGATTCTTCTTTTTGTTTCGTTGAATAAATTCTCCAGATTGTCCGCGTTGAGATTTCCTCCTGCGGAACACTCGGATTCGAGCACGAATTTCGACGCGCACTTTCCGTAAATCAAGGAATCTTTCTTTCCGCCTCCCTTCAGAATCCCGTATATAAAACCGGAATTGAAAGCGTCTCCTGCCCCGTTCGGCTCAACTACTTCCGTTGCCGCCGCATCCGTAAAGATTTCATCATTCCCTGTCAGCAGCGCCGCTCCTTTAGCCCCGTTCCTGACCAATATGTTCTTAATGTTCGCGGATTCGCGCGGATGATGCTTTCCGCATTCATAATCCATGCCGAAAAGAGACCTGTATTCCGAAGCATTCAGCGAAAGATATTCGATTTCAGATTTTACGCTCATCACTTTTCTTGCTTTCGATGAAGAAACCGCATCTATGAAAACGGGTACCTTTTTTCCTCCTGCCGTGCTTGTGAGATATGTCAACACTTCAGATTCAAGGTTCGTATCAAGAATTATCATTCGGCTTCGCAAGATAAATTCCAAATTCTTATCAATATATTCACGGTCTATCATAGTCGACGTCTCCTGCATGTCGTTCAGGGCGCGTATTAAATTTCCGTTTTCGTCCGAAACGGACAAATATATTCCCGTCCTTTTATCCTGAGATACAATGATTCTTTCCGTATTTACACCCGCTTTTCCTGTCATTTCGAGAACAAGCCTGCCTAAAATATCGTCGCCTGCGCAGCCGAATAAATATACATTCAATCCAAGTCGCGCCAGATTTTCCGATATGTTCCTGGCAACACCGCCGGGGGTGACTATAACTTTTCCGGGATGTGAATCTTCGGAGTGTCCTGCGGATACGCCTTTTACGTCGGCATTAATGCCGCCTATCGCGCAAACATAATCGCTCATTTATTGAATTTATGCAAATTAGAAAAATCAATCAACTGACGATTGAATACTGAATAAAAAAAGCACGGCGTGTTATAAGCCCGTGCTCTTTTCTTGAATCAAGCTGAAAAGGTTACTTCAATAAAATCATTTTTTTTGTGCTGCTAAACTTGTCGGATGACAGCACATAGAAATACACTCCGCTCGTGAAATTCGATGCGTTCCACGTTTCGGCGTACTGTCCCGCCTGCATCCGCCTGTTGATTAATTCGCTTACTTTTTTTCCCGTTATGTCGTAAATGCTCAGATTCACGAATGATGCTTCCTGAAGACTGAATTTAATCGTTGTCGAAGGATTGAAAGGATTCGGATAATTCTGTGATAAAGAATAATCGACCGCGGTTTCGATTCCGCCGGCGTTAGTCACCTGTATCGGTTCAAATCTGAATGCCCTGTACGACATCTGTCCCGCGGGCAGTGAAAGTTGATATAGCAACTGTCCTTGTGAATTCACTTCGGAAAGCGTCGTGGATGCCGAACCCCATCCTATCAACGTGTTGCCGTTCGCTAATCTCTGAACGCTTCCCATCGCATAAGAGTAAATGTTGGGATTATTTCTGTATTCCCAGACTTTTGTCACAGTCATTGAGGTTTCTTCAAGTTTGTATTCGACTGCTCTCGAAAAAGAAGGTGTATGATAATTCCCGTTATCAAATAAAAGATAATGATTGTCTCCGAGATAATTAATTGAATGCTGATGGGAGAATTTAATCGTGTCGTTAATGAACGTGAATTGATTTTGTTTTCCGCCTAACCTCCAGATAATCTCTCCCGTGTTCGTGCTTATTTTTGTGATTTCGTCAAGATGCCTGCTCGATAGCAATATACTGTTGTCGTCCATCAGTTCAATCGCGTTTCCGTGAACGTAATCGATTGATGTAGACTGCAGGTTTTCGTGAGTCGCGTCGGTAATCGGTATGTGGTCCCAACTGCTCCACTGGAAAACAACCTCTTTATTAGCGTTGATTTTCTGTATGATAAGCCCCGTTACCTGCGCGTTCTCCTTGCCGCCCGGAACTATCTGACTCATATCGATAATCTGCGTGTTATAAGCCATTAGCCAGGCGCTGCCGTCGGCTTCGAGTTTGGCTTCGTGAAAATCCGTTGCGTATTCATAACTGCAGAAAAAACTGTCAACCACCTGAAAATTCGCGTCGAGTCCTAAGTAAAAATGCTTCATTTCGTCGAAGTATGTATACATATTGTTGGGCTGCCGCTTGAAATCGTAACCCCGCGCTGCCAGCAGCCTTGAGAAATATGGCGTTCCGTTATTGTTTATTGCGAGTAAATAAGACGAAACAAACGAATTAGAGAAGTTGGAAAAAAACAAATACCCGCTTGATGTCGGTCCGTCCTGAACAATTACAAATGACGGTATTTCATCAGGACTCTTCGGTCCGAGATAAACATTGTCTGTTCTTAATTCCTTTTTGATATACTCTTCGACATTGGTCTTTATCGTCGATGAAGATACACGGAATTCATAATTGAGTTTACCTCCAAGCCCTGTAACGGTTACGGTCTCTCCGGCCGCGAATCTTCCGTCAGGCTTGAATATTAATTTGGTATTCCCTTCAACGGGAATTATCGTTCCGGTATGCATTCCGCTTTTTGAACCCGAAACATTAATCCTTGCCGCTTTGATAAAACCCTGCGCAAGAGTCTTATCAAAACCGACTATGATGGTGGATCTTTCCGCGTTGTACCTGGAATCAGGCCGTGGGGACAAATATTGAATTGTCTGCGCGCTAGAAACAGATGCGAACAATAACAGTATAGACGCAGCAATAATTAAGTTTGAAAATTTAACTGCCATAAAAATTTTATTTTATTCGTAGTTGAAATCGTTAAAGTTATTTCTGAGTATGGCAGATAAAGTGTCTTTCAACACTTTACTGTTGTAAACCGCAAAAATTTATTTATGGGATAAGTCTTATCAGGGCTTGTAATAAGAATGCCCCGATTCCCTGATTAATATATTTTTAACTTTCACTTATCCGCCGTATGCAAAATAGTATATATGTATAGTAAAATCAAATCAGAACTTTTAGTCTAAATTGACGAATGAAAGCCGGGCTCAGTTATTAAATCTATATCGTGTATTCCTTAACCGGTTTGTCCCCCTGAAGATGTTCGGTTATGATTTTCTCGAGGACTTTGGGCGTGCAGGAATGATACCACACTCCTTCCGGATAAACAACTGCCAGCGGACCTTTCGCGCAAATCCTGAAACAATCCGCTTTTGTTCTTTGTATTCCGCCCTTGCCTGCAAGGTCAAGTTCCGCTAGCCTTCTCTTCAGGTATTTCCAGGATTTTTGTCCGTCTTCCTTGTTCACGCACTTTCCCTCATCGGCTCCCGCGCAAATGAAGATGTGCTTTTTGGTCCTGTCTATTCCCAGATCCTTCGCTTTGTCTCTTATTTTTTTGCTCATATTATGTTTTATGCCTTTATTCCGCTTTTACCGCATTATATATAAATTTATTCTTGCGATATGTATATTTTACGGAACATTTATACAACAAATTATATTCAAAAAGGTTTATTTATTATGCGCCTTAAATTTATTCTCTTTTTTCTGCTATTGGCGTTTTGTTCGGCGTCCTTTGCGCAGACGTATTACAGAAACATATACTCTGACGGGATCAAACGCAGTTTCGTTATTCACGTTCCGGAAGAAAATGTTGAAACGGGTCTGCCCCTTGTGATAGTGCTTCACGGTCACGGCGGCACGGGAAAACAAATAATGAAATCCACGGGCTTTAATGTTATATCCGACAGGGAAAAATTTATCGCTGTATATCCGGACGGAATCAAAAAAAACTGGAATGACGGCAGAGAGAAAAAAGATGATACGAAATATGATGATGTCGGATTTATCAGCGCCCTCATCAATACTATTTCGGGCGAATTTAAAATTGATACTGCGAGAATATTCGTGACGGGAATGTCAAACGGCGGTTTCATGTCGATTTATCTTGCCTTTAAACTAAATTACAGGATTCTCGCAGTAGCACCGATTTGCGCTAACATACCCAAAAGAATAAGTTCTTCTTATGAATTCTTAAAACCCGTGTCCGTGATGCTTATTAATGGTACTGACGACCCGCTCGTTAGGTATGAGGGCGGAAAGGTAGGGTTCGGCATACTTAAAAACAGGGGTTATGCGCTTTCAACAGATGAATCAGTCAATATTTTCGTTCGGGAAAATAAATGTTCGGCGGTCCCTGTGCATGCGGAGATTCAGGATAAGAATATTGATGATGATTGCTTCGCTGAAAGATATACTTTTACAGGCGGCGAAAACAATACAGAGGTTGTCCTTATAAAGGTTGTTAGCGGCGGACATACGATACCGGGTGGAATCAAGAATCTGCCGAAAACTCTGGTAGGAAATACCTGTGAAGATTTCAATGCCCCTGAAATGATTTGGAGTTTCTTCAAATCACGAACCTGCAGAAAATAAAACAGGCGCTTTGAAGCGCCTGTTTCTTGCCGAAATGTATCGATTTACTTCTTTCTCACTGACGTATTGCTATTGCTGCTTTCCTTCTTCGGTTGTGTGTTCTGAACTTTGGTCGTGTTCCTGTTCTCAGTCTTCGGAGCAGTGTATGTTTCCGTTTTCTGTCTGTTCTCGGTCTTCGGCGGCGTGTACGTCT
The DNA here is from genome assembly GCA_015657505.1 of Ignavibacteria bacterium. Lineage (GTDB taxonomy): Bacteria > Bacteroidota > Ignavibacteria > Tepidaquicellales > Tepidaquicellaceae > CAIKZJ01. The sequence continues at coordinate 1,272,397 of JADLKE010000002.1, forward strand.
GCTTTACCTTTGTTTCAGTTTTCGGAGTCGTATATGATTCCTTCTTTATCTTGTTCTCGGTCTTCGGCGGCGTGTACGTCTGCTTTACCTTCGTTTCGGTCTTCGGCGGCGTGTACGTCTGCTTTACCTTCGTTTCAGTCTTCGGAGCCGTGTATATTTCCTTCTTTATCTTGTTTTCGGTCTTCGTGCTGACTTTCGTATTCGCGTCATTTTTCTTTGATTCGTTGAACTCGGAACTCATCTTTTTAGGAGTCGTATTCTTGTTGGATTCTCTGCTTCCGTTGTTCCCGCTCCTGTTCGTTTCGCGGTTTCCGCTCCTGTTGGATTCTCTGCTTCCGTTATTCCCGCTTCTGTTGGTTTCTCTGCTTCCGTTGTTTCCGCTCCTGTTGGATTCCCTCGAAGTATTGGAATTTTTGTTAGACTCCCTCGATGTATTGCTGTTTTTGTTCGATTCCCTTGAAGTGTTACTGTTCCTGTTTGATTCTTTGTAACCGTTATTATTGTTCGCATCGCGGTTGCTGTTTCCGTTATAAGTGCTGTTATTTCCTGACTTAGTCCCGTTGTTATTGTTGTCTTCCTTGCTCGTCACGGTCTTCGTATTATATTCCTTTATTTCTTTATCGTATTTAGTCCGTATGTCCGAATTAGATTCAGGATTTATCTTTCTGCCGGTTTCCTTTGAAAGAGCGGTTATTTCCGGTCCTACGTATTTAATCTTTTCGTCGTAGTTGTTGACTTCATTTATTCGTTTCGAGTTTTTCACTATATCCTTTAGACCGGTCTTGACGATTTCAGTTTTTGTTATTCTCTCGTTCAATTTCTTCTTGCTCACGAAAACCCATTTAGATGGATGCGTGATTATGACGTGGTTATGATGGTGCCCGTGGTGATTGCGCCAGTGAATTCGCGGACCGTAAGGATGCCAGCCGTAATAATGACCGTATTCTCTCCAGTAACACCAGTTCGGCGCCCATACTCGTCCAGGTATCCAAACCCATCCGTAGTAAGGAGAAAACCACCATCTTCCATAATTATAGCAATAACTGCCCCATGAATAATACGATATCCATACCCATCCGTCGTAAGTAAACACCCATCTTCCGTTCACGTATGGACCGTCATCCATGACGTATGGTCTCCACACGTAAACAAAATCATCATTTCCGGAAGTGGATAGTTCGTCGAGTTCCGTGTCGTTCCCGTTAACCTCCTTGATGAAATCCGATTTAACGATTTTAACCCAGTTTCCCTGATCCTTGAGAGAGTCTTCGTACATCTCCTTGTAAACAAGGTTGGAATCCAGAAGTTCGTCCTCTTCAGAAAGACTGTCAAGCAGGGTGCCGTTGTTTACCTGCGCCTTTGCAGGCGATAGCCAGAAAATCACTGCCGTTGCGGCAATTACGAGTATTATATTTAAATTTTTCATTTCTGTTTCCTTTCAGTATATACCTTCTGTATATACGCTCCCCGAAGGATTTATGTTCCCACGGAGGGGGACAATTTTTTATTTTCTGTTTCAAGATACCCCCTCGGGGGGTTACAAAAAAGGGAAAAATTTATACCCTATGCCGTCTGATATTCTTAGTAAGAAAATGCGCAAGGTTTTGCTCAAAACAACTGACATTCCATAGGCTTTGGATTTATTGCTCCGCGAGTTCTTTATGTAATTTTTATGTCCGCATATAATCATTTTATTTTTTACTTATATAATTATATGTAGCTTTGAATAAAAAATTATGGGAATCGAACATATCACGGGTCTTATTATTGCTGTCCTTCTGTTTGTGTATCTGTTTTATGTGATAATCAAACCCGGAAAATTTTAATATTATGGAACCAAAAGATTTTATACAGCCTGCGGCACTTCTTTTTTTAATCGCCTTATTCACACCCATACTCGGCAGGTATTTGTTCGGGGTGTTTGAAGGGAACCTAAAAATGCCGAAGATTATTTCGGATTTTGAGAGAAAGTTGTTCCGCTTTTGCGGCATAAATCCGGGCATCGGCATGAACTGGAGGAAATATCTCTTTTCTCTGCTCGTGTTCAATTTCGCGGGCATTGTTTTTCTTTATGTCATTCAACTGGTTCAGGGGTGGCTGCCTCTGAATCCCCGGGGATTCGGTGCAGTAAACCATGACCTGGCTTTCAATACCGCGGTAAGTTTTGTCACAAATACTAACTGGCAGGCTTATGCCGGTGAAACGACTCTAAGTTATGCCGTCCAGATGGCGGGCTTGACAGTGCAGAATTTTCTGAGCGCGGCTACGGGTATAGCCGTGATTCTGGCTTTAGCAAGAGGAATCACGTCGAGGCTAAGCGATAATCTCGGTAACTTTTGGACGGATATTATTCGCGCGGTGCTGTACGTTTTGCTTCCAGGCTCTGTTATTATATCTCTTCTGCTTCTTAGTCAGGGAGTAATTCAAAATTTAAACCCATACCTGAATGTAACCACTCTTCAGGGTATGCCGCAGACGATACCAATGGGTCCGGCGGCGTCTCAAATCGCAATAAAAATGCTCGGAACAAACGGCGGTGGCTTTTTCAATACAAATAGCGCGCATCCGTTCGAGAATCCCACCCCGCTTTCAAACTTCATTGAAATGTTCTGCATACTTATTATACCCGCAGCACTCACTTATACATACGGTCTGAAAGTCGGATCACGGAAGGAAGGATGGGTAATTTTTGGCGTCATGATGTTTCTTCTCGTAGCCGGGTTTTCGGTCTCACTATATTCTGAACTATCGTTTAATCCCGCTTTGAATTCAACAGTTCTACTTGAAGGAAAAGAAATGCGTTTCGGAATTGTAAACAGTGTATTGTTTTCCACGATTACAACCGGAGTGTCGTGCGGGGCTGTTAACGCGATGCATTCGAGTCTTTCTCCGCTTGCGGGAATGGTGGCAATGATTAATATAATGCTCGGTGAAATAATCTTCGGTGGTGTCGGCTCAGGTATGTACGGTATGTTGATATTTGTTATAATAACGGTTTTTATCGCGGGACTTATGGTTGGTCGAACTCCCGAATATCTCGGAAAAAAAATTGAAGCGCTTGAGATTAAAATGGCTGTAATTGCGATTCTGATTCAAAGTGCGGCCATACTTATTTTAACGGCAGCGGCATCGGTTCTAAATCCGGGATTATCAAGCGTGGCAAATCCGGGTCCGCACGGATTTTCGGAAATATTATACGCGTTCTCATCCGCTGCCGGAAATAACGGGAGCGCTTTTGCGGGTCTGAACGCGAATACGCCGTTTTATAATATTTTAACGGGACTGGCAATGCTTGTCGGAAGATACGGGGTAATCATACCAGTTATGGTAATCGCGGGTAGCCTTGTCGGAAAAAATATTTCACCCTCCGGCGCGGGCACTTTTATGACAAATAATTTCATATTTGCCGTGCTCCTAACGGGCGTTATTCTGATTGTCGGCGCTCTTACGTTTTTTCCGGCTTTGTGTCTCGGACCTATTGCCGAGCATATTTTAATGAAACAAGGAATATTGTTTTGACATGAAAAAGAAAACTAAAATCTTTAGCACAGAACTCTTCTTCAAAGCCCTAAGAGATTCATTCATAAAACTGAATCCCGCGGCACTTATAAANNGAATCCCGTAATGCTCATCGTTGAGGTTTGTGCCGTTATCACAACTATCATTTTACTAAGTAGCATCTCCGGCGGAAATTACTCAGGTTTCAACATGCAGTTGGCGTTATGGCTCTGGTTTACTGTTCTCTTTTCGAATTTTGCCGAAGCAGTTGCCGAAGGCCGCGGAAAAGCTCACGCGGACGCGCTGAGGAAAGCCAGAAAGAACATCAACGCCAGAAAAATATCTGGCGGAACGGTGACGAATATTAATGCCGGAGAACTGCAAAAAAACGATTTTGTCATATGTGAGGCAGGCGACATCATTCCGGCAGATGGAGAAATAACGGAAGGAATCGCAAGTGTTGATGAGTCGGCTATTACAGGTGAATCGGCACCGGTCATACGCGAATCGGGGGGAGACAGAAGCGCGGTTACCGGAGGAACGAAAGTTCTCAGTGATAGAATTATAATTCGAATTGTCTCCGAGCCCGGGTTTACATTCATGGATAAAATTATATCCCTCATAGAAGGCGCTAAACGTCAAAAAACACCTAATGAAATAGCGCTTACTATACTCCTCGCGGGATTAACAATTATTTTCCTTCTTGCGGTTTCAACACTCCCGTTTTATTACAAATACAGTATGGTTTCTTCCGGACTCAATCCTGACAACAATATTTCAATACCGGTGCTCGTTGCGCTTCTCGTATGTCTGATTCCTACGACGATTGGCGGACTCCTAAGCGCCATCGGGATAAGCGGAATGGACAGAATGATAAAAAAAAACGTAATAGCGGTAAGCGGCCGCGCAATAGAAGCGGCAGGCGACCTTAGCGTGTTGCTCCTCGATAAAACAGGAACAATCACGATGGGTAACAGAATGGCATCAGGTATTATACCGCTTTCGGTTGTTGAGCCGTTTACGCTTGCTTACGCTTCGCTTCTTTCATCTCTTTCCGATGATACCCCCGAAGGAAGATCTGTCATCAAGTTTGTAAAGGAAAATTATCGGATTAAAACGGCGGATATACATACCGGTAATGCTTCGTATGTCAAATTTTCTGCCGAAACAAGAATGAGTGGTATTAATCTTTATCCTGAAAGCGGTTCCTCTAGACTTATAAGAAAGGGCTCGCTTGATGCAATAGAAAGATTCGTTGAATCTGCAGGCGGATGCGTTCCCGAAGAAACTTATGCTATTGTAAAGGAGGTCGCTTCCGAGGGTTGTACTCCTCTGGTCGTCGCCGAAAATAAAACCGTCCTCGGAGTTATCAGGCTGAAGGATATCGTAAAAGGAGGCATCAAAGAGCGATTCGCGCATCTCAGAAAAATGGGTATAAAAACCATAATGATTACGGGAGATAATCCGCTTACCGCTGCCGCAATATCCGCCGAAGCGGGTGTCGATGACTTTATTTCTGAAGCAAAACCGGAAGATAAACTGCTATGTATCAGGTCTGAACAGGCCAAAGGCCATCTTGTTGGCATGATTGGCGACGGAACAAATGACGCTCCCGCTCTTGCACAGGCTGATGTAGGCATAGCAATGAACACGGGTACTCAGGCAGCAAGAGAAGCGGGCAATATGGTTGATCTTGACAGCAATCCGACAAAATTAATCGAAGTCGTCGAAGTCGGCAAGCAACTTTTGATGACTCGCGGCGCCCTGACTACATTCAGCATTGCAAATGATGTAGCAAAATACTTTGCAATTCTTCCTGCAATGTTTTTTTCGTTGTATTCAATAAACGGTAATGCAGGACCTCTCGGGACGCTTAACATCATGAATCTCGGCTCGCCTCAAAGCGCAATTCTGAGCGCTGTGATTTTTAACGCGGTTATAATCGTGCTGCTTATACCGCTCGCGCTGAAAGGAGTGAAATATAAACCCGCAGGCGCTTCGGAAATCTTAAAAACAAATCTTCTAATGTACGGGGCGGGAGGATTAATTGCTCCGTTCATCGGGATTAAACTTGTTGATTTATTAATCAATTTTTTAAAAATTGTATGAAGACTATTATGATATCAATAAGACTGCTTACGGCAATGACAATCATTACGGGCATTATATATCCTTTTCTGATCCTTGTTCTTGGCAGTACATTCTTCCCTTTAAAAGCGTCGGGAAGCCTAATTGAATTTAACGGTAATATACGAGGCTCTGAACTTATTGCGCAGAATTTTGACAATATTGCTTATTTTACTTCCAGACCCTCCGCATCAAACTACGACCCTTTGCCTTCGACAGGAAGCAATCTGGGACCGACAAGCCACCGGCTGAAAAATAACATTGATTCAATCAAAAAAAGTTACACTTCATTTAATAAACTTGTTTGGAACATTCAGATACCGGCAGATGCTTTATTCTCTTCGGGCAGCGGGCTCGACCCGCACATCAGTCTTGAAAACGCGTTACTGCAAGTTCAAAGAATCTCAGACGCGAGAAGGTTCAACGAGGCAAAAAGAGAACAACTGATTAAGTTGACTTACGGCATTCTTGAAAAGCCCTTCGCAGGATTTCTTGGTGAGCCTGTGATAAATGTGCTTAAATTAAACATTGAGTTAGATAAATTATAATCATGGACAGTGAAAGCAGACCTGATCCCGATGAACTGCTGAAACAAATTAAAGATACCGAGCAGAATCATCTTAAGGGAAAATTAAAAATATATATCGGCATGTGTGCCGGGGTCGGCAAGACATTTTCAATGCTTCAGGATGCCGCTAAAGCTCACGGCAAGGGTGTAGACACGTTAATCGGTTTTGTCGAAACGCACGGAAGGTCCGAAACCGAATTCCTGCTGTTTTATCTTCCGCAATTGCCCAGAAAAACATTGACATACAAGGGGATTGAGTTAAACGAATTTGATCTCGACTCTGTTCTTGAGAAAAAACCGAGACTGGTAATTGTTGACGAACTCGCGCATACAAACGCTCCCGGCTCAAGACACACAAAAAGGTATCTCGATATTCTTGAACTACTCGATAACGGTATAGATGTTTTTACGGCAGTGAACGTACAGCATATCGAAAGCCTTTCCGATACGGTGAGCCGCATCACGGGAATCAAAGTAAATGAGACAGTACCGGATTCAATTATTGAGATCGCCGATGAAATTGAACTTGTTGATATATCTCCAGAAGAACTACTGCAAAGGCTTTCAGACGGTAAAGTCTATACCGCCGACAAGACCCGCGATGCCGTGGAAAATTTTTTCAGAAAAGGCAATCTGAGCGCCCTGAGAGAATTATCGCTGAGACTTGCAGCTGACAGGGTCGACAGACAGGTAAGAAATTACATGCAGGTTAATAAAATTCACGGACCCTGGAAATCATCGCAAAGGATTATTATCGGTGTAAGTTCAAGTCCCGACTCGACCGAATTGATAAGATGGGCAAGGCGGGTCTCGTATACCATGAATGCTTCCTGGGTGGCAGTGCACGTTGAAACGCCGGTTCCGCCTGACGAATATCGCCGGGTTGCGCTGAATAAAAATCTTGAACTTGCGAGGGAACTCGGCGCGGAAGTGATAGTAACTTCTGATGTTGATGTTGTGAATGGTTTGCTTAGAATTGCAAAAAACGAAAATGCTACGCTTATCGTTATTGGAAAATCACCAAAGAAAAACGTTTTCTCTGCTTTCTTTAAATCCGATATCGTAACACGACTGCTGAACGAAAGCGGTACTATTGATGTGTTCGTCGTATCCGGAAGTTCCGAAAGCGGCAATGAAGAAAAAAAGATAAGAATGCCCGCGAGCCAGTCCGGCGTCTTTCAGTATCTGGTATCGGCAGGAATCGTCTTTACTATAGCCTTGCTGCTGTATCCGCTTAGTTCTATAATCGGATATCAGACCGTTGCGTTGATTCTGCTTCTTGTTGTTACGCTGCTTCCTCTCGTAATGGGACCAGGCCCAGTTCTTCTGGCCGCGTTGCTTTGCCCCGTAATTTGGAATTACTTCTTCGTACCGCCGAAGTTTACGATCCTTATCGGTAAAAGTGAGGATATACTTATGTTCTTCTCATTTTTCTTTATTGCTCTCGTTACGGGTGTTCTTACAACGCGTATAAGGCAGAGGGAAAAAGTAATGAAACAACGAGAGGAACGCGCCGTCGCATTGTATCGTCTGGCTAACGATTTGTCTAAAGCAGTTAATTTGGAAGAAGTTATTAACGAGTCGGTTAAAAATATTGAGAATTATTTTAAAGTTAAGTCATTCATACGACTTGCGGGATGTGACGGAAAATTGAAATTAAATGTGAATGAAAATATCTCTTCTAAGGAACTCAGCGTGGCAGAATGGGTTTACACTAACTCGAAAAAAGCCGGAAGGTTTACGGATTCCCTGCCTTTTGCGGAGTATGTTTATTATCCGCTAACAGGACCAAGAGGCACTTACGGCATTGCTGCCGTCAAGTTTTTCGATAAAGTGTCTTTTATGGAACAGGAAACCTTGCTCAAGAATTTTCTTAATCAAACCGGCTCTGCCGTAGAGAGAGAAATTCTTAACGACAGGGCAGGCAAAGCAATGATACTCGAAGAATCCGAGAGACTGTACAAGACGCTTTTCGATAGTTTGTCGCATGAACTAAAAACGCCCATTGCAACAATAATGGGTTCGGTCAGTTTTCTGATTGAAAGGAAAAAGGATAGCAATGCTTCTGTACAAGAGTTGTATAAAGAAATAAACACGGCTTCCATAAGGCTGAATGTACTGGTAGAGAACCTGCTGGATATGGCAAGACTAGAAAGCGGAAAACTTGTAGTAAATAAGAAACCGTGTGAAGCCCGGGACCTGATGAATTCCGTTCTGGACAAACAGGATATAAAAGAAAACAAAAACCGTATAACGGCGGATATACCGGAAAACATGCCGCTCTTCTTTGTCGATTTCACTTTGATCGAGCAGGCATTGGTTAATATTATCAGGAATGCGATTGCTTATACTCCGGACGAAACTAAGATTAAACTTCAGTTTTCACATGACGGGTCATATTTATATATAACCGTCTCAGATAACGGTATCGGTGTGCCTGAGCAAGATCTCGACCGTTTGTTTGACAAGTTTTACAGAATAGAAAGAAAAAACTCGGGCGGCACGGGACTCGGTCTGTCAATTTCGAAGGGGATAATTGATGCTCACAAGGGAACAATAAATGCATATAATATGACATCAGGCGGGCTGAAATTTGTCATAAAACTTCCTCGTTGAACTGTATGAATGAAAACATTCTCGTAATAGACGATGAAATTCAAATAAGACGGCTGCTCAAAATCAGTCTTGAAGATTCAGGATACAAAGTTTTTCTTGCGGGTAACGCAAAAGAAGGCCTGCAAGAATCCGTAAATTGCAGACCATCGCTGATTTTACTCGATCTGGGTCTGCCGGACGAAGACGGATTGAGCGTTATGAAAAAAATCCGTGAATTTTCGGAAACGCCTGTAATCGTATTGTCGGTAAGGAATTCAGAAAAAGACATCGTCTCCGCTCTCGATTCGGGTTCGAATGATTATATAACCAAACCCTTCAATACGGGCGAACTTCTCGCGAGAATCCGCGCCTGTCTGAGGCTGTATAAGCCGGAGCAAAAAATACCACAGTTTATAAACGGAAATCTTGAAGTGGATTTTTCCACGAGAGAAGTAAAGGTAAGCGACAAAATTGTAAAACTGACATCAACGGAGTTTTCCCTTCTCGCCCTTTTCATTAGAAACGCGGGTAAGGTTATAACTCACGGATATATACTGAAAGAGGTCTGGGGCAAACCTTTTTCCGATGAAGTCCAGTACCTCAGAGTTTATGTCGCCCAGTTAAGAAAAAAACTCGAATCGAACCCGTCAAATCCTGTAATGTTTGTTACGGAATCAGGCATCGGCTACAGGATGAAAATTATAGAATAGATTGGAATAAATTAATGAAATGCTCGGGAAATAATATTAATTATCTATTTCCGCTTTTGCTGTTTTAATCCGGAATACACCAAATTAATTTTGGTTTTAAAAAATTGTTCGATGTCGGAAAATTTTACAAAACACAACGCCCCAAAATTGAAAAAAGATTTCGGGAATATTAAGCGGAATTAAATTCAGTAATATTTTTATATTCAGAACTTTTTTCTCAGTATCCAGAGAATAACTCCTGCAACAATAAGGATAATAGTGCTTACAGGCGTGAATGCACATATAGCCTTGTAGCCGAGCATGCAGGCATCTTCAATATTGCTGCACGGAATAAGTGTAATTACGGCGCCAAGAATACAAAGCACTGAAAGGATTGTAAGAAAGAGATTCGGTTTTTTTACAGTGTCGTTGTTTTTGGATTCTACAGACATTTTATTTCTCCTATTTTTTTACTAATATTACTAAAATTATTAAATCTATTATCAAAAAAACAATCCTTTTTATCTGTATATTAATGACTTAAATGAAACATTTGTATATATATCTTCTTGTTTTTCTGCTTTCTTCCGCCGGATGCGGTAATAGAGCGAGAGAGTATCAAAATACCGGAAACGAAACACCGCCCGGAGAAATTAAACTTCCTCCGGATTATCCCCCGGAGTTCAAAATATTTAATGACGGAAAAATATTATCCGTCAATATTACAAAAGAAGGAACCGAGATAATGTTCAGTTCGGAATCTGACCGGCAATTGATTTTAGAGCGCTGCAGAGTCACGGCACTTGAATCCGGTTACGTCGAACAGAGCATGGGAAAAGAAGGTGAAATAAATGTTAAGTTGTCATTTTTTAACGAAAGGGGAAATAAAAAGGTGTCAGTAACTTTAACTCCGAGCAGCGGAGGAACGAAGACACTGGTTACGTTCGTGTATAAGTAAAAGGCTGTCCGCGAGCGAACAGCCTTTTTCCGTCATTCAAGTAAACCAAAAGGAGTCCTTACTTAACCAACATCATCTTTCTTACTGAAGTGAAATTGCCTGCGTTTATCCTGTAGAAATAAACGCCGCTTGAAAATTTCTGCGCGTTGAATTCGATAATATACTTGCCGGCATTTAATCTTTCATTAACCGGTTTTGCGGCCTCCCTGCCCGTAATATCGTAAACAACAAGCGTTACAAACTCGTCCTTTGGTATGCTGAATGTTATCGATGTTTTTGGATTAAATGGATTCGGAAAATTCTGTTCGAGATCATATTTATCGGCGGAGCCTATGGGATTCCTTATTCCCGTAGGAAGATTCTCAGCGTCAAACCAGCAATCTGTCGGTCCCGACCCTGCATAAGAGACGTCAGCCATTTGAATCACGTTGCCCCTGAAAATTGCAATAACCGGCTGCGTTGTGCCTGATGAATAAACACTGTTTATTTTATATGCAAGTTCCCCGTTACTCATATTTCCCGGGAACCCTCTTCTAACATTCACCGAGTCCGCAGAGGTTGTAAAGACTGCGGCAAAGCAGGCGTTAGTAGTAAGGGTATCTGAAGTTACACAAGTGAAGAAGCCATTGTCCGATGAATGCGGATCGAGCGATGCGTCAAGTGTCCAGGTTGTTCCGTCGTTTAATGAATAGGAATACATGCACTCTCCGTTTTTTACATACGATACAAGTATCTGACGGGGCCGGGAATACTGGGTCTGTCGTACTGTCAGAGACGGTCTTCTGTAAACCCCGGTCGCGGAGGTAAGATAATTTATATCCGTTGGAGCGGATGGAGTCCACGTTGCTGTGAATATTCTAATGTCCATGTCGGAAGTTCCGAATCTTCTTTCGACAGCGATGTATACAGAATCGCTATAAACATTCTGAGATCTTTTAAAGCATGCGGAAGGATAAAAATCTCCCTGGTATCCCGTGTATACTCCGTTAAGAGTAGCACCCGTATGAGCCAAACCCCAGTTCGTAGTACGGAATAAATGCATCGTCTTGGTGCTATCGCCGTTATTCGAATATTCTCCGGCAACGCAGCCTATGTAAGCAGATGCATCATAATACCAGCCGTCGCTAACAGCGGACACGTAACAATATTTCCTTCCTGTGAGAGGCGTTGCAAGTGTGTGGAATCTGTAATCATCATTCCACGAACGTGGTCTGAAAGAAAACAGGTACAATCCTGCATCAGTAGCATCGCCGCCCGTGCCGTATGTGTAATAGCAGGAAATTCTTATCGAATCGTTTACACTTCCTTTCCTGTCAACCGACATTGAAACGGACGAAAATGTTCCCGATCCCTGCAGTCCGCCGACTCCCGTCCAGGTCAATCCTGAATTCGTTGACCTGTAAAAATAAATGTAATGCGTAACTCCTGCCGTTGAATCCGTACAAAGCGCTAAATACAGCCTGCCGTCTTTGCCGTATTTGAGGTCTATAGTTCTCCTGTTTCCGTCCGTAGAGTAATATCCTCCGACTTTCCCGGCTCTTATCAGTATATCATTTGAAACCCAGTCGGGGCTGAAAGGAGGTATGGAAGGAGGTCCCACAGCCGTTACGCCGTTGGATTGATTGTTCCGGGATTTAATAATACCCGGTGTGTATTTTTCGATTTCACCCTGTATCCGCTCTGCTTCCGTGAAATCCTCTTTTTGTCTTGCCTGTTCCAGTTGAACATAAAGTTCGTAAGGAACATTGATACTGACCTTGTTTTGCTCGTAAGCCAATTCGCTTGCGGTGATTCCGTGTAGTCTGTTTGATGTTGTGATGGTATTTGGCCCTATATCAGTCTGCGCCGCAAGAAATCCTGTCATCAGGATAAATAACAAGGTAAGTGAAAATTTGAGTCTCATATGTATCTCCTTTTGATTATGAATGAAAAGATTCAAAATCTACAATGGAGTCTTTATCGAGTTTAACAGATGAGTTTGTGTTTTACAGAATTCTCCCTGCTGAAAGTTATAAAATTTAATTTCAAATGTAAATAATTATTTTGCTCAAAATTAAGCCGTTTTTAGTGTTTTCTTAATATTATAATAATACGGCTTGTATTTTTAATTAATAAATACATATTTTTAAGTTATATAAATTTAATTTTGAACGGTATTATGGACGATGAAAATTATTATTGTTCCTCCTGCGGCAAGGAGGTAAACGCGAACGACAAAATCTGCAAAAACTGCGGAGCGGATTTGGACGAAGTTATTGACGATGACGGCATGGATGTTGTAGTCGCCGCAGTTTTTTATTCCGATGTCGATGCCGAAATCGCAAAAGAACGCCTCGAAGAAGCAGGAATTGAATGCTACCTTTCCGGAAGCAGCGACGGCTCTATGCGTCCCTCTCTAGCATTTTCGCAGGGTATTAATCTTATGGTGATGAAAAAAGATTTGGAAAAAGCAGTGGAATACCTGAAAGGTTTAAACATAATAGAATAAAAAAGCGGCTCACAGGAGCCGCTTAAAAAGTTCTGCCGATACCCTTTACTTAATTACATTCCCGTCTTATCGTCAGCTGTCGGTCCGTATACTCCCGGAAGGGGGATGTCAAGTAGCCTTAAATAAACACCGAGTTGCGCCCTGTGATGTATCAGATGATTAAGCGACATTCCTCTTATCACTTCTTCCTTGCAGAGCGTAAAATAAACTGTGTCTCCGTTTTTAAGCGTCCACCCTTTCTTCATATCGTTGTCGCTGCATCCCTTTAGAGCGTCTTCGGCTCTTTTTACCGATTTATCGAATTTTGAAAGAAGTTCATCGTTTGATTTCGCATCTTCAATCTTGTAATCTGATTTTGCGAAATCAAGTTCATCGGTTGTGACAGTGGTCTCGAGCCAGAACGGGATTTCGGCAACGTGCGTCGCGAGATGAGCCAAGGGCATGCTCTTTTCGTGCGGTTTCCAGTTCGGTTTATCAAATGGTACTCTTTCCAGGATCTTTCTTGTCGATGCGGCTTCCTGCTTAAGTTCCGCGAGAAATTTTTCTGCGATTGTCATGCTGTTGTTTTTAATTTTTTTGAATACATGCTTTATAATTTATGCCATATTAATATATGGTATTTATTGGGTAATGTCAAGTACAAAACTTCTTTCTGTTCCGTCGAAGAAATTCCGTCTCATTGAACTTATTTTAATAGTGTCATTTTCCTTGTTGCGGAAACGCTGCCTGCTGACGATAATACATAAAAATACATGCCCGAAGGGTATTTTGAACCTTCGAAAGTAACCTCGTATTTTCCCGGATTCAAATTTCCGTTAACAAGAACGCTGACTTCTTTTCCGAGCATATCGTAAACAGCAAGGCGGATACTGTTGATGCCGGTTATTGAATTTTTGTTCAATGCGGGTACGGAGAACCTTATCTTAGTCTCCGGATTAAACGGGTTGGGATAGTTTTGTTCGAGTGTAAAGTCTGCCGCGGCGGATGTTATGTTCCTGATGTTGATTGAACTCGTTATTGAAATAATCCTGTCGGCCGCAAAGTTCCACATATCCCCGTTATCGGTCGTGTCGTGATTAACCGAATTCGCGGTAGCGTAAAGAGTATCGAAACTTCCCGGAGTGTTCGGAGCAATATATTTGTAAATAAAAATTACAGTGTCGAGTAACGGCTGTTTCGGAAATCTGTGCGTAAGTTCATAAACGTTCGCAGACGCAAGCACCCTTTTCAATGTCGTATCAGAGGAAGATAAAATGACTGAGCCGTTAGCTGCGGATATGTCAATGCCTGCTCTGACGAGGGGTCCGCCCGTTATTTTTACCCTATATTCGACCGTGTCCCCCGCTCTGACGCTCGAAGGTCCGTCTATAAATGCCTGTACCTGAGGGCTTGCAGAGAATCCGTGGCAGGTGCATCCCTCGGTGTTTCCGCGCCGCCTCGTAAGGTTAACGAAACCGTCATCGAACGCTTTTAGCGTCTCGAAAACCAGAGCCGATAAGAAAACTACGGCTGATGCAAATAGAAAAATTTTGTTCATTATTTTAGTATCATTAATTTTTTTACGTCGGTATTGCCTTCAAAATCAATTTTGTAAAAATACATTCCCGATGAGAGCCCAACCGCATTAAAAACAATTTCGTAAGATCCCGCGCTCCTGATTTCGTTCACGAGCGTTGCAGCCTCTCTTCCGAGCACGTCGTACACTTTTAACCTTACAAATCCGCTCTTTGGAATGTCGAACTTAATAGTCGTTGACGGATTGAACGGGTTCGGATAATTCTGGTGAAGATTGAATCCTGACGGAACGTTTGAAATTATATTTTCTTCAGTGGATGTTATGACACTGTAAACAGCGCTCAGTTTTTGTATTCCTCCAGTTCGCATATCGATGACGAAACTCCTGTCAACGGCGATTTCTCCTGCTCCCGCACCGCCTGTTATTGATATCGTAGAAAAGTTCTTGCCTCCGTCGAGTGACAGGTAAGTGCTTCCGCCGTAACTGCCTGTTAGAACGAACGTCGGGTCTTCCCTGCAGATTTCCGCCGCCCAGCCCGACCCTGAATTTGTCCTTAACAGCGACCAGTTGTCTCCGTAATTTGTTGTCCTGTATATGTCCCCTCCGCTCCAATTCGTAGCGTACATAACGCTTCTGTCAAATACCGTGTTGCACATCGCGGGTATTTCACTTGACGAAGAGTTGGTGTGAACCTTCGTCCAGTTAACGCCTCCGTTTATGGTCTTGTAAATGTCACCGAGACCGGAACCGGTAATTCCGTCAGCAACAAAAATAACGTTTGAACTGTCGTACATAACCGTTATGTCGCACGGGCTTCTGAAAGGAAAATTACCGCTGATTTCATTGAAGGTCGCGCCGTTATCCGTTGATTTATAGAATCCACCGCCGTCGGGCGCGTAATAGAACACCGACGGATTGTTCTGGTCAATTTCAAGCGGTGTTCCGTAATTGCTGAAATTAATAGAAAGTATTGTGCTCCAGGTCGTTCCGTAATCAGTTGTGCGTATTACTTTGTCGGGCGAACTTTCTATCGCGCAAAGCCAGATGTTTGTATCGATCGGACTTACAAAAAAATTATGTGCGTTCGTACCCGGAGTGGCTGTTGCTATCTGCGTCCAGTTGTCGCCCCTGTTCCTGCTTACATAAACTCGATTTCCAAACATACAGAAAAGGGAATTCCTGTCGTAAGGATGACGGCAGAGGTTGTTTCCAATACCTCCGCTGGTGCTTAACTTCGACGTCCAACTGTACGCGACTGTCGTGCCCGGGCTAAGGTTCCAGTTAATTCCGCCGTTCGTTGTTTTTATTATAGCCTGATTCAGACTGCTCACGGCAAATCCTGTCAGAGAATCAGAATAATAAATATCTTTTAAATCAGCCATCATAGGATTGATTTCGAAATTCAGAAACTTTGTTGAGCCGTTAGTATTGTTTCTTATGAATCCTCCGCCACCGCTTACTCGCGCGTTGTTTATATTGCTACCCGCAATTCCCCTGATGTCCGAATCAATTCTTGTATTAACTGTCTGCCAAGGCGATGCGCCGTATTTCATCAGAAGAGTTCCGTATTCTCCCGTTACCGCGATGCCGCCGGAGAAATATTTCGCTTTAAGAAGATTTCGTGTCGTTCCGGTTGTTTGCAAAACCCAGGTTGCTCCGCCGTCGGAAGTCAGGAACAATTTTCCGTTGTTTCCCGCGACGACACCGTTTAAGCTGTCACGGAAGTGCACACAGTTGTAATTGACCGCTGCAAGACCTGAATTCAGGTTAAACCAGTTATCACCGCCGTTGGTCGTTCGCATAACAATGCCGCTGTCGCCGCATATGTAACCCGTGCTCCTGCTTACGAAATAAACCGAATTTATAGATGCCGAATAACCCGTGCTTATTCCTACGGGATTCATCGAATGTTTAAACGTCCTGTAAACGTTTCCATCGGAGCCGGCTAACCAGACCGCGCTGTCCGACGCATAACATGATATAAAGTTGACACCTGTATTTATTGTGTAAGAAGAATAAGCCGCGCCGCCGTTTGTCGAACGGAAAATCTTCCCCTGATTCCCCGCCGCAATTACGAACACACCGTCCGGACTGAAAACGGAGTTAAATCCCTGCGAACGCGCAGCGTTGAATGCAGTAATTATAAGCAGTAAAAGCAAAGTTGTCTTTATTCTCATTGTCCTTCGGAACTAATTTTCAAAATTTGTTATTAAAACATTGGAAAGGCAATTAAAATTATCAAATGGTAAAACTTTTTTTATAAAACTTGAGTTGTCACGGATTTAAAATATTGCGTGTTGAAATAAAAGATTATTTAATTAATACGTTAAATCTTATTCGTATTCTTTCCATAACTTTTATTTTATTTTTTTCCGTGAGTGAAATTTTTGCTCAAAGCACTTTCAATACTCCGATTGTATTCGTTTCCAGGAATCATCTCACGGGTGGAAACATATTGTTTCCGTCCGCAGGGCTTCTTCCGGGAATGGGGCCTCATTCGAGATTCGCCGTAACGGGTGGCAGGCTTCTTGTTCGCGAAGCCGACGGTTCGCTCAGAACTTTAATGGACAGCACTATGCTTTTCGGCGGCGTGAGAATAATAGATGTTCAGCAGCCTTGTGTGAACTGGGACGGCATAAGAATTCTTTTCGCAGGTATAGAAAGCAGGGACAGTTCCTGGCGTATTTATGAAATCAGGAAAGACGGAACGGGATTCAGAAAAATTACAAAGACGGACAGAAACATAAACCTCTCGCAGTTCGGTCCTGCTGCATATAGGTTTTCTAAATATGATGACATTGATCCCGTTTATACGTCAAACGGTAAAATCGTTTTTGCTTCCACTCGATTCCCGACGGTTTCACAGTTCGGCTCCGCGCTTGTCACGAACCTTTTCATCACTGATTCGACGGGACAGAACATTTACAGAATCACTTCTGAAAGAAACGGCGCCGAAAAGCCAACTATCGACCCGCGGACAGGAAAAATTGTTTTTTCGAGGTGGTGGCTTAATATAGATATGCCGAGCAATGTAACGCCTTCGGGATTGACAAGGAATCCCGGCGAATCACTTTCTGAGGATATCGGCAATCTCTGGCAGGCTAACATAATAAATCCCGATGGAGATCAGTTAAGATTTTACGCGGGCGACGCGAGAAAGAGAAATACGCTTTTCGCATACCGACCGAGAATTGACCTGAACGGCGATTTGTATGGCATATATGTCCCGCACCTTCCGATGGTTAATACAGGAGGAAGCAACGGAATCAGATACTATCCTAACGGATTCTCAGAATACAGTTATATAGCCGGCGTTGATACCTCAACGGCGCTTTACGTGCTGAATCCGCCGTCATCAGGAACGCACCAGCCGCCGTATTCTACGGACCCGCTTCCTCTGGATGACGGGAGAATTCTGTTTTCTCGTGCGAACAGCGTCGAACTTCAGGATTACGGAATTTTTGTCTGCAATAAAAACGGTACGGGGATTTCGCCCATTGCCGATTTGCAGGGAACGCTTGAACTCAACGCGGAACTTCTGATACCGAGAATCAAGCCGCCCGTTCCTCCTTACGTTCCTGATTTTGATACAAACAAAGTTCCGCCGACTTCGAATCCGGCTACGTTTTTTCAGGGCGGATTTTTCCGCTTCGATAATCTGAATATTTACGCGAATGCTCCTGTTGATGCTCCTGTTGACGACGCTCCGCCGTTGACCAAAAACGCGAAGTTCAGGTTCTTTATTAATTTTCAGAGACAGAATCCGGACGGTCTTGACCAGCCGATTCTCCTGAAAGAAATAACTGTCAATTACGACGGCAAAATAGCGCAGCAGGAAATTCCCGCGAACGTTCCGTTATTTGAACAACTCGTTGATTCAAGCGGCAAAATCGTCGTGAACGGTTTGGGCAAAATCGCTCATGTGACGGGTATGAATTACGACAAGAATGCTGCGGGCACGAAATGCGTTGGATGCCACGCTGGTCATTCGCTGATGACGGTTCCGCCTAACAACACCGAAGCGCAATTCACAAACTTCTCAACCTCGGCATACGTTACGCAAAGCAGNTTACAGGCAAGCCCGGGGATAAAGTATTTCGGAAAATATGCCGCTGACAGACGCGCGAGGAATGTTGATCTATCCGTTAACTGGATTGCTTCGGGCGGAAACAATGAATACGTTGAATTGCAATGGCCGCTCCCATTGGACATACGCGAGATTAAACTCTACAATATTTTTCCGAACGCGTCGAACAATACAAATCTACAGGTGAACGATTGTGAAATAATCCTGTATAATTCCGGTCGGGAATCCGGACATATTCTATCCACCGGGCCGCTCGATGTCAACGGCAAATCGGTTTATCTCAACCCTTACGTAACTGCTGACAGGATGAAAATAATTGTAAAAAGTTTTTCAGGAACGGTTGACGGAATATCATCTGCAGGACTAGCCGAAGTAGAAACAATTTCGAGAGTCTCGGTTTATCAAACAGGAGTGATTAAAGAAGAATCCGCCGTATCGGATTTTTTTCTCAGCCAGAATTATCCTAATCCGTTTAATCCGTCAACGAAGATAAAATTCTCAATTAACGATTCAAAGAACAGTTTTGTAATTTTGAAAATTTATGACATCGCGGGCAGGGAAGTCGCCTCGTTAGTAAACGGAAAAATTGCAAATGGTGAGCACGAAGTTACATTAGACGGCAGCAGACTTCCGTCGGGCGTTTATTTCAGCAGGCTCACGGCGGGTAACAAGATTTCAGTCAGAAAAATGCTTCTGGTAAAATAGTTTTTCAACTTCTTTTCTTTATATTGATACCCGGTCTGTTTTCAGGCTTTTGTACGCGCACATTACTTCAAGAGAACCATCTTTCTCGTCTGACTGAATCCGTCCGATGTCAACGAATAAAAGTAAACACCGCTGCTGTATTTGCTTGCATTAAAATTTACTTCGTAAACTCCCGGATTAAGTTTTTCATTCACAAGAACATCAACTTCCTTTCCGGTAATGTCGAAAATCCTCACAGTCGTAACACCGCTTCCCGGTTTCGTTTTTCCGTTTGCTTGCACGGGGATGGAGAATCTTATTTTCGTAACGGGATTGAACGGATTAGGAAAGTTTTGTTCCAATATATATGCTTTTGGAATTTCTTTCCCGATAGATTTTATACCTACAGAGAACATGTTCTGATTTTTAAAAATGTTTGAGTTGAGCAAGGTTACCGCGTAAAGTTTTCCGTCGCCCGTAAGAAAAGAGCCGTACACATCATTAATGCTTCCGTAAAGATTTTTATTAATCCAGTTAACGCCTCCGTTAGTTGTGTGATAAACCGTTCCGTACGTACCCATAACCACGGCTTCCAGAGAATTGAACACTTCAGCCGTATATAAAGTAACAACTGTAGAAGATGAATATCCAGTGCTTATCCAGGGCGTGCTTCCGCCGTTCGTCGTCTTATAAACCTTATTGTTCGAGCCCACGCAGTATCCGGTTTGCATGTCCAGCATTTTAATCTTGTAAAGCGCTCCCGCGAGATAGTTGTCGCTCAGACCCGTCGAATCCCACGACGCACCTCCGTTAGTGGTTTTCCACGGTCTCGGCTTATTGCTTATAAGCCAGCCGTTGTTCGCGTCAATCATACAGGCGCTGTTAATGGTGTTTTCGGTGCCCGCTGCGGTTCCGAATTTTTGCTTAAACCAGTTAACGCCCCCGTTTGTCGTTTTATAGATTGTCGAGTCGTTGCCGGTAAGATACCTTGAAAATATCCAACCTGTCTGCGCGTTTACAAAATCCACTTTCGTGAGAACCAGTCCCGCCGGCATGTTTTGTATTACGAGTGAATCCCAGTTCAGTCCTCCGTTTGTCGTTCTGTAAACCGCCGACCTGCTTCCGCATATGTAACCGGTGTTTTCGTCAATCATTTCCACGGAATAAAAATCCGCTGCGGATGTGGTGGAGGGGAAATGACGCTCCAGTTTATACCGCCGTTTGAAGACCTTAAAATCTGGTCGTGAGTTATACCCGCAGTTGAAGGGGAGCCCGCCGCTATTATCGTTCCCGCTGCGGAAACGCTGATATCGCGAAGGCTTCCTGTCTTGAGATACTGGCTTAAAGTTATGTAGTTGCCTAATCCCTTGCTCTGATGTATCGAGCCGTTAGCTCCAACCGTGACGATTGTGTCACCCGTTGCCGAAAAGTCCGACGAGTAATATGAGTTGCTCCATAAAGGAGTAGCGGACGGGGCCATGAAGTTTATTGAATCCCACGTTACGCCGAGATTAGTTGTTCTCCATAAATACTTCGAATTACCGGTAAGCCATACGGTTCCGTTCCTGTATTTCACGTCGAAGAAATGATTGTTCTGTGAAAGCATAGTACCCGCGATGCTTGTCCAGTTGTACCCGCCGTTCGTCGTGTACCTGCATCTTCCCCAATCGCCGCAGATGAAACCCGTGTCGGAGTTTATGAAAACGGCTTTATAAAAGGCTACCTGACTTCCTGTAGTATAATTATTCCAGAGATACCCCCGTTTGTGGTTATGTATAAATCACCAAGTCCGCTAAGCACCATTAATTTGTTTTCACTGAAAGCGTATATGTCGTATGGATTCGTATAAGGCGGAGCCGAGCCGTAATTTGCAATCCAGTTTTGCCCGCCGTCAGTTGTTTTCATCAGCCTGTAATTTGTCAAACCGCTGACCGCGTATCCTGTGAGACTGTTGATGAAACTTATACCCGTGATAGTCGTGTTCGAAGGCGCGGGATTGTTCGTGCTGTCGAATGTTAGTCCTCCGTTTGTCGTCCTGAATATAGAGCCATACGTGCCTACGACAAGCCCGGTATCTTTGTTGAAGAACCACGCGTTCCTCAAGTCCGAAACCTGTACCGGTATGCCGGCAACCCTTCCCGTTTTATGCTGAATAATCCAGTCCTGCCCGCCGTTTGTCGTTTTTATGAACGTCCCTCTGAATCCAATCGCGTAAATCGTGTTTGCATCCCACATCTTCACCCACCTTAGGTCGTTTCCCTGCGGCGATTGGTGAAGCCATTTCCAGTCGAGATTCAACTGAGCGTTTAAGCCCGAAATGAAAAAAGTCAAAAAGAAAATTATAGAAATACCCTTTTTCATGGCAGTATGTTTGTTTGAACATATTTTAATGAATCTGCGGAAGTATTTCAGCATAAAAATAGGTATGGGCAAAAAAAACGGGGAAATATTTTCCCCGTTTTCTTCAGTATCTAAATCTGTGTTTTATTTTATCAATATCATTCTCATCGTTTTGTCGAAGGACGCAGATGACATTCTGTAAACATACACGCCGCTCGAAAGCGATGATGCGTCAAAATCGTAAATATACTTTCCTGGTTGTACCTTGCCGTTCACCAATACCGCTACTTCGCGGCCGAGAAGGTCATAAACTTTTATCGAAACGAATTCGGTTTTCGGAACAGAATATTCAATCTTGGTCGTCGGATTGAAAGGATTCGGATAATTCTGGTTTAGTTCGAATGTCTTCGGAATTTCATTTTCGTTGTTTGCAAGACCTGTTCCGGTAGTAAGTTCGAATCTCGTGTTCGCTCTTCCCGGAGGAGTCGTGGAGCTCGACCAGGATGTGGTGTTGCACCCCGAGGATGACGATAAATCGTAGTGCCTGCCCCAATACATTCCCGTTGCAGGAGTGCTGTAAACCGGAGAGAATTCAGTGTATGATGAGTTGTCGTAACATACTTCAACCAGCAGGTTACCGCCCGTGTAATAGAATGGTGTCGTGAGTGTAATCATCTGCCATCCCGTACCCGGAACTACGTATGACGTGGGGTTGTAACAGGTTGTCCATCCGGTTGTTACAAATCCCGTTAGCGATGTCATCGTCGTGTTCTGCATGCTGATTTTAAAACTGTTCATTGCACCCGGATCTGCTGAAATCACGTTGAAACCAATTTTCATTATGAACATGTTTGTATAACCCATCTCTGTTCCGGTGTAAAGATATTGTGTCCTGCCGTCCATCCAGTAAGTCGTGAACGGGAAGTTGGAGGAAGTTGTCCCGTACCTATCGTNAACTGAATAAGTGTTTCCGACGAGATATTCGAATTTTGTCGCAGGAGGCGTCGTTCCCGGTGGATTTAAACCTGAACCGCCCCCCGGTAATGTCGCTACTATTGAGCCCGCTGAATCCTGTGCCGCCAGATAATATCTAACTGATGTTCCCATAGACTGGCCCGGAATCGTGAACTTGAACGTATCCTGATTCGTATAATTCGGGTTTATGTAATTAAACGAACCGTTGTTCACGCTGAAATAAAGTCTCGGCTGATTAACTCCTGCCGCTATTTTCATTGACGATTTAATTGTGGCAGTAACGACTCTCGGCGAAGTTATCGGTCCGGACGAGAGCGGCGTGTGGGCAATTGTAATCTTGAAGTCGCCCGCTATGGTCACGAGCGCCGCTACACCCGCTTTTATCATCTTTATGAAATACGGTTTATTCAGAGAAAGATATGTGTCATTTACAGTGTGATAGTAAGGCGTGAAATCGCTGTTGTCTTCAATTGCGAGTATTGCCTTGTATCCCTTGTTCTGAAATGACTGATGGTCGCTTCCGCCGTTTAATGATGTCGTTACCTGCGGCACGAGTGTCGGCTGATAAAGTGTGACTATCTGAGCGAAATCGTTTGCAAGCGGTGTCGAAGCGGTATTTGTATTTATATCAAGCGCCCCGTCGTTATTTCCGTCGTACGCTATCATGTCGAAATTTAAAACCGCGATGATTGAATCTCCAAGCCTGTACGCTGTATCAGCGTATGCCTTGCTTCCGTACAATCCGCGTTCTTCTTCGTCCCAAGCCGCGAATATAATCGTGTACGGAAGATTTATGTTCTTAAGTATCCTTGCCGCTTCAATAACTGCAACCGTGCCTGAGGCGTTGTCGTCAGACCCGGGAGCGGTAGTACCCGAGGGCATGTCATCATAATGTCCGCAGATTATTACATACTGATTCGGATATTTAGTACCCGTTTTCTTAGCGAGAACATTGGTTATTGTGGAATTAATGTTCTGATACCAGGTTGTCAGACCGAATTCCTGAAACCTTTCGTATATGTACTGTGATGCCTTGATGTTTCCCTGTGTGGCATAATGTCTTGATGTTATAGTATAAGGCGCGCCGCCTATTACACAGGCGGTGTCTCCGCACAAATGCCTTTCAAATTTGTAAACAGAATCGGCATTTACCATATTCATTACTGACGCTACAAAAGAGTTGTATGAAACCTGAGCGTTTAGGGAAAAAGTTATTGCAAGAACTAAAAGTGTAAGCAGAATTTTGATTTTCCTCATGAGATAAATATTATTTACATAAAATTAACTCTTTTATTTTTAAACCGAAATACAATAAAATCTGCTGCGGGATTTTTGAAACACATATAAATATAAAGGAGTTAAGAGTAATGCCGATTCAAATCGCGAAATTTCAAACGTTCTTTTCTTATATACAAAATCCCCGTCATAAACGGGGATTTTGTTTTTAAAACCGCTCTTTTAAAAATTATTTTACGAGAACCATTCTCTTTATATCGCTGCTCTTGCCTGCGGTGAGTTTGTAGAAATATATTCCGCTCGCGAGGCTTGAGGCGTCAAATTCAATTTCATAATATCCCGCTTCATACTTTTCGTTAATCAGTTTCGCTACCTCCCTGCCGGCGATGTCATATACTATTAATTCGGCAAAAGCGTCTTTCGGCAAATCGAAGCGAATTGTGGTTGAAGGATTGAATGGATTCGGATAATTTTGGGACAAAGAAAACTTTGCAGGAATACCTGTCACGGGCTGTTCTATTTTTACGGGCGTACAACTGGCAACCACGCTGTATCCGCTTATTCTCGGCGAGCAATATCTGTCCGCCGCGCGTACCCAGAAATAATACGTTGTGCCGTTCGTCAAACCCGTCGCGGTGTATGTCGTGTCAGGATGATTTGTTGAGCCGATAAATGTTGACGTGGACGGATTGTTCGTCGTGTTCCTGTATAATCCGTACTGATACATATCAAATTCAAGGTTCTTCCTCCATTTCAACAGCGCCTGCTGATTTCCCGGAAGCGCGGTCAGGTTGAGAGGAATAGCGGGAGTTACCGTGTCCGCAGGGGGCAGAACAGTAATTGTCGGCGCGGGGGTTACATTCTGTTTCGTGTAATACAGAAAATCAGGCGTGCCGTAATGCATACCCGAAACAATGCTTGTCGGGAATGTATTCTGCGTGCAGGAATTCGCGTATCTCATATCTCCATACGTCAGATGCTGTCCTATCTGCGAACTCGTTCCGTAATAATACATATCGCCTGAGCCGTTGAACAGCGCAATTATGTACTGCTGTCCCGACTTAAGCCATAAAGGATTTGCAACGGCGTTATAATTGTAAACTGCCGCCGTGCCCGCATCCACCTGTATCTGGCCAAGAATTGCCTGCGTATTGAAGTCAAACAAAGTTACATACCTTTGAGTGGCGTTAGGTATTCTCTTGCCCATATAAGCAAGAAGCACATCTTCATTCGCCGTGAACCTGAATCCTCTCTGGCAATTACTGACAGTATTTGTTGAAGATATTACAACGCTGTCTGTTGACGAGTGCGGTCCGTAAAAAACGTTAAGAGTTGAAATGTTCGTCGCTGCCGGATTTCCGTAATAAAGATATATTAGCGCCGAGTCGTTCGCTCCTAATGACGGCACGTTCACCCATATAACGGTCGTGTCCGTGTTAAGACTTTTCTCGACCCAGTGGTCGCGGAATGTCGTTCCTCCGCATAACGTGGCAAACCTGATGTCCTTTCCATCCGCCTGCATCCATCCGGCTGATATCAGAGCCTGGGTGTTTATGATGAGCCTGACCTGTACGTTGGTCAGAGATGTTGCAGTGTTATTCTTGATATAAATAGGATTTTCGTATTTATATTGAGAATAAGAAACTGCTGACATAAAAATGCTGATAATAAATAGAACGGTGATTACTCTTTTCATTTAACCTCCTGTTAAAATAATTTATAAAAGACCACGATTGAAATGTCGGCGTGATTTACACTGTTTGTTGATTAACCGGGAGTCTCAATGTATTTCTGCACAAACAATTTAACTTGTGTATGCACGAAATCTTTTTGTGTGTATGACCTGCGGAGGTTTGAAAATAAGTATGCAGGATATTTACTTATTCTAATTACCTTGTCAGTACTAAACTTTAATAATATCATATTTATAGTCAAGTATAATAATTGTAACCGTAATTGTCCTCTATTGAGCTTAGTTGATATTCTATGATTGTCATTTTGAAATTTTTCGGATATCTTTAATAATTAAGTACCGATATCGGCTTAGTTTACCGTCCCTGATTTCTGAATTTTCCCGGATTCTCAATATAATGTACTTCAACAAAACATAGTTGTGGTACTACTAATTTTGTGATTTCTTTCGAAAAAATCTGCCGTTTCATTCATATTTTTATACTATTCTTTGGCAGGGAAATTGTACTAAAATTGATAATATTATTATCTAAATTTAATTCTGAGGAGTTATTGGAATGAAAAAACTTATATTCGTGATTCCTTTTGTGATTGGATTCCTGCTGCAGACTGCTGTTTTTGCCCAGATTAAAAGCGACGGGATTACTCCAAAACCTCTTACCGCCACGATTAGCGCAAAAGGAATAGTGTTGGCGCCCATTTCTGTCGTCTCTACTCACGACCTTGATTTCGGAAGCGACATTTTACCGGGTGTAAACAGAACAATCGACAAGAGTTCAAATTCAGCGGGAAAATTTTCCATAATGGGCGAGTCAGGAAAAGAAGTTACAATTGAACTTTCACTTCCGCCCGAACTCATTAGCGGCGAGGAGCACCTAATGCTGAGTTTTTCTCCTACCGACGGAGGATATAAACTTCCCGGCGGCAACGTCGTGGAATTCGATCCCGTGAATTCGGTAAACGCGGTGTTCGGTACTGACGGCGCAATGGACATTCTTCTTGGAGGAACAGTTCAGCCGACATATACTCAGCCGGCAGGTCTTTATGAAGGAACCGTTACGGTTACTCTCTACTACACAGGGAATTAAAAGCCAGGACAACAGAATAATAAGAAGGGGTTTTCCGTCAGGAAGCCCCTTTTATTTTTGTTAAAATTTTTTAATGTTACATATTGTAATAATCAATCTTGGTATTCAAAAGGGAATGATGAAAAAAGCGGTTATACTATTTTGCATTTTTTTGTTTTCGTCTCAATGCCTGCCGCAGTCCGACGGCCTGCAAATCATATATATGCGGAATCTTGATTTCGGCAGCATCATTCCGGGCGTTAAGAAAACAATTTCCGAAAACGACCCCGACGCAGGAAAGTTTATATTGAAATCGAACGGCAGCCGTTTTGTAGTCAATGTTTCCTTCAATCTCGCCGGCGGCATCAACAGTAGCGCGGGCGTTCTGCCCGTCGTCTATACTGCTTCCGGCAGCATTAATCCAAATGACGACCAGCCGGGAATTCCGTTTAATCCGTACTCTGGCACGACGCTCCAGTTCGATGACAAGACGAGAGAGTATTTTATCAGGATTGGCGGCACAATAAATCCACCTGCGGTTCAGAAAGCAGGTGAATATAACTCGCAAATTATAATCGTTCTGACAACAGTATCAAATTAGAATATGAAAAAAATATTTCTGATATCAATACTTCTGATGGTTTGCCTTACCGCGAACGGACAGGTGACCGTCGCGCCCGTAACGGTGCACCTTAGCGACGCCGACAGGAACGGATACATTCTGGTTAGAAACAATTCGAACAGCGCCTCCTGGGAAGTGAGCATCGATATGAAATTCGGATATCCCGTTTCAGACTCGTCTGGGAAAACCGTTATTCATTTTCCCGATACGGAATCGGAAACAGACCCGTCCGCTGTTAAGTTTATCAGTTTCTATCCGCGCAAGTTCATACTTTCTCCTCTCGGTGAACAAACGGTCAGAATCGCGGCGAAACCGAAAAATCTTAAGGACGGCGAGTACTGGGGACGCCCCGTTATTAAATCAAAACAGGTTGCCGCGAACGACTCCGCGGGAAAAGAAAATATCGACGCGGGTCTCGGCGTTGAATTTCGCTCCGTCATCGCCCTGAATTATAGAAGAGGAAAAGTCTCGACAGGAATAAACTTTTCAAACCTTACGTGTTCATACAACGGAAGCAAAATTGTTCTGTTTGCAGAACTGAAGCGGGAAGGAAATGCCGCTTACATAGGCAACATAGTCTCAACTCTGTCTGACGAAAAATCAGACGTAATAAAAAACGTCAGTCAGGAAATTTCAGTTTACTACGAACTCAACAAGCGCGTCGAAATTGAAACCGGAAAACTCGCTCCGGGAAAATATACTATTACAGTTCAGGTCAATACCGACAGGGAAGAAACAGGAGGAAATATTCTTAAAGGAAATACCGCGGAAAGAACGATTTCCCTTACAATAGAAAAATGAAATTTCTTTTTCTGAATATATCTTTTTTTTTGCTCTGTTGCTGCGCGCCGGCGGGAGCGTTTCCATTCATCGACTCAAATCTCGTAAAATCAAACCCCGCCTGTGATGAAGCGCCGTTGCAGGTTGACGCCGACAAGGCGGGAAAATTCGACCTCAATTGCTTCGTCTCGGGAAAAACGGTTTACGTGCCTCTCGGAGAACTTTTCTCGCGTCTGAAAATTGATTTCAGATTCTCGCGTGAAATGACGCTCGTGAAAGGCTTCTACATCGATGAAAGCAAAACGTATGAAATTGATTTCCTGAAAAACTCCGCCGTGATAAAGGAAAAATCCGTTCCCTTTAACAGAAACGATTTTTATTTTTCGGAATCGGACGTCTGCCTGAGTTCCGAATTGATGGAAAAACTTTTCGGTCTTGTTCTTAAAGCCGACCTAAGCCGTCTTAACATTCACGTTTCATCCGAAACGAAACTACCAGTCGTCGCGGAAATTGAAAGAAACCTTTTAAGAGAAATAAGTTCCGCCAACCGGACGGACATAAAAAATGCCGACATTTTCATTCCGAGAAAAAGAAAAATTCTCGGTCTCGGCGTTATGGATTGGAACGTCAACCACTCGCACTCGTCGCGAATCGGAGACAGGTATTATTACAACCTCGCGCACGGCTCGGAAATTCTCGGCGGTGATTTCATCGCGAATATAAACGGAGACGACAAGGACCTATTCGATAACAACAGCGCCGAATTCAGATGGAGATTCGTTGACGACAGGAAAATGTTCAAGCAGGCTGTTGTCGGCAATATGAGGCTTCAGTCGGGTCTTCTCTCAAATACTCAGGGAATTCAGATTACAAACTCTCCGCCCGTTTCAAGAAGGACAATAGGCAAATATAAAATCTTCGACAGGACGAGCTCGAACTGGGACGTAGAACTTTACATCAACAACGAACTTATCGGCTACACGAAGTCGGGGAATGACGGATATTTCGAATTCAACGTGCCGCTTCTCTACGGCTCGAACTACATCACGCTCAAGTATTACGGCACCGCGGGTGAAATTCACACCGAAGAACGCGTGATTCAGGTGCCTTTTAATTTCCTTCCTGAGAAAACCGTTGAATACAACATTACGGGAGGCACGCTCAAATCGGGAAATCACAGCCTTTTCTCCGAAACAAGCGTGTCCTGGGGAATAAATAAAATTCTCACGTCGGGCGCGGGAATGTTGTACCTCAACGAACCTGACGTGAAAAAGTTTTATCCTTACGCGAACACCTCCGTCAGAATTCTCGACAATCTGATTTTCAGCGCCGACTATTACCACGCGTTGAAAGGCAGCGCCAACCTGAGCCTTCTGCTTCCGTCGCAGATTTACACGACATTCTCTTATATCAGATACGGCGCGAATGAATTCTTCAATCCTTCAAAATACAGCGAAGAGCAAAACGTTTCCGCTTTCGTTCCGTTTTACTTCAAAGGGCTCTCGGTTAGTTTCAGGGTGAACGGAAGAAGAACCGTATCCGATAATTACAAACTTCTTTTCCTGAATTCGGGACTGTTCCTTAATTATAAAAAACTCCAGTGCGGCATCATAACCAACGTTTCACGTAGCAAGGTGGCGGATTCTTACGAAGACGCGGGAACGAGAACTTCCGCGAGCCTATCGTACAGGGTTTACGGCGACCTGATGATAAGACAGCAGACGGAAATCGACCATACGTCGGGAAGATTTTCGAACACGGCTCTCTACATAGACAAGGGGCTTTTCGGCGCGGGATGGATGACAGTTTACGCGGCGAGAGATTACGTGAACAACAATTACTCCGGCGGGCTCGCCCTTCGGTTTGATTTATCATTCGGCAGATACAACGCGGGGTATTCGTCTTACGAAAACGGATGGGACCTTCAGCAGTCAGTGTACGGCTCCGTTGGTTACGACCAGTTCAGGAACAACTTTATTTTCGACAACAGAAATATGGTTTCCCGAGGCGGTCTTTCTCTCGTTCCTTTTATCGATGCCAACGGAAACGATTATCCCGACGATAACGAAAAAATTCTTAACACGGGATTCGATTCGAGAATCAACGCGGGCAAAATTCTCAAAACCGAAAACGAGTGCAGATACTCCGACCTCGACCCTTACTATTCTTACCGTCTCGAAATATCTCCCGTCTCTTTCGACAACCCGCTCTACAGGCCGAAGTACAGGACCTACGGCGTTTTCATCGACCCGAACAGGTTCAAGGTTGTTCCCGTTCCCGTTTACGCTTCGGGAATTGTAAGTGGCAGCGTTACAATAAACGCGGGTCAGGACGCGAAACCCGTTTCGGGATTGAAAATGCTTCTTGAATCCGAAAACGGAAAAATAAAAATTGAAACAATTACGTTCTCCGACGGCGAATACATATTCGACAACATTCCGCCGGGAAAGTACAGGGTTTATCCGTCGCCCGACGATTTGTCCCGCCGCTCTCTCGAATTTAATTCGAACGTAGGAAGCGTTGAAGTCAGGCAAACGGAAGACGGCGACATCATCGAAGGCGTTAATTTTATTCTCGGCAGAATTCAATTCTGAAAATTCTATGCTTCAATTTAAGCATACCGTTAAAAAAATTATTCGGTTATTTTTCTCACATTCAAAACAATGACGGAAATTCTTGTAATACGGCCCCAGAGCAACCAGTTAGGCGACACGATTTGCACTCTTCCTATGTATAAGGCGCTGAAGACAAAATATCCCGATGCGAAAATCACACTCGTCGGCTGTCCCACGAACTATAAAATCAATTTCAAAAAACTCAATCCCTGGCTCGACGAATTAATTATTTTCAGAAAAGACAAACTAAGCAGCCTTCTCGCTTTTCTTATCGCGCTGAGAAAAAAGAAATACGACATCGTGATGGTTCCGTCGTCAATAAGAATCTCTTACACTTCATATTTAATCGCCCTGCTCGCGAGAGGGAAAATCAAGGCGGGCGTCGGGAGAATGGATTCGCAAAAGAACAAAATGAGTTTTTTCCTCGACGTGAAACCGGAATATGACTGGAACAGGAACAGGATTCATCAAGTCAACAGGTTCCTCGATACCGCGAAGGCATTGGGTTGCGCGCTTCCCGACGAAGAGGTAACCGCTATGCGCATAAAACTGAGTCCCGCGGAAATCGAATACGGCAATGATTATATTGCAGGTAATTTTCCCGACAGGAAACGGAAAATCGTCGTCTTCCATCCGGGCGCGGGACAGAAAAGAAACACGTGGGACGTGAATAAATATTTCGAACTCATAAAACTGATTAGCGAAAAGTACAATCCTTACATCGTTGTCTCGTCGGGTTTTATCGACAGGCAAATAACCGACAAACTCGAATCGATGCTCGGCGCCGCGGGCATTGAATACTCGGTAATGGTTGACGTTCCCGCGTTTCAACTTGCCGCGATTCTTAAACACGTGACGCTCTTCGTCTGCAACAACACGGGAGTAATGCACCTTGCCTCGTTCAACGGAACGAACACACTCGCTTTCTTCTTTAAAGATGATTCATTCGAATGGTCGCCGTATTTTATGAAAGGGGAAATTCTCGAATCTCCGTCGTCTGACATCAACCTGATTACCGCGGAGCAGGCGTTCGAAAAAGCGAAAAGGTTTTTTGAGGAGGGCGCTTAACTGCCGTAAGTCTTGTCAATTCCGTTCCTGCAGTAAAACTCGTTCTTCAGTTTGACGTTCTTGTGGAAGTAATCGTAGTTCGTGTTCGCTTCCTTCGTTTTCGGATGGTAAAGGTGGTAAACCACGGCAAGATTCCTCACCGACTTGAACTTCGCGCCCGTGAGCCCCAGCCTGTACTCCACGTCTGTGTCCTCGCCGATTCCCGCGCCGACGTAATTCTCGTCGAAACCGTTTATCTTCAGCATCATTTCTTTCCACACGGAAAAATTGCATCCGACGATGTGGTTGTTCTTCGACTTCGTAACGCTCCTCAGAAATTTATTCCTTACAAGAAATCCTTCCTCCGCCGAAATTGTCGTATCTCCCGAGCGGAAGGAATCGAAGAACGCTTTCCGCGTGAGACGCTTGAAATACTTCGTGGTTATGAAATCCCTGTCGAGCATACCCGAAAGTTTTTCTCCGAGATGAACCCTTCTGCCGATTAGCACCGTGTTCTTTTCTGCGCTTTCGGCGTGACCCTTTATGAAATCGGGATGAGGTACGCAGTCGCAGTCGAGAAAAATAAGGTAATCGCTTTTCGAAACCTTGATTGCCTCGTTCAGAATTTTATTTTTTCTGAATCTTTTGTCTTCCTGAGTGATGAAAGTAATCTCATAACCGCAATCCTCGCGGAACGCGTTGATGAAATCTTCAATCTCCGCGCCCGAGCCGTCGTCGGCTATAATGACCTCGAAATCCTTTTCCGTCTGCTCCTTCAAAGCCGACAGAACCAACTCCAGTTCCCGCAACTTCTTGTAAACCGATATTATAAGCGAAACTCTCATCCCTCAAAAATTAATGTATTTGACTCAAAAAGAATATGTATTAAACCCGAAGGAATTCAAGCGGTGAGATTGTCATCCCGGCACTCGCGAAGCAGATATGCGAAGCATACGGGATCCATAAGCGAGACACTGACTTACATACTGACGGTTATGCTTTCAGGAGGAAACTTCCCGAGTCCTCGGGATAAACTCTAATAATCACAGAATATATAACTCTCCATAGACTTCATATAGAATCTTATCAAGTCTTGTTGTCAAGTCTTCGTCGAAATCACTGCAGGGCACATTTAGAGATCTCAAAACGTCAAAAAATTTCGTAAAACCATTTTCGCATCTAAGTTCAATCCAATGAACCCCTAAATCGTTTGCTTGCTCTTTGTTCTTATTTGATAATTTATCAGCTAAAAATATATCTGGCTCACGTGCAAAAATAGCATCCGCACTTTCAGGATTTCCTTTGCCCATAAGTTTAACTTCAGTTCTCAATTTCTTACCGTCAGCCGAAAGGACATAAAAATCTACTTCGCGAAAACTTTCAGGATTATCAGTTTGGTCATGAGACTCAAACGGAACGTTATAAAGTTTGCATAAAGTTACCATCAATGGTTTTTCAATTTGCTTGCCAACAGAACTCCACATACCACCTCGAATTTCTGCTCTTTTTACTGCGATAGTATTAATAATAATTAGGCTTTCTCTTACAGTTAAATCCGCACTAATATCTTTAAATTTTATTGTGAGTTTTATTTGTAGTTCCTTATTATCATTGACGAGATTATTAATTGTTTCAGATAAACGTTCGTAATTTTCATACGATGCTTGAATTACAATTTCTTTTCTCGAAGAATTATAGGCATTCGTTATTGATTTCATATTCAATCCCGAATTTACCGCGATTTGATCTTTCGTTAGTTTGGTATTTAGAANAATAGATTTATACCAATCTGTCTCCGTACCTAAGTATTCTAATTTTGCATAAACAACTTTTTTAAAAAAGTCGATACAGTAATTCAAAAAGATTTCGTCTATGATAATTTGTACTTCATCCCTATAATCTCGATTCGTTATGACTTTTCTAATAATGTTTTTCTTGGCTTCAATGTTTAATGGCATACCTATTTGATTGATTGTTTAAATTCATTTAGATTTAAAAACTTTGTTGGATGCTGATCAAAGATATCGTTTGATTTTTTTGACTTCATATAATTAAAATACTTATCATCAATTTCTGTGAGCAAGAAATATCTATTTAATAATTTAGCTGTTTTGCCTACTGTTCCACTTCCTCCGAATGGATCAAAGACCAAATCATTATTATAAGAATAATAAGAAATTACTCGCTTACATAATTCTACAGGGAATACAGCTGAGTGATTTTTATTAAAACAAGGATCAATTTTCCAAACATTATTTGTCTCATATCCGTCAGGTACTTTACTTTCTTGAATATTTGACCAATCATACTGCTTGATATTCCAATCAAGTAATTTATCAGTAGATTTTCGATAAACCATCAAATATTCAGTAATGGAATTTGGTTTATAGCCCAAAGGCTTGCGGTGTTGCATAAATCCACCTATACGATTTTTTACGCTTGATTCTGGCTTAAGCCAAACAATATCATCAATAAATTCCCACCCCATTTCCATCAAATAAGGATGAATATCGAACGGTATTGGATATCGTTTACTACTGTGCGCACGACTAATTCTTGGAATAATTATGGGTGAAGTATTTAATACTAAAAATCTTCCTTCTTTAGTAATACGATGTACTTCTTTAAATACTTCAGCAAGAAATTCCAAATAATTTTTATATGAGGGATAAATAGAATAGTCCCTTGCATTATAATAAGGTGGTGATGTGAAAGTAAGATGAATACTCTCGTCATTTAATAATTTCATTATTTCAATTGTGTCGCCATGTATGACTACATTTCTCAAGTAATCGAAGCTTTCAGAGTGTGGTTGTAAAGAAAAATCCTTATTCTTTGCAAAATATTCTTTATGAATTATTGACCTAACCATTTCATTTTCATGAATGATTAGTTTCTGTAAAATTTCGTTAACATCTTTGTCTCCTTTAAATACGAGAAGACCTCTCACTGCTTGGCATACTATTTTTGGATCCTTATCATCAAGAATATTAAAGAGAATTTCTTTTGTTTTAGGATTTCTCATTCTTCCTATCGAGGATACTGTTTCACGCCTAACAGATGTGTCCTGTTCATATTGCATAACTTCTTTTAAAATAGGTATATATTCTTCATTTGCAAGTTTACCAATTGTTTTGACTGCCCAAAGACGAACATTCACACTTTTATGTTTAAGTAAATCGGGTAAAAAACTGCCATCAAAATCTTTTGGAAGCCGACCAAGATTTTCAAGAATAAAACTAATTGAACCACCATCATGAAATTCTCTAATGAGTTGTTTTATTCCATCCGCATATTCGGTTTTTACTTCTCTTACATATTCTTTTGTCAGCATTAGTATCTTTTGTTGTTTATTTGCAATTAATATACTTAATCCGAAAAATCTATTCCATATAAATTACAAACATCCTCCCTTGCGGAGGATGTTTGCAATATTTTAAAAATTATTGATCACCGCAAATGGGGTTATACAATGCTCTTAATTCTTGTTCAATGGTTTTTCTTCCTGCTTGTTGCAAGTTAGGTGTGTAATAAACAGAAACGGTCAGGGTACCTTTACAATTTTTTGACCAGCAATCTTTTCTATCATGATTTGCAACTCTGGATTTTACTTGCGAACTTTCTCCTATGTCAATCAAATAATAATGATCTCCTGATTTACAATGTATTGCATAAACGCCTGATTTGTCATCAAGGTAATCAGTTGATGTGTAGGGACCTTTAAAAGAATAATTTCCAACGGTAATTGGCATTTTTCTAACTCCTTATATAATTTTAAAAAATATTCGATAAAATAGAAATATTCTGAAATATTTCATTCTTTCTGGAAAATATTTTAATTATAAACATCCTCCCTTGCGGGAGGATGTTTTAAAAGTTATGAAATATTTTCTTATTTCATAACTCGGTTGTTACCCCCAAAACAAAGTGTTACGGAATTATTCTGACAATATTATTAATCAAAGAACGGATATTACTGCACGAATTTTTCAACGGGCTCGGTGAAGTTATACAGGTTGATTGTGTTTGCTTCCGGGCTTGTCGCGGCGGATTTGAAAACGTATTTCTTGCCGCTCTTCAGTCCCGTGATTAAGCCGGTTGTTTTCGAGAATAACTTGCTCTGCCATTCGGCATCGCTTCCCGGCACGGTTCCATCCGACCGCACTTCATAGTAAAGAACGATGTAGCCCGTCGCTCTCGGTACGAGTCCGATTTCAATCTTCACAGTGCCCGGGTCTATTCCTTCGCCGACACGGAATATCGACGGCTGTTCAAGAACTCCAACCGGAGCGGGAACCTTGCTCAGCGGGAAGCCCGAGCCTTCAAGTTTTACAAGGTCGCCGTCGGCTATTGTATTCACGTAATTCCCAAGGTCAGCCATCATACCCTCAAGAATCTTACGTTTGGCGTTTTTATCAGCCGTATCCTGCTTCGTGCCGTCTTTCGCTTTCACGAGAGCGTTTGAATAATCCTCAATCGCCGTAAGAAAAACGGGCAGTGTCGGGCTCGGCGTCGGGAAATCGGGATTGGCGTTCAGTTTTTCGTGAATCAGTGTCGCCGTTTCAGTAAGGTCATTGTCCCTTACTCGCGTAAAGTCAATGATGGCTTTTTGTTTCTTCATTTTTATATCCTCCTTCTCTGCTTTTTAATCAGAGTTTTAAATTTAGGAAAATAAAATTTAAAATTATTTAAAAAGCAAATTATTCAAGTTTACAAAAACAAATCCCTAATAATCAAGTCTAAAAATATAAAGTGTATGAAATAATTAACAATTGCCTGAAAAAAATGTATCTCCCGTCCCATATCTTATTTATCGCCCGCCGGTAATTGTCGAAAGAAAGCACAAAATTACAAAATATGCTGTTTTTTGAGTAAAATCATCACTTTTCCCTTCGGGAACAAGTCCGCAAGGAGTAAAAACAAGTCCGCGAGGAACAAAAGCAAGTCCGCGAAGAGCAAAAGCAAGTCCGCGAAGAGCAAAAGCAAATCCGCGAAGAGCAAAAGCAAGTCCGCGAGGAACAAAAGCAAGTCCGCGAGGAGCAAAAACAAGTCCGCGAAGAGTAAAAACAAGTCCGCGAAGAGCAAAAGCAAGTCCGCAAAGAGTAAAAACAAGTCCGCGAAGAGTAAAAGCAAGTCCGCGAAGAATGAAAGCGAATGCTTTCTCCATAATATTATATCGTAACGGAGCGAAAGCCGACAGTCACAAAACGGAAAAGAAAAATGATGGAGAGCCGGCGGGCGGTTAATTATTCTTATTGTGTTGTAAAAATTTTTGTAAAAAGATATTTTAAGCAATTGTTGATTGTGAAGAATCATTTTATACCATGAAATTTTTTTAAATAGTTTGTAGAGGTTTCAAAATAGTTTGTAAAGATTTTTTAAATAATTTGAGGAGTTTTTTAAATATTGTTTTTTGTTTTCTTCTGTCCGCGGCGGCGCTCTTTCTTTTTTCCTGCAATAAAGACGACGGAGTTTCGAACGGCGGTCAGCAGACGGAACTTTCTTTCGCGAAGATTTTTACGGTGCAGTCGGGCGCGGCGAAGTTCGAGGTTTACAGCGCTTCGGGAAGCGGTATGATTTACGGCTACAACGATATCGGCTTCAAGGTTTTCATAAACGGAAACGAAATGAATTCGGGCGCGGTCAGGTTCAAGCCGATGATGTATCATTCGATAGGCGGTCCCGGGCATTCGTCTCCCGTTTCTCCGGAATATTTATACAGCAGTGAGTACAATCTTTTCAAGGGTTACGCCTGCTTCACTATGATTTCCGATTCGTCGGCTATGTGGTTTGCCGATTATGTTTACAACGACCTTTACGCGGTAGATTCCGCATTCTTCACGGTTACCGTTGTTTCGGGAAAGCAACTGGCTTACTGGGATGACCTAAATCACGGCGGTACTTACTGCCTTACGCTCATAAAGCCGCTCACTGTTTCGGCAGGCGCGAATGAGTTCAAGTGCATTCTTCACAGAACGAACGACGATATCAATTTTGCCGAAATTGATTCCGCGTCTATGATTATAAAAACGTATTTCGAGCAGTCGGGAGAGGTTTCGCAAAACAACATTAACCCCGCTTGGAAAGGCGGCGGAATTTATACGGGTTCCGTTAACCTTACTAAAACCGGCAGGTGGCACGTTCTCGACACGATTTATCATAACAATTCACGCATAACAAAAAATTCCCCGCCCGATTTTGTGTTCACTGTTCAGTAAGGCGGTTTAAATAATTATATGAAAGACATCCGCAAAATATCCGTGTATGACACGCTCGTCGTTTATTACTTTTCTGGCACGGGCAACGCCCTCAAAGCCGCGCGGTGGCTCGCTGACAGGGCGTCGGAGTACGGAATGGAAGTTCATCTTCATTCGATTGACAGGTTTGAAAAAGTTACTCCGCCCGAATTGAACGGGAAGACTCTTATCGTGTTCTGCTATCCGACTCACGGCTTCAATCTCGCGCCGATTATGATGAAGTACATCGCGAAGTTTCCGCGGGGAAAATCGGGCGTCGTTACTCTTAACACGCGGGGCGGGCTGAAGTTCGGAAAGATTTATTTTCCCGGACTAAGCGGCGTCGCGCAACTGCTTCCGATGTTCCTGCTTCTTCTGAAGGGTTATAAAATAAAGGGCTCGCTTCCTTTCGATATGCCTTCGAACTGGATTTCGATTCATCCGGGTCTCACTGATTCGGCTGCGGGGGATATTTCAAGAAGACGCGAACGGCAGATTGGTAAGTTCGCCGAAAGGCTTTTCGAAAAAGGGCGCGCGTTCAGTTACAAGTTCTTCGTGTACCTGCCGCTGGATATCGCCGTTGCTCCGATAACAATCGGATATTATTTCTGCGGAAGGTTCATATTCGCGAAATCGTTTTACGCTTCCGCCGATTGCAACGACTGCAGGCTCTGCGTCGAGAAATGCCCGACGAATTCAATCGTGCTCGTGGGGAAAAGACCGTTCTGGCGGTACACCTGCGAGAGTTGTATGAGGTGCATCGGTATCTGTCCGAGCAAATCGATACAGACAGCGCACTCGTTCGTGATACCTATGATGTACTTATTCTCGCTGATTCCCGTAACCGCCGCCGCCGTGAACATACTCGGCCTTCCCGCGGACGGCATTCTTCAGGACGTATTAATCCGCGTGATAAACTGGATCGCGGTTTTCCTTTTTCTGATTGCGGGATACTTCATTTTCGCGCAAGTGTTGAGAGTGAAATTCATAAACAGATTATTCGAATACACCTCGCTCACGAGATACTGGAAGAGATACATTGCTTCGGGAATGAAACTCAGGGATTTCGGAACGAAATAAATCCTTTCGCGGAAAAAAGATTACGCCGAAATAAATCCTTTCGCGGAAAAAAGATTACGCCGAAAATAATTCCTTTCTTTATAATCCGAATAGGATTAATTTCCTCGAAATTATCCCTTACAAATGGAGCCTGAAATTCCGGAAGTTCAGACGAAAGAAATCATCTCGCCCGCCGAAGAGAAATTTGAAAAATTAAGAAACAAAACCGGGCTCGTACTCGGTCCGCTCGTCTTTCTGATATTTTATTTTCTGCCTTACTCGTCGGTATCGTATGAAGCGCACGCGCTCTCTGCGGTTATTCTTCTCGTGATTATCTGGTGGATAACGGAGCCCGTGCCGATACCCGCCGCGGCTCTGCTCGGAGCGTTGCTTTGCATCGTTTTAAAAGTGGCGGATATTAAAAAAGTGTTCGCTCCTTTCGCCGACCCGATTGTGTTTCTCTTTCTCGGGAGTTTCATTCTCGCGGAAGCGATGAGCAAGCACGGTCTCGATAAAAGGTTCGCGCTCGGAATTCTCAGGATGAAGTTCGTCGGGAAAAGCACGGGAAGAATTCTTTTTACTTTCGGGGCGATAACGGCGTTCATCTCGATGTGGATAAGCAATACCGCCGCCGCGGCTATGATGCTTCCGATTGCTGTCGGCATCGTCGGTTCTGTCGCGAAAATAGCGGGTGAAGAAAAAGGCAGGAAAATCGACGTGAGAAAGTTCAGGTTCGGTACGGCTATGATGCTTATGACGGCTTATTCGGCATCGATAGGCGGAATCGGAACACCCGTCGGCACACCGCCGAATCTTATCGGCATAGCGATGATTGAAAAATTCGCTGGTCTGAGAATTTCGTTCTTCGAGTGGCTCATGTTTGCTTTGCCGATGCTCGTAATAATGTATGTGTTCCTTTTTCTTTTGATTTATTTTCTGAACAAACCCGAAGTATCGGGTCTTAAAATTTCGGATTCTTTCGTATCTTCATCAAAACTTGACCTCGGTAAAATGAAACGCGGCGAAATAAATTCGATGATTGCCTTCTTCATTACCGTCGCGCTCTGGATAATTCCCGGATTCATAGCCGTCATATACGGCACCGAATCGGGCGTGTTTAAAAATTACAACAACCATCTTCCTGAAGCCGTCGCGGCTCTTATTGGAGCATCGCTGCTCTTTCTTCTTCCCGTTGACAGGAAGAAAATGGAGTTTACAATCAACTGGAAGGACGTCACGCGCATCGACTGGGGCACGCTGATTCTTTTCGGCGGCGGGCTTTCGCTCGGCAATCTTATGTTCGAAACTAAACTCGCGGATTATCTGGGAAAATCGTTCATAAACTTCAGCGGGCTTGATACGGTTTGGGGGATAACATTCGCGGCAATATTCATCGCTATTATCGTGAGCGAAGCGACGTCGAACACCGCGTCCGCCAATATGATTGTTCCCGTTGTGATTTCAATCTGCATCGCTGGAAATATCAATCCCGTTCCGCCCGCCATAGGCGCGACGCTCGGCGCGAGTTGGGGGTTTATGCTTCCGGTATCGACGCCACCGAACGCGATTGTTTACGGCTCGGGAATGGTTCCGATTACGAAAATGATAAGGTCGGGCGTCTTCTTCGATATTATCGGAGGCGTCCTGATTTGGCTTATTCTAAGACTGCTTCTTCCTTTATTGAATCTCGGATGATGCGTATAAATAATAAGTCTTTCCGCCAAGAGACGGAAAGACCGTAAACAGTTTAGAAATATTGTTGTGATAGATTAAAATATAACGTATGAAAACCCGACCTGAAGCGCTTCCTTTATCTGCGTCTTGAATGACGCCTTCTTTTCGTAAATAATGTTGACGCCGAGATTCACGTTTATGTAATCGTTGACTTTCGCTGTAATAATGTTGTCCCAGTTAACGTCCCAGACGTCGAGTGTGTTGAAGCGGGAAAACAATCTCAATCTCGAAGAGTAAAGTATGTTCTGCATCAGGTCAACGTTCGCCTCGGTAACCGATTCGATGCCTGTTTCGAGTTTGAATTTTTCGATTTCATTCGGCGTGTCGGGGTCATCGGAGTATTTCGTGAATTCGTTGGTGATAACTTCCTGCACGCCTACGCCGAGTCTTGTCGAAAAATTCTTTTTCGAGTATATGAAACCAAGCGATTGCGTTATGTAGCCCGGGTCGAAGAAAGCCGCGGTCTGAATTTCGGGAGATACGCTGTAGTCATATCCGTTGGAAATGCTCGAGCGGACTTCGTTGCTGAAATAAGGATTGACGACCCAGCCGAGATGTCTTATCAGAATCGAGTTCAGCCTCAGTTCGTTGTCAGTCGTTTTGAACGAGCCGCTTGTCTTGGATTTTCCGTAAGCGAGTTTGAGGCTGTTGTACAAATCCCATTTCTTGCTGTGATAAAGAACGCCGAAATTTCCCAACCCTGCGAAAGCCACGGCGTCTTCGCCTCCCTGCGTCCAGTTTGAAAATGAAATCTGGCTCAGGTTTAGAGCGACGGCACCGCGAGGCGTCCAGCCGTATTTCAACGACGTGTCAACCTGCGCGGATAAAAGCGCTGCCGTGAATACGAGTATTAAAAGTAGTAATGCTCTTTTCATAAGATAATATTTTGATTCCGGTTTTTCCGAAATGGCTATTTTGTTAAGGCTTTTATCTTAAATAATATTCCTGCAAGGATTCCCGCTATGCTCGGAACGCCGAGGAACAGCCACAATTGCTCGATTGCTTTTCCGCCTGCGAAAATCGCGGGCCCGAAACTTCTTGCCGGATTTACGGATACTCCCGTTATCTGTATTCCGAATATGTGAATCACTACAAGCGTTATGCCGATTGCGAGACCCGCAAGTTCCGTGTGAACTCCGTCCTGCGTAGAGCCGAGTATCACTACGACGAAAAGAAACGTCGCTACAAATTCAAAGATAATCGCCGACTGTAGAGCATATCCGCCCATGTATCCCGGTCCCCAGCCGTTCTGT
Organism: Ignavibacteria bacterium; assembly: GCA_015657505.1. Lineage (GTDB taxonomy): Bacteria > Bacteroidota > Ignavibacteria > Tepidaquicellales > Tepidaquicellaceae > CAIKZJ01. The sequence continues at coordinate 1,314,263 of JADLKE010000002.1, forward strand.
CCCAGACCGCTTACGGTAACGTCGTATCCGGCTCTTCCCGTCATAATTAGGAAAAGTACCGCGGCTCCGAGTATTCCGCCTATGAATTGAAAAATTATATAACCCGCAAGGTCTTTTCCCGTCATCTTACCTGCGAAGAAAACTCCGAGACTTACAGCGGGATTAATGTGGCATCCGGAAATCGGACCGATACCGTATGCCATCGCTATTAAAGCCAGACCGAAAGCGAACGCGATTCCAAGCACCCCTACGGAGGCGCCCGCAACAACGGCGGTGCCGCATCCGAACAATACAAGCGTGAAAGTTCCTATTAACTCTGCAAAGTATTTTTTCATTGACGTAGTTTTTGGTTTATGAAATGTTAATTCTTCTTAATTTATTATATTTTTTTGTTTATTCCAACATCTGATAATTGCCTCACATTATTGAATAAATGATGCGGATATTTTGAAACACGCGTTTTTATTTCATCGTATATAAACAAAAACGGATGATCTTTCCCTGTTTAAATTCTTGTTATTCGTTTTGTTCTTAACCTCAATTGTTTAAAGATGAAAAACATTATTCTTCTGATTTTTGTGCTGGCGGCTTTGTCAGTCACCCGGGCGCAGACGGCACCCGTTGATACATCAGGGCTCGGCCGCATAAAATACGAGGCTCTGAATAATCCGAAGGCTATCAAAACACTTTCTTATCTCTGCAATGTATTCGGTCCCCGTCTTATGTGGTCTCCCGAATATAATAAAGCCGCGGTGTGGATTGAATCCAGTCTGAAAGAATGGAATATACCCGATGTTTATTTTGAGGACATAAACAGAAAAGGAAAGTCCTGGTCGTTGAAGAAATATCACGCTTCCGTAATCGAACCTTATTCTATGAACCTGATTGTAAATCCGAAATGCTGGTCGCCGGGAACTCAGGGTACCATAAAAAGCGAAGCGGTGTATTTCAAGGCTTCGAAAACCGAAGAGTTTGAAAAGTACAGGGGTAAACTCAAAGGAAAGATAGTGCTCATATCCGACCCGATACCTCAGAGAATGGCAATGAGACCAATGGTGTCGCGGTTTAACGACGACACACTCAACGCGCTTTCAAACTATACGATTCCGACAAAAGAAGAAAAACTTTTAGCGGAGGAACAGGAGAAAAAGAACAATAAACTATATGTGGAATATTTTTCATTCTTCTCGAAGAAAGTAGCGTTCTGTAAGGAAGAAGGCGCGGCGCTTATACTTGACGCAGGCGCGAGACAGTACGGGACTAATATCGCCTGGGGAAATATTTCCGCGGTCATGCCGAACGATATTTTTGATTACCTCATAAAGTATGCGGGCGATCCGGATATACCGGAATCACTTCCTCAGATGGTTGTTTCGACAGAGCAATACAATACAATCATCGATATGCTGTCGGAAAATATTCAAGTGATGATTGAAACGAATCTTGAGGTCGAGAAAAACGGTGCGGCAGACGGATTTAACGTAATAGCGGAAATACCGGGCACCGACCTGAAAGATGAAATCGTGATGCTGGGAGGGCATCTCGATTCCTACACTTCCGCAAACGGCGTGGTTGATAACGGAACAGGCGTTGTTGCCTGCATTGAAGCCCTGCGTATTATTAAATCACTCGGCATTCAGCCTCGGAGAACAATCCGCATCGCGCTCTGGGGCGCCGAAGAAGAAGGTCTTGTTGGCTCAAAGTATCATATCGATAAACATTTCAAAAACGGAAATGAAAAACTCTGCGCGTATTTTAATATGGATTTCGGCGTCGGCAGATTCAGAGGAATATATGCCGAGGAAAACGTTCGCGCCGCGTCGGTTTTCAAAGACTGGATTTCCGCGCTCAACGATGAAAAATTCAAGACCGTCTGTTTGAGCATCGTCAAAAATTCCGACCAGGAATCGTTTTATGACGCGGGGCTTCCGGGTTTCGCCTTCATTCAGGACCCGCTTGACTATATGAGAATCTATCATACAAATATGGACTATCTTGACCGCGTGCCTCAGGACGACTTGAATCAAAATGTTTACATACTGTCTGCTTTTGCCTGGTTCGCCGCAAACATGAAAACTAATTTACAATAAAATAAAATTACATTAATGGAAACCAAAATAAAAAAATCTTTTAACACCAGAGCATTTGTTTCCGTCGCGATGTTCACATCTCTTCTCGCTCTGCCGTTCTCGGGCTACATGAACCATATATTGCAGTTCGAAACGCTTACGACATCACGTCATTTCTGGATGTCGGTGCACGACGTTGCGGCAATTCTGTTCGCAGGGTTTTCAATCGTTCATATTTTTTTGAATAGACGCGCGCTTCTGAATTATGTTCATAAAATAAAAACTGTTGCCGTCAGTAAAGAAGCCGTTTTGGCTGTAATTCTTATTGTGTTCATTGTCGGATTTATTTCGATGCACGCTTTTCACGCGGGCTGAACAGAACATTAATTGTTTTCTTGAATTTTAATCCTGAAGCGTGAAATAAGACTGTCCGGGAAGAAAACGAATTTTTGACAAGCGGAAAACCTTTTTACTCCGTATGTTGTTATAAAACCGATGAATGAAAATAAAGAAAAAAGCAGCATCAAACCTCTAATTACGCTGATAGTGTCATCGGGATTTTTCGGAATTATTCTCGTTCCGGCATTCTGGATAGCAATGTCAGGCGTTATGCTGTTTGACTCTCCCGGCTCGACGGAAAGCGGCTTTCTAGTAACTCTTTACGCCGTGATGCTTTCTTTTCCTTTTGTAATTTTAATTTCTTTCACGTCCTGGATATTCTTCTATTTCGAAAAATATAAATGGGCGGTTATAGTGTCGCTGTTTCCTCTCATAAACGTTTTGAGCGCCTTGATTCTCATCTTCATATCTTACGTCTTCTTCAACGGCAGTCTCATCCCGTAATTCACCCTTCGGTACAGGTATGTTTTATTTCAAATCGTGCCGTTTTTTGGTATATTGTATCGTAGAGAATAAGTCTAATATGACATCGCCTTTTAATATATTCCAACTGACAGAGGAGACAGTAAAAGAAGTTGAGAAGTTCCCTCCCGTTCCGCACAGGCACGACCACGAAGAACTTATAATTCTCACAGAAGGACATGCGGAACATTTTGTAGATTTCAAAAAAGAAAAGGTGTCGGCACCTTCGGTAATATATATCGCACAATGCAGAGTGCACAAGTTTGTTCCGCAATCCGGCGCACGGGGCTGGGTTATCCGCTATAAAGCCGGATTTATTCCTGAAAACAAATTTCATTACTATTCCTGTTTTATCGATAATGTGGAATATATGATAAATCCCGGCTACTGCCTTGATAATATTGAAACACTCTGCAAACTTATGAAAAGCGAACTCGATTTGAAACCACCGGATTTTAATACGATAAAACACCTTCTTGAAGCACTGATTTCAAAACTTGAAACTCTCGGACTGAATAAACTTCTGCCGGAAGAAAACCGGAATAATTACCGCGCCGTTACTTTTAAAAACTTTTTGAAAATTCTCGAAGATAATTTCCGCCGTCCAGTCGGAGTCGAATTTTATGCAGAGAAACTCAACATGTCGATAAGAAATCTCAATATCATATGCAGGGAGTTAATAAATAAAAGCGTCAGGGAATTAATAGAAACCCGCAAACTCATAGAAGCGCGCCGCCTTCTTCTTAATACCGAAAAATCCGTTTCAGAAATAGGTTTTGAACTCGGATATAACGAGAAATCCTATTTCACGCGGGTTTTCAGGGAAAAAACAGGCTCGACACCGTCACAATTCAGGTCGCAATCGTTTTCAATTTCTGCCTAAAAGTACCACTCATTTTCCGAAAAGTATTACCGTTATATATGTAGATACATATATTTTTGTATAGTAACTAATTTGAAATATAAACTTTAAACATAATAAAACATCATGGAAAAAACAAAATGGGTTATTGACCCGACACACAGCAAAATAGGATTCAAGGTTAAGCACCTTATGATATCCAACGTTCTCGGTAACTTCAAGCAGTTTGAAGGCGAAGTCCTTACGGACGGCGATAATTTTGAGAACGCCGAAATCAAACTCACAATTGACGCGGCATCTGTCGACACCGAAATAGCAGACAGGAACACGCATTTGAGAAGCGCCGATTTCTTCGATGCGGAAAAGTATCCTAAACTGACTTTCTCGGACGCGAAGATAGTGGACCTCGGGGATGATACTTTTGAAATGAAAGGCAGTCTTACAATTAAAGATATAACGAAACCCGTAAAACTTACGGTGGAATTCGGCGGCATCATGAAAGATCCCTGGGGAAATGAAAAAGCCGGTTTTTCAATAAGCGGTAAAATCAACAGGAAAGACTGGGGATTGACCTGGAACGCGGCTCTTGAAGCGGGCGGCGTGCTCGTCGGTGAAGACGTAAAATTAATTATTGACGTCGAATTGCTGAAACAAAAGTAATGTGCGGCTGATTGATGTGAATTCAGAAAAAGATTTGATTGTTGCATTTTTAATGACAGGAACGCGAACATAAATATATGAAAACAAAAAAGAATAAAACAAAAAACGATTCAACGGTAATGCCCGTGCTCTTTGTAGGGCACGGCAGTCCGATGAACGCAATCGAAGATACTGAATTCTCACGCGGATGGCGCAGGATTTCGGGCGAATTACCGAAACCCGAAAGCATTCTCTGCGTCTCCGCGCATTGGGAAACCAACGGCACACACGTAACGTCGACGGCTTATCCCGGGACCATTCACGACTTCGGCGGATTTCCACGCGAATTATATGAAGTTGTGTATCCCGCGCCCGGAAATCAGGAACTTGCAGAATACACGGAAAATACGGTCTTGAAAACTAAAGTTGAACCGGATGATAAATGGGGGCTTGACCACGGTGCGTGGAGCGTTCTAAGGCACATGTATCCCGATGCTGATATACCCGTTATTCAACTCAGTCTTGATTATACGAAAGACCCCGCATATCATTATGACCTTGCCAAAGAACTTTCATCCTTGCGAAGGCGGGGAGTCTTAATCGCGGGAAGCGGCAACATCGTTCATAATCTTAGAATGATTGATTGGAAAAATAAAGAAGCGGGATATGACTGGGCTGAAGAAGTAAATTTAAAACTAAAAAATTTAATGCTTGACGGCGACCATAAAAGCCTTATCGAATATGAAAAACTGGGAAGGGAAGTCGGACTTTCCGTGCCGACACCCGAGCATTATCTTCCGTTGCTCTACGTTCTTGCTCTAAAAGAAGATAATGAAAGCATCTCTTTCTTCAACGATAAAACCATCATGGGCTCAATTTCCATGACATCGCTTTTAATAAAATAAATTCTTGAAAGGTGTAAAATGTCTAAAACAATAATACATAAATCCGATACGCGTGGCAGGGCAAATCACGGCTGGCTGGACACCCGTCATACATTTTCCTTCGCCGAATATTACGACCCTGAACGCATGCGCTTCGGCGTTCTGAGAGTTCTTAACGACGATATAGTCAGTCCGGGAATGGGATTCGGAAAACATCCGCACGATAACATGGAGATAATATCGATTCCGCTCGAAGGGGACCTCGAACACAAGGACAGCATGGGCAATGTCACGGTAATTAATCACGGCGACATACAGGTTATGAGCGCGGGCACGGGTATTTACCATAGCGAATATAACAAGAATAAAGATAAACCGGTAAAATTCCTGCAGATATGGATTTTTCCCGAAAAAAAAGACGTGACTCCGCGATACGACCAGATAACATTAAATACCGAAGACCGCCTGAACAGGCTTCAGCAGGTAGTTTCGCCGAATCCGGACGACGAAGGAGTATGGATTTACCAGAACGCGTGGTTTCATCTTGGAAAATTTGATGATGGAGTTGCATCCGAATATGAAATAAAAAGAAAAGGAAACGGTGTTTACGCATTTGTAATTAAAGGAAGTTTCAGTATCGAGGGAAAAACTCTTAACGAAAGAGACGGAATGGGAATTTGGGACACGGATAAAATAAATTTAGTTGCTGAATCACAGGATGCCGAGTTGCTGCTAATGGACGTTCCGATGAAATAGTTGTACTTATGGCAAAGCCGGAATTGCATTTACCGGCTTTGCTATTTTTGTGTCTTCAAAAATGTTCCGTTTGAATATTCCCTGAACGCCGTCTCGAGCTCTTCGCGCGTGTTCATAACTATTGGTCCGTACCAGGCAATAGGCTCTTCGAGCGGTTTGCCCGATATGAAAAGGAACCTTGCTCCGTCCTCTTTTGCCTTAATCCTGATTTTTTCCCCGCTGCCGAAAACCAGAAACTGTCCTTTCCTGTATACAGTCTTGTCGTTTTCCCCGAACACCCCCGAACCTTCGAAAATATAGATTAGTACATTATGTTCTTTATCGGTTACGATATCCTTGACCATGTTTTTTTTGACTTCGAAATCCAGATACCGCGCGTCTACTTCAAGGTCTTTCACGGGACCTTTGAGATTTTCGTACTGCCCGCATATGATTTTAACTTTCACTTCGACGTCTTCATAAACAGGCATGTCTGTCGATTTGACATCCCTGTACCTCGGATTCATCATCTTACTTTTCGCGGGAAGATTCACCCATAACTGAAATCCGCGCAGCGATTTGTCTGTTATCTTCGGCATTTCCTGATGAATTATACCGCTGCCCGCGGTCATCCATTGCACGTCTCCTGATTTTATGACGCCTTTGTTGCCCAGTGAATCCTCGTGTTCGACCTCGCCTTCAAGCATATATGTCACGGTTTCAATTCCTCTGTGTGGATGCCAGGGAAAACCCGCGATATAATCATCGGGATTATCCGAACCGAAATTGTCAAGTAAAAGAAACGGGTCGGTAATGTTCCGCGCGGCGTTCCCGAACACCCGCTGAAGCCTAACTCCCGCACCCTCAGTAACAGGCAGCGCCCTGTGATGAGATATTATGTCTCTGAATTCGTTCGTTTTCATTGTGCCGGATTTTTAAAATTATAAAAACTATTTATCGACATAATCAGAACATTAAACATTCTTAAGGTTCTTTTCTCGACGGTATTTTAATTCTTAACTGAATCATTTTGCGGCTCTGTTGACGATATCGATTAACGGCTGAAACGCGTCAGGCTTAATCGCGTTCGTGCCTACGAACGGATGATCCAGCACGTAAATCAGATACAGCACGAGCACGCATACTAAAACCAGAAATGCCGTCATTATGTACTGATGCAATTTAACTTTAGTGCTGAAAAAGAATGTAAAAGCGACTAGAATTACGGACGACACTATCAAAACAAGCCATAATATATCCGGCATGCTCTGCTTGCTTGCCAGCAGGCGGTGCCTTCTGAATTCTCTCAATTCGTGCAGGTTCTTTACTGATTGCGAAAGGACTTCGCTGTTTGGTATCTGGTTGGAGTTGATGGATAAAAATATTCTGTTAAGCCTTATAAATATCTTTTGCGCCTCATCATCCCTTTTACCCTCACCCAGCGCAAGCCATTCTTCGTTTGTTACCCGTTTAACGTATTCACGGATCTGCGAATGAATTTCTTTTTTAACGGAATCCGGATAAATAGCCGCGTCATAATAAAGATTCAGAAGGTTGTTGGCTTCTCCTTCGATCTTTGAATTGGTCTCCTCCAGATTATTCCAAATTACAAATACAACGAATGCCATGAGGACGGCGTAAATAACGCACACCGCGTTATATAGAAATCCGCCGACCTCGTGGTTTTCAATCATCAATTCATGCGGTATTTTTCTCCTAAATACTCTCTCTGCCGTAAGAAAAATCGCTATGCTTGCAACCGATAGAATTATTATTGAAACAACGAATGGAAGTTCAAGAAATATTTTCATAGGACTGGATTTAAATTATCATAAAATTATTACCTGTTCAAAATTTATTATTTGCTGCCAACAGTGCCCCGTGCTTATATTGAAAATTATTTAATATATCAGTGAAAATAAATATAGAAACTGAATGCCCGGATTCGTTTCTCTGCCGGAAATTACACTTAAAGAAATGATTTAAGTTTGTTATTTTGATTTTATCATTCAAACAGATTTTTCAATTACATATTATGGAAAATTTTTCGTCTGCTGTTGCTCTCGCTTTTGTAGTCTTGTTCCCTCTCGTGAATCCCGTAGGGGCGATTCCGGTGTACTGTTCTCTAACGTCAGATTCGACAAACGATTACAGGAAAAAGACAGCACTGAAAACTTCATTGAACGTTCTTGCCGTTCTTATCGGCTTTTATTTTGTTGGTGAGTTCATACTGGACTTTTTCGGCATTTCATTGGGAGTGCTTAAAATAGCGGGCGGACTGGTTGTCGCGCATACCGCCTGGGGACTGCTCGTGAACAAAAGTAAACTATCCGAAGATGAGCACACGGAGGTTCAAACTAAGGAAGATATCTCCTTCACCCCGATGGCTCTGCCGCTTCTCAGCGGTCCCGGCTCCATCGGCGCCGCAATCGGATTGTCTGTCAAAGGATATCAGATGGAATATACTTTAGGAATTTGCGCGGGGATTGTATTAACCGCGCTCACTGTATATACGGCTTTGCTTCTTTCGTATCCTTTAATGAAATTACTCGGCAAAACAGGTATCGGTGTTCTTAACAAGATTATGGGATTCTTCATTCTCTCGATAGCCGTGCAGTTGATAGTGAACGGAATTACTATGATTTATAAACCGTAAAAAATTTCCGTATCATTTGATTAGTATCATCCTCCGCACTTCAGACTGTCTGTTTTCTGTCGTTAGTTTATAAAAATAAATTCCTGCGGATAAACCGGAGCCGTCAAAATTTATGGAATACCTGCCTGCATTATATTGAATGTTGTTTATCGGCTTAGAAAATTCTCGACCTGTAATGTCGTATATCCTTAGTGTTATAAATTCAGTCTTCTGCAGACTGAATTCTATACGAGTTGAGGGATTGAACGGATTCGGATAATTTTGCAACAGTTCAAACTTATCGGGCGCCGATGCTGAAATTTTCACTATTTTGGTTACTTCGTCGAGCGCTCTCCTCCAAATTCCGGTGGGCGTTCCCGAAAAAACTGTGCTGCCGATTATAGAAAGATTTTGAACGCTCGTGTTTGCTAATCCTTCACTTCTTAAAACCCAGTTCTGCCCGCCGTCCGTGGATTTGTAAATGCCGCCGGTCTGAGAGCCCGCTATTAAAACGAATCCGTTGTTAGTCAACGATTGAATATTAAGATTCGACAAGCCGTTATTTATTTGCGTCCAGTTCGAGCCTGAATTTGTTGACAGAAATATTCCACCGCCCTGTGTACCCGCAAATATGTTTCCGTTTAAGACTGAAAGCGAGGTTACATTGAGGTTTGTAAGCCCGTTAACAGCCGTGTTCCAGTTATTGCCGTCGTTTGTTGAAATGAAAATCCCGCCTGACGAAGTTGCGGCAAAAAGATTGCCTCCCGATATTTCAAGCGCGTTGACGTTCAGGCTTGAAAGTCCGTTATTCACCTGTGACCAGGTAGCGCCGTTATTCGTGGATACCTGTATGCCTTTGTTAAATTTCATCGCAGCAAAAATTTTCGTGTCTTTTATCCTTAACGAAGAAACGTAACTTCCCTGATAATTCGTGTTTGACGGTTTCGTCCACGATGCTCCGTCGTTTGACGAAATATATATACCGCTGAATGCTCCGGCAATTATACTGCTGCCCGTCGCTGTGATAGAAAGTATTGACCTGTCCCCGCCAAGCGCTATGCCGCTGTTCTTTGGTATCCAGGTAATGCCGTTGTCGTACGATGCGAAGACACCGTCATCGAACATCGCCGAAAAAATTACACCATTTTTTTCTATGAAATTACTTATTGTGACAGATTTAAGCATTCCGTTGTTTCTTGCGTTCCACGTGGCGCCGCCGTTGCCGGTGTGAAACACTCCGTCAGTGTTCGTTCCTGTAAATAAGTTGTTTCCGGCGACTGCAAACGAACGGATGAACTGGTCGTTATTTTGATTTAAAAGTCCGTTGAATGCCGGAACCCATGTTAGACCGTTGTCCGATGAGATGTAAACTCCTCCTCCGGTTCCCGGACCCGTTCCCGCGAAAATAATTCCGCCGGATGCGGTCATAGATTGAACTGTCGTATTTCCGAGTCCGTTGTTTGAAAGAGACCAGTTTAATCCTCCATCGTTTGAAATAAATATGCCGTTATTCGTGCCTGCAAATACCGTGCTTCCGTTTACTGTAAAAGCATTCACGGACAATCCCGTTAATCCGTTATTCGACGAAATCCAGTTCGCGCCGTTGTTGGTCGATATGAAAACTCCGCCGGTTGAAGTTCCCGCATAAAGTTTTCCTCCGCTTGAAGCGAGCGCATTGACGTGCACGCTCGTTAATCCGCTGTTCACGGAAGTCCACGAAGTTCCGTTGTTTGTCGAGCGAAATATTCCTCCTTCGTAGGAATTTGAACCTGCGAATATATCACTGCCTGAGACCAGTATCGTGTTGATATCCTGATTTGTGAGACCGGTATTGCACGAAATCCAGTTCGTACCGTTGTTCGTAGTGCGGTAAACTCCGTGAACAAGAATCGCGGCATAAATGTCGGTTCCCTTGAAGGCTATCGCCATCGTCTCACCGCTCGGCAGTGAGTTGCTTATCTGTTTCCACAACAATCCGTTGTTTGTAGATATGTAAACCCCGTCCATCCGGGGACCCGCTGCGACCGTAGTACCGTTGGAAGCCATTGAATTCATCTGCTGATGACAGAAAAGCCCTGTTGATGACATTGTCCACTGAGAATGAAGCGCCCCTGCGGAGAGTATAAATAATATTAATGCTGTAATTAATGCTGTTTTTTTCATTTTTTTGTCCTTCCCTTTTATATTGAAACCCTTTGTTTAATTAACTGGTTCCTCTCTCCGTCATTAATATTGTTTTGTGTTGCTGTCCGGGTATGCGCGGGCAATTTGTACCACGGGCATATAGAACATTATTATTATACTGAAACAGATTTTTATTTCGGATATTATTGTTCTGTTTGATATAGTAAATTGAATTAAAACAAAATGTTCACTAACGTAAGGTATTTTATAAAAACAAGCATCGTTTTTATGCTTGTCGGAATTCTGTCAGGATTCTATATGCTCATCAGCAGGAGACTGTTCGGTTTCGGTTACGGTCCTTCCATGCTCTCAGCGCATACGCACGTCATTCTCGTTGGATTCATGGCGATGATGATAATGGGCGTTTCAATATGGTTTTTTCCGAGAGCGGAAAAAACGGATAAACGGTATCGCCCCGCGCTCGTGTCGGCAGTTTATTTACTGATGACAATAGGAACATCTTTCAGGTTTACCGCGGAATTCATAGATTCATTTTTTACGCTCAGTTTTATTAATGTAATAATTGTTGTCTCTTCTTTTCTTCAGATAATTGCTTTCTTTATTTTTGTATATACGATGTGGGGTCGCGTAAGACCCGTCGGAAGCCAGATTCGCGAAGCGAAAGGCGAGAGATTTTAAATGAACAAAATAAAAGTTTAATCTTGCCAATTTTTGTGTTTAATTGATATTTCGTCCTTTTAAAAGATTATGTTTGGGTTGTTTTATCAGGATGTTTGTATCCCGCCTCATATTTACTTCAAGGAAAGTTGAATTATTTAATTTTTCCTGTGTTCTATTTCTTTAACAGCAGTCAAATCTTAGAGGAAATCCGATTCTAATCTAAAACAAAAAGGAGAACAATATGGAAAAACTAACTGCCGAAATGCGGTTTATTAAAGACAGGATGAAAGAAGTCTGGTCTGCCGGAAATTTCGGAGAAATTGCAAAAATTATTGAACACGAAGGGCGCGCATTCGTAAAGCGCCTTAACATAAGTCCTCATTCAACCGTTCTCGATGTCGCCTGCGGTACGGGAAATCTTGCTGTACCTGCCGCAAGACTCGGCGCTCGCGTAACGGGAATCGATATCGTACCCGCGCTAATTGAACAGGCTAACGCAAAAGCGAAATCCGAAAATCTTGAAATTAATTTTGAAGTTGGCGACGCGGAGGCACTTCCTTACAGAAACAATGAATTCGATTTCGTTATAACAATGTTCGGAGCGATGTTCTGTCCGCGTCCTGAAGTCGCGGCTAGCGAATTGTTCAGGGTCTGCAAGCCCGGAGGAGTAGTTGCAATGGCTAACTGGACGCCCGAAGGATTCATAGGCAGTTTCTTTAAACTGGGCTCATCTTACATGCCCCCGCCGCCGGGCATCCATCCTCCGGTAGAATGGGGAGTCGAGACTATCGTGCTTGAAAGAATTAACGATAAGGCGTCTCATTTGCAAATGGAAAGAAGAATGCTCAGGCAAAAAATGCCCATGCCTGCCAAAGAAGTGGTTGACTATTTTATAAAATATTTCGGACCCACAAATAAATTATACGAACTGCTTAATGAGAAGTATAAACAGGATTTGAAGAACCGACTATTTAAACTCTTCAGTGAAAACAATTTATCAAAAACGGATAACGTCGAAATAGATGCCGAGTATCTTGAGGTGCATGCGGTCAAGAAATAATTCAATCCGATAAAACCCCTTCGCAATGAAGGGGTTTTGCCGGAAAAATATTTATAGGGTAGCCAGGTCAATAACGAAGCGGTAACGGACATCACTCTTCAGCATTCTCTCGTACGCCTTATTGATATCCTTTATGTCTATGAGTTCGATTTCCGAAACGATGCCGTGCTCCGCGCAGAAATCAAGCATTTCCTGAGTCTCGGGAATACCGCCGATGAGTGTGCCTGCGAGTGTTTTCCTTCCCATTATCAGGCTGAAAGAATAAATCTGCGACGGGGTGGGTGGCGCGCCGACGCAAATATGCGCTCCGTCGACTTTCAGAAGCGATATGTACTGATTGTAATCGTGCTCCGCAGATACCGTATCGATAATGAAATCAAAATATCCGGTCACGCTTTTCATTTGTTCCGCGTCTTTTGTAACGACAAACTTGTGCGCGCCGAGTTTGAAAGCGTCGTCTTTTTTTGACGCGGATGTGCTCAAAACCGTGACTTCCGCTCCGAAAGCAACACCGAACTTAACAGCCATATGACCGAGTCCGCCGAGTCCAAGCACGCCCAATTTATGCCCCTTGCCGACTTTCCAGTGTCTTAAGGGAGAATACGTCGTGATTCCCGCGCATAGCAGGGGAGCCACCGCAGCGAGATTTAATTTGTCGGATACCTTCAGTACAAAATCTTCGTTAACAACCGTAACATTCGAGTACCCGCCGTAAGTGAGAGTCTTCTTGTCCATTTCGTATCCGTTGTACGTCATTGCAGCGCCCTTGCTGCAGAACTGTTCCAGACCCTTGCCGCAATTGTCGCAGGTTCTGCAGGAATCGACCATGCACCCGACGCCGACGAGGTCGCCGACCTTATGTTTTTTCACGTGACTTCCGACTTTTGTTACTCTACCGACGAGTTCGTGTCCGGGAACCATAGGAAAAATAGAGCCGCCCCATTCGTCCCTCACCTGATGAAGGTCCGAATGGCAAACGCCGCAGTATAAAATATCAAATTGCACGTCGTGCGGTCCGACTTCGCGTCTTTCGAAATTCCACGGCGCCAATTGTGATTTCGCATCCTGCGCCGCATAACCTTTTGCCTTTATCATATCTTTTTAGATTTTATGTTTTTGAGTTTATAGTGTGAATTTTCAATTGCTTCCCTTATAAACAAATAATTGCCCATAATCATTCGTTCTGAAACCGAACGCATAACTAAACATATGATGAAAGATAAAAACCGAGCATTCGGAATTTAAAGGATGAAATTATTCCGGATTTATTATTTCAATAAAATCAGTTTTCTGGTAATGGTTACTCCTCCGCTCTTTAACGAACAGAAATATACTCCGCTTGACAGTGAACCCGCGTTAAAATCAACGGAGTAATTTCCAGCGCGCTTATTTTCGTTTACGAGAGTTTTAACTTCATTGCCGTTTACGTCAAAGACTCTTAAGGTTGTATATCCTTCTTTCGGAATTGCGAAACTGATTTTCGTTTCGGGATTAAAGGGATTCGGATAATTCTGGCGAAGAATAACTTCAGAAGGTATTTCCGACGAAATATTTCCAATGTGAATCGTGTTTGTCGTAAAGTTTCGTTTATAATACATTTCCCAGTCGCCGTCGCGGTTGTCGTTCCAGATAATGTGAAGCATAGTATCCTGCGCTGCGATTGACGGACGGTAAGAATCATACTGATTGTATGTCAGCCGTGTATTCGGCTGCCAGGTCAATCCTTCGTTTGTAGATAATCCATAGTAAATTTCAAAATTGCCGTCGCTATTGTCGTACCAGGCAAGATGCACAGATGTGCCCGACAGGCATATAGAGGGGTAGTATGAAATTCCCGTGTTATTAGTTAAACGAACTTCAGAACCCCAGTTCGAGCCCGCGTTCGAAGAACGAATATAATACACTTCCTCATTCCCGTATCTGGTATCGTGCCAGACTACGTGAACAATCTGGTTTTTAGCAGCGACTGCGGGATTATACGACTGCGCGGATACGTTTGTAAGTATCATATTGGGGCTCCAGTTTTTACCGCCGTCCAGTGAATGTTTGTAAAAGACAGACCTGTATCCGGAATTGTAACCGTACCATACCGCGTGCACGTCAGTACCCGAAACAGCCACGGAAGGATAAAACGAACTGGTTTCGTCGTTGGATAAGCAAACGTTGTTGCTCCAGCTGATTCCGTTGTCGATTGACTGCTTGTAATAAATTTCTTCGTTTGAACCAATAACTTCTTCCCATACAATGTGCATTATCGAACCGTTGACAGCCATTGAGGGCGCCCACGAGGTATTAGCAGGGGTATTTGTGATACGAATATCCGGGCTCCAGGTGGACCCGTAGTCGGTTGAACGTTTATAATATATTTCAAAATTTCCGTCCCTGTTGTCACACCAAACCACGTGAACAAAATTTCCGTTTAATGAAACTGACGGACGATACGAAACTTCTGAATTATAGGTAAACCTAACATCGGGGCCCCAGTTCGTTCCGAAATCGGTTGAGCGCTTGTAGTAAATTTCGCGGTTTCCATTTCTTTCGTCGCACCATACGGCGTGCACGTAATTCTCGTTTGCCGCTATTCCTCTAGCATTGTTCAGTGAAACCAGACAAATACCCGTATCGTAAGTAAGCCGCACGTCGGGCTGCCACTGAGATTGTGCGGTTTCATAATAAAACGCCGATATTAGGATATACTGTAATAAAAAAACTACGATTAAACTTTTTTTCACTTTCTTTCCGTATTGATGTTATGTAAGATAAAACCTTAATCTGTATGTTAAAACTAACGGTTAGTCATTTTTTATTCAAGTTTAATATTATACATAATTCCAGATAAAAACCGTGCGGCTCCGTTGCGGGAAAATGAGGGGTGAATATAGAGAGACAGGTTTTTGGAGAATTATCCGGCACTAAGCCGATGGCAGAATCACGGTGAACAGGCTTCCTTTTCCTTCCTCGCTTTCAACGGAAATTGTTCCGCCGAGTTTGCTAACGTATTCTTTAACGAGCGTCATTCCGAGTCCTGTCCCCGTTTCGTTATTTGTTCCGGCGCGGAACGACTTCTTGTTCAGGTTGAATATGTTATCGCAGATTTCCTTTCTCATTCCGATACCTGTGTCACGAACTGATATAAGGATGTTTCCTCCGTTGTGTTTTTCGGCGGTCAAACTGACGGTCCCCCCCGGATTAGTGAATTTCACGGCATTCGACAGCAGGTTTCGCAAAACAACACTAAGCATTGACTTGTCGGTGAGCGCTAACAAATCGTGCGCAACAGATTTTTCAATTTTGACTTTCTTATGGTCGGCAGTATGCTGAATTTGTCCGGTGATTTCTTCTGCAAGCCTGAACAACGGCACGCTCTCCTGATTTACCGTGGTTTTGCCTTTTTGTATAAGCGACCAGTCGAGAAGGTTCTCGAGCAGATTATATAAATTGTGGGATGCCTTGTTCATCCTAAGGGCAATCGAGTATAACTCGTCTTTGCTGAGTTCATCGATGTCTTCGGCAATCAATCCCGTGTATCCGAGCACTACATTGAAAGCGTTTTTTAAGTCGTGGGAAATAATCGAGAACAGCGTATCCTTCTCCGAGTTCACCCTCTCGAGTTCTTCATTTTTCGCCTTCAATTCGTTTTCGGCTTTTTTCCTGAGCGTTATATCATGCACGACTCCGAGCAAATAATAAGAACCGTTCAGATCTATAATCGTTGCCGATGTTAGTCCCGTAAGGAACTCTCCGTTCCGCCGCACGAACACGTATTCCTTATTGGCGAATGACCCGTTTATTCTAATCTCCTCCATCATTCTCTCTCTGTCTTCCGTATTTTTCCAAACCTCCAACTCTAAGGAAGATTTTCCTATTGATTCCTCACGGGAATAACCTGTTACAGCACAGAAAGCGTCGTTAACGTTTACGAATGCAGCGTCGCTCATTCGCGTAATAAAAGCGGCGTCAGGACTCGTGTTAAACACTGATTCGAAGTGTACTTTCGCGTTGTGTATCTCCTCGTTCAGTTTCTGGTTCACCATTATTATAAGGCAGAAAGTAAACAGCATGCTCGAGGATATCGCGTCAACATATAAGAACACATTGTTGAAATTAATTGAAAACGGGTCGAAAGAAGAAAAATCCAGTAACGCGGATATCGCTCTGAAAACGTAGTACGAGCCGTGGATAATCTGAACAGCGGCAAAAAAAGTCGCAGATGTATAAATGTATTTTGATCTGTATTTTAAAAGCGCATAAGATGTCGCAAACGCTATAGCGGAAACAGATACGGAAATTAATACTGTACGGGCGTTAATGTTGTCGTTTACGAACGTGAAGAAAAATATAGCAGACACATAAAGTCCGTATAACAGATATACCGCGAATTTATTTTCTTTATATCCGAGGAAACGAATAACTCCTACATAAAGAAATACGAGTCCTATCATTATCGAAGCGTTCTGTAACAAAATCGAATACGAAAAAACTCCGGGAAAACTTCTCAGGTATAAGAACGTAAATCCGACGGCAATGAAAATACTCCACGAAAGCCACCATCCGATTCCTTTGATTGTTCTGTTTGAGTAGAACTGCAGCAGCAGGACGGCTATCTGTACAAGGCTAACAACTATGATAACCAGTGATAATGTAGGTAAATCTATGTGCACTTTCTTTTAACTCCTAAATTGAAAGTTAAGAAATTCCGACGTAATATTGAATTCGTTTCGGCGGTAATGCTGCAATCGAAAATGCAAATTGCGGTAAATATGATTCTTTTACCGCGTAACTTAATAAATACACGCATCGTAAAATAGATAACAAACAGGGAAAGGGCGTATTATGCTCGCGAAATCATTTCTAACTGCAATTTGCGTTGTTATTCTTTTCGGGACAAATGATATTACCGGCCGCAATAATCCCGAACCTCATAAGTTTCATTTTCAACTAATAAACAACAAGGTGGCTGTTCCCGTCAACATTGGCGATTCCCGGACTTTAAATCTAATACTTGACAGCGGATTCGGATTTGACGGCATAATACTCTTCAAGGGTGATCTTGCGGATTCAATAAATCTTTCAGGAAGGGTAAACGCGCAATTGCCCGGAGCGGGAGACGGTCCGCCGACGCCTGTAATAATGTCAGATTCGATGACATTCCGTTCGGGAACGTGCGAGTTCAAAAATCAAAGAATAATCATATTACAGAATGACAAATTCGCAAACTCTCCGACCGACGGTGTAATCGGGTATTCGTATTTCGGGCATTACAAAGTCGAAATAGATTATGACAGCATGACAATAACGCTTCGCGACCCTGCGGAAAAGACGGATGAATCGGAATACGAAGTAATCCCGCTCACCTTCAATCGAAACAACTGGCCCTTTCTGAAGATTAAAATCGCCGTAGGCGAAGAAGAGCCAATTGAACTGAATGTTTATATCGACTACGCTTCAAGCCTTGCGGTTGAACTTCCAATAAAGGAGGGAATGAAAATTCAAATGCCGGAAAAATTCGAAAGTGATTTCAACGGATTCGGATTCAGCGGCGACGTCAAGGGGAAGACCGCACGGGTATCGAGGGTCATTCTGGGTAAATACACGTTGCATAATGTTACCGCGACATTCTTCGAAGGCATCTCCCGTTCAAAAAGCAAAGACGCGGACGGTGTGATTTCAAACGATTTGTTGCGGAGGTTTAACCTTATATTCGATTTCGGCGGCAGCAGGCTGCTTATAAAGCCGAACGACTCTTTCGATGAACTGTTCAAGGTGTTCAGGTAGAATTCGCGGATATCCGGATAAAAAATTCACTTCCCGTTCTTCACGAGCAGTATTTCACGTGTATTGAAATTGATTTCCCAGTGGTGACCTTTCGCGCCTTTCCATTCGTACTTCGCGTTCGCATCATCCCACCATTTCTGGAATTTCGTAGCAGTCTCGCCCATATCCTGCACGATGCGGTCGTAGAGCGGATGCTTCGGTTCATTCAGGCTTCTGAAAAGTTCGTTAAGTCCGTTCTTTCTTTCGAACAGATATTTAATTTCGTCTCTTTCGGCTACCGTAACGACGCCGACGACTGTTTTATTTTCTTTTTTCATTTGAATTAAAGTATTTAAAATCCTGAATTGAGAACTTATTTTTCACCGCTATTTCAAACGGGTCGTCATAATTTATTTCCGAAATTTCCCTGTAAGCAGCGCCGCGATACTTTATCTTCTTTAGTTTGTTCAGGAACAATCTTGACATTTCTCTTTCCGCGTGCGCCGTTCTGCACTGCTGCCAGGACGGAATGTTTATTTCTGAGGTAAGTTTTCTGTTAAGATAAACACAGCGCCTGCACTGATAGGCGTCGCAAATCCTGCACACGGGCGAATATTTTATCTCGAGCAGACGCCTGTTCCGGATTGCGGGTTCACTGCCGATATTACCGACGGCATTATCCGCGCCTTCATAATAAAACGCGGGGCAGACGTACAGTTTCCCGTCGGGCGCCGCGGTGACGTGGGAAACACCCGCGCCGCAGTTGTTCATACTATCGAGCATTATCCTGTCAGTAAGGAAATTCATTTCCGGAAAAGCAATTTCTCCTTTCTTCGCGAAGATATTCTTCGATATTTCTTCAATCTGTTTCCTGTAAATGCTCACATCGGTTTTTTTCAGATTTTCCATATCCCTTAAGACAAGGTTTATCCTGCTGCAATGGGAGGAAAGTTTTCCCGTTAACGCTTTCAGTTCCTTTAATTCGCTCACGCTGAGGCGGAGAATTATATCGGCGTTTGACAAATCCTTCAGCGCGTCTTTTTTCTTGAGGTCTTTCGGTTCCGCGCACAGAATTGAATCCTTATAATATTTTCTCAGGCTGTAAGGGACAATTTTCACGTGTTCTACGTCGTCAATCAGGAGGTCGTATTTCTTATCGGGCTTAAAGCGGGGATAAAGAACATTGACCTTAAGGTTGTTCTTAAGCGCGAACACGACCGTTTTTTTCAAGTCATCATAATCTATCAGGTCCTTATGAGACTTATCAGACTTCCTGCTTTCGTAATGGCAGAAAGAAACGGATGAGCCGCTCAGTATTATCATCAGGTATTTCAGCATGCAGGATTCATATTATTTTCTTCTCTCAGGTTNTTTATTTAATCTTCTCCCGAGTTTATTCCAGAAATAATTATTCGCGCGGACTCTTGCCTTGTGCATTTTGCAAATGCTCGTGGACCTTTGAAAAATTGTTTCAGTATCCGCGAAGTCATAGTTTGCACCCTGGCACCAGGCACAACCGGCGGCAACACTGCAATCAACGCATTCTTCGGGACTTTGCGAGACCATATCGAGAACGAGGAAAGGTCTTAATTTGTTCTCGTCTATTCCGTCATCGGCGTTTCCGAGCACGAGTCCTTCGCGGTTTTGAAGTGAAAAGCCAACGAATCTTATGCACGGATAGAAGTTGCCCCTGCTGTCAACGGCGAGCATCTTTCCCGCCCCGCACCAGTTGACGTTTTCCGTGTACGGATAACCGATTGTCCTGCTGAAGAAAGTACAGGTAAAGTCTTCATACAGTTTGCGTTCGATTATTTCGTCGGCGAGTCCGGTCAACTGTTCTTCAAAGAGCATATCATCGCCTTCTTTCCAGACGTCTTCGAAAACCGCGTTGATATTCACCTCTTTAATACCCAGGCTGAACAGGTGGAGGACGCTTTCCTTAATGTAGGGAATGTCACCGCTTGAAATTGTCACTTTTGTCGATGTATCGGGGAACTGTTTTTTCCAGAGGGGGATGTTTCTAACGACGTTATCATAGGACCCCGTTCCGTCGGAATAAACTCTTTGCAGGTTGTGTTTCGTTTTCGTTCCGTCGATAGTTATCTGCAGGCTTATATGCATTCTGTTCTTTTTGATGAACTCCTGCACGCGCGGGTCGGAATACATAAGACCGTTTGAAGTAAATCCAATCCTGTAATTATTAAACCAGCGGTGGTTAGTTTCGTAAGCCCTTAACTTGAAATAATCGCAGATTTTATCGATGAGTTCGATTTCTATGAGAGGTTCGCCGCCGATGAATTCGAGCACTACAGATTCTTCCGCGGAATGAATGTTATCCTTGAGTATAAAATCAACGGTCTTCTTCGCGGTTTCGAAGTTCATACGCGCAGATTTATTCTTGCCGACGAGGTAGCAGTACTTGCAAGCCAACTGGCAGTCTTCCGTCACGACGAACGTAACATACTTCGATTTGCCTTCTTCCCAGGAAGAGGCTTTATCAATTCTCACCTTATTTTCTTCTGTCATCCGAAGGAAAAATTAAAGCGATAAATTACCACGCTCCGTCGGAGCAGGGTCCGCCGCATTTTCCCTTGCAGCCGCCTTCACAGGTCGTGTTGCAACCGCCCGTGCAGTCGTACTTGCAGGAACCTTCGCAGGTAAGGAAGCATCCGTTTTCGCAAGTGCCTCTGCATTCGCCTTCGCACGTGGTGCGGCACCCGCCCTCGCAGGTAAGCACGCAACTGTTCGGGTTATCGGAAAACCCGCTGTCCGCTTTACCCGCCTGCTTTTGGGGCTTCGCGACGAGGTCAGCGAACCTGCCCATCGAAAGGAAAGCAATCGTCGGCAGAGCGGTTTTAGCCACGATGCCGAGAAAGTCCCTGCGGTTGAGACCGGATTCTCCGGTTCCGGTTTTCTTTGAGACAGACTTTTTCTTTGATTCGATTTTTTTCGGCATAACAATACCGTTTAGTTAGGACATTATTTTTTTATACAATGAAACGCAAAGCAATGTTTCCAGAAAAGGAAAAAGTTTTGCAATAAAAAAGTACGCACTCCCGTGCATGAGGTGTTCGTGTTTGTATCAATTCTGTCCGGCGGAGATTCGCTTGGGGACAATATTTTCATAATCTCCATTATCAGTAAATTTATTCCTCGCACTAATATTATATGTATAAAAAAAATTTTATTCAATCCCGAATACGCTCTTTGGGAAGATTTCGTCTTGTTAATTCAGGAAGCGGAAATAGAAAATGCGAATCCTTCCGGTTTACATACTGAAAAATTGCATATAAATTCCTTCTTAATATTATGACGTTTTAAAACATTTACATTTAACCATGAAAAATAATATTTATCTACTCGTATTGCTGCTGTTTGTCACGGTTTTCCCCGCCGGCGCGCAGAACGGAATCACGGTATTCACGCTTAAAGCCGACGCGGTAAAACTTTTAAAACAAGAGGCGCATAAAAATAGCGACGCAGTTCTGATTAAAGCCCTTGAAGAACCCGCGCTTGAGCAGGACACATCGGCTTTGTCTGTAGTAGAATCTTTAATTAGCAAATTAAAAACCGTCAATTACGAACTTGCTGATTTTTACAAGGTCCCGGAAGGATATTCCGAGGGAGCGGAAGATTACCTGAAGAATCTTATCGACGCAGCCGTGACGGCGGACATCGGAATACTGAAGACACGGCTTGACAATTTCGGAATAACCGGCGCGGATATAAGCAGGACGGGCAGTATGACAATCACGGTTGAAATTAAATCACCTGCGGACGTGAAACAGATTAAGCAGCTGATTACGACGACTGGACGTTTGAGTTTTCATCTTGTCAAAGACGCGGATATTTCAAAGAGCCTTCAGGAAAGCATTGACAGTATGCTTGAAAAAACAAATCCGGAAAACGGGACGAAACAGTTCACGGGACTAATCAATTACAAACTCGCTTCGGGATTAAACTGGCTTCCCGTTAACATCAATTCCATTGCTGACGCGGAGAAAATACTGAACTCCGGCGAGTTACCGAAAATACTTCAGGAGATTAAATACGCCTGGTCGGAGAAAACGATTGAGACGATGACAGATAAGTTCAGGATACTTTATTTCCTAAATTCGGAATCCGTTCTGACGGAGAGCGAGATATCCGACGCGGTTTACAGCACCGATAAGCAGAGCGGGAATTGCTATACTCACATCACGCTGAACGAAAGCGGCGCAGCGGTATGGGAGAAGTTTACTGAAGCAAATACGGGTAAAGACTGCGCTATCGTTTTCGACGGAAATGTATTTTCAACTCCGCGGATAATGACTAAAATCACGGGCGGAAAAATTATGCTGAGCGGTCTCCCGAGTCTTGATGAAGCAAGGCTCCTTGCCGTACTAATAAAAGCGGGCGCGCTGCGCATACCTTTGAGGATAATATCGGAACAAACAAAATAGAATTTACAAACCAGCAATCTGACAGCGTAACAAAAGGAAGTTCCAACTGCACGAAAAAAAGGCTTTCTCAAAAATCCGATAAACGGATATATTGAACGGCGGGGCGCAATAATTCTTTAACTCCGATTTCACTTTCACCAGCACGTTTTCACCAGAAACGGCATCTAAATATACAGGACAACATAAAAGGAATTAAGATGACACTCCGTAGAATTTTCGGGAAAAAGATGCTGATAACAACTTTATTATTGGTTCCGGCAGCCGCCGCGTGTTTTTTCTTTTTCAGGACAGGCAATGACAATTCGGTTCAATACAAGTTTGTATCGGTAACAAAAGGCAACATAGAAAACGTAATTTCAAGCAGCGGAACACTGAGTCCCGTAACCAAAGTCGAAGTGGGGACGCAGGTTTCCGGAACGATTGACAGGGTGTTTGTGGATTACAACGACAAGGTAAAGAAGGGGCAGATAATAGCCGAACTCGACGTATCGCTTTTAAAACTTGCGGTGACTGACGCGAGTTCAGGACTTGAAAAGGCGAAGTCGCAGTTCGAAGAATCCGAAGCGGCATACAAAAGGAATCTGCAATTATTCGAAAAGGGGCTTCTCGCCGAATCGGAGCTTCAGACATCGAAGACAACGTATCAATCATCCAGGGCGTCCGTTACAATCGCCGAAGTGGCGCTGAAGCGCGCGGAACTGAACATGAAGTACGCGATAATACGCTCTCCCATTGACGGTACGGTGATAGACAGGAACGTAGAGGAAGGTCAGACGGTAGCGGCGAGTTTTTCAACTCCGACACTTTTCATAATCGCGGAAGACATGTCGAAGATGGAGATTCAAGCAGCGGTTGATGAAAGCGACATCGGAGAAATCAAACTCGGAATGTCCGCAAGGTTCACGGTGCAGGCGTATCCCGACAAGAAGTTCAGCGGCGTAGTGAAACAAATCCGCGTTCAGCCGACCACGACGTCCAACGTAGTAAATTACACCGTCGTCGTATCAGCGGAAAACGAGGAGGGGCTTCTGCTTCCGGGTATGACGGCGACAATTGACTTTATCGTTTCATCCAAATCCGACGTTTACATTGTACCGAACAGCGCTTTAAAATTCCAGCCGTCCCAGGATGAACTCGCAGAGAACACAGAGGAAACGAAGAAGGGCGCGGGAACGGCTCCGCCCGATTCACTCAGAGATAAAATGCTTCCGGGCGGCAGCGGAGCGCCGCCGAAGGATTCACCGTTATCTTCACTAAAGCAGTTATGGCTTGTCGATGAAAGCGGAAGACTCAAGATGATACCAGTCAGAACAGGGATAACGGACGGAACCAACACGGAGATACTTGACGGTCCGATGCTCAAAGACGGAATGAAAGTAATCGCGGGAAACAAATCGTCTAAAGAGGAAAAAACGGGCACGACGAAATCGCAATCGGGACCTCCGGGCGGCGGACCGCCGCCATTCTAAGCGGCTGTTCAAAAAAAGGCACAGTTGAATTTATCGAAACAGGAATAATGAAAACGGTAATCAAGACAATACAAATAAAGAAAGAATTCCGCATAGGAGAAGTAACGGTGCAGGCGTTGAAGGGCGTTGACCTAACGGTAGAGGAAGGCGGCTTCACCGCGATCATGGGACCATCGGGTTCAGGAAAGTCAACGCTGATGAACCTTCTCGGCTGTCTGGACCAGCCGACGTCCGGAGAATACTATCTTGACGGGAAGCACGTCAGCGCAATGACTAAGGACGAATACGCGTCTGTCAGGAACGAAAAAATCGGGTTCGTGTTTCAGGGATTCAATCTTCTTTCCAGAACCACAGCAATAGAGAACGTCGAACTCCCGCTTTCCTACGACAGGACGGGACGCGTAAAAGAGCCGCGCAAGGCAGCGATAGAAGCGCTTGAGCGGGTCGGACTCGCGGAAAGGCTTGACCACGTTCCATCTCAGTTATCGGGCGGCCAGCAGCAGAGGGTAGCGATAGCGAGAGCGCTCGTGAACAAGCCCGCTCTGGTTCTTGCAGACGAGCCGACGGGAAATCTCGACACGAAAACGTCAATCGAAGTAATGAAATTATTCCAGCAGTTGAACGACGAAGGAATCACGATAGTACTTGTAACACACGAACACGACATAGCGCAGTACGCGAAACGCATAGTACAGATGCGCGACGGGCTGATAGAAAAGGACACGCCGGTTGAGAGCAGGCGCAGCGCGGAGGANGGACCTTAAAGAAATCGAGTTAAACAAAAAGACTATCGGAATTTCTATTGAAAACGACTTTCCCTGCACGGAGTCGAATCAAGAACAGGAAGCAAAATTCACGAAAGGGCAGGGAAAATGAATTCACTGAAACGACTGATGAAGACAGCCTTCAGGAGCATATACAGAAACAAGATGAGAAGCATGTTAACGGCGCTCGGAATTATAATCGGTGTCAGTTCCGTAATAATAATGGTAGCAATCGGAAGCGGCACGGGAATAAGAATTCAGGAGCAGATTAATTCGCTCGGCACTAACCTGATAATGATATCTCCCGGCGAAGCAAAGACAGGCGGAGTGAGCAAGGGCGGCGGAAGCCTGAGCCGTCTTACATTTGAAGACGTAATGAGAATTAAAAAATCCGCGACGCTATTAAGCGGCATTTCCCCCGTTGTAAGGGCTTCGGAGCAGGTAATAGGCGGAGCGGGAAACTGGAGTACTTCAGTGTACGGCGTATCGACGGATTACTTCACCATAAAAAACCGCGAACTCGAGTCAGGAGAATACTTCACTGACCGGGACGTTCAGGCAAGCAGGAAAGTCGCGATACTTGGCAGGACTGTCGTTGAAAATCTTTTCCCCGACGGGGAACCCGTTGGAAAGCAGATACGCATAAGAAACATTCCATTCACAGTAATCGGAGTGCTGAAGGAAAAGGGCGCGGGCGGCGGAATGGGAAACGACCAGGACGACCAGATTATGATACCCTCGACAACGGCGTTGTACAGGTTAAAGGGCGGGCAGTACATTGATATGATAAACGCGAGCGCGGTATCGGTTGAGGAGATTGACAACGCGAAGACTGAAATAGAAACGATACTTCGCGACGCGCACAAACTGAATGAAAGCGAGGCGAACGATTTCACAATCCGTACTCAGGCTGAAATTACCGAGACCGCATCCGAGATGACTGAAACAATCACGCTGCTGCTTGGCTCGATAGCGGGTGTATCGCTTGTAGTCGGCGGCATAGGCATAATGAACATAATGCTTGTATCCGTAACCGAGCGGACGCGGGAAATCGGAATAAGGATGTCAGTCGGGGCGAGGAGCCGCGACGTTCTCGCGCAGTTTCTCACGGAGGCGGCCGTGCTGAGTCTTGCGGCGGGGGTAATCGGAATCCTGCTATCAGTAACGGTGTCAATATTGCTGAACAAATTTACGAGCATACGCACGTCGCTATCGCCTGAAATAATTGGTATCGCGTTCTTGTTTTCCGCGGCGGTCGGTGTTTTCTTCGGTTTCTATCCCGCGCGCAAGGCAGCGTCTTTGAACCCAATCGAGGCGCTGAGGTATGAATGACGCGGTCATACATTCCGTAATGCAATAATAAATGCTATCTAAAATCCGTTAGAAATTACACAAATTTTTCAAAGAACGAGTTGACACTATAGTGTCATTTGAGCGGCACTTTTGACACTTTTTTCTTCACTTTTTCCACCGCCGGTATTGAAAAAACAGGAACATAGCGGAGGAATTTCTCAAAACGTGTCATTTTAGTGTCATTTCGGTTTATTTCATTGAATAAAACACTGATTTCACGAGAGTTAACCGGGCGATTCGATATGACACTATGATTCAGCATGACAAACTATTTTACTTTTCCGACGACAATATTGTCGTTCTACAAATATAATAAACTCCGGGCGTTTTGGTGCGATAAATGACCGCGAAGGCCGATAAGTACGGGGGAAACAGGGGTTTGGGAGGAGGTGAAAAGGGATTTCGAAGAGCAATCAATTCTAAATTTTAAATTGTAAATGGGGAGACAGCACACTCAATTTTAAATCGTAAATTTTAAATTGTAAATGGGAAGGTTCAGAGAAAAGTTTTATTACTAGTTATGGATTGCGTTACACAGCAACGTGTGAGAAGAGGGATCGTGTGTTTCTTCTGTGCTGCCTTCGGCAGCGGGTCAGGTAAATATCCCGAGTTCTCGGGACAGGCTCCGATACCACAAAACGCACATTCAATTTTAAATTGTAAATGGTGTGATTAGAAAGAAGAACATGTGACAGAAAGAAATGAAGTGAAACGCAGATGAAAACAATAAGTTTGCGATTATCGATTTGTAAAAACATAGTATACAATTGAAAGAAAGTGAATTCTATATAAGACGGACTTACGGCGAAGGAGATAATGGTTATCACTTTCCGGTCATAAGATAAACTCAGACTATAAGCGTATGCATATAAAATTAAATCAAATAAAAAGAAACCTGCGAGAGAGCAGGTTTCTTTCCGGCGTTCAAAAATATTACGAGCAATTATTTCAAAGCAAATAAAAGGAGACTTAGAATTTTTCTCCGTAAACATTAATGCTGAGAACTTTTACATCAGTGCCGCGCAGCAGGGTAATTTCTTTTTCCGAGAGGAATTCCGGAAGCTGGTCTTCGGGAATCGTAACTCTTTCTTCCTTTTGCAGTATAACATTCTGGAAACCCTGTTCGTGAATTATATTGAGGTATTCGTCTTTTGAGACGGCGCCGCTGACGCAACTCGCGTACAATTTAATCGACTCGCGGAGTTCATTCGGCAGGGATCCGACAAGCACCATATCGGAAATACTGAAATGCCCGCCCGGTTTCAGTACTCTATGGATTTCAGAGAACGCTTTTATCTTATCCGGAACGAGATTCAGGACGCAGTTGCTGACTACAACATCAGCGGTGTTTGACGGAAGAGGAATATTCTCGATTTCCCCGAGAATGAATTCCATGTTCTTGTATCCCATTTTCGCCGCATTTTGATTTGCTTTTTCAATCATTGCTTCGGTCATATCGAGTCCAATTATTCTGCCTTTCTCACCCGTGACCGATCTTGCAATGAAGCAGTCATTTCCCGCGCCGCAGCCAAGATCAAGCACGGTGTCGCCTTTCCGGATTTTCGCAAATTGAGTCGGCAAGCCGCAGCCCTGTCCCATATCCGCATCGGGATTGTACCCTTCGAGTTTCGAGTATTCATCTCCGACTATTGTAAAATCCTTTTCCGGCATACAAGTCGAACAGGACGAGTTTTTCTTTTCATTGAATTTTTTAACTCTTCTGCTGTATTCATCTTTTACAGCCCGTTTGATTTCTTCCTGGTTTTCCATTTGGTTTTCTTTTTAATTTAAAAAATAATATATCAATATGTTTAAACATATCGACATATAAACTCAAAAAAAATCAGCAGCAGTTCTTTATGCTGTTCAAAACCGACGACAAAGTATCCGTGATATACTTTTTATTGATTGAATGGTAAATCTCTTTTCCTTCCTTCCTGGTGTTAAGCAGTTTTGCTCTTTTCATAAGACTCAAATGATGGGATATTGTCGGACGCGAAAGTGAAAACTCCTTAGCGATATCATTTACGCACAACTCTTTTTTCTTTATGAACAACACTATAATTTCCTGTCTTGTCTTGTCGGCAAGCGCCCGCAACAGTTCCATGCACGACTCGCAGGGAAGAAAGTTATCATTACATTTTATTTTTATATGTTTAATCATATCAACATATAAAAATATAACTAAATAAGATAATAAGCAATATATTTGCGCGCGGCACTGCTTTATCCAAAAAAGAATTTCATCATGAAATTACATTTAAAGAACGACACATTAAAACAGATTATACAAACAAAGCGATTTCAGATACGCAGGAAATATTTAAACAGATAGATATTATTTCGCGTTAATCCCCGGCGATTAAATTTATTAGTAACCTGATATTTTATTTTACAATCAGCATTTTCCTTGTTTCAGAAAAGCCGTCCGTGATTAGTTTATAGAAATACACGCCTGATGAGAGTTGAGAGCCGTCGAAATAAGTTTCATACGAGCCCGGTTGAAACGTTTGATTCACGATTATCATAATTTCTTTTCCGGAGATGTCATACAAAGCAATTTTAATATTTCCCTGTTTCGCAATTTGGAAATTTATTTTTGACGAACTGTTGAACGGGTTGGGGTAGTTCTGCGATAATGAAAAGCCGTGAGGAGTTTCTACTGCAGATATGCTGGTGAGTTCGCTAAGTGGTCTTCTGTAAACACCGTTTACGGAGGCACCGGCGAATATGTAGTTATTGAATATATACAGAGAATAAATTCCTATGCTGCCGAGCCCGTCGTTTATCTGGGACCAGTTCAGTCCGTTATTGCTCGAGAAGTAAACGCCGTTTGTTTCGCTTCCCGCGAAGACGTTTTCACCGATCACGGCGAGGGATTGAATCAGTTCGTTGTTTACAGACGTCTGTGTCCAGGTATAACCGCTGTCAACTGAGCGGTAGATTCCGCTTCCCGTGCCGGCGTAAGCCTTGCTGCCGTTCAGCGCGAGTGCGTAAATTGATTTGTTGTTGAGCGAAGAAGCCGTCCAGTTATTGCCGTTGTTGTTCGATACGTGCACGCCCGCATTGTTTCCCGCTCCCGCGAGAATAAAGTTTCCGTTTAGCGTAATCGCTTTTATGTCCGTGGCGCCGAGGGAACTAATGAACCAGCCTGTACCGCCGCTTGAATAAAAAAGTCCCGAAAGATGCAGTCCCGCGAACACGCGCGACTGATTCGCGGCGAGTGAATAAACAGTATTATTGTTAATAGAAGTCACACTCCAGTAAGCGCCGTTGTTAGACGTTCTCCAGGCACCGAGGTCTGTTCCCGCATATAAATACCCGCCGAAGTTCGTGAGTGAAAAAACGATACGGTTATAGAGTCCCGTACCCGCGGTCGACCAGTTATTGCCGTTATCTGAGGACAGGTAGAGACCATAGTTGAAAGTGCCTGCGAAGAGCACACTTCCCGTATTGACAAGTGAATAGACCTGCTTATTGCCGAGGCCGTTGGAAACGTTAACCCACTGGGCTGACGAAACGTTTTGAAGCAAAAGCAAAACCAATAAGATTCCAAGAATTATTCTCATTATATTACGGTAAAATTTATTATTATAAACCTGTATTTCCTCCTGACTTAATGTAAACAAAATCAGCGGTATAAAGTTTTTAGGTAAAACAAACTCAATTAAAATTATAAAAGGGGTTATTTGAAGGGTCAATTCCTGAGACCACAAACCTTATGCGCAAAGGGTAGAAAATACTTTCCCATAGCAACCAAATTATTGAGTTCAAAATGAGATTTATTATTACTAAATTATTAATAAGTTTTTTAATCTACCAATTTATAAAACCCTACAAATCAACCGCAATATGGAAATAGACGGAAAAGAGTTTCAGGTGGACGGCGACGGATTCTTGCTTGATCCTTACATCTGGAATGAGGAAGTGGCGAAATTATTTGCAAAGTATGACGGCATCGGAGAGATGACAGAGAAGCACTGGGCGATAGTGAAATTCATACGCAAGAACTGGGAAGAAAAGGGAATGGCGCCGATGGTGCGGTCAGTATGTCAGGAAACAGGCGTCAAACTGAAAGAAATCTATCAATTGTTTCCTTTGGGACCAGCGCGGGGAGCCTGCCGCGTTGCCGGACTTCCGAAACCCGACGGATGTGTTTAGAATAATCAATAAACGATGACACTGTACAAGACTATTTCACTGGCGGCTTTTCTGATATGCTTATTAATAATGGCGTATCATTTTGTACGTTTAATAAGACTCGGTCTGCCGAAGGAATATTCGCACAGAAAGGGCAATCTAAAGTCCGCAATCACATATTCTTTTACAGGCGCGATGAGTCCATCGGGCAAGGAGTCGGCATACCTGCATCTGCCGACGTATACGGCAGGACTGCTTTATCACACCGGCACGTTTATTTGCTTAGCGCTTTACATTCTTATGCTATTCGATATAAGTTTTTCAGATACGATGAGATGGATTTTAATTTGTGTTTTAGCCGTATCGGGATTTAGCGGGCTTGGTATTTTCATAAAAAGAATTTCACTTGAGAAGATGCGTTATATTTCAAATGCGGACGACTACATATCGAACCTGCTTGTTTCGGGATTTCAGATAATGACACTTGCCGCGCTTCTTAACGGAGCATTCGCGGCATACTATTTTATATTCTCGGGCGTATTATTTCTGTACCTGCCATCAGGCAAACTCAAGCATTCGTTATATTTTTTCGCAGCCCGTTATCATCTCGGATTTTTTTACGGATGGCGCGGAATCTGGCCTTTAAAAACTCACGGGCAGGTTAAATGAAACTGAACGACGAAAATATAAACAAGGCGTTAGGGGTTTTTTCCGAACCGAAGGACAGCAAACTTATTACGTACCTGAACAGCTGCGTACACTGCGGGCTTTGCGCGGACAGTTGCATGTATTATCTGGCGACGAAGGACGAGCGCTTCATTCCCGCGAACAAGGTTGACCTCATATCATCGATATACAGGCGTTACTGCACTTTTACGGGAAAACATTTCCCGAAACTTACCGGCGCAAGGGAACTGGATGACGCGACCGCCGAAGAAATGATTGACCTGCTGTTCGGCGCATGCACGTTATGCGGACGGTGTTCGAAGCACTGTTCGATAGGCATTGATATTTCGTATCTCGTGAGAGAGGGGCGGAAAATGCTGACGGAAATGGGTCTTGTTCCGGCGTCGCTGCAATCGACAGTCAACACAGCGCTCGAAAAGGGCAACAACATGGGAATTCCCGTTGAAGAGTTAACGGATACATTATCGTGGCTTGAAGACGAACTCAGGGACGAAGTGAACGATCCGCAGGCATCAATACCGCTTAACGTTCCGGACGCGAACATACTTTATACTCTGAATCCGCGCGAGCCGAAATTCTTTCCGCTTTCGATTTCCGCGATGGCGAAGATATTCTACGCGGCAAAGGAAAAATGGACTTTATCAACATCGATGTACGACGTTACGAATTACGCTTATTTCACTTCAAACACGGACGGGGCAAGGACAATCGCGCAGAGATTATACGACGAGGTTTTGAAATTAAACGCGAAGCGGTGTGTGCTTGCAGAATGCGGGCATGGTTCGAGGGCATTCCGCTGGGAGGGGCCGAATTATCTTCGGAAGGAATATCCTTTTGATGTGCTTACATCGGTCGAACTAATCGCAGAATACATTTTGCAGGGCAGGATAAAACTCGACAAGGAAATCAACAAGGAAATAATAACGCTTCACGACCCGTGCAATCTGGTGAGAGAAGGNGGCGTGATAGAGCAGCAGCGTTATGTGCTCAAGCACGCGGCGAGCAGTTTTGTCGAGATGACGCCGAACCGCACGGATAATTATTGCTGCGGAGGCGGAGGCGGGCAACTTGCGATGAGCGAGTACAACGAGCGCAGAATGAAAATAGCCGAGATAAAGGCGGAGCAAATTCGAAAGACGGGCGCGTCCGTTGTCGTGACGCCGTGCCACAACTGCGTTGACCAGTTAATGCAGATAGACAGCAAGTTCAAACTCGGCGTGCGCGTGAAAACCCTCGCCGAAATTGTCGCCGACGCGATAATACCGGAATAAAAAACAGGCAATTTAATTTTATAAGCAATCAAACACATATGAATGATTTAATATATCTTGATAATTCAGCGACAACTTATCCGAAACCAGACGCGGTGTATAAATTCATGGACAGTTTTTACAGAGAGCACGGAGTAAATCCCGGAAGGTCGGGCTTCGACGCGGCTCTTGAAGCGGAAGAGATAGTAATGAACACGCGCAGGCTGTTGACGGAATTCTTCAATGCGGGAAGCGACATTAACAGGCTGACGTTCAGTTACAACGCCAGCGATTCGCTCAACATGGTAATACAGGGGCTCGCGGAAAAGGGCGACCACGTGATTACGACGATGTTAGAGCACAACTCCGTGCTTCGGCCATTATTTCATCTTGAGAAAAACGGAGTCATTAAGGTTTCATACATAAAGTTTGACGAAAAAGGATACATTAATCCCGACGATATNAAAAAGGCGATACGGAAGAACACGAAGATGGTGGTAGTGAATCACTGTTCGAACGTCATAGGAACGATACAGCCTGTTGCAGAAATAGGAAAGATATGCAAGGAGGCCGGAGTGTTATTTGTAGTTGACAGCACGCAAAGCGCGGGAACCATACCGATTGACATGAAGGCGATGGGAATTGACGCGCTGATTTTTACGGGGCATAAATGTCTTTTGGGACCGACGGGAATCGGCGGTTCATACGTGATGGAAAACGTGCCGGTGAAATACACACGGTTCGGNGGCACGGGCGTTCGTTCGGCGCAGGAGACACATCTTGAGGAATTTCCATACAGGCTTGAATGCGGCACGTTGAATCTCGTCGGCGTGGCGGGACTTAACGCGGGCGTAAAATGGATTCAGTCGAACGGGATGGAAAACCTTCACAGCAGGGAAATGGCGTTGTTCAGTAAACTGCGCAAGGGAATACAGGAAACCGAAAACGTGATTACATACTGCGCGGAAGGGGACGGAAATCACAATCCGATACTTTGCTTCAACATAAAGGGATTTGAAGCGGGAGACGTCGGGACGATGCTCGACATAGATTACAACGTAGCCTGCCGTACGGGACTTCACTGCGCGCCGAAAGTCCATCAGGTTTTAGGAACGGACAAGATACACGGCGCGGTGCGGTTAAGCATAGGACCTTTCAATACCGAAGAGCATATAGACACGGCGATAAACGCGGTCAAAGAGATAGCGGCAATAAAAAGATAAAACGGAAAACACTTAAAAATATATTAACAGGAGGCTGAAGAATGAAGAGACTGTCTTTCATTTCAGGAATTTTATTCATCGGAATATTCACAATCGTATTTTTCGCGGGTCAGTCGTTTTCGCAGGTAACGGATTACGACGGAAACGTTTATCAGACTGTAAAAATCGGCAAGCAGGTTTGGATGTCGGAGAACCTGAACGTCGAGCATTACCGCAACGGAGACGCGATACCGCAGGTTCAGGACAAGGAAGAGTGGGACAATCTCACGACAGGCGCGTGGTGTTATTACGACAACGACGCGGGAAGCGGCGCGGGAAAGTTATACAACTGGTATGCTGTGAACGACCCACGCGGGCTGGCTCCCGAAGGATGGCACATACCGTCGGATGCTGAGTGGACGGTTCTCACGGATTTCCTCGGAGGGGCGGCGACCTGCGGACCGAAACTTAAGAGCACAACGGGCTGGATTGAAAATTACAGCGGCGACAACAGTTCGGGATTCAACGCGCTGCCCGGCGGATACCGCACGCACGACGGATATTTCAGCAACAAGGGTAAGAACGCGATATTCTGGACAACAACGGAATTCAATTCTGAACTTGTCTGGTTCCGCAACGTGATAGGTAGCATACCCGACGTTTACCGTCCGAACTACGCGAAGGATTTCGGTTTATCTGTTCGCTGCGTGAAGGATTAGGGAAAAAAGTTTTCGGGGAGATTTCCGGAGAGTTGCCAATTTATTATCTGATTACATCAAAACAGGCATTGCAATTCCGATTACAGGCAGAAATCACATCAAATAAATATCCGGAATTTAAAAATTAGCATAGAAAAACGGATTACTCTCAACGGAGATAATGCTCAGGATTGTTGCCACTGCAATCGTGATAAAAAGAAGCGAAAAAACAATCAGGTATTTTATGAAAACGAAAATTGTTTTATCACTAACGAATATGTCTTTTAAAAACTTCAATAAATANNATTCTCCCAGTTTTTTATTTCCTTTATTATTAAGATGACCGCTGCCCTTAAACCTGTTTTCGGGCACAAGCACATCGTTTGAAAATTCGAATTTAATTCCGTTTGTTCTGCAATATTCTTCAAGAACGGAATTCTCTTTGCTGTCAGGGCAAATCCCTATCGCGATAAATTTTTCACCATAGTCGTCACGATATTTTAAAAGGCACTGCTTAAGGGATTCGGGTATTAATTCAGACTTTTTTCCGTCCTTATAGATTCCAGCTTCCTTGTCGGGCATTAAATTTTTACTCTCTTCTTTGATTTTGTTGTCTTTATTCTGCGCGAAGTATTTAAGAATCAAATTCAGGAATGAGGAATTTGTTCTTGCATAATCCGCGATTCTGAGCAGACTTGATGCGTGTATTTCTTTACCGAAATTCTCATCCGGCGAAAAATTCAGAGGTAACTCATAAGGGGCTAAATTATTTTCGTAGAACGCTTCGAGGACAAGAATTACAAATGACGGTTTATAGGTTCTTTCAAATAATTTCAATCTAAACCAAAGCGTATACGGGTCGAATGTTGCGCATCCCGCGTTAATAACGTTATATTTAAACGAGTTCGATTTTAAGTAAGCAGTTAAATAGGAGGTCGAAACCGAATCTCTTGGAACAGCTTCGGCTTCCATATAGGAATCGCCGAGTATAATAATATTTGAATTAATTCCGGCGGTATCGACATCGCTGCCCGGGAGTCCAAGATTATTTTTCTCATATACATTATTGCCGCCTTCAACGTTCCAGAACCTGTAATAAGGAGCATGAAGTGTGAGCGTTGAAAACATCGGATACTTAGGACAAAGAACGTATTTTCTGTTAGTCATATGTTCCGGATATCCTATGACGAAGCGTGAAAATAGTTCCGCCAATATCAACGAGAGCATAAGGGACAATATTACCGCAAAAAATTTCTTCAAAATGAAAATATTAAGTAAAAAACAACCATCCTACAGTAACAAAGATAAATGTAATAAGTATTGCAAGATAATCAAAAACCGGCTTTGATGAAAACTTAGAGACACCTTTGTTTTTCCGTTTAAATTGATTCCACACCTGGTATGCGGCTATTCCTGCTCCATGCCACACGCCCCATACTAGAAAATGGAATTGCGCTCCGTGCCACATACCGCATATTCCCATTGCAATGATTGGAACTAATACTAACCGCCAGATTTTCGTATTAGAGAACCCGCTTAAAGGGAAGAACAAATAATCTCTTATCCAATCCGAGAGGGAAATATGCCAGCATCGCCAGAACCTGCTTATGTTCGGCTGTAAATACGGATTGTTGAAATTCTCCATTATCGTTAAACCGAATAATTTTGACGACCCGATAGCGATATCGCTGTATCCGGAAAAATCAAAATATATCTGGAGTGAATATCCCGTCAGAGCAACGGCCCTGACGAACAATCCTGAATCACCGTTTGTTTCAGCGTAATTAGTAATTAAATACCCGATCGAATCCGCAAGTATGAATTTTTTCGCGAGACCGAACACAATTCTTATAAAACCCTTTTCGATTAATCCAAGCGAGAATTTTATATTCGCGTTTATTTGGGGCTGAATTCTTTCAAATCTATCGATCGGACCCGCCACGAACGTTGTGAACAGAGAGCCATAAAGCAGCAAATCCGCCAGACTGCCTTTCCTGACAACTTTCCAGTGTATATCGGTTAAATAACTAATGTATCTTAAAGTTATATATGAAAGGCCCAGCGGAACAAATAAATTACTTGTATTTATTTCGGGCAGGGTGGAAAAAAATTTCAGGACGTTATTTATTGTTGTCTCGAGAAGACCCAGATATTTGAAAAACACCAAAACGGATACGAGGGCGGCAACACCGGCTTTATGAAAAAATGATGAACCGGCACCTGCATCTACCTTTTTTTGAATAAAGTAAGAGAAAACATAAGTTACGAGTGTCAGTCCGAGAACTATTAAAACAGCGGTTCTGTCGATATAGTAAATATATAAGACGCCGACCAGGCATAAGTATGCCGAGCGAATTTTAGTTCCCGGCAACAACCAGAAAATGACGACTGATACAACTAATATGGGATAATAAATAAGAGTTGTAAACATCAATATCCGTTTAAGAAATTATCATTAAAATTCATCAACTTAAGAAACGCATATGTTAACCCGCTCAAAAGGTGATTTCCCCGGCTTTTACGGAAGCAATACAGGAAATAACCAATCTCGCCGCGCCGTTGTCTTGAAAAGGTATTATCTTCTCTTAACACTTATGTTACTTTTGCCCCGCCGCGGACATTCAGAATTTGCGGATACCAAGTTAGTATACAAATTTTTTAAAAATATGAAGAAATAGTTATAAAAAGAAGTTATAAGAAAGGAACATGCCGCGGCAACGGCAGAAATTATTTATGCTCAGCAGTAAAGAAATAGTCAGCTTTGGGATTTGATATTGAGAGTCAAAAGTTTGAAACAACAACACGCACGAAATGAAAACGGGAAGATGAGATCACTGCACGATTTTAAAGTACCTGTCGTGATAGATAATCAGCACTTCATAGGCCTGATAGAGCCAGACTGCAAGCAGTAATAGAATAAGCGCAATTTTAGTTACAAGTTCTTTTCGGTATTCTTTTTGGAACAGATTCATGACTTTTGAAGAGTTTAAAGCAATCACCGGAATAAAGAAGCAAATGAAAACGACCGGCCTGTATCTTTCCTGATACGGTCCGAATAGGGATATGCCCGCGATTAAGTAAATGCCGAACAGATACAATATGCTTTTGCGTCTGTCACCGATTATATCTTTAATGCTTAGGTCAAGGCTCAGAATAAACAGTATCAGAATAAGTGCATACGGTAACTGCAGAATCAGAGAGGCGACAATCCAATGTACAGGCACTTTACCTTTGTAAATCATTAGTAATCCGTCTCTTTCGGGCACGACGCCGAAGGTATATAGAACTTTTCTCGCCTGCAGCAGAATCCATCTGTGAGGTTCGGATTTAATAAAACCGATTATTTCCTCTTTCTCAAACTCATCCATAGACTCCCGGGTCATATCCGTTAAATTATTTCTTTCCTTAAACTCTTTAAGTCTCCGGTTATATCTTTCTATGTTTTCAGGAATAAGAAGGGCCGCTTCTCCGCCGTGCCCTCCGTACATAGTATGTCCCCAGAACAATGTTTCTGTGTTACCGATGTAATTGGAGTTGAACATTTTATAGGGATTGAAAAAAGTCATAAGGACGATAACGGGCACGGAAAGCGCCGCAAACTTCAGCAGGTATTTTTTATCCTTCAGGTTCAAAATCAGAAGGGCAAAAAATATCAGGTAAACAAACATCAGAGATTTTCTGAAGAACGCTGAGGTATAAATCACGAGTACTATCAGGACGGCGTAGAGGGCAATTCTTGCGGTCCTGGTTTCGTCATTAAAGGGGAAAACCAGAAAGAGAAAAAGGGAAACGAAAAATATTTCGTAGAGTTGATTATAGAAAACCGATGAGAGCAGAGCGTATTCGGTATAGACCACAGACAGTAACAAGGTAATCTGAGCGGACCTGTAAGNATTTTGTAATACTGAAGACGGTTCTGTAAATCAAGTAGACAGTAACCGTAGAAAGAAAGCACTGAAAAATGAAATAGTATAAGAGGGTGCCGCCGAATATCATATGTATAAAATATGCTACGAAAGCCGGAGTAAAGAACCAATACGCGAAAAAGGGATAGACTTTTTCTCNNCATTTAAAAGACAATAGTATGCGTTAAACACGGAAGCCGATTCGGAAATCTCGGTAAAAGTTGTTGTATTAAGATAAAACAAAACGCAAATAAGAAAGTGAACCGATAATATTAAGGAAATAAATATCTTATTTTGAGCCGCGTTTGTTTTCATTTTATGAAAATTTTCAGAGCCTCTGTTTTTAAAAGAGATTTAACCTCTTTTGAAATTAAAATAGTGATAAGTATTTATTATGTTAAGGTAAAATGATGTCAACAGGCATCAAGGTAGCGGGAAAATTTTCGTAAAGTTATGTTTGACCTGAAATAAAGTAAAACTCATCCAAGAGATTTTATCTTTTTAATTTAATAGTTGTTTTTTCGGGATGGGTTAGTCTTCGATTTAACCTGCCGTGTAAGTTGACGCGAAAATCGGCACGGCCGGACTATTCAGGTACAATAATTTGTTAAAAAGGCTCCCGATAATCAGGGAAACCAATGAAGCTTTTCTTTATTTTATTAAAATCATACGTCTGGTTTCCGAAAAAGCACCTGCAAAAATTTTATAGAAAAAAATTCCGCTGGAAAGCCGTGAACCGTCGAATGTTGATTCATATGTACCGGGAAGCAACTTCCCGTCAAGTATTTTCTGAATTTCTTTTCCTGAAATATTATAAATAAGTATGGATACCGAACAAAGTGTTGGAACTGAAAACTTTATTTTTGTCGATGTGTTGAACGGGTTTGGAAAATTTTGATATAATTTGCATTTTAAAGGAATTTCCACATAATTATTTTCTGTACCAAGTATTTCCGAAAGCGGACGTCTCCAAACCGAATGCCCGGAAGTACCGGCTAAGATATAACCATTTGAAATCATTAAAGCATTAAGAGGCGGGATTGAATCAAATCCTTCATTTTTTTGTGCCCATGTATTACCGAGATTACTGGATACAAACACTCCGTTTTGGATAGTGCCAACAATAATATGTGAATTTATAGCCGCTAAAGATTGAACCGGTACATTTACAATAGTACTTTGCGTCCAGTTCATCCCATTATCGGAACTGGTATAAAGACCGTCATAGGTCCCGGCATATATTTTATTTCCTGCAACAATAACGGTTTGAACGGTTTTATTATTCAGAGATGTTTGTGACCAGTTTAAACCGCAATTTGAAGAACGATAAACACCGTAATATTGAAGACCTGTAAATCCAAAGGTGTCATTAGATGCAAAACAATAGCCAGTTGCTTCGTCTATATTGGTTCCAATCCAACTTCCCCCGCTATTTGTAGATACTAATACCCCGTGAGAAATGCTTGGATAAAAATAAGCAAAATAACCCGCAAGAATATTATTCCCGC
The DNA here is from genome assembly GCA_015657505.1 of Ignavibacteria bacterium. Classification (GTDB taxonomy): domain Bacteria; phylum Bacteroidota; class Ignavibacteria; order Tepidaquicellales; family Tepidaquicellaceae; genus CAIKZJ01. The sequence continues at coordinate 1,353,985 of JADLKE010000002.1, forward strand.
ATATTCCTATTGAATTAATTGTACGAGAATACATTACGCCAATCCAATTTGCTCCATTATTAGTTGATTTATAGAGTCCTGTTTGATAAAAACCCGCATATATATCGTTAAGATACGCGGCTAATGAATATGCAGTACCCGCCAGGTTGCTGAATTGCCAGGTTCCTCCATAATCAGATGACTTATAAATGCCATAACTTTCCATACCCACATATATAAAATCAGTATTCTTACAGAATGAATAAGCAGTTGAACCAGATAATCCGTTATTTGAAAGCACCCATTGTGCCTTTGTACTTATTACCAAACAATGAAGTATAAGAAATGCAAAAATGGTACTTTTCAAGATTATTCCTCCTGATGATATTTAATATAATTCTAATGATTTTACCCGAAAAATCAAACAACATAATTAATGTGGTTGTTTTAGCGGACGCGGCTTAAATCAACTCTTTCCACGTAGTAATTATGGAGTTTAGGTTATGATTCTAAGCGCATTTATGGGTGCAATCAAATTGTCTGTATAATTACAATCAATTCTTTCGCTGAATAAGAAACCAGAACAAAGCAAGGTATTATCGCGCTTCTATGCAAGGGAATATTGGGTCATCTCACGCAGCGGGGCACAAAATCTGCGCACCCGCCCCGGTAAAAACCGGAATTTGTGAAATGTTTGAAACTCAGTTACACAAAAATTTTACTTACTTTAAAAACTTATTTTATTTCTTTTTATATGTGAGTGTACTTCCTCTGCCCGTGTAGGACAATTCGAGTTTCGAGTCGCTGACGTTTATTACAAAGAAGCACCTGCTGCCGTCAGGATCGAATACGGTTATGTATTTTCCGTTTGGGTTCGTCTTCGCGTTCAAGTCCGCAAGGCAGGAATCTCCCGTTGCGAATTTGAACGTATCCGCTTTTTCTCCTTCGTACATTTCAATCCAGTTGTCCGCTTTAACCTGAATCTGCGACATCGCGTCTTCATTTGAAATCCAGACTCCTTCGAAAACCGTATTCTTTATTTCATTTTGTTTGACCGCTTCCTTTTTTACTGACGTGTCTTTTGAGGGGATTGATACCTTCTCCGTTTTTTTACCGCAGGAAAATATCGTAATTGAAATTACCGTTATAAAAACGACCGCGGATATATTTAATATTTTCATTGAATATGTTTTTAAAGTTTATTGTTCCCTGTAATCAATTAATGTGTAAACGCTTTCACCCTTTGAACCGTTTGTTTTTGATATTGTCGCCTTGAAACTGCCCGTTAATACCGGCTCTTCGCCGCCACTGCCCCATTTTTCCGGAGACGCGTGCACATCGCCCGTCCATCCCGAGCCTGCCGTATATACATTCACGCGCGCGGAGTATTTATCTCCGCCAATATCATTCAGTTTCTCCACCTGCGAAAAAGTGAATGCTTCGCCGTCGGCGAGGGGAACATAGTAGTAACCGTTTTTATATTTAAAATCTCCCGTTGATTTATGGCCGCTGAAATTTATTCCGAAATATTTTTTTATAGAAGCAGAGACGTGCTCTTCTTTTATCTTCGAGTTTAAATTATCGACTTTTTCGAATTTGCTTAAATTGTTTTTGTAATTATGCAATACTCCGAAGTTTATCAATTCTTCGTCGGCAGCGCTGCCGCCTGAAAAGGGTTTAAGTCCGACTTCCGAGAAATTACTGAAAAAGATGTTTAATTTCTTTTGTTCTTCGGCCGTGAGTTTTACTTCTTTTAGTGTCTCGTTGTTCTGAGGAGCGGTGTTTTCTTTCGGAGCATTATTCGTTGTAACGTTTTCTTTTTTTTCTCCTGCGGGTTTTTCCGATTCGGATTTGCAAGAAAAAAGAAACAATGACGCAATGCAGATCAATACCGCGAGGGAAACAATAGATTTTTTCATAGTGGGATAATTTAATATAAAAACTTTAATTTACAAACTTACAAAAAAAAGATTTCAAACTAAACATAATTGCAGAAGATAAATCGGGAATAAAAAATAGAAGCGTAATATTTTTAAATCCGGGAAATATAAATCAAAGCAAAGAGACACAAGGGAGGGGATGCCCGCTATAATGCTCAGGGCGGAGAGAAAAAAGGCGGGTTTTAGGTTTGATTAAGATTTGCGAAATGTTTATTTTGTGTAGTTTTTGAAATAGGACAGGTAGCTCAGTTGGTAGAGCAACGGCCTGAAAAGCCGTGTGTCGCCGGTTCGATTCCGGCCCTGTCCACTTTTTTATGGGATACTTTGTATCCCATTTTTTATTTATATGTGAAAAATGTGTCACCGGTTTCCCGAGTACTCGGGAGCCCTGTCCACTTTTTTATGGGATACTTTGTATCCCATTTTTTATTTATATGTGAAAAATGTGTCACCGGTTTCCCAAGTACTCGGGAGCCCTGTCCACTTTTTTATGGGATACTTTGTATCCCATTTTTTATTTATATGTGAAAAATATGTCGCCGGTTTCCCGAGTACTCGGGAGCCCTGTCCACTTTTTTATGGGATACTTTGTATCCCATTTTTTATTTATATGTGAAAAATGTGTCACCGGTTTCCCGAGTACTCGGGAGCCCTGTCCACTTTTCATTATCAAAATGTATTCGACATACATTTTAATATCTGAATCTACGGGCAAGCTTTACATAGGGCAGACAAATAACTTAAACGCCCGAATAAGCAGACACAATTCAAACAAAAACTTCATAACAAAAAATAAAGGACCGTGGAGATTACTGTTTTCAAAAGATTTTAATACAAGAAGTGAAGCAATGATGTACGAAAAGAAATTAAAATCCTTTAAGAAAAAAGAATATCTGATATCAAAAATAGAAAGAAACGAATTTTGAATGCCTGAAAAGTACCGACTTGTCGGGATTCGATTCCGGCCGTGGCGAACTTTCAGCCGCCCTGTACACCATGTTTAATCTTCAATGTACAATCTTCAAACTTCAATCATAGAAATCGATAATTGTTCACCACTAATTGCTAACTGCAACCCCTAATTGCTAACCGCTAACTGCTATTTGCTAATCGTTAATCACTATTTGATAATTGCTAATTGCTAATCGCTAATTGCTAATAGCTGATTGCTGATTGAAAGTAATATCATTCTTTTAAATCCTGTTTTTTGAGTGATATAATTATTTGAATTTCACTAAATTACATTACAATTTAATACAAATACAGTCATTCACATCACACATAAAAAATACTTCTATGAAAACCAGGTATCTACAAGTTGCAGTTCCGCTTATTCTGATTGCGGTATTAATTCTTTGCGGTAACACATATTCGCAGTGGTCATACGGACAACCTTTCTCCACGTCTCAGCCGTATCTTGCTACTCTCGGAAGCGCGGTTCAGAATAAAATCCCTTTGACTTACATGTATGATTCGCTTCATTTTCCATATCCGACAAATGCCTGGTTTGCAAATGCGATTATGAAGCAGGGTACTTTTCCCGGATTTAATTATGTGCCCGGAAGGCAGGATATAGGCGCGGAAAAAATATTTCCTTTCCCTTATTTAGTTGCCGCGTATAAACCGTCGGGTGAAATTACGAACACAAAATTATACGGCTTCGGATATGTTACTCCGTCGTGTGAATTTGCGAACTGGAGCTGGACTCCGAATGATTCGACGAACCAGATTAACTGGCTGTCTTCGGTATATTATTATTTCGGAACGCTTGACAGCGCTTCGATGTCAAAAGGAACTCTATACAATTATGACGACCTGTCCGCGACTTTCAGATGGTCGTCGGGAAGTTCAAATTATATGGAGTGTCCGGTTGTAAGAGGAATGCCGTATTTTACGATGAAATACCAGAACCTGAGACCGATGTTTTATTCTCCGTACAATGCAATGCTTTCGGTAAACGGAAACGTAATTCAGGCGTCTCCACCGACGGTAATAACAGGAAACAAATTTAAAATATATTTTGCCGGTGCTTCCGCGAACAAACAGATATTCATGCTTTATTCGACAAGCAACATAACACTTTCCTTTTTGCCGAACGGATTCACGTGTTCATCACCGTTCAGCGGATATTTGAGAATGGCTTATGTTACAACACAAAATGCCGACCCGAATGCCGCGGATTCGACGGCAAGAATTCAATTGCTCGATACATATTCAAAATTTATTCCCTTAAGAGGCAAGATTTCCGCGGGCGTTACCGCGGATACGACAAAATTTAATTTTAATTTCGTCTTTACGACAAACAGCGGCAGTGATTCCCTGCTAATGATGTCTCTGCCTCATCATCAGGACATGCTGGCAAATCAAACCTCGAATATTCTCAGGTTCAGATGCATGAGAGGAGATATGAAGGAGGTTTACGGGAAATCCTGGAACATGACAGAAAACATGATACCGGATTATTCGTGGTATGCCGCCGCAGGCAATTTATCGAACGTTCCCAACACTACAATAAAATGGTACGACACGCTGTATTATCATTTAAAAGCGGATCTCGATACGACAATCGGGGCGAAATATCAAACACCAAACGGTACAAATCAGCCGACGTCATCTCCTTACGGATTTGGAAAGAACATTTGCAGAATGTCCAGAGTGATTGTAATCGCAGATGAACTCGTTGAAAGATATCAGGCAGCCGATCCGTCAAACTGGAGAAAGGATACATTAATAAACCTTTCGTCCGCAGCAAGGGACACAGTATATAAATTCATCAAGAGATGGGTTGACGGCGAGAATTTAATCTGGAACCCGTCGCCGCCATCGTGGTCAGGCGGCGCTAACAACAAACTTATATGGGATAACCGATACGGCGGAATTATTTCATATCTCTCATGGCTTGCGATGGATAATGCCGATCCTAATGTTTACAATTATGATTTTGGAAATGCCAGATATAACGACCACGCTTTTCATTACGGTTACGTGATTTACGCGGCAGCGGTCGTTGCGAGAAAAAAACCGAATTTATTTTCCGACAACGGGAACAATTATTTTAATAAGGTTCTCGCGTTATGCAGGGACATAGGAAATCCCGCTTCGCCTTCAGCCTCAACAACGGACCCGTATTTCCCCATGCACAGGCATAAAGACTGGTATGACGGGAATTCATGGATGAACGGCATTCAGACTCAGGGAGCGGGCCGTGATCAGGAAAGCGTAAGTGAATCCGCGACAGCATATTACGGAATGTATTTATTCGGGCTTGCGATGGGAAATGAGAATCTGAAGAATACGGGAAAACTGATGTTAGCCTCGGAAATCAGAGCGTTCAGAAAATATTACAGGACGTATCAGAACAACGACCCGTTATTTTCGGGATACAACACAAAACATATTGTTGCCGGCAACTTATGGCATAGTCTCGTAATAAGCAACACATACGGAAACATACCGAGATACATATACGGAGTTCACATGCTGCCTTTTCTCCCGTTCATAGAAAAGATGTGGGATTACAGTTTCGCGTCGGAGGTATGGAATAAGGTTTACACAAATAATCAGACATCCACTTTATTTCAGGATTTGACTTTATTCACTACATTAAACACGGCAACATATAATGTGATGACTTATAATTTGCCCGTACAGGCAATTGCCGCGCCGAATATCGCTTACAGCCATTTTCAGAATTACAGGGGCTTTGCGGGAAACTTCGATGACGGCACGAGCAAATCGAATTGCTTCTACGGAATACTGACAAGGATGTACGCGCCTATCGGGATAAACAACATCGGAACGGAAATACCCGACCGCTATATGTTATATGACGCGTATCCGAATCCCTTCAATCCCGTTACGACAATCAAATTCGATTTACCAAAAAGCGGCTTTGCGGAACTTCTTGTTTTCGATATACTCGGAAGAAAAGTAAAGACACTTGTTAATCAGGAAATGAAAACCGGTAAATATACAGTTGACTTTAACGGAAGTGATTTATCCAGCGGTGTGTATATTTACAAACTGCAGACCGGAAATTTTGCATCGGCAAAAAAAGTCATACTGATAAAATAATTTGTAACATATCCCGAAAGGGGAGATTGAACGGTGCTTCGATTCCACAATACCGGACTTTCAGTCTGTACGTTCATCTTTCCAATCCGCGAAATGTTATAGGAAAAACAATTGTCTGGACTTCAGACTATTGAGGTTTTAAAATTCAGAGAATGGATTTTATGGGATTAAGTTATTCCGGGGGCTTCATTCTAAATATTCTTGAATATTAGGTTATAAAACGTTAAGATTGCAGTAACGCAAATATACAATTACGCATACTGGGTGACCGCAATTGCTAATCTTCTTATCAGGTCGTGAAACGGAATTAAGTAATAATGTAATTTATATTAGTTCTTATCCGGCAGGTTTTATGCGCCGCAGCGTGTCTCAAGCGGGAATCATAGCGAAGGCATTTGATTCGCGCGGATGAGCATTCATCGCGGGCGGGCGCACGGGGACTTACAAAGCCGGAGTTCAAAGGAATTATAAAATTAGCATTATGTTTAAAAAAAGCATATCATTTTCAGGCAAAGCAATATCTTCCGTTGTTTGTTCGGCATTAATTTTACTGGCAGGGGGATTCGGGGTTCCCGGTTACCTTTTCAACGCGGACGGCGATTTCGGGTACAGGCAAAGCGCGCAAGGCAAAGACACAATATGCGCGACGATGGAAGTATATGAAAGGATGATAAAGGAAGACAAAAATTACGAAAGGAATCTGCTCGAACTTGAGAACTTTACAAAGAGTTATATAAAAAATCACAACCGCGAAAGACAGGCCATCGTAAAAATTCCCGTGGTTGTTCATATAGTCTGGAACACGGCGGCGCAGAATATATCCAACGCGGTGGTACAGTCGCAGATTGACGTACTGAACGAGGATTACAGAAGATTAAACGCCGACACTGTTAACACGCCCGACTGTTTTAAGCGTTTCGGGGCGGATTCAAAAATAGAATTTACGCTTGCAAAGCGGGACCCGCTTGGAAACCCGACAAACGGAATAACGAGGACGCACACGACCGTAACTACATTTACTCCGCTTGATGAAATGAAATTCGATTCTCTCGGAGGGCACAACATCTGGGACAGGGACAGATACCTTAACATCTGGGTCTGCAATCTGAGCGGCGCGACAGGATATTCACAGTTTCCCGGAGGAGATCCCCTGACAGACGGAAACGTGATCAGATACACCTTTTTCGGCACTGTCGGACCCGCGGTGCCAAGCAATGCCAAGGGAAGAATTACAACTCACGAACTCGGACACTGGTTTAATCTCTGGCACATCTGNGGGGATGCTTACTGCGGGGATGACCATGTTGATGATACGCCGAGGCAGCAGGAGTATAATCTCGGCTGTCCGCAGTTTCCGCATATCACGTGCGGCAACGGACCGAACGGCGACATGTTCATGAACTACATGGATTACACCAATGATTACTGCGAGAACATATTCACAATCGGACAATCGGACAGGATGAGCGCGTGCTTAAACGGAATAAGGTCGAGTCTTCTCACGTCGAACGGAGGCGAGCCCGTTAGCGGCGTTCCCGCGGCTCATTTCAGGTCGGATAAAATGAAAATTATGTTTGGGGAGAGCGTGCATTTTTACGACGAGTCAGGCGGTATCCCGTCGAATTGGCAGTGGACATTTGAGGGAGGAAATCCGTCATCATCAATCGAGAAAAACCCTGTTGTTACGTATTCGACTCCCGGATTATATACAGTAAGGTTAAGAGTTTCAAATTCGTACGGAACGGATTCCGTAAGTTACGTTAATTACTTAAATGTTCAGGGCATCAACATGACGGCTTTTATTGTTTTATTTCCTCCGTTATACACCGTTATTGAGACAGATATCGCGGGCAAGTGCAGTAAGTTCACGTGGAACAAATCGGGCACACATCCCGCGATAAAATACAAATGGAAAGTAAAGAAGGAGAATGATGTTAACGAACTTTCATACGACAGCGACAATTACGGAAGCGATTCTCTCATAACCGTTCGAAACAGTTTTATGGATACAATCGGCGCGATATTAGGTGGAAACAATCCGTATGTACCCTGTATCTGGAGCGCGATGGCATACAACGGTACAGACTCCTTACCGTCAATAAACATACTCTCTTTCACGATAGTCAGAAAGATACACTCAGGCGTCAAGGAAATATCAAAGGGCATACCTGACAGATACGGGTTATTTCAGAATTACCCGAATCCGTTTAATTCCGCGACAACTATCAGATTTACGGTTCGGAAGACGGAGTTGGTCAGAATTGCAATATACGATTTCACCGGAAGGGAATTAGAGATTCCGGTAAACGGAATTTTACAAGCCGGTTATTACGAGTGCAATTATGACGCGGGCGCTTTATCGAGCGGTGTATATTTCTATAAAATGCAGGCGGGGAATTTCAGAGAAGTAAAAAAGATGGTTTTATTAAAATAGGTTTTTCATTAGAAGAATCTAAACATACGTTCGCCGCACAACAGGATATCGGATAATAATATCCTTAAGACATTTCATTAATTCAAGAATTTTTTTCGCTCTCATCTGTTGTAATTTACAAGGTGAGTGTTGTCTGCTTACGGAGGACAGACCGGGGTTTTAGTTATACGGGGGTGTAATCTGAACACATAAATATATTCAGAAACTAAAACTAATAATTATGAGAGCAGACAAAGGATTCGCAATCGAGGCGGGCAAAGCCAGATTCGGCGAAAGTTTTCAGATGAAGGGTGTTACGCTGAATCATCTCGACCTTAAGGTGTCAACTAAAGATACGGAGGGCAATCTCTCGGTCTTCATACAAAAAGGGTTCACGCCAAACGGCGGACCGCCCCTTCACGTGCATCCGAATCAGGATGAAATGTTTTTCGTCGTCGAAGGCGAATATTATTTTCGCTGCGGCGAAGATGAACACTATCTTAAGCAGGGAGACCTGATTTTTCTTCCGAAGAATGTTCCTCACGCGTTCATACAACTATCCGAAAACGGCAAGATGCTGGTCCAGTATCAGCCTGCCGGGTCGATGGAGGACTTCTTCAGGAAGACAGCAATGTGGACTGAGCCGCCTTCAACGGTAGAAATAAACGCACTTTTCGAAGAACACGGAATGGTGGTTGTCGGACCTCCGCTCAGACTGCGATGAGGATTCCTTAAAACGGTTTATCAGTACAATCACAGCGCAGGAAAGCGTTTCAAGTAATTTCATTTAATCATATATTTGTTTATGGAAACCTACATCGCGGTGCTGCGCGGAATAAACGTAAGCGGACACAACATTATTAAGATGGACGCGCTCAGGAAGTTGTTCGAAGANCTCGGGTACGGTAACGTCAGGACGTACATACAGAGCGGGAATGTCGTATTTACAAGCGTGAAAGCGGCGGCGGAAAAACTTGAAAAAAATATTTCGGAAAAAATTTTAAACGCTTTCGGTTTCGATGTTCCGGTGATAGTCAGGGACCTGAATGAAATGAAGAAACTTATAAAAGGGAATCCGTTTTTGAAGAACGCGGGACAAGATGTGAAAAACCTGTACGCAATTATGCTTTCTAATGAACCCGCAAAAGAATTAACCGGTAAAATTCCCGAAGTTCCGAATGACAGNCACCATATACCGGATAAAGGGAAGACCGTTTATCTAAACTGTCCCGGCGGTTACGGAAACACAAAACTCACGAACGCATTTTTTGAAAAGCATTTGAGAGTAACGGCGACTGCGAGAAACTGGAAAACCATTTGCGAACTTGAGAAGATTGCGGGGATATCCGTACATCGGGTGTCAGGTGAGATGTTTAAATTTAGTTCTAAGGCTTACGTTTCTTCAGGTTCTGTATTTCCCACGCTTTCATATAAGTCAGGGAGTTAGTGATAACGTCGAAAAAGGTTATCATCAGTCCGGAAATTCCGTCGAGGTATCCCTGTTTTACGAAGAACTGTCTCAGGAAAGAGGAAACGGGCCTGAAGAACAAATCGTAGAATCCGATTTTTCCTTTGTCCGCTTTTTCGATTGCCTGAAGCGAGGCGTAGCGTATAATTCTTGAGGTGTAGCCGCCAACAGATGTGACTGTATAATGGAGAAGACCGTTTTTCAGCGTACCGGTTTTTCCATCAACTTCATAGCCTTCGTGAACATCTCTTGGAGTTACACGCGCCGCGCTTTTCTTAAAAAGACGCATCTGGTAATCGGGATTCCAGCCGCTGTGTTTAATCTCCGTGCCGAGGAAAAAATTTCTTCGCGGGATTCTGTATCCGCTGAATCCGCTGTCCTGTTCAGCCGTGACACGCAGGATTTCGTCCCTGAGTTCCGGCGTGCATCTCTCATCGGCGTCAACGGAAANGACCCACTCGCAGTTCGCTTTCGAGAGGGCGAAGGCGCGCTGTTTCGAGAAGCCTTCCCATTCTTTAAGGAAGACCTTATCGGTATATTTCCGCGCGATGCCCGCCGTAAAGTCACCGCTGAAGGCGTCAACGACGATTATTTCGTCCGCCCATTTAACGCTGTCGAGGCATTCGGCAATGCTGCGCTCTTCGTCTTTGCAGATAATTGTTACGGATATCATTAAAAAGTTTTCTTTCGACAAAAGTAAAGATAATCATTAACGTCTTCAATTGAATTACGCGGTGTATTGGTAAATGCAACGCAGAACTGCGGATAAAAAGCGGAACGGGACAAACACAAAAATGATTAATTTGTTACAGGAATAAAGAGCAATATGAGAAGAGATATTTTTATATATTATCTAAATTTAAAATTTAATTATGATATTTACAAACCATTTGGAAAAATATTTTTTTGTCAATAAGACATTGAATAGTTGTATTTTTTCTATTATACTCCTCGTAACTGAATAATTCTCTGTATAATCAGTGTTTTTTCATGCTTGGATTTCTTCATTCTATAAACTAAACTAAAACAAAACACTCATGAAAAATTTTTATTGATTTTACTGCTAATGGCGGTTGTTTCCCCCGTGACGTTTGCGCAATTCGACGGTTACAACTGGAAGGGGGGAGTTCAGTTCAATTATCTATACCCCACGACGGAACTAACGTCGGATAAATTTTCCTTCCTCGGGAGAGGGTTCATCAACAAAGAATTAAACAAATATCTCGAACTCGAACTCGGATTCGGATTCGGAAGATATTTAATGACTGACGAACTGACGGGATATCCGAATGTGGATAGAGTTGAATCAACAATCATTCCCATTGATTTGCGTCTTAAGTACACTCCGTTTCACGACAAGAACGTAAATCCGTATGTATATGCCGGCTTCGGACTGTTAAGATATTACGTTACGTGGGGTTCGTCATCGTACAATCCTGAAGGCGAAAACACGCCCGGACCGTTTGCAGGAGCATTTGAGAACGGATGGACGGGTTTCCCGACGGCGGGAATCGGCAGCGAATTTCGCATAGCGAACGGGGTATTTCTCGACCTGACAGCAGGTTATTCCTATTACCTGTCAGATATGGTGAACAATGTTAAATGGGGAGACCTGCAGGACGGCGCAATCAATGCCGGTCTCGGTCTGACGTTCACGGGACCCGCGGACGCGGACGATGACCTTGACGGTCTGATGACTTCTTATGAAGAGACAATCGGCACCGACCCGCTGAATCCCGATACAGACGGCGACGGACTGAAGGACGGCGAGGAAGTCAAAAAGTACAACACAAATCCGCTCGCTGCGGATTCGGATAACGACGGACTTAATGACGGCGAAGAAGTTCTGAAGTACAAGACAAATCCGGTTAATCCCGATACAGACGGCGACGGGCTAAAGGACGGTGAAGAGGTTCAAAAATACAACACCGACCCGTTGAATCCCGATACAGACGGCGACGGATTGAATGACGGAAGCGAAGTGAGCATTCACAAGACCAATCCTCTTAAATCCGATACAGACGGCGACGGACTTTCAGACGGGGACGAAGTCAACAAGTACAAGACGAATCCTCTCAAAGCGGATACCGACGGCGGTTCGGTGAACGACGGAATTGAAGTCGGAAGAGGAACGAATCCACTCGATGCCTCGGACGACGTAGAGAAGAAGAAAGAAATGCAGGTCGGGGAAGTCCTAATCCTTGAAGGCATAAACTTCGAAACAAACAGTTCGAGCATAACATCCGAATCGGAAGAAATACTGATGAAGTCGTTAGAATACATCAACGCGCATCCTGACGAGTCATACGAAATAAGCGGTCACACCGACTCAAGAGGAACGAGAGCGAAGAATATGAAGTTGTCGGAAGACAGGGCGACATCGGTAATGAACTGGCTCATCAGCCACGGTGTAAGTTCTTCGAGGCTGAAGGCTATCGGATACGGACCTGACAATCCGATTGCTCCGAACGATACTCCGGAGAACATGTATAAGAACAGAAGAATAGAGTTTAAGAGGGTAAAGTAAGAGACGCAAATAAAAAAAACTCCTTCCCCGAAGAGGGGAAGGAGTTTTTTATTTCACCACTTTTGTAATCCGTATTTTCCTACAGTTCAGACGAGCCGTTTCAAATTTTCATTTTGCCAGTCTGCCGTTCTCGATTTCAAAGGCGAGTCGGTTTGCCCTGTACATATTTTTCACGGCCTCAAGCAGTCCGCGGGAATCAACCGCAATTGTTCTGTTGAAATCGGTCGTATAAATATACCTGCCGGGCAGGCTTTCGATATTGCCGTCGAACACGAGACCGACGACTTCTTTTTTGGTGTTTATAAGCGCGCTACCCGAGTTTCCTCCGATAATGTCGTTCGTGGTCGCGAGGTTGAACGGTGTTTCCAGCCTGAATTCCTTAGGAGGATTTTTCCATCTGTCGGGCAGCATCCAGGGTGATTTTTTTTCATTTCCGTAGTATCTTTCGTAGAGTCCGAAGAAAGTCGTGAAGGGCTGGGCAAGAGTCCCGTTATATTCGTAGGTTTTAATTTCTCCGTCCGATATTCTAAGTGTAAGAGTAGCGTCGGGAGGAATTGTAGTTCCGTATATATCGAAAATAATTCTCCCGAGTTTTTGCGAGTTAATGTCAATTCTAGCCTGCGCCTCTTTTTGTTTAGCGGTAAGTTCGTCGTATCTCGAATTAGAACCCGCGAAGAATTTAACGAGCGGGTCGTTTGATTTCAGAATTTCATCTTTGCTCATAGCCGCGAGTTTAAACGCTCCGTCTCCGGAAACTGCAAGGGAGTTCTCGAGTATCAGTTTTACGGTTTCGTCCGCGTTCCGCGTACCGAACGCGCTAATCAAAATTTGGTTTGAACTGCCGAGTTTAGAGAAAATTGTTTCGAATTCAAATTTCAGAAGTGCGTCGTTATATTCTTTGTCAAAATTTTTGTACAGCGCTTCAATCATGGAATCTTTTACGGGTTTATCGTCCATCTTGTTCCTGAAAATCATTCGCGTGACGGCGAAGTATCTGGAGTTATACCTTCCGCCGCCGTCGTATCCCGCGAGTTCGTCGAAGATTTTAGCGTAGTCGGCGCATCCCGCGGCTATTTCATCCCAGATATTGCCGTATTTTTCTTTGAGTTCCGGTTTTGAATTTACGGTTGCTCTCAAATGATTTTCGAAGTCCAGTTTTCTTTCCATCATCACAGGGTCTTTAAGGGCTTTCATCTGTCCCTTGAAGACTTTCTGAGAATTCATAGCGCCGAGCCAGGCGTCCTGATACCTTTGTCTTTTTTCATCGCTGCGTGAAATGTACTTATCGAGAAATTCCGCCATGAAATTAAGTCCTTCGAGGCGGTTTGGAATCTGATAGTCCCTTGCAAATTCAAGCTGGGCGTATGTTTTAAGCCTTTCGGTGCTTCCCGGATTTCCAATAACGAAAATCGGTTCGCCGACTTTCGCGCCGTTTCCGCTCCACCTGAAATAATTCTTTGTTTTATACGGCTGACCATTTTCATAAACCCTGAAGTACGCGACGTCGAGACCGTATCTCGGATAGGTGAAATTATCCGGGTCGCCTCCGAAATGGGCAATGTTGTTTTCGGGGGAGAAGACGAGTCTGACGTCGTTATATCTTTTATAGCAGTAAAGCATATACATACCGCCGTTATAAAAAGTAATTACATTGCACTGAAGCCCTGTTTCGGTTCTGTACTTCGTTTCGATTTCTTTGAACTTATCTGTTTTCAGTTTTGCTTTTTCCGTGTTAGTGGTACCCGCGTCGACAGCGTCCTGCACTTCTTTCGTGACATCGATTGTTTGAATCAACTGATCAACCCAGAGACCCGGAACGGGTCTTTCGTCCTGAAGTGTTTCCGCCCAGAATCCCGTAACGCTGAAGTCTTCGCCCGGTTTAGTGACGGAGGTTACATATCCTCTTCCGCAGTGGTGGTTAGTCATTACGAGTCCGTCTTCGGATATAAAGGAAGCAGAGCAGCCGTTACCGAAGCGGAGAGCGGAGAGTTTCACGTCATTCAGCCAATCCGCGTCGGGCTGAAAACCGTAGGTCTGTCTGAAGTAATCCGCGGGAGCGTGTTCGAACGTCCACATTTTCCCGAGGTCGAATTTATCTGATTTATCCTGCGCAAAGGCCGAAAAACCGGCCAGAAATGCGATTATCAGAATAAATAATGTAATTGTTCTTTTCATATAAGGTTTGCTATTTTATATTCATACAAATATAGACTTCCAGCAATAAATATTTCAGGATAAAGGTTTTCACTCAGAGGGAAATAAATAAAGGGCTGTATCACAGTTATCTCATCCGGATCAGGTTAAACCTGACTAACTATGAACAGCCCTCTGAGGGTAGTTAAGAGAACACAATCTTTTCGAAAACTTCTTATGTAATATTGACCGTCGTGAAGAACGGCAGTTTTCTAAATAAATTCTATTATTTCACCAACAGCATTTTCTTCGTACTGACGAAATTGCCGTAAACAAGTTTATAAAAATAGACGCCGCTTGGCAGAGCGCTTCCGTCGAAATCAACTTCATACGTACCGGGGCTCAGATTTTTATTAAGCAGCGTGCCGATTTCTTTTCCTGTAATGCTGTATATTTTAAGTATGGTATAAATATTACCCGAACCCTGTAAAACTGCTGTACTTGTTAAATCGAATTTTATCTTAGTCACAGGATTGAAGGGGTTCGGGTAATTCTGATAAAGGTTGCTGTTTAAGGGAACCAGTCCTTCGATCTGTCTGATTCCGATTACGTATCGATTCAGAACAAAATTCACCGAGTCGATATTCGATGAGGGGGTTACGCTTACCATAACGCTGTCGCCCTTATATCCGACTCTGTCGACGACAACTTTAAGGTTTCCCGACGGAAGGGAAGTTCCGTGAAACACGCCGCTATTGTCTGTTATCGCGCACCCAACGTAGTTGTTTCCATTCATTATGTTCACGACGGCGTCCTTAAGGCCGGTCTGAACAGGATTCAATTTCATTACTTTCCCGTTTATGGAATTGGCAGCGTTCGTAAAATAAATTCTTTTAGCGTAAATGTTTATGTTCGGTAAATTGCCCGTGGGATACAGCGTTATAGTCTGCGTCCAGTAAGGTGTTGAAGGATAGTAAGTAACTACCCAGTCTCTCACGGGCTGAGAGTTCGGGTAAACACCTATATAAACGGTATCGTGCGGAATATGAGTCAGGATATAACTTCCATTCCATTGAATTTCAGTTGAATCAAAGACGTTAATATTTCCCGTGTTCCTGTCGTACTTGAATGCTTTTACAATTCCTTCCGTAATCAACTGACCATTATCCGAGTACTTTACAATTCCCGAGATAGTATAATAAGGCCGGGGAACAGACATTGAAGTCCAATTGACGCCTCCGTTGGTTGATTTAATTAGCAGGCTTTTATTGTATCCGTATCCTCCGACAAGAATTGTGTTTCCGACAATATCCATTGAATACGGGGACGCGGTAACGGGGACGTCGTAATAATTGTAATCCCAGTTTTGACCGAAATCGCTTGTCTTAAGTATTCTGTTATAGTCGCCGATTATATAGAAAGAATTGCCCGAATACTTCATCGCGTAATTGTCCGATTCCTGAATCCACCTGACGTTCCAGGACTGTCCCTTGTTAGTTGTTTTACCGAAGTTCAGGTACCATCCATTGTCGTCATCGCCGTTCTTTTTTTCTTTATCGGATTCATAACTCGAGCAATAAACACCGGTAGTTTGATTTATGAAATACACATCAGTAATGTCTTCGGGTCTTTCCGTATCGAAGAATACCCAATTATTTCCGCCGTTTGAAGTATATATAATGTAACCTCCGCTGAGACCCGCGTAAACATTATTGGAATCAAGGGGAAAAATGCTTTTGACGCTGTACGGCATCAGGTATGAATTCGTTCTGAACCAATCCAGTCCCCCGTTTGTTGTTTTATAGATTGATGAACTCATACCCGATCCGAACCCGTACAGAAACCCGACCCTGTCATTCGCGAACGACATTGGAGTAACCCACATGGATGAAGCGAAAGACAGCCGGGACCAGGTATGACCCCCATCCGTCGTTCTGCCCATGTAAGTTTCGTAACCGTCAGAGACGCCCGCTACGATGCCGGTGTTTGAGTTGAAGAATGCAACGTCCCACAAATTATACACACCGTCGGCGATAGTTCTTGATTCCCAGTTTGTTCCCGCGTTAGTGGTTTTAAGGAACAAGCCGTCATAGCCGACAGCGACCCACTCGGCGGCATTCAGCATTTTTACTTTTGTGATGCCGGTCTTCTCATGTCCGGCGGCGCCGGAAATAAAGATGATTAAAATCAATACTGTTAAAGTATGTCTCATAACTTCCCCCTGACCTACCGTGGTTTAGTTTTCGCGTTCCGGATGAAACGGCAAATCGAATATTTAGTAATATTAAGAAATATCATATTTCAATGTAATACATTATTATATAATATTTAATATTTATAATCCCCTTTTTTGTACTGTTCAGTCGTGAACGCCCGTTCCCATACGTTGTCAAATACATCCGCCATGCTTTCTGCATAATCTTTGTTTTTGATAATTATATCGGCTTCATTATATCTCGGAACCGTTTTATCGACGATGTTCATAAATACGACTTCACGGTCGAAAATGGTAAAGTTGGGAATTTTTCTCTTACTCAGCCTTACCTGTTCGCCGTAGTTTTCGAATTTTTTAAAAACCTCGATTAACTGAGACGTCGGAATCTCGGTCCATTTTTCATTACGCCTTACCTTGAACGTACCGTTTACTTCGTAAATAGATTTTATTATGCCGCCGTTCTTAATAAAATTAGCCGCTGTTTCGTCAACCTCTTCGGAAATGTACATTTCAAGCCTTACCATGAAGAGGATTTCCTTTTTGGCGTTTTTAAGCAAATCAACGAACTTCGCTTCTCTGTGCTGGTTGTAGCCCCGAATCAGTTCAATGCGTGACGTTTTGCTTTCTTCGGATTTCGAGCGGTAGTACGGCTTGAGGTTTGAAAACACTTCATTGAAATTCTTTTCTTGTTTCGCCTTCTCCTCTTTAATGTTCATAAGTATCTTGTCGAGAACCACGTCGGGGTCAATTAATTCGTACTTAAGAATCGTATTCGTGTCAATCTCATTGCAATAACCTTTTTCAACGAATGACTTTAAGACCGGATACACATCCGTACGCCTGACGTCGGCGGAATCCGCTATTTCGGATGCCGACATCTGCTGTCCCTGGTACAATGCGACGAAAATTTTCGCTTCGTACTCGGTGAATCCCAGCATTTTAAGCCTTATTATAAAATCATCCATTTATAAATTGTCGTAGATTAAATCTAATACAATTTAGAATCTTATTTCGATAATGTCAATAGCATATTTTAAATATATGTATTTTTGCTTCTTTAATGGAAAAACCCGGATTCCAATGAAATAGATCAAATAACATTTATTATAACCGTGATGAAAAAGGGCTTTTTAATATTAAATCGAAAAAGTTAATTTAAAGCAAATAAAAAGATCATGAAAAACATTTTCCCCGTTATTCTACTCTTGCTAATTGCGATGCAGGCGACAATCTCGCAGGTAATTTACAATCCGAAAATAGATTCAACTTTGAATCTTGTTTCACCGGTTTCGATATCCCGTTTTGACAGGGAACTATCAGGCGACACTGTAACGATAGTCGGAGGGGTTCCGAGAACTATATACTCGCGTATTTATAATTCGGTCATGAATCCCATAGCCGCTCAGTACATCTACGAAAAATTCCAGAGTTACGGATTTAGCACGCGTTATCAATATAACAACGCGACGAACATAAATGTAATCGCGAAAAAAACCGGAACGAAATATCCGAACAAACAAATAATTATATGCGCGCATTATGACGATTACTGCGTCACGCCTCCCGATACGGTACCGGGAGCCGACGATAACGCATCAGGGGTAAGTTGCGTTCTTGAAGCCGCGAGACTGACGGCCGGTTTTAATTCCGATTACACACTTCTGTACATAGCGTTTGACGAGGAAGAAATGGGATTATACGGGAGCAAGGCATATTCCGATTCAGCATTCGCTCACGGTGATTCAATAATAGCCGTATTCAATCTCGACATGATTTCATACGACGGAAATAACGACGGGAAATTTATCATATATGTAAATCCTTATTCGGCAAATCTCGCGGATGATTTTTTATCAGCCAATCTGCTTTATAACATCGGCTTAAATCCTATAAAAACAGTTAATGCGAATCAAAGCGGAAGCGACCACTGGTATTTCTGGCAGCGGGGTTACAAAGCATTTCTCGGAATCGAAGATGATTTTAATCCATATTACCATACGAATAATGACAGGTTTTTTGCGGTGAATGTTCCATACTTCACAAAGGCAGTGAAAAATACACTGGCAATGTTCATGTCGTGGGCGATGGACTACAGAATTGAGATATCGCACAATCCTGTTCAGTCGAGTATGGATACAGCGTCAAAAACAGTTACCTTAAAATACAAGTCTCCGGTGGCATTAGGAACAGGAGTAAACGCGCCAAGACTTTATTACAGAATTAATAACGGAAGTTACATATACTCGAATCCTGTATTATCGGCTGGCGACTCATTGAAATTCATAATTCCGGGCGGACCCGGTCCCCGTAAAATTTCATATTATTTCGCGTTACAGGATTCGGCAGGCATGACCTGCGTGACGCTTCCAAGCGGGGGAAGCGGTTTAAATCCTCCGGGAACAACGGCGCCGTTATCTCCTTTTGTATATTATACTTTTATGAATGGAAATTTCTGTTCAGCAACGACGCCAAAACAAATTAACGACCTTCAGTTCACACAGGATACTATAGATATTTCGCAGATTGGTAACGTGGATTTTGTTAAAGTCAACCTAACGCTTTATCATCCTGATGACGGTGAATTGTTTCTAACTTTACGTTCGATGAATAATATGCAGGTAGCATTAAGCCAGTATTGCGGTTCGGGCGGAGCAAATTTCATCAACACGACTTTCGATGACAGCGCGTCAGTATCCATATCACAGGGCACTCCGCCATTTACGGGAAGTTTCAGGCCGCAGAATCCATTGAGCACATTCAAGGGGGGAACACTTAACGGAAAATGGTTGCTCAGAATATTCGACAAAAAAGCGGGAAATACGGGAACGCTTGCGAACTGGTGTCTTCTCTTCAGGTATTATGTGTCGATACCCGTTTTAGAAACGAGCGAACCCATATCATACACTTTAGAACAGAATTATCCAAATCCTTTTAATCCTGTTACCAACATAAAGTTCAGCGTTGCTAAAAAAGAATTAATTACGTTAAAGGTGTATGACGCGCTCGGCAGGGAAGTCCGTGTTCTTGTAAGCGACGTTCTCATTCCGGGAAATTATTTTGCTTCCTGGAACGCATCAGGAATGAGCAGCGGGGTATATTACTATACTCTGAAGTCGGACAGTTTCAACGAAACGAGGCGAATGATTTTATTGAAATAATTATTTTACGGCTGAAATTTTTTAAAGACAAATTTGTTTTATATGGGTAATAATGCCTGTTGAACAAAACATTAAACTTATCCTCGAGAACGGGCTTGAAGTGAAAGGGAAATCTTTCGGTTACCCGCGCTCCTCGTCCGGGGAAGTTGTTTTCAACACGGCAATGACGGGTTATCCCGAGAGTCTCACCGACCCATCCTACAAAGGCCAGATTTTAATACTCACTTATCCCCTAATAGGAAATTACGGCGTGCCTTCTTCAGAGACCGAAGAAGGCCTTCTCAGGAATTTCGAGTCGGAAAGAATCCACGTATCGGGGCTTGTAATATCCGATTATTCTTTTCACAACAGCCATTGGAAATCGGACAAGCCGCTCTCGCAATGGCTTTACGAAAATAATATTCCCGCGATTCACGGCATAGATACGAGAATGCTTACGAAAATAATACGCGAGCGCGGGACGATGCAGGGGAAAATAATATTCGAGGGCAGGCAGCCCGAAGAAGACGAAAATACCGCGCATCCCGTATCGGAAGTAAGTTGCAGAGAAGTCATGACATACGGGCAAGGCAGATACAAAATAGCGCTCGCAGATTGCGGAGTAAAGTTCAACATAGTAAGGAGGCTGCTGAAACGAGACACAACTGTAATCCGCGTTCCGTGGAATTATGATTTCACCAAACTCGATTATGACGGTCTGTTCATTTCAAACGGTCCCGGCGATCCGAAAGCGTGCATAGAGACGATTAACAATTTGAGCAAAGCAATCAAAGGGGACAAGCCCGTATTCGGTATATGTCTCGGCAATCAACTGTTGTGTCTGGCTTCGGGCGGAGACACGTATAAACTCAAGTACGGGCACAGGAGCCACAACCAGCCTGTAATAAAAGAAGGAACGGAACGCTGTTACATAACTTCGCAGAATCACGGATACGCCGTGGATTCGAGAACCCTCGGCGAGGACTGGCGGGTATTTTTCACGAACCTGAACGACGGTACGAACGAAGGAATACAACATCGCGAGAAAAAGATTTTTTCCACGCAGTTTCATCCCGAAGCGTCGAGCGGTCCCACTGATACGGATTTTCTTTTTGACTTATTCATAGACAACATANNAAAATTACAAAAAAGGCAGACGAAAAAATTTAATAAAATATTGTTACTAGGTTCGGGCGCGCTTAAGATAGGCGAGGCGGGCGAGTTTGACTATTCGGGGTCTCAGGCTTTAAAGGCACTGAAAGAGGAAGGAATCGAGACCGTTCTCATAAATCCAAACATCGCGACGGTTCAGACTTCCGAAAACATTGCCGACAACATATATTTTCTTCCTGTGACTCCGCATTTCGTTGAAAGAATAATCGAGAAGGAAAGACCCGACGGAATAATGCTTGCATTCGGCGGGCAGACGGCTTTGAACTGCGGCATTGAACTTTTCAGGACGGGTGTTTTCAAAAAATCCGGTGTAAGTGTTCTCGGCACTCCGGTCGAGGCGATAATCGAGACGGAGGACAGGGAGTTATTCGCGAATAAACTGAAGAGCATAGGCGTCAAGACAATTGACAGTCACGCTGTTCAGTCGGTTGATGACGCCGCGGAATCAGCGAGCAAACTCGGTTATCCCGTAATAATCCGTTCGGGTTTCACGCTCGGCGGGCAGGGAAGCGGTTTCTGTTCCGACGAAAAAGAACTCAGGGAGCAGGCAGTAAAAGCTCTGTCGCATTCAAGCCAGATATTAATTGAGAAATCGCTCAAAGGATGGAAGGAGATTGAATACGAGGTCGTCCGGGACAGGCACGACAACTGCATAACGGTCTGCAACATGGAGAATTTCGACCCGCTCGGAATACACACGGGTGAGAGCATAGTCGTCGCGCCGTCGCAGACTCTATCGAACAACGAATACCACAAACTCCGCGAGATTGCGATAAAGATAGTCCGCAGCATAGGAATCGTGGGTGAATGCAACGTTCAGTACGCGCTTGATACGGAATCGGACGACTACCGCGTAATAGAGGTGAACGCGAGGCTTTCGCGTTCGAGCGCTCTTGCATCGAAGGCAACGGGTTATCCGCTGGCATTTGTCGCGGCGAAACTCGCGCTGGGATACGGTTTGCACGAATTGAAAAATTCCGTCACGAAGACAACGTCGGCGTGTTTCGAGCCCGCGCTTGATTACATCGTATGCAAGATTCCGCGATGGGATCTCGGAAAGTTCAAGGGCGTCTCGAAGCAGATAGGCAGCAGCATGAAGAGTGTCGGCGAGGTGATGGCGATTGGAAGAAACTTCGAGGAAGCGATACAGAAAGGTCTCAGGATGATAGGTCAGGGGATGCACGGATTCGTCGGGAACAGGGAACTTGAAATCGCGGACGCATCATCGCTCGAGAACGAACTGATTAATCCGACGGACTCGAGGATATTCGCGATTGAAAAAGCGTTCGGAACGGGAATGGACATAGACACGATACACCAACTGACGAACATAGACAAATGGTTTCTTTATAAACTCAGGAACATACACGAACTCGGGGAAAAACTTTCCGCATACAGAAATATTGAGGATGTTCCCGAATCGAATCTTCTCGAATTGAAGAGGAACGGATTTTCCGATTTTCAGATATCAAAGATACTTTGCGGCGGAGACGGCAGGGACGTTACGGAATATTCACTGCGTGTAAGAGATTTTAGAAAATCACAGAACATTATTCCGCGCATAAAGCAGATAGACACATTAGCGGCAGAATATCCCGCGGTTACGAATTACCTGTACGTTACATACAACGGAAGCGATGACGACGTAAAGCCTGAAGACGGCGATAAGATTGCAGTGCTGGGTTCGGGCGCGTACTGCATAGGAAGCAGCGTGGAATTCGACTGGTGTTCGGTTAACGCGCTTAACACGATAAGGAAGCACGGTAAAAAAGGAATAATGATAAATTACAATCCCGAAACCGTGAGCACGGATTACGATACCTGCGACAGGCTGTACTTCGAGGAACTTTCATACGAGCGGGTTATGGACATTCTCGAGTTTGAAAATCCCGAAGGGGTAATGGTTTCGGTCGGCGGGCAGATACCGAACATTCTGGCGCCGCGGCTTCACAAAGCGGGAGTAAAAATTCTCGGTACGTCAGCGGTAAGCATAGACAAAGCCGAGGACAGGCACAAGTTCTCTTCGCTTCTCGATAAAATCGGAGTCGACCAGCCGAAGTGGAAGGAACTTACAAGCATCGAAGAGATAAAACAGTTCGTTTCAACGACGGGATATCCCGTTCTCGTTCGTCCTTCATACGTGCTTTCGGGAGCGGCGATGAACATAGTATCGAACGATTCCGAACTCGAGCAGTTTCTAAGCCTGGCGTCCAAGGTTTCAAAAAAATATCCCGTCGTGGTTTCGGAATTCATAGAGAACGCGAAGGAACTCGAAATCGACGCGGTAGCGAAGAGCGGAGAGATAATCGCATACGCGATATCCGAGCACATAGAATTCGCGGGAGTACATTCGGGCGACGCGACTATAGTTTTTCCCGCTCAGAAACTTTACATCGAGACTATAAGGAGAATTAAGAAAATCAGCAGAAGAATTTCGGAAGAGTTGAACATATCGGGACCGTTCAACATACAGTTCCTGGCGAAAGACAACGACATAAAGGTGATTGAATGCAACCTTCGCGCGTCAAGAAGTTTTCCGTTCGTATCAAAGGTGTTGAAGACGAACTTCATAGAGACGGCATCAGAAATAATGCTGGGCATTGACGTGATGAAACCCGTGAAATCCATATTCGACCTTGATTACGTCGGAATCAAGGCTCCGCAGTTTTCGTTTTCGAGGCTACAGAAAGCGGACCCGGTGCTCGGCGTGGAAATGGCTTCGACGGGAGAAGTCGGATGTCTGGGCGAGGATTATTACGAGGCGGTATTGAAAGCGATGCTATCGGTAGGATACAAGATTCCGGAGAATAACATTCTGCTTAGTACAGGACCCGCGCGTTCGACAATTGAACTGCTTGGCAGCGCGAGGATGCTTTATGAAAACAAGTTCAATCTTTTCGCGACTGCGGAAACGCACAATTTTTTAAACGCGAACGGAATTGAATCGACGCTGCTTTACCTTCCGGGCGAAAGCAAAACGCCGAACGTGCTGGATTACCTTAAGAACAGAATCATAGAACTTGCGGTTAACATACCATTGAATTTGTCGAAGGACGCTCTCGACAACGACTATAAAATAAGGCGGACGGCGGTGGATTACAACGTACCCCTGATAACGAACTCAAGGCTTGCCGCGGCTTTCATACAGGCGTTCTGCAGGAAAGAGGAGATGTCAATTAAGTCCTGGCAGGAGTTTTAGACAATTAACAATTAGCGATTAGCAGTTAGCAATTAACAATTAGCAGTTAACTGTTAGCAAATCAAATAACCGTTAGCATTTAATAATTAGCAAGTAGCGATATAAAAGTATAAGTGTTTAATAGCATTAGTTGAAACGCAATGAGAATATTGCAAAGAGTGTCCCCTTCGGAGGGGTGCGGCTTTAGCCGCGGGGGAGGACGGTTAATCAGGTGTTNTTTATTTCGAGATTCAATTTCGAGTATCTTTTCTTCAATCCGATACGCTACTCCGTCAATTGCGTTTAATACGTCGGCATCACAAAATCTCAGAACCGTAAACCCAGCATCTTCAAGTTCCCGTTGCCTTTTTATGTCGTGTTCACGGATCTCATCGGAGTCGTGAGTGGACCCATCGAGTTCAATAATAAGTTTGAGTTCCGGACACAGGAAATCAGGGATGTACTTCAGGACAGGTCGCTGTCTTTTGAACTTATACCCCTTCATTTTTCCGGACTTAAGGACGTATTTCCAGAGACAGGATTCCGACTTTGTCATTTCGGAGCGCAGTTTACGCGCATACGGTCGTAATATTTTGTTATATTCCTTATTGGAATAATTCGTTTTACTCATTGTCCTCCCCCGCCCGCCAAGGCGGGCACCCCTCCAAAGGGGGACATTTTTATTAACATTGGAATAATTCGTTTTACTCATTGTCCTCCCCCGCCCGATGGACATCGGGGCACGTCGCCTAGGCGACCTTCGGCTCCTCCAAAGGGGACATTTTTTCAATTAGCAATTAACGATTAACAATTATCAATTAAAGCACTTATTACTTTGTACCGTCCAATTTTTTTAGGTTGGCGGAAAACTATTATCTGTCTACGAGAGTATATCTTGTTGCGGCAGAGAGCACAGTCTTACGAAGGCGTATATTTTTCGGCGTCACTTCGACCATTTCGTCTTCGTTAATGAACTCAATTGCTTTTTCGAGCGTCATAGCAGGAACGGGAGTCAGAATAATTCCCTCGTCCTTGCTTGATGCCCGCATATTAGAAAGTTTTTTAGGTCTGCAAGCGTAAACGTTTATATCATTGTCGCGGTTATGTTCGCCGACTATCATACCTTCATAAACCGCTTCGCCCGGCTTAACGAAGAGAGTGCCGCGCGGTTCGAGGTTGAACATTGCATATCCCGTAGTTTCGCCTTCTCTGTCGGATACGATTGAGCCTGTCATTCTCAAGGGATAATCGCCCCTGTACTCTTCGTAGCCGTGAAGATAACTGTTCATAATTCCGGTGCCTTTAGTATCTGTCAGAAATTCGTTCCTGTAACCGATAAGTCCGCGCGACGGTATAGAGAACTCAATTCTCACCCTGCCCGTGCTGTGGTTAACGAGGTTAATCATTCTTCCTTTTCTCTGCGACAATTTATCGGTAACTATGCCGATAAAATTTTCGCCGCAGTCAATGAACAGGTGCTCGATGGGTTCGAGTTTCTTGCCGTTCTTTTCCTTATATATTACGTGCGGCCGCCCGACGCTGAGTTCATAACCTTCGCGTCTGAGAGTTTCAATCAGTATAACCATCTGGAATTCTCCGCGCCCCTTGACTATAAAACTGTCAGCGGTATCTGTGTCCTCGACTTTCAGAGCGACGTTTCTTAATGTTTCCTTGAAGAGTCTTTCTCTCAACTTAGTTGACTGAACGTACTTGCCTTCTCTCCCCGCGAAAGGCGAAGTATTAATGGCGAACATCATCGAGATTGTCGGCTCGTCAACCGCGACGCGTTTGAGTGGTATAGTATTTTCCTGTGAGCAAATAGTATCACCGATGTGAACATTCTCGATGCCCGCGAGAACGACTATGTCTCCGGGTTCCGCCGATTCGACTTCGGCGAGAGAAACGCCCTGATAGACCTGAAGTTTGGAAAGTTTCAATGGAGCAATGTCCCTGTCTTCGTTTATACAGACGAGGTTATCGTTTATTTTCGCGGTGCCGTTAGCAACCTTTCCGATAGCGAGTCTTCCGACATAGTCGGAATAGTCGAGGTCCGCGACGAGCATTTGAAAAGGCTTTCCGGGTTCGTGCGACGGACCCGGTATTTCTTTCATTATTTCCGCGAAGAGCGGTTTCAGGTCGGCGCCTTTATCGTTAAGTTTTCTGACGGCGTAACCCTGCTTGCCGACTGCATAGAGCACGGGAAACTCAATCTGTTCTTCTGTAGCGTCGAGGTCAATGAACAAATCATATATTTCATTCAGGACTTCGGCAGGACGCGCGTCTTTTCTGTCAATCTTATTTATTACCACTATGATTTTTTTCTTCGACTCGAGGGCTTTCTTTAGCACGAAGCGTGTTTGCGGAAGTGGACCTTCGGAGGCATCGACGAGGAGAATCGCGCCGTCAACCATCATAAGAGCGCGTTCGACCTCACCTCCAAAGTCAGCGTGTCCGGGGGTGTCGAGAATATTTATCTTTATTCCTTCCCAGGTTACGGAACAATTCTTCGCGGCTATAGTAATACCGCGCTCTCTTTCGAGGTCCATATTGTCCATAAGGCGTTCTTCTACTTCCTGATTCGACCTGAACAATCCACTCTGCCTGAACATGTGGTCAACGAGGGTGGTTTTTCCGTGGTCAACGTGAGCGATTATCGCAATGTTTCTTAATTTCTTGTTTGTCTTTATGCTTTTATTCAAATTTTTCCTTTTATATATATCGTTTAACTTAAAATACCGCTTATGAATTTCATATAATATGTAATAATGGCGGCTGCAAGTTATAATTAATCATTATATTAAGTAATCGGGGAAAAGCGGTGGAAACTAAAATGCTTTGAGCCTGTTGTATATCTTATATATTAATTAAAGGGGAGAGCAAAATGATAGTAGTCAGAAATGTATTTCGTCTTAAGTTCGGAAAATCAAAAGAGGCGAGGACGCACGTCAAGGAAGCGATAGCATTAAATCAAAAACTCGGCGTCAAGTCGGTACGAGCACTTTTTGATGTGACAGGTCATTCCTATACGCTTGTATTTGAAACGAGCCACGACTCGTTGTCCGATTTCGAATCGAAACTTCAGACGGTATTCGGCAACAAAGAATGGGAGGCTTTGTATGAGAAGTTAAAACCGTTGTGCGAGTCGGGGCACAGGGAAATATTTTCGGTAGTGGAATAGACTCAGATGCCGCTCCTACGGAGCTGCCGATGTTTCCGTTCAGCATTCTATTTGATACCGCCCGGGATGCGGGCTTATAGCGTCATACTAAAAGCGATGCTGAAATATTACGAAGAAGAAATAGCGAAAAGTTTACGGACAGAAAGAGAATTAAGAAGATTGTCCGATAAAATAATTCCGTGTCAACTTTTCGGTAGCGGGTTAAATCGATTAAGCATATTTTTGTTTAAAAGAATTAATGCTTACGGACAAAATAATGTACAGGGCTTTGCTGAACAAGGATGCGTCTTTCGAGGGACTTTTCTTTGTCGCGGTAAAGACAACAGGAATATTCTGCAGGCCGACCTGCACGGCAAGGAAGCCGAAGAGGGAAAACGTGGTTTTCTACAAGACTCCCGGGGAGGCATTAACGCACGGTTTCAGGCCTTGCAAGGTATGTTCTCCGCTTGAGATGCCCGCAATGACACCGGATTACATAAAAAAACTAATCAAGGAAATCAACTCGGAGCCTTCGAGAAAAATAAAGGATTACGACCTGCGCATACGCGGATTGGAGCCGAACAAAATCAGAAGATGGTTCAGGAAGAATCACAACATGACATTTCAGTCATTTCAGAGAATGATGCGCATAAACAACGCGTTCAATTTAATGCAGACGGGTGAAAAAGTAACGGGCACGGCGTATGAGTCGGGCTACGAATCGGTCAGCGGATTCAATTCGTCTTTCAGAAATATTTTTAATGATACCCCTACAAAATCAAAGATAATGAGCGTTATCAACATTAAGCGAATTGACACGCCTGTCGGACCGATGTACGCGTGCGCGACATCGAAAGGAATATGCCTCTTCGATTTCACTGACAGGAGGATGCTCGAGACGGAATTCAAGGAACTGAAAAAATACTTTAACGCCGTAATACTTCCGGGAGAAAACAGGCACTTCACAAAACTCGAAAAAGAAATAGAGGAATATTTCGGAGGAAAAAGAAAAACCTTTACAATACAACTCGACACGCCCGGCACTGATTTCCAGAAATCAGTCTGGGAAGTTCTTAAGGCAATTCCATACGGAACCACCGTATCATACAAGCAGCAATCGGTCAGACTGGGAAAGCCGTCAGCCGTACGGGCCGTAGCGAGCGCGAACGGGCATAACCGCGTATCGATTATTATTCCCTGCCACAGGGTTATTGGTGAAGACGGAACGCTGACTGGTTACGGCGGCGGACTATGGCGGAAAAAATGGCTTCTTGATTTTGAGAAAGAAAACACATAGCCGGAAGGCAGTTACAGCAGGCATTAATCGTTACTGAATACCTTCACACAGGATTTATTGAATCCGTCACCGCATTTTTCATTATACCGCAATTGACGAATAATAAACTATTATATTATAAAAAAAACCAATAAATTTTAATAATTAAGATTGGAGGTCATAATGAAGAATATTTATACACTATTCGCATCAATATTATTTCTTGTAATTTTAAATTCTAATATTTCATTTTCTCAGGTGACCTGGCAGGTTATAAATACGGGCACAATCGAAAATCTAAACAGCGTTTCATTTCCGAATCCTTACGTCGGTTACATAGCGGGCAATAACGGGAAATTTATGAAGACCGAAAACGCGGGTCTGAACTGGACATCTGTTACGACGCCGTCCGCGGGAAATAATTCTATCGTTTATTTTGTAAATCCGTCTGTCGGCTTCGTTTCGTCGCAGACCGGATTTTTCAAAACGACGAACGGCGGTTTAAACTGGGTTCAGATTTTACTGCCTTCGACATACGCGGTAACCTCGGTTCACTTTACTTCCGCGTCAACCGGCTGGCTCGGTGATTTTTACGGTCATGTTATGAAGACGACTGACGGCGGAACGAACTGGGTAATTCTTAATACAATGCCGGGATACAGGGCGCGCGTGTTTTTCTTAAACGATATAAACGGATGGGCGGTTGATACGTATGGTTATGTAATCAGGACAACAAACGGAGGGTTAGGTTTCCAATCACAGCGGATACTCACCGATACGTTAAGTCAGGTGAAGTTTATCTCATCAACGCTTGGAATGATTTCGGCGGACAGCGGAAGGGTATTCAAGACCGTGAACGGAGGCGTGAACTGGACTTTGATTAATACGGGTGTTACAAATAATTTAACCGGGCTGCATTATGAAAGTCCCACAAAGGCATACGCGTGCGGAAGCAGCGGAATAATTCTTACGAGCGTCAACGGGGGCACGGCGTGGAATTCACAAACAATTTCCCAGAATGATTTATACGAGATGGTGTTTGCTCCTAACACCTCAGCGGGCTGGGTGGTCGGAGAATTCGGTACTGCTGCCAAGAGGGTAAACGAGGAGACGATGATATGCGTCGGATCGGGTACAGCGCAGGTCGCGTATCCATTCTTCTCATATTACATGGACTCAAGGACGGATATGCTGTACACCGCGGCCGAAATAACCGCGGCAGGCGGAGGCATGTCGCTAATAACCCAGATCGGTTTTTATTTCGACAGTCTGAGCGTGCAGCCTTTAAACGGGTTTACGATAAAAATGCAAAATACCGATCAGGTATCGCTCAGCGAATTCGTGAGCACGGGATGGAGCACAGTATTTACGGGCACGTATGTCCCGTCAGGGCTGGGTACTCAGTTCATTCTGCTTAATACTCCTTTTGCATACGCGCAGGGAAGCAACCTGCTCGTGGAAATTTGTTTTAACAATTCGAGTTATACATTAAACTCTTATGTGCGGGGTACTGTTGCGGCGGGTAAAACTTTCCACAACCATGCGGACCTGGGCACAGGCAACGGTTGTCTGGATTTGACAACCGGTGCGGTGATGAACACGAGACCGAATATTTGTTTTATTGCCAATCCGATTACAAACGGCGGCGACCCGTCGAGCAATCTTCCGAAAACTTTCAGCCTGCATCAGAACTATCCGAATCCTTTCAATCCCGTGACTAAGATAAAATTCGAAGTACCGAAGAGTTCTTTCGTGAGTTTACGGGTTTACGACATACTGGGCAGAGAAGTGTCCGTGTTAGTAAACGAGACAAAGCAGGCGGGTTCGTACATAGTCGATTTCGACGCGTCAAAACTTACGAGCGGAGTATATTTTTACAGGCTGAACACGCAGGTTTTCAGTGACATAAAGAAGATGATTCTGATAAAATAATTTCAGCATATCAAAAGTTATCCAATCGGGCGGAAAGAAATTTCCGCCCTTTTTTTATACGCTTGAGTTGCGGATAAAACCGGTCAGCAACCGCATTTCTGCCGCGTAGTTGTTTTTTTTTGTAATTTCCTTATAAAAACCTATAATTAATTGCTTAATAATTAAGAACTTAGATAAAATATGCGAATTTTAAAAAAATTTTAAGAAAGTAAGCATTTTGCTCTTGACATATTTAACAAATGCAGTTAAATTTATGTCAGTTAGTATAAGAAGTTCATTTATTCAAAAGACTGTTAAGACAGCGTTCTCGGATTCTTTCTGCTTAAAGTGTTTTGGGTATTGTCTGTCAATAAAGGGAGAACAGTACAATTGAGAACAGTGAACTCAAAATTAAAGCCTTTCCCCCCTGTCGGGGGGAAAGATCTTTAATTCCCGTGAGACTGTTAAAGCGATGAATTAAATTCCTTATTCCCAATTTCCTTTTTGTTCTTCTTTTAGACATTCTGAATAAATTCATAGTCTGATAATACTATAACGGAGAACAGGATAAGTATGACCCTAATTATCCTGTACTCCTGTCTCTTCCCTGCTCCCCGCAGGGAAGAGACTCTAAAAGCATTAAGGTGTGATTTGAGTTAAGAAGCGCGTATGAGCGCGATGACCGAAAAATTTATTTCCGTTTCCTGAATTTATCGAACCAGTTTTTCTTTTTTCTCTGCGGTTCGGCAGAATACATATCGTTGTGTTTTCTTGACTTCTTTTTTTCCTCTTCGAAAGAAGGGGCGGTAGTTTTGAATTCCCTGAAAGATTTTTTCTTGAAATGCTCGTCGCTCGTGAAAGGAAGTTCTCTTAATTTCGCGATTTCATCCAGAAGGGATTTTTCGAAATTTTTTCCGCCTCCTGCCGTTTTTCCTTTTCCGCTTTTTTCCCCGAAATAAATTTTTTCCCTGACGTTGTCTTTATTTCCCGATTTTCTTTTGCCGTATCTATCTTCGAATGAATCCGTTATTCTCGTTTTCTGCTTTGTTCTTCCGTTATTACGTGAATACTCATCTTTCATTCTCTTTCCGGTTTTTTCTCCGGATTTTCTGAAATCGTCTTTTTTATAACGTTCTGTCTTTGCTTGTTTTCCCGCGCCATCCTTCTCAAAACGTTCGCGTCCGCGGTAATCTCTTGATTCTGTTCTATCGTGTTTTTTTTCCGTGCCTTCCCTGCGGAAATCTCTTTTCACTTCGCCGCTTCTTCTTTCTCTTTTAAACCCTGTATCGGTTTCCCTGCCGCTCTTTCCTTTTCTTTCTGGAGCGAGTTCGGAATATTTTAGAGTGATTACGCCTTTGAACGAAAAGAGAATGTTCTTAAAAAATCTTTCATCCTCGCCTCCCGTAACGAACGAAATTGCTTCGCCTTTTTTCCCTGCTCTGGCGGTTCTTCCGATTCTGTGAGTATATGATTCCACGTCGCGGGGAATTTCATAGTTATAAACGTGAGTTATATCCTCGATGTGAAGTCCGCGGGAAGCGACGTCGGTCGCTATAAGTATGCTGAATCTTTTCTCCTTGAACTGTCGTGTTACTCTTTCGCGGTGCGCCTGAGACATGTCGCCGTTAAGGCATTCCGCTTTCAAGCCAACATCTTTCAAGTCCCTTACGAGTTCTTCGGTCGTCCTTTTTCTGTTGCAAAAAATCAGCGCGAGGTCTCTCTCCTTTTTAAGAAGGTCAGCGAGAAGGCTGAGTCTCTGCTTTCTGGTAACTTTATAGTATGTTTGCTTGAGATACTCGGGTTTCACGGAAGATTCGAACGATACTTTCACGGGATCCTGAAGGTATTTCTTTATGAGTCCGGATATTTCTTTCGTTATTGTCGCGCTGAAAAGCATTGTCTGCCGTTTGGCGGGGATATTTTTGAGTATGCTTTCGATGTCATTAATAAAACCCATATCAAGCATTCTGTCGGCTTCATCGAACACGAGATACTGAAGTTCGTCGAGTTTAATCGCTTTTCTTTGCATAATGTCGAGCAGTCTGCCGGGAGTCGCTACTACTACGTGAGAGCGGCGCAACTTGAAAATCTGCTTATCGATGGAAACGCCTCCGTAAACGGTGCTAATGCCGATTTTTCTGTTCGCGAACTTCACGAACTCTCCGCCTATCTGAACGCACAGTTCTCTTGTTGGCACGAGTATGAGCGCTTTAATTCCCGTCTTTTTCTTATCGAGTGATTCAATTATTGGTATGGCGAAACTGAGAGTTTTCCCCGAGCCGGTTTCCGACTGCGCGAGAATATCGCGTCCTTTCATAATCGCGGGAATAATTTTTTTCTGAACCGGTGTCGCGATTGTTATGTTGCTGCGTTCAAGTCTGGAAAGTGTTTCTTCGCTCAGATTGAATTCTTCTGTCTTCATTTATTTTTCTTTCTTCCGCACTGCGGAATAAAGATATTTCCACGGCAGATGTTATTTTTCCGCTGAAAGCGGTTATAGTTGCAAAATGTATTTCTTAAAATTATCGCTGATGCAGTAAATAATGTATTTTGAGGCGCTGTTAATATACTGTACAACCATAATTTACTTATAATCGTGCTAATAAATCAGTCATAATCATTTCCCGAGTTGTGATTCCGCGATTTGGTTTAATATGTGGCGTGCCCGCAAGACAACCGGGCAGCAGTGCATCAGATGTACACACGCTGCACTCTGTCCGCAACTGCGCAAAGAATTTCATAAGGAATGGTTTTCGCTATTTTAGCGAGTTTATCTGCACCGAGATAATTTTCATCATCGCTTCCCATCAGCAGCACGTCATCGCCGATTCTGACCGGGCTCTTGACGCCGAGGTACAGCATCAGCCAGTCCATTGTTATGGTACCCGCTATTGGATAGAGTCTTCCGCCGATTCCCGCTTTTCCTATATTCGAAAAAGCCCGCCAGTATCCGTCGCCGTATCCGATTGGCACGGAGCCGATGAAACTGCGTTTATCGGTGAAAAATTTTCTGCCGTAAGAAATGCTCGTATTCGCGTCCACGCGTTTAATGTAGGTCACCTTCGACTTCAGGTTCATTATCGGTTTCAGGTCGATTTTATTTCTTAAATCGTCCGAGGGGTAATAACCGTAAAGCAGAAGCCCGGGTCTTACCATATCGAAGAACGAGTCTTTGATGTTGAGAATCGCCCCGCTGTTCGCGCTGTGCACTATCGGGATTTTCATTCCCGCTTTTCTGAGCATTTCAAGCAGGTCATAAAACCTGTTCAACTGGTGTTTAGCGAATGACTTATCTCCGCTTTCGGAAGTCGCGAAGTGAGTATAGATACCTTCAATCTCGAGGTTCTTATATCCGAAAATATGCTCGATGTTCTTGAAGGCTCTCTTCACGTCGAAGCCGATTCTTTTCAGTCCGGTATCGATTTTTATGTGCACCTTAAATTTTCTGCCGAGTCTGCCGCTGTAATAATCTAAAAATTTTGCGGTATCGAGAGAAGCGACAGTAGCGATAAGGTTATATTTCAGAAGTTTGCTGACGTAAGCGGAAGGTTTCAGTTTTGAGTGTATCAGAGTTCCGAACACCAGAATATTCGAGTCCGGAATGACGCTTCTTAATTTAATTGCCTCGTCATAGTTTGCGACGCCGAGGTAATCCGCGCCGAGAGAGATGAGTTTTCTGCTTATTTCCTGTATTCCGTGTCCATACGCGTTCGCCTTGACCACGCCGCAGATTTTTACCTTACCGCGTCCGTTCTTTCCGCGTATAAAATCCTTTATAGAATTATAATTGTGTTCGAGTTTCTTTAAATCTATTTCCGCTCTTGTAGGATTCAATCAGCAATTGTTTTGAAACAAATTTACTAATAATAAATCAACAAGACTATGTAATTTGTCCTGCAGAATCAATCGCCGCCGATAAAATAATTTCCGGCGTCGAGCCTGAAAATCGAATACAGGTTCGCGTTCGCGCTGTCAATCCTGCTTGTATTCCAGGTTTCGCCGAGGTCGAATGAGCGGATAACGGTTTTATTTCCCGCCGCCATGCATACTTCACTGTTGTAGACTACCGTAAAAAGGTTATCCGTCACGAAGGCATATCTTTGCGACCAGGTCCAGCCTCCGTCGGTGGTTTTTAAAATTGTTCCGCCAGTGCCTACAGCCATACCGTTCAGTGAATCGAGAAAACTTATTCCATATAGTTTAACGTTATCAAGCGGGGGAACGAATGCGGGACCCCACGTCTGACCGCCGTCAACCGTAAGAAGTACAAAAGCCCTGTTAACGGTTCCCGAGTCGCCGATTATCGAAGCATAAAGGGAAGTCGCGAAAGCGATGTTCCTGTAAACTATGCCGCTGCCGGGATTCGAGAAAATCAGATTCCAGGAGTAGCCTCTGTCGGGACTGCTAATAAGGGTTCCGTTACCGCCCGTCGCGAATCCTATTCCGGAAAAAGCGTCGAACGTAACCGACAGGAAATCTTCCGAGGCGGGCGGGGTTATCACCGTCCAGGTACTCCCGTCATCCTGCGTTCTGAGAATCGTACCTTTGTTTCCAACGGCGACGCCGTTCAAATCAACGCCGGCGCTGCTCATTGAGTTTATAGTTTCTCTTCCTGCGGAAGTCGAATCCACTGTCCAGGTTCCACCTCCGTCTTCCGATTTAATTATGACGCCCTTTTCACCAGCCGCGATTATTGAAGAATAAGGATCGGGATTGAATGAACTAATCGCTTTTATGAAATCCATATATTCGAGAGAGTAAACGTACCAGGAAGCTCCCGAGTTATCGGAAAACATCCAGGTTGAACTTTTGAGGGTATCGGTGTTTCCGGGATCTTCCTCTTCCTTTTCTTTTACGATTTCCTCACACCCCGTCAGGAAAAGAGAAAGCGTGATTAAAAAAATTACTGATGATAAATGCAGTATTTTCATAATGTTCGGATAATTTAACAAAGAAAATAACTATTTCAATTAGTAATTAGTAATTAATAATTAGTAATTAGAAACATATGTAGAATAATGTCCATCTTTACGTTACCGAGAGTCCCCCTTTGAAAAGGGGAGACTCTCGGGTACGAATTAATTACAAAACTGAAGAATCGTTTTTCCGGAGTTTAATTACTAATTATTAATTACTAATTATAAATTGAAAAGTGTATTGTTTTATATGAATGAATGAATGATATTGATGCATAAAAATCAAGGGACATGAAACTCTTTATAAAAATACTTCTCATTATTCTCGTCGCGGCATCATCATACGCGCAAAACGCGTCGACATATTTTCCCGCATCGACGGGTTACAAATGGTATTACAAGAACACGCCGCTCGATTCGAACAATAATCCGCAGCCGTCTCTCTCGAGGTACAGGGTTGACTCTTTCGCGGTTGTTGCAAATTACAAAGGTTTGCTCGCGAGCATAGTCAGAATAAAGGACAATCTGCTGTCAATAAATCAGAACACACCTTACAACGACACGAACTATTACAATTTCCAGACGACGAACGGATGGAAATTTCTATCGGTTTCGATGCTTCCCGATACGGTTCCGCTTCCCGGGGTTATGAATTTTTTCCGTTCACTCGAGAACTGGTACAGCGTATTCCGTTTCGCGCAGGCGGTTAATTCCGAATATACACTGGTGACGAAGGACACGACAATCGCATACGATACATTGTCGATTCCGTTAAGAGCGAAGGTCAAGGCAAAGAGACTGAACGACGAAAACGTATCGACGATTAACGGCACTTTTCTTTCGAAGAAATTTGTAGTGACGTTCGGTCTTTATTTCCGGATACTCGTATTCGAATATCCAATAGTCGAAATTCCCGATACCACCTGGATTGCGTCGAATGTATGGATGGTTAAGGAGGTAATTCCGTCCGCGAACGTGAATCTTTCGACCATCGGCATACCGTTATCCTTCAGCATTCCGGGAAAAATGTACGAACTAACGAATCCGAATATAGGAGTGAAAAACATATCGGGCAAAATCCCGCCGGGTTTCAAGCTTTATCAGAACTATCCGAATCCGTTCAATCCCTCGACGACGGTAAAATTTGACGTTGCGAAGGCCGATAATGTTTCGCTTACAATGTATGACGTAAACGGCAGGGAAGTTAGAACTCCCGTGAACGAATTCCTGAATGCCGGAACCTATTCCGTTTCGTTCGACGCTTCCGGATTATCATCGGGAACGTATTTTTACACACTTCGCGCGGGTGATTATAAGGAAACCAGGAAGTTATTGCTCGTGCGGTAAGCGGATATCGGATTATATAAACCGGATTTTTCAAATCCGGTTTTTTTATATTCAATTCAGTTTCCATATTGAGAACGTCAGCACGGACGCGTAACTAACCCAGAGCAGGTAAGGTATAAGCAGGTACGCGGCGGTTTTCGAGATGCCCCTGAATTCCACGATGCACCAGACAATCATAATCCAGAGCGCGACGATTTCAACAAAAGCCCAGCCCGGGGATTTCAATCCAAAGAAGATTAATGTCCAGCACGCGTTCAAGGCAAGTTGAACAAAGAACACTATGAGAGCCTTGCCGGTCCTGTTCTTGTTTTCCCAGACGAGAAAGACCGCAATTCCCATAAGCAGATACAGCGTTGTCCACACGGGTCCGAAAAGATAATTCGGGGGATTGAACGACGGCTTGTTGAGATATGCGTACCAGCCGGGGATGTTCTGTATCGTAAAGACCGAACCAATAATGCCTGCGAGTTCGCAAATAATAACAGCGGCGACTAATCTAAGAAACTTCATAATTCTTTTTTACAAAGTTAGGGATAATCTGCTTTTTAATACAGACGTAAAATCAGTAATAGAAATACAGGAAAAATATTTTCCGGACTTTTCTGTATTATTTGACTTATAATTTAAAATATAAATTATATTTTTGTAAAATATTCGGCTAATTACATATTGAAAGAAAAAAAGGACAATACAAATCTCAAAAGCGCGTTTATTCCCGCACACATAAAATTTCTGTTTCTTGCTTTTTTGTCGGGTATGATATTGTTCACGCTCTTCCGTCTTTTGCTGCTCTGGATAAACAAGAGCCAGACCGAGGGCATTGACGTGTCAGTAATGCTTTACGCTCTTTTCAACCGCGGATGTCTTTTTGATTCGGCTGTGAATTCATACATGCTGTCGGTACCGTTTTTATTCTTCACGCTTGGCAGTTTCATAACGCCTGCAAGAAAATATTTTTATTGGACGGCATTCATAATCGCGTCGGCGTTCTACATTTTCGCGATAGCGATTCACGCCGCCGACATTCCGTATTTCGATTACTTCAATTCGAGATTGACTAACGGAATTCTCAGTTGGTCGGAGGACATCGGGCTGATGATAAAAACGAGATTTTCAACGCCGACGTATTACCCGTTCATCGGATTATTTTTAGCGGCGGCATTTCTTTATGTTTTTCTTCAGAAGAAAATCGCGAACAGAACAATTTTCGGGAAGACTCCGAAGAGGGAGCCGGTCTATACGAGGATAATTTTCACGCTCGTTGCGGGATTCCTGCTCTTTCTCGGAGCGAGGGGTGAGATAAGGGAAAAACTTATGCCTTTGGGTGTAGCGAATTCATTCTTTTCGAATTTTTCCTTTTCGAATCAACTGGGTCTGAATCCGGTTTACAGTTTTTTTGCGAGTTACAAAGATAAGAAACTCGCGTATCTGAACGACGAAGACGCGATAAAGAACGCGCAGAATTCTCTGAATATAAATCCAAAATATGAATCGCCCATAGCGAGAGACGTCGTGTTCGATAATCCCGGGTCAAAGCCGAACGTGGTTATATTTCTTGTCGAAAGCCTGAGCGCTTATAAATTGAAGCGTTACGGATACGAGCACAATCTAATGCCGTTTCTCGACAGCCTGATGAAGGTATCGGCGGTTTTCGACAACGTTTATACGGACGGTATGCACACTCACAACGGGTTGTATTCGAGCCTTTACGGCATGCCTTCGGTTCTCAAGAACAAGGCGATGACGTCGCCGTTAACGGCGGGGCAGAAGCACTCGGGCGTATCAAAAGTGCTTCACGATAACGGATACAACTGCGTTTTTTTCTGCACGGGAGACAGGAAGTTCGACAACATGAACGGCTTTTTCCTGAATAACGATTTCGATGAGGTCGTGGGTTTCGAGGATTATCCCGTAAAAGGTGAAACAACGGAATGGGGCGTGAACGACAGGGTGTTGTTCGATTACGGTCTGAAAAAAATGGACACGCTTGCATCATCGGGCAAGCCGTTTCTTTCGGTACTGCTGACCGTTTCCACGCACGAAGCCCTGAAACCGCCTTCGGATGCGGGATTTAAGCCTGATGCCGCGAATGATTACGACAAACTTTTCCAGTATACCGATTGGGCGTTATCGGAGTTCTTCAAAAATGCGCAAAAAACCGACTGGTTCAGGAACACAGTGTTTGTAATTGTCGGCGATCACGGACAGAATTTTGACCCGACATACGAGATATCTCTTTCATATCATCACGTGCCGATGATTTATTATTTCCCCGGAATCATAAAGCCGCAATCATATCCGAAGATGGGAACGCAGATGGATTTGTTTCCTACACTGATGGGATTCATTTCAATGCGGTACGTGAACAACACACTGGGCATTGACCTGACAAAAGAGAGCAGGCCATTTTCCTTTTTCGCGGCGGATACGAAGATAGGGTGCATCAATGAAGACTACTTTCTGCTTATAAGAAGCAACGGTCCCGAATCCCTTTACAAATACGGAAAGAGGGACGTTACAAATTATCTGAGCGAAAATACCGCGCTTGCGGATTCAATGAGGACATACGTTTACTCGATGCTTCAAACGTATTCATACATGGCGGTGCACAAATATCTGCCGCTGCCACAAAAATAATTACCCTTGTCCGCTTAAATACCCTGCGTACTTCCGTTTACGCCTGCTTGACTTCTTTCTTGCCGAAAATAAGTCCGATTATTATGCACGCTACAAGGATTCTGAATCCCATCCCCACGCCGTCAAGAATGACGCCGTAATACCTCACGAGGTAATTCGCCCACATGAAGAAAACATACGGGACAGAAAGCAGCAAACCCATCAGGACGCCAAAAGTAAATCCTTCCTTGAACGGGGACACGCCCTTGTAATGCATCTTGTACACGAGGCTCAGGAAGAATCCCTGAAACAGCGTACCGACGATATTTGCCCACAGTTTGGGATCGCTTTGCCCGCGCATTATGTGAACAAAACTGCTCATGTGGCCGGTCGCGAATACAACCGAATAAAACAGAAAAGCAAGAAGCAGTAAAACGACAGCGGAAACGATAGTTGAAATTACAAGCTTCATAAAACTTTTTATTTAGTTAATAAAAGTTATTTACGCTTGAAACCAAAAACCAATTTTAACTAAAAAATAATTTATTATAAAGTATATTTTTCGTAATATCGAATTTAAGTAATTAAAAGCAGGCGGGTTAAATCAAATTCCTACACGCTTTTTCATGTTTTTGAGATTCCATAAGCGTTATTATTGTTTTGAATATTGAATTATAATATAATGGACACAGAATTATTATCAAGGATTCAGTTCGCTTTCACGATCGCGTTTCATTACATATANCCCCCGCTCAGCATAGGTCTGGGCGTGCTTCTCGTGGTGATGGAAGGGATGTACATCAAAACGAAGCAGAAGATTTACGAGAACATAACGCGGTTCTGGATAAAGATATTCTCGCTTATTTTCGCGATGGGAGTAGCGACGGGCATAGTTATGGAATTCGAGTTCGGGACGAACTGGGCTACATATTCCCGTTTCGTAGGCGACGTGTTCGGAAGCGCGCTCGCGGTGGAGGGGGTGTTCGCATTCTTTCTCGAATCGGGTTTTCTCGCGATACTGGTGTTCGGATGGAAGCGGGTGTCGCCGAAAATGCATTTCTTCTCGACAATAATGGTTTCATTCGGCTCGATGTTAAGCGCCGTATGGATTGTAGTCGCGAATTCGTGGCAGCAAACTCCTGCGGGGTATCATTTGCAGAACAACAACGGCGTGATGCGTGCGGAAATCACGGACTTCTGGGCGATGGTATTCAATCCTTCTTCTGTTGACAGGCTGCTGCACACGCTTTCAGGAGCGTGGCTCGCGGGAGCATTTCTTGTTTTAAGCGTATCTGCTTTTTACATACTCAAGAACAGGCACGTCGATTTCGGAAAGAAGTCGATGAAAATCGCGCTGTCGCTCGCGGTATTCGCGTCGTTGTTTCAGTTGTTCACCGGGCATCAGAGCGCAGTCGGTATAAGCAAGAATCAGCCGGTAAAACTTGCCGCTTTTGAGGGGCATTACGAAACGAAATCCGCTCCGCTATACTTATTCGGATGGGTGAACGACAGCGAGCAGAAAGTGAATTTCGGAATCGCAATTCCCGGAATGCTTAGTTATCTCGTTTACGGCGATGTACAGACTCCGCTGAAGGGGCTTAACGAGTTTAAACCGGAGGATCGTCCGCCCGTCAACATTGTTTTTCAGTCGTATCATTTAATGGTTGCAATAGGGATGACTTTAATCGGGCTGAGCTTTCTTTCGTTAGCGCTTCTTAGAAAAGAGCGGCTGTTCAAATCGAAACTAATGATGAAGATACTTGTAGTATCTGTTTTACTGCCTCAGGCAGCGAACCAGTTAGGATGGATATCGGCGGAAGTCGGGAGGCAGCCCTGGATAGTTTACAACCTGCTCAGGACGAAGGACGCTTTTTCAAAATCGGTAACATCGGGCGAGGTGTTGTTCTCATTGATACTATTCACGATTATTTACGCTCTGCTCTTCGTGCTATTTCTTTTTCTGCTTGACAGGAAAATCAAGCACGGACCTGAAGAGTCCGCGGACAGCGATTCGGTATATTCCGAGCAGAGATTAATTTTTGAAAAAAACAAATAACAGGTATGGAATTGAATATAATCTGGTTCGGACTTATCGGAGTGCTTCTGACGGGATACGCGATACTTGACGGATTCGATCTTGGAGTCGGAGCGCTACATCTGCTGACGAAGACGGATGAAGAGCGGCGCATAACGCTTAATTCAATCGGTCCCGTCTGGGACGGAAACGAAGTTTGGCTTGTAACGGGCGGCGGAGCGCTCTTTGCGGCGTTTCCCGACGTTTACGCGACGGTATTTTCGGGTTTTTATACCGCATTCATGCTATTGCTTTTCATGCTAATATTCAGGGCGGTCGCGATCGAGTTCAGGAGCAAGCAGGAGAGTCCACGCTGGCGTTCGGCCTGGGACAAGGCATTCAGTATATCGAGCATAGTAATCGCGCTGCTGATGGGGACGGCGCTTGGAAATATAATTACCGGTATTCCGCTTGGCCACGATAAGGAATTCGCCGGCACTTTCATCGGACTTCTCAATCCTTATTCGCTTCTTATCGGAATCACGACCGTAGCGCTCTTCATGATGCACGGAGCGATATACCTTGTAATGAAAACGGAAGGCGCGCTTCAGGAACAGGCACGTTCGTGGGTAAACAACACGATTATATTTTTTGTGATTTGTTTCGTAACGGCTACGATGACGACACTGATTTATTATCCTTCGATGGCAGCGCATTTCAAGGAATATCCGTATTTGTTTTTAATAGCTATATTGAACATGTTAGCGATTGCGAACATACCGAGGGAAATCCACAAGGGCAGGGAGTTCAGGGCGTTTTTATCATCCGCGTCAAGCATCGCGCTGCTTCTTGTATTGTTCGCAATAGGCATATTTCCGAACATAGTCGCATCGGTCCCGAATCCCGAAAACAGCCTTACGG
Source organism: Ignavibacteria bacterium (assembly GCA_015657505.1). Classification (GTDB taxonomy): domain Bacteria; phylum Bacteroidota; class Ignavibacteria; order Tepidaquicellales; family Tepidaquicellaceae; genus CAIKZJ01. The sequence continues at coordinate 1,396,380 of JADLKE010000002.1, forward strand.
TGTATAACGCCGCGTCTTCGCAGAAAACACTGATGGTAATGCTTATAATCGCAATAATCGGAATGCCATTCGTTGTCGCGTACACGTACATCATACATAAGGTGTACAAGGGAAAAGTGAAACTCGACGAGACAAGTTACTGATGCGTTTTATTACAAGAGGGCCAAGCAGCGGCAAACAGAAATATTAAAAAATTTAATCAATGCAAAAACCGCAATCATCCGGAAATCAAGAAAAACTCGAGAAGGGCGCGCTCCTTCTGATGGAAAAACTTCTTAAGAAAGGTTACAGGGCATCAATAGACGAGGATACGTTCCGGGAATACTCCGTAAAGGTAGCGGTTGAGGATAGGGGAAACGTGTGCGTATATTACAGCCCTTCAAAAGACGCGTACAAGATTACACTGAAGGAAATTAAGGACGAAAATACCGCGCATGAAATCTCAAGCCTTTGGGAATCAAAAAAGAAGAAATCAATTAAAGACAGTGTATATGCCGATAAGGGATACGAAGCGGATGTTGACGGTTCATATTTCAGCGAAGTCACATCGTGGGCGTCAATTATAAGAAAGGACGGGGAGATAATCGCCGAATTATCGGGACTTGTAGATACAACGGGCATTAAAAACTCTCACCAGATAGCGGGCGAGATAAAAGCCGTCATCGAAACAATCAAATACTGCCGCAATAATAAGATAAAAAAACTCCGCCTGTACTACGATTACAACGGGTTGAAATACTGGGCGAAAGGTATCTGGCGCGCGAAAATTTTCATAACGCAGTACTACCAGAACTTCATGAAGGACGTGAAGATTGATATCGACTGGGTAAAGATTGAGAGTCATACGGGAGTTTACTGGAACGAACTTGCCGACAAGTTGGCGAAGAAGGAAATACAGAGAGCAATTAGTAATTAGTAATTAATAATTAGTAATTAGTAATTAATTATTAGTAATTAGATACTTCCGAAAAAGATAATGGGAAAGACTCGAACAAAAATACTAATCCCATGCATTAGAATGGGGAGAACAAGTGATATAAGAAAAAGAACAGGATTGATAGAATAGTATTTACTTAGGGACTTCCGAAAAAGATAATGGGAAAGACTCGAACAAAAATACTAATCCCATGCATTAGAATGGGGAAAACAAGTGATATAAGAAAATGAACAGGATTGATAGAATAATATTTACCATAATATACGGCGGCGTAATGCCCATGTTTCTATTTCTGGCATTTTGGTGGAGCACGATAAAAATAATTCCTGAAAAATACATTTTCATTTTTGCTTTTTCGGGGATTATTCTCGGTCTGGTTTTCGACGCGTTATATCTGAAGAGAATCATAAAAAATATTTTCGACATGAATCTGATTTTTCCGCTGCTCGTATTCCTGTTTTATTCCGTGTGCATATACGGTTTTTTCATGGGTGTTCCCGTATTCAATGCGGTAATGGGATTAATCGCGGGGAGATACTGCGCTCTGCGTGCGGGATATTTAAGGCAAGACAGTGAACAGAAAAGAAAATCGGGTGTATGCTCAGCCGCTGTTTCGTCATTTGTTCTGGCCGCGTTCTGCGCCGCCTCCGCCGCGCTAGCGGTGAATCATAAGAACACGCCGAATGAAATCAAGCACATGCTCGGGCTGCAGTTCGAAATCAACTGGACGACGGTATGGATGATTATTATTATCGGCGGCGCGCTTCTGGTTGCAGCGGAGTATTATCTGACACTTTTTGCTTTCAGAAGAAAAACATTATTCAGTTAACATTTAACAGTTAACAATTAGAGACTATCTTACATCAAGGCCGTTAGCAATTAGAGATTACCAAATATCAATGGGCAGTTAGCGATTAGATAACGTTATTTAGTACTTAGGGATTTATAATAAAGAATACAATAAAAACCGGGTTGTAGTCGGAAAATTTTTTATTGAGGACTAAAGTCCTCTTGATTTGTTCGTCTTTCACCCCACCTTAAAAGGTGGGGTTACAAAAGAGATTGAAGATAATGTTGTTTTGATTATTCTTACTCCTCAACAAAAGGCGGGATTACAAACAACGGTTAATTGCTAACTGCTAACTGCTAACTGCTAATCGTCTCATCCTCTTCCCATTCGTATTTCGGAGGTTTCGGGTCGGTATTCCTAAAGAGAATCGCGCACAGTATACCTACCGCGGCGCCAGAGATATGCGCTTCATAAGACACGGCGGGGTCATACGGCAGTATTCCCCAGACAAGTCCTCCGTAGAGAAAAGTCACGAGGAGCGACAGACCCACGGACCTTGAATCTCTTCTGACGAGTCCCACAAAGAAAAGGAACGCGAGTATTCCGTAAACCACTCCGCTTGCTCCGATGTGATAAGCGGGGCGGGCGAGAAACCATACAATCACGTTTGGCAGGAAATAAATAATTATGAAAACCCTCAACGAAGAATTTATGTAAGCGTAAAACAAAAAAATCATAAGCACGAAAAGCGTGATGCTGTTCGACGCAAGATGCGAAAAATCGCCGTGTATGAGCGGAGCGGTGAGTATTCCGACCAGTCCCGCCGCTTTCATCGGATAGACGCCGAGAAAACTCAGGTCAGTTTTCGTGTAATGCTCGAAAATCTTAACAAACCACAGAACAGACACGAATGCCGTCGTTATAATAACGCTAATTTTGAATTTGACCTTATTCGCTTCTGCATCGGGATCGATTTTGTCCGGTTCTTCTATGAAGTCATATTCGTCTTCTTCCTGCAAGAATATAATTTTTTTACGTTTATTTTGTTGTTATAAAATACCAATTTAATAATATTTTAACAAATGGATAAGAAATTTGACATCATACACGGTCTTATTGACGAGAGCAGGAAAATTGTACTGACGACGCATCTTCTTCCCGACGGCGACGCCATCGGCAGCGAGCTGGCACTATACTATTATTTTCTTAAAAAAGGCAAGGACGCGAACATTATCAATCATAACGAGTCTCCCGACCATCTTAGATTTCTCGACGATAAGAATATAATAAGACGGTACCGCGACAGGAAAGAGGAGAATGACAGAATCATAGCGGAGGCCGATTTGATTTTCGTTGTCGATACGAATGAATACGCGCGGCTGCGTTCGATGGAAGACTCCATAAGAAAATCAAAGGCAAAAAAAATATGCATTGATCATCATCTCGGACTCGACTCTAACGGTTTTGATGCGTACGTTACGGATCCCGAATCTCCTGCTACATCCGAAATACTTTATGATTTCATTTGTACCGACAGTCCTGATTTTATAGATAAAAGAATCGCAGATAATCTTTATGCGGGAATAATGACGGACACGGGCTCGTTCCGATATCCGAGAACGACGGAAAAAACTTTCCGGATATGCGCCGAACTGATAAAGAAGGGCACTGATCCCGTTCACGTTTACGACATGATTTACAATAACATTCCGCAGGACAAGGTAAAACTGCTGGCGCGTTTCATAGACAGTCTTACATTTCATTTTAAGAGAACGCTCGTCATAGGCACGGTTACGATGAAAGACTTCAAGGAATTTCATTCCGACGTGAAAGACGTCGAGGGATTCTCTTCATTTCTGATGACGATGAAACACATTAAAGCGGGATTTCTGATAGTCGAACTGCCCGACAGTTGCAAGATATCATTCCGTTCAAAGGGCGAAGTCAGGATAAACGAATTCGCGAAGAAATACGGCGGGGGCGGGCACAAGAACGCCGCGGGAGCGACTGTCGAAAACGCCGACATATTTGAACTTAAAGACAAACTTGTCCGCGATTACGAGACATTCATATCGGCAAAGAGATGATATCACGTCAAACCGTTCTGTTTAAATATGTTTAATCTGTAAAGCGTATAATTTATTTTGATATATTTAATGTATGTTTGAACAAATAACCGAAAAACGTATCAACGATGCTTCGAAAGAAGTAAACAGGATGCGTGATTTTACGTACGAGTCCGTCATAAACAGCGGTCTCAACGAATTCACGAAGAACTTCATACTTTCCGAGAGCGGCAATTTCGGCTCAAGGGAAGCGGTGCTCAAAGCCGCGGAGAAAGCCGTCAAACTTCTTATAAATTATACGTTGAGACCGAAATGGACGATTGTCAATTTTATATTCGGCAGTTTGGATTCAAAGCCGTCATCCGAAATACTAAAGAAAGTAGAGGTTTTCACTTTTTACCATTACTATCTCGAACTTATAAGAAGCATAGCGCTAGACAACGAGCAGATTTCTGTAAAGAAAATCACTGTCGATGCGGCGCTTGAAAGCGTCAACAAGGACATATACGAAAAACTCACTACCGATATATCGAGTTTAAAGATAAAAAATCTTTTCGTTCAGGTGTTTCGCCTAAAGTACGGGGACAATTCGGAAATCAGTCTTGACATGAGCGTGCCTTACTATTTCATAAAGTTATATCTCGACGATAAGGGGTATGACGACCTGCTGTCGAGGTTCGGAAGCGATTTCAGCGACGGGGTCGAAGTCGAACTGAAGACAATCATAAAGGTACTCACGGGAAAATATTCCGTTTACGACACATCAAGAAGGCCCGCCGACGAGACGTTTACACAGGCGCCTTCCACATTCACCGTAAAGAAAACAGAAGACGCTCCGATAACAGAAATGACGAAGCCCGAGAAAGAAAGACCTACCGCGGAAGAATCACAAAATGCCGCAGAAAAGTCACTCGGAAATCAATTCGAGGAAAAGAAGGAAATCAGAGAAATTCAAGAGGATTCAAGTATTGAAGAAACTCCGCCTCCGGCCGCTATAATTCCGGAAAGCGAAGAACAGCATATCAGATATCTTTTTAAGGAGGAAGAAATAAAAAATATTTCAAAGAAAATTTTCAAGGGGAGAAAGCATCTGATGTTCGATTCGCTTCTCGAAATAGAAAAACTACATAACTGGCGCGAGACGACGGAATACCTGAAGAAACTGTTCATCGAGAACAAGGTGGATTATTATGACAAGAGCGTAATTCTTTTTACGGATATTCTAAGCGACTATTTTGAAAAGAGGGAAAGATAAAACATGTTCATAGATTATACAAAGATATACATAAAATCGGGCGACGGCGGAAACGGATGCATAAGTTTCAGGCGCGAGAAATACGTTCCGAAAGGCGGTCCTAACGGCGGCGACGGCGGCAACGGTGGAAACATAATCTTCAAAGCTTCATCGCAGTTATCCACTCTCGTCGATTTCACATACAAGCGGCATCACAAGGCGGGCAGGGGCGCGCACGGGCAGGGCGGCGACAAGAACGGAAGGAACGGCAGAGATGAAATCATACTCGTTCCCTGCGGAAGCGTAATAAAGAATTTCGAAACGGGCGAAGTAATTACTGAATTACTTAATAACGGAGAAGAGAAAATAATTCTGAAAGGCGGAAGGGGCGGAAAAGGGAACACTCATTTTAAATCCGCCACAAACAGGACTCCCCGTTACGCGGAAAAAGGCGGCGCGGGCGAGGAAATGATTGCCGTAATAGAATTGAAACTCATGGCCGATATCGGGCTTGTAGGTTTTCCTAACGCTGGTAAATCGACACTGATTTCTAAAATATCTTCCGCGAAGCCGAAGATAGCAGATTATCCGTTCACGACACTGAAGCCCAATCTTGGAATTGTAAGGTACCGTGAATATGATTCTTTCGTAGTAGCGGACATACCCGGAATAATAGAGGGAGCATCGACGGGCAAGGGGCTTGGAATACAGTTCCTGCGGCACATAGAGAGAACGCGCATTCTATTGTTCATGATAGATTCGACCCGGCTTAATATTAAAGAAAAGAATTTTCTAAAAGACTATAAGATTCTTCTCGGCGAACTTGAAAACTACGAAGCGAATCTTCTCGACAAGCCGAGAATCATTTGTTTCACGAAGACCGACGCGATAAGCGCTGAACTGAAGAAGAAACTCAAGGGCGTAAGGACCGCGGGAATCGATAAGATAGCAATCAGTTCCGTGACGGGAGAAAATCTCGCGGAACTCAAAGACCTGCTCTGGAAAAAACTAACGGAAGAAAAGAAAAAATGAAGAAACCACTAATACTAATCTGCAACGACGACGGCATAGGCGCCGACGGAATAAAAGCGCTCACGAAGGAAATCAAAAAATTCGCCGAGGTATTTGTCGCGGCTCCGCACGCACAACAGAGTGCAGTAGGGCATTCGATAACTATGGCAAATCCCATCCGCGTTAAAGAGACGCTTATGTTCAGGGACTTTTACGGATACGCGGTGGAGGGTACGCCGGCGGATTCGGTTAAGATTGCGGTTCACACGCTTCTCAAGGGAAGGAAAATCGACCTCGTGATATCGGGAATAAATCAGGGAGCGAACACGGCGATTAACATAATCTATTCGGGCACGGTATCGGCGGCTACTGAAGGCACGATACTCGGTTTACCGTCAATCGCAGTATCGCTAACGAGTTACACGTACAAGGATTTTTCGATCGCGGCGAAATTTTCCGCGAAACTGGCGAAGGTCGTGCTAAAGAAGGGCCTTCCGAAAGGAACTCTCCTTAACGTCAACGTGCCCGCGATAAAGAAAGTGAAAGGGGCGGTAGTAACGATGCAGGGAAAATCGAACTGGGACGACACGTACGAAATCAGGCTCGACCCCGCGAACAGAAAGTATTTCTGGCTCACGGGCAGCATGCTTAAACTCGACAAGACGATAGAATACGACGTAAAGGCGGTTGACGAAGGTTACATTTCGGTAACTCCGATACACTACGACCTGACGGATTACGGATTTTACGAGAAAATGAAATCCTGGAAGATATAGTTTGTAAAAAAATATTCGGCTATGAAACCAAAGTTCTTCTCCGACCGCAGCCTTTTCAGAAAATGGCTGGAGAAAAATCACAATACAAAAAAAGAATTAATCGTCGGATTCTACAGAGTGGATTCCGGCAGGAAAAGCATGACATGGCCGGAAGCCGTGGAAGAAGCAATCTGTTTCGGATGGATTGACAGCATACGCAGGAAGCACGACGACATAAGTTATACAAACCGTTTTACTCCCCGAAATCCGAAAAGCAATTGGAGTCTTATAAACGTCAACAAGGTAGAACAACTAAAGAAACTCGGACTCATGCGTCCCGCGGGTCTTGAAGTATTCAACAAATTCAAAAAAGATTCGAAGCATTATTATTCTTATGAAACCGGAACCACGGAACTTGACAAATCTTACATAAACACATTCAGAAAAAATAAAAAAGCCTGGTCTTGGTTTTCATCGATGCCGCCTTCGTACAGAAAAATCTGCGCGAGATGGGTGATGACGGCAAAACAGGAGCAGACAAGGGTGAAACGTCTCGGAGAACTAATTTCGGACAGTGAAAAAGGAGTAAAAATAAAATCGATGCGTTTCGGAGACAACCGGCAGAAAAAAATTCAGTAACATTAAATAATAAAATTATCGGTTATGAATCCTCCGTTTACCGTAACACAGTTTCTCAAAGTGTTCGAGGACTACAATAACGCGGTGTTTCCTGCGCAGATAATATTTTATCTGATTGCGGCGGCGGCGGTTGTATTTATATTCCTTAAAAAATATGATGTTCTGACAGGCTGTTTGATTTCTTTCTTCTGGCTCTGGATGGGCGCGGTATATCACATCGCGTTTTTCACGTCCATTAACAAGGCGGCATACCTGTTCGGAATATTTTTTATAATTCAATCGCTGCTTACGCTGTACTTTGCGCTCAGGAAGAAATTATCGTTCGCGTTTAAGCCGGATTTGTACGGATTGACAGGAATTTTATTGATTGTATACACATTAATTATATATCCCGTAATAGAAATGCTCGCCGGTCACGGCTATCCGCAGTCGCCTTTACTCGGGCTGCCCTGTCCGACGACAATTTTCACGTTCGGATTGTTTCTAATGTCGGACAAAAGATTTCCGGTTACACTGCTGATAATTCCTTTTCTCTGGTCAGTGCTCGGTTTCACAGCAGCGATAAACTTCGGAATAAAAGAAGACACCGGTCTTCTTATATCGGGAATTCTCGCGTTGATAATGATTCTATATAAAAATAAAAATTCTGAAAAGTCACTTTAGTCAACATCGTTTGATTTTAAAGTTGGACGGTAAAATTTAACGTGACGCCCTGAATATCCGGGGCGGCATAAACATCAAATAACATGGCGGCAAATATTGATTTCAACACAATCGACTGGTCGAAGATACCGAAAGAGGAGCATCCCGGAGAAACGGGCACTTCATACTGGCAGACCGTACAATATAAGGGTCTCCGCGTGCGAATTGTAGAGTACTCTGAAGGTTACACCGCGGACCACTGGTGCGGGAAAGGACACATAGTTCACTGCATCGAGGGAGAATTCACGAGCGAGTTTGAGGGCGGCGGTTCGGTAGAAATGAAAAAGGGAATGACTTACGTGGTATCCGACGAATTGAGTTCGCACCGTTCGGTAACTAAAGGCGGGTCTAAACTTCTAATTATTGACGGAGATTTTCTAAGCAAATAATATTTTTTATATGGACGCTAAAAAAATTATATCGGAATTAGCGAGGAATAAGAAAATATTCGGGGATCTTCTCGAAAACATAATGCCGGAAGTTTATTCGTGGAAGCAGAATCCGGAGAAATGGTGTTTGCTGGAAATCGTCTGTCACCTTTTGGACGAAGAGCGTGAAGACTTCGGCGCGAGGGTAAGAAGCACTCTCGAGGACCCGAAGCGTTCATTAAATCCGATTGACCCTCAGGGATGGGTCGTTTCGAGGAAATACAATGAACGGGATTATAATGAAACGCTATACGCTTTTCTTGACGAAAGGACAAAGTCAATCAAGCAGCTCGAGGAATTGAAATCTCCGAAATGGGAGAATGAACACATTCATCCGACACTCGGTCCGATGACGGCGGGAAAATTCCTGACTAACTGGCTGGCGCACGATTATCTTCACATACGTCAAATCACAAAACTGAAGTATGATTACCTTGCGGCGAGCGCCGGCGAAGATTTATCCTACGCCGGAAACTGGTGACGGAAATTTGAATATCTTGCTATTCATAAAATGATTCTGATAGCAAACTGATACGTTTACATCAAATATCAATAAAAATCGATTAGCATATATTTTAATTTTTTTCTGCGGTATTTTTTAACAACAAAAGAAGAATCAAAAACATTTAACGGCTACTGTTCCGAAAAAATATAAACGAAAATGAGACGTTTAGTAATTTAAACAATCAAATGAAAATTCTTTTCATACAGACAGGCGGCACTATAGACAAGGATTATCCGAAGAGCGTAAAAGGATACGCGTTTGAGATTGGCGAGCCCGCCGTAAAGAGGATTCTCGAAAAAATCAAGCCCTCGTTCGATTACGAAATTCTTCCGCTGATTAAAAAGGACAGCACCGAATTAACTGAAGACGACAGGCGGAAATTATACGAGGTATGCGCGAACGCGGATGCTGATAGAATAATTATAACGCACGGAACAGACACGATAATTGAGACCGCCGAATACATGTCGGGCATAAGGAGCAAGACGATAATTCTCACGGGCGCCTTTAAGCCGGAGAGGTTCAAGAACTCCGACGCGGAATTCAACGTCGGCGCGGCAACGGGCGCGGCTTTTGCGCTTGGTCCGGGAGTCTATATATGTATGAACGGGCGTATCTCGCTTTGGAATAAAGTGAAAAGGGATAAAGAGGGAAAGTTCATTCACGAAGGCTGAAATGAAGACGAAAAAAGAAATAAGAAACGAATACAAGCAGTTGAAGTTCCGCAAGGGTGTGTTTCAGATAAGGAATAAGTCGGACGGAAGGGTGTATATCGGAAGCTGCATGAATCTGGACAAGGCGTGGAACTCACAGAAATTCAAACTCGAAGCGGGCATCCATTCCTGCAGAGAACTTCAGGAAGATTACAGGAAATCGGGCGCGGATAATTTTATTTTTGAAATAATAGAAGTGCTGAAAGAAACCGGCGAGACGGAGGGCACGGAGAAAGAAATAAAAGAACTCGAAGAAATATGCCTGATGGAAATTCAGCCTTACGGAGAAAAAGGATACAATAAAAAAACCTGAAAGTTTTCAGAACCCAACAGGTTTCTTTCCGTACAATAAATATGAGGGTATTTATATGAGCAAAACAGAAAAGAACAGAGTTTGTCCCGTAGAACTATCGGGAAGTCTCGATACAAAATTCAGGAGACTGTTTCAGAATCCTGTCAGGATACTCAAGCCGTTCATACTTCCCGGGATGGAAGTACTGGATCTGGGCTGCGGCCCGGGATACTTCACGACCGCCATCGCGGAACTCGCGGGTGAATCGGGCAAAGTCACGGCTGCCGACCTGCAGGAGGGCATGCTAGATATTGTAAGGAAGAAAATTCAGGGAACGGAGCTGGAGAAAAGAATCGAACTTCACAGGTGCGAGAAAGACACTATAAATTTTAAAGGCAAAACGGATTTTATTTTCGCATTTTACGTGATACACGAAATTCCCGACAAGGAAAGACTTTTTACCGAACTTTACGCCGCGTTAAAGCCCGGCGGAAGCATGTTAATCGTCGAGCCGCCATTGCACGTATCTAAAAGCGATTTCAGAAAAATGATAGACATAATCGTGGACACGGGATTCAGTTTAAACGGCTCGCCGCGGCTGTTTCCGAACAAGTCCGCGCTATTTCAAAGGAATTAGAACTTCCTGTTTTCCCTTCGTTATTGAATTGAAAATTACGGTTACATCGATAATTTTTAATTCTTATGATTATTAAAAAACTCAACATAAATCTGGCGCTGCTCTTACTGCTGATTGCCTTCTGTAATTCCGCTTATTCGCAGGAAGATTCACTGAAGGCGGGCATAGAAAAAATAATCAGCGGGTCAAAATGCAGTGTCGGCGCGGCAATCAAGGAACTTGAGTCGGGAAAAACATACCTGTTTAACAACGGCGCAAACTATCCGATGCAAAGCGTGTTTAAATTTCCACTCGCTATGGCGGTTCTCAATCGCGTTGACAAGGGTGAAATTTCTCTTGACAAAATTATTAAGGTAACTAAACAGGATCTTCTTCCGAACACGTGGAGTCCTTTAAGGGAAAAATATCCTGAAGGCGGAGAATTGAAATTGTCGGAAATTATTTCCTACACAGTATCTCAGAGCGATAACAACGGATGCGATATACTGTTTAGGCTTATCGGNGGACCGCTCGAAGCGGAGAAATACATACACGGGCTTGGAATAACGGATATAAGCATAAAGAACACTGAAGAGGAAATGCACAAAGACGTGAACCTGCAGTTTGTAAATTCCTGCAAACCTTCAGCGATGGCGGAACTTCTTGGTATATTGTCGAGCGGCACGGTGCTTTCAAGAGAGTCCAATGATTTTCTTCTGAAGATTATGACGGAAACCACGACAGGTCCGAATAGGATAAAAGGGCTTCTTCCTGAAGGAACTCAGGTAGCACACAAAACAGGCTCGTCGGGAAACTCGGACGACGGAGTAACATACGCCTGCAACGACGCGGGCATTGTGACTCTTCCGGACGGAAGACACATCGCGATAGTCGTATTCGTATCAATGTCAAAGGAAAGCGATGAATTTAACGATTCAATTATCGCAAGAATATCCAAACTCGCAATTGATTATTTTCTATCATTGAAATGAATTTGCGGTCACGGATAAAGCGATGATGATAGAGCATATTTTCTAAAAAAAAAGTAAATACAACAGAAATGGATATCAGCATTTTCGCAGAAAAGGAAATTCAGCCGACCGATTCCGCTTTAAAGAAAGCGCTCGGGAAGAAATTTGAGCTATGGAAGAAACTCGAAGACTATACGATAATGAAGTATCCCAATGCTGTTAAGGAGTGGGCTTTTCCGGGAGCGAAGTACGGCTGGAGTTATCGCATAAAGGACAAGAAGCGCGTGATAATATACCTGCTGCCGAGGGACGGATATTTCAAGGCGGCTTTTAATTTCGGACAGAAGGCGTATGAGGAAATTCTTGCAAGCGATGTCGCGGATGAGATTAAGAAGGAACTCGAGTCGGCGCGCGCATACGCGGAAGGCAGGGGAATAAGAATAGACGTTAAGCGTCAGGCCGCGATAAAGGACATTCAGAAACTAATCGTAATAAAATTGTCAAACTAACAATAAGGACTAAGTGAAAAACAACATTCTCAAACTGCCTATTCTAACGGCTGCGGCTCTGGTTATCATTTGCGCATCGTACGCTGAAATAAGTCAGGCGGCTCCGTTTTCGGATTCGGTACGTTTCAACAGGAACAAAATATATTCTCTGGCTCTCGACGGTGAAATCCGAAAAGCGCTGACGCTCTTAATGGTAAGTGATTCAACATCAATACCGGAAAAGGAATGGGAGTATAAAACCAGATTTGAAAGCAGATTTCTATATCTTGAGGACAAAAGCGGTTATGCTGAGGAACACAGGTCTCCGATAGACAGCCTGCTGAAAATTTATTCCGATTACTGGCGGCAGGCGTTTCTTTTTCCCGAATACAATAACGACAGTCTTCTGATGAACAAACTTGCAGCGTTACTCGGCGGTAATTTCGGTATGAAAAATTCCGAAATGAGAGATGAGGATAATCTCAATATATATCTTAAAAAGTACATCAATTCAAAGGGGCTTCAAACGACGGGTTTCGGCAGGACGGGCAAGTTTCTCGATTTGCTTGTCTGGCGGACAATGTATGACACACTTTACAAATTCAATCTCTTCTCGGATACGATAAACGTAAAAGTAGTTTTCATGGACGGTTTTGTAACGCTTGGCTGGGAGGAGTATGCGACATTTGGAACGTATTATCCGGGCGGATGGGCGGATTCATCGGCATTGTACTGCGTGAAGCCTGCATACGATTTGAGCAGCGAGAATTTTCTTGTCTCTTATCTCGCGCACGAGGGCAGGCATTACAGCGATTACGGATATTTCCCGAAACTGTCAGGGGCGGACCTCGAGTACAGGGCGAAACTTACGGAGTTGAGTCTCGCGGAAACATCCTTGTTTAAATTGCTTAAGTTCTTCATAGAGAACGCGAATTTCGAAAGCGACAACAACCATTCTATTGCAAACTATTGCGTTGTGAGGGATTTGTCGCGCGCAATCTTTTCAAATGATTTTGAAAATGACATTGAAAAGTGGAAAGGTATAGACACCCGGCGCATCAATGAAGTTTCTTATGCAATCCTGTCAAAAAATACTGAAGAACTCAGGAAACTGGGAGTGAACGTGCAGGATTATATAAAGAATAAATGAAGCATCGGTTAATTTTCGATTGATTTCCGTTCCGAAAATTATATGGAAGATATGATTTGATATGAGTATTTTTAAGGATATTAAATTCTTATATGAAAATACGAAACATACTGCACTTCCTTCTTCTTCCGATGCTTTTTCTTACTTTCAACGTTATAATGGCGCAGGAAGAGGAAGAATATCTTCTTGAAAACGAAACAAGCGAGGAAATACTTGCCCGTGAAGAGTTCATTCTTACAAGACGCGCGGGAGGACCGGGACAGATACTATCACCGATGACTTATCCGGATGCCGTTCATCAGAAATCACTGATGACGCGCGACAAGGATATAATGCAAAACAATACTCACAGCACGTCCTGGGTAAGCATTAACCCGACAGGAATGTTTTATCAGTTTACAAACAATAATTACATTTCCGGCAGGACGAACTCGATAGCATTTCATCCTACGAATCCCAATATAATGTACATCGCGGCGGCGCAGGGCGGCGTATGGAAGACCACGGACGGCGGCGCAAACTGGTATTCACTAACGGACAACCTTTCCACACTCGCTTGCGGGGACATAGTTATAGACAAAAACAATCCTAATGTTCTTTATCTCGGTACGGGTGAACTGAACTATTCGTCGGACAGCCAGTACGGTAACGGAATATACAAAACAACCAACGCGGGTGTTTCCTGGTTTCAGATAGCAACAGTTTCTCAGGTCGGGAATAAATGCTCGTACATGGCTATCGACCCGTTCAACTCGAACATAATATGGATGGCGGGCAACAGCGGCGTTTTTAAATCCACTAACGCGGGTTTAAACTGGACGAACACAGGCGCGGGCACGAACGCGAACTGCGTGATACTCAATCCGCAGAATTCGTCTATGGTATATGTCACTGTCGGCGGGACGAATTCAGGAGCGATAAAGAAATCAACGGACGGCGGAGCGGTCTGGACTACGTTGTCAACGGGACTTCCTTCTTCGATGGGGAGAATACAACTTGCAATCGCCGAATCAAACGTGAATTATATATATGCAAGCATAGCGGCATCGTCAGGTGGCGCGCTGGTGGGGCTATACAGGTCAACGGACGGCGGCGGTAACTGGACAGCAATGGCGACGACACCGAATTATCTGAGTTCACAGGGATGGTACGACAACGCGGTAATAGTTAAGCCGGCAAACGAGAATCTCGTTGTAGTAGGCGGACTCGACGTTTATGTTTCGACCACAGGCGGAAGCAGTCTCGTACAGCGTTCGCAGTGGGCGACGACAAATCCGGGAAATTTCTGTCATGCGGATATACACCGTCTCGCGTATAACGGCAGTGTTCTCTGGTGCTGTTCGGACGGGGGAATTTATAAATCGACGAACGACGGACAGAACTGGACAGACCTGAACCGGACGATATCGACGCTTCAGTATCAGAGCGCGGATTACGACCCAACGAATATCTTAAACCTTCAGGGCGGCACGCAGGATAACAACAAGCAAACTTCTACGAATGGCGGCGCAAACTGGATTCAGAGAACTACAGGCGACGGCGGTTATACGATAATAGACCCGGTAAACACAAATTACATATACGGTCAGTACGTCAACGGTTCCATACAGCGTTCCACGAACAGGGGGACTTCTTTCTCGAGTTTCACGCCTTCCGGTTCAACGGGCGGACTTTTCTACAATCCTTATGAAATGGCGCCGGGGGACCATAACACGATAGTATTCGGAAGGGCTGACATCTGGAAGACGACGAACGCGCAAACGGCAACATCTTCATCGGGTTGGACGCAAATTGCCACCACAACGGTGGTAGGCGGAAACGTATCCGCGATTGGAATCAGTTCGACGAACATAAATAAAGTTTACATAGGCACATCCAACGGAAGGATTCTCGTAACAACCGATAACGGAGCCAACTGGACGGTCACGACAGGATATTCGTATGTAAGCGATTTTGTCGTGGACTATGCAAACGATGAAATATGTTATGCCACATTCGGCGGTTCCGGAGCGACGAGAGTCGCAAGGACGACAAACGGAGGCATCAACTGGACTAACATTTCATCGAATCTGCCGAACATAGCGATGAATTCAGTCGTTTTAAGAACGATACCACCGCGAATGTTATTTGTCGGGTCCGACTTCGGAGTGTTTCAGACAACGAACGACGGCGCGAACTGGATTGACTTCAACAGCGGTCTTCCGATGGTTGAAATTTATGACATGAAATACAAGCAGAATGTAGGACAGATACTTGTTGCGACTCATGGACGCGGCTGCTGGACATTCGATCTTAATTCCGTACTCGGAACCGACCCTTACGGTCAGGTGCCCGACAACTACAATCTGATGCAGAATTTTCCAAATCCGTTTAATCCGGAAACGAACATAGAGTTCGACATTCCTGTTTACGGAATGACGACACTGGAGGTGTTCGACATTTCGGGGAAACTTGTCGATAAATTAGTCAATCAGAATCTCAACGCGGGACATTACCGGGTGCAGTGGCGGGCGTCAAATTATCCGAGCGGGGCATACGTGTACCGCATTCAGTCGGGAAATTACACATCGTCGAAGAAAATGATTTTGTTGAAGTGAGTGAAGAACAAGAATCAAGAATTTAGAATCTGGAAACAAGAATTTAGAATCAAGAATCAAGAATTTAGAATCTGGAAACAAGAATTTAGAATCTGGAAACAAGAATTTAGAAACAAGAATTTAGGATTTTGGATTAATAATTAGGAATCAGGAATTAAGAAATGCAATTTTGATTTTTTATATTTGATTTTTAATTTGAAAAGAAACGGTCGCTTAATAAAAACACCCCTTTATGAGGGGTGTTTTCACAAGCGCAAAAAGAATAAAATTATTTTTTCTCTTCCTGTTTTTTCGCGCCGAGAGTTTTCTTTATCCATTGTGTCGTTACGGACTTCGGGCGAATTATGGGTCTGTTAAGCGCGCGGTTGAGTATCAATTGCGCGGCGAGTCCCAGTACTCTCGAAACGGAGAAGAGCACGGTGTAATATTCATATTCCGTCATTCCGTAATGGAAGAGGAGCGAGCCGCTTGCCGCGTCGACATTGGGCCAGGGGTCTTTCGCTTTTCCGCCTTCGATCAAAAGTTTCGGAACTATGTTGAAGAGTTGATTAACGATTCCAAAAATTTCATCGTCGGGCAGATGCTTTTTCCCGAACTCAACAAAAGCCGTGAACCTCGGGTCTGTAACTCGCAGAACCGCGTGTCCGTAACCCGCAATGACGCGTCTGTTGTTAAGCAGATTTATGCAGTATTCGCGGACTTCGTTATCGGAAGGAGTGTGTCCTATATCGTCCCGCAGTTTTATTATGAATCTCAGGCATTCCTGATTAGCGAGACCGTGCAAAGGTCCCGCCAGACCGTTAAGACCTCCGCTGACGGAAAAATAAACGTCAGACAAGGCGGAGTTAATCGTCTGCGTTGCCATCGCGCTGACGTTACCGCCTTCGTGGTCGGAATGAAGAACCATATAAAGTCTCATCAGGTCGGCGAAAGAGCCGTCGGGGTCTTCAACGCCGAGAAGCCTCGCGTAGTTAGCCGCCCAGTCGAGTTTATTGTCGGAATTGATTCTCGGTCCCTTATTGAATTTTCTCCTGTAAATATAGGCGGCGATAATAGGAATCCTTGCTATAAGATTCAGCGAATCCCAGAGCATGGGCTCCCAGAGCATATCTTTCGGCATACCTTCGTCGTAGCGTTTTCTGAAGAACGATTCGTTCTCCATTACGAGAACCGCGGAATTCAGCATCACCATCGGGTGCGTTTCCATAGGCAGGGCGTTAATCGTATTCCAGACGTAGAAAGGAACGTCGCTTCTTCTGCGCAGTTCCCACTGCAAGTCTTCAAGCGCTTCGTCGTCAGGAAGTTCGCCAGTCAGCAGCAGGTAAAAAATTTCTTCGGGGAGTTTATCTGTCAGTTCGAGAATAGGTATTCCCCTGATAATAAGCCCCGTATCGAGTCCGACTTCGGACGTATCGCAAATAAGAGATTTAATGCCTCTCATTCCTCCGAACAACTGTTCCGTAGTAACTTCGTTGATTACAGCATTCGGACCCATAGCAAACACTTCATTTGCTTCTTTTCTCAGACCCGGAATGATTTCCGCGAGTTTGTCTCTGAGTATCATAAGATTATAGTTAATGTTTTAGAATTCTCTTTTTTAAAAGCAATGCAGGACGGTGTTTCCTCCTATGCAATACAATTAAAATTGAATTAATTTCATTTAAGTATTAACTTAACAATATTTAGCAATTTAAAGTTTTAAATACAATATGAAAATCATTTATCACGGCCACGCATTCGTCGAATTCGTAACGGGGAAGCACAGAATACTCTCGGATCCCTTTGTTACAGGCAACCCGAATTGCGACGTAAAACCCGCTGACGTCAAATGTGATTTCATTATACCAACACACGGTCACGGAGACAACTTCGGCGACACGGTAGAACTCGCGAAGAAAAACGACGCCACGGTAATCGGGATTTACGAAATCGCGACGTACTGCGGAAACAAGGATGTAAAAGCGCATCCGATGAACATAGGAGGCGGTTATAACTTTCCGTTCGGCAGGGTGAAACTAACGATGGCGCAGCATTCCTCGTCTTTTCCCGACGGGACATACGCGGGCGACGCTTACGGGTTCATTATTTCGGCTGAGGGAAAAAACGTATATCAGGCGGGAGACACGGGTCTCTTCTATGATATGAAATTAATCGGAGAGATGCACAGAATCGACTGCGCGCTTCTTCCCATCGGTGATGATTTCACAATGGGTGTCGATGACGCGGTAAAAGCGGCTGAATTCGTGAATGCCAATACCGTCATACCGATTCATTACAACACATTCGATTTAATTAAATCGGATGCCAATGATTTCAAGAGGAAAATCGAATCGATAGGCAAGAAATGCATAATAATGAAGCCGGGCGACATTTACGAATTATAAATCGGAATTAGTGCAGAAAATAATATCTATATCAAATCAGAAAGGCGGCGTCGGGAAAACAACTACAGCCGTCAATCTGTCCGCGTGCATCGCAAAACTCGGAATCAGGGTACTGCTCGTCGACGCCGATCCTCAGGCAAACGCGACTACGGGAATGGGCATAGAGGCGAAGGATGACGGGAAAAGCGTATATGAACTGCTTGTCAGCGACATGAAGGCTGCGGATGCCGTCAAGCCGACGCAGATTGAAAATCTTTCGATAATCACGTCTAACATAAATCTCGTCGCGGCAGAACTGGAACTTGTATCTCTTCCAAACAGGGAAAGAATGCTCAGGGACAAACTGAAGGAATTATCGGCGCCCGTCAGCGGTTATGATTTTGAATTTGTTTTCATAGACTGCCCGCCGTCATTAGGGCTTATAACAGTAAACTCGCTTAACGCGGCGGACACGGTGCTGATTCCAGTTCAGTGTGAATATTACGCGCTCGAAGGGCTTTCGGCGCTGCTGAATACGATAAAGATGGTGAAGAATTCCTTTAATCCGAATCTATCAATCGAAGGTTATCTTCTAACGATGTTCGATTCGCGTCTTAAACTTGCGAATCAGGTTGAAGCCGAACTAAGGAAATATTTCGCCGACAAGGTGTTCGCGACAAAGATAGCGAGGAACGTGAAAATAGGCGAGGCGCCGAGTTACGGCAAGCCGGTAATCGTGTACGACCCGCTTTCGTCGGGCGCGGGAAACTATACCGAACTCGCGAAAGANGTTCGCATCAAGAAACAACAAAACTATACAGGATAAATAATATTTATGGATAATAAAGGAGGTCTCGGGAAAGGCCTTTCGGCGCTTTTCGAAAACAGAAACATAGACCCGAACAACCCGAACGGCAGCGCGAAAAGCGTTTCCGAAGGCAAACTATTTGTAGAGATAGGAAAGATAAGAACGAATCCGTTCCAGCCGAGGGAGGATTTTGACGAGGCAAAACTTAATGAACTCGCGAACTCGATAAAGAAGAAAGGGGTTCTTCAGCCGATAACGGTAAAACTCGCCGAAGACGGAAACGGTTATATACTCATATCGGGCGAGAGAAGATTAAGAGCCGCGAAAATAGCAGGGCTCGCCGAAATTCCCGCGTTCATTTACGACACGAAAGACGAAAGCAAGGAGAATCTTCTGGAACTCGCGCTAATAGAGAACGTTCAGCGCGACGACCTCAACCCGATGGAATTATCTGATTCATACAGGCGGCTCGTGGATGAATGCAGCCTCACGCAGGAGCAGATAGCGGAAAAAGTTTGCAAACAAAGAAGCACTGTCGCTAACTTTCTCCGCCTTCAGAAACTTCCGGCGGAAATAAAACTTTCACTTCGCAAGAATGAAATAACGGAGGGTCACGCGAGAACAATACTCAGGATAGATGATGAAGAAGCGCAGATCGCGATATGGAAGAGGATTCTGGAAGAAAATCTTTCGGTCAGGAAACTGGAAGAACTGACGGACAAGCAGGCGAAGAAAAAGAAGAAGAGAAAAACGACTAACGGCAAAGTCAGCGGTGAATACGAAGAAATACAGAACAAACTAAGAAGATACTTCGGCACGAGGGTAATAGTGAAACCCAAAACAAAGCAGACAGGCGAAATAATAATCGAATATTATTCAAACGACGATCTCGAAAGAATAATCGAACTGTCTGAAAAACAAACATAGAACGAAATGAAAAAACTTATATATACGGACAAGGCTCCGAAGCCCATCGGGCCTTACTCACAGGGCGTACATTACACGGAATTCAACGGGTTGTTCTTCACTTCGGGACAAATCGCGCTCAACAGCGAAGGCAATATAGTATCGGATGATATAAGGGAGCAGACAAAAACAGTCTGTGAAAACCTGAATCATATTTTAGCGGAGCACGGTTCGTCGCTTGACAACGCGATAAAGACAACGGTATACATGAAGGACATAACCGAGTTTCCCGCGATGAACGAAATTTACGGCAGGTACTTCGGCGTTTCGCTTCCGGCGAGAAGCACGGTAGAAGTCGCACGCCTTCCGAAAGACGCCAAGGTTATGATAGATGTAATCGCGCATAAATAAACAAATGAGCGTTGCTTCGCCGTTTGTTCCGTGCGTGATATATAAGAAAGACTGTTCCCCGTAAGTATGTTGATATTATAAAAATTTATACGAAAATTTAGGCAAGAATGATTTAATTGCGGGAAACGATAAAAAATAGTCTGCAATCAAAACTCGAGAACCTTCCGCCGGCTCCGGGCGTGTATCAGTTCAAAGATGCATCAGGCAAAGTCATATACGTCGGCAAGGCAAAAATCCTGAAAAACCGCGTCAGGCAATACTTTCAGTCCCGTCCGTCCCAGGCGAAGACAGACGCGATGGTAACAAAAATCGCCGACCTTGAAATAATTACAACGGACAATGAAATCGAGGCGCTGATACTCGAATTCAATCTCATAAAAAGACTTAAACCCCGCTACAACGTTCTTCTAAAGGACGATAAAACGTATCCGTACATCGTTATTACGAACGAACCTTTTCCGCGTGTTTTTCCGACGAGGAAAAAACGTTCAGACGGGTCGCGGTATTTCGGACCTTACACAGACGTAAAGACGATGCGTTTTGCGCTTAAATCAATAAGGGATATTTTTACTATACGCTCCTGCAATCTGACTCTAAACGAGAATACCATTAAAGAAGGAAAGTTCAAGGTCTGTCTCGATTACCACATAAAGAAATGCGAGGGACCCTGCGCCGGTCTGCAGACGCAAAAAGATTACAGAGAGATGGTAGAGCAAGTCGCTAAACTTCTTAACGGAAAAACGGCGACGCTCGAAAAAGAACTTCGCTTAAAGATGGAAGAATATTCGGAAAAGATGATGTTCGAACAGGCGGCAAGAACGAGGGACAAGATGGACGCGTTAAGCGTTTACAACGCGAAGCAGAAAATGGCGGGCGAGGAAATTGTCGACAGGGACGTATTCTCGGTTGTATCGGAAGACAACGACGCCTGCGGTATGGTAATGAAGATACGCGACGGACGCGTGATAGGAAAATCCCATTTCTATTTCGGCAACGTGCTTGAAAAGCCGAAAGAAGAAATTCTCGAAAATCTGGTGACGAACTATTATCTGAAATCGGACTTCATACCCGATGAAATATTCTTTCCCTTCGAAATGGAAAACCCGGAATCAATCGAAAAATGGCTGGCGGAAAAGAAGAAAGGAAAGATAGAGATTACTGTTCCGAAAATCGGGGACAAGGCGAAACTCGTTCACATGGTGGAAGCCAACGCGATGCTGATGCTGCAAGAGTTGAAACTCGCTAAGATGAAGCGCGAATACATCGCACCTTCACTAGAATCGCTAAAGCGCGACCTGCGTCTGAACAGGCTTCCGAGATACATCGCTTGCTTTGACATCTCGCACATTCAGGGAACGGATACGGTCGCGTCGATGGTGGTTTTTAAAGACGCCAAGCCGAAAAAATCCGAATACAGGAAATACAGGATTCGAAGCGTGAGCAACGAGACAGGCGAGCCGGATGATTTCCTATCGATGCGTGAGGTTATTCACCGCAGATTCCGCAGGCTTGCCGAAGAGGGCGGGGAAATGCCCGACCTTGTAGTCATAGACGGAGGAAAGGGGCAGTTGTCATCCGCGGTTTCGGTGTTTAACGACCTCAAAATTGAAATCGCGAATCCTTCAGGTGAATCCTTAACCGACAGAGTGAAATCGCCGAACATAATAGGGCTCGCTAAACGTCTCGAGGAAGTGTTCGTTCCGAACGATCCCGACCCGCACACGATTCCTAAAACGTCGAGCGGTTTGAAATTGTTACAAAGAGTGCGGGACGAAGCGCACAGGTTCGCGATTGAATTCCACCGCGCGTTGAGGAGCAAGAGAACAATAGTCTCCGAACTGAATGACATTAAGGGCATCAGCGACGCGTCGGCAAAAAAACTCCTTATCAGATACGGCTCGTTCGAGGCCGTAAGAGAAGCAGTAATGAAACACGAGGAGGAATTCGAACTCGACATGGGGAAAAGAATAACAGGAGCGCTCACGCGGTATTTCTACGAGGAGGGGGACGAAATAAGTGATGAAACGTAACAGCGTCAATAATAACACCCACTTTAAAAAGTGGGGTGAAGGAGAATAGAATATAAACGGCTTTAGCCGCAGAATAAATAAAATTTAATCATGAAGGTACTAACCCCACTCTTTAGAGTGGGGTAAAGGAGAATAAAAGATAATTGGCTTTAGCCGCAGAATAAATATAATTTAATTATGAAAGTACTAACCCCACTCTTTAGAGTGGGGTAAAGGAGAATAAAAGATAATTGGCTTTAGCCGTAGAGTAAAATAGGAATTAATCGGAAAACAATAAAAATAAAACAACCATGTCATACGTAAAAGTCTGGCTTCATTGCGTATGGGGTACAAAAAGCAGAAGAAACTTGTTGGATAAAGAAGTACGCCAAAAAGTTTTCGGCCATATAAAGCAAAAAGCTTTGCTCAAAAATATTTATATTGATACGATAGACGGATATACAGACCATGTACATTGTCTTGTTTCGCTGAATGCCGACGAAAGAATATCGGACATGATGCGTATACTGAAAGGAGAATCCTCTTACTGGATTAATAATGAGAGGTTGACAGGATGGAAATTCGAATGGGCGAAAGAATACTTTGCAGTTTCTGTGAGCGAATCAATACTAAAGAATGTCAGGGAGTATATTCGAAATCAGGAGAATCATCACAGAAAGAAAACATATCAGGAAGAGTGTGAGGAGATAATGAGGAGATATAATTTTAAAGATATGTCCGGCGACAAAAGTCGCCTTAGATTAGCTGCTTAACCCCACTCTAAAGAGTGGGGTTAAAAAGAGCGAAGGCGGTAATGAGAACGAAGGCGGTAATGAGAACGAAGGTGGGGTTAATAAGAACTGATGAGATGATATGTCCGGCGACTAAAGTCGCCTTAGATTAGTTGCTTAACCCCACTCTAAAGAGTGGGGTTAATGAGAGCAAAGGCGGGGTTACTAAGAACGAAAGAGATGATATGTCCGGCGACTAAAGTCGCCTTAGATTAGTTGCTTAACCCCACTCTAAAGAGTGGGGTTAATAAGAGCGAAGGCGGTAATGAGAACGAAGGCGGGATTAATAGGAACGAGGGAGGGGTTAATAGGAAAAAAGAGATTGTTAGATTATATAAAATTTTTTTGCTAATTAAACTAACCCCACTCTTTAGAGTGGGGGAAATCAAATATATATTATGGCAAAAAGGAAAACTGCGAAAACATTCATTCTTGACACCAACGTAATACTTCACGATGCTTCGTGCATTCTTCAGTTTGAAGAAAACGACATCGTTATTCCGTTAGCAGTAATAGAGGAAATTGACCATTTCAAGAGAGGCAGTCAGGTTATAAACCTCAACGCGCGGGAGTTTGCCAGGACTCTCGACAACCTGACGGGCAACGCGCTTTTCAACGGCGGCGTCTCGCTCGGCAAGGGAAAGGGGAAGGTGAAAATTGCAATCACGAAGGGGCTTAGCGACGAGATAAGGGAAGTGTTCAGGGAGGATACACACGACCACAGGATATTGAGCACTGCTTATGAACTCAAAATGGCGTCCAAGGATCCGAACTCCGTGATACTCGTAACGAAAGACGTGAACCTCAGGATGAAAGCAAAGGCAATAGGAGTATTGTCAGAAGATTACACGACTGACCACATCGGAAACATAGAGGAACTTTACAGCGGCAAGGATATACTGGAGGATTTTAACGACGAACTGCTGAATAAAATTTACCAGATTCCTTTTAAGATACCGGCGAAGGAAGTAATAAAGAAGGATAAGAACGGGGCATTCCCGAACAAGTTTTATATAATACGCAACAAGAACCGTTCGGTTCTCGGATATCTCGATTCGCAAAAAGAGATGGTTGAAAGAATCGACAAGAATCCCGCGTACGGAATAATGCCGAGAAACGCGGAGCAGACGTTCGCGATGAACGCTTTAACGAATAAGGACATACCTCTTGTTTCGATTACTGGAAAAGCGGGAACGGGCAAGACGCTTCTGGCGCTGGCATCAGCGCTCGCGGTGAAGAAAGAATACAGGCAGATTTACATAGCGCGTCCCGTGATACCGTTGAGCAACAAGGACATAGGTTATCTTCCCGGCGACGTTGACAGCAAACTCGCGCCGTACATGCAGCCGCTCTGGGACAACCTGAAAGTAATACAGGACCAGTATCCCGACACTGACAAGCACCATCAGGCGATTTCAAACATGGTGAAGGAAGAAAAATTAATAGTCGAGCCTCTTAGTTACATTCGGGGCAGAAGCCTTCAGAGAATATTTTTCATAGTTGACGAAGCCCAGAACCTGACGCCGCACGAAATTAAAACAATCATAACGCGTGTGGGCGAAGGGACGAAGATCGTTTTCACGGGCGACATTTATCAGATAGACCACCCGTATCTCGATTCGATGTCGAACGGACTTTCATATCTAATCGAGCATTTCAAGGGACAGAAACTTTACGCGCACATAAATCTTGAGAAAGGTGAGCGATCGGAACTCGCGGAACTCGCGAGCAATCTATTATAATTAAACGATGCTAAGAAAATGAAAATCGGATATCTGCAATTCAAACCCGAACTTCACAACCCGTCGGTGAACACCGAGAAAGTATCGGACTTCATCGGCGGAGCGGACTTCGACCTGCTGGTCATACCCGAACTTGCGAACTCGGGTTACCTGCTAAGTTCACTCGATGAACTCGCGGGAATTTCCGAGAATCCCGATTCGGGGAAGTACTGTTCGATGCTGAAAAAATTGAGCAGAAAGAAAAACGCGTGTATAGTATCGGGATTCTGCGAATGCGCAAAAGACGGCAGCCAGCGCGTTTATTACAATTCCTCAATACTCGTATTTCCGGACGGGAAATTCCGGATTTACAGAAAGACGCATTTGTTCTACAACGAAAAGAATTTTTTTCATCCCGGCAACACGGGTTTCTGGGTTTATGAGGTGCCGTCGGAAGAATACGAGACGGTAAAAATCGGAATGATGATTTGTTTCGACTGGATTTTTCCCGAAGCCGCGAGAACACTGGCTCTGCGCGGCGCGCAGATAATCTGCCATCCGTCAAACCTCGTAATGCCGTATTGTCAGAACTCGATGTACGCCCGCGCCCTTGAAAACCGCGTATTCACGATTACGGCAAACAGAACCGGAACGGATACGATAGGGAAGGAATCGGTTTCATTCACCGGGGGCAGCGTAATGCTCAGTCCGAACGGCGACTATCTGTCGAGGGCTTCGGAAGATAAGGAAGAACTTAACATAGTGGAAATAAATCCTCTCGAGGCGAAAAACAAGTTCATAAACGAAAAGAACAATCTCTTCGAGGAGCGGCGCGAAATGTTTTATTACAGGTAATAAAGATTTTAAATCTAAATACTCAGGAAAAGTAACACCGTGTACACCCGTGACTCATCCGAGCACGCTGTTTTATTACTCCTATTTCACAAAGAAAGAATTAAAACTCTTCTCTTTCTATCATCAATATCTGGTTCTGCGGGACAATAAAATATTTTTCATCCTTGTAAAGCACTTCGATAGAACCCTTCTGCATGAATATCGCGAGGTCGCCTTCCTTAACCTGCAAGGGAATGTACTTTACTTTCTCTTCCGTATTCTTCCAGGATTCGTCGGGGTCTTCGGAAGACTGCGCGAGCGGATATCCGGGTCCGACCTTCATCACGTAACCGGACTGGACGACTTCTTTTTCCTGCACTCCGGGCGGGAGATACAGACCCGATTTCGTTTTGTCGGAAAGCGACTTCGGCTTAATCAGCACCCGGTCGCCGACTATGATTAAATTCTTAAGTTTGTTTTCCAGAGTTTCCATTTGCCATTGAATCAGTTTTATTCGCAATCCCGAACTCAATCAGGGGACAGGAATTGCATACGTAAAATTACTTAAATCGGCATAAAATGTTTATTCAAAAAACCGTACGGGGTCGCGATGCACATTCCGGAACTCTATGTTTTTCGATACATAATAAATTTAAATTTATTACATTGCAATAATAAAACAAAAAATAATCTTTTCAAAAAAACACACCAGATGAAAATAAAAATAAAACCAGGTGACAATATAAAACTGAAAGACCTCGACCCGTCCTTCACGGGCGATTACAAGGACAAGGATGAAGCGAAGGATGAACTTCTCGGCAGCATCGCGCGTCTTTCGGAGCTTCAGGACAGGCTATACGCTCAGAACAAGTACGGGCTGCTTCTCATATTTCAGGCAATGGACGCCGCGGGCAAGGACGGAACGATAAAGCACGTAATGTCGGGCATTAATCCGCAGGGATGTCAGGTCTTCAGTTTCAAAACTCCTTCGACGGAAGAACTCGACCACGATTATTTATGGCGCTGCATGAAGTGTCTTCCCGAAAAAGGGCGCATAGGAATATTCAACCGCTCATATTACGAGGAAGTATTGGTAGTCCGCGTTCATCCCGAATTCCTTGCTAACCAGAGGCTTCCTTTCACAGGCAAATTAGATAAACTCTGGAAACATAGATTTGAAGAGATAAACAATTTCGAAAAATACCTTACCGATAACGGCATCGTCATACTGAAGTTTTTTCTTAACGTATCGAAGTCTGAACAGAAGAAAAGATTTCTCAAGAGAATTGAGTTGCCGGAAAAAAACTGGAAGTTCTCCGCGGCCGACGTGAAGGAAAGGGCTTTGTGGAATGATTATATGGACGCGTACGAGGACACGCTGAACAACACGAGTACCGAATGGGCGCCGTGGTACGTCGTGCCCGCCGATAAGAAGTGGTACACGAGAACGGCTGTCGCGGATATAATAGTAAAAGCACTCGAAGGCCTTAATCCCGAATATCCGAAAGTATCCGATGAACATCAGGCGGAACTCCAAAAAGCAAAGCAAATATTGCTGGAGGAGAAGTAGGAAAAAATTCAAAATTCAAATTTGAAAGTGTAAAATTGCAATTTAAAGTTGAAATTTATTCAACTCAGAATCGATTTGAAAAACCGCGACACGCGAAAAAAGTAATAGTTCATTTCTAATTGATATATCACTCCTTAATCGATCTTTATCTTGTTCCTACTGACAAATGTCCCTTTAATATCGTTTGATATATATACTTTAGTAACGATGTATCCGTTTTTCCAAAATAATTTATCGCCTATATATATCTCACCACCTCCGCCACGATCAGTCTCGAAAGGCATGATAGCTTTTATAGGAGAATTAGGTTCGTTCAATTCTATGCAGTAAGTTTTTAAATTTTCAAGAGGAGAAAATGATGCGCTATCAAAATCATAATGTGTATTTTTCTCTGATATTACATATATCTTGTCATTATTATTATTAATAAATTCGAGCAGATTAAGATTACTAATAAAATTCGTATCTAATAAATACAATCTATAGCAGTAATCACTTGAGTATCGTGATGTTACGCATCCTGCTATAATCAGACTGAACAGAAGATAGAGTGTAAACGATATCAATGTTCTTTTTGTATGTTCCATTCTTCTATGATGTTTTGGTAATACTGATATTTGATGATAGAAAACAATATTGCGAAACATGGATACGCAATAAGGAGAATATGTGTTACGCATATGGATCCCGGCCTCCGCCGGGATGACAAACAAAAAGATTTTTACTCTTACTACTAACTACTAACTACTAACTACTAACTTCTAACTTCTAACTACTGCTCTCAATTACTAATTATTAATTACTAATTGTTACTTGATGTAGCGAAAGTCCGTTCCTGCTTTCAATTGCAAGAGAAACTCGTACATCAGTTGTATGGCTTTTTCTATGTCGTCCTTGTGCACCATTTCGACCGTTGTGTGCATATACTTAAGAGGAATGGATATAAGAGCCGAAGCAACGCCCATTCCCGAATACGCGAACGCATCAGTATCGGTTCCCGTCGCGCGGTAAACGGTATCGCGCTGGAATTTTATCTTCTTTTTATTTGCTGTGTCGATAAGCATATTCAGAACGTTGTTGTGCACCGCAGGTCCGTACGTCAGCACGGGTCCTTCGCCTGTTTTCGTATCGCCCTGTGATTTCTTGTCATACATCGGGGCGTGTGTGTCGTGCGTCACGTCTGTAATTATCGCGAGGTCAGGTTTGATTCTTCTTGAAATCATTTCGGCGCCGCGCAGTCCGATTTCTTCCTGAACAGAATTGACGACGTACAATCCGAACGGAAGTTTTTTCTTTTTTTCCTTCAACATCCTCGCGACTTCGGCAATAACGAAACCGCCCATCTTGTTATCGAGAGCGCGTCCCACGAAATATCTGTTGTTAAGCATTATGAGTTCGTCCTCGAATGTCGCGACACATCCGACGTGCACGCCCATCTTTTCGACTTCTTTCTTCGAAGAGCATCCGCAATCGAGAAAAATATTTTTAATAGTGGGGGTTTCTTCTGCCTTCGGGTCTCTCACGTGTATTGCAGGCCATCCGAAAACGGCTTTAACCACGCCTTTTTTCGTATGAATGTTCACGCGTTTCGACGGCGCTATCTGATGGTCGGAGCCGCCGTTCCTTTTCAGGTAAATGTATCCCTTGTCGGTTATGTAACTCACGAACCAGGAAATTTCGTCCGCGTGCGCTTCGATAACAACCTTGTATTCGGCTTTCGGATTAATCACACCGACCACAGTACCGTAAGTGTCGCTCATATATTCGTCTGTGTATGGCTTGATATAATCGAGCCATATACGCTGTCCCGGATATTCAAAGCCTGTAGGGGACGCGGTGTTTATATATTTTTCAAGAAAATCCCTGCTTTCTTTTCTCATACTAATTGCAAATAAAATTTACGAATTCTTTTAATTGAATGCTGCCGAAATAATACCTTAAATCCGTTTCTGCCAGCGCTTTTGAAACAGCGTCTTCCCTGTAAATAATTCCGGTCAGAAGTTTTTCGACGTCTTCCGAATCGCCGTACCCGAGAAAATCTCCGAAAAATTTTACGCTGACGATTCTGCCTTCCTTCACAAAAATTCTCGCGTCAACCTGACCAAACTCAAACCTCCGCACTTTCTGAATGTTAAACTCAGGAGAGCGTCCGAAATTCCATTCCCACGTTCTGTATTTAGTCTCCGAAAGTATCATTACTTCGCTCCACTGTTTATCCGTAAGATTCAGGACGGGCAGTTCATCGTACTCTTTAAAAACATTGTCGATAATTTTTTGTCTGAAATCCCCGATAGAAATTTTTTCCTTAAGGAATTCCGAAATGTTCGCGACCCTGCTCCGAACGGATTTTATTCCCTTGCTTTCAATCTTGTCAATCTTAACGTTCAGCGCCTGCACGACATCCTCCAAATGGGAATCGAGAAGAAGCGTTCCGTGCGAGAACATCGTTTTGAGGTTCGTGAACTGCGCGTTGCCCGAAATTTTTCTACCTTCGACGGTAATGTCGTTTCTGCCGCCGAGTTCGGCTTTAACGCCCATAGTGTTAAGCGTTTCTACGACGGGACGCGTGAACTTTTCGAAATTGTGAAAGAACTCGGGCGAGTATTTGGTCATGAAACTGAAATTCAGGTTGCCTCTGTCGTGATAGACAGCGCCGCCGCCCGATATGCGGCGCACGACCTTTATCCCCTTCGAGTCAACGTAATCCTTATTGATTTCCTCTATCGTATTCTGGTGCTTACCGATTATTATCGCCGGGTTGTTTATGTAAAACAATAAGAACATCTCTTCGCTTAAATCAAGATTCCTTACGCAGTACTCTTCAAGCGCGAGGTTAACGGATGCATCGTGTATGTCTTTGTTGTTTATTAGTTTCATACTATTTGTCAGAATATATTTTACAGTTCTCTATAAGTTTCTGTGAGTACACAGCGATTCTTGTCTTGATGTTCGAACAATATTTCAGGGCGAGATTAAAATCCTCCTCCGCGGGAACGAATTTTTTCGCGAGATAGTAATTGAATCCCCGCATGAAATGCAGCAGGAAGTGTTCGGGGTTTTCATTAATCAACCCGTTAAAAAAATTTATGTTTTGCTCTATGTTATCGAGAATCAGAATCACGCCCTGCGATTTGAAGTTGGAAAAGAAGTCGCCGGGGTAGTTGTTGAGAATTCTTTCTATATCGTCGTAGAATTTCGCCGTGTCGTTAAGTTCGGTATAAATCATCGCGCGTGTGTAATAAAAGAGAGGATTCTTGTTGTTAAGGTTAATAGCCGAATTGATATCCGCAAGCGCGAAGTCGTATTTGTTAAGGTCGAGGTTGGCGTTCACGCGTCCGAAATAACCGTCGGAACCTGACGGGTCGTATTGAATTGCGCGAGTGAAGTCGTCATACGCGTTTTGGGGCATTCCCGTCTTTATGTAAACATAACCTCTGCTCACGTAATAAGGAGACGACAAGGGTCTCAGCATAATCGCCGAAGAATAATCTCTGAGCGCTTCGTCAAATTTTCTTAGAGATTCGTAGCACATACCCCTTTCGAAAATCGCTTTATCGTCATTGGTGTATGATTTCAGATATTCGTTATAATATTTTACGGCAACATCAAAATTACCCGCCGTGTAGTTTCTGTAAGCGTTATCGTAGGATGTTATTCCCTTTAGTTGCGCGGAAACAACATTCGCGAAAAGCAGGAATATGATAGTAATTAGAATAAATCTCCTCATAGGCGTTTTTTAGCAATATAAAAATCACGGCGAATATAAATTAGTTAATTATTCATACTGCATTTTGTGTATAACGGAGAATTGAAAACGGAGAATGGAAAATAGAAAACGGGAGCCCAAAGACTCCCGTAAAATTAAAAATCAATAATTTATAATGAGATTACGCCAATCCAAACTTCGCGGTAAAATGCCTGAGGAACTTAGGTTCTTCAATAATCTTAATGCCGTGAATTTTGTCTTTGTTCTCTTTGATTTCACAGAACACTTCAATCAGATAATCAATATGGCTTTGAGTATAAACTCTTCTCGGGATTGCGAGTCTTACGAGTTCCATATCCGCGGGAATGAGTTTGCCTTTTTCGTCATATTTGCCGAACATAACGCTTCCAATTTCGACCGCTCTGACTCCGCCGATTCTGTATAGTTCCGCCGTTAGCGCCTGTCCCGGGTACTTGTCCGCGGGAATATTCGGAAGAAAACCTTTCGCGTCGACATAAATGGCGTGTCCTCCCGGAGGCTGAATAATCGGTATGCCGTTCTCTGTAAGTTTATCTCCGAGATATTTTGTCGAATGAATTCTGTAATGCAGATAACCTTCGTCAACAATTTCCTCAAGTCCCTGCGCGATTGCTTCCATATCCCTGCCCGCGAGACCGCCGTATGTTTCGTATCCTTCGGTTATTATGAGAAGGTTCTTGCAGTTAAGATACCAGTCTTCGCTGTTCATCGCGACGAAACCACCGATGTTAGCGAATGCATCCTTCTTCGCGGACATCGTGCATCCGTCAGCGTAAGAAAACATTTCCCTGCAAATATCGAGAATCTCTTTATTCTCGTATCCCTTTTCGCGTATTTTTATGAAATAGGCGTTCTCCGCGAACCTGCAGGCGTCGATGAAGAACGGGATACCGTTCTTTCTGCATATTTTGCTCACCTCGCGAATGTTTTCCATCGAAACCGGCTGTCCGCCGCCTGTATTATTCGTGATGGTAATCATGCAGACGGGAATATTTTCCTTGCCGTATTTTTTAATAAACGCCTCGAGTTTTTTCAAGTCCATATTTCCCTTGAACGGATGAATAACTTCGGGATGTTTGCCTTCTTCGATTACGAGGTCGACAGCTTCCGCTCCGTTAAATTCGATGTTCGCTCTCGTCGTATCGAAATGATTATTGCTCGGTATGGTCTTGCCTTTGCCCGCGTTATTGAATCTTCCTTCCTCGTCTATGCTGCTAAGAAGAAACTGAAACAAAATCCTTTCCGCCGCACGTCCCTGATGAACCGGGATTATGTGCTTGAATCCGAAAATGTTTTCCGTTGCATTCTTAAATCTGAAGTAAGACTTCGAGCCGGCGTAAGATTCGTCGCCGTCCATTATCGCCGCCCATTGTTTAGCGCTCATCGCCGATGTTCCGCTGTCCGTGAGTAGGTCTATAAGCACGTCTTCCGCGGGAATCAGGAAGGGATTGTAGTATGCGTTCTTCAGTATCTCCTCTCTCTGTTCAACCGTCGTCGTTCTGACCGTTTCTATGGATTTTATCCTGAATGGTTCAATTATTGTCTTCATATAAGTTAATGTTGAATTATTCCATAAAATACTAAATCGCTTTTTAAAAAATTATTCCAAAAAAAATGCTTTACTGAACGACCTCTCTCGAATAATTTCCGTTTGAGATTTCGTACGCGGTCATATACGCGAGTTTGCAGATTCTTTCGAACAGGTTTCTGTTCAGGGTTTCGGGCTTGTCGCTCTGCAGATGCAGGTGCGCGTAACTGAAATAAGTCACGAAATACAGGCACGGAATTTTCATCTGATGAAAAGGCGTCGCGTCCGCGCCGCCGCCGTTCCAGGTTCTCATAATCATAGACTTTGTATAAAGCGAATCCAAAGAGCGGGTTATCTTCCACAGCTCCGGAGCGCTCCTGCCGTTGCCAATCTGTATGCTATCACCCGAAGCGATGCAGTCGTTGTTGAGCATCGCAACGGTTTTTTCGACGGGAACGAGCGGATTATTGCAATAGTAATTCGCCCCCTGCAGACCGGATTCCTCATTCGAGAGAAGGATGAAGAGTACAGACCTTTTCGGCCTGACACCCGCTTTAACGAACGTCCTCGCGATTTCGAGCACGGACGCGGAGCCCGAAGCGTTATCGTTCGCGCCGGGGAAATAAATCTCGTCCGCCTGGCTTCCCGCGTGGTCAAGGTGCGCTCCGATTATTACGTATTCGTCTTTCAGTACAGGGTCGGAGCCTTCGAGTATTCCCGCTACGTTCATCGTCTTGCGGTCTTTCGTGTAGTTCGCCGTCACTTCAAGAAGGACTTTCGAGTTTGTGTTAAACGACGCGGGTTTCCTTTCATTATCAATTTCAGTCTGAAGCTCTTTAAGGTTTTTTCCGGTACCGTTCAGTATTTCATCCGCCGCGGAAATGCCGGCGTGTATCATGGGCAGATTGCCGAGGTGTTTGCCCTCGCCGTCCATAACGCTCCCGATGGGCTTTTGCGGATTTCTGTCATTCGGCTTCGACACAAAAATGACACCGACCGCGCCGCGTTCAAGCGCAAGAGCTCCGCGGTAACGCAAAGACTGGTTCCAGGCTTTATCGCCGAATTTCCAGTCGGGAGTCTGCTTGAACATCATTACGATTTTACCTTTCACGTCCAGGCCGGCGTATTCGTCAAAATTATTTTCGGTGTCCGAAAAACCGTAACCTGTGAACACAACTTCGGTCTCGGCTTTTCCCGAGCCGGTGAATCCGCGGCACACGTAGTCTTCGCCGAGTTTATAAATATTCGCGAGCCCGTCCTTATTAATAAGGGCGAAAGTACAGGGCGCTGAAATTTGGTTGTACTCTGTCGTGAACGTCTGGTAGTATCCGTCGTTTCCGGCGGGTTTCAACCCGATGGATTTGAATTCGTCCGCGATGAATTCCGCCGCTTTATAATAGCCTTCGCTTCCCGCGAGGCGTCCTTTTAGTTCGGGTGAGGCGAGAAACCCGACCGTCTTCATCAGATTATCCGCTCTTATGAATTCGACTCCCGGATATTTCGGGTCGTCGTTTTGAATAAATCCCGATAATAAAAATAAAACAGCGAATAAACTGAATGTTTTTACAATTTTCATTCAATTAAATTTTTTAAAAATACGAAAAATATTCCTTAAATACTTAAATGTAAAATGTTTTGTTTTGAAATGATTTATTGCTATTTTTAGTAAAATGGAAGGGTTGTCCTTCAGTGTATCGCTATCAGAAAGTGTCGAAAAATATTTGTACGATTCGTTCTATTCGAGCATGAGGTTATTTTTCATTTAAATCGGCGATAAAATAATTTGAATTATAAATAAAAGTCATTTTGATGTCAAAATTCACGAAAATATTTCTGTTGTTGTTCTTATCCGCTCTATCCGTTACGGCTGCCGCGCAGGATAAAGAAGTTACGCTTGAGTCGATATACCTGAAGCCCGAGTTCACTTCATCGGGGCTGCCCGATTACAGGTCAATGCCGGACGGAATTCATTATTCATATCTCGAAGACGACTTGTCGATAAATATTTACGAGTACGAAACGGGAAAATTTGTCCGTACGCTTCTCGACGGCAGCGAATTTAAAAGAAAAGCCGGCAGGAACAATATAGATATTTTCGATTACAAAATTTCCGGAGACGAAAGGAAGATTCTGATATCAACCGATGCGGAGAAAATATACCGCAAGTCAGTCGTGTCGAATTATTACATATTCGATGCATCAAAGAATTCAATAATCCGTATAACAAAAACGGGTAAGGCGCGTACGGCAGAACTTTCGCCTGACGGGAATTTCGCGGCGTACGTAATGAACAACAATATTTTTCTGATTGACCTTGCTTCAATGGAAGAAAAGCAGATTACAAAGGACGGCGAGCAGAATAAAATCATCAACGGGGTGCCCGACTGGGTTTACGAGGAGGAACTCGGACTGTCAGAAGCGATCGAGTGGTCACCCGACGGCACAAAACTCGCGTATATCCGTTTCGATGAATCGGGCGTCCGCGAGTTCAATCTGACTTATTACGGCGAACTTTATCCGAGCGAATCGAAGTACAAGTATCCTAAAGCGGGAGAAAGCAACTCGATTGTTACGCTTCACGTTTATGATTTGAAGAATAGCAAATCCGTAAATGTCGATATCGGAAAGAATCAGGATATTTACATCCCGAGAATTAAATGGACTCCTCAAGGCGTCCTGTCCATAATCAGGCTCAACAGGCAGCAGAACAAACTTGATGTTCTGTTTGCCGACGCGGAGTCGGGCTCGTCGCGCACGGTTCATACGGACGAGAACAAATATTACATAAGAGAATCTTATGATCTTCACTTTCTTAATGACGGAAGATTTCTGCACATTACGGATAAGGACGGAGCCGCGAACGTTTACCTGCACGCGAAGGACGGAAGCGTGATTAACCGTGTGACGGATGAAGTCAGCGGCGTCAGCGAAATAAAAGGAACCGACGGAATTAATGGCATTCTATACTACTCTGCGTACGCATCTACGCCTTATAACAGGGACGTATTTTCCGTAAAGTTCAACGGCTCGGATAAGAAAAAGATTTCGGATAAAAGCGGATACAGCGATATACTTTTTACAAATAATCTTAAGTATTATATACTAAGCAACGCGGACGCGAACACGCCTTCCTCGCAGGTACTTTACGACAACGCGGGCAGAGAAGTAAGAACTATAAATGACAACAAGAAGTTAAAAGAAAAACTGAAAGAATACAGACTCGTAAAAAAGGAATTCTTTACTTTCAAAACGTCCGACGGGATTGAGCTGACAGGCTGGATAATGAAGCCGAATCAAATCGACCCGTCGAAAAGGTATCCTCTTCTCATGTATGTTTACGGCGGTCCCGGCTCGCAGTCGGTGCTGAACACGTGGGGCGGGAATGATTACATGTGGTATCAGACGCTTTGCGGCAAGGGTTACGTGATTGCCTGTGTTGACGGACGCGGAACAGGCGGACGCGGAACGGATTTCGAGAAACAAATCCGCGGGAGGATGGGCGAACTTGAATTAAAGGACCAGATAGAAGCGGCGAAATATTTCGGAAGTCTTGATTTCATAGACAGGGATAGAATCGGCATATGGGGGTGGAGTTTCGGCGGATACATGTCGTCTCTGTGCATCACGGAAGGCGCGGATTATTTCAGTCTCGCTGTCGCCGTCGCTCCCGTCACGTCTTTCAGGTTATACGATAATATATACACCGAGCGGTATCTCGGTCTCCCAAAGGACAATCCCGAAGGCTACGACAACAACGCGCCACTGGTTCACGCGAGTAAATTAAAAGGGAAACTCCTTCTCGTTCACGGTTCCGCAGACGATAACGTTCATTACCAGAACACAATGGAATTCGCAAAAGAACTTATAAGTTCAAACAAGCAATTCGAAATGCAGATATATCCCGACAGAAATCACAGCATAGTCGGAGGCAACACGCGTTATCATCTTTTCAAAAGGATAACGGGATTTATTTTAAACAATCTTTGATATGAAAGAAGCGTCATTCTATATATCGGAATCGGGCGGAAAGGTCAAATGCCTGCTATGCCCGAAGCATTGCAGGATTCCCGACGGCGGAGTCGGGGTCT
The DNA here is from genome assembly GCA_015657505.1 of Ignavibacteria bacterium. Classification (GTDB taxonomy): domain Bacteria; phylum Bacteroidota; class Ignavibacteria; order Tepidaquicellales; family Tepidaquicellaceae; genus CAIKZJ01. The sequence goes on from JADLKE010000002.1 coordinate 1,433,048, forward strand.
GCGGTACGAGGGAAAATTTTTCGGGCAAACTATACGCTCTTGCTTATTCGAAGCCTGTAGCGCTGCATCTTGACCCAATCGAAAAAAAGCCGCTGTACCATTTTCATCCCGGCGCCAAGATACTTTCCGTCGGCACACTCGGATGCAATCTCAACTGCAGGTTCTGCCAGAACTTTGACATAAGCCAGCAGTTCGAAAAGGAGGACTTCGATAACATAACTGAAGTGAGTCCGGAGCAAATCCTTTCAATCTGTCTTAACAGCGGATACAAGTTCGTTGCTTTCACTTACAACGAGCCGACAGTTTTTTTCGAGTACATGATTGATATCGCTGAACTGTGCAGAAAGAACGGAATCAAAACTGTCGCGGTTTCGAACGGACAGATAAACGAGGAGCCGCTTCTCAAACTGGTTGAATACATAGACGCTTTCAACATAGACCTTAAATCATTCAATCCTGATTTTTACAGAAAAATATGCGGCGGAGAAATAGAGACGACGAAACGCGCGATAGAAATCATTTCGGAGAAGAAAAGACATCTCGAAGTTACCTTTCTGCTTATTGAAGGGCTGAACGACGACAGGGAAGAATTCACGGCGATGTGCGGCTTCCTTGCGGGACTCGACAGGGATATAGTTCTGCACATATCACGCGCGTTTCCGAGATATAAGATGGATTTTGATCCGACGCCGCTCGAATTAATTAACGATTTTCAAAAAACAGCAAGCAAATATCTTAATCACGTTTATGCGGGAAATATATAAAAGAAAATACTTCGTCATTCTCATCCTATTGTTTATAACGCCTTTGATGGCGTCCTTCGAGTGCAGGAACGCGGAGTCGCGGGCGCCGGACAAGGACAAACAGACAGGCTCAACCGTCAAAGGCGATACTTCAAAAATTCCTCCGGGGCTTAAGCGGCTTCTGAGCGCTTATCCGGATTTTCTCGAACGCGCCGATGAGAACCATCTGTACTGGAAAGACGGGACGTCAATGATTTACGACGACGGCGTGCAAAAGACTTTTGAGGAAAAACTCGATAACGCGGATCTCGAGGACATGATGTTTCAGGAATACACTCCCGGTCCAGACTGGGACGAGCCGCCCGCCGAAAACTTCGAGCCGGGGAGAATGAGGTGCGACGCGTTTTTCTCGAAAATGTACGGAACGACAAAATCAGAAGTTCAGGCGAATCTTGTAACCATCACCTGGTCGCCGTCAGGCGATAGAGTCCAGGTGTCTTCCGTAAACGGAGTCGACAGCAAAATGAAAGAAGTAGCGAAAGAACTTCTCTCGCTCGAGGAAAAATATCTCAAGTACGTAAAGAAAACCGCAGGCACGTTCAACTACAGAAAAATAGCGGGTACGAACAGAATGAGCACGCACTCATACGGCATATCAATCGATATAAACACGGCATATTCAGATTACTGGCAGTGGGACAAATCGATGACATACAAAAACCGGATACCCATGGCAGTAGTTGAAGTTTTCGAAAGGCATGGATTTATATGGGGCGGCAAGTGGTATCATTATGACACCATGCATTTTGAATACCGTCCCGAACTGCTTAACTGATAATAGCATGAAAGAAAAAATCAGAAGACCCGTTTTTTCGGGCACCTGGTATTCGGACAATCCCGAGACTCTCGCGGATGAAATTGATTATTATCTGGGCGGCGTGAAACAAGAGGGTCTTAACGTGAGAGCGGTCGTCGTACCGCACGCAGGATATATGTTTTCCGGGCAGACAGCGGCTTATTCATTCAGGCAGATTCCGCCCGGCACGAAGAAAGTTATAATTCTCGGAACGTCGCACAGGTACGCGTTAAGAGGCGCCTGCGTGATTGCATACGATTATTACGCCACTCCTCTCGGCAAGGTGAAACTTTCGGACGACGTTGAATCATTCCTTAAGGAAAAGGAAGTCGTATCGATACCGCAGGCGGACACGAACGAACATTCCATAGAAATAGAAGTGCCGTTTCTCCAGCGGGCTTTAAATGAGTTCAGCATACTGCCTGTTGTTGTCGGTAACGTGGACCCCGCCGGGTTTTCGAAGACTCTTGAAAAATACACTGACGAAAAAACGGTAATTGTTGTTTCCGTTGACCTGAGTCATTTCCATTCTTATGATACGGCGGTTAAACTCGACAAATACAGCATCGACTCCATACTAAATCTGAAGGCGGAAAACATCGGGAGCGCCGAGATAGACTCGCCGCACGCCGTAGAGGCGGTGATACATCTGGCTGAAAGGAAGAAATGGAAAACACGCCTGCTCGACTACAGGAATTCCGGCGACGTAATAAGCGACAGAACATCGGTCGTAGGTTATTCGTCGATAATTTTTTATGANATGAATAAAATGGAAAAGTATTTTTCTGAAAAAGACAGTCAGGCAATGTCGGAACTTGCAAAAGAGGCTGTTGAATTGTTTGTAAAGACGGGCGCGCGTGCGGAACTGAAGGAAATTCCGCCGGCACTGATGAAAAGACTCGCCTGCTTCGTGACTTTAGATTACAAAGAAAATCTGCGCGGATGCATCGGCACAATAGAGCCTGTCGGTACGCTGTACGAAAGCATAATTGACAACGCTATTGCAGCCGCTTCGAGGGATTACAGGTTTTCGCCCGTCGTGGAAAGCGAACTTCCCGGAATTACTTATGAGGTATCTGTCCTTTCGGAGCCTGAGCCGTTCAAGCCTGCCGACGCGGAGAGTCTGCTGAGCGAAATCAAAGGCAAAGGGCTGATAATCAGGAAAGATTTGCGGGGGGCGGTCTATCTGCCGCAGGTATGGGAGCATTTTACGGACAGCCGCGATTTTCTTTCGAGTCTTTGCAGGAAAGCGGGGCTTGCCTCAAACGAATGGAAAGACTACCGCGGAATGAACTTTTTTGTTTTTACTCTTTTGCAATAATTTCGTAATTTGGTTCATGGCAAAATTTATCAGTAAATCTTCGCTGATTAAAGCGGCGGGGAACAAGGAAAAAATTATCGAAGAGTTCGTCGGCGCCGTAAATACAGGCGACGCGGATATAAGCATCGCGAGAATGCAGAGTCCTCAAGGCTGGACGGAACCCGGGCAGACACCTGAATTCGACGAATACACTCTCGTGCTAGAAGGCTGTCTTCACGTAAAAACTAAAGAAGCGGAATATGACGTTCGCGCAGGGCAGTGCATAATAATTAATAAGAACGAATGGGTGCAGTACAGTTCGCCTGACGAGAGCGGCGCGAAATACGTATCCGTCTGCATCCCGGCTTTTAATCCGGACACGGTTCATCGTGACGGGTGAAAGCCGTTTTCCGAAACGAAATCGTCCGGCAATTTGAAAATCATAAAAATTTTATTTTACACAGATGAAAAAAACATTGCTTCTTATAATCGCGATATTTCTGATATCCGCATCCGCGTCATATTCGCAGGAGCAGGTATCATCGAAGGAAGCCGGGAACCACATCGGCAAGACTCTTCAGGTAAAGGGTGTCGTATCCGGCGTATTCGTATCGCAGAAAGGCAATACGTTCATAAACTTCGACGAGAAGTCTCCTAACCAGACTTTCACCGCCGCGGTTTTCAGCGACGCGAAGGTTGATGTCAGCAAAATCAAGGAAGGGTGCATTCTTACCGTTTACGGAGAGATAAAAGAGTACAAGGGAAAGCCCGAAATAATTCTTACATCGAACGAGCAGATAATAAGCATAGAGGAAAAACAGGAATAAAAACCCGGAGGGCTGCGCAAAATATTCCCCATAATACACTGTTAAAACAATCCCGAGTAATAACGATATAATTAGGATAAAAAAATCCTATTTGACAATTTGAAATATTTTATTCATTTTTGTACAAGTGAAAAAAGGCATAAAGAAATATTGCTCATTCAAAGCCGCGGTGATTTTGGTTATTCTCGCGTCGTTCAATCTTGTAACATTCGGCAGCGACATAAACGACTGCCTGTGCAAGAGAAAGGCGGAGAAGAAATCATGCTGCACGAAGAAGATGGAATCAAAGTGCGGCGATAATAAAGACGCCGGCAAGAAATCGTGCTGCAAGACGGGAAGCAAGACTACGTGTCCCGACTGCAAGTTCGAGTGCAATCTGAACGATAAAAAGAAAGAAACAGCCGCCACTGAAAACAAGAATATTAAGACAGAGATAAAAATCTACTTCTCAGAACATGCCATGTTCAAGAGAAGCGAAAACACTCCAAAATACTTTCAATTAAGCCAGGGCCCACCGGGCGTAAGGTCAAAACTCTATCTCGACATATCCACGCTTATCATTTAGCAGGGGTTTTTACATCCTGTTTCAAAACCAATTAAATTTTTAAAATGAAAAAAATACAATTGTTTTTGCTGCTTGTATTTTTTGCAAGTCAGTTAAATGCACAGATAAGTTCGGATATCAAAGCAATAAACGGAATTATTTACGGCTCCGTACCGAAGGAAAAAGAAGCCCTTGAAGGCGCGGTCATAAGGTGGATAAACACGAAGAAAGGAACGGTTACGGACCACGACGGAAAGTTTGAACTTTCGGCAGAAGGCATATCCGACAGGAGAATCATAGTATTTTACGTCGGTTACAACAAGGATACAGTTGACGTCGAGGGAAAAGAGTACGTCGAGGTGCTGCTTAAAAATACGTTTTCGACACAGCAGATTGTTGTCGAAGGCGAGGTGCAGTCTTCATTCATAGACAACTCCGAGAAGAAAACGGAAGTAATCACGCAGATGGAACTGAAGAAGGACGCCTGCTGCGACCTTTCGGGTTGTTTCGGAAAGAACGCGTCCGTTGACGTCGCAGTAACGGACATACTGACGAACACGAAAGAACTCAAAGTGCTCGGGCTTGAGGGCGCGTACACGCAGGTGCTCGTTGACAACATGCCGATAATGTCGGGACTGGTTACAAAGTTCGGCGTGACGAGTCTTCCGGGCACGCTAATAAATAAGATAATGATATCCAAGGGTTCTAATTCCGTCATGCAGGGATACGAATCGATTAGCGGCATAATGAACGTGCTGCTTAAGGATTATTCGAATTCGGACAGGATTCTTTTAAACGGATTCATGAACAGCATGCTTGAAAAGCAGGTTAACCTGAACGGGACGGCGAAGATAAAGGACTGGTCGACAATCGCGTCATTCCAGACGGTTCAAGAGCCGAGGAGGGTCGATAAGAACGGCGACTCTTTTCTCGATGCCCCTCTCACGACAAGATACATGCTTTACAACAAATGGAAATACGGATTGAAAGAGGACGATAACACGAACCTCACATTCGCGATAAAATATCTCGATGAAAAGAGAATCGGCGGACAGACAAATTTCGATTACAATAAGGATCTCGGAAGCGATAAAATTTACGGACAGACGGTTAATTTGCAGAACGGAGATGTTTACGCGAGGTGGGGACAGAAAGTCGGAAAAGAGAATCAACTGAAGGTATTCGCGTCGGGTTCCTACTTTAATCAGGAATCGTATTACGGCGTAACGAAGTACAACGCCAAGCAGCGTGACGCTTACTTCAGCGCCCTGTATGAATTTCCTGTGTACGAGAAGAGTTACCTCAGAGTCGGAACATCATATAAATACCAAAAGATTAACGAAGACGTGAAATTCCTTCAGCCGTCAGCGAAGACGTACGCGGGAAATTACGAAAAACTCGAATCCGTACCCGGAGTGTTCAGCGAAGCGTCGTTTGAATTTGAAGATATTAATACAGCCGTAATCGCGGGACTGAGAATGGATTTTCACAACAAGTACAACACGATTACGACTCCTAGATTACTTATACGCCATCAACTGACGAAGCAGACCGTTGTGCGCGCTTCCGTAGGCACCGGATTCAGGACGGTCAATCTTTTCAGCGAATACGCGAACATGCTCGCAAGCGGAAGAGACCTGATTATTCCGTCCGAACTCAGACCCGAGAAGATGGTAAACTACGGCGTTGACATACTTCAGTACGTTACAATCGGACAGGTATCGGGAAACATCAACTTCGATTTCTACAGGACGGTGTTCAGTAACAAGGTAGTTCAGAATTTCACTTTGAACCCGATGGCGGTCACTTTCATAAACCACGACGACGCTGCGTCAAACGTATTTCAGGTCGAGTCCAACCTTACGTTCTTCAACAATCTGGATTTTAAACTCGCGTACAAGTACATCGACCAGTATCACTGGCACAACGGCGAAAAGATGGAGCAGGAATTCAATTCGAAACACAGGATTCTTTCATCGCTTTCATACAGTCCGCGTGACAGAAACTGGAACGTGAATTTAACCGTCCAATGGTTCGGGAAGCAGGTTCTTCCTTCAACGAAAGATTATCCGGTTGAGTTTCAGAGACCGCTTGAGTCGGACCCTTACGCGGTTGTTAACGGACAGATATCGAAGAACTTCAGGCATTTTGAAGTGTACGGCGGAATTGAAAATCTGCTCGATTACACGCAGACGAATCCGATAATAGATCCGCAGAATCCGTTCGGCAGGTATTTCGATACGTCTTACATATGGGGACCGACGAACGGAAGGACATTCTATTTCGGTTTCAGAATGCTATTTGACACTTTATAAATAATTTAAAACAATTAAATTTGCATACAAAAAAATCAAGAAAGGAAACAAGAAAATGAAATTAAGAATTTTGGCACTGGCCGCATTCGTGACACTGTTATTCGTTGCTGCCGATTTCGCGGGCGCCCAGGTAAATGACTGCTGCAAGAACAAAAATAAATCCGAATCGGAATGTAAATCAACCGAAAAGACGAAAGACTGCTGTCCTGAAAAGACGGGAAACTCATCGGGCGTAGTTGACTCCGCAAAAGTCTGCGTAGTAACGGGCGAAGTACTCGGCGAAGAAGGTCCTCCGGTATATTACACTTATCTCGGAAAGGAATACGCTTTTTGCTGCGGCGGATGCGTGAAGAAATTCAAAGCCGAACCTCTTAAATACATCAAGGAAGAACTGAAATGCCCCGTGATGGGAGAGCCGGTCGATAAGAACGTTTTCACGGTCGTTGACGGCGTGAAATATTATTTCTGCTGCGAATCGTGCATAAAGAAATTCGAAAAAGACCCGAAGAAATATCTGGACAAACAATAAATTATTATATCGCGGAATCCCCCGCGGGGGATTCCGCGGTTTTATTAGAAATTTATTTAAATATACATTTGTTCTTGAAATTATAAAGGAAAATTGTTTAAACGCGGAAAAATATCGTTAACTCTTCTGACACTGCTCCTGCTGATGTCAAACGTCAGTTTTGCTTTCACGGTTGAAATCTGCAAAATGAATATGGCATACGTCTGCGGCTGCGGAGTCGGAAAACAAAACTTCGATGAGCCGCGTGGTACCGTTTCTTATAATTCCGGAACCTGCTGTTCGGAAGAAACAAGAATCATATCAAATCAAACCGAGTTTGAAACTATAAAAAATTTCAAGACGGATTTCCAGTCGTTATTCGCGCCAATTCTGAAACCTGCTGTTGTTCTGGAACCGGTGTTCGAAAACATTCAGCTCAAGACTGTACTCATCTTTTATTCTCCACCCCAGGATATTCCCGTTTTCTATTCCTCGCTTCTGATTTAACGGAAACTCATTCCATTTTGTCCCGGTGGATTATCATCCGCCGCAGGAATCACTGTCCCCGTGCGGGATTTTAATAAACTTAAAATATTCGTTATGAAATACTTGATTGCATTAATGCTTGCAGTCTTTTCGGCCTCTGCGCTTAAAGCGCAAACAGACTCTGTCAGTGCGGAGTCTGTAGGTCTTAATATTCTCCTTATGAATGCTGTGAGCAATAATTTAAAACTGACCGAATTCGATTACAGGCAAAAAATTGAACTGATAAAGAAGGAGCAGACTAACAAGCAGCCGATGCCGATGTTCGAGGCAATGGTTGATTATGTCCCTCTTAACTTAATGGATAAACCCGAGTACAGCGGATATCTGTCGCAGCGCCTTATGATTGGCAAGTTCGGCGCGATGGAGAAAATGAGCGGTGTTAATGCTGACGCGCAGGTAATCGCGAAGGATCAGATGAGAACCGAATTGAGAAAAAACATTAAGCAGAATTATTTCAGTCTTTACTATTACGAAAAACTTCTTGCCTTCAATTCGGAATATAAAAATATACTTAAGGATGTTGTCAGAACTCTGGAACTTAACTACGCTTCCGGAATGGGAGCGCAAAACCAGATTCTGAAAATGAATAATGAACTTCAGATGCTGGAATTCGAAAGCGCGGGACTGGAATCTTCACGGAAAGTTTATGTGAATAGCCTGAGGGTTCTTTCCAACCTGAATCTTCCCGATGATTTCAGGACGAGAGATATTGAGCCGATACTTGATTCGGAAGTCAGGCTCGACACTACCGAACTTGCCGTGACAATGATAAAGAACAATCCGGAATTCAGAATGATTGATAATATGGTTGAAAAGGCGGGCGTTGAAAAAAACATAGCTGAACTCGACAGGATTCCTGATATCACGCTCAGAGGCGGTTACAAGTATATGGCAAAGGAGCCTATGAGCTATATTACGTTCAGCATTGGAATAGACCTGCCGTTCATGCCGTGGAATTCAAAACGAGTTAATGCCGCGGTTGAAGAAAAAAATCTCATGGAACTTCAGGCAAATTCGGTGAGAAATTCAACGCTGCAGTATATGAAAAACGAACTTAATAGCATGGTGATAATGATAAATTCTATGAGAATTAAAATATCCTACCTCAAAGAAGTTATTATTCCCCAGTCGGCGCAAACCTTTAATTCCGCTCTTGTATCGTATGCATCCGGCTCGGGTGAGTTCATGAATATGCTCGACAGTTACCGGATTCTCAGACAGAATTCTCAGATGCTTGCGGGGGAAGAAACCGAACTTCTTAAGCAGTACGGCGATCTCGAATCCCTGATAGGAAAACAAATTACTAATATAAAATAATTCTTAATAGTATGAACAGAAAAACTTTAATAATAATGATTCTTGCTGCACTGCTGGTTCTTTCGAACGGAATCATGCTGTATTTCTTTTTTCTGAAAAAAGACAATGTTTCCGATACGAAGAAATCAGGACTTTACGTCTGCCCCATGCATCCGCAGATACAGCAGGACCATCCCGGCACATGCCCGATATGCAGCATGGAACTTGTCCTCAAAGACAGCGGAGAAAAGATGGACGGCATGGACGGGTATAAGCCGGTTAACGACCTCGGAGAGATAACACTTTCGCCGTCTCAGCAGGTTCTTGCGAATGTGAAAACCCAGACAGTCGAGACAGGCGAGTTCGGCAATTCTCTGCTGGCAAACGGCACTGTCAAATTGAGGGATGACGCTTCCAGACAGATTTCTTCTCCCGTAAAAGGGCGTATTACAAAACTCTACATAAATTATGAGGGACAGAAAGTCGGTAAAGGACAGAAAGCGTTTGAATTGTACTCCCCGGAATTAATCGCGACGCAGAGAGAGTTCCTTCTTGCGTATGAAAATTTTCTCCGGGCGCAGGAATCGCAGAACTCCGGTATAAAGGAAAGCGCGGCATCGGTGTTCAATGCGGCAAAACAGCGGCTTATGCTCTGGTTCGTCGATGAAAAACAAATAAACGAACTTATGGAAACGCGTCAGGTAAAAAGTTCTATGACGTACTATTCCGATTATTCCGGTGTCGTTACCAAAAAATATTTCAACGAAGGAAGCTGGGTTATGGAAGGGAATACAATTCTCGATGTAGTTAACCTTTCATCCGTCTGGGTTATGGCAAATGTGTATGAATATGAACTGCCCTCCGTGATAACCGGTCAGAGCGTCGATATTTCAATAACAGATAATGACGGATTTACAGTAAAAGGAAAAATCGATTATATAAATCCGTTCGTGAATACGGATACAAGGACGGTCGAGGTAAGGATTACTGTGCCCAATTCAGGATTGAAGCTTAAACCCGGCATGTTCGTAAAAGTTAGAGTCAATACAGGGAAGAAAATGAACACGATAGTTATTCCGAGAACGGCTGTTCTGCGAACCGGAAAAATGGATATGGTCTATATCAGAAAATCAGGAAATGTCTTCGCTCCCCGCGAGGTTAAACTCGGCGGAGAAAGTGACGGCAAGGTGACTGTAACTTCCGGACTTCAGGAAGGCGAAGAAGTTGTCGTGAGCGCAGGATTCCTGATTGACAGCGAAAGCCAGATACAAATGGGCTCGGGAAGCAATATGCAGAATATGCCGGGAATGGATATGCCGGAAAAAAAGAACGACATGGAGATTAAGGAAGGCGATGCTATGAAAGATATGAAACAACACAATAAATAAAAACCATTTAAAAATTTAAAATATAACGCAAATGAAAAACTTTAAATTTAAGTTCCCGGTAATTACGGTATTCTCCGTGATTGTTATAATAACATTATTATTCTCCGGATGTTCGAAGCAGGACAAAAAAGAAATAACGGAAAACAAACAGCAAAATGCCGAAACAACCCAGCAGCAGAATAAAAGTCAGCAGGATGATTCAAAACAAATGAATCACGATAATATGGATATGAGTAAAGACCAAAAAACAGAAATGAATCACGACAAAATGGATATGGGTAAAGATAACAAAGGCAATATGGAACATAAAATGATTAAAATTCCTTCCGCTCAATGCGATATCTGCAAAGGAAAAATCACAAAAGCGATTAAGAAAGTGAACGGAGTCAAGTCGTTTGAAGTGGATATCGATAATCACGTGGTCCACGTAAACTTCGACAATACTCTCACTGATTTAAGCAGGATTGAAAAAGCGATTACATCTGCGGGTTATGACGCAAATAATAAAAAAGCCGACCCCGAGGCTTATGCGAAACTCGATGAGTGCTGCAAGAGACCGGAAGACAGGAAAAAATAATTAAAACTGAAAAGCTATGATTGAAAAAATAATTGATTTTTCGGTAAACAACAGATTCGTAATACTTCTGTTGTATTTAGGAATTCTGGGATATGGAATATATTCAATGGTTCACACGCCCGTAGACGCAATTCCGGACTTATCCGAGAATCAGGTAATTATATGGACTGAATGGATGGGCAGGAGTCCGCAGATTATCGAAGACCAGATTACCTATCCATTGACGACAAATCTGCAGGGCATGCCGCAGGTTAAAGCAGTCCGCAGCCAGTCGATGTTCGGTATGAGCTTTATATATGTAATCTTCGAGGATAATACAGATATATACTGGGCGAGAAGCCGCGTACTCGAAAAACTTTCGCAGGTACAGGGAACACTCCCCGAAGGAGTCAAACCAATTCTCGGACCCGACGGTACCGGGGTCGGACATGTTTACTGGTATCATCTGAACAGCAGCAAGTACGACCTTGGCGAACTGAGGGCAATTCAGGATTATTACCTTAAACTCGGACTTCAATCCGTAGAGGGAGTTGCCGAGGTGGCTTCTATCGGCGGTTTCATTAAACAATACCAGATTGATGTTGACCCGAATAAACTCAACGCTTACGGCCTCGGTGTTTCCGACGTAGTATCGGCCGTTCAGCGAAGCAATAAAGATGTCGGCGGAAGAAATATCGAATCATCTGATATAGAATATTTTGTCAGAGGAAAAGGATATATTACAAATGTAAATGATATTGAAGAAATTACTCTGACTTCCGGAAAAGGCGGTATTCCCGTAAGGATTAAAGATGTAGGGACAGTACAGATTGGCGCGGACATAAGACGGGGCATGATGGATATGAACGGTGAAGGCGAAGTTGTCGGCGGAATAATTGTTATGCGTTACGGTGAGAACGCGCAGACTGTCATCGACAGGGTAAAAGAAAAAATAAAAGAACTTGATAAAGGACTGCCCGATGGAGTCAAAATTCAAACTTCTTATGACCGAAGCGGTTTAATATCATCGTCTATTGATACACTAAAACGTGCCATAATAGAAGAATGCTTAATTGTATCATTAATAGTCCTCGTATTCCTGTTTCACTTCCCGAGCGCCGTCAGGATTCTTATAGAAATTCCCGTCGCGATTCTCATATCGTTCATCCTGATGAGACAGTTTAACATAACATCGAACATAATGAGTCTCGGAGGTCTCATTATTTCAATCGGAATTCTGGTAGATGCTTCAATTGTAATGGTGGAAAACGCATACAGGAATGTTGCTAAAGCTCAGGAATCGGGTCTCAAGATTGACTATAAAGAGATAGCGGCAAAATCGGCAAAACAGGTCGGCAGGGCGATATTCTTTTCGGAAGCGATTATTGTCGTTTCGTTCCTGCCCGTGTTCATGCTGGAAGGACAGGAAGGGAAACTCTTTCATCCGCTTGCATTCACTAAAACGTTCGCGATTGCAGGTTCGGCATTCATAACAATCACTCTCGTTCCTATGCTAATGACATTGTTTATGAAAGGGAAAATGTACGGCGAACAGAAAAACCCTGTAATGCGATTATCGAGTAGAATATACGATCCTTTACTCAGACTTGCATTAAAGTACAGGAAGACAACGCTCGCAATAAACATAATTGCGCTGATTGCAACTATACCGCTGATTATGAATACAGGCAGCGAATTTATGCCTCCGCTCGACGAAGGCAGTCTTCTATTCATGCCAACTATGCTTCCAAATGTTTCTATGAACGAAGCCAAAAGAATTCTTCAGGTTCAGGATGCGATAATAAAAAGCGTTCCGGAAGTCGACCACGTTCTCGGCAAGGTCGGCCGGGCCGATACACCCACTGACCCCGCCCCGACAAGCATGATTGAAACTATAATTATGCTGAAAGATAAATCGGAGTGGAGAAAGGGTATGACAAAAGCGGATATCGTATCAGAGCTGAATTCAAAACTCCAGATACCGGGCGTAAGCAACGGATGGACGCAGCCGATAATAAACCGGATTAATATGCTTTCGACGGGTGTAAGAACAGATCTTGCCGTAAAAGTATTCGGCGAGAATCTCGATACACTCGAACAACTTGCAATTAAGGCGGAAAATATTTTAAAGAAAATACCCGGTTCAGCAGATGTATTTGCGGAAAGAACACANGGGGGCTCTTACATTGATATCGATATAAAAAGAGACGCTATATCGAGATATGGCCTGAATATCGGCGATGTTCAGGACGTAATTGAAACCGCAATCGGCGGTGAGAACATTTCAAAGACAGTTGAAGGCAGGAGAAGATTCCCGATTAGAGTGAGATACCTGAAAGATTACAGGATGGATATAGAAGACTTGAAGAAAGTTTACGTAACCGTATCGGGAAATTCTATGAGCATAAATTCAGGTTCGACATCCGGAATGGGTGACGGAATGAATAAAACAGTATCCAGCCCTTCAGCCGGTAAACTTCAAATTCCGCTTGGAGAAATTGTAGATATTAATATCACTTCAGGTCCGCCCATGATTGGCTCTGAAAACGCGTTACTTCGCTCAATCGTCTTTCTGAATGTAAGAGGCAGAGACATGGGGAGCTTTGTAGAAGATGCAAAGAAAATTCTTGATAAGGAATTTGCCCCTACTTTACCTAAAGGATATTATTATTCCTGGAGCGGACAGTGGGAAAACCAAATCAGGGCTAAGCAAAGACTGGAAATAATTATGCCGATAGTTTTTCTCGTGATTTTCGTAATGCTGTATTTTGTATATAAAAATTTCCTCGAAGCTGCGCTCGTGATGCTTTCGGTGCCGTTTGCATTAATTGGCGGAGTGTATTATATGTATATTCTCGGATTGAATTTTTCTGTGGCGATTTGGGTGGGATTTATTGCTCTGTACGGCGTCGCGGTTGAGACAGGAGTCATTATGGTTATTTATCTGCACGAGGCTCTCGATAAAAAGCTCATTCAGAAAGACGGAGTTCTTTCAAAACAGGACTTGATAGACGCTACCGAAGAAGGTGCTATTCTACGTCTTAGACCAAAACTGATGACTGTCGCCGTCGCGATGATTGGGCTTATTCCCGTAATGTGGTCTTCCGGGACGGGCTCTGACCTGGCAAAACCTCTTGCAGTACCGCTAATCGGCGGTATACTTACATCAGCGGTACACGTTCTGTTTGTTACTCCCGTTATTTTCGTGATGATTAAGGAACAGTACAGAAAGAGAGGCAAACTGAAAAAATCGGATATGGCTAAATTCATGGTACATTAAAATTATTCAACAGACCTGTTCCATTAAGCTTCCGGATTGGATCTTCCGGAGGCTTTTTTTACCTGAGAAGGAAACAATTCGAATCCGCCTTCCGTATATAAACTAACAAAACAAATTAATCATGGATACGCAGATTAGCAACAACGGAGCGACGACAAAGGCGCTGGTCGAAGCGGAAGGAGTGAAAAGATTCCTAAACTTTTTGATTGACGCTGTGATTGTCATATCGCTGATAATAATTTTCAACAAGTTTTACTTCATACTCTCGATACTGCACATACACGACGCGAGGAACCTGTTTGATCTGGCATTGATTTTCGCTTATTTCTACGGACTGGAATCGTCCCTCGGCCAGACTGTCGGAAAAATGCTTACAAAAACGAAGGTCGTCTCCGATAACGGCGAAAAGCCCACGACGCAGCAGATGCTCGTGAGAACAATATCAAGGTTCATTCCGCTTGAACCCGTTCTTTACATCGGCGGAAACTGGCTGCACGATTCGCTCTCGCGCACGAGAGTCGTCAACGATTAAGGTTTTTGCTTTCATAAATAATAAAATGCTTTACTTGTGTGAACAGGCTTTAAAAAATTAAAGCCTGTTTTTTTATGGCATTATTTTAAAATTATATCTGTTATGTATTGCGAGGTTCAAAACGAAAAAAGACATTGCTCTCCGTTTTCCTCGTTCAATACAAAAGAAGCGGATGTCTTTTTGAAAGATTGTTTTATTTTCTAGAAAAATTTTATACATTGTCAAAATTTAAATAAATCACTTTTATGGAGAATACAAATTTCTTTGCGGATGTGTGTAATTTTTTTGATAAAGCCGCAAAACACCTGAACTACCCCGCGGGATTGCTTCAGCAGATTAAGATGTGCAATTCAATTTATCATTTTCAGTTCCCGCTCAGACTCGATGACGACAACTACATCACTATCGACGCTTACCGCGTGGAGCACTCACACCACATGCTTCCCGTTAAGGGCGGCATCCGTTACAGCGAGATGGTGAACGAGGACGAGGTGAAAGCGCTCGCCGCGCTGATGACGTACAAATGCGCCGTTGTCAACGTGCCTTTCGGAGGCGCTAAAGGCGGCATCAAGGTCGAGCCTTCGAAATTCAGGGCGTCAGAACTCGAGAGAATAACGAGAAGATACACTTCCGAACTCATAAAGAAAAATTTCATAGGACCGGGAATAGACGTTCCCGCGCCCGACTACGGCACCGGACCGAGAGAAATGGCGTGGATAGCCGATACATACGCGACTTTCAATTCTTCAAACACGAGCCAGACGGACTCGATGGCTTGCGTGACTGGAAAGCCGCTGAGCCAGCACGGGATTCTCGGCAGGAAGGAAGCGACGGGAAGAGGAGTATATTTCGCCGCACGTGAAGCCTGCCGCGTGGTAGAGGATATGAAAAAACTCGGACTCACACAGGGGCTTGAGGGCAAGAAAGTTATAGTTCAGGGACTCGGCAACGTGGGTTACTGGGCGGCATACCTGATGCAGAACGATGGCGGCGCCGTCATAGTAGGACTTGCTGAAAGAGAAGGCGGAATTTATGACCCGAACGGAATTAACGTCGAAGACGTGTTCAAGCACAGAAAAGAAACAGGCTCTATACTGAATTTTAAAAAGGCGAAGAACTTCAAAACGCCGGGAGAAGTGCTCGAACTCGAATGCGACATACTCGTTCCAGCTGCGCTCGAAAATCAGATAACGATAAACAACGCGGCGAACATCAAGGCGAAGATTATAGTCGAAGGCGCCAACGGACCCGTAACCGCCGAAGCGGAAGAGATACTGCTGAAGAAGGGCATTCTTGTTCTTGCGGATATGTACGCGAACGCGGGCGGCGTAACGGTATCTTATTTCGAATGGCTGAAGAACCTCCAGCACGTTTCATTCGGCAGGATGGACAGAAGGTACGACGAGGCGACTCACACGAACATGGTGAACGTTGTAGAAAACCTGACGGGGAAAAAACTTACGCAGACACAGAGGAACGTCGTGATTACAGGGCCGAACGAACTTGACCTCGTAAATTCGGGTCTCGAAGATACGATGATAATGGCCTATCACCAGATTCGCGAAATTAAAGTAAAAAATCCGAAGATTGACAGTTTCAGGACGGCGGCTTTCGTGCATGCGATAGACAAGATTGCCGTTTCGTATATGGACCTCGGAATATTTCCGTAACATAAAAAATTTATTTGTTCCGTCAATGACCGGAATCAAGAGAAAGGGATGCATAGCATCCCTTTTTTTGTTGGCGAAGTTATTAAACGGCAATTGATAACTCCCGGATGGATTAACTTCTCACTTCTTCTCAAACAGGATACGAAAAATCTTTCCAATTTAAAATTTGCCATTTACAATTTAAAATTTATTACGCATCTTGCATAACGCAAAACGCATAATTATGAACCCATTCATAGTAAGCGGTTTCGCGGGAGCGGGTTATTTCTGCAACAGGAAATCCGAACTGGCGAAACTAAAAGAGGCGTTCCGAAACGGACGCAACGTCACGCTTTATTCGCTCAGGCGGATGGGCAAATCCTCACTTGTGAAGTATCTGTTCTCTTCGCTCGGAAAAGAGGCGGACTGCATTTACGTTGACCTGTTTCCCGCCGCCGCGCTGCAGGACCTTACGCTGCTTCTCGCCAACGCGGTAACACGCCATTTCGGGTTTACGGTTAAAACTTTTCCGAAAAAAATCGCGGCACTCCTCCGCGCGGTAAACGCTTCGCTTTCAGTTGACCCTTACACGGGCAAGCCGGAAATCAAGTTCGGGATTGGCGACGCGCGGGGAAAGCAGGAGAATCTCGAAGGGATATTGTCCTATCTCGAAAAGAGCGGCAAAAAAGTTTTAATCGCGTTCGATGAGTTCCAGTCAATACTCAGGTTCCCTGAGAAGAATACGGAATCGATGCTCCGTTCTCTGTTTCAGAACTGCAGGAACATTAATTTCATATTCTGCGGGAGCAGCAGGGGAATGATGGAGGCGATATTCAACGACGCGGCGGGTCCTTTTTACAGAAGCACCCAGCATCTCTATCTCGGAGAAATAAGCAGGGAAGATTACAAATCATTCATCACCGGAAAGTTCAGGGCAGGCGGAATGAAGATCGAAGAGAAACAGGCGGAGTTTGTGCTCGACACCTGCCGCTGCCACACGTACTATGTTCAGTATTTCTGCAACCGCTTATATTCAAAACGGTTCAGGGGGAATGATAGGATGCTCTACGATACGCTGGAAGAAATACTGCTTGAGAACCAGCCCGTGTATAATAATTACAGAAACCTTCTCACGGATACTCAATGGCGGCTGGTCAAGGCTGTCGCGAAAGAGGGGAGCGTCGAAAAACCGCTCGCGGCGGAGTTCGTCAACAGATACGGTTTAAAGTCGCCGAGCAGCATACAGCGGGCGCTGGCGTCGCTTCTGGAAAAAGAAATTCTTTTAAACAATAACGGGAAGTATCTGGTTTATGACGTGTTCTTTTCCTTGTGGCTGAAAAAGTACTAATTTATTTCTTTATGAGTTTGTTGTATTCGATTATAAGTTTTTCGTAGTCTTCGGTGTATCCCTGCCTTTCCATTCTCAGCAGGTCGTCTTTAAGAGCGTTTTCCGTTCTCGGACCGCTTATAACAAATTCCGACGGTGATTTTCTCGTGACGTTATCTCCGGGTTTCGATTCGCGCTTCTGCTCGTAATCCTTTTCTCTCTGCGACAACTGCGCGTCGAGCATTCTCGATAAAATTTTGTTCTGGCGTTCGAGAAGTTTTTCATCTACGCTGTATTCGCTCATCTGCCTTATGGATTCCAGCATTTCCTTTTCGACTTCTTTCAGGTCGCCGAGCATTTTTTCTCCCGACCTGTTTTTCTCTTTTTCGAATTCGGCATTGAGTTCCTCAAGGGATTTCTGAATCTGATACTGCTCGAGTCTCAGTTTGTCAAGCGTTTCCTTTTGCTCCTGCGACAGTTCTTCCTGTCCTCCTTTTCCGTCGCGCCCGGTCCTTCCGTTCTGCCCCATGTTACTCATCTTTCCGTTGACACCCTGCTGCATCATAATCAACTGCCCGAGCCTCTGCATCAACTGTCCCATTCTTCCTTCGCCTTTTTTTCCCTTGCCCTGCTGTTTTCCCATCTGGTCAATCATATCGCCGAGCATTTTAGCGGCGTTGTTAAGCGATTCAATCGCCTTGCCCTGATTGCTCATCGCGGGATTCTTCTCGCCGTTTTTAAGGTTGCCTTCGGATTTGTTCATGCTGTTGTGGGCGCCGCCCAATTCCTTGCCGAGTTCGGGCGACAACTGCATTCCCTCCTTCGTCATGTTCATCAGGTCTTCGATGTTCGAGGTAAGGTCCTTCTTAATCTTACTCTGCTCACCGGATAAATCACTGAAATCTTCCCTGTCTTCTTTGTCAAGTTTTCCCGTTTCGTCCTTCAAATCCTGTTCCTGTTCAGACAGTCTCTCGAGGTTCTTTTTAATGTTCTTCATCCTGTCCATCATCTTGTTGTTCAAATCCATATTGTTCATAGCGCCTTCGAGATTATCCTGCATCTCCTGATTGAACTCGTTCATATCCTCGGATATGTCCTTCTGCGTACTCTCCGACTGCTCTTTCTGTCCCTTGAACAATTCGCTCGACGACTTCTGCATCTTATTTTCGGTCTGACGCTCGTTCATTTTCTTCAAAAGATTTTCGAGGCTTTTGGTATCCATTTCGTTCTTAGTGTTTTTCATATTGTCAATAAGGTCTTTCATGTCCTGCTTGAACTTGTCAAAGTTTTCCTTAATATCTTTCTGCTTGTCAGCAAGAGTGTTCATCTTGCTGTCGTTGTTCTTCTGTGTCTGCTCCGTTTCTTTCCTGAGTTCATCCTGCATCTTCGTCATGTCGTCGAGTTTCTGCGTCAGGTCTCCCATTTTCTGCAGGTTCTCAATCTTCTTCATAAGTTCCATCACCTGTTCGAGTTGTTTCCTGAACGCCTCTTCGTCGAACTTCATATCGTTCAAATCGCGCTTGAACTGTTCGGTGTTCTTTTTCATCGCCTCCTGCAGTTTACGGAGCATTTCCCTGAACTCGGGCGTATTTATTTTGTTGAACAACTCCTGAAGTTTCATGAACTGCTCGAGAGTCTTTTCGCTCAGTACGGGATTTTGAGTAAGTTCCTTGAGAGTCCGGTCAATCTTGTTCTGAACGGCATCGAGATTTTTCTGAACGTTCTCAACCTTTGTCTGCAATTCCTTTTTTCTCTGCTCGTTGACGGCGTTCTCTTCTGGATTGCTCTTTATGTCGTTTATTTCCTGCTGAAGTTTCTCAACGTTTTCGAGAAGAGTTTTTAAATCCGACTTTATGTCCTTAGTCGTGGTTTCGGTTCTTTTCAGGTATGAAGCGGTTGTGTTATACACAATGAATCTCGTTTCCGTACGCGCGGTCTTCCCTGAATTGTCGGTTACCTCGAGGTAATACTCATATCTCGCTCCCTGCTGCAAGCCCTGAATCAGCCAGGGATATGTTATTTCGAGAGACGTTGCGTCGGGATTGTTTATTGGGATTACGATTCCCGAGAAACCGTTTGAAGCGGATGATATGGCGCCGCTTTTTTTATGGTACAGCATCAATTTTGAAAATCCGAAATCGTCAGTAATTATTGTCTTCAGGTCAACTTCACCGCTTCCGAAAATACTGTATTCGCTTTCTCCGGGGAAGACAATCTTTACTTCGGGCGGCATATCCGGCATCAGTTTTACGGAATATGTTTTCCTGTTTGAATTCTCCCGTCCTTCCCTGTTCTTCAGAATGAATTTATAATATCCTTCTTTGCTCGCTATGACGCTGCCTTCAGCCGAGTAGCCGTTAATCCTGAAAGCGGAATAAACGCCGTTGTAGTCTATACCAGCTTCGGACATTTCATCCGCGGTTGTAATGCTGAATTTAAGAACGCTTCCTTCGATGCAAACGACATCGCCCGTGTTTTCTTCCATTATCTTCGGCTGAAGTTTCGTATAAGCGGGGTATTCGATTGTGATCCTGAACGATTTTATGAACGCGTCGGCTTCACCGCTCTCCGTTCCCGCGGTGTTCATGGTTCCGCCGAAATTCTTTCCGAAATTTATAAGCCTGCCCAATGAATCCGAAAGGGGAGTGAGAAGGAACAAGACGGACGCGATTGTTATGACTGATAAAAGCGTATAAATCCTTTTTCTTGTCCCGGCGTAACTAATGAATTCCTCAAGATCAATCCGCTCGGTGTCTTCGGCTGTCTTACTGAGATTCGCGCTGACGAGTTCCCTCGACGTGTACGCGTCGTCATTCCTTTTTCTGTAGAGGGAAATCGCATTTGACAGCCTGTCGCGCACTGCGGGAAAATAACTGCCGATTCTCGACGAGTAATACACGGGATTGAACCTCTTTCGCGACGTTCTGTAAAAAAATCCGGCGGCAATGTATCCTAATGTGAAAATCAACG
This sequence comes from Ignavibacteria bacterium, assembly GCA_015657505.1. Classification (GTDB taxonomy): domain Bacteria; phylum Bacteroidota; class Ignavibacteria; order Tepidaquicellales; family Tepidaquicellaceae; genus CAIKZJ01. Next base: position 1,453,685 of record JADLKE010000002.1, read on the forward strand.
AAACCGAATACGACGCGAAAATAATTGTCCTAACAATAGAAGAAAAATGAAAAGCCGATTCGAGCACAGATAAAAGAACTGCGAGAGAGATGAATACCGAAAATACCGATAAGATGCCGTTGAGAAAATTCAGAAGACTTTCTTTTCTGTAAACTCCGTAAACGCGCTTTTCAACGCGGTCGAGAATCAAATCGGTATTTGCCGGAACGGTGCTCATCCAATTTTATTACTTGCTTTTGCTTTCCATTGTTTCAAATTATAATACCATTTTATTCAAAACAATTCAATCAAATATCAACTAAGAATTCTTCTCGTGCTTAATGGATATTTTTCCGCAGGGTCGGAATAAAAAGTGCAGCGCTAATTCCCTGTTTTATCAAACCCGTAAATTAATTGTATGGAATTATTCGCGCATTACCTCTATTTTGCCGATGATGGGTAGTTTCATTTCTTTTTTTAAACTTCCCAAACGTGTTTTTTGTTCTAATAGCAGAAGAATAAATTAATCTATGGAAAATAATACAAAGAAACCCAAAGGCATCGGTCTATTTCTGATGACAGCCCGCGCATACGCTTTTCCCGCGTCGGTCATTCCCGTATTTTACGGCTCGCTTTTATCCGTGCTGTTTCATCCGGGACTCAAATTCGATTTCATAATTTTTGCTCTCACTTTAATAGGAGCGTTGTCGGTGCACATCGGCTCGAATGTAGTTAACGACATATATGATTTCAAGAAAGGTCTTGACAAGGAAGACCCCGAAATCGGAATACCTCACGGCGGCTCGCTCGTGCTGTCGAAAGGTTACGTTTCGATGAACAAGATGAAGGCTTTGGCATTCGGCTCGCTTATTCTCGCCTGCGGAATCGGAATAGTACTCTGGATGATGTGCGGCGTATGGGTTTTATATCTGATGATTTTCGGACTGCTCGCGGCGATTTATTACACTGCCAATCCGTTCGCCTTGAAATACAAGGCGCTCGGAGATGTGATGGTTTTTCTGTCATTCGGTGTGGGTATGACGCTCGGCGCTTATTACGTTCAGGTAAGGGAATTTTCCTGGCTTCCGGTCGTGCTTTCAACGCCGATTGGATTGCTTATAATCGCGATACTTCACGCGAACAACATTCGCGATATGAAATTCGACAGGGTGTTCGGGGTTAAGACGATTCCGATACTTATAGGCGAGCAATTATCGAAGTACATGTATTACGTTTTGATTTTCGGAGCGTACGCCTCAATAATAATTTTTGTCGCGCTGAAACTTCTGCCATGGCTCGCTCTTCTGAATATAGTCACGCTTCCATCCGCGTTAAAACTTGTTAAGATTATAAAACACATTCCCGACGACGGAATGCCGAGGTGGGAACTCGGGACGAAACATATTATGATGACCGCGCAGTTCAACATGCAGTTCGGTCTTGTGCTTAATATAGGTCTTCTTCTCGCTTTGCTAATTTTCGGCGGATAATTATTTCAATTGAAAATTTTCGATTACCGTCAGGACGTAAGTCCTGACGGTTTTTTGATATTTCATCCGAATCCCTCTGCAGTCCCGCGGTATTAGTTCCGTGGTTTTAGTCCCGCAGGGACGGCATTATTTTAGCACGCGAGATTGATTTTTGTTTGAGACCCGTAGGGTCGGCAGTATATACTGTCGTCCCTACGGGACTTTTGTTGAATGTAATTTCATAATCTAAAATACTGTCGTCCCTACGGGACTTTTGTTGAATGTAATTTCATAATCTAAAATACTGTCGTCCCTACGGGACTTTTTTGCGATTTCTTTTTCAAAAAGATGTCGTTCCTACGGATTCTACCAAGATGCCGCTCCTACGGAGCTGATTTTCGCTGATTTCTTATTGCTATTCGATGTCGTTCCTACGGATTCTACCAAGATGCCGCTCCTACGGAGCTGATTTTCGCTGACTTCTTATTGCTATTTGATGCCGCTCCTATGGAGCTATTCGATGCCGCTCCTACGGAGCTGATTTTCGCTGACCTCTTATTGCTATTCGATGCCGCACCTACGAAGGTATTCGATGCCGCACCTACGGAGGTATTAGATGTCGCTCCTACGGAGCTATTCGTTTCCGCACCATTTCTTCAAATTACTAATTAGAGACTTCTGAAAACTCTCATGTGAGAAAACGTGAAATCAAGAACTAAGTTTCGGTAATGGATACCGGCTTTCGCCGGTATGACAAACACTAATTACTAATTATTTATTACTAATTGTCATTCGAAGTATTCGCGGAAGATTTTCCACTTTGCGGATACGCTGTCCCTATAGAGGCGGAAAGTTTTTTTCCCTTTCTCTTCTTTCTTGTCCAGCGTGATTGTCTGGTTGAATGTTACGTTGGAATAGTTTGCCGATGAAGTGTCCTTGCTGATAATAAGGTCGTCTGTCTGCACTTTAATTTTTTTATAAGTCTCAAACATCTTCTGTATTCTCTTCGCCCTTTCGTCGAAATTAACCGGCTTGCCTGACTTTTCAATGTACTGATAATCTTTGTCGAGCAAATCCCTGTACTTGAATATGTCCTCGCTTTCGAGCGAATATTTCCATTCCTTCACGAACAGTTTTATTCTGTATTCCTCCGAACTGTAGTATTCGTTCAGTTTAATGTATGAGAAAATTATTGACGAGACGATAAGCACGGCGACAATACCGATGCTTGTAAAGAGCGCGATGCGGAGTCTGAATTTGAATCCTGCTTTTTCTCTGTACCTTTCCCTGAACTCTTTTTCGAAATCGTCCGGCGGTTCCTGTTTTTTTTCGGGATTGAAATCGTGTCCGCAGAAAGTGCATCTGCTTTCCCCGGGGCTGCATTCTTTTCCGCATTCAGGGCAAATCGTGCCTTTCGGCTGAACGGGAGAAATAACTCTCGGTCCGTGCAGTATTTCATCAATAGTCTTGTTGCCGACATTCTCGGCGACCGCCTTTACGTCGGGATTGCCGTAGCAATCGGGTACGGCGCATCCGTTGTGTTCTTCCCAGCAGTTCCTGTGATGCTGCGTGAAGCACCTCGGACAGGCGACTGCCGCGGATTTTTCCTTGATAGTATTTTTACAATACGGGCAGACCAAGCTTTTTATTTTCATAAATTTAATTTATTACAACGATTTATAATATGTAGAAATAGAAAACTTAATCATCAATAATAATGAAGTAAAACTAATATACCTTGATTTTATATACTGATTGATTTATAATTCTAACACATTATATTAACAATATAACTTCCCCGATTATGAAAAAATATTTGTTTTTCATACTTCTTTTTCTCTTGTATAATAACTCATATTCTCAAAACGGATGGTTCATTTATAACGATTTTTCAGATATTTTGTCTGTGAAATTTTATGATGCGAACATTGGATGGGCGGCGGGGCGAAACGGAATGATTGTTAAAACAAATGACGGCGGCATTAACTGGATTTATCAGGCTAATCCTGCATTCTGGAGCATTAACAGTCTTTCAGTAATAAATCAGAACATTTGTATCGCAGTCGGTGATGCCGGAACAGTGTTGAGAACATCAGACGGCGGCGCTCACTGGTTGAGTATTACGGTGAACAACAATTACGACAATAATGCAGTTTATTTCTTTGACCAGAATAACGGGTGGATAGCAACAGACAGCAGTATTCTTAGGACGACAGATTCAGGGGTAAACTGGTTTTCCGTTACGAGCCTGACATCTTCCTTTTACAACATGAAATTCTTCAGCGTCAACAACGGTATAGCGATAAACAGGAACGGAATGTTTTGCAGAACAACAAACGGCGGAGTCAACTGGACTGTATCTTCGTTCCCTTATCCGGGGATGAAATATTTTTCATTTCTTAACGAGTCAACCGGCTTTTGCACGGGGAATATGCGGGTTCTCAAGACAACTGACGGCGGTTCTAACTGGATTTCTGTTTACACTACAAATGCCGATTGGTGCGGATTGGATTTTTTAAACGCCAATACGGGATTTGGAGCGACTACCGGCAGGAAGATATTTAAGACAACGGACGGGGGTTATAACTGGTTCGAAAAATTCCCGGGTGACAGTGGATACATGGTGACGAATAATTTTGCAATTCTGAATTCCGGCAATATTATTTCATGCGGATACAACAGACGGATTTTGAAATCGACCGATGAAGGGAACACGTGGAATTACGTTTTTAAGAATAGTATGGAGGTACATTCTATATACGACCTGTCGTTTCCGGATGATAATACCGGGTATTTGCTTTCGAATTTAAGCAAACTTTATAAGACTACAAATAACGGATACAACTGGAACGCTCTTTCAATAGTAAATCTCAGCAATTCCGCATCGCTTTGGTTCATAAACGTTAACACAGGTTTTATTGCAACATCAAGTTATTTTTCCAACAGCACATCCTTTCAAAAAACTACAAACGGCGGATTAAACTGGACACCCTTTACTGATATGTATCACGTACAAACAAATGCTCTCTATTTTATTAATGAAAATACCGGGTGGGTTGGCGGCGAATATGTTAATCATCCTTCCGGTGTGACACAGGGAGTAACTTATAAAACGACTAATGCGGGATTGAACTGGACTCCTTCTAACTATTTTAATTACGATATTACCGTTACAAAAGTTTATTTCCAAAATGAAGTTACGGGCTGGGTCGTATACCACGAAATCACCGCTTCTGGCGGCGGAGTACTCAGGACTACAAACGGGGGAGTTTCATATGCAGGTATATTCTCTTCGAACCCCCCGCCGTCATCCGTCGGTTTTGCTGACAGCGTGACGGGTTTTATAGTCGGAGGTCCCAATATAAGCAAAACGACCAATTGCGGCGTGAACTGGGCAGTTACATCATATCCCGGAAAGAATTTCTTTGATGTGAAGTTCGTTAATGAAAATACCGGATGGATAATCGGTTCCACAAAAACATTATTGAAAACTACAAACAAAGGTCAGAACTGGTTATCTTATGAACTGAGTCCCGGTTCAGTGCTTTGGAAATTGAAATTCTATAACGAGAATACGGGATACATACTTGATTATTCGGGAAGTATATATAAAACAACAAACGGCGGGGTTTCATTCGTTAGAAATAACGAGAACACAACACCCGGTGATTATTATCTGAGACAGAACTATCCAAATCCGTTTAACAATTCAACCCGGATTATATTCGGAGTTAAAAATTCTGCTTTGTGCAAAATAAAAGTTTATGATATTACCGGCCGACTGGTTTCAGAATTATTCAACGAAATTGTCGAACCGGGAGAAATAAGTATAAATTTTAACTCTTCTAATCTTGCGTCAGGGATATATTTTTGTACTCTCGAACTAATTAACGCGGGTAACGGAATGATGATAAGAAAACTTACAAATAAAATGGTTGTTGTGAAATAATACAGAGGATATTTTTTGTCGGGATGACTGGACTCGAACCAGCGACCTCATGCTCCCAAAGCACGCATTCTAGCCAACTGAACTACATCCCGATATATTTTTTGGAACAATAAAAATACAAAAATTTTGTGTTTTAGTTAGTACCAAAATTTACCTATTTTGATTTAAATCAACACACTTTTATGAAAAAAGTTACAGGTATTGGCGGTATTTTCTTCAAATGCAAGGATTCGAAGAAAACAATGGAATGGTATTCGAAGCACCTCGGTTTCAAGACCGACGAGTACGGTTCGAGTTTCATGTGGGACAGGACGGACGCGCCGGGTAAAAAAGGTTTTACGCTCTGGGCGCCCTTCAAGGAATCGACGGAGTATTTCAAGCCTTCAGAAAAGGATTTCATGATAAACTTCCGTGTCGAAAATCTTGACGAACTCGTGAAGTCGCTCAAAGCGGAAGGGGTAAAGTTTCTCGATGAAATAGAAAAATTCGAATACGGAAAATTCGTGCACATCCTCGATCCCGACGGCGTGAAGATAGAACTCTGGGAGCCCGACGATGTCAGTTACGAGAAGATGGTCGGTGACAAGAAGATGTTCTGAGAGGTTTCTTGTGTTATCGAAAAGATTACGGTTTTCGCCGGAATATAAAATGGCGAGAGAAGCGGGTACTATTTCTTCCCGAAGATAAGTTTCGCTTCTTTTCGCGAAACATACAGGCCGTTCTTCTTGATGTGCTTAATCACCTGTTCGTAGTATATTCCTTCCGAAAGCACGGGAGCGTAACCAAGAAGTATTATCTGGCTTGCCGCGCGTGACAGCGTAACAAGAAGTTTCCTGTCGATGTCGGCGGAGTTCAGCGACTGCAGGTTTTTCATCTGGAATGAATTATATACAGCGAACGAGGCAATAATAATTTCCCTTTCCGAGCCCTGAAATCTTTCGACAGTGTCAATCGTAACTTTTTCGCTCAGTTCCGCGTCGCCGATAAAACTTTTTATAAGCGCGATTTGAGCCCTGAAAGGTGTAACGACTCCCACGGTTTTTTCGGAAAAATTTTCACCGAAGACTTTTTTAATTGTCTTCAGAATGGAAACTGTTTTTTCCGCTTCGTCCCTGTTTGTTTTTGAACTTTTTATGTATTCGCTTTCTATGAATATCGTTCTCGATTTTGAAAGCATTTTTTCCACGCCGTCTTTCGAGCCGCTGTCGAACAACGTGAATTCGTCATTCTGAGTTTCACGTCCTTCGATAAGTTTGTTTCCGTAATGAACATTTATTAATCCCGAAATTTCCCTGTGCATCCTGTAATGCGTTTCGAGCATACCGTACGCGTGATGCCATTTTTTCTTAACGCATATGCCGTAGAGTCTTTCGAAAAGCGAGCGGTTGAAATTGGTTATCCCGAGGCGTCTTAATGCCTCGTCCTTGACTTCAGATTCAATATTCGTCTGTGTCACAACAGAAGGCATCTGATTCTGGTCGCCTATCAGTATGAACTTTCTGAACTTCGCCAGTATTCCGGATAAATCAGCCTCGGTCAACTGCGAAGCCTCGTCGACAATCAGTGTATCGAATTCGTAAATTCCCTCGAGTTCGTGTATTTTTGAGACGAAGGAAGTAACAGTGGAAATAACTACGTTTGTTACGGGAATGAATTCTTCTCCCATGCTGTCTTCGGAAACTCTCCTGCCCGTCCTGACAAAACTAATTCCGTTCTTCGAAAGGTTGCCGCAGATTTCTTCGACCGCTCTGTTCGTGTACGCGAGTATAACAATTTTCGTATTCGACTTAACGAGGTTTTTTATTATGCCCGTAAGCGTCGTAGATGTTTTTCCAGTTCCCGGCGGTCCCTGAATAAGGTAATAGTCCTCCGCGGTTACCGCTTTCTTTATGTTGTCATTCTGGTCCTTGCTTAAATTTTTATCGCTCTCATATTTTGCGCTTCCCTTTTCGGGCTCGCGGAGTCCGAGAATCAACTCGCGCTTGTATTTCGGCGCTTTAACAAATTCGAACAGCAGCCTTACGGTGTTCCAGAAATTCGATTCAATCACGTCGTGCTCGATATTCCACTCGGTTCCCTTCGCGAAATAATTCCCGTCAACCTGTCTGTTCCGCATTTCAACGATGACTTCGTCATTCGCGAGTTTCTGTATGGTTCCTCTGATGAGTTCGGCATTCACCGGGCTACCGCCCGTCACGTCGTTCCTGTAAAAAATCGCAATATCGCCTTCCCTGAAATTGTGGCTGACTTTTTCTTTGACGCTGAAGCGGAGTTCTTTCGCGCCGAACTCTTCGAGAACAAGGTTTGTAATTATCTTGAAGTCTTTTTTCTTTTCCTCCGCGGTTTCGGACCAGAGCGAGGCAAAGCCGCCGTCTTCCGCGCCCGCGCTTCCGGTTTTCGCGCTCCTGTGTTCGCGCAGTATGAAAGACAGCATATACCTGTAGTACCGCAGGTCGGTATCGCCCGCGTTCTTAATCTGGTCGGCGAAATCGAGCAATCCGTTTTCCATGAACCGCGGAATGATTCCCGCCTTGCCGCTCTTCAAGGCGTTCAGTATTTCAAAATTCCCGTTCGCGAGGTTGAAAAGTCCCGATACGATGCTGTTGCGGACGAGGAGAACTTTTTTTTCCTCCGCGGGTCCGCACACGACGTTTCTGAAAGGAGATTCCGATGTCGATGAATAAAGTATCGATGAAGTGCCTTTCCTGTCCTTGCCGAACGCTGATTTCAGGAGCATGTTGTAGCACGTGACCTGCATCCTGTGATTTACCCAGACCTCGGCTTTGGCTCTCGCGTTTCCGCTTTTAAGTTCGAAAACATTTTTCTTCGTCCTGTCGCCTTCGGGCTCGATGAGCGCGTCGAGTCTTCCGTGAATTCCGTAAAGAGGCGAAACGAAAGTCGGCTCGATTCTTATGCTGTCGGTTTTTCTTGATTTGAAAATCATCATTAAGTTCTTGTAGTGATTTTCGAGGATGTCCTTTACGGCATTTTCAATCGCATCCTTTCCGTAGTACAGCACCCTCATCAGGTTCTCGGAAATTAGTTCGTTTATTACCTCTTCCGGGTCTGCGCCCGGGTCGGATATAAGGGCGTCCATCAGCCCGTTTATGAGATTTCCCTTGAACGCCGCTATGCCGGGTTTCGAAGGAATAAACTTTCTTACAAAAAATATGTAAGGATTATAAATGTAGTTCGCGAAACATTCGGCGATATCCGACGCCTCGACTATGAAATCCGGTTCGACGATTATCTGCGACTCGAAACTCGTTGAATAAAAATACTTTTCCTTTACGGAAATGTTTATGTTGAGTATGTTCAGCGTGGTGTACCTGTTTATGCTCTCGTGCAGCTGCGCGAGGTCTTCGAAGTGATTCTTGTATATGCGTAGTGAATACCGTCCCAGTTCGGACGTGTCTTCGCAGAAAATTGAAAAGTTTTCTCCGCCCGCTGCACCGCGTTTTATATCTGTCTTGTTCAGTACGATGCAGTTCGAAAAATCGATTGTCTCGTAAGTCCTTGTTTTTGTTTCTTCGAATCCTTCGGGCGCGTCTTTCAGCGCTTCCGCGAGTCTTTCCGGAATGCCGCATTCGGTGAGAGCGTATATGATTTCGCAAATCTGCCGCAGGAACGTCAGGAACAACCGTCCGTCAATTTTTTGTGTCCTGCCTTTAATAACGTAACCCGCGTTCCGCCTGAAGCGATGAATCTTATCGGACAATTCCTGACCTGCTCCCCAGTTCTGCAATACGTATTCGATTCTTCCGTACGTGCCTGTGAACGCCACGTTCTCGTCTTTCGTTATCTCCCTGAAAAGGTCGTCGAAGCATTTCTTGCAGGCGATTATCTTCGTAAAAAAATTCGCATCTTCGTCGTATATTTCGGCGAGTGAATCGAAAAAAGATTCCGCCGGCTCTTTAGCGAGAAGTTTCATTCGTTGTCTCCGTTTTTCGGTATTTTCATACGTGAGTTACCACCCGTTTTTGAAATACTCAAAGACCTTCGGCAGTGTCTCGCCGAACTTCGAAAACTCGTGTCCGCAGTTGTCTTCGAGCAGCAGGAAACCGATGTGCCCCTCGAGATAAATCATCGTCTTCCTGTAATTCAGGAGCGCGTCGTCCTTTGCGAGAAGCACCGCGGTGTCGGCTTTTTTAATTTTCGAAAAATCAATTTCCCCGTATATTTTCTCCAACTGATCGAGATATTCGCGTTTGAATTCGAATTCTTCGTTCGTCTTGAAATTCTTATGCATTCCGACAGAATCTTCAAGAGCGATGTGAGGCAAAACGGCGGGATTTATCAGAACGCACGGAATACCGTATTTGAAAGCGGCATGCAGGGCGTAAAATCCTCCGAGACTGCTGCCGAACACGATTTTTTCTTCAGTGCTTCCTTCGATGATTTCCGAGATGACCGCCTTTGCTCCGTTCGGTTCAACCGGCAGGTCGGGTGAAATGACGTTCTTGTCTGTAATTGTGCTCTCACTTAAAACATATTCCCTCAGTACGGTTGCTTTGGTCGCCGCTCCGGAACTGGCAAACCCGTGCAGATATAGTATCATAATTTGCCGAAATGAAATTGAATATTGTATATGTTAATATAAGATAGTAAATTTAATTCAATGTTTTAACAAATATCGCAATATATTTTTTATGGGAGAAAATGGTTTGATTGCGGTTATCGGCGACGTTCACGGATGCATCAATACACTTGAATCGCTGTACGAAAGGATATCGAAAAAAACGGAATCCGTGTTTTCCGTCGGAGACCTTGTTGACAGGGGAAAATATACAAAGGAGACTGTCGGTTTCTGCGTGGAGAAAAACATTAAATGTGTCCGCGGAAACCACGAGGACATTTTATTGCGCGCTCTCGAAAATCCGGACGAAAGGTACAACCGCTCGGGATTTTCCAATTTCGAGGCAGAGATGAGCCTCGGCGGCAAAGCGACTGTTTACAGTTATCTGAAGCACATAAAAACCGGCATTCCGTCGTCGTTCAACATAGACTCGTTCGACAGGGAACTCTTTACGGACTTCAGAAAGAACTATCCCGCGTTCATTGAAGAAATGAGAGCAACCGGTCATCTTGATTTCATTAAATCCTTTCCTCTGAGATATGAATTCTCCGGAGCGGTAATTACACACGCAGGAATAGTTCTGACTGAAAACGCAAACGACTCGATACGGATTGATTCAAGCGGTAATTTGAATCTTGACGTAGTTGATGATTATTCGTTGATGTGGAACCGGGACATACCATCGGACATCGGCAAGTTCCAGATTTACGGGCATACGCCCGTTCTCAGCCCCGACTTTCTGGAATACAAGTACATCGACATCGATACAGGATGCGTTTACGGGAACAGACTCACATCTGTAATAGTAAATCCGGTTACGGGCACCGTTCTTGAAGTCGTTTCAGTTCCCTGCGACTCACGCGACCGGTAGATAGAAACCTGCAGATTTTTATTGTTCTAAATGAACTTTTTCACGCCGCAAACCGTTTTCGTAGATATACCACTTGACATAAGTGGCTTTTTTTTGAAGCAAAATACGACTAATTTAGTCCTATTTGATTAAATACTGATAATTACGACTTTAGTCTTTAGATAAAACAGATTCATAAAATGAACGACGATATAATTTTAAATAAAATCAGCAGCGATTACGAGTGGGGGTTCACGACTGACATCGATATGGAAACCCTGCCGAAAGGTCTCAATGAAGACGTAGTCCGGTTCATATCAAAGAAGAAAAACGAACCTGAATTCATGCTCGAATGGCGGCTGAAAGCATACAGGCACTGGCTCACTCTTGAAGAACCGCGCTGGGCGAATGTAAAATATCCGCCCATCGACTATCAGGACGTGATTTACTACGCGGCTCCGAAAAAGGAGAACAAACTCAACTCGATTGACGAACTCGACCCGAAGATAAAAGAAACATACGAGAAACTCGGAATACCGCTTGTTGAGCAGCAGTTTCTCGCGGGCGTGGCGGTTGACGCGGTTATGGACAGCGTTTCGGTAATGACGACATACCGCGAAAAGCTTTCAGACCTCGGAATAATTTTCTGTTCCATAAGCGAAGCTGTGAAGGAGCATCCCGAACTCGTAAAAAAATATCTCGGCTCGGTAGTTCCTTACTCCGATAATTTCTTCGCGGCTCTTAACTCAGCCGTATTCAGCGACGGCTCTTTCGTGTACATACCGAAAGGTGTCCGCTGTCCTATGGAACTTTCGACATATTTCAGAATTAACGCGGCGAACACGGGGCAGTTCGAAAGAACGCTTATAATCGCCGACGAAGGCGCTTACGTTTCATATCTTGAAGGATGCACGGCTCCTATGCGCGACGAGAATCAGCTGCACGCTGCGGTAGTTGAATTAATAGCGCTTGACAGAGGCGAAATCAAGTATTCGACAGTTCAGAACTGGTATCCGGGCGACAAGGAAGGCAGGGGAGGCATTTATAATTTCGTGACGAAGCGGGGCATCTGCGGGGACAGCGCGAAAATCTCCTGGACTCAGGTCGAAACAGGCTCGTCAATTACTTGGAAATATCCGAGCGTTATTTTAAAAGGCGATAATTCAATCGGCGAGTTTTATTCGGTCGCATTGACGAACAATTACCAGCAGGCGGATACGGGCACGAAGATGATTCATCTCGGAAAGAATACGAAGAGCAGGATTGTCTCGAAAGGAATCTCCGCGGGTTTCAGCCAGAACAGTTACCGCGGGCTCGTGCGCGTCGGGAAGAACGCAGCGAACGCGAGAAATTACTCGCAGTGCGATTCGCTCCTGATGGGCGACAAGTGCGGAGCGCACACGTTTCCGTACTTCGACATAAAAAACAAGAAAGCCACGGTCGAGCACGAAGCGACCACTTCGAAAATCGGAGAGGACATTCTGTTCTACTGCAGCCAGCGGGGCATATCCGAAGAGGACGCCGTCGCACTGATAGTGAACGGCTACGCGAAGGAAGTGCTTAACCAGTTGCCGATGGAATTCGCGGTCGAAGCGCAGAAACTTCTCGCGATATCGCTTGAAGGAAGCGTCGGCTAATAATCAAAAATTAAAATTACTTTTATNAAAATGTTATCGATAAAGAACTTAAAAGCAAAGATTGAAAACAAGGAAATTCTGAACGGCATTAACCTTGAAGTAAAGCCCGGCGAAGTTCACGCGATTATGGGTCCGAACGGCTCGGGTAAATCGACGCTCGCCTCTGTGCTGACCGGAAAAGAAGGATACGAGGCGACCGCGGGCGAGGTCCTGTACAACGGGCAGAATCTTCTCGAACTTTCAGCGGAAGACAGGGCGCGCGAAGGAATATTCCTCGCGTTCCAGTATCCCGTGGAAATTCCGGGCGTGACCACGACGAATTTTATGAAGACCGCACTCAATGAAATCAGGAAATCGAAAGGGCAGGACCCGATGACAGCGGGCGAATTCCTGAAGCGCCTGAAGGACAAAGCCGCGCTTGTTGAACTCGATCCCGAACTCGCGAAGAGATACGTCAACGTCGGATTTTCAGGAGGCGAAAAAAAGCGGAATGAAATTTTTCAGATGGCAATGCTCGAACCGAAACTCGGAATACTCGACGAAACCGATTCGGGTCTCGACATTGACGCGCTTAAAATCGTGGCTAACGGAGTTAACAAGTTACGGAACAAGGACAACGCTTTCATCGTGATTACTCACTATCAGAGGCTGCTGGACTACATCGTCCCCGACTTCGTTCACGTCCTTTACAAAGGCAAGATAGTGAAGTCAGGAACTAAAGAACTCGCGCTTCAACTCGAAGACGAAGGATATGACTGGATAAAGGAAGAAGTTGTTTCGTGAGGAGGAACGAGAATCAAGAATCAAGAATCAAGAAGTTAGTAGTTAGAAGTTAGTAGTTAGATGATAGTAGTTAAATTCCTGTAATTACGTTTCGAAACGGTAAAGGAATTAACAATTTAAAATTTGCAATTTAAAATTGCTTTCAAAGAATGGATTTAAAATCAAAATTAATATCGGAATACAAAGAACTCGAGAAGACACTCACGCCGGGCATTGCCCGCGATGAGGCGATAGCCGCATTCGAGAGCGTTGGTTTTCCGGCGAAGAAGAACGAAGAATGGCGGTTCACTAACATCGCGCCGATAACGAACGGCTCTTTCACTGTCCGTATGGATTCGGCAATCAGCAGAAAGGAAATCGAAAAATACAAGGAGTATAATTTCGACGCAAACGTCATCGTAATCCACAACGGGCATTACAACGGTGAACTCTCGAAGATTCACAACACAGACAGCAAAATTATAATCGGCAATTTATTCGACGCGAAAAACATCAAGAGCGCTGCCGTGAAGAATCACTACGGCAAATCCGCGCTTGCGGCCGCCGACGGATTCACGGCTCTCAACGCGTCGTTCTCCGAAGCGGGCGTCTTCGTTCTGGTTAAGAAAAACGCGCGTCTGGAGAAGCCGCTCATCATACTGAACATTACTGATTCAAACGACACGATGTCAAACACGCGAAATCTAATTATACTCGAGAACAACGCTTACGCGGACGTCAGCGAAGTTTATTATTCGGAAAACAAGAACGTTTCGAACTGCGTTACAGAGATTTTCCTGTCGGAGAATTCCGAACTGCATCACAACAAGATTCAGAACGACGGTATTGAATCCTTCCACGTCGGTACAACCTCCGTGCATCAGGAAAAATCGAGCAGGCTTTATTCAAACGTGATTTCGTGGGGCGGGGCATTCATCCGCAATACGCTTAACTCGCTCATCGACGGCGAAGGAATCGACTGTTACTTCCGCGGTTTCTATCTCGCGAAGGAGAATCAGTTCATTGACAACCACACGCTCGCAGACCACGCTAAGCCCGCGAGCCACAGCAACGAACTTTACCGCGGCATAATCGACGCGAACGGCTCGACGGTGTTCAACGGAAAAATAATGGTGAGAAAAGACGCGCAAAAAACGAACGCGTACCAGACTAACAACAACATTCTTCTTTCGGACGACGCCTCGGCAAACGCGAAGCCGCAACTTGAAATCTTCGCGGACGACGTCAAGTGCTCGCACGGAGCGACCACAGGACAGATTAACGAAGATGAAATTTTCTATCTCCGCGCGCGCGGCATAGGGGAGTCGGAAGCCCGCAAGATGCTGCTTTCCGCGTACGCCCGCGAAGTCATAGACGAAATAAGTTTCGGACAGATGAGAGAACTCGTCTCCGCGAGGCTTGAGGAAAAATTAAGTTCGTAATGTTTGACTTACTTATTTATAATAAAGTTTNNTGATTTTTGGATGATGTTCGACGCAGAAAAAATAAGAAAAGATTTTCCGATACTTGACGTTCATGTGAACGGGAAGAGGCTCGTTTATCTTGATAACGCGGCGACAACACAGAAACCGAAACGTGTAATCGACGCTCTCGTGAAATATTATTCCGAAGAAAACAGCAACGTCCATCGCGGCGTGCATTTCCTCAGCGACAAAGCGACAACACTCTATGAAAATTCAAGAAAAACAATCGCGGAATTTATAAATGCGGGGAAGCCCGAAGAATTAATCTTCGTGCGCGGCACGACTGAGGCGATAAACCTCGTCGCATCGTCCTACGGAGAGGTTTCTGTCGGAACGGGAGATGAGGTAATTGTTTCCCATCTTGAGCATCATTCAAACATAGTTCCGTGGCAGATTTTGTGCGAAAGAAAAGGCGCATCGCTGAAAGTCATACCGGTAAACGATTCGGGCGAACTCGACATCGAAGCGTACAGGAAACTATTAAGTTCGAGAACGAAGATTGTCGCCGTAAATCAAATATCCAATTCTCTCGGCACGGTTAATCCCGTGAGAGAAATCATACGTCAGGCGCACGACGCGGGAGCGGTTGTTTTAATCGACGGGGCGCAGGCGGTTCAGCATTCAAACGTTGACGTTCGCGAACTCGACGCCGACTTTTACGCGTTCTCGGGACACAAGATGTACGGTCCGACGGGAATCGGAATTCTTTACGGAAAGGAAAAACTTCTCGACTCGATGCCTCCTTATCAGGGCGGCGGCGATATGATAAAGAACGTGTCGTTCGAAAAGACAACGTACAACGAACTGCCGTATAAATTCGAGGCGGGCACGCCTGACATTTCGGGAGCAATCGTACTGTCGGAAGCGGTAAAGTATATAAAGGAAATCGGAATTGAAAACATTGCAGGGCACGAGCGCGAACTTCTGGAATACGGAACGTCGAAACTCAGCGAAATAGACGGGTTCCGGCTTGTAGGAAACGCGAAGGAAAAGGCGAGCGTGATATCGTTTCTTCTCGACGGTATTCATCCATATGATACGGGCGCGATACTCGACAAGACGGGAATAGCGGTCCGCACGGGTCTGCATTGCACCGAACCGCTTATGAAGCGTTTCGGAATACCCGGAACGGTGCGCGCGTCAATCGCGATGTATAACACGAAAGAGGAAATCGACGCGCTTGTTAATGGAGTTATAAAGGCGAAAAAAATGTTATCGTAAAAGCAGTAGTTAGAAGCAAAGCAAAATAATCACGCTGTCATTCCTGTCCGCCGCGGCGGACTCTTGGCAGGAATCCGGTACAAATACTGATATAAGAAGTGAAAAATATAACCGAAATAGAGAACGAAATAATCGAGGAGTTTTCCTTCTTCGACAACTGGGAAGAGAAATACGAATACATAATCGATTTCGGGAAAAACCTGAAGCCGATGGACGCGGCATATAAAACCGATGAAAACAAGGTCGCCGGATGCGTCTCGCAGGTGTGGCTGCATTCCGATTACAGGGACGGACGCGTTACGTTCGAAGCCGACAGCGACGCGATTATAACCAAAGGACTGGTGGGACTACTCGTTAAAGTTCTTTCAGGTCAAAAACCGGCTGACGTCGCGAATGCCGAACTCGCTTTCATCGATAAAATCGGTATGAAGGAGCACCTGTCTCCGACGCGCTCAAACGGGCTGGTGAATATGATTAAACACATGAAGCGGGCTTCTGCCGCTTACGCGTCAATTAGTAATTAGTAATTAGTAATTAGTAATTAGTAATTAGAGCAAGAGCATTCAGCCGCGAATTATGAAAGGAGTTTTTAAATCCGTTGGAGCGGCATCGAAAAACAATTAGTAATTAATAATTAGTAATTAGTAATTAGAGCAAGAGCGTTACTCGCGAATTATAGTAGCAATTTTCAAATTCGTAGGAGCGGCATCGAATAGCGCAGATATAAAAAATATATGCAGGAAGAAAAAAAAGAAAATAATCCGGACCCTGAAGTATTGAGGGAAGAAGTCATTAAGGTTCTCAAGAACTGCTATGACCCCGAAATACCCGTGAACATATACGACCTCGGGCTCATATACGACATAAGCATCGCGGAGAACGGCGACGTCCTCGTTGTTATGACGCTCACGTCACCCGCCTGTCCTGTCGCCGGAACGCTTCCGGGCGAAGTGCAGGAAAAATTGCGCGAACATCCTATGGTGCACGACGCGCGCGTCGAAATAACGTTTGACCCGCCCTGGTCATTCGACAACATGTCCGAAGAAGCGAAGTACGAACTCGGATTCATATAATACTCAAAGATGATGACGGGTCTCCAGAAATTCTTTACACACCGGCTGCCTGAACAACCACAAAATTAAAACGCCGATATCAAAATAACATTTCTTGATTTACATTTGCTTGAGAAGTTACGCATATCAATTCGGATAATGATGCAGATTGCAGATTGCAGATTAATAAGAGTCTATATTAGAAATTAAAATTTTGATTTATAATTGCTCCGCAATGTAGCCCGCTTTAGCGAGAGTATCTTTTACGATTTGACCGTCAGCCTCATCACCCTTAACTGTCAGAATTTTATCGGGATTGTTGATGTCAACGCTCCATTCAACGATACTTTTTTCATCGTTCATGAACGGTGTTATCTTCGCGATGCAATGATTGCAGTTTACATTAGTCTTAAATTTTATCTCTTTCATTATATTCTAAAATTTATTTTTTCTTCTTTATTTCTCTTTTTGATTTTTTATTTTTAATATTTGATATCTATCAAACATGTTTCCTCGAAGCAGACTCAAAGTTCATCGAATCCTCTCTCAAAGAACTCCGAAATCTCTTTGCACAAATCCTCTTCATCGGGACCGTCGAACCTTCCCTCGAGCACCGAGCCCTGTTCCGCCGCTAAAGTCATAACGCCGATAATTGATTTCCCGTTCACTTCGAAGCCGTCCTTCGAAATGAAAAAATCCGCCTTGTACTTCGCGGCAATCTTCACGAGTGTTGAGGCTGGACGTGTATGCATCCCCGCCTTATTTACTATTTTCAGTTCTTTTGTTATCATCTACAGATATCGGTTTCTATTTGAGTCATATACTTAACCACTGTCATTCCATCTGAAATTCCGCCGCGGCGGACAGGAATGACAGCCAGAAAAATTGTCCTCTGAAAAACTCTCTTGCTTTTAATCGCTAATTGCTAAATGCTAAATGTTAATTGCTAAAATGCTCTTAATTGCTAACTGTTAAATGCTAAATGCTAAATGCTAAATGCTATAATGTTCTTAATCGCTAACTGTTAAATGCTAAATGTTAATTGTTTCAGTGTCCTTATGTCGTTCGTGTCAGCAGCATATCCGAAAACCACTTCAGCATTTCTTTCGCCTCCGAATCGTTTATTCTTTCCAGCGAAGCGTTCGCTTTATACGTGTACTCTTCAACTTTCACTGACGCGTCCTCAAGGACGCCGTACTTCTCGTACACGTTTTTAATTCTGATTATATCGCCGTCGTTCTTCACGCCCTTATTCTCAATCACACTATTCAGCAAAACCCTGTCCGTCTCGTCAGTCGCGGTTTCCAGCGCTCTCAGAAGCAGATACGTTTTTTTCCCTTCCCGCAGGTCGCCGCCGATTTTCTTTCCGAACTTCTTCTCGTCCGCGATAATGTCCAGCAGGTCGTCCTGAATCTGAAACGCCAGACCCGTATTGAGCGCGTATTCTTTAAGAGCCTCGATTTCACCGTCCGTACCGCCGCCTATGAGCGCTCCGATTTCAGCGCAGCACTTCAGCAGTTCCGACGTTTTCTTGTCAATCATCATAATGTATTCGCTGATGCTCACGCTCTGCCGTGTCTCGAACTCCTTGTCCCACGACTGCCCCTCGCACACCTCTATAATCGCCTCCGTAAACGCTTTCGCAGCGTCCTGAATTCTTGCCGACTTTGTTTTAAGAAGAAGCCTGTACGCGAAGCCGAGAAGACCGTCGCCTGCGAGAATCGCCGTATCGCGGTTCCATTTTTTGTGAATTGTTTCGCGTCCACGCCGCGTATCGGCGTTATCCATTATGTCGTCGTGCACGAGCGTAAAATTGTGAAGAATCTCGACTGCCGCCGCCGCGTCGAGCGCGTCATTCCCGCTGCCGCCCGCCGCCTCGCAGGAAAGCACGAGCAGCATCGGACGTATGCGCTTGCCTCCGCCGTCGAGAATGTACCTCATCGGCTCGTAAAGGCTCACGGGCTCAGTCTTATTGCACACCTCAGCGAGTTTGCTTTCGATAACGTCCTTGTACGCTTTGTACCTTTCCTGAAATTTTTCCTTCGATGTTGAAACGTCAGCGCTCATAAAATTCATTTATAATAATAAAAATACCGAAATTAAAGTTGTAATAAAATTGAATTGGCAGGGCGGTGTGTGTTGGAAAACAAACCCTAATCGCTATTCGATGTCGCTCCTACGGAGCTAAAAATTGCTAATCGTAAATTGCTAATTGATTAAACACTCTTGCTCTAATTACTAATTATTAATTATTAATTACTAATTGTTTTCGATGCCGCTCCTACGGAGCTAATATTTGCTTTTAAAAATTCGCGTGAATTCGCGGCTGAATGCTCTTGCTCTAATTGCTAATTGTTAATCGTTATTTGCTAATTGAATAGCCGCTCTTGTTCTAATTGTTATTTGTTAATCGCTAATCGCTAATTGAATAACCGCTCTTGCTCTTATACCTAAGAATATTCTTGCTCTTCTCTGTGTGCTCTGTGGTGAACGCTCTCGCTCTAATTACTAATTACTAATTATTAATTACTAATTGCTCTCATAACTCCTTTGCATCGAGTCCCGCCGCTTTTATCAGCCTCGACCTGTGGCACATATCAGTGTCAGCTTCGTAGCACGTGAACGCCGCTCTTTCGTATCCCGCGATCGTGTCAAGCAAATCCTGAATCTCTTTCGCTTTCTTCGGCAGTATATTCTTCTCGTAATCGTCAAACAAATTCTTAAAATCCGAAACGCTCTCAAGCCCTTTCCTCTTCTCCGTCTCAATCCCGAATTCCGGAAAATGCCTGTACGTTATGTTCACACTTTCGCAGAAAGACTTCAACTGGCTCTTTGAAAAACCGAACTTCATGCTGAGCGGATTTTTTCTCACGTCGCAAAGTAGCGTCACGCCGTTTTGCAGAAGAGTAAAAATGTACTCGTCAATATCTTTTCCCTCGTATCCCAGAGAGTAAACGAATTTTTCCCCTGCGCCGCCGCCCGCGTCCGTCTTGCCTTTAGGGGGAACACCTTCATTATGTAATCGTTCAGGACCTTCGCGGGAAACTTGCCCGACTCTTTTCTCAACGATCTCAGAACCGCCTTTGCCTCGTCGGGCAGCGCGGCTTCCTTCGGCATCGATTTCAGAACCACGTCATCCGACTCCGCGAGATACCCGTATTTTTTCATAACCCTCACGTCGTTCTCCGCGAGAAATGAAATCAGCGAATCGCCCATAGGCACGAAATGGAAATCGGGCTCCTTCTGCATCCTGCTTGCGAGGAAAAGCAATTGGTAGAACCTGCCTTTTTCAATCTTCTTGCCGAACTCGTCGACAAGATTCAATATTATTTTTCTTCTGTGAAACATACGCTGTAAACGCTTGAAATGAATAATAAAACATATTAAATATTTTTATCAAGACTTTATACATAAAAACGCATAACGAAATTTCCGCCCTTTATTATGCTTAAAGTTCTCTGTGCTCTCTGTGTGCTCTGTGGTAAAAATCTCTCGCCCTAATTGTTAACCGTTAATTGCTAACTGCTAATTGAATGCTCACTCTTGCCATAATGAACCGTTTTTGCCCTTTTTGCCATTAAATTCTTGCCGTTTTATTCAAAAACTTCACCGTTTTTTGACTACAAACTCAATAATAAATTGAGTACTTTAAATGATAAACTTTTCACAATAAACTAAACAGGATTTAACCGTTATGGCTACAAAATATGTCTATTATTTCGGCGGCAAGAAAGCCGATGGTAAGGCTAACATGAAAACTTTATTAGGAGGAAAAGGTGCTAATCTCGCGGAAATGGTAAACATTGGTCTGCCCGTTCCGGCAGGTTTCACTATTACCACTGAAGTTTGTACCGCTTACTATAAGAACAAGAAGAAATACCCGAAGGAATTAAAAGGACAGGTTCTCAAAGCGCTCGAAAGAGTAGAAAAACAGATGGGCGCGAAGTTCGGAGACAAGGTCAATCCGCTACTGGTTTCAGTACGTTCCGGCGCGAGAAGTTCGATGCCGGGAATGATGGAAACCGTTCTGAACGTCGGTCTCAACGACATCACACGCGAAGGTCTCATCGCGAAGACGGGCAATCCGAGATTCGTTTACGATTCGCAGAGAAGGCTTATACAGATGTACTCCGACGTCGTAATGGAAAAAGCCGCGGGCATCGAGCCTGAAGAAGGCAAAGGTGTTCGCCAGCAGTTGGAAAAAGAACTTCATAAAATGAAAGAGTCGAAGGGTTACAAACTCGACACCGAACTGACGGCAGATGATTTGAAGGAACTCGTCGATGTTTACAAGGCGAAAGTTTTTGAAGTTCTCGGAAAACCTTTCCCGGAGGACGCGATGGACCAGTTATGGGGCGCGGTCGGCGCAGTCTTCCAGTCGTGGAACGGCAAGCGCGCGATTTCGTACAGGAAAATCGAAGGCATTCCCGACGAATGGGGAACAGCGGTAAACGTTCAGTCGATGGTATTCGGCAACATGGGCGATTCTTCCGCGACGGGCGTGGCGTTCACGCGTAATCCCGCCACGGGCGAAAATTATTTCTACGGTGAATGGCTCGTAAACGCTCAAGGCGAAGACGTTGTAGCGGGTATAAGAACTCCAAACCCGATTAACGAAGTCGGAAAATCCGAGCACAATGCTCACCTCGATTCTCTCGAAACGGCGATGCCCGCGGTTTACAAGCAGTTGCACAAGATTGAACTCAATCTTGAAAAGCACTATCACGATATGCTTGACCTCGAATTCACGATTCAGGAAGGCACGCTTTACATGCTTCAGTGCAGGGTCGGAAAGAGAAACGGCGCGGCGGCTGTGAAGATGGCGGCTGACATGCACAAGGAAAGACTCATAAGCGCGGAAGAAGCGGTAACGAGAGTAAGACCCGACCAGTTGGACGAACTGCTTCACCCGGTGCTTTTACCGTCGGCGGAGAAGGCGGCACAGCGCATAACTAAAGGACTTCCAGCGGGACCGGGCGGCGCGACAGGACAGGTTGTGTTCACAGCGGCTGACGCGGTTGAATCGAAGAAGCAGGGCAAGAAGGTAATTCTCGTAAGAGAAGAAACCAATCCCGAGGATATCGAAGGAATGAGAGCGGCGGAAGCGATTCTGACGGCGCGCGGCGGAATGACGTCGCACGCGGCGCTCGTAGCGCGCGGATGGGGCAAGTGCTGCATCGTCGGCGCGGGTGAAATCGAGGTCAATCTCGAAGAAAAATATTTCAGAGCCGGCGGCGTCACGGTGCGCGAAGGCGAATGGATTTCGCTTAACGGCACGAAGGGCAATGTTTACGTCGGAAGCCTCGAAATGATGGACGTTGACGTCGAGAATGAAGACTTTAAGAACTTCATGAAGATTTGCGATAAGGTTAGAGTGATGAAGGTGAGAACGAACGCCGACACACCCGAAGACGCGGCGAAGGCGAGAAGTTTCGGCGCAGAAGGCATCGGACTTTTCAGGACCGAGCACATGTTCTACGGAAAGAATTCCGAGCAGCCGTTGTTCCTTCTGAGAAAGATGATCATGTCGGGCACGGTAGATGAAAGAAAAGCGGCTCTCGATGAACTTTTCCCGTACATCAAGAACAACATGAAGGGCACGCTCGAAGCGATGGACGGATTCCCCGTAACAATCAGAACTCTCGACCCGCCGCTGCACGAATTCGTACCGAACAACGTCGATGAAAGAGCGAAACTCGCTGAAAGCCTCGGCATTTCGGTTGAAGAGTTCAACAACAGAGCGGATTCATTGCACGAAAACAATCCTATGCTCGGACACAGAGGCGTCAGGCTCGGAATAACATATCCTGAAATTACGGAAGTTCAGGTCAGGGCGATTTACGAAGCGACCGCAGAACTCATTCAGGAAGGCAAGAAGCCTCTTCCGGAAATCATGATTCCCGTTACGTGCACGTCAAGGGAACTTAAGCACCAGTATCAGATTATTGACAGAGTATACAAGGAAGTATGCGACAAGTTCGGACTGAAGAAATTCTTCAGGATGACGGGAACTATGATTGAGATTCCGAGAGCGGCGCTCGTAGCGGATTACATCGCGAAGTACGCGCAGTTCTTCTCGTTCGGAACAAACGACCTTACGCAGATGGGATTCGGATTTTCGAGAGACGACATCGGCTCGTTCCTTCCCGATTATCTGAAGCAGCGCATACTGCAGGTCGATCCGTTCCAGGTAATCGACAGGTTCGGAATAGGCGAACTCATGAAAATCGCCGTAGCGAAGGGCAAATCGACGCGTCCCGACATCAAACTCGGAATATGCGGCGAACACGGCGGAGAGCCGAATTCAGTTGAATTCTGCCATCAGTTAGGACTTGCTTACGTGTCCTGTTCGCCGTTCAGAGTCCCGATAGCGAGGCTCGCGGCGGCAAGAGCGTCGGTAGAATATAAGCACGGCTCGCTGTTCGGCGCGGGAGAAAAAAAGAAAGCGGCGGCAAAAACCGCGGCTCTTAAGAAAGCTGTGAAGAAATAATCATATCTGACTTCCGTGTGAAGCCGCGTTCTTTGCGACCCGAGCGGATATCGGAAATTTTGTGCCGTCAGGTCGAAAGATCTGACGGCATTTTTATTTGATAATATTGAAATTTGAGTCCCGGATTTCAACTGATAATCCGCACAAAATAATTTGAAACTTCTGAAAAACACATAATCCATAAAATATGGTAGGGAAAATCAGTGTTTCGGTTATGGATTCCCGCTTTCGCGGGAATGACAAAATACGAAAACAACCTTTTCAGAAGTCTAACAACTAACTTCTGATCTATTATTGTTAGATGCTAAATGTTAAATGTTAACTGATAAATTTCTTTTCCAGCCGGAGAATTTTGTTCTTTTAACCGGAGTGCCTGAAAAGACGGTGTTGAATTGTTCTTCTGTGAATGAAGAAAGTTCTTCTCTGGATTTGTTAAAGTGCGCGGGATTCGGGAAAAACGATTTATCGTCTGTGAAGAACTTTTTCCTGTTATACGGACAGACATCCTGACATATATCGCATCCGAAAATCCATCCGTCTGTTTCTATAAAAGACGGAATCTCTCCGCGGTTTTCAATCGTCTGATAGGAAATGCAGAGGTTCGCGTCGAGTTTATACGGTTCATATATCGCGCCCGTAGGGCAGGCCGCGACGCACACGCTGCAGGAGCCACATAGGTCTTCGGCGGGTTTATCGTAATCAAGTTCTTTGTTGATTAAAATCCCGCACAGAAAAAAGAACGAGCCGCATTCGGGTTCGATAACATTCGTGTGTTTTCCCTGCCAGCCGATTCCCGATTTAACAGCCCAGGATTTTTCGAGTACGGGACCGTCATCCACGTAAAATTTAGTCTTAACGGCGGAATCCAGCACCCCGATTTTTCCGCAGGCGGCTTTGAGTTTCTTCTTCAGGATTTTGTGATAGTCTTTTCCCCAGGCATATCGGGAAATTTTCGGTTTATCCGTTTCGTGTTCGAAAGGAGTGTCGTACAGGTACGCGAGAGAAATCATCGATACGGCGTCATCCATTATCAGGCGCGGGTTTTCGCGTTTATCAGCGGAGTTTGAAATCCAGTTCATATCCGCGTTTCGTCCTTCGGAAATCCACCGCCTGAGATAATCGGATTCATTTCTCAAAGAATCGATTTTCGAAAAACCTGTCTTGAAGAATCCTTCTTCGCGGCAGATTTTTCGAATCATATCGGAGAGTTCCGTGTTCATCAGAAATCGAAATTGAAAGAGTTTGATTTCGGCTTTTCGATGAAAATGTCATCGCCTTCGATTCTAACTTCGTAAACGGGAAGGTTGCACGTCTGGCAATTAATATTCTTTCCTGTTTTCAGATTAAACTTATAAAGATGCACGGGGCAGAGAACGTTGTTTCCTTCGATGAACCCGAGATGAATTTTCGGAGTATGGTTATGAGGGCAGACGTTATCGACGGCATAAACTTTTCCGCCCGTGAAAAACAACGCTGCCTCCCCACCGTTATCCGCTGCAAATTTGAGTCTGCCTTTTTCCTTCAGTTCGGAAAACGAGCAGGCGCGGACGAACTTATTTGTTTCTTTCATATTCATCTGCAACTTCATTTATCGCGCGCGTTCCTTTAAACAAGCCGAGCAGTTTCTTGAGCACTTCCTCGACGACCGCGTCAGGGCAGGAAGCGCCGCTCGTAAGTATAATGCGCACCTTGTCTTTAACGGGAATGAAATCCTTCGTTTCTCTTTCCGTACTGTTGTGAAAGTTATAATGCCGAATCGAGCCGTAATCCGTTATCTTATCGCTTCCTGAGATGAAATAAGTAGGAAGAACTTCTTCGCAAAGTTCGACGATGTGGGAAGTGTTCGAACTGTTATAGCCTCCGACAACAACGGCGATATCGGCATTCTGTCCGAGCAAGGAAACCGTTGCGCGCTGGTTATCGTGCGTGGCGTAGCAAAGCGTGTCGCGTGTATCGGCGAAATGCTCTTTAATTTTTCCCGCGCCGTATTTCAGAATCATAATGTTTCTTAGGTATTCCGCGATTGCCTCCGTTTCAGTCGCGAGCATAGTCGTCTGGTTTACGACGCCGACTTTATCGAGATGAACCGAAGGATTAAAATCCGGGGAAATCCTGTTCTTAAAGAACTCCATGAACTCATCGACGGAAATTTCACCGAGTATGCATTTCCCGAGAATCGCGGCTTCGTCGATATTTCTGACTATAACTGTTGGTGCGTCCTCCTTGCTGTGAGAGAAAGTTGCCCGTGTTTCCTCGTGTTTATGCTTGCCGTGAACGATTACAGTGAAACCGTTCTTGCCGAGAGACGCGGCTCTGTTCCAGACTTTTTCGACGAAGGGGCAGGTCGTATCGTATTTCAGAGTTGTGATTCCGATTTCGTCAAGTTTTCTCTGAATTTCGACCGTAGTACCGAAAGCGGGAATTATGACTATGTCATTTTTCTCAAGTTCGTTCCAGCCGATAATCTGATTTCCTTTCGTATCACAGATAAATCTGACGCCGCGGTCAAGCAGGTCACCGTTAACCTCTGGATTGTGAATCATTTCGCTCAGGAGAAAAATTCTTTTACCGGTATTTTCCTCGATGGCCCTGTAAGAGATTTCAATCGCGTTTTCGACCCCGTAGCAGAATCCGAAATGGCGCGCAATTAGGAAATCCACGGGTCCGAAATCGAGAAGGGTAGGCGAATAGTCCTTCTTTCGCGGGTCCGACATTTCCCTGATTTTCTTTATACGGGAAATCAGGTTACTTCTGTAAATCAGCGGTATGGCGAATTTTTTCATAAGACAATATAATTATTCGAACGCAGAAATTCCTGTTACATCTTCGCCGAGAATCAGCGTATGCATTTCGTGCGTGCCTTCATAGGTCTTGACGGATTCAATGTTGTTCAAATGCCGCATCACGGGATATTCGTCGAGTATTCCGTTGGCGCCCAGCATTTCTCTTGCCATCGACGCGATGTTCTTTGCAATCTCGCAATTATTTCTTTTCGCCATAGAAACGTGCTGCGGTCTCATTTTACCGTTATCCTTTAACTGACCGAGGCGCAGACAAAGCAACTGCGCTTTAGTAATTTCGGTCAGCATATACGCGAGTTTCTCCTGAGTTATCTGGAATGCGGCAATCGGCTTGCCGAACTGTATTCTCGATTTCGAGTATTCGAGAGCGGTGTTGTAGCATTCCATCGCGAGACCGACGACGCCCCAGGCGATACCGTAGCGCGCCTGCGTGAGACAAATAAGCGGAGACTTGAGTCCTTCGCTTTTCGGGAGAATATTTTCTTCGGGAATCAGGCAATCTTCGAAAACGAGTTCGGATGTAACGGAGGCGCGGAGCGAGAGTTTGCCTTTTGTTTCAGGCGCGGAAAATCCTTTAGTGCCTTTTTCGACGAGAAAGCCTCGGACTTTTCCGTCGAGTTTCGCCCAGACGACTGCCACATCGGCGATTGAGCCGTTAGTAATCCACATCTTCGCTCCGTTGAGCAGATATCCGCCGCTCGTTTTTTCGGCTTTGGTAATCATACCACCGGGATTGCTGCCGAAGTCAGGCTCTGTGAGACCGAAGCATCCGATTTTTTCGGCGGAGGCGAGTTTGGGAAGCCAGAATTTTTTCTGCTCTTCGCTGCCGAAAGTGTAAACGGGATACATCACGAGCCCCGACTGAACGGAGGCGAAACTGCGAATGCCGCTGTCGCCGCGCTCGAGTTCCTGCATGATGAGGCCGTAAGCGATATTGTTTATGCCCATACCGCCGTATTCGGGAGGAAGAGTGGGACCGAATATGCCGAGTTCCGCCATTTTTGGAATCAGTTCTTTCGGAAACTTCATATCCTGATTGTACTTTTCTATAACAGGAATGACTTCGTTTGAGACGAAGTCCCTGACTGTATCGCGTATCGCTTTTTCTTCTTCGGTGAAGATGTCGTCGAGAAGATAGTAATCGACTCCTTTATATTCCGTGCTGCTCATAATATTTATTTTTTGTTCCCGAGATATTCGAGATTAGAATTATTTGATTTTACTTTTACTCTTATACCAGTTTTCAGGTATTTCACTTCTTTAACTTCCGATTTCCGATAAATTTCATTCAGTCCTTTATAGTCGTGCGGTTTGAGTTTAATCACTGTTTCCGCGTCTTCAGAAGTAATCGTATCCTTGATTTTTTTCAGGAGCGAAGAAATATTCAGTCCTTTTTTCGCGGAGATAAATACCGCGTCATTATGTTTCTGTTTGAGTCCCGAAAGGATTTCCTTATTCTTCAGGCTGTCAACTTTATTAAAGACTTCTATAATTCGTCCGTGTTTCACTCCGATTTCATCGAGTGTATCTTTAACAACGGACATTTGCTCTTCAAAGTTCGGGCTTGAGGCGTCGATTACGTGAAGGAGCACATCTGATTCGACGACTTCCGAAAGGGTAGATTTAAAGGATTCGATGAGATTATGCGGAAGATTTTTAATGAAGCCTACGGTATCGGAGATGAGCACCTTTTTAGGAAATCTTGAAATAATTTCCTCGCCGTCAAATTTTTTAATACCGAGAACGCGCGTGGATGTATCGAGCGTCGCGAATAGTTTATCCTCGACATAAACGTCAGAATCGGTGAGGGTGTTGAGCAGTGTTGACTTTCCGACGTTCGTGTAACCGACGAGCGAGAGGCGGAAGAAATTTTTCCGTTCGAGCGCCTGAGTCGCGCGCTGAACGTTTATCTTTTTCAGTTTTTCTTTGAGAACCGAAATTCTTTTTTTAATAAGCCGCCTGTCGGTCTCAATCTGAGTTTCGCCGGGACCTTTCGTGCCTATGCCGCCGTATTGTTTCGACAGGTGTGTCCACTGGCGTGTTAGGCGGGGCAGAGAATACTCGAGTTGGGCGAGTTCGACCTGAAGTTTCGCCTGCGACGTGCGGGCGTTGCGCGCGAAGATATCGAGAATGAGGTTGGACTTATCGATAATCTTGCACTTGATTTCGGACTCGAGGTTGCGTAATTGCGTGTATGAAAGTTCATTTTCGAATATAACGAGAGACACGAAATTCTCTTCGACGAATTCCGCGATTTCCATAACCTTTCCTTTGCCTATCATCGTTCTTGAATCGAAATTATCGCTGAACTGGTAGTAAGTTTTTATAACGTCCGCGCCCGCGGTCTCCGCGAGAAATTTTAGTTCGTCAAGAGACTGAACGTGGCTGAATGAATTTTTCCCGGATTTTACAGAAAAATATACCAGAACGGATTTTTCAAGTTCCTGTTTTGTTTCTATCAATAAAAAATCTCCTTTTGCAAAATTATCAAATCCCGCGGTCAGTTGAAATCTATTCTGAATTCAATTAACGATTAGCGGATAACGGTTAGCAATAAGAGAAAGAGCGTTTCACCACAGAGACCACAGAGAGCACAGAGGTTTTTATAGATATAAGAGCAAGAGCGGGTGATCAATTAGCAATTAACATTTAACAGTTAACAATTGGCGTAAGAGCAAGAGCGGGTGATCAATTAACAATTAACATTTAACAGTTAACAATTGGCGTAAGAGCAAGAGCGGGTAATCAATTAGCAGTTAACAGATAACAGTTAACAATAACAAATAGGGATTTGCAATAAATCTCGGACATAAACGGGCAAGGCAGGACTAAACAAATTTGGAGTTTTTTTTCAGGGCTTTAGCCAGAAGGCTCCTGTAATCTTCCGAAGATATTTCTAACGCGCCGAAAGACCTGAAGAGCGGGGTTGACATCTGGATATCAAAAAGGCGGAAATTATTCTTTATGAGCAGTTCGTGAAGATAAACCACGCAGACTTTTGAGGCATTCGGAACGCTGAAGAACATAGATTCTCCGAAGAAGGCTGATTTGAGTGCGACGCCGTAGAGACCGCCGGCAAGTTTACCGTCCGAATATGCTTCGACGGAGTGGGCGAATCCTTTATTGAACAAATCCGAATAAAGCGAAATAATTTCGGGAGTAATCCAGGTTTCGCCGTGGGATTGGGAGCAACTCCTTATTACTGAATGAAAGTCGGTGTCTATTCGAATTTGAAATTTACCGCTTTTGATTACCTGCCTGAGAGAACGGGATATTTTAAATTCTTTTTCTAAAAGCGGAACGATACATCTTGGTTCGTGGTCGAACCAATTTATAGTTCCGTCGGCATCGCCCATCGGGAAATATCCATTGGAATACGCATAGAGGACATCATTATAGGAAATTGAGTCCGGATTAAAGGTTGTGCCGAGATAAATATATGACATACGTAAAAATAGTCAAAATTGACACAAGGGCAAGTGAAAAATTTGATTTCCTTTACTATTTACAATAATAAAAGTAATGTATATTTTTAAGAAATATGTAAATAACTTTATCAAATTAAATTCCCGGAGATTAGAAATGAAGAAAATTTTAACAGTTTTATTATTGCTCGTAGCGGGAATCGGTTACGGACAGACGTGGACATACGTCAGCGCGTTACCGGCTCCGAATCCTCCCATAAATTCAATATACGCAGTTGACGCGAATACAATTTGGGTTGCCTGCGACGCGTCAGGCGGCGCGGCGAGAGTTTATGTCACTACGAACGGCGGAACGAGTTGGACGTTAAGGAACGGCGGATTAGTGAGCGCAAATTCATACGGTATGTTCGCATTTGACGCGACGACAGCATTCGTAGGTAACGCAAACGGCACATTATTCAAGACAACAAACGGCGGCGTAAACTGGACACAGGTACTCGCGGTATCGGGTTCATTCTCAAACGGCGTTTACATGTTCAATACGAACTATGGAATATATGTCGGGGACCCGACAGGTTCAGGTCAACAATTCCAATTCAGAATGACAAATAACGGAGGAAGTAACTGGTATCTTCCGACCGGAGTACCCACTGCTACGGTTGCGAATGAATGGGGTGTAATCAACGCATGGGACTGTACAGACTCTTCACACGTATGGGTTGGTTCGGCAATTGCCACATCAGGGGTCGGCACGTGCAAGATATTCAGAACGTCCACAGGTTTTTACGGAACGTGGAGCAATACGCCTGTAACCGGAACATCCGGAACGCAAGGTATTTACTGGCAGGCGGTTGGATTCGTATCCAATACTAACGGAATGATAGGTTCAAGCGCGGGAGACATCAAGAAGACAACCGACGGAGGCGCAACATATACATCTGTAACTCCGCCATCGGGTATTGGCACATTCGCGGTTATGAACATGAACTCAATAAAATCAGACGGTACGATAAGAATGAGCACACAGGGCGACACGACGCGTGTTTACAAGACGACAAACCTCGGCACGACGTGGATAAGAGAATTTGTTCCGCTTCAGGCAACACTCGGACAGATTTCCCATTTTAGTTTCATCAACGCAAATCTCGGATTCGCGGCATTAGGCGGCACGGGATTAACCGGCGGTTTAATAAAGTACACGGGACCGA
The DNA here is from genome assembly GCA_015657505.1 of Ignavibacteria bacterium. Classification (GTDB taxonomy): domain Bacteria; phylum Bacteroidota; class Ignavibacteria; order Tepidaquicellales; family Tepidaquicellaceae; genus CAIKZJ01. The sequence continues at coordinate 1,484,588 of JADLKE010000002.1, forward strand.
GCGGCATCGGCGTGAACACGGGCGAAGTTCCTTCATCGTTCAGTTTAAGCCAGAACTATCCGAATCCTTTCAATCCTTCGACGATGATTAAGTTCGCATTGCCGAAAGCAGGCGAAGTTACATTGAAGGTTTACAATTCACTCGGCAAGGAAGTCGAAACGCTTGTGAGCGAACAGATGAACGCGGGAACATACGAAGTTACGTTTGACGCTTCAAGACTGACGAGCGGAATTTACTTCTACAGGCTGAGCGCGAACGGGTTCACGGACACGAAAAAAATGATGCTTGTAAAGTAACATCAGTTTATAATTTGAATTTAGCGAGGCTGTACGGGGTAAACCGGTGCAGCCTCATTTATAATATAAAAGAAGCAGGATGAAATATTCAAAACTATTAATCGCGGCGGTACTTCTCGCGGCTGTATCTCTTACCGGATTTATGGATGTTTACACGCCGAAGTATAAAATGGCAAACGACGTTGTCATTCAGAGGAATGACGGTGCGTTGTATCTAAAAGGACTGATAAACATTAAATTCAAGAATGACGTGACGAATTTCGCGCCGACGGCTTTTAATGTATTGAAGGTTGACAGGGATTTGGCAAAATATACGGTTACGAAAATAACACAGAGGCATCCTCTGAATCCCGTGGCGTCAAAGAGAATGTACGGCGACGACCAGTTGGCGAGAATCTTCGCAGTGTACTACTCGGCGGGCACCGACCCGTCGGAACTGGCAGAAGAGATTTACAGCCAGAACAAGGACGTACTGGACTGGGCGGAACCTGATTATGTAATGGTATCGGATTTTACTCCTAACGACCCGTCGGTAGGAAGCCAGTACCATATCTCGAAAATCGCTTCATACGCGGCGTGGGACATCACGCAGGGCGATACGAACGTTGTTATCGGTCTTGTCGATACGGGAAGCGATTTAGACCATCCAGACCTTTCGGCGAACATAAAATACAATTACCTCGAAAACCCGACCAATTCAACAGACGACGACAACAACGGTTACGTTGACGACTGGAGAGGATGGGACTTCGCGGGCGCGAATTACCAGTCGCTGTCCGAGGATAACGATCCTAACATAGTGAATTACTATTGCGAGCACGGTTCGCACACTTCAGGCTGCGCGTCGCAGGTAACAAACAACGGAGTAGGCGGAGCGGGAGTCGGTTTCAAGTGCAAGATTCTCGTATGCAAGCACGGAGCTGACAACGACAACACGGGAAGCGGGTATTCATATTTATACAATACGAACAGCGGTTTAACTTACAGTTATCAGAACGGCGTGAAGGTAATCAACTGCAGTTTCGGTAGTTCTACACCGAGCAGTTACACTCAATTGATAGTTGAAAACGCGTGGGCGGCGGGAGTTGTAATCTGCGCCTCAGCGGGAAATGAAGGCTCGAACGTCGCGAGGTATCCCGCGTCTTACAATCACGTTGTATCTGTAGCGTCAACTACATCGAGCGACCAGAAATCGTGGTTCTCGAACTATCATACTACGGTTGACGTTTGCGCGCCGGGTTCAAGCATATACAGCACTATATTCAACAACGGTTATACGACGATGGACGGAACATCGATGTCTTCGCCGATATGCGCGGGAACTGTCGCTTTAATATTTTCAAAGTATCCTACATACACTAACGAGCAGGTAGTAACAAGACTGATTAACGGATGCGACAACATATACGGAATCAATCCCGGATACGTCGGACTGCTCGGAGCGGGAAGGATTAACGCGTACAAGTCGGTAATGCCCATAACCTCCATCAGCGGAAACGGGAACGGAATTCCTTCGGATTACAGTCTCGGTCAGAATTATCCGAATCCGTTTAATCCCGTAACAAAAATTAATTTTTCGATTCCGAAATCATCAAACGTAAAACTTGCTGTTTACGATTTAACGGGTCGTGAAGTTGAAGTGCTCGTGAACGATATGAAAGCGGCGGGGAATTATACCGCAACTTTTGACGGGACGACGTTATCAAGCGGAGCGTATTTCTATAAAATCACCGCGGACGGATTTACGGATGTGAAGAAGATGATGATACTTAAATAAATTTTAAATTATAAATTGTAAATTTTAAATTTGAGCCGGGCTTGATGTCCGGCTTTTTTTCAATTAGTAATTAATAAGTAATAAAAAAGTGTAGTTCCTGCAGGATTTATTCTTTTGATTAGAATTCTAAAATTACATTGGATTCGGTTATGTATGACGATGGATAATGGCCGGGAAGGAAATAATTTACGTGTACGAAATCCGGCTGCTAATTTTACTTTCTAATTGTCTTTTAATCTGACTAAAGATATCCGGGTATTTTTTCTCTAATTTGAAATAAAGTTTATCCGATATAGTTTTTAATTTCTTGCATCCGCTTTGTTCCGCGGTAAATGATAAAAATGTATAATAGGGTAATATGTTTTCTTTTTTTTCGTTATATAATTGATCAGAGAAGGAATCAAAATAATTTCCGAATTTATTTACTATTTCGTTTTCGTTATGGTATCTTGAAAATTCAATTATTTGAGAACAGGTTTTGAACAATGAAATTAACCTGTGTAATTCATAATCACTTTGAAATATTTTACTTCTTGTCTTTAATATCCATTTGATTTTATTATAAATATCGTTAAATATTTCAAAGTTCATTTTCTTTCCCTTGTAAAATTCTGTCTCAAGCATAAACAGATAGGATTCGATAGTAAAATAAACGGTTTGCCTTTTATTGAAAATTGACAGAAGTTCGGATACCAGGTCATCAAGTTTTGTTATTATATTATAGTTTATATCTTTGACGATTATTGATTTTTTATTTGAATTCGGGATTGCATTGTAGTTGTATAGAAAAACATCATTCAGGTAGTAAGTAAACTTCTTATGGTACAGCATTCGCACCGAGGATTTATATCCTCTAACAATAATATTATAAGAATAGTATTTTTCCATGAATTCGGAGAGAGTGTTGCTGCGATTTGAAACTGTTCCGAGACAAAAGAACTGATACAATATGCGTTCTTTTACAGAGTCTTTTAGATATTTGTGTTTAATACTTTCGTATAGTTCGGTCATTTTGGTCAGGCATTCCGTGTCATTAATTTGTCCCAGGAGATGTTCAGTCAGCACAATGGATATATTGAAACAAACCTCTTCCTGCTGCATCTTGTGCTTTTGCGCGTATAGCATACCTTTCCTGTTATAGTCCAAAGCTTTGTCAAATCGCATTAAATCCTGATAAATCGAGCCGATATTCGCAATCATTTTACATACTAAATCCGTATTGTTTGTCTTTTTTGCTTCCAAAAGAATTTTTTTGCACAGATCAATAATCCGGGGCAAGGTGCTTTGTTTTTGTATATAGTAACCGAGTTTTTTTAAAAGGCAGTGGTATAGAACAATGTTGATTTCCGAAGTGAGAAAATTGTTGTGTTTCACAATATTCCTTTTAAGCAGATTGCGCCCCAACCGCTCTATTCTGGAATAAAAGATATTAAATCTGTGACGATTATTGAGATGATAATAGTAAAAGCATAATTTTTCATATGATTTCAATAATAAAATCTCATCGTCAATTTTCCGGTTTTTTTTTGATTCGAGCGTTTTGCAAAGATTTAAAAACTCATTTCTTGCTTCTCTTTTCATACCGATTTCATTCATCATTACGGCTCTGTCCAATTTATGCTTTACATCATTTGTATTATCTTTTTTAATTTCCTTTTTTTCGATTTCTTTCCATTTAAAATAAAATTCTCTTAATCCTTTTAAAATGTAGTGTTTATGGCAATATAACATGTTTTTGGATATGCTTAAATCCGAGCATATTTTGTTTTCATCCCATTTTGTCATGTCGTCATTTGCAATACATTCATTTATTATGTCGAACAGACGCACGTTTTTTTGATTGGATGAGTTTTTTCTTTCTGATTGTGTTTTCGGACAATTAAGGATTTTCTGACGGTATTTCATTCTCGTGCCCGGGTCTACTGCCGCGATCTCATAAAGGTATTTAAGAGTTGTGAATTTTACAATTCTCCTATTTATCTTAAAATCCGGCAATTTTCGCAATAATATTATCCAAGAAAATGAATTGTAATAATTTGTAACTTAAAGCAATAGTATTTAATTTACAATACAAATTATATAATTCAATTATTATAAATACCATGGATAATAAAAAATTCATTCTTCTCCTTTCCTTTATAAGTTTACTATTTGTAAATTCATCCGCATTGTTCTCCCAGTGGGTATGGCAAAATCCTTATCCACAGAGTAATCATCTTTTTGGTGTCCATTTTGCAAGTGCTAATACGGGTGTAATGGCAGGAAATGTAGGGACAGTGATACGTACTACAAATGGCGGAGTAAATTGGGCAGTTTCGTACATAGGAAATTCATCAAAAAATCTTAATTGTATTTGTTTCATAGACGCAAATACCGGTTATGCAGTTGGTTCTTATGGCTGTATTTTTAAAACTACAAACTGTGGCGCGAACTGGATATCGCTGACAAGCGGTACAAGCGCAGCTTTAACGGGTGTTCATTTTATTAATGCAAACACAGGAACTGTTGTAAGTCTTTCCGGAAAAGGGTATCGAACTACAAACGGCGGTGATAACTGGACAGAACAAACTATTGCAAGTTCAGTAACCGATTTGCAAGATGTGTATTTTACAGATGCAAATACGGGAGTCGCAGCAGCGGCTTATGACAACACAATTTATCGTACAACAAACGGCGGAAATAGCTGGACGCCTGTTATATATGCTACGAACAACAATTCGCTGTTACTTGGCGTTACTTTTATCGATAGTGTTACCGGTGTGGCGGTTGGCTATACCGGTTCAACAAATTATATATACAGAACGACTAATGCAGGGTTAAATTGGACCGGAGTTCCAAGCGGCTCGTCGGCGACTTTTAATTGTGTCCGATTTATGAATTCCACTACAGGTTACGCAGTAGGTTCACAGGGTGCGGTACTTCTAACAACTGATGCCGGGCTTACGTGGTCTAACAAGACACCGTTTGCGACGGGAAACGGTTATACGGATATAAGTTTTGTAAACACGGACATATATTATATGGTAGGCGGAAACGGAATAATTGTACGAACAACAAACGGCGGTAATAACTGGACGCAATTATCTTCATCTGTAATTTCAAATGATATAAATGCCGTAACGTTTGCAAATCAGAATTCGGGAACTGCTGTAGGTGTTACGGGTAAAATTATACATACAACAAACGGCGGAAATACCTGGACTCTGCAAACGAGCGGAATTACTACACAGATTATTGATGCAGACCAGACAGACGAAAACACTTGTTATGCAGTGTACAGCGGAAAAGTATTGAAAACAACAAACGGCGGAGTAAATTGGGCTACATTGTCGAGCATAAATATAACAAATTTTATGAGAGCGTTTGCGTCTGTTGATTTTGTCAATATTAATACGGGTTATGTTGCCGGCGGGAACGGATTGTTTATCCGCACAACTGATGGTGGAACTTCCTGGGATACTACAATAAACTATTTTGTACTGCAAGATTCTTTAAGCCTGAAATGTGTGGGGTTTTACGACGTAAATACAGGCTATGTATGCGGTGTAAACGGAAAAATATTCAAAACCACAAATGGCGGTGCAAACTGGAATAGTCTTACAAGCGGAACAACGAGCATCCTTTACGGTATAGCCGTAATAAATGCTGATGTCGTTTCTATTGTTGGTGAAAGCGGCGTAATTTTAAAAACGACAAACGGCGGCGCTAACTGGTCATTACAAACAAGCGGAACAACAAATATGCTTAAAAGCGTTTCATTTGCAAATCAATCAAAAGGTATTGCTGTGGGTCCATCCGGGACAGTCTTGTTAACAACTGACGGAGGTTTAAATTGGACAGTTCAGCCAAAATTTATTACGAATAATATTAATACGGTATGCTTTCTTGACACAAGTTCCGCTGTCATAGCCGGTTATGCGGGGACGATATTAAAATACACCAGTACTGTATCCGGAATATCTCATTACGGTCCAGGGATTATTTCGGATTATAAATTAATACAAAACTATCCGAATCCGTTTAATCCCGTTACAAAGATTGAGTATTCAATTCCGAAAGAGTCGAAGGTAACACTTGTAGTATATGATTTGCTTGGCCGCGAAATTTCCAGACTGGTAAATAACGAAACGAAAAGAGCGGGAACATATATTGTAGAGTTCAATGCATCGAATTTTGCATCCGGCGTGTACTTCTATAGTATTCAATCGGAAAACCATTCTCTAACGAAAAAAATGGTTCTGATTAAATGATAAATAATTCGGCAGTTACGTTTTAATAAAGAGAGATTCAAAAAGGGGCTTAAGCCCCTTTTTAAATTAATAGTCAGAGACTTTTGAAAAACCCGTCCATAAAATTTTAGAATAAAAATATTAACCCCACTCTTTAGAGTGGGATTAAAGAATGTCACAAATAACGGGCTTTGGCCTGCATATTTTTATTATTGAGGACTAAAGTCCTTTAGTTTTGTTTATCCTTCACCCCACCTTAAAAGGTGGGGTTACTAAAATAGCCTGCAAGTATCGTTTTTCAGAAGTCTCTAATTAATAATTGAAGTTTTTAATTAAGGATGTAAGCGAATTACGTTTATATACGGCAGATAATGCGGAAAAATTTTTCCCTGTATCTAATCACTATGCAGCCCACCCCCACGGCTAAAGCCGCACCCCCGCCAGCGGGGGACATTTTTGCAATTAGCATTTAGCATTTTACATCTAACAGACCAAAGATTGAGGTGTTTTTGTTCTAATTATTAAACGTTAAATGTTGACTGCTAACTGAAGAAATTATTTGCATTTGAATGACGGTTTGCGTTTTTCCTTGAAGGCGTTGATGCCTTCTTTATAGTCATCGCTGCAATAGACTTTTCTGCGTAAAGATTCAATATGTTCGAAGGCGTTCGGCGTAATCGGGTGCGCGTTGGTGAGAATCCTGAATTGTTCTTTTATGACTTCAATGGACAGCGGTGAATTCGCGGCGATTTTACCGGCGAGTTTATATGTGAACGATTCAATCCCGTCGTTTTCGACCACGTGATTTATTATCCCGAAATGGAGCGCGGTTTCGGCATCGACAGGAGAGCCCGTGAAGAACATTTCTTTAGCGTGGCTGAGTCCGAGCCGGTTTATGAAATGGAGGATGCCGCTGGCGTTATAGGGCACGCCGATTTTCGCGGGTGTTATGGCGAAAGTACAGTCAGGGCTGCCGATGGCGAGGTCGCTGGTAATGGCGAGGTCGCAGGCGCCGCCCCAGACGCTTCCTTCAATCAACGCAATCACGGGACCCGGATATTCCTGAACCATTTTCAGCATTTTCTCGAGAGGTTTCTCCTGACCGAGCGGGTCGATTCCGTCAAGCGGGAGTTCATTAATGTCGTGACCGGCCGACCAGACCTTGCTTCCTTTCCCGGCCCGAATTATGACAACACGGACTTTATTCTTCCTGAAGTTTTCAAGCGCGTAGATTATATCACCGAGCATAGCCGAGGACAGGGCATTAAGTTTTGATTGATTGTTGAAAGTAATTGTTCCGATGAAATCGTTTATGCCGGTGAGTATAGAGCCGTAATTATTTTCCATTCGAAAGGTCTTTAAGTTTTTTTAGAATGTTGAGCGCTTCGAGCGGAGTCGTATTCTCGAGTTTAGTTTTATCGAGCAGTTTTTTAATTTCGTCTTTATAAAGAATTCCGCTGTCAACTTCGAACAAACTGATTTGTATGTCGTTCGTATGTTTTCTTCTGAACTCCTTGTCTTCAAAATTCTTAAGTATATCCTTCGCGCGCAGAGTCACGGATTCGGGAAGCCCCGCCATTTGCGCGACCTGAATTCCGTAACTGTGGTCGGCGGTGCCTTCCGTAATTTTTCTCAGGAATATTACTTTATCGCCGTATTCGCGCACTTCGACACGGCAGTTTTTAATTCTGTCGTACATATCGGCGAGCGCGTTAAGTTCGTGGTAATGAGTCGCGAACAGTGTTTTGGCGCGCACGTTTGGATTTTCGTGAAGGTACTCAGTGATTGCCCATGCAATCGAAATTCCGTCGTAAGTGCTCGTGCCTCTTCCGATTTCGTCGAGAAGCAGAAGGCTTTTAGGCGTAGCGTTATTGAGAATGTTTGCGGCTTCGTGCATTTCGACGAGGAACGTGCTTTCGCCTTTGGCGATGTTGTCCGATGCGCCGACGCGCGTGAAGATTTTATCGACGAGACCTATACACGCTTTTTTCGCGGGAACGAAGCAGCCAATCTGAGCGAGGAGCACGATTAAGCCTGTTTGTCTCAGGTAACTCGATTTACCGCTCATATTAGGACCGGTAAGAATTAAAATCTGATTTTCGTTCGTGTCAATCGAAACGTCGTTGGGAATGTACTTCTCGCCCGCCGCGAGGAGCCTTTCTATAACGGGGTGGCGTCCTTCGATAATTTCAATTCTATCCGATTCGTTAATATCGGGTCTCACGTATCTGTATTTATCGGATACCTCGGCGAAACTGACGAGTGTATCGACAGCAGCAATGACGCCGGCATTTTTCTGTATCATTTCCGCGAATTTAAGAATAAACGAGCGAAGGTCGTTGAAAATCCTGTTTTCAATCGCGTTTATTTTTTCCTCGGCGTTGAAAATCTTGTCCTCGTAAACTTTAAGTTCTTCGGTAATGAACCGTTCGTTGTTGACGAGAGTTTGTTTCCTGATATAGTCAGGCGGGACCTTGTCGAGATTAGCCTTCGTGACGTCGATGTAGTAACCGAACACCTTATTAAAATCGACTTTAAGCGAACTTATGCCTGTGCGTTTTCTTTCCTTGCTCTGGAAGTTTTCAATCCAGGTTTTCCCGTTTATGTGAATTTCCTTAATCTCGTCGAGTTCGGCGTCGTAACCTTTATTGATTATGCCGTAGTTATCGCTGCCCGCGAGATAATTTTCATTAATTATTTTATCTATTTCGGAAGTCAGTTCGTTTGATTCAATGATACCTTTTTGAAGCGCTTTAACGGCGGCGGAATCAAAGACATCAAGTTTTTTCCCGACGTCGTGGACTTTTCGCAATGAAATTTTCAACTGGACTATATCCCTCGGTACAGCCTTTCCTGTCGCGACCTTCGAAAGAATTCTTTCGAGGTCGGCGATGGAGTTCAAATCCTCGGCGAGAGCGTTTCTGGAATTTTTATTTTCATAAAAGCAGGAAACCGATTCGAGCCGTCTGTTAATCTGTTCGGGTCGTTTCAAAGGTCTTGAGACCCATTTCTTCAGAAGTCTTCCGCCCATTGCGGTGCGGGTTCTGTCGAGAATCGAAATGAGGGTTCCTTCCCGCCCGCCTTCGCTCAGAGAAGCGGTAATTTCGAGATTTCTTTTCGTGGAAGGGTCGAGAATAATATAATCGGTAAAATCGTAATGATAAATTTTCTTTATATGCTCGAGGTTATTCTTCTGTGTTTCGTTAAGGTAGTTCATAATGCAGCCCGCGGCGATTATGCCTTCCTTCATATCATCGATGCCGAAACCTTTAAGCGAATGAGTGCCGAATCTGTTTGTAAGCAGTTCCCGCGCGTAATCGAGATTAAAGACCCAGTCGTCAACCTTGGTAACAGTAAAGGGCGGTTTATTTTCTTCGAAGGCGGACGTCACGGGAATTTTGAGGGCGTTAAAAATCCTATCTCGTCCTTTTTTAGGAACGAGAAGTTCTGACGGGTTGATAGTCTCAATCTGTTCGGGCAGGTTTTTAACGTGAATTTCGGACGCTGCAAATTCTCCCGTGGTAGCGTCACAGAACGAAAAGCCGCAAACATCGTCTTTGATATAGACCGCGGCGAGAAAGTTATTCGATTTATGGCTGAGAAGTTTATCCGAGAAATTAGCGCCGGGCGTAACCACTTCGATAACGTCCCTTTTAACGATACCCTTCGCGAATTTCGGGTCTTCGAGTTGTTCGCAAACGGCGACTCTGTATCCGGCTTTAACGAGTTTGGGTAGATAGTTGTCGAGCGCGTGATGCGGAAATCCCGCGAGGGGCGTATCGGCGGCGGCGCCGTTGGCTCTTTTTGTGAGCGTAATGCCGAGGACTTTTGACGCGGTAACCGCATCGTCCTCAAATGTTTCGAAAAAATCACCCATGCGGAAAAGGAGCAGCATATCGGGATATCTCTCCTTGACTTTGCGGTACTGCCTCATCAAAGGTGTTTCCTGTTGTTTCATTTTCAGTAATGGATGATTTTATCCTTGAGATATTTATTCAGCAATTCTCTTCCTCTGAATATGTGCGCTTTGACGGTTCCGAGGGGCAGTTTAAGTTCTTTGGAAATTTCCTCGTATTCCTTTTCATCTCTGTGCCTCATCAGAATAACCGTTCTGTATTTCCCGGGAAGCGAAGCAATCGCTTCTTCGAGGAGCGCTTTTCTTTCTTCTTCTATGATGGACCTGTCGGGTTTAAACTCGACGTCCGGAATTTCAAACCTTAAATCGTCGTCCTCCGAATCAATCTCCTTGTCGATTGAAATCGTATTTAATTTTTTCTTTCTCAGGTAGTCAATGCAGTTATTGGAAGCGATTTTGTACAGCCAGGTGGAGAAAGCGAACTGTCTGTCGAACTTATCGAGCGAATTAAACGCCTTGATGAATGCTTCCTGAGCAAGGTCTTCAACGTCCTCCTTATTATATATCATTCTGAAAATCAAGTTATGAACGAGGTTATAATACTTTCTCATCAGTTTATCGTAAGCGGACTGCTCGCCGCTGATAGCCCTGTCTATCAATTCATAATCTTCAACTTTAGAATTATTCTTATTTTCCTGATTGTTATCTGACGCCATTTACCGTTTTTTCATTTACCCTGAACAAGTAAAATAATTAAATACAGACAAATACTAAATGTAAATCACAGTGAAACCTCTTTATTCGTTTTTTGTTACAATTTTTAGGATTAAATTGAAATGATGAAAATCAGGAAAAACAGGGTAAAGATAATCACGCTCGGATGTTCGAAGAATCTTGTAGATTCCGAGCATATAATGGCGCATTTACAGTCAGGAAACGTAGAAATTGTAGATGAAGACAGGAAAGCGGATACGGTAATAATAAACACGTGCGGGTTTATAAGCTCGGCGAAAGAAGAGTCTGTAAATACAATACTTAACGCGGTAGAGAACAAGGAAAAAGGGAAATTGAAGAATGTATTTGTCGCGGGTTGTCTTTCGGAGAGATACAAGAAGGAACTTGAGAAGGAGATACCCGAGGTAGATAAATACTTCGGGGCGACGAGCGAGAAAAAAACCGTGATGGGAATTTTAAAAAGCCTCGGCGTCGATTACAGGAAAAACCTGATAGGCGAGAGGGCATTAACCACGCCCGGTCATTACGCATATTTGAAGATAAGCGAAGGCTGCGACAATCCCTGCTCGTTCTGCGCGATACCGATAATGAGAGGGGGGCACGTGTCGGTTCCGCTAAGTTTAATTCTAAAGGAAGCGGAGAAACTCGCGGAAAAGGGAGCGAAAGAATTAATCATAATCGGTCAGGACACGACTTACTGGGGGCTTGACAGGAGTGGAAAGAGAGAAATATCAAAAGTTCTGAATTCGCTGTCGGAAATCGAAGGAATAAAATGGATAAGGCTGATGTACGCGTATCCATCGAGATTTCCCGATGACCTGATAGAGACGATAAGGGACAACGAAAAAATCTGCAAGTACATAGACATTCCTATACAGCACGTTTCAGACAAGGTATTGAAGGCGATGAGAAGGGGAATAACAAAGAGCAGGCAGATAAAACTTCTTGAGAAATTGAGGAGCGAAATTCCGGAAGCCGCGATAAGAACGACTCTTCTCACGGGGCATCCCGGCGAAGGCGAAGCGGAGTTCCGGGAGATGCTCGATTTTGTAAAGGAGTTCAGGTTTGACAGGCTGGGAGTGTTTACTTATTCGGAAGAAGAGGGCACTCACGCGGCATCGTTGAAGGATGCGGTTCCGCAGAGAGAAAAGAATCTCAGGCAAAAATACTTGATGGACGCGCAAAGAGAAATTTCGGAGGAGAATAACCGGAACACAGTCGGCAAAAGCATTGAAGTATTGATTGAAAGAAAAGAAAATGATTATTACATTGGAAGAAGTTACAAAGACGCGCCCGAGATTGACCAGGAAGTTTACGTGAGCAGCAAGAAGGGGCTGGCGCCGGGTGAGTTTTACAAAGTAAGGATTTTCGATTACGAAGAATTTGACCTATTCGGGGAAACAATAATTTAATAAAGCAGGATGAATAACTTTTTAAAGGCCGCATTGGTTCTGATGCTTCTTGTGTCCGTCAATTACTCGGGCGCGCAGGACAAAGAGCAAAAAATCAACGAGATGCTGAACGTCAAGGAACTCTTCTATGCCGATCCTCTCGTTTTTTATCCGTACGATTCCGCAGCGGGCAGGCTGGACCTGTACATAGAACTGCCGCTCGAGAATCTTCAGTTCAAAAGGAACAATGCGTCCGAAGATTTTGACGCCGCGATAGAGTACATCGTCACGATAAAGAATTCGGACGGGGATGCGGTTGTGAACCAAACCTACACGCAGACGTTATCCACCACGAAGGCAGAGCAGAAGATCATAACGGAGAAATCGGCATCGAGTCTGAAGAACTATTTTCTGGCTCCGGGGAATTACAAACTTACTTTCGCTTTCAGGGACAGGAATAGCAATAAAGAGAAATCAAAAGAATATGACATAAAGGTAAAGAATCCTCTAACGGACAATTTAATATTCAGCGACATTCTGCTCCTCTCGGAATATACCGACAGTCACGAGACGGGCAAGGAAATCGTTCCTTTAATATCGGGAAACGTCGGAATGCTGAACAGTTTTTATTTGTTTTACGAAATCAGATACCGCGGCAGCGATTCTACCGTTAAACAGTTTAAACTGCATTTTTACGATGATAAAGGCGCGGCTGTTTTTGATACAACGGTTATTTGTTCGATAAAGCCGGGAAGCAATAATTTTGTTACGAAAATTTCGAACGACAAATACTACATCGGAAATTACAAGTTAGATATAACGGATGGGGCGGAGATACTCGCGCACAAGTTGTTCTATTACCGATGGTCGGACATGCCTGTGAATATAAGAGACCTCGACAAGGCGATAGACCAGTTAATGTACATAGCGGAATCGGATGACATAAGTTTCATAAACAAGGGAAAGACGAAGGAAGAGAGGCTCAGGCGTTTTCTTAAGTTCTGGAAAGACAAGGACCCAACGCCTAACACACCTAAGAACGAACTGATGAATATTTATTACAACAGGGTAAACACTGCGACGGAAAGGTACACGCATTTTGTAGAGGGCTGGAAGACGGATATGGGAATGGTTTACATTATACTCGGGAATCCTTCAAATATCGACAGGCATCCTTTTGAAAGCGATTCGAAGCCGTATGAAATATGGACATACTACGACATCAACAGGCAGTTCATATTCGTTGACGACACGGGGTTCGGGGATTACAGGCTGATAACGCCGATGTACGACGACAGAACGAGGATACGATATTAATCAATTAACAGTTAACAGTTAACATTTAACATTTAACATTTAACATTTAGCAGTTAACATTTAGCATTTGGTAGTTAGCAGTTAGCATTTAGCAGTTAACATTTAGCGGTTAACATTTAGCAGTTAACATTTGGCAGTTAGCATTTAGCAATTAACATTTAACATTTAACTGTTAGGATTTAACATTTGGCAATTAGAGCGGTTTCAATCGAACAGTTTATAGTTAGAAGAGGAACAGACAAAGAGTTTTTTATTTGTAATTATCGTCCGGTGCGGCAGACTCTTTTCGGGAATCCAGACAGAAACAGAGAATAGAACGCATCTGCATTCAGATGTAATAAAGAGTATTGAGGTAACAAAACCCGCGGAGCGGGTGAAATCTTGGTAGAAAAAAGCAAGCAAACAAAAAGCCTGCGGAGCGGGCGGCATCTGCCTTATAGTTAAATGTATATTTCCACCTCGTCAAGAAGCCCTGTGCGTTCGACGTTTACCCCGAGTTACTCGGGGCATCCCGATTTATCTGGACTTTGTGACGGGAGGACAAATATCATAGTAAAATCAAAATTAAAAACGCACACGAGATGAAATCAAAAAAGTTAATTTATTTATTTTTTGTGTTTTCAATATTTGTTAGTGAAAGTTTGTTTTCGCAAGGATTTATAGAAAACAATATCTCTGAATATTTTAAAAATTATTTTATTGAAGATCTATGTTTTTCGAATGATGTGTTGTGGGTCGTTGCCGAAAAACAAAAAGAATATAAAACGGAAGTAATAAAATGCGATAAAGGGCAGATAACAAGATATTATATAAATCATATGAAAAATGGTAAATTAGAGCATTTCCTGAAATTGGAAGATTACAAAAATATTGACAAAGATAGTTTCTTTACTCCCTCGCTGATTAAATGCGCCAAAGAAACGGTTTGGTTAGTTAATGAAAGGGATATGAAATTCGCGATGATTCGAAACGATTCAATTTGGTTTGACAGATATGGTGCCAAAGGACAACAGGAGTTCGGTAATTTTTATTTTACGAATGATTCAAATAATTTATATGTGTTTAATAGATATGACCTTGATGAAAATCGTTTTGAAGAAAATGGTAATAAAATGTTTTGTTTTGGTGACGAAAGAAAGATTGTTGAACGTGAAATCCCGCTGAAAATTGAGCCAAATTATGCTGTGACTGATTTTTTTGTCAATAACGACAAAAAGGTATTTCTGGTATCTAATATGAGAGGATATGTATATAGCAATTTTTATGTTTATGGTGAAAAAGATTCTTTTCTAAAAACTATTGGGCCATATAGGAACGTGTTTCTATGTGATTATTTCTTAGATAACAAAACAATTTATCTTATTCTAATGAGAGATAATGATACACCCAGTAATTTTATTGTTATAGATTCTGAAATGAATTATCATACGTATAATATACCAGAATATAATTCCAAAAAATTAACCGGCTGTGTTTCATTTGTTGTTCTTGATAACGTTGCCTATATTGCCGATGCTAAAGGGTTTTATAGATACGAGTATTTAATTGGACAAATATCATCTGTCAATCAACCAGTAAATAGTGACAAAGACAGTCGTTTTTCGGATAGCCCATTAAGAAATCTGAAATTGAAAAATGGAATAATTTATGGGAGTTTTTCAGGATTTGACGATTTGATAAAATGTCAATATAGCCGTTCACCCGGTATATTTATTTATCAACCATAGTTTCCACCTCGTCACGAAGCCCCGGCTTCGTGACGGGAGTACAAATTTCGTAATAAAAATAATAGAAGGAGGAAACTAAAATGCGAACAATTACTAAAATTCTCAATATTTGTTTCTTTTTAGCAATTGCTTGTTTGTTTCTTCGGTGTACTGAGAAATCTTCATCAACGTGTGATTCATTGAAGATAAAATTGCTATTAGAAGATATTTTCAGAAAAAAGGAATTATTCATTATCACTGGACACATAAAATCTCTAGATAGTGTTGACAAAAGTTTGGAGCCTATAGATAGTTCAAGTTTTTTCAATTATTTATTCTCGTCAAATTTGAAAATACCCAAAGAGGAATATTATTTGCACTTGAATAAAAGTTTTGAACCTTCTTATCCAGATTCAGTAAGGCTAAAAGTTATCGACGAACCAAGGATGAAGAAAAACGTTTCCCATGTATTAGATATTACCCTGTTAGAGGTTAATAGGGATACAACGAAAGTAAAAATATCATTTGTATATTCAGAAAATAACAATATATTAAAATCTAAGGGTACGTTTTCGTATTTGTTCGACAAAAGTAATTGTAAATGGATTGTACAAGATTCAACAATCTTGTTTCATTAGTCTTCAAATATTTTATATTGTTCTAAGCCGTTCCTCACCGAACGGCTTTTTTTATGGATTAATTCTGATTAATTTTAATCGGGGAATGTCCGGGGACAGATAACGTCGGGACGCCCCGAGTAACTCGGGGTAAACGTCGAATGCGCCGGGGCTTGCCACGGTAAATCTTCGACTTCGTAACGAGAGAGATAAAGGATACGAACTAGATACTGATATATACTTCTAGATCAAAAACAAAGACAAAAATAATGCAGAAACAGCAGATAAGTTTTACCCGGATTACAATGATAAGTAATTCTATCACACTTTTTATTTGTATTGTATTATTCGTTTTATTGTCATCATGTACGAACAGTAATTATATGCAAAGCGAAAACGGCCAATACTTTGTTAAAGAAATAGATACGACTTTTTTTGTAAAATATAATTCGATTATTTTACAGAATAGTAAGGATGAAAACATTTGGTTGTTAAGTGAGAAGTTCATTAATGAGGATTCTATAGTTAGATATAAATCAATGTATCATAAACTTGACGAAAAAACTACTACAAAACTGAAATTAGTTAAAATAGACTCTTTGAAATTGATTAAAGCCAAAATAAAACAAAATAGAAGTAACGAGTTTTTATACATGATGGATAATGAATTATTATGGAAAACCGATACAGTAAAATATGACGTGTGGTTCTCTCCTCAGTTAAAAGATTTATATTTAATAAAGTAAGACAATGGTTATTTTATAATGGCGAATAGGTAACTTTCCACCTCGTCACGAAGCCTCTGCTTCGTGACGGTAGTACAAATATGGTAGTAACGCGTAACGAAGTCCCGAGGACTCGGGATGCACAGAACGCACTGGGGCTCGCCACGGCGGATCTTCGACTTCGTAACGAGGAAATAATCATATTGTGTGTTCTGGATTCCGGCCTGCGCCGGAATGACAAACATAAGAAAAGTATTTTCAGGTGTTTCTAATAATTCTTTGTCCTCTTATTGAGGTACTTTAGCAGGGCGATGTCGAAGGGGGTTTCAGTTGTAAGGAGGACGTAGTCGATGTTGTTGGAGATGCAGGCGTCTTTATAATTCTTGATGAATCTTTCCATAGTTTTTGCATATTCATTTTTCACGTCATAGGGTTTTGAATAAATTTCCTCTTTTGTTTCGGCGTCGACGAGCCTGACGGGATTTCCGTCGAGGAAAGTAATTTCGACGGGGTCAAGGACGTGAAATACTATGACTTCATTCTTGTCATACCTGAAGTGGCGCAGGGATTTAATGACTTCCTCCTGATTGTCGAGCAGGTCGCTTATAATTATTATTACTCCTCTCCTCGTGACTTTTTCGGCGATGCGGTGCAGGCATTCCGCGGTGCCCGTATTACCCACGGGGTTGACGCCTGACAATTCCTTAAGAATATATTTCAGGTTAACGTTTGAGGAGCGCGGCGGGATGAACTTCCTGACTTCCGTGTCATAAGTCGCGAGCGATACGGCGTCGCGCTGAAGGAGCATCAGATAAGCGAGGGACGCTCCGAGATAAGACGCGTATTCAAGTTTTGTAACCGATGTATCGTCCGCGCTCTTTTTGCCGAAAATCTTTCTCAGTCCCGATTGTTTCTTCATACTGCGGAAAGAGAAATCCATCGATTTGGATATGTCGAGAAGTATGTACGCTTTGAGGTTAGTTTCTTCTTCGTACTGCTTGATGAAATATTTATCCGTTCGCGCGAAGACTTTCCAGTCGAGGAACCGTATATCGTCGCCGGGCATATACTGCCTGTGTTCGGCGAACTCGATGCTGAAACCGTGGTACGGCGATTTATGGAGTCCCGCCATAAAGCCTTCAACGACGAATTTTGCCTTGAGTTCAAGGTTTGAAATCTTCGCGAGCGCGGAAGGTTTAAGGTATTTTCTGTATTCGGTTTCTTTTCCCATATATACTTAAAAAGCCGTTTCGCCCGCGGGCAAAACGGCTTTAGTAAAATCATTCCGATTATTTTTTATCATCCGGTTTCGAGTCCGAAGTATTATCTGGTGTTACGTGTTTTTCTTTAGGCTGCTGTTTGACATCCTTATTTTCCTGTTTTACTTCGGTCTTTGTCTCGGTTTTTTTATCTTCGTTCGCGGAGTTTTGCAGAATTAGTTCTTCGATAGATTTTCCCGTTTCAAGGACTTCGAGCATTCTGCGCGCGGATTCGCTCATCTTGTCATTCGGGTCCGTATCCTGAGGATATTTTTCGAGGAACTTCTTGTAGAACGCCTTGGCGTTTTCCTTATCTTTCAGGGTTTCGTCATATATAAAAGCGACCATAAAGAGCGACTGCTTGGCTTCTTTCTTATCGGGATATTTTTCGAAAACGGTTTTATATGTATTTATTGCTTCGTTGTAATTCTGAAGATTGTCAAAATAGATTCCGCCGATTTGATTATAAGCGACGAGAACTTTATCCGAATTGGGGAATTTCGCGATAAACTCTTTGTATTTCGCTATTGCTTCGCCGAAAAGGGCGTTATCTTTTTTAGCAAGAGCGCTGTCGTATAAAGTTTTAGCCGCGTTCAGGTATTCTTCTTCAGTTTTCAGTTCTTTCTCCTGTTTTCCGCAGGAAACAAGCATCACGGAAAAAGCAACCAGAAGAAATAATTTTATTCCTGTTTTAATCATATCTTTTTATATTAATTTATTTTAAAAATTAGTTTAATTTAAAGAAAAGATACATAAATATTAATGAAAAAACTTAATCTCAACGAAAGTTTTATTTCCCGTATCTGGATGAACCCTTCCAATTACGGAGAATTGAAGACTACGGAGGGGAAAAATGTTGAAGTATTAAGTTACGGGAAGCCGAATTACGATTCGGGCGCGGATTTCACCGACTCTCTGATAAAGATAGACGGTGTTTCTTATTCGGGCGATGTGGAGATTCACTGTTCACTGAAGGACTGGAAACTGCACAATCACACTAAAAACAGGAAGTACAACAGGGTGATACTGAACGTGGTGATGTGGGGCGAAGACAAGGACGACTACAAGCCCGGCACGCTAAAGAGAACGATACCGACAGTCGTGCTTTCGGAATTTCTGAACAATTCCATTCACGAAATCTGGAAGGAAATAATAAACAATCCCGTTCCCGCTTCGGGTCTGCCCTGTTCGGATGACATCGGCAAACTCGACGGAGAGTTCGTCAGGGATTTTCTGAACGACCTCGGAATAGAACGGCTGAAATACAGGGCGGGAAGGATAAAGCAGAGGTTTGACACGTGCGAGAGCGAACAATCGAAGGATTCTTCGAAGGTCGTCTGGGAAAAAATCCTGCTTGAGTTTGTTTTTGAAGCGCTTGGTTTTTCGAAAAACAAGACGCCGTTTCTAAAGTTATCAAGAATGCTTGATACGGAGAAATTAAGCGTTCACTGCGATTCCATTGAGGACACCGACGCCGTGCTGTTCGGCGCGTCGGGATTGATACTGCAGGACAGGGATTCTTACGTGTCAAGGATAAAGGCGAAATGGGCGGCGTTGAACAAGGAACTGAGAATAGAATCGATGGACAGGTCAGAGTGGAATTATTTCAGGCTCCGGCCAGTAAATTTTCCGACATTGAGGATGGCGTACGCGTCGGGATTCCTGTATGAAATAATGAAGGGAAATTTATTCAAGAGAATTATTTTCTGTTTCAAAAACAGCAGGGACACTATGAAGGACATATCGAACCTGTTATCGGGAATAAACTATTCGGGGTACTGGAAAACGCATTACGATTTCGGTAAATTGTCCGGGACTGTAAAGACCGCGGCGGGTCAGTCGAGGATAGAGGATATAATCGTCAACGTTATTATCCCGCTCGTGTACGTATATTCGCGGGAATTCAGGAATGAAGATTTGTTCCTGAAGATGAAAAAACTATACAGGACGGAAGAGGACAGAAGCGACAACACGATATTGAAGGATATGAAAAAGCATCTGGGTCTGACGCCGGGAAGCATTTGCGAAAGCCAGGGCATAATACACCTTCATAATTTTTACTGTACGAAGGAGAAATGCAGCGAGTGCAAGATAGGGGAGAAAGTAATAGACAAATTTTCGGTTTCCGATGCAATAAGGGAAATCACTTATTAAAATACACAGATGGCAAAGTTAAACATTCAGGATTTGAGAAACACGGCGTTACAGGTAAGGGAAAGCATCGTCAGGATGTCGACGGGCGGGGGTAATTTTCTCGGCTCATCGCTTTCGTGCGCGGACATACTCGTGTTCCTGTACGGGCATTATCTTAACATAAGCAAGGACAACCTGAACGACCCGACGAGGGATTACTTTTTCCTGTCGAAGGGTCACAACGTATCGGCGCTTTATTCGGTTCTCGCCGAATCGGAAATAATAGGAAAGGAAAGGCTTCGCAATCATTTAAAGATGAACGATTTTATATACTGGCAGCCGAATTTAAACGTACCCGGAATAGAATTTCATTCGGGCTCTTTAGGGCATCTGCTGGGGATAGCGGCAGGCGTTGCGATGGACTGCAAGACGAGGAATCAGACGAACAAGGTTGTTGTGCTGATGGGCGACGGCGAACTTAACGAAGGAACGGTTTGGGAGGCGGCGCTTGTAGCGGGTTCGAAAAAAATCGATAACTTAATCGCGGTTGTTGACAGGAACAAGTATCAGGCGAACGCGGGAACGGAAGAACTTATCAGGCTGGAATCGATACAGGAAAAATTCAAATCTTTCAGGTGGTCAGTAAGAACCGCCGACGGGCACGATTTTGCATCATTATCGAGGGCTTTTTCGCGTCCCGAAGCAGGGAAACCAACGATGGTGATAGCGAACACCATACGCGGCAAGGGGATACCCTCAATAGAATCGCGGGCCGACCTGTGGTTTGCCGACCTGCGGGATGAGGAAATCGAGAATCTGTTAAAAGAACTTCACTCTGTCTGAGGAACTAAATATCCAGATAACTCTGCTCTTCTTCTTTAAACATTTTGAGAACTTCTTCCGTTGATTTTGCAGTAAGGAGTTTTTCTCTGAATTCATCTTTATTCATAAGCCTTGAAATGCGGCTCAGGAGTTTAATGTGCATGTTGAGCATGCTGTCTTTTCCGACGAGCAGGAATATATACGTTACTTTTTCTCCGTCAATTGAATCGAAATCTACGGGATCTTTCATTATAGCGAATGCCGCGACGATGTCCTTAATATCGTCTGATTTTCCGTGAGGAATAGCGAAGCCTTTTCCTACGCCTGTCGATACGAGTTTTTCCCTTTCGAACACGCAGCTGCGCACGGCTTCGAGGTCAAGGATGTTGCCTGAGCCCGCGGCGAGGTCAATCATTTTATTTATTGCTTCGTTCTTGTCGTTAGCAGATAGATTTATAGCAATAATCTTTTCCGTTAAAATGTCGCTAACTTTCATTTATTTAAATATTAAAATTTGTAAAAATTATCTTATATATTTCAGAACTTTAATTTTGAAATCATCGAGAAGCGCGGAAGACCTTTCCGCCGAGTCCGTCTCGACGTTCAGGTGAACGATATTTCTTGATTTATCGGGGATGCAGAGCACTGTGTCCGTGTCATTCAGGAAAACCTTAACCCCGTCGATTAGTTGCTGCTTGTAGTTAATTGTATCCTCCATAAATTTTCTCATAACCTTTCCCTTGTCCTCTCTCGGGCAGGGCAGGT
Source organism: Ignavibacteria bacterium (assembly GCA_015657505.1). Classification (GTDB taxonomy): domain Bacteria; phylum Bacteroidota; class Ignavibacteria; order Tepidaquicellales; family Tepidaquicellaceae; genus CAIKZJ01. The sequence goes on from JADLKE010000002.1 coordinate 1,506,216, forward strand.
TAAGTTTTGCCATATGGAGTCTTGGAATGCCGCTGTCAATCTGTTCGATAGAGAGCCCTGTTTTGGAAATCATTTCAAGAGTCTTGGCGATAGAGAACATTCCGTCGGTAGCGTAAAGGAAATCGGGGAAGAAGACGCCGCGGCGCGTGCCTCCGACGAATTTAACTTCCTTATCGTTGCAAGCCATCATCATATTATAATGGGAGTCCTTGACGCGTATGACCTCAACGCCGTACTGACCCGCGACTATATCCACTTCGCGCGACGCCTGAACGGGCACGGCGATTTTTTTCGCGTTCGGATTTGCCGTGAGGAAGAGTTTGAGCATAACGACGAGGAACCTGTAATCGTCAATGAGTCTTCCATCGTGTGTCGCCATCCAGGTTTTTTCGCCTCCCGCGTCAATCATAAAGCCGATATCGAATTTCAGTGATTTCACGACAAAGCAGAAATTGTTCAGGGCTTTCTTGAAATCGTCCTCTTCCCTTGTGATTCTGTGCTTGTCGAGATGGGCGGAGAGGGAAACCACTTCGCAGTTGAATTCTCCGAGGATATTCGGAAATATAGTCGAAGCGATACCGTGGGAATAATCAAGAACAATTTTAAACTTGCGTTTGCGAATGGATTCAAGGTCGAGCGATTCGATAAAATGCTCTTTATATTTTTCGTTTGTCCTTTCGGGATACTTCAGAGTGCCAACGTCGGGGTAGTCGGCTCTCTGATATTCTTCGCTGAAGAACATTCTTTCGATGGATTTTGTTTTGCTGCTCGACAGGTCCTTACCGTCCTTATCGAAAAATATAATGTCCGTTGAGCCCGGGTCAAAAGGAGATTTGCGAACAAATATGCCGCCCGCGTGGCTGCCGCTTTTTAATTCCTGGCGCATAATCGGAATTGGGATTACCTGAAGGTCGTGCACATTGTCGCCGGCAGACAGAATGCCCGATGTAATCGAGCGTTTAATCATATTAGAGATATCGTCGATATCCCTTCCGACAAGGACGCTTTTATTTCTTCCGATGAACGCACCGTAAACGGAGCCGAGTTTAGACCCGAATTCGGGATTAATCTGAAGATTGGAGAGCCCCGTAATTCTCGAGTCCGTGAACAGGTCATTGAAGAAAGTATCTTCCTGAATAAGGCTTCTTGTTATCTTTGAGTTGTTATCGACATTTTTCTTATCCCAGATTTTTATGCTTGAACTTACGAACACATTTTTCCCGATATGGCAGTTATCGCCGACGAAAACAAAATCGTTAATCCTTGTGCCTTCGCCGATTTCGCAGTTTTTACCGATGACGTCAAAAATAATTTTAGCGCCTGAATGAACGATTACGTTATTCCATAGAATTGAGTTCCTGACTTCCGCGCCTTTTTCGATGAGGACTTCGCTTCCGATAATGCTGTTTTCGACGGACGCGCCTTTTTCAATCTTCGCGTCGCTGCTGATGCAGTTCGTACCTGATTTTTCGAAAGTAATGTGAGAGAGCCTGCCTTCGAGCACGTCCATATTAGCGTTTATGTATTCTTCGAGGTTGCCGACATCGCGCCAGTAACCTTTGCTCTTGAATCCGTAAATCGGGATATTTTCCTTAAGCAGCAGCGGGAAAAGGTCTTTTGAGAAATCGAAATTTTCGCCTTCGGGAATATAGTCAAATATTTTTTTGCCGAAGCAATAAATGCCTGTATTTATGGTATCGGAAAAAACTTCGGAAGAAGAAGGTTTCTCGAGGAACCGAACAATTCTGTTGTCGCTGTCGGTCAGGACTATGCCGTACTGAAGCGGATTATCGGAACTATACAGTGAAATTGTCGCGACGGAATTTTTTTCTTCGTGGAAGCCGTAAATATCGGACAGGTTGAAATCGGTAATTACGTCTCCGCTTATAACGAGAAACTCGTCTTTGATATACTTCTCCGATAGTTTAACGGCGCCTGCCGTGCCATAATCCTTGTCGGGCAGGACATAGTCAATTTTAACTCCGAATTTCGACCCATCGCCGAAGTATCTTCTGATTATTTCCGGCTGGTAATAAAGAAGCATAACGTAATCCGTGATGCCGTGCAATTTAAGCAAATTGATAACGTGCTCGAGCATAGGAACGTTAACAATCGGAACCATAGGTTTCGGAATGTTATTCGTCAGAGGGCGGAGTCGGGTACCGAAGCCGCCGGCCATTATTACTGCGCTTCTCGTCAAAAGACAATTACTATTTGTTTTTTTTCTCTTCCTTGTTGAAGTTGAAATCGACGTCGGGAGCCTGATCGCTGCCTTCTTTTCCTTTAAAGTACGGTTTTTCCTTGAAGCCGAAAATTTTGGCGGTTATGACAGTCGGAAAACTTCTCGCCTCTGTGTTGAACTGCTGAACTGCCTCGTTGAATTTTCTTCTTTCGACGGCGATTCTGTTTTCGGTTCCTTCGAGTTGAGATTGCAGTTGCAGGAAACTTTCGTTTGATTTCAACTGGGGATAATTTTCAGATACGACCAATAATCTGGATAATGCTGACGACAGCTGGTCCTGAGCCTGCTGATATTTCTGGAATTTTTCGGGGTCGTTGAGATCTTCGGGGTTAATTTTAACCTGACCTACACGGCTTCTCATTTCGGTAACTTCAGTAAGCACGCTTTTTTCAAAATCCGCGGCGCCCTGAACTGTTTTTACGAGATTCGGAATGAGGTCGGCTCTTCTCTGGTACTGGTTTTCGACCTGCGACCAGGCTGAAGTAACTTTTTCCTCGGACGAGACCAGCGAATTATATCCGCAACCGTACAATGACCAGGCGAGGAATAATACTGTAACTAATAATAAAACCGGTTTTAAGGATTTCATAATCTGAATTTTATTTTCTCAAAAATATGGTATTTTAATCATTAAAAAACTATAATAAAAAAAGCCTGTCTTCACAGCCATAAATTAGCATTCAGCGTTTTTCTTATTAGATGCGGAATAATGTACAAAAAGCCCGCATCTGGACAGATACGGGCTTTCTAAAACCGTAAAAATATGCGTGATTACTTTATTAATATCATTTTTTTGGTTTCAACGAATGAGCCTGATGCAATCTGATAGTAATAAATTCCGCTTGACAAATCGGCGGCGTTGAAATCAACTTTATAGGAACCCGCTTTCATATCCGCGGAAAGCAAACTCATTATTTCTTTCCCTGTTACGTCGAATATCTTAAGAGAAACGAATCCGTCTTTCGGCAGGCCGAATTTTATGCTTGTCGAAGGATTGAAAGGATTCGGGAAATTCTGCGACAGTGAATAAACAGAAGGCGCTTCGCTTGAGATGTTAGAGATTCCCGTAACCGAGTTAAAGTAATCAACCACCCTGAAATCGTCGAAGTAGAATCCGTCTCCGGGCGTGCCTGAATCCGTGTACATAGTAAACCTGAACTTGACAGTCATATTTTTATAAGCGTTCAGGTTGATGCTTTCATAGACCCATCTCCTGCTGCCCGACCAGCCCGGCTGCGAAGAGGCGGTCACTGTATAGCGTCCGGGAAGGCTTGTCCAGGTGGAGCCGTTGTCAGTGCTTATTTGAAGTCTCGAGTAATCGTAATACGTCGAGCCCGATTTTTCAATTGCCCATTTAGCGGCGAATTCGACTCTCGGGTTATTAGTGTTTGCAAGGCTTATTGGATTAGTAAGCGTGAACTGATTGCTGGTATTGTCTTTCGTGTTGCTGTACCTTGAATCCGTAAAGGACTTGATGCCGCTCCAGGAATCGCAGAACGAAGTATCCCACATCAACTGGTTTCCTGATTTCGTCCAGTTGCCTGTACCTGTCTCCGCGTTATCGAAGAAGAGGTTGTTTGTCTTACCTACGTTTATTCTGATTGTATCCCTGTCGGTTTCCACGCCTTGCATTTTAACGCTGGCGACGAAAAGGATTTCGTCCATCAGTGCAGCGGAATTCGTCAGTCTGAATTTAAACGGAGCAGTTGTATTGTACTTTACCTGCCGCGCGGAAATGCTGTCGTAACTAACCGTATTAACCATAGAGACCGCATTTGGATAAGCGGTTGTGAGCGTGACGGTAACGTTCTTTGCGGTTTTTGAGAGACCTTTATTTCTGACGCCCACCTGAATCTGCAGCGTATCGTTTTTCTCTGCGTATCCTTTTCCCGTAACGCTGAAGTTCTGCATATCGACCATTTCGCCGCCGGCGTAGGAAACGTATTTGAGAAATCTTGAAAGGTCGGATGCTATCGGAATAATTTCTCCCTGAGTCGGCCAGAAGCCCGAGCCGTCGCATTCAACGACCCACATATACGTTCCGATTGATTCGCCGTAATCCCTCGTAGTACCGTTGGAATAGTAAGCGAGCATTTGATAAACAGTACCGTAGAGGTATTCCGTGCCCGAGCCGAAATTTGACGCGAACTCGGAATATATATTGTACGAGCCGACAGTATCTTTATAGCCGAAAGGATTAAGTGTTTTTCCCGCTACAGAGTGCATTGAGATGCCGATTTTCGGGTGATACAGGTTCAGCAGATTCTGCACCGCCTGCACTTCCGGTTCGGACGCGGCAGAAGGGCCGCGGTAAGTGTCTGATGACGGCGTGCCGCTCGAGCCCTGATTATTATATCCCCACTTATAGGAGTAATTCCTGTTCAAGTCAACGCCGTAAGAGCCTCCGTTATTTCTTCTGTTCTTACGCCAGTCGCCTCCTCCGTTGGGATTGGTCGTCTGGTTGTAATAATAGCCGTCGACGTTAACAATCGGTATAAAATAAATTTCGCGGTTATTGACTATGTAGGTTGCTTCGCTGTTCGTGCCGTAATTATCGAGGAGCCAGCACATATAATAAAATAGCGTTGCCATACCCTGCGGTTCACGCGCGTGATGGAGGCCGTCGAAGTATATTACGGGTTCCGTCGCTGATTCGTCAACGTCCGCGTTATCGGAAATTTTCACCGACCAGACGACGCGTTCCTGTTCGGAAGTTCCTCTGTTCTGTTTTGCGGTTATCAGAGTCGGGTATTGAAGTCTCAGAGAATCGAGTTTCTGCACCATTTCCGCGTAAGTATAGAAGCCGCCCATGCTTCCGTAAGTGAATCCTCTGACGTTGTCGGCGATTTTAATGTTTTCGGACGCCTGAAGTTCCTTTTGAGTAGATTGCAGTCTGGTCCTATAGTATTCATCCATATCGGGAATTGTTACGTCGTATCTCAAGCCTGTGTTATGGAGTCTTGCAATTTCCTCCTGATTAATGACAAGGGTTATGCCGTCTTTCAGGCTGCCTTTGTAATGTTCGAACTCAATATCATTTAAAGCAAGCAGGTTGAAATCTTCCTGAGAATTAATGTAAACTTTCACTGTGCTGTATTTCTCAAGCGGAGATTTTTCGACCGAGATTAATTTGAATGAAACAGAGATTAAGGCAATAATAAGAACAACTAAAGTAATTTTGTAATTCATCGATGTGTTAAGATTATATTATACAAAATTAGGCAAATTAAATTTTGGAATCAAAGACAATGCGCGGGAGGATTCGGATTAAATAAAAAACGGCGGAAAAATTACCGCCGTTTAAATTCTTGTATATTAATAACTTATTTTGCCGATTTATTTATGTGCTTCGCGAGTTTCGACTTGGTATTAGCGGCTTTGTTTTTGGGTATAACACCTTTGGTAGCCGCTCTGTCGAGTGTTCTCGTGGTTTTTTTAAACTCCGCGAGCGCTTCTGTTTTATCCTTAGAGGTCAGGACTTTCTTTACAGAACTCTTTATTAAAACTTTATATTTTTTATTCTTTTCAGTTCTTTTTAATGTCTGTCTGGCTCTTTTCTGAGCTGATTTGTGTCTTAAAGGCATAGTATTTCTTTATTTAAAACATATAATTTAAGTAAATTTTTATTAATATTCAAACCTTTTTGGGGAGTATGATAGCGCTTTTTTCAGGAGTACCGAGAATATCGGCTTTGCCTTTAAGGTAAAGGTACGCGGTATAAGCGCCTGTGACGGCGTCGAGTTCATCTCCGTTCATATCTTTACGGAGTCCTTTAATGCCGAGATTTTCGAGGCCTTTGCGGAGACCTGTCATTGAATGTTGTTTACGCGGAATACCGAGCACGTCCTGAGAGCCTCCGGGAAATATTTCTATTGAATTCAAACCGAGCCTTTTAAATTTTCTTTTCAGGGCGATTCCTCTTTTTGTAAGCATACGCATCGGGCCGAGAGTTATAGGAAAGAACCTGATTTTCCGTTTGAGCAATTCGCGGTCGCAGTCTCTCAGATGGATTCCGTTATTATCTTCGAGTGATTTTCTGCCGGGGGAAGTGACAACGGGGCATCCATCGCGACAATACGGGCATTTGAGGACTTCACGAAATCGAGAATCCTGTCGTCTGTAAATAAAGTTTTACAGTCAACGATTCTTTTATTATGAAGCAGGCATATTCCCGTATTCCGATTCGGACTGCCCGCGAGGTCAATACCAACTACGACGATATCATGTGACATGAATCAAGATATACCGCTAAAAACGGATAACAAAGTCAGAAAAGCAGACAAAATTCTATTGATAAAGGCGATTTAATTGCTTAATTTTGTAGTTCTTAGGGCGGTTAGCTCAGTTGGTTAGAGCGCCACGTTGACATCGTGGAGGCCATTGGTTCGAGTCCATTACCGCCCACTTTTTATTTGTAAAAGTAGTTCCGATTCATTTCCATAATAAATCAAAATTATTCAGAATCGGATTAAACTATATAATGTTATAAAGAAGTGAACGAGAAAATAAAAATAACATTTCCCGACGGAAGCGTTAAAGAGTTTCCCGCAGGAATCAGCGCATTCGAAATAGCGAAGAGCATAAGCGAGAGGCTTGCGAAGCAGGTTCTTTTAGCCGACGTTAACGGAGTGAAGAAGGACATGTCAGCGCCGATAAACGCGGATTCGAAAGTAGTGTTTTATAAATTCGATTCGGATGAGGGGAAAGAATGTTACTGGCACACATCTTCTCACATGATGGCTCAGGCAATCGAGGAATTATATCCCGGAGCTAAGTTCGGCGTCGGTCCCGCGATTGACGGCGGTTTTTATTATGATGTTGACAGCGAAAAGAAATTCAACGAAGAGGATTTAAAGAAGATTGAAGCGAGGATGCTTGAGATAGCGAAACGCGACCTTCATCCCATAAGGGAAGAAATGAAGCGCGAAGACGCAATCGAATATTTCAAGACAAAGAGGGTTGATCCTTACAAGGTAGAGATACTTGAAACAATCGCGAAGGATGAGAGTGTCGTATCGCTTTATCATCAGGGCGAATTCACAGATTTATGCAGGGGACCGCATCTGCCGTCGACATCGCACGTGAAAGCGGTTAAACTGATGTCGGTATCGGGTTCTTACTGGAGAGGCGACGAAAAGCGGCAGATGCTGCAGAGGATATACGGAATAACGTTTCCTTCGCAGAAGGAACTCGACCAGCACATAAAGAATCTTGAAGAGGCAAAGAAGCGCGACCACAGGAAACTCGGCAAAGAACTCGACCTGTTCCTGTTTCACGACGTGAGTCCCGGGGCGCCGTTCTGGCTTCCGAACGGAATGATAATATACAGGGAGATAGAGAGTTTTTCGCGCAAACTGCACGACAAGTACGAATACGACGAAATAAGCACTCCTATAATCGTGCGGGAACCGTTGTTCAAGACATCGGGACACACATCGCATTACATGGATAACATGTTCAAGATAATAAGCGACGACGAGCCTATGTATCTGAAGCCGATGAACTGTCCCGAGTCAACGATAGTGTATTCCTCGAAACTAAGAAGTTTCAGAGATTTGCCTTTACGACTCAGCGAACTCGGGCGCATGCACAGGAATGAAATACGCGGAGCGCTCGGAGGTATGTTCAGGGTAAGGCAGTTCACGATGGACGACGCGCATATATTCGCGAGATACGATCAAATACTCGAAGAAATAACAAACGTTCTGAAACTTATGACAGAGACATATTCGGCATTCGGATTTACGCCGATGTATTATCTTTCGACAAGACCTGATGAATTCATGGGCGATATCGAAGTATGGAACAGCGCCGAGGAATCGCTTGCTGAGGCGTTAAAAGTTAACAATCTCGAGTACAAGGTAAACGAAAAAGACGGCGCGTTTTACGGACCGAAGATAGACGTGCACATAAAAGACGCTTTGAACAGGACCTGGCAGTTAGCGACAGTGCAACTTGATTTCAATTTGCCGGAGAGGTTCGACCTTGTTTACGAGGGGTCGGACGGACAGAAGCACAGGCCTGTAATGATTCACAGGGCGATATACGGAAGTTTCGAAAGATTTGTAGGTATTCTGACAGAGCATTACGCGGGAAATTTCCCGTCGTGGATAGCACCTGTTCAGATATCGGTTTTACCGTTAACGGACAATCAGAAAGATTACGCTGAAGAGGTCTATAAAATATTGATAAATGAAGGATTTAGGGTGTATTATGACGACAGGAGCGAGAAAATCGGATATAAAATACGCGAATCGGAAAACAGGAAGATACCATATATGCTGATATTCGGCGACAAGGAAAAGCAGAGCAGGAACGTTTCATTAAGAATACACGGAAGCGGAGACAAAGGCACTTTTGAATTGAAAGATTTCATTCAAAAGGTTAAATTTAATATTGCGGAAAAAGCATTCAAGTACGATTTTTAAATTAAAGAAAGGAAACCTTAATTAAAGACAAGAAATACAAGGAAAGAGTAAATCAGGATATTACTTCTTACCAAATCAGAGTTATAGATGAAGACGGCAACCCGTTGGGTGTAATGTCTTCACAGGAAGCCTTAAGGCTCGCGTCATCGAGAAATCTCGACCTCGTTGAAATTGCTCCCAATTCGAAGCCGCCCGTTTGCAAGATAATAAATTACGGGAAATACAATTACGAAAGACAGAAGAAGGAGAAGCAGCAGAAGAAGAATCAGAGCGTGATGACCGTAAAAGAGATAAGATTCAACGCGAACACGGATTCGCACGACATAGATTTTAAGACGAAGCACCTGCGGCAGTTTTTATTTGACGGACACAAGATTAAGGCGACAGTTCTTTACAAAGGCAGAATGATAACGCATCCGGAAATCGGCAAGAAGTTGATGGACGAGGTGCTGGAAAAACTTGTTGACATAGGAAAGCTCGAGGCTCCGCCGAGACTCGAGGGAAAAATGCTGACCGCATATTTACTGCCGGATAAAAACAAGATAGTCGCATACAACGCCAGGATAGCGAAGATGAACAAGCCCGCGGTAAAGGACGAGAAACACACGGGAGAGAAGGGTGATGAAAAGGCTGAAATGGAAAAAGAAACCGGCGGAGAAGTTGTTCAGGAAAACACAGAAAAATAAATTTTTTAATAAATCACAATACATAAATGCCTAAGATGAAATCAAACCGTGCCTCTGCCAAGAGATTCAAGGTCACAGGTACAGGCAAACTGAAAAGAGAGAAATCTTACAGGAGTCATATTTTGACCAAGAAATCTAACAAGAGGAAAAGACAGTTACAGAAAGCAACTTTAGTTTCAAAAGGTGACTCAGGCAGGATAAAGAGATTAATCCTTGCCGAATAATCCGAATGGATTATAAGTTCTTTGATATTTTATTTCCGGACGCAATACAATGAGAAGATTTGATTCGCAACGGGAATAATTTAAACAAGAAGAGGCTTTAAAATCCCGTACGGGTGCCTCAATTTTTAAATTAAAAGAAAGGTTTTAAAAATGCCAAGATCGAAAAACAAAGTCGCGGCTCACGCGCGCAAGAAAAAAATCTTAAAACAGGCCAAGGGCTATGTAGGCGCGAGAAGCAAGGTCTTCACGGTCGCGAAGAATGCCGTGGAAAAAGGACTGACGCACTCATACCGCGACAGAAAACTTAAAAAGAGAGTATTCAGGAACATCTGGATAGTAAGAATAAACGCGGCGGCAAGAATCAGCGGGATTTCATATTCCCAGTTAATGGGCGCATTGAAGAAGAAGAACGTCGACGTAAACAGGAAGACATTAGCGGATCTCGCATACAACAACATAGAAGCGTTCAATGAGATAGTTAAGTTCGCGATGAGTTAAATCGCGGACGTTGATTTTTGATGTGAGGAGGAAACTCACGACAAACACGAAGCGGGTTAGGGTAACCCGCTTTTTTTATTTGCTTTTTTTGGTGGACAGGGATATTTTCGGAAAATTTTTGAAGATATATTTTTATCTGACGCTGATGCAAGTAATTTTAAACCGTTAAAACGGTTGTTGGCTTTTGTATTACGTACCCACGGCTGAAGCCGTGGGCTAAGTCGAAGAGCCCAAGAGTTTAACATGATGCAAATCCGCGTTCAAGGTATCCCAGTGAAAAATCTAATAATAGGAATTGTGAATGGTTATACACTACGACCAAAGACGTGGGCTAAGCAGGAGAGACCAAGAGTTTAACATGATGCAAATCCGCGTTCAAGGTACAAAAATTATCATTTGTATTATTATACAGGTTTCTGCTACGGTATTTTGTTAACGGATAAACTGTTAGGTTGTCCGGAAACAATTCCGTATAGATTTACATATAAAAATTGGAAAAAATAAAGTAAATTCACTGATATTTCAAAATATGATTGACAAAATCGAAAATATAAAGGCGGATGTAAGCGCTTATAAGATACCGGACGCGGAAACCCTTGAACAGTTCAGGTTGAAATTTTTAAGCCGCAAGGGGCTCATAAATGATTTATTTGAAGATTTCAAAAATGTTGACAGGACGCAGAAGGGCACAGTAGGAAAGGCGCTTAACGAACTAAAGAATCTCGCGCAGAGCAGATTTGATACGATAAAGGAAAAACTCGAGAAGGAAAGTTCGAAAGGAAGTTCAATTGAGGATTACACGCTGCCCGGCAGGACGTACAACACAGGGACTAAGCATTTAATCACACAGGCGCTCGAGGACATCACGAGGATTTTCGAAAGAATAGGATTCAAGGTGGCTGGGGGATTCGAGATTGAGGACGAGTATTACAACTTCGACGCCTTGAACACTCCCGACTATCATCCGTCGCGCGACATGCAGGACACGTTTTATCTTGACAGCGAAGGAAAGGGTAAGAGTTATTTATTAAGGACTCAGACTTCGCCCGCACAGATTCACGTAATGCAGAACCAGCCGCCGCCGGTGCGTATAATAAGCCCCGGGAAATGTTACAGGAACGAGGCGATAAGCGCCCGTTCACTTGCGATGTTCCATCAGGTCGAGGGATTATACGTGGATAAAGGGGTTACATTCAGAGAGTTAAAAGGCACTCTTGATTATTTCGCGAAGGAATTTTTCGGAAAAGATTTAAAGACGAGGCTTCGCCCGAGTTTCTTCCCGTTCACAGAGCCGTCGGGCGAGATGGACGTCGAATGTTATCTTTGCAAGGGAAAGGGATGCAGGATATGCAAATACACGGGCTGGCTTGAAATACTTGGATGCGGAATGGTTGACCCGAACGTTTTCGTTAACGTCGGTTACGACCCTGAAGTTTACACGGGATACGCATTCGGAATGGGAATAGAGAGAACATTGATGATAAGGCACGGAGTGCCCGACATAAGAATGTTCTACGAAAACGACATCAGATTTCTCAAGCAATTTTAATCAATAAATTAAGGAGCAAAATAAATGAAACAGATTCTTGCGGTATTCATCGGTCTTGTTTTCGTATCCGTGTTCGCGTTCGGCTGCGGAAAGGAAGACGTGAAGAATGAAGTAAAGAAAACGGATTCTGTGAAAACGCAGACAACGCAGACGCAGAATGAACTAAAGAAAGACAGTCTAAAAACAGAGACAAAAGATTCGGAAACTAAAAAGGACGATAAAAAATTGGATTACGTAAAATTCGAAACATCGATGGGCACATTCAAGGCGAAACTTTTCAGCAAGGAAGCGCCCATAACGACAGAAAATTTCAGAGGTCTTGTAGAGAAAGGTTTCTACAACGGAATAATATTCCACAGAATAATCGACGGGTTCATGATACAGGGCGGCGACCCGACGGGAACGAGCAGAGGCGGTTCCGGGACGACAATCAAGGATGAATTCGGACCCGGACTGAAGCACAGCAAGAAGGGAATACTTTCAATGGCGAACGCGGGTCCCAACACGGGAACGTCGCAGTTCTTCATAACTCTCGCGCCGACACCGCATCTTGACGGAAAGCACGCCATATTCGGAGAGATAGTCGAAGGAATGAGCATTGTCGAGAAAATCGGAAAAGTAAAGACCGGTTCCATGGACAGGCCTGTTGAAGACGTGAAGATGATTAAGGTAACGATGGTTGCGGAATAAATTATAAGAAGGAAAAAATTTAAAGAGGGGGATAAACGTCCCCCTCTTTTGTTTTATTTATTTTATAAGAATCATTTTAACTGCGCGGACCGAGTTTTCGGATTTCATACCGCAGAAATAAATACCCGAAGAGAGGTTCGAACCGTCGAATGTAACGGAATGCTCGCCTGTATTCTTCACGCCGTTCACGAGAGTGGTGATTTCCTTTCCCGCAATGTCATACACCTTTAGGGTTACGACGCCCGAGCGGTTCACTTTGTATTTTATTGTCGTAGAAGGATTGAAGGGATTTGGATAGTTCTGCATAATTTCGAATCCTGCGGGCACACTGCTTTCGTAGTTTTCGATACCGATTGTATTGAGGTCGATGTTTGAAGACCAGATTTGATAGACCGGATCTCCCGGATATTTAGCCATCCACATCGGATAGACTTTTCCGTTAGAGGAAATAATGGCTATGTTATCTCCCTGATTACCCGCGCCGCCGAGAGAAACCGGCTGCGGATAAAACCTTGGCGACGTAACAAGATGGTCGCGCCAGGTGTTTCCGCCGTCCTGAGAACGGGATATGTAAACCTGAACGGAGTCACCCGTAGGCGTATTCCGTGTATCATAATAGACGATGTTAATTCCGCCGTTATCGTCGACATCCACGGACGGAAAGTATTGAATCTTTCCGTTATTGAGCGGGTCCTGATTGACTCTTATGCCTTCGGACCAGGTGCTGCCGCCGTCGGAAGATTTATGAAGTATGACGTCAGGGTCAGAGCCCGCGGGTGAAAGATTCTTTTCCGCTGTCACGATATAAATCCATCCGTTTCTGGTTCCGCCCGAACGATCGACGTCCATCACGGGATAACTGTTAACGCGGATTCCCCAGGGGGTCAACTGAGACGCGAAGATGCCGTTGCAGTTATAAACTGATTCGCTCATAGTCCAGCTCTGCCCGCCGTTCAGAGATTTAGCAAAACCGATACCGAGTTCATTGAACGGGCTTGAATTTTTTGATGACGCCCAGGCGACGTAAACCTGACCGTTTTCGCCTACGGTAACGCAGGGACCGTTAGAGTTTCTTCCCGGCAACGATGAATTAAGTTGATTCAGAGAAGCGTCCCAACTCGCGCCTTTATCGGTCGATTTGCTGAATATTACTACGAACGGATTAGTCACCATCGATGTCACGTTGTAAATTCTTCCGTAAAATGAACTGCTCTGGACATCATCAATTGTGATTGAACTCTTGAGTTGTTCATTTGTAGTAGCGAAGCATTGAATCGGCGAAGTCCAGTTCGCTCCCATATTTGTTGAAACGTTGGAGTATGTTCTGTTTGACTGCGCGCTGAAAGTCTGGAAATGCGCCATAACCAGCGTGCCGTCGGGACAAATAATTGGTCCCGGATCGCCGTTATGAAAAGTGGAAAAGCCGTCGTTTATAATATCGTATCCGAACCAGTTAACGCCTCCGTTAGTAGTGAGATAGCAGCCTTCGTTTCTTATCAGAGTCGAGAAATTCAGTGTATAAGAACCTGCGAAAAGCATCTGCGGATTAGCAGGATGCTTTACAACCAGCGGTTCAATCTGGTTTATAGAAGACGGAAAAATCCTGTAAATAGGAAACTGCGGATACCCCTGCATTGAAAGAACCAGAAGAAACAGAAAAACAAAAATTAATTTTTTCATACAGTAGTGTTATATTAATTACGCACGGGGGATTAAATAAATCCCCGCGCGATAAAGCATTATTTGAATATGTAACCAATTTTAATACCGCCGAAAAAGTTTCTCATCGGACCCGCTTCATAGAATCTTCCGCCCATATCGTTTATATTGATATACGATACATATTTCTTGTCGCCGATATTATCGACGCCGGCGTACGCGGTTATGTTCAGTCCCTGGTAATTCACGGCGAATCCCAGTTGACCTCCGAGTAAAAGATAGTCTTCGGTTTTCAAAGTGTCAACGTTCTTATCATTGACGAACATCGAGCCTACGAATCTCGCATTACCCTTAATGAAAGCGGTGTAATACTTAGCAAAGTTCAGAGTATAGCCGAGTTCCGTGCTGAGGAGTTGTTCGGGAACCGACGGGACTTTATTGTTGCTGTAATCCTCGATGGTTTGCTCGAAGGGGACGGNATTAATTATAAGAGCCTGATATTCTATATATTCAAAGTTTGAATACGTATAGGCTGCTTTCAGAGAAAGACCCTTTACGATATCGGTATTGAAACCCGCTTCGACGCCCATTCTTCTTGTTTTACCCGCATTCCTGTAGAAGTAAGCGTTATCGTAAACGAATGGAACGATTTCCTTTTCGATGAGACTGTGGAAGAATGTAACTTCCGCGAAAGTATTTGTGAAATACTTCTTATCGATACCCTGCGTACTTCCTTTGATACCGAATTCAAAGTTTGTTGACAACTGCGCCTGAAGGTCGGGGTTGATTGTTGTTCTTCCGCCGTTCGACGAGGACGGGAAGTTGTCGAGTTCGTTATTCGCCGGAGTGTCGAAACCGAGGCCGAATGACGTGTACAACGCGATTTTCGGAGTCAGCTTGAAATTAAAGGCAACTTTCGGTGTAAGTCTGTCGAAAGTTCTGGTAGTATCCGAACTGGTATTCTGCCAGTCTTCGGAAATGTAATTAACCCTGTCATACCTTGCAGAGACCATGAAATCCATTTTCCCGGGAATCAGATTGTACTGATCGAGGAGATAGAAGCCTATGTTAGAGAGTTTTTCATTGAGAATTGCTTTTGATATATCACCCTTCTGACCGTTGACGTTGTCAAAATAGTTCATAGGTCCGCCCTGGAAGAACACGTCGCCGCCGAACGTGAATTCATTATTTCTGTCGGCAATTACGGCATGATTTATGTATTTGAACGAACCGCCGAGACCGCTTCTGCTGAATATTCTGTAACGGCTGTCGGTTCTTTCGAGGTCCTTAATCGTGCCGTAGCCTGTCAGTTCAATCGTGTGCGCGTCGTCTTTACCGAAGCGTGTATTGTAAGTAATACCGATTCTTCCTTTCTTGGTGATACGCTTCAGGTCTCTCGCGAGCGTTGTAGCGTCAGTTCCGTAAGGATTGGCGTTATACTCGTCGAGAGTCTGCGAACCGGGGAGCTTTATGAGACCGTTTACGTAGTAGCCGAAGATTTTCAGCGTTGTTTTGGGGCTGACTTCGGAAATCAACGTAGAGTTAATTCTTGTCTGGTATTCGTTGCTGTGGTCTCTGAAGCCTTTGTAATTTTCGTAACTCGAAGTAAGCATGAATCTCGTATTTCCGGAATTAAGGCCGACTTTAAATCCGTTTTTCATCAGACCGAATTCGCCGAAGTCATTATCGATTACAGCGAAGTTCTTCGTGAAATCTACATCGGAGAGGAAGTTAATGACGCCGCCCGGCGCGTTTGTATAAAGGGAGGAAGAGTTTCCCTTAACGACTTCGATTTTTCCGATAGAAGTAAAGTCAATCGCTTCGATTCTTGTCTGTCCGTCGGGTTCCGATTCTGGAATACCGTCGAGCAGGATTCTCACGCCCCTGATGCCCGTATTGGAGCGGCTGCCGAAACCGCGGATAGAAATCCTGACATCATGATTGCCGTATCTGGACTGGAAGAAAACACCGGGAACAAAGTTCAGTACTTCGTTCACCGCCTGTTTTCTTGTTGACTGCCATTGAGTCTGGTCTATTCTGTTGACAGAATAGGGTATATCAATAATTTTTTTCTCCGTTCTGGTTCCCGTTATAACGACTTCTTCCGTTTCATAGAAGTTAGTATCGATTTGCGAATACAAGTCGAGAGCGAAACCAAAAACGAAAACAAACGAAAAGATTAATAGTAATTTTCTCATATAGTTTAATTTAGGTTTAGAAAAACGTAACTTAACTATACGGAATATTTAGGAGGGGGCGTCGGTACGTCGAAAAAGCTTTTTAAAAGAGTGTAATTTATTTTATCGCAGCACAGGAACGTGTTGCAAACCGTTTCTACTATGAATTCGGAAGGCAAGCCCGCGTCTTTAACAATCAAATTAAGCAATGATGAGACGCCCGAATGCTCGTCATTCAGGGTTCTTGAAAAGAACTGGGCAAAGAGTTCTTCGAGCATATTTTCTTTGTCGTCACGGAGCGCGAATATGGAGACCTTATCGCCGGAATAAGAGTACTCGAAGATATCGTACATATTTCCGAAATAAATGAACTCGTGGGGTTCTACGAAAAAGAAGTCATCGTTTCCATTCTCAAAAACTTCGGCGGGTACAGTGATGTGTGTCAGTTTTTCGAGTGGTATAAAACTTTCAATCTGTTTTTTCGCATCTGATTTGAAATGACTTTTCAACTGGTAATATAAGATAAGGTATCCAGCGGAATTAAAGAGAATAACTAAATTGAGCAATATTGATATTAAGAGTCTCAAGTCTAATAATCACACCGTAAATATATCAAAGTAAGATAAAAAGAATCAGTCAATAAGGAAAACCAAAACCAAAGAGCAAATTTACCCTGCGGCACCCGAATTCAGGACATCGAGGACTTTCCCCGCGATGAAGTCCGCCAGGTCGTTAAAATCCCTCGGATTATTTTCGAAACCCGGCATCGCGGGCACGATTTTGCCGCCCGCGTCGATAATCCTGATCATATTATCGAGATGAATCCTGTTGAGCGGCGTTTCGCGTGGAACGATGATGAGCGGTTTCGAAAACGACAGGGCGTGGTCGGCGCATTTAACTATAAGGTTCTGTGCTTCGGAATGGGCGATCTGGGAAACATAATCCATCGAGCAGGGAGCGACAATGACTCCGTGCGCGTTGTAGGACGATGAAAAAATATCGGATTTAAGATCGAGATTGCTGTGGAAAGAGACGGAGCATTTGTTTATAATCAGTTCAGGAAAAAAACTCTGAACGTTTCCCTGATTGAGGTCCATTCCGCATTCCCGCGAAATGTTATAGTGCGCATATTCGGTAATAATGAGATTAATGTTGTAGTTGCTCATTATGAGGGCGCGCAATATTCTGAGGCCGTAAACCGCTCCGCTGGTGCCCGTGATTCCGAGAATGACGTTTTTACCGTCGCCCTTATAAGTTCTGACAAGGGATTTAGTCTCCGTTTGAGGAGCCGTAATGTTCGTGTTATCTAATGAATCCATACAATAATTTAATTATCGCGCCGAAGAAATCCCGTGCTCACGGTTCCGTCCGCGCCTGATGAATTATTTATTTAAAAAATATGAAATTACGGCCAATACTGCCGCAGCCAACAAGACAAATATAATGTTTTTAAAAATAAAAATCTGACTAACAAAAAATACGACGCCGAAAAATATTACAACGAGTATTTCGAGATATTTTGATGAATTATTGTATTTAGTGATTTCGACTGAAAACGGATACGTCTTATCGAACCTGTTCATAAGGCTGTTCACGAAGATTCCGAAGAATGCAAGATAGAAAACGTTTAAAAGTACGTCTTCCGCGGGCAGCCGAATAATCAGCAGCAGGGAAACAATTACCAGCACGGGAAAAACAAAATACACATAAATGAACTTAACGATTCCGTTCAGGAATTTTCTTCTTTCGACCGGGATTGAATCATATATCCAGTTTACACTGCCGTCAGAATCAAGCGCCATTTTAGTGTTGGCATACAGCAGCCGTATGCACATAATTGTTGTAATCGTCACCGCGGGACTGAGAACGAGAAGACTGTTTTCCGAAAGCACATCGCTGTCATTCATTATAAGCATTGACGGAATACCAGAGACGACACCGATCAAAGAAGATATCACGGGTATTAGCAGCACAGGAAAGAAACGGAGTTTCATCGAAGTATTGTTCGCAAAGAGGTTCTTTATCAGTCCGTACGAAGCTTTTTCCGAACTGTTCCATAGAATAAAATTTTCAAAAGCACCGAAGTCAAAATACAAACCGAGTTTCGAGAATACGGATTTCTTCCGGACATCGACGCTTCCAATAATCTCCGAAAGCGCGGAGTATTTATTCCTGAGATAGAAGTAAGTTACCGCGAAGACCGCTGCGGTCAGGAGGAAGAAGCCGGTCAGATAAATCAGGCTTCCTTCACCCGGCGTCAGATAATATTGCGGAAAGTATTTTAAGAAACGGTAGTCCGCGATTGAATTACCCGTCGACATCCTTCCCGTTATGCTGTTCATTGAAAAGACAAAAAGCACGAAAAGAATCTGAAAGACATAAATGAGAATTTTATTTTTTCCTTTTCCGACATAGACCGCGAGGCTATTTGCAAGAAGCACGAGCGCCGTTATGAAATACGCGAAAAGAACAGACGAAATAAAAACCTCCGCGCAGTCAAGCGGATTCTTATCGTAAAAGTAAACGTAAACGGACGGGGGGAGTGACACAGTCAGCGGGAAGACGGACAGATAAGCAAACGCCGATACGACTTTCGCTGAAAAAATATCCTGCTGATTCAGCGGCAAGGCGCTGAGGATTCCCGCATGCTTGCGGTCAAAAAACAGTTGCGAGTAATCCGAAATAATTATGAACGCGACAAAGAACAGATTGACTGTCATTGAAGCGAAGACGAATGTCTGTTTATCGAGCCTTAAGAAGTTATTGTTCGCTATCAGAGTATTCGCGAAAAGATACGTGACAATCAAGCCTGCGAGTCTTCCCAGGCCCGCCTTATCCCTGCTCCGGAAATCGATTTTAAGGAATAACCTTGTAAGCAATATGCTGTTATTGTCCGACATTCTTCTTATATTCTTCGACTGCTTTAAGATGTTCTTTGTACGTAGATGTGAAAGTATGCCCGCCTTTTCCCGTCGCGACGAAGAACAAATAGTCGTGTGAAGCCGGGTTAATAGCCGATTCAATCGCCTTTAGTCCAGGATTGTTAATCGGACCCGGCGGAAGTCCATAGTTCAAATATGTGTTATATGGAGATTTCGTTTTCAGGTCGCTTTTCAGGAGGCGTTGTTTCGGACCGTTCGGGAGTATGTACTGAACAGTCGGATCCGCCTCGAGCCTCATTCTTTTATTAATCCTGTTAACGTACACTCCTGCAATTACCGGCATTTCGGAATCTATTTGAGTTTCACCCTGCACGATTGAAGCGAGTGTGACGGCTTTCAGCATTTTTTCAGGATTGTCCTTAAAATCCTGATTCGCGTCGAAGACTTTTTCCACAAACTGATTAAAGAGAACCTGAACAAGTTCTCTTTCGGAAATATCGACCGGGATTTTATAGGTTTCAGGCAGCAGAAATCCTTCAAGATTTTTCACTTTTTCTTCAAGACCGATGCTTTTTATGAGGGAATCGTTCGAGCATTCCATTATGAACGTTTCGGAATCGAGATTAAGTTTTGCTTCAACCGATTTAGCAATCTGCTTTAGAGTCATACCTTCGAGCACGGTGAATTTCACGGTGAAATTAAGCGTCGGATCAGTGAGTATATTCAGCAGTTCGAGATTATTCAATCCGGGTTCAAGTATATAAGTTCTTGAAATAATTTTTGTATCCTTGTTCTGAAGTTTTGCGGCTAACTTGAAACAAAACGCGCTGCTGATAATCCCTTCTTTCTCGAGTTCGTCGGCAATCTGTGTAAACCTGCTGCCAGGTGATACTCTGAATTTAATTTCCTTCTCAAGGCTGTTACCCGAGAAGTATATTTTATACGACAAGGACAAGAGAACGACCGATGAAACGAGCAAGGCACCGAACAGCGATCTAAGCAGGTTTTCGATATTGAATTTCTTATCCTTTAAATCAAAGAGAGGCACCTCCGACAAACGCTTCAGCGTCTTTCTGAGGGTATCGAGCAACATATAAAATTTCGCGTATCTGATAAGAGAATATTTTGCTGTAAATACAGTAAAATATACAATTTGCGCAGTATTTTCAATTTTGAAAGTACGGAGAAGAAAAGGAAATTAAAAAGCTCATAAGTTTTTTAATAGAACTTTAAAGTCTGATTATTGTTTTAAGTTAGTAAACACTAACTTTCAGAATGGCAAGATTGAAAACGGAAGACAGGCGAAAAAACATTATCGACGAGGCGGTAAAAATCATACACAAGCAGGGGTTTGAAGCGCTGACGATAAGGGAACTGGCATACAGGGTGAACGTGACGGAGCCGGCAATTTACAGGCATTTCGAAAATAAGGAAGATATTATTCTATCGATAATGGACAGGATGAACGAGTTCGACGAAGAATTGAACAAGCACATAGAAAGCGTGAAAGGGAAGGAAAGAAAGATAGCGGAACTTATTAATTTTCATTTTCTTTTTTTCGAAAAAAATCCCGAGATAACATCCATAATTTTTTCGGAGGACATATTCAGAAACGGCAAATTGCTGCCAGATAAACTCCTGAGCATACTTACGAACAGAAGGGGAATAATCTGCAAGGTGCTGGAAGACGCAAAGAGGAGCAGGGAATATCAGGGTTTAAGTTCCTGCAATCTGGCAACGATAATACTTGGATTCATACGTCTTGTGGTTTTAAGGTGGCGGTTGTCGGGATTCGCTTATTCTCTGGTTGAGTCAGGCAATTCGGAAGCAAAGACGCTGTTAAAACTGATATACAATTACAGATAATCACAAAAGGAAACAACTAAAACAATAAAACAAATTTTATGGAGACAAAAAAGCTCTGGATTATTTTCACGGCAGTCGTGCTGCTGAGTTTCGCCGTATTGGGGTATTACGGGTACGATATATACATGAAAGCGCCTCCAATTCCCGAAAAAGTAATGTCGAAGAGCGGCGCGGTCCTTTTCACGGGACAGGATATAAAGGACG
This sequence comes from Ignavibacteria bacterium, assembly GCA_015657505.1. Taxonomy (GTDB): domain Bacteria; phylum Bacteroidota; class Ignavibacteria; order Tepidaquicellales; family Tepidaquicellaceae; genus CAIKZJ01. Next base: position 1,527,321 of record JADLKE010000002.1, read on the forward strand.
GGCAGAACATCTGGCAGTCAACGGGCGGGCAGGAACTCGGAACGGTCTGGGGGCACGGTTCGTATCTCGCGCCCGACTGGTCTGCCGACTGGCTTCACAGGGAAGCGATGTTTATACTGAACAAATGGTCCGCGGTCGAGCATAACAAAAAATATGACGAACTTGACGATGAAACGAAAGCGGTGTACAAAGTAAGGCTGCAGAAGGAATTACGGAAGAACACGTACGATGAGAAGACGGGCGCGCTGACAATATCACAGGTACGGGAGGAAGCAATCAAAGACAACTCTTCATATTATACGGGACTGTTCATGAGCGACCCTTCTCTTAAAAAACTTCGCGAAGCATATTCGATACCCGAGAACACAATTAAGGAAACGGACAGGATGAACAAGATGAACGCATTCTTTTTCTGGATATCCTGGTCGTGCGTTACGGAGAGGCCCGGGGCGAGCATATCATACACAAACAACTGGCCTCCGGACGAGACTGTCGGTAACACGCCCGCGCCTTCACTGATAATCTGGACGGGTTTCAGCGTCATAATGCTTATCGCGGGAATAGGGGTATTGGGTTATTATTACGCAAAGAACAGCAGTGACGAGCCGCTTGCCTTATCGCTTCCGCAGAACGATCCGTTATCGGGTGTAATGCCTACTCCTTCGATGATAGCGACGAACAAGTACTTCTGGGTTGTATGCGGTTTAATAGTTCTTCAGGTAATAATGGGAGTAGTAACCGCGCATTTCGGAGTTGAGGGAAACAGTTTTTACGGATTATCGCTTGACAACATACTGCCGTATTCGATATCAAGAACGTGGCACGTACAACTTGCGATTTTCTGGATAGCGACATCGTGGCTCGCGACGGGATTGTACATAGCGCCCGCGGTATCGGGTTACGAGCCGAAGTTTCAGAGATTCGGAGTGAATTTTTTATTCGCGGCTCTTCTTATAATAGTGGTGGGTTCTTTAATCGGTCAATGGCTCGGAGTAATGCAGAAACTCGGACTTGTACAGAATTTCTGGTTCGGTCATCAGGGATATGAGTATGTAGATCTTGGAAGGTTCTGGCAGTTATTTCTTTTTATAGGTTTGGTCATATGGCTTGTATTGCTGTTGAGGGCGCTTATGCCAATACTTAAAAAGCCGGGTGAGCACAAAACACTTCTGACGATGTTCGTAATCGCATCGGTCGCGATAGCTGCATTTTACGGAGCCGGTCTGATGTGGGGAAGGCAGACGCATTTATCAATCGCGGAATACTGGCGCTGGTGGGTGGTACATCTCTGGGTAGAAGGTTTCTTTGAAGTATTCGCCACCGTAGTATCGGCGTTCCTGTTTTCGAGGATGGGATTGCTGCGTGTAAAGACCGCGTCATACTCGGTATTATTTTCGACAATAATATTTCTGACGGGAGGTATTCTCGGAACATTCCATCATCTGTATTTCGCAGGCACATCACCCGCGATAATAGCGCTGGGAGCGACTTTCAGCGCGCTTGAGGTCGTTCCGCTCGTATTCATGGGATTCGAGGTATATCATAATCTTAAGATAAGCCGTTCGACGGAGTGGATAAAAGCGTACAAATGGCCAATATACTGTTTCATATCGGTCGCATTCTGGAATCTCGTAGGCGCGGGGATTTTCGGTTTTCTCATAAATCCGCCGATAGCGTTATACTACATGCAGGGACTGAACACGACGCCCGTGCACGGACATACAGCCTTGTTCGGCGTATATGGAATGCTTGGAATCGGGCTGATGCTTTTTGTCCTAAAAAGTTTAATGGCGAAGTACGTATGGAAGGACGGCGTTATAAAATTCGCATTCTGGTCAATTAACATAGGTTTATTGCTCATGGTATTAATCAGCATATTGCCTGTCGGACTTTTTCAGACTTTCGCGAGCGTGAAATACGGGATGTGGTTCGCGCGCTCGGCAGAATTCATGCAGGACCCGATGCTGAACACATTCAGGTGGCTTAGGGTCATCGGCGATACGATATTCGCTGTCGGCACGCTTGCGCTGGGATGGTTTGTAATCGGATTGAAGACGGGCTGGTCGCTGGACAAAACGAAAATGGATTTANNCAAAAATAATTATTAATAAATTAAAAGAGAAAATATGGAATACACGAAAAACAACACACTGTCCGAAATCGTAAGACAGGATTTCAGGGCATCAAGAGTATTTGAAAAGCACGGACTTGATTTCTGCTGCAACGGAAAGAGGGCGCTCGAAGCCGCTTGCGCGGAAAAGGGGCTTGACTCCGAAACGATTCTGACGGAGTTAAAAGAAGAAATGAAAAGTGACAACGCGACCGATGAGAAATTTGAAGGAATGGAACTTGACGAACTTGTCAATCACATAGTAACGAGGCACCACGGTTATATAAAAGGAATTCTCCCGTTACTGAACAAGTTTTCGGATAAAGTGCTTAACGCTCACGGGAAAAATCATCCTGAACTTACGAGGGTATCGGAATTATATCATCAGGTCGAGGCGGAACTTACGTCTCACATGTTCAAGGAAGAGAATGTGCTGTTCCCGTTCATAGTAAGGATGTCCGAGATAAAGAAGAACGGCGGAAAACTCACGTCGATACCTTTTGGCAGCGTAAGGAATCCTATCAGCCAGATGGAAGCCGAGCACGACAGCGCAGGCAGCGCGTTCCACGAGATGAGGGAAATCACTGACAACTTCAGAGTACCTGCCGACGCGTGCAATACATTTAAATCGTATTACGAGGAACTGAACAATTTCGAGATGGACCTGCACAAGCACATCCATCTTGAAAATAACATACTGCACCCGAAAGCGATAGAAACGGAAGAAGTTCTGCTGACATCAAACTAAAAACCGTCTTGGAAAACAAGGCTTCACACGTCACGGAACGGGAATTCCGTGACGTTTTTTTATCGTCCTTAATAATGGTCAGTCGAGACGAAGTAATAAAGAATTGAATTGCAGGAATCTCCGCTGCGAAAAAGCAATCCTATTTTATAAATTGAAGTTATACGAATGATGAGTTAAGTTGACGAATGCCGCATGAAAAAAACATAAACCTGAAGGCAGTAGTGTTTCTCGCTCTCGGGATAGTATGCATCGGATTCTCTGCGATATTCGTTAAGGCAGCCGGTGTTCCGGGAATGGTGTCGGCGTTTTACCGTTCGTTAATAGCGGGAGCGGTCGTTGTACCGTGGTGGCTCATAAAAAGAAAGCCGATGCCGGGGAGGCAGGAATTGAAATGGATAATCACGGGCGGAGTGTTTTTCGCGATTGACTTAATATTCTGGAACGCGAGTTTGCTTCTTACATCTGCGGCGACAGCCACGCTGTTAGCGAATAACGCTCCCATCTGGGTCGGGCTTGGCGCCATGCTGCTTTTCGGGGAGAAACTAACATACAAATACTGGGCAGGGCTTGTGATAGCGCTGTTCGGGATGTCGGTGCTGCTCGGATTCGATTCAATAAGAAATCTGAACTTCAATACCGGAGACTTGCTCGCTCTCACCGCGAGTTTGTTCTATGCCGTATATCTTCTCACTACGCAGAAAGCGAGAGCGGGAACGGATACAATCTCATTCATGGCCGTTTCCACCATATCTACCGTGTTCGTGCTTCTGGCAATAAATCTGATTTCCGGTTCCGCTCTAACAGGATTTTCGATGAAAACCTGGGCGGCTCTTTTCGGACTCGGCCTGATATCGCATCTCGGNGGATGGCTTCTTATAAATTACGCATTGGGGCACATGAAGGCGTCGAGCGTATCGGTTTCACTTTTGTCACAGGCGGTGGTCACCGCGCTTCTGGCGATTCCGTTTCTGGGAGAGATACCTTCGACGCACCAAATTGCCGGAGGGGTATTAATACTTTTAGGGATTTATTTTGTGAACAGGGGAGAAGGGAACTAGTTTAAAGTTTAAAATTCAAAATGCAAAATTGCAATTTAAATTTCAAAATTTAAAAGAGCAATTTTGTTCACAAGAGTCGAGCCGTAAATATTGCGGGTATTTTTATAATGACGGTTCAAATGAAAATTGCAAATTAGAATTCGAAATTACAGAGAGCAATTTTATATTTACGAGTAAAGGATGCAAATTTTATAAACGGATTTATATTAAAAAAGGAACATCCGTGCATGGGAAAAGTAAAATAATAGGGGGCGGATACAGGTATGACAGGAAATGATTTCATTAAATAATAAAATATTGTATATTTAGGCGAAGAGTTTTGCGTAGAGTTCACGGAGCGGGATGAAAATATAAAGAGTAAAAGTATAATTTATTAGTACTACAAATTAAATACGGAAAAATGAAGAATATAATCGCGGCAATATTTATAACAGCGGCATTATGTCTGATATCGGGTACTGCAATCGGGCAGAGCGCGGTATATTTCTGTTCTGAAACAGGAGCGTACGGTTACGCATACGGGACAACGATAAAGGACGCTCAGACCACGGCTTACAACAACTGCATTTCATTCGGAGGGACAAAACCCGTTTTAATAGTTTCCACAGAAAAGAAAGGATACGGTTCGATAGCGATAGGAAATGACGCGAACGGCAACCGGGTTATTGGAGCCGCATTAGGATATCCGAGTCAGAACGATGCGAACAGCGAAGCGATAAAGCAATGTCAGAGCAAGGGGGGAACGGGAATTTACGTTTCAGAGACCTGGCAAGACAAGTAACACGCGAAAACGGACGATTTGTCAATAAAATGAGTTGTTTTTACGGGATTTGAAAAATTGTATTTTTCGCTTGATTGTATTGAAATTTTATAATAAATTGTTATGACATCTGGGATAACAATAAAAGCTCTCCAGTTTTGTTACTTCAAATAAAATAAAATAATTTATAATTATTTTTATAGAATAATCCGAAAATAGATAAAAAGCCGTATTTTTAACGAAATACCCCGAAAAATAATCCAAAAGAAAGGTAGCCTAATAATAAAATGGGTATGAATTCAAAAGATGATCTAATTGCTCAAAATTTTGAAAATTTAAAGACGAAAAAAGTATCTGAGCTTGTTCAAATCGCTAAGGAACTGAAATTAACGGGATACAGCGATCTGAAAAAGCAGGAACTAATTTTTAAGATTATTGAGGCGCAGACTCAAAAAGACGGTTTTGCGTTTTCGTCGGGAGTATTGGAAGTACTGCCTGACGGATACGGATTTCTGAGGTCGGCGGATTACAATTATTTACCGTCGCCGGATGATATATACGTATCGCCGTCGCAAATCAAGAAATTTTCTTTAAAGACCGGTGACACTGTCAGCGGACAGGTCAGGCCGCCGAAAGAAGGCGAAAGATTTTTCGCGCTTCTCAAGGTAGAGGAAGTAAACTTCGGGGACCCGGAGAAAATCAGGGACCGCATTCTGTTCGACAATTTGACTCCAACTTATCCGATCGAAAAATTCACACTCGAGACAGTGCCATCAGAATACTCAATGAGGATAATGGACATGTTCACGCCCATCGGCAAAGGCCAGAGGGCATTAATCGTATCTCCTCCGAAGAGCGGCAAAACTATACTTCTTCAGACAATAGCGAACAGCCTGACGAGAAATCATCCAGAAGTGCATTTAATCGTACTGTTAATCGACGAGAGACCTGAAGAGGTCACAGACATGCAGAGGAGCGTAAAGGCTGAGGTAATAAGTTCAACCTTCGACGAACCGCCTGAAAGGCACGTTCAGGTATCGGAAGTCGTATTACAGAAAGCTAGAAGGCTTGTAGAGGCGGGCAAGGACGTTGTAATTTTGCTCGACAGCATAACGCGGCTTGCGCGGGCGCACAACACGGTAATACCGCACAGCGGAAAAATATTATCCGGAGGCGTTGACGCGAACGCATTGCACAAGCCGAAAAGATTTTTCGGCGCAGCCAGAAAAATCGACGAAGGCGGCAGTCTTACGATAATAGCCACGGCATTAATCGAGACGGGAAGCCGCATGGATGAAGTCATTTTCGAAGAGTTTAAAGGTACGGGAAACATGGAGAGCGTTCTGGACAGAAGGCTTTCCGACAGAAGAGTGTTTCCTGCGCTTGATCTCAACCGTTCCGGTACGAGAAAAGAAGAGTTACTCCTTCCTCCTGAAGTTCTAAACAGGGTTTACCTACTCAGGAAAATCACGGCGGACCTTAATCCGGTCGAAGCCATGGAGTTCATTCTTGAAAAAATGCGCGGCACTAAATCGAACAAAGAGTTCCTTGCTTCAATGAATTCATAATTGTTTGAATGAAAATATTAGTGCTAAATGAAAAAAGAGATATTAATCAATTCTACTTCGTATGAAGTAAGGATTGCCATTACCGAAGAGAACAAGTTAGTCGAACTTTTTTCCGAGAGCCCTGACCTGAGCCGCAACGTCGGAGATTTGTATTGGGGCAAGGTGGCAAAAGTAATGCCCGGAATAAAGGCGGCGTTCATAAATGTTGGCTTCCCTCAGGACGCATTTCTTCATTTTTCCGACATCGACACTTCAATAGACGATTATTCGTCCATACTCGGGGACGACGATGACGTTGACGATGAGGATGAGGATGAAGAAGAGACAACAAACACGCATCACGTATCGACCGGCCGCAGGCCGCAGGTGAACATCGAGCGCGGTCAGGACATAATAGTACAGATAATAAAGGAACCGGTCGGCAACAAGGGAGTCCGTGTTACATCAAAGGTTTCGCTGCCGGGAAGATATCTTGTTCTTCTGCCTTTCAACAAGAGAATAGGCGTATCGAAGAAGATTTACAATTACAAAGAGCGCAGGAGACTTAAGGGAATCGTCAAATCGATGCTGCCACCGGGGACGGGTTTAATAATAAGAACTGTTGCTGCCGGGCAGGACGAGAATCTAATCAGAGACGACCTGAACAAACTCATCGCTACCTGGAACGACATACAGAATAAAGCCAAGACGCTAAAGCCTCCCGCTATACTCTACAAGGACGTTTCGACGACGAATTCGGTCGTCAGGGATTTATTCAGGGACGATGTTGTCCGCGTCCTGATAGATTCCAAGAAACTTTACAAGGAAATAAAAGCGTATGTCGACGCGACATCGCCCGAATTTTCCGACAAGATAGAATATTATTCAAAATCCGCTCCGATTTTCGACGTTTACAACATCGAGAAGCAAATCGAGGAATCGCTCAACAAGAAAGTCTGGCTCAAGAATTCAGGTTACATAGTAATCGAGACGACGGAAGCGATGACGGTTGTTGACGTTAACAGCGGCAAGTACGCGAAGTCGAGAGACCAGGAAATGAATTCGCTGAAAATCAATTTCGAGGCGGCGAAAGAACTCGCAAGGCAGTTAAGGTTAAGGGATATCGGGGGAATCATAGTCGTTGATTTCATAGACCTTTACGAGGATTCGAATAAAAGAAAACTATACGATGAAATCAGGAAGGAATTCAGAAAGGACAGGGCAAAGATAACGGTTCTGCCGATGACGGATTTCGGAATAGTGCAGATAACGAGACAGCGCATACGGCAGAGCATAATACACAGAATAAAGAACGACTGTCCGATGTGCAAGGGAACGGGCAGGGTGCAGACGAAAATGACGTTCATGACTGAAATAGAGACAGCGCTTCAGAGGTACAGGGGAGCGGGCGGCAGCGGATTCATGAGGCTGCGGGTTAATCCTCTCATCAAGCACTATCTGACGAGCGGAATAATTAATAAGATTTTATTGTTATGCATTAAATACAGGACAATAATAAAACTGGAGGTTGACGAAAACCTTCCTCTATCCGAATTCCGTTTTCTAACTATGAACGGAAAGGCGGACATAACGGACGAATACAGTATTTAGTAAAAAGTATAAAACAAGAATAATTGCCAAAGTTAATAATTGACAACAAAGAGGTAGAATTCACGCAGGGGCAGACCGTGATAGAGGCGGCGCGCGCTTCGGGAATTAAGATACCGCATTTTTGCTGGCACCCGGGTTTGAGCATATCGGGCAACTGCAGGATTTGTCTTGTTGAAATAGAGAAACTGCCGAAACTCGCTATAGCTTGTTCAACGCAGGCGGCCGAAGGAATGGTCGTTCACACGAAATCCGAGAAAGTAGTCACGGCTCAAAACGCTGTAATGGAATTTCTTTTGATAAATCATCCGCTGGATTGTCCGATTTGCGACGAGGCGGGTGAATGCAAACTTCAGGATTACGCGTTCAAGTACGGCAAAGGAATTTCCCGATTCGACGAGGAGAAGAATCACAAGGACAAGCGCATAATTCTTGGTCCGAACGTCATGTTCGACGGGGAAAGGTGCATAAGTTGTTCGAGATGCATCAGATTTTGCGACGAAGTCGCGAAAGAGCCTCAATTAACCTTCATACAGCGTGGTGAAAAGGTTACGATTACGACTTTTCCGGGAAAGCAACTGGACAATCCGTATTCGATGAACGTAATCGACATTTGTCCTGTCGGCGCGCTTACTTCGAAAGATTTTCGCTTTCGTTCGCGCGTATGGGACATGTCTTTCACGGAAAGCGTATGTCCCGGTTGTTCAAGAGGCTGCAATACTTTGATAGGCGTGAGGAAGAACGAAATTTTAAGACTTGAACCAAGATATAACGAGAAAGTGAATCAATGGTGGATGTGCGACGAAGGAAGGCTGGGAACGTACAAGCACGTAAATAATGAGAGCACGAGAATTAGTTCTCCAATGGTAAGGCCTGAAGAGGCTGAAGAGTCGAACGAATTGATGGTTACGACTGATTGGGAGGAAGCGGTGTCGAAATCCGTGTCAGTGCTGTCGGGAAAGAAAAGCAAGATACTCTTCATAGCATCACCTTACTCAACGCTGGAAGACAACTACGCGTTTAAGAAATTCGCAAAAGAGGTTTTCGAGAGCAGTGATATCGCATACATACCGAACATAGATGAAAATTTCGGAGACGAATTACTTCGCAAAAACGACAGAACACCGAACAGCACCGGTCTTGAGAGAATGGGAATCAAACCGTTAGGTGACAGCGAAATGAAAGGCATTACATCCGGTAAATTCAAGGCTGTTTATGCGATAAACGAAGATATTACAAGAGCGGAAACGCTTAAGCCGCATCTGAAAGGCATAGACGTTTACATATATCATCTAAACACCGTTAATGAATTCGCGTTAGCCAACGCGGAAGTAATATTTCCGGAATCTACATATGCGGAAATTAACGGAACGTTCATGAATTTCGAGGGACGCATACAGAGGCTAAAGCCGGCGGTAGCGACGCTTGAGCAGGAAAGATTATTGGGCGAGTTCGAGATGTCGAGGCTTGATAAATTCGGCGCGCCGAACGACAGATGGATGAAAGACGTGAGATTTAACGCGAGACCTACGTGGAAAATTCTAAAGCAGATAGCAAAAGCATTCGGGCACGATTTCAAGTTTGAGAATTCGGAAGAAGTATTCACGGAGTTGTGCGAGATTGAATTCGGGCTCAAGGATATGGATTACGATGAAGTCGGATCAAAAGGTATACAGATAAAGAGATAATTATTTATAAAATTCATTCTCAAAGTCCCGTTTCGAACAGCGGGACTTTTTTTATATCATAAATCAAATCCGCACTGCATCACCAAACCGACACTGCGGTACGGCGATACTTCTTTACAGCGTATATAAAGGGGGCGCTTTCGCCGGTATAACACCCATTGATTACAACATTATTTCTGATATCATAAGTCTAACTACTAACTTCTTCTATAATTGTTATCAGTTAATTGTTATTTGTTAACTGTTAATTGTTTGACTCTCTTTCTTTTTTTCTTTTCAGGAAATCAGAGATATAAAAGATGAAGGCTATGAGTGTAACGACAGCCATTATAAGTATAATATTGTTTCCGCGAAGGAATCCGACAACAAAAAAAACAACTACAGAGAGTCCCGTGAGTGCGACGGCGATGTGTGCCGCTACGTGGTTATCGTTTCTTACGGGAAAAGAGAGTATAAGCAGAACCGCTCCGATAGCTACGGAAATAAACGATGTCGGGCTGCCTGAGATTATATAGCCGTAAAAACCGAGTCCGACAAGAATTACAGCATTAAAAATCATTACCTGATAATTTTTCATAATGTGGTTTTATATTCATTCCAATAAACAGCAATTATACGATATTCGTTCAGGATTAAAAAGAGGAACAATTATCGCTATATTTAGTACTAAAAATAAAAGCCATATGAGACCAGCACACATAGTTCTAATCATTCTTTTCGCTGCGTTTGTAATTTCAGGCTGCGAAAACAAGCAGGACACTGAATCTCTTCCCTCCCCTAACTCAATGAAAGAAAAAACAAGTCAGTATAAAAGCGAAGAGACCAAGCAGGACGTAAAATCATCGGGCATCAACCTCGAACAGCAGACACAGAAAACGGGAGATGAGAAGATACCCGACGTAAGACAGAACAGGATGATAATAAAAACAGGAACGATGAAATTAGAAGTTGAAAAATTCGAAGACGCGGAATCAAAACTCAATGAAAGCGTTAAAAAACTCGGCGGTTATGTATCGAATTCTACTTCGAACCAATACGCTAGCGGAAAAAAATACGGTTCACTAACTTTGAAAGTTCCCGCGGATAAGTTTGACGCGCTTATCGGCGAGGTATCGGGGTTCGGAAAAGTAATGTCTCAGAATATACAGGCGAGCGACATAACGGAGGAGTATGTTGATTTAGAGGCGCGTTTGAAGACGCAGAAAGAACTCGAAGAAAGACTGATAAAACTATTGAACGACAAGGCGTCAAAATTAGCGGAAGTTATCGAAGTCGAGGAAAAACTTGCATCCGTGAGACAGAAAATCGAGAGCATAGAAGGAAGGATGAAACTGCTTAAATCGCAGTCCGACCTTTCGACTCTGACAGTTTCGGTTTACGAGCCGTCGATGTTAGACACGTCATCGGGAGGCGGGTTCTTCTACGAACTCTGGCAGGCGGTAAAGAAAGGGCTGAAGGGATTCACGAACGTGCTGGCGGCATCGATTACAATATTGATTGCGATAATTCCGATAGTAGTTTTTGTCCTGTTTATCGTCTGGCTTATCAGGAAGATTTTCTTCAGGAAGAAAGCAAAAACGGTTTAACGATATTCAGTATAGCAAAGCAAAACGGGAATACAATCAATCGTATTCCCGTTTTACCGAAGTATTAAATGCAAATCAGATTTTTTCCACAACAACTGCTGTTCCGTAGGCGAGAACTTCGGTCACGCCAGACATTACATCATTGGCGTCATATCTCATGCCGATAATGGCGTTCGCGCCGAGTTCTTCGGCATGCTGCACCATAAGTTCGAACGATTCGCTTCTCGTTTTTTCGCATAATTCGGTAAAGAGCGTAATGTTACCGCCAATGATAGTCTGGAGCGAGGCTCCGATTGTAGCGAACATATTTCTTGAGCGTACGGTTATTCCTCTGATAATGCCGAGATTCTTCACAATTTTATAACCGTCGATTTCGAATGCTGTTGTAATTAGTCCGTGTTCCATAAACTTTTTCTACTTAAATTTAGTTATCAAATAGTTATCTTATATACCCTTATAAGGGTTATATGAATTTACGTAAAATCATTGTTAAAAGTTAGAATATTCTCATTCAGTTATAAATACAACGGAATTCCGCAGGATACGACTGAAAACGGCGGCGGTTTTGTGTTCGACTGCAGGTTCATACATAATCCGGGAAAGTACGAAGAATACAAGAATTTAACGGGAAAAGACGAAAAAGTGATTATTTTCCTGCAAAAACAGGCGGAAATGGCGAATTTTTTAATAAACGTGTACGGTATCATAGATAAATCGGTTGATAATTATATTAAGAGAGAATTTTCGGATTTAATGGTATCATTCGGATGTACAGGCGGAAGGCACCGTTCGGTTTATTCGGCGGAAAAATTGTCCGTTCATTTAAAAGAAAAGTATCCTGAAATTGAAATAGTTGTTACTCATCAAAATATTGAATAATGCAGAAAGTTTTTTTATTGTTCTTATTGTTAATCTGTTTTAAGTTTTCCACAGCTCAAATCACTCCGGTTACCATAAAACTCGACACGGCAATAACAAAAGTACAAGGCTCGAAGTCGTTTTATGTTCGAAATCCGTCGAACAAACCCATTCAGATAACCGGCATACGAACGCTGCTCTCTCAGTTTTATTTCACTACGACTCCGTTCAGCATAAATCCATACGACAGCGTGCAGGTAAGCATACTGTTCAAGACGAATCAGAATGTTACATACAGGGATTTCTATATATTCGAAACCACAGGCTTGAAATATTCTCTCGTGTATTATCTCACGGCGACGGCTAAATATCCCGACGCGCAATACAGTTTCACGCAGGGTTTGTACGACGAAGCTCTGAAGACAGCTCTCAGAAGTTTCACGACGACAGGATATATATCGCTCGGTTATGACACCGGCCGTGACAAGATGTTCGAGACAGTAGACGATTACGGAGGGGACACGATAGAGTGTGTTTACATCGGCAGGAAAATACGCGCAACAAACAGGACACAGGCGCAGAATCAGAATTTCAACACGGAGCATACATATCCGCAGAGTTATTTCAGCGAGAACGAGCCGATGAAGAGTGATTTATTTCATTTGTATCCGACCGACGTTACTCCGAATTCCTACAGGTCAAATTACGCTTTCGGGAAAGTTGTATCGAACATTACTTATCAGAACGGCGGGTCGAAACTCGGCAAGGATTCGACAGGAGAAATAGTATTTGAGCCGCGTGACATACACAAGGGGAACGTGGCGAGAAGCCTGTTTTATTTTTGCGTGAAGTACAACAACGTTTCTCCCGGCGGATTCATGAACGCTAAACAGGAGAACACGCTAAGGCAGTGGAATATTTTTGACACTGTGGACGCGAGAGAGAACCTGCGCAACACGAGGATATATTCTTTCCAGCATGTAAGGAATCCGTTCATAGACCATCCTGAACTCGTGGACAGGATAAAAAGCACGTTCAGCGTAGCGAACACGGCGCCGAAGGCGGAAATATCGGCTTCACCATTCAGCGTTAAATTCGACACTGTAGCGGCGAACGACACAACGAGTTACTACATCGCAATAATGAATTACGGGAATGCACCGCTCACGGTAACTTCCGCAGTATCATCAGCTGCGCAGTTTATCGTGGAGAGCGTACCTTCGTCGGTTCCTGCCGGTGAATTGAGGTACCTAAAGGTGAAATTCAAGCCGACTGCGATGTACCAAACATACACAGGAACGCTGACAATTCAGAATTCAGATGAAACGATTGTCGTGAACTTAACGGGAGTAGGAGGAACGAGTATCGGCGTGAGCAAAATATCGTCAGTGGTTCCGTCAGTATTCAGTCTTGAGCAGAATTATCCGAATCCGTTTAATCCGTTGACGAAGATACGATTCTCAGTGGCGAAATACGGATTAATCACTTTGAAAGTCTTCGACGTTCTCGGCAGGGAGACGGCAATGCCCGTAAATGAAATACTTCAGCCGGGAGTGTATGAAAAGCCGTTCTCCGGAGGCAATCTGACGAGCGGGATATACTATTATCAGTTAGCGATTGACAACGAGCCAATCGGCATCAGGAGAATGGTTCTGGTAAAATGATGATTATCAGGATGAGGGATTAAATTGAAATTAACATAATGAAAATCCCCGCGAGTGCGCGGGGATTTTTTTTATTCGCTATAGAAAAAAATGTCTTTATAAATCCAGGCCGCAAAAAATCATCGTGATTTGTTTTCGACGAAATAACAAATCATAATAATAATATCATCGAAAAATCAACGGTTGTGCCGGAACTATTTCTTGCCGCCCATATAGAACGAGACGCCGCCGATAAAACTCATATGCCCCATTGTTCTCGAGCCGAGTTTCGGATTTATCGAATAATTGCCGTCATCGTTAAACGGTATGTCCCTGTCCTCGGATACTGACGCAGAAGACTTTCCGAGAATATTTGTCAACTGGAATCTGACGCCGGCATTCAAACCTATAAAAGGAGCGGGTCTGTAAGTATAAACAGTATTTACGCCCATGCCGAACCTGATTGCAGAAGTAATATTATTATAATCTTCGAATTTTCCGGTAGGCTCGTCGAATACTTTACCGAATGAGCCGGAGAGAACGAAATCACCTCCGAAGGTGAACAGGGATGTTCTTCTGGAATCAGTGTAAACGACATAATCAAGGCCAAGCGCGGTATAAGGCTGATGAATGCTTATACTGCTCAGACCTGCTACGGCAACAGGATTCTTGTAATTAATTGTCGGCCATCCCGGAGTGACCTTGCCGAAATCATACGCTAAATTTTCGCTTCCAAGAAATCTCGCGTAACCGAGTGTCAGTTTTATCCTTAACTGAGTACGTTTGAAATTAGCCACGGTGAAACCGAATTTGATTTCACCCTGATATCCGGAAGTTGTAGAATAATTCTGTAAATCGTAGAATTCTTTTATTGAACTTCCACGAAGGTCGAACATTGGCAGAGCGTAACCGAAATTCGCATCAATGGAGAAAAACGGTTGAGTAAATTTGGATGAGATCAATTGAGTCTGTGAGTACAGGTTGGATGAGAAGAAAACCAATACAACGATAAACGGAATTAGTCTTTTCATTTTATAAAAATTTGATTAAAAATTCTTAATTTATATTACACAGCAAAAATTATGCAATTTTTAAAGCATTTAAAACAGTAAAAAAATAACATTTTCAATGTATCCGATTATTGTTTTGAGACAATATTTTTAAGTTTGAGACTATATTCTGCATTCATAGTGAAGCACGTTTTTCCTTTTTGATTCACGGATTAATAATTAATTTATGTTTTCTTTCAGGATAACGGATTGTTTTTACCGTTTTTTATGTTATATCTATACAGGTAAGTCAGGAATTATGCGTAATTTACCAGCCTGAAAGAAAGGAGAAAAATCAATTATTGAAAGACGGAAAAACCAATTTAAAGATGGATAATCAAATAAACACGAAAAGAAAAGACAGTACAGATACCGGCGCGGAATACAGAAATGAAGTGCTGACGGATTACAGGATTGCCTTTGAAAGCAGGCAGGCAAGTTTGCTTGGAAGGAAAGAGACGCTGATGGGAAGAGCGCAGTTCGGAATTTTCGGCGACGGTAAAGAGGTCGCACAAATCGCGATGGCAAAGACGTTCAGGAACGGGGATTTTCGTTCGGGATATTACAGGGACCAGACGTTCGCGTTTTATACGGGAATGTCGGACCTGCGTCATTTCTTTTATCAGTTATACGGCGAGACGGATATAACGAAAGAGCACGCCTGCGGAGGCCGTTCAATGAACAACCATTTCGCGACAAGGCTGCTCGACGAGAATGGAAAATGGAAAAATCTGATGCAGATGAAGAACACCTCATCGGACATAGCGCCAACGGCGGCTCAGATGCACAGGCTACTCGGATTGGCATACGCGTCGAAACTTTACAGGAACAATCCCGGATTATCATATCTCAAGGAATTTTCGGTAAACGGAGACGAAGTCGCTTTCGGAACGATAGGAAACGCGAGCACGGCGGAGGGTGTATTTTATGAAGCGGTGAACGCGGCGGGAGTGCTGATGGTTCCGCTCGCGATTTCAATATGGGATGACGGTTTCGGAATATCGGTTCCGAACATATATCAGATGACGAAGTCGAACATATCTGAAATACTCAGCGGTTTCGAGTATCACGAAGAACTCAAGCAGGGTTTTCTGATTTACAGGGTGCCAGGATGGGACTACGAAAAACTCGTCGAAACATACAGGAAGGGCATCGAGGAAGTCCGTGAAAAGCACATACCCGCGATATTCCACATAACGGAAGTAACGCAGCCGCAGGGACATTCTACGAGCGGTTCGCACGAAAGGTATAAAACGAAAGAAAGGCTTCAATGGGAAAAGGATTTTGACTGTCTCGTGCAAATGAAAAGGTGGATGATAAAGAAAGGAATCGCATCCGAAGAAGAAATAACACGCATTGAGGATGAAGCAAAAGTTAACGTGAAGAAAATTCAGCAGGAAGTTTGGAACGATTACTGCGATCCGATAAAAAAAGAAAAGAATGAAACTCTGAAACTTATACAGGAGGTTGCAAACAAGAGCGCCTCAAAGGAAATTGTTGAGAAGATAAAGAGTGAACTCGCGAGGTCAACGGAGAACGAAAGAAAGATAACCGCATCCGCGGCATTCGATGTATTGATCGCTACGAGAAACGAGAACACACCGGAGAGGAAAAGACTTAATGACTGGTACAATAATTATCTGAAAGAAAATGAAGAAAGGTTCAACACATATCTTCACAGTGTTTCCGACGAAAGCCCTCTGCTTGTAAAGGAGGTGAAGCCGGTTTACAAACCTGACTCACCGATGGTTGCGGGCAGGGAAGTGCTTCTTGCATTTTTTGATGAAGTTTTTCGCCGCGATCCGAGAGTTTTCGCTATAGGGGAAGACGTCGGGCAGTTAGGAGACGTCAATCAGGGAATGGCGGGGCTTCAGGCAAAGTACGGGGATATAAGAATCACCGATACGGGAATCCGCGAGCAGACGATCGTCGGACAGGGAATCGGCGCCGCGCTTCGCGGATTGAGGCCGATAGTCGAGGTACAGTATCTTGATTATCTGTTCTACGCTTTGCAGATCCTGACGGACGATGTCGCGAACCTTCATTACAGGACGCACGGAGGACAGAAAGTGCCGATGATTATAAGGACACGCGGACACAGGCTCGTAGGAATTTTTCATTCCGGTTCTCCGATGGGGACGATTATAAACAGTCTGAGGGGAATACACATCTGCGTACCGAGAAACATGACGCAGGCTGCGGGATTGTACAACACGCTTCTGAAATCGGACGACCCGGGAATGGTTATAGAAAGACTGAACGCGTACAGGTTCAAGGAAAAACTTCCGGCGAACATCGGCGATATTCACGTGCCGCTCGGAGTTCCGGAGATAATGAAGGAAGGAAGCGATATAACGCTGGTTTCATACGGAGCGACTCTGGATATAGTTCTTCACGCGGCGGAGAAACTCTCGCAGATGGGAATATCGGCGGAAGTCGTCGATGTTCAGACGTTGCTGCCTTTCGACAGGTTCGGTGTGATTCTGAAATCGATTCAGAAGACAAACCGCGTGCTGTTCGTTGACGAGGACGTACCGGGAGGAGCGACTGCGTATATGATGCAGCAGGTTGTTGACGAGCAAGGCGGGTATCAGTACCTCGATTCAAAGCCTCAATGCCTCAGCGCAAAGCCGCACAGACCTCCATACGGAGTTGACGGTGACTATTTTTCGAAACCGAACGTCGAAGACGTCATTAAATCGGTTTACGGAATAATGAACGAGGCGAATCCGTCGAAGTACAAAATGTTTTTCTAAGGAATATATCGATTATACCATAAGCAGGATTCTTTGGGAGTCCTGCTTTTTTTATATCAAAAATCAAATATAAAAAATCAAAAATACAAATTAAAAATCAAAAAGTTTTTATAGCGCGTTTTCAAAGACGACCATCCAAGGTTGTTTTCAGCTTTGGGGGAGAGAGGAGTAATTACGCGTTACGAAGTCCCGACTAATCGGGATGCCCCGAGTTCTCGGGGTAAACGCCGAACGCACCGGGGCTTCTTATGAGAAGAAGGCTGGTTTTCAACTTTAAGAACGAGAGAAAAAAATAGATTATTAGTATAATAGTCTTTGTTCGTCCTGGTATAATATCATAGTCTGTAATTTAACCCCATTGATATTTTATAATACGAATCAGAATCCCCAATTGTACTCCTTTCATCAATACGGTATATAATATTAAACGATGGGTTTATTTCGAGCGCTAAATTACTGCTGACAGGCAATACAACACCTGGACCTGTATTAAATCCGATAGCATTATCCGGATTATTTAATATTCCTATATGAATGTTTCCTGTCCCGTGATAAACCTGTATAGCGCTGATATTAAAGCCCCAGAGTACTCCGTATTTACCCGAACTATGTGCCTTCATACCAATTTCAAACGAATACCAGCGGGAAGTATTTTCGTAATCATTTCTTCCCCAGAACATATCGTACATTTTAAATTGCGATAACATCATTTCTAAACCACCTGTTACAAATATGCCTTCTGTTATTTCATATGATGTTTTCACAGAAAAGCCATATCCGGTCGAATAGTGTATTTTCAAATGATCTACGGGTACAAATACTGAAGGCAGCAGCGCTATCGAAAATTTTGAAGAATTGTTTTTTACAGACTCAATGTGAATTTTTTTATTCGAAATATTTCTGATTGAATTAATGTTTTTAGTCTGGGAGAATAAAACAAACGGATTCGAAAACATCATTAAAATCATTATAGGGAAGAAATTATAATATATTTTTCTTTTCATATGCTGACAAAAAATATAATTCATGAACCGCGGCTCACGCTGCGGGCGCTGTATTTCGCCTTCTACGCGGCTGTAAAACAAAAATATCATAATAAAGAATACAAATTACAAATCAAAAAGTTTTAATTACGCGTTACGAAGCCCTGACTAATCGGGATGCCCCGAGTTCTCGGGGTAAACGCCGAACGCACCGGGGCTTCGTAACGAGGGGAAGTTTTTTTTAGCGCGTCCCCGAAGAGGACCACCCAAGGCTGTTTCCAACTTCGAGAACGAGAGAACGATGTTTGGGTTAAATCTTTTTCTCCTTCCCAAGCTCCAGCTTTGGAATCAGTAGAATCTTTGATTCAATTTTGCTGACCTTCGGTCAGCGGGTCAGGTGAATACCTGACCCCACGATGAAAACCGTGACTACGCCGGAGCGTAGTAAAGAGCAGGGGAGATTCGACCGCTTCGCGTGCTAAACCATTTGCTCTTGACTTTTCCAAAAATACCATATATTATTATGGCAGAAATATATAAGCATATAAATATAAGGTTATGGGAATAAGTTCATCGTTTTTCGTTCCGAGGTCGGAACAGGGGTACAATTCAATGTACAAGCGGATAAGGATAATGCCTCTTTATTCATTTCCGCATTACAAGGACCTGACTCCTCACGCGGAGCACAGGGAGAGGAAGTTCTTCATCCATCTGGATTTCGACGCTTTCTACGCGCAGGTTGAGCAGAGAGACAATCCGAATCTGCGCGGCAAGCCGGTTTCCGTCGGCAGCACGACCGGAATGAAGGGCATTGTAATGACGGCTTCGTACGAAGCAAGGGCGAAGGGAATAGAGACGGGAATGAGTCTATGGGAGGCGAAGAAACTATGTCCCGAACTCATTTCGCTTCCGTGTTACGGTCCGAAGTACGAGATGATAATACAAAATCTGCTGAGGAGCCTGCGTTCTTTCGTGCCTGATGAATTCATAGAGACGTACAGCATAGACGAGTACTTTCTCGACATAACGCATTTCGCAAGGAACTTCGAGGAGGCGGCGGAACTCGGGAGGCGTGTAAAGCAAAGAATACTCGAAGTTGAGAATCTCACGTGTTCGCTCGGAGTTTCGTACAACAAGACTTACGCGAAGATGGCGACCAAATTTCAGAAGCCTGACGGTCTTACTGTGCTTCGTCCGGGGGAGCGCGAGACGCGCGTTTATCCGCTTCCCGTGAAGAAGATATGGGGAATAGGCACGAGGATAGCGCGGCGTCTGGGTGTGCTGAACATTCTGACGGTGGGCGACCTCGCGAATGCAAGCGAAGGGATGCTGAAGAAGGAATTCGGCGTGAACGGAATCGTGTTCCGCAGGCTTGCGCGGGGAGAAGACACTTCAGGAATTTTCAAGAAGGAAAGGCCGGAGAAATGCCTGAATCATCATCACACGCTCACGAACAACATTTTCAAACCGGGCGATGTGCGGAACGAGATAAGGCGTGTGGCAGAATACCTCTGCAGGAAGATGCGGTCGAAGAAACTCGTGGCGGGGCATCTTTATTTCGTTATAAGGTACGGCAACCTGCGTTACGCGGCGGACGACACGCGTCTGAGAGCGTACACGAACGACGACAGGGAGATATTCGCGGCGGCGATGAAGATATACGAAAACCTGCCGGAGCCGAATCCGGAAATGCCCGCGAGGATGTTCGGGATGACCGTGTTCGACCTTCATCAGGACACGAAGGATTACAACCTCGAACTTTTCGGCAGCAAGGTGCATCTCCCTTTCTACGCTCTCGACAGCATAAAGCAGAAGTACGGAGAGGGGATAATAAGGGTGGGGCTGGACAGCAATTAGCAATTAGAGCTTCTTAATCTTCAGTCTTCAATGTTCAATAAGAGCAGGATTCAATTAACGGTTAGCAGTTACATTTAACAATTAGAGATAGTTCAATAGCGATAACTTTAATTTTAGAAAGTTCAGAACTTCTAGCTTCCGTCATTGAAAAAATTATTGACTAATAGTTAAAAGCATCAACATTATCAAAATATAAATTAGCATCTGCAAAATGGCAAGCCATGGTAATAACGCCGGTCGTTTATAGAGTACCATGCCGTATATTAGAGAAAATAACAAATACATAATTCCCCTGAAAAGTATAAACTTAGTTTCGAAAACCAACGGGAAAGAGAGAAAAAACGTCTGGCGCAGGTGACTGACGTAGAATTAAGGAGAGAACTGATTTTCATTAACAGGGGATTACATTTTCATCCGGAGAATGGCTTTATGAATATTCGATATTATTTTTTATGTTCGATTTGCGTAACGGCGGTATATGTTTATTTAAATATTATTTTGTTTATTAGTCAGTTTATTACTAACGTTTGCTCTAAGAAGCGTTGGGGAGTTCGAAGCAGCGTCGTTGTCCCACGTTAAAATAAATGCCAATATACAAAATAAAATCTTTATAACTATCAGCCCCAATGGATTTTTGCAGCTGTTAGCAGCAGTTTTTTTTTAGCAGATTAGAATTTATCTGATTCATTTAGTTTGATATGATTCTTTATCATATGTCAAATAGGCAAGAATTTGAACTCTTTGTGTCTGATATTTTATCTTGTGACCATACAGCAAATTTCGATAAGTCAATGAACTTTTTCCTTGAAGTTAATCAGATTTCTTTTTCATAATTGAATTATAAATTATAAAACCAATTGGAGTTCCAATAGCCATACCAATCCCAATGCCTAATGCAATATTATCAATAGCTACACCAATTCCTGCTCCAATAGCTATTCCGAAGGATGTACCTATCAAAAGTCCTTTTTTATTGAGTTCTGAATTCTCATTTTTTTGCTTTGAATTTGAATCTTCCTTTTTCATTATCCTTTTTTTTGGTTAGTAAAAAATTCATTAAACTTGTTAAAGATAAAAGATAATATTTTCACTTCCAAATCTATAAGAATCGGTCTTCTTTAAAATTGCTGCTAACTCGTTTATAAGTACCATAAAATGGTACATACCGCTCTATATTCGGATGTATATGTACCATAAAGTGGTAATTTAATAAAATGCTATTTCATAAAATATATTAGAAATCATCAAACGGTGATTTTATGCTTTGTATGCTTTTAGTGCTTACGTGTGTATAAATCTCTGTCGTTTTGCTGCTTTTGTGACCAAGTAATTCTTGTATGTATCTCAAATCAGTACTAGCTTAAAGCAGGTGTGCTGCAAACGAGAATGCTGTCATAATCAAAAGAGAATATTTCTTCAGTTACGCTTTGATTGGAAACACCACCTTCGCATACGGATAAGTCAGTTGTTATTAATATAGCCGGTAGAATTATAAGTATGCTTTGCGCGCTAACTGAATATTTCTTGCGAAGATAAGATATACGTTCTTTAAAGATTTGAGTCATTTATTCTCCTAAACTTTAATCCTCATGCTAATTACTGATTTTTAATATATAATACAAGGTTATTTTTCTGTTATTTTAATAACAGGATTATTATAACCTAAAGTTTTAATTATTGTATGCGGCAACGTTTGATTACCTAACTACTGGATTTCGGCTAAAACCATGCCGGAATGGTAGAATGAAAACGATTTGTGCGAACTATTATTTTGGTATTTGACTTTGTTTACTTGCTCCTTGCTTCATTCTTCTTGCTTCTAGATTTAAAATTTCGAATTCTATGTCCTGTTCTAATTGCTAACTGTTAAATGTTAACTGCTAATTGAAATCCGTTGTTTTAATACTTCAAAAAATTTAATTTAATTCTCTATAAAACATTATGGACGAATTGAATTTCAGGGTTGGGTACGGATATGACGTGCACCGGTTTGCGAAAGGCCGGAGGCTCGTACTGGGCGGTGTCGAGATTCCGTACGGAGAGGGGCTTGAAGGTCATTCAGACGCGGACGTACTTCTTCACGCAATTTGCGACGCTCTTCTCGGCGCCGCCGGATTCGAAGACATCGGTCATCAGTTTCCGAACACGGATGCAAGATACAAAGACATATCGAGCCTTTTACTTCTTGAAAAAGTGCATTCGCTTTTGTCCGAAAAAGGATGGAAGGCAGTTAACGTTGACTGCATGGTTCTGCTTGAGGAGCCGAAGATTTACAAGCACATTCCCGAAATGAAGAAGAATATTTCCCGGGTGCTTAAATGCGAAAACATATCGATAAAGGCGACGACATCCGAAGGGCTCGGTTTCATAGGAAACAGGGAGGGATGTTCGGCGAACGCAGTAGTATTAATACATAAATGATGGTGGAATTCTTATACAACATCGACGTTCAGGTTTTTTATTTCATAAACAGGACGCTTGCAAATCCCGTAACGGACAGCGTGATGCCTTTCATCACGGAACTCAACCACTGGAAAATCTTCTACGTAATAATGTGGCTGTACCTCATGATAGGAGCGGGGAAGCGCGGAAGAGTCGCGGGAATACTTGTTTTATTTCTGGTTCTGATAAGCGACCAGACAAGCAGCAATCTGGTGAAACATTTAGTTGACAGGGTGCGTCCCTGTCATGTTCTGCAAAGTGTAAATCTTCTCGTGGGATGCACGTCGTCATATTCATTTCCGTCGTCGCACGCTGTAAATAATTTCGCGGGCGCTGTATTTTTCTCTCATTTTTATCCGAGGCTCAGGATAGCTTTTTACACCGCTGCAGCATTGATGGCGCTCTCGAGAATTTTCTGCGGAGTGCATTACCCGTCGGACGTATTAGGCGGGACGCTGCTGGGACTTGCAATCGGATATTTGTTCGTGAAACTCTGGGAAACAGCGAATAAAAAATTAAAAATACTATAGACGATTTTGAGATTAAGGCGGACATTATTTTACGCTATAACGGGAATTTGCCTTGGGCTTGCGTTTCCACCCTTCAATTTATACACATTGCTGATTGCAGGTTACGCGCTGCTAATTCACATCATACACGATTCGAAAAAATTCCGTGAAGTCTTTGTAAGAACGTATTCCGTGATGTTCTTTTTCAGCCTGCTTGCAGTATCGTGGATATCCCTTAGCGGGTTGAGGGCAAACGCGGATAAATTCATGATACTCGGNGGTTTTCTGACAATAGTGCTTTACAGCATAGTTCTTTTAATTCCTTTCGTAATATATTTTTACATCAGAAAGGGACTTGGAAATTTATTCGGAAGCGAAACCGCATTTCGAAGAAATATATCTCTTCTGTATTTCCCTTTCATAATCACCGGGTGGGAATATTTATTCGAGCACATGGAGCAGAGTTTTCCGTGGCTGAATGCGGGCAACGCATTCACGACGGCGCTGCACAAGATACAGTTCATAGAGATAACCGGTGTTTACGGTTTGTCATTCTGGGCATACGTGATGAGTTGTCTGGTTTACCTTATATTTTATCTGATAGTATCCAAATCACTTTCTGCGCGGGAATTTATCAGGAAAAAATCCGGGATTATATTGCTGGTTATAACCTTTGCCATTTACTTCCTTCCAGATATATACACGGTGATTACATCTCCGCGCTTGAAATATGAGAAAACCGGCAATGAGAGAACGATAACCGCGGGCATTTTGCAGCCGAACGTAAATCCCTGGCGGAAGTGGGGGGCGAAGCAGATGGAACTCGCGAAAGAGTATGCGGAAATGATAAACAACTTCGATACTTCGAAGGCGAAGCCGGACCTGATAATTCTGCCCGAGACAGCCGTTCCTTTTTACATTCTCGACGAATATTACACGGATAAATACGATGTGTTCAAGGACCTCTGCGACACTTTGAACATACCGATATTAATAGGCGCGCCCGATATAGTTCATTACAACGACTCGATAAAGGCGAAGAGCGATTCAAGGGAGAATAAAAGCACGGGAGAACGTTACGACTCGTTCAACTCGGCAATTCTAATGCAGCCGGGGGAATTGAAAATATCGCATCAGAAATACGCGAAGATAAAACTCGTGTTCGCAAGCGAGAGGGTATCCTATCAGGACAAACTCGTATTTTTGAAAAATCTAATACGCTGGTCAGTCGGCATCAGTTCGTTCCAGATCGGCTGGGACACGACCGTTTTCAGTCTCGGGAACAAAGCGAAATTCAGCACTGCAATATGTTTTGAGTCAATATATCCCGCGTTTGTTTCGGCATTCGTGAAGAAGGGAGCGCAGTTCTGCGTCGTGATAACGAATGACGGTTGGTGGGGCAGACTTTTCGGAACGTATCAGCACAACCGTTTCGCGGTACTTCGCGCGATTGAGAACAGGCGTTGGATAGCGAGATGCGCAAACACCGGAATATCCTGCGTGATTGATCCATACGGAAACATGTACGGTGAAACGGAAATAAACGAGAAGGCGTATCTCACGGAAAAAATTGGATTAAGAGATGAACTTACATTTTACACGCTGCACCCGGGACTTGCGCCTGATATAATTTTGTACACGGCAGGGATAATGCTAATAACGGGATTTCTTCCTTTGTTCAGAAAGAAAGACCGGTCTTAACCGGTGTAAGCACCTTAATGAAGTTAAGTATAACGCCGCTGCTTCTGAAATAAGCCTTGGCATCCTGGAGTTTCTCGAACGGTCCAATCACAATTCTATATTCGGTAACGTTTAACGGAAGGTCAACGCGTTCAATCTCAGCGTGTATGTTTTTATTCTCGAGACCCGAAATGTACTTCAGGGCGTCATTATACTTATCGAACACCGCCACCTGAATCATATAGCCGTTATCAGTCTGCCGGTAAATTATATCCCCGTCTCGTTCGACTTCAAATTCGCTGAGAATAATCGAGCCACGTGAAAGTGAAGTATCGACGAGGTTCAGGCTTGCAATAATCGAATCATTGGCTTTAGTTTCGAGAGTATCGAATGTTTTCGGTTTGGACGGAGTAAGTATCGATTTATAAAGGAAAAAACTCATAACCGAGAAAAGGACAATCAATAAGAAATAAACTATGAATTTTAACGCGATTCTTTTTTTCTTTACGGCCGGCAAAGTATTAGACACAGGGACAAACGGGCGGTCGGCCGGTTTGAACACGTCGTCGTATGATTTCTCTTCTTTCAGAGGAGCGCCTTCGAGATGTTCGATTATGCCGTCGAGTTTAAGGTTGTCGAGGGCTTCGTTCAGCGATTTTGGCGGTTTATCAATATCGGGAATGCCTTTATCGTGGATTACAATTTCGGGAATCGAAATTTTTTCAGATAATTCGGGTTCTGGTTTTTCCTCGATGAGTTTGTCAAAAACAGTCATTTCGGGGGTGATGAAACCCTGTTTCAACTCTTCTTCAAGCGTGTCTTTTTCCGCTTTAAGTTCTTCGAGTTCGTTCAGCCGTTTATTAAGTTCGCCGTATAAATCTTTCTCCTGCTCATCCGATACGGTCTCATCCGATATTACCGATTCAACGCGCGATGATTCATCCTGCGGAACTGTTTCTTCCATTTGGATATATTCTTCGGTAACCGATTCGGGTGTTTCCTGTTTATCCCCTGTGATTGTCGTTTCAGGCGCGCTGACAAGACCGAATTTATTCAACTCGTCAATCGTCTGTTCACGTGATTTAAGTAAATCGAGAATGCTGTCGATTAATTCCGAAGAATCATATTCGTCTTTCAGGACAAACATTCCGTTACCCTGATGAACATCAGTTGCCGCGTCATCCTCCGGCTGCATTACAACGTTCAGTTCATCAGTAATTTCCTCCGACAAAGGTATAGAGTCGGCGGTGATTTCATCGGGCAATCCGCCGTCTTCGTTATCCGTTTTGAAGAAATTTTCAAGGTCTGAGAATACGGTCTGTTCATATTCATCATCGATAGACGAATCGGTGTCCACTGAGAAGACGCCGCTCCCTGATAAATCTCCATCAAAAACATTCTGAGATTTCTGAATCGAATCTCCGAATGAACCACCGATATCTTTTTCTTGACCGGGAAGTGTATCTATATTTTCTTTTGAGAAGTAATGCTCGGGTTCATTAAATGCATCTGTAGTCTTTTCTGCGTCTTTGGATTTTACGTATTCCTCAATATCCTTCAGAATAATTTCCTTTTCCCGGACGATTTTTTCCTCGATGGTTTCGTATTCGTTTTTTTCCGTAACAGTTTCTTCTATCACGGATTCCGATACAGCGTTTTCGGGCTGAAGGAGGTCATCCCCGCTACTGTCGGCTTCGGTTGATAAGGATTCTTCAGATATAGATTCAGGTTCGATTAGTTCTTGTTTCACTTCGGACAGTTCAGTTTCTTGTGTTTCTATTATCTCTGACGAGGCAGTTATTACCTGTTCACTTATTTTGTAGTCATCGTGAATTTTCTCATCCCTGACTATTGTTAGTTTCTTATCAGCCGGATCGACGTTGCTGGTAATTCCGTTAAATTCGGGAATCAGGAATGGTACTTGCTCAGGTTCCGGTTCAGAATATATTGCCAGTAATTCAACCTCGTCATACACTTCTTCTGTTTCTTCCGTATCGGTGAATTCGGCAGACCTGTAATTAAAAGGTATCAGGCAGGGAATATCCGGAAGATACGGTTTTTCAGTTACGCCTGTATCTAAGGCGAGAGTAGCGATTGTATCAAGCGGAGCAGGAATTTCTTCAACCGCTGCAATAGTTTCCGATGTATCAAGCGGATGCAAGGTTTCTTCGTCCGCAATGAGAGTATCCACCGTAATATCGTCGGTAGGGAATACATCATATCCGGCTTGATCTTCAACAACATCTCCGGACTGAGTCAAAGGTTCATCGGCAATTACGTTCTCGATTTCGGGTGTTACAGTTTCAACTTCACCCGTATCGTCGCCGAATGTGAAATAAACAAAATTTGATTCATCTGCGGCATCATCTGTTTCAGTAACGCGGATTTCAGACAGGTTCTGAAAATTAAGAGCCTTAGTGAGAACAGGAGACAACTCAGAGAAATTAGAATTAATTTCATCGGCAAATTTTTTACAGGGAGAAAAAGAAACATATTTGACGGCTTCGCCGTTGACGGTTTTGTCCCTGACGATGAATTTTCCGAATTCTGGAATGTTAAGGTTCTTTCCCGACTTAAATACAGAGAGCATAGTATCGAATATTGAACCGATAAAATTTCCCGTCTCAATCTCGTTGAGGTTGAGTCTTGAGGAAACTTTCTTTATCAGTTTTGCTCTCTTCATCAGTCTTTAAGCATATTAATGAAAGTATCGGACGGTTTAAAAACCAATTTGTCTTTTGGCGGGAGAAGAAATTCCGCTTTCTTATTCCCGTCTATGATAGTCTTCATTTCCCTGTGTTCGACACTGAAGAATCCGATTTCATCAATCAGGAGGAACTTCTTTTTAATCACGGATTTTTTAATCTCATCGAAAGTCACGCTGAAAACGCTTTCAGCAGTTTGCTTATCAAACGAACTTTTGATTCTTATTTTATTTATGAATGAGTCTTTGTTCATTTGAGCGAGTTAGAAATTTCAGAAACCAATTTTTCAAGATAGTACCCGTCTTTTTCGTCGAAGGAAGCGTATTCCGTACTGTCCACGTCAAGCACTCCGAAAATTTTTCCGCCGGCGGTTATCGGAACGACTATTTCCGATTTCGATTCGGAGTCGCAGGCGATATGCCCGGGAAAATTATTGACATCATCGACGATGACAGTTTTATTCCCTGCCACTGCCGCGCCGCAGACTCCTTTGCCCCGGCCGATTCTAGTACAGGCGACCTTTCCCTGAAACGGTCCAAGGACAAGTTGTCCCGTCGCGTCTTCAGCGAGGTAAAATCCCACCCAGGAATAATAATCAAATGAGTGCTTCAGGAGCGAAGCAATATTTGAAAGGTTCGCAATAACATTCTCTTCATCGGCTAAAAATTGTTTCGCGACTGAGATTACCGATTCGTATTTTTCATCCTTGTTCAATGTTTCGATATTTTTAAAATCTATATTATACATTATTCCAGTCCCGACATTTGCTCCTTTGCTTTTTCCGGAGATTCGAACGCGCCCGCTCTTACCCTGAAATAAACACCTTTCTCTTTCAGGTCGGCTTCGAAAACCATTCCTTTAATATTATTTTCTTTCAGAAGTTTTAACTTTTCTTCGGCGGCGGATTTTTCCTTGAACGAGCCTATCTGCACGTAATAACCGTCCTGTTCCGAGAACAGGGCGAATTTCTGCTTATCGCTAAGATAACCGAGAAATTTCGATTCGCCTTGTTTTGTCTGAGGGGCAGCGGTTTCGTTCTTTTGTTCATCTTTCACAGTTGTTTCTTCCGTCTGCTGCTTGTTCTCCGCAACGGGTGCGGCAGTATCTTTAACTTGTTCGGTTTTATTCGCCGCGCTGTCCTTAGGCAAATTCACAGTAACTGTAGAGATGTTCGGTTTAATGAGAAACTCATACACAACGAATATGCCCAGAAAAACAAACGCAGCAATGAAGAGAGCCAGCACAGCAGGATGAGTGTACCAACTCCTTTTATTGGAATCAGCCTGACCGTAATGCGTAGAGTCCTTGTGTTCAGGTTCGTTCTCTTTTAAATCCGCAACGCCCGTGAAGCCTTTCAATACAGGCTCATCGGAAACAGGTTTTTCGATTTCGTCGTGCAGGATTTTAATTTCTTCGATTGACACATTCCTATTGTCGTCTGTATCTTCGATTTTAAGCGATTCGGGTTCACCGCTGTTATCCCTGAAAATCGATTTGAAGTCTATGTCCGGTACACTTATATCGTCAATCTTGCCCGAAGCGAGGTCTTTAGTTGCATCCTTATCAAAAATATCCTTATAATCGGAAAAGGAAACTGAATAATCTTTAACGATATCCGAAGGATTCTTCAAATCAGGAAACAATTCCGAAACCTTTGCAAATTCTTCAGTTGTTTCCTTATCGGCAGTTTCAATATTTTCGGCGGGAATCTCATCCGCGGCTTTTTCTTCAATGTCATTTTCCCTGTCATTAAGTTCTTCGTCCGGGTTTTGCTGTTCCACGGTAGGATTGAGAGGTATGATCGAAATTTTATCGGCAATATCTCCGAGCGAATCAGTACCGTGTTCGCCGGAAACGGTTTCCCGTATATCAACATCGGCGCTTTCATTTTCATTTGCAGGCACTTCACCGGTAATATCATTCACGTCATCCACGTAATTCGCGATTTCGGATTTGTAATCGGGATTAAGTTCAACGGCCTTCAGCCAATCTTTTTTTGCCTGTTCGATATTACCGAGGGACTCGTAATAAATGCAGCCGCGATTGAAGTAAGCATTTGAATATTGGTTGTTCAGAAGAATTGCCCTGTCATAATCCCTGATAGAATCCTCGGTATTTCCGAGGCAGAAGTGAATGTTACCTCTGTTGTTAAAATACTCCGCCGCGGTCGGGTCGAGGTCAATCGCCTTCGAACAGAAACCGAGCGCTTCGTCATATCTTTCAAGTCTTCTAAGGCAAGCCGCGTAATCGTTATGCACGGCAGACGCTTCTGTGAAACGGTCAAGAGATAATTTAAAATCGTCAGCGGCGTTTTCATAATCCGATAACTTAACGTATGTTTTGCCTCTTTTATGATATAGTTTTGCGATGTCCTCATCTGCCGCGTCGGCGCTAATCGCCAGTGAGATAGCCTTGCCGAAATCGAGCACGGCATCGTCGAATTTTGTCAACGCGAGGTGGCATCCTGCTTTAATCTCGTAAATGTGTTCATTATCGGGCTGAGACTTAATTATTTCCTCGCATAATTCAATAGCGCGGGAATAATTTTTATTATCAATTTCCCTGATAATGTTTTCGATTACGTTATTCATTTCATTGTTTTCAAAAAGTTACTTATTAAAAATATAAAGAAAAAGGTCGAAATTCCTTTAAGGTTAATAAGAATAATCATAGTTTTAGTGTCATTTTCAGCAGTACAGATGTCCGACAGAAAAATAATATTATCGCTCGCGGGTCCGGCCGTTCTTCAGACGGTAATACGCTCGTTATTTGTAATAGTCGACGCTTTCTGGGTCGGAAAAATGGGGAGCGTTCCGCTGGCGGCGTTAACATCCGCCGCGTTTTTAGTCTGGGGATTTCTTGCGCTCGGGGAGAAAATCGCGGTCGGAACGAATGCACTCATCGCGCAGTCAACGGGCGCAGGCAATCCGGAACTTTCAAGGCGCATATCTACGAACAATATTGTTAATACTTTCTTTTACACAATATTACTTAGCCTCGCGCTTATCCCTCTTCTGCCGTTACTGTATTCGCTAATGAACATTTCCGGGGAACAGGAAAGTTTGTGCAACAGTTATCTCGTAATGCTTCTGCTTGGATTCCCGTGCATAACGCTGCTTTCGACGACGGCAGCCATTTTCAGGGGATACGGGGATACGAAGACACCGTTCATGCTTTTTTCGCTCGGCGTATCGCTGAATTTCATACTTGCGCCCGTATTCATTTTCGGATTCAGCATTATTCCTCCGTTAGGAATTACGGGAGCCGCTCTATCGACGCTGAGCGCTTTTTTAGCGGCGTTTCTGACAGGGTTATATATTCTAAAGAGGAAGAGATTAATAGATAAAATCACGAATTACAGGTTTGACAAAGGGATAATAAAGGAGACATTCAGAATCGGGCTGCCGATTGCGCTGAACGGTGTGGGATTTTCGCTGATATATGTTTTTGTATCGCGGTTTGTAATTGAATACGGACCCGACGCTATAGCGGCGCTGGGCATAGGTCACAGGTCGGAATCGCTTGCGTATCAGATTACTGTGGGTTTTTCTCTCGCGAGTTCAGTACTGGTAGGTCAGAATATTGGCGCGGGAAATCCTGACAGAGCGGAGAAGTTAGCGTGGAAGATACTTGGTTACGCATCTGTATTGATGCTTGTTTACGGAGCGCTGCTTTTCGTTTTTTCGGAAGAGGTGGCGCGGTTTTTCATTAACGACGAAAAGGTAATAGCGACTGCGTCCGTGTACAACAAGATAGCCGCATGCGTGCAGATATTTTCGGCCGCGGAAGTAATTTTATCGGGCGCATTTTCGGGAGCGGGTG
Organism: Ignavibacteria bacterium; assembly: GCA_015657505.1. GTDB lineage: Bacteria > Bacteroidota > Ignavibacteria > Tepidaquicellales > Tepidaquicellaceae > CAIKZJ01. The sequence continues at coordinate 1,558,730 of JADLKE010000002.1, forward strand.
ATTCATTGCCGCCTGCAATTGTCGGGCTTCCCTTGAATTTTCTTAGAATTCCGCTGACCGCTTTGTTCTCCGTATTATGGGGATTAACCGGAATATGGATAGCAATCTGTGTTACCGTCGTAATTAAGGGATTAATAATGTCGGTGTGGTTTAAAGGGGGAAGATGGAAAAAAAGAAAGTTCGCGCTGAAATAAAAAAAGCCGTCACAGGACGGCTTTTTATGAATTCATATTTGAATTAATAATCCATGTTAGGGTCAACATCGCATTTAACCGTAAGAACAACCTGCGGATTTTGAGGATCGTTCGAATAAACGATTATGGTTTTTTCCTGATGTCCTTCTCTTCCCTGTGTGCTGAAATTTACCTTAATCTCGCCGCTCTCGTTTTTCGCGTAGTCGGATTTTTCGCCTACTGTCGCGCCGGTGCATCCGCAAGAAGTCTGGACTCTTTCAATATTCAGGTTTGAGTTGCCTTTATTCGTGAACCTGAAGTTGTACTGCAATTCCGGGCCTCTCGGCACTTTACCGAAATCGTGAACGTTTTCCTTGAATACGATTTTCGGAGCTTTCAAGGAAGCGGTGAGTTTCGAATTATTGACCACGAGAAATACTATAGTCAATACGACGGCAAAGCCGATTATGAAATACGATGTTTTGCCTGTCTTTGAATTTAAAAAATTCTGCATAAAAATATCTCCTTTAAATATTAAACTTGTTCTGCCGGCGGATTAGTTCCATCGGTTTTCGGTTTCCCGGAAAACAGATAGATTATGACCGTACCCAGCAGCATGAAAATATCCTGAATTATCCTGAACAGAATATCGCCTTTTGAAGACGTTTCTTCAAGTGAAAAACAACCGCAACTTATATCAAGTCCCCTGACGGAAGCGGACGTCAGGGCGATTAAAAAGACGATGAGTGAAATCGAAGCCAGCAGGGACGTACCCTTCTTAAAAATGCCCAAAATCAGCAGCAAACCGATAAAAAATTCCAACCAGGGCATTATAACAGCCTGTATATTCACGAGGAAAACAGGGAGCATATCATACCTGAGAATCGCCTTTGCGAATTCAGCGGGGTGGAATAATTTCGCGACTGATGCGTAGATAAAAGTTGCGCCGATTATGAATCGGAGCGCGAACTGAAAATATTTGTTGTATAAAAGATTCTTCATTTCATATTGGTTTCGACCGGGTGACCCAGAGTTTTCCATTCGGTAATACCGCCTTTATAAATGCTAACGTTATTAAATCCCAGTTTGGCAATTTCATATGCGAGGTCGATGCTGACTTCGCAGGTGCCGCCGTTGCAATAAACAACAATAATGCCGCTCTTGCCGAATTTCTTCATCACGTCGGCTCGTTCCGCTGCGGATTTCGGATAGAAATCCATATAGGAAATATTGACAGCATCCTTAATGTGCAGGGTATCGTACTCGGCTTTTGTTCTCGCGTCTATGAAAAGGGCCTTTCTGTCGTAAAGTTGTTTAGCGAGAACACTGCTGATGTTTTCGGGTTCGATGAAACCCTGCTTGTTTTTCTTCCCTCCGAAAAACTGCGATGGTTTTGTCGTGGTATCGTAAGGGTCGTTTATAAAATCGCCGATATTGCTTTTTGAAGTCGTATCCTGCTTGTAAATATTTTTCTCCATAATAAGGGGAACGCCGTTTGGATTCACCGCGTTCACTATCAGGGCAATCACTGCCGAAAAAATAAATACCGCGGTAATTTGTTTAAAAACTTTCATTCAATAAAATAAAAATATTTATAGTATTAAAAAACTCAATTTTCGAACAAAGTTTTTTCACCGGTTTTACCCCGTTTAGCAATTCCGAGATGTTTGTAGGCGAGCGGGGTAGCCTCACGGCCTTTCGGGGTTCTTCTGATGAAGCCTTCAATTAATAGGAAAGGCTCATAGACATCCTCGACCGTGCCTGTATCTTCGCCAATTGAAGCGGCTATTGTCGAAAGACCGACCGGACCTCCGTTATGCTTAAGAATTATTGTCTCAAGTATTTTCTTGTCGATTGAATCGAGTCCGAATTCGTCGACGCCGAGTGATTCAAGAGCGTAGAGGGCTATTTTTTTATCAATTGTACCGTTTCCTTTTACAATAGCGAAGTCCCGCGTACGCTTAAGGAGCCTGTTCGCGATACGCGGTGTCGCCCTGCTTCTTCTTGCAATTTCGAAAGCGCCATCTTCGCTGATTTTGATATTCAGAATACGCGCGGAGCGGTTAACAATATCCACGAGGTTTTCCGTAGTATAGTAATCGAGGTGGCAGTTTATTCCGAACCTGTCGAGCAGAGGGGACGAAAGAAGCCCCTGTCTTGTAGTGGCGCCAATCAGCGTGAACTTTTCAAGTTTGATAGGAATGCTTCTCGAAGCGGGTCCCGTATCGATTATAATGTCGAGTTTGTATTCTTCCATAGCAGAATACAAAAACTCCTCGACAACTTTCGGAATCCTGTGAATTTCATCGATGAACAGGATTTGCTTGTCTTTAAGTTTTGTAAGCATTCCCGCGAGGTCTCCGGGTTTCTCGATTATGGGTCCTGAAGTGCTTATTATATCCGAATCAAGTTCATTCGCTATAATGTTAGCGAGCGTTGTCTTGCCGAGTCCGGGAGGTCCCGTAAACAGCACGTGGTCAAGGGATTCGTTCAGTTTCTTCGCGCTCTGAATGAAGACTTTCAGGTTCTCCTTGACTTTTTTCTGACCGGTGAAATCGGAAAATACTTTCGGTCTAATCAGCGATACAAAGTCCTTTTCATCTTCGGGCAGCGGCTGAGGGCTGTTTACGCCTTTACGTTCTTTCATTTAAATTCATAAAATTTTAATAAAAATAATGTTAAATTTATCAACAAACAAATTATTAATTATGAATAACGACACAATAAGGGAAATAGACAGAATGTTCGTAATCAGGAGAACAAGAGTTCTCGGCATCGCGATTCTCGTAGGAATTTTTCTTGTTTATATATTCGGTGTATTTCTTCCGACCGACAACACGAATCCCGAATACGCGTACCTGAACCACATAAGTTTTATTTTTTGCGCGGCGCTCTGTACAGGTTCTCTTTTCCTGAAAAAAATTCTTATTAAGAAAGTGGACGACAAGAATTTCGCCGCGCAGTATTTCAACGCTCACGTACTGCCCTTCGCGCTTTGCGACCTCGGGGGATTAATCTGTATCACTGCGAACCTGTTTATAAATCTCAACATCGTTTACGCATCGGCAGGCTTCCTGCTTACGGCCGTAATGATAGTATTGAATTTCCCCAGGTCCGGGGACATTAATGTAAGGAATAAAATCAGTTGAAAATATTTCTATTGTTTTTGATAGAAACATTGATTAATATTTAACATATAATATACTAAAGCAAAGGGAGTGAAGTATGATCAGGTACCTTTGGTTTTTTTTACTTCCCATTACCGCAGCGCTGGCATTATGGTCTTGTGAGGATTCATCTACAGACTTGATAAAAGGACCGCCGCGGGAAATATCCATGACCGTAACGGGAACTCTAGCAAACTGGAATTCGGGCGAAGGGTACAGTATAATGGCGGTTGCTCAGGTTCCGTCGTTGAATGACAGCAGAAAAGAGGGAATCGACACCGCTTCAATAAACGGCAGCGGTGAATTTACAATCACACTGCATTCGATTTACGACAAATATTGTTACGACGCGGTTCTCGTGAATGATCCGGGCTGTATAATGAACGTGAATCCGTCACCTTACAACATGCGGCAGGCGAATATTAACTTCGAGATTTATCAGGGCGGGACATACAAGGGGCACATAACTAACATAGTTCACAGGGTCGGGAACGACACAAACGGGACATATTTCCTTAAGTTTACCGCATTCAGTTCCGTTGGAACGATTACGGGAAATAAACTGTGCGTGAACAATGATTCGACTCATTTCTGGTTTTACGATTATTACCTTAACACGAGAGCGGACTGGACTAAGATTGTTATACTGATAGAAGGCACAAACGAATTAAAGACTCTTTACAACTATTCTAATAATGACCCTCAGTATGGAGTCATCTGGGAATATGCAATGAATTAAAAAATAAACTTTTCAAACCGGAGGAAAAATGAAACAGGTTATTTCTTTAATTTTTGTAATCATCATATTAATAGTATCATCTTGCAGTGATGATTCAACCTCTTCCAACAACGTCACAAACTGGCCTGAAGGAACAATCACAATCAGTGAGGCGCTTCCGGACTGGACTTACGGAGCTGGATATTCGCTCATACTCTACGCGGTTCCGAGCGTGAAGTATACAAAGACAGCAATCGATTCGTGCGCGATAGGAACTGACGGGAGTTTCACAATACATCTGCCGCCGCTTGAAGACAAGTATTACGACAGGACACTGAGTTACAGTTCGGTGAACTGTTACGACAGCATTTTCATATCCCAGACGGGTCTTAAGGATGTAAATACTGTTTTTGAGATTCACAAGGACGGAGTCATAAAGGGCGCCGTAAAAGGAAAGAAGCGCAAAATCGGAAACGATTCGACCGGGACATATACGATGTATTACCACGCATACGGCAGCGGCTCAAACATGTCCGGACGTTCGATTTGTTACGTTCCGAACGGACAGAACGTCGATACTGTATATTATAAGTACTCGATGAGCGTGAACAAGCACTGGAATTATGATGTTTACATAGTAACCTCAAAAACGCCGGGCAGGCGGGATTACTCTGTCTCAAACACTCATACTGTTTCCGTACCCTGGGAATATTATATTAATAAGTAAGCAGTAAGCATATAATTCCGCATACAGACTTCATTATATACGGATATAAAAAAGTATCCGCGTATTATTATACTTTACTCTTAATTTTATTTTTCCAATCTTAAACGATTAAAAGGAGAACTTATGGATTTACAATCAAATCTTAATCAGATTAAGGGCAAGGAATCATTTCTTGAAAAGATAAAAAGGTTTATTCCCGGTTATGACGGATACGTAAACCGCGACAATTCACGCGAACTCGACACGATGCTCCGCAATCAACTTGCATCGAGGCTCGAAACAAACAAAGTTAAAATATCGAACACGGTATCGAATCTATCTTCGTCGGGGAGATTATTCGAATCCTCCAACATTGATAAAATCGACAAGAAGAATGAAACCGCGATAGCCAAGTTTAAATCGGCGGCGCGCGGATACAGCGGCGCGTTTGACGTCGTAAAGGTAAAAGAGGAGAAACTTGCGCAGTTGTACGGATTCGACGAATCGCTTCTGTCGAGCGTCGAAAGCGTGTGCGGGCTTTTTACCGAACTTGAGACAGCCAGTAAATCCGGCGGCGATATTAAGGAGCCGGTCTCGAAAATCGGCTCGGCGCTCGATGACCTGATTCAGAAATTCAGCGACAGGGAAAACATACTTTCGGCGCTGTGATTTAAATTAACTTACCTAATACGGGCAGGTTAAACGGGATGCGTCAAAAACTACAGGAATTTAAAATTTTTAATTTATAATTTAAAACTTAAAAGAACATGGCATTAATTGACGTAATACAATTCTTCGATGAAACGGGGAGAACAATGGTTCACCGCGAGCCTCAGGACGGTTCGGCCGCATACAGGCTCGGCACGCAATTAATAGTGCAGGATTCGCAGTCGGCATTATTTTACAGGGACGGAAAGGTTCTCGATGAGTTCGGACCCGGGCGGCACACATTGACCACAGAGAACATACCGTTTCTTACGAAACTTATAAGTCTTCCATTCGGCGGAACTTCGCCGTTTCAGGCGCAGGTGTATTTCATATCGATGAAGAAATTCATAGACCTGAAATGGGGAACGAAGTCCCCGATAAATTTCCGCGACGCGGAACTCACGTTCGTGCAATTGCGCGCGTCGGGAAAATTCTCAATAAGAATAAAAGACGCGAGGCAGTTCATGCTTGAACTTGTTTCGACGCAGGGGCTTTTCACGACGAATGAAATAGAAGATTACCTCAGAGACGGAATCGTATCAAGACTAAACACGGTGCTGGGGCAGAACCTAAAGACAATATTCGACCTTGCGCAGTTCTATCCTCAGATTGAAGCGGGGGTAAAGGCTGCGGTAACTGATTTCTTCACGTCGCACGGCATAGAACTGACGGATTTCATCATTGCGGGAATTGTTCCTCCCGAAGAAGTTCAGGAAAAGATTAACGAAAGAAGTTCGATGGGAGCAGTTGGAAATCTGGATTCATACATGAAGTTCAAGGCGGCACAGTCTCTTGAGAAAGCGGCGGAGAATGAAGGCAGCGGCGGAATGGCAGGAATGGGCGCGGGAATGGGCGCAGGAATGGTGATGGCTAACATGATGGGCGGAATGATGCAGAACATGAACCAGCAGGGCGGACAGCAGCAGCAACAACAGCAGCAGCCAAAGATGACTGCGGACGAAATAATGGCGACCATAGAGAAACTCGGAAAGATGAAGGAAAGCGGTCTGATAACACCGGAAGAATTCGAGGCCAAGAAAAAGGATTTGCTGTCGAAATTATAATTTTTATCCGGGTTGAAGTCAGAATTTTTTAAATTTTTAAAAAGTAATTACTAATTATTCATTATTAATTACTAATTGAAAAAACATGCAGGATTTAACTCATTCAAAAATCGTTTGTCCGCAGTGCGCGGGTGAGAACGACATACCGCCCGACGGCAGGTTCCTTGAATGCCAGTTTTGCGGTTCGGCGATATACATAGACAAGAGCAAGGTTGTTAACCGGTTCGTAATCGCTTCGAATTTCAGCGAGGAGCAGGCGGAAGGTAATCTGCGGCGCTGGATGGCGGGAAATTTTCAGGTAAAGGACCTCGATAAACTCTCGGTAATTTCGGCGAAGCATTTCTATTATTTCCCGTTGTGGTATTTTAAAACGAATGTAAGCGGGGCTGATAAGATCTATCTGCAGCCCGCCACATCGACTTCTGTTTCCGAAATCAAGAACGCACAGATTCCCGCGGGAAGCATGAAGCCTTACAACAAGAAGGAGTTTGACGCGAGTCAATTTGTTAATCCCGATGTGCTGTACGATTCAGCGAGAAACTGGCTTGAACAGACAGGCGTGTCAAAGGAAAGCATAGCGGAATCGAGCCTTGTGCACGTTCCTTTTTATCAGTTTTACTATACGTTNCGGCGGAAGCAGTATACTGCAATGGTCGAGGCTTCATCGGGAATGGTTTACGCGAACATATGGCCGGCGAAAAGCGAAGTTCCGTTCAGGATGCTGTTCGGTCTTAGCATAGTAACATTTCTCGCTGTGAGCATAATATCATTCGTGATAGGTTTCGCAATCGGCGGAAGGGAATACAATCCTCTGCTGCTGGGCGAAATAATTAAAGTGTTCGGTTACGGCGCGGCATCGGTGCCGCTAATAATACTGGCATATTTTGTAGCAAAAAAAGTTTAGAAAAATGGAAGAAACAATAACCCAACAGGCGATACGCCTGAAAAAAGAAAAAGTAATAAAAGGCATATCCTGCCCTTCCTGCAACGGGGAGCTTGATTTAGCGGAGGGCGTTAGAACACTCAACTGCAAGTTCTGCGGAACACTGCTCGTCACGAAAGACACATCAGGTTCGATGAGGTTTTACGTGCCGAGGAAGTTAAAGAGGGATGAAGCAATTAACAAGGCGTACAACTGGCTCGGGAGCGGTCTTTCGAAAGCCAAGGGATTGAGGGCGAACTCGAAAGTAACCGAGGCGTATCTCGCTTACATACCTTACTGGCGCGTTTCGGCGGACGCCGTGGGATGGATTTTCGGTCAGGAGAAAAAGACGCGGACTTCGGGAAACAGCACTCAGACATATTACGAGGACGTGGAAAGAAGGATAATGACTTCGTTCGACAGGACATACGCCGCCTGTGAGGTTTCCGAACTCGGGGTGAAGCACGTTAATCTTACGGGCGACGAGATACTGCCCGTAAATACTGACACATTGCAGAGCGACGGAATGCTTTTCAATGTAATTTCATCCGAAAAGGAAGCGTTCGAAAACGCGCTCGAGAGTTTCAAGGCGGAATCAAGAGCGACTGCAAAGGTTGACAGAATATCCTTCGAGCACATAGACCTCATAAGAAAATGCATATCGATTGTATATTATCCGTTATGGGTAATAAGGTATTCGTACAAGAACAGGGTTTATCAGGTAGTCGTTGACGGCGAAGACGGTACGATTTGTTACGGCAAGGCGCCCGGAAACAATCTTTACAGGGCGGTTGTCGGAATAATCGGAATGGGATTCGGCATGTTCCTGACCACATTATTCGGAGCGTTCATGGCCGCGAAGAGTTCGGCTAAATTCAGTTTCGCGGTATTCATAATTTCGTTCATAGTCGGAATCGTGCTGATTCGATGGGCGTACAAGAAATTCAGGTACGGCGGCGAAATTGAGGAAGGCACGGGAATCGGCAAGGACGAGAAGAGCGTGACGTTGTCACAGACGATGAGCAGCGGCACTACGGGCGAGATGGCACACATGGCAAAAAACATCGCCGCGTCGGCAGTAGTCGGAGCGGTTCTTGGTTCAATTTTTAACAGTGATTAAACTATGTCAGAATTCAAATTAGAAGCAATAAAGTGCAAGAACTGCGGAAGCGGTTTAATGGTAGAGATAAACGACTTCGTAACATACTGCAAGAACTGCGGCAGCGGTTTCGAAATTGTAAACGGAATGTTGCAGCCAATCGAAGTCAATTTCGCGCAGCCTGCGAGACCCGCGGAAGGAGAGATTGTTTACAAACCTTTCTGGATACTTAAGACCAACGTGACTATACTCGAAAGGACGTCGAGCGGCGGTTTCCTGAAAAATTTATTCGGAGGGCATGACGGCGCGGGCGGAGCGATAAAGTTTTACATACCCGCGTTCAGACTGCCTGTTGATAACATGAGGGAAATGGCTTCGGCATTCACGATAAAAGACCCTGTGGCGTCGCCGCAGAAATTCAACGTAAAGGTTACGGGCTTCACTTACGGCAGGGAAGACGCGCTGAAGATAGCGGAATTTCTCCTGATATCCTTCGAAGCGGAGAAGAGCGATACGATGAAAACTTTCAGGTATGACATCAAGGTCGATTCATATGAAATTCTCGGAATACCGTTTTACAAACTGTCGAACGGGACAATGAGGGACGCGATAATAGGACTGTCTGTTTAGACAATCTTCAATCTTCAATTTTCAATGTTCAATGTTTATTGTACGAAGTTAAATGCTTCGGTATTCTTACTTTTTCATACATTCAAAATTCCATTCTTCATTTTCTATTTTCCGTTTTCCAATATATTCGTATTTTAAGGTATGATATGCAAGATATGCGATAATAATTCGGAGCATTTCGCTGACGCGGAGATACTGTTTAAGTACAAAATCAAGTATTACAAATGTCCCGCGTGCGGTTTCGTTCAAACTGAAGAGCCATATTGGCTTGAGGAGGCATACACCGAGGCGATAAACAACAGCGATATCGGACTTCTGAAGAGAAACGCTGATCTGGTAACGCCGACGAGAAATGTTCTTAAGTTTTTTTTCAAAAGCGATGCGGGGTTTATAGATTTCGGCGCGGGTTACGGAGTATTCGTGAGAATGATGCGCGACGCGGGTTACAAATTTTCCTGGTCGGACAAATACTGTGAAAACGTTTACGCGAAAGGGTTTGAGGCGGACGGAGAGACCGTTTACGAGGCGCTGACGGCATACGAGGTGTTCGAGCATCTGCCGAATCCTTCAGACGGGGTAAAGGAAATGCTGAAATATTCCGACAACATAATGTTCAGCACATTCCTGATCCCTTCCGGCAGTCCGAAGCCCGGGGAATGGTGGTATTACGCTACCGACCACGGGCAGCACGTTTCACTTTATTCGGGGAAGTCGCTCGGTGTTCTCGCGTCGAAGTTCGGATTGAATTTTTATACGAACGGAAAAAACATACATCTGCTTACGAAGAAAAAAATATCGGGATTCCTGTTCAAACTCATAACCGCTCCATACGCAGACAGGGTCTTCGCGCCGTTGTCGAAGAAGAAATCGCTTCTTGATTCTGATTATCTGCTGGTTTTGAAGAAGGCTGGCAAGTAAAATATTTTAAAATCCTTTATTTCACTCCGTAAATATTCAAGTCTCTTATTCTCAGGCTGAAAAATTGTCCCGTGCATACGCTTGAATACAATTTCATTCGCAGGTAAAATATCTTCCTGCCTTCGGGCAAATCAAACGAGCGCGCTGAAACGCTGTTAATTTCTTCCTTGCCATTCAACTTAACGAGATAGGACGCAGTGTCAGCGTTAAAGAAGAATAACGATATCTCTGACAGGTCGCCGTCAGTCAGAGAATTCATTTCGAGTTTTCCGCTTTTATAACCGCTAAAGTCGAGTGTATCAATAATGAAATTCCGCACGAGATAAGTCGAACAGGTACCGACGAGCGAGTCGACGAGACCGGGTTTTGAGTAAACGAGTGTGCTGCTCTCGGGATTCTGTATATTATCGGAGCAAGACGCCGCGGTGAGCGCAGCAATAAAAGCAAGAAACAGCACAATATTTGATGGATTCAGAGACTTCATAAAGTACTAAACCTGTATTGCCTGATAAAAGTTTTTAACTTGAATAACGGGTGAATCGGGATTTTGTATTGAATTTTAGTTTATGTTCATTTACGTTTGATTATAATTAATCAAAGCGATGAAAGCAAAATATTTTATTCCCGTCTTCCCTGCTTTAATAGCAGCGGTACTAATAATATTTTTCCTGAAAAAAACGGATGAAAAGCCCGAGGTCAAAGCGAAACCGAGCGGAGTGATGACAGCGCTTCAGTTCATGAGCGAGATAAGGGCTTATCCCGACACTGATATCCCGCAGGACAAGTATTACAAAGCATTTGAGCATACGCAGAAAGAGTTATCGGGCACATTTGACAAGGCAGCCGATACGTGGACATCGATAGGACCGAATAATATCGGCGGCAGGAGCATAGCGCTCGCCATACATCCTGATGACACTTCGATAGTTTTCATCGGTTCGGCGTCGGGAGGATTGTGGAAATCGACTTCAGGCGGGATAGGCGCGAACGCGTGGACGCTAATAAACACTGGTTATCCGAGCCTCGCGGTAAGTTCGATAGCGATTGACTCCGTGAATCACAACATAATGTACATTGGCACGGGCGAGAATTACGGTTACCAGTATTCCGTAAACAACGGTGTTAACATACGCGTGACGAGAGGAATGTACGGAATAGGAATTTTAAAAACGACAAACGGAGGTCTCACCTGGACGAAATCGCTCGACTGGTCATACAACAACCAGAGGGGCGTGTGGAAGGTGATGATAAATCCGCGGAATCCGAACATTATATATTCCGCAACGAGCGAAGGGGTATACAAGTCATACAACGCCGGCGGAACGTGGTCGAGCATACTCAATTATCAGATGGCAATGGATTTGCTGATAAATCCTGTTGATACTAATGTGGTTTATGCGTCAATCGGAAATCTTTCAAATGACATTCCAAACGCAAACGTAGGCATTTACAAATCGACAAACGGCGGGCTTAACTGGACAAAACTTTCAGGCGGGCTTCCCTCGAACTGGTCGGGAAAAGCAACACTTGCGATGTACGGAAGGAATCCGAATTACATATACGCGAACATAGCGAACGACGTGACATCGTACGTGGGATATTACAGGAGCACGAACGGAGGAACAACCTGGACGGTGGGTTCGACGAGCGTTCCTTCGGGAAATCAGGGCTGGTACAATCAGGGGCACCTTGTGAAATCGAACGATTCCAGCGCTATACTGCTTGGGACATTAAACGTGGAGAAGTCAACGAACAGCGGCGCGAGTTTCACGACTAAGTCAAGTTGGTCAGCGTGGAACACGGGTGCAACGCCTCCGGGACAGCCTGAGGGACCTTCTAACTTTGTTCACGCTGACGTGCATTATTACATCGACAATCCGAAGGACCCTAACAAGGTATATATAGCGGCGGACGGCGGGTTGTACAGGTCGAACGATTTCGGAAACACATTTTATTCCTGCAACGGCGGCTACGTTACATCGCAGTTTTACGCGACCCTCGGGAATTCATTTACTGATTCCGTTTTCTGTCTCGGCGGATTGCAGGACAACAGAGCCGCGTTTTATCAGGGAACGACGGCTTGGTACAAGACTTTCGGCGGCGACGGTTTATGCAGTCAGGTACATTCTTCCAATCCTCAGATATGCTATACCGAATACACCTGCGGAGACATAGCGAGATCAACGAACGGAGGAGTCAGTTTCAGTTACCTTGATGTTCCGAACTCGGGTTCAAACACATATTATTGCTTTAACACCCCGTTCGTATTATGTCCTTCGAATCCCAATATACTTTATGTAGGCGGCACGGACTTTTACAAATCGACGAACGGAGGAACGAGTTTCTCCGCATCACTTTTGAATTTCGGAGGCGGTAAAGCGTTGTCGATGACGACATCATGGAAGTCAACGGACACGATTTACGTCGGCGTTACTCCAGGAACGTCGGTCAACGCGTCCGTCTGGCGTTCGGTTAACGGCGGAACGTCGTGGACGAACATAACGGGTTCATTGCCGAACAGGTATCCGACAAGGATACTGGCGAATCCTTACAAGGCGAGCGAGGTTTATGTTACATTCGGCGGATTCGGCACGGGACATATATTTAAATCGACAAACGCGGGAATAAACTGGACGAACATAACGAACAATCTGCCTGACATTCCGACTCAGTCTGTTTTCGTTGACCCGCTATTCCCGAACAATCTATACTGCGGAAACGACCTCAGCATATACGCGAGCACGAACGGCGGCGCGGTGTGGGGAGAATACAGGAGGGGTATGCCTTACTCAATCGTATTCGATTTGTCATACGTTCCCGTTAGCAGGAAACTCAGGGCTTTGACGCACGGCAGCGGAATCTGGGAAATCAAATTAATGTCGACCCCGACAGCGGTACAGAACGAAGGCGCAACGATGCCGGAAAAATTCGTATTATATCAGAATTATCCGAATCCTTTCAATCCTGTGACGACAATAAAATTCGATTTACCGAAAAGTTCGGAAGTTACAATAAAGATTTACGACATACGCGGGCGAGAAGTGAAGACACTATTTAACGGTCATAATCAGGCTGGTTCATACAGCGTAAATTTTGACGCGGGAAGGTTTTCATCGGGAGTGTATTTTTATAAAATCCAAACAGGAAGCGGATTTTCGTCAATAAGAAGAATGGTTCTCTGCAAGTGAAGCAATAGCGGAATTTGATATAATAACGGAATTATTTTAGAGTAAAGTTGTTACATTTAAATCAACTCCTTAAGGGGATTTGATATAAACTGTAACCAAACTGAGGAAGTTGATAAAAATAATCCGTTGACATTACGTTTTCTTTTTTGTAAAATCACATTGAAGTAAAGGGTCATATCCACAACTCAGCCAAGGACACAGTTTATTTTCATCTTAAAAGTTTTTAAAAAGTAAAAGGGTAATTTAAATCTTGTCCGGCTTTTAATCCGCAGTTTCAAGCATTCTCCGGTACAATAAAAAAACGGAGGAATTTATTTTCCGGTAAGCGCATTTATATTCTCACAAAACACGGCAGGATTTTCCCTTTTCATAATCACAAAAATCAGAAAGGGAAAAGTATGAATAAATCATTACTTGCACTATTATTAATCGCCTTATTCGCTGCGTTCAGCGCAGATGCGTTTGCTTTGAATTCATACACGACGAAACTCTCCGGCGCATGGAGCATTAAAAATAATTGGAATCCGGCCGATCAATCTCCCGGACAGTATGACACTGCGTACATTACAATGAACATGCTTCTCGACGCTGATGTTACGGTTCAGACAATAATATTTTCCGGGAACACNNGACCATAGACTTAAACGGTCGTACTCTTACGATATTAGGTTTAGTTAAGGGGACAGGTAGTTTCAAAGGCTCATCGACTTCAAGCCTTATTATTCAAGGGACAGGTTCGCTCGGGACGGTTTATTTCACGAGCGGGTCGGAAATTTTGAACAACCTGACACTAAACAGGACATCCGGGATTATTACGCTCGGAAGTAATCTAACTGTCGGAGGAACGCTTACATTAACAAACGGAATATTAGTCACCGGCAGCAACAAAATAACTTTAGGAACAGGTTTGACGAGCACGGGTACGTTAAGTCCCGTAACGCCGACATCGAGTTCTTATATAAACGGAAATTTCGAAAGATGGATATCCTCTTCGATGACTTCGGATATATACTTCCCGTTAGGAAGTAATTCGTATTACAGACCCGCAATCATAAAATACAATACCGCGCCGACAATGGGCGGAAGACTGCTCGCAATTGAATACGACGCGAATCCGGGCACGCTGAACACTACGGCGCTGATTGATGCGGGATCTTATACTATTGACAGGTATTCAAGCGAAGTTTACTGGAAATTCACAACGAGTGAAATAACAGGCGGAACATATTCGATAAGTCTCGGGGCATACGGTATCAGCGGTGTATCTTCGATTTCCAATTACTGGAACAGGTTAAGGGTTTTTAAAGAGGCCNNGGACAGCGGTTCGCTATGGAGTCTTAACGGAAATCACATTGCCGCGACCGGAAGCAATGTACTGCCTCTCGTTAAAAGAGACGGTCTCACGGGATTTTCCGAATTCGGTATTGCAGGTTACAGCGCTGACGGCAACACGCTGAACAATTCTCCGCTTCCTGTTACGCTTGAGTCGTTCAATTCATTTGTCACGGGCAACTCCGTGAAGTTGGTTTGGACCACATCGAGTGAAATAAACAGCAAAGGATTCGACATTGAAAGAAACGCGGGTTCGGGCTGGACTAAAATCGGCTTTGCCGATTCAAAAGGCGGTATCAATACAACCGCGAATTATTCATTTGAAGATAAAAATCTTCAGACGGGAAAATACAATTATCGTCTGAAGCAACTGGATTATAACGGTAACTACGAATATTTCACTCTGGCTGGATACGCGGAGATAGGAACTCCTTCAAAAATTATTCTCGGGCAGAACTATCCGAATCCGTTCAATCCCGCAACGACGATTAATTTCAGTCTTTCCGAGAAAACGAAAGTGTCTTTGAAAGTGTACGACATATCCGGAAGGGAAGCGGCAACTCTCGTGAACGATACGCGCGAGGCGGGATATTATTCCGTAACGTTCAGGACAGAAGGTCTTTCCAGCGGCACATATTTTTATACTTTGAAAACGGGAAATAACGCGGTGACAAAAAGGATGACGGTGATTAAGTAGTTCATTCCGCGTAGCGGATAACAGCAAGAATCGAAATCAATTAATTTATATCCGTCAGGTCAATCGGCCTGACGGATTTTTTTATCCGCATAAATAGGACGAACTTTATTCAAGGATTTTGTATGTTTGAGAAAATCAAACCTCATAATGACAAAAGAAGTCGAAGAATACCTTGCCTCTCTTGACGGATGGATGAAGTATTTCGGGATGGAGCAGATTGTAACCGAGCCGAACTGGCTGTTTGACAGGGCTTACAGGAGAACCAGAGTCGAACTTTCGAAGTTCGGACAGTCCAACACATACTCATTCATCAAGTACGCGGAAACGCCCGACGTAAAGAATTTCGAATTGTTCAGCCGCGAAAGTTTCAACTACGCGATGTCGCTTCCGAAAAGCATACCCGTAGGACTCGGAGCGACGGTAGCAGTTTACCCGTGTTATCTCGTGAACAGGATTACGAAAGAACTCGCCGACTTCGTGAAAAACTATCTCAACAAGCATTACGCGTCATTCGAGTTTCCCGGAATACTCGATATGTTCTCGAAGGACCTTTATTATTATCCGACGACTCCTGTTTGGGGCGCGCTTTATTACAACGGATTCAGGAAGGAAATATACAACATGCATTCCCCGAAAGCGTGGAATGAAATACTGAAAACGCAAAGCGCGAAATAAGACTATCCCGAAATTACCGAATTCGGCACCCGATTATTTGCCGATGCCATTTTCCATTTAATAATTTTGTTTTTACATATACATTAATTAAATAAATTTTTATCATTTCTGTATGCGGATGAAGATTATTCTGAATATCGCCGTCTTGTTTCTAATGCTGAACTGTGTATATGCTCAGGAAAATCCGCAGATTAATTCATACAAACTTCAGTCGCCTGAAAACATAACCGAATCGTACCTTCCGTATTCGATAGCGTTCGCGGCGGTTTTGTACCTGCTGAACCCCATACTTCTGATAGACAATCACAAGATTAATCTCGGTATAAACAAGGAATTCTCAGTCGGCTTCGGAAATTTCGGCGAGCACAGGATATCGTTCGATTACGCGTACATATTCAGGTCAAACAATTCCCAGCAGTTTCGTCTGGGATACAAGTATGATTACCTTCTTAAGAATCTTAAACCGTCGAACACATTTCAATCGACATCCGCCATAACGCTGGGTCTGTCGTATTTCACTGATTTCACGCGGAGCGGCATTTCGCCTGAAATCGGTTTCGGGTATTCAATCAGGAATCACAAGATGCTTATTTTCCCTCACATAAAGTTCAGGTACACGAGCGTGGTGAACGACAAGTTCAATTCGCTGTATGATTTTTCGTTCGGCGTGATGGTCGGAATCGCGAATCCTTTCATTGACAAGAAAATCAGGAGGGAAGGATTTTAGTGAATAACGGAATGGATAACATACGCGGAAAGATTATCGAAGCGGGATCAATAATCAGGTTCAGCCTTCGTTTCTTCAGGGAGGCGGCGCGTCCGCCTTTCGAAATAAAAGAGACAATCAGGCAGTTTTATTTTCTGATAGTGAAGTCGCTGCCGCTTGTAAGTATAACGGGTCTGATAATCGGATTAACGCTCGCGCTACAGTTGAAGCCGACGCTCGGCAGTTTCGGAGCGGACGCGCTTATACCTTCGCTTCTCTCGGTATCGATACTCAGGGAAATCGGTCCCGTAATAATTTCGCTTATATGCGCAGGAAAGATGGGCTCTGCAATCGGCGCCGAACTCGGCTCGATGAAGGTAACCGAACAGATTTACGCGATGGAGGTATCGGCAGTGAGACCGTTCAGTTACCTCGTTGTAACAAGGGTGGTGGCGGCGACAATCGGAGTTCCGCTCTTAATAGTGTTCGCGAACTCGCTCGCGCTTTACGGCGGATACATCGCGATGAAACTTATGAGCGACACGAATCTGAGATTGTATTTCACGATTGCGCTTGACGTGCTGGGTTTCGATGACGTGCTGCCGTCATTCGTGAAAACATTTTTCTTCGGGTTTACAATCGGAATAGTCGGCTCGTTCAAGGGATACAACTGCTCGCGGGGAACAGAGAGCGTTGGAATCGCCGCGAACGCGTCCGTCGTGCTCGCTTCACTTCTTATAATTTTAATCGATTTAATAATGGTGCAGATTTCGACTTTGTTATGAAACCTCCTGACGAAAATATTATCGAACTCGAAGGTCTGAAGNAAATCATTCGGCTCCGCATTGATTTTAAAAGGAGTAAACCTTGCAGTGAAGAAAGGCGAGACGATTGTCGTGCTCGGGAAATCGGGTTCGGGCAAATCGGTGATACTCCAGTGCATAATCGGGCTGATTAAACCTGACGAAGGCGTAATAAAAGTTTTCGGAAAAGACATAAACACGCTCGGCGAAAAAGAATTTCTCGATTTCAGAAAAAGGACGGGTTTTCTTTTTCAGAGCGGCGCGTTGTACGATTCGATGAGCGTCAGGGAAAATCTCGAATTTCCGCTGAAACGGCATTACGGTTTGGAAAGTAAAGAACTGAATTCAAAAGTGGAAAACGCTCTTCGCGAAGTCGGGCTCGCGGACGCGATTGACAAGATGCCCTCGGAACTTTCGGGCGGAATGAGAAAAAGAATCGGGCTTGCGCGGACGTTGATATTGCAGCCGGAAATCCTGCTGTACGACGAGCCGACGACGGGGCTTGACCCGGGCACGTCGAGGGAAATCAGCGGCCTGATACGCGGCGTGCAGAAGGAAAGGGGAATGACGTCGGTTGTAATCACTCACGATATGGAATGCGTGAGGATAACCGCGGACAGAATCGCGGTTCTTAAAGAAGGTCGTTTTATAAAAACCGGAAATTACGAAGAAGTAAAGACGGACGGGGATGAATTCATTAAATCATTCTTTGAATAAAAAATTATCACAATAATGAATCAGGATAACAGGAAGACTTTTTACACGGGGCTTTTCACGCTTGCGGGAATCGGGCTGTTCACGTTTCTGATTTTTTACATCGGAAGCAATGAGAACATGTTCACTTCGACAATCAAGGTCGTGACGTATTTCGAGAACGTGTCGGGACTGAAGGAAGGAACGAACGTAACGTATTCGGGAATAAACGTCGGCAGCGTGAAGGACATAAACATAGTCGAAGGCAATAAGATTGAAGTCGTGATGAGAGTGGAGACGAAAGTTAGGCAGTTCATAAAATCCGATTCAAAGGTTTCGATTGTGTCCGAAGGTCTTGTGGGAAGCAAGGTGATAGATATATCATCGGGCTCGCCGAATCTTCCCGAAATTGAGAACGGCGCCGTACTCGCTTCCGTGAAACCGCTGACCGCCGAGGACATAATGAAGTCGCTCAAAGAGACGGGCGACAATGCGACTAAAATCACAAAAGACCTCGCCGAAATCACATCAAGGGTAAACAGGGGTGAAGGAACCGTCGGGCAATTGCTTACGAACGATTCGCTGTACCAGTCGGTGAACAACGTACTTCTTAGTTTTTCCTCGCAGTCGGCGAACCTGAATAAAATTTTCTCGAGTTTCGGCAGCGCGGTCGAAAACATCGCGGCTGATTTCGGAACGCTTACGAAAGAACTGAACAAGACCGTGAACAACCTGACGGATATAACTGGCAAGTTGAACTCAAACCAGAGTTTCATCGGAACTCTGCTGACGGACACCGCTTTCGCGAACAACCTGAAGAGAACCGTCGAGTCGGCTAAGGTAACCGCGAACAATCTTGAGAACGGCGCGTTCAGTTTCAATCAGAATATGGAAGCCCTGAAACATAATTTCTTCTTCAAGGGTTATTTCGAAGACATCGGCTACTGGAACAAAGAGCAGTTCGAAGTCGAATATGAAAAACGCTTCAGGAGTTTGAAGGAAACTCAAAACCGTCTTGACAGCCTGAACAAAGTCCTGAACACACTTGAAAAAAATATTAAGGAGAAAGAGAAGGAGTGAGTTCCTTACGTTGATGAATTATAATATCAAAATCCATTTTCGCAAGTTTGCCTGCGCGGCAAAGATAATTTAGAGCGCAGAGGCGGCATAAATTTTCGTTCGTTGATTTTAGAGAGGAATATTTTCCGTTTAAAATATGAAAACAACATTTTATCTGTTTTTCGTTCTGATAATATTCGCGCTTGTAATCACGGCGTGTGAAAATGACAGTCCGGTTATTTCAAATAATAACCCAAAGATAATAGATAGTATTTATTTTGACTGGAGATTCGATACTATGTTGATAACTCCGATGAGTGATATTTATATCGCAGATACAAATCAGGTATTTATTCCCGGTTTAGAGTATTCAGTCTTTTACAATAACGGTGTAGTGCGTTATATTAATCATCATGACCCATATTTTGCAAATAGATGTGTCAACGGAACAAATACTAAGAACGTCTATTTTGGGGGAATCTCAGTGGACAATTCCAGTCCCAAACTGAAGCACTGGGATGGAAATGAAATAAAAGACATACCTATACCAAACGATAAAACAGTAATAACAAGAATTGAACCTAAATCGGATAATGATATATGGCTGTCAACAAACAAAAATATTCTCTATCGATATTTCAATCAATCAATTTCATCATATAGGCTGGATAGCGGTTTAACTTACGGTATTGTTTTTATGGATAACAACAATGAACTGTTCGCTCATTTCGTTAAATACACGTCCGGAACTTATAATTACCTTTATATTTTTAAATTCGATAATAATTCCTGGTCGCAAATAAGCAAGGACTCCATTAACGAATATACAGACCTTCATAATTATATCGGGTTTAGCGATAAGTACTTGTTATATTCGGGGAAAAACCGCATTCACTATTTTGATGGTATGAAATGGGATAATTATATCAATACGGCAGCAATCTTTCCGATATTCAACGCCGGAGGCGGAGGGAAAAATAATATCATGTTCCGCGGGACGCATAAACTGAATGATTATATATTTTACTATGATGGTGAAGCCATTTATAAGATGTCATATTTCTTATTTCCATATATGGCTATTGAAAGTATTCAATATAAGTATGGCAAATATTATATGACTACAGGGGTAGATTGGATGGGAAACAGTTATCTTGGGATTGCGAAATTCAAAAAAAGTATTTTTTAAGACTCATCAATATTGCTAATAAGCAGGTATTGCAAGTAATAATATTTTGAACAAACATTAGCCGAAATCCGGGGCAAATCATCTTCAGTCTTCGGGTCTTCCGCGTCACAATTCCGCATTCCGCCTGACGAAATATGTTTCACGCCGGAAATTCGGAGCGGTACCGCCCGGGGTTTCGGGGGAATGTTTCTTGCTTCAGGGGAATATCTCCAAACTTTGGGGGAACATCTCCGGTCCTCAGGGAAATGTTTTCGGGTCTCAGGGGAATATCTCCCGACGGGAGGGGAATATTTTCGTCGGGAGATAAATATCCTGCGGTTTCAGGGGAATGTTTTTCTCTTCCGGATATTCCCCGGATTTTGCGGGCGGCGCCGCCGGGACTCTCCGCGGTACAGCGGAATCCGCGGGCGGTACGCCGGAAATTGCGGGCGGTACAGCGGAATGTTTCAGGGGAATGTTTCCGGACGTGGGGGGAATGTTTCCGGGCGCGAGGGGAATATCCCGCGGTTTCAGGGGAATGTTTCTCGACGAAGGGGAATATCTCTTGACGGCGGGGAATATCTCTCGACAGAGGGGAATATTTTCGTCTGGAGATAAATATCCCGCGGTTTCAGGGGAATGTTTCTTGACGGAGGGGAAAGGGAAACGGCGAAAACAGGCGATTTTCGGCGTTTTTCAAAAAAGGAGAAAATATGTGCGAACGGCTTCGACCGAATGAATATCTTGCTATTACGCCGGGAAAAAAATAAATTCTTTTTGAAAAACAACACTGTTCTCCCAAGGAGTTTTCCTGTATAAATCGAGCCGGCTGTATAAACCTGAAATGAAATCAAAATGAAAAACACAAGACTTCAAAGGAGTTTATTCGTATAATTCTGCAGAGGCTGTATAATCCTGATTTAAAAATTTTTCACAAACTTTTAATGAAAGGAAAACTCTATGCCTTTAAAAGATTTTATATCGAAAAAGGATGGAGATCTGGATGAGCAGGAAACCAATTTCGTAGCGAAGTTCGCGACGATTGGATTGACGCTCGGATTTCTGCCCGCGGAAATTACCGCGAACCAAACAGTTCTCGAAGCGCATCAGACGGCGTATCACGCTATGGTTGCGAAGAAAGCGGAGGCGAAGGCGGCTGTCGCGGAGAACGAGATGAAAAAAAGCGAGGCGATTGCCGAACTGCGCCGCATCGCGAAAAAAATCAAGGGCTGCTCCGCTTACACGGATTCAATCGGTAAAGATTTGCAAATCATCGGACCCGACGCGATTCCGCCGGATTTGAATTTCGTGAAGCCGTCACTGAAAGCGGTGCTTTCGGGCGGTGTCGTCGTGATTGAATTCGACAAGCAGGAAATGGAGGGCGTGAAGATTTACTCGAAGCGCGGAGGCGAAACCGCGTTTACGTTTCTCGGCATCGACACGCATTCGCCGTATCACGACAACCGCGTAAAACTCGACCCGACGAAGCCCGAAGAGCGGCAGTACTACGCCTTCTACTTCGCAAATGATTATGAGGTCGGACAGCAATCCGACATCGTAACAGTCGTGGTGCCGTAGTTCTTTGTCAATCCGTGTTCATTGTCAGTCCGTGCTCGCTGTCATTCCGTTTTCATTGTCATACCGGCGTAGGCCGGCATCCATCAGCGGTGACACTGACCGGTATCCATCAGCGGAACACCGACCGGAATCCATCATCGGAACACTGACAAAAACGGCGGAACATTAAGGAGTATAAAGCACGAATGCGTTCTTAGCATCCGCCGCGCCGAAGGGTCGCCTTGGCGATGCGAACAAAACCGAATAGGATAATTAGGAACAAAAAAACAGGGAGAGGGTTTTCCTCTCCCTGAGATTTAAAATATAGAATTAAATTATTAAATTTCTCGTTTGTGCATGTCAATAGTTAACTCTTAACCATAATGGAATAGTGGAAAGATAGTTTTGAAAGCTAATATTCTTACATACTAATATTCTTATCACTTCAATGGTACTGTTGTAAGAATTTCATCCATTGCTTCCATTATTAAATCCATTAAGGCAGGTGGATTATTTGTAATAGACAAAACAGATGATTTATCTTTTGCTTCGACACTTGATTCCCATAATAATTTACCATCCTTTGATGCAACGATTGAATATCTAATATCGCAAGCAGTTTCGCTACGCTTATCACTCCAAACCCCTTCATCATCTTTCTTAACATTAAATATCATTCCTTGAACTATAGCATCCACCTGTAAGGATTTCCCAACTTTTTTAATTATATCTCTATTGGGAATCCCCGTTGTATGATAAGTTACTAGATAATTATAATAAGGTTCAACGAGAGAATCTTTCGATATAATATCTATTGCATCTTCTGGGCCCAATATTTCATATTTAGAAGACTTTCTAGCAATTTGGGTCATAAAATATCTATTAATCTTGTTAGCATCGTTGATGTTGATATACGTATTTCTTATCGGCAATACAGCAATTTTTTTTATATTATATTCGCTAAAAACAGGATCCTGATAGTTTTGGACATCGATGCTTGATCCGCAGGAATATAATAATAAAGAAGATAAAAATAAAAATAGTAGAGATAATCTTTTCATAATTCTATATTAAATTATTAAAATATTTATATACTATTTAGTGTTAGGGAATAAGGTCTTATTAACATAACTTGAAAATTATAGTCGCGATTATTATTAAAAGAATCAATACAATTTTCAGTTCAGTAGACAATATCAATGTGCACGATAATAATTTTTTAAGGATATTAAATTAATTACAATTGTTATGATTCATCAATATTTTTACGTTTGATAGAATTAAAAAGTATATTCCCTCTTTTCATAGGAGAATTGTCTGAATAAATATCCCAATAGATATAATATTCTCTTTTCTCAAGAAGGGGTAATAACCCTTCAATTAGATTTATTTGCTCTAGATATTGTGTCATTCGCGGTAGAATTGGCTCAAATCTCTTAGGACCGGAAGGATAAAATCCGACATATAAATCGCCCTTCATCTCGTCACGTTTTGAATTATCAATGTGAAATTTAATATATTTCATATTATCAATTATCAAACTGGGATATTCATTATATTTGCCAACAATTAATAATTCTGATGGTATTGAAAGATAAGAATAAACATATTTTGCGTATACTGAACCGACATTTCTTGCATAAATCTCTAAGGTATTTTTAAAATATATTTCGTCCCTATTGCCATATCCTGATGACAATCTAATTCCGCCAAACGTATCATCTTTTCTATTTCGCTTCTCGATAGTTATATCAAACTCTAAATCTATGTCGGGATTTTTTAATCGGTTCATTATGTCTCGTATTTCATAATCATCCATTGGAACAGACATAAAGTTGAACCTCTTGTAGTATCGGTGATCCATTGCTTGATGGGCAGTATTGCTTGGGTCAATTTCGATTACATAAATTAATTCATTATCATTAATACTTACAGATTCGATTTTAAGATTATCAATTTTAGGTTTTATATTATTTATTATATGTTCAAGCCTTTCTTTAGGCATGTCTATTCGTTTTATTGGATCGATCCTTTCAGGTAAATGCTTCTTATCTTTTTCATCATACTCTTTTACCCCGTATATTATTGTACCGCCTGTTGAATTGGCAAAGGATGAGACATCTTTCGTGATTTCAGTATTGTTATCTAACGCTTTGGCACATTTGTATTCAAGTGTGAGATTTTCTTCAATTTTATCATCAATCATTTTTTGAATTACATCAATATTCCATTTATCAGAAGTCATTTTATTTCTTTCCTTTCTTCTTTTTGGTGAACATTGGTTCAGTGTATTTTTTGTAAAGGTCGAACAGGAATTCGAGGCGGGAGAGTTCGTTTGGGAATGGCTGTGGACGATAACAGAGGTCAACGGCTTTGTCTAGTTTTTTGTGAGCGTCAATTAGCTTTTTGGGCATAGAAAGAGGGTCATATAAATCGGCAAGACTACTGTTCGAGAACTCTTTTCTTGTGTCTAGTACGAGTTGTGCGAATTGTTCGACCTGTTTTATGTTTTTCTCGGATGGGTTTTCGGGCCAGGGGTAGTTGTTATAGACGATATCTTTTGAATATCTGTATCTGCTTTCGAGTCTTCCGCAGACATATTTTACCCAAGACATATGCATATCGGAGGAAAGAACGCCAAAATGATAAGCATTGCCCTCTGGAATAATATGGCAACTATTATTAGCAATACTGACTCTATCAAAAAATCCTATTGGAATATATTTTCTATTCTCAGATGTAGTACTTGGGATTAATATAAATGAATTAGGATTGTTTTTGTCTCTAAATAAAGAAGGTGTTGATGCAAATTTTCTGGTTGATGGCGCTATGCTACATTCGCGGAACTCTTTAACTTTTTTAATTCTCTCTAAGATTAATGGCATTTCCTTAATTTCCTGAGGTTCGGCATCTAAAAGCCAAATACACCATCTTTTTTCGTTATTAAGGAATTCTCTTGCACTGATTAAAGGTTTAATAAATTTTTCTGACTTAGGTTCTTTTTTAATAAAATCTATCTTTTCAATATCAGTTAGCAATAAATTACCACCGTCTAATGGCATATTGCCGAAACTCATTTTGGGCACATTACACAAAGGATTTTGTCTGTGAGAAATAACGATATCTTTACTATCTACAAGATATGGGTTTATATTGTTTACTTTCAGCATAACAGGGTCAGAAGTAATAGTTTCATAATCGAACAAATACTTTTGAGTTACATCAAAATTGGCAAATCCGATTATAATCACATAAACGTGAGCTTTACCTTTTGCTTCGTTATCCCACTTGAATGTGCGATGAGCAAAGTGGATTTTAATATTGTATTGATTGAACAGGGCATTCCATAAAATGCCGACTTGCTCTCCTTGGGAAATTGAATTAGTAGAAACGAATGCAACTTTAATTTTAGTATCTTTTATATATTGAGAGGCTAAAATGTACCAAGCTGTTACGAAATCCAGAACACCACCATTAGTAACATCTTTCAAGACAACTTTTAAATCTTCTCGTTGATTTATATTCAGGATTTTAGAACCTATAAAAGGCGGATTGCCGAGAATGTAATTACATTTGTCATTTGGGATGATGGTGTTCCAGTCGAGTTGTAGGGCGTTTCCATTAACTATGTGCGGTGATTTTTTTAATGGGATACGGGCGAAGTAGTCGCCAAACTCGACTGATAGTTTTGTATTCATCTGGTGGTCAATAAGCCACATCGCGACTTCGGCAATGCGTGAAGGAAATTCTTCGATTTCGATTCCATACATACAGTCAACATCAATTTTACTGATTTCCTTTGCTTCGAAACGCATTTGAACAGAAAAATCATCTGTCGGGTTTGTAAGGGGTTTTTGAGGATTCTCTTCAAGTTTTTTTAGGTGTAATAATTTTAATATTTCTATTTCAAGCAATCTTAATTCACGGTATGCAATTATAAGAAAGTTTCCGCATCCGCAGGCAGGGTCAAGAAATTTCAATGATGATATTTTTTCGTGAAATTTCGATAGTTTGTTTCCATTGGATTTGACTTTGTTGAACTCATCGTAAAGTTCATCCAGAAATAAACCTTTTATAACTTTTAAAATATTCTTTTCAGATGTATAATGAGCGCCGAGGTCGTGGCGTTTCTGTTTATCCATTACAGACTGAAAGAGAGAGCCAAAAATGGAGGGAGAGATTTTGCTCCAATCGAAAGAACAACATTCAAGAAGAATACTTCTCATATCTGAATCGAAGGAAGGAATATCAATATCATTCTCTTTGTATAAATCACCGTTTACATAAGGAAAAGCATTTAATTCTTCGTCTAAATTTTTTTGTCTTTCGCTTTCTGGAGAGTCTAGAATCTGAAAAATATGTGAAAGTTGACTTCCGAGGTCAGAACCATCCGGTTTTGTTTTCTTCTTAATATAATATTCGAAATGTCCGCGGGGGAATATTCCAGTATCGTCAGCAAATAGACAAAATAATATCCTAACAAGAAATATTTCAAGTTTGTGACCTTCGTATCGATCAATTTTAAGAGCATCGTGCAGATTACCCATCAGATTTGCTGCAAGAATATTTACAGGGTCTTCATCCTTATATGTTTGCTTTTTTAATCCGAGAATGAAATCGAAAAGATGAATGTTTCTGTGTAAATCTATTAAATTAAAATTGTGTTCTGTATTTTCTTCAAGGTTATATAAACGGAAATGATTAAAATCAGATACTAGAACGTACTTAGGAAGTTCTTCTTCTTTTATTCCGGGAAAATAATCGAGCGCTTGTGAGTAAGCTTTGTCTAAACTTTTTCCTTTTGATTTATGCTCTACAATTAAGACGCCTTTCCAGAATAAATCAATAAATCCCTGTTTTTCTCCAAGTTTTTTTACCGGCTCTTCAAATGAGGCGACACGATAACGATTTATGCCAAAAATGTTAAAGAATCCGTCCCAAAAAGTTTTTGCTTNCGCTTTTTCTCTTACTTCGTTTTCCCAGATTTTTGAGAATTCAAGAGCACGTTTTCTAACTTCATTCAAACTTACAGGCATAATGCTTAATTGTTTCCTTTAAAATAATGAAAATATTTTATTTAATTTATGGAAAAACCGTGTTAAGGAATTATCAATCTGTGATAATTTTCTGTAAGAATCAGGAATGCAGGTGTGCGGAAAATAATTATTTTCGCAGAAGTTTTGTGGCGGTTTTGTTCGGACTTCATGCGGTCTTCCGTTTTACTTCGCAGAGATTTTCGGGCTGACTTCGCAGAGGTTTTCGGGTTGACATCGCAGAGATTTTCGGTCTGACTTCGCGCGGACTTCCTGTTTTCTCCCATAAATCCTTGTCTAATCAGAACTTAATAGGGGTGTTTATGGTTTTTATACTTATAACGGCGGAAATTGTATTCATCGCAAACCGAATATTAAAATTTAATTATACTTGAAAGGTCAATAAAATGTCAGAGAATACACCGATAACGGTTGCTTACGGAGACGGCATCGGTCCCGAAATTATGGACGCGACGCTTAAGATTATAAAAGCGGCGGGCGCGAGGATTGATATAGAGGAAATTGAGGTCGGCGAAAAAGTTTACCTGAGCGGAAACGATACGGGCATTGCGGCTTCTTCGTGGGAATCACTGAGAAGGACGAAGGTATTTCTGAAGGCGCCGATTACGACTCCTCAGGGCGGCGGTTACAAGAGCCTGAACGTTACGACGAGGAAGATGTTCGGTCTTTACGCGAACGTTAGACCGTGCGTGTCATACCATCCGTTCATACAGACGAAGCACCCCGTTATGGATGTAGTTATAATCAGGGAAAACGAAGAGGACCTTTACGCCGGAATCGAATACAGGCAGACGAGGCAGGTAACGCAGGGCGTGAAACTTATTTCGAAACCCGGTTCGGAAAGAATTATAAGATACGCGTTCGAATACGCGGTCAGGAACAACAGGAAGAAAGTTACGTGTTTCGTGAAAGACAATATTATGAAGATAACGGACGGGATGTTTCATAAAATCTTCAACGAGGTCGGAGAAGAATATCCTGAACTCGAGAAGGAAGTCTGGATAGTCGATATCGGCGCGGCGAAGTTGGCGACAACACCGGAACAGTTCGACGTGCTCGTGATGGAGAATCTTTACGGAGACATACTTTCGGACGTGACGGCTCAGATGACGGGCTCGGTAGGGCTTGCGGGTTCGGCGAACATCGGCGCGGAGTTCGCGATGTTCGAGGCGATACACGGCTCTGCTCCCAAAAGGGCAGGACAGAATTCCGCGAATCCCTCGGGGCTTCTGCTCGGCGCGGTGATGATGCTCGTGCACATCGGGCAGCCTGACATAGCGTCGAAGGTGCACAACGCGTGGCTGAAGACTCTCGAGGATGGAATACACACATACGACATCAAGGACGTAATGCACCACATAGACCCCGTGGGCACGAAGGAGTTTGCCGATGAAGTAGTGAAGAGACTCGGACAGAAACCGTCAACGTTAAAGGCGGTCGAATACTCTTCGAAGTCCGGTCATCAGGCTTCGGGCTTAAGCGGAAAAAAGGAAACTAAAATCACGAAGGAACTTGCAGGCGTTGACGTGTTCATCGACTGGGAAAGCGGCTCGGCGAACGACCTCGGAAATATTATGAACAAGATAAAGGTTGAAAACCTTGAACTGCTTCGGATAAGCAACAGGGGAGTTACTGTGTTTCCCGAAGGCTCGCCCGACATAATAAATTCCGACCAGTGGAGATGCAGGTTTATGAATCCGCAGAAGGGAATGACAATAACGCATTCGAACATAATTCAACTTTTGGAAAAGATACGCGAGCACGGATTCGATTTCATACAGACTCAAAATCTATACAACTTTGACGGCGAGGCGGGTTTCTCGCTTTAAAAAAATATGGAAAAATTAAATCCCGATTTACTGCTTCAGAGAATCAAGGAAGCGAACGGCTGGTTTGTTGACGGGAATTCAATCAAGAAAATTTTCAAGACGAAAGGATTTCCGCAGACGGCGGGTCTGGTAACCGTAATCAGCGCGATATGCCAGCAGTTCGACCATCATCCCGATTACATTCTTATGAAGTATTCGGAACTTGAAGTCTCTTTCTCCACGCACTCCGCGGGAGGTATTACCGATAAAGATATTGAAATTGCATTGGAGATTAACAAATTTGTCTAATGACAAATTTTGAAATCTTCAGATACTTTCTATACCTCGGAATAGCGGGTTTCGGCGGTCCGCTCGCGATAATAAACCACATCAGGCAGGACCTTGTTTACAAGAAGAAGTGGATGACTCTCGAAGAGTTCCGCGATTATTTCGGCTACTCGCAGATTGCTCCCGGTCCGCTTGCGTTTCAGGTGGCGCTTTACTTCGGTTATTTTAAAAAAGGATTCACGGCGGCAGTGCTCGCGGGCATAGGTCTCGTGCTTCCGTCATTTCTAATCGTGCTTCTGTTCTCGGTTTTTTACAAAGAGTACAGGGACATAAACTACATTGTTTACGGGTTGTACGGAATTAGTCCCGTTATAATCGCGATAATATTTCATTCGGGTTTCAACCTGAGCAGGTCGGTGTTTACGAAGGATGTTTTTCAGTACGCGCTATTCTTCGCGGCAATCGCGGTTTCGATATTGTTCAAGGTTCACATTTTGTTTTTGATATTCGGCTCGGCATTAATCGCGGTGATATATTATTCGCTGAAAGACAAGAAGGAAAGCGGTCAGAGCCTGAAATCAATCGCGGTTGTTTCATACGCGTTCATATCGAAAATATTTCTTTCGTTGTACACGGGCGGAAAAGCAGTTGTGGCGGGCATTCTCGGGTATGCGGGTTCGAAAACGCTCGATATTTTGTACGTGTTCATGAAAGCGGGGGCATTGACTTACGGAAGCGGTTTCGTGATTATCGGCGTTTTGAGGCAGGACGTGGTTGAAAACCTTCACTGGCTTACGGCGAAAGAGTTTCTCGACGGTATCGCATTCGGTCAGATAACGCCGGGTCCCGTCGTCATAACCTCTACATTCATCGGCTACATGCTGGACGGAATACCGGGTTCGGTATTATCGACGGTGTCGATATTCCTGCCGACTTTCATATTCGTATCCCTACTCACGAGAGTTATTGGAAAAGTAAAGGACAATTTCATACTGAAGTCCGCAATCAAAGGAGCGAACGCGGCGGCGATTGGAGCGATAATCACGACGGGGTATTTTCTGTCGAAGGACGCGATGATTGATTACGTTACGTTCGGTATGTTCGCTGCGGGGCTGGTTGTTTTGTTCTTTACGAAAATAAAACCGTATTACGTGATAATCGCGGGAGCAGTTCTCGGAATAGTTATAAGAGCAATTTTAAATTAGAAATTTTAAATTGTAAATTGGGGATACGGGTGCGGGTAAGGTAGGAGAGATAATTCGTATGTATTATATGACAAGTTCAGATTCGTTGTGGTGTATATTGCTTACGGATTTTAAACCGTTAAAACGGTTTTTGTTTGTTTCCACTTCTACCCACGGCTGAAGCCGTGGGCTAAGTCGGAGAGATAATTCGTCAACAAAAAACTAATTATCAGACAAGTTCAGATTAAAAAGTATAATAAAAAGTCGATATCCGCTTCGGCATCTACGGCTAAAGCCATTCGTGTGAAGCATTTATATACCCCATTCTAAAGAATGGGGTTAGTATTTATAAGGATATGTCCGGATACAATTTGTCGGACAAGTTCGGATTCGTTGTGGTATCAAAATAAAACGAAATTGACCGCTTCGGCATCTACGGCTAAAGCCGTTCGAGTGAAGCATTTTTATACCCCATTCTAAAGAATGGGGTTAGTTTTATAAGGATATGTACGGTTATAAAAGTTGATAATAAGCCGCGGCTAAATTCCGATATCGGGAGCCGATGCCATATCAGTATTCAGTCTTATTGTCCAGCAAGTCCCAGACTTCAAATGCAGTCAGGGCTTCGTCTCTAAGCTGCTGTGTGATTCTTAATTTTCTTTTAAGTATGGGTCTGCTCAATTCGTGGTAAATGAAGTCGTCCCTGAATCCGATTTTAGCGGCGTCTTTCTTCGTGTTGCCGAAATAAATCCTGTCGATGTTTGACCAGTAAACAGCCGAAAGGCACATCGGGCAGGGTTCGCAGGAAGTGTACAATTCGCACCCCTTCAGGCTGAATCTTTTCAATTTTTTTGAAGCGTTTCTAATCGCTTCCATTTCGGCGTGGGCGGTAGGGTCATTTTTCACCGTAACCTTATTGACGCCTGCTGAAATAATTTTTCCGCCCTTAACGATGACCGCACCGAACGGACCACCGCCCTTTTTCGCGTTATCGATTGAAAGGCGTATAGCCTTTCTCATAAACTCTTCTTTGTACATTACTTGTTTATATTGTTCTGCAGTTCCCTGAACGCTTTCTTGTCGTGAATTGCAATAGCCTTTTCGATATTCTCGTTTGCTTTTGCCTTATCGCCGAGTTTAAGATAGAAGTTGGCGAGGTAGTAATAACAGGAACCCTCGTTGGTACTGCCTTTTACAAAATTGAGACATTCCTCGCCAATCGCGATTCCATTCTTATAATCGGCTTCGACGGCATCTTTCTTCTGAGTGATACCGTACATTTTCGAAATAAGGAACTGGCCGTAGGCGAAAGAAATTTCTTCGTCGTTCTTCCCGTATTTATNCAAAAGCAATTTGTAATACTCGTCCGATTTTTCAGGCTTCTTTTCCGCGTAACAAATCTCTGCGAGCGAAATGTACGCGGTTTTCAAAAGTTCGCTGTTGGGATATTTTTTCACGAAAGCCTCGATGTTTTCGGATTTGTTGCTAAGTTGGGCGAGCATCAATTCGGCATCGTCCGTATAGCCGTTCTTGTTATCGGGGTCGAGTTTCAGGACTTTCTCGGCGAAGGTTTTTGACTTTTCCATATCTCCGTTATCGGAATATTTTTTTGCCATCTTGAAATTCGCTTCAACATCGTCATTGTTTTTTTCAAGCGCGCTCTTGAGCGAAGGCATCGTGTTTTTTCCTTCGTTGTAATCTTTCATTATAGAAAGGAAATCCTTTGCGGGGAAGTATCCTATGATTCTGTCGATTTCATTACCGTCGCCGTTAACGAAGACTACGGTCGGATATCCGCTGACCTCGAATTTTTTCGCGAGTTCGATTCCCTCTCCTTTTTCGGCGTCAATCTTCCAGTTTATCTGGTACGTGTTAGCGAAATCCGCCACTTCGGAATTCGTGTAAACCTTCTTATCAAGTTCGACGCACCACTTGCACCAGTCGGTGAAGAAGTCAATCATCAGAACCTTGTTCTCCGCTTTCGCTTTAGCAAGGACCTCCGCGTACGTTCCCTGCGTGAAAATAACTTCATTCGCATAAATCTTAAACGAGAACGACGCGAGCAATAAAACGAGCAATAATATTTTGTTTCTCATTGAATTAAAATTTTTTGAAATTTAATTCATATCGCATTAATATTAAATGGAAATCATCCATTCAGAACTTTAAGCGTCCGAAATTGTTATAGAATAAAATCAAAAAGGAGAACTTAATGGAAATGCGGTTTAAACTGCTGGAGCATCCGTTCTATCAGCAGTGGTCAAGGGGGGAAATAACGCGTTCGCAGTTATCCGCGTACGCGCATTCTTATTATGAATTCGTGCGGCTTATGCCTGTTTTCTGGGAGAAGGCTTTGGAAGGACTTGGAGCGGACGAAAAGGAATCGATTGATGTTATAAACGACGAGAAAAGTCATACCGTTCTGTGGGAGAATTTCAGGTCGAAGTTCGAGGCGTACGGTAATCCGGANATGGAGGACCTTAACGAGGCGTTTCTTTCAATGAACGCTTCGAGGCTTCTCGGCGCCGTGCACGCTTTCGAAGTGCAGCAGCCGGACGTCGCGAGAACAAAAACCGAAGGATTGCTGAAGCATTACGGATTCGGAGCGGATGAGACGGAGTATTTTGACGCGCATCTTAACGAAGCGGAGCACATAAAGTTCGGGCTGAAGGTTGCCGATAAGTACGCGGACCGAAGCGAGTTCGAAGCGGGATTTGCCGAAGGCTCAAGGCTTGTGTACAACGCGCTTGACAGGTTTCTTGCGTAAAATATAAAAGGGGGAAACGAATTTCCGTTTCCCCCGGCCTAAAAAATTAAGGAGTTAATTTTTTTTAAAAGCAGTCGCCGAGTTTCTGAAAAATTTTCAGAGTATTTTTGATTTCGGTGTTGGACAGTTTGCTTTCGATTACCTGTTCGCAATCGTTCAGCATGCTGTCGATTTTCTTCTTGATTCTGGCGCCTTTCGGAGCGAGTTTAAGAATCATATTCCTCTTGTCGGACTGAGCGACCTCGCAAACGACGTATTTGTTTCTGACGAGTTTTTCTATAACCCTGCTACCTCTTGATACCGACAGGCCCATTTTCTGGGACAGCCTGTTGCAGTTGCAGGGTTCGTCGGACGACATCGCGGTGATGCCTCTGTACTCGGCAGGGGAAAGTCCGAATTCCTGCCTGATTGTCTCTTCTTTTTCGAGGCACTTGCTTTTCATTGCAAGTATTAGATCGATGATTCTATCATTCATATTTATTGTCAGTAACAAAAGTTGTTATTAGCATATTAGCAAGAATGATTTTTATTTTCAATACATTACACGCAATTAAAAAATTTCGTTATTGCGAAAAAAAAAGGCGGTTGTACAAACCGCCAATCAAGGGAGAACAATAATGTTCTTATGCTATGAAAAACTAGTTGACGCTTTTAAGAAGGATTTCGTTGATTGCCTGCACGAATCCGTCTTTCGGCATCGCGCCCATGGACATCTGGGGCTGGCCGGAACTGGGAATGAACAGAATCGAAGGAATGCTTCTGATTCCAAAAACGGCAGCGAGTTCCTGCTCCGCTTCAGTGTCAACCTTGTATATGTCTATCTTGCCGTCGTATTCGCCTGACAATTCTTCGAGCACGGGAGCGACCATCTTGCAGGGTCCGCACCAGTCGGCGTAAAAATCTATTATCGCGGGCTTATCGCCTTCGAACTTCCATTCCTTGTTGTTTTCGTAGTCGAAAATTTTCTTCTTAAATGTTTCTGCTGTTAAATGTTCCATTTTTCCTTTTTTGTTATCGTTTTTATTTAAAACCGTATTCTGTCCGGTAATTACCGGGTTGTCCTTCTTCGAGAAAGAGAAGAACACCGTTACTCCCGCCGCCAGGACCAGAACCGCTATCGCGTAAATTGTTTTCTTTTTCATTTCGTTTGAATTAGTTGCCAATAGAAATAGTTGCTAATAGCAACTTATGTCTTTTGTAACTAAAAGTCAATGATTAAAGTTCAGGTATTCCTGTAGTCTTCGATGGAGACGGTCCGGGAGCAGAGGCGCGTGTCGTCGGGCTCGTTAGTCGCGACTATAAGGACGCCGTTTTTCTTCTGTTCTTCGGCTACCTCATAAACGAGTTCAATGCCCTGCGAGTCGAGGTTAGTCCGCGGTTCGTCCATAAGGAGCAGGGGCGGCGAATTAATGACGGCAAAAGCAAGTTTTACGCGCTGCTTCATTCCCGACGAAAAATTTTTAACTTCGTCGTTTCTTCTGGAATAAAGATTTATCCTGTTGAGGAGGTTTTCGATTCTGTCCTTTTTTCCGTCCTTTGCGCCGTGATTCTTGAGGTCATAGAAAAAAGAGAGATTTTCATACGCGGTGAGTTCCTCGTACAGGTTTATGTACGGGGCAATCATACCTACATACAGATGATGCCGTTCGGGATTGATTTTTTTTCCATCCGAAGAAAACGCAATCTTTCCCTTTTCGGGCTTGATAAGTCCGGCGATTGTTTTCAGCAGGGTTGATTTTCCCGAGCCGTTCCTTCCTGTGACGGCGAGAGAGTCGCCCGCATTCAGTTCCGCGCTGAAATTATTGAAAATTATTTTATTGAGGAATTTCTTTTCGAGATTGCTGCAAGATAATGAAAATCCGTTCATATCATTCCTGCACGAGTCCCGATTTTTCTTTAAGCCTCTGGTCGCGGCGGCGGAGCGCCTGGTCAAACCTTCTTTTTTCATCTTCGGTTTCGGGAATTACCGGCGCGACGGGGATCGGTTTTCCAGACGGCTTATAAACGTTAACGAATGTAAGGTAAGCGCTGTTGGAATGAAAAGTCGTTCCCGACTGTATGTCTTCGACCTCGACTTTAACGCCGACTTCCATCGAAGTGTTGAAAGTCCTGTTCACGGACGCCTTCAAGCGAACGATGTCTCCGAGTTTTATCGGATTGTGAAACTGGAGGTTATCGACGGCGGCGGTGACGGCGATGTTGTTGCAGTGCCGTGAAGCCGCGAGCGCGGCGGCGATGTCTATCCAGTGCATCAGTCTTCCGCCGAGCAGGTTGCCGAGCATGTTAGTGTCATTCGGCAGGACAAGTTCAATCATTTCGACCTGCGAATCTTTTACTTTTCTTTCCTGCATACNTAATTAAATAGATTTTTTCATTCTAAGCACCTTCTGCAAAAGGTCGCTGTTCGGGAATCTTGATTCAAAGCGTTCGATTTCCTTTTTCGCTTCATCGTATTTTTTTCTCGTTATAAGCGAGTTAATCTTTCCGTAGAGCGCATCGTCGGCGTATTCCGTGTCAAAGTATTCGGAAACGACGTGTTCGAAATAGACGATTGACGCCTTGTAGTCGTCCATCTTGTAGTACAATTGCGCGGCTTTAAGGTCCTTGTAAGCGAGTTTGGACCGCAGTTCTTTAATCTTCGCTTCGGCAACCGGAGCATTTTTATCTGTCGGGTACAGTTCGAGAAAATTCTTCAATTCGTTAATAGCCTGATACGTGTACGTCTGGTCGAGCGAATAATCTGGCGACAGGCCGAAATAGCACATCGCCAGTTGGAATCTTCCGTCAACGGCGAACGAACTCGTCCCGTAATTTTTCAGAAGATATTCGAATTCATAAGCGGCGAGAATGAATTCCTCGCGTTTAAGGTAACTCATACCGAGGTAATACTGCGATTTATCGCTGATGTTTGTTCCCGAGAATTTAACCTTTATAAAAGAAAAATCATCAATTGCCTGCAGATAATCTTTTTCTTCATAACTTTTCATCGCTATCGCGAAAGCCTTATCCGGGTCGTCCGTATCAATGTTTGTTCTGTCGGTACCGGAGCAGGCGGCAATGGTCAGAGAAACGGCCGCTGCGGCCAGAAATAAAAATAATTTCATTAATTTTGACATATTATTTGCTTCTTATTGTAAAAAATAAAATTACCGTCGCGGCGGAAACCAGCACTACAACGGCGGGAACAAAAGCCTTCCTGAAAAAAGATTTTTCGGGAAGTTCGGAATTCATAAAAGCAAATCCGCTGTTCTGAATATAATCCAGGTATTTCACATTAACAGTATCCTTAAAGGAACCCGAAAAGTTTCTGCTGTTCGACTCGCTCCCGGGTTTTCCGGACGAATACGAAAACGAAACCGATATTTTCCTAACCGTGTAATCATCGCCGAGCAGCGATTTTCCTTCAGGTACCGAATATTCCACCCCAAGTCTAAGATTGCGGACGAAGAGACCGTAATCGATGCTGTCGGTGCTTTTATCATAAACGAACCTGTACGCAGAAAACCTCTGTTTGCAAACGTTCAGAAAGAAATTTCCCGTTTCGGATTCGGGTCCCGCGTCCATTTTAAAAATTTTTTCTTTTCCGAGAATAGTAACGTCATCCTCAATCATCGTCATTCCTTTGTTCAGAACATCCGAGAAAGCATTATAATTTGTTTTCGGCAGTTCCTCCGAATTTTGCTGTGTGAATCCTGTATTAAACGGGATAATGAGCAAAAATATGAAAAACAGTTGTCTGAACATCCTAAGTTAAAAAATGCGCAATTTTTAATTTCTTTGAACACTTACTATCGTTTACTTTTCGTTATCCTGGCACGTAAAACACGGAAATAAACGAAAATATGTAACAATCAAATTAACTTAATGGGGCGGGATTATCAAGATTATAAAAAAGTACAGAAATCAGATGATTTCTTTTTAAGCGCTGCAACGGATGCGAAACATCATTCATTAAAACGCAGGAGTTCTTGCATTAATTTTCCATTTAAAGCGTCTTCAAATACAAATATTCAATTGAATATCTGAACAAAATAATATATTTTCATAAAAAATTATAAATATGAAACGGATAAAATACTTAGCGGCCGGAGTAATTCTTATATCATTTATCTTTACCATCACATCTTGCGACAAAAAGGACGAGCAACAGAACGTTACACAGCAGAAGGAACAGTATTCCGACAAGGAAAAGGAGTTGAAAGACAAGGAAGACTTTCTGAACATTAAGGAAGAGCAGTTAAAGCAATGGGAGGAAAGGTTAAAGAAGATAGATTCAACGCTCATATCACAGGGTAATGATACGGGCGTAAAGGATACATCGAAGACGGTTAAGGATACCGTAAAGACGAAAGACAAGAACAAGGAAAAATTCACTCAGAAGGAAAAGGAACTTAACAAGCGGCTGGACAATCCCCAGACTGCGGTGGGGGATTATCTCGAGTTCATACAGCGCGGGGTAAGCGATACAAAGACTTTCGAAGCGAACATGAAGAAAGCGAGCGAGGTATGGGACGGCAGATCGGCCGATAGTTTTAAGAAAAATTACAAGAACGTAAAGAAGTTTATAGTCACGGGACCTCCGACGGTATTATCAAAGAAAGGC
Organism: Ignavibacteria bacterium; assembly: GCA_015657505.1. Classification (GTDB taxonomy): domain Bacteria; phylum Bacteroidota; class Ignavibacteria; order Tepidaquicellales; family Tepidaquicellaceae; genus CAIKZJ01. The sequence continues at coordinate 1,596,417 of JADLKE010000002.1, forward strand.
GAAAACGCGACGGTTAAGGTCAAGGTCAAGCAGACGACTGTAGGAAGCGACGGCAAGGAAGTCGAAAAGGAAAGCACTATCACGTATAATCTTGTCGCCGACAAAAACGGAAAATGGAAAATCAAAAGCAACGTAGTAAAATAAACAGTAAAAACATAACAACATATGAGCATCTTAGTAAATAGCAAATCGAGAGTCATAGTGCAGGGAATAACGGGTTCGGAAGGAACATTTCACACGACACAGATGATAGAATACGGAACGAACGTCGTTGGAGGCGTGACACCGGGCAAGGGAGGAACGTTGTTCGCGGAAAAGATACCTATTTTCAACACGGCGAAAGAAGCCGTCGCAGCTACGAAGGCGAACGTGTCGGTAGTGTTCGTGCCCGCGGGATTCGCGGCGGACGCGATTATCGAAGCCGTTGACGCCGGAATAGATCTTGTAGTATGCATTACGGAAGGCATACCCGCGAGGGACATGATAAAGGTTTACGATTACGTACAAAGCGTAAACAAAAAAGGCAGAACGGCGCGCTTCATCGGACCGAACTGTCCGGGCATAATTACGCCGGGCGAATGCAAGATAGGAATAATGCCGGGTTTCATACATAAAAAAGGAAAGGTCGGCGTGATTTCAAGAAGCGGAACGCTTACATACGAGGCGGTTGACCAGTTGACGAAACTTGGTATCGGACAATCGACCTGCATCGGCATAGGCGGAGACCCCGTCATCGGTACAAGATTTCTGGATGCTATGAAGTTGTTCAATGAAGACAAGAACACTGAAGCGGTGGTTATGATTGGTGAAATCGGCGGCAGCGCCGAAGAGGAAGCCGCGTATTACATTAAGAAGCATTTCAAGAAACCCGTAATAGGTTTCATAGCGGGAAGAACGGCTCCCCCGGGAAGAAGGATGGGGCACGCCGGCGCGATTATCGCGGGCGGAAAAGGAACAGCGGCGGAGAAGATGACTGTTATGAAAGAGTGCGGCATATACGTAGTCGAGTCTCCCGCGGACATAGGAAAAACCGTAAACCTCGCGCTTGAAAAAGTCAAAGCGCGTCAGAAATCGAAGACCGTNGAAGAAATCTGTAAAAGCGGCAAAGAAGACCGTTAAAAAGGATACGAAGAGAGTAAAGAAAGCAATCAAGAAAGCGGTGAAGAAAGCGGTCAGGAAGAAAAAATAATTGGAACAAACAATAATAAAAATAAACAACGCGAAATTCTTCGCGTATCACGGCGACCTTGAGCACGAGAAGGTCTTCGGCAATCAGTTTGAGGTTGACATCGAGATGCTTTGCGACCTAAAGGAGTTGAATCACAGCGACAAACTCAGCAAGACGGTGAATTACCTCGCAGTTTACAATCTGCTAAAGGATATTTTCAGCCGCGAAAAATTCAATCTTATCGAAACGGCGAACATCAAGGTGTGCGAGGCGATAATAGAGCATTTTCCGTTAGTGAACAAGGTAACCGTTAAAGTAAGAAAACCGAACGCTCCGCTGGGGATAATAGATTCGGTTGAAATCATAAACGAATTGAAAAGACCATGAAAGAAAACGTTTACTTAGGGTTAGGGTCAAATGTAGGCAACAGGGCGGGATTCCTGAAGAAAACCACGGAAAAAATTTCAGAGCATAAGAACATCAAACTCATACGAAGTTCGTCGATGTACGAGACTGAGCCGTGGGGAATCACCGACCAGGAGAAATTCCTGAACAGTGTAATTGAAATCGAAACGGGACTGATGCCTTCGGAACTGCTTGATTTCCTGAAATCGACCGAGAAATCTGTCGGAAGGACGAAGCGCGGAAAATGGCTCGAGAGGGAAATAGACATAGACATACTTTTTTTCGGAGACCTTGTTTATCAGTCGGGCGTTTTGACGGTTCCACACAAGGAAGTGCAGAACAGGCGTTTCGTGCTCGTACCGATGAATGAAATCGCGCCTGATTTCGTCCATCCCGTATTGTTAAAGACCATGAAAAAACTTCTCGCGCTTACGAGGGATAAATCAAAAGTTAAAATNATACAAAAGCAAAAAATAGTGCCCGGAGACACGATTAAATACATAGCGATTGAAGGAGTCATCGGAGCGGGGAAGACATCGCTCGCAAAAAAACTGGCCGAGAAACTTAACGCGAAACTAATTCTCGAAAATTTCGAGGACAATCCGTTCCTCGAGAAGTTCTACAAGAATCCAGCGAGGTACGCGTTTCACACGCAGATATATTTTCTGCTGACAAGGTACAAGCAATTACTTCAGTTGAGGCAGGAAGACCTGTTCCATAATTACATAATATCTGATTACATTTTTGAGAAGGACAAGATTTTCGCATATCTGAACCTTGCGGACGACGAACTTGAACTATACGAAAAAATGGTATCGTTCATCGAGAGAAACATTGTCGTTCCCGACCTGGTCATATATTTGCAGTCGACGGTTGACAGGCTGATGTCGAACATCAACAAGCGCGGCAGGCTTGCGGAGAAGCCGATGACAGAAACGTACATAAAGGACCTGAACGAAGGATACAATTATTTCTTTTTCAGGTACAAGGCTTCGAGAGTGCTTATAGTGAACGCGGCGGAGATTGACTTCGTGAACAACCCGAAGGATTTCGACGAATTATTGAGCGAGATAATGAAGCCCGAGCATGGTAACATGGAGTATTTCGACCCTTCGGCGAGAAAAATAGCCAACAACAAATAAGCTATGGGCAAGATATTAATATACCTGATACTTTTTATTCTTCTTTTTTATATTCTGAAATTCCTTATGGGGATTTTTTACAGGCTGAAGTCAAACGACTCCGGCGTGAAGAGCGCCCCTCCGCGGGAGAAAAAATCACAAATCGATAAGGATAAGGCTGTCGATGCAAAGTACGAAGACCTTTGATGCATTAAGCGTGAAGAATATACTGGTGGTGCGTCAGCACAATCAGTTAGGCGACATGCTTTGCAGCACGCCGCTTTTCGCCGCGCTCAAGAGCAAATTCCGAAACGCATCGATTACTCTCGTCGCATCGCCATTCAACTGCAGGATGTTCGAGGGCGGCAGCGAATACGTGGACAATCTGATAAAGTTCGACAAGAGCAAAGCCGCGAGTTTTTTCAATCTAATAAGGACGGTAAGGAAAAGAAAATACGAGATAGGAATAGTTCCTTCGACAGTATCCGCATCATCGACATCGCATTACATAAATTTCCTTTCTGGCGCGAGGATAAGAATCGGCGCGGCAAGCATAAACGGAAGAAAAAATAAGTCAGCGGGTCTTCTGACGGATTCGGTTGACTTTAACTGGAGCGTAAAGGAAATACACCAAACGGAGAGAAATCTTGATTACGGGAGGCTTCTCGGAGCGGATTATACTGAGGCAGAAAGGAAGAAAGTCAGAATCAAACTAAATACATCGGAGATTAAATTCTCGAGAGACTTTTTCAGGGAAAACTTTCCCGACAAGGAAAAAAAAGTATTCGCTTTTCACGCGGGAGCGGGAAAGGCTAAGAACAGGTGGAGCCCGGACAGGTTCGTTAAACTCATAGAAATGCTCCGCTCAAGATTCGATTGTTACATAATGCTGACGTCGGGATATATGGACAAAGAAGTAACGGATTACCTGCTTCCGAAACTCGAAAAGAAAAAAATCAAACCTGTAATAATCGAAAAACCGCACCTGAAAAACATCGCGGCTGTGCTTGCGGAAGCGGATTTGTACGTTACGAACGATACCGGGCTGATGCACGTCGCGGCATTCGTCAACGCGAAAGTAATCGGACTTTTCGGACCGACGAAAGCATACGAATGGGGACCGCAGAACGAATTCGGGAGGAGCATACAATCGCCATCGGAAGACATTGATAAAATAACGGTTGAAAAAGTGTTCGAAGAATCGGAAAAACTAATCGCATTGAAACGGAAATGAATCACATAAAGAATCTCGCCGCTATAGACATCGGAACAAATTCCTTTCATCTTGTAATCGCTAAGGTAAGCGACAGGGGCATCGTTAAGATTCTGGGCAAGGAAAAGGAAGTCGTGCGTCTCGGAAAGAGTTCGACGGACATGAAATACCTGTCGCCAGACGCCATGGAGCGCGCCGTCGCGGCATTAAAGCGGTTCAAGATAATCTGCGATTCACTTAACGCGCGGATACGTGCGGTCGCTACGAGCGCCGTGAGAGAGGCGCTTAACAGGGACGAATTCATTTACATGGTTCTCGAGAAGACGGGAATTCAGATAGAGGTCGTGTCGGGATTCGAAGAAGCGCGCCTTATATATCTCGGCGTTCTTCAGTCGTTGGACGTTTTTGACAGGCGGATAATGCTGATTGACATCGGAGGCGGAAGCACTGAAATACTTATCGGCGAGACGGGGCAGACGCAGTACTCGAACAGTTTCAAACTCGGCGCTGTCAGGCTGACGGAAAAGTTCTTCAGCGGTGGAAAGTTTGACAGCGGGAATATAGAAGAGGCGAGGCGCTACTCAAGGCTCATAATGAATCCCGTAATCAGGCAGATTAAGGAAGAGAAATACGACTGCGTAATCGGAACATCGGGAACGATAACGAACATCGGCTCGATAATACTCGCTGAACAGACTTCGGCAGATACGGCAGATTTTAATTTCAATAATTTCAAATACAGTTCCGAAGAACTTTATAAAACCGTCGGAAGAATCCTGAAATGCGAATCGGTTTCACAGTTGAAAAAAATCGAAGGTCTGGATTCAGAGCGGGCGGACATAATCACGGCAGGCGCGATAGTACTCGAACAGTTGTTCAGGGAAATTGATATTAAAACTATTACTCTGGCGAGTTACGCTCTGCGCGAGGGAATAATACTCGACACGATTGACAAGGAGCACAACGCTCTCGAAGCAGCCGACCTTAGGAACGTGAGGTACAGGAGCATAGTGAACCTCGCGAAGCAATGCAGGTACGACGAGGAGCACGTCAAGAAGGTGCTTCAATTCGCGGAGAATATTTTTAACAGTTTGAAGGACAGTTTCGAACTCGACGAGAAGGACAGGGAATTTCTTGAAGCGTCCTGCATACTTCACGACATCGGTCACAGCATATCGCAGTCTCAGCATCACAGGCATTCTTACTACCTGATAAAGAATTCGGAACTTCTCGGATACAACAACGAAGAGATAGAAATGATAGCGAACATATCGCGCTATCACAGGAAATCGCATCCCAAGCAGAAACACGCTGATTATTACAAACTGCCGGCTCTGAACAAGCGCAAGGTAAGGATGCTGGCGGGAATTCTCCGCATCGCGGACGGGCTTGACAGGGGGCACAATTCAGTAATCGAAAAGATAGAAATATCCCTGACCGACAGCGTTTACAGGATTAAGACCAAAACAAGAGCGGGTGCGGACCCGACTCTGGAAATCTGGGGAGCCGATATGCGGAAGGGACTTTTCGAGGAAGCGTTCGGATACAGCGTCGTGATTGAGTAAACAATTTTATCCGAGGGCATCACGAATTCAAACTATATCATCAAACCGAATCACAATGTTATAATCTTTTTTGCAGCAGAGAACCGTTTTACAGGTTTTTTAATAAAGAAGCGAAAGTTTCTTTTCATTTTAATTTTAAGATATATATAGGTATTTTAGAAACAACTAATTTTTTTAAAGGTTATGAAAATCGGAATCACTTGTTATCCCACGTACGGAGGAAGCGGCGTTGTCGCGACCGAACTCGGAAAGACTCTTGCAATGAACGGGCACGAGGTGCATTTTATATCATACGCGCTTCCGTCCCGTCTGACTTCTTTCGTCGGTAATATTTTTTATCACGAGGTAGAGATGTACAAGTATCCCGTGTTCGATTATCCGTTATATTCGATAGCGCTCACGAGCAAGATGGTTGAGGTTGTCAAGTTTCACGACCTTGACCTAATTCACGCGCATTACGCGATTCCTCACGCATCGAGCGCTTACATGGCGAGGGAAATACTGAAGAGCGAAAGGAAAAATTCGAAGAACATTAAAATAATCACGACGCTGCACGGAACTGACATAACGCTTGTGGGGCTTGAGCCGAGTTTTCTGCCGACGATGAGGTTCAGCATAGAGCAGTCGGACGGCGTCACGGCGGTTTCAAAGTATCTGAAGGACAAGACAATCTCGAATTACCAGATTGAAAAGGACATCGAAGTAATTTACAATTTCATCGATACTGAAAAGTATAAAAGAATTAACGTACCGGAATGCAGCCTGCTCAGGAGAAACATTTCGAAGAAGGGCGATAAGATTCTGGTTCACACGTCGAATTTCCGTCCTGTGAAGAGAGTTGACGACGTGATAAAAATATTCGCGAAAGTCAGGGAGAAAGTGCCTTCATCGCTCATGCTTATAGGAGACGGTCCCGAGAGGAGCGCCTGCGAGAGGCTTTGCAGGGAATTAGGCATTTCGGAGTACGTTAAGTTTCTCGGGAAGCAGGAATCGCTCGTCGAGATACTATCGATTGCGGATTTGTTCCTGATGCCTTCGCAGTCAGAGAGTTTCGGCTTATCGGCTCTTGAGGCAATGAGTTGCGAGGTGCCGGTGATTTCATCGAGCGTCGGGGGACTGCCTGAACTCAATCTGCACGGCGAGACAGGGTACATAGCGGAGATAGGCGACGTTGACAGAATGGCGAAGTACGCGATTGATTTGCTTACGAACGAAAATAAGTACAAACTTTTCAGGAAAAACGCGCGAGAAAGGGCGGAGTATTTTAACGAAGAAAAGATTGTGCGCGTGTACGAAAATTTTTACGAAAAGACGCTGGCGGGCAAGTGATTTTATCTTCCACTCCACCACAAAATGCGGGGTACATAAAGAACTGCAGAAATCATTTTCAGAAGTCCCGGATTATACCATCTGAAACGCAACGAGAGTTCCCCGAAGAGCGGGGAGACTCTCGAAAACGAATTAAACTTTCAGAAGTCCCGGATCTTACCACCTGAAACGAACGAGAGTCCCCCGAAGAACGGGGAGACTCTCGAAAACGAATTAAATTTAAAATCTTAAATTACTAATTACTAATTACTAATTACTAATTACTAATTGCAATTACCTCTTCCCCGGTTTGTCCGTACGCAGTATGAATCCCGGCAAGGTAAGCAGGACGGTTTTCATTTTTGATTCGGGAACGTATTGTCCTTTCGGGTATTTTTCAATTCTGATTTTCGAAACTTTTTGGTTTTCGTCGAAAGATATGTACATATTCTCGCCGTTGACGAAATTCACGCCGTTTGCTTTGAAGTTTTCGTAAGTGAAATATATGCTTGAGGAATTCTTATAGACTTCCACGGATTTAATCGAATCGTTTTCGAATTTAATTTTAATATCCTTGCCTGTTATCTGGTCGTACCTTTCGCTGAAGAAAGTATCACGGTTCACGACGAGGAGGAACGAGTTTTTCGTTCCCGGAAAACCATCAAGTTTCTTCGCGTACACGTACGATAGTTTTCTGTTTGTTAATTCGGCGTAAACGGAATCAGCCGTCAATTGCAGGTTATCCTGCCAGACGACGGGTCTCGGGAACAGCGAAATGTATTCGAGTTCTTTCACGGAAGTCCGCGCGAAGACCGCGGTATCGCTTTTAGCGAGGAAATTGCCGCGTATTATTTCCACATTTTCCTTCGCTACATACCGTTCGGGGATGGTTCTGAACGTTTCAAGAAGTTTGCTGTATATGAAGAGAGTATCATTTTCGTTTTCCACCTGCACGAGTTTCGCGTTGTCGCGCACGAAAGAGTATTTCAGCGCGGAAAAATTTTCGGCGTAATTGCCCGAAACAATCAGGTTGTTTCGAAGATTAAGTATTCTGACATTTCCAACGGCGATGCTTTTTTTCTCAAAAGATAAATCCGTGAGTGTATCGGAATAAATCACGGACGAATCTTTTTCGACGCTGACGTTATTACGCGCGAAAGTTTTCCCCGCGCGTTTGTAGAAATCTATGTACTCGGCTTTTATGACGGCGGAGTCGGAATGAACGACGACATTTCCTTTCGAGTAAGAATCCTCGGTACCGCGCATATAAGTTAATTCGTCAGAGGTGATTCTATAGGCGGGATTAACGATTATTACGTCTCCGGTAAAAACGGCTTTTGCCTCATTAAAAAAATATACTCCGTGGTTAGCGCGGAGCGTGGCGTTCGGGTCTTTAAGAGTAACTGTTCCTTCGCAAATCGCCTTCTTTTCGTTGCCGAAGTAAGTCGCCTTCGACGTAAACAGTGACAGCGTGTCCTGATAAATTCTTACGTTTCCCTTGAGTTCAACCCAGTTGCCGTCGATGTACTGAACCGCGTCGTCGCAGTATACAATGACGTTTCCCTGAACGAAGTGAACATTGCCCGAGGCTTCTCTGACGGATTTACCGTCCACCGTCTTTCCCGTGAGTTTATCGCTTTTCTTAAGTTCGATTTTATCCTGAGGGTAAGCCTGAAACGAGCAGAGCAGAAGAACGACGGCGGTCAATATTCCAAAATAACATTTCGTCATTTTGAAAAGACTCCCGTAACCTTATAAATAGTATAGTTTTTCAGGTTCTGGTCGGACTCGAAGCCGATTCCTTCGATGTCCTCTTTCGGCGTTTTAATTTTCACGTAAACGTCGGTGGAAACTTTCTGCGATTTGTTGTTCCAGATTAGTTTTTGGGTGTTGAGCACGCTGCCTTCTTTATTAATCACTACAACGCTGTCAAGTATTTCAATATCCTTCGACGGTTCAAGAACTTTGCCCCGCCTGCCCGTCAGTGTAGAGACCTTTTCGCCGTTTTTAAAAAATTCAACGGTGGCTCCGCTGTCAATCAGCGTGTAGCCTTTTTTGTTATAGACGGAAATGTGCCCTGCATTCATCACGGCTTTCACGTTGCCCGAGTCCGAAAAAGCGACGGAAGAATTCCAACTTTCCTGTTCGGGAATATCCTCGGCTTTAATATCGGTTTTCGGCGGGCCGAATTTGTTTTCGCAGGCAAACACGAACAGGGAAAGAAGCAGGATATTGTAGAGTGCTTTTTTCATCAAAGTCCGAGTTCAACGAGCGTGTGAATGTGAAGAATCCNCGCGAGTTTTTTATTATCGGTAATTATAATCTGAGTGATTTTATTTTTCTCCATAATTTCGAGAGCGGTCTTTGCGAGAATGTCCTTTCTCGCCGTTTTTGGATTTATGTTCATGAAATCCGCCGCCTTGAAATTCCTTATGTCAGCGTCTTTTTCGAGCAGGCGTCTTATATCGCCGTCGGTTATAATCCCTTTGATTTTTCCGTTATCAACCACGACGGCGCAGCCGAGGCGCTTCGAGGAAATCGTATAAATTATATCTTTAAGTCTTGAATCCTTTTTTACAACCGGAATGTCTTTTCCTTTAACCATAATATCGTTTACTCGCAGAAGCAGTTTTCTTCCGAGAAGCCCTCCCGGATGCAGAGAAGCGAAATCTTCCTTAGTGAATCCGCGTTTCTGAAGAAGAGAAACGGCTAATGCGTCGCCGATTACAAGCGTGACGGTGGAAGACGACGTTGGAGCGAGATTGTGCGGGCACGCCTCTTCGCGCACCGAAGCGTCAATGACGATATCGGAACTCATAGCGAGCGTCGATGAAGTATTGCCCGTGATTGTTATGATTTTTGTTTTAAGAGTTTTGAGATAAGGAACGAGATTCTTGACCTCCTCCGATTCGCCGCTTTTCGAAATCAGGATTATTATATCTTCGCCCTCTACTATGCCGAGGTCGCCGTGAATGCTGTCGGCCGAATGGAGAAACACGGAATGGGTGCCCGTCGAGTTGAATGTCGCGACGATTTTTTGCGCTACAATCCCCGACTTTCCGATGCCTGAAATTACGACTTTTCCCTTGCAGTTGTAAATGGTGTTTATCGCTTTAAGGAAAACCTTTCTGAACTTATTGTCAGCAAAACGTTTTTCCAGTTCAGAGACAGCCCTTTTCTCTTTTGATACTACAGTTTTTGCGTGTAAGAGGTCTTTTTCCATAATTCAAAATATTCCGATAATTGGTAAGATTCAAGAGAATTTCTATTCAGAAGAATCAAGAATTAAGAATCAAGAATCAAGTTTAAAGCGTCTTTTCTCATTCCCGTCCGAAGTTTTTCAAATGCTGAGGATAGTGCCTTCTTAGTGCCGTAGGCACGTAAGTATTTTAGAATCCGGATATCGTAATAATAAAGACCTGTAGGGTCGACAGTATATAGAATACAACCTGAGCCTTCGGCACATTTTTTTCTTTAATTAATTTTTCAAAAAAGACTACCGCTTTAATTGGACTTGAGTATACAAAATCAGATTCGACTTTTAGATTTTACAATGGATTGTAATGTTTTGGTATAAATGCGAAATTGAGTAAAATCAAATGATTAATGAGCGGAGAGTATAAAAAAGGGAATGTGGTCACGCTTAAGATTTCGGCGATGTCGTCGGAAGGGAAGGGCATATCTAAGGATGAGAGCGGGTTTGTAGTTTTCTGCGAGAATGCTTTGCCGGGAGACACCGTCCGCGCGGAAATCAGACGGAAGAAAAGCAACTACGCTGAAGCGAGGACGATGGAATTGGTTGTGAAATCGCCTTATCGCGTCAAGCCGAGATGCAGGCATTTCGGCACGTGCGGGGGATGCAAAGTGCAGAACTATTCGTACGAAAAGCAGATAGAGTTCAAGACCGAAAGCGTAAAGAACGCGTTNCGGAAAATCGGCGGATTCGAGAACATAAGCGTGCCGCAAGCGATTAAATCAGCAAATGAGTATTTTTACAGGAACAAAATGGAGTTCTCTTTTTCCGACGATAAGTGGATGTCAAGAGATGACATGCACAAGGAAAGGGAAAAGTTTGCTCTCGGACTCCACGTTCCGAAGTTCCATTCAAAAATACTCGACGTTGAGGAATGTTTCCTTCAGTCGGAGTTATCATCGCGCATCGTAAATTTTTCAAGAGACTTTTTTAAGAGCAGGGGTCTCTCAATTTACAGTACGTCGACTCACGAAGGATATTTGAGATTCCTGATAATCAGGCAGTGCGGAAACACGAACGACCTGATGGTAAATCTTATAACATACGAATATGACGAGGAAATTGTAACCGGTTATTCAAAAGAACTGAAAGAAAGATTTCCGGAAATAACGACTTTGATTAATTCGTTTACGAGGAAGAAGGCGCAGGTTGCGTTCGCGGAAGACGTCAAAATAATATACGGCAAAGGATACATCGAGGATAAACTGAAAAGAGACGGAAAGGAATTCACGTTCAAAATCTCGCCGAACGCTTTTTTTCAGACGAACACGAAGCAGGCGGAGAGATTGTATTCGAAGGTCGCGGAGTTCGGAGATTTCAGGGAGACGGATAGTGTACTTGATTTGTACTGCGGAACGGGCTCGATTTCAATTTTCATTTCCGGCCTCGTGAAAAATGTAACGGGGGTAGAACTAATAAAGGAATCAATAGAAAGCGCGGAAGAGAACGCGAAACTTAACGGTATAAACAACGTTAGATTTATTACGTCTGACATCAAGGATTTTCTTGAAGAAGAGGGCGTGATGACCGGATTCAACAAACTTATTCTCGACCCGCCGCGCTCGGGTCTTCATCCGGATATATGTGAAATGATAAGCGGAAAAGAGTTTGAGAAGATTGTTTACGTTAGCTGCAATCCCGCAACGCAGGCAAGGGATTTGAAAATCATAATGAGCGGGGACAAGTATGAGATTGGAAGGATTCAGCCTGTGGACATGTTTCCTCAGACGTATCACATTGAAAATGTAGTTGAACTAAATCTTAAACGTATATAAATTGTTATAAAACATATAAAGTATTGAAATAAATGACGCATTGATACCATTTTTTAAACAAACGAAACAAGCATGGAAAACAAAGCAGTTATTCTCTGGGTTGATGACGAAATAGATCTACTCAAATCAAACATACTTTTTCTCAAGCAGAAAGGTTACGACGTTTACGAGGCGACTAACGGCGACGACGCCATTCAATTCATCAAGAACAACGATGTCGATCTAGTGTTCATGGATGAAATGATGCCGGGTAAGGGCGGTCTGGAGACTCTTTCGGAAGTCAAGGACCTGAAACCGGGTCTTCCCGTGGTAATGGTGACCAAGAATGAAGAGGAAAGTCTTATGGAAGACGCTATCGGAAAAAAAATTTCCGATTACCTGCTCAAACCCGTAAATCCGAAACAGGTCCTTCTCGTCTGCAAGAAATTTCTTGAGGGCAGGAAATTAAAAGGGGACCAGGTATCGAGGGATTACATTCAGGAGTTTAATCAGATATCGATGTCGCTGATGAATGAACTGACTTGGGATGAATGGATTAACATACACGTGAAGATGACGAACTGGGAACTTGAACTCGACGAACATCCGGAACTCGGGCTGAAGCAGACCGCGATTGACCAGAGGCGGGAGTGCAACGTGGAATTCTCAAAGTTTGTTGAAAAGAATTACAGAAACTGGCTTGATGACAACGCCGGCGCGCCCGTGCTGTCGAACAGGGTAGTAGATAAATACCTCATACCCAATATTGACAAATATAAATCCGTGTTCCTGATAGTGGTTGACTGCATGCGTCTTGACCAGTGGCTGGTAATGGAAAGATATCTTGAAAATTATTTCCGCATCAGCAAGGATTATTATTATTCACTGCTTCCGACTGCTACGCCTTACAGCAGGAACGCCATCTTCGCGGGGCTTTATCCTTCGGAGATTGAAAAGCATTACCCCGATTTATGGCGTACGGGCGACGATGAAAATTCGAAGAACAATTACGAAAAGGAATTTCTTCAGAAACTGCTCGAAAGAAGGAAAGTAAAACTAAGAAATGAACTCCGGTACACGAAGATAATGGACTCGGATTTCAGCAGGGGAATCGAGAGCAGGATACTTTCATTCTGCAATAATCAAGTGAACGCGCTCGTTATAAATTTTGTGGATATGATAGCGCATTCGAGAAGCGATACGGCGATATTGAAGGAAATCGCGCCCGACGAATCCGCGTACAGGTCGCTGACGGAATCGTGGTTCGAACATTCATCATTTTTCGGAATGTTGAGACAGTTATCGACAAAATCCGACGTTAAAATAATTCTGACGACGGACCACGGGAGCATCAGGTGTCTTCACGGCGTAAAAGCGCTCGGCGATAAGGAGTCCGCGACCAATCTTCGTTACAAATACGGAAGAAACGTGAAGGCTGAACCGCGCAACGCCATTTTCGTAAAAAATCCGCTTGATTACAGGCTTCCCGTCAGAAACGGCATAGTGAATTACATTATCGCGAAGGAAGATTTTTATTTTGTGTATCCGACGGACTATCATAAATTCCTGAATTATTACAACGACACATTCCAGCACGGTGGAATTTCGATGGAAGAGATGATACTGCCCGTAGCATTTCTGGAGAGCAAGGGATGAGGCTAGTCTCGCGTTCAGAGGAAGATACCGTTAAGCAGGGGGAGTTATATTCCGCCGGTCTGAAAGCAGGAGACATAATAGGTCTCGACGGTAATCTTGGAACCGGGAAGACTCAATTTGTAAAAGGCATCGCGAAGGGATTCCGTGTCAGGGAAATCGTGAACAGTCCGACATTTATAATTGTGAATGAATATGAAGGCCATATTGAGAATCGTTTGATAAAAATATTTCATTTTGACCTTTACAGGCTGGGTACTCCCGCCGAACTAGGGACACTCGGATTTGATGAGTATACAGGCGAGGATTCGATTTGCCTGATTGAGTGGCCGGATTTAGCGGAGAAATATCTCGGAAAACCGTTGAAAAAGGTTAAATTTTCGTACGGAAAAGGTGAAAACGAGCGAATTATTGAAATAAATCACTAATATTTGAATATTTTATTAATAGACTGCGCGTTTAAAAAAATTGAATTTGCCTATAACAAAAAAGGCAATTTTATTATATTAAATGTTCTGAAACCTGGTGAGAACGCGGACAGTCTTGTTTACGAGATCAGAAAAGCGTTCGATGCTTCGGGTTTGGATTTCAGCGAAATTGAATGCATAGGATTATCGAACGGTCCCGGCTCGTTTACGGGCATAAGGATTGGTTCGGCGATAGCGAAGGGCATTTGTTTCGCGGGAAGAGCAAAGTTAGTCGAACTTGTTACAATCGACATAGTTGCGGGTAAGTTTAAAGAGAACGCGGGGGGGAAAACCGTAAAGCCTCTGATTTATACATATTCCAGCGGAAATGAATATTACACTGCGGATTACAGACAATCAGGCAATGAAATAGAAAGAATTTCCGACTACAGCATAATCAAATCCGCGGATCTCGAAAGCGGTAAAGTGTATCTTATAAACGAAAAACCGGGCAAAGAACTGCCTGCGGGATTGCAGGTCAGGGATTTATCAGGCATGACGAACGCCGAATCCATGTACGCTTTGACGTTGAAAGCGGCGGAAGAAGGCAGGTTCAGCGATTACAGGAAGAGCGAGCCTTTTTATATGAAGGAAATGCTTTTCAGAAAAAACTGACATACCTGAGGAAGCATTAAATGCTTTCTCAGATACGGCATTTTTTTAAAACTAAATTATTGAACAATGGCATGGTTTAAAAGAAGCGAGAAGAACATAACGACTGATACACCCAAGCAGGACGTACCCGACGGAATGTGGATTAAGTGCGACGAATGCGGCGAAATGATGCATAAGAAACAATGGGAAGGGAATTCTTACACGTGTATCAAGTGCGGTTTTCATTTCAGGATTGGAAGCAACGAATACTTCAATCTGCTGTTCGACGAGGGCACTTTCAAGGAATACGACAAGAAGATGAAATCGGTCGATACGCTCAAGTTCACTGACACGAAGCCTTACGATAAAAGAATTGACGAGACAATCAAGAAGACGGAACTAATGGACGCAATCAGGTGGGGAACGGGTGAAATAAACAAACTGCCGTGCGTAATAGCCTGCATGGATTTCAGTTTCATCGGTGGCAGCATGGGAAGCGTTGTAGGAGAAAAAATCTGCAGAGCCGTTGACAAGAGCATAAAAACAAGAACTCCGCTGTTTATAATTTCGTCGAGCGGCGGTGCGAGAATGATGGAAGGCGGCATTTCTCTGATGCAGTTGGCGAAGATATCAGCGCGTCTCGCAAAACTATCCGAAGAAAAAGTACCATACATTTCGATAATAACGAACCCGACAACAGGCGGCGCGAGCGCATCATACGCGATGCAGGGCGATTTGAACATTGCCGAGCCGAACGCTCTAATCGGATTCGCGGGTCCAAGGGTAATAAAGCAGGCTACGGGCAAGGATTTGCCGAAGGGATTTCAGCGTTCCGAGTTTCTGCTCGAGCACGGTTTTCTCGATTTGATAGTCGATAGAAAGAATATGAAAGAGAAACTCACACAACTGCTTAACCATTTCGCGGTTTGAAAGTAATTAAGGACATACGGGCGATGCAGGAAATATCCGAATTCCTGCGGAGGACCGGCAAGAAAATCGGGTTGGTTCCCACGATGGGATACCTTCACGAAGGGCACGTCGAATTATTAATCGCGGCGAAGGATGAATGCGACGTCGTCATCGCGAGTATTTTTGTCAATCCCGCGCAGTTCCTTCCCGGCGAGGATTTCGAAAAGTATCCGCGGGATTTCATGCGCGATTATTTTATCTGCATGCAGGCAGGAGTCGATTACATATTCAACCCTGAGGCGGAAGAAGTTTACGGCAAGGATTACAAAACGTACGTAAGCATAAACGATTTGTCTGACAAATACGAAGGAAAGTTCAGACCGGGACATTTCACGGGAGTCGCGACGATAGTGCTTAAATTATTCAATATAACCAAGCCTCACCGCGCATACTTCGGGCAGAAGGACGCGCAGCAGGTTGTTACACTCAGGAAGATGGTCAAGGATTTAAACGTTGACGTTGAAATACGCGTCTGCGAAACGCTTCGAGAAGAAAACGGTCTTGCAAAAAGTTCAAGAAACGTTTATCTGGACGATAAGCAAAGGGAAGACGCCGCGGTACTTAATGAAGCCTTAAATCTCGGGAAAAACATGATATTAAAAGGCGATTTCGATGATTACAAGAGCGTCAAGAAAGCGATGAGGGACTACATTGAAACGAAAACACCCGAATGTTCGTTACAATATATTGCGATAACCGACAACGAGTTGATGGAAAAGATTGATGATTTAAAGAATTACGAAGGAGAGGTTCTAATTTCACTTGCAGTGTTTTTCGGCAAGACGAGGTTAATCGACAATATTTTATTTACAAAGTAAATTCAAAGGATATTTTTTAGATGCAAAGAATAATGTGCAAATCCAAGATTCACAGAGCGCACATAACACAGGCGGAACTGTATTACGAAGGGAGTCTTACGCTTGATACGGCATTAATGGATGCAGCTGGAATGCTGCCGTACGAGCGTGTTCAGATAGTTAACGTAAACAACGGCGAGAGGTTCGAGACATACCTTATTCCCGGAAAGCGCAACAGCGGAGTTGTGTGCCTCAACGGCGCGGCAGCAAGACTCGGAGCCGTCGGCGACCAGGTAATAATAATAAGTTACGCGGTTTACGACGAAAATGAATTGAAGAAATTCAAACCCGTGAAAGTGTTCGTGGATAAGAAAAATAAAATAAAGAAATAATTCGTTTTAGAAATATTTTAATTTAGGCTGCTGCGGCAGCCTTTTTTATTTCGACAAACGCAGGCAGATTCATTGAAAAACAAACCGCGCGGAATGTTGAAATAATACAAGGAAATAACTATCTTGATTGAATAAGAAAGGAGATAATAAATGAAGAATTTGAAAGAATTTCTCGGCGACAAGAGGATGCTGTTCGTAAAATCGGGCATGTGCGTGTATGATGTCGCGAAGTTCATGGATTTGCATAATATCGGCGCCGTGCCAGTGCTTGACAAGGAGCAGGGGCTGCTCGGGATTTTTTCTGAAAGGGATTTGCTGCGGCGATGTATAGTCAAGGGGCTCGACCTCGGAAAGACTGCGGTGGACGATGTAATGACAAAAGATGTGGTTGTGATTGACTCTTCAGACACGCCCGAATACTGCATGCAGATAATGAAGCAGCAGTGCATAAGGCACATGCCGGTTATTGAGGAGAACAAGTTAATAGGAATTGTCTCGATGCGGGATCTTCTGCTTCACGACGTCAAGGTTAAAGAGGAGAAAATCGATTTACTGAACACCTACATACAATACAACGGTTAAAAATGACAAGAAAAATTCTTCTGATATCCGATGACAAGAATTTCAAGAGTTATCTTAACATAGTCACGCTTACGATAACAAAGCTTAACCATCAGATTACATTCACGGATGACGTCAGCGATATTTATTCCGACTTCATACTAATTGACATGGACGACGATTTTGACGGACGGCTTGAATTAATTAAGAAGTTCAGGCAGACGGGAGTGCAGCCGAACAAAAAAATCATATCTGTGAAATCCGTCTTAGACGACGATATCAGGAAGAAAATATTCGAAGCCGGCTGCGACAGCATTATGAAAAAGAGTGAATTCAATTCCGCCGCAAGCAACATACTGATATATTAATCCTTCCAACTCAGGTAATAATTTTCGTCGTTCAATTCCCTCGCGAAATTGGTTAATTTCAGGGGCTTAAAAGTATCCATCATCACTGCTGTCTCAACTGTCTCAAGTTTTCCGAGAGCCGCTTCGGTTGTTCCCGGATGCGGTCCGTGTGTCAGTCCGCCCGGATGAAGGCTTATTGACGCGTAATCAATTCCTTTCCTGCTAAAGAAATTTCCGTCCGCGTAATAAAGGACCTCGTCGCTGTCAACATTACTGTGGCTGTATGGTACCGGCACGGCGAGGGGATGATAGTCGAGAAGTCTTGAAACGAACGAGCACACGACGAATCCCGGAGCCTCGAATGTCTGATGTATCGGCGGAGGCATGTGAATTTTTCCCGTTATAGGCATGAAGTCGTCTATGTTGAATATCCACGGAAAATAGAAACCGTCGTAGCCGATAACATCAAACGGGTGAAAATCATAATGCACGGAATATATCTTGTTCTCTTTCTTGACCTTGACGATGAAATCGCCCTTATCGGATGATGTGAACAAACGCTCAGGAGCGCGGATATCCCGTTCGCAGTAAGGCGAATGTTCGAGCAACTGTCCGAACTCGTTCCTGTAGCGTTTCGGAGTCTTTATCGGTCCCGCCGATTCAAACACAAGAAGCCTCGGCGCGGTCTTATGCACGAGCCTGAAAGTTATGCTTCTGGGTATTACGATGTAATCGCCTTTCCTGAAATCGAGAAATCCGAAATTCGATTCGAGCATTCCTTCGCCCTCGTGAACGAAAATGAGTTCGTCGCAGGTGGCGTTCCTGTAAAAATAATCCATTTGCGATTCGGGTCTGCACACGCTCATGATAACGTCGCTGTTAAACAGAACGGGTTTCCTTCCTGTAATGAAGTCGAGTTCGAACTTTAATCCTTTTGTCTTGAAATGATAAGGCCGGAGACCCGCATCCCATTCCACGGGCGAAGCATCTACAATAACTTTTTCTATGCTGTCGATTTTCGCGGGCGGATTAATATGATACGCATTTGACAGAATGCTGTCAAAACCAATCGTGGAAAACAATTCCTCGTGATAAAGTGACCCGTCGGGCTGCTTGAACTGAGTATGTCTCTTTTGAGGTATTTTACCGAGTTTATGATAAAAGGGCATATTATTCTTTTTATGTTATAACAATATAATAACTGAAAAAATTTATAAATACTTCGAATTGAATGGCGTTATGTAATATTCACCATTAAGACACGGAGGGCACGATTTATTTTTCTGCTTCCCAAGCTGGAGCTTGGGAAGGAGGATGGTTCCGGAAAAAAAGAAAAAGCCGTTCGGAGAACGGCTTTTTGTATTTCGGAAATACTAAAGTAACTTCTTAGTTATTCACCCATTGATTCGAGATATCTTTCCGCGTCAATGGCCGCCATGCAGCCTGTACCGGCCGCGGTAATCGCCTGTCTGTAAACCGAGTCCTGAGCGTCGCCGCAGGCATAAACGCCTTCTATTTTTGTTTTTGAAGATGATTTTTCCGTTTTAAGATAACCGACTTCGTCCATATCGAGTATGCCTTTAAGGAATTTTGTATTCGGCTCGTGTCCTATAGCGATGAAAACGCCTTCGCAGGGATGGAAAGTTATTTCGCCTGTTTTTACGTTCTTAAGGTTAACGCCCGTTACGGATTTTCTTCCGTTTTCGTTCGAGCCTACAACTTCGTCTATTACAGTATTAAGGGCGAATTTGATTTTCGGATTTTTCTTTGCTCTTTCGAGCATGATGTTCGAAGCGCGGAATCCCTCTCTTCTGTGAATGAGGGTCACTTCCGACGCGTGATGAGTCAGGTAATTCGCTTCCTCCATAGCGGTGTCGCCGCCGCCTACTACCACCACTCTTTGATTTCTGAAAAAGAAGCCGTCGCAGGTCGCGCAGGCGGATACTCCCGAGCCCATATAATTTTTTTCGGATTCGATTCCGAGGTATCTCGCAGACGCACCCGTTGCGATGATGACGGTATCGGCTGTATATTCAGTATTGTCGTCAGCCCAGACCCTTAAAGGTTTTGAGGAAAAATCGACTTTGTTGATTGTCTTGAAAAAACTCTGAGCTCCGAATCTCTGCGCCTGTTTTCTCATAATGTCCATCAGTTCGGGTCCGGCGATTCCTTTTTCGAAGCCCGGATAATTCTCGATGTCGGTGGTTATCATAAGTTGTCCGCCCGGCTGCGCTCCTTCAAAAATAATAGGTTCAAGATTTGCTCTTGCCGTATAAATCGCGGCTGTCAGACCCGCGGGACCTGTTCCGATGATAATAACTTTATGCTGTCCTCTTTGAGGCATTTTAAAATATCCTTTCCGAATTATTTATTTTAAAAAATTTATTTTTTCTTCGAGTTGAGTATTGTTCCTGTTTATCTCGAGCGCTTTTTTCCAGAAGTATAGAGCTTTCTGACTGTCTTTGAGAGCATAGTGTATGTCTCCCAGATGCTCGAGAATGACAGCGTTTGAGCCGTTAACCGAAACGGCGCGTTCGATGTATTCTTTCGCTGATTTATAATCCTTCATCATATAATAAATCCAACCCATCGTGTCGAGGTACGATGAATTTCCCGGCTCCTTATTGACAGCTTTTCTAACCATATCAAGCGCCTTGTTAAGGTTTTCCCCGCGCGTTGAGAGATTGTATGCATAGTTGTTCAGTATAAGCGCGTTATCGGGGTCAATCTTCAGCGCCTTTTCATACGCTTCATTCGATTCCCTGTACTGCTTGTTGCTGTTATAAGCAAGAGCGAGAGAAGATATAATGCTGAGTTCGCTAGGATTCAATTCAGCCGCTTTTTCGTAATACTTAATCGAAAGAGGTAGATTGCCGGTTCTCTGAAGAACGAGAGCATAAGTATAGTTTATCCTGAAATCATCGGACGCGCGTGTAAGGCCATTTTCAAGCACGGGTTTGGCGAGTTCGTATTTTTCAAGCGTGAAGAGAGCATAGCCGATTTGAACATAGGCGTCAGCAGACGTATCGGCGTACACTGCGCCTCTGACGAACTTATCAGCTGCGTCATCGTTTTTCTTATTCAGAATGTCGAGTTGTCCGAGATAGTAATAAGGAATCCAGTTATCGGGATTGGACTGATTCAGATACTTAAAAATGTATTCGACAACGTCAGCCGTTTTCGGGTCCTGAGAAATCATATTGAAATATAATTCTCCGAGTTGAGATTTTTCGTTGAAAGTAAGATTATTCTTGCCGATTACTCTAGCGAATTCCTCAAAGCCTTTCTCTATCTCGTTTTTCTTAAAGTAAATCTTAACGATTTCCGCCTGAATCTGCTTGTCGGTCGGGTTCAGTGAGGCAAGCCTTTCGAATATACCTTTCGCATCGTCTTCCCTGCCGAGTTTAGTATACATCGACGCGAGGTCGAACATAAGCGAAGAATTATACGGGTCGATTTTAAGCATGTACGACAGTGTCTCGGCGCACTTTTCGTAATTCTGTTTCGAAAAATAAATGTCGAACATTCTTTTGAGAACATCGGCGTCGAAGCCGTAAATATCGGTCAACTGTTCGTAAATAATAACGGCTTTGTCCTGATTTTTCAGTTCCTGATAAGAGCGCGCAAGGGAGTATAGCACAAAAATATTTTCCGGCTCCTTCGAAAGTATTTCTTCGTAGATTCCAGCCGCGATATCTACTTTTCCCGTGCCGTAATAAATGTTCGCCTTAAGAGTTTTATATTCGTTGTTATCCGGGCTTAGTTTCAGCGCGTTGTTGATTTCAAGCAGCGCGTCCTGAAGTTTTCCGGTTTTCAGGTTTATGTTCGCAATAGCGAAGTAAATACCGGGCGCTTTATTACGCCTGAGCGCCGTCCTGTAGTATTCCATCGCGGTATTATAATCTTCCCTGAGTTCAGCCGATTTTCCCGCGACGAAGAGGGACAATGACTCGCGGTCGATTCCGTATTCCGTGCTGTCCTGCGAAAAAGCACCCGAAGGAATAAGAAATAGAGTTAAAAGAAATATTTTTATAAGCCGTGACATAAATCAAAAATATATTTACGGGCATAAAGTCAAAAGGTAAAAATTTGAGTTAAAAATTTGACTTGTATGACTTATATTTATGAATAATTAAATTTGATGAACGCAGAAACGATAATATTCGCAATAGCAGGCCTCGCGGCGGTAGTAACGGCAATACTGATGATAACGAGAAAGAATCCGGTAATCAGCGCAATTTACCTGATACTGAATTTCTTCACGGTAGCCGTCATTTATCTTTTGCTGAAGGCGCAGTTCATAGCCATAATACAGATTCTTGTCTATATGGGAGCGATAATGGTGCTGTTCCTGTTCGTGATAATGCTTCTGAATCTACGGGAGGAAAGCAAGCATACAGAGGAGTTTTCATACAAGAAAATCACGTCGCTGCTTTTATCGATTCTGCTTTTCGCTCTTCTGGGTCTCACGGTATATTTCGGTTTTACAACTAAAGAAATGAACGAAAGCGCGGAGAAAATCGGAACCGCGGAACATCTCGGAAAACTGCTTTTCACAACTTATTCATTTCAGGTGCTCGCGGCGGGTATGCTGCTTCTGGCCGCTGTGGTCGGCGCGGTAATGCTTGCGAAGAAAAAATTCGAGTAAGAATTCCCGAACCCGCATAAACTTCCCAATATAAGTAACCCCGATGAGGGGTAAAGAAATTCCTTGCATAAAACGGAACGTTTTAGGTAATTTTGCCTATGAGGAGTAAAAGAAAAAATTCGAATATGAAAAAAACAATGGCTTTAATATCGCTGCTGTTAGTTTCTATCCTGCTTAGTTCCTGCGGCTCATTGACTTATATTACCGATTCCTGGCAGAAGCCTGATTACAACGGCAGAAAGTACAGCAAGATTCTGGTCTGGGTGCTCGCGAAAGAGAGTTCATTCTCAAGGCGCGTTATTGAGGACAAAATCGTGAGCGGTTTGAAATTGTCGGGCATCGGCGCGATGCCTTCGTACGACAGATTCGCGTCGGATATACTCGAGAGCGGGGAAAACGCGCTCGACGAAAGGGCAAAGGAAGAAAAACTGATGAGCATAGTCAGGTCTGCGGGAGCGGACGGCGTGCTTCTGCTCGCGGTGAAAGACATTAAGAAATATAAGAGTTATTCTCCCGGTTATTACGGTTATCCGTTTTACTCGTATTACTACAATTCATACGAGAGCGTTTTCGGCGCTTATTCAATCAATTCAAATGTATTTTTTGAGAGCGGATTAATCGACCTTAACACGAACCAACTCGTTTATTCGGTAATGTCGGAAACCGTGAATCCAAGGTCTGTAAAGGATTTCGCAGATTCTTTCTCTTCCAAACTCGTTGGCACTCTCGTGGAAGAGGGAATCGTGAAGAAATAAAATGAGGCAGAGGATTATAGAAAAAGCCGGAATGTTATTCCGGCTTTTATTTATATAATGTCGAAGTTAGTGTATTTTCTCAGGACATCCGGAACGACAACATTTCCTTCCTTAGTCTGATTGGCTTCAAGCAGCGCGACCATCAGGCGCGAAGTCGCAAGACCGCTGCCGTTTAGTATATGGACGAGTTCAGTCTTTGTTTTACCGCCTTCGAGAGTCTTCTTGTACCGGATTTTGGCGCGCCTGCTTTGAAAATCGGTGCAGTTGCTAACCGACGAAGCCTCAAGCCATTTATTTTCCGCATATGACCAGACCTCAATGTCGTAGCATTTACTGGCGGAGAAACCGATGTCGCCCGTGCAGAGTTCTATCACTCTGTAATGAACGTTTAGCGCCTGTAGTACGGCGCAGGCGTCAGCAAGCATTTTCTCGAGTTCCGCGTAGGAATTTTCCGGCGGGCAGAAGTTTATCAGTTCGACCTTATTGAACTGATGTACGCGAAGGAAACCCTTCGTATCCTTGCCGTAACTTCCCGCTTCGCGGCGGAAGCAGTTTGTAAATCCGCAGTATTTAACCGGAAGTTCGTCTTCCTTAAATATTTCGTCGCGGTGAATGTTTATTATAGGAACTTCCGCTGTAGGTATCGCGAAAAAATCGTCCTCGTTGATTCTGTACATGTCGTCCTCGAATTTCGGCACTTTCTCCGCCGCTTCCATAGAAGCGCGGTTCACGAGCACGGGAGTCATTACTTCCCTGTATCCCTTCGAAATATGCGTGTCGAGCATGAAGCAAATAAGGGCTCTTTCGAGAGTAGCGCCTTTTCCCTTGTAGAGCGGGAAGCCGCTTCCGGTAATCTTCGCGCCGCGTTCGAAGTCCAGAATGTCGAGTTTCTTCGATAGTTCGATATGGTCTTTAACCTTAAAGTCGAAATTCTTTTTATTGCCCCAAACGGTTCTTTCTATGTTATCGTCGGCGCTTTTACCGTAAGGCACTTCGTCGGCGGGCAGGGCGGGAACATAATAAAGAAGGTTTTCAATTTCCGTTTCGATATTTCTTAAATCGACGTCTAGCTGCTTTACGTCATCGGATACTTTCTTCATCTCAGCGATTTTCTCCGAGGCGTCCTGCTTGTTTTTTTTCATTACCGCGATCTCGTCCGACACTTTGTTCCTCAATTCTTTCAGCGAATCTGCTTTCCTTATAACCTCAAGGCGTTTCGAATCGACTTCCTGAATTTTGCTGATAACTTCGGTGTCTTCGTTTCTGCGTTTAAGTTTCTCAATGACCTGCGCAGGATTCTCTCTTATTGATTTGATGTCAAGCATAATATGTATTTTTAATAACCGAGTTGATATTTAAGTAATTGCAGGGATTCGACCGTGCCCATCGGCTCGAAGCCGAGTTCCGACTGCGCTTTCAGCGTTATAAGCCCTGAATTAAGCGGACGCGGCGCGGGCTGGTTGAGGTCCCTTGTTTTTATTGTTTTAATCAGTTCTTTCTTGTATCCGAATACATCGCACAGTTTGAACGTGAAGTCGAGGCGCGATTCAATGTCCCTGCCCGCGATGTTGTAAATTCCTTCCTTTTCCGCCTCGATCAGTTTAAGCGTGCCGTAAGCGAGGTCGTCCACTATCGTGCTGTTGCCTATCTGGTCGTCAACTATATTAATCCGTTCGCCTGCGGAAAGTTTATTCACGAGCCATGTCGCGAAATTTGGTTTCACCTTACTTCCCGCTCCGTAGAGGACCATTGTTCTTATTATCGCGTTCTTTATGCCGCTTGATAAAAGGGCATTCTCGGCAGCGAGTTTCGTGCGGCCGTAGAATGAAATCGGATTCGGAATTGCTGTCTCGTCGTAAGGACCGTTCTTCCCGTCAAAGACGTAGTCGGTCGAGAAGTGCACGATTTTCGCGCCTGCAGGACGCGCCGCGATAATAAGATGCTTGACTGCATCTACGTTAAGTCTCCAACTTAATTCCCTTTCAGTTTCGCACCCGTCAACGTCGGTGTAAGCAGCGCAGTTGACAATAATGTCGGGAGCGGCGTCGGCGACGGTCTTTTTAACTTTCTCTTTTGAAGTAATGTCGAGTTGAATATACTCCTGATTGATGTTGATATTCGATTTCTCCTCAACCGAAGAAAGCACGAGTTCAAAATCGGATTCTCTGGTGATGATTGAAACTACCGCCTGTCCGAGCAGTCCGTTGGAGCCGGTAATAAGTATTCTGCCTTTTTTCATTTATTTCAGTTTAAACAAATCGTCAATTCCCGAAAGGGAGGCTTTGAGCGAGGCTATGCGCGTAGCGTAGCGGAGACTCTTGTTAATGTCCCTGTTCTTTGAGAAATCAAGCGTGAACGAAGACGCGAAAACATCTCCGCATCCCGTGCTGTCGATGAAGTGCGGGTTCTCGACGGCATTTATGTCAATCCTGTCGATGTCAAAATATTTTTCGTCGCCGAACTTTTTTTCGGTTCTTATGAACCCGCTAACGCCCACTTTCCCGCGCGTCACAATCAGTCCGGTCATGTTTCTGTTGCGGTTGATGAGCAGTTCCTCCGCGATTTCGTATTCGTTTCTGGTCTCTTCCGTAAGAGTCTTAAGTTCGAATTCGTTCATCTGCAATGTATCGGTAACCGAGCACCATTCTCTCCAGTTCTTAAGGTGCACGTGTTCCCTTCGTCCGTCCGGATGCGTTTTCATAACAAGGTTATGCAGGTCCATGTGCATGGTACCCTTGAAGTTCGCTCTGATTTCCTTTAATGTATCCAGAGTAATGTCGACTCCGGAAATCATGTTCACAAGAACCGCGTCCGCGTCAGGGAGAAAATCCTTAATACCTTCGAAAGGCGTTGTGTATGTCGGCGACGTCGACTGTTCGAGTCTCGCCGTCTTACCTGAATTATATGTCGAGTAGTACAGGTTGACTTTTCTGGTCGGATGACCGGACCTGTTCACTCCGTCGGTGTTTATGTTCGGATATTTTTTCAACAGGGAAGTGATGTTATCGAACTCATCGCTTCCGAGATTCATTACGGGATACACCGTATCGCGCGGTCCTGAAAGCACGGCCAGGGCGATTACTGAATATAATATCCCGCCGTAGCTGTGAATGACTTCACCTCCGGAAGTGTGTATCAAATCAACGCAGGGTTCTCCGATTACTATGTATTTCATTATTTAATCAAATGCCTTTCTTAATTGCTCTCTGGAATTCTTCTTTCCGGCTATTCCGCCGAAATTCACTGTAATGGAGCCGAGATGAGTAAAGCCGAGGTCTTCGGAGTTTTTCAGAGCATAATCAAATGTAAAGAGACTGTAATTAATTCCTATGCCTGCCGCGAATGTAGATGGCTGGCTGCCGACGCCCGCG
Organism: Ignavibacteria bacterium; assembly: GCA_015657505.1. GTDB lineage: Bacteria > Bacteroidota > Ignavibacteria > Tepidaquicellales > Tepidaquicellaceae > CAIKZJ01. The sequence continues at coordinate 1,622,758 of JADLKE010000002.1, forward strand.
CGCAGGTCGAGTAAATCCAGTATGCTGTATTCAATGCCGCCTCTCACCGAAACGGGGTACTTTATGTCTTTCTCGATTTCCGCTATGAACCTGAAATTATCGAGCGGCTGATACGTAAAACCTGTTCGATACACCTGAACGATTTTTTCTTCAGCATCGCCGATTTTGCTTCCTGTTATGTTCTTTCCGAAAAATCCCCATTGCAGGAATTTTGCAAGGTAAGCCATCACGCCGACATCGAGTCCGAAGGATGTAGCAGATCCGTAATTCTGTATGTGCAGGTTATAAAGGTTGATATTTAGACCGTAAAAAATCCTGTTCTTAAAACCGTTGCCGTACGAAACAATAAAGTTGTTTTCCCTATACAGATCGAAACCATAGGTTTTGAACCCTGCGCCGAACACTCCGAATTTTGTAGGCTCCGCATACGTGAGCGCTGCTGTTGACAGGTCGGTCAATCCGTAGGGCGCGGGGCTGTAAAAAAGTGAAAACTCCCTGTATTTCATCTGTCCGAGTCCCGCGGGATTATAAAAAACCGCAAGCGAATTATCGGACAGTGAAGTAAACGCACCGTTCAACCCCGTCTGCCTTGCGCCCACGTCAGTGTTCTCAAATTGCGCAGAAGCAAGACACGGGAACAGGAAAAACAATATTAAAAATAGTCTTTTCAATTGTATTGATTATTAAAAATAAGAATTCAAAATTAAATTAGAAATTAAGAAAAATAAAAATGTTAAAAAGGTTCATAATAAGTATCTTTTTGCTGACAGTGATTTTTGCATTGAAAACGAATGCTCAGGATTTTGACATGACAGTGACATTAAATACAGACGTTCTGTCTGCCGAGGCGAAAGACAGGGTTAAGGACATGAAGCAGCAACTTGAAGATTATTTCAATAAGAACAAGTTTTACGATAACTCGCTTTTCAATGAAAACAACAAGTCGGGAGCGGAAGCGTATAAAATAAAGGCTCAGATACAGATTACCTTCAGCGGCACAAACGGTTTTGACCAGTATGACGCGAAACTTCTGATTATAAGCCAGAGAATAATCGACAAAAGCGATAAGAAGACAAACCCCAAGTACACGGTACTTTTCAAATACATCGACGACAGGATATCGTTCGCATACACGCGCGCGATTCAGTTCATAAAAAATGACGTGAGGTTCGATTCTTTCCTCAGCCTGTTCGATTATTACGCTTATCTTATGCTCGGTTTCGACCAGGATTCTTTCTTCCCGAAGGACCACCCGAAGAACAGGAGTGTTTATTTCCAGAAGGCGATAGACATTTGCAACAAGCCGATTCCGCCCGACAACAGGAACGGTTGGACGGAAACAGGCGGGGGCTCAAAACCGTCAAGACTTGTTCTCGCTCAGGAACTAATGAATACAAGGTTCGACGATTACAGAAACGCGTTTTACGAGTATCACTGGATGGGGCTGGATTCGCTCGGACTTACCCGGAACGCGTATGCATACATAATAAACGCGCTTGATAAAATGGGTAAACTTAAAAAGAAAGAACTCAAAGCGTACAACGTCGACCTGTTCTTCGAAACGAAGGCGCAGGAAATTGCCGACGTGTTCCTTAATTACGGCGACAGGGGCATATATGACAGACTGATGCAGATTGACCAGGCGCATCAAAGAATTTATGAAGAGGCAAAAAAGAAAGCGCGTTAGCGGGCCAATCTTCAATTGAAAATCTTCAGTCTTCAATTTTCAATTTTGGGCGGGGGAAAAAGAGAGCGGAGAGTATAAATAAAAGGCATCACGAGGATGCCTTTTTTTGTTTTACTTCCGCGCCGCATTTTCGCAGCAGTGAATCCGCGGCGGGGAGAAATTTCTTAAATCTTAATCATCTCAATTTCTTGTTTCCCGTATTTCCATTGTTCGTGTTCTTGCCGCTTTTATTCTCCGTATTTCTTTTACCCGTATTGATATTCTTGTTTCCGCTGTCGTTTTTACTACCGGAGAACTTTTTTTCGGTGTTCTTAGGCGTCGTGTTCTTTTGAGTGCTTTCCTTGGTGACGTTTTTTTCACGGCTGCCTGTATCGCTTTTTTTGTTTACTTCGGTCTTCTTATTTGTTTTCGTGCCTGAATTTTCCTTGCTGACACCTGTATTATTACCGCTTTTCGTTTCTTTCGTATTCTGCTGTCCGGTCCTGTTCGTATTTTCCTGTTTTGTCTTAGTGACTTCTTTTTTCTTTACGGTTTTCGTTCCTGTCTCTACGTTCCCGCTTTTTGTATTCTTCTGTTTGCTCTCTGTCGTCAGGTCATTTGTTTTTTCTTTATTGCCGTTTCTGGTTATATNNTCGCGTCCTTATTCTTATTTTCATCTTTCACATTGGTTATTTGCTTATTACCTGTGTTTTTTGAGCCTGATTTTTCGTCCGGTTTGTAGGCGTACAAATCGCTTTTTACAATCTTCGCGTCTTCCTTCGATTCAGCATAGTTTATGTGCTTGACGTCGATTTTCTTTCCCATCGTTTTTTCAATATCCTGAACGGGCGGACCCGCGCTTACAATCTTTCCGTTGAGATACTTATTCGTTTGCGTGGTCATCGATGATTTCGATATTAAATCCTTGTTGAGTTCGGAACTGACAATCAGGTTACTGTTGATTTTCGGGTCAAGCATTTTATGGCGCTCGACAAACACCCAATGCGTGTGGTGTCTTTCATAATACCTGTGATAACTGAACGTTCTGTGAAATCTCGGGTACCGGGGATACCATCCCACGTAATAATCGGAATAGCACCAGTCAACCCAGGAAGGCGCCCAGTGCCGGCCGGGAATCCAAATCCATCCGTAGTAGGCGGAATACACCCATCTGCCGTAATGGTAAGGCGCCCAGCCCCACTTGTAGTAAGAATGCCAGTACCAGTTGTAATCGGTATAAATCCATCTTCCGTTTGAATACGGCGTCCAACCTGAATGATAGCCCCACGGCCTCCAGACGAAGACAATCGTGAAATTATCGGCTTCGTTATTACTGCTGTAACCGCTTCCGGTGCCGTCTTCATCGGAAGTCTGCTCGTTGAGTTCAGCTTTTGTTAACTGAATCCACTCGCCGTCGTTCGAAAGGTCATCGTACATTGACTTGTAATCGGTAGAAGCATCGAAAAGGTCTTCGTCGTCATCCACTTCTTTATCATACTGCTGCTGAGAGTATAAAGAATAGTTAACGGTGAAGAGCAATGCCAGTGAAAGAGCCGAGACCGCCAGAAAATTCTTTATTCGAATTATCGTTTTCATTTTAGTCAGATTTAATTCTAAAAATTTGACAATTCAAACGCGGATTGAGTTTAACGCATAAGGCTCTTTTCTCTTCGCATTATCACTTCTTTTGTCTTTTCACTCCTCAATTCTCTCAACGCATCGTTCGCAATCCACTTAGAAGTTTTACCGGCTTTTTCGAGTATTTGTTCCGCGGTTCTTACGGCGTATCCGTGAAGTATCCTGTTTCTCTTTCCGATTTGTCTCAATGCCCAGTTGACGGCTTTTTTAACGAAGTTTCTTTCATCCGTACTGTTGCGGTAAATTATTTCAAGAAATTCAATAAATGTTTCGTCGGGCTGCCTTTTGTCGTGCACGGCGAGCACCGCCATCATAACGAAGCCCGCACGCTTTTCGAATTCTTTATCCCTTTTTGTCCATTCAACGGCTTTTTGATAAGCGAAAGGAGTTTTATCAAGAAGATTGCTGCAAAGCCCGTCGCAGATATCCCAGGACTTAACATCCTTCAGCCATCTTTCAGCCTGTGCTTCCGAGACTTTCGCGGGATCGTCGATTAGGAACGCCATAATTCTCGCCTCGTGAATTCCCGTTTTCCAGAGTTCGAGAGCGAGTTCGTGATTCTTCCTGTAAGATTTCGCGAGGTTTCTAAGCAGGGGTATATTGCATCCGTACGCTTCGTCGAAACGTATGCCGAATCTCGCCATTCCTTCGAGGTTTTCTTTCTTTCCGTTCTTTTTAAGAACCGAAAATATTTCTTCTGTTTCTTTCATATTAAATAAAAGGAGCACAAATATATGTGCTCCTTGCAATATTTTTTTAAAAAGTGAGGTTACTTAATAAGCATCATTTTCTTAACATCTTTGAATCCGTTTGATTCGAGTGAATAGAAATAGATTCCGCTTGACAGTTTTGACGCGTTAAAATCAACTGAGTACTTTCCCGCGTTAAGATTTCTGCTTAAGACGGTCGCAACTTCTTTCCCGAGAAGATCATAAACTTTCAAAGAAACGAATCCGCTTTTCGAAACAGCGAAATCAATCTTTGTAATCGGATTGAAAGGATTGGGATAATTCTGGCTGAGACTGTATGAATTGACAATTTCATTTTGATTACCAATATTTGAAACGGCGCTGAACCTGTCCCAGAAAACCTTTTTCCCCGTACCCGTGTTTCCAATCCAGGCGATGCCTGCATCGGAAGGGGGTATTTCGCAAAGCGTCGGTATATAGTTGTTTGCCGACCATGACGGCGGATTTTCACTTACCTGCGTGGCGGTTCCGAAAGTAGAGCCTGACAGTATTGAATAGGAGTACATTATCTTATCGGTATTATTTGTCGGCGGACCTGTCTGGAGACTATCCGAATAGTATGACAGGTCAAATCCGCCCGAATAATACTTAATGTCAAACCAGTATTCATCCACGTTAGGATTGGCGGCGATGTCAATCGCGGTTCCGTAAGTAGTGCCCGCATCGATGCTCTTTCTTCCTTTAATGTTGATGCCACCCGTAGTGCCTGTTGTATAAACAAACCAGACATTTCCGTTATAAATTACCGACATGAATTCGGTTTTAGCAACGTTTTCGGTTGCGACATCCTGAAATCCCGAAGAAGTGAGTGTACCCGGTGACGATTGCATATATCTGGCTGCTCTGATTACTGATGTCGCGGTATCGGCAAGGACGGGTCCGTAATAATTAAGAATTAGCGAATCTCCTGCGGATATGCAAATTTTGGGCTTAACGCCTGAACTCGTTATGTTGCCTCTGTTTATCCAGGAAGCGCCGCCATTGATGGAACTGTATCTTTTAACCGCGGTTGGAAGCGTATCGTAAAAATAATAGAGCGCTCCGCTTGACGCGCCAACTACGTCAAATGTCGATAAGATTCCGCCGTAACCTACGGGTTTGAAACTTGCATTTCTGAAATTCCAGCAATAGACGTTGCTGCCGTACTGCATGAACAAATACAGGGAGTCACCGGCAGTTCCCGTACTGACAAATTTAAGTTTGGCGAATTTTGCTCTGGTGTTAATTCCTGTACCAAATAAAGACCAGGACACACCAAGGTTTGTAGATTGCATGATTATTATTCCAAGATTGGAAGTTGCCAAAGTGTCATTGATAGCAACGTATATGGTGCCTGTATTCGCGCGAACCGAAGTAATCGGTCCTATCGGCTCAAAATTGCTAACAATAACATCATCTCCCCACAAAGGACTTTGCAGTGTAGAAAGCCCTGAAAGTATTGGTTTTTCGATTCTTATATCCTGAGCGAAGAGAGTATTAACGAGAAAAAAAGTTAGAAGCAGTAAGAATGACTTTTTCATTTTTTTCGCTTTAATTTTTTGAAGATGTATAAAGTTACTTTTAAGAACATTAAAAAAACAGTGAAAAAATGTTTTAGATATGGATTGAAAAAATTGAAATGAATATACACTTAATCTTATATCAGAATTTGCTAAATTATGCGATTACAGAAAAATTATGGCAAAAACAGACATTACGGAAAAAATTGTATCGCTCGCTAAGCGCAGGGGTTTTGTGTTTCAGTCTTCGGAAATATACGGCGGTTTGAACGGCTGCTGGGATTACGGCCCGCTCGGCGTTGAAATGCTGAATAACATAAAGCAGTCGTGGTGGAAAGAGATGACTTACCGCGAGAACGTCGAGGGAATTGACGCCGCGATTTTAATGCATCCGAAAGTGTGGGAAGCGTCGGGACACGTCGATAATTTCACGGACCCTATGGTTGACTGCAAAGAATGCAAGGCGAGGTTCAGATACGACATACTGCTTGAAGGGCTGAGCGAAAAAGCAGCGAAGAAGATGAAGGAAGACCTTAAGAAAGAACTGAATCTTGACGACGATAAAATAAAGAGTTTCATAGAAGACCCGGATAATTCGGAAAAAGTTCTATCGACTGTGAACTGCCCTAATTGCGGCAGGAACGGAACGTTCACAAAAGCGAGAAGTTTCAACCTGATGTTCAAGACTTATATAGGACCCGTTGAGGATTCTTCGAACATAGTTTTTCTCCGTCCCGAAACGGCGCAGGGAATATACGTCAACTTTCTCAACGTGAAAGAGGCGGGAAGACAGAAACTGCCGTTCGGTATTGCGCAGATAGGGAAGGCGTTCCGAAACGAAATCAACACGAAGAATTTCCTTTTCAGGACGAGGGAGTTCGAGCAGATGGAAATGCAGTTCTTCATAAATCCGAAGGACGACGGGCAGTGGTTCGAGTACTGGAAAGAGCAGAGGATAAACTGGTTCGTGAAACACGGAATTAAGAAAGAAAATTTAAATATACACGAGCACGAGAAACTTGCGCATTACGCGAAGGCGGCTGTAGATATAGAATATAAATTCCCGTTCGGATGGGGAGAGATAGAAGGAATACACAACAGGACGGATTTTGACCTGAAGAGACATACCGAATACTCGGGAAAGAAACTCGAATACTTCGACGACCAGACAAAAGAAAGATTTATTCCATACGTAATCGAAACTTCGGCGGGCGCATCAAGAAGTTTCATGGCATTCCTGATAAACGCTTACGACGAAGAGCAGGTCGCGAAGGAAAATTCCGACGGCAGCAAATCGACGGAAGTAAGAACAGTACTTCACATACATCCTTCGTTTGCCCCTGTCAAGGCGGCGGTGTTTCCGCTGGTTAACAGGGACGGAATGCAGGACATCGCGCATAACATAACCGAAGATTTAAGAAAGCATTTCCGCGTTTTCTATGACGATTCGGGCGCGGTCGGCAGAAGATACAGGCGTCAGGACGAATGCGGCACGCCGTACTGCATAACAGTAGATTCCGAAACGCTGACGAATGGCAGCGTAACAGTAAGAGAGCGTGATTCGATGGAACAGGTGAGAGTGCACAAGGATAAGTTGACGGGATACCTTTCTCAATTAATAATTAGTAATTAGTAATTGATTGCCGGTATCGACGACTTTAACTCTTATTGGTAAGAAATTGACTCCTTAGATGCCGCCTGTTATGCGGGCTGAACTGAGAAAAGAATTCTAAACCGTTGAAACGGTTTTTCTTCGTTTACATTATACCCACGGCTAAAGCCGTGGGCTAATTCGGAAAGATAATTTTCCCGTTGTTCGGAGAATGTTCTGGCAAGTCCGCGTTGAGTTTTTTGCTAATTGTCTCCAGTATTACGAATTTTATTAGATGACGCCCGCAACGCGGGTATACATTTCGTTTAATATATTTTATTTCGCCAGAACCATTTTTTTAATTGCTAATCGTTCACTGTTAACTGTTAACTGAACGAAATACACGCCGCTCGCATATTTAGAGGCGTACCATTTCGTTTCGTAAGTGCCCGCTGCCAGTTGTTCGTTTACGAGCGTTTCGATTTCCTTTCCTGTTATGTCATACACGGACAATCTTACTGCCGATGATTTCGGAATTTCGAATTTTATTGTCGTCGACGGGTTAAAGGGATTGGGGTAGTTCTGGTGCAAAGAAAATTCCTCTGGAACACTGGAATTCAGAATCCTGATTCCCACCATACTTGTATCCCCGATAAGCACTCCGTTTATTCTGCATCCTATGAGTGTAAAACTTATTGCACTATTAGAACCGCCTCCGTATGAAGTTACACTATAATTGTAAAAACCGAAGTTACGGGCATATTTTTTTGTATATCCTGAATAGTTGCCTCCATACTGTTGTGATCTGCCAAAACTAACCACATCTACTGAATCACTAAATAGAAACATTTTCGTAGTTCCGTGACATACGTATCCTCCCGATATGCAAAAATGAACGGAATCATTGTTGGATGCGGCAAGGCTGTCTAACATATTTTCGTAATTGTATTTCGGACATCCGTTCGTGGAATCATAACTGAAAATATTTCCAGTAAGACTGTCAACTCTGTAATAATTCGTCCGAAAATAAGAATATATCGGATACGGACTTTGAACAACGAGATAATAATAGAGATGACCGTTTACGTTTCTTGAATGTGTAATAAGATATTTTTCTTTCCAATTGATAGTTCCTCCGGGCATTGTATATAGACTCGCGCGGTAAACCCAGAAATCGCCCACATGCAACGGCATGTAATATAGTGCCGGATTTTCGTACGCGTATGTGTATGATAATATAAACAGCTGAAATATAAGAATATATTTTTTCATTATAATATTTTTAATTATTTCGTCAAAATTATTTTAATAAAATCATTTTTGTAACTTTGCGTATGCTTTCATCAACCCTAATAATGCAGAAATACGTGCCGCTCGCATATTTTGACCCATCCCAACTTGTTTCGTAAGTACCCGCCGCCAGTTGTTCATTCACGAGCGCTTCGATTTCCTTGCCTGTAATGTCATAAACTGATAATTTCACATACGAAGATTTCGGAATATCGAATTTTATCGTCGTCGACGGATTAAACGGGTTGGGATAGTTCTGGTGCAACGTGAAATTCTGCGGTGTTGTAACTTCAGTCTTCGTGATTCCTGTAAAATCACTCAGATTACGTCTCCATATAAATTTATTCCATGTCCCGGCAAAAACAAAACCGTTGTTGACCAGGAGTGCGCTGACAGTGGTCGAATAATTAAACCCCTGGTTTTTTTGAATCCAGTTGGAGCCGTTGTTCGACGATATATAAACCCCGCTGTCTATTGTTCCGGCAAAAATGTAATTGCCGCTTCGATTAATTGCCAGCACTCTTTTATCATGCATAGAGGTTTGTGACCAGTTGTAGCCGTAATTTGAAGATATATAAACACCGCTTCCGTTAGTACCTGCCAGCACTATACTATCGTATGTAAACAATGTATACGCAAAAATACCTGCTTGATGAGACCAGTTGTATCCATTGTTGGTTGATTTATATAGACCGTTTATAGTAGCCGCGAAAAAATTGCCTCCAGCATAAACAAGAGAATATACGTCAGCGTTATTGCCATACCATGAAGTCCTATTCCAATTCAATCCTCCATTAGAAGAAAAGAAAATTCCTCCCCAATTCAGTAAGTTTGAGTTTGTCCCTGCAAAAATCGTGTTTCCCAAAGCAAACAAAGTATAAATGGTAAAATTATTCAATCCTAAATTATACCAGTTTGTTCCTCCGTTTGAAGTAGCATATACTCCGCTTGTAGTACCCTGAAGTATCTTATTGTCATACTGAAGCAGGGATTTGGTTTCGCCTCCACCTGTTTGATTCCATGAATAACCGTTGTCCGAAGAATAACAAACACCGGAATATAATCCTGCATAAATATTTCCGTTTGAATAAAGTAAGCAATTCGAAGTCTGGTTGTTCATATTTGTTTGTACCCAAACGATACCGCTGTTAGTAGTATAATAGACCCCGTTTGTCAACGTTCCCGTAAAAACTGAGGTACCTTTTAAAGTGAAACTTGTTATTGTTGTGTTGTTTAGAGTTTTGGTCCAGCTTGCCCCGTTATTGGTTGACACTTCAACTCCGTCAGAGTACCAAGAATTTGCAATACCGGCATATATAGTATTTCCGGTTGATAGGACTGCAGAAACGAATTCACTGTCAAGAGAAGTTTGAGACCAGTTAAAGCCGCTATTGGTTGAAATAATTACTCCACTGCCGGATATTCCCGCTGTTATTCTGTTGCCTTCTGCATACAAATCTCTAACTATACTGTTAGTATTTAAGGCCGGAATCCAGTCTATGCCATTATTTGACGACATCATAATTCTTAATGTTATCCCTGCGAATACATAATTTCCGCTTACGGCGATGGAGTAAACCGATTCATTGTTCATAGAAACCTGTGACCAGTTATTTCCGTTATTCGTCGATATGAAAACTCCGTTTTGCGCGGCGAGATATATCCCTTCTCCGTTAACGGAAATATCATTTATTGAACCGGCATATTGTACTGTAAAACTTGTCCATGAAGACCCGTAATCAGAAGAAACGTATATATCCGAATTATTGGAAGAGGCATAGATATAATTGGCGTTTGCCGCCATAGAGGTGATATGTTTATCGAACAGAGCGGTTTGCATCCAGTTGTTGCCGCTGTTTGTCGAGTAATATACGCCGTTACTGCTTGTCCCTGCAAAAATATAATTACCGCTTGATGTAAGTGACATTACAGGCCCGCCCGGAAACCCCTGGGATAATTCCCAGTCTGCATGCGCGTTTATTGAAACAAATAACACAAGAATAATTATGAAGAATTTCACTGTATCGCTCATTTCATTAAAATAATTTTTTTCGCATCTGTGAAATCTCCGTACATTATTCTGCAGAAATACATTCCGCTCGCATATTTAGAGGCATCCCATTTTGTTTCGTACGAACCCGCGTTCAGTCTTTCGTTTACGAGCATTTCAATTTCCTTGCCTGTTATGTCATACACGGACAATCTAACTGCCGATGATTTCGGCAAATCGAATTTTATTGTTGTCGAAGGATTGAACGGATTCGGGAAATTATCGTACAATCTGAATTCCTTAGGGACTTCACCGCTGATTTGTTCAATCCCTACGACAGTACACGTAAACGTCGAGTAAGGCGACCACTCTCCATAGCCTGAGCCGTTATAAGCCCTGCCACGCCAGTAATATGTAGTGTTATAAGAAAGTATGCCCGGGGGTACCTGATAATTAGACTGCGCCGTAAAAGTTGCGATAACATTAACCGGTCCGGACGCTACCTGAATATTGTATAGCGGGGCTTTCTGAACATCCGACCAGTCCATTAAGGGTGTCAGTGTATGGATACCACCTAACGGATAAATCAATGTCGGAATTGCGGGTAAAGCGGGAGCAATAAAAGTATTGCCCGCGACTGCGATATGTTTGTATGTTCCGGTAAACGAACCGACAAGTGTCGCACTGCCTGCCGCGGTATCTATGTATCTCAGTTCCTGATTTGAAGTACCCTGTGAAATAATGTACATCCTGCCCGTCAAAGGGTCGAAATCACTTCCGCTAACGTTGTTGGCGTTGAATCCGAGCGGACCTAAAAGCGTGCACGTTCCTGTCGTCTTGTTTATCCGTAAAAAGTTATCGCCCGCTTCGTCTATACCGTAAACAGAACCGGAATTATTTATTGCGATTGAAGTTATCGAATACGAAGGAGACAACATCGAGACGAGAATCAGGTCTCCGCCCACGGGGCTGAACGTATAGATTTTCGCCGGAGTTCCTGATACGAGAATGTAATGAACCCAGGTTATCGGGTCGAAGGACATTCCCGCGAGGTTTCCCGTGTAGTTGTGGCTGCTGACGAGAATACAACTCGCATTGATAGTATCCATTCTGAAAAGTTCGCATACCGTTCCCGAACTCTTGTGAAGTCCGTAAAGGTATCCTCCAGGCATGCCGAAATCAATTCCCGCGTAAATACACCCGCCCGTCGAGCCGACTGTAATCGTCGTGCCCGGTGTACTCAGATTGAATTTTTTCATTGGATCGGTGTAAATGCCTGAAGAACTAAATGTAAAGGCGTTGTTTGAAGACGTTGGTTTGTTATCTCTTACAATAGATTGTGAAAACATCATCAGGGGTATTAAAGAAATAAAAACCAGTAAGACTAATTTTTTCATAGCCCTGAATTTAATTATCTAAATATAAGGGAATTCCCGAATATTTGATATATTATTTTAACAACAACATTTTTTTTGTCATTCCATATGCGCTATTGACATATAACCGATAGAAATATATACCACTTGAGAACTTGTCGGCATTAAAATGAATGCTGTACGTACCCGGCTGTTTCATCTCATTTACCAAATCCGATACCTGTCTTCCGGTTATGTCGAATATTTTTATTGAGACAAACGAACTCTTCGATATTCTGTATTTAATGACGGATTTCGAATTGAACGGATTCGGATAATTCTGGAATAATTCAAAATCATTTACTGAAGAAACGGGATTGCTTAGATTAGTTACGTTCACGTCTCTTATTCTTCCTTCGCTCTTATATGTGATTCTGCGGTTTTCTCTTGCGTATTTCGATAAGGAAGTGTACTCGTTAATGTTCGTCACTTCCACGTTAGAAACGGTTATGCCAAGAAGGCTGAGAGCCCTGAACAACCCTTCATTCGCGGTAACCGAATAACTACTCATCAGATTCAGAAGAGTATCATTAACTTTCATCGTCGGCAGAAGAATCTTGAATCCTACCGGCTGCGCGGAATTGTAATCGAATGTCAATCCGGAAGATTGCGGATGGTAAGCGATATCAGCCATCGAAGCGAAGAGAACAAGTTCAAGTCCTCTTTTAAGTTCGCTACCCGTTATGGAAAACTTGACGAGGCGCATATTAAGCCCCGTTGCAGTGTCATAGCCATAAGGCGTTACTCTTAAAATATCTTCTCCGCTAACCGGGCCTCTGTAAATACTCTCAGACATTAGCCCGACGGCTGTAAGAGATATTTGAGTTCCCGTTCTCCACCTATGGGCGTCGGTCACAAGATTTCCGAGAGGCGTGTCCCTCTCAGGTTTTAACTCATTAAAGGAAGCCGATATATCATTCACGGCATAACCTACAGTTTCAGAAAAAACATTCCCGTATCTCGCGATTATACCCGGTTTGAGTGAATCAAGATACGAATTTACTGAATCGTCGCGCGCTATATTCGAGTCGAGGCTTATCAACTGATAATCCGTCATGTTAACGTTTCCGTTGTTGTACGTAATTCTCAGTTTTCCCGCGTATTCATAATGAGCGCCCGCGTGACAGACAAGAGTGTTAAAGCCCGAGGGATTCGGCACGGGAACCGGCTGCGGAAAATAAGAGTGGTCGTGTCCGCCGAGGATTATATGAATGCCTGGAACGATGAGCGCGAGTTGATTGTCGAACATATAGCCAAGATGCGAGAGGCAAATAATCAGACTGCATCCTTCCGCCTGAAGCGCGGTTACGGTATTAAATGCAATCTGCAGGTAGTTGTCGCTGATGACAACAGGGGACGGATTGCTGGACGGATCGTTTATAGTTAGTCCGAAAAAACCTACCTTAACGCCGTTGATTATTTTCGAACTATGCGGCGATATGTATGCGCCGAGAGCGGGATAACCGTTCAAGTCGAGATTCGCGGAAAGGAAAGGAACCGAGCCCGGAGGAAATGACTGATTAAGGGAGTTCAAGAGCACTGCGGGACCGAGGTCGAATTCGTGATTACCGACGGCGACCGCATCGAAATTAAATCTTTTGAACATCGTCAGTTCGGGAACGCTGAAATATCTGTTGAAGTAAAAACTTCCTGTCGAAAAATCGCCGACATGAAAAACCATTACATTCGGATCCGTGTTCCGTGAATCCCTGATTACGGTCGCGGCTCTGTCGAAACCGCCTTTGGTATATTCACCCGCAATATTTTTAGGTCCCGAGCCTATAAGGCTCGAATGTGAATCGCTGAAATGGAGTATCGTGATAGGGATATCCTGAGAGAACGTTATTCCTGTTGACGCGGTAATGCTTAAAAGTATTACAGCAGCGTAAATAAAAAAGGGGATGCTTTTTTTCATTACCAATTAACTTTAAATTTCCGGCAGAACTATTTCAAATCTTCCGCCGAGTTAATATTTTTTAAAATCCCCCTGTCGCTTACCCTTACAATTTCTGTTTCACCGCAAACATCGCGGAGCGTTTCGCTTAAACCTTTATCCTGCGTCGTGAAAATCATCCTGTCAGACGCGAAACGCGGTATGATAACCGGGTGTCCGGATTTACCTTCGAATTCCGGTTTTATTAGTTTATCCGGGTATTTACAGAATATATCAAGAATCAGATTCAAAGTCGATACCTCAACGAACGGATGGTCAACCGGAAAGAGCAAAACGCCTTTTTCGTCCGTCAATTTTTTAATTCCCTGCACGGCGGAAAACAACATTCCTTTGTCGGTTTCCCCGTTCAAAACGAGCGAAACGCCCGGAATGTGTTCAAGAGACCAGTCATAATCTTCAGGATGTATCACGCAGAAAACGCGGTCAACGCCCGATGATTTCAGTTTCTTTACGATTATGTTTACGAAAAACTCGCCTTCCGAAACCAGTTTCAATTTCGGCGTTCCGATTCTCGTGCCGCGACCCGCGGCGAGTATTATCGCGGCGACATCCGGCATCAGAGTTTATTAAATTCCTCAATCAGTTTATCGAACTCGTGCACTTCGTTCTCGAACAAATCAGTCCAGTAATCCGGATTCCACTGACCGTTCAACTCTTCGACGGCGCGTCCCTGCTGTTCGATCCACGTGTAATATTTCAGGTTGTGTATCGCTTTCCTGTCGTAATAAGACAATTCTTTCAGGAAATCAACGCTCTGTTTCATCAGACAGGACGCGTGGTCGCGCGCGGCGTCGAATTCTGTGTATTCGCCTTTTTCTGTTCTCGCTTCTTCGATTCTTGAATTATACATTGACATCGAGTCGGTGAAAATCGTGAATATGAAATCATTCTCATCCATTTCGAAATATTTCGCTGTCTTTATTGCCGAAAGCAGGTTCGAGATACCCGATATGCCGATATCGACAAGCGCTTCGACAGTTTTTTCTTCAATGCCGAGTTTCGCGAGGTATTCTTTTCCTTTGCTCTCGTTGAAGAGCCGCATAATTCTGATGCAATCCTCATCGTCAATAGCGCTCACCATATCTGTATTGCGGACGTTGTGCACCCACGGGACGTGCTTATCTCCGATGCCTTCAATCCTGTGACCTCCGAATCCGTTCATCAGGAGTGTCGGACACTGAAGGGCTTCGGACGCGGTAATCTTCAGATGCGGATTGAGTTTCTTGAGATAATCTCCCGCGGCAATGGTTCCGGCGGAACCTGTCGCGGAAATAAAGGCGGACATTCTCGATTTGCCGTTCCTGATGTATGAAAAAACCTCTTCGACAGCGGGACCCGTCACGTTGTAATGAAAAATCGGGTTGCCGAATTCCTCGAATTGGTTAAAGATAATATTGTCGGTGTCGTTTTTCAGTTCCCAGCACTTGTCGTAAATCTCCTTTACGTTCGATTCGCATCCGGGAGTAGCGATTACCTCAGCGCCGATTTCACGAAGCCAGTCAAATCTTTCCTTAGACATTTCTTCGGGCAGAATCGCAATCGCGGTGCATCCGAGGAGAGCGCAGTCGAACGCGCCTCCGCGGCAGTAATTTCCCGTCGAAGGCCATACGGCTTTGTGTCGAAGCGGATTGAACTCGCCGCTTACGAGTCTCGGCACGAGGCATCCGAAAGCAGCGCCGACTTTGTGCGCGCCTGTCGGAAAGTATTTTCCCATCAAACCGATTATTCTCGCTTTGACTCCCGTAATCTCCCGCGGCACTTCGAAATAATTCACATTCCCGAAAAGACCCGTGTTGATGTCGTTCTTCCAGGTTATCCTGTAAAGGTTGAGCGGATTGACGTCCCACAGCCCGATACCCGGGAGTTTTTTCTTAACGTTTTCGCCGATTAATCCGGGATTTCGAAGTTGCCTGAATGTGGGAATTGTTATTCCTCTTTCCCTGCATCTTTCCGCAGACTGTTTTCTGATTTTCTTATCGATATGTTTTATGATTGATGACATTTTATTCCTTCAAATTAAATTTATAATCTTTTCATTAATTCCACTTCGGGGTGTTCAAATCTCGAAGCCAGAATCATAGCCGCGATTACGAATGGCTTGAAACTCGCTTCGTGGTATGTATGAATTCTGTATTTCTCGAAAACTTCCTTTGAAACTTCTCCTTCCCTGCAGCTGACGTCCGTTATGTCCGCCGGAAGGCAGTGCATATAAAGAGCTTCGCCTTTTTTCGTGAGTTTCATCTTGTCGGAATCGCATTCCCAGTTCCTGAACTTCGCGTTGTTAGCGAGGCAGTGTTTTTCGAGTTCTGCGAGTCCGTTTTTGTCTTTACTTTTCAGAAGTTCCGTTCTTTGCTTCATAACTTCAAACGGCGCCCAGGATTTCGGATATACAACATCAGCGTCTTTAAATGCTTCTTCCATGCTGTTGACGATTTTGAAACCGGGATTATCTTTCTTCACGCTCTCTTCGATTTCAGGGATGAGGTTGTAGCCTTCGGGATAGGCGAGTGTAACTTCCATTCCGAATCTTGTCATAAGAGTAATTATTCCCTGCGGGACGGAAAGCGGCTTGCCGTAACTCGGCGAGTAAGCCCAGGTCATCGCGAGTTTTTTTCCTTTGAGGTTTTCGAAAGACCCGAAATAATCTCTAAGTTTGAGCAGGTCCGCCATCGACTGTGTCGGGTGGTCAATGTCGCACTGAAGGTTAATGACGCTCGGTCTTCTGTGAAGAACGCCGTTTTCAAAACCGTCGGCGACAGCGTCCGAGACCTCGCGCATGTACCTGTTGCCTTCTCCGAGATACATATCGTCCCTTATGCCGATAACCTCGGCGAGAAATGAAATCATGTTTGCGGTTTCCCTTACGGTTTCGCCATGAGCGATCTGGCTCTTGACTTCGTCAAGTTCCGAAAGTCCAAGCCCTGCGGCGTTCGCGGCTGATGCGAAACTGAAGCGGGTTCTTGTAGAGTTGTCCCTGAATATCGAAATCGCGAGTCCCGTATCGAAGAGCCTGAATGATTTCGACTGTTTATGGAATTCCTTCAGAGTTTCGGCGAGACCGCCGATGTATTTTAAATCTTCCAGATTTTTTTCGGTTGTAAGAAGAAAATCCTTTCCGTAGTTGTCCGGTTTTAATTTTCCGAGTCCTGATAATTTTTGTTTTAAATCCATCGCGTGTAATTATTTTCTATAAAAAGCGGATGCCGCTTCGACGGCATCGATTATTTGCTGGTATCCCGTGCACCTGCAGATGTTGCTTTGCAGGGCTTTTCTTATCTGTTCTCTTGTAGGTTCGTTATTCCCGAGAAGGAAAGCGTGAGCCGTAAGCACCATACCCGGCGTGCAGAATCCGCACTGCATCGCGCCGAAGTCGATGAATGCCTGCTGAAGGGGATGAAGCGTGCCGTCTTCGTTTTCCATTCCTTCAATCGTCAGCAGTTCGCAATTCTCAACGTCTTTAACGAACGCATTGCAAATCCTGAACGATTTATTGTTGACGAGCACGGCGCAGGCGCCGCAGGATTTCATTTCGCAGGCGTTCTTTACGCCCGTAAGGTCGAGTTCCTCGCGGAGAAATTCAACGAGTTTGCGTTCCTTCATCGAGTCAGGGACTTCTATAAGTTTTCTGTTTACAGTCATTTTCATTGATTCAAATCCTCCTCTCCGCTTAAATCAACTTTTATGGGAAGTTTGAAATATCTTTTTCCCGTAGCGTTGAAAATCGCGTTCGCGATGGCGGGCGCCATCAGTTCGTTCGTCGGCTCGCCGATACCCTTAGCGCCTGAAGGGGAGTTCGGGTCAGGGTTTTCGATTATAACGGCTTTCATTTCAGGAAGGTCGGTGCTTCTCGGCAGCCTGTAAGAATTGAAGTTCGTGTTTGTTATCACGCCGTCTTTCATTTTTACTTCTTCGTGAAGACCGTACCCAATTCCCATAGCCATACCGCCGTAGAACTGTCCGAGAGTCATTTGAACATTCGCGGCTTTGCCCGCGTCATGCGCGGCGATGGCGTTAAGGAGTTTTACTTTTCCTGATTTCCTGTTCACTGTCAGTTCGATTGCCTGGCATCCGTACGTCCAGGAAAAGTAGGCGTCGCCCTGTCCGTTCTCTTCATTCCAGGTAACTTTTGGTCCCCTGAATACTCCGAAGACGTGAGGATATTCCTGATTCCTGTACATCGATGAAATCACATCGTCGAATTTGTATTTGTCCTTTCCGCAGATTATTTCATCGTCTTTAAAGACGGCATTTCCCACCGCGCTTCCGTGACGTTTGTTTATAAACTCTGCAATCTTTTCTTTCAACTTCTTAACGGCGAGAACAACAGCTCCTCCGCCCATCACAGTACCGCGTGAAGCGACAGTCGTGCCGCCGTCGGGGATATTCGATGTGGAAGGCCGCCTGTAGCGGATTCTATCGAGGCTCACTCCTAGTTCGCGGGCGAGAATCAGGCACATCGCGCTTTCGGAGCCCTGTCCGTTTTCGTGAATTCCCGTTTCGAGAAGAATCGAGCCGTCGGGCTGGACGTTTATGATTGCCGAGTTGAAATCGGTGCCTTCCGCTCCGAGACTCATCCCGCGGTAACTTATCGCGAGTCCCACGCCGTAGAGTTCATCGGCATCAGATTTTCCGAAAGAGCATTTCTTAAACTTACTTTCATAATCAAATTCATCGAGCACGGTATTAAGAGTCTCTTCCATCGCCACTTTATGATTGTCGAGTTTCTGTCCTGTGATTGTTATGCTTCCCTGCCTGACCATATTTATTTTTCTAATCTCTATCGGATTGATACCGAGTTTCGATGCCGCGATGTCAATCATAGATTCGACGACGAAGTTCATCTGAGGAGAGCCGAAACCCCTCATCGCGCCCGTTACGACGTTGTTCGTGTAAACGCCGTATGTATCGCAGTGAACGTTTTCGACCTGATAAGGACCGCAGCATTGAACAGTGGAGCGCCAGGTCACCCACGGCGTCACGGAGCAGTAAGCTCCTCCGTCGGCTATGATTTTTGTTTTTACCGCTTTTATCTTTCCGTCTTTCGTGAATCCCATCTTATAATAAATCCTGTACGGATGCCTCTTGTAACTTTCACGAATCGACCATTCGCGGGCGTACGAGCATTTCACGGGCTTGCCCGTCAGTTTAGCGGCGAGCGCTGTTCTCGCGGCGACGATAGAAATCGTATCGTCCTTGCCGCCGAACCCGCCGCCCATCGGTGTACTGATAACTTCCACGTCGGCAAGCCTTCCTCCGAGCACGGCATTCACGAAACGCCGCGTGCTGAACGGATGCTGCATGCTCGCATAAACCTCCATCACGCCGTCGTGCCTCGGATTGCATATCGCTACCTCAGGCTCCATATACGCGTGCTCGACGAATTGTGTCTGAAAAACCTCTTCGAGTATCAAGCCGGAGTTTTTAAAACCGTCTTCAATGTTTCCTCTTCTCACGCGGTGCTCGTTTATAATGTTGCTTCCGTGCTCTTCGTGAACGAGCGGGCAGTCAGGCTCAAGCGCCTTTTCAGGGTCGAGTATCGAAGGAATCGCTTTCGCTTCAAGTTTAACGAGTCCGGCCGCTTTAACCGCGTTAGCGCGCGTGTCGGCGACAACGAACGCGATTACGTCACCGTTGTAAAATATCCTGTCTTCCGCGAATATCCTGAAATCATTTATTATCTGTCCGAAGCGGTTCGTTCCCGGAACGTCTTTATGGGTCAGCACTTTAACAACGCCTTCGGATTTTTCGGCATCCGATGTGTCGATTGAAACAATCTCCGCCGACACGAAATCACTGTAAACGGGTACGGCGTGGAGCATGAACGGAAATTTCACGTCATCCGTATATCTCGCCCTGCCAGTAACTTTCGCGTAAGCGTCGTTTCTCCAGGCTTTTGGATTGTCTTTTTTCATTTCAATAAAAATTTGCGTTTCCGTTTTGTCAATGTATCATTTACTTTTTTCAAAAACAACATTTCCTTTTATTAGCGTGTACCTGACATCAAGTTTAGTTTTTTTGCCGAAGTAAGTTTCGTAGCAGAAAGATTTTGTCGAAACAATATCTTTCTCTTCTCCGTCGAAACCAAGTACTGTCAAATCCGCGTCGGAGCCTTCCTGTATAACGCCTTTCATCGGATACAATCCCGTTATGACCGCGGGGTTCGTAGAGAGCCGTCCGGAAATTTCGACTGCCGTTTGCTCATTTAATCCTCCGTACAGTTCAAATATTAGTCCTGAAAGCGCTCCGATACCGGGCAGACCGTTCGGGACATCCCGAATATCGGCGAAAAAATTGTCCTTATCTTTTTTTCTGAACGCGCAGTGGTCTGTCGCGAATACGTCGAAATGCCCGTTCAGAGCCAGTCCGCGGAGTTTAGAGACGTTATCTTCCGGGCGAAGAGGCGGCGAGCAAATAAACCTGTGACCGCCCGGTGCCGCGAGTTTGTCTTCGTTTAAAAATAAATACTGCGGACAGGTTTCGCACGTTACGTTATCGTATTTCTTCCTGTACTCGTTTATCAGTCCTGCGCCTTCTGCTGTAGAAACGTGTACGATGTGAATTCTCGCCAGCGACTTTTCCGCGATTGAAAGAATTTTTCTTATCGCTATTATCTCCGCTTCGGCAGGGCGGAGTAAAGCGTGCGAAATCGATTTAGTCAAATTGAGTTTAGTGATATCAACGGATTCTATCGTATCGTTGTCCTCGCAGTGCACGAGAATTGTCGCGTCAAGGTCTTTTAATATCGAAATTATTTCTGACAAATCATCGTATGAAGTATAAATTCCCGCGTTTTTGTATGTCGTGTAGAACTTGAAAGTTCTGAATCCTATGCCTGCGAGATACGCGATGTCCTCGCGGTCATTTTCAGTGAAAGTAACAGGCGTGAGATGGAACGCAATGCTGCACAATTCTTTTCCTTCATTCGCCGCTGTCTTTTTCCTGTATTCGTACTTCTCGAGCGCGAGTTCGAGTTCTTTAATCAGCGTGTTTCCGTTTTTCTGCGTGATGAAATTAAACAGAGTTGTAATTCCGTTTTCGAGAGCAACTTCGGAAGCGGAATCGTATGTATCCGCGAGATAATATTTTCCGATTGTGTCGTCGAGGTGCGTGTGCATATCAATGAATCCGGGAAATACATAACATCCGTCCGCGTCAATAATTTCAAAATCATCCTCCTTAATTTTTCCGAATGATTTTATGATTCCGTTCTGAACGAGAATATCCGTCTTCGCAGTTTCTTTCTCGAAGACTACGATTCCGTTCTTAATCAATATGTTTCCGTTACCGCCCATTAACCGTTAAGGTATTTTGCAGTCGCTGCGGTGTCTTTAAGTCCGCTGCCTGTTATAAGCAGGACAATCTGCTTCTTTTTATCGAGTTTAGTTTTTGATTTTAATAGGCCTGCCAGCACCGCGGCGCTTGAAGGCTCGGCGTACATGCCCGTAGTTGCAGCGAGAGTTTTCTGCGCTTCCATTATTTCTTTATCGCTCACCGTTACGGCGAAACCGCCGGAGGCAATAACCGCATTTCGAGCCATATACGCGTTGCTCGGAGTCTTCACAGAAATCGAATCCGCTACGGTCGCGGGATTCGCCGCGTCACTGTAAACACCTGTTTCAATAAAATTCGAAATCGCGTTTGAATTTTCTGATTGCACGCAAATCAGTTCCGGAATTTTTTCAATCAGTCCGCACATTTTCAAATCATAGAAGCCTTTATAAACTCCCGAAATAATAACGCCGTCACCGACGGGGATAAGCACCGCGTCAGGCGGTTTGAAATTGTTCTGAACAAACATCTCGAGAGCCGATGTTTTTTTCCCTTCGATAGTGAGCGGATGATAAGCCGTATTCCTGTTCAGGCCGCCGTTGTCATTTGTGTATTCAATCGACAATTTAAAAGCGTCGTCATACGTTCCTTTCACTTTAAACACCTCCGCGCCGTAAACCTGCATCTGAAGCAGTTTCGCCGCGGGCGCCGATTCGGGAGCGAATATTAAAGCCTTTTTTCCCGCAGAAGCGCATACGGCAGCGAGCGAACTCGCGGCGTTTCCCGTCGATGCCGTTACAATTTTTTCCTCTCCGATTCTTATCGCTTCCGCGACTACGAGGAACGAAGCCCTGTCCTTATATGAGCCGCTGGGATTAAGCGTGTCGTTTTTCAGGTAAAGGTTTTCGAATCCCGTAAAACCGCACAGCCGCTCTGATTTATGAAACGGAGTATTACCGTGAAAAAATCCGGGATAGAATTTCTTTTCGACCGCGGAAAATAAATTCAGGTCGGGATTCTCCCTGTTGAATTTTGATTTTATTAAATCGTAATCGAACTCAGCCGTCAGCACTCCTTTAAGAGGCATTCCCGGCTCATAAGACTTCGAGCAATCGGGGCAAAGATATTTCACTTCGTCCCGTTTGTATTCCTTGCCGCATTGTGTGCACTTGTACCTGAACATATTAAGGATTATTCATTTTATAAACCAGAGCCGCGTAAACAGCAGCGCATTCGCTCAGATGTTTCACGGGCGAGTTTTCATCGGGCATATGAGCGAGTACCTCATTTCCGGGTCCGAGACCGATACAGGGAATGCCGTTCATTCCCGCGATTGCGATTCCGTTTGTGCTGAAAGTCCACTTGCCGATTTCGGGTTTGCGGTTTAAAGTCTTTTCGTAAGCGGCGGAGGCGTCTTTCAGATAAACGGAATCTTCAGGTATTTTCCAGGTCGGATAGTATTTCTCTGTCGGATAAACAAGTCCCGTGAACGCTTTTTCAGCGTAAGTCAGCACTTCGACTTCGGCATCGGGATAACCCGCGAGTTCGGCGGCTTTCTTCACTTCCGCGACCGCGCTTTCTTTCGTTTCGCCGAAAGTCAATCGCCTGTCGAGTTGTATGCTCGCGGCGTCAGGAACGGCGCACTGCGAAGGCGACGAGAAGAAAACCTGCGTCACGCATACGCTTCCTTTTCCGAGAAATTCGTCATAAGCGAGGCGCTCGTTGAGTTTCTCGATTTCAAGAGC
This sequence comes from Ignavibacteria bacterium, assembly GCA_015657505.1. GTDB lineage: Bacteria > Bacteroidota > Ignavibacteria > Tepidaquicellales > Tepidaquicellaceae > CAIKZJ01. The sequence continues at coordinate 1,645,564 of JADLKE010000002.1, forward strand.
GATTCTTGAAATCTTGTAAATGGCGTTGTCGCCCCGTTCGGGCGCGGAGCCGTGGCAGGAGAATCCCTTAACCTTAATCATTATTTCCATTCTTCCCCTGTGTCCCCTGTATATGTTCATGTTCGTCGGTTCGGTTATCACGACCAACCCGGGTTTTATTTTATCCTCGTTGATAATGTACTGCCAGCAAAGCCCGTCGCAGTCTTCTTCCATTACCGTACCCGTGAAATAAATCGTGAAGTCTTTATTCAGTCCGAGTTCCTTTATTATCTTTCCCGCATAAACCATCGAAGCCATACCGCCTTTCTGGTCAACCGAGCCGCGCCCCCAGATTTTGCCGTCTTCAATTTTCGGCGTGAAGGGGTCGAAACTCCAGAGCGACATTTCGCCGGGATAAACGGTGTCTATATGCGCGTCGAAAGCGATTATTCTTTTACCGTTTCCGATTCTGCCTATCACGTTGCCGAGTCCGTCGATTCTTACCTCGTCGAAACCTACGGATTCCATTTTATTTTTTATCAGTTCAATAACTTCTTTTTCCTTGCAGGAGAATGAAGGAGTGCGTATTAAATCGCATAAAAATCCCGCGGTTTCGTTTTCGAGTTCTTCCGCTCTTTTAAATATTTTATCGTACATCATTATTTTGGTTTTAAAATCTGTCCCATAATTTTTTCGCCGTCTCGAGGGACTTTCGCGAGACTTCTTCCTCGTCAATGCCGAGTTTCAGGACTTTGTTTTCCATAAGGACTTTTCCGTTTACAATCGTCGTATCGACTGTCGAATGCGAAATACCGAAAATTATATGTCCGGTATATGTTGAATCGTCCAGAGGCGTAGGCGGATAATAGTCTATGAGAATTATGTCAGCCGCCGCGCCTTCTTCAATCGCGCCGAGCGGCACATTCCAGTATTTATTCGCTATGACGGCATTATTGCGAAGCAGCGTGTTCGCCGCTTCGATGAACCCGCAGGACGGATTCTGATTCCTTAAATGCTGCGCCCAGAGCGCGACGCGGAGTTCTTCCGGCATTTTAACCGTCATCGCGTCTGTGCCGAGACCGACGAGTATGCCCTTGCTCTGAAGTTTGATTATGTCCGCGATACCGACGGCGTTGCTAAGGTTCGACTGCGGATTGTGAACGACTGTCGTTCCGTTCTCCGCGAGAATGTCCATTTCCTTCCCGTCAACGTGAACGCAGTGCGCGGCGATGCTCTTGTTTCCGAGTATTCCGAATTTATCCAGTCTTTCAACGACGCGCATTCCGTAATTTTTCAGGGAATGCTCTTCATCCGATTCCGCTTCTGCGACGTGCACGTGAAAACCCGCGTTCAAATCATTCCCGATTTTCGACGCCTTTTCGAGAGTGCTGTCCTCGAGCGTAAATGCCGCGTGAAGTCCGAACAACGCTTTCAACTGTTCGTCGTTCGTTTCATTGCACTGCTTTATGAATTCCGCGTTCTCTTCTATTCCTTCATCCGAAATTTTTTTACCGTCCCTGTCCGAGAGTTCGTAGCACAGAGAGGCTCTCAACCCGGTTTCCTTAACCGCTTTCGAGATAGTGTTCAGGGAGCCTCTCACGGCAAACGGGCTTGCGTGATGGTCGATTAAAGTCGTCGTGCCGTGTCTTACCGCGTTGAGCGCCATTATTAGCGCGCTGTAATAAGTGTCTTCGTGTCCGAGTTTCCTGTCGAGCCGCCACCACAGGTTTTCGAGAACTTCGCTGAAGTTTGAAGCCGCCGCCGCCTTGCCGAGCCCGCGCACCAGCGTACTGTAAAAATGCATGTGCGCGTTTATGAATCCGGGCAGAACGACTTTACCTTTCGCGTCGATTACCTTGTCGTAAATGCCGGTAAAGGCTTCATTCCTGTCAATTGATTTTATTTTTCCGTCTTCTATGAACACAGAATGATCGTAAAGCACGCGCGGCTTAGAACCGAGCGTGATTATGATTCCGTTTTTTATTAATATATCCATTTATGCTTCATTTAATACGCTCATTTCTTCTGGCGTTCTTTCTCTCAAATACAATGCGCCCGCGAAACATTTTTGAACGCAAATCGAACAGCCGATGCATTTCGAAGCGTCAGTCACGGGGATTTTTTTATTGTTAAGTTCAATCGCGAGATACGGGCAGCGTGTGCAGTTGCCGCAATGCTCGCATAGTTCTTCGTTCACCGCTGATATTTTCTTGACGGGCGTGAGTTCCATAAATCCCGTTACGGGATTCGGAAGCGCGCGTCCGATAAGTTCGCCGACAGATTTCAGTCCGCGCTCTTTCAAAAGGTAACTTAAACCCGAATGTAGTTCATCTATTATTCCGTATCCGTGTTTCATTACAATCGTGCAGAACTGAACCGTCTTCACGCCGAGCGCGAGAAAATCAGCCGCCGACTTATAATCCATCGGACCGCCGTTTCCCGATACGGTTATTCCCATTCCCGAAACATTAGCGAGAGTAAGGTTGCTGATTGGAATCACGCCTTCACCCGACAAGCCGATAACAACGCCTTCTTCCCAGTTGCTCTTTTTTCCTTTCCTGAAAGACAGCGCGGGGAACGTGTTCGCGAGCGTGACGCCCGCTTTCTTGTGCGGGTATTTCGCGAATACTTCCTTGATGGCGGTTATAATCGGATAGATTGCCGTTACTGCCGCGGTAAGTTTGAACAGTTTAGGAACGTCTGGACTGCCCGCTTCCATAACCCAACCGATAATCTTAGCGGTGAGTTCTGCGTCCTGCGAAACGATGTCGCCCTTTGTGCCGTCGCCGCCCTGCGGGCAGGAAAGCGAATATTCTATACCCATCGCTCCCGCGTTTTCGAGTTTAATTGTATTCGACACCCATACTTTTCTGTCCTCTTCGTCATTGCCCGTAACGGGTCCGCCCGTAGAAGCCATTGTGAGCCTGTCCGGGAATTCCGAAACGAGTTTTTTGATTTCAGAGCAAACCCTGTCGAGCGGATGTCCCGAAACGTTATCGCAGTTGCCGTAAGTGTTCTTCGTAACCGAGAACATATATTCCGAAGGAATGTGTATGTCAACGTTGTCGAAAGCGGTTTTCATCACGCCGCCCGCCCAGCCTGCTTCGTAGGCTTTCTTCATCTGTTCGTAACCGTCGCTCGGAGGAGCGGCCGAAAGGATGAACGGCGAAAGAATTTTCCTTCCGAAGAAATCGGTTTCGAGAGGAACGGGAATCAACTGCCTGCCTTCGAGCACTACGCGGCTCTTGACCTTCTTTTTTATAACGGGTTTCGGCAGGTTGTTAATGTACGCGTCAACTTCCGCGGCGCAGTTCTTTCCCGCGGCTACCGCCTCGACTACGGTCGTCGGTCCGTTCACGATATCGCCTGCGTAAAAAATTGATTTCTTCTTTTTAACGTCAAGAGATGACCCGCTTCCAATCGCGATTATAACCGCGTCAAACTGCCTTGTCTGCGGATTTGATTTTTTATCCGCCTTAATTTTTGAGGGATGGAATTTCTCCTTAGGCGGAAGAATAACCTTTGAAGTTACAATTGACTTTATCCTTTTTCCTTCGGGCTTCGAAATTCCGTTAATCGAATCGACTTTCACGCGTCCCGATATTTCGATGCTGTGTTTAAGTATAAGGTTTCTTTCGGCGCCGGTTAAAGGCATCTCATCGAATTTTTCGAGGCAGAACATTTCGACGCTCGAAGCGCCGTTGAGTTTTGCCGTAACCGCTGCGTCGAGCGCTACCGCTCCGCCGCCAACAACGGCGACGCGCAGATTTTTAATTTTACTTTTCTTATGATTGCGGAGAAAATCAATCCACGTGTAAGCGAATTCTTCGCCCTTAATGTTCAGGCGGTATTCTCTGTCCCGTCCCGCCGCGGCTATAACACCGTCGTNATTCATCGAGAAGGACTTCGGGGAATATAAATGAACGCCGGGGTAAATTTCTATATTTCCGAGCGAGCGGAGAAAATCTATATCGGTGTCAAGAACGTTCTTGTCGAGTCTTTCATCGGGAATCAGCCTGCACATACCGCCCGGGACGGGTTCGGTTTCCAGAATATCAACCTGATAACCTTTCTGCGCGAGAACGGAAGCCGCTCCGAGTCCCGCGGGACCCGCGCCAAGTACGGCGATTTTTTTTCCGTTAGGCTCGGGCTTCCTGAACACGGGCATCTTTCCGGTTTCTTTCGCCTTCCTGATAATCGCCGCCTGCACGGGCGGGATTGAAACAGCGTTGTCGAAAGTTCTGTGAACGCAGGCTTTGACGCAATGGTAGTCCGGGCAAACGAAACCGCAGACTCCGCCGAGCGGATTGCTTCCCATAATAATCGCGGCTGAGCGTTCATAATCCTGAGGCAGACCTCTTTTTGCCGCCATAATGAAGTCGGCAGGGGAACAGTCGACAGGACACGCTTCCTTGCAGGGTTTTTCTTCGCAGAATTCGCATTTAGAAAACTCCGCCTGCAATTGAGCGTCAGTCAATGAATTTCGCATTTAGTATATTTTTAAGGAAGTTAATTTATAAGACCGTAAGATTAAATGGAAAAATCGGTCAAAACGGAGGGATTTGTCTTTTTATGATTGATGCGCGGCAAACAGAAAATTCTTTCCCCCGGAATAAGGTCGATGAATATAATTCCGATGAGATTACACCATTATATTTTAACTAATCATTAGACTTTTAAAATGGGTTGTCCGTCAATATTAAGAATTTTGTTTTTTATCGGGAATGAAGTACTTCTATGATTTTAAAATTAATAAATATATTTAACGGAATATACCTTGAAATACTATTGATAAGTTAATAATATACGTGCACGGTATTTACAAGGGACAGGAATGAATAAAACAACTTGCGTTACTATCATCAATTTTCTTCGAAAACTGTTTTCAATATTACCGCTACGAAAAAAATAATAATACCGGCTTTGATTATCATTGTACATTCATCATTGAAGATTGAAGATTGCAAGAGTCAGACGGGCTGGTTCTCACAGCCGCTGCCTGTTTCGGGGCAGGTGCAGGATTTGAAGTTTATAGATGCGTATACGGGACTATCCGGCGGAATATACTTCTACAAACTGGTTTACGTGAACAGTCGGGGCGATATTCAGTCTGACACGAGAAGAATGATGGTTATAAAATAGAAATGCGGGTAGAAATGGAAATAATACGTTTTGAAATTCAAGTGCTGTAAAAGGCTCTTTAATGAAATAGAAATATCTTAATTTTAAGGATTTAAACGAAAGGGTTTTGCAATGGAGAATGTACCGGTAAAAAAAGCACACCTCTATGATAGGATTGGAGACAGGCTATCTACGCTCCTGTTTTATGCATCGATAATACTCTTCCTCGCCGCGTTTAATTTCCGTGATAGTCCGGGCGGGTGGCAGTTGCAGATAATACCTAACCTAAACGGAACCACTATACAGGATGTCACTTTTACGGACAGTGTTACAGGCTATCTGGCTACCGGATTGAATAACCAACTGGGATATATCTTCAAGACGACGAACGGCGGAATAAACTGGGTTATTAAGAAAACGAATCCCTATAATTTCCAGAGAATAATTTTCTGCGGAAAGGACACAGGTTACTGCAATTCTTATGATACATTGTTCAAAACTACGAATGCGGGTGAAAACTGGTTTTCGATTCCATTTCCTTTCCTGACATTCGCGGATGATATGTGCGCATTGAATAAGGATACGTTATGGTTTGTAATGTCAGGTATGTTCGGAGGCATATTCCGGTCAACAAACGGCGGTTATAATTGGATAAATCAATACATAGAAGCCACGCATTATCCCGACAAGATATATATGGTAAACAAGAATCTGGGGTTTATTAGAAACGGTTTCTCTGGTGCATATATTGGAAGAACAACTAACGGCGGCTTTAACTGGACTTTAACTAACGTTGACTCATCGTTTTATGATATGCATTTCTCAGATAGTCTAAACGGATGGATGGCTGGAATTGTAGTAAAGAAGACTACTGATGGAGGATTAACCTGGTTGCGGCAGGTTCTTCCTCGTTTAAACTTTGCTAATTCAGCATCTAAGTTTTCTTTCATTAATAAAGATACGATTTTCGCAGTTGGAGGGATATATTATTATCCATCTGCTTATAGAGGGATTATATATAAAACAATAAATGGAGGTTTGAATTGGGGATACCAAATACCGGATACATCATTTGGTATTAATAAGTATTGGTTAATTAGTTTTATTGATAAACTTAAAGGATGGGCCTTTTGTCCTCCAATGAATAAGGATATCCTTACATATACTGGTGGAGATTCCACGTTGTATACATCAATCAATAAAATTGACAAACAAATTGCAGATGATTTTATACTTCATCAAAATTATCCAAACCCGTTCAATCAATCCACAGTCATAAAATATGAAATACAAAAACCCGGATACGTTGCTGTAAAGGTATATGACGTCACGGGAAAGGAAATAAGAACACTGATGAGCGAAAGAAAGACAGCCGGAAGTTACAGCGTCACATTTGACGCGGGCGGTCTCTCGAGCGGAGTATATTTTTACAAATTCACATACAACTCGACTGAAAGCGAGCGGTCAGAGATAAGAAAAATGATTTATATAAAATAATTTAGGGGAAGTATTAAACAATAATTTTAAAATTACAACAGAATGAAGACAAAAATTTTGATTTCTTTATTTTTTATTCTTCCGGTAGTAGTTTTTTATTTTTCGAAGCCGGACGCGAAAGAGACGGATTTTTCGGAGGTTAATTCATCCGTTCAGCCGGATTCGTTCTTAATCGGCTCGACGGCTAACGGTTCTTATCAGGATTATGCGGGATACAAAAAAGCCAATATGAACCTGTGGCACATATACGAGGGCGGCTCGGAGGTTATAAACGGGAAGTGGTATCCGACCGGTTGGGTGAACATCGGCGCTCCGAACGACAAAGTATTCGCGGATTCATCACAATACATCGATTCCGTTAAACAAATACTCAAAAGAAACGCCGACAACGGACTTACATCCAATATGATGAGACCGAAGATTGAGTATTTGAGTTACGGACAGCACAGCGATTATCAGTGCGAAATATTGCCCGAAGACCCGGTTAACAACGCGACGGATTGGTTTTACAGTTACAGGGAACACGGACCGGGTAATGACGTTGACGATAATCAGCCGACTAAAGTAAGGCTATGCGAGGTGAATAAACCTAACCATCAGGCGGGATACGTTGTAAGGGGGCTGAAAGCGAACAGGGAACTATGCAACGAGGACGATTTAAGGGTAAACACAGACCATATCTATGATTGGTACTTTATGCCCCAGATAAAGATACCTCAGGGTCTAAACCCAAACACGCAGGTATGCCGTATTGAAGTCGTCAACTGGGAAGATAGTGTCTTGAAATCGTGGGAGTTGACGGCCGGAAATTTCTTGGATTCTAATTCTAATTATTCGGGGGCNTATTTAAAAGAGTTTAATCTATACCAGAACGGATACGAGCCGATGACAATCAAAGTTTCAGATAGTCTCCTCTTCAACCCTAACAAACACGGCTGGACTGAAGTGAATGCAGATTGCAAATTCGACATACGCGTTTACTGGTACAAGCAATGCGATATGTGGATTGATTATATCAGAGTGGAGAATGAGGTGGCGTACACGTTATTATCCGATACTCTAAGCAACCTACATAATACATATTTAAATTGGATTGGTCTTGAGGCAAGACAAGTCGGGGGCTATGCCGCGGGCGCTCCTCATAAATTTTATATTGAGGAAGTCGAGTACAATTCATTCCCCTGCATAAAGTATGTAAATGAGAAGATAAAGCAGTATAATCCTGATATGTCCCTCGTCTGCGTACCTTATCTTGCCGCGCCTCCAATGAACGGCGGAGTCTGGTACAATTTCAATAAGGAAAAGATAAAGAGCGTTTACCAGTATCTGGGGTTGACGGAATTCTACATGTCGTATTATCCGCTTCACGGAAATTACTGCTCTCTGAACAATTACGGCGTACCGTCATATATCCCGAACACATTCACAAACTGTGTATATAATAACTGCGAATATGATTTGAGATACGGGAATCTTGGAGTGCGTGTACCGATAAACACATATGAGGAAAATCTTCAGGACCTGCTTGACAATCACGAACTGTTTATTGACAACGGACTCAAAACCGCGGAATATATTTCCGAAGAACTGGATATTCCGTTCATTTTTATGGAACAGGCGCATCTTTGGCTGAATAAATCTCTTCCTGGCAATGAGAAATATTCGCAGCGTGAACCGACAAATGAAGAACTTGAAGTAATGGCGGATATAGCTTTAACATACGGAGCAAAGGGAATATCATATTTTGCATACGATTCTTGGGGTCCAATTGGAACGCCTAACATTGGCGCGTATTATTCGTATGGGCGTGGGTTGATGAATGGTGGGGTACCCGACACTGCAAAGAGATATACGAATGTTTACGGACAAAACAAGTGGCAAAAAATAGTTGACCTGAATGCGAAACTTAAGCGCTGGGGTCCATATTTAGTAAGTTTTGATGTCGATTATTCGCATTCTTATATTTACCACAACAGCACCGAACGCAACAATTTGCTAACGAACTCTTACATCAACGATATCGTAACATATAAACAAAGTATTGCCAATCCTGATTGTCAGGAAGATGGCCCTGGTGTGCCAAATCCCCCTAATATGGTTTTTGATTGTAAAGATGACAGATATTTACAGGTTGCAACGTTTAAAAAGAATTTAACGGATACGACAAAATATTTAATGATTGTGAACAGGAGATGTTCTCCGTTCATAAATGCTAACTCTGAGAGCGAAAGGGGCGGCTTGAGATATATAAAAATCGGCTTCGATGTAAATTCAAATGAATTAACAGCGGGTAATAACTGGCTAATTACGGATTTAGATTCTAATAAGCCTGTAGCGGTATTCGATAAAAGGTCGAGTGCATTAATAGAACTCGGATGGTTTAAACCCGGCGAGGGCAAGTTGTATTCTCTTTCTCCGGAAATGGATTAGGGCGGAATTTTTGAATGCGCCGAAGAAGTGCTTGGACAGACGTTCGTATGCAAAGGAAATGTGTTTACGAGTCATTTCAATCTTGAAATCAATCTTCAATGTTCAATTGAAAAGAGCGGATGCGAAATAATCTTCAATCTTCAATCAGTTACATTTATTCCCGGGTCACACGGATACAAAACTCAGAAATAGAAATGGAAGCCGAGGTTGAATTCTTTCGTGTTCGGGTTAATGTCATCCGATACGAATCTAAGCATTGCCTCGGTTTCGACACCCTGAAGCGGGAATAGAGCCGCGCCGACGCTCGTCCGTGTCTGCCTGTTGCTGCCTGCGTCTCTGTCGGGTTTCATATATTCGTACTGTCCGCGCAGTTCGACGCCGTTAACAATCCGGACGTTGAGTTCTCCGTAGCCGAACAGACCTCTTTTAATCGCGTCGTATCTCTTGTCTTCAAGAAAATCGACTTCGCCGATTATCGCTATTCTTTTAAGCAGACCGATTTTTGTAAATCCTCCGAAAGCCTGCCTGTTAGCATTGTTTGTAACGGCAGTAAGCGGGTCGACGAAATTATACGGGTTGTTATAGAAAGACAATCCAAGATTTACGTTCACGTTGTTTTCTTTTGAACTAAGCATAACGTCAGCCGACGAGACGAAGAGTCTTTTTGAGTCGCCGCTTATGAAATCTGTACCGAGCCCGTTGTAAAGCCCCGCGCTGAAATTGAATATTCCCGGAGAAAGCCCCGCTTCGACTCCGTCGAGCATCGAGTACGGCGCGCCGAGAAGACGCGTTCTGTGATATGCGATGTGCTCAGCGATTCTCACTCCGAAAGTTGGCGTCATTCTTCCCGCCCTGAAATAAATTTCCGCAGGCAGGTTATGAACCATTCCGTAAACTTCGTACTTGGCGGGCGTGTTAGGTATTTCATAACCCGGCGCGAGATGAACGCTTATGTAATCGTTGACCGATGCATTCACGTAAAGGTCGCCTTCCATAGTGAGAAAAGTATTCGTCGAGGAAGTGTTGGGATTTTCGTTACCGATATGAAAAACTCTCAAATCGCCGCCGACAGAAATATTCTTGTTGAGTTGCGTTGAGAAGTCGGTTTTCTTCACGTACTTTTTCAGGAAATCCATCTGCAGATTCTGTTTCGCGTAATTGTTTCCGTAAGTGTTTCTCATCCCTCCTCCGGCGGGAGAAACGTGGCAGTCGGAACACTTGTCGCCCGTGTACGCGGAAAATCTCGGATATGAAAATATAATTCCAAGAGGCGAGGACAAAAGCAATAAGACAAATATTAATTTTCTCATTGTGGTTAGGTTTATTTTACATATTTATTGTAAGCGTGTTATCGTCGGAGTTATAAGTCGTTTTATAACTCTTCAGATTCTTAGTCGCGGGACCGTTCGTCACTTTTCCGTATTTCGTGTAAGTCGAGCCGTGGCAGGGGCATTCGAAACTGCTGCCGTCAAAGTCCACGTCGCATTTCTTGTGAGTGCAGGTATTGTTGAGAGCGATGAACTTTGACGATGAAACGCGTATGACGATGACGTTCTTAGAAATGAACGCGTAGCCGCCAACCGAAGCGAGTTCGGGGTAATCCGATATTTTGATTGTCTTCGCGGGCGCTTCGCTATCCGCGTGCTTGTCGCGCGCGACCAGTTTTACGATGTCAAAAGCGCTTAACGCAAGCGAGCCGATTACGACACCCTTGAAACTTTTTGATAAAAATTCTCTTCTGTCGATTTTGTTGTTTTCCATAGACTGATTATTTATTTTCCTTATTATGTGATAACATATAATTTTAATATAAGTTGCGGATTATAATGAAAAAGTTATAAGGGCGGGAATGTTTAACGAGTTCCGAATTTTAATTATTTCCGTGTACCGGAATAACTGCCGGGCAGGAATTAAAAATCGTTCAATCCCTTACCCTTGAGTATCTTCTGTACGTATTTTTCAATTCTAGACTCACGGGTTTTGGATTGCTTTGGCGCGGAAAAATAAAGCAAGTACGCTCTTTGCCGTCCGGGTGTCAATGCATTAAAAGATTTTTTCAGTGAAGGGGTTTTATCCAGTCTGTCCTGAAATTCTTTCGGAATTTTGTATTCCGTAACTTCTTTATAATTCACTTTCAATCCGGCTTTCTCGATTTCAATTGCTTCGCGTATATATGCTTTCAGCGTGGATTCCATCTTCGCGATTTCCCTGACATCCGTAAATCGAATCTGGCGGCCCGCCTGTACATTATCCGTTTGCCTGATTAAAATGCCGCGGTCATCCTTTAATAATGAACCTTTCATAAAAAGCAGCGCGCAATATTCTTTAAACCCGTGTATTAATACGATGTTCTTACCCAGATGTGTATAACAGGGGACACCCCATTTCAATTCTTCCGTTAGTTTACAGTTAAGAACGATAGTTCTTAATTTTTTATATTCTGCCTGCCACTTTTTGGCTTTGTTTATTACCGCATCTACCTTTGGATTCATACTGCTGATATTTTGATTGACTGATAAAAATTTAGTACGAATTTTTCTTTTCTCTTATTACGTAATAACAATAATCCTGTATATAAGTTGCGGATTGTATTTGGAAAATTTGAATGAGAAGAGAGGCTTATAAAAAAAGCCGGCGAATTCGCCGGCTTTTAAAATTATGTTCATTTCTTATTGAACAGTCAGGTTCAATAAAAATTATTCTTTTGATTTAACCGCGGTGAAGATTCCTTTTTCAATTACACCGCGCATAGTAGAGCGTTCCCAGGTGCCGTTTAGCGCCGTATCGGAAACGCTGAAGCGAAGAAAAATATTGTTGTCGGCAATTTTAGGATTCAGGTTGACGAATCCTTTTTTATTCTTCTCGTCGAGCGAGCCGAAGAAATTTCCGCCCGTTCCGAGCAGAGATTTGAATTTATCGTCGTACAGCGTGAACACCTTGAAGAAGCCGGTAATGTCTGGGTCCTCGAATATTTTAGGTCTGAACTGACCTTCGGCAATTTTGTTTCCGAGAGAGTCCGTCATGGTAAAGTCGTAAGAGCCGAGAAATGATTCGACGAACTTGCTCGTGAAAATCACGTTGTTGTAGCATCTCATGCATCCGTAAAAAGAGGCGCTTATAAGAACCAGTATGAATAAAAGTTTTACAGTCTTCATAAGATTATTTAATTAATATCATTCGTTTTACTTCCGTGAACACCGCGGACTTCGTTGAGGCGTCAAGCGCGGTTATCCTGTACAAATACACGCCGCTGGCGAGCGAATACGAACCCGCGTTAAACGGAACGCTGTAAACGCCCGTGTTATAAACCGCGCCGTCGATAATTCGCGCGACTTCTCTGCCCGAAATATCATATACCCTGAGCGTTACGGCCGCGTTTTGCGGCAGTGCGAACCTTATCGTTGTAACGGGGTTAAAAGGATTCGGATAATTTTGCATCAGGGCGAAATTAGTCGGCGCTTCGGATGAATTAATCACGGGACCGAATTTCGAGCACTGATTGTAGCGGAGCCTGATCGTGTCGCCGGGCAACGGTCCGAACCCGAGCCTCGGGTCTATGCCTCCGCCGTTATTCGCCTGAAGGTGGCAGTAAGACATAATGGTTCCTTTAGCGGGACCGACTTCCAGATCGCTGAAACAGTTGCCTTCGGCGTAATAACAGGAGTCAATCGCGGACTGCTGGTTAGCGTTATCCACGGGCCACCAGCATGCGTGCGTGTGCATCGAACCGAAATTATGACCGAGTTCGTGAGTCGATACCATTACAGTCCAGGAATAAGTCGGGTACGCGAGATACGTCGGGTCTATGTTGCAGAACGAGAATCTTCCGGACGAATCCTGCGGATTGTAGTTCGCGCAAAGCATACCTATCCAGGCGATACCGCCCGCGCCGAGAGGCCTTGATGTCAGGAACTGCGCGAGGTCTCCGTTGAAATTATCTTTCTTCGCTGCGCCGAATTCGAGAAGGTACTCATAAGAATTATTTATGAACCTGTACGGGTCGGGACTAGTCCACACGCTTATTCCCGCGATTTCAACGGGAATGTATTCGTTCTGGTAAATCGTCGCGACGGAGTTGTAATAACCCGAGATGAAATTTCCGACCGCGTTAATGTCAGAGCCCTTGTCCGTGTACAACTTGTTATCCGCTTCGATGTATATTTTCACGGGAAGCCTCGCCCCGAAATCGGGATTGTCGGAATGCTCTTTATGCGAGGGAAGGTTCGAAGATGTTTTGTAAAACTTCATATCCTTTCCGTCTATTCCGCATTTAAAATTATTTCCTTTTATCAGGTCTTCTTCTCTGTAGAAGATGTATGTATTTCCTGCATCCCTGACGGGACCGAGGTTATAAGTTCCGCCTGCGCAGGATATGACTCCCATAACGAGGTTGTCAAAAACGCTTATCGAAGCGAGCGAATTCTGCTCGCCCTTAACGATGCCCCTGTAATATCTTCCCGGCTTGTACGGAACGGATGTTTCGCCGTTTTCGGTTCTACCCGCCGATTTGAAATCCGGAGAAAGGAGTTCCGCTTCAACGAGTTGAAGTTCCATATTCTCGCTGCCGCTTAACGGAATTGAGAAATTAATATTCTTTCCCGCCCTGAAACCTGAAAGTTTCAGCGGTTCCAGTTCGAGGTTAACCGCTTTTTTAATGTCAGTCGTTATTTCTTTCTGCGAGAACCGCTTCCCGCCATAAGTAAAGAGATTCACGTCATCGAAGTTTTTCGACTGAAGCGCGGACTGCACGACGTCGTTTACTTTCTGCACGGGAGTCACCTTTGTTTTTATCGTCTGTGTAACTGCTGTTTCGGGTTTCATTCCCAATACTCCGTAGAGCAGGGCAAGCGCCGTTACAAGTATTACCGCAAAGCCTAAGTTGGTTATGGTTTTTTTCATTCTCTTCTCCTTCAATTAATTTCTATCGTAAGTTAGTTTTCTGTCAACCGAACCCTGAGCAGTGAGTACCATTTTTTCAACAAAGTTGGTAGATGTGAACGTGACGTCATAACTAACGCCTGATGACGTGTAAGTCAGAACACTGTTCGAGAAAGTGTAATTCTTAGTCACGGAATTCTGACCCGGGCACTGCAGCGTGGCGATACCGCCGCTGAAATTCGCCGTTTCTCCGAGACACACGTCCTGAAGCGTACCTTCCATTTTAACAAGAGTCCAGTTTCCCTCGACCGAACCGGTGCCTGTGAGAAGTTTCTCGCATTCGGTGCCCGTGAGAGTAAGTCCAAGTAAAATCATAAAGATACCGTACTTCAATAAAATTGAATACTTTTTAAACATTTTTAGTTTTTTTATTTTTTTCAATATATTAATATAATCCCTTAAATTCAATCAAATGAAGCAGCTAATATTCTTTCCGTTAAAATTAAACTACTGTGATATAATTCGTACCCGAGAGTCTCCCCGTTTTAAAGGTGGACTCTCGGAAACGTTAAGGACTAAAGTCCTAATGTATAGTTTACATATCATCCCACTTTAAACAGCGGGGTTACAAAAATAAATCCATGAATCGTTTTTCGTAAGTTTAATTATTATTTGAATGGCTTTTTTTATACGATTAGCATAATTTTCATTCTCATGCACCTCAGGGAATTAATATTAAAATATAAGAAACTGATTTTGCTGGCTCTGTCGCTGGTAGTTATTGAAGACGTCGCCTGGATAGTCGAGCCGTATATTTTCGGCAAGGTAATCGACGCGGTTATCGACATTCAGGTGCTTTCGAAAGAAACGAAAATAATCGACGACAACACAAAAACAGACGAGGAAAAGATTAAAACATTAAAGGAGCAGGAATACATATACAACGAAACAGAGGTTGAAGACCCAAAGAGTTTTTTTGATTCACTAAAAATAGAGATTAAAAAGGAAAGCGACATAGACATACTGCTGCCTCTGTCGATATGGATTCTCGCCTTCGCGGTTAATTCAGGAGTGGGAGCGTTAAGGCGTTCCGTTGATCCGAAGATATTCCTGAAGATATACACAAAAATTGCCACGAGCATAAGCAGAATGGCCGTTCAGAGGAAGCTTTCGGTCTCGAAAACGACAGCCCGTGTTCAGTTATCTCACGAGTTTATAAATTTTCTTGAGTTCCGGGTACCCGAACTGATTGAAAACATAATATCGATTACGGGCGCGGTGATTGCGCTTTACTTTTTCGACTGGATTATTTCCCTGACCTGTTTGTGCATTGTTGTTCCGATGTACATACTGAACAGGATATACCTTAAGAAAGTACTTGTGCTTCAGAAAGAGTATCACGACAGTTACGAGGATGTCTATGACGTGTTTGCGAAGAGGGATCCCGTGCACGTAAGAGATTATTACACGAACCTCGCGAAACCTCAGAAGAAGATAGCGAACTGGGGCGCGTTCAATTTCGCGATGATGAGAATCGCGCTGCTGCTGATTTTTCTCGTGGTCCTTTACGTTGCGATAGGACTGGACGAATTCACTGCGGGAGAGTTGTATTCGATAGTGGCATATTTGTGGACGTTCGTGACGGCGACCGAGTATCTGCCTGAACTACTCGAGAACTGGACGTCGATGAAAGACATTTCGCGCCGGCTTAAAGAGGAGAATTAATTATTTCCCGCGAGTTTTTCCGCCCTGTCAGCGGTTTTCAGTTTATCAATAATTTCTTCGAGTTCGCCTTCCATAACTTCCGTCAGATTGTAAAGCGTGAGACCGATTCTGTGGTCTGTAAGCCTGTTCTGCGGGAAATTATACGTTCGGATTTTTTCGCTTCTGTCACCTGTTCTTACCATTTCCTTACGCTGCGAACTTGTTTCCTTCTCGCGTTTTTCGAGTTCGAGTTCGTACAACCGCGACCTAAGCACTTTCATCGCTTTCTGTTTATTCTTCAATTGCGACCTTTCGTCCTGGCATTGAACGACTATTCCTGTAGGTATGTGGGTTATGCGTATTGCCGTTTCGACCTTGTTCACGTTCTGTCCGCCCGCGCCGCCTGAACGGAACACGTCGATTTTCAAATCGTTCTCATTTATTTCAACGTCAAAGTCTTCGGCTTCGGGAAGCACGGCGACCGATGCGGCGGATGTATGCACTCTGCCGTTGGCTTCGGTCTTCGGAACCCTCTGAACCCGATGGACTCCGCTTTCGTATTTAAGTTCTCCGTACGCGCCTTTCGTAATTATGTTCAGAACTGCTTCCTTAAGTCCTCCGGGAATAGATGATTCGCTGTAGTCAATTAGTTCGGTTTTCCAGTTATGTTTTTCGAAGAAACGGTTGTACATTCTGTAAAGTTCCGCGGCGAAGAGCGACGCCTCATCTCCCCCCGTGCCAGCGCGTATTTCGAGAATCGCGTTCTTGTCGTCGTTAGGGTCTTTCGGTATGAGGAGTTCTTTAATTATTTCCTCCTGATTGGCGATTTCGGGCTCGAGCCGTTCGAGTTCTTCTTTCGCGAGTTCCTTCATCTCCGCCTCGCCCGAATTGTACATCAAATCCTTGTTATCTTCGTATTCCTTCTTAAGGGCGAGATATTTGTCATAGGCGTTGACAACTTCCGTAAGGTCGGAATATTCCTTTGAAAGTTTTCTGTATTCCTTCTGGTCGTTCACCGTTTCCGGAAGGTTAAGCAGGTCGGAAATTTCCTGATAGCGCTCTTTGACTTTATTTAATTTTTCAAACATTTTTTATCGAAATAAAAAACTTAGCGACCGGAAAACAGAGGCTAAGCAAATTACAATAAAATACTAAAAAAACGCGAATGAATGAATTCAAATCAGAGCGCGAAACAGACGAAAACGTTTCTTGCAACCCAGAACGCGAGCGTTAAAATCGCTGCCGACGTTATTACGTATTTATTGTACGGAACGGCGGGCAGGTCACTGCCTATGAGAAGGAAGTAAGCGTAATAAAGCGCCGAATAAATTATCAGCGGCGTCGTAACGAACACGAAAGGATTGAAGTGAAACGCCTGTATGAAATCAAGATGCAGCAACTCGTGCGTGCCGCGAAGCCCTCCGCATCCGGGACAGTAATACCCCGTAACCGTGTAGAACAGGCATTGCGGATAGTATCTGTCAGCGGAAGGGTTCCAGAAGTACAGTACGGCTATAAAAAAAACTGCGGCTGATATAACCGCAGTTGCACGAACTCTCTTGTTCTCTAAAAATTTGCCAGCGTCCAATTATTTTACCAAATTGAACTTTTCCCCGAATTGGCCTATAAGCGGAAGAGGTGATACTTTGCCGCCGAAAGCGTTTATGATGCCGATAATGTAGTATACAATTACCGCAATGTAAAGAATGTATCCAAAACCGCACGTAACTATTCCGAGAATGTTAACGAGAATATTTACGATGAGAAGTACTATTGACTGTTCGGTATGGAACATTACGAATTTATTCTTCTTGTATTCATCCATTAATAGTGGAATGAAGAAAATCAGATAGGCTACAAACGCCATCGTTTTTCCTGATTCGATTTCCTCAGGAGTGATATTAAGATTCCTTGTAGATTCGGCCATTCTTGCTCCTTTCGATTATTTAAATATTTTAAAACTCTTTTACCTGAATATCGCTTTAATGCTGCCCCAGGTATTTTTTATTCCGGAAACAGTATGAACAACAGTTATAGTATTGGTATAGGAATAAGATCCGTTAGAGTTTAAGCATTTAAGTCTGTAGTAATAAACCGAAGAGCTTGACTTGCCTTTGAAATCAACACCGTTATCCTGATAAGAATAATAGGAATTATTGCCGCTCGCGTTTATCGTTTTAATAAAAACGAAATTATTAGGCACCAACGCGCTTCTTTCAACCTCAAACTTAGCGATACCACCCTCGTCACCAGTCTTCCATTCCAGAAGTATTCCCTCTGCGTTCGTTTTACCCGTGAAATACTCGAAAGTCAGACTTCCAAAAGCGACACCGGCAATAAGAAATATTAAAAATATAGTAATGGTTTTTTTATACATAGCAGTCCTATCTTATTAAAGATAAAACCAATATTTATATTATGCAAGTGAAAATATAAATAAGAGTTAAAATTATTGTTTAGATGATATTCTCTCCCCGCCGATAAATGTCCCGGAATCCTGTCATTGACTCCCGTTTAAATCAGGCGGTTTTTAATCATTTTCGTATAAATAAAAACTCTCGGATTAATATCATTTTAAAAGAATCATTTTTCCGTTAAATACATGTTTCTCGTTTTCCGAGTCTATAAACAGCCTGTAAAAATAAACCCCGCTTGAGATACCCTGAGCCTTGAACTGAGCCGTGTGATATCCGGCTTTCAGGATACCGTTTACGAGCATCGAAATCTCTTTTCCAAGCATATCATAAACGACAAGTTTTACCTTGCTGTCTCTCGGCAAATCAAAATCAATTTTCGTCGAGGGATTGAAAGGGTTCGGATAATTCTGGCTTAGATTAAATTTCCGGGGGATACCTATTTCAACTTCCGGGCCAAGGTTAAAATACTGAAAATTCCCGTTGATGTCAGTTTGTTTCAGTCTGTAATTATATTTACCCGTCTGCAATTTAAAATCCGTAAACTCATATCTCGTGATTGTTGAAGCAGAACCTTCGCCTTTAACAAAGCCGATTTTCGAATAATTTCCCGATACAGGTTTTCTTTCAACATCGAATCCGGCATTGTTAATCTCACAGTTCGTTGTCCATTTCAAAACAACATTATTCTTTCCGGTGATTTCTGATGTGAGCGAAGCAAGAGTAACAGGCAGAGGGGAGTCATAACCTGAAAATGTGAAAGATGAAAAGCCGTTACTTACGCCGGAAACAGTTACGGATTTGTCCGTCGTGTTTGTCACGCTATTTTCCATAAGCCCGTTCCAGGTGCCCCCTGTATTTTTTGCAATTCTGATGTTGCTTTCTTCCGTCACATTAATTGTATAACATCTTGCAAGGTTGTAGAATAAAGTTATGTCGTAAGTATAAGGCAATGTTCCGCCCGACTGAGTGATATCCAGATGCTCATATGCATAAGTATGAACGAGTGTACCCTGAGGAACATCCCCCGGTTTGAACACCGCCGAAATTGACGAAGGAAGCACGCCTGCTCCCGTGTGCCAAGTAATCGTACCGAGTGTCGTCCCGGCAAATGATATCGTAGAGGTCAATCCATCGCCGATTGAACCGGTAATTGTTAAGAAACCGGGTTCGACGGCGGGCGTAAATTTATAAGCACCGATATCCTCAGGTCCCTCCGACACGGCAGAATTTCTTGCGACGCCGTTGATGTCTGTCGTTATCGAAGAAATCGGGTAACCGCCTCCGTTTATATTCCAGCAATTTACATTTGATGTATTCGGAGTCAGGTCCGTTGTCGAAGTAAATCCCGGGTCGGCGTTTACGGAGAATTTGTCCTGTGCAGTGGCGCTCTTCCAGTCGGCAAATGATGCCGTTTCGGTTCCGGCATACTTCCCGAATACAGTCCCCGTGGTGTAAAAATCGTTGTAACTGCTTATTGCAAACGTTGATGATGTCACAACATCTATCGTGTATGTCTTTGGCGATGTGCCGGTCATAGCGTTATGAAAAATATTATTCCTTATGTCCAGATTTGTGGATGCCGAACTTACATACAGGCATTTAGAAAAAACTCCCGAAGAAGTGTTTCTGAAAGCACCCGTCAGGCTGATTGAATTATAATACAATCTGTAATTGCTCCCGCCGATTATTCTAATTCCACATAAATAATAGTCTGTCGTGCTTCCGTAGTTCAGTAAATCATATATGGCGTTATTGTCTATCCGGTTGTCCATACAACTTGTTCCCGATGCGAAATATATTCCTATGCAATAGTAAGTCGAAGTATTATTCGTGTGATTAAATCCATGTATTTTGTTTCTGCTGATAATGCTGTTGTAAACGTAAGAGCCGAAGTACATACCGTATCTGCTTCCTTCGTTAATCATATTAAATATTTCATTGTTTGAAATTTCAGGGCCTGAAAGATAATAGCCGTATATTCCATAAGTCGTCACGTATTCCCCGGCAACGTTTGAACCGATTGTATTACCTGTAATTACGAGAGAATTCAATTCGCCTGTTGAATTGCCGTACGCTCTTATTCCGTAGTATGATTTTGAAATGGAATTGTTTTGCAGCGTTATCGTATCATTATCGGATCCACTCGAACTTAAAGAGGTCCCTCCTATGCAGATACCGTAACTGGTTCCGGAGTTATAGTTGCAGGAAATTTGACAGTTCTTGACAGTATTCCGTGATGCCCCCAGTCCCGCTCCGAGACTCGATATCCAGATTCCCGCCGTTCCTGAAGCTGCGTTAGTATTTTTTATCGTAAGACTCCTATCGGTGCCGCCGCAGTTAGAACCGTCAATCGTGACATAGTCAGCTCCGTTAAGTTTAATGACCGAGGTAGCGGATGAATCCGATATGGTTGCGGTCACGCCCGTGTTTGGTTTAATCGTAAGTGTATTGGTTGAACTTGCACCGGTGAAGGCGTTGATAGTAATCGGCAGTATTTCGGATGTATATTCCGCATCCGTCAAAATAAAAGATACAGGACCCGAAACGCCTCTGATGTTAAGGTTGTAAACAGCGTTAGTCAGAGTCTTAAAGTTCGGACAATTCTGACTTGCGCCTACATAGTATATACCTGACATCGGTGCGGCAGGCTCGATATCAATACCGAAATTTATCATTGCTGCGTCGCCTCCGGCATATGCAGTAAAGGGGCAACCGCCGCTAGACCATACGCGCCTGAGTCCGGTGCCTGTTAGGGACGAATTCCGGACGTTACCTCCCGAACCCGAAGAACCGCATTGTCCGACGAATAATACCAGGCTCTTTGAAGGGTCGTATAGATATGGTGTTTTCAGATTGATTCCCATCCACCCGTTAACAGTACTCGTGAGAGTGTCAGTCGTACCGGAGTAAACTGTGTCATAAGGACCTGAAAAAAACGAACCGGAGGTAAGCGATGTATCCGATGTCTGCGCGATAAGTATATGAAGGTTTGTAAATATTCTTGTACCTGCGGTTGACATCCTGAAATGAACAGTCTTTATCTGTTGTCCTTCGGGTATTGTATCAGGATAAATAATCTCATTAGCACGTATGAGCGTATTTACGGCTTTACCTGATGCCTGCGCAAAAGGAAAACCGTTGCTTGAGGCACCACTAATCAGATTATAGTATTCCGGATATACCGAAATATTTCTTGTAGCCCATACTTCCGCTGCAGTTAATGCACGCCTGTAAATCCTGAACTCATCCATTTTACCGTTTAAACCTGCTAATGTGGAATATCCTCCCACTCTGAAACCTGTTCCCGTAACCAGGTTTAACGTGTCCTGCAAGACTGTATTTACGAGCACGCCGTTTTTGTAAGCCTTTAAATTGAAGGTAACCGAATCATAAACAAAATGCACAACCGTTGGTCCGGGTGCGACGCCTGTAACGTTAACATTCGTTATTCCTGTCCCTCTCAGCGTAATGTTACCTGCTCCCGCAGCGCCGCCAAGAAAACACCTGAATGTACCGGTCAGGTCTCCGAATAAATAATATAAGGTCGAGTTGTTGGGAATCTCGCTTATCCACATTGCTATTGTCCAACTACCCGTGCCGAAGTTTGTCAGCCATCCCGTGTTTACACCGCTGGTCGATCCACCGGTACCCTTAAGGCAGGAATCGTACATGCCGCCGGTACCCAGTGTGTGTATAAGAATCGGCGCGGGATTTGTACCGACAGGTGAACTTCCATAATTCAAAACTGAAGATGTCGAGGGATTGTTCTCGAACTTGTAATACATAAGGTCGGGTAAGACCTGTGCTTGTATTTCTCTATTAATCATCGAAAATAAAACCAGCAGGAAAAATACAAAAACTATGCCCGTTAACGAGGATAAAGTTTTCATAAAAAATGATTTAAGGTAAATGTTTGTTCTGCTTATTGTATGTTTTCGGGAGATTATTATTGAAGTAATCAAACCCGTAATTACCCGTATTAAAGATATAATTTTTCCTTTGAATTTTATATAAAAAAAAGACTTGTTCATGCAAGATTTATTTTCCATGTTGTAACTGCCTGATTTTATGCCCGACCGCACATATAATTTTTTATCCTCTTAACAAATCACTTTGAGTTAGCATTTCTATAGCATTATTTATATTCAGGTTAATTTTCCCGTTACAATAACTTACAGAAACAAAAAAGTTGAAAAAATACTGACAAATTATTTGTTTGTAACATCGCGGAGAAAAGTAAAAAAGAGAAGAATATTGAATTACACTTAGTATAGAGAGAATACAGTGGCCATGCAGGACACAATGTCTTTTTCTTCAATACTTGTGTGATTATTGAAATTTCTTCGAATACGGAGAACGGGATAGAAAAATAAACTGATTAAAACATAATTATACGCAGACTGCAGGTTGGATTTCTTCTTCGACTTGCCTGCTGCTCTCATTTCCAATTTTCCAAAATCTCAAGCGAGCCGCCACATTGTATACTCCCGGGAGAGGACGTAAATATCTCATAAGTCAATTTCTATTTTGTTATATATTTGATAATTTGAACGCGTGGATCTGAAAAAACTTTTCATAGGCATAGATTCGGGAGGGACTAACTGCAGGATTGGTCTCGGCGGCAACTCGGGCAAAATAATTCATTCCGACAACTTCGAATCGGTTCATTATTCTCAGGCGGGCGCCAAAGCATTCGCCGCGCACATTTCAAAAATCATAAATGGTTTCTGCGGGGTATAAATCTTGAGTTACGTTCGGTGTCGGGCATTTGCGCCGGGGCAGCCGGAGCGAGACACCGGCAGGACAAGCAGAGAATTAAGGAGCATCTTTCGGACATGCTTTCGTTTTCTAATATAATAGTGGAGTCGGATTCTGAAATCGCTTATCAGTCGGCGTTCGGCGACGGCGACGGGCTGCTTCTGATTTGCGGAACCGGTTCCATACTTTTCGGAAAACGCAACGGAGTTGAAGTCAGAATCGGCGGCTGGGGAAACTTCTCGGAGATGAAGGCAGCAGTTACTCGCTTTCTCTCGGAATGCTAAGAAGGCTGGCAGTTCGCATCGACGAAACGGACGAAGCGGGCGAACTCGAAATATGTCTTCGCAACGAATTCGGCCTGACGAGAGAAAACCTGCTTAATGAAATCTACCACAAGAACTTCAGCATACAGTCGCTCGCACCTGTTGTCGTGCGGCTCGCGGGAGAAGGTGAAAATATTAGCAGGGAAACCGCGGACTCCGACATAGAAGGGCTGCTTCGCCTGTTCAGGACATACAGGAAAAGGTTCAGTGATTCAGTTCCTACAGATGTCGCTTTTCTCGGAAGCGTAATAGAAAATGAGAATTATATTTCCGCATCTCTCAGAAAGGGAATGGAAAATGAATTCGGGAATTCGTTCTCTATAAGCGGAGATAGAGTTAACACCGTAAAGGGCGCAATTAAAACGGCTATAAAATATTTCAACTAATGAAAACAGACATAATATTAATACTTGATTTCGGCTCGCAGTACACTCAGTTAATCGCGAGAAGGCTTCGCGACATGAACGTTTACTGTGAAATTCATCCGTACAGCATAGATATAAAAAAGTACAAAGACGGACTAGACAAACACAGATTAAAAGGCATAATACTTTCAGGAGGTCCGGCGAGCGTGCTCGCTAAGGATTCGCCTGACATAAGCGGGGATAATTATGAAGCGTTGAATAATTCGGGCATTCCCGTCCTCGGAATCTGTTACGGACTCCAGTTAATTGCCAAAAAATCGGGCGGAAGGATTCACAAGGCAAAGGTGAGAGAATACGGATTCACGAAGATTAAGACATCGGTTGATTCGAAACTTTTCAGGGGATGCGCGAAAAGTTTTACGACGTGGATGAGCCACGGCGATTCTATAGATTTTCTTCCCCGCGATTTCAGAGTTACCTCAAGAAGTTCAAACGGAATCATAAGCAGTTACGAGCATCGGGAGAAGAAAATATACGCGCTTCAGTTTCATCCCGAAGTGAACCACACCGAGTATGGAAAGAACATTCTGAAAAATTTCGCGTTCGGCATCTGCCGCGTGGATTCTTTATTCAAGCCTTCTTCGTTCATAAAGGACAAGACGGCCGAAATCAGGGAGAAGGCTGGAGACGACGGGGTAATTTGCGCGCTGAGCGGCGGCGTTGATTCCTCCGTTGCCGCGATGCTGGTACAGAAGGCGATAGGAAAGCGGCTCGTGTGCGTACACATTGACAACGGACTTATGAGAAAGAACGAGAGCAGGAAAATCGTCGATATGTTCAGGAAGCACTTCAGGTTCAACCTCGTGTTCGCTGACGCTTCGGATATTTTTCTAAAGAGGCTTAAAGGCGTGTCCGAACCCGAGAAGAAAAGAAAAATAATCGGTAAAACTTTCATAGACGTATTCGACGCGGAGGCGAAGAAGTTGAAAAGCAAGGGAATGAACATAAGGCATCTCGTGCAGGGAACGCTTTATCCGGACGTGATTGAATCCGTTTCATTCAAAGGACCTTCGGTTACGATTAAATCGCATCATAACGTCGGCGGTCTTCCGGCGAAGATGAAAATGAATATAATTGAGCCGTTCAGGGAACTCTTCAAGGACGAGGTGCGGAACATCGGAATTAAACTCGGTCTGCCGTCATCGTTCATCAAAAGGCATCCCTTCCCCGGACCGGGGCTTGCGGTAAGGATTCTCGGCGACGTAACGAGAGAGAAACTCTCGATACTCCGTGAGGTTGACGATATTTTTATCGGCGAACTGCACAGAAATAATCTGTACGATGAGATCTGGCAGGCATTCGCTGTGCTGCTTCCTGTGCGGAGCGTAGGAGTAATGGGCGACGAGAGGAGTTATGAGAACGCGGTTGTACTGCGGGCGGTCACGTCACTCGACGGAATGACGGCTGATTTTTACCAGTTCGAAAAGAATTTTACGACGGCGGTGTCAAATAAAATAATCAACAGCGTGCGCGGTGTGAACAGGGTGGTTTACGATATAAGTTCGAAACCTCCGGCAACTATTGAATGGGAATGAAATTACCGAATGACCATTCGCTGGTCGGAACTAATTCAATAACGGAGCAAAATGTTAGCCGTAACAATGCGGCTGCAACAATTCCTACCTCGATTAGTTAGCGAATATATAAAATCCTGCTAGTTTCTACGATTAAAATATTGATAAAACAATTATTACGGTCATGTCTATTTTATTATAAAAAATATGTCCACTTTTTTAGAATTTGACTTGACAAGATATATTAGGACATATATATTTGTCTTGTCTTTAAACAAACTATTTTTTAAATCCGCCAAAAATACAGGAGGTATTAAATGGCCAAAATTAAAAACATGTTCTTCGTATTGCTTACCGTAGCATTCCTTTCAGGAATCATTGCAGGTTGCGGTGGTGTAAGTGAAGAGCAACTTAAACAGTTAAACGACCTGAAAGCGGAAGTCGAATCACTTCAGAGTCAGGTAAATGCAAAAGAGAGCGAAAAGTCTCAGTTGCAGAAGCAAATTGCTGATAAAGATGCAAAGATTAAAGATTTCCAAAAGCAAATGGATCAAGCAAAAGCCAATTGCAAGTAATCTTAAGTTTGTATTTTAAAAAGCACAAGTAAAAAATTTTAAAAAATTTTTAAAAAAAGGAGATTTTAATAAATGAAGTTTCATAAATTATTAATCGCATTGCTTGTCCTCTCCTTAACTCTTGGTGCAAAGATATCAGTATTTGCTCAAGAAGAAGAAGAAGCTCCTGAAATGACTGAAGAAGAGTGGCAGAAGCAAATGGATGAGTATACCGCAAAGAAGAATGAACTTACCGGTAAACTTGACCAATTAACAAAAGACGTTGACGCGTTAAAGAAAACCAATTCCGACAAAGACGCTGCAGTCGTAAAAGCGGAAGAAGATCTTTATGCATCAGTCGGCTCGACAAAGAGCGGTGTCGCGGATTTCAGAAAGAAATTCGAAGCGACAGAAAAGTTCATAAATAAAAAAGAAGGTAAGAAAGAAGATGCACAGAAGATGTTCGCAGAAATCGAAGCATCGAAGATCAAATGCTTACCCGAATTTTATGACAGATATAAAAAGATGAAAGACGCGCTTGCGAAGTGGGAAGAAGTCAAGAAGGAAGCCGGTTACACTGTTGTAAAGGGCGACTGCTTGTACAAGATCGCGGGCAAGAAGGAAATCTACAACAACGTCAAGATGTGGCCCGTACTCTGGGATGCAAACGAAAAGGGCGTTGTGAATGCTCCTCCGAAAGTTCCCAAAACAATCAAGAACCCGAACTTAATTTATCCGGGTCAGGTATTAAAGGTTCCGGCGCTTACCGAAGACCTTAAGAAGAAAGCTCTTGACAAATCCAAGAAATACAGATGGCACAGAAAGAAAAAATGGATAAAGAAGAGCCTAAGAAAGACGACAAGAAAGAAGTAAAGAAAGACGAAAAGAAAGACGTGAAGAAAGACGTGAAGAAAGAAGAAGTAAAGAAAGACGTGAAGAAAGACGTAAAGAAAGAAGAACCGAAGAAAGAAGAAAAGAAGAAATAACTTTCTTTCAAATGATAGTAAAGGGGCCTTTATGCGAATGCATAAAGGCTCTTTTTTTAAATTTTTAAGAGACACTACGGAAAAGAACATATCATTAACCGGTATTGACCTTTTGTCATTCACTGGGGTCAACGAAGAGAACCTGAATTTTCTCAAGGAAAAATTTCCCGGAGCGATAATCGTCGTTCGCGGCGACAACGTTTTCCTGAAGAGCGGCGACGAAAAGGAATTTTCGACAGCGTCGCGCATGATCGACGAAATGGTGTTCCTTGCAAAGAGGCAGGAGCGTGTTACCGCCGATGATGTAAGACTTATCGCCGATCTGATAGACGATGCGAGAAACGGAAAGGCTGCGGGAGAGAACGGCAGTCAGGACAGGGGCGACGTAATACTGTACAATAAAAACGATTTGATAAAGCCCAGGACGCCGACGCAGATAGATTATTGCAATACCATATCCGAGAACGACATAATATTCGCTATCGGGCCTGCCGGCACGGGAAAAACCTATCTGGCAGTCGCTTTCGCGGTAGCCGCGCTGAAGAACAAGCAGGTTGGAAAGATAGTGCTTGCGAGACCTGCGGTGGAGGCTGGAGAAAGCCTGGGATTTCTGCCCGGCGACCTTTCGGAAAAAATTGATCCTTACCTGAAGCCATTGTTCGACGCGCTTGAAGCCATGCTGCCTTACGAAAAACTTCGCGGTTACTTCGAAAAGAATATTATCGAAATTGTTCCTCTCGCTTACATGCGGGGAAGAACTCTCAACAATTCGTTTGTAATACTGGATGAGGCGCAGAATTCCACTACGATGCAGATGAAGATGTTTCTTACGAGACTCGGTCCGAATTCCAAGGCGATTATTACCGGCGACGTGACTCAGATCGATCTCGCGGCGAAGGAAATGTCCGGACTGATTCAGGCGGCTGAAATTCTAAAAGGCATTGAGGGTGTTGCTTTTGTATATTTCAATAAAAATGATGTCGTAAGGCACAGGCTCGTAAAAGAAATAATAAATGCCTACGAAAAGCACGAAGGCGGATAAACGAAGTATTTGAGATTTCGGGAAAATGCTGAAATTTCAATTATTTCGTTGTTTGTATTAAATATGTTTTTTATATTACACATGATTTATATATTATAAGAAATAATTATTTTAACTTAATTTTACAATAAAATAAGTTTTTAACATGGCAGACAACAATTCTACACAAGAATCAAAAATTCCCGCCGGGAATTTTGACCCGAAAGCAAACAGGATTGAATCAAAAATCAGTCAACTCAAAGAAGGCTTCTCGGAAATTGTCGAAATAAGAAAATACCTCGTTGAAAAGAACCTGAACAGAATCAGCAAGGCAGGAACGAAGGACGTTATCAGGGCGCTGATTCCGTCTTTAATACTGCTGATTATTTCTTTATTCGTTGACGTCTCTTATGTTCCCGTTCTCGGCAATATTTCCGCTGACCTAGCAAAATCATTGTTCCAATACGATATAACCCAGAAAGTCGTTCCGATGCAGTTCTGGTGGCTGCCGTTTGTGGCCTATATATTATTTCTGATATTTGCATGGGCGAGCAACCACAGTCTTAAAAAGCAGATAGCGCTTAAAGGCCCGTCAGGAGAGATTATCACGAGAATCGTAGATAATTACAGCGGGCTTGTGGATTCCATTTCGACTGCCATGCCGTTGTTGGGTGCCGCCATACTGCTTCTCTCAACGCAGTTGGGTGAAAAGATATTTCTGGGATTCTCGGTGCCTTTTGAAATCAAGTCAATCGTTATTCTTGCTATCGGCAAGTTGTTTGGAACCGTATTTGAAACGCANGGGCTGCAGTATCAGGCGATAACCGAAGAAGTAGGAAACATCGAGGAAGAATACAATTTCTACAATCAGTATCAATTGCAGAACAGGCTTCTCGAGAGCATTCGTTCGACTAACGAGCAGCTTCTCGTGGGCGTGTCCGGTGCAGGCACCACGAAGCAATTGTCAAAAGAAGACGCCGAAGTAATTTTCAAATATCTAAAGATGGCGAAGGATGTGAATGATGAGCATGCGAAGAACCTTGGCACTTTCAAGGCGATGGTCGAGGATTTCAGCAAGATTAAACTCACAGACGCGTCGGTCGCGAACCAGATGAACGAAGTCATAAACAACGTGAACAACGTCGCCGCGAT
The DNA here is from genome assembly GCA_015657505.1 of Ignavibacteria bacterium. Taxonomy (GTDB): domain Bacteria; phylum Bacteroidota; class Ignavibacteria; order Tepidaquicellales; family Tepidaquicellaceae; genus CAIKZJ01. The sequence goes on from JADLKE010000002.1 coordinate 1,674,323, forward strand.
AATAAAGAAAACAGCGGAATATTCTGAAATCATGAAGAATAACTTTGAAGTTATGAAAGGTCTGTCGAGCGCAATCGGCGAAGTTAAACTTCCCGATCAGTCTTCGCTACTTGAATTACAGAAGACGGCGGCGATGTTGAGTGAAACAGTCGGTCACATGAAAGACTCGAATGCGTTGAAGAGTCTCGAAAATTTAGTTTATCTGACAGGAAAGCGTCAGTAATAGCTTAAACTTTAATTTTAAAGCGATGAGTAAATCCAATAGGGACGTTAAATTCATAATATATCAGGTATTATATATCTTTGTTCTTGTCGTACTGACCATGAAAGGCGCCGATATAAATCTGCAGAAGGTGTTGACCGAAGAAGAAGCCGTTAAAAAAACATATGCGGACTCGCTGAAGAAATACATCGACTCGATGCTGGCGCTCGGACTTGTTCCGAAAATCGAACTTGATTCGCTGCGGAACATCGCGGATTTGAAGAACTTCATTCCGCCGCAGATTACACCGAACATGATAACACTTCAGACAGGACAGATGGTAGTATCGCAGTCGGAGTTTGAGAGGCTGAGCAAACAGGAACAGGAAAAATTGAAAGAAGAAATGAAGGAAGACGTCAAGATGGAGAACATCGACGTTACTCCTTTGGTTGCTGCTCCGCTCGTTCAATACACGACAAACTCCATTACGAACAGGGGTAATATGCCTCTTGAAATATACGGAGACGACGGAGGCCAGATTGCATCAATACCCGCTGGCGGTTCGAGGTCGTTCACGATGGGCGGTCAGAAAACAGTAACTTATAAACAGGGAAACCAGAGCAAGACAGTTAGCACGAGAGAAAATCAGAAACCCAAGATAAATATTCAGCCGCTCAAGTCGGGCGGTCCGGACGCTTCGTTAAGAGAACTTCAAAGCGTCGTCGGATACAGAATATCTATCGAGGATGATTTCGTCGGACAACTCGATGTAAACATAGTCGGTCCGGTAAAGGTTGAAACAAAAGGAAACGGCGTGTATGACCTCGTCCTCAAATATGCTGCTTCCAAGGAACAATTTGAAAGGATGACCGAGAACGGTTCGTCACCTTTCAGAGCATCCTTCACCGTAACGGTCAAGGATAAAATAGCGCCGCACAGTGTTTCCAGACAGGGACAATACACTTTCGGCGAATGGTAAAAAGATAATTTTTTTATTAAAATAATTAGTATGAATATTCTAAAAACTTCTGCTTTTGCATTTTTTACGTTCTTGATTATTGCTATTAGTTTCAACGTAAAAAACACCTACTCACAGGAAGTGAGAGAAGATGATCCAAAGACGTTCAGGTATTTCAAGATTAATGCGAATACGGACGACGACAGCGTTTACGTGAAAATACAGGACGAAATGGCGGTGGACCCGAAACTGTCCTCGTTTACTCTTATCGTAAACGTTTCAGACGCAGATCCGAACAACCATTATGTTGTAATCGGCGAAGAAACGGATCCGACAAAGATTCAGGTGCCCTGGAACAACATTACGAAAGAGGTTCAGCAAAAACTTCTTAACTGGTCAGCTCCGAATAAGATTAACCTCGCGCAGAAAAGATACAATTACATCTCTGTGTTTGTTGACGCTTTGAAGAAGGTTAAGATTAAAGAAGTAATTGCGCCTCCCAAGAAAGAGAAGGAAATTCTAAGCACGACTGCATACATTAACCCGTATCTGAATTTCTTTGGCGGCGAGCCTCTCGGTATTCCGCTCAAGAAGAGTTTCGGTTTTTCATTCCAACTCGGAACACCGTATTCCGGTCCCTTTGAAACGGACCTCGTTGGCGCGAACTTCCATCTCCTCGGCGCGAAAATCGGCGTGACGACAAGAATCAAGGAACTCGTCAGGAAGCGCGACGCGGGTGCGACATCCGGCGAAAAGGAAAGCACATTCGGCAACTACAACAATATTTTCTCGCCGAAACTCGGTATTCAAGCGAGTTACGTGCTGCCGTTCGGTAACTTCTTTGAAGTCGGATTCTTCTCCGTGATTGACAGCGGCGATTATGATCCCCCGCTTAAGGTCAAGAATAATTACGATACACTCAAAAACGGAAGGTACATGCCGAACCTTTATATCCCCAGCGGCAGTTTCTTTAATTTCGAATTCCGTTATCCTATCAGAACTTTCGGCTCGACAAGGGCGAAGATTTATATTGCAAAGTATTTCGGCAACTTCCACGCGGGTTATACCGCGAGGGAAATCAGGGTTGCGGGCTCGGTGTTCGACGTTAGAATGGATTACATGTTCGGAAACGCGGACAGAAACTGGCAGTTCCTATGGGAAGCATACGTTTCGAATATCGCGGAATCATTCGGTTTAAGTTCATTCGCTCTCGGACCTTCCATAAGGCTGACGAAATCCCCTAATTCAGCGTTCGGTCTTGTTACGGCAATGATTAACGCGAGAATTAAACTCGGCGACTTCTACGACGAAAAGTAACTTTTTTTTATATTTGATATAATATAAAAATATCTTAAATTTTTAGCGGCTCAGTTTTCTGAGCCGCTACTGTTTTTTACTAATTCAATTTATACGCGATGAATAGGATAATTCTAAATCTATTTCTCATCTCAATTCTGTTTCAGTTTCTGCCATCGTATATTTTTTCTCAGGACGATGACTGTTGTCCTGAGGAGGATAAGTACGGAAGGGAAGACGAGTTATTGATTAATGAATGGCAGAAGCAAATGGACGATTTGACATTGAAGAAAGAGCAACTCCTTCAGCAAATACAAAAAATGAACGGAGAAATCGATGCACTTAAATCGCAGTCTCTGGATATGGATAAGAAAGCGCTCGACGCCGAAAATGAACTGTATTCCTCTGTCGGAACTGACAGGAACGGACTGGCGGAATTCAGGAAAAAATTCGACGAGACCGAGAAGAAAATAAACAACAAACTTGGTACGCCGCAGGATGCCAGAAAAATGTATTTTGACGGGATAGAAGCGTCGAAAATAAAATGCCTTCCGGAGTTTTACTCACGCTATATCGCAATGAAGAGTAAACTCGAGTCGTGGGAAAAAGCGCCTGTGGCGAAATCAAATCAATACACCGTTGTCAAGGGCGATTGCCTCTGGAAAATCGCGGGTATGAAGGAAATATACGGCAGGAACAACTACTGGCCGAAGATCTGGGAAGCGAATGAAAACGGTGTAATCTCAGCCCCCTCGCACACTCCTAAGAAGATAGTGAATCCGAATCTCATATATCCGGGTCAGGTGTTAAGCATTCCGGTCCTGTCTGATGAAGACCTGAAAAAGTTAAAGGATGTCACTTATCAGGTTAGAATGCAGAGACAGGCGAATGAATTCAGGAAAAACATGAGCAAGGACAGACCTGTTCTCAAGAAAAAGGATATAAAAAAGAACGTAAAAAAGGATTCGAAAAATGATATCAATAAGGATATAAAGAAATAAAAATATATATTATTATTATGAAAAAGCCCTTTCAAAGGGCTTTTTTTTATTGTCGTATAAGTCTTGCTCCGAACGCTCCGTCAATGTTATGCACGTGCGGAAGCAGTTCAATAAATCCGTTCTTATTCACAACATCACCGTTAACGAAAGCCGCGGCGTCATCCGCTTTAAACTCCGCGTGTCTATCGAGAAAAATATTTACCACGTCTTCGTTTTCTTCTTTCTCGGTCGTGCATGTACTGTACACTAGCGCGCCTCCCGGCTTAACATATTCCGCCGCCTTTTCAAGAATCTCGAGTTGAATCTTCTGGAGTTTCATTATGTCGCCCGATTCACGTTTCCACTTGATATCGGGTTTTTTCGTAATAACGCCTAATCCCGAACACGGAGCGTCAACGATTACCTTGTCAACTTTGCCGATAAGTTTCTCTCGAATCAGTTCCGTCTTCGGTTCTTGAATGTCCTCGTGGAAAGCGAGAACGTTTGACATTGCAAGCCGCTCGAAGTTCTTCTTCATTATTTCGACTTTTGAAAGATATTTATCAATAGCAATTATCTTTCCCTTTCCGTTCATTAGTTCCGAAATATGCGAAGTCTTCCCGCCAGGCGCGGCGCACACATCAAGCACGAGTTCGTCTTCTTTCGGGTCAAGAAGTTTTGACATTAATCCCGCGCTTTCGTCCTGTATGCTGAAACACCCCTGTTTAAAGAATTCGTCGTCATATATGCGTGACATCATCTTTATGTGTATAAAATCTTCCGAATAACTTCCTCTCCTGTACTGTATCCCGCGTTCTTCGAGGTGTTTTTCGAGTTCTTCGGGAGTTATCTTCAGCCTGTTTACCCTGAGAGAAAGTTTCGGTCTTCTGTTGTTAGCCTCGCAGAGTTTCTCCGCGTCGTCGAATCCGAATCTCGCAACCCATCTGCGTACCATCCAGTTCGGATGCGATTGAATGATACCGAGGTAATTCACTTCGTCAATTTCTCTTGTCGGCCAGACAAGACTGTCCAGAGTTCGGATGATTGTCCTGAGCAGACCGTTTACGACTCCGGCGTGCTTGTCGCCGCGGAGTTTTTTTATCAACTCGACGGCTTCGTTAACCGCCGCCGCATAAGGAATTTTATTCAGGAAAAGTATCTGGTACAGAGCGACCCGCATCGCATTCTTCACGTCTGACAGGCATTTTTCATACTGTCCTCTGTAGAAGCCGTTGAGGAACCAATCGAGTCTTCTGAGCCATCTTATGACGCCGTGAGCGATTTCGTTCAGCAGCGCCTTATCAAGGTCATTCAGGTCGTTATTCCTGATTTCAAAATCGATGATTTTATCGAGATAAGCGTCAGTTCTCTCGCATCTGACGAGTATTTTCACCGCGAGCGCTCTCGCGTTGTTGAAGATTCTTTTATCTACATTTGCATAATAGGGAAAATTATTATCGGGATTCTGAAGCGGTATGTTTGCCGATGCTGTTTTTTCATCAGCGGACAGCGGCTCATCGTCAATCGAAGACAGGTTCTGTTCATCGGGCTCGTTGACTTTTTCATTCACGGGATATTTCTTTTCTTCTTTTAAGTTGTTTTCGTTTTCCATTCTTAAAGATAATCATTAGGCAGCACAGATTAAATGAAGTAAATACCGTCAGAGAATCGTTACGGGGCATTCGTCGATGGAATTCAGAAAGTGCCTGCCGTACGGCTTTGAAAGTATTCTGTTGTCAAGCACGGCTATTATTCCTTCGTCCGTTTTGTTTCTGATCAATCGACCGACTCCCTGTCTGAATTTCAGTATCGCTTCGGGAAGGGAATAATCCGCGAAACTGTTTCCGCCTCTCGACTCGATAAGTTCGAGCCTGGCCTGAACCAACGGGTGGTCCGGTACTACGAACGGAAGACGCGTAATAATCAGATTGCTAAGTGTTTCTCCTGGCGCGTCTACACCGAGCCAGAAACTGTCAAGTCCCAGAAGAACCGAATTTATGTCGTGCTTGAATTTCTCAAGAAGATTTCTGCGGGATTCGCCTTCACCCTGCACAAGAATATCAAGACCGTTGATTTCCGGATTATCCCGGAGACGGCTTCCGATTGTTCTCATAAGATATGAATTCGTAAACAGGACAAGCGCCTTGCCGCCTGTGAGATTCAGGAAGTAAGTTATCCATTTCTCGAGCGCCTTCGCGTACAACGGATTGTTGTCCGTTTTCGGAATCAGGCTCCTGTCGTTCGGAATGTAGAGATTGACCTGACGGAAAAAGTCAAACTGCGTGGGCAGTTTGATTGATTCGGCGGATTCGGCTCCAAGCCTGTTCCTGTAATAATCAAAATTATCGTCTATGGACAGCGTGGCGCTTGTCATTATGCACGTGTTATTCTCCCTGAAAATATTTTCACGCATGTAATCGGAAATATCCGGAGGCGAGGCGCACAGTTTGACGTTTGATTCGAGAGAATGATTCCCGAGTTCTATCCAGTAAACGAATTCGGGATTGTCAAGACGAATGAAATCGTTTATGATTTTATTGAACATCGCGAACTTTATAATGAAATCATTTATCTCATTCTCTTCGAGTTCAGACCGCGCGAAACCTTTCAGGTCGCCGAGGTTTTTAACCAGATTGTTGAGTTCGTCGTTGAGGTGATTCTTTACTTCGAGTTCCTGTCGGATTCTTACCGTCAGCGAGTCGTATTTATCCCCCGCGCGTTTAAAGTACTTCCTCCTTATTTCATAAAAGAAGGACTGATTGATATCAAGAAGATTCTGCACGACCGGCAGAACGTGAAGCGCGGGAAGAGTAGTCAGGAAGCCCTTTTTCCTCCTGTCGTTATACAGCCTGAGCAGATGAAATCTTATCATTTCCCTTGATACGCCCGGCGCAAGTTGCTCCGCCGCCGCGTCTTCCAGTGTATGACCTTCGTCGAAAATCAGGAAATCATTCGGGAAAAGATAACCTTCTCTCTTGTCTTTTGACGCGAAATTGAAAAGGCTGAAGAACAAATAATGATTCAGTATTACAACGTCCGAAGAATAAATTTTTTCTTTTGCTTTCCTGTAGAAGCAATTGGTTTCTTCAATGCTGCCGCAGGTTTTGGCGGAACAAATGTTTACCTCGGCGCACACGGACTGCCATAAATCCGCGTCCACCGGAAAATCGATGTCGGAAATCGTTCCGTCTTTTGTCTCCTTGCTCCACTTTATGAGTTTGTCGAGAACAGTTTTCTGGTCGTTTTCAAAGAGGGTGCGTGAGTTGTCGTGAGCCCTGCGCAGGCGTTTCGGACATATATAATTGGTTTTTCCTTTCAGCAGATTCGCCTCGAATTCAATCGGAAGAATTTTTTTCAGCAACGGAATATCTTTGCCGATAATCTGTTCCTGAAGATTTATCGTGTGAGTGGAAATAACCGCTTTCTTGCCGTGCTTCTTGGCGAAATAAATCGCGGGGACGAGATAAGCGAAACTCTTACCTATGCCCGTCGGAGCCTCGACAAACAGGTGGCTTTTTCCCTCAAGTGAATCCAGCACAGCGTTTGCCATCTTTACCTGAGATTCCCTGAATTCATAATTCTCGTATTGTGCGGCAAGCAATCCGTCCTGCCTGAAAAATTCAAATATATTTTCTCTTAGATTGCCGATCATTTAAATTTTAAATAAAAAATTAAATATCAAATATACAAATCAAAATTCAAAAAGAAATAGATATTTCCTGATAAATAATAAAAGCAAAATTTATATGGGCGTTACAAAATATGAGATTATGAAATTTATGTCAGTTGCCCCTGCCTTCAGAGATATAAATGAATTGCCCCTGCCTTCAGAGATATAAATGAATTGCCCCTGCCTTCAGGCAGGGGTCGAAGAGCACAAAATATCAGGCTTTAGCCAAAATATTCTTTTGGAAACCAATTTCGGCTAAAGCCTTGTTTATACTACTTCCTCTCCCCCTGCCTGAAGGCAGGGGCAATTGAAAAGCTCAAATCGGATTATAGCTAACTCATTAACCTATACAACCGGATAAATTCATCATATTCCTCCTTAAACGTTTTCTTGCGGTGATGTGCTTCCTGGTTCCTTATATATTCTCTTACTCTTTCCACAATCGATTCAGAAACAGAAACAGCGAAGTAATCATTCTGCCATTTAAACCCGGGATTGCAGATGTTGTTTTTGTTTATCCAGTGTGAAGATTCGCCTTTAAGAAGATTCATGATATTGCTCATTGTCTGCTCAATCCCCAGCGATACAAGGCAATGGCAATGTTCGGAATAACCGTTTATATAATCAATAAAAATGCCTTTCTGACGGGATTATTCCTTTATATGATTCCATACTTTTTCTCTCGTCTCCTTATCCGCGAGAAAAGGTAACCTGTCCTTTGTGCTGAACACAAAATGAACATATACTTTAGCAAACGGCATTTGCAAAGAATTTATTTAATTGAGACTCCTCCGTTTTCTTACTTCACCATCGGCATTCTGATTCCGAACTTCTTTCTTTCTTCGAGAGCGAGTTCGTATCCCGCGTCGGAATGTCTCACAATTCCCATCGCGGGGTCATATGTAAGGCATCTTTCAAGCCGCGTTTCGGCTTCTTTCGTTCCGTCCGCGACGATAACCATTCCTGAATGTATCGAATTTCCGATTCCAACGCCGCCGCCGTGATGCAAAGAGACCCAGCTGGCGCCGCCGATGTTATGAAGCGCGAAATTTAGAATAGGCCAGTCGGCTATCGCGTCCGATCCGTCCTTCATTTTCTCGGTCTCGCGGTTAGGCGATGCAACGCTTCCGCAGTCGAGGTGGTCGCGTCCAATTACAATCGGGGCTTTAACCTTTCCCGTTCTTACAAGTTCATTGAAAATTTTTCCCGCCTTCATCCTGTCGCCGTAACCTAGCCAGCATATTCTCGCGGGCAGTCCCTGAAAATGCACTTTCTCCTTCGCTGCCTTGAGCCAGTTGTGAAGCAGTTTGTTGTCAGGGAACGCCTCCATAATAGCGTCGTCAGTCGCGTAGATATCATTTGGTTCGCCTGAAAGAGCAGCCCATCTGAACGGTCCTTTTCCTTCGCAGAAAAGCGGTCTGATGTATTCGGGGACGAAGCCTGGAATGTCGAAGGCGTTTTTGAAACCGTTCGCGAGCGCTTCGCCTCTAAGGTTGTTGCCGTAATCGAATGTTATCGCGCCTCTTTTCATGAACTCCCACATAGTCTTGCAGTGAACGACAGCAGTTTTTTTAGCAAGTTCCTGATATTTTGCGGGATCGGTTTTTCTTAATTTAACCGCCTCCTCAAATTTCATTCCCATAGGCACGTAACCGTTAAGCATGTCGTGAGCTGATGTTTGGTCTGTAAGAACGTCAGGTATGATTCCTCTCCTGAAGATTTCAGGAAGAACTTCTCCGGCGTTTCCGACCAGTCCTATTGATTTTGCGATGCCTTTCTTTTTGCCTCNGAGAACCAGTTTCAAGGCTTCATCGAGGTCGTATGTAATCACATCACAGTAACCCGTATCAATTCTCTTCTGTATTCTCGCAGGGTCAACATCGATACCGAGAAACGCCGCGCCGTTAAGCGTAGCGGCTAACGGCTGCGCGCCGCCCATTCCGCCTATACCGCAGGTCAGAACAAATTTCCCCTTGAGTGTCGCGCCGAAATGCTTTGACGCGCAGGCCGCGAACGTTTCGTACGTACCCTGAAGGATTCCCTGCGTACCGATGTAAATCCACGAGCCCGCGGTCATCTGACCGTACATAGTGAGTCCGAGCCCTTCGAGACGCCTGAATTCATCCCACGTCGCCCATTTCGGAACGATATGCGAATTCGCTATTATCACGCGAGGCGCGTTATTATGAGTCTTGAATACAGCAACGGGCTTACCTGATTGAACGAGCAATGTTTCGTCATCGTCCAGAGTTTTTAGCGTTTCGACAATCGCGTCGAAACAATCCCAGTTTCTCGCAGCCTTTCCGCTTCCTCCGTAAATTATCAGTTCGGCGGGATTTTCCGCCACATCGGAGTCGAGATTGTTCATAAGCATTCTCATCGCGGCTTCCGCCTGCCAGTTTTTACAGGTCATTTTTGTTCCGGTTGGTGCTTTGATTATTCGTGACATATAATTGAAGTTTTATTTTTGGCTTATGAGTAAAGATAAATATTTGCGGTATGAAATAATATTGATAAAAAAATAGTAAAGCGGAGAGCCTGCGGCTCTCCGCTCAATAATTTACCAGATTGAAACTCTAATATTCTCCGGGCGGAACATTTTATTGCTTTCTGAAACATTGAATGCCTTGTAAAATTCGTTAATATTCGAGTATGGTCCGTTTACGCGCAGGAAAGCGGGGGAGTGAACGTCAGTCATCACGCGCTTTGCAAGCATTTCGGGTCTGTAGTAAACCGCCCACGAGAAAGCGTAGCCGAGAAAATATCTCTGGTCGGCGTTGAATCCGCCGATTTCCTTGTTCTCCTGTCCGTCCTTCGTCATCTTCATCGCTTCATAGCCGATTACAAGCCCGCCGAGGTCGGCAATGTTTTCTCCGAGAGTCGCTTTACCGTTGATTCGCATACTGTCAAGCACGACATAGTTATTATACTGCTCGACCATCAGTTTCGATTTTTCGACAAACTTTGCCGAGTCCGAAGCCGTCCACCAGCCCTGAAGATTTCCTTTTTCATCGTACAATCTTCCCTGGTCGTCAAAACCGTGAGTCATTTCGTGGCCTACGGTGCTCGCTCCGATAAATCCGAAAAGGAAAGCGTCGTCAACTTCGCTCATTCGCTTCCCGGGAATCGTGAGTATTGCCGCGGGAAGAACAATCTCGTTATTCGAAGGATTGTAATACGCGTTGTAAGTCTGCGGGGTCATATCCCATTCGGTTCTGTCAACGGGTTTGTAAAGTTTTGAGACCATATCATCGTAATGCCACTTTGAAGCGTTCAGAATATTCTTCAGGTATGAATCGCGGACAATCTCGAGCGTCGAATAATCTTTCCACTTGTCGGGATAACCGATTTTCTTAACCATAGTTCCGAGTTTCACGAGCGCTTTCTCCTTCGTCTCTTCGCTCATCCAGTCGAGTTTCTTGATTCTTTCACCGAAAGATTTTGCCATCAGGTCAACGATGTATTTGGTCCTTTCCTTGTCTTCGGGAGGGAAGTAAAGCCTTACGTATTCCATGCCGAGAATCTCGCCGAGCATGTCGTTTGTATTGTCGAGAACCCTTTTCCAGCGGGGTTTCTGCTCGGTCGTGCCGTTCAGAATCGTACCGTAAAACCTGAAATGCTCATCGTCGAATTCTTTCGGCAGGTATTCAGATAGATTTCTAATGAGGTGCCACTTCAGATAAGATTTCCAGTCGTCGAGCGTATATTTCGAAGACAACTTCTCAAGTCCTGTAAAAAACTCAGGCTGTCCTACAATGACGAATTCCTGATTCTTTATTCCCAGGTAACCAAGCATAGCGTTCCAGTCGAGCGAAGGTGTCCGCTTGTTTAGTTCCGCAATCGTCATTCTGTTGTAGTTCGCGTAATCATCGCGGAGGTCCTCGAGTTTTCTCGAAATTTTGGCGAGGTCCGTTTCAATTTCAAACACGGCAAGAGAGATTTTTTCGTTGTTCGCTTTTCGGTCAAGAAGCGACATCGATTTTTCGATGTGTTTCTTGTACTCTTTTCTTATGTTCGAAGTCCTGCCATCGGTATTGAAGAAATAATCTCTGTCGGGAAGCCCTATGCCGCCCTGATAGAGCGTTACGACGTTTTTGTCGCTGTTCATTAAATCCTGCGACACATAGAGGGAAAAGAAAGGTCCAAAACCGTATTGCTTGAATGTTACCGCCAGCGCGACCGCCTCGGAAAAACTTTTTACGCCGTCAATTTTTTTTAAGTACTCTTCAATAGGCTTAACGCCCATATCGTTTATGGAATTCTCGTTCATACCGCTATAGAAGAAATCTCCGATTTTCTGAGTGTTGCTGCCCTTTGCGGCAATAACATCTTTTTGCGCGTCGAGGCATATGTTGTAAAGATAAACGTAAACGCTGTCCTCGACGAGGTTGAAAATTCCATACGTGTGTTCGTAAGGAGGAATCGGATTTGCTTTAATGAATGAGCCGTTAGCATACTGAAAGAAATCATCGGCGGGGTTCACGGAAAAGTCAATGTTATTGTTCAAAAAATATTTTTCCTGAGAGAAAGTTCCGCTCGCCGCGGCAAGAATTATAACTGCCGCTAAAAAGTTTATAAAATGCTTCATAAGAAATTGTTTTTTATATAATTATACGTAAATGAATCTCAAATGTTATCTGAAAAACGCTGTTTTTCATTATTTCTTTTAAATTATATAAGTTAAATTTAATAAAACGCATAAAAGCAAATCTGAAATGAAAATTTATTTCGCGACTTCCATAAGCGGGGTAATCACAGACGATTCCGCGTATTACAACAAGGAACTGATTAACATTTTGAAGAATTTCGGCGAGGTACTTACAGAGCACTTTTCAAACGCGGACCTTCAGAGAAAAGGGGAGGCGGAACTCACAGATAAATTCATACACGACAGGGATGTGAAATGGATAGACGAGTCAGAATGCATAATCGCCGACGTTACGAATCCCAGCCTCGGCGTGGGTTATGAAATACGTTACGGAATTGAGCGCGGCAAAAAGATTCTATGCCTTAAAAGAAAAGACGGCAAGCGTCTCTCCGCGATGATTAAGGGAAACGGGATGGTTGACACGGCTGAATACAGCTGTCTTGCCGAAGCATCGGAAATCATAAAAAATTTCTTCAATAAGAATTATGGAATTTAAAAAGGCTAAGAGCGAGCCGGCGTTATTACTGAAGTACTTGCGTAAGAACGGTAAGATACTGGACGTCGGTTGCGGCGCGGGCGCGCTCGTAAGATATTTGCTAGAAAAAAATTACGACGCGTACGGTACGGATAAAAAAACCGTATTGGGAAAATCACTCTTAAGGTTCGAAAGCAGAATGCTCGGAAGAAGGCTCCATTACGGTAAAGCGGAGAAACTGCCGTTTTACGATTTGGTTTTTGATACCGTCGTTTTCTTCGCAAGTTTTCATCACGTTCCCATTAAGAATTTTGCGAAGGCTCTGAGCGAGTGCAGGCGGGTATTAAAACCTGGAGGCAGGGTAATCATCATAGAGCCTCAGCCCGTAAAAGGACATTATTACGAACTACTGAAACTCGCGAATGACGAGAAAGCGGTACAGGCTGAGGCGTATAAATTTATTAAAAAAAGTTATCCGGATTATTTCGGAAAATATTCGGAGAAACATTTTTATATTCTGAGAACCCCTGAAGATTTCAGAACACTGCTTGAAAAATACGTGCGGGGAGCGCGCAGGAAAAAAGCGATATGGAACAGGGCGGAGACATTAATCAATAAAAATACATATCCTGACCTGTTTAAGTCAACAGTAAGATTAATTTTATTATCGGCGTGATGAACTCTGCGGTCCGTTTCTTGTATCGCAAAATATTTTAAAATTCATCTTGACAAATCGGTTTTATAATCATAAATTCTTCTAGTTCTATTATATAGGGTTGAGTTTCAGCAGCGCATAAAGATTGCCGCGGAAATACCGCGTGTAGATTAAACGTCCATCGACGTTTGCGGCCGTTCTGAGGACCGCCTGTCACGAATGTGACTTACTTTATGATGCAAATCTCACAAGAGATATATGCAAATATATACTGGCTCAACCCTTTTAAAAATGCCGTGATTCATTTCACGGCATTTTTTTTAGCGTCCCGTGTTAAAATCCCGTCATTCGGACTGTTGCTCAAATATACTTTCAAGCGCGTAAATTTACTGCTGCTCCTGAACTTAATCACTGTTAATTTGTTATATTAATTGATTTTTCTTTAATCGGAAATTTTATATTTTATACATTAATAAAAGAAAAAGGATAATAAAATGGCTGAATGGGATATTTTAACGAAAGACGACATAAAAAGAATTCAGGAATCGTACGGCAAGATTGAGGGCAGGCATCAGGAAACAGGCGATTACCTGTACAGGCATCTGTTCGAGTGCTGTCCCGATGTCGCCGATATTTTTAAGGTCGATATGAAAGAGCAATCGATGACACTTATGAGGATGGTGAAGACTGTTGTCGAGGGACTGAACAACGTTGAGATTATAATGCCCGCGATACAGAAAATGGGACAGAGGCATAACGATATAGGCATAACTCCCGCGCAGTACGGATATTTCAAGGAATCGTTGCTATATGCGCTGGGAAAGGTACTCGGAAAGGATTTCACTCCCGAAATAAAAGAATCGTGGGGCAGGTTCTACGACGTGCTTTCGGGACTTATGAAAGGGAATTAAAGGAATTCTTATATTTCAGAATCAAAAGGGCTGCCTTGAGCAGCCCTTTTAATTAAATATTAGTTTCTTGTTTTATATCAGAAGTTTGTAATTGTTGAGAGCCTTCATATAGTTGGCTCTTTCGAACGCTGCGGGATCGGCGACAGATTTCTGGCTCATGCTTCCTTTCATCTGCTCGACAGATTCGTATTCTCTTTCCTCCATCCATTTTTCGAGGTCTTTAAGGATTTCGGAAATTCTGTTGATGCCGTTTCCGAGAAGTTCGGAGCAGAGGCAGGTTATGTCCGCGCCGGCCATCAGCATTTTAATAACGTCTTCGTGCGTATGAATGCCCGTAGAAGCCGCGAGGTTTGCTTTAATGCGACCGTAAAGAATCGCTATCCACCTAAGAGGCAGACGCATTTCAAAACTGCTGCTAAGTTCGAGGTTAGGCACGACTTCGAGGTCGGCGAGGTCGATGTCCGGCTGGTAGAATCTGTTGAAAAGCACGAGCGCGTCCGCGCCGGCGTCATCGAGTTTCTTTGCCATATTCGGCATCGACGAGAAATACGGACTGAGTTTCATCGCAACGGGGATTTTCAGGTTCTTCTTGATTTTAATTAAATCCCTCACGTAAATTTCCTCGATTATCGTTCCGTCTTTTTCGATATTCGCGGGAATGTAATAAACGTTGAGTTCAAGAGCGTCCGCTCCCGCTTCTTCGATTAACTTCGCGTATTTAAGCCATCCGCCCGCGGAGACGCCGTTCAGGCTTCCGATAACGGGAATGTCCACCGCAGACTTCAGGTTGTTCAGGTGCCTGAGGTATTCGTCGGGACCGAGGTTGAATTCTTTCGCTTCGGGAAAGTAACTCAGGGCTTCGGCGAAACTTTCCGTGCCGTACGACATGTAGTGGTCGAGTTCTCCCGCTTCGTGCGTAATCTGCTCTTCGAAAAGAGAATAGACGACAACTGCTGACGCGCCTGATTCTTCAAGGCGTTTCACCATATCAACCGACTTTGAAAGCGGCGATGCCGAAGGAACCAGAGGGTTCTTCAGTTTCAATCCCATGTACTTAGTTGATAAATCCATAATATTATAATTTAATTTTTAGTTTTTTTCCGTGCTTGTTTTATCGTCTTTCGCGAGTTTATCGTAAATCGCCCATTTTTCGTTGATGAATTCCTGCGCGAGTTTCATCAAATTAGCCGCGTGTTTCGGGTCCGACTTGGTGAGCATTTTATAACGGTTTTCCATATACGCGTAATCCTCGAACTTTATCTTCGGAGCGCCCGAGTCGAGTTTCAGAGGATTCTTTCCCTGCTGAACGTTTCTCGGGTCATACCTGAAGAGTATCCAGTGCGCGGAATCGACCGCGGCTTTCTGGTCTTCGAGCGCCTTCTGCATGTTTATTCCGTGAGCGATGCAGTGCGAGTAAGCGATTATGATTGAAGGTCCGTCGTATGATTCCGCTTCAAGGAACGCCCTTAAAGTCTGAGTGTCGTTCGCGCCCATCGCTACTTTCGCGACGTAAACGTGTCCGTAATTCAGAGCGAGCATTCCAAGGTCTTTCTTTCCTACGGGCTTGCCCGATGCGGCGAATTTCGCCACGGCGCCGAGCATAGTTGATTTCGACATCTGTCCTCCGGTGTTCGAGTAAACTTCCGTATCGAGAACGAGGATGTTTACGTTCTTTCCCGAAGCGAGCACGTGGTCGAGACCGCCGTATCCGATATCGTACGCCCATCCGTCGCCGCCCATTATCCATACGGACTTTTTAACCAGGTAGTCCGCAATGCTGAGCAGGTCTTCGGCTTCGTTCGAATCTATTTTCTTAAGTTTATCCTTTAATAATTTTACTCTTTCTCTTTGTTCGTAAATTCCCGCTTCATCCGATTGACTCGCGTTCAGTATGTCGTTCACGATTTGCTCTCCGACTTGAGGCGCGAGCCGCGCGAGGAGTTCTTTCGCGTATTCGCTGTGCTTGTCGATTGAAAGCCTCATACCGAGTCCGAATTCGGCGTTGTCTTCGAACAGAGAATTTGACCAGGCAGGTCCTCTGCCTTCCTTGTTCTTCGCCCAGGGCGTCGTCGGGAGGTTGCCCCCGTAAATTGACGAGCATCCCGTCGCGTTGGCAATCACCGCCCTGTCGCCGAACAACTGCGAAACGAGTTTCACGTAAGGCGTTTCGCCGCAACCCGAGCAGGCGCCTGAGAATTCAAAAAGCGGCTGGAGGAACTGACTTCCCTTAACCGTGGTAACGTTTGCTTTCGCCCTGTCGAATTCGGGAATTTCAAGGAAGTATTCCCAGTTGGTTCTTTCCTGTTCCCTGATTGGAATTTGCGGAACCATGTTGAGCGCTTTGCGCTTGACTTCTTTCTTGTTCTTCGCCGGGCAGATTTCAACGCATAGTCCGCAGCCGGTACAGTCTTCGACCGCTACCTGAATCGAGTATTCCGTATTCGCCTCGAATTCCTTGCCCTTCGCTTTTATGTGCTTGAAAGCGGCGGGAGCGTTTTTGAGCGCTTTTTCGTCATACGCTTTTATTCTTATCGTCGCGTGCGGGCAGATTATAGCGCATTTGCCGCACTGTATGCACACTTCGGGGTCCCATTCGGGAACTTCGAGAGCGATGTTTCTTTTTTCCCACCGGGCAGTCGCGGACGGGAACGTGCCGTCAACCGGCATCTGGCTCACGGGAACGTCGTCGCCGAGTCCTTCCATTATCCTCGCCAGCGTAACTTTAACGTAATCAGGGGCTTTATCCGAAACGACAGGAGGTAGTTCAACGCCTTTTCCTTTTAACTCCGCGAGTTCAATCTTGTGAAGGTTTTCGAGAGTCTTATCGACGGCGTTATAATTCTTCTTAACGATTTCATCGCCCTTCATTCCATAAGTCTTCTTGATCGAATCCTTGATTCTCGCAATAGCCTCGTCTTTCGGCAGTACGCCTGAAATGGCGAAGAAGCAGGTCTGCATTATTGTATTAACTCTCGAACCCATTCCTGTCTCTTTCGCGACGTTATATCCGTCAATAACGTAGAAACTTAATTTCTTATCCTTAATCTGTTTAACAACTCTGCCCGGAAGATTCTTGATAGTGTCATCCACGGTGTAAGGGCTGTTCAAAAGGAAAACGCCGCCGTCTTTCACGCTTTTCAGCACGTCGATTTTTTCCATCATGCTGAACTGGTGGCAGGCGACGAAGTCGGCTTTCTGAATCAGGTATGTTGATTTTATCGGCTTCTTTCCGAACCTCAGGTGTGATACAGTTGTCGATCCTGATTTCTTCGAGTCGTAAACGAAGAAGCCCTGAGCGTAGTTATCTGTTTCCTCACCGATAATCTTAATTGAGTTTTTGTTTGCTCCAACCGTGCCGTCCGCACCGAGTCCGAAGAACAGAGCGGAAAACATTCCTTCAATGTCTGTGGAGAAATTCGCGTCGAAGTCAAGGCTTGTATGACTAACGTCGTCATTAATGCCTACCGTGAAATGATTCTTCGGATTGTCTTTCTTCAGTTCGTCGAAAACCGCTTTGACCATACCCGGAGTGAATTCCTTCGAAGAAAGTCCGAATCTGCCGCCTATGATTTTCGGCATCTTATCGAGCGGGCATTTTTCGTTGAGCGCGGTAATTACGTCCTGATATAACGGTTCGCCTATTGAGCCGGGTTCTTTCGTCCTGTCAAGGACCGCGATGCTTTTTACGGTCTTCGGTATCGCGTTCACGAAATGCTCGACGGAGAAGGGTCTGAAGAGTCTCACCTTTATCATACCGACTTTCTCGCCCGAATTCTGTGTCATAAAATCGATAGTCTCTTCCGATGTTTCAGCGCCCGAGCCCATAAGAATTATAATTCTTTCCGCGTCGGGAGCGCCGTAGTAATCAAACAGGTTATATCTTCTGCCGGTGATTTCAAAGAATTTGTCCATAGCCTTCTGGGCTATTTCGGGACAGGCAGTGTAAAAATTATTCACTGTCTCGCGACCCTGAAAGTAAACGTCGGGATTCTGTGCGGTGCCTCTGATAAATGGATTATCGGGCGACATCGCTCTTGACCTGTGTTCTTTCACGTACTTGTCGTCAATCATTGCCTTCAGGTCTTCTACCGTCAATTGTTCGATTTTAATTACTTCGTGAGAAGTCCTGAATCCGTCGAAGAAATGCAGGAACGGAATTCTCGATTCGAGAGTCGCTTTCTGAGAAATCAAAGCGAAGTCCATAACTTCCTGAACTGAATTCGAGCACAATAGGGCGAAACCCGTCTGTCTCGTAGCCATCACGTCGCCGTGGTCTCCGTAAATCGAGAGAGCCTGCGCAGCGAGCGAGCGGGCAGTAACGTGAAATACCGTCGGAGTGAGTTCGCCTGCTATTTTGTACATGTTCGGAATCATCAGGAGCAGTCCCTGTGACGCCGTAAAAGTCGTCGTGAGCGAGCCGGCTTGAAGCGCGCCGTGAACGGCGCCTGCAGCGCCGCCTTCGCTCTGCATTTCATAAACTATGGGAACTGTGCCCCAGATATTTTTTTTGCCGACAGCCGACCAGGCATCGGAGAATTCACCCATTGGAGATGAAGGTGTAATAGGATAGATTGTCATTACTTCGTTAACCTGATGTGCGACATAAGCAGCGGCTTCATTTCCATCGATTGTAACTTTTTTCCTTGCGGCCATAATAAGACTCCTGTGTGTTAGTTATTTGCTTAAAATAAAATTAAAATATTTCCAATTCGAATTTTGTATATATAATGTGAAAATAAGGTATCATCTGTAATAATAAATACGGGGATAACTATAAATACAGAAGCGATTTTTTTATCACATGCATCATACAAATTTACAATTTTCTGACGATTGAAAACAGATAAATTTCGGTACTTATTAAGAGCAGAAGTTAGCAGTTAGAAGTTAGCAGTTAGAAGTTAGTAGTTAGAAGTTAGTAGTTAGAAGTTAGAAGGGAGGTCTGGATTCATAAAGCGCAGAATCAAGGAGGCAGAATCACATAAATTTTCCGCATCTTATAGCTAAGGAGGCTATTCTATTCTTCACGGCTAAAATGATTGTACTAAATTCAATATTTCTATATATTAATGAAATGTTTTTGCAGGAAATTTGTTTTACATAATAAATCACGAAATTATAAATTCTTATAACACGCAAACAATAACTCCAAATTATGGCTAATAAAGATCAAATCGAAGAACAGAAAGAAAAACTGAAAAGAATACACGACGTATTCAAACTTCTGAAAGACAAGGAAATCAAGATGGTCGATTTCCGTTTTACTGACCTGCCGGGGCAATGGCAGCATTTTACGATTCCCGTGGATAAACTCGAAGAGGAGCATTTTTATGAAGGACTCGGTTTTGACGGCTCATCATTAAGAGGCTGGAAGACTATTAACGAATCGGATATGCTTGTAATACCCGACGCGGCTACGGCGAGAGTGGACCCTTTTATCAAACATAAATCGCTCAGCATCATTTGCGATATTGTTGACCCGATGACGAAGAATCCGTATGAAAGAGACCCGCGTTTCATCGCGAGAAAAACGATGGAGTATCTGAAGTCGACAGGCGTCGCGGATACAGCATATATCGGACCGGAAGCGGAATTTTTCATACTTGACCATGTCGCGTACAACATTAACGAATATTCGAGTTGGTACAGGATCGATTCACGGGAAGGATTCTGGAACACGGGCTCGGAATCTGAGGCGAATCTCGGTCATAAGATTAAGATTAAGGAAGGTTATTTTCCCGTGCCGCCTTCGGATTCGACAAACGATTTAAGGAATCAGATGGTTGAGCATCTGATGAATCTCGGCATCGATGTCGAGGTTCAGCATCACGAAGTTGCTACCGCGGGCCAGGGAGAAATTGATTTCAAGTACGCGCCGCTCATCGAAGCGTCTGACAACCTGCAGATGTTCAAGTACGTAGTTAAAAACACTGCGCGCGAAGCGGGGAAGACGGCGACGTTTATGCCGAAGCCGATTTTCGGAGACAACGGAAGCGGAATGCACACTCACGTTTCGTTTTGGAAGGACGGCAAGCCTCTTTTCGCGGGAGACAAGTACGCGGGACTCAGCGAGACCGCGCTTTATTTCATCGGCGGCCTGCTGAAACATGCTCCGTCGCTGCTCGCTTTCACGAATCCTACCACAAATTCATACAAGCGTCTCGTTCCGGGATATGAAGCGCCCGTAAATCTCGTTTACTCGATGAGAAACAGAAGCGCGAGCGTGCGGATACCGATGTATTCAAACAATCCTAAGGCTAAGAGAATAGAGTTCAGGTGCCCTGACGGCACAGCGAATCCGTATCTTGCTTTTTCGGCAGTCGTTCTCGCAGGACTCGACGGGATAATGAACAAGATAGAACCGGGCGATGCGGTTGATAGGGACATTTATCATCTTTCTGAAGAAGAGCACAGGAAAATTAGGCAGGCTCCAGGCTCTCTTGAAATTGCTCTCGATAACCTTAAGAGCGACCACGAATTCCTGACGAAGAACGGTGTGTTTACGGAAGAACTGATTAATACCTGGATAGATTACAAGATGGAAAAGGAAGTCAAAGAAGTGCAGTTGAGACCGCATCCGTATGAGTTTCATTTGTATTATGAAGTATAATTCAATTAGCAATTAACGATTAGCAATTAACAGTACAGAAGTTATCCCGACAAATCGGGATAACTTCTGCTTTTAAAAAGAAGTAAGACAAAATTTCGTATAGCAAATCATTTCAATTTGAGGTAATTTTACATAAATCTCATTTTCACAATTAATTCAAAATTCAGGATATGGTAAAATACGCTTTGACAAATCCTTTGTCAGTTTTGCTGAACAAACCAAAAGAGGATTTTACGCGCGAAGATCTTCTGAAAGTAATAGAACAAAAGCAAATTGAAACAATCAGATTTCATTATACCGCGCTCGACGGAAAGTTAAAGGAACTTCGCATTCCCTTGCCCGACAGAAAGAACGCGGAAATAGTTCTTGCGGAAGGCGAGAGGGTTGACGGCTCTTCATTATTCAAGGGTCTTGTAGATACGGGACTGTCCGATTTATACGTCGTGCCGGTTTACAAATCCGCTTTTATAAATCCATTTAATCCAACAAGTCTCGACCTCGTCTGCAGGTATCTTACAGGCGACGGTGAACTTGCTCCGTTCACTCCCGACAATATTCTGCACAAAGCGGCGCAGTTGTTCAAGAAAAGCACCGGCATCGAGTTGCACGCTCTCGGCGAACTCGAATTTTACATGCTTTTCAATCCGGAGTCAAACATGTACTTCCCGCCGAAACAGCAGGGATACCACGCTTCGGGTCCTTACCTGAAATCAGGCAAGATTCTTTCAGATATGCTGAAGAGCATAACTCAGATTGCGGGTGCCGTGAAGTACGCCCACAGCGAAGTCGGTTTCATAGAAAAACTCGTCAGCGCGAATCCGGAAATCGACGGAAAGATGGGCGAGCAGCTTGAAATTGAATTCCTCTCGACTCCTATAGAAGAAGCGGCGGACAACATTGTAATCGCGAAATGGCTCATAAGAAATATCGCGTACAACAACGGCATTCTCGCTACGTTCGCACCCAAACTGGAAGAGGGATACGCGGGAAGCGGTCTTCATCTTCACCTCAAATTGTTAAAGGACGGAAAGAATGTTATGGTTGACGATAAAGGCGACCTCACGATCGATTCAAAGAAATTAATCGGCGGTCTGCTTGAATTCGCCGACTCTCTTACTGCATTCGGAAATACGGTGCCTTCGTCCTATTTAAGGTTAGTGCCGAACATGGAAGCGCCCACCCAGTTCTTCTGGAGCGATTCGAACAGGAAAGCAATGGTAAGAGTCCCGCTCGGATGGTCGAAAACGAGCAATCTTGCCGACCTCGTGAATCCGGGTAAGAAGAGCGAGCCGATGAAAATTGACAGCATGCAGACAATCGAACTTAGAGTGCCGGACGGAAGCGCAAACGTGCATCAATTGATTGCAGGCGTAGCCATGGCGGCTGAATACGGTTTCTCGAAATCCGACGATGCTCTGAAACTGACCGACAAATTATATTTCAGGGGAAAGACCATTGAAGAAAATAAGGACATCGAATTCCCGAGCCTGCCTGCTACCTGCGCCGATTCAGCGGATATACTCGAAAAGAAAAGAAACCTTTACGAGAGAGAAAATATTTTCCCCGCGAGCATTATTAATTTCGTGTTGAAACAACTCAGGGCGGAAAACGACAGGGATATGCACAAGTCGTTGTCTGAAATGTACGGCAAGGGCAAGGTCGTTGAGAAGAGAAGAATAATGCATAAGGATATACACAAACACTAATTAACAGTTAGTAATTAATAATTAGTAATTAGTTATACGAAAGACGATTTCTAGCAATGTTTTACTGCGTTCCCGGATTTTTGTCCGGGAACGTTTTTATTTGTAAAGAGATTTTTTACTGCTTGGCTTTATTCTCGAAATCCGTCCTGTGTTTTTCTATATCCGTCTTCACGTCCTGAGGAACGAGTTCGTTGATGCATTCATACAGTTCGTTCAATCCCTTTGCATATTCCTTTTTCGGGAAGTAAGGCGATTGAAATGCCTGCGGAGGCTGGTCAAGATTCGGGTCGGGATTTACAACATAAACCGTAATCCTGTTGAGCGAACCCCCGACCGGATGCTCGTTCTCGGGAACTGCTTCCGTTTTCCCTTCAAGTATTCTTGACTCGATAATTTTTTCATTAAGCAAGTTCAATGAAGCGTCGTCGAGAGTGAACGAATAGTTATACGACGGGTCATCCGCGTTGTAACCGAGTTTATATGTCATGTTCGCCGAGCGGTCGCAGTTTATCGATATCGAATACTCGTGGTGGTACGGAGGCGGCAGCGGTCCCTCGCTGTAATCATAAGTAAGGGATGTCCATTTAACGTCCTGTGTCCTTCCGCATGATGAGAGCATTAAAAGCAGAAAGAGAGAAATTAATAATTTCTTCATCGTTTTTTATTTTAATTTATTTATTAATTTGAAGATTTGCAAAATAAAAAAGCCGGTATTGAACCGGCTTCGTATTTGAGAATATTCTTGTTTATCTGTCTCTTCTGGGCGGTCTTGAGTGTCCGTCCCTTCTTCTGTGGTGTTCTTTTCTTTCGCCGCCCTGATGTTCTTCGTCGGCGTCGCCTTCCTTTTTAAGCAGGGCTCTTCTGCTGAGTTTAAGTTTTCCGGAATCGTCTATCCCGAGAAGTTTAACCTGAATCTTATCGCCCATATTCAGGACGTCGGTTACCTTCGCGACACGCTTCACGTCAATTTCCGAAATATGAAGCAGTCCTTCCTTGCCCGGAAGAATCTCGACGAACGCTCCGAAGTCTTTTATTCCTTTTACGGTGCCGTCGTAAACCTTTCCGATTTCAGGTACAGCCGTTAACGTCGCAATCATTTTAATTGCAATGTCAGCGCTTTCTTTGTCGATTGCCGCCACAGTTACCTTGCCTTCGTCATCTATGTCGATTTCAGTCTTGCTTTCAGCGATTATATGGCGGATTGTTTTCCCGCCCGGTCCGATTACAAGTCCTATCATATCAACGGGAACCTCAAGAGTGAACAATTGCGGAGCGTACTTCGAAATTGATTCTCTTCCCTCGGTGATTACTTCGTTCATGATGCCGAGTATGTGAAGGCGTCCGTCCTTTGCCTGCAGAAGCGCGGTTCTCATAATATCGAGAGAAATTCCATGAATCTTAATATCCATCTGAATCGCAGTGATACCGTCCGCCGTGCCTGTAACCTTGAAGTCCATGTCGCCGAAATGGTCTTCGGAGCCGAGTATATCGCTGAGCACGACTACCTTGTCTTCTTCTTTTATAAGTCCCATCGCGATTCCCGCAACGGGTTTCTTTGTCTTAACGCCGCCGTCCATGAGCGCGAGAGAGCCCGCGCAGACGGTCGCCATCGATGACGAACCGTTTGATTCGAGAATATCCGATACGACTCTGATAGTGTAAGGAAATTCCGAATCAGGAGGAAGCATGTTCTTCAACGCGCGTTCCGCGAGATTTCCGTGTCCGATTTCTCTTCTTCCTGGTCCGGGTCTTCCGCCGACTTCGCCCGTGCTGAATGACGGGAAATTGTAATGAAGAATGAAACTCTTGTTTTCCTCATCCTTAAGCAGACCTTCGATAATCTGTTCGTCTCTTTTCGTGCCGAGCGTCATCGTCGTTAGACTCTGCGTTTCGCCTCTTGTGAAAAGCGCGGAGCCGTGCGTTCTCGGCAGCACGCCAACTTCGCAGACTATCGGCCGAATCTGTGTGTTGTTCCTGCCGTCAAGCCTTACGCCTTCGTCGACAATCATTCGTCTCTGGTCAACCTGCTGAATGTCGTGCATTATTGTTTCCAGTTTCTTTTCAGATTCGGGATACTTTTCCGCAAGTGTCGTTAGAACTGTGTTTTTTAACTCTTTCGATTTCTGATGTCTTTCGTCTTTAGAGAGAATGGTCCTGTCAAGCGCCGCTATCTCTTTTTCATAAAGTGCCTTCACATCGTTAATCATTTCGGTCAGATCTTCGGCAGGTTCGACCGCTCTTTTCGGTTTGCCCGCTTCCGCGGCGAATTCTTTCTGGAACCTGCAGAGTTCGGCTATGTATTTATGCGCGAATTCAACGGCCTCTAAAAATATTTCTTCGGAAATTTCAAGCGCTTCGCCTTCGACCATAACTATTGACGATTCCGTGCCCGCGAGCGTAATGTCGAAATCTCCCGCCGCCAGTTGGCTGAATGTCGGATTTATTATGAATTGTCCGTCAACTCTCGTGACCCTGACTTCCGAAACAGGTTCAGTGAAAGGTATATCCGATACGAGCAGCGCAGCCGACGCGCCCACCGCAGCTATAACGTCGGCGTGGAATTCTCCGTCCGCCGAGTACACGGTGCAGTTTATCTGAGTTTCGCAGAAGTATCCTTCTGTGAACATCGGTCTGATAGGCCTGTCTATTAGTCTCGCCGATAAAATTTCCTTTTCCGAAGGTCTTCCTTCGCGTTTGAAAAAGCCGCCCGGAATCTTGCCGCCTGCCGCCGATTTTTCCCTGTAATCAACCGATAAAGGAAAGAAATCCTGTCCTTCGTTCGGCTCTTCTTTTGCAACCACTGTGCAAAGCACGACGTTCTCATCGTAGGTCACCAGTACGGCGCCGTTTGCTTGTTTTGCAAGTTTTCCTGTCTCGAGCGTCAGTTGCCTTCCGCCGATTTCAATTGTTTTTCTGTAAACCATCTCTCTTGTTTAATTTTTACTTTCTTAAGTCTAATTCTTTTACAATAGTTCTGTACCTGGTGATATCCTTGTTCTCGAGGTATTTGAGAAGTTTTCTTCTCTTGCCGACCATTCTCAGGAGTCCTGTCCTCGAATGATTGTCTTTCTTATGGGTATTAAAATGACCCGCTGAAAGTTCGTTTATCCTTTTTGTAAGGATTGCGATTTGCACCTCCGGCTTTCCGGAATCTTTTTCGGTTTTCCCGAACTTTTTTACTAATTCTTGTTTTTCTTGATTTGCTAATGCCATTTTGTAATTATTTTATTAAAAAATTAATGCAATCTTCTTTATCTTTGTTAAGTTGCGCGACCAGTTCGTCAATCGAGCCGAATTTTCTTTCGCCGCGCAGGTATTTTCTTGTATGAACTCTTATTTTTCTGCCGTAAATATCTTTATCGAAATCAAAGATATTGACTTCGATAAAGATATCGTTGCCTTCCGATACGGTCGGTCTGTTACCGATGTTCATCATTCCGTTATACCTAAAACCGTCAACATCAACCGTTACAGCGTAAACCCCGTTCTTCGGAATCAATTTATGCGCATCGTCCAATCTAAGATTCGCGGTGGGGAATCCGATAGTGTTTCCGCGCCTGTCGCCCTGAACGACCGTGCCCTCGAACGAATAATCGTTTCCAAGCAGTTTTGCCGCGTGCTCAACTTCGCCTTCGAGAAGCATTTTCCTGATTGTCGTGCTGTTGATACTTGTATCGCCTTTGAACTCTTCGACCTTGTGAACTTCGAATCCGTAGCGTGAAGTCAAAGAACTTATAGTCTCGAAATTTCCTTCGCGGTTTTTTCCGAATGAATGGTCAAAACCGAGAACGAGATGACTTAAACCTATTCCGTTAACAAGATACTTTTCAAGAAAATCCTCCGCGTGAGTTTCCGCAAGTCCGCGCGTGAATTCGAGAATATACAGGACGTCAATTCCAAGTTTATCAAATGTATCGATTTTTTCCTCAGTGGTAGAAAGCAGTTTTATTCCGTCGCTCTTGTTTTTCAGTATCAACTGGGGATGAGGGTCGAACGTAACTACAACGCTTCTGAAGCCGCCCTGTTTCTTTAACTCGTTAATCTTACTGATAATCTCTCTGTGTCCGAGATGTATTCCGTCAAATGTTCCAACCGTAACAATGCTATTCTTATCGTAATGAGATTTATCTAAATTTCTGTATATTACCATTCTTTTCAAAAACGGGGAGGCCCGGCCTCCCCGTGAAAATTCCTTTATTTTAAAGTTTTTAATACTTCTTTTATTTTTTCGAAATTCGGAAGTTCGCCCGCGTTTTCGAGCACTTCTGCATAAGCGATTTTTCCGTTTTTATCGACTACGAATGCGGCTCTTTTCGAAACGCCGTTAAGACCAAGTACAAATCCTCCGTCGGGATATTTTGTTCCGTATTTTGTCATTACTTCAGAGTTGAAATCGCTAAGAAGGGGTATTGTAATTTTATTCGCTTTTGCCCATGCTTCCTGCGAAAATATTGAATCAGCACTGATACCGAGTACAACTGCATTCAGACTTTCGTATTGTTCAAAACCTTCCGAGACCGTGCACATTTCTGTCGTGCATACTCCCGTAAACGCTAAGGGATAAAACAAAACAACAACATTTTTTCCTTTGTAATCCGAAAGGGAAAATTCCTTCGGTTCTCCCGTCGTATTCTTAGAAAACAACTTGAAATCGGGAGCTAAATCGCCAATTTTCAGTGACATAATAATAGTTCCTTTCTTTAAATTTAAGATATTTATATAGTCAGTTACCCTAAATTTAGAATAACTATCAATATAAACAAATTATTATGCATTAACAATCCGCATTTTTGTTAGAAAATTGTGAAATATTGTTTTTTCATGCAGTTTAGAAACAAAACAGGCGGAAATCCGTCTAATTATTATAATCAACAATTTTACTATTTAAAGAAAAATCTATGAAAAAGTTACTTTTCACGCTGATTTTTGCCTTCTTCTTCGCTGTTTCCAATTATGCTCAGGAAGGGATGTGGCTCCTGAACCAGATTGATAAACTGGATCTCAACAGCAAAGGATTGAAAATAAGCACCGGCGAGGTTTACTCAAAGGATTCGCCCGCTCTTTATCAGGCGATTGTTCAACTCGGAGGAGGAACGGCTTCATTTGTTTCAGGCGAAGGGCTGCTCGTTACGAATCATCACGTTGCATACACGGCTCTTCAGCGCGCTTCGACGAAAGACCATGATTACATTACTGATGGTTATCTGGCGCGAACAAAACAGGATGAGATAAAGGCCGCCGGATATCAGGCGAGGCTTCTGATTGAAATGAGAGACGTTACTGATGAAATTTATTCGTCGGTAAAAGGGATTACTGACCCTGTCGAAATGAATCAGAAGATTAACCTGAAGATTTCCGAAATGCGCGAATCGAATAAAATGGGAAAAGAAGATATTGAAGTCAGAATCGCGGATATGTTCAACGGAAAACAGTACATACTTTTCAAGTACAAGGTCATCAAGGATATCCGCATAGTTTATTCGCCGCCGCTTTCTATAGGTAATTACGGCGGAGAAATAGACAACTGGATGTGGCCGCGTCATACGGGGGATTTCTCTTTCATGCGCGCGTATGTTTCTCCCGACGGAACGGGCAGGGAATACAGCGTTGACAACGTTCCTTATAAACCGGCGGTCTGGCTGAAGGTCGCTAAAGACGGACTTCAGGAAGGCGACTTCACGTTCATAATGGGCTATCCCGGTCAGACGACGAGATACAGAACGTCAAACTCTATCGAATGGAATCAGAATAAGAACTATCCTTTCTCCATAAAGAACTTCAAAGAAATTATCGCGCTCGCCGGAGAAAAAACAAAGAATGACAAGGAAGGTGAAATCAGAGTCGCCAATCTCGTGAAGGGACTGGCAAACGTGATGAAGAATTACGAAGGCAAGGTCGCGGGAATGAAAAAAACGAACTACCTTCAGAAAAAAATTCACTTCGAGCAGGAATTCATGAACTGGGTGAACAGCGACAATGCGAGGAAGCAAAAGTACGGCGACATTTTCCCGACTGACGACGCGCTTTACAGGAAACTCGCCCTGACAAAGGACAGGGATAACGTTTTCGGCGTGGTGCAGGGATTTGGCGGCACTCAGCTGGGAGTCGCATCGAATATTTATTTTATAAAGAAAGAACTCCTGAAACCTCAGGCGGAGCGGCAGCCCGGAATAGACGAAAGCGTTATTGATAACTTCATACAGGGAATGGATAACAATTACCTGAATTACTTTGAGCCGTTCGACAAGGCTTTGCTCGTCCGCGCGCTTGGAATGGCGTCAAAACTGCCCGACGGACAGAGAATAAAGGGTTTGGAGTATATCTTAACGGATAACTCGCGAAGCCCCGAAGAGTTTGTGAATGATGCTTTCAGAACATCGAAACTCAACGACCCCGAATACGCGAAGAAGGTTTGCAGGATGAGTCTTGCGGAAATTGAAGCGCTCAATGACCCGTTCATAAAAATGGCAGCGAGCATGTATCCCGAATCAGAGGAAATCTCGAAGGACGGAATTGAATTCGGAGCAAGGGTGCAGGAAGTTAGGAAAAAATATATTGACGGACTTTTCGAGTGGAAAGGCGAGGGAATGTATCCTGATGCGAACGGCACGATGCGTTTCACGTGGGGAAACATAAAAGGCTACAAGCCAGCGGACGCAGTTACATACTATCCGTTTACTACGCTTAAAGGAGTAATCGAAAAGAATACTGGCGAAGAGCCTTTCAACGCGCCCGACGAACTCGTCCGCCTTTATGAAAAAAAGGATTTCGGAAAATGGATGGACCCGAACCTTAAAGACGTTCCCGTCGCTTTCACGCACTTGTGCGATATAACAGGCGGCAACAGCGGAAGTCCCGTTATGAACGCGAAAGGTGAAATCATCGGTCTCGCTTTCGACGGAAATTATGAAGGAATGATCAGCGACTGGCAGTTCGATTACGACCTTCAGAGAACCATTTCGGTCGATATCAGGTACGTTCTTTTCATTACGGAAAAATTCGGGAAGGCCGATTTTCTTTTGAAGGAAATGGGAGTTTTAAACAATTAACAATTAACAATTAGCAGTTAACAGTTAGCAATTATTATTTTTGTCATCCCCGGGAATATTATTTTCGGGGATTTTAAATAGGTTAGTGTTAGCACGAAAATAAATTGGATGAAGATAAACATACGGGGATGAAAAATTGTCATCCCCGTTTTCAAATATCTACTTCACAACCGCCATTTTTCTGACAGCAAGCGGATTATTATTCACCGATAATTGATAGTAATATATTCCGCTTGTAAGTCCCGAAGCGTCGAATTTTACTTCGTATGTTCCGGGTTTAAAATGCTGATTGACTAGAACTGCTGTCTCTCTTCCGAGCAAGTCATATACCTTCAGCGATATTATACCGTCTTCGGCGTTCAACTTACTGTTATCAGGCACAGAGAACCGAATTGAGGTTACCGGATTGAATGGATTTGGAAAATTTTGCGATAGTGAATACTCCACGGGCACGCTGCTGTTGATTTTTCTGATGTCACCGAGTGTTGTCAGTCTGTATCTTGCCCATAATTGCGTGGTATTCGCGCTGTCCTTGCTGTAAACAACCCAGACTGTGATGTACCAACTCGTGTTGAAGACGCCGGAATTCATTGATATGCTTGTTCTCTTGCTTGTGTCGCCGATTGTTGTGCTGTCCTTAACGTAAGGATACATAGCGTTTTCGTCGAACATGATTTTAAGCGAGTCCCTTCCCTTCCTCTGGAAAGCGCAGGACTGTATTTGAATATAATCGGTTATGACAGGATAAAATATGTCAACGAAATTCGAATAATTATACGCAGAGGACAGTGACGTGAATATTTTTTCCTGAGTCACCGAACCGGTGCCAAAAGGAATAGATGTAACGTATATGTTATACGTGCCTGTCCGGTTGGACTCGAACGCAACGCCGCAATTCAAATTTAAAAATGCTGTGAAGCAGAACTGGTTGAAAGTGTTATCGCCTGCATACGCCGCGGTGTCAGGCGTTGACCATACGGGTGTGGAAGTAGAACTAGTCTTCCTGTACCATATTGC
This sequence comes from Ignavibacteria bacterium, assembly GCA_015657505.1. GTDB lineage: Bacteria > Bacteroidota > Ignavibacteria > Tepidaquicellales > Tepidaquicellaceae > CAIKZJ01. The sequence goes on from JADLKE010000002.1 coordinate 1,704,500, forward strand.
CCGCTTTCCGTCAGGTTTCTTTTTTTCGTACGTAACAATAACATTCGTCGGATTTGAGACCATTACATTCGGATTCGAACAGAACGCGGTATCGGAAGCGGTTAGATTTGAGTCGTATAGCACGACGCGCGTCAGCGGATTGAATTTCCTGAAAATCACGTCGCCGTTTTTGATGTACGAAACCGCGTAAGTTACGCTATCGATAATACAGGTACGCGGCCGCGACTTATCGCCTGCCGACGAATCAACAGGAAAAACGTTACCCCATCCCGTTTGCCTGTTGTAGTACTTTCCGTATATATCCCATTTCCCGTTTTGATTCGTTTCCCATAACACAAGCGCGCTGCTTATATCGCCGTAATAATTGTAACCCGCTTTTCCGTATGATAATGCGGGGTTGCGTTTTGACGAGGCGTTTGAAGTAAGATATACGACGCTTTCAATCGGACCCGTCGTACCCATCTTCTGAGCGCATATATGTGTGGTTGTCGCCGTCGTTCTTTCGAACACGAAAAACTCCCAATTGAATATGTTGAACACCGGAGAACCGGGAATATTATACCTGCCGAATGAAGGATTTTTGTCAATGTATCCGCTCGTTATTCGCTGGGGCTGGTGCCAGTAATACTGTCCCTGAGCAGAGACAGGAGAGTTTGCAGTTAAAATCGAACATAAAAAAAACAGCAGAGGTATTATTTTCTTCATAAATATTCCCCCTTATGAAAAAATTAAACAAAACCTTTACGGAATTTTATGTAAATTAAAACTCATTTACAAGACCGAAGTGAATTTTGCCGTCGAGCATTCCGTCGCCTTTTCCGATGGCGTAACTTACGCCTACGATTCCGATTGCTGTTTCAAGGCGGATTCCAAGTCCGTAACCGTAAATGAATCCTTCCTGCTTTGGAATGTTATTGATTTCGTCAGGCGGTCTGTAGTAGTAACCGGGATCAAAGAAAACGTGGCCGAAACTTTTTCTCGAGAACGCATAGCGGAGTTCTATGTTTCCGTAAGTCAGTTTCGAGGCGCGGAACTGCTCTTCCCTGTAGCCCCTTACGTTTTTTATTCCGCCGACCTTGTAGAAATCCGCGTCTTCGAGTTTGCCTGAAGTAACCTGTCCTATAAAGAATCTGATTAGAAGCGACTGTCTTTTGAAAAACGAAGAATAAAAATCTACGTCCATCGAATATCTTTGAAGCGAGAAACTTTGATTCGCTTCCGACTGCGCGGAGTATATTTTCTTGTCGCCGTACGCGTAATTTACGCGGTAAACAATTCCCGATACGGGAATATAAACGTTGTCCCTGCTGTCATACCTGATTTCCGTTCCGCCGTACAGGATTCTCGAATCGGCAATCGTGAACACTACCGCGGAATCGGGCGGTATGACCCTGTCGATACCCGCTGTGAATCCGAGCGTGAATCTGTCGCTGACGAGGATGTCGCCCTTGAAGTCAAATTTTCTGTGAGTGTAACTCGTATCCTGAATTCTCTGTAAAAACCCTCCGCTAACGTTCAATGGCAGACCGAAGAAGTACGGCTCGGAATACTTCAGTTCGAGTTCCTGCGTCGATTTAGTCTCCTGCTGCCACCTAGCATCGAGTCTGCGGGCAGTGCCGAACAGGTTTCTGAACGATAGATTGACGAGACCTGTGAAATATCCTTTCTCGCCTTCCGTTACAGGAGGAACATAACCGAGTATCCCGTCAAACGTGTTAGTGTTCCCTTCCTTGACGGTGATTAAAAGCCCCGACTCATTCCTGCTCTGAATCGTGTAAATCTGCGGTTCCTCTACAGACGAAAAAATATTCAGTTTCTCGAGACGGAATTTCATGTCGCTCATCGATTCTCTCGTAACAGTCTTATCATCTTTAATTCTCAATTCACGGAGAATGACGTCGTCATCGGTATCCTCGTTTCCTTTAATCCTGACGTTAGCGATTTTAATTTTTGATTCCTCTTTGATAGTAATACCTATTCTTATTTTCGGATTTGTTTCGTCATAAAGAGTAATTTCGTCAATCACGGCTTTCGTGAATAAGTTGCCTTTCTTTTCATACGCTTCAAGAAGAGCTTTAATATCGTTGGAGAGCGTGTTGTTGTCGAGAATGCCGCCTGTTTTCGTTTCGAATATTTTTTTTATCTCAGCCGTTGTGATAGTTCTGTTTCCGCGGATGTTAATTTCCCCGATTAAGGCAGGTCTGCCCTCGGTTATTGAGATTTTTATATCAACGTATGACGAATCCGATGTAAATTTTTTCGCGACATCCGAAATTTTTGCGTTAAGATATCCCGATGATCTGTATCTTTCTCTTATTGATTTCAAATCGGAGGACATCTGTTCTTCGGAAAATTTCTTGTCGGCTTTAAGTATCATCGAACCTTTCAGGTCGTTATCGGAAAATACCGTATTCCCTTCAAACGTAACCGTGCCCACGAGAGTCTGGGATTGCGTGTGCGAAAATGAAAAGGCTAAAACCGCAGCAAGAAGAAATTTAACGCGGAGGAATTTCCATTTAACGCGAAAGTTATATTTTCTCCGATTATACATCACGCGGGAATTTTATCCATTTAGAGCAATAATAAAATACAAAAAGGCGGGATAAACGAAGAACTCCGCCGAAGCGGAGTTCCAGTTGTTAACCCGAAATAAATTAAATTTTATTTCTTAGATTTCTGGTTGCTTTTCTTTTCTGATGGAGTTTCGGGAAATTTCAGTGCAATTTCTTTTCTTCTTCTCACTATCGAAACTATAAATCCCGCGAAAAGCAGCACCACCCCCGTCCAGAGAACGCTTATGAACGGTTTCACCGATGCTTCGATTACGAGAGTTTCGTTCTGCGAAACGTTGTAGTTCTTGTTCCTGTCAATAATTGAGACCCTCGCGGTCGTTCCGCCCTGCTCTTCGCCCTTGACGCTCATATTCAGGAAATAGAACTCGTAATTCCTGTTGTTTACCATCATTGAAGGTGTCGGTGAAGGCACTCCGTTTGCAAATGCGGTTTTTATATTTAATGTTTCGCTGTTCTTCCCGTCGCTGACCTTAAGAATTGCTCCGAGCGTGTAATTACCCGAAGCCATTTCCTTGCCGCCCTTTTCCATATTGCCGAAATCAAAATCAACGAACTCAACATCGAGGTCGTAAATTTTCTGCACCGCTCCTTTCTTCAGGTCGAAAGTCGCCTCTTTCGGGAAAGGTTCGGGTTCTTCGAGACTCATGGGAGAGATGTACAAATCCTTATACGCGAAGTTCGCTATGTCGGGATTTTTCATCACACCGTTAGAGAAAGAACTTATAAACATCACGGGTCTAAGCGTCAGTTCCTTGTTGTCCTGCTCTATCGTCACGTTGAACGCGTACATCGTATCCCGCTTGTTGTTCGGGTCCATGAAAGGAGTGGCGCCGACATAAGTAAATTTGTATCCGAAAGCCTCTTTCGAAACATCCCGTTCAAGCGACAGGTTGGTTTCCTGACTGTACCTGCCCGAACCGATAACGCCAAGGAAGAAAAGCGCGATACCTATGTGGGCGAACATACCGCCGAAATTCATCTTGCCGTTCCTTATTATCCTTACGGCGAGTCTCGCGTTAATGAAGAACGCTACTAGAGATACGAATGCGAATATAATATAAAGCGGGTCATGAAGCCCGATTACAATTAGCACGACCGTAACTACCGCCGATAGAATCAGCGGAAGAATCATNNATTGTTGTAGAACTTTTTCGAGTCTGTCTGTCTCCATTCGATGTAAAGGCTGATTCCCATNTGTTATCATCAGGAATATCGCAATTGGCATCGTCATCTTATTGTAAAAATCCGCTTCGACAGTTCCTTTTGAAACTATCGGGAGGCTCGTTCCGACAAAAACAACGATAGCGGAAGCGCAAAGCAGCAGCGCGCCTATCATCAGGAAAGATTCCTTCGTGAAGAATTTCGAACTTTCAGTTCTGAGGTCTTTCAAACTTTTCCACCTGAAAATTATTGCTATCAATGATATAAGTGTAAAAGAAGAAATGAAAATCACAAGCACGAGATACACGACCGCGCCCGGGTCAACGAATGAATGAACGGACGAATCGCCGAGAATCCCGCTTCGCGTAAGGAACGTTGAATAAAGAACCAGTAAAAACGCCAGTATGCTTAAGATTAGATTTGTCTTCTTGTATCCGCCTGTCTTTTTCTGCGAAAGAATTGTATGCAGACTGGCGACGTTTACTATCCATGGTATCAGAGACGAATTCTCAACGGGGTCCCACGCCCAGTATCCGCCCCAGCCGAGCACGCCGTACGCCCAATATCCGCCCATCATTATTCCCAGTCCTAGTATACCTCCTGAGAACAGAATCCAGGGAACGGAGAAAGTAACCCACTTGTCGTATTCGTTCTTCAGCAGCGAACCTATCGCGAAAGCGAACGGGACGGTCAGCGAAGAGAATCCTATGAACAGAGTAGGAGGATGAATCGACATCCAGAAGTTCTGAAGCAGGGGATTTAAACCTCTGCCTTCCGGCGGTACGAATCCATATTCAACTTCCTTGGGAAATGCCTCCCAGAGATAATGGAAAGGCGTTTTAAGAATCAGTATGAGCGTCAGAAAACTCAGCACGAGAGTGTATATAAGCATCACCTGAGGCTCAAGCCTGTCTCCTTTTGATACGAAGTTAAGCAGGAATATTCCGATTATTGCCGTGAGCAAAGCCCACAGCATGAAACTTCCTTCCTGCCCCGCGTAAAAAGTTGAAATAAGGAGCGGCAGTTGAAGGTCGGTACTGCTTTGTTCCCATACATAAGCGAACTGAAACTGATGAGTCAGTATTATATAAAGCAGATACAGCGCCGATGTTATTATGCCGATTGATGTTATGTGGAAGAACAATCTTCCCATTCCGAGAAATTTTTCCTTCCCTGAATGCGCAAGAAAGAATCCCGCCATTGACAAAATCGACGCGGCAAAAGAAATATAGATTAAAACTTTACCAATCATATAATTTGGTTATGAGTTATTATTGTTGTTTATAAGTGTTCTTAACGTCTTCACCCGTGCCTTCGTATTTCGAGGGGCATTTAGTAAGTATGTCCTTCGCGTAAAATGTGTCGTCTTTCACTTTCCCTTTTGCGACGACCATTGTAGCGATGTCAAAATTATTCGGTTTGGCTCCGTCGAGCACGACTTTCATTTCGGTGTTGTTGTCGTCTTTCATGTAGAAAGTAAAAGTGTTGGCAGCCGCGTCATATTTCGCGTCTTTCTCCTTTACCCAGGTGCCTTTGACCTCTACGGTCTTATGCTTCTTCTGCGCGTCGACAAATGAAGCGTATTCAACCTTGTTGTCCATAAAAGAGATGAAACCTACAACAATAAATACAACAACAATGACCGAAGCGATTACGATTTTGATTTTGTTCGTCATTTTTGTTCCTCTCTTTCTAACTTCTTGAGATTTCTGTCAATTTTGTTAAGGTATAAGAATATCCCCGCCCATATCACAAGCGCTATTATCAGGACGAGGTACATTGAGTTCTGTTCTAAAAAATCTATCATGATTATGAATTATTTTTACTTATTCTTGATAATTTAAGTTTTTCTGTTCTCATGCGTACGTTCAGAATCCAGAAAAACAGCAGCGTGAAACTGAACAGGGAAAACAAAAAGATAGAAAGCATTACGGGATTCATGTTAATCTTTCCCTGATTATCCACTATTGTATCTGCAGGATGAAGCGAATCAACGATTCTCGGCATTATGAAAATAAAGAACGGTACCGTAACGAATGCTATTATCGCGTAAACCGACGATAGTTTCGCTTTCTGATCGTGATTCTCGATTGCCGACCTGAGCGAGAAATACGCGCCGTAAATCAGCAGCAGTATGAATATCGATGTTTCCCTCGGGTCCCAGTTCCAGAATGAACCCCAGTTGAACTTTGCCCAGAGCGAACCTGTCACGGTCGCGAGTATCGTGAAGAGAAATCCGACTTCAGCGGCGGACTGAGCCTTCACGTCCTGAACGAGGTCTTTCTTTCTTAAATATTGTACCGAATATATCATGGACAACAGGAATGAGAGCACCGCTATCCACGACATTGGAACGTGCAGGTATATTATTCGCGCCTTGTCTCCGAGTCCGGGTATGAAAGGAATCGGAACAACCGTCGTGCCGATAAGCACGAGCGTTATCGAAACCAGAACAATTATTTTATATGCGTTGTTCATACTGAATTTTTAGTCGTTCGGAATTGGTCTGCCCATGCTTTCGTAAATCTCTTCAATCTGTTTCTTGTTCCTCTGCGCTTCCGCGTTTTCGGGATCGAGTTCAAGAACTCTCTTGTAATGTTTCAGCGCGGGTCTGTATTTCTTTTTAGGGCTGAGGTTCGCTTCGAACATAAGGTAATTTCCCGCAGCCATATGCTTTGCAATAAGTTCTTTCTTTACCCCGTTGTCCTTCTTGTAATTATTTTCGAAATCATACGCGCCTTTCGACAATTCGTCTGCTTTAGGGTCAACGGCAGAATCGGGAGCCGCGTCCATATTACCCTGATTCGTCTGGTCAGGCGGCATGTTGCCGTGAGGATTCGGCATGTTCTGCTGTACGGGCGGCATCGTCTTGTTATCCGAAACGTTTTTCTTCTCTTCCATTTTCGAACAGCCCGCTATAAGCAGCGCAGATACCGACAATAAAATTAATTTCTTCATTTAATATGCTTTTTTATTTAAACAATATACAAATTTTAGAATAAAAGTTTTCTACTAATTAATAACATAATCACGAATAAAAGCGTTTCATATAAATTGCTATTTTTTATGTATTTTATTAATCTCTTGCAAGGCTGGAAATCAATAGGAAAGCGGCAAAAAAACAGCCTTATACGAAGAAAAATCCCACCCCTTGCGGGATGGGATTTTCTTATAAAGATATTAATGCATCGTACTGAAATTTACAGCTCCGTTTACGTGAAGGTTCTTATTTATTATAACACCGTTCGAATTAATCACGCCGCCATGGCATTGATAGCAATTCTGATTCGTCGGATGCGTTCCGCCCGGCAGGGGATTTCCCGTCGTGGGATTGCCGTGACAGGTACCGCAGTAAACCGAGTTCGGATTATTGTGAACAGGCGCGGCGTTCTGGTTGCCGTTCTTGAAATTGCCGTGGCAATACGTGCCTGAACAAGTCTGAGTGTTCTTGTCCCATTGCGGGTCGGGTGTTACGCCTTCGGTTGTTTTCTTCGCGAGGTCTCCGAACACTATAGTCGCCTGTGTTTTTCCGTCCTTGAGGATGTGGTTCGGATCGGAGAAAGACGATACGGGCAAATGGCATTCCTGACATTCGACAGGACGCGAATTCCGCAGCGCCGTATCGCTCACGAGATGCTGTTCGTGCGCGCCGACTCCGGGATCCGTATTGAGCAGTTTTCCTGAAATCGACTTAGGCGGATATATGTGCTCGCTGTTTCCGTGACAAGTATTGCAGGCTTCGGGTCCGCTTGTATGACACTTTCTGCAGGATGCTCCTGTTGTTCCGCCGGAATAGTCAGCGCCGTGACAGGACTTGCACTGCGCAAGGTTCCAGTTGTCGGCTCCGATAACCTTCCCGTGGAAATTTGAAGAAGCCTGACTAAGCCATCCTTCGCCGTGAAAATCCGGTGAAGGTGCAAGGACCAGGTCGTCTTTAACCTCGCTGCATCCGTAGATGAAGCCGAAGATTGTAAGTATTATCAGCGAATAAAAAATAAATATTTTTTTCATACTCTTTTTTTATTTAGTGTTTGTTCCGTGACAATAGCCGCAGAAGCCGACTCCCGCGACGCCGTCAGGTCTTGCATTTGCATCAGTGTGACACGTGTAGCACAACGATCCTTTTGTCTTATGCCAGTTCCCGTTTTCGTCGTTCATGAATCCCGATTCGTGAGTCTTCGGATTCGTGCCTTTGATTCCGTCATTGTCGAAATGGCACATAACGCACGTCGGGTCGGCGCCGCTAACGCTGTGGCAGGATTCACACGATTCGATGTCGCGCTTCGCGAGCACCGCGTGCAGGCCGCCTCCCGTGTTCACTCCGAAAGTCTTGAAATTCGGAAGCAGGTGGTTGTTCGGCATGAATCCGCTCTGAAGATTCCCTTTATCCTGATGGCAGGATGAACAGAATGCAACGGGGTCGTGACAGGTCTTGCATTCGAAACTCTTTTGCTTTGCATCAAGACCGTGCGTGAACTGGTAGTTCAAATCGTGAACGGTAGTTAGTTTCTGGAGAGCCGTTCTGTCGGTTCTCGTTGCAAAGTCCTTTGAGTAGTACGGCGCGTAGAATTTGCCGTTAGCATTGTCGCCCTGATACTTCACGGGCTGATGGCACGCTTCGCAGAAATAGTTCGAGTGGCACATCATGCAGTTGCTGTTAGTATTTCCCGACGTAGCGTCGTAAATTACCTTGTGCTCGTTAAGGAAGTTCTTATTAAGGTGGTCAGAAGGTTTAAGGTTTGTCAGGTTAGTATGACAAGCCTCGCAGTTGTTAACCTGCTTTTTCCCGTCGTGACATCCGTAACACGTTTCCATCTTCGGGAATCCGCCGTTCGGCGCTTCGGACGAATATTTCACGTTCTGAATTCCTGAGTGGCATACGTTGCAGTCAATATTCTGAGACAGATGGTATTTATGCGCGAAAATAATTCCGCGGTCTGTTCTGACAAATTTCTTGAATGTGCTGCTGTAATGACAGAAGTTGCAGTTCTTCTGGTCGTTTACGTCGTGGCAGGCTGCGCAGTCTTTCTTCGCGGGCATCAGATTGTCGGTGCCTTTAACCGACTCGTACACCCCTTTATGGCAGTCCTTGCAGGCGAGGCTCGCGTCCTTGATATGAAGCGAGTGGTTGAACTTCACGACATCCTTGTTGTCAGCGCCGTTCAGCAATTCGGATTTTCCGAAAACCCCCGTCAAACTCTTATTTTTAGAAACATAAGCCGTCAAGGTAACAAACAGCAGCGCGCACCCTAAAAACACTATGTAGAATTTTTTTAAATTCATGATTTCAATTTTTGATTTTGCTTATGCCGATTTATTAGAATTTTGTGAATAACCAGTAATTAAACCCTAACATGAACCTCGTGTCGAATTTGTAAATCTCGTTCGTTATGAACTGCCCCTGCGCATCGATAGAGAGTTTTGAAATGGGTCTGTAAGTAAGTCCGAGCATTCCGCCGAACACATCTGTTTTTTCAATGTTCTCGTTTCCCAGATTGTATCTCGAGTAATTCAGGCTTGAGGAAAGAGTCAGAAGCGATTTTATAATTTCCTTGTTGAAGTAAGCGTAAACGCCTTCCGATTCGCCCGCGTAGCCCGTGTATTTTGTAATGCCCAGTCCGTACCACTGGCTTGAAGCGCCTAACTGGAATTTCAGCGAGTTGTCGTTTTCATAGAACACTCCGCCGAATCTTCCGTAAACATTAAGATTCGTTCCTAATAAATCCGCAGTGTAATCGAGACCTCCTTCGACTTCCTGATATTTCTTGTGTTCGAAGACCCAGAAAATCGTGTTATAGGCAATTTGCGGTTCCCTGTAGAAATATCCCGCGGAGAATCTCCACTTGTTGTTGAGCGCTATGCTCGCGTTGAATTCTCCTCTCTGGAATTTCATGCGGTTAAAATCATAATATGCCTTCGCGTAGAAATTGTGCTTTTTCATCAATCTGTACGCCAGGTCAAGTCCTCCGTACTGCTCCGCTTTGGATTCGGTCTCTATGTAAACCACTTTCGGCTGGAAGATTTCGTCGGCTCTCAGCGTGTAATACGGGTCAAGAGCCCTTCTCTTCATCGCGTAACTCATTCCGACGGTAAGGTCTTTAACTCCGTAGAACATGAACTGACCGCCCGCGAGAAAGTTGTCGGTGAGTTTGTACTTGTAACCGCTGAAGTCATATTCGAGCGGAGTCAGATATCCGCCGTAAGCGGTTATTTGATATTCTTTTTTCTGCCCGAGTTTCAGTTTGAAATTCGCGCCTTCAATAGTCCCCCTTCCCGAACCGGCGGAAACGTACTGTCTGCCGAGTTTCAGGTCGAGTGCATTGAAGAGATTCGTTCCCTTGATGTAAGCATCATAAAACCGGTAAGAGAAACCTCTTCCGACTTTCTTTATTACATCCTCATCGGTCTGAATGAATGAACTTACAGTCCACTTACCGTAATTCAGGTCGAAGGAGAGATTCTGATAGCCTCTCAAATGTGTTGTGTATTCTGCATCTGTTCCTTGCTGGGGAACCGCATCGAGTCTTTTCCAGGTGTAGAAATAGTTGTTCAACCTCAGGTTTAAAGTCTGAGCAAGACCCGACAACTGTACGGCAAAAAACAGAACGGCTGTAAGTAGAATAAACTTCCTCATAGTTTGAAGTATTGTTATAAAAAAATTTCTTCAAAATGTCACCGGGGTTCCGCTTCTTGGCGGAACCCCGATAAGAAAAATCACGTTCAGGGTTTCTTGTGCTGAATCTTCGCCCACGCTTCATCGAACTTGAATTCCTTGAAAGTCGGGCTTTCTGAATTATGACAGCCTGTGCAGAATGCAGGGATGTCCGAAGGAACGTTCAACCCGTTCTCGATTGCTTTCTGCTTGTCTTTCATAATTGACATTGCTTTGTACTCTGAACCCGCTCCGTGGCAGGATTCGCACTGGACGCCCTGCGTCTTGTCGAATGTTTCCGTCAGTTCGGAAGGATCTATGTCCTTGCCGAGCACGTGACATTTGATACACGCGGGGGTTTCGCTCGCTTTCGTGCTGAATCCCTTATCCTGCGCTATCTTGTCCGCTTCGGGGGTTTCGAGAGTTTTCCATGCTGAAGAATGCTTGGAATTTTGCCAGATGTCAAGTTGTTTGCCCTGAGCATCGGACTTGTGACAGGCACCGGCGCACTTGTTGGCTCCGATATACATATACTTACCGGAGGTGTGCGACTGTAAATTTGATGATAAGGAAACAATAAATATTCCTACCAGCAAAAATAAACCTGCTTTCAAATAAAGATTCTTTTTCATGTCTCTTTTTTTGTTTAGGTTTTTGAAATATATATATTTTTTTTCAATTATACATTATTATATTACTTGCCCAACTTCTTCTTTTTCTCCGTCAGCAAAGTTGAAAGCAAATCATAGTTGTGAACGTACAGGCTCGGATACGAATTCAGCCTTTTTATGAGCGATTTCGCGTCATTTACAGCATTTCCGTCGCCGTTAAGTTCTGTACTGTTTTTACTTAAAATTTCGTTAAGGGTTCCTGAAAGTTTCCGTATGTCTTCCTTCCAGTCAATCATCATTTTTGAATATTCCGCGTCATGGCATTTCGCGCAGATCTTCTCGTTCGGCTTAACCAGATTTCCTTTCTCTGTATGGCAGTCGACGCAGCCGACACCGCCCGCCTTCATAATGTCGGGCGAATTTTTCCCTTCGAATGTTCCGTTATAAACCTGTGTCTGAATCGAATGGCACTTGGCGCAGGTTTCGTTTGTTTTCGCTTCCGTGTGATGGCAGGAATTGCACGTATTAAATGAAATTATAAGTTCACCGTGTTTCTTGTCGTTCGAATGGCACTTATTGCACTGAACGTGCTGCTTGACGATATGAACGTTATGGGAAAACTGCTTTCCGAAAATTGTCTTGCTTATTTCCTGTATGCCGGCGTGGCAGTTGTAGCATTCATTCGGGACGAATGTATCATTGGGCTTGAAGTCGGGCAGTTTTTGAGTCGAGCCGGTCAGCGATATCGCGTCTTTCATCAGTCCGTAACTGCCTACAAGGAGTTTATCTGCGAACTGTATGTTGTGTACGCTCTTTCCGAGTTCAACGATTCGAATATTGTGCTGCGCCTCGTCAAGTTTAACGAGCGCTTCGTTCTTTTTCCCGCTTCCTGAATTTTCAATAATTCTTTTCGCTGTCCCGTAAATTGATTTTATCTGCGCAAGCCTCTTTGTTGTTGACTGTTCCCATTGTCCGATTAAATTTCCGTAACCCTTTCCGTGGCACTGGTCGCAAGCGTCTTTCCTTGCTTTTAGCGTCGTTATATCCTTCTTATCGGTCTCGTGCATCGAATGGCATCCCTTGCAGCTGATTCCGCTAAGGTACATCGCACTCGGAGTGTTTTCCGTGTTCTTTCCGTTTACTCCCGTGTATAAATCAACTTGGGAATTATGGCTGTTCTCGTGACAACTCTTGCAGTCGGGAGACGAACCTGCCTGAAGTTTCTGAATCTTGTGTTCAATCGGCGAATGGCAGTAAATACACGTCATGCTGTGTTTCTTTATGTGAGTAGAGTGCATGAACTCAACCTCAGGATACCTGTCAAGTTTTTCCGTCTCGAAATGACACTGGAAACATCTCTCTTTCCCGACTTCTCCGTTTCCCGAAACGACGTTGTTATGGCAGTTACCGCAATCGATGTTCCTCTCCACGACAGTCAAGTGATTGTACCGCATTCCTGCGAGTTGGTCCTTCGGCTTGCTCTGAAGGTTGTGGCACAAGTTGCAGTTTGAGAGTTTATCGAATTTGTGTTCAGGATCGTCCGACTTTTTAAAATGACAGTTGAAACAGGTTGTATAAGTAACCTGCATGTGCGAACCCTGCACAATTTGAGAATGACAACTCGTGCATTTCAATTGCTTTCCTCTCTTGAGTTCCTGCAGATGATGCTTGTGGTTGAATTGAATTCCTTTCGTGAAATAAACGCTATCCTGAAATGCCTGATTCTCGTGGCATCCCGAACGGGTGCAGGTATTATCGGGAATGTCAGCCCAGGGTTTCCTTTTCTTATATGTGCTCGACATGTAATTCACAATCTGCACGAGCCCGTTAAGTTTCCCCTTTATCTTGCCTTCGAGCCCCGGCTCGAAATGGCACTGAACGCACTCGACTTTATTGTGCGTGGACGTCTTCCAGCTCTGATAGAACGGTTCCATGTAATGGCACGTCGGACAGAACGAAGGTCTGGAAGTGTACTCGGCTGAAACAGCGAGCAATATAACCAGCACGTCGAACCACAAACCCGTAAAAAGCAGGAATCGCCTGTAACCTCTTACCTTAGGAAAAAAACGCTTCCGTTTCTTTACGCTTACGTTATTTTCTTCCATAGGATTTTGAGTTATGTTATAATTATTCTATTTGTTTTTATCTTCGGAAATATCCGTGTTTTCCTGTTCGGAATCTTTCGTCACGTTTTCTTCGACTGCCGTAATCACTGCCGATTCTATGTTATGCTCTTCAGCCCTCTCTCTGCTCTCCGTTTCTATTTGCGCCAGCTCTCTCGGATGCTCGTGTTCCATCTGATGCCTCGTAAGGTAGCCGGTGAACCAGGCTTTGTTCATCGGGGATACATCGGGATTCAGAAACACGAAATAGAAATGCCATACGAGTATAGCAAGCGATGCCAGTATCGCTTCATACCAGTGAATCGCCGTAGCGATGTTCATTCCCTGTACGTTTATAACGGGAAGAAAATAGTTTTCAAACCAGAGAACCATTCCCGTTCCGCCCATAACAACCGTTCCCCAGACTACCGCCCAGTATTCGGCTTTTTCAATGTACGAAAACCTGTCAAAGTAAGGTCTTTCTTTTCTTTTTCCTATCAGGTACATGAAGGAGTTTGACAAATCCGTAATATCCGACCTGTAAAACCATAAATCCTTTATGAGTTTTCTTCCGCGCGCCGTGAAAATCACGTAAAACAAATGATAGACCGCCGCAGCGACCATTACTACTGCCGCAATCCTGTGAACGAGACCGCGAATCTCAAACGCATTTTCACCTATAATGAAGATTATCCATCTCACCCAGAACGACTCGGGATACTTGAGAGCGAATCCCGTTATTACGAGCGTAATAAATGAAGAGAGCAGCAGGAAATGCTGTATCCTCTCGCTCTTAGTCATTCTTAAATATTTTTCTTCCGCCATGTTAATGCCCTGCTTTTTNNTTTCTTTCATTTTTCTTCTGAAATCAAGTATGTTGTGCAACGTCATTCCTCCGATCGTAGCGACGATTAAAATTATGTAAATTACGGAAATCCATTTCAGTATCGGACTGTCAAGGTCCGCGTCCGTTATGTGTATCTTTGAATTGATGAACACATCGCTTGCCCCCGGATGGCATTTGCCGCAAGTCTTGCCGAGATTTTTCTTGTTGATAGACGAAAGCGTGTCGTTCGAGTTCCTGATGTTATGGTTCCCGTGGCAGCTGCCGCAATCGGCCGCTTCCTTAGAGCCGCCCCTGACTGCAAGACCGTGGAAACTTTCAAGATAAGTGCCCGCGACATTTTTCAGGTTGTTGTTCCGGATTATTTTCACCGAGGCGTGGCAGCTTGAACAGAGTTTGATTATGCCTCTCTGTTTCGAGCCTTCGGCATTTCCGAGTGAATTCGTATTTTTAACCTGATGATTTCCGTGGCAGTCAACGCAATTGGGAGCGTCGGAATTATTTTTTGTCATCAGCGAAACCTCGTGCACACTGCCCGTGTATTCCGTCAACTGCGTCGTGTGGCATCCCGACTGTCCGCAGGTCTTGTCAACGTTTTTCTTGTTTATGTTCGACGTGGGATCGCTTGCCATCTTCATCTCGTGGGCGCCGTGGCAGTTTGAACAGGTTGCCGCCGCGGTGTTTCCGTTCTTTAAAGCGATATAATGAAAACTTAACTTGTAATCTTCTGTGTGGTTGTTCTTTCCCTTTGTTACCTTGTTGTCGCCGTGGCATTTCAGGCACATGTCCGCCTGATTTATCTTCGAGAACTCATCCGCCTGCAGGACGGATTTAATATTGTGCTCTCCGTGACAGTCGAAACAACTCGGCGCGTCCTTGACACCCTTCAGGAATGCCTGACCGTGATTTGAATTTTCGAAGTTTTTTACTTCGCTGCTGTGACATTTTCCGCAGGTCTTAATCATTCGAGCCGTAGCGGTGGATTCCTTCGGGTCAGACATTTTTTCGACAGTGTGATCGCCGTGGCAGTCTATGCATCCCGCCGCGGGTTTTCCGTCTTTCTGTATCGAACTGTGTATGCTCGTTTTGTAATTCGCTATGAATTTAGCCGAGCCCCTGTCTTCTCCGGGGAAAAGTTTTTCGTCAAGGTGGCACTTGAGACACGCCTGCGATTCAATGGACATTTTGCTCGAGACTATCCTGTGCGAACCGTGGCAGGTAACGCAGTTAGGAGCGTTAGGATTTCCGCCCTTCAGCACGGTATGATGCACGCTGTTGTTGAAATCCTTCTGCGACGAGCCGTGGCACTTGCCGCATACATTGTTGATTTCATTCTTGCCGATTTTCTGAACTTCGTGTCCGCCTTTGTGACAGGCGTCGCATCCAAGGTTTTTCTGCGAATGTATGCTCGTCTTGAAATCTTTGATGTTCTTGCCTCCGTGGCAATTCAGGCACTGCGCCGTGTTATCGCCTTTGGATTCCTTGACAGGTTTCTGATAATGCGGATTGTGGCACGCGTAACAATCTTTATTTTTATGAACGCTCTTGTCGAGCGGCTTTACTTTATCGTGACAGGTCTTGCAGTCGATTTTTTGTTTCTTGGGATTATGAGGCAGTTCCTCGGGATTGTAACCCTCGTGACAGTCCTTGCAGTCAAATCCGCCGTGTGTGGATTTTTTATAGAGACCCGGGTCGACGAATATCGAGACTTTCTTCCCGTTCTTATCCATCGTGAGTGACTTGTCCTCGTGGCATGCAAAACATTCATCTGAATTCCGCGCTCTCAGGAAATTTGTATTGAATGCGATCGCTGCGAGTGTAATCACTGAAAATATCGCGGCGGCAATTAATACAAATTTTCTTCTTATGTTCATTTCCTGTCTCTCTTTGTTATTTTAAGTAATACTGTTTCAAATTCGCTCAGTCTGAGAGGCTCAGATATATGCTGAATCATCTTAGAGTCAAATCCGTCTGTTACGTCAAGCGACGGAAGGCAGATGATTTCCGTCCCAGGATATTTTCCGACGATGACTTCCTTCAGGTTTAAGGGAATTTCCTTGTCAAAAATCAAAACTACCGGATTTAAAATTCCTCTGTCCATCTTCTCTTCAAGCAATTCTTTTGTATCCGCGTCATTTACTATGATACAATCATGCTTAAAATTGTATTTGTCAAGAATTTTTGCTATCAGTTTGCAAATCTCTTGAGTAAGGCTGAATATTTTTATTGTAACCGGTTCGACCATTTCAATTGCATAATATCCACTATAATTGCAATAAACATACCATGTTTTGAAATTTTTTGATAATTTGCTTTATAATGGTGTGGAAAAAATACGCATTCTGCTTTGATTTCATTAATTTTAGAACGCTTCGATTTGATATTATCGTTTAAGTTTATGCGCGCGAATTATTGTAGAAATAATGCACTTTCAATGTAGAATTATTGCACTGATTATAATAAAAGAAAATGTTTTTTAAAGCAATTAATTATTCCATGTTGAATTCGGAAAGTTTGTTGTACAGTGTTTTTCTGTCAATTCCTAAAATCTCCGCTGTACGTTTTTTGTTTCCGCCGGAAATTTCCAGAACCTTCAGAATATATTTCTTCTCAAGTTCCTTAAGGCTTACTCCGTTAGATTCATTTATATAATCCTCGAAATAACTTCTGTCACCGTTTGTAGTGATGTGCTTTACGTCTATAATTCCTTTTTGCGCCGTGATAGCCGACTGTTCGAGAATGTTTTCCAGTTCGCGTATGTTGCCTTTGTAATTATGCTTCATCAGCATCGACAGCGCTTCCGTTGTAACTGAAAGTTCTCTTCCGAGTTTTTTACTTAATGAATTAAGAATGAAATTTGTCAAAGCGGGAATGTCGCTGATTCTATCGTTGAGCGGAGGCAGCGATACGGATACGGTCGAAATCCTGTAAAATAAATCTTCCCTGAAATTCTTCGAGGAAATCAGACTGCGAATATTCTGATTGGTCGCCGAAATGAGTCTCACGTCAACTTTCTTTATGTTGTCGCTGCCGAGCGGTTTGATTTCCCAGTTCTCGAGCACACGAAGAAGTTTCGCCTGAAGCGCGTAAGGCATTTCCGCGATTTCATCGAGGAACAGCGTTCCGCCGTTCGCCTGTTCAAAGACGCCCTTCTGCGATTCAGTGGCGCCCGTAAACGCGCCCTTTGTATGCCCGAACAATTCGCTTTCAAGCAGATTCTCGGGTATGGCGCTGCAATTAATCGGAACAAAAGGACGGTTCTTTCTTTCGCTGTTGAAATGGAGCGCTCTTGCGACGAGTTCCTTGCCCGTACCGCTTTGCCCCTGAATCAGAACGTTTACGTTCACTCTCGCCGTTCGTTCAATGAAATCGTAGACTTCAATCATTGCCTTGCTCGAGCCCACGATTCCGAAATACGGCTCTTTCTCGGTTACCATGCTTTTCATGCTGTTCAGTTCTTTCGTCATCTGTAACTTGTCGATTGCCTTGTCCACTTTCAGCATGAACTCTTCGAGGTTGAAAGGCTTGTTGACGTAATCGTACGCTCCGTTCTTCATAGATTCCACCGCCGAAGTCACCGAGCCGTAACCTGTTATCATTATAAACAGCGAGTCCTTGTTCTTAATCTTCAGCAGGTCCATCCCCGAAACTTCGGGCATCTGCAAATCGGATATGATTATATCAAAGTAGTTGTCTTCAATTAATTTTTTCGCCGCAACGCTGTTGTTCTCTTCCGTTACATCAAGACCTTTTTTCACGAGCACTTTTCTTAGAAGATTGGTTGAATTCTCCTCGTCGTCAACAACCAGCACTTTTACTGCTTCAGCCATTTTTATTTTTTTGTTTTTTAAAGTTAAACACTAAAAGGGAAAAATTCCACACATTTGTGTAGGATGATGCTAAATTTCGTCTGTTTTTGAACATTAAAACAGAACGAATGTGAACAAAATTCCGTTATAATTCGTATATTCAGTATTATGTTAGGAAGAATTATCTTTATCGGGCTGTTTTTAGGGGTTATTTTATCCGTGAACTATCTTGTTTACAGGACATTCAGAAATTTTCTCCTGAGAAGCAAATTAAAAACGAGGACGGTGAACCTTGTTACGAGGATTCCGTTCACGGTGTTTCTTTTGCCTTATATCATTCTCATATTCACACGATTCGATTTCACGGATTTGCCGTTGTGGGTTGACAGGTTTGTAATGATACCGTTTTTCGCTTTTCAGGGAGCGGTGATTTTCACGGGACTCTACCTGCTGGCGGGTAAAATAATCAAACTGCCGTTTCTTCTNTTCCGAACAATTATCAACCGCATTAAATCGCTGAAAGAAAGATACAAAAAATTCAGGTCGCATAAATCCGTCGTCGCATTCGACAAATCGCGTCGCAACTTTCTGACTGCTTCAAGCGCCGCCGTGGCGGGCTATGCTTTTATCGGAGCGGGAATCGGAGCAATAAGCAAGGATGATTTCAGGCTTGAAGAGCAAACAATTAAACTCAAAAATCTTCCTGAAGAATTTAAAGGAATGACCGTGGTTCTGATTAGCGACATACACAGCGGACCGTTTATGGAATACGGAATGATGCGCCACTATGTTGACGTTATAAACGACCTGAGTCCCGATATGGTTTTCATACCCGGAGACGTAACGAATTCAAACAGGAACGAAGCGGCTCCGTTCGCTAAGGCGTTCCGCGACCTGAAAGCGAAGCACGGCATTTTCGGCACGATGGGTAATCATGATTATTTCAGCAGCGCGGATTACATATCGGACGTACTCAGGAATGAAACACCGATAAATGTTTTGAGGAATGATTTCAGCCGTATAGAAATTAACGGAAAGAGCCTGATTGTCGCGGGCACGGAGGATACAAGAGACAGCGGTAACAATTCAAATCACATTCTTTCAGGATACGTCAGGGACACGCTGAAAAAATCCGAAGATTTTCTATCGGCGGAAGGCGCAGACCCATCGGGCGTTCCGAAACTTCTGCTCGCTCACAAGCCGTACATGTTCGATGAAATTTCAGGAATGAACTTCGATATGATGTTCAGCGGACACACACACGGCGGCCAGATTGTTTTCTTAAAATTAGCGAATGTGAACGTTTCAATCGCATCGACTGTGAACAAATACATCAGCGGTCTTTATTACCTTAACGGAAAGTACATGTATGTATCGCGGGGACTCGGCACAGTCGGGCTTCCTCTCAGGCTGAACTGCCCGCCCGAAATCACAAAATTTACGCTCATCTGAATTAATTAATTATATTTTATTAATCGAATATTTTTGGCATTTTATAGAATACCAAATTTATACAAAAATGAAAAAAGCATTATTAATCTTTCTCTTGTTAGGCATTGCCTGCACGGTTTTCTCTCAATCACCTTACACGAACATTACCATCAGTTCGTCAAATTCTCCTGAAGAGCCTTCGATTTGCATAAATCCGAAGAATCTCTATCAGGTAGTTGCGGGAGCGAATATAAGTTCCGCATATTATTCTACAAACAGCGGATACAACTGGACGAGGTTCGGACTAACGAACAGTTCCTGGGGTGTCTGGGGCGATCCCTGTATCATAGTTGATACGCTCGGACACTTCTATTATTTTCATCTTTCGAATTCAACGTCTCCCGGTTACTGGATTGACAGGATAGTCTGTCAGAAATCTACAAACGGAGGAATGAGTTACAATAATCCCGGTTCTTACACATATTTCCTGTCACATAAAGAGCAGGACAAGGAATGGGCTGTAGTGGATCCGCGGAACAATCATATTTACTGCACCTGGACGCAGTTCGATAACTACGGAACATCAACGCCGACCGACAGTTCGAAAATTCTATTTTCCAAATCGACCGACGGCGGTCTCACCTGGGTTGACTGGGGCGCGACGGGGACGATGAAGAGGCTTGACAATCTCGGCGGAGACTGCGTTGACGAGGACAATACGGTTGAAGGGGCCGTACCTGCCGTTGGCCCGAACGGACAGATTTATGTCGCCTGGGCGGGACCGCTCGTAAGGAATTCGCAGTTCGGAATATTTTTTAACAAGTCAACAGACGGAGGAAACACGTGGCTTCCGAGCGCCCAGTATATTGCCCCGCAGCCCGGCGGCTGGGATTACATGATAAGCGGAATACAGCGCGCTAACGGTCTTCCGATTACCTGTTGCGACATAAGCAACGGTCCGTACAGAGGATATGTTTACGTTAACTGGACTGATGAGGCAGGTACAAATAATCACGACGTGAAGTTCATCCGTTCTACGAACGGTGGAGTCAACTGGAGCGCGCCGATGAAAGTAAACAACGATACATCAAACAAGGAACAGTTCTTCTGCTGGATGACGGTTGACCAGAAAACAGGATACATATATATACTATATTACGACAGGCGCGACGACGTGTCGAATGCGAACGCAACACACGTTTATATATCGAAATCGACAAACGGCGGCGCTTCGTTCACTGACGAAAGAATCAGCGAAAGCGCATTCATACCCACTTCAAGCACCTTCTTCGGCGATTACACGAACATAACCGCTTACAACAATGTGGTGCGCCCGATTTGGACACGCTTGCAGGGAACCAGTCTGAGCGTATTGACGGCAATAATCGGCACGCCGACAGGTATAGAACAGCCGGGAATTACCGTACCACAAGATTACAGACTAGAGCAAAACATCCCTAATCCTTTCAATCCGTCGACGACAATAAATTACACGATTCCGAAAGATAATTTCGTGACACTGAAAATCTATAATCTTCTCGGTCAGGAAGTCGCGGTGCTCGTGAACGAGTTCAAGAAGGCGGGCGAGCATTCATTCGAGTTTTACGGAACGAATCTCACGAGCGGAGTTTATTTTTACAAACTCACGGCGGGGGATTTCACGGCAACGAAGAAAATGATATTGAACAAGTAAGCGCTCTGAAAGTATGATGTTTGATTCTATATCAAATATCAAAAATAAAATATCAAAAATACAAATTAAAAATTAAAAAGTTCTTAATACAATAAAGGTTTTGATGTAATTAAGGTTTTAATTCAAACTGAAGGCGGCTAAACACCGCCTTTTTGTCTTAACTTTATTGAAGATAAAAAATATACTTATTTTTATGTTCAACTTCTAAATTCTTAACTAAGTTGGATTTGTAACACTTTGTAGAATATTCAAATACCAATTCTCTGATTTGCGTTGCTCAAATGAGAAAATATTTCTAAATTGTTTTTGTTAATTGAATTATAAAATTAAATTAACCTTTAATATTTATGAGACCACGAATATTCCACGCACTTCTCTTAGTTATATTTTTTTCAGAATTATGTCAAAGTCAATGGGTCCAGACTAATGGACCTCTAGGGGGAGATTTAATTGTATAGTTGCTAATGGATCTGTCTTATTCGGAGGCACAAGTTCTTATGGCGTATATTCCTCGACAGATAATGGAGATAACTGGACACAAACTTCATTAAATACTGTTTCCGTAAGATCGTTAATAATTAATGAAGGAATTATTTTTGCCGGATCTGAAGCATACGGAATATACAAGTCTACGGATAACGGTTGTTCTTGGGTCCAGACCTCATTAAATCAGGCAACAATTACTTGCATGACCGTTTCTTCAAATATTATCTTTGTCTCATCCTTCTCGGGCGATGTCTATAAATCAATGGATAATGGAATTACGTGGAATACTATTTTCTCAATGGGAAAATCATCAACTTGTCTTTACTCAATCGGAAATGCTTTATATTTAAGTTATGAGATACCTTACCCTGTATTTCGAGGAGGAATTTACTTATCCACTAATAATGGTACTAACTGGTCATTAATTTTAGATAGTCAATATCCCATTTATTCAATATCGACAAATTCAGGTTCAATTTTCGCTGCAACGTCAGAAAATATTATTAAATCGACAAATGGCGGTGCTAATTGGTTTCAGGTCTATTCAAACGTTCAGGTTAATTCTATAATTTGCGGTTTCAATAAAGTTTTTGCTGGAAGTGCTAATGGATTACTAATTTCAACGGATGGTGGATCATCCTGGACAAATGCAGGACTATGTTATGATATTATTTCTTTTCAAATTAATAGTAATGGTATTTTTGCCGGAACAGGCGATAACGGCTTATATCTTTCAACTGATGGAGGAAATCTATGGTTGCAGCATGGTTTGAAGAATAAATTGATAACATCCCTCGCATTTTCGCAGAGTAAATTATTTGCATCAACAATGGGGCATGGAATTTATTATTCCTCAAATAAAGGAGATACTTGGATTAAAACTCAGTATGGGAATTCGGATGTAAATGCTGTTTTACAGATGGATAATTATTTGTTTGCCGGTTCAGATTATGGTGTAAAATATAGTACAAACAATGGTGCTAACTGGAATAGCACATCCCTTAATAATAAGAAAATTAGTTGTTTGCTTGCAAAAGATTATAGTTTGTATGCGGGGGCATTATCTTCGAATTATGATTCCGGAGGAATATATAAAACTGACAATTATGGACTAAATTGGTATAGATGCGGTAATAATGTTACTTATGTTTGGTCTTTGGCATCATCAGGAAATAATATTTATGCAGGAACCGGTATGAAAGGAATTTATAAATCAACCAATAACGGTGGTAATTTTTTCCAAACATCTTTAAATGATAAAACGGTTTGTTCCATATCGGTTTCCGGTAATTACATATATGCTGCGTGTCCCAGTAACCCCGGTGGTGTTTATAGGTCTTCTGACTACGGAAATACTTGGTCATTAACGAGTATGAATAATATATCGACTATTTCTGTGGCTGCATCCGGTAATTGCGTTATAGCTTCAACGCACAATGGAGTGCGATTTTCTTCTGACAATGGATTGAATTGGATTGATCGAAGTAATGGGCTGGATTCTACGACTGGAATAGAAACTTTTCTTATTTCTAATAATTATGTTTACGGGGGTACATATTTCAAATCTGTTTACAAAAGAACATTGTCAAATCTTATTCCTGTTCATCAAAATATATTAGAATTTCCAGAATATTATGAGTTAAATCAGAACGTTCCGAATCCTTTCAATCCGTCAACGACAATAAATTACACGATTCCGAAAGATAATTTCGTGACACTGAAAATCTATAATCTTCTCGGTCAGGAAGTCGCGGTGCTCGTGAGCGAGTTCAAGAAGGCGGGCGAGCATTCATTCGAGTTTTACGGAACGAATCTCACGAGCGGAGTTTATTTTTACAAACTCACGGCGGGGGATTTCACGGCAACGAAGAAAATGATATTGAACAAGTAAGCGCTCTGAAAGTATGATGTTTGATTCTATATCAAATATCAAAAATAAAATATCAAATATACATATAAAAAATAAAAAAAGGTTTCGATGCAAACTGAAGGCGGCTAACCACCGCCTTTTTTATTTTTGATTTTTAATTTAAGAAAAGTGTGCTTTGAGAAATGTATAATGTTTAAATTTTATTTTAGTTATTTTCGATATATCAATTATGTTTATAAGCAGAATAATTAAAATATTCGCATTATCGGTTCTTTCAGTACTTATCTTTGAATTCGTTCATTCTGAACTTGACCTCATAACTTCAGATCAGGACAATCATTCAAAGCACGACTTCTGCAGTCTTGTTGAAGCGGCCTCCGTAAATAAGAGCGTTGACAAGTCCGCTGATTACAGCAAAGTATATTTTATGTCCGACGCCTGCGCATATTTCCATCAAAGCCGCATTGATGAAACCTTTCAGCATCTGAATATATCTCCGCAAAAATACATTAATACAAACCAGGGAATCTACATAATCAATTCTTCTCTCCTAATTTAAACGCTCCGCTCTAACTCCGTTTTTCATAATAATAAACCGAAACAGATGAGAAGAATACTAATCCTCCTGTTCGCGCTGTTTACAGGAACGGCTTACGGACAGAAATCATTGCTGAAATTAAATGACGCTGTAGAGACAGGGCTTAAGAATAATCCTGCCGTTCAGGTCAGTCTTAAGAAAATCGACGAGGCGAAAGCGAAAATTACCTACGGCATATCTCTGCCGCAACCAATGGTATCGCTAAGTTACGAATATACTCCCGACGGCAAAAGCCTTAAGAATTTCGGCGAAAGAACATTCGAAATAAATCAGCCGCTCGAATTCCCGACAAAATATTTCACGAGGGGTTCGAGACTTAGCAAGGAAGTCGAAATTGCGGAAACCAGGTATGAACTTTCGAAATTCGATGTTGCCGCAAGAATCAAATCGGCGTATTTTAACGCCGTATACAGGCAGATGGACCTGAAACTTGCGGAAGAAAACCTTCAGATAGCAGACGACTTTCTCATTAAGTCGCATATAAGATATAACGTCGGCGAAGGAACAAATCTCGAACTTCTTACCGCTAAAGTTCAGAAAACGGAAGCGCTAAACATGCTCGAAGCGTCAAGGTCCGAACTGACGTCCGCCCTGACAGTGCTGGTCAACGAAATGGGCATGACGGGTTTCGGCGACATCTCTTATGAATTGACAGACAGCCTGAATTACATATCTTACGGCTTTACGGAAGAATCGCTTTTGTCGGCTGCGTTGCTTAACAATCCGAACCTTAAAGTTTCCGACCTGAACATCGATGCCTCTTCGTTAGACAAATCACTTGCCTGGCAGAACCTTCTTCCGAACCTGAACTTTTCTTATTACAGGCAGGCGATTCCCGGAGATACGAGGTTCTACGGAATCTCGTTCGGAATATCCGTCCCGCTGTGGTTCATGTTCGAGCACAGGGGTAAGATACAGGAAGCGCAAGCAAATTACAGCATAGCCGAAATGGAGAGGAAAACCGTGCTAAACGGAATTATTACCGACGTAAAAAACAAACTGAATGAATTCAAAAACAGCGAAAGGGAAGTCCTTCTTTACAGGAATGAAATACTTCCCCAGGCAGACGAAGTATTCAGAACAGCGAAAGTAAGTTATGAACAGGGCGAAGTGAATTATCTTCTTCTTCTTGAAGCGAAGAAAACACTCGTAACAGCGAAGGATAATTTTCTCGCTTCTTTGTACCGTTACAAACTTGCTTTAATAAAACTGGAACAGTCGGTCGGCAAAAAACTTGAAAAATAAATCATAACATGAAAATCATAATTTATATAATGTTCTTCGCAATCTCCGCCGTTTTAATCGCGGGTTGCGATAAGAACACGCAAACGGAAGATAACAAAGAAACAAAGCAGGAACAGGAAAAAGAGAAGAAGGAAATCTTGCTGACGAAAGAATCGATTGAAGAAACCGGAATTAAAACTGAAACTGCTAAGACCGAAACCGCAGCGGGATATCTTAAGATACCAGCGAGAGTCATTACTAATCAGGATTTCGAGGCAAAGGTCGGTTCTCTTGTGCAGGGCAGGGTCTACAAGGTTTACGCAGGAGTCGGCGATTTCGTAAGGAAAGGACAGGTGCTGATGTACCTTGAAGGGATGGAGATTGGTGAAATAAAATCGAAATTCCTCAAGACAAAAGCCCAACTTGACTTTGCGGAATCGAATTACAAGAGACAGAAAACTTTAATTGAGCAGAATATCGGCTCGCAGAAATATTTCTACGAAGCGGAAGCCGAATACAACAAGGCTCTTGCGGAATTTAAGGCCGAGGACAAAAGAATACATTCAATCGGACTCTCGGACGAGGATATTACTGACAGCGATAACAACCCCTCGCATACAAGCGGTCTTCTCGCGGTGAAATCTCCAGTCAGCGGAATGGTGACAGAGCGGAACGTTGTCATCGGACAGTACGTGGACGTTTCTACGAACGCGTTCGTAATCATAGACGTGAAAAACCTCCTAATCGAAGGACAGTTAAGGGAAGACGAATTCAGCAAGGTGCAGGGAAAATCCGAAATAAAGTTTACGACTCAGTCATACCCCGGCACCGAATTCACCGGAAAACTATTCTATACCAGCGGTGTCATCGATCCACAGACGAGAACTATAGGTACGCGCGCGCGAATCAATAACAGAGGGCTTATGCTAAAGCCGGAAATGTTCGGACTGCTTCATATTCCGATGTCGGGTTCGGTTAGCGGAATTCTTATAAACAGTGAGGCTGTGGAAAAGATTGACGGAATCTCATATATCTTCGTAGCCGTAAATGATTCTACATTTGAAAAAAGAAAAGTTGAGACCGGTGCAGAGATTGAAAATAAAATTGAGATAAAAAAAGGTCTGAACGAGGGAGAAAAGTTCGTGACCAGCGGAACATTCTATCTGAAATCCGAATTGATGAAAGAATCATTCGCGGAAGGAGATTAACATGCTGGAGAAAATCATACATCAGTGCTTGAAGCAGAGAAATCTTATCATCGTGTTTTCTCTCATTCTTGCTCTTGCGGGAGTATATTCGTACCTGAAACTTCCGATAGACGCGTTTCCTGACGTGACTAACATACAGGTCGAAATAGTCAGCAACGCCCCGGGACTTTCTGCCCTTGAAATCGAAAGGTTCGTAACTTATCCTGTAGAGATGTCGATGAGAGGGCTTCCGGACGTTGAACAGTTACGGTCTGTGACTCGATTCGGGTTATCTGTAGTGACGATTGTCTTCAAGGATAACGTCGATGTTTATTTCGCTCGTCAATTGGTTTTTGAAAGGCTTGAAGAGGCGGGGAAAAATCTTCCGAAAGGCGTTACGGTTTCGATGGGACCCGTGGCAACCGCAATGGGCGAAATTTATCAGTTCACGCTTGACGGTAAGATGCCTTCGGATTCAGTTTCAAAGGTTAAATATCTGACAGGATTGAGAACACTTCAGGAGTGGATGATTAATCCGCTTCTTAAAAGCGTTCCGGGTGTAAATGAAGTGAACTCTTTCGGCGGATATTTCAGACAGTTTCAAGTAACCGTGTCACCGGAAAAACTTTTGAAGTATAATCTTACAGTCGAGGATGTTTATAAATCTGTCGCAAGCAACAATCAAAACGTCGGCGGTAATATTATCGACAGGAATTCCCAGCAGATAATCGTCAGGGGAATAGGGCTTATAAAGGATATACGCGACATTGGAAACATAGTCCTGAAATCGGTAAATGGAGTACCCGTGTTCGTGAAGGATGTCGCTTCCGTGGGAGAAGGAGAATCTGTCCGTCAGGGAGCGTCACTCGTTAACGGCAACGAAGAAGCAGTTGGCGGAATAGTAATGATGCTTCGCGGAGAAAACGGAAAAGAGGTCGTGAAACTTGTCGAGGAAAAAGTAAAGGAGATAAACGAAAACAATTTGCTGCCCGACGGAATAAAAATTAAACCGTACTATGACCGTACGGACATAGTGCAGAGCAGCGTGAACACGGTGCTCAAGGCGCTTCTCGAGGGCGCTGTGCTCGTGCTGGTTATTCTTTATCTGCTTCTCAGGAATTTCCGCGGCGCTGTCGTCGTTCTGATTTCGCTGCCGTTATCTCTGCTTACAACTTTCATAGTAATGAAATCTACAGGACTAGGAGCAAATCTGATGTCATTAGGCGGTCTTGCAATTTCGCTGGGTATGATTATTGACGCAACGATTATACAGGTCGAGAATGTGCAGAGACATCTTGGAGAAAAAATTGAAGGCGAAAGCAAACTCACAACGGTTCTGAAGGCGGTCCTTGAAGTCAGAAAGCCAAGCATTTTCGGAGAACTTATAATCGCGGTGACATTTCTTCCCATTATCACTCTGCAGGGACTCGAAGGAAAAATGTTCACTCCTCTTGCTCTAACCGTAGCAGTTGCGCTTCTTTCGTCTCTTCTCATTTCAATATTCATAATTCCGGTTCTTTCATCATTCATTCTGAAAAAGGGGGAAGAAAAAGAAAGCATAATCGTGAGATGGGCAAAGAAAATTTACACTCCGCTTCTTGGGTTCAGTATGAGAAACAGAACTGCGGTTGTATTGTTTGCCGTGGTTCTTCTTCTGGCAACGGTTTATATAATTCCGAAACTCGGAAGCGAATTCATTCCGATAATGGACGAAGGCGCGTTCGACATGGATGTACAACTGCTGCCGGGAGTTTCGCTTACAAAATCGCTTGAAGTAAACGAAATAATAGGGAAAAAACTCCTGAAGTTTCCGGAACTTCAGACAATAGTTTCCCGGACAGGACAGACGGGAATCTCTATTGAAGCGAGGGGTGTAGAAAAAACCGGTTACACAGGTATAATGAAACCCAGGGCCGAATGGGAAAATTCATTTACGAGAGAAGAACTAATTGATAAAATGAGAGAGGAACTATCAACCATACCGGGAATCGCGTTCAGTTTCAGCCAGCCGATACAGTGCAGGATAGACGAACTTATAGCCGGAACGAAAGCCCAGTTGATAATTAAACTTTTCGGCGAAAATATGGATGTGCTTAAAGATAAAGCGGAAGAAATCTCAAGGATAGTAATGAAGATAAAAGGCGCCAAAGATGTAGTGGTTGAGAAAGTTTCAGGACAGCCGTATCTATCAATCAACATTGACCGCGACAGGATCGCAAGATACGGGCTTAACGTAGAAAACGTGCAGAGTATTATCGAAATTGCCATAGGCGGTAAAACGGCGACGGATTTGTTCGAAGAAAACAAATCTTTTAATGTTGTCGTCAGATTCCCGCAGGAATACAGGACTTCAATTGACAACATAAAAAGCACTCTCGTTAGATCTCCGCAGGGTTATGACATTCCTCTTAGCCAGATTGCGGATATAAAATACGTTGAAGGACCTGTGCAGGTAAGTCGCGAAGACGGTTCGCGGAGAATCGGTATTGAACTTAATATAAAAGACAGGGATATCGGCTCGTTCGTCTCGGAAGCGAAGGAAAAAATTAAAAAGGGAGTTAAACTGCCTTCAGGCTATTATACGACCTGGGGAGGTCAATTTGAAAATTCGGAAAGGGCAATGAAAAGGCTTATGATAATCGCCCCCATTGCTATTGGGCTTATATTAATGCTTTTGTTCGTCACGTTCAGGTCTATGAAACTTACAATGCTTGTAATTTCAAACCTTCCTTTCGCACTGATAGGAGGCGTGTTTTCTCTCTATATATCGGGTCAGTATCTTTCCGTTCCTGCTTCGATAGGATTCATAGTGCTCTTCGGCGTTGCAGTACTTAATGGAGTAGTGCTGGTTTCTTACATCTCTCAGTTAAGGGAAGACGGATATAGTCTTGAAGACGCGATAAAGATGGGATGCAATAACAGGTTAAGACCGGTATTAATGACTGCGCTGATATCTATCTTCAGTCTTATACCGATGTTATTCGCGACAGGTCCCGGTTCGGAAATTCAGAAACCGCTCGCGACGGTAGTAATCGGCGGGCTGTTTACTTCGACGTTCCTGACGCTTGTCGTAATTCCGACGGTTTACGGATGGTTCGATTCCAGGAAAACAGAAAATGAAATTTAAAATTTAATTACCGTAACATGAAAGAAATTAAAGCAATAATAAGACACTCGAAATTATGGGATGTGATAACCGAATTGAACAAGATTTCGGAATTGCCCGGCGTTACAATTTCAGAAATCAAAGGATTCGGAAAAAGCAGGGGCTTACCCGACAACGGAAAAACAAATGAAGAGATTTTCGATTTCGTACATAAAACAAAAATTGAAATGGTTGTAAAGGATAATTTAGTGGAGAATATTCTCTATGTAATACAAAAAAGCAGCCATACCGGTAATCCCGGTGACGGTAAAATTTTTGTAGTTAATGTTGAAGATGTGCTGAAAATCAGAACTAACGAAAGAGGTGAACTTGCTATCTGAATAATATTATTATCCCGGATGTAAGTTTGTAAATTTGTGAGTTCCCAAAGTTGAAAAACCAGTCTTGGATGGTCCTCTTTGGGAACCTGAAAATATTCTTTCCCTTTCCATTTCCCATTTTCTATTATCGCATTTCCATTTTAAATATTTTTATATGTATTTTTGCTATTTTATTTTTGATTTTTAATATTTATCCAAAAAAATGCAGCCTCGAAGCTTATGCTATTTACATCTTATTCCCTTTTTTCCATATATTTATTGAGATATTTTTGTTCAGTTTGATGTTAAGAGAATTGACCATTTAATAATCTAAATCAATCATGGCTACATTCAGAAAATATACAAAGGACAATTGTTCGAAGATTGTAAATTTTGAGAATATTAATCCTTATGACATTCTCGGTCCGCATTATTTTGCGGATAAAAAGGAATATTTCATAAACTGCTATTTCCCGAATTCTGTGGAAGTGACATTAATTCCCTCTGTATCCGCGCGCAAAGAGCAGAAGATGAAAAAAATACACGACGCGGGTTTTTATCAGGCGTATTTTAAAGANAGTCAGGAAGCATTTGATTATAAGTTCAAAGTTAAGTACGAAGAAGGGTATCCTCACGAACTTCCTGATCCGTATTCTTTCAAAACGGATATAACGGATTTCGACCTGTACCTTCTCGGCGAGGGAAATTACTTTAAATCTTACGAAAAGCACGGCGCAAAACTGAAGACGAAGAACGGAATCAGCGGAGTTGAATTCGCCGTTTGGGCTCCGAGCGCGCAGGCTGTAAGCGTTCTCGGGAATTTCAACAGATGGACGGCGGGCTCGTATCCGATGCACAACATAAACGGCTCGGGTGTCTGGGCGCTTTTCATTCCCGGAATCGGCGAAGGTGAAGTCTATAAATACGCGCTGAAACCCTGGCAGGGAGACGTCTTTTTCAAATCGGACCCTTACGCGTTCATGATGGAACTCCGTCCGAACACGGGCTCGGTTGTTTTTAACATCGATAAGTATCAATGGAGCGACGGCGAATGGATGAAAAGCCGCGCTGAATGGGACTTCCAGAAAAGTCCCGTATCAATATTCGAACTTCATTGCGGCTCTTTTAAACGGGATTACAATTCCGATTTTCAAAACGACTGGGGCTTTCTGAATTACAGGCAGCTCGCGGTTGAAGTCGTCGAGTACGTTAAAAGAACGGGTTACACTCACGTCGAACTTCTTCCCGTGATGGAGCATCCGCTCGACCAGTCCTGGGGATATCAGGTAAGCAATTATTTCGCGCCGACGAGCAGGCACGGGACGCCTGAAGATTTCATGTACTTTGTCGATTACTGCCATAAGAACGGCATAGGTGTGATTCTCGACTGGGTGCCCGCGCATTTTCCGTCCGACGAACACGGTCTTGCGAACTTCGACAGTTCGCAGTTGTACGCGTATAAGAATCCGCAAAAGGGTTATCACATGGACTGGGGCACGTACGTCTTTGATTACGGGCGAAATGAGGTACGGGGTTTCCTTATCGCGAACGCTCTCTTCTGGCTCGACAAGTACCACATAGACGGACTCCGCGTTGACGCAGTAGCCTCTATGCTTTATCTCGACTACTCGCGCAAAGACGGAGAATGGGTGCCGAACATCTACGGCGGACGNGAGAATCTCGAAGCAATTGATTTTATAAAGAAACTGAATGTTGCCGTTCACGAATACCATAAAGGAATTATGATGATTGCCGAAGAATCGACCGCGTTTCCTTCGGTTACCCTGCCTGTTTATCTCGGCGGGCTCGGATTCGATTTGAAATGGAACATGGGCTGGATGAACGACATGCTTTCTTACTTTTCGAAAGATCCCGTTTACAGGAAATTCCATCATAACCTTATTACATTCTCGCTCTGGTACGCTTTCAGCGAGAACTTCATTCTTCCCGTTTCCCACGACGAGGTCGTTCACGGGAAACGTTCCTTGTTCGAAAAAATGCCCGGCGACGCGTGGCAGAAGTTTGCAAACACGAGACTGTTTCTTACGTTCATGTTCGGACACCCGGGCAAGAAACTGAATTTTATGGGTAACGATATCGCACAGTATAACGAATGGAATTGCGACGGCGCGGTTGACTGGTTCCTTCTTGATTACGATTTTCATAAAAAGGTGAATCTGCTGATGCGCGACCTTAACAGGATTTACAAAACATATCCCGCGCTGCATGAACTTGATTTCAGCGGAGACGGTTTCAGGTGGATAGATTTTTCAGATTCGGAAAACAGCGTGATTTCTTTTATGAGAAAATCGCGAGACGGAAAACAATTTCTGTTATTCACTTATAATTTCACTCCTGTCGTCAGGGAAGGATACATATTCGGAGTGCCTTTCGCGGGCTATTACAGGGAAATTTTTAATTCCGACGCACTCGAATACGGAGGCAGCGGAGTGGGAAATTCGGGAGGCGTTAATACGATTCCGGAAATGAGGTATAACTTTGAGAACTCTATCCGCGTCAATCTTCCGCCTCTCGGCGCAAACATTTTTCTATTCGAAACGGAGTAACCATTGGCGAAGTTTATATGCATACACGGTCATTTCTATCAGCCCCCAAGAGAAAATCCCTGGACGGATGAATACGAAAGGGAAGAATCCGCTTCGCCGTTTCACGACTGGAACGAAAGAATCTATCAGGAATGCTACAAGCCGAATACGGAAGCGGTAATTGTTGACGATAAGGGGAAAGTGATTAAGCGGGTGAACAATTTCGAAAACCTGAATTTCAATTTCGGACCCACGCTTCTTAAATGGATGAATGAAAAACATCCCGAAACGATAGCAGGGATAATTGAAGCGGATAAAAAGTCGATTGAAATTCATGGCGGACACGGAAACGCGATTGCACAGGTATATAATCACGTAATAATGCCGCTCGCGAACAAGCGCGATAAAATAACACAGGTGCGATGGGGAATAAAGGATTTTGAATTTTATTTTCACAGGAAGCCCGAGGGAATGTGGCTGGCGGAAACCGCCTGCAACAATCCCACTCTCGAAGTGCTGATTAGCGAAGGAATCAGGTATGTTATTCTTGACCCATCGCAGGCGTCGAAGATAAGAAAAGTCGGAGTGCAGGCGTGGACTGATGTTCAGGGCGCAGGTTTCGATATAAAAAAACCTTACCGCTATTTCTCAAATAGCGGGAACGGATACATCGATATTTTTTTCTATGAAGGCGGACTCTCGAGGAGCATCGCGTTTGACGACGTAGTATATGACGCGGTTAAACTTATGAACAGGATTGAAACGTTTTTTTCGAGTGACAGGGAAAGCGATGAACTCGTTTCGATAGCGGTTGACGGCGAAACATTCGGACACCACAAGCACTTTACCGAACGGACGATTGCTTACCTTCTCGGGGGCTATTCCGAAACGCGGGGAGTTAAAGTCGTAAATTTCGGGGAGTATCTGTCACGTCACGAACCTGAATACGAAGTGATACTAAACGAAGGACCCGCGGGAGAGGGCACTTCGTGGAGCTGCGTTCACGGCGTGGGAAGATGGAAAAGCGATTGCGGATGCAGCACGGGCGGTTTCCCCGGCTGGAACCAGAAATGGAGAATTCACCTTCGCGACGCTCTGAATCTTCTGAACGGAAAACTCGGTCTGTACTTCGAGATTGAAGGGAAAAAATATTTTAAAAATGTCTGGGAAGCAAGAAACGATTACATAGATATAATCCTCAATCCCGGTAACAATGATGTTTTGGATGATTTTTTTGATAAGCATTCTTCAGAAGAACTGAACGCGGAAGAAATTAAAACAGCATTGTCACTTCTCGAAATGCAGAAGTTTTCAATGTTGATGTTCACGAGTTGCGGATGGTTCTTCTCTGACATTTCAGGTCTGGAATCTAAAAAAGTTCTTGAATACGCGAAACGCGCCGTCGAAATAGCCCGGAGTGTTTCCGGTCTCGATTTTGACGAAGAATTTCTTGAAATTCTTGGATTTGCTAAAAGCAACAAACCGGAATTTGGAACCGGCAGGGATATTTACATGAAATTAGGAAAGCAAAACTGATGGTCGATTATTCATTCCTGAAAAATACGCGGACCTCGGCGAGGTGGGAGAAGTTCGGAATGAAACGACGCTCCGGCGTCGCGGTTCCGTTGTTTTCAGTCAGGTCAAGGAAAAGCATCGGCATCGGCGAAATTCCCGACATAAAACTTATAGTTCAGTGGTGCGAGCAGACAGGCAATTCGATAATACAACTCCTTCCTCTGAACGATACGGGTTTTGATTTCGCTCCTTACAATTCCGTTTCTTCTTTTGCTCTCGACCCGATGTATCTTTCCGTTCAGTCGCTGAAGGATGTCAACCTGAATCCGTTCAAGAAAGATATTCGCGAACTGCGAAGCAAGTACGACGGTCACAGGGACAAGGTGGATTATGCAGTCAAGCAGGCAAAAATCGACCTGCTCTGGAAAATTTTCAAACGGACATATTTAAAAGGAAATAACAAGTATTCGAATTTCGCCGCGGAAAACGCATACTGGCTGAAAGATTATTCTCTGTTCAGGGCGCTGAAACACAAGTTCGGCGGGCTTTCGTGGGAAGAGTTTCCCGACGGATACAGGGACAGAAACGCGGATGCGGTTGAAGAATTCAGGAAAGAGAACGAACTGAAAATCGAATTCCACTCGTGGATGCAGTGGCAGTTGTTCGAGCAGTTGAAAAAAGTGAAAAGGTACGCTGAAGAAAAGAAAATTTTTCTGATGGGTGACATCCCGTTCCTCGTCAGCCGCGACAGCGCGGATGTATGGGCGGACAGGAAATATTTTAATCTTAATAAATCTTCGGGCGCGCCTCCTGACGTGTATTTCGCGAACGGACAAAGATGGGGAATGCCTCCTTACGAAAGAGCGGAACTCGAAAACTCCGATTATGCATATTTCAGAAACAAACTCAGGTACGCGTCTGATTTTTACGATATGTACAGGATTGACCATTTCGTCGGATTTTTCAGAGTCTGGACTGTTGATATGAGCGAGCCTGAAGAAACGGGAGGACTTAACGGAAAATTTGATCCGCCTGATGAATCAATATGGGAGGTTTCCGGGAAAAAACTTCTCGACGCTATGCTCGACGGTTCCGGAATGCTTCCCTGCGCTGAGGACCTCGGCACAGTTCCCGCCTGCTCGGGAAAAGTGCTCTGGGAATACGGAGTGCCCGGAATGGACGTGCAGAGATGGAGGAAAATCGACAACGAATTCGTAAGGAACTACGATTACAGGTGGCTCTCGATGTCAACGGTATCGACCCACGATTCATCGTCTATGGTCGAATGGTGGCACAGTGAGGCGGGAACCGTTGACGGAATACTGTTCAAAAGACTGTGCTCGAATAAAGGAATCTCGGTGGAGAATATCGAAACAGTAATCGGAAGATTATTCGACTCCGAACATTCGTATTATAACAGGCTTTTGTGGAAAAACGGAATCTCCGTTGATGATATTCTTTCAACTCTAGGAAAAAACGCCGATGAATGCGGAGACATTCTCTTGCTTTACAGAGAGAGTTTCGGTGAGAAAGAAAAATTTCTGAATCTGCTCGGTATTGAAGACGAGTCGGAGAGAGAACTGCTTCTCAAAGGGAAATCAAACCTTAACTTCGTACGCAGGAACCTTGAATTCATTTCGAACTCAGCATCGATATTTAATATACTATTGCTTCAGGAGTGGCTGTGCCTCGACGAGAATTTCCTCAGAAAAATCGAGGAGAAATCATACAGGATAAATTTCCCGGGTGTCGTGAACGACGCCAACTGGACTGTGGTTCTTCCCTTTAACCTCGAAAAAATTCTTAACCTCGACGTTAACGGCGAAATAAGCGGACTCGTATTGAAGAGCGGCAGGGTGTAATTGATTATCTCGAAACTTGAGAAAAAAACGTTTAAAAGAACAAAGAAAAATTAATAACCCCATAATACTTCATAAAATTCATCATATATTTTAGATTGACATTTTAGAAATGGCAGATTGATTCTGCCGCATCTGTTTGAAAAATAGTCTTAACTTGAAAAATGGTATATTAATTATTCTCCAAAATTAATAATATATCCCATCTTCCAAATTAATCAACGTTTATGAGGAAATTGAAATTAACTTTGCTCGCAGCGTTTTTGTTTTCTTTGCTCCTTTCAAGCAATTCTTTTTCACAGGATAAAACTGCCGAATACAATCCGCTTACAGAAAACAAATGGGCGGTAATTTTTGAATTAGGAAATATCTTCAAGAGTTCTGAGGATTATAGTCTTTACAAATCGTATACTCTGAACTGTAAATATCATTTTACAAAAAAAACGGCTGTACGTATACTCTTAGGTACGGACGGTGAAATGATTGAGGGCTCTGGCACACAGTATTTTACTAACATTGTCGTGAAAAAACGCCGGTCTTTCGGAATGGAAACGTCGATTCAAGGCGTATATTATTTAAAAGCCGATACACGGATAAAAGTATTTGCCTGCGCCGGCCCCTACTTTACAATATTTCATGAATCTACCGATGCGGAATCCAGTGACAAGACTGTCTACACGAAAAACAATAATAACAGGTGGGGGCTCGGGGTAGCTGTTTCTTTCGGCGTGGAATATTTCATACTTGACAACATAAGTCTTGTAGGAGAGTATTTCGCATCCGGTACCGTCGGTCAGTATAATTACTGGCAGACTTATCATGAAAGCGGCGAATATAATTACTACGAGGATGATTTTACCGAGTATAAATTCGATATGAATAAAATGCGTCTCGGTTTCTCCGTTTATTTTTAATGTTAATATAGTATTGCATATTAAAAAGAAATAACTTAAAATTACATAAACAAACCTCAAAATATTTCTACTATATACTTTTTATAAAATAAAAAGTCAGGTATCCGCAGAAAAATACAATTCTTTTATAACTAATTTTTCGGAGGAAAAAGTATGTTCGGGAAAAATCTCAAAAGAGAATTGTATATCATTTCAATCCTATTACTAATCACTCTGTCCGGTTTTCTTTTCAACGGCTGCGAAAGTACGACGCAGAGTATATCAAATGTAAGAAATGTCGAAGGCCGGATTTTCGGTCTTTTCAATTATCCTTTTCAGGGAGTAAAAGTTACTGCTGGCGGGAAATCCGCGGTTACTGATATCAACGGTTCGTTCGTCATTCCTAACGTGGAGCGTCCCTATGAATTGAGTGTTCTGGATTCTGCTAAGAACAGGTTTATTTATATCCCAAAGCACGATAATGACTCCTACAACAGACTTGCAATCGGGTATCTGACTGATTTCGGATATTCGGATCCTGCAACTATAAAAGCGACGTATCCTGATAGTATCGTGAGTTCTGGAATCCGGTTTATTTTCACGGATTTCTGGGACAAGAATTATTACGACAATATTCAGGGTCCCTTTGGTGAAATAAATATTCCGATTCCCGACGGCATTTCTTACAAAGGGTCATTAATTGCCGTTACATACACGATGGACTCGCACAATCATATTTTTTACTTTAATAAATATTGCCGTATAGATAATATTATCGTCAGCGCCCATCAGAATATTAATATCAACCTGAATTCTTCCGATTTCAAGGCTGTTCCCGTAAATGCGACATACCATGTTGATTTTAATATACCTCCGGGTCAGAATATGGATTTAGGTTATTTCACACTTTTGTTCGGAGGACGTATGACAATTAATGCTTTGAATTTAATGTCATTCGAAATCATCAATACAACCTCTATCGATCTGTCAATGCCGCGTTTGCCGCTGCTGAATAATTATCTTATCGCAGGATTTGTTTCATCCGGAAATTCCTCACATTCAAATGTATTCTACTCCTTAACCGATAACAAAGAATTAAACGCCCCTCAGGTTCCGGTTCTTGCATATCCTCCGGAAAACGCTTCAGTAGATATCAACACTGAATTCATTTTTAATCAGGGTCTTAATCACGTTGACAACAAATATTATAAGTTAACACTCCGTGACACAATACAACCGTACTATACGCAAAACAGAATTTTTGAAGTATATCTTGAAAAAGAAAGATTCAATATATCCGAATTGGAAAACATCGGCGGAGGAAGCCTAAAAGGAAAAAGGTTTTACTGGGATGTTGAAGTATATGAGGGGAAAAATCTGTACGGTGGAATAACGGATAGTTATGATATGCCGGGGAAGTCGATGACCGGCTGCATGTCAAGGGCAGTCAACGTAAATCCGTAAACAATATAACCGGGCTGCCTTCGGGCAGCCCTTTCTCAAAAATTAAAAAAGGAGTGATGACGTTATAAGAATACAATTCTTTTAAAATAATTTTTCGGAGGAAAAAATATGTTCGGGAAAAATCTCAAAAGAGAATTGTATATCATTTCAATTCTATTGCTAATCACTCTGTCCGGTTTTCTTTTCAACGGCTGCGAAAGTACGACGCAGAGTATATTCAACGAAACCGGAGTTAAAGGTAAAGTGTACGGATTATTTGGTGTACCGTATCAGGGGATAAAAGTCACAGCAGGCGATACTGCGGTAAATACGGATATCTATGGCAGGTTCAACATACCCGGAGTCGCACATCCGTACAATCTTGCTATTATTGACACTTCAACAAAGAATTGTCTTTATATTCCTAAGCATGATAAGACGACTTCTAACAGTCTTGCGTTAAGTTACTTTTCTACATACCAGAATCATGCTTTCGCGAGTATTTTAGTAAAATATCCTGACAGTTTGAAAGGATACAGTATAAAATGTTTTTTTACCGATTTCAACGATAAAACATTTTGCAGTACTCAATATGACAGTCCGGGAATGATATCAATTGAAATTGGAGAGGGAACACAGTATAACGGTTCGATTTTGGTGCTTGCATATTCAGTTATAAACGGGCATGCGGTAAGTTACGATAAATACTGCATCAAAAACGACATTTCAATCAGTTCAGGGAGCAATCTGGTGATTAACCTTTTGAACTCGGATTTTAAGAATGTCGGGCAGCAAAATAAATATCGTGTAAATCTAATCCCGCCTGCCGGCAATAATCTGGACTACATATTCTCCGCCTTTTCTTTAACCAACAGGCGCGTCGGTTATTATTCGGCTTATATGCTAATAGATACTTTCAACACTCCTACGGTTGATGTACTGGTGCCTGAAGGTTTAGGCTTGAACCTTTATTCGTTGATTTGCTTTACATCAATCGGACCCAACGGTCTTTCAAATTCAGTTGGTTATTTCAACGGTAATGCTTCTTTTTCAGCGCCTGAAATCCCTGTCCTTGTATCTCCGGGCGACAACGAACTTGTTGATATTAATACAGAAATTGTTTTCAATCAGGGATTGAGCCACGTCGAAAATAAATATTATAAACTTATCTTGACCGAACAGGACGGAGGAAACGGTCCTCACAGAACGTTCACGGTATACCTTGACAGAGAAAGGATGAAAATATCCGAACTTAAAGAAATCGGATTCGGAAGCCTGTACGGCTGTTCATTTACCTGGTCGGTCGATATAATATCAGGTGTAAGTCTTAATGACGGAATCAGCGACGGCATTTCCAACCTTACAAGAATGATATCATCCTCCTACGGTAGAAAATTCACCGTAAAACAGTTATAATAAATAAGGGCTGCCTTCGGGCAGCCTTTTCTCAAAAATAAAAAGGAGTGATGACGTTATAAGAATACAATTCTTTTAAAATAATTTTTCGGAGGAAAAGTATGTTCGGGAAAAATCTCAAAAGAGAATTGTATCTTGTTCTGTCCTCTTTATTTGTGTTATTAATTCTCGTCTTCTCAGGTTGTGAAAACACAACACAAAGCACTTCAAACATCGGTAATGTGAGCGGAAGGTTAACCGGAATTTACAATATGCCTTTGCCCGGGGTGTTTGTTTCGGCCGGGAACGTTTCCGCAAGAACCGACAATTACGGAAGATTCAGCCTTTCGGGTGTCGGATATCCGTACAGGCTGCTAATACTGGATTCCCTTGAGAAAAAATGCATACTGATACCTCAACGGGACAACGTAACGACTAACAGTCTGATGATTAATTACCTTTCGACTGCGATGGGCTACGCGTCTTCCCTTATCTCACTTAGTTATCCGATAAGTGTCTTTACTTCCGGAGGTAAATCCTTTTTTACCGATTTCGGTGATAAGAATTATCCCGGTGATATTATGCTCTCAGGCAGTACCATATATATCGCGATGGTGCAAGGTACGCAGTATAAGGGCTCGGTCGTTATACTGGCATACACGAAAGATGCCAACGACAGGATTGTATCTTATGATAAGTATGCTGTCAGGGAGAACGTAATTATAAATGCCGGCGCGGTCGTGAATCTCGAATTTTCTGCCGAAGACTTCAAAACGAATTTAAAAGATACTGTATTTCATATCGCAATAGACGCGGGTCCCGGACAGAATGTTAATCTTAGATATGCGTACCTTACCTGCGGGTCTAAGCATACCACGAATTATGTCAATTATGTCAGTCAGGAAAACATTTCATCAAACACATTTGATATTGTCGTGCCTAAAGGAATGGGATTAACAAGCAATGTGATAATCGGCTTTAATTCAACCGGTTCCGGGGCAGGAACAGGCAGTACAGGCGTTTATTTCCCCGCAACGGGAAACAAGAATGTAAGCGCCCCTATGATTCCCGTCCTCGTTTCACCTGAAGATAATGCCGTCATCGGTGCGAACTCTGAATTGGTATTCAATCAGGGACTGAATCACGTCGAGAACAGGTTTTATAAACTCGTTCTGAA
The DNA here is from genome assembly GCA_015657505.1 of Ignavibacteria bacterium. Classification (GTDB taxonomy): domain Bacteria; phylum Bacteroidota; class Ignavibacteria; order Tepidaquicellales; family Tepidaquicellaceae; genus CAIKZJ01. Next base: position 1,745,034 of record JADLKE010000002.1, read on the forward strand.
CGATGCGGGCACCGGAAATCAATTATATACCAATATCGAGGTTTATCTTGACAGGGAAAGATTCAATCTGTCTGAATTAAACAACCTTGGTATAGAGTCGGTCAACGGAAGAATATTCAACTGGCACGTGGAGATGTTTGAAAATATGACATTGAACGATTACATAAGCGACATCGCCGGGAATACTAAATTATCGTCGTACAGCAGCGCCAGACGTTTTAGCGTAAGTCCGTGATGCTTGAATAAAGGGTTTTTGCACCGTCATTTCAGTAATTAGGAAACGACACAACGCAACATCTTACGAAATTACTCTATCGATTCATGGCGGTAGATGTAAAATCAAAAAGGGCTGCCTCCGGGCAGCCCTCTTTTTAAATATCTCGTTGAAAATCTATTTCAGGTAATCGAAAATTCTTTCGGATATCTTTTCTCCGGTGAAACCTTCGTGCTCGAGCACGTCGTTTATCAGTCCGGGCTTGAACCACCTGTTATCGAGCGCAATAGGAAGCACATCCGCGTTTACCTTATTCTTTACGAACAGTTCGGAAATGATTGAATAAAGTCCGCCCGTGAGAAAATGGTCTTCGAGAGTAACTATTAATCTAGTCTTATCCGCCGCCTCGAGAACCGTTTGCTCGTCGAGTGGTTTGGGAGTACGTATGTTTATCAGTCCGACAGACATACCTTTGCCTTCAAGGAATTCCTTCGCTTTCAGAGACTGATTGAACAGATAACCGCTTACTAGCATCGTTACGTCCTTGCCGGACGAAACTACTTCCGCTTTTCCGATTTCATAATCGTAATCGTGAGTATAGACCGCGGGTTCGTCGTTGAACCTTATGTAATACGGGTCCTGCGTTTCGATAACTTTCCTCAGGCAAATCACGAGGTCCTGCAGGTCGGCGGGGCAGAGAATGTTCATGTTCGGAATTCCCCGCATAAGAGAAACATCCTCGAGCGCCTGATGGGCGGGACCGTTCGCCGTGGACAGGAAACCCGGCGACATTCCGACTAATTTCACCGGCAGGTTGCCGAGCCCGACGTCAGTCCTTATGAACTCGAACGCCCGCATCGTGAGGAATGACGCGAATCCGTGAGCGATTACCGTCCTGCCGCGCAGGGCGTATCCGCAGGATATCGCTATCAGGGTTTGCTCTGTGATTCCCGTATCGATAAACCTCTCGCCGAGTAACAGGGGAATGTTTTCAATGTGTTTCCTGCTCTCCGCGGTCGTAACAATGTACGTTTCGTCTCCGAGAACAATTTCCTTCAATGCGTCTTCGTAATTCATACTGGTGGTTTGTGCAGTTAAATTAAAATTTACTAATACAAATAAAAAGGTTATTTTGAGAATGCAAATTTATGATTCCTGATATCAACATAAACCTCGAAGACTACAATTACGATTTGCCCGAAGAAAGGATAGCGCAGTTTCCGCTTTCAGAGAGGGATAAATCAAAACTGCTGGTATTTAAAGAAAATATCATTACGGAATCGGTATTCGAAAATATCGCGGATTATATCCCGCGGGATACTTACCTCGTGTTCAATAACACGAAGGTTATAAACGCGCGGCTCTTCTTTAAAAAGAAAACAGGCGCGAAAATCGAGATTTTCTGTCTTGAACCTGCGAATAACACTGCCGTGGAAAAGGCTTTCGCGGAACGGGATTCATCCGAATGGATTTGCCTCGTCGGCAACGCGAGCAAATGGTACGGAGAGGTTCTTGAAAAAAAAATCACAGCAGGCGGGGAGGATAGCATTCTCTACGCCGAAAAACTTTCTAACGATTCGGGCAATTTCAGGATTAAGTTTACCTGGAGCGGAAAGGACCTGTCTTTTTCGGAGGTCATTCAGGGCGCGGGATTAATACCCCTTCCGCCTTACATTAAACGGATGCCCGAAAAAGGGGATTCCGACAGGTACCAGACTGTTTACGCGGACACTGAGGGCTCCGTCGCCGCGCCGACAGCGGGACTGCATTTTACGGAAACGGTGCTCGGAAAAATTAAGGATAAGGGAATAAAGTCCGGAAACGTAACACTAAATGTCGGAGCGGGCACGTTCAAGCCCATAAAAGCGAAGAACATTTTCGAGCATTCGATGCACTATGAAAGTTTTACGGTAAGCAGGGATTTCCTGATCGCGCTGCATGAAAATGCGGACAAAAAAATCGCCGCTGTCGGCACCACGACGGTCAGAACTCTCGAAAGTCTTTACTGGATGTCCGTGCTCGACAAACAGAACAGCGGATTCGTCCTCGGGCAATGGGAGGTTTACAGGCGCGAAAATGACAATCTGCCCGGTTTTAAAGATGCGATAAGGAAATTAATTGATTATCTCGATTATAATGACGAACATTACATTAACGGCTCGACCGGTATTATGATAGTACCGGGCTACAAGTACAGGGTCATCGATATATTAATTACAAATTTCCACATGCCGTGCAGTTCACTTCTCCTTCTTGTCTCGGCATTTACGGGTGAAAGATGGAATGAAATTTACGATTACGCACTTGGTAATAATTTCAGGTTTTTAAGTTACGGTGACAGTTCGATATTATTTAAACAATAAACTATGCACAACATATTAAATAAATTCAACAAACTCGGTTATTCTATTATTCCTACTCCTATTCATAAACTTGAGAATCTTTCGAAATTTTTCGGTGCGAATATTTACTGCAAGCGTGATGACATGACGGGATTCGCTTTCGGAGGAAACAAGACGAGAAAACTCGACTATCTTGTCGCTGAAGCGGTTAACCAGAAAGCCGATACGCTCGTATGCGTCGGGGCTAACCAGTCTAACTTCTGCAGAATCGCCTCCGCGTTCGGCGCGGCGTGCAACCTTGACGTGCACCTCGTGCTCGGCGGGAAAAAACCCGCTGTCAGCACCGGAAACCTTATGCTTGATTACCTCTTCGGTGCGAAAATAACACATATTGATTCCGAAGACTGGGATGTCTGGGAGAACGAGGCGATAAGGGTTTCGGAAGAACTGAGGAAAAAAGGGAAAAAAGTTTACTGGATGCCGATTGGCGGCTCAACCCCGACGGGCGCGCTGGGTTACGTCGAGTGCATGTCGGAAATTATGGATTATTCCCGAAGGAATAAGATTCATTTTGAAAGCATTTTCCATCCTACGGGTTCCGCGGGAACACAGGCAGGGCTTATCGTGGGAAAAAAACTATTCGGTTACGAAGGGGAAATCACCGGTATCGCCGTGACTAAGAACGAAGAGCAGTTGAAGAGCGAAGTTTTAACACTGTCCAGAGAAACAGCGCATATGCTGGAAATCGATTTTCAGGAGGATAAAATCATAGTTGACGATAATTTCATCGGTAAATGCTACGGGGCGCACACGAGAAAAGCGGAAGACGCCATCAAGTTGTTCGCGCGCAAAGAAGGGATTCTGCTCGATTACGTATATTCGGGTAAGGCGGCCTCGGGAATGCTTGACCATATAAGAAAAAAACATTTTCCGAAGAATTCGAACGTATTGTTCCTGCACACTGGCGGCAACATACAATTGTTTAATTAGCCGTTTAATCTGCATTATCTTTTATTTTATAAAAAAACTTTTTATATTAAATTCATGGATGGGATTTTAAATCAGAAACCGATGCCGGAAGAATATTCCGGTCATTATTCTCATTATGTCGATTTGGTGCCCGAAGGGCATTTACTCGATATTTTTGAGAAACAATCATACGTAACGCAGGATTTTCTGTCTTCAATACCATCCGATAAAGGCGACCATACTTACGCTTTCGGGAAATGGACGATTAAGGATATAATAGGTCATCTTATAGATACCGAAAGAATATTCAGCACGAGAGCATTAAGAATATCACGGGGGGATAAGCAGGCAATGCCCGGTTTTGAGCAGGATGATTACGTGAAGAACGGCATGTTCTTCAGGAGAACGCTTAAAGACGTAGTGGATGAGAGACACTTGCTGCGTCTTGCTAACATAAAAATGTTCAGGAGTTTCGAAGAACTAACTTTTCTTGAAAAAGCGGTTGTCAACGATAATATAATATCGGTAAGGGCGATACTGTTTCTTTTAACGGGTCACGAGATATACCACATGAAGTTTATCAAGGAAAACTATCTGTAAATCTAATTAATCAAGGGGAAATATAATTTAGGGAAAAACCATGAAAAATCTTCTTAAAACATTCGGTGCATTAGTATTAATAGCCGCGATATCCGCGTCACTGGGCGGATGCGCCAGAAAATCCAACAATCAAAGCGCGGCGGACTCGACAAGGAGAGCGGAAGAATATCAATATAAGAAAAGAGACAGTACGGATATTTACGGAAGCGGTTTCTTCGAGTACAGGGATACGATAAACAGTTATCACCTGGGCTATTCGATACCGAGAGACAGCATTTACAAAGTCGATAATCTGAAGGCATTCGAGGAATTGAACCTGCTCATTCGGAAGGATTCTCTGAATCCGGGTCCGTATCTTGACAGGGGAAATCACCTTCAGAATATTCACAAATACATAGAAGCGATTCGGGATTATGATATGTATATACAACTGAATCCGTACAACCATTCAGCGTATCAGAACAGGGGAACGGCTCATGAAAGATTAAAACAATACGACCAGGCGTTGTGGGATTACCAGAAAGTTCTCGAATTAAAACCAAACGACACGATAGCGAACTTCAACAAGGGCGTGGTTTATGACGCGATTAACAATCCCTGGCAGGCGATAAAAGAGTACGACACTACAATCGTTAAAGATCCGAAACTCGCAAAGGCTTACTATAACAGGGGCGCTTCCTATGAAAAAGTGGCTCTATACGACGAAGCTATCAAGAATTACAGAAAAGCAATCGAATTAAATCCGAGATATAAGGACGAACTCGAAAGGAAAATCGACTATCTGAATTACGAGTATAAGTAAGGATTTGTCACTTAAAATCCAGTCCCCATATGCCTGAGGTCTTGACGGTCAGCAGGTAGGCGTTCGTCTCCGGCACAACGAGTTCGGTCTTGCCTTCGAAATCGTCTTTTGTATCAGCGAGGACTTTAATCAATTCGCCGTCCGCTGTTTTCAGGTCAACGAAAAATGAACCCGGTCCTTCGTGATAGTACTCGAACAGCGCGTCTCCCTTGTTGAGATGAATAATCTGTGTCTTGTCTCCTCTTACATTGTATGCAAGCCTGTATTGAATTTTCTTACCGTCCGAACTTAATAAATTCTGTTCAAAGAACGAACCGACATAACCCTTCAACAGAAAATACGCGAGTACGAATAAGCCCGCGACGAACAGAAAACTGATAACAAGTTTCGCTTTTGAATTCTTTCTCATTGTTCCCTTTTTTGAAACAATATAGTAAGAATATTTAATATCCTCAAGTTTCTATTACGGCTTGATTAATATCTGTTATTTAAATAATTTGACGAAAAAGTCCGAGTTGAAAGCCTTAATCCTCATATTGCTGTTTGCCGCCGCCGGATTCGCCTGCAGAGCAGGAGATACGAGCGTTAAAAAGGTCGACAATGTTTACAGAAGTTATTACGGTGAACGCGACAGTTTCAAGGTCTGGATTGTCGACGGCGGCGTGATTCGTGAGAAAATATTCGGCGAGTTCATATACGGGGGCAATGATGAGAGATATGCGTTTATTCCAAAGTTGGAAATATGGATTGACAATTCGATATCCGCGAAAGAGTTTGAAACTACCTTGATGCACGAGATTTCGGAAAGGAACCTGATGAAAGTTTACGGAATGTCATACTCCGACGCTCACGATTCGGCACTCGCGGTTGAATTACAGTTGAGGAGAAAATTTAAAGACGAATGCTCGAAGCACGAAAGCGAACTTCCGGCTGTTTATCCCGTTGATTTCGATTCAACGCGTGAAATTGATAACCTTCCCGAAAAAATAAGACTGGATAACATTTACCGGGTTTATTCCGGCAGGAAAAATGATATGAATGTCTGGATTGTCGACGGTTTCAACCTAAGGATGAACATATTTCCTGATTTCGGTTTCAGCGGAAACGGTTTTGCTTATTTGTTCATTCCTGATAATGAAATCTGGATTGACGGCGACGTATCCTGCGAAGAGACGGTGTATTCCGTTATGCTTGAATTAAAGGAGGCGGAATTAATNGAAAAAGGGATATATTATGACGACGCGTACGAAGAAGCGCTTAAAGTAATCGATTCTATGAGGGTGTCATCGAGAAAACTTACCGGTTCGAAGAAAGTGACATTGCCGGAAATTCTCTTCCGCGAAAAAGGAACAGGAGCCGAAAAATTAAATTAAATCAGTCCGCCGCCAATAAGTAATCTGAATGCTCCGATAAATACTGCGATACCGCAGAGAATTAATCCCGTAATAGCGGGTCCTTTCGACCTTTCATTCATCCCGGTTGCGATGATACTGAGTATCAGTCCAAGCACTGCGAGAGGTATGTTGAACCAGTTAAACCAGCCGAGAAAAGGAATCAATCCGATGAAGAAACCGACTATTGTTATGATTCCAATAATGAGTCCTGCTATTCCCATATTCTTAATTATTATTTATTATAAATTAATTCAATACGTTCTAAAAATCAACGCTCAATGACTTTCAGTCTATTAGACGAAATTGGATATGCGGGGTTTCAGGATTCGGAAATGAAAATAACGGGACTATTCAGACAGGTTTATTTGTTTATATAGTATATGCTTGATTTTATAACCACATTTAACAATCACTGATATCTTTGAAAACATGTTTGCAGACTCAAAATCGGATTTTAGTCTCTTTATAAGAATAATATTCGCAGATACTTAATAGAATATGTCCAATGCATCGTTTAAACGCTATAAAAATAACGGCACTGAATTTGCAAACAAAATTTGTCTGCTCATTTATCATATTGCAAAAATAACTTAATTCGGGTGGACAGTCGATAATATGATAAAAGACTGAAAGGTCGTATATTCATAAGATAATAAATATTTTCGAAAGTATATTCTTTAGTATTCCTTAAAATAAAATGTTTAAAATAATAATAAAAAAAAGCATGAATAAGATTTACAGTATCCTGATTTGTACTTTGATATTGATTAGTTTTGTATTAATTAATAATTGCAATTCACAGCAGGCAGTTTATCCGAACGATTCCAAAGTATATACAACTCAAGACAGGACAATCGTACCTGACTTCGTTCCGGCAATTCCGTTAGTCCGTATTGATGATCCGGCAAATTTTGAAAAATACGGATATGGCAAATGGCATTATGGGCCGGGTCTGCCGATTCAAAAACGTCTTGACCTTATGCCTGCGGGCTATATTAATTCGTCCGTTTCAAGTGCAGCAACACTCCTCCGTTTCTTTACAATGACAGATATACATATTACCGATAAAGAATCACCCGGACAGGCAATATTTTTTGCTCCATTTGCAGGAGAGAACGGAATCTCCGTTTGTGCGCCGCTGATGCTTTATACAACTCATATGCTCGATGCGGTCATTCAGACTATAAACGGCCTTCATAAACAGGACCCGTTTGATTTCGGTATGGCGCTCGGGGATATGGCAAACAGCACACAGTATAATGAAATAAGATGGTTTATAGATATACTGGACGGCAAGGAAATCAATCCGGATTCAGGCATTAAAGACGACCCCATCCCGGGACCGAACAACGATTATCAGGATGTATATACAGCCGCAGGGCTTGATAAATCAATTCCATGGTACGCCGTAATGGGCAACCACGACCATTTCTGGCTGGGTTCAAAACCTATGAACGACCGTATGAAAAATGTACTTGTCGGCGATTCCATTCTTCAGCTTGGGTTTATTTTTGATAATAAAAACCCGAACGTAATGAATGAACAGACATACTCGACAGGCACTTTTGATTGCAGTAAACTTTATGCGCCTATAATCGGTTCAGGAGTTGTTGCAAAGATGAAAAATATTCCGACAATTGCGCCTGACGAGAACCGCCGCTCGCTTTCCACATCAGAAGTAATAAACGAATTCAGCAATACAACTTCACTGCCGAAAGGGCACGGATTCATTCAGGATAATTCCGGAAATGTATTCGGAGCCTGCTATTCGTTTGTACCTAAATCAAATCTGCCTTTGAAAATCATAGTGCTGGATGATACACAGGATAATTCCGATGCGCCTGTTAAAGAAGGAATATACGGACACGGTGAACTAAATAAAGGCAGGTACGATTGGTTGATGAAGCAATTGAAGGAAGGTCAGGAGGCGAATCAATTAATGATAATATCCGCTCATATACCGATAGGTGTTTGTTATAATACACCGATGGACTGGAATCCGGCGGACGGATATAAAAGTGAGAAGGACCTTATTGCGCAATTGCAGTCATTCCCGAATTTAATACTTTGGGTGTCCGGACACAGACATCTTAACAATGTAACGGCATTCCCGTCAACCGACCCGGCGCATCCCGAAAACAGTTTCTGGGAAGTTGAAACAAAATCATTAAGAGAATTCCCTGAACAGTTCCGTACATTCGATATTGTTCGCAACAGTGATAATACAATTTCAATATTTACAATCAATGTGGACCCCGATATAAAAGAAGGTTCGCAGGCGGAAATTGGACGCAAATATGCCATTGCTTCATCTCAAATATACGAATTATATGAAAAACCTTTGCCGACAGGGTCAGTATCCTATAATGCTGAACTGGTAAAGCAGTTAAGTCCGGAAATGCAAAAAATAATAAAAGATTACGGTGCAACGATAAAGAAATAATACTGAATTATATCTCATAATGCAAAAGCCCGGCAGATTCAATGAGGGGGTCGTCGCGAAAACTTCCCGGCTCCGGGGAAGCATTAGTTCCGGGAACTCTCTTTCGGGAAAAGGGGACAGGAACGAAAAGACTAAACTAAATAAGCCCGCCGCCGATTAACAGCCTGAATGCTCCGATGAATACCGCGATACCGCAGAGAATTATTCCCGTAATCGCGGGTCCTTTCGACCTTTCATTCATTCCGGTTGCGATGATACTGAGTATCAGACCGAGCACGGCGAGAGGTATGTTGAACCAATTGAACCAGCCGAGAAAAGGAATTAATCCGATGAAGAAACCGACAATTGTAATAATTCCGATAATGAGTCCTGCTATTCCCATAATTTTGAGGTTAAGATTATAAGGCAAATTAATTTAAAACTGTTTTAAAATCAACGTTCTTTAATCCGTACGAATATTTTATGCGTTTGGTTTTATTATGATAAGTCATTACTTATAAGAATTTAAAAACGGAATCGATATGTATCGATTCCGTTTTTAATTTGAACCTTTGCCGGTAAAGAAAAAAATAAATTATTACTTCTTCTTTCCCTTATCTTTCTCTCCTGATTCCTTTTTCTTTCCTTTATCCTTTTCCGTATCTTCGCTCTCATTATTCTTGTTCTTATTCTTTTCCTGTTCTACGTCCTCGCTTTCGTTCTGATTCTTATTTTTCTCCTTTACTTTCTCTTTATTCTCTTCGTTTCCCTTGTTCTTATTTTTATCGTCGTTCTTTATCTCATCTTCCGGACCTTCTGTGCTTTCATCATCACTGCTTTCTTTGATTGATTCGTCCGTACCCAGTTTAATGTTCTTGACTATCTGGCGTTTCTTCTTTCCGTCGTTGTAGAAAGTTACTTTCAGTTTCTCTTTTCCTTCGGTTCCCGGAGCCGTTGCGCCGAAGCGGTATGTTTCGCTTTCTCCCGGAGAAAGAACGGGCTTTCCTCCTGCAAGCATTACAATATTGAAGTTCGACTCGTTCTCAAAAGTCAGGCTGTTCACGCTCCATTCGGAGTCTTTTGACTTATTCTCGACAACGACCGTGAAATCAAAACTCCCGAAGGTTCAAGGCTTTTAGGAAATTCTTTGCTGTCAACGGTGATTGTGATTTTTGATTTGTCCTTGTTCTTATTTTTTTTCTTATCTTTTGAATCTTCCTGCGCGAAAGAATCGCAGACAAATGAAAACGCGAAGAAGGCAACTAAAAAAACAATAATTGTTTTCATATCGGTATATTTTGTTGAGGTAATAATGAAATATATGAAAAACTTTTAGAATTAGAAACAAAAAAATAATAATTTGCAGTTTAATAATTCGAGATTATTCAACCGAAAGTTATTCGACAGGAATTTCTTCACTCGGAACCGACGAGACTTCCCGAATACTCGGGACGACCTCCTGCTAAATTTCATTTTTAATTATTTTCAACAATGTTTCTGTGTTTCTTATTCTTTTTAACGCATATTCCCTTCTTATTGCTTCTGATATTGTTTTATATTCTTCGAAGTAGACAATTTCCCAGGGAATGTATGCTTTAGTTGAGCGACTGTGCCCGGAATTGTGATGAGTCAATCTGTTTTCAAGATTTGAAGTTGAACCGATATAAAATCTGTCAACAATTGTGCTTTTAAGTATATACGTAAAATACGGCATAAATGAAAAATGCCGGGCTTACGACCCGGCATTTGCGGAACCGACGAGACTTCCCGAATACTCGGGACGACCTCCTGCTAAATTTCATTTTTAATTATTTTCAACAATGTTTCTGTGTTTCTTATTCTTTTTAACGCATATTCCCTTCTTATTGCTTCTGATTTTGTTTTATATTCTTCGAAGTAGACAATTTCCCAGGGAATGTATGCTTTAGTTGAGCGACTGTGCCCGGAATTGTGATGAGTCAATCTGTTTTCAAGATTTGAAGTTGAACCGATATAAAATCTGTCAACAATTGTGCTTTTAAGTATATACGTAAAATACGGCATAAATGAAAAATGCCGGGCTTGCGACCCGGCATTTGCGGAACCGACGAGACTCGAACTCGCGACCTCCTGAGTGACAGTCAGGCGTTCTAACCAAACTGAACTACGGCTCCAAAAATTGAATTTTAAATTTAATCAATTTTGAGAAATAATTCCACTCAATTTCTTTGTCCTTACTAAATAGGAAACCGGCAAATCGAAGATTTGCCGGTTTCATAGGAGAGGGTCCTTAATCATAAACTACCCTTTATGTCAAATAGAATTACTTCAAAAGGACCATCTTCATTACTTTATTGAAATCCTTGGTTTCCATCTTGTAAAAATATATTCCGCTCGCTAATTGGTTACCTGGAAATTGATTAATTGAAAAAGGTACTTCATAAATTCCCGGAGTGAGTTTACCATTTACCAATGTTGCGACTTCTTTCCCGAGCATATCATATACTTTTAGTGTAACAAAACTATTTTTCGCTATCGAAAATGTTATTCTTGTATTCGGATTAAACGGATTGGGATAATTTTGCTTTAATTCGTATGAATCTATAACTCCCTCCTGACCATTTTTTATTATTATTGTATGAGATGTGTCTTTAATGCAGCGAACCGAATATGCAAGCGTTTTATTCCACGTGTAAGGGCTGAGTGTTCCGTTATTATATGATAGATACCTGTATATCGCCTGTGTGGAACTTGTCTGCGTGGAACTCCAGAAAACACCGAACATTTTAATAAACTGAAACGCGCCGCTTTCCCATTCACCGCCGCCGAGAGCAGTGAAACCCGTAGTATTTGAGGCTCCTGTATTCGGCGAATACCAATGTACTGTATCCGCTTCTTTCAGTTTCCCGCCTGCTAAACTATTTCCTCCAAGAAAGTTTCCAAGCACTGTCCATTCGCTGTCAGTAGGTACGTGAAAGCCAACGGGACAAACGCCCTGCACACCCTGCTGGGTACTGTTTCTCATTGCTGCATTCCATGTATAAAGTCTGCCGTAAATATTTGCCAGGGAATCGCTGTTATTATAAGACATTACGCCTGTTATTGCCGTACCGTCGGGATAGTGAAGCGATTTCAGATTTTCACGCAGCCATACCTGAGTTCCGATTGTAACCGTGTGATAAATATTGCCGTCATAATCCGTTACAGTCGTATCCGTGAGAATTCTATTGCTTGTTTGCGTAATTATTGTACCGTTTATTCCCATAAATAAAGCAATAATAAGAAAGCTAAGAATAATAAAGTAAGATTTTTTCATGACATTTATATTTTGCTTAATAAATATTATTACGCAAAATTAGTAATGCTTTCCCACTGTATGTTATGATATTCTTGCAACGGTCATATAATTCTTTAAAAGGCATTGAAATTGTAAGACTATTTAGCGATAAATTCGACCGTTTGAAGAATAGAATAAGTATTTGTAAATATTTTTGCTAATTTTACTAATAAATTATTTCACGTTGATTAAATTCAAAAGATTATTCTGGATAATTAATTCTTCCGGCTGGTTATTATTGTATATTGTTATATTGCTGGCATGTTATCCGAAACAACTTAATAATATAAAGATAATATACGGCGTCGCAATAACTTATTTTATTGCATTCGTCATTACTATTTTCTTGAGATACCTGTATATACAAATTTGTAGAAAACAGCGCGCGGGAATTTATCCCTTTCTGTATATTGCAATAATATCTGTTGTTGCTTCACATATTTGGTATTTCCTCGACATTTCTCTGACTGCAATTACAACCGGAGATCAGGTACTTAAAAACTTTAAGATAGCGGCTGCCGAAGCCGACATTATTGTTCTTCGTGTTCCGGTTTTAATAGCCTGGAGCGGTTTATACTATGCCGTCAGACTCTGGAATGATTTGGTTATTGAAAAGGAGAGGGCGGCTAAAGCGGATTTGCTTGTCCATAAGGCGCAGCTTCAAATGCTGAGGTATCAGTTAAATCCGCATTTTCTTTTTAATGCCCTCAACACAATCAGGGCTCTTGTAGAAGAAGACAAAGACAAAGCAAAACAAATAATAACCGAACTGTCCGAGTTCCTCAGATACTCCCTTGTAAGCAGGAATAACACGATGGTCGATTTTGCCGATGAAGTTGCGGCAATTAAACATTACGTGGAAATACAGAAAATCAGATATGAAGAAAAACTTGTAGTGATTATGGATATCCGGCCCGAAACAGAAAAATTTCAGGTCCTCAGTTTCCTTATATACCCGCTCGTAGAAAATGCAGTAAAGTACGGAATGAAAACCAGCAGCCTGCCTCTTAAAGTTACGATTAATGCATCAATAAATGATGAATTTTTCAAAGTGGAAATAATTAATACCGGAAAATGGGTTGAAGGAAACTCCAATATAATTTCCATCGACAGAGGAACAGGAACGGGACTGGAAAATGTAAGACTGAGACTTGAAAATGCATATGGGAACAATTATAGTTTTGATATGAAAGAAGAAAACGGTTCTGTTATATTTACTTTGCAAATAAAACGACAGTAAAATGAAAAAGCATTTTTCCGCAATAATAGTAGATGACGAACGTCTTGCCAGAAAAGAAATTACATCGATGTTAAAGGAGTTCGATAATATAAAAATTGTGGGTGAAGCCGAAGATGTGAGATCCGCTAAGACGTTAACGGATAGGCTCAAACCCGATTTAATTTTTCTTGACATACAGATGCCGGGAGAATCCGGATTCAAACTGGTTGAGCAGGTAAATCCCGGAACTAAGATAATCTTCGTTACGGCTTATGATGAATATGCGGTAAGGGCTTTCGACATAAACGCTCTCGACTATCTTATGAAACCAATTAATCCCGATAGGCTGAAAAAGGCGATAGAAAAACTTTCACTGGACACAAAAGGAAATAGAATTGGAATCAATGATTTATGCTATGACGATACATTATTTATATTAATAAATTCTCAGATGAGATTTGTAAAAGTATATGATATATTAACCATAATATCTTCCGGCGACTATACTGAAGTTTGTTTCAGAGACAAAAGCAAGGGGCTGACATCCAAACCGATGCGCGAATGGGAAATGCGTCTTCCGGAAAATCATTTTATTAGAATTCACAGAACAGCAATTGTAAATCTTAACTATATNACAAAAATCGAAGACTGGTATAATAATTCATACAGAATTTATATCACGGGAATAACTGAGCCTTTATTAATGAGCCGCCGGTATACATCAAAAATCAAAGGGAAAATGAAATGATAATGATGAATTAATTCATACTTCCGCCTTTGTATCCATTGTGGTACTCTTTTTCCATTTCATCATGAAGCTCCCACATTCACTCGAATGTACAATAACAAAACACTAAAAAGGAAACCGGCAAATCGAAGATTTGCCGGTTACGTAGGAGAGGGTTTTTATTCTATAAACTACTCTTAATGTCAAATATGATTACTTCAAAAGAACCATCTTCATTACTTTATTGAAATCCTTGGTTTCCATCTTGTAGAAATAAATTCCACTGGCGTACTTGGACGCGTCGAAACTGGTTTCGTAACTTCCCGCTTCCATTTCTCCGTCAACAAGCGTGCTTACTTCTCTGCCCGAAATGTCAAACACTCTTATCTTTACGAACGAATTTTTCGGTACGTCATACTTGATGTTCGTTACGGGATTGAACGGATTCGGATAGTTCTGGAACAGGTTGAAATCCGTCGGAATCGTGTTCAGAGTGATTACTTCAAGAACGATGGGGTCGACCGTCGTGTACCTTGATGAATCCGTAGCCGTGCCGCCGTACGCGCATTTTAAAGTCGAATCGTAAATAACGGTTACCGGTGTGAGCGGCGGATTTCTGAACTTCAGAGTATCCGCGTAGTTCGGAGTCGTGACGTTATATCTTATCTTGCCGAGCGTGTACGAGCCCGCCGTGAAACGGTAGAAACCGCTCGTGTTGAAAGTAAGAATGTTCAGTCCGATTCCAACGCCTGAGGAAGTGTTTACCGCCGTCGTTGTCATTGCCTGATATCCGTTCGCGTTGCTTATGTTTGTGTTCGCGTTTACCGCAGGATTATCGGGATGCGCTGTCAAAGAACCCGTAGGATTCGGGAATGCCGTCACTCTGATATTACAGGAACCCACGCGCCAGGTCTGACCCGCGGGTACGGTTGCTACCACATCATAAGATAAAATTCCCCCGAGATTGTTCTGTTGGTTAGAGAGAAAGATACCTTAACCTGAGCAGGCGAGACGCTTGCCGTTAAGATTATAAGTAAAATCGCTGCTATAAATTTTTTCATATTCTTAATATTTAGTTTTATTGTAATTGTTTTTTCAGTTTGATTCTTTTGCCTGTTTACCCTCCGGAGAAAATCCCGGAGGGTAAAAACGGCATTCAAATTAATTGTTATTAGTATTCTTTTTCCCGTTCTTCTGGGAGTTCTTTATAACGGTTTTTAAATCATTGATGTCAAGTTTCCTCTTCATCGGCTGCCAATCAACAGACGGTACCGCGATTGTCAATCCGAAGTTTGAAGCGATTATCTGCACGTCAGACGCGTTTACGTCCTGGTCGCCGTTAAAGTCGCAGCTTAAATAACCCTGCGAACCGAACTGCGTTATGAATATGCCGATGTCAACCGCGTCTATGGAACCGTCCATGTTCGGATCGCCGCCGTAGAGCATCCAGGCGCTGCCGAGTTGTTTCATGTTGTTTCCGTATGCCTGTCCCGATGACGTAGTGAAGTCGTAACTCAGGGGTGTTCCCGGCATAAATGCCTGCGCCGTAGCGCTCCAGGTTTGCAGATGGTTCCTGTGCTGTATCACGATGTAATAACTTCCACCCGTCGCGCGGGAGAATGTAATCGCCGATGTGCCCGTCGTGCTGAGAACTATTTTCGCGGTATCCACGAATGCGTGAGGAGTCGTCGCGTTGGCGAGATAGACTCTTACCGTATCGCTCACGTGCGTTGAGCCGTCCCAGAAACCTTCGAGATAAACTTTCAGGTTGAGGGAAAGCGTGGACGCGATAGTAGTGAAGTTAAACTTCGTGCTGAATGCGCCCCAGCCGGTTTCATTCTTCGCCTTGACTCTCCAGTAGTATTTCGTGCTGTTAGCGAGTCCTGTTAATGATTTCGTAGTGTCCGTGAGCGATGAATCTCTTGTCACGCCCGTCGTAAAGGTCGAATCCGTTGAGATTTCATACCAGTATTTGCTGATAACATCAGCCTCGTCTTTGCCGAATTTCTTT
Organism: Ignavibacteria bacterium; assembly: GCA_015657505.1. Classification (GTDB taxonomy): domain Bacteria; phylum Bacteroidota; class Ignavibacteria; order Tepidaquicellales; family Tepidaquicellaceae; genus CAIKZJ01. The sequence continues at coordinate 1,761,050 of JADLKE010000002.1, forward strand.
CCTTTAAGAAGAGCAATATCGGTCTGATCCACTGCTTTGTTCCAAACGCAGGTGAGATTTACTTGTTGTCCCGTCGCTCCGTTTGCGGGTGACAGAAGAACAACCTGTGTCGGACTTCCCATAGTCTTAAAATTATACGTGCCGCTGAAATCGCTCCATCCGCTTATGTTTCCTGCTCTGACTTTCCAGTAATATTTCGTCAGCGGATTCAGGTTCGTTACTAATCTTAAAGAATCCGTAAGCGTGGAATCGTTCAAGAGTACAGTTCCGAACGTCGAGTCTGTGGATAGAAGCAAATTGTATTTTTCTCCGTAAAGTGTTTTATTCCATACAAGAGTCGGTGGCATAATAATGCCCGTGGAGTTGCTTATCGGGCTTACAAGTGACGGCGCTGCAGGAACCGGAGGAATAAATGTGTATTCATCCGCTCCTATATCAGGAGTCGTGGTGCTTCTCGTATTGCCGTCTATATCCTGCGTTACCGTCGCTATGAACTGTCCTGCGTTGCTGACCGGCGATGGGAGCAGAGGATCGATGTGCAGATTAATCGTATCCATGAATTGCGGATAACCCGAAACGCTGTTAACGTCCTTTCCTGTCGCAGTTCTCCAGGCCTCAATTGTTGATATTGCGGCGGAAAGATAACCGAGCACACCCGCCGAATCCGAGGCGTAATAATCGTTGTAGTTTATATCGGTGTATGCTGTATTCGCTGCGCCCGAATAAATACCGTAACTCTTATCCGTAGTGCTGTTGGTATTGTTGTAAGAGTTTACGAATATATTGTCGCGTATGTTCGCCAATGTAACACTGCTTGATACGTACAACGCTGCTGAAACAGTCGAGCTCGAATAACCCGCGTAATAGCCGAACAGATTAACCGAGTTTGCATATACATTAACGTTGCTCATTGTTCCATCTATTGCAATACCGACGTTAAAATAAGTCGTGCTTGCGTCTGATGTGCATTTGATGTCCGAGACAAAGTTGTTGACAACATCAACATTCGCAGGCGATGTCGAGACCGCGATGTTAATTCCTCTTGCTCCGTATCCGCCTGTATTCGTATTGAGAAGCGTGGATATCTTGTTCTTTGTCACGCTTACACCGGAAGTCGAACTGAATACATAAATACCGTAAGGCGGAACGGAATATGCGGTCTTGAGATTCGATATTGTATTACCCGTAATAGTCACGTTCGCGTTTACCACCGCTGAAGAAACCGCTATGCCTCTCGGCGCTCCGTATCCGTACACGTCATAAATGGTATTTCCTGATACGGTTGTGTTTACGGTCCCTGTCGCCAGCCATACACCTGTGATGTTGCTCGCGTCCGTTCCGTTAGAATCGTTTCCTAAATAGTTATTCGATACTGTCGCTCCGTCAACACCCTGAACGTAAATCTGGGTTAATCTGACGGGTAATAATCTGTCGTTAATGTCGTTTCCTGTTATCAAGAGTCCCGAACCGTTACCTGTTGCGATTACCGCGTTGCAATAATAACCCATATACGCCTGTTTCAAAGCGTTGTTCTGGAATGTTATGTTGTTGAAGTAACCGGCTGCCGACGTTGAGTCCCTGAGGATAACCGCTGAACTTGATGTAACTCCGTTTATTATTGTGCTATTTTTAAGTGTAACGTTAGTTATCGGAGTAGTTCCTACGGACGCAACATAAACCACGGAAGGTGTTGTTGCGCTCGTGTTTTGTATCGTAAGATTTCTTGTCGTTCCGCTCGTAGTGTTTGAACCGTCAATAATCACATTGCTCTCGAGCACTCTAATTATCTGGCTTCCGGGTACAACGCCTGTAATTACAGCGTTAACACCTGTGTTAGGTTTAATCGTTAAAGTATTCGTAGTCGTCGTGTGATTAACTTCGTTCGCTATTCTTACGAGTATCGGGAATGTTTCACCCGTTGAATATAGTGTATCCGTCAGAAGGAATCTTGTCGGACCCGTTACGCCGCGGAGATTGAAATCGGCTACGGCGGCTGTCAGAGTCAGATAAATTCCATTTATGTTCTGTGGATAGTTGTAATTCGGATTTTCATTTTTCTTTATGTATAAAGGTCCGTCGTATTTGCTGCCGTTTTCCATCGGCACCCAACTTATTTCTTCGACTTCCTTCATTACTTTTCTTCCTTTTGCAATATTCGGTGTGCTCGTTTCATCGGCAATCTTATCTTCTTTTGAAGGCATTTTGTTGACAGGCATATCGTCAACGTATACCTCTCTCATTACTTTTGTGATTACCTTGCTGAAATTTATATTCCTGCCTGTAATTTTGTTGAATAAAGCTGCGCCGACGGTATAATCACCCGAAAGACCTGCCTGCGTTATTACGTAACTGCTCGGTGTAGTCGGAGGAGTAGAAGCCGCCGGCGGATTATACGTAAATCCTGCCGCGCCTCCTGCTGGGGAGCAGCTAACGTTAGGCGGCGTTAACCCGTCCTGAGCGCATATATAATAATATACGATGTCGCCAATTATGACACCGCTCCCGAATGTGAACGAATACTGATTATACCCGAGTGAAGTCGCAGTTACCGCGGAGTAAGAACCCGCGTTGATTCTCCAGTACAGTACCGGCAATCCCGTTCCTGAAGTGGGAACGCCTGAAGGGTCAGTAATCGTTGCAGTAAGAGTTCTTGCCGTTGTGCTGTTTGTAGGCGCGAGCGGGGAATATACAATATTCGGTCCGCTGACGTCTTTAGGTATTCCTCCGAATTCGTCGGCTCCCATATCGGGTGCTGTCGGCGGATAAGAAGGATTGACGGGATATCCTGAATTCGGGTATCTTGCCTGACCGTCAAAGTCGTCCACTATTGATACGGGAGTGGAAACGGTTGAACCAGTGCTTTCCAACTGCGACGCTATGGCGGCATTAATCCTGAGGTTATACGGCTTCGTGCTGACATTAATAAACGGAGGATTTTCAGTGACTGAACCTCCGTCTCTCGGCGATACTAAGATTTTATAATCGCCTAATGTCTGTGCTTTGTTTGTGCCGTCGAAGAATATAATATTATTCGTGCCGGGGGTACCCGCATAAAAATCGTTGTTGTTTGACAGACTTGAATACGTGCTCAATGAATTTGTACTTCTGTAGAAAGCCGTCGCATAACCCAACGTGTCCGTACCGGTCGAAGAATTGTTTACTATAACGTTATTTCTCAATTCCAGTGTCGGAGTTGAAGACGCGTAAAGCGCCGCGGTACCGAAGTTATACGTACCCGACAATAAACTGGCTGAATTCAGGTATATGGTATTATAGTAAACATAATCAGTCGTGCCGCCCGAAATGTACATACCCATAAGGGCAAGCGTATTGCTTAACGAGTCAACACGTATATCCGATATGAAATTATTATAAACGTAATTTGTCGTACCGCTGGCGATGGTCATTCCGTATCCGTATCCCGTGGATGTTCTCAAATCGTAAATGTTATTCTTGTATGTGCTTACTGTAGTTCCTCCCGATTGGTAATAACCGTAAACACTCCCGCCCATGGATGTCTGTAATCCATAGACCGTGTTGTTATACGCGGTCTTTGTAACGGCAGTAGATGTATTGTAAATGCCGTATAATGACGCGGAGGCGGCGCCTGTTTTGAAATTATATACGGAATTATTGTAGAAATTGAATGTTCCCGCGTAGGCGGCATTCGATACATAAATGCCGTACAGCGAGCCTGTCGCACCGTCCCTTTTATAAATGTTTCTTACAATATTATTGTAGTAGTTGACTGTTGTCGAGTAATAATTGTAAATGTATAACCCGTATGTAGCGCCGGTTGTCGTCAACGTGTCATTCTCCATTATGTTGCTGTAAGCGTTAACATTCGCCAGCCCGTAATATATATACATTCCGTAATATGTGCCCGAGCCGATTGTTGACTGTCTTCTTACGTTTCCCCCTATATAGTTGTTTGAAATATATTCATAACTTCCTGTAGTAGGGGCAGTGGTGTACGGGTAAATATAAAAACCGTACATCGTACCGGTATTCGTCGTCGTGCCCTGACCCCACTTGTTGTTCTGGAATTTGTTGGAGTCAACGTACAGGTTCATCGCCGTCGTATAATATATATAAAAACCGTAAAGAGAACCTGAAGTAATCGCAGTTGCGGTCATTCCCTGTACCGTGTTTCTCTTGACGATAACAGTATTATCCGTTCCTGTCACACCGTAGTTGCTTAACGCGATACCGTATGACGATGAAGTCGTTGTCGCGGTTGTATCCGATACGGTATTGTTATAAACAATTACGCTGGAATTAGTGGACGTGGAGAGCATTATCCCGTAGTTTGTAGATGTTCCACCCGAACCGCCTCCGATGTCGTTATTACTGACGGCAAGACTGTCCTGATAAATAGTGTAAATGCCGTAAGACGTCGTGGAGCTGCCTCCAAACAGGCGAATCGTGTTTCCTCCTCCGACGCCAATCTGGTTGAAGTGGTCATAAAAATCGTATGGCGCGGCAGAACTGTAACCGCCCATCCAGATGCCGACATAGCAGTTTCTTATTGAATTGCTGTAATACTGGTTGCCCGAGTTCGAACCCAGCCTGTCGGTAACCGTTAAAGCCGTTGTCGCGGCAGTAGTGTGGTTTGCCGAGTAAATACCAACAGAAGATGTATTTGTCTTCTGAAGCGTGATTGTGCAATTCTTTATTGTGTTGTACTGAGAACCGTTTGTTCCATCGACTTTAAGCAATGCATAACCCCATTCCATTTGTGTCGTGGTGGTCGTATTTGTTAAGGCGTCTGAAACATCAATTCCGTTGAACGTGATGTAATCGACACCCGATAACAAGATGATGCCGTCCATCGAACCGGTTCCTACTCCGGCTGTTATCAGCGGATTCGCACCCGATCCCGATTTCTGGAATACAACCGGGTTTGACGCGGTTCCTGTTGCCGTTATAACAAGGTTCGACGCTGTTTCCGTGAAACCCGCGGCAACATTGAAAGTTACGCCGCCCGACCCGACTCCGGATGAGTTGAGCGCGGTTATAGCAGCGGATATTGTCGCGTAATCTCCGGGAATCGTCTTAGTCCCGGATAACTGCGCGAACGAATTTTGATAAAAAATACCGGCAAGGAGTACCAGTATTAGAAGAAAGGAATTTTTTTTCATAATACATGAATTAAGTTTTTGGGTATTTTTAAATTACTTTCACTTTGATTTACAGGAATACTTTCACTGCTATTTACGGGTAATACTTACTCCTTACTTAGGAATATTACTTTCACTTTGACCCGATAATATACTTCACTTTCTGCTTTTACTTTCTGTCAGCAAGAATACCTTAAATATTTTTAAATAAAAATTTATTGATAGGTATCTTGCTGTGATTTATTTCGTGTATTGTAACGGTGTCTTGCTTAAAATAAATAATACGATTATTTTGCATTATCTTCAGTATTTAGGAGCGCGGGAAATAACAATTATATTTTTAAGGCGCTTATAAGTGTATCGTTTTTGAAGGTATGTATCACCCGATATGATTTTACAAGATAAAAATAAGCGTTTGTAACTTAATCAATTTCGATGAAGAAAATTAAGTCATACGTACTTCTTGAATCGTTGAGCAGGGTTGAACTTAAACGATTCAATGATTTTATAAATTATTCCGTCAAAGCAGGCGAATCTCAAATCAAAAACCTCTGGGCTGTAATTTATTCTGTTCAGCACAACAAATTCGACATTGAAAAAGGAAGCAGGTTTTCCCGGAAAACTTTTTCTGATTTCACGAAGCAGATTGAAAAATTTCTTTTATTGAAAAACCTTGAGAGAGATACTTTCAGCAGTATCATATTCCTCTCGAAAGAACTTCGCCAGAGAAAAGTAAATAAGTATTTCGAACAGCAACTCAAATACATCGACAGCATCAAGAATCAAAAGAATGTAAAAATTTATTCGGATGTTCTTAATAGACTTAGACTCAACAGGGAAGAACTGCTTCTGTTCAAGAGCAGGAATGACGACTCCAGCATTAGGCGCATACAAGGTGAAAGAACACGCTTGACAGAATTACTTATGATACAAAATGTATTATCCGAATACTGCAGCAATATGCTTGCCGGTTACCGGCAGGAAGAAAAAGGGGAAAAATTTGTCAGCGTCAAGAGTGCTGTCGCGTATATTCGGAAAAATCATACTGTTTTTAAAAATAAGTATCCGGGCATCTATTCGCTCTACCTTTTTGTTAACTCGTCCGGCAGGTTATCACCGAAAAAAAACGTTGACGTGTTGTTTGAATACCTCATTGAGAACGAGAACAAATTGAGCGATGATGAACTTCAGTCGGGGTACGAAGCATTGATACTGATGCTAATAGGCAGGTTGAATTCGGGAGACTCGAAATCGATTCGGGAATTTTATGACATTATCAGGGAGATTTCCAACAGGGGAATTCTCAGAAGACACGAAGTAATCCAGTCAAGGCTTTTACCGACATTTATAAACATAGTCCTGGAGTTCAATAATATCCCGCTCGCCGAAAATTTAATACAGGAATTCGATAGTAAGATGGATGAAATAACCAGGCGGCCTGCTGTATGCCTTTGCCGGGCGATGGTTGAATGTAAAAAAGGGAATTTTCTTAAAGCAAAGAAACTCCTGCTGCAGGAGAAGCCTCACGGCTTTGTTCAATATGTTTTTAACAAGACAGTTCTTATAATTGTATATTATGAATTGAACGAATTAAGGAATATTTATCCGATGACGGATACAATTAAACATTTTCTGCAGAGAAGAACTGAATTAAAGGGGCTTGCGGATAACGTGCTCAGGTTCCTGAAGTACGTCAACAAACTCGCACGCGTGAAAAAGAATAATGGAAAGGGGATTCAGAATCTTTACCAACTTGCGTCCGATGAAAAATTGTTCTTCCACAGACCTTGGATCTTAGAGAAATATAAAGAACTGAGCAATTGATATTCCTGATGTTTTTCAGGATAGAATACCCCGTGTCCTTGCCGGTATTTTCCGGTAACTACTGCCTTTGCAAATTTCACTGAAATTTCGTTTTATTATTTGCTATTTTCCATTCTGTAAAATTACCCGACTTATGAAAAAAATAGCCGCTATCATAATAGTCTTGTTAATGCCGGTCCTGAGTATTTCTCAGGTTGAAAATGTTCCGTTGTCGTTTCCGGTTTATGATTTTCTTAAAAATATGAGCGTCAAGAAACTGATTCATTATGACGACGACAATCCTAACCTCTCGAGGTTTGAAGTTGCGGATTTTCTCAAAAGAGTTGATGCGAAAAGAACCGAACTGAGCAGGACCGATGCGGAACTCCTCGATAAATACAAGGTGGAGTATATTCCTGAAGAATCGAACAGTTCAAACACGTGGAGAATGTTCGGAAGCGGCAGAAAATTTTTCGACAACCTTGACGGTTTTCTCTCTAACAAGCAAAAGTATCTTTTTTCCGCGGGAAGCACGGGTAATAATATTTACATCGAGGGACTGGGGAACGTATACACGGGTCATGAAATAAAACCCGACAGCAAGATAAATACAGTGATGATGGACGGCGGACTCGCGGCGCGCGGAACGCTTTTTAACCATCTCGGATATTATCTCGACTTTGGTAAGGGCGCGATGTTCGCGCAAAAGGACCTAGCAACTTTCATGGAGCCGAGAATGAAAGTCGATTTCAAGTTCAATGAAGACACGGAAAAACTCAGGAATTACGACTATACTTCCGCATACCTGAAATATTATATCGAACCGCTCGACAAGTTCGGCATTTCAATTCAGTTCGGCAGGGAGAAAACTACTCTCGGGTACGGGTACGGAAGCAAGACGCTGCTTTCAGGTGAAAATCCTGACCTTGATTTTCTTAAACTGAACGTCAAGTACGGCGTCGTGCGTTACACGGCGATGTACGCTTCAACCGTAGGATATTTTTCAGAATACAGGAACGAAAGATATACAAAATATCTATCCATCCAAAGATTAAAAGTCTCTCTTCCGGATTTGTTCGATTTCGGAATTTCCTCTAACATAGTGTATAACGGAAGGATCGAATTCGCGTATCTGAACCCCATAATGTTCTGGACCTTCGCGGAGAAGTCTTTGCAGGACAGAGACAACAAGGCTTTCGCTCTCGATTTTCAGACACGTTTGTTTAAGAATGTCGAATTTCAGGGCACGCTATTTATTGATGACGACGAGTTATTCGGTTTCCTGACGGGGAAAACCGACAGGGGAGAAAAAATCGCGTATCAACTCGGCACGTTCATTTACGAACCCCTTTCCGTTAAGAACCTTTCTCTTGAACTGGAGTACACTAAAATCCGCCCTTACACTTACTCTCATTATGACATAAAGAATAATTACACGGCGTACGGACTAAACCTCGGGCACAGAATCGGACCTAACGCTGACGAAATTTTTTCGAGGCTCGCATATAACATTTCTGACTGGGGTAGGGCGGGCATCGAATACAGGTTCATTCGTAAGGGAAACAACATTTACGATGAATCGGGAAATCTTACAAGAAATGTCGGAGGCGACGTGCTCTACGCATTCAGAGACGAAATCGACAATCCCGACGCGCCGTTTCTTGACGGTGAAAGGGTCAATACCCACAATATCGGACTGACATTCAGATTCATACCTATTAGAAATTATACATTTACGCTTTCTTACGTTTACAATCTCGATGATAATATCACGAAAGGATTTAAGAAAGACTTCAGTTACGCATTCGCGAGAATGAATATTATATATTAAGAATGCTTAACTGATTTAGGATAAAAAGTCAAGCACTATTTCAACTATAAAATATTGCATATGTATTTTAGCCTGCAATTTTTATATTTGATTAAATTTACTGTTTTATGATTTCCCTAAAAATCATATCTAAATAAAAATATACGGAGCCGTACTATGTATAATTTTTTATCTCTTAACCTGAACTGCCCCCATTGCGGACATTCTCTTATGGATCCCGAAACACTCGTTGACAACGAAATCAGCATCCTTCTCCACATTGACATAGCGAAGAAAAAAGGAGACATAAATCTGAGTTCAATTTACGGAAGTTATAACTATATATGCTCCGTGGAAACTCCAAAGGATGAACTTGCTGTTTTTTCCTGTCCGCATTGCGGAAAGGACGTTAATACGAAGGAAGAGTGCAACGTTTGTAAAGCCTCGATGGTGACACTAATTATGGATATGGGAGGTAAGATTAATTTCTGCTCGAGAAGCGGCTGCAAAAATCACAACGTCGAATTCGAAGACCTGAACAACGCTCTTAGAAAAATGTATCAGGAATTCGGCTATCAATCCGTTCACACTCACGACGAGGTTATTGAAGAACTGATTGAAGAACCCGTGAATGAAGAGCAGGAGATTCTCGAGACCGGGGCTTTCCTGTATGCATATTGTCCTCATTGCCGCAGAAGTCTGATTGAATCGGATATGCTGAAACTGAAACTTGTTAAAGAAAAAAATGAAACCGGTTTCATACTGTTAAGCCCGTATCTTAACGTCTTCTCATCAAAATCCACGGTGTTTCTCGCCGAAGGCAAGCCCGTGGGCGATTTGCGGTGTTATCACTGTGACAAAAGTCTGATGGTAAGCGATAAAAACTGCGAATTGTGCGGTTCGCCTGTTGCTGCGATTTCGATAAGCGCTCGTTCAAAACTCATAGATTTTTATATCTGCTCCAAGAAAGGCTGCAGGTGGCACGGATTAAGCGAGGATGATATACACGATATAAAACTGGAAGACAGTATAGAGTGGTAGCCTGATGCTTAGGGGGCTTGTAGTTTTTATTTAAAACTAATTTATTTCAAATGTATCAAATAATACGCAAACAGTTACTTGCTAAAGGTTCAATCGTAAGGTTTGATATCAATGCTCCCAGAATTGCCGCGAAAGTTAAAGCAGGGCAGTTTGTAATTATACGCGTTAACGAGACAGGCGAAAGAATTCCGCTTACAGTAGCGGATAAAGACGCGTTTTCAGGAACAATCACGATTATATTTCAGGTTGTCGGAAAAACAACTGCATTGATGCGTTCTCTGAAAGAAGGCGATATTATTAAAGACGTTGTAGGACCGCTGGGAAAACCCGCGGACGTGGAGAAAATTGGCACGGTCGTTATGGTGGGCGGAGGGACAGGCATTGCAATACTTCATCACGTCGCCAAAGCATTCAAGGAAGCGGGCAACTTCGTAATAGGAATACTCGGTGCAAAGGATAAAGACCTTCTCATACTGACCGATGAAATGTCGGCGATTTGCGATGAAATAATTATAACAACCGATGACGGAAGTTTCGGCGAAAGAGGTTTCGTCACCCAGCCGATGAAAAAATACCTCGATGAGAGATACGACATAAAACTCGTGTACGCCATCGGTCCGATAATAATGATGAAAAACATATGCAACCTGACGAAAAAATATAACGTGCCTACAATGGTGAGCCTTAATCCCGTAATGATTGACGGCACGGGAATGTGCGGCGGATGCAGGGTTACCGTTGACAATAAGACACAGTTCTGCTGTGTGGACGGTCCCGATTTTGACGGCCATAAAGTTGATTTTGACGAACTCGATAAAAGAAATTCGTTATATCTTAAAGACGAGAAGGATTCGCTTCTTGCTTCAATAAGGTAATTTATTAAATAACTCTGAATAAGCATGTTCGAAGACGTAAAATATCTTAAGTTCAAGTCTTATCTGAACACTTATTGCCCTCATTGCAGGAACACGTTCAATGTTGAGGTTAAGGACCAGAAATTCCTGCAGTTCAAAGCGGTTTATAAAGGCGAAGACATTGACCTTAAACTCAGTCCCTATCTGGACGTGTTTGATATCGAATCGTCAAAGGAGATTGCCAAAGACGACCTGCTTGACGATTTCTTGTGCCCGAGATGCAAAAAGAGTCTGATAGTTGTCGAAAAGCCTTGCGGTGACTGCGGTTCACCTGTAGCGGAAGTAATAATTGCGGCTTTCTCGAGACTCCTTCCGTTCTATTTGTGCATGAAACACGGGTGCACCTGGCACGGTCTGACAAAAGCCGACGAGAACAAGATAAAACTCAAAATTCCACGTCAGGAAATGCCCGAGCAGGATATGAAACTGCGCGTTGCTAACCACGGAGAAGTGCCTTACGGATACACGACCGAACTTGCGCAACTCGAGGCGGGCAGGTGCCTGCAGTGCAAAGAGCCAAAATGCGTGAACGGATGCCCGGTTAACGTGGACATACCGTCTTTCATAAAACTTATCAGAGAAGAGAAAATTGACGACGCTGCTAAAAAGATTAAGGAAAGGAATATTCTACCCGCTATATGCGGAAGGGTTTGCCCGCAGGAGTCGCAGTGCGAGTCCTTGTGCATTCTCGGTATCAAGGACAGACCCGTAGCGATAGGAAATCTCGAGAGATTCGTCTCTGATTACGAGAGAAAAATGGAACTGGTCAAAATTCCGACAATAACCGCGAGGTTGAACAAAAAAATCGCCGTTGTCGGTTCGGGTCCCGCGGGACTTACGGTCGCCGCGGATTTGATACAGAAGGGTTATTCAGTTACAATCTTCGAAGCGCTACACGAAGCGGGCGGGGTGCTCGTTTACGGCATACCTGAATTCAGGCTTCCTAAAGGGATAGTGAATTTCGAGATTGATTACCTTAAACAGATGGGCGTGCGCATCGAGATGAATACTGTAATCGGCAAAACAATCGAGATGGACGAACTCCTACAGAATTTCGATGCGGTGTTTATCGGCGTAGGCGCGGGTCTGCCCGTTTTCATGAACCTGCCCGGAGAAACTCTCGGTAACGTGTTTTCCGCGAACGAATATCTTACAAGAATGAATCTGATGAAGGCGTACAAATTCCCCGAATATGATACTCCAAAACCGCGCGGCAACAGGGTTGTTGTTATCGGCGGCGGAAACGTTGCGATGGATTCCGCAAGGACGGCGATAAGAACAGGTTCGAATGAAGTAATTATCGTTTACAGACGTTCGAGACAGGAACTGCCCGCAAGGCACGAGGAGGTTAGACACGCCGAGGAAGAAGGAGTGAAGTTCATGCTCCTGACTAATCCCGTGAGATATATCGGCAACGACCAGGGTTTGCTAAAAGGAATGGAATGCATAAGGATGAAACTCGGCGAACCCGATTCATCGGGAAGAAGAAGACCCGTTCCGATAGAAGGCTCAAATTTTATTATTGACTGCGATGTGGCTGTCGTCGCGATTGGAACATCCTCGAATCCCGTGCTTTTCCAGACCGCTCAGGATATAAAAAGGAATAAATGGGGTTACGTCGAGGTTGATCCCGAAACGAACGAGACGTCGAAGGAATTCGTTTACGCGGGCGGTGATATTGTAACAGGCTCGGCAACGGTAATAGAAGCGATGGGTGCGGGAAGAATAGCGGCAAACGCAATTCAGAAAAAACTGGCAGGCTGAAACAATTGAACATTTTAAAAATTTTTAAAATATCGATAAAAGATTTACTTCTATATCATTTCACAATTATACAAAATTAATTTTTATGAGAGTAACGCGTATTAATAAAAAGGAACCCGCCCTTAAGGCGGAGGCGAAAGTTGATTTGAAACTTCTCGAGCCCCTGATTAAGAAATACAAGAGCAAGAAAGGAAATCTGATACCGCTTCTTCAGGGAACGCAGAGTCTTTACGGATATATTCCCGCGGAAGCAATGATGATTCTGTCGAAGGAAGCGGGGCTTAAGGTAAGCGACATGTACGGCGTGGCGACGTTCTATGCCCAGTTCAGGCTTACACCCGTCGGCAAGAACATTGTTAAAATGTGTCACGGCACCGCCTGCCACGTTCAGAACGCGAAAGCCGTAACCGAAGACATTCAGAATTTTCTCGAAGTGAAAGACGGTGAAACGACGCCCGATAACCTGTTCACGCTTGAAACCGTAGCATGCCTCGGATGCTGCTCGCTCGCTCCCGTCATGATGATAGGGGACGAGACCTACGGTAAACTCAACGGAAAGAAGGCGGTCGAGGTGATAAAAGAAATAAAGAGAAAAGAGACTCTAAGCCAGAAAAAAAGTTTAACTGAAAATATATCAAAGAATTAAAAACCGGATTTATATAAATGGCACAAACAAAAGTAATAGTAGGACTTGGAAGCTGCGGAATAGCGGCGGGCGCCGGAAAAGTTTATGAAGAACTTCAGCGTATAAAGGAAGCGGACAACCTCGATTTTGAACTTAAAAAAACGAGTTGCATTGGTATGTGTTTCAAAGAGCCTCTCGTGGAGATAATCGACGAAACGGGTTCTTACATGTACGGCGAGGTGGACGCTAAGAAAGCCGATGAAATCGTGGAAAAACATATCGTGAATTTCACTCCGGTTAACGAATATATTGTAAAATCGGACGTCGTAGAGACAAAATTCAATAATTATTTTGACGGACAGGTAAAGATTGCTTTAAGAAACTGCGGATATATTGATCCGGAAAATATCGACGAATACGAATCCAGAGGCGGTTATCAGGCAATTAAAAAAATCGCGGGCGAGAAAATCGGCGTGCAGGATGTAATTAAATCCATACTCGACTCCGGTCTTAGAGGAAGAGGCGGCGGCGGTTTCCCGACAGGCTTGAAATGGAAATTCGCCAACAACAACAGATCGAAAGAAAAATATCTGATATGCAACGCCGATGAAGGCGACCCGGGAGCGTTCATGGACAGGTCCGTCCTCGAAGGCGACCCTCATTCGGTTCTCGAGGGGATGATTATCGGCGCTTATGCCATAGGCGCGTCGGACGGAGTTATCTACTGCCGCGCGGAATATCCGCTTGCAATCAAACGCCTGAACATCGCCATAAAACAGGCGCGCGAGAAAGGTTATCTGGGCAAGGACATTCTCGACATCGAAGGTTTTGATTTCGACCTGTATATAAAAGAAGGCGCGGGCGCTTTCGTCTGCGGCGAGGAAACAGCGCTTATCGCTTCCGTTGAAGGCGAAAGGGGAATGCCGAGAAAAAGACCTCCGTTTCCTGCGGTGTCGGGTCTGTGGCGCAAGCCCACAAATATAAACAACGTGGAGACCTACGCTAACATTCCATGGATAATAACTAACGGCGCGAAAGAATACGCGAAGTACGGTACGGAAAAGAGCAAAGGCACGAAGGTGTTCGCCCTGACAGGAAAAATCAAGAACGGCGGGCTCGTCGAAGTGCCGATGGGTATAACTATAAAGGATATAATATACAAACTCGGCGGCGGTATAATCAACGATAAGAAGTTCAAGGCGGTTCAATTGGGCGGTCCTTCGGGCGGCTGCATTCCCGAATACCTTTCGCACACAATCGTTGATTATGATTCTGTGAACGCTACGGGCGCGATTATGGGCTCGGGCGGAATGGTTGTAATGGACGAAACAACCTGCATGGTCGATATCGCGAGGTTCTTCCTCGAATTCACCTGCAAGGAGTCCTGTGGCAAGTGCACGTTCTGCAGAGTCGGTACAAAAAGAATGCTCGAGATTCTCACGAGAATCACGGAAGGCGAAGGCAGGGACGGCGATATTGAGAAACTCGAAGAACTCGCTTACCAGATTAAAGACGGTTCGCTTTGCGGGCTCGGTCAAACTGCTCCGAATCCCGTACTTACTACGATAAAGTATTTCAGGGACGAATATGAAGCGCATATAAGGGACAAAAAATGCCCGGCTCTGAACTGCAAGAAACTTCTTACTTACGAGATTATAGAAGATAAGTGCACGGGGTGTATGGTTTGCAAGCGCGGATGTCCGACAAAAGCAATTTCGGGCGAAAAGAAAATGCCGCATTTCATAGACCAGTCGATTTGCATTAAGTGCGGAGACTGTTACTCTAAGTGCAAATTTGACTCTATTAAGGTTTATTAGAAAATAGAAAATTGACGAATAGAAAATAGTTGAAATCTTTTTATTCGGAATGGAAGCAAATAAAACATATAATTTCGAAAACTGAATCAGTAAAAATAAAAAGACAAGATAAAATTTAAATGGACAAACTAAACATAATACTAAACGGAAAAATAGTCAGCGGTTTTCAGGGCGAAACGATACTTCAACTCGCNAAAAGAAACGGCGTCGAAATTCCAACATTATGCAACGATGAGCGGCTCGAACCGTATTCTTCCTGCTTCGTGTGCGTGGTTGAAGTGGAAGGAATGAGAGGACTTCAGCCGTCTTGCTCGACGAAGATAGCCGAAGGTATGAAGGTGAATACCGATAGCGAGAAAATAAGGAAATCCCGAAAGTCGGCTCTTGAACTTCTTCTCAGCAATCATTACGCGGATTGTACAGCCCCGTGCAAGCAGACCTGCCCGGCGGGTGTTGACGTTCAGGGATACATCGCGCTCATAAACAAAGGAATGTACCGCGAGGCGGTCGGACTTATCAAGAAAGTGAATCCGCTTCCCGCTATTTGCGGAAGAGTTTGCGTGCGGCCCTGCGAAGTCGCCTGCAGAAGAAACCTGCTTGAAGGTAAAGGCGTCGGAATTGATTATCTGAAGAGATATGCGACAGATATGGACCTCGCGTCGGATGATAAATTTATGCCGGAAGTGAAACCGCCGACAGGGAAAAAGGTAGCGGTTATTGGCGCTGGTCCCGGTGGATTAACTTCAGCATACTATCTGGCAATTGAAGGACACGAAGTCGAAATATTTGAAGCAAGCCCGCATCCGGGCGGAATGCTGAGGTACGGCATTCCTCCGTACAGGCTTCCGAATGAAATTATAGACAAAGAAGTCGAAAGCATCGAACAACTCGGTGTTAAGATTAATTACAACACGAAATTAGGCGGGAACATTAGTTATAAGGATTTAAAGGAAAAATTTGATTCCGTTATTCTGGGTATCGGATCGCAAAACGGAACGAGCATCGGCTGCGATAACGATAAGGCCGAGAATGTTCTTTCCGGAATCGATTTCCTGCGGAACATGGAAATGACGGGTCAGCGGTATGATTTCTCTGGAAAGAAAGTAGCGGTAATCGGAGGCGGAAACACCGCGATGGACTGCTGCAGGACTTCAATGCGGTGCGGCGCGGAAAAAGTGTACGTGATTTACAGGCGTACGGAAAAAGAAATGCCCGCGAATCCCATTGAAATTCACGAATCAAAACTCGAAGGCATCGAGTACATGTTCCTGACCGCTCCGGCAAGAGTTAACGTTGACGAGAGCGGGAAGTTAAAGACCCTTACTTGCTATAAGATGGAACTCGGAGAGCCCGACGCCTCAGGCAGAAGAAGGCCCGTTAAAGTTGACGGCTCCGAATTCGAAGTGAAACTCGACTATATACTCGCGGCTATAGGTCAGAAGACAAACGTTAATTTCCTCGAAGATATAAACAAGAACTCAGACGAGAAACTTGTAGTAAACAAATGGGGGGATATTGACGCGGATAAAAAAACACTCCAGACATCTATTAAGAGCGTATTCGCCTGCGGTGACGGAGTAACAGGTCCCGCCACGCTGATTGAAGCAATTGCGCAGGGGAGAAAAGCAGCCGTTAGTTGCGGCCAGTATCTTGCGGGACTTCCGCTCACGGGAGCAAAGTTTGAATTTATAAGCAAGCGGGATAACTTCGAGAAGCAAAAACCGGAAGACTACAGCGGGAAATTCAGCGAGCAGATTAGAGAAGAAATGCCTACTCTCGACCCTGTCAAGAGAAGGAATTTCGAAGAGGTGGAACTCGGTTATACCGCCGCCGCCGCTCACGAAGAAACAAAAAGATGTCTTGAATGCGGCTGTACGGAATACTATACCTGTGACCTTAAAAGGTATTCGACAGACTACGAAGCCCAGCAGAAAAAATTCGAGGGCGATTATAAAAAATACGATATTGATTTCAGGCATCCTTATATTGAAATTGACAACAACAAATGCATTCTCTGCTCCAGATGCGTCAGGATTTGCAAGGACGTCGTCGGAGCGAACGCTCTCGGACTCGTAAACAGGGGATTCGAGACCTACGTCGCGCCGAGCATGGGCACAAGCCTGCTTGATACAACCTGCGAATCCTGCGGCATGTGCATTTCAACCTGTCCTACGGCAGCGATGTCCGAAAACTTTAAGTTCAAGCCCGGACCGCTCGAACTGGAATCGTTCGAAACAATCTGCAACTACTGCTCGACCGGATGCGCGATAAAGATACACCATCACAACGGATTCGTGATGAAAGTCACGGGCGGCGAAGGAACAATAAACAGACTCGGAAGCGTTTGCAGGATGGCGAAATTCGGTTACGGTTATCTAAACGACGGAAAGCGCCTGCTGAAGCCGCTGTTGAAAGTCAACGGAAAATTTGAAGAAATTACTTTTGAAAAAGCGTTCGATATTATTGTTAAGAAAGTCACGTCCGTAAATCCCGATGAAAACGCATTCTTCGCGGGAGCGAGAATGACGAATGAAGAACTATACCTCATACAGAAATTCGCGCGGGCTGCTGTCAAAACAAATAACGTAGAAAGTTTTCATTATCTCAACAGGGGAAACACTTACAGAACCGTCACCGAAGGCAACGTTCCTTTCACGCAGATAAGGAACGCCAATTCTGTTTACGTGCTCGGCTCGGAAACGAATTACGAAAACGCCGTCGTGGGATATATGATAAACAATGCCAAGACGCTGTACGGCACGAAAGTGGAAGTAATAACGGATAATGAAAATGACAGGAACGCGTTCAAAGCGGACAAGGTTCTGAACGTTAAATCTTATTATTATTTCGTGAAAGCCGTGAATCACTTCATTCTTGCGAACGGACTTGAGAACGGGATATTCATCAAGGACCACGTTAAAGGATTTGACGAATACAAGAAATCCCTCCTCACGGAAGATTTCAACGAGTTGCTGAAACAATCGGGCGTGTTCTTTGAAAAAAGGCTGATTGACTTCGCCACGGAATTCAATAATGATTCGAAGGCTGTCATAGTATTCTCGGAAAAGCACATAACGTCGGAAACTGCAAAGGAACTGCTTAACCTCGTTCTGATAACCGGCAAATACGGAAAAACTTCAAGCGGTCTCGTATCGCTTAAAGAAAAAAACAACTCTCAGGGATTGTTCGATATGGGCATTACTCCGGAGTACAACGCAGGTCACAAACACGTTGACGATGCCGCGTACAACGAGCACGTGAAGAAGATATGGGGCATCAAGGAACTTCCTCAGAATTACAATAATGTTTACGAACTTCTTAACGGCGGAAAAATCAAAAACATGTTCATTTTCGGCGAAGATCCTCTGGGATGCGCGCTGGATAAACAATCAGTATCGGAATTGCTCGACAGGACCGAATTCAGAGTAGTCATGGATTACTTCCTGACGGATACCGCGCAAAGCGCCGATCTCGTGCTCCCCGCTTCATATCCATTCGAAAGCGGCGGAAGTTATTCGAACACGCAGAAATTCATTCTGCCTTTTGACAGGGAGAAAGACACCAAACTCGAAATGAAAACCTTCGCGCAGATGATATCTCTTATGTCTAAATTCGGTATAAAGAACAAACTCGATCTGACTCACAACATAACTCTTGAAATCGCCGCGCTTCTCAGGGATAATGCGTTCGCTTCAAACGGCGCCCCGAAACAACTCGAATTCACGAACGGCGAAAACAAAGCTCGAATGTTCAACTACGGCTGCGATTACATAATGAAGCGTTTCGAGGAAAGTTTTGAAAAAAACATTGAAGAAGCAAAACAATAAATTAAAATAATATCATGGATACATTTAAAAACGTTGACGAAATTCTTGACTTCGCGATTGCATCCGAACAGAAAGCGGTTGACTTTTATAATGAGTTGTCGGAAAGAGTCAGGAATGAAGAAATGAAATCGGTTTTTCTCGAGTTCGCTCAGGAAGAAGTGAAGCATAAAGCCCGGCTGACAAAGATTAAAGAAGACAGAACGTTTGACGTGCCGTATGAAAAAATATCGGACCTGAAAATCAGCGATTACGTGGATTCGGTCGTAATTAAACCCGAAATGAGTTATCAGGAAGCCCTAATCGTCGCGATGAACCGCGAGAAAGCGGCTTTCAACCTGTACACACGGCTTTCGACGAAGACGGACGTTTCCGAATTGAAACAACTTTTCCTTTCGCTGGCTCAGGAAGAATCGAAACACAAACTCCGCTTCGAAATGGAATACGACGAATTCGTGCTGCGCGAGAATTAATCATTTTCTATACAAATTTTGTCAAGCCCCTTACGGGGCTTTTTTTTATTTGAAAACTTTAAATTTTAAAATGTAATTTTGCAATTTAAATTTTACACTTTAAATTAAATAAAAAAGCCCCTTAAAAGGGGCTTTTGTTTTTAAAATAAAACTCGAGTTCTATCTTCCTACCGAATCAAGATGCTCTTTCTTCGCCATCAACTGCTCTTTGGTTTCCTGATGATCCGGGTCCGGGATAATCGCTTCCGTCGGACAAGCGGGGATACACTGAGGTTCATCGTGAAAACCAACGCATTCGGTGCATTTGTCCGGAACAATATATGTATGCTCTTCGGAGATTGCAGGATGCGACTCACCGCCGACTATCCATTCTTTTCCCGCTTCATATATTGCTTCATTCGGGCATTCTGCCTCGCAGGCGCCGCAAGCAATGCATTCTTCTGTTATCTTTACTGACAAAGTATATTACTCCTTATTTTAGTTTACATTGTGATTTAATTTAAGTATAATATTTTATAAAATGAATGCAAAATTTTTTGGCGATTGAGAATAAAAACTGATTTCGCACGCCTGCAACATACTGAAAAAACAGTAATATGAATTTACAGGAACATTAATTTCATCCGCAAGTAAAAAGAATAAACAAGCATATCGCATGAAGAGAATTATTTTTGTTTTAGTATTTCTTACGGCGCTGACCTTTTCCGCGCCGGCGCAGGTAAATCATAACTTCGGAATTTCAATCGGGACGACTTTCGGCTCTTACGCGGGAGCCGATTTCGGAAGCACTTATGCTTTCACTTTTCCGCAATCGCGTTACAACGACTCATACAACTATAACAATTATTATTACGGTGATTATTATGACGGACGCGATATGTACAGTCCGATAATCCTCGACCTCGGAATGGACTTTTACATAAACAATTACGCTGCAGTGAATCTCGAGTCTTCCTTTATCTGGCATTACGCGGGTAAACCTGCCAGAAATTTTGAAACAGGAATAGTGAACGGTAACGACTATATCGATAAATGGGATAACGCCGAACTGTTCGCCGTTCCTTTGTTCATCAACATGAAATTATTTCCTTTCGGAAGACAAAAATCGGCATTCTACATAACGGGAGGTTACGGTTTGCAGTACACATCGGAATCCGTCGACAGAATAAGGGAAGAATACGGATACAATTACGAATACCCCGATTACAGTTATCTTATCGGTTACTCATCTTCGAAGAAATGGCTTAGCGGAGTGAAGGCTGGAATCGGATTGCAGTTTCCCTTGTCGCCTTATGCTACCGCGGAAACGGAATTAAAGATCACGAACTTTTTCCCGAAACGCAACATTGCATCGCCTCTTGCGATGAACACCACGACAAACATAACCTTCATAGGGCTGACGACAAGGGTATATTTTAATTTCTGAAATACACATACCTGATTCCCCGCGGTAAAGAGAAACAACCATACGCTCACGCAGTGTTTATTTCCTCCGGAATTTTTACAGCCGCAAATTCGTTCTCGAATACAAAACAACGAGATGAACAGAATAATAGTTTTATTTTTTGTACTGATTACGGCGGTCGCGGCAAGAGCGCAGATTGTGACCGAAAACGTTACTTATGATGACGAAGGCGTCCTTCTCCTGGGTTACATCGCCTATGATGAATCCATACAGGACAAAAAGCCCGCAGTCATAATCGTTCACGACTGGATGGGGATAGGTCCGTTCGCAAAGGAAAAAGCGGAAGCAATCGCGAAACTCGGTTACGTCGGTTTTGCCGTCGATATTTACGGCATAGATTCCCGTCCTAAAAACACTCAGGAAGCGGGCAAACTCGCGGGCACTTTTAAGAACGACAGAAACCTTATGCGAAAAAGAATTAACCTCGCTTTTAACGAAATTAAGAAAAAGAATTATGTCAATCCGGACAGGATAGCGGTAATGGGTTACTGCTTCGGCGGCACCGTCGCGCTCGAACTCGCCAGAAGCGGCGCGGACGTAAAGGGAACCGTTTCGTTCCACGGAGGTCTCGACACTCCGTATCCGCAGGACGCGAAGAATATCAAAGGAAAAGTTCTTGTTCTTCACGGCGGAGACGACCCGTTTGTCCCGCGCGAACAGGTATCCGCTTTTGAAAAGGAGATGAACGACGCGGGAGTAGATTACCAGTTGTTCATATACAGCGGCGCGGTTCACAGTTTTACAAATCCCGCCGCGGGCAATGATAACTCAAAAGGCGCTGCGTATAACGAAAAAGTCGATAAACGCTCCTGGGAAGCGATGAAGACGTTCTTTAAGGAAATATTCTGAAGATATCAAAAATCAAAAATCAAAAATCAAATATTCATATAAAAAATAAAAAATTGTAAATCGAAGTGTATCGATAAATAGTATTTATATTTCCATTTATATCTTTATAGGAATACAAGTTAGGAATTTATCTTTTCAAATTTTGATTAATATCTTTATAGGAATTCAAGATATGAACGTATCTTTTAAAATTTTATTTGTATTTTTTGATTTAATGAAGAATCAGAAGTAGAAAATTGAATTATATAGGTAAATAGTATTTATATATTTCGGTTTATATCTTTTTTGGAATTCAAGATATGAATATATCTTTTTAAATTTTGATTTGTATTTTTGATTTTTGATATTTGATTTTTGATATTAAAAAATCCCCGGACAAACCGGGGACTTTTAATATTTAATTATTTTGTAACGAAGCTTTACAGTTCTCTCATCGCGCACTTTTTCTTCAACTGAGACAGGTGCCAGGTAATGTTTATTTCCTTTGGGCACACTTCAACGCAGTTGAAAATCGTGTGGCATCGCCAGAGACCGTCCGGAGTGTCGACTACGTCAAGCCTTTCCGCCTGCGCGTCGTCGCGGCTGTCGAACACGAACCTGTACGCTTTCAGCATCGCCGCGGGTCCGAGATACGCGTCATTCGACCAGAGAGACGGGCAGGATGCCGAGCACGCTCCGCATAAGATGCAGTTGACCGCTTCGTCTATCAAAGCCCTGTCTTCCTGACTCTGGTATCTTTCCTTAACAGGCGGCTGGGTCTTTGAAATCAGGTACGGCTTTACTACCTCGTACTTCGCGAAGAACCCGTCCATGTCAACAATCAAATCCTTGATAATCGGCAGGGAAGGAAGCGGGTCAATCTTGATGTATTTTTTCTTGAAGTCCTGAACGAGCACCTGGCAGGCAAGCATGTTCTTCCCGTTTATCATCATCGCGTCGGAGCCGCATATACCATGAGAACAGGAGCGCCTGTAAGCGAGCCCGCCGTCAATGTCCCACTTTACTTTATCAAGACAGTCGAGTATCCTGAACGTGGGCTCAACATCAATCGTGTATTCTTTCCTGTAAGGTTTTTCGTCCTTTTCCGGGTCGAACCTTTTAATTGATAATGTAACTTTCATTAGTATTTCCTCTCCTGTGGTTGATATTTATTAATTACAACGGGTTTATATTTAAGTTCGATTCCCTTTTCAGTCTTGAAGGCAATCGTGTGCTTCAGCCAGTTCACGTCGTCGCGCTTCGGATGGTCGGTCCGCCAGTGTGCTCCCCGGCACTCCTGTCTCGCCAGCGCTCCCGTTACAATCGCGTCCGAAAACTCGAGAAGGTTTCCGAGTTCTATGATTTCCATAAGTTCGGTGTTGAAAACCTTTCCCTTGCAGGACAGGTGAACGTTTTTGAATTTGTGTTCGAGTTCGTGTATTGTATCGAGCATCGAATTAAGGTCCTTCTCGTTCCTGAACACTCCGCATTTGTTCGTCATTTCTTCTTTGAGTCTCAGGCGGATTTTGTCCGCGTTCTCGCCCGATGAAGTTCCGTATAGGTTCGCGAACATTTCCCTGTCCTTCTTTTCGGCGTCATCGGGAAGCGGGCTGAACTCCGCCTCGCGCAGGTATTTCACGAGCGTTTTGCCTGTACGCCTTCCGTGAACAACCGCGTCGAGCAGAGAATTAGTGCCGAGCCTGTTCGCACCGTGTACGGAGACGCAGGCGCATTCACCCGCCGCGTAGAATCCTTTTACGATTGTTCCTTTTTCGTCTGCGAGCACGTGTCCGTATAAATCGGTCGGGATGCCGCCCATCGAATAATGCGCTGTCGGCAGTATCGGTATTGGCTGCTTTACCGGGTCAATGCCCGCGTATGTCTTCGCGAATCCCGTGATTTCGGGCAGCCGCTCTTTCAGTTTCGCCGCGCCGAGATGTGTTAGGTCGAGATTGACGAAATCGCCGCCGTTTATACCTCTGCCTTCGTTAATCTCTGTCTGAATGCTTCGCGTCACCATATCGCGGGGCGCGAGTTCCATTACAGTCGGCGCGTAATTCTTCATGAACCTGTCGCCGTCATTGTTAACCAGATAACCGCCTTCACCGCGTGCGCCTTCTGTAACGAGAATGCCGAGAGGATAAAGTCCCGTCGGATGGAACTGAACGAATTCCATGTCTTCAAGCGGAATTCCCGCGCGGAACGCTATGGCGACACCGTCTCCGGAATTCGCGTAAGCGTTTGAAGTTACCCTGTATGCGCGTCCGTAACCGCCCGTTCCGAACATAACAGCCTTAGCGTGGAAAGTGTGTATCTCTCCGTCGCGAAGATTAAACGCGGTAAGACCCTTACAGACACCGTCATCAATTATAAGAGAAAGAATGAAGTACTCCGCGTAAAAACGAACGTTCCTTTTCACGCATTGCTCATAAAGCGTATGAAGAATCACGTGTCCCGTCCTGTCGGCGGAATAGCAGGCGCGAAGTACGGGAATCCTTTTCGAGTTTCCGTTCTCGTCGATAACTTCTTTCGTGTGTCCGCCGAACTGTCTTTGCGCAATCTTGCCCTCTTTGGTCCTGCTGAAAGGAACGCCGAGATGTTCGAGTTCGTAAATAGCGTCGGGGGCTTCCCCGCACATCATCTCAATCGCGTCCTGGTCTCCGAGATAGTCGCTGCCCTTGACGGAATCGAACACGTGCCATTCGACCTTGTCGTGCTCTTCGTTGCCGAGCGCCGCCGCGATGCCGCCCTGCGCCGCGCCCGAATGCGAACGCGTCGGAAACAATTTTGAAATAACTCCGACATCGGCGTATTGCGATGTCTCTACAGCCGCGCGAAGCCCGGCAAGCCCCGCTCCGACAATTATTAAATCGTGTTTGTGAATCATCTTCTTTTATTAGTTAAAATTATTTTCCTTTTCACCACTAATTTTCTTTTCACCACTAAGGCACTTAGTTCACTAAGAAGAACCTGAAGCCTTATAAGTACGTCCTAGAATGACAAAATCGTATTCAAACCGATGAACCAGAAAGTCAGCCCCAGCAGTATCATCAGAACATAAATCGTATTTGCCACCCACGGTTTAAGATGATAGTCCCTTATCACGTTCCACGTTCCGTTCAATCCGTGCCAAAGTCCAAGCGTCACGAATGTTAGGTCTATGCCTTTCCAGAAAGGCGAATGCAGCCTTTCCATCACTGCTTTGTAAGTGTGTCCGCTGTCGGGCGTAGCGTGCATCAGTACGTAATGCCCGATTAGTACAATCACAAGAATGATTCCCGATATGCGCTGCAAGTACCAGTTCTTAGCGCCCGAGTTCCTTGAACCGAAAAATTTATATGTATTCATCTGTTTTATATTTTCTTTTGATTTTTAATGTAAGAATATCAGATACGCCATTCCCGCGACCATAAGTACGCCGAGAACGTACACGAATGCGAGAATCTGTTTGTGGTATCTTGCCCCGTTACCGAAGTCAACAAGCGCAATCCTTACTCCGTTGAGCGAATGAAACATGACGAGGGCGCCCAGAAGCCATTCGCCGAACAGGAAAACAGGTGATGTGAACAATGCCATCTCTTCGTTGAAAGCCGCTTCGCCCTTCAGAAGCCCGGTTAACGCTATTATGTGAACCATAATGTAGATTGTCAGCCCGAGTCCCGTGATTCTGTGCAGTATCCACGCCCAGCTGCCTGTGTGCTTTCTGTAATTGAATAGAACTTCGAGCCATCGGGAAAAGAAAGATGTAGCCGTTTGGTTTGCCATAAAAAATATTTTATAATTTAAACAATTTTAATATTTACGGAACCGATGAGGTATTAATTTGAATTTAAAAAATTAGAATGAAAATTAAAGCACATTAATTCATTTTACGGTAAAAAATTTATACCGAGCCCGGGATTACCCGTGTGTTTTTTTCGCCCTCCGAATCGACGAATTTGTAAATTGAATTTATTCCGAATTTTGTGCAATATTGCGGTATGGGGAACACATATAAATTGCTATTGGTAGAGGATGACGAATTCTCCGCATTAGTAACATATCAGGTATTAAAGGGTAGTTACGAAATTGATATTGTCAGCACAGGAGAAGAAGCGGTTGAGTTCGTCGGTAAAAACAAATACGACGTAATCCTTCTCGACATCGGATTGCCGGGCATCGGAGGAGTGCAGACTGCCGGCTTGATAAGAAAAATAAAAGGTTATGAGAATACGCCAATCGTGGCGCTTACGGCATACGCGATGTCAGGCGACAGGGAGGAGTTTCTCAACGGAGGATGCACGCATTATCTTTCTAAACCTTTCGCTATCAGGGAACTCAGCAATCTCGTCAGGGAACTCGTAACGGAGCCTGCCCTTAACAAGGCTTAATATGTGATTTACAAATCTTTCTTTATTCAAGGAATGATTCTGTCCGTTTTCTCCGTACCGGGAAACCCAAACGGCGATTGGAATAGAATTGAATTTCGGTCAATGATTAGGTAATTTTGTTTGTTCGGGGATATAGCTCAGCTGGTAGAGCGTCTGAATGGCATTCAGAAGGTCAGGGGTTCGACTCCCCTTATCTCCACGAGAGAGCGCTCCGATATACATCGGAGAGGTCAGGGGTTCGACTCCCCTTATCTCCACAACTTTAAAGCCCTGCAATTATTTGCAGGGCTTTTGCTTTTGGATTTTTTTTGTATTCACTTTACAACTTCAAGTATTTTCCATTTTACTTATATTGCCTCTAAGAAAATAAAAGGACAGACTAATGAGGAAATTATTAAATCTATTTCTTGCACTCGCGTTCGGAATTTCTCTTTCGGGGATTTATTCCTGCAGCGAGACTGAAACAATTATTAACGACATCGTCAGCAACAAGGTCACGGCGAAAGACAGGATTGATTCGGCTTTCGCGCAGGCGCAGAGAAAATATTCGGGCGCGAAACTCGTTATGATTTTCGGAAAGAACGTGCTTTACTCGGGCGAGGACGCCGGAAAAACCGATATATCGCTCTCGTCGGGAATCACGGACCCGAATAATATCGGCGCATGGCTGTATATCTTCAAGAAAACGGGCTCCAACGAACTTGCGGTCTATACCCCGAACCCGACTCCGGGCGCAAGGGACTGCATAGAACTCACCGCCGCATTTAATTTCAATACGATTCTGAATCTGATTCAGGATACATCTGCAAGGAATATTGTCTCGGGAGCACTGACTTTAATTAATAATTCAAATTTCAACATAAGCACTAACAAGGACAGCCTCGTGAACAGCGACGTCGCTTACGGATACAGTTACTCGTCAAATCCCGTTATACGCTTCGACTCGTCTTTCACGCCGAGGTCAAGCACATCGAACGGAAGCACGTTCCTGAACAGCGCTCCTTCTGGCTCGGAAAATACGGTGAATATGTTCCTTATTCCCGCGTTGGGCACGCTCAGGCTTGATTTGCCCGAATACATTCAAAGCCTCGTGGGATTTCCGAACGATTTATGGATAGTGAACTATAAATCGACTTCGGGTTCGACTACTACGAACGTAATTTTCGGTACTGTCGTTCAGTCAAACCAGATGATGGGAATAAACATAATATCAGGTCTGCTAAGCAGAGCAATAAATATTTCGAAATTCTGATTTTCATTCGTCATTAATCAAATAACAATTTTAACTATACACAAGGCGGGGTAATACAGCCCCGCTTTTTTATTAAAGCGTAAAATTCATAAAAAAGCAACCTTTTTTCAGTCCGACTGTTTAATTATTGAACAATTTTAACTATATTGCATATCAACTTTTATTCGGATATGAAAAAAATATTATTGCTGCTAATTGCTGCTGTATTTTTTTATTCCTGCGGCAAGGACAATCCCGTGAATACGGAAACTCCCGTGAACCCGAATTATACAAAACTGTTCACTGTAGATTCCGCTGGAATGACGTACGAGTTTTACAGCAAGACGGGCGCCGCATTGCTCGTAGGTTATAACGAAATCGGTTTCAAGGTCTTCTTGAACGGCACGGAACAAAAGACGGGTTACGTCAATTACGTTCCCGTAATGTACCACACCGCGGGACCCGGGCACGGCACGCCCGTCAGTCCGAAATTTTATTTCAACGATGCTGACGGTCTCTTTACGGGCTATGCCTCATACATCATGCTATCCGATTCATCGACATCTTTCTGGTACGGAGATTACGGTTATAACGACGGCAACTTCATCAGGCACAGAAATTTTGACGTGGTTCAGAATCCGAATAATCAGATGCGCTTCTGGCTTCCTCAGGGAAGCACTACATTGTATTTGCTGACCGTCATTTCAGGAAAAGACGCGAAGATAGGTCTTAATGATTTCAAGTGCATTCTGCACAGTTCAGACGACCAGATTACTTACAACGAAGTTGATTCGGCAAAGATGTACATCAAGCCCTGGATGCCTTCTCACGGTCACGGTTCAAGCAATAACACGAATCCTGTTTTTCTCGGGAACGGGCATTATCAGGGAAAGGCGAATTACACGATGGCGGGCGAATGGTATCTTTATGATTCAATAGAAGTAAACAATCAGTTCATAACGCCGACACCGACATTCTATTTTATATTTGACGTGAGGTAATATGAAAAAATTAATCTTCATAATATTTCTTACTTCGCTATTCACTGCAGGGCAATTGCGTTCTCAGATATGCTGCGGCGGAGGTGTTTACGACATCGCCGTGCTTTCGCTGAACAAGAAAGCGCTCTTCAGCGCGGGGTATAAGTGGGACAACTTCAACGGCGTCTGGGATTCGGGCAGCGAGTGGATTAAAACGAAACAAACCAACTGGCAGATGACGCCATCCTTTTCCGCCGCTTACAGGTTCAATAAACATCTTCAGGCAGGCGTATCCGTACCGTTCGTAATCAACAGAAACGAACTGGCAGGGCTACCTTCGAGCGGGTCGGGAATCGGCGATGTAGTGCTAAGCGGAAGATACGAGATATTTCACGAATACAGCCTTTATACCGTGAACAAAAAAACAAAGATGGACGAGAAGACTCCGTACCTCGCGGTTACTTTCGGAATGACGCTTCCCACAGGCAAGTCGGACGATAAAGCCGACAGTGAAATTGACATAACCGGAAAAGGATTCTACACGGCGATGCTCGGTGTTTCTTTCATCAAGACAATTCTGAAAAACAAATTCCAGTTTGGCGCGGACTTAAGCTGGCTTCACAGTTTCAGCAAGACTTATAACGAATACTACAACCAGCCGCTCACGAATTCATTTAAAAGGCAGCTCGGCGAAAGACTGAATTACGCTCTGACGATGAACTATCTAATTAATATGAAAAGTTCAGTATCGCTTGCCTTCGCGGGTTTCATTCAGGGAAATCACAGTATTGACGAAAAGAGCGTGTCGGGCTCGGATGAAAATTCTTTCGGGCTTACCGCTTCGTACACGTACTATCCGCTGACGTATATCAGGCTTACGCCTCTCGTGAAAATGAATTTTCCGTATTCGGGAATCGGTACGAACGCTCCCGGCTCTTTTCTCGTCGGAATCAATTTAGTTTACTACATAGAAAGTCTCGACGACTGATATTAATTTTATAAAATGACAAAAAGAATAATACTCGCGGCGGTTTTTTTCGTGACGCTTTCAGGTATCGCGTTCTCGCAGGATACCACGCAAACCGTGACCGGACAACTTTCCGTCAGGGAAGCGTTATGCCGGAAATGGCTTTCCTCTTCCTACACGGAAAACGGCAGGAAGGGAAATGATTTTTATGTCTTTATGGAGTTTCAGAAAAACGGCAAATACATTTACATCGAAAACGACGAGCCGATAAAAGATGACTCCGGCGCTGAAACGGGAACCTGGGAACTTGCCGATGATACTGTTATCGTATTCGATAAAGGAACAGATGATGAAGACAGGATGAGTATAGTTTCCATCGGCGATAAAGTACTGAACGTCAATTACGCTTCCGGTAAGATTCTGCTGAACATTACATTTGTTCCGGGGAATTATAAGTAACTCCACAATTACGACTGCCTCCAGACTTGGTTTCCAAACAAAATAATAACTTACCGATTCTCCCGATGAACTATATTATAATAGTATTGTTACCGTTATAATACTTTTAAAGATGGCGGAGACAATAATAACAAACTTGAAAACATACGACGTAATAATCGTTGGCGGTAGTTACGCGGGGCTTTCAGCGGCTATGGCTCTGGGGCGTTCGCTGAAAAGCGTACTGATAATCGACAGCGGTTTGCCCTGTAACAGGCAAACTCCGCACTCACACAACTTCATCACTCAGGACGGTGTAAGACCCGCGGCGATTTCTGAAAAAGCAAAAGCGCAGGTTCTGAAATATGATACGGTTAAGTTTCTCGGCGGTGTCGCATCAAATGGAATGAAAACCGAAAACGGATTCACGGTCAGAACACGTGAAGGCGAAGAATTCAGCGCTGAAAAACTAATCTTCGCTTCGGGTATTAAAGATATAATGCCTGACATTAAAGGCTTTTCGGATTGCTGGGGCATCTCGGTAATCCATTGTCCGTATTGCCACGGCTACGAATACCGCGGTCAAAGAACGGCGGTGATTGCAAACGGTGAAAAAGCGTTTCATCTTGCTTCGCTGATAAGCAATCTCACGTCCGATATTACAATTTTAACCGCGGGAAAGGCAGGCTTTAATGACGGACAAACGTCGGCGCTGAAAAGGAGAGGCATAAGTATTATTGAGAATGAAATTTCCGAAATCGAACACGAAAAAGGTCGCGTTAAAAATATTGTTTTTCGCGGAATCGATAAGATGAAATTTGACACTGTATATGCGGCTGTTCAGTTTGAGCAGCATTCGGATATTCCGGTTTCACTCGGATGCGAACTTACAGAAACCGGGCATTTAAAAATCGACTCATCTCAACAAACAACTGTGGAAGGTGTTTACGCCTGCGGCGACAACTCATCAGCGCTGCGCACGGTCGCTAATGCCGTGTACAGCGGCAACCTCGCCGGCTCGATGGTGAACAGAAAACTCACAGAAGAGCGTTTTTAGATTTAAGATTATTCAGTAAAATCTGCCCGCTTCGGATTAGGCTGGATAAAAGACCTGATTCAGAGTGGGGTTTAAACTTTAAACAAACATAATTACTAATTACCAATTACTAATTACTAATTATTTCAAAACCACCATCTTCTTGCTCTGAACAAAATCGGCTTTCCCCGAACTCATTACCACTCTGTAGAAATATACACCGCTTGACAGCGATGACGCGTCGAACGCCTGCGTGTAATATCCTGCTTTCAGGTCGCCGCTGAACAGATTCTTCACCTCGCGCCCCGTTACGTCATAAATCCTTAAACTGACTTTGCTGTCGAATGGCAGGTCGTAATCAATCTTCGTCATGGGATTGAAAGGATTCGGATAGTTCTGCGAAATGCCGTACTTGTTCGGCACTCCGACTTCGACGTAACCGTTAAGGTCGAAATACTCGTAGTTCCCGTTGAAGTCAATCTGTTTAAGAAAGTATTTATATTTACCGGTTTGCAAACCTCTGTCTTCCATTGTATAAACAGCGTGTCCGCTGTTAGAGCTGCTTTGTATGAATCCGATAAAAGTCTTGTTTGTATCAGGGTAATGAATTCTGTAAACCTCAAAACCCTTGTTGAATGATTCGTTTTCCGTCGACCAGTTAAGTCTCACGCTGTTTTTTTTCACGCTTGAAGTGAAAGACGTGAGAATTACGGGAAGTACTCCGCCGGGGTCGGTTATATAAATATCGTCGAACACGGCGTTGTCGCTTGATGAAGTGTTATGTCTCCATAAACACGCCAGATAACTTAAAGCCGTTCCAGTGTAGGCGCTGTTGACGGTTGAAACGCCCAACTGTGTTACTGACGTTCTGGGGTCGGCAAGCGGAAAACCGCCTGAACTGCTGTCGGCGAAGAGCGACCACGCGTTTGTTGACGGCGTGTAAGTAACACGGACACTCAGATATTTGTTTCCGTAATTGCCGCTTGATATGATGTCCGTTATGTTTGAATTCAGGTCGAGTCCTCCGCTGAACGATACAAGCCTTAACGCGTTAACGGAGCCCGATTGTCCGAGAACCACCGCGTAACCGCTGCTTGCGCTTGCATCAGAAGAATTCATTCCCAGTATAAACGCTATGCCGTAATTCGTAGCGTCAAATCCCGAAGGGTCGGACCGTGATTGCCGGAAATTAAAAGCCCATTGAATTGTATATCCCGAAGCGCTTAACGTTTCGGGGTAACTGTTAAGAAGTGAAAGATTTACTGCCGCATAATCTATACCCGCCGTGGTTGAACCCGCCTGCAGTCTGTTAGTGTTTATCTGAATTCCCGTTCCCGAAGCGGTTTCCGTTTCGGCCCAGGTAAGCGATGTGATTGTCGGAGTATTTCCGGCGGTGTTGCTGTTCGTTCTGTTGAAATTGTCAAGCAGGGAAAGACTTGCGGATGAATTGCCGCCCGTCATCGTTTTCGCGCTCGTATTCGGAACTTCGCCGTCAATCTTGTAATTTCTCGATGTTCCCGTTCCGTTACACGAATAAATCCTGAAGTAATAATATGTGTTTGAGGCAAGGGATGCAAAAACCGCCGAGTCCGCGTCCCCGTAATTCACGTTGACTGTTGCCGAGCCGTCCGATAATATAATGTCGTCGGGGTAAACCGTACCGTCAACAGGTGCCGTGAAAGTATTCGTGTTGTTAGCAAGTATCAGATAACCTGACGGCGCCTGCGCGCCCGGCAAGGCATCTGTCCAGTAAATAGATATGCTGTTTGATCTAATGTTTCCCGCGGTTAATCCCGAAACGTAATTGGAAGGCTCGGGCGAAAGTACCGCCGATGTCGTTCCGGTTACGGCGGGCACCGTACCTGTAATCCTGTAATTCCTCAACGCTCCCGTTCCGTTGTATGAGTACATTCTGAAATACGAAGACGTCGGGCTCAGACCGCTGAATGTATAAGTGTTTGCCGCGCTGTACTCAATATTCACAACCGCCTTGCCGTCCGAAAGGTCCGTATCGTCTGTGTATGTATTCCCGTCGATGGGAATGAAATAGTTATCCGTCGAGTACGC
The DNA here is from genome assembly GCA_015657505.1 of Ignavibacteria bacterium. Classification (GTDB taxonomy): domain Bacteria; phylum Bacteroidota; class Ignavibacteria; order Tepidaquicellales; family Tepidaquicellaceae; genus CAIKZJ01. The sequence goes on from JADLKE010000002.1 coordinate 1,793,623, forward strand.
TTCGAGCAGGTATCCGCTCGGAGATTGCGTGCCCGGCGCCGCATCAGTCCACGTTAGCGTAATCGAATTATCCGACGCGTCCGCCGAAAATCCGGTAACGTAATTGTCCGGCTCGGCCGAATAAGAAGGACTTAATTTTGTCATTCCGCTGAAATCTATGTAATAGACGTACTCGGGATGGTCAACAAGAGGATTCCTGTTCTGCTGTATTGTCTGAATGTAATTATTCCTTGAGACTTCCCATTTGTCAGGCGGGTCCTGCTGATGCCAGAGAAGAAGTGTGTTAAAATCCTGCGGACCTTCGCCGAGCGATGCAAGTCTGTCGTCAAGAAAATTGAAGTTCCATATGAATCCGCCGACGCTGTCGTACTTAATGCACATGTAAAGCAGCGCTCTCGCCGCGTCTCCCTTATGGACTCCGCGGGGCTCATAAACATAATCGCCTGAAGTGTTCGTTCCGTATTTGCTGTCAAGGAAAGTCGATATGACGCTGTTTACTATTCCCAGAGGATGATTGCTCCGTACTCCGTTCGCGCTGTTCTGATGTGTCGGAAAAAGATGATGTTGGTCCGAGTAGCATTGCGCCCCTTCATCAGGATTCGGCATCCAACTATAGCAGAATGTATGTTCCCTGCTCAATATATCCCAGGCGAAGGGCGGGGTATAAACGTACGCGTATCCCGAATACACGCAGTAAACAGTTCTTGTCCCGTCTCCGTTATCCAGAGAAGCGAAATAGGGGATATTTGTTGTCGTGTAGTTCGCATAACTGACTTGAGTATAAGGACTTCTGATTCGTGTTTTCAGATTGTAAACGAATGACGTGAGCGAAGTGTTCAGAGCCGAGTAATAAGCGTCATCCTGCGCCGTGGACTGTCCCGCTGTCAGGAAAAAAATGAGTAATATGTACGCTAATGCTTTTTGCAAAAGTCCTTTCAGGGATTGCGGATTACGCTAATGCTTTTTATCCCGTTTCTCTTTATTCCGTTTCTATAAAAGTCGGTAACCGCAAATGTTTTAATTTTAGTTATGCGTTTATTTATGCTGTTTGAACTTATTAAAAAGGCTCCGGTGGAATGGAGCCTTTATTATAATTGATTATTGTATTTTTACTTTATCAGAGCCATCTTCTTCGTCATCACGAAATTGCCCGATAGCGAATTCGCGGTAATCCTGTAGAAATAAATTCCGCTCGATAGCGATGACGCGTCGAACATTTGCGTATAATAACCCGCCTTCACGTCGCCGCTGAACAGGCTCTTCACCTCGCGTCCCGTTACGTCATAAATTCTTAAACTCACCTTGCTGTCGAATGGCAGGTCGTAATCAATCTTCGTCACGGGATTGAAAGGATTCGGATAGTTCTGCGAAATGTCGTACTTGTTCGGAACTCCGACTTCGACGTAACCGTTAAGGTCGAAATACTCGTAGTTCCCGTTGAAGTCAATCTGTTTCAATCTGTACTGATACTTGCCCGTCTGAAGGCCTCTGTCCGTGAACGAGTAGTTTTTCGTCGAATTCGAATTTCCGCTGCCCTGAACGTAACCCGCCTTCATCCAATTGCTTTCGTTCGTCCCTTTCCTCTCAACGTCGAATCCTGAATTATTCGCTTCGGATGATGTTGACCAGTTAAGCGTGATGTTGTTCTTTGAAGGAATTGAATTGAAAGAACTTAAAGTAACGGGGAGCGGCGCATCGTTGCTTGACATTACAAATTCGCTGAAACTTGAAACCGTTGTGTATAATTCGTCGTTAACCGCGTCATAATTGAAAATTCCGACTAAAGAAAATGCGCCTGTTCCGGGTGTTTCCCTTTTATAAAGTCTGATTGTATTGGTTTCAGGATTTCCAATACCGGTTAGTTCGCTTGCTTTGAATCTGATTTCTGTCGTTGCGCCAAACACAACACCGCTGTTTGTAACGAGCCATTTGAACTTGCTGACGTTTGTTTCCGAAATTCCCGAAACATTTGCCGCTTCGTTGTTAAACCTCTTAATCGTTATATCGCCTGTTGAAGTAACGCCCTTGAAACTGACTTTCACTGACGTATTCGCAAATGAATAATCGTTATCGCCGAGCGCGATTGAAAGTGTCGTATTTCCGGCAGGAACGGGTGAGAATGTATGAACTCCCAAATTCGTAATGACATCCTGGTCGTACAGCCCCCATTCAGTCGATAATGTCGTAAATGCCGAGGTACCCGTGCCGGATGGATTTATCGTTATACCTTCGACAACGGTATTGTTTCTGACAAGAGTTTTGTTGGTTGTCGAATAACTTCCTTCCGTCCAGGCAGTGCCCGGGTCATCGCCGATTACTCCGAATATGTCAACATTCTTGTTCTTTGATATGCTGAATAATGACACCGCGTCATCTCCGGTGAAATTTACGCTGGCGTTGACAGTTGCAGTTCCTGAATATATAGCCGCTGAACTATTCTTATATACAATCACGTTCCCGCTTGATAATGTCCCTGATAATAATACATCGCTAGTCGGAGATAAAGAACCATTAGAATAAAGTCTTAACCTATAATTTGATAAATCCACATCCGCTCCCGTGCCGTTGTAAATTTCGATGTATTTATTATTGCTTGAGCCTTCCACATATTCTGATATAAACAGGTCAGTTGCTCCGTAAACAAAATCCTGACAGGTGATATCTGAACTTACAGCGGTTGTTAAACCAGAAGCGCTTGCGTTAATCGTAAAAACTTCCGCGATGTTATATTTCGCGTCCGTCCAGTTATAAATCCCGTTCACTAAAGCCTGACTCAAACCCGTAGGAGAGGTTAATCTTCCGGTACCGGTTACTCTTGAGAGTAAAACCGTGTTTGCAGCGTCGGCGTCTAAATTACCGTTGTCATCAGTCGCTTTCACCTCAACGTTAAATCCCGTATTTAGAGTAACTATCGCTGGTGGTTTACCTGACCCGAATTCTAATTTTGTCGCGGATACCGTTACTGTCATAGTATTCCCCGTAACCTCGGCGCCGAAATCCGACGCGAACGTCGAACCTGTAGCGTCGGCGGTGAATCCGTGCGAGGTCTGGAGCACCTTAAATGAAAATGTCGAATTGTCGATGATATTCGTAGTCATAAGCCATACCTTCATCGTTATGTCCTTGCTGCTTCCGTTCGCTATGTCAAGATTGCCCGATGTTATATTGAATGTAATGTCATTATCCGTAATTGTCGGAGTTCCGGTCGTGATTTGCGACGAACCGTCCCAGAGTTCCGCTCCCGCGATTGTGCTCGAAAGTGTAGCCGTGCCGGATGATTTTTTAATCGTAACTTTTGTAACTTTTGTGGCGAGTCCGTCAGATGTGCCAAGGTCCCTGATTTTGAAATTAAAAACACTTACGGCGGAACCGCTGGCTGTATTCGTCGATGCTATGTTTCCCGCTGTTATCTGAGATGTCGGGTCCTCTACTTTTGAATCGGTGTCGTAGGTAGCAGAAACCGTTCCGGTAAATAATATATCATCTATTCTTACTCCCTTAGAACCTCCTAACGGAGAAGTCCACTTTAATTTAAATTGAGTCGAATTAATTGTTCCAATATTCCAGGTTCCTGCGCTAATCATTGTGGATGATGTTGGTGTCGCTGAAGTAAACGTATTTGCACTCCATGTAGCACCGTTATCAGTAGAATATTCTACCAAGCATGGATGATTTGTTCCTGAACCGTAAGTACCCACCTTGAAAGTTAAAGTCAATCCAGTATAACTAGTTACATCAAATGTTTGAGAAATAATCTCATCTCCGATATAATCAACTAACCAATATCCGGATTGCTGAATTGCTATACCGCCAGCATTTGTATAAGTCCAATTAGCCGTTGCTGCTGAACAATTGTTCGTGTGGATAGTTGTCTGCCCCCATCCCAAATTTGATAAAACGAAAAGCAGGACAAACGACGCGAGGATTGTTTTCGTAAAGTTTTTCATTCCGATATTATTTAAAATTTTAAGCAAAAAAACCCAATAAAACTATTCTCCCTGAATAATCTTATTGAAAGCCTATTTTTACTCTTTGTAAATAATTACGGGTATGCTTATATCTGATGTTAAGTTGGGAAACCGTTCTCCGGTTTGATTAAATTCGCCGCAGATGAATGAGACGGAATTTTTTTAAAAGTCCGATTCTGGAATCGCCCGTTATTACCCTTAAATGAGATATACTGATTACCCTTTATCTTTTAGTTCTTGTATGCGAACTATGTAAAATTATAAAAAAAATTATTATTTTGCTACGCATTTTTTTAAATTTTACGTTTTCGTAACAGTCAACCGATTCGGACTTCACAATATTCCGCTCTTACCGTGTCCGGCATTCGGAATGCTTCTCCTCCTGAATTTCCGGTGAAAAACGCTCTTCACATTACACTCAATTTCTTTCTACCATATCATATTTATTTAATATATTTTTAGGCAATAATAAAATCTTGAAAACTATGAAAACAAAAATCTTTATCGCGCTTATTCTCTTATTCGCCGCGTTATCGAACGGCTTCCCGCAGACAAAATTCGACGACGCAGTCGCGCTCAATTTTAAAAACATCACGACCGCTGTAGCGGGTTACTTCGACAACAATAATAACCTCGTCGTGGCGAGGCAGATTGCCAAAGAGGGTTCTTATTACCTCGAAATCGGTTCTTACGACGAAAACGGCGCATATACTGTTAAGAAAATTCTCGACCTTAGCAACGATCCGAATGACGTTAAAGTTAAATTCACCTCCGACGGAACGAAAGCGGGAATACTCGAACTTTCACCCGACAGAATCGTTCTGACGTACGTTGACATCGTTTACGGCCAGATTATTCAGGACTTCAATCTCGAAGGCATCAGCAACTTTTTCCTGACTCCCGACGGCAGGTCGATAGTCGTCGTGGCTGGAGCGAATACCGTTCTCTTCGATATAGCCGAAGGCGAGCCGGTGATGCAGTACTCCGGCGAGATTGCTCTCGATATCAGCGGCGACGGCAACACGCTCTTCTGCAGGAACGGAAGCAACATAGATTATCTCGATACGAAGACCGGCAAGAAAGTGCGCACTTTTCCCTTGAAGGATTTCAAGTCTATAGATTTTGACGACAGGGGAGAGATAATGATTAGCCTGACGTCTCAGGGCGTGAAACTTTTCAAACTTACACAGGAAAGCATAATAACGCTTAAAGAAATCGACGGCGTCTCGGCTATGCCCGTGGCGAGCGGATTATTCGATTATTTCATAGTTGATAACGGCGCGATACGCGGAGTTTACAACCTCGGCGGCGTGCAGATGTATAAATCAAGAATTGACCCTTACGGCCAGCAGAAATGTAATTTCGTTTTCAGCAAGGACGACAGCAGAATGGCGCTCCTTTCGGACAAAGGCATTTATGTGTATGATTTCGATATGATAAAATACTATAACAAGATTGCTCAGAAATATCCCGACCTTTTCATAACAAAGACTCAGTTCGAAAACGACCAGGACCAGGAAAACCGCGCGAGCAGGGTTAAGTTTCAGAAACAGATGATGGTGTCAAACGTTGCCGAAGAAATGAAAGTCTCGGAAGGTATAATAAAACAGGCTCAGAAGAACAGCCTCGGAATCGTCGACGTGAAAGTAACTGGACTCGGGTATTACAACCCGAACACGGAAATGTACGACGTCTCTATAAACGTTCCCGTGGATTATCTGAACACCGTGAGCGTAACGGCAAAAGTAAAGGTGCCGAAATTTCAGGCGGAAATATTTTCAAGGAATTACCAGAACTTCAGGGCTTTTGCCTTGAGGCAGTTGAACAGGGACCAGACAGGCGTTGACGTTTTCGGCATCACGATTGTAAACGACCTTAACAGCACGAACTACAGGTGCATAATGCACAGGACGCTTCCTCCGGTCAAACTGAGTTACGACGAGGAGTTCGCCGCCGGACAGAAATATTTTGAAATGCGAAACTGGTATGATGCTTTGCTGAACATATCGGATTTTCCTGAAGACTTCAAGAAAAATTCGGTCATCGATTACATGTTCACTCAGGCAATTACTAATTTCTTCGACGAGAAATGGTCGTATGTTCAGACACTTAATCCCGTGAAGGACTCGACGGCTATTCTGATACTCCTTTCGGATTTCCCGAAATCTTTCAAGAACGCTGAGGACGTGAACAGGCTCAGGCAGACCGTCGTGAACAACATAATGGAAACAAGGCTCGACAGGATGAACCAGTATCTCAGCGACAAGGAATTTCTGGACGGAGTGGAATATTCGAAAATCATTACGACATCTTACTTCGACCCGTACTCAGGCAAGGACGTGGAATATGAATATTACAAGTCGCGTTACATACCCGCGAGAAATAACCTGCTATTCGCCGCGGGAAAGCGCGCTTTCGAAGGTAATAACTGGACGCTCGCTCTCGAAATGCTGAATCAGATTACGAAGGATTATCCGCAGTACAGCGACGTCGAAAAAATGATATCGGACGCGAAGTACCAAACTAACAAATAGCAGATAACAGTTAGCAGTTAACATTTAACAATTTGAGAAATGTTTTTGAATTTTAAATGAGCAAAAGTTAATTCCAGATGAGATTAAAAGACAGCCGGAGATTTTCCGGCTGTCTTTACATTATCCAATCACTACAGGTTTCAACTACTAACTCTTATTTACATCTTCTACTCCCATCCCTTACACTATCTCACAATCCCATTTCTAACTCCAACTTCTAAATCTTATTCTAATCGTTAAATGCTAACCGCTAAATGTTATACGCAACTGCTAAATGTTAATTGCTAAAAGTTAAGTGTTAATTGCCAAAAGTTAAGTGTTAATTGCCAAAAGTTAAGTGTTAATTGCTAAATGCTAAATGTTAATTGCTAATTGACTAGAACTCGTATTTCACGCTCAGCATCGGAACGAGTCCGAGTTCCGTCTGTTCATTAATGCTTTTCGAATAGTTGTTGTATGAATATCCCAGTACGACCTTCTTGTCGAGTATATTCTTCGCCTGAGCGGTGATTACCAGAGACGTTCTTTTGTAATTGATTCTGTACGAGAAAGTAGCGTCAAGGTAAAGGAACGGCTCGAGTTTTTCGGTGTATATCCGCGAATAGTCTAGTATCTCGCGCTTCTCGCGTACGGAGTTGTCCAGATCGACCGGTATGTAGTATTCACCTCCTGTGTATGACGCCTTTAAATTTACGCTCCATACATTTCCCGATTTGGTTAAAAATTCCTTTCCGCCAAGCAGGTTGAAAGCGAAATTTGAATTATACTTTCCGTTCCTTTCGATGCCGTCGCCGCCTTTATATTTTGAATCATAAACCGAAGCCGTAAAAATATAATAGTAATTGCCGCTGAAAAATTTTTCCAGAGTGATGTCGAGTCCCGCGTTCCTGCCGCTTCCGCTGTTAACAAGCGGGTCGTTGAAGTATCCGCCGGGATTGTTCAGCATCGAATAATAGGAATCCTTCATGACGGGCACGTCATATAGCCGCTGATAATAACCTTCCGCCTTTAAATGAATGTCCTTCGAAATCATAAGGTCATACCCGAGTACGAAATGCAGAGCTCGTGAAGGTTTCAGATTCCTGTTAGGATTGAGCGATGTTCCCGAACTGTCCTTGACGCTCGAAAGGTAAACGCAAATGTCTTCATATTGGCTGTGCATTCCGAAACCCGCGCTGAGCGAACTGACGCGGTTCAGGGCTAATTTCAGGGAGAGCCTCGGCTCCGCGGTCGTGGATTTGTTTAAAGCGAAATAGTTTATGTTCAATCCTCCCGCGAGCGTGAACCTGCTGCCGATGTTGATTGAAGATTGAGTGAATGCCTGAAGAAGCCCCGTGCTGCCGTTGTCGTCAGTTATGTGCTCGTACGCGCCCGTGAACTGATTCTCGGAACTTATATCAGCGTTAAAAAACATTTCCGTGTAGCGGATTCCTGTCTTGTTTATGTGAGTGCCGCTGAATTTATGATGAATGTAAGAATAAACTCCCAAACCCGATGTCTTGTAATTTACTTTATCTGTCGGACTAATACTGTAATCGGAATTTACGAAACCTTTTTCATAATCGATTTGCTGTGTCCTTGCGGAAAGAGTCGTCTTAAGAAGTGTGTTCCTTCCGAGGGGAATCGCGTGCGAAAGCCCGACGGCGCCCATTGTATTACCGAGAGATGATTTCGTTCTGTCATCGAGGTTCTCCCATTTACTGCTGTCCGCTTCAGGGTCGTATTTCGATTTGTCGAGACCGCCTATGCCAAACAACGAGAATGTTCCGGCGTTAACGGTCGGAATGTTTATCTTAAATGACAGGTCCTGATATGACGGAACCTTGTTCTTCATATCCTTGTCGAACAACTGGAGAAATCCGAAAACCGAATATCTGTAGTTGAAAAGGAATGACGATTTGCCTTTAAGTGAAAAGGGACCTTCGGCGGCGAACTCAATTCCCTGTATTCCAAGTTGCGCCGTGTACTCCCTTTTAAAACAGTTGCCGTTCCTGAACTTCATATCGAAAGCTCCGGAGAAGGCGTTACCGTATTCGGGCGGAAACGCGGACGTGTAAAAATCGGAATTCGAAAGAAGTTGACCGCTGAATACCGTCAGCCCGCCGCTGTTCCGGCCCGCGAAACTGAAATGATTCGGGTTGGGTATGTCCACGTCCTCAAGCCGCCATAGAAGCCCTTTCGGTGAATTGCCGCGGACCACTATCCCGTTCGTGTTTACATTGGGCGAACTTACAACTCCCGCGAAATTCTGTACCGCGCGCATCGGGTCGTCGAACGTACCCGCGAAACGTTTTGTCTCGTCTATGCTGAACGAGCGTCCGCTGATTACCGAAAACGGATTCGATGATTTCTCCTTCTCAATCTCATCCGTAACGACTATTTCGTCAGTGCTGATTTCCGAACCGCGCAGCTCAACGTTCACAAACGTTTCTTTTCCCGTCGTGACGATTACATTCTCTACCGCGAAAGTGTAATATCCAATCATTTCCGCCGTAACTCTGTACCTGCCGGGCGGGACTTTTTCGAAAACGAAGAATCCGTCCGCTGCAGCCTCCGTTCCGTTCTTGTAACTTTCCGAGAACAGTTTTACTGAAGTTCCGGGAACCGGCTGCTTCGTTATGTATTCTGAGATCCTGCCTCTGACAGTCTGATACAGTTCCTGCGAGTAAATCTCTCCTGCCGGTAAAAATGCGAGCAGGAGTAATATTCTTAGTATGATTCTCATATATGGTTTTATTATCATACAAAAATAAGTACCGCGGATTTATTCTCATTGTAAAAAACGGACAATAATCAGACGAATATATCTATATTCGACAAAAATTCCGTAGGCGTTATGTTCGTGAAGAATTTAAACTCCTTTATCAGGTGAGATTGATCGTGAAAATTATACTTTGCTACGATATCCATCCAGTCAACACCGGGCGATTTTCTTAACTCGTTGTGTATGCAGTCGAACCTGAGCATTCTTGAGTATAATTTGGGAGAAATCCCGATGTATTCGTTGAATGCCCTTTGCAATTTTTTGTATGCGGCATCGCTCTTTCCGATTTCATTAATTTTCAAAAGCCCTCTTGAATAATTTAGTTCATCAAGCGAATCCGAAATTTTCCTGTTTGTCCTGTCACTGTTTATGAAAATATCTAACAACCACTTCTCGACAATACTCAGTTTTTTTCGTAATGAAGGTTCTTCGAATATTTTCTCCTCTATTTCTCTGACGGATTTCCCGGCTATGAGTTCGGCGCTGACAGGCATTTCTGTGATTTCCTTCTCTCTGTACTTGAACAGGGAAGAAAATCCTAAAGGCAGAAACCTGATTCCGATTATTCCGAGATTCTCTCCAAACTCAAAAGTATACTGCTTTTTTCGAAGTCCGTGAAAAATGCTTTCCTTCAACGCACTTTTTTTATTGCTTTCGTCAAGTACCTGTATTGCCGACCCGAAATTCAGAAGCAGGTCGGTTTTACCGTCGGGTATTAAATGATGTCTCATGCCGTTCGTCGTTCCGAAGTAACAATATATTGAGTCCACGAATTTTGAAAGGGGAAGTTCCGGTTTTATGGTTCTGGCTATCATAGTTCAAATATAAATTTAACCAACCGTAGTTTAAACATAAATCGGGAAATTGTTCCGGCAAATCGGGACGCAATGAACACGGTATTTCGTTTCGATTAATAATATCCTGGAGTCCCACTAATTACTAATTACTAATTACTAATTACTAATTACTAATTACTAATTACTAATTTCTAATTACTAATTACTAATTGTTAATTGCTAATTAACAGAAGGGTCTTCCGGAAACGTTGACATCAGCGAATACTCTCCTCCCATGTTTTTGAGAATGTCGTGCCATAACTTTCCGGGAGTCCGCGAAAATATATCTTCTGACGAAGGGGACGTTACAATCCAGGAATTATTAAGTATCTCATTATTCAGTTGGTCGGGGCTCCAACCCGCGTATCCGAGGAAGAAAAGAAAATCATCGGGGTTTGCTTTGCCGAGCGCGACAAGTTCTTTAAGGCTTTCAAAACTGCCTCCCCAGTATATACCTTCGGCGATTTTATAAGTATCTTCAATAATTTCTCCTGCCCTGTGTATGAAATTGACCAGATCCGTTTGCACGGGACCTCCTATGAAAGTCCTTGCCGTGAATTCAGGGAATCCTTCAATCAGTTCGTCAGCCCTGTACTTCAGCGGTTTGTTAAGCACGAATCCAATCGAGCCGTTTTCATTGTGCTCAACGAGATAAATCACGCTCCTCTTGAAAAAATCCCTCAAATGCGGAGCGGAAATCAGAATATTCCCGTGCTCAATCTTTATTTCATTCTTCTGCATAACAAAATATATGCAAAATTATGTTTAAATGAAAATCCGGAAAACGGTTTAAGGAAAACGGAAATAGAGAATTGAAAAATAGAAAATGGTAAATCGAAGATTACAATAAGGTTTATAGAAAAGAAAATGAGATAAGGAAATTGATTTTCGTCCATTTTCAATTATTATTTGCGCTTTTGCATTGTAAAATATGCATTTGAAATTGATTCGGGTTCGCAGGTTCGCGTTTCCCGCAGTCCTTATTACGTTTTAAAAGTGAAAAAAAATAATTATTTTTCAAGTTCAAACGTAATCCCGCTTCGGGATTTTCTTTATATTATTGTACAATAAGACTAACATACAGAAGAAACTAAGCAAGATAAAACTGATTGTATCCGATGTTGACGGCACGTTGACTAACCGAGACAATGAAGTCGGCGGCGAGACAACCGAACTCGTAAAAAAACTCAGGGAAAAAGGCGTTCTGTTTACGTTCGCCACCCAGAGAATCCATTCCTCAATTGTTCCTTTTGCGAGAAATCTGGGTATCGACATTCCGATAATTACTGTAAACGGAGCGCTTCTGAAAACGCTGGATAACAAAGTCGTCAGTAGTTCAATTATAAAGGAAAAATTCGTCGACAGGGCGTTAATGCTCGCGGATAAGCTTTTCGTGCGAATAGCGTTCTGTTACGGAGACGAAATAATTTATACAGAGGATAATTCCGTGCTAAGAGACTTCATGTACAGGCTCGGAACCGATTACAGGCTGGTTGACTCATACAGGAATTACAGGGATAACGTGCTTGAGATAATAATGCTTGGAAACGAGAAGAGGGTGATGAAATACATACAGAACAAGATGAACTTTCCCGCGAAGTTTTTCCTCACAGCGAAGTATTACAGGTCGTCGTCAAAACTCGGTGTTTACCACCTCGAAGCAAGAAAATCCGGAACGAACAAAAAAACCGGAATGACGAAACTTGCGAAATATATGGGAATATCAAAGAACGAGGTCGCCGTTCTGGGCGACTGGTTTAACGACAGGGATTTGTTCGAGTTCGGCGGATTCAACGTCGCTCTACAGAATGCCGTTGCGGAACTCAAACATCAGGCGGATTACGTTACCGAAAGGACAAACGACGAGGACGGCGTCGCCGAATTCCTTAAACTAGTTTACGATTCAAAATAATTTTTAATAGTCATAATTTTTTGTCATGAGAAGAATAGTAGAATGCGTCCCCAACATTTCCGAAGGAAGAAATCAAAGCATAATAGATGCCTGCGCCGAAGCCGTGCGCAAAGTTAAAGGCGCTAAACTGCTCGACGTCGATCCGGGCAAATCAACTAACAGGACAGTGTTCACGTTCGTAGGCGATCCTGAATCTGTCGTCGAAGCGGCGTTTCAGTTCTCGAAAACTGCGTACGAACTCATAGATATGACGGTTCATACGGGCGAACATCCGAGGATGGGAGCCGTTGACGTAGTGCCGTTCGTACCGGTCGCGGGAGTAACGGTCGAAGAATGCGTCGAATGCGCAAAAAAATACGGTGAAAGGGTAGGCAAAGAACTCGGCGTGCCGGTTTACCTGTACGAAGAAGCCTCGACGAATCCATCAAGGAAAATGCTCAAGCAAATCCGGGCGGGCGAATACGAAGGCATAAAAAATAAAATTTACAAGCCTGAATGGAAACCCGATTTCGGTCCTCAGGAATTCGTGCCTAAATCGGGCGCGACAGTAACGGGCGTAAGATTCTTTCTCATCGCGTACAACGTTAACATTCTCGGCACGAAGGAGCAGGCGCACAGAATCGCTCTTAATATCCGTGAGCAGGGAAGAAATGATAATGAGCCCGGAAGACTGAAAGCGGTGAAGGCTATCGGCTGGTACGTCGAGGAATACGACATGGCGCAGGTCTCAATCAATCTCGACAACTATAAAATCACGCCGCCTCACGTGGCGTTCGAAGAATGCGCGAAAGACGCCGCCGAACTTAATCTTGCGGCTTGCGGAAGCGAACTCGTCGGACTCATTCCGCTTGAAGCGATGCTGATGGCTGCTGATTATTACATGAAGAAAGAGAATCTTTTCATACTGGATGAAAAGCAAAAAATCAGACTCGTTATCGAGAGAATGGGATTATCCTCAATATCAAAGTTTATTCCCGAAAAAAGAATTATCGAATACATGATAGAAGACGGCAGGAATGAGCCTCTCGCTTCGATGACGGTACGGGATTTCGTCGAACTCGTCGGCGCGAGAACCTCTGCGCCCGGAGGCGGAAGCGTGTCGGCGCTTGCCGCTTCTCTCGGAGCAGGGCTCGGCGCGATGATGGGCTGGATGAGTTACGGGAGCAAGAAATTCGAACATCTCGATTCAAAAATGAGGAAGTTTATACCGCCTCTTCACTACTCGATGAAAGAACTAATTTCGATGATAGACGCCGACACGAATGCGTTCAATGATTATATGATAGCGATGAGGATGCCGAAGCACACGGATGAAGAAAAGAAGATCAGACACGGGAAAATGCAGGACGGTCTTAAAAAAGCCGTCGAAGTTCCTTTGAAAGTTATGCGAATTGCGGACTCCTGCTGGGAATGGATGATTGAAATGTCCAAATGCGGCAACCTGTCGTCCGCAAGCGATCTCGAAGTAGGCGCGAAATGCCTCGAGACGGGAATCTGGGGAGCGTTTAAAAACGTGAAGATTAATCTTCCGCAAATCGAGGACGAAAAATTTAAATCCGAAGTGATAAAAGAAGGCGAAGAAATTCTCGAACGCTCTGATAAGAACCTTAAGAAAATTTCAAAGACAATCGGGAAAAGATAGTTCTTCAATTGGTAATTAGAGACTTCTGAAAAACGATTTCTTAATCTCTTTTTGTAACCCCTCCTTTTAAGGTGGGGCGAAAGATAAGTAAAATAATAGGACTTTAGTCCTTAATAATATAAACTTGCGGGCTAAAGCCCATTTATTGGGGATTCTTTTTCCCCACTCTAAAGAGTGGGGTTAGTATTATTGCTCGTTATCTTTTCAAAAGAATTTTTCAGAAGTCTCCAATTACTAATTACTAATTATTAATTACTAATTGACAAGAGTGTAGAACTCCTTCGTGTCTATCCTGTGGTGCCTTATAACGCCGGCCCTTACAAGGTTTACAAGCGTCCTGCTCGCGCGTCTTTCGGAAATATTGGCGAGTTTCCTGAATCCCTTGACCGTGATATTATCATTTTCCTCGAGAAATTTGATAAGAATTTTGTCGAGTTCTCCCAACGAAATTATAAGAGGGGATGAATCTACATTGGAATACTTGAGAATGTTTGCCGTTTCTTTCGATGCGATAACGGATTTATCGTTGTATCTGACGTAAATCCTTGTGGAGTCCCTGTCGTTCTCGTCAATAAGTTTGTGCGGTTTTTTNNTCCTGCTCTCGCGTATCTCAATAACAACAACGTCCTTGCTTTTAATGGGGATGATTTCCGTTCTGTATTCAACTTCGGGCTCGCAGAAAAATTTCGCCGCGGTATCGATAAGGTCCAGTTCGCTCTTCTCGCTCTCCACGCCGACAATCTTTCTGTCGTCATCCACTCCGAAAATAATATATCCTCCGGAAGTGTTCGCGAATGCAATCATCTCCTTCGCGATTTTTTGCGGCGAGGAGAACTTCCTCTTGAACTCTATTCGGGAGCCTTCACCTTCCTCGATGAGTTTGTAAAGTTCAACAGTGTACATGAATAAAATTACTTTTTGTTCCTGATATAATCGAGGTAATCCTGAAGTATGATTTGCGCCGAAATCGAGTCTATGTTTCCCTTGTCTTTTCTTTTTTTCTTTGAAAGCCCTGAACTTGCAAGGTTGTACTGAGCGAGACTGCTCGTAAGACGCTCGTCAAAAAATTCCGTTTCGCACGGAAGGCTTCTGCCCGATAGATATTTCTTTAAATCCGAGGCGAACTTTTCGACGTCATCGGTTATGTGAGTTTTTTCCGAATTGAATTTTGTCGGATATCCGATGATAATCTTAGATATGTTTTCCGATTTGACAATCCCCGCGAGAGACTCCATCAGAGAAGCGTTATTCACTAAATAATCCCTCTGAAAAGCGTAAGACTTTGTTCCGTCGCTTACCGAAATCCCAACCCTCTTTAAGCCGTAATCGATGCCTAAGTATTTTGTCTCTCCGCTCAATTTGGGGATTACTCGCTTATGACTTCTTTAAGGAAATTCTTCAGTATTTTTCCGGGTTTAAAATGCATCTTCCTTCTTCCCGGCACGAATACAAATTCCCCCGTCTTGAGGTTTCTCGCTTTAGGTTTGGGCTTGGTTTTCTTGACTTCGAATACGCCGAATTCGCGTATCTCAATCCTGATTACCGGATCGGCGGACATTATTAACTCACGCAGCGATTCAAACAGCGAATCGACTATCAGTTTGCGCGTAACGCGCTTACCGATGAGTTTTTCCTCCATCTTTTTTTCCACATCCTTGCGGGTCAGAGTCATTATTCTCTGCGGTCTCGGTTTTTGGTTATTTTCATCCATTTGTTTCTCCTAAAGATTTTGAAAACCGTTTATAGTATAAAATTAACGAATAAATTATTAATAATACTGATATATAGTAAAGATAACTGATTGTTATTTTTAAAAGTTCAGAATTATTGTCGTTCAGAACGCACAAAAGTATTATTATTCCTATACTTAATACGGCAATCTTGCCCGGATAGTTCGACATTAGCACGATTTTATTCTTTGATTTCAGGTATAAACCGAATACGAGTATAAGTAAATCTCTTGCGACGACGACAATTACAAACCACGTCTCGATTCTGCCCATAAGGAATAATACAATCACAACCGAAACAACTGCTGCCTTATCAGCCAGAGGGTCGATTATCTTACCGAGTTCCGAAACCTGATTTAATTTTCTTGCAAGAAAACCGTCAAGCAAATCCGATATGAACATCGATACTAAAATAATGATTACTGCTGTTTTATACGTTCCCGCAGCTATGAGGAAAATTAGCGGAATAACAAGAATCATTCGCAGCAGCGACAATAAATTCGATATGTAAAAAAACTCTTTCTTCATCAATTAATTATTATAAAAACCGATACTTATCAAAGTTAATAAAAATTTTTAAAAATAAAACCATATTATTTAGATTTTTTAAGTTGATATTACTGTTTAATTTATATTATGAACGTTTATTTTGACAACGCGGCATCCACAAAACTTGATCCACGCGTTCTTGAAGCAATGATGCCGTACTTCACAGATTATTTCGGAAATCCTTCATCGATACACAAAGAAGGCAAGTTTCTTAAGGTTCTCGTTGAGGACGCGCGCGAATTAATCGCTTCGTTTCTCGGAGTTAAGCCTAAAGAAGTTTTTTTTACGAGCGGAGGGACAGAGGCAAATAATTTCGCTATAAAAGGACTGGCTTTTTCGAATCCTGACAATTCGAAAAATCACATAATTACTTCATCAGTCGAGCATCCCGCGGTTATAGATTCTTTCATTTACCTGAAGAATTTCGGATACAGAGTTTCATTCGCGGCTCCGGATAAATCGGGCATAATTCACTCCGGCGAAATCGAGAGACTCATTACGCCCGAAACTCTTCTCGTTTCAATAATGCACGCGAATAACGAACTCGGCTCGGTTAATGACGTTAAAGCAATAAGCAGTATCTGCAGGGAACACGGCGTCAGGTTCCACAGCGATACCGTTCAGAGCGTGGGAAAGACAGAAGTAAAGCCTAAAGAACTCGGACTCGATTTCATGACAATGTCAGCGCATAAATTTTACGGCCCGAAGGGCGTCGGAATTCTCTTCAAGGATGAAAATGTGAGAATCGACAAATACTTTCACGGCGGAGGTCAGGAACGCGACATGCGCGGGGGAACGGAAAATGTCCCGGGCATCGCGGGCTTAAGCAAGGCGGTTGAAATTCTTGAATCATCAATGAATGATGACATCGGGCATTATAAACGCATAAATACAAACGTCAGGAATGAACTCAATGCTGCATTCGGCGGGGATGTCATTTTTAATTCTGACGAGAAGAATTCTCTGCCGAACATACTTAACGTTACTTTCAATCCTGACAGACTTAAAGTGCCAATAGGGCTGCTGCCTGTAAAACTCGACCTGTCCGGAATTTCAGTATCGGGCGGCTCCGCCTGTTCTTCGGGTTCATTAAAACCTTCAAGAGTGCTGCTTGAAACAGGAATGGATGAGAGACTGGCGCTTTCTTCGATAAGGATATCCGCAGGGCGATTCAATAAAGACGAGGATGTTACGAAATTGATTGAGGCGTTGAAAAATATACTCAGTGCCTGACTTTTGTTTTCTGTTTAACAGGGATGAAAGTGTTCACTATTCCGTATAAAATGTAACCGATTGTAATGGGAAAAATCGCGTAACCCTTAGTCACGATAATAAGTATTCCGCCCGCGAGCAGCAGAGCAAAATAAACAGGATTCGCTTTCAAACCCTGCTTGTTGAAAGACGGCAGCGCGGGAAAACGAAACTTGCTTACCATCAATATAGAAACCATTATAGTCAGCGCGAATATCATCACCTCGCTTACCTGTTTCGAGAAAATTATGTTGTGATAAAACATTACGTACGAACATAATACAAGAGCCGACATAGGAACGGGAATCCCGTAAAAAACCTCCTTCGAATATCCCGTCAGACTTATGTTGAATCTTGCAAGCCTGATTGCCGAAAAAGCGAGAACCATTGACGAGACGAATATTCCGAGTTCATCGTAATCCTTGAAAAAGAAATTGTAAATCAGGAACGACGGAGCGAACCCGAAAGACACGACGTCAGACAGAGAATCCAGTTCGACTCCGAAATCAGACGATGTGTGGAGTATCCTCGCCACCATTCCGTCAAGCACGTCAAATATAGCGGCATAAAATATAAAGAATATAGCCTGATTGTATTCCGAATGCGAAGAATATATAACTGACATGAAGCCGCAGAATGCGTTCAGTATCGTAAATAGGCTCGGTATGAATTTCTTCGAAATTGTCATCTCAACTTCGCTATTTCGGTTACGCCCGCTGTCACTTTGTCTCTCAGTTTAACCTTTATGTCGGTATCGGTCGGGACGAGAATATCGATCCTCGAACCGAACTTAATCATTCCGAACTTTTCCCNCGCCTTCACGTTCGAATTCAGTCTCAGGTCACAGACAATCCTACGCGCGACGAAACCCGCTATCTGCTTGAAAATTATTTTTTTGCCTTTCTTCGTTTCGATGCCGATTTCGCTTCTCTCGTTCCGGTCGGATGACTTATTGTTGAACGCGACAACGTAATCTCCCTTTATGTAGTTGAAATATTTCAGCGTTCCGCTAACTGGATAACAGTTCACGTGAACGTTGAGAGGTGATAAAAAAATGCTGATCTGCGTCAATTCTTCTCCATTAAAGAATTCAGAATATCCGTTTTTTACTTTTTCGATTAATACTACCTTGCCGTCCGCGGGCGATATCACTGTGTCAGGTGTAATGCCTGCGGGGAGTTTACGCTCAGGGTCCCTGAAAAAATAAAGCGTGAAAACGAGTAAGAAAAGCGAAATGGAAAACAATAACAGTTTAAGCCAGGCGATGTTCACGATGAATGCCGCGGCGTCTATTGCCAGTGTTATGAATAAAACCTTTAATACTACGTCCTTGCCGTAATTTGTAACCTTAAACAATTCAGATTTACTTAATTTATGAAATCAGGACAAGCGTTTGTTAATTTCTTCGTAAGCCTCTTCTACTCCGCCGAGGTCGAAGCGGAACCTGTCTTTGTCAAGTTTCTTGTTCGTTTCAGAATCCCAGAGCCTGCAGGTATCAGGGGAAATCTCGTCCGCGAGAATTATATTCCCGCCATCGTCTCTCCCGAATTCGAGTTTGAAGTCGACAAGTTTTAATTTCCTTTCGGAAAAGAATTTCAGCAGAAGACCGTTTATTTTCAGCGTGAGTTCCTTAATTAAATTCATTTCGTCCGCGGTCGCGAGTTCCAGCGCGAATACGTGCTCTTCGGTAAACAAAGGGTCGCCAAGTTCGTCCGATTTAAAATAATACTCGACTATCGGCTGCTTCATCACTGTTCCTTCCTTGAAGCCGTACCTTTTTACCAGACTTCCCGCCGCGATGTTCCTGCATACAACCTCGACCTGCACTATTTTTACTTTCTTCACAAGCATTTCGGTGTCTGAAAGTTTTTCGACAAAATGCGTCGGGATGCCGTGTTGCATTAAATATCTGAAAATCGTTGTTGATATGGAAGCGTTGAGCACGCCCTTGTTCTTGATTTGCTCTTTCTTGAGTCCGTTGAACGCGGTGGCGTCATCTTTGAATTCCTGAATGTACATTCCGGGCTTATCCGGAATCGAGTATATCCTCTTTGCTTTGCCTTCGTATAGTAATTTTCTGTCCAAACTTTTTATTTTCAAATTACGCAATTTAAGATTAAAATTCTATTTGTAAAACTCGTTCCTATTATCCGTTTTTACGAATTAAATCCAATAAATATTTTGTTTCATAAAGAAAAACCCGGGATAATATCCCGGGTTTTATGTTATGCTTACTTCTTCGTTTTATTTCTGTTCGGGCTTCTCTTCGGCTTTCGGAGCGTCAGCCTGCGGGGCCGAGGGCTCGTTAACCTGAACTTCATCTCCGATAATGTCTTCTATCCTGAAATCAATCTGTTCCGATTCGTAAGTCTTGGATCTTTCCTGTACTTCTTTCAACGTGAACTTGCGGGTAAGCTTGAACCTGCTTATGTAAGCGTCAATCGCTTCCTGATCCTTGTCCTTGAAGAATTCAACGACGGAAAGGACGATTTTCTTGTTGCCCTTGTCGAATTCAATTACCTTCGCGTTTACCTTGTCTCCCGGTTTGAAGAGTTCCGAGAAATTCCTCACCGGCGCAACAGATAACTGCGACGCGGGAATGAATGAATCCACGACGTCGGGAAGTTCAACTATGATGCCTTTCTCAATCGGCTTCACGATTTTAACTTCCGTTTCGAGTCCGGGTCTGTACTTTGACTCAAGACTGTCCCACGGATTTTCAAACAACTGCTTGTGGCCGAGAGAAATTCTCTGATTCGCGACGTCAATTCCGAGAATGACTACTTCGATAATCTCTCCGAGTTTCACGAAATCGTTTACATCGAGAATTTTCTTTGTCCACGAAAGGTCGGATATGTGAACGAGTCCGTCAACACCTTCCTCGAGTTCAACGAATATTCCGAAGTTCGTGATGTTGCAGACTTTGCCTTTCTGCTTCGTTCCGACCGGGAACTTGTCGAGCAGGCTCTGCCAGGGATTCGGCGTTAACTGCTTCATTCCGAGCGAGAGTTTGCGGTTCTCGAAATCAATGTTGAGTATCTGCGCGTCAACGAGTTGTCCCATGGTTACCATCTGGCTTGGGCTCGTCACGTGCTGCGTCCAGGACATTTCACTTATGTGAATAAGCCCTTCGATGCCTTTTTCGATTTCAATGAACGCGCCGTAGTCGGTGAGGGATACTACCTTGCCCGATACCTTGTCGCCCACTTTGTATTTTTCCTGTATGTTATCCCACGGATGCGCCTGAAGTTGCTTCAGTCCGAGATATACTCTCTGTTTCTCTTCGTCGAATTCAATTACGTAAACGTCTATCACCTGGTCAAGTTTCACGATGTCCGAAGGATGATTGATTCTTCCCCATGAAAGATCTGTTATGTGAATCAATCCGTCGAGGCCGCCGAGGTCAACGAACACGCCGAAGTCGGTGATTGCCTTAACTGTCGCTTTCAGCGTCATTCCCTTCTTGATTGTCTTCAGAAGTTCTTCGCGCTGTCCCGCCATCGATTCTTCAATGAGCACCTTGTGCGATACAATTATGTTCTCAATCTGGTTGTTTATCTTGATTACCTTGAAGTCCATTACCTTGCCCACGTATTCATCGTAATCCCTGATTGGCTTCGTGTCAATCTGCGAACCGGGAAGGAACGCCGTAAGACCGTTGAGGTCGACAACGAATCCGCCCTTGATTCTCCTGAGGCATTTTCCTTTTACAACGGTGCTGTCTCTCTGCGCTTCAACAATCCTGTCCCACATCTTAATCGAGTCGGCTTTCTTCTTCGACAGAACGAGTTGTCCTTCCTTGTCTTCAATCTTCTCGAGGAAAATCTCGATTTCGTTTCCTACTTTAAGTTCTTCGGGATTCGAAAATTCATTAATTGAAACTCTTCCGTCCGATTTTGAACCGATGTCTATCAGCACGTCTTCACCGTGAATCGCCACGATTTTGCCTTTTACGAGTTCGTTTTCCTTTATTACGTTGAAGGTCTTCTCGTAAAGTTTCAGCATGTTCTGAAATTCATCCTCGTTGTAATCCGTTGAGATGAATTTAGTGGAGATTTTTTCGTTTTCTTCCTTGGTTTGCGTGTCCGATTTCAGGTCGGTCTGGTGTTTTGTGTCTTGTGACATAATAAAATAATTCCGGCTGTGTTTTCTTCCGCGCCCTGCCGGCAGACATCGGAAGTTTAATTATTAAATCCCCTCCGCAAAACGCGGAAGGCTTTGTTTTATTCTGTATCCGGGTTGGTGATTAATCTGTAAAGATAACTCACCTGTTCTTCTATAATCATGTTCGTTGTATCTACTATCACCGCATCGTCGGCTTTCCTGAGCACGCTCGGGTTTTTTCTCGTTTCAAGTTCGTCGCGGAGTTTAAGTTCCTTTTCAATCTTGTCTTTCGAGAATCTCTGTCCGAGGTCAAGAAAATCCTGATGCCTGCGTGCAATTCTCGCGCTCAGGTCGCTTATAAGATAAAACTTGAAATCCGCTTCCGGAAAAACATTAACGCCCGTGTCCTTGCCTTCCATCAATATGCCTTTGTTCTCTTCCTTAACCTTTTTCAACCTGTCATAAGCCATGCGCCTCAAGGCGTTAATCCTGCTTATCTGGCTTACCTTGTTCGTAATCTCAAGAGCCTTGAGTTCGGGTGTAATGTCTTTATTATTAAGAAGAACTTTATTTTCAATGAACTTTAAATCAATCGCCGCCGCCGTCTTGCATATCGCGTTGAAATCGTTCGGCTTTATATTGTTCTTTAGCGCCGCATACGTTACTGCCCTGTAATAGGAACCGCTGTCGAAATACATAAGGTCGAGTTTCTCGGCAAGAATCCTCGATGTAATACTCTTTCCTGTTCCTGTCGGTCCGTCAATAGTTATAATCAAAGTGTTCGTAGATTCCAAACTAATCCAATCTTTAAAAGAAAAACATAAAATATTCTCAAAATATTTCAATAATTCAAGTTAAAAATATGTTAACATTCTCTTCCTTGCTCATCCATCAGAAGTAAAGTAAAAGGTGTGAAAAACAATGCAATACATCTTGAAACTGAATAAAAATTTAGAGCAAAGCATGAAAATTTGGCATATTCGGGATAATCTGAAGGTCCAAATACGTGCAAAAATCTCTATAATTTCCCGTTTTAATGTGAATTCAGTCGTTTTTTATCGGGATGAACAAGCATTCTGATAATTATTACATCAGAATGGAACGCAATTTGAGAGTTCCGGGAATATTCTAAATCAAAATCCCAATAATAGGCGAGGAAGAATATATGTTTGGTTAGATTTTTTTTACGTTCATAATCAAGCCGCCCGAAGCGAGAGGAAACATCCATTCCATTATATTTACTACCTTTTCCGCGGCTTTTACGATTAATCTTTTAAATCCTTTTGATGCAAGTATCATTTCGGTAAAATTTACATGATACGTCAGGATTTCCCAACTTTCAAATCCTGCGAGTCTGCACAGTGTATTAATTGTTTTGAAAGAGTAAACCTGTAAATGGTCTTTGTGACAGGATTCCCTTTTTATAAGCGATAAAAACGAATTTGAAAAAGATGAGGCATTAACCGTAGTGCAAATTAATTGTTTACCGCTGTATAAACTTTTAATTTTTTTTAAAAAGTCCGGTGCATTTGGAAGATGTTCAATTAACTCTCCCGCGATTATGATATCGGGATCGAAATCATCAATTTTTTTTAATTCAATTACATCGCCGAAAACAATTTTTGAGTTCGGGCTGAACGAGTGTTGTTTATCTTTCAGAGAAATCGAATTATCTATACCGTAAACATATTTTGCAGCTTTTGCGATTTGTTCGTGCAGCCACATTCCAGAACTTTTTTTCATCAAAGCAGTTTCATCGTAACAGCCTAGATCAAGAACATTTTTCCCCGCACAATTAGAAGTAACAAAAGCAATTCTATCAACAGGTCTGCCTATTTCGATTTTTTCCAGTGGTGTATATTCCAGTGTTTGCATCATCTGTATTTTATTGTGAAAACATAATTCTTTTAATTGATTCTTCTCTCTTAATAAGAAATATTATTTGTAAGGCTAAAATAAATTACCGGCCCACGGTATATCGTAAAAAATTGTTGAATATACTCCCGATATTATGCAATTAATAAAATGTTAATTACTTTACTAACCGCTACACGAATAAACAAGCCGTGTAAGCAAATTATTAAAATACAAAATGGAAACAAACTCAAAACGCTGTTGCATTCATTACGGATAATAATTTGCATTTTGACAGCATCTTATGGAACAGGTTCCTACCATTATAGCAATGTTGAAATATTTAATCATTAAATTTAATTCATGAAATCGGATTTTTTTATGCACCAAATAATACTGACTGCTATACATTTTACGAATATACTATTGGAATTTCATTTTTAAACTAATTCATGGGACTTTCAAAATTAATTGCATTGATATACTTTGTTTTAGGGTTTATATTAAAACTTTCAAAATCCGTAAAAACAACGAGAAAATGCCTGAAATTAAAAAAATACACGCCAGAGAGGTTTTTGATTCAAGAGGAAATCCGACCGTTGAGGTTGATGTTTTGCTGTCGGAAGGAACGCTCGGAAGAGCAATTGTTCCGTCGGGCGCGTCCACGGGAGAGAGAGAAGCGGTCGAACTGCGCGACGGCGATAAAAAGAGGTTCCTCGGAAAAGGCGTAATGAAAGCCGTTAATAACGTTAACAATGTCATAGCGAAGAAAATGACAGGGTTCGATTCGTTCAGACAAAGAGAACTCGATGACGAACTTATTTCGCTCGACGGCACAGAGTTCAAATCGAAACTCGGAGCCAATGCAATTCTCGGCGTATCGATGGCGGCAGCGAAAGCGAGCGCCGCGTACTCGAGATTGCCGCTGTACAGGTATCTCGGCGATTTTGATTCGGTTACCATTCCCGTTCCGATGATGAACATACTTAACGGAGGCAAGCACGCGGATAAC
Organism: Ignavibacteria bacterium; assembly: GCA_015657505.1. Taxonomy (GTDB): domain Bacteria; phylum Bacteroidota; class Ignavibacteria; order Tepidaquicellales; family Tepidaquicellaceae; genus CAIKZJ01. The sequence continues at coordinate 1,817,779 of JADLKE010000002.1, forward strand.
ACTGTCGATTTTCAGGAGTTCATGATAGTCCCTGCCGGATTCTCTAAATTTTCCGACGCTCTCAGATGCGGCGTCGAAGTGTTCCATTCACTGAAGAGCGTGCTTAAGAAACGAAATTATAATACTTCCGTCGGTGATGAAGGCGGATTCGCTCCGAATCTCAAGTCAAACGAAGAGGCTCTCGACGTAATAATGACTTCAATCGTTAATGCAGGATACAAGCCGGGATCGGACGTTTACCTTGCTCTCGATGTTGCGGCAAGTGAAATGTACGAAAAAGGCGAAAACGGAAAGAAGTCAAAATACGTTTTCTTTAAATCGGGTCTTCCCTCAAAATCATCAGGCGAAATGGTGAAACTGTATGCGGGTCTCGTGAAGAAATATCCGATAATATCGATTGAAGACGGACTGTCGGAAAACGACTGGACGGGTTGGAAAAATCTGACTAAAGAATTAGGGAAGAAAATACAACTCGTCGGCGACGATATTTTCGTCACTAACCCGAAAATTCTCGCCGAAGGAATCAAGAAATCCGTCGCTAATTCGATACTGATTAAGTTGAATCAGATAGGCACGATTTCCGAAACCGTTGACTGCATCAATATCGCTAAGCACAACGGCTACACTACCGTTATAAGCCACAGAAGCGGTGAAACGGAAGATTCGATTATCGCTGATGTTGCAGTCGCGACGAATGCGGGACAGATTAAAACAGGCTCGGCATCAAGAACAGATAGAATTGCCAAATACAACCAGTTATTAAGAATTGAAGAGGAACTCGGCTCGAAAGCCGTCTTCCCGGGCAAAAAAGCATTTAAAAACTTAAAGTAAAATAATGAAATTATCCCAGTTTAAATACACTTTTCCCAAAAACGCGGTCGCCAAAAGCCCTAAATCGCCGAGAGACAACTGTAAACTAATGGTGCTCTCGAAAGACACGGGCGAAATCCGCACGATGAAATTCAAGAATGTAATTGATTTCATGAGCGAAGGGGACGTGCTCGTTCTCAACGATACAAAGGTTTTTCCCGCAAGGCTTTACGGCAACAAGGAAAAGACTAAGGCAAAGATTGAAGTATTTCTTCTGCGGCAGTTATCTGAAACCGAGAACATCTGGGACGTTGTTGTTGACCCTGCAAGAAAGGTCAGGATAGGCAACAGGATATTTTTCAATAAAAACGTTTTCTGCGAAGTGATAGACAACACGACTTCGCGGGGAAGAATTGTCAGGTTTAACGTAAAGGACGATTTCAGGAAACACATCGACAAACTCGGGAAGACTCCGCTTCCTTATTACATAAAAAGAGAGCCCACGGATAAGGATAAGGAAATGTATCAGACGGTGTTCGCCAAAAACGTGGGTTCGGTAGCGGCGCCTGCCGCGGGACTTCATTTCACAAAAGAACTTCTGAAGAAAATTCATCAGAAGAAGGTAAATATCGCTTACGTCACTCTTCATCTAGGACTGGGAATGTTCAGACTCGTTGAAGTCGAGGACCTTTCAAAACACCGGATGGATTCGGAGTTTTACGAAATTTCAAAAGAAAACAGCGATTTAATAAATAATTCCATTAACAAAAGAAAGAACGTCATTGCTGTCGGGACGTCGGTTACGAGAGCGCTTGAATCGAGCGTTATCACGGGCAAGAACGTAAGGCCGAGCCGAGGATGGACGGATAAATTCATTCATCCGCCCCAGACTCTCAGTATCGTCAACAAACTCATAACCAATTTCCACTTGCCGCAAAGCACGATGCTGATGCTCGTCTGCTCGCTCGCTGAAAGAGACGACGTGATGAAGGCATACAAGAAAGCGATAAAGGAAAATTACAAGTTCCTGGCTTACGGCGACGCGATGATGGTTGTTTAAAAATTAATTTTATCCGATGGAGTTTTTCGTCGTTATTCCTGCTTCGGGTTCCGGCGTCAGGTTCGGTTCAGGAATCCCGAAACAATTTCATAAATTCGGTAACAGGGAAATACTTTTCCACACTCTTGATAAATTTTTATCCTGCAAGAAGGTTAATTCGATTTATCTCTCATTACATCCGGATTACCTTCGGAAAAAAAGTTTTCTCGATAAACTATCTGGTTCGGTGAAACCGCTCGTCATTTCCCGGGGCGGCGCAACCCGGCAGGAATCGGTTTACAGGTCCCTTCTCAAGATTAAATGCAAAAGCACGGATAGAATCATAATTCACGACGCGGTCAGACCCTTCGTTTCGGGCAAACTGATTGACAGGCTCATTTCCGTCTCGAAGCGCGAGGACTGTGTCATTCCCGGACTTGAACTTCACGATACTATTAAACGTATAGACAGGAAAGGATACGTCCGTGAAACCATCGCCAGGGAAACACTGAGAAGCGTTCAGACGCCGCAGGTGTTCAGGTACGATAAACTTATGAAAGCCTTCGAACTTGCTTTCCGTGGAAATTATACCTGCACTGACGAGGCATCGCTTATGGAAAAAGCCGGATTCAAGGTGAAGATTATAGAAGGGGAAACTTCAAACATTAAAATTACTACAAGGAAAGACGTAAAGATAAAATGAAACCAATAGTCATATCAACCTGGAAACACGGTCTGGATGCAAATAAAGCCGCTTATGAAATCATGAAAAACGGCGGCAACTCTCTCGACGCGGCGGAACAGGGAGTCAGAGTCGCAGAAGACGACCCCGCGGTTCTGAGCGTCGGATACGGAGGATTGCCTGACGCGGACGGAAGGGTGACGCTTGACGCTGCGATAATGGACTGGAAAGCGAGAGTCGGTTCCGTTATTTGCGTAGAGAACATAAAAAATCCGATAAGCCTCGCGAGACTCATTCTGGAAAATACCGAACACATGGTTCTCGCCGGCGACGGAGCTTACGATTACGCGATTAAGAACGGATTTAAGCCGGGGAATTTAATGACGGAGAACTCTTTAAAGCGATACAATGAATGGAAAGCCTCGGGTATAACAAAACCTGAAGAGATTCATACGGATGATTTTGTTCTGAAGGGAAAAAAGGACATCAACGCCGACGGTAATCACGATACAATCGGTATGGTAGCTCTGGATAAGAACGGACACGTTTCGGCTTCGTGCACTACAAGCGGAATGGCCTGGAAACTCCACGGCAGAGTCGGGGACTCTCCTATGATAGGCTCGGGACTATACGTCGACGGAGAGGTAGGAGGCGCCGCGTCAACGGGACGGGGCGAAGAATGCATTCGCGCCTGCGGCAGTTTTTTAATTGTTGAAATGATGAGGATGGGATTGAGTCCGAAAGAAGCCTGCAGGGTTGCCGTGGAAAGAGTCTTTAAACTCAACCTCCTCTCGAGCAAAAACCGCGACCATCTTTTTCAGGTCGGATTCATCGCGCTAAACAACAAGGGCGAATACGGCGCTTTCAGCGTTCGAGGAGGATTTCAGTACGCGGTATTTAAAGCGGGAAAGAATACTCTGTATGACAGTGAATTTTTAATCGACGAAGAATATATTATAGAAGATTTATAATAATGCTTAATGGACAGATATTTAATACTTAAAAACGCGCTTGTTCTCACTTTTGACAAGGACGACAATGTCGGGTATTATAATATTGTCATTAAGAATAACATTATCCATCAGATAGATTATTACAACGACCTGGTTTCGGACAGGACTATATACACGAAGTATCCTGGCGTTAACATAATTGACGCTAAGGACAAAATTATAATACCCGCGCTGTTTAACTCGAACATCAATTCCTCTTACGCGCTCAGCGGCGTGTTTTTCGAGAGAATAAATTACGATAAACTGCCGGATAATCTTTCGCTTTCTCTGCTTGATAAATATTTTACGAGTTCGGAAAACAAACAGGACCTTAAGAATTTAATAACTTTCAGTTACTTCAGAGCGCTCTCTAACGGCGAACTTTTCCTTAACGAGACTTCGGGATATCTGTCGAAGGATTTCCTTCAGGAGTTCCACAAGTACAATTTTCTTATAGTTCAGGATATCGTAATGACGTCTTTCAGCGAGGCGTTCAGCAGGTATCTTAACGAGATAAAGAAATTCCACTGCATCGGAATGACTGACGACGAGGAGATTACAAATTATTCCCTTACATCCGCGGCGAAGGCGCTTAAGGAAGGCAGGCGGAAAATTTATTTCGACATACTTAAGAAAAGCAGCGGTCAGGAGCACATAAGGAGAACTTTCTCGAAATCGATTTTCAAAGTCCTCGGCGAGAATGATTTTCTCGACGGGCGGCTGATATTCTCCAATCCGGTTAACATACAAAAGGACGAACTTGATTACCTCTCAGATAAGAAGGTTAACATAATTCTCTGTCCGAGCGATATCGTGAAACTGGGAGAAAAGAAACTGGAAAGTTTCGAGCTGCTTAAATACGGACTCAACGTCAGTTTCGGAACGGGTTATCTCGGAACATCAATAATATCGGAAATCAAACTCTGCTCGCACCTCGCAAAGAAAGGGAATTTGTCTTACAGGTCTCTTCTTAAAATGGCGGTCGTCAATCCCGCGAGGATGTTCGACGTTTCCGAATCACACGGCTCGATTGAAAAGAACAAGATAGCCAACCTGATAATGTTTGACGTTTCTGACCTGCGTAATTATTTCCTATCGCCCGACGTTTCTTCTGAAAAAGTCGCCGAACACATTATAGAGAACCTCGACTCCAAGGATATTTCCGATATAATTATAAAAGGAAACGTAATAAGGCGTGATTACAGGAGCAAACTTTTCGACATCGATACGATGAAAACGAACACTTCCGCCCTGACGAAGAAAATAATCGAAATCGGGAAGTACTATGAGTTCAAGGAAAAATATCTGATGAGAAAACGGATTAAGGAACTCTCAACAGGAGGAAAGGAAGAGCGCAAGATTATTATTACCACGGGTCCCGAGGAAAGCAGATTTTCGTCACTGAAAGACAACAGCGTGATATCGGAAAGCGAATTCAGGGTAGTAGCGACAAAGAAAAACGTAACGCCTATTAACACCGTCGAGGGTGACGACGATGTTTTCAGCAACGACTTCAGCGTTGAGGAAATTTCTAACATCAACGAAGGAATAGTGATGTACGATAACGTCTTTTTCTCCTCGTCCGAAAGCAGCATGAAGAATAATCCGGATTATGAAATACCGAAGAAGAAAATTTTCTTCGATGACGTGGGCGGGGTTTCGGATTCGGGAACCAGAGAAGACGAAATTAAATTAATCGGAAACAAGCAGGATAAAAAAGAAAGTCAGACTAAAAAGGACAGCGGGGATAAACCAGTTTTTAAAAAGGATAAACTCCGTTTCGGCTTCACAGATACCGACCAATAACTCACTTCTTTGTTGTCAGAACGTCTTTAAGGAATTTCGCTGTGTATGAAACTCCTCCGAATTTTTCCGAGATGTCTTCCGGTGTGCCCTCGGCGATTATTTCGCCTCCCTTGTTTCCTCCCTCGGGTCCAAGGTCAATTATCCAGTCTGCGGATTTTATCACGTCGAGATTGTGCTCGATTATAATTACCGTATTGCCCTTGTCAACGAGTTTGTTCAGTACTTTAAGAAGCATGTTGATATCCTCGAAGTGCAGTCCTGTCGTTGGCTCGTCGAGTATGTATATCGTCCTTCCCGTTTGCACTTTCGACAATTCAGTCGCCAGTTTAACGCGCTGCGCTTCTCCACCGGACAGTGTAGTTGCCTGCTGTCCGAGTCTTATGTAACCGAGTCCGACATCGTGAAGAGTTTTAAGTTTCCTTTTCAGAGAAGGAAATGCTTCGAAAAAGTCAACCGCGTCCTCAACAGTCATCTCAAGCACGTCGGAAATAGATTTATTCTTGTAAGTCACGCTCAGCGTTTCGGGATTGTATCTTTTACCCTTGCAGGAATCGCAGGTTACGTAAACATCGGGAAGAAAATTCATTTCAATTTTCTTTAATCCGTCTCCCTCGCATTCGTCGCACCGTCCGCCTTTAACGTTAAATGAAAATCTTCCGACCTTGTATCCGCGGATTTTTGATTCCGGCAGCGAAGCGAAGATGTCGCGAATGTGCGTGAACAAACCTGTATACGTCGCCGGATTGCTTCTCGGTGTGCGGCCGATCGGCGCCTGGTCAATCTCAATAACTTTATCGATTATTCTTTCAGTTCTCCCGTCCTTCTTGTTTGTGAGTCCCTCGATTGAGGAATACGGAAGCGGTTTCTCGAGTCCGCGCATCAAATGTTTCGAAAGAATCCGGAAAAGAGTGTCATTTATCAGCGTTGACTTTCCTGAACCGCTTACACCGGTAATGCAGATTAATTTACCCAGCGGTATGTTGAGGTTTACTTTCTTGAGATTGTTTCCGCCTGCGCCTTTCAATCGAATTGTTTTACCGTTTCCCGCTCTGCGCTTTTCGGGAACGTGTATTGTCCTCTTGCCCCTTAAGTATTCGGCAGTTATAGAGTTGCCCGTCAGTTTATCCGGTCTTCCTGTTGAAACTACTTCTCCTCCGTGCTCGCCCGCCTTCGGACCGAGGTCGACTACGAAGTCGGACGATTCAATCATTTCCTTGTCGTGCTCGACTACAATCACGGTGTTGCCTATGTCTCTAAGGTGTTTAAGCGATTTTATCAGCCTTATGTTGTCTCTTTGATGAAGGCCTATGGATGGTTCGTCGAGAATATAAAGCACCCCCGTCAACTGGGAGCCGATTTGCGTCGCGAGTCTTATTCTCTGCGCCTCTCCGCCCGAGAGAGACCTGGAACTCCTGTCCAGAGTAAGATACTCAAGACCTACGTTCATCAGGAATGAAAGTCGTTCTCTGATTTCTTTAAGAATCGGCGCGGCAAGAAGTCCTTTGTTTCCGTCGAACTTTAAAGTTCCGAAATATTCATATACTTCCGATATCGTCATTTTTGTAATGTCGTGTATGTTCCTGCCGTCAATTTTTACCCACAACGCGTCTTCTCTTAATCTTCCGCCGCCGCAAGACCCGCAGACATTAACGCTCATGAAACTCTCCGCCCAGTTGCGTATTAATTGCGACGATGTGTCCCTCGATACCTGTTCTATGTATTTAAGTATTCCGTTGAAACGCTGATTGTATTCGAATGTTCTTCCGGTCGTGCTCGTCGTGTACGTGTAATGAATCTTCTCGTGAGTTCCGGTCAATAAGGCGTCGATTAGTTCAACGGGATATTCCTTGACGGGCGTATCGATAGTAACGTTGTAATGCTTGAGAACTCCGGTAATTATTGACGATATCCACGATTTTTTAAGTTTCCCGATCGGTGCAAGCCCGCCCTGTGCGAACGAAAGACTCCTGTCCGGAAAAATCAGATTTTCGTCTATGTGTTTTTTCTCACCGTGTCCGTAGCACTCCTTGCACCAGCCGTATGGGGAATTGAAGGAAAACGAATTGGGCGCGGGTTCGGAAAAACTCCTTCCCGTATCGGGGTCCGATAATTTTTCGTTGAAAAGTTTGTCGGTATCGCCGGAGTTTATGATTACCATTCCGTCGCCGTATCTCAAACCCATTTCAATCGAATCGTAAATTCTCATTCTCGATTTCTCGGTCACGGTAAGCCTGTCGATTACAACTTCGATGTCGTGTATCTTGAACCTGTCGAGTTTCAACCCGTCGGAGATTTCCGTCATCTCTCCGTCAACGCGTACTCTTGTAAAACCGTCGGAAAGTATTTCCGCGAAGAGTTCCCTGTAATGTCCTTTGCGTCCTTTAATAACCGGGCTGAATATGTTAATTCTCGCGTTCGCGAAATCTTTCAACACGAGTTCGAAAATCTGGTCAAGAGATTGTCTCGTCACCGCAAGCCCTGAATCGGGCGAGTACTGTGTGCCGCACCTCGCGAAAAGAAGCCTGAGAAAATCGTAAATTTCCGTAACAGTACCGACCGTCGAACGCGGATTGTGAGAAATTGTTTTCTGCTCGATGGATATCGAAGGAGACAGTCCTTCTATCTTGTCAACCTCGGGACGCTCTATTCCGCCTATGAACTGGCGCGCGTATGATGACAGTGTCTCGAGAAAACGCCTCTGCCCTTCCGCGTAAATCGTGTCGAATGCAAGAGAAGATTTTCCCGAACCCGAAAGCCCCGTGAAAACGATGAGTTTATCCCTTGGAATATCTATGTCGATATTCTTCAGGTTGTGCACTCTCGCTCCTTTAACCGATATTTTATCTAAGTATGAAATAAAATGAAAATTTGAACATTAAAGTTACTCGTTTTACTTCGCCCTTTCAATTCATTTATTAATAAATTTTCAATCCCGGAAATATTTTTTGTGTTTTCTTTGAATGAAATCCCCGGGTATTCCATAATACAGACAATAGTAATAATATGTTGTATTTTGCCTGCAATATTGATAAGTTTCTTTACGTGTTACTGATAATCGGAATTCCCTGATACCGCTGATTATCATACTGCTACATTATTAAAAGGGTTATCATCGAAACGGGCTGAAAAATAAAATTACAAATTTAATTTTGTAAAAAATGAAAAAATTATTCTTTTACCTCGCAGTTTCAGCCATACTTTTCTCCGGCAATTTGTATTCACAGACCGGCTGGTTCACGCAGTACAGCGGGACAAGTAATGCATTAAGGGATGTACAGTTCATAGATCAGAATACGGGATGGATGGTTGGATGGTACACGATACTATACACTTCAAACGGAGGCAATAACTGGGTTCAGCAGTTGTCTTCAACCCACGGATTCACTGCAGTTCAGTTCATCAATTCACAGACGGGCTGGACATCCGGAGGCAGTGTTACAAATAATGTCTCATATATAGCAAAAACAACAAATGGCGGCGTCGTCTGGAATTCAGTGTTTAATTCCAGTATCGGTGCGGTTATGAAAACATATTTTATTAATCCGGATCTTGGATGGGGTGTTACATCCAAAGGGTATATACTGAAATCAACGGACGGCGGCTTGTCGTGGAGTACAATTTACATCAACACAGCGCGGACTTATACGTACTGCATTTTCGTTAATCAGAATACGGGATGGGTAACGGGCGACTCCGGAAATTTGCTGAAAACCACGGACGGCGGAAGCACGTGGAATACGCAGACCTGCAACACTTCAGAGAATTTGCTCGGTATGTATTTCCTCTCGCCTACTACAGGTTTCATTACCGCTATGGGAGGATTTGTATTTAAAACAACGAACGGGGGAGTAAACTGGATTAGCAAACCTACCGGTTCAACTTACAGACTCAATTCAATTATTTTTACAAACAGCAGTACGGGATGGGTTTCCGGAGGAGACCCGATATTAAATTCCCCGTTCGCAGTATCGCAAATTTTAAGAACTAACGACGGAGGGGAATCCTGGTCTCCGCAATCAACGCCGACTTCTAATGGTGTTGCTTCAATATTCATGCTGAATTCCTCCACCGGCTGGGCAGCCTGCATGAACGGAACGATTCTTAAAACCACTACCGGCGGCTTGCCCATACCGGCGGCTCCGGTACTCGTCTATCCGCCTAATAACTCGACCGATTTGCCGGTGAATTTAACTCTGCTGTGGAGTCCGTCATCAGGAGCGACTTCGTATAAAGTTCAAGTGTCAACCGTGGCAAACTTTTATGTGATAACCGATTCAGCAACTGTTACGTCAAACCAATACCCCGTACCCGCAGGGAAACTCCAGCCCGGCTACACATACTTCTGGAGGGTGAAAGCATCAAATTCTGTGGGCGCAAGCGACTGGTCAACAGTCTGGTGTTTCTCTACAGGGCTCGTGCCTCAAGCCCCGATTCTGATTTCTCCGGTTAACGGTTTCATCGGTACTTCAACGACGCCGGTTCTTGACTGGGACAGTCTGCCGGGAGTGTTGTCGTACACGATACAGATATCGACCGTGCCGAACTTTACTATCTTTACGGATTCGGCGACCGTTCTTCAGAGCAAATACACCGTGCCTTCGGGAAAACTCAGCCTGAACATCACTTATTTCTGGCGGGTCAACGCGAGGAACAATTACGGTTCGGGACCGTGGTCGTCTGTCTGGAGTTTTACGCCGCAGCCGGTAAGTATAAATCCTTCGGGAACAGGTTTACCCTTGAAAAATGAACTAATAGGTAATTATCCGAATCCGTTTAATCCAACCACTAAAATAAAGTTTAATGTAGGCAGCAATAACGGAGCATCATTAAAGAATGTTACGATTGCAGTGTTCGACGCATCGGGAAGAAGAGTGGACGTTCTTGTTGACGGCTTGCTTCCGACGGGTAGTTACGAGATATTTTTCAACGGAGACAAACTTTCAGGGGGAATATATTTCTGCAGGCTGATGATATCAGATTTCACTGAAACGAAGAAAATGGTACTGATTAAATGATGTTTGTCGTTTCGTTACAACACGATTTTTAAACTGTGATTCATGTGATTGTTTTCTGCTTTTAACATAAAATTGTATTTTTGTAATTTCTTTAATGAAATTCAAGGATTACAATAACTGTATAAATTATCTCTTCGGTCTCGAACGCTCCGGAATAAAGTACGACTTAAAGAACATAAAAAAACTTTCTGTCCTGACCGGCAATCCGCATAAGAATTTCAGGTCAATACACGTCGCGGGAACGAACGGCAAGGGCTCGACAGCCTCGATGATAAGTTCCGCCCTTACGGAAAAAGGATTTCGTACCGGGCTCTACACATCCCCTCACATCAAGGACTTCCGCGAGAGAATACGGATAAACGGCAGGATGATTCCAAAAGATTACGTTGTTTCATTCACGGAAAAGTATTTCAGGGATATCGAAAAAATCATTCCGAGTTTTTTCGAAGTCACTACGGCAATGGCGTTCAAGTATTTCTCCGATAACGGCATTGACATCGCGGTTATCGAATGCGGTCTCGGAGGAAGGCTCGACTCGACTAACATCATCACCCCTCTCGTCTCCGTAATCACTAGCGTATCGATTGACCATACGGAGTACCTCGGCGGCACATTGAAAGAAATTGCGTTTGAAAAATCGGGCATAATCAAGAAGAACATTCCCTGCGTTGCCGGAAAAATAAAACCGGAAACAATAAAACAAATAAGGATGTACTGCAGAGAAAGGAAATCCCCGCTGACACTGACACAGAAGAAAGTCAGAATTAGAACGGGAGAACCTTTAGCGGATACCCGGATTTTTGACGTGAAGACTGAGCACTATTCGCTCCGAAACCTGCGTCTTCCTCTTTCGGGTGATTATCAGAGAATCAATCTTGCGACCGCGTTCGGAGTATTCGACGCGCTCTTTACAAGTCATAAAATACGATTCACGGAAAATGAACTCCGGCGCGGGTTTGAGAGAATTGCTAAAAACACCGGATTTGATTACAGATTTAAAATGCTCGGAACGAATCCGCTCGTTGTTTTGGACGTATCTCACAATACCGAAGGCACTAGATTTTTAAAAAGAACGCTCAACGCGTACAGGTATCGTAAACTCTTCATAATATTCGGGATGATGTCTGACAAGGAATACAAAAAGTGCATAAATGAATTGGAAAAGTTGAACGGAATTCTGATATTGACTAAACCCGGTTACAAACGCTCCGCCGAACCCGAAATGCTGATGAAAGCGGTAAAAAATAAATCCCGAGCCGTAATAAAGAATAACGCGTCTGAAGCGTATGCGTTCGCCACGTCGCAGGCGGACGCGAATGATATGATACTCGTGACAGGTTCGTTTTTTCTGTTAAGCGATATTTTGAAAACGAAAAAATTCGGAAAATGATTAAGGCAATAATATTCGATCTCGATAACACGCTCGTTGATTTCATGCTGATGAAAGAGCGCGCGATAGACGCGGCGGTTATCGCGATGGTAGATTCGGGACTGAAACTCTCGCAAGATGAAGCGAAGTCGAAAATCGAAGCCATATACAAACGTGAAGGAATTGAATACCAGCAGGTGTTTGATGAGTTCCTGATTGACGAGTTCGGAGCGATTGACAACAAGATGATATCCGCCGGTATTGTGGCTTACAGGACGGCGCGCGAAGCGGCTCTCAAGCCGTATCCCGGAGTATTTCCTACACTTATAGAACTTATTAAGATGGGAATTAAACTCGCCGTGGTATCGGACGCCCCTTCGAAAGAAGCGTGGCTGAGACTTTCTTACCTTAATTTCCATCACCTGTTCGACGTCATTGTTACGTTCGACGATACGGGTGAAAGAAAGCCGTCTCCCGTTCCGTTCAACCTCGCGCTCGAACGCCTGAACCTGAAAGCGGCTGAATGCCTGATGATAGGGGATTGGGCGGAACGTGACGTCGTCGGAGCGAAAGCGGTAGGAATGAAGACAGTGTTCGCAAGATACGGCGACACGTTCGACACGGTTCATCCCGGGTCGGATTACGACATAAACTCAATAACCGAATTAATAAACATCGTGAAAAAGGAGAATCAAATTTTATGATAATCGGAGTCGGCATAGACATAATAGATATTAAGAGAATCAAGTCGATAATGGAAAAGTTCGGCGATAAGTTTTACGAAAAGATACTTACCGAAAAGGAAATCGCTTACTGCAAATCCTTCAAAGCAAAGCCGGAGCCGCATTTCGCGGGACGCTTCGCGTCGAAAGAAGCATACTCGAAATCAATCGGCACAGGTATCTCGAAAGATTTCAGGTGGAAAGATATTGAGATTCTGAACGATGAAAGAGGCAAGCCGTACATACATCATCTGGCTGAGAACGAATACTCTAAGTACAGGTTTCACATATCAATTACGCACACCGACGAATACGCGTCGGCTGTAGTCATTTGCGAGACTAATTGACGCGCGCCGCGCTGAATATCCCTTCATGCGCGTTTATTTTATCGATTACCGCGTTCAGCTGAGACAGATTTTCGACAACCACTATAAGCGTGCCTTCGAACATCGAGCCTTTCGTCAGTATGTTGACGCTCTTTATGTTGAGTTTGAAGTTTCTTGAGAGAGTTTCAGTAACGTCGTTCAGAATACCGGGTTTGTCCTCGCCGATTATCTTTATTCCGCCCATGAACTCTCCGCCCTGCGTTTCGCTCCAGTTAATTTCGATTATCCTGTCGGGTTCGAGCAGATAAAGATTAATAATATTGTTGCAGTTTTTCCTGTGTATTTTAATCCCTTCGGTTTGCGTGACGTATCCGATAACGTCATCTCCCGGAATCGGATTGCAGCACTTCGCGTAACTGTACTTGATTCCCTGAATGCTCGTCTTCGAGCCGTTCGTACCGATTGTTATCTCCTTCGTCGTGTCGTGAGTCTCTTTCCTGAACCTTTCGACGGATTCCTGTTCGCGGGCTTCCGCGGCGGCGGCGCTTTCTTCCATAGACGCCGCTTCGATCTGCTGAAGTTTCGTCTTGTCCGTAAGGAATTCTATAACCTCGTCGGCTTTATCAGGTTCCGCGCCAATCTCAAAATAAAATTTCTGAAGGTCTCTGTATTTTATCCTCTGCACGACTTTCAGGAGTGAATCTTCGTTAACGTGAAGTTTGTGCTTCTTGAGTTTCTTTTCGAAGTGTTCGCGGCCGTCCGCGATTAGTTTTCTTCTTTCGGAATTGAAGTAACGCTTTATGTCGGCGCGCGCCTTTGGCGTCACGACGAATTTTTCCCAGTCGCGTTTCGGTTTTTGAGTCTTCGAAGTAATAATTTCAACCTGATTGCCGCTCTTAAGACGCGTGTCGAGCGGAACGATTTTTCCGTTCACCTTAGCGCCGATGCACCTCATTCCGACTTCGGTGTGTATCTCGAAAGCGAAATCGACAGGCGTAGCGCCTGAAGGAAGTATCTTCAGATCTCCCTTCGGAGTGAAGCAGTAAATTTCGTTCTGGAAAAGTTCGAGTTTGAAGTTCTCGATTAACTGACCCGTCGTGAGTTCGTCCTTTGCCGCGTTCTCGAATGTCTCGCGTATGTTCTTCATCCACTCTTCGATTTTCCTGTCGTTGATGTTGAAGTTCTCCTTGTACTTCCAGTGAGCGGCGACGCCCTTCTCGGCAATCTCGTGCATTTCTTTCGTTCGAATCTGAACTTCGACGCGGTGTCCTTCCTTGCTCATGACCGTCGTATGAATGGACTGATAGCCGTTCTGCTTCGGTACGGAGATGAAATTCCTGAACCTTTCGGGAATCGGAACGTAAATCTGAGAGACAATTCCATAAACGAGGTAACAGTCATACTTGTTCGTCGTGTCGAGTATCACGCGCACGGCGAGCAGGTCGTATATCTCCTCGAATCCTTTTTCTCGTTTCTGAAGTTTCTGATAGATGCTGTATATGTGTTTTGCGCGCGAATAGATTTCGTATTTGAAGTTCTCCTTGTCAAGGTCCTCTTTAATGGGCTCTATGAATTTCTTCAGGAACCTCTCGCGTTCGCGTTTCTTCTCCTTTAGGTGCGCGGCGACTCTGTCGTATTCTTTCCTGTTAAGGTATTTGAATGAAAGGTCTTCGAGTTCGCTCTTTAATATCGACAGCCCGAATCTGTGAGCAAGGGGCGCGTAGATGTCGAGGGTTTCCTGCGCCATCCGCATTTGCCTCGCGCTCGAAAGGAATTCGAGTGTTCTAAGGTTGTGAAGCCTGTCCGCAAACTTTATTAGCATAACTCTCAGGTCGGATGTCATCGAGAGAAGCATCTTCTTGTACGACTCAATCTGTTTGAGTTCGTAATTTTCGGTAAGACCTTCAATCTGCGTCGCGCCGTCGACAATTTCCGCGACAGTATCGCCGAACTCCGCTTTGATGTCCTTTATAGTGAACATTGTGTCTTCGACAACGTCGTGAAGAAGCGCGGCGGCTATCGTTGTGTCGTCAATCGGGATTTCCTTCGCGAGAATGAGAGCGACTTCATAAGGGTGTGTGAAATACGGTTCGCCTGACTCGCGTTTGTCGTTCTTGTGCGCGTCGAGTGCGAAACGGAAAGCGTTTGAAATCAACTTGTCGTTTACGCGTTTCGCCGACAGGCTTATCCTGGCGCTTCCGATTAGTTCGTCAAGTTTTTTCTTATAGAAATTGCTCAGCATTCGTGTCCTTAAAAATTATATGGTGCCGAATATTCTGTCACCCGCGTCGCCGAGACCTGGAACGATGTAACCCCTGTCGTTGAGTTTCTCGTCGATGCTGCACGTAAGCATGCGGAAATATTTTTTCTCTTTCGCGTCGAACCTGTTGTCTATAGCCTTAAGCCCTTCGGGGGCGCAGAGAAGCGATACAACGTTGATGTCCCTGAAGCCCATGTTCATCAGGTATTCCAGCGTGAAAATTACGCTTCCTCCGGTCGCTATCATCGGGTCGAGAACTATCACCTTCGCGGTCTTCTTGTCCTTGAGAGCGGGAAACTTGAAATAATATTTAATAGGCTTAAGCGATTCTTCATCCCTGTAAAGCCCCATGTGGCTTATCTTCGCCTCGGGAAAGAGGTCGATGAAACCCCTCGTGAGTCCGAGACCCGCGCGAAGTATCGGCAGAAGCACTACGCTCTGTTTAACCTTCTCGCCCGCGGCGGGTTTCAAGGGAGTTATTACGCTTACTTTTTCCGATTTAAGTTCGGCGTAGAAAATAGCCGCCAGAAGATACGACAGCCTGTCTATGCTCTGCTTGAACTCCGAACTCGGCGTCTGCCTGTCGCGGAGTATCGTAAGGTAATGCGCGACGAGCGGATGCTCGATAACTGCTACATTTTTCATCTGATAAATTATAACAACTCTACTATCAAGTTGGTTTTTAATGTTTGTTTTGAATTCGCTGTCTGGCCTTTCGCCGTGAGTTTAAGTTCCATGTTGATGTTCGTGTTCGTTTCCTTCTTAACGACGCAGCCTCTCGAAAGGTCGAAGAACACCGTGCCCTTGCCGCCCGCTTCCTCGTTCATCAGTTTTATCGTCATTCCCATCTGCTTCGCTTCCTTCTCGATGAACTCGATACCAAGAGTTGCTTCAATCTCAATCTGTGTGGTCTTGTCCGTCTTTATGTCTTTCAGTTTATATCCGAGAATGTTCTTAATAGGGAATACGGAAAGGGTTGTCTCGCTCGCGAACGTCCAGGACGAATCCTTGTAAACGTCGTTCTCGGGGAATTTCTGGTACTGGTTCTGAATAATCGATTTGAGCGCTTCGGAGCCCATCGATTCCTTTATCTTAGCCTTGTCTTCAGCGTTCAGCGTGTCGCCGAGCGCCTTGAAAATCTTTTCGTGAATCTGTTCGAGTTCTATGACTTCGGCTATTTCACCCTTGGGAGATACCCTGAACTTGAATTCCATTCCCGCGAGAGCGTTGTACTGTACGTATTCGAGTTTATTGAAAACCGAATCCTTCACGTTCGAATTGTAAGTCTGAGAGAGCGTCGAATCTTTCGACATCGCTTTTTCGACAATGAGGATGCTGTCGTATTTCATCTTGAAAGTTATGTAACCCGACGGGCTGATTTCAGCGGCTTCCTGTGTGTAGTAATATGTCATTACCTGCTCGCTCGTGATTTCTTCGTTGCCCGTTGCGGGACTTTGTTCAGTGGAGAAAGTCTTCGCGGTCATCTTATAATGAAATTTATCGCCTACTTTCGGGACCATTTTAAGCGTGACTTTCTGTCCTGAAGCGTCGGATTTTACAAATTCCGACGATTCGTTTTTCTTGCCGTCAGGACCGTCTTTTTTTCCGCATGACGTAACGGCAAGGGCTATGGCCATAATTAATACAACATAAATAAGATTTTTATACATGGGTTTAAACATCTGTAATCTCCTTAATTGTTAAATTTTATGAATATACCACTAATAAAAAGCATTTTCAAAGCATGAAAATAGAAGTTAGTAGTTAGAAGTTAGTAGTTAGTAGATAGAATATTGATGACGCTCACGAAACGGGAAACCCAAGTGAGATTCTTGCCACGAATTGTTAACCGTTAAATGCTATTTGCTAATTGAAAAAAGCCCGAAAGTTTATATTATTAAGGACTAAATACCTATCGAATTTATTTCAACTTTATATAAATATGCTTCACGTTGACATTGCTTGTAGCGCGCTCATCGATTCTGAATTTGTTCATTGCACGGATTAACTGAAGCATTTTCGGATAACCGTAATTTCTCGGGTCGAAGTCGGGCTTTTTCTTAAGTATCAGGTTGCCGAGTTCTCCGAGGAAAGCCCAGCCGTTCTCGTCGGCGAGGTCCGTTATGCTGTCCGCGAATAGTTTTATTATTTTCGGGTCGATTTTGCTAAGCGTCTTCTTTCCGTGCTGCCCCTGCCGCTTCGACGACTTTTCGCCTGCCGGTATCTCACGGCTTTCCGACTGGGGTTTAAGTATTTCGATGTAGATGAACTTGTCGCAGGCAGTGATAAACGGATTGAGTGTCTTCTTTTCGCCGATGCCGATAACTTTCATTCCCGCTTCACGAAGCCTCGTTGCGAGTCTCGTGAAATCACTGTCGCTGGAAACAATGCAGAACCCGTCAACCTTGCCCGTATATAGTATATCCATAGCGTCGATGATGAGCGAACTGTCCGTGGAATTCTTTCCCGTAGAATAACTGTACTGCTGAATCGGCGTTATTGCGTTTTCGAGCAGGACATTCTTCCAGCCCGATACAGCGGGCTTCGTCCAGTCTGCGTAAATCCTCTTGAAAGTCGGCGTGCCGTACTTCGCGATTTCCTCGAACATCTCTTTCACGTAAGAATACGAAACGTTGTCCGCGTCGATTAACACGGCAAGTTTAAGGTCATTTGTTGTTTCCATAATAATATTCCGGGGTTTTATTCGCGTCCCGATAATAAAATATACTCATTGCATCAGCGGAAAACCATTACTTAAGAAATCACGGAAGGAAAGAGTGGGTCAAACAATTAACGATCAGCAATCAGTAGATAACAATTAGAGAAAACTCTTCTCACCACTGAGCACACCAAGGACACAGAGAGGAGCAGAGATTTTTTTAGGTAGAAGAGAAAGAGCGTTCAACCGTTAATTGACGTTAAAAAAGTGGAGACTCCCAGGTACGAATTACATATTTCACATATCTAAATACTAATTTTAAACTTTCAGATTCGTATTTCTGACATTGAATTGGTTTGATTGTTTGACGGTTTTAGCATATTTTTACCAACTTTACGGGCGATTAGCTCAGCTGGTTAGAGCACTTCGTTTACACCGAAGGGGTCTGAGGTTCGAATCCTTAATCGCCCACTTTCAAAAAATGCTTCGCATTTTTTGAATTTTAAATTGAAAGTTGTAAATTTTAAATGAAGAGCAGTTCTTTTCTTAAATCGTAAATCTTAAATTTTAAATCCTAAATTTTAGATTTAAAATGAAAGATCAAAAACGGGTTTTGCGATTGAAAATTTATAGATTGGAAATAATTTAAAATTTGGAATTTAAAATTTAAAATTGCTGTCAAAAAGAGCCTTTGAAAACTAAACCGACTGATGAAAAGTAAGGTCTATTTCATTGCTACAATACTGGTTCTCTTCCTTGTCAATCTTATCAAAGACAGCATCGACCCTTACTATTATACAATTCTTATTTACATAGGCATTAACATCATACTCGCTTCGAGTTTAAATCTAATCAACGGTTTCACGGGGCAGTTCTCGCTCGGTCACGCGGGTTTCATGGCAATCGGCGGTTATCTTTCGATAACGCTGTCGACTTATTTCGCTCCCTTTTTCAACAGCGTTTTCGGGACGGGCGATTTCGGAATGAATATGACTTTCGTTTTTCTGATGTTCGTCAGCGGAATAGCGGCCGCAATCGTCGGTCTTCTTGTCGGCGTTCCGTCGCTCAGGCTCAAGGGCGATTATCTCGCAATCGTGACGCTCGGTTTCGCGGAAATAATCCGTGTTGTCATTCAGGGGCTTGATTTCATCGGCGGGTCGCAGGGATACAGGGGAGTTTACATATACGAAGACGGCGTGAAGAGCCTGTCGATGCTGGAAAACACGACTACGAATTTCGTATTTTACGGCGTGCCGAAGTACGCTAATTTCTTCTGGGTATTCTTCATCGCGGCTTTCCTGATTTATTTTACATACAATCTGATAAATTCGACATACGGCAGGGGATTCATAGCCGTGAAGGACGACGAGGTAGCGGCGGAGTCGATGGGAATCAATACTACCAAGTTCAAGGTTTCGGCGTTCGTGAGCGGCGCGTTCTTTGCAGGAATAGCGGGTTCGCTTTACGGTCATTTCAACCTGTATCTCAATCCCGAGGATTTCAATTTCCTTAAATCGGTTGAAATAGTAGTTATGGTGATACTCGGCGGAATGGGAAGCATACCGGGCGTAATAATCGCCGCGGTTATACTCACGATTCTTCCCGAACTGCTGAGAGGCATATCGGAATACAGAATGGTCGTTTATTCACTGCTGCTCATAATAATGATGCTGACGCGTCCACAGGGAATATTCGGAGTANNAAACTTAAAATTAGCAAAAAGAAAAAGGACATTGCACGTACTGCAGATAAATAACGTTACGATGAAATTCGGAGGTCTCCTCTGCATCGACAAACTCAACGCATTCGTTGACGAAAACGAACTCGTCGGAATGATAGGTCCGAACGGCGCGGGGAAGACGACCGTCTTCAACATAATCACGAGCGTTTACAAGCCTACGGAAGGCGACATTGTTTTTGAGGGTAGGGGTCTCGTAAACGTGCCCACGAGCAGGATAGCGCATCTCGGTATTTGCAGGACGTTCCAAAACATACGCCTGTTCAGAAGTTTAAGCGTCAAGGACAACATTCGCGTATCCTGCGGAGTGCGTCTGAAATCAGGTTTCTTTTCTTCAATAGCGCAGATAGGAAAATTCTCTAAGGAAGAGAAGGAAATTGACGGAAGCATTGACGAACTTCTTGAAATGTTCAACCTGCACGGCGTGAAGGACGAGTACGCGGCATCGCTTCCGTACGGCGACCAGAGGAAGGTGGAGATTGTTCGCGCGTTAGCGACATCGCCGAAACTCCTTCTTCTCGACGAGCCTGCCGCTGGAATGAATCCGAAAGAAAAATCGGACTTGATGAAACTGATAAAAGACGTGAAAGACAAGTTCAAGATTTCGATACTTTTAATAGAGCACGATATGAGGGTTGTAATGGGCGTGTGTGAAAGAATTTTCGTGCTTGAATACGGAAAGAAGATAGCCGACGGAAAGCCGTCGGAAATTCAGAATGACCCGAAAGTCATCGAAGCATATCTCGGANNGACACGAAACACGATGCTTAAGATAGAAAATTTAATAGTGAACTACGGCGCGATTCAGGCGATCAAGGGAATCAACGTGAACGTCAAGGAAGGAACAATCGTTACTTTAATCGGCGCGAACGGCGCGGGTAAATCAACTATACTGCGCACCGTTTCATCTCTTATAAAACCCGCGTCGGGTTCGATAAAATTTCTCGGCAACGAAATTACCGGAATGCCGGCGCACAGGATAGTCGAACTTGGTATCAGCCAGACGCCCGAGGGCAGAATGATATTCGCGAACCTTACCGTTCAGGAGAATCTCGAGATGGGCGCATACACGAGAAAGGACAAGGACAACATAAAGTATGACCTCGAGTTCGTGTTCTCGCTTTTCCCGAGGCTGAAGGAAAGGCTGAAGCAGCCGGGCGGGACTTTAAGCGGAGGCGAGCAGCAGATGCTTGCAATATCGCGCGCGATAATGTCGAAGCCGAAACTTCTTTTGCTGGATGAGCCGTCGCTCGGAATAGCGCCGATTCTCGTGAAACAGATTTTCGAAAAGATAGTGGCTCTGAATAAAGCGACGGGAGTAACTATACTCCTCGTCGAGCAGAACGCGAACATCGCTCTGTCGGTATCGGATTACGGGTACGTTCTCGAGACGGGCACGATAAAACTCGAGGGCGAGGCGAAAACACTTGCAGAGAACCCCGAAGTGAGGAAAGCTTATTTGGGCGAATAATCGATTTATTTTTGCTATCTTACATTACCTCAAAATAACCGGAATAATAATTTAAATATTAGTCTTATGAATTTCAAATATGCAAAAAGAATGTCGAACCTCGGCACTGAAACAGCATTCGAGGTACTGGCTAAAGCGAAGAAACTCGAAGCCGAAGGTAAGCACATCATTCATCTTGAAATCGGCGAGCCCGATTTCGACACGCCCGACAACATTTGTCAGGCTGCGATAAAATCGATTCAGGCGGGCGATACTCACTACACGCCGTCGGCAGGCATACTGCCATTGAGGGAATCGATTGCGAAATACATGACGCGCACGCGCGGCGTGAACTTCGACGCCGACGAAGTCGTTATGATGCCGGGCGGAAAACCGGTGATGTTCTACTCGATTATCGCGCTCGTTGACGAAGGCGACGAGGTTATTTATCCGAATCCGGGATTTCCGATTTACGAATCGATGATTAAATTCATGGGCGGAAAGCCCGTTCCGATTCCTTTAAAGGAAGACAAAGGTTTCGCGTTCGACCCCGAAGATTTGAGGAAACTCATAACCAACAAGACAAAACTTTTAATCGTCAACACTCCGCAGAATCCGACAGGCGGCATTCTTAAGAAGGAAGACATTATTAAGATAGCGGATATAATCAAGGACAAGGACATCTGGATTCTCAGCGACGAAATTTACAGCAGGCTTATATTTACGGGCGAACATTTTAGCATAACGCAGATTCCCGGATTCAAGGATAGAACGATAATCCTCGACGGGTTCTCGAAATATTACGCCATGACGGGATGGAGAGCGGGATTCGGTGTGATGAACAAGGAAATAGCGCCGATGATTGCGAAACTCGTCACCAACAGCGCGTCCTGCACGAACACGTTCGTTCAGAAGGGCTGCATCGAAGCGCTCGAAGGTCCGCAGGAATCAGTCGATAAAATGAAAGCGGAATTCCTCGCGCGCAGGGACATTATAGTTGACGGACTGAATTCCATACCGGGATTCTCCTGCATAGTTCCCGACGGAGCGTTCTACGCGTTCCCGAACATTACGAAAACGGGTTACAAGTCAAGAGACCTGAACGACCATCTGCTTTACAAGGCTAACGTCGCGGCGCTTTCGGGCACGGCATTCGGAGAATACGGCGAAGGCTATCTCAGGTTCTCGTACGCGAACTCGAGAGAGAATATCAAGGAAGCGATAAAGAGAATAAAAGGAGTTCTCTAATCGATTAGTAATTCAGGATAATTAGTTAAGTCATTTAGTTGTTGTTTCCAAAGATACATAAAATAAGAGTCCGCTTCGGCGGACTCTTTTTTTTATCTCCCGATAATGATATAACCGTCAGTGTTAAAATCCATCTATTGTAATGTAAAAACACATTTTTAAATCGTAATAAATGAATTATAGGATTAATATACGAAATTCACGTTCAAGTGGGCATTAAAGGCGTACTAAATGACTGACATCTTCACAATTTTAGAAAAATACGAATTAAATCAGAGATTGAAAACACTTTACATTGACAATGTGGAGTAAATCAGTTAATTTTAATGTTTTAATGAAAATCGAGATGAAAGAAACGATAAAAAAATCTGTAAGGATTACCAAATTCGCCAAGAGGGAAGAGAATCCCAACAATTGGTATGTAGTCGATGCCGATGGTAAAGTCCTCGGTCGTCTTGCAAGCGAAGTCGCGAAAAGAATCAGAGGAAAATACAATCCTCAGTTCACGCCCAACTCCGACGTCGGAGACTGGGTAGTAGTAATAAATGCCGACAAAGTGAAACTCACCGGCAAGAGATCCGAGTTAAAGGAATACAAAACGCACTCGAGATATCCGGGCGGTCAGAGGATAAGAAGTTTTAAGGAAGTGTCAGCGACGCATCCCGAAAGGATAATAACGCTTGCGGTAAAAAGGATGCTGCCGAAGACGAAACTCGGAAGCGCTTTAATCCACAAACTGAAAGTTTACAAGGGCAGCGAGCATCCGCATTCGGCTCAGAAGCCCGTCGCATTAAACATAAAATAATTAGAAAGAATATTTAATGACAGTAAGCACACCAATAAAAGTAGGNNAAGAAGAAAGACGGCGGTCGCCCGCGCGCAGTTAGTTGCAGGCAACGGTACCGTGACTATTAACGGAAAGAGCGCGCTTGATTTCCTTAAAAAGGAAGAGCACGTAAAGAACATAATGCAGCCCTTCGTCGTTACGGGAACGGAAGGCACGTTCAACACGAACATAAAGGTTGTCGGCGGCGGATTCAGAGGGCAGATTGACGCGATAAAACTCGCGATTGCACGCTCGCTAATCGTTAACAACGAGGAACTTAAACCCGCGCTTCGCAAGGGCGGATTCGTGACGAGAGACCCGAGAATGGTCGAAAGAAAGAAATACGGAAGACCCAAAGCGCGCAAGAGATTCCAGTTCTCGAAGAGATAAAGAACGATTTTTTAATAAACTATTTTTTAATAATACATATTCTCCGATTTCGGAGCACCCGTGTCCCGCGAGGGATGTGCCGAGAAATATGACGGGAATAGAAGAAAAACAAAAGCCGCATAAACCGGAAAGGTTTATAAACTGCATACAACTTGCTTTTCAGGTTACACACCGGCTTTTATTCAGGAGATAAAAACAAATGGGTAAAGTACAAATCGAAGACCTGCTTCTGGCGGGCTCACATTTCGGACACCTTACAAGAAGATGGAATCCTAAAATGAAGAAATACATCTTCATGGAAAGAAACGGAATCCACATCATTGATTTAAAGAAGAGTCTCGGACTTCTCGAGGAAGCCTGCAATTCAGCCGCGAGAATAGCCGCCGAAGGCAAGAAAATTCTTTTCGTCGGTACGAAGAAACAGGCGAAGGCGATTATAAAAGAGCAGGCGGAGAGATGCGATTCATTCTACGTCTCGGAAAGATGGCTCGGCGGAATGCTCACGAACTTCAACACGGTAAGGAAGAGCATTAAGAAACTGATGTCGCTTCAGAAAATGGAAACAGACGGCTCGCTCGAAAAATTCGTCAAGAAAGAAAGACTCATAATGATGCGCGAAAAGGAAAAACTTGAAAAGGTTCTCAACGGTATCTCTTCAATGACAAAACTTCCGGGCGCGTTATTCCTCGTGGACATTAAGAAAGAGCACATCGCGATTGACGAAGCGCGGAAACTCAACATCCCGATTTACGCTATCGTTGATACGAACTGCGACCCAGAACTTATCGATTATCCCGTGCCCGCGAATGACGACGCGGTGAAGTCGATTGAGATAATCACCAAGGCGTTCGCCGACGCGATTGTTGATGGAAACCAGATGGCAAAGACGAGAAAAGAAGACGAGATGGATGAAATGAAAGAAAAAATGGAAACAAATAAAATTAAATCATAATAATATGGCAATCACAATAGAATTAATAAAAGAGTTGAGGGAAAAATCCGGAGCGGGGATGGGCGACTGCAAGACTGCCCTGACCGAGACCAACGGAGACATTCCCAAGGCTATCGAATACCTGCGCAAGAAAGGCGCGGCGATGGCTACAAAGAGAGCGGATAAAATCGCGAAGGAAGGCGCTGTTAAATCGAGCATCAGCGAAGACAGGTCGAAAGGCGCGATAATTGAAATCAACTGCGAAACGGACTTCGTCGCGAAGGGCGACGGATTCCAGAACTTCGCGCAGAATATAGCCGATACGGCTTTGGCTAACAACGTCGAGGACGTTATTAAACTGCTCGGAGCGAAAGGCAAGGACGGACTGACGGTTCAGGAATCGATAGACAGCATGATGGCGAGCGTTGGCGAGAAGATTGAAATGAAAAGGGTGAAAATTATTAGCGTTGAAGGCGGATTTGTATCTACTTACATTCACTTCGGAAGCAAGGTCGGAGCCATAGTCGGTCTCAAGGGAAAGTTCACCGAAGAGGCGAATTCTCTCGGACAGAAACTCGCGATGCAGACGGTTGCGATGACTCCGATTGCCGTTAGAAGAGACGAAGTTTCTCCCGACGTCATAGAGAAGGAACTCGAAATCTACCAGACACAGGCGAGGAACGAAAAGAAGCCCGAGCACATTATCGAAAAAATCACGATGAACAAACTGGAAAAGTTCTTCCAGGAAAACTGCCTGCTCGAACAGGAATTCATTCAGGAAGCGAATAAGTCGGTAGGCGACCTTCTGAAAGAATACACGAAGAGAACGGGCGAGCCTCTTGACGTAACAGAGATGTCAAGGTTCCAATTAGGATAAATTAATTTTAAAATAATGCCTGCAAAATTCAAGAGGATTTTGCTGAAACTCAGCGGCGAATCACTGATGGGCACGAAGAGTTTCGGCATTGATTCGGAAATCGTCGAACGCATAGCGGACGACGTCGCCGACGCGGTGAAACTGAAAATCGAAATCGGCATCGTAATCGGCGGTGGCAACATTTATAGGGGGCTCTCCGCTTCACAGCAGGGAGTCGACAGGTTAACTGGCGACATGATGGGAATGCTGGCAACGGTAATTAATTCGCTTGCTTTGCAGAACGCTCTCGAAAAAAAGGGCATCTACACGCGCATACTGTCAGCCATAAAAATGGACCAGATAGCGGAGCCGCTTATAATACGGCGCGCCGCAAGACATCTGGAAAAAAAGAGAGTCGTAATATTCGCTTCAGGAACAGGCGAGCCGTATTTCACGACTGATACGGCGGCAGCTCTACGAGCGATAGAAATAAAATCCGATGTTATTATCAAAGGCACGAGGGTTGACGGAGTTTATGATTCCGACCCGGAAAAAAATCCGCGGGCAAAAATGTTCAAAAAACTTTCATACAGGGAAGTCCTTCAGAAGGATTTGCGGGTTATGGACCATACGGCTATCACGCTGTGCAGGGAAAATAAACTCCCGATGGTTGTTTTCAACATGAACAAGAAAGGCAACCTCAAAAAACTGCTCACGGGCGGAAGCATCGGTACAACTATTTCATAATTAAATTCTTGAATTATGGTTAAGGATATTCTAAAAATCACAAAAGACAGAATGATTAAAGCCGTCGAGCATCTCACGGCTGAATTCGTGAAAGTCAGGACAGGCAAGGCTTCTGTCGGACTGCTTGAAGGAATCAAGGTCGATTATTACGGAAATCCAACACCGCTGAATCAGGTCGGCAATCTTAACACGCCTGACATCCACACGATAACGGTTCAGCCCTGGGATAAGACAGTCATTCCTTTCATAGAGAAAGCGATTCTGAACGCGAACCTCGGACTTAATCCCGCCAACGACGGGACGATTATAAGAATTCCGATTCCTCCTCTCAATGAGGAAAGAAGAAAGGAACTCGTGAAACTCGTCAAGAAACTCACTGAGGACGCGAGGATATCCATAAGAAACATAAGAAGAGACGAAATCGAAAAGTTGAAAAAGACGGAGAAGGAAGACCACATTTCAGAAGACGAAAGAAAACACGCCGAGACCGAAGTGCAGAAACTCACGGACAATTACATTAAAGAGATTGACGCTCTTCTTCAGAAGAAAGAAAAAGAAATAATGGAAGTGTAACAACTTCCTACAATTATGCTGAAGTTCTGGTTTGGGGTATATAACTTCTTTTTGCTGCCTTTGCTCTGGACGGGTTTCAGGGTCCTTTCGTTGTTCAATTCGAAGATAGCGGAGGGATTCAAAGGCAGGAAAAACATATCCGAAGAAATCCGAAAATGGGATTTCAAGGAAGGGAAAAGAGTTATTATACATTCTTCCTCGCTCGGCGAATACCAGCAGGCAATACCTATCATGAACGAATTGAGAAATCACGGTTACAACGTAATCGTGACTTTTTTTTCCCCGTCGGGATACAGGAACTCAGGCATCCCGCACTCTGACGTAAAGAAATCGTACCTTCCTTTTGATTCATACGGCGGCGTGAACGAATTCATCGAAACAATCAAACCCGACATGGTAATTCTGATGCGATACGATCTCTGGTTTAATTTCCTGTATTCGGCGGGAAAGCACGGAGCAAAGATTATTATTGCCAACGCGCGGTACGACGAGAACGATTTCTGGTGGAATCTGTTGATAGTGCGCTCTTTCAAGAAAACCATGTACGGAATGATTGACAAGATGTTCGCAATAGACAAATCGGACTTTGACAATTACAAGTTGCTGATGAAAGGCACGAAGACGGAAATAATTCTTGCAGGCGATTCGAAATTCGAAAGAGTCGTCGAGGCGTCGAAAAATCCGAAAAACAAAGAATCGCTCGACGCGGGTGTTTATTCGGGCAGGAAAGTTTTCGTAATCGGCAGTTCCTGGAAGGACGACGAGGACATTATACTTCCCGTCGTGAACAAACTGATGAAGTTCGAAAAGAATCTGCTTACGATTATCGTACCTCACGAGCCGAAGGAAACGAAGATACTCGCGATTGAAAAAAATCTGGAGGAGAGTTATCCGAATCTGAAAAGCATAAGGTATTCGGCTCTGGAAAATTACGGAGGCGAAAACGTAATAATCGTTGACTGCATCGGGAAACTAATGGGTCTGTATTCGATTGCGCATGCGGCTTACGTAGGGGGAGGTTTCCGCACGGGGCTGCACAACGTTCTCGAACCGGCAGTTTACAACATACCCGTGCTTTTTTCAAACAAAGTGAAAAACTCCGACGAGGACGAAATTCTCACGGTTAAGGGCTGCGGAATAATCGTGGATTCACGGGATTCATTTTACCGTGAACTCAGAAAAGTATTGAGTGATAAGGATTATTATGATAAATTGAGGTGCGGGTGCAGGAAGGTTTTCGAAGAGAACCTCGGCACGACAAAAAAAATTATTCAAAACATTATCAACTGACATGTTCGACAGAAAAAATTTCATAGACTCATCGCTTAAGGAAAGTTCGGAAATAAAACTCGAAGTGCTCAGGCACTGTTTAGCTGATATAAACAGGGCGGCTGATTTGCTTGTTGCGTCCGTGAAAGGCGGCGGCAAACTTATGTTCTGCGGTAACGGCGGCAGCGCGGCGGATTGCCAGCATATCGCGACTGAGTTCATGGTTAGGCTTTCACACGATGTGAAAAGAAAGGCAATCGGAGCAATAGCGCTTACGACGGATTCATCGAACATTACCGCCGGAGGAAACGATATCGGTTTCGAAAATATATTCGCCCGAAACGTCGAAGGACTGGGCAGGACAGGGGATGTTCTCGTTGGTATATCGACCAGCGGAAATTCGCCTAACATTCTAAACGCGCTCGCAAAAGCAAAAGAGATGGGAATTAAGACAGTTGGACTTCTCGGGAAGACAGGCGGAAAGATGAAAGACGCTTGCGACATATCGGTTTGCATACCTTCCGAAAACGTACAGAGGATTCAGGAGTCGCACATTACCGTCGGTCACATTCTCTGTGAGATAGTGGAAAGAGAGTTGAACAGTTAACAATTAACAATTAACAATTAACAATTAACAATTAACAATTAGCAATTAGCGGATAGCAATTAATGTTTTGATTTTTCAAATCTATTTTATGTACGTCATCTTCATTGAACTGACGAACTTTCCGGCAGCAAGCCTGTAAACATATACGCCCGAGGCAAGATTCTTTGAAGTAAATTTCCGCGTGTAATATCCCGCTTTCATTTTCCCGCTTACGAGTAATTCAATTTTTCTTCCTGACAGGTCGTAAACTGCCATTTCGACGAAACATTCTTCCGGTATCGAAAAACTAATATTCGTTTCGGGGTTGAACGGATTCGGATAATTAGGTTTGAGTAAAAAAATAACCGGCTGTTTAATCTCTGCGATGCCGTTCAGAACGTGATATTCGAAATTACCGTTATAATCGATCTGCTTCAGCCTGTAAGCATAGGAACCCGATTCAAGATTCCTGTCCTCGAAAGAATATTCGATAGGAACGTTTGAATTTCCGTTACCTTTTATTGTGCCGGCTTTTTCCCAGACTGATTCTTCTTTTCCCTTTCTCTCAACCTCGAAGCAGGAATTATTAATTTCAATTGAAGTCCGCCATCTTAAAACAGCGTTGTTTTCCTTTACCGAAACAGTGAATGAAGAGAGGCTGACAGGAAGCGTTGTCTCGTGCGAGTTCGGATTCAGCAAGGCAGCGTTGTTAATGTAATACTCGCTTCCCGTGGTATCGTAATACTCGCATACCATCACGATGTATGAGGTGCTGTTTTCAAGATTCGTTATCGTGAGATCACCCGCGTCCGTAGCAGCGGTGCTGTTGTAAACGCAGAACCAACCTGAATTTCCTATCTGACTTCCGTTTCCGAAGACGCTCGATGCACTGTAGGTCGAATTGTTAACGGGCGCAGGGGTTCCCGTCGAACCCGTTTTCATGAAAACGCATCTACCGTTCCCGTTGCCTTCCATCCAGTTTATGGTAAGGTTAGTAGAGCCTACGTTTAGAAAGTTTACATTCGATGCCTGATTAGGCAGGACCGTCGTCTGATTAGCGGTGTTTGCAGATGACGAAGAAATATTGTAAGCCGGGGAAACGGATGAGCCGTATTCACAGACCATCGCGCGGTAAGTCGTGTTTTGCAATAAACCCGCTACTGTAACGCTTGTTCCCGTTCCCGAATAAACACAATACCATCCCGAACTGCCGACTTGCGAGCCGTTTCCGAAATTCGGACTTGAATTATAAACAATCCCGTTGACAGGCGCGGGAGAACCTGAACTTCCCTGATAAAGAAAAACGGCGCAGTGACTACCGCTGCCGCGCGTCCAGGAAATTTTAAACTTCACGATGCTGACTTTCGAAAAAGTAATTCCCGAAGCCTGAATCTGCGGGGTTATCGAGGCGGATATCGTGTTCGAATGTACGCTCTGTCCGTACGAATTTTCCGCCCTGACTCTGTAATAATACGTTCCGCCCGAAAGTCCTGTTACAGAATACGAAAGTGTGTTTCCCGCGTCCAGATTGTTGAAACCCGTAACGAAGGAACTGAAATCCGGCGTCAGAGATACGTCCAGTCTGTATTTCGTCGCGTTTGATACTGATGTCCAGTTCGCCGTGAATGACGAGATTGCTATATCAGTAGCCGCGAGCGCCGTAGGCGCCGAAAGGGGATTCAGACCGCATACCGCAAGAATTACAGTTCTGCTGTTTCCCGATACGGTCTTCGTGAAACGTATGCTCGTAAGAACTTTGAACATATCGTTGTTTGTAAGAGTTATATAGCAGTCGTACAAACGCGGATTGTTTGTTGATGTTCCGTCAATGTCGTCGTACCTGTCGTGGTATGCAGAGCCGTAATTTCTCGCGTTAACCCTTCCGATTTTTTGTATCGCGTATCCTGTGCCGTCGAACCAGTCGGAAACGCTGAACGAATAATCCGCGTAAGTTGAATCGTTGAAGTTTAACCTCACAGTGAATGATGAGGAACCTTCAGCGCTCGAAGCGAGTATCGCGAGCCTCTGGTATGACTGCGGATTTGTCAGCGAAAGTGTTCCTGTCGCGTTCGTGTTTGAGAGAAACAATACGTTGTTACCGCTGTACGGCTGAAGGAGATATGTAATCGCCGTGTTGTTGACGCTTGTAATGAGCCTGTCAGCGGGGAGTCCTCCTTCAGGCGCGGTACTCTGATTGTAGTTTCCTCTGAAGTCGGTGCTGTACATCACGTGCCCCGCGTACGCGTTGTCTCCGTCGAAAATAATGTTTGTGGTGTTATATGCCTGATTAGTGCCCGGACCTCCGTTTGCTATCATGTCGTAGTTGAAACCCGTTACGGTTACCTGTGAGTAATTTTGAGAATACATTTTACCTGTCAGGAAAACGCAGAATATTATAATGATAATCGCGAATAATTGTTTCATCTTAAACCCTCGTGAAGTTCGGATAAAGTTAATTCTGCAAAAATTATACCATTAAAAAACATCGAATTTGCATCTGAAATCCATTTCCGAAGTAAGGAAAAGGTATTAAAATGAAATAGCATTCTCATTATGAGAAAGCAGACACGGATAATGGAATGCGACTGAAGATAAATAATAAGAGGGGTTTTTAAATCACGGGTACCTTATTATCCCGACAAATCGGTAAGCGAAAACGCATTTTGGGAAGAATAAAAAAAAGGTACCGGATGGTACCTTTTAATATTAGTTTTTATCAGCCAAACGGTTTCATTTTTTGAATCCGGTAAATTCTTTTCCTGCTTTATCGGTATATGTAAAATAATAATCTGTCTCGTCGGTTTTCAGTTCAACTTCATACTCTCCGGCATAATTCAGATCTTTAATGCTTTTCACCAGCGTCATCGTTTTCGTTTTGTACTTGCTTCCGCTCTTCGTTTTGTAATGTATCACTACCGATTCGCCGTTCGGAATGTCGTTAGCCGCGAATGATACGGAGATTTTCGCCGAACTTCCGTTAACGCTTACGGTAACCTCGTTGCTCCACACGGGACCGAAATAAAGCACGGCTTTCAGCGCGTTAATGATACCGTATCCGTAAACGTTATTCGGTGTCAAAGAATTATCCGCTGTGTTTCTCAGCGCGTCTCTAACCTGCATCGCGTTCAGTTCGGGATGAGCGGAAAGTATCAGCGCGCAGACGCCCGCCGTTATCGGCGTTGCGAACGACGTGCCGTTCGAAAATTCATACCTGTTGTTGTCACCCATTTTCGCTACGTAAACCGATACTCCCGGAGCGACTACGTCGGGTTTTATATTCCCGTCGCTCGACGGACCGTTAGAACTGAATCCGGCTATCTTGCCGTTCGTGTTCACGGCTCCGACGCCGATTACGGAATCTCCGTCGGCGGCCGAACCTATCGAAGGCGGTTCCGTCTGATTGTAATTTCCCATCGCGTTGCATACAACCACGCCGAGATATGCCGCCATGTCGCCCGCGATAGTAGTTATTGCAGTGTTGCCGTCAAAATCGTTATAAGTGTATGAGTTCAAATCGTAAGGTTTATCGTATCCCTTATAAACGAGTGAACTCGTGATAATGTCCGCGCCCTGTGATTCCGCCCACTCCGCGGCTTCGAGCCAGTAGTCTTCTTCCATCGGAGTTTCGGTTGCTGAGTATTCGGTCTTGGCAAGAAGAAAATCCGAGTTGAACGCGGGACCGATTAGTCTTCCTTCCTTGAATCCGCCGAGCGAAGAAAGCGTTGCCGTTCCGTGTCCGCCCTGCGATTCTATATCCTCGTACTTCTGAACTTTTTCCCTCGCGGTGTTGCCGTCTTCATTTATGAAATCATATTCTCCGAGCACGTTCATCTTCGAAAAAACTTCGTGCGTCCTCCATTCGAAACCGTCGTCAAAACTCGCTACGAGCACCCCGCGTCCCGTTATGCCGAGATTATGCACGGGTGGCACGTTCACGAGATTCATCTGCGTGTACGATTTTCCGTAATCGTATCTGTTGAGTGAATCCGCTAAACTTATGAGAGGAAGGTATTCCGAATACATCGGCGAAGTGTTCTTGATGTCCTGCTTGTAGAGTTTCTTCACCGCGAATATCCTCGATACGAAATCGAGTTTCTTCAACTGTTCTATCTGCGCGGGCGTAACGTACGCGCTGACGCCGTTGAGCCATCTTGATTTCGCTATGATATTTATTCCCATATCCGAAATATTTTCGACGTAAGAATTGTTAAGCGGCAAATCGCAGAACTTAACGACGTCTTCTTTTGAAAATATTTTCAGCCTTCTCTGAACCGCCCTTTCGGTCAGGTGCGCCAGTCCCGTATTATATGCTGCCATTAAATGCGTAATGCTCTCGCCGGGCTTGAAGCCGTCTTTGTCCGCGAACACTATCCAGCACTTGACGATACCGCTGTCCTTCTGAGCGAATGCGGCAGGGGCAAGCAGTAATAATACCGCCGCGAGGAATAAATATTTTTTCAGATTCATCTTGTATATTTTATATTGTATAAAAAAAGGTTATGCGCGTCTTTACATAACCTTCTGAAAATTTTTTAAAACATCTTACGCCTGATAATTTTCAAGATAATGAACGATTCTCATCAGGAATTTTCCCCCGAGAGCGCCGTCAATGAGCCTGTGGTCAAACGACAGTGTCAGATACATCATCGGTTTTATAACGACAAAGTCGCCGTTATCCGTCTCAAGCACCGCCGGTCTTTTCTTTACCGCGCCGATTCCGAGAATTGCCACCTGCGGCTGGTTAATAACCATCGTTCCGATTATGTTTCCGAAAACACCGTAGTTCGATATCGTGAACGTGCCCCCCTGAATTTCATCAAGAGTCAGTTTCTTCACGCGCGCGCGCTTCCCGAGGTCGTTGATGTTCCTCGCCAGACCCGTCAGGTTCATTCCGTCCGCGTTCTTAACTACGGGAACTATCAGCCCGCCGTTTTCCATCGCGACCGCGAAACCGAGATTTACCTTGCTCCTCATTATCGCCTTGAACGGAACGGACGAATCGTCGATTACGGAGTTAACGAGAGGGAAGTCCTTCAGCGCTTTAATTACTGCCTCCGAAATGAAAGGCATGTAAGTGAGTTTAATTCCTTCCTTCTTCTCGAATTCGGCTGCCATCGCGCTTCGCGCTTTTTCCACGTTCGTCATGTCGCATTCGGATATAGAGTTGACGTGAGGAGAAATTGAAACCGACGCGACCATGTGCTCCGCCATCTTCTGTCTTATGTTGTCGAATTCAAGCACCGAAATTCCGTCCTCGTCGTAATTGATTTCCTGTTTCGGCAGTTCGGGTTTCGGTTTTTGCACGGCAGGCTGCGTCTGAACCGCCGGCTTTTCAACCTTAGGCGCTGGCTTTCTGCCCGACTTAACGTATTCAAGAACATCGTTCTTAGTTACTCTTCCGTTTTGTCCCGTTCCCTTAATTCCTTCGAGTTCACCAAGAGGTATGCCCTCTTTCCTCGCTATGTTAAGAACGAGAGGTGAGAAAAATTTATCCGATGTAGAAGCCGCCGCGGGCTTGTCTGTTTCCGCCGCAGGCCCCGCTTGTTTCTTTTCTTCTGCGGGCTTTATGGTCTCGGGCTTCGTTTCCGCGGGAATCTCCGCGGGTTTCTCTTCCGCCTTTGTTTCTATTTTCGCGTCAGCGTCTGTTTCAAGACGGGCAAGTATTTTCCCGATTTCAACAACTTCATTTTCCTTGAAAAGAAGTTCGGTTATTATTCCCGCTTCGGGCGAAGGGACTTCCGTGTCCACTTTGTCCGTTGATATTTCCAGTATTGGTTCGTCTCTTTCGACTTTGTCTCCGGGTTTCTTGAGCCATTTTAAAATGGTCCCTTCCATAATGGATTCACCCATCTTTGGCATGACTATATCGACTATCATATTAAATTAACTCCTGATTATTGTTTATAATATACTTAAAACCAATAATTTAAGATAAAAGTTTATCTGTCCACTTCGAACAGAGAACTAATAGATTCATTCAGGTTTGTGCGGATTATCGCCTCGGCGAAAATCGCGGCGACCGACTTGGTCTCAATCTTTTCCGATTTCCGCCTGAGAGGAACGGTGTCTGTAACATAAAGTTTTTTAAGCGGAAGAGATTCAACCCTGTCGATTGCCTCACCGGACAATATCGCGTGCGTGCAGGCGCCGTAGATTTCGAGCGCGCCCTTGTCCTTGAGCGCTTTCACGGCGTTTCCGAATGTGCCCGCCGTGTCGATAAGGTCGTCGATAACGAGAACGTTCTTGTCCTTTACCTCGCCGATTATGTTCATTATTTCAGCGACGTTTTGTGTTGGTCTTCTTTTGTCGATTAGTATAAGGTCGGCGTGAAGTCTCTTCGCGTACGCCCTCGCCATTTTTATGCTTCCGACGTCGGGCGAACAGACGGCGAGATTTGGTATCTGCATTTCATAGAAATGTTTCAGGAAAATCGCCGAGCCGAAAAGGTGGTCAACGGGTATGTCGAAGAAACCCTGTATCTGCGCCGCGTGAAGGTCCATCGTTATTACCCTGTCCGCGCCGGATTTTTCGAGAAGGTTAGCGACGAGTTTCGCTGTTATCGCAACGCNGGGCTGGTCTTTCCTGTCCTGCCTTGCGTAGCCGAAGTAGGGGATTACCGCGTTGACCCGCGCGGCTGACGAGCGCTTCGCAGCGTCCAGCATTATTAATAATTCCATCAGGTTGTCCGAAGGAGGATTCGTCGACTGAATTATGAATACGTCCCTGCCTCTTATGTTCTCGTTGTATCTCATCCAGATTTCGCCGTCCGAGAAGTGTTTTATCTCTCTCGCGCCGAGCGAAATGCCGAGTACTTTTGCAATGCTTTCTCCGAGGTATTCTGAATTTTTTCCGGTAAAGATTTTCAAGTTTGACATCGTGGAAGTTATTAATTTATTCAAATTTATACATAACCTTTTATTAAGTCAATTCAACTCAACAAAAAGCAATAAAGGAGCGGCAATCGGAGCGGAGAAATTCAGGAATTTTTATAAAAAATGTGAGTAACGTGTTATTGAAAATATCAGTTGAAATTGTGTACGGCGCCGCATTTCAGGCATTTGCCCCTGTGCACGCAAACCATGCTGCCGCATCCCTCGCATTTCCATCTTTTTTGCTCTTCTTTCGCGAACTCATTCAATCCGATTGACTTAATTCTGTCAAGATTTTCCAGCATGCTCATGTGATATTTTGTCCTGTATCTTTTATCCAGATTCTTTAACCGCTTGCAGGGAAAAATTTCGCACTCGTAGCAGAAACCTGACTCGGTCATTTTCAATAAACCGCAATTCCGGATTATGCAGTTCACGCAGGACTTCGCGTAATTAATATCCAGATTCCTGCACCCCTTGCAGACATTTTTATCCCTGAGGTAACCAAGGCATATTCCGCAGTTCATTCCGCAGGGTGCGAACAAATCCAAATTAATCCGTCTGAATTTTGTATTCATAAGGCAGATGTAATATACGCGGTCAATTTAAAAATTTTCCGCATCATAAAAAATATTTTTCCGCTTCTCAACCCCAGAGCGGGTGAGACTTTACAGCGAAATAATCATTATATAAAATGCCGACTGCTACTATGAAAGCAATGAACCCTATAAGTATCAAAACCTGAACGAGCGAAGTTTTTTGTATATCCTGCTTCGCATTCACCTCGCACACCTCACCCGGACAATATTTCGCTTTCTCCTTGTAAATCCAATGGTAAACAAGACACCCCAGACAGATACCGAACGCGGATTCAAACAACAAAAATATCTGGCATATCAGACAGATAATACCCGTAATAGGACTGAATGTATTCATAATAATCGAGAGTACGAACATCGTAACGGCGAGTGCCAGACCTATATACCACGCGAATTTTTTCTGCGGCGCTCCGACGTACTCGGGATTCTGCCTGCTGACAATCAGCCTCGAAAGAATAAGCGTAGGCGCGTATTTAGGACTGATGAACAGGCGGATTATGAAGTCGGTCAGAAAAATCACAATGAAATATTTCAGCAGAAGAAAATCCTGCTTCAAAACCGCCGT
This sequence comes from Ignavibacteria bacterium, assembly GCA_015657505.1. Lineage (GTDB taxonomy): Bacteria > Bacteroidota > Ignavibacteria > Tepidaquicellales > Tepidaquicellaceae > CAIKZJ01. The sequence continues at coordinate 1,854,106 of JADLKE010000002.1, forward strand.
AGTAACCGCGATAACAATAAACACCAGCAGAATACCCGCTGACGCCCTGATTTCCCGCTCATTCAATACGGGAATATCATAACCTTTCACTGTCTCTCCGAATTGTGCCATAATAATGATTTATATTTATTAATAATATATAGACTTCACATGTTTGTCATCCCGGCGAAGGTGCGTTCTTTCTCTCCGAATTGCGCCATAATAATGATTTATGTTTATTAATAATATATAGACTTCTGAAAAATCACTCTATACAAGTTTGTCATCCCGGCGAAGGCCGGGATCCATAACCACTCCTACAGTCATCCTTTTTTATTTGTCATCCCGGCGAAGGCCGGGATCCACATCGGGAATACGTTTTTTGATGTTGCGTTTTTCACGAGATCAAGTTTTCAGAAGTCATTAAATATTTAATATCGATTTTGTTGATTATGAAACTTGGAATTGATACTCTTTATTTGTACGAAAAGATAAGAAAATTGTTATGCTCGTTCAATTTAAAACAGCGTATGAAGATTTTGTACCTCATCTCTGTGCTCTCTGTGGTAAACCGCTCTTGCTCTATAGTCTCTGCGTGACACAATGCCTTCTCTGTGTTCCTCTGTGCATCAGTTTTGAAGCATAGTTACACTTATGGATTCCGGCTAAGAGCATGCCGGAATGACAATCAAGGGAACAATTTCGTGTTCTTAGTGCCTCAGTGGTGAACCGCTCTTGCTCTCTTCTAACTCCTAACTACTAACTTCTAACTTCTTATTCAAAAGAACCTCCGAATGATAGAACACACTTCCTCAACCTGAGCCGTAGAAAGTTCCGGCCAACTCGGCAGGTTCATTCCGCGTATCGCGATTTCTCCCGCGGTTTTTATCTTGTGATACTGATGCGCGAACATCGGCATCGTATGAACCGGGAAGAAAGTCGGACGTGTCTCGACTCCGTTGTCGGCAAGGTGCTTCCGCAGCGTGTCCCTTTCCTTTACGCTTTCCGTCATTATCGAATACATCCAGTATGAATGAACCGTGTCCTTCGATTCGGCGTGCGGTGTCACGGGAAGTCCCGCGAGGTTTTTGTTGTACAATTCCGCTATCGCGCGTTTCTTCTTTAATATGCTGTCCGCGTTTTCGAGTTGCGCGAGCCCGATTGCTGCGCAGATGTTCGTCATTCTGTAATTGAAACCGATAACGTCGTGCCAGTATTCGCGCACCGTCGATACTCCGTGCATTTTAAGATGATACGCTTTTTCATAAAGGTAATAGTCGTTCGATACGACCATTCCGCCTTCTCCCGTCGTTATCGTCTTGTTGCCGTAAAAACTGAACGCGGCTATGTCTCCGAATGTGCCCGCGTATTTCCCTTTGTACTTCGTGCCGAACGCTTCCGCGCAATCCTCGATTACAAGCAGGTTGCGCTCTTCGGCGATTTTCATTATCGGGTCCATATCGCAGGGATGCCCGTACAGGTGAACGACCATTATGGCTTTTGTCTTCGGAGTGATTTTCCTTCGAACGTCTTCGGGGTCCATTTGCCACGTTGATTCGAGTGAGTCGACGAACACGGGTGAAGCGTTGCAGTATAGTATTGAACTGACAGATGCGATGTACGTGAATGACGGCACTATGACTTCGTCGCCTGAGGTTATGCCCAGCGCTACAAGCGCGAGATGAAGCGCGGTAGTTCCGTTCGATACCGCCGTGGCGTATTTCACGTCTATGTAACCGGAAAATTTGTCCTCAAACTCTTTAATGAACTTCCCCTTCGAGGAAATCCACGTTGAATCGAGGCACTCGTTCACGTACTTCTTCTCGTTTCCGCCGAGAAAAGGAACGTATAAAGGAATCTTGTAAGCCATAAATTATTTTTTAAATTTATTTACGGTATCGACAATAAGATTAAGGTCAATCATCTTTATGCATTCGAGGTCGTACGGGCAAACGCGCTTCCAGCAAGGCGAGCATTCGAGATCCTTCTGGAAAATCTTAATTCCGTAATCGTAAAGTTCTATTTCTTCCCAGCAGGAAAGTCCGTACCAGGAGATAATATATTTCTGCAGCGCGATTGCAAGGTGCATTCCGAAACTGTCGCCCGAAATAACGATGTCCGAAACCGACATGTAACACGCTCCACGGCGTATCCCTTCGGTTGTCGGAGTGTTTATTATCCTTTTCCTGTCCTTCGCGTTGAACTCGTTGTATATGGTGTTATTCCTTTCGGTGTCCTCTCTTCCGCCGAGAAGCATTACAAAAATATTCGGGTTCTTCAGTATATCCGTGATTAAAGTAATGTATTGTTCGACGGTCATCTTCTTGTTCGGGAAAAGTTCGGAGCATCCTGTGTTGAATCCGCAGTAAATCTTACCGCTGTCGTAAGAGATTGATTTCTTGTAAGACTCAATGAATTCTTTTTCCTCATCTGAGAAATTAAAGACGTATCTGTCGCGTTTGTACTCGAGTTCGAACACTTCGTGAATTATATCGACGCCCGAGCGCTTGTTCTCCCTGAACTTCTTTTGGTCGTCGATTCCCATTATGTAACTGTACATCGCGCTTTCGTTCGCGGGTACAATCTTGCCGTCATCATTCAACAGAAAGCCGAGTTTCTTTTTTGCGTTTACTTCATTCGCGAAAGCGCAGGCGTAAAGAGATTTGTCGGCGTTCATAACGACATCGTATTCGATGTTCCGCGCTATCATCCTGCTCTCGTCATTCCACAGAAAAAGTTTATCGATGAACGGGTTGTTCACGAGAATCTTTTCCGCGTTCGGCAGAGTCATCCAGTAAACGGTGCTGACAGGATACTTCCTTTTGATGGCGTAAAGTATCGGCGTGTTGTCGAGCACGTTGCCGAGAGCGTCGAGTGATATTATTAGTATCTTTGTTCCCATATCGCCCGCTTCGTCGGCGCATCCGTTCTCAAGGCAGTTATAATACGGCTTGCAGGGCTTGTAGCCCGAGTAGTTCTTGCATCTTGGTACTTTGAGGTCTTTGAAATTCATTTTATGTCAATATGTTTTAAAACTTCATCTGTTGAAATTCCGTTTTCAAAAGCGCATTTGTTCTTGTCGGAACTGCAGTAAGTATCGCAATATTCCTTTGAGACTTCAAGGTTAATAGATTTCTTATTGATTACTCCCCAGAACTTCGCGCTGTTCATCGGTCTGTGGCAGTGAATGCCAACGCATTTAATGTCGAGAGCGTCTGCAATGTGTATGGGACCGGTCGATGAGCAGACCATCAAATCAACCGCTGAAATGATTTTTATGAAATCGCGCAGGTCCTTGAAATCGGACGAAACATCGATGATTCTTTCGTCTCCGAGCGCTCTCACATCCGATTTGAATCCGTCCGTCATTTCGTATGCCGTCAGAAGCATTACGAAATTTTCCGACGGGAATTTCTTTAAAATCTTTTTTATGAGTTCAAGATATCTGCTTTCGCTCCAGTTTGGCGCTGAGTTTTTCGAGCCCGTATGAAGAATCATCTTAAAAGTGTTTTCCCGGATTCCTTTTTTCAGCAGGAAATCATACGCCCACCGCTTCTCATCTTCTGTTAGAAAAATTTCAGGCTGAATGTTGTCCGTAACGACTCCGATTTTTCTCGCGAGGTCCATGCAGTAGTCGGCTTCGTGCCTGAGCGGATTGTATTTATGCCGCGAGACGCTCCGCATGTATGTAATTATCTCGTACAGTTTTCTGCCGACTCCGATTCTGTTCCGGATTCCCGCGAGGAACATCTGATAAGCTGCCCTTTCTGTCGGCCAGACGAGAAGCCCGGTGCGGAACCTGTGCCTGCGGAGTTCTTTCACGACTTTTCCGAATGTACCTTTCGAAAGGTCATCGGTGATTATCGCGTCAAGTTGCGGATTGTTGAGAAGTATCTTCGCGGTATTAGGCTGAACAAGCGCCCCGATGTATGCGTCGGGATAGGTTCTCCTGATTTCGCGTATCATCGGTGTTGTCATCACGACGTCGCCGACGCGGTCCGTCCGCACTATTAATATTCTCCGGGGCATCAGATTAGGAATGGTATCTTTAAATGATTCTTGTTTATGAGTTCCGTGAACTTCTCGATAATCAATTCCTTCGAAAGTTCAGTCATGCAGATATTCCCTATAGGACAATCGAGAAGGTTGCAGTGCAGACATTCGAGTTTCGTGTTCTCAACAGTAACATTCTGCTCGCCGTACGGACCCTGAAGTTTCGGGTTCGTAGGACCGAATATGCCGAGCACGGGAACGCCGACGCCCCCCGCTATGTGCAGAGGTCCCGAATCGTTTCCAATTACAACTGAACAACGCTTTATGATCGCGGCGAGATACCTGATTGGGCTGTCGGGAATGACAAAGGAAAGGTATGGAAAGAGTTTCTTTATGTGCTCCGCGTCGTGCAGTTCTTTCCTGTTTCCCCAGAGAAGAACGTACTTGACCTTGAATTTCTCATTAAGCATCATTATCAGTTCAACGTAATCGTTGAGTTTGTATTTTTTTGATTCCCATCCTCCCGTGAGAGCGATGCCGACAAGAAAATCATTTTGGAGGTTGTTATCGCGAATGAATTTTTCCGCGAACTCTTCGTGAACAACGTTTACCGACAGGTTCAGTTTCTTCGAAGTAATAGGAATGCCCGCGATTTTAAGAGCGTCAAGGTTGAAGTCGGTGTTATGTATTTCGCCGCCTCTTCCTTCCTCTTTCATGTTGTATGCGTAATTCCTTCCTCTGAACCTGAACCCGACGCGGTACTTCGCGCCTGTTATGCGCGTAAGCAAAGCAGTACGAGGATTTCCGAACAGGTCGATTACGAGGTTGTATTCCTTGTTCCTTATATGTCTCAGCAAATCGTATGACCTGTCTATTCTCATGTCGTATGTCAGCACGCGGTTGATGTAATGATTATCCATCAGTATGTCGCGGTTCTTCAGAAGAGTAAGGTAATCGATTTCGGCTTCGGGAAAATACGCGCGCAGGTTCGGCAGCACGGGAGTGGATAACAGCACGTCGCCCATTCCGCCGAATTTAATAACGAGTATCTTCCTTATTTCGTCCCTGTTGATTTCCAAATCAGATATTTTCCAGAATAATGAAATTATTCTCTTTGATTTTTCCTTTATTCCTGTCTTTATAATATTGTTTTTGCCCGAAATTACAAAGGTCATAAACGCAGCATTCTCCACATAGCGGCGCGGGCGCCTTGCAGACGCTTCTTCCGAACTTTATCAGGTTCAGGTGAAACGTTGTTTTGCTTTCAACGGGAATAAGTTCGTTCGACACATCGAAAGTTTTTTCGGGCGTCGTAGTGTTAACAATTCCCATCCTGTTCATAACCCTGTGAACGTGAGTGTCAACGGGAAACGCCGGTCTTTCCAGTCCGAATGCGATAAGACAGGCGATTGTCTTTGTTCCGATTCCCTTGTATCCGAGCAGTTCTTCGTAAATTTCATCGTCGCTCAACCTTCGCAGATGATTAAGAGTCAGTTTCCCGTAGTTCTTTTTCATCTCACGAAGCATCGCTTTTATGTCCCGGGATTTTGATTCCGCCATTCCGCAGACTTTTATCTCTTTCTTTATTTCCTGCAGCGGAGCGTTTATCAAATCTTCCCATTTGGCGAAACGTCTCTTGAGATTCAGATACGCTTTGTGCGATGTCCTGTCAGTCGTGTTCTGCGAGAGTTTGACCGCTATGAGAACGTCGAGAAGGTTCTTTTTCTTCCTCGCGGATTTTCTTACATTCGAGCCGAAATGGTCTTCGAGCCGTTTGATTATTTCCGTCAGGCGCCTGTTCTTCAATTTCCGTTTTTGAAAATTTTGTTCAGAATTATCCCGACTATCCGTCCGGCAGTTTTGCCGTCATAGAATTTAATCTTTCCGCCTTTTTTGAAACTTCCGTTTACAATCTTTTTTATCTGTTTCGTGACGGCGCGTTTGTCGCTTCCGCAAAGAATATTCGTTCCTTTGCTTACCGTGACGGGTCTTTCGGTATTGCTTCGCAGCGTGATGCACGGAATTCCGAGATACGAAGTCTCTTCCTGTATGCCGCCCGAATCGGTAAGAACGAATCTCGAATTCAGCACGAGTGAAAGAAAATCGATGTACCCGAAAGGCTCGGTTATTATAAGTCCATTTATTCCGTCTATCCTCTTTCTGAGTTTCAGCCGTTCAATCATTTTAATCGTGCGCGGATGAGCGGGAAAAACAATTTCGGTGTCAGGCGCGGTTCTGTTTATTTCTTCGAGTATATCGAGTATGTTTTCAAAATTCTTTTTTGTGTCTACGTTTGAAGGTCTGTGCAGCGTGACGAGCGCGTATTTTTTCTTTCCGACGCAAAGTTCGCCGGTGATTTTTGAACGTTTCGCCTGTTTCAGGTAACCCGTCAGCGAATCAATCATTATGTTGCCCGTGAAGAAAATTCTTGATTTCGGAACTCCGCTTTTAATAAGGTTTTTTATTCCGTCCTCCTCGGGAACGAAAAGGTAATCCGAAATTGAATCGGTAACGATGCGGTTGATTTCCTCCGGCATCGTCCTGTCGAAACTTCTGAGACCCGATTCGATGTGGGCAACAGGAACGGGCTTACCGTTGAAAAGAATCTTTGAGCATACGACGGATGCTGCGAGAGTCGAGTTCACGTCGCCGTAAACGAGCACGAGGTCGGGTTTTTCTTTCAGCACCACTTTCTCGAAACGAGTCATGATTTCAGCGGTCTGCGCGGCGTGTGATTTCGAGCCGACCTCCAGATTAATGTGAGGTTTCGGAAGTCCGAGTTGACTGAAAAAAATGCCGGATAACTGTTTGTCATAATGCTGTCCCGTATGGACAATCTTATGCTTTATTATCCTGCTGTATTTCGATAATTCCTTGTGCAGGGGAGCCATTTTCATGAAATTCGGTCTGGCTCCGACGACGGATAGTATTTTCTTCAAAATTTTATAATAATTTGCATAATTTAGTATTTTTAAACGGGATTTTGTATTCAAATAATTTAGCGGCTGATGCCGTTTTGTGTCTGTAATGTTATGCGCGCTTGCTGAAATTCATTATCAAAATGAATCATCGAGAACGATTAATTGTAAACGCATTTTGCCGGCCGCTTTCCGAAAAAGTATCTTGAAAGAAAAACTGATAATTAGTATATTTACCTCTTATAAAAAAATCGGCTCCCATCGACTAGGGGTTAGGTCATCACTCTTTCACAGTGAAAACACGGGTTCGAATCCCGTTGGGAGCGCAACTTCAATCTTCAATTATCAATCTCCAAACTTCAATATTCAAAAGTCAAACTCTTCTCTTATAATGATACCTGTATCAGGTTAGTCCTTAATTTTTTGCCGAACTATCGCAGGACGCAGAGGAAGTATAGGATGCACCCATAGAATCGATGTCGCTCCGAAAGAACTCAAGATTCTTTTTATCCATAGGACTTTATATTTCGGCATTCAAATTGCGGTATGAATAATAGCAGCAGAAATTTCATTAATCGGAGTACGGACATATAACTTTTTTTTATTTCTTAAATAGGAATTAATATTTATATTATAATGTTTAAAATATGCTTTACAAATAATTAATATCTGCTTTAGTTTCAGCCATTTCTAACACTGTATCAAGAGACTAATAAGCGCTTTATTGAACTTTCATTTGCAATATCCTTAAACATCAAGTATGAATAAGAAAAGAATTCTGTTGGTGGAAGATGAAATAACTTCATCCAAAAGTCTCAACAAGAATCTGGTAAAATTCGGGTATGAAGTCGTTTCCGTCATAACGAAGGGAGAAGATGTCGTAAAGAATGTCGAAAGCCTAAAGCCTGATCTCATACTCATGGATATAAATCTGGCTGGCGAGATGGACGGAATAGAAGCGGCGTCCTTAATACAGTTAAAGTCGGACATCCCGGTTATTTACATAACGGTATTCGAAGATGAAAAGATATTGCAAAGAGCGTTGAACACGTCTCCGTTCAGTTACCTCTCGAAACCGGTATCGGACAAGGAGTTGAACAACGCGATTGAAATTGCTCTGCACAGGCACAATCTCGAAAAAATTCTGAAGAAGCATGAAAAGTGGCTTGAGACTTTGCTAAAAGGAATAGACGACGCTGTTGTAATCACAGACGATGATGGAAAAATCTCATACCTGAATCCGCTTGCCGAAAAAATTACGGGTTGGGAAATGGATGAAGCGTTTGGAATTGCACACGGAGAAATATTGAATTTACAGCGCGACGGCGGAGACAGGCAGGCTGAAAGCCCCGTGCTTTCGGCTTTGCAGTACAATGTCGCAATCGATATTCAGCCGGACACGTACCTGAAATCGAAGGACGGCAGACGGACCTATATTAGCGGCAAGGCGATTCCGTTTTACAGCGACAGCGGCGCTCTGTCGGGCGTCGTGGTGCTCTTAAAGGAAATCACGGAAAGGTTGAAAGCAATCGCGGAGAAGAAGAGCGACCTTGAGAACAGATTCATCGAACGCACCGCGGAACTAATGGAAGAAAATGTCGGACGCAAGAAAGCGGAAGAATCACTGCACATGAGTGAGGAGAAATACAGGAAAATTGTTGAAACATCGCTCGAGGGAATCTGGCTTTCCGACAACAACCTAAGGACAACATTTGTAAACCTGAGAATGGCGGACCTGCTCGGGTACTCAACCGAAGAGTTGCTTTCCACTCAACTAACCGTGCATCTCGATGAGGAATGCAAAAACCTGATAGTAAACGAATTTCAGAACAGAACGTTCGCAAGCGGAAATCCGAGGGAATTGCTGTTTAAACGAAAAGACGGAGAAGGTCTCTGGGCGCTCGTTTCAACGACTATTCTTCTTGACGATTCCGGCAAATCCATCGGTTATCTTTCAATGATAACGGACATTACGGAACGAAAAATCGCGGAAAAGGAAATGCTGGAAGCCAAAAAGAAAGCGGAGGAATCAAGCAAATTGAAATCCGTTCTTATTATGAACCTGAATCACGAATTGCGAACGCCGATGAACGGCATACTTGGATTCGCGTCGCTCCTGAAAGACGAGATTTCAGATCCTTCACACGCGGAGATAATGAAAGACATATATTCTTCGGGTGAAAGACTGATGCATACGCTGAATTCCATTATGGAATTCGCAATGCTCGAATCGGAACACTCGAAACCAAAAATCGAAGAACATAATCTACGGTTGGCAGTGCTGCCGGTCATTGACGAATTCGTGAGCAAGGCAGCGGAGAAAGATTTGAGTTTCTCCGTAAACGCGGGCAAAGAAGACGTTATTGTAAACACTGATGCCGAAATGCTGAAGACAGTGGTAACTAATATAGTTGACAACGCGATCAAGTTTACCGAATGCGGCGGTATTGCCCTCGAGTTCGGAGTCGTCAAAGAAGACGAAGCGATGCGGGCTGTGATAAGCGTTTGCGATACGGGTATAGGCATACCGAAAGAAAAGCAGTCCGTCATTTTTGACGAGTTCCAGCAGGCGAGTGAAGGTTACGGCAGGTCCCATGAAGGAATCGGGCTGGGACTCTCAATCGCGAAGAGAATATCAGACCTTTTAGACATTAGATTATATCTGGACAGTTCTGATTCGAACGGCACAATTTTCAAAATAAACATTCCCGCGGTCAGGACACTTGAGCGCGAACCCGAAGAACCTGCGCGTCCCGAATCAGAAGCAATAAGTAACAAGACCAATGAAGATGATATTCCCGCAGATATCAAGGAAATTTTAATTATTGAAGATAACAAAGCCAATGTTGACCTCGCGATTATATTTCTCAAAAAAATCTATAAGGTGTCGTTTGCTTATACCGGAGAAAAAGCGATTGAGATGGCAAAGGTCAGCAAGTACTCAATAATATTAACCGACGTGAATCTCGGAGCAGGCATCGACGGAATCGAGACACAGAAAAGAATAAGAAAAATAAAAGGGTACGAAAAAATTCCCAATATCGTAATCACCGGATATTCAACGCAGGAGGACAAAGACAGGCTTCTTAGCGAAGGATTCGACGATTTCATATCGAAACCTTACACAAAAATATTATTAATACAAGCCATTCAGCGCCAGTTGAATAAAATGTGATTAGTCCTGCTTTTCCCTGATATGCTGCGGCGGTAATTCCGGAAACTGTACAGCACGTTGCAATAAAAAAAGAATTGTAAGCAGCCCGCCTTCCAAATTGATACAGTGAGTTCACCAGTAATTATTTATCAAAAGGCAGACAAAATAAAATTTGATTTAACAGGGATAATTCATATATTTGAATTAGACATTATGGACTCATCCTCAGACATTCGCGGAAAGAATGAAACAAGATCCTACAACGACGTAGAATCTGTTGCTGCATCGTTTTTCCCCGAGATATCCGAAAAGACAGGGGAAAAGACGAGAGTGCACGTATTTCACGGGAAAAAGGAAATTGGTAAATCATTACTTTGCAGCGAACTATACAGGCTTGTAGAGAGCGAAAAGTCAAGGCTTCAAGCATATCTCGATTTCAATAAAAATCAAAACAAAGAACTTGACGGATTCCTGTTAGCGTTACGAAATCATTTCAATAAGGAATTCGACGCGGTATTTCCTTCATTCGACATAGCATACTCGATTTACATTCAGAAAACGAATCCGGATAAAACTCCGATAAACGACAATAAACCGCTGCTCGACGGAAAAGGTCCGATGAAAAGCATACTCAGGTCTGCGGGAGAACTGCCCGGCAAGGGCTTTGTACCAATTCTCAGCGGAATTTTCGCGACACCGGGAAACCGTTACAAAGAATGGTGGAATAAAAGAGGAAAAACCGAACTGGCAAATTTACTTCCGCTCGAGCCTAAAGATATACTGCCTAAACTTCTATTCCTCTGGGTGGATGACTTCAAAGATTTTTTGGAGTCATCTAAAAAAGATGCAATAATTTTTCTCAACGCTTACGAATTGCCCGATGCCGCCAGTGATACATACTATTCTTTCCTGACAGAAAATCAACTGAAGCAGTTTATACAAAGACTCGACGGGGTTATGTTCGTAATAACCAGCGTATCAGAACTTGAATGGAAAGACAAAGATAAGAAATGGTCAGGTATTCTTAAAAATATAAAAGTTGACAGGTATCTCGAAAGAAGCACATCAGGATATTTAAAACAGCACGGAATTGAGGATGCAGGAATTAGCGCATTAATCGGAAAAGAATGCAAAGATAATCCGTTCCTTCTTAACCTTTCGATAGATATCTGCCGTGAAATAAAGAGAACGGAAAAAAGACAGCCTGAAGCGGAAGATTTCAAAAACTTCTGCGATACCGCGGTCGAAAGACTTTTTCTTTTACTCGACAAATCCGAAACAGAGACGTTGAAGGTCCTGTCATTCGCGGAGAACTGGGATAATGCATTGTTCTCGTCGCTCATCAGTTATTTTCATACAGGGTATAAATCCGACAGAATGAAAAACCTGACCAGATTTACTTTCGTAAAGGAATCCGAACTTTCAGGTTTTTACGAAATGGATGATAAATTCTGTGAACTAATGAAAAGGCGCGGGGGTATTCAGGAACCCGAAAAAATATATAAATTCCTGTTTGGGTATCATAACGACCTTATAAAGAACATTGATTACTCGAGCATAAATAATTTTGATAAGAACGTCTTTCGTAACGCGTTCCAATACGCGAAGAATATATTAGGATTTTATGAACTGGCTAACTGGTTTTTTGCGTTCGTTGACAGGTTTGAAAATGCCGGACAGTACAGATTCCTGCTTCCTTTCATAAACGAATTGGCGAACATTCTCAGAGAATCGGATAAAGGAGATGCGGCTGAATATTCCGAGATGCTTATGAAATGCGGCATATATTACAAGGAAATCGGGAGATACAAGGATGCCGAAAATCTGCTGAGACGTTCGTTGACAATTACGGAGGCAAAGCAGGGAACCGAAAGCAGGGAGTACGCTGCCTGCTTAATGCATTTAGCGGACGCTCTGTTCGGACAGGGCGAATATGCAGAGGCTGAACCTCTTTACCTTAAGTCGATAGTTCTGCTGAATCCTCTCGGAGAGAAAGAAAGTTCATTCAGCGTGCAGTCTCTGATGCACGTTGCTATATTATTCGCGAGGCAGGGGAAATTCGAGAAAGCCATTCCGTTGTTCGAAAAGATACTTAAAGTCAGAAGCAAAACGCACGGGGAAGAGCATCCCGACGTGCTCAGGATACAGACAAATATCGCGAACATTGAATTCGAAAGAAAAAATTACGGGAAAGCGGAATCTCTCTACAGAAAAATTCTTGACTTAAAAAAAATATACTACGGAGACAACCATCCGGAAGTAAGCAAGGCAATGATAAATCTGGGGAATCTGCTGATTGAACTTAAAAATTATTCCGAGACATCATCGTTGTACGAAAGGGCGAAAGAAATTTTCGAGGAATTCTACGGAAGCGAGCATCCTGATTACGCAATGACGTTGAACAATCTCGCATACCTGAATTTTGTGACGGGTAATTATGATACTTCGAAAAAATATTATCTTCTTGCTCTGAACATCTACAGGAACGTACTCGGTAATGAGCATCCTGACCTTGCGATACTTTACAATAACATCGGCAGGCTTTACACGAAGATGAAAAATTTTATCGAAGCCGAGCGCTTCATCAGGGATTCACTCGGGATTAAAATAAAGAAATTCGGTTTCGATAATCCCGAAACAGGCAACTCTTACGAAAGCCTCGCGGAATTATACGAATCTACAGGAAACATTAAAGAGGCTCTTTTTTATTATAAGAAATACGGAGAGATACTTAAATCTCAATTTTCCCAAGACAATCCTGAGACACAACAAATAATGAAAAAAATTTCCCTCCTGAAAGACGAATAAGCCCTGTCCTTTTCTTTTTCATTCGATTTTCATATTCATAGTATCAAAATTAATTTCATAGTTTGAATACTGCTTAAAAAAATTTAAGACTGCTAAAATTCAAGAAAAAATGATTGAAATTTAGTAAAAAACAAGGTTTTAATATTTAAGAAATGGTACAATATTTGCAAGATATCTTATCAAGTATAAAGGGACCTACTGTATAACCTGATTCCCGTTCTTTAACTTAAAATATGAAAGTAAAGGGGTTTTTCTTTTTCCCAACATCTTATTCATCTAATTTGGCTAAAATGAGAAATGTAGTAATCGCGGTAATTCTTTTATTGGTGTTTGCAGACGCGCGTTCCCAGTGGTATAATAATTACAACACGGGAAATGATATGAAAGCGGTATCATTTTCCGATAATAACACGGGATGGGCTGTCGGAGCAAACAATACGATTGTTAAGACTACAAACGGGGGTAACAACTGGTTTGTGCAAAACTGCGGACTTCCATTCGTAACTAATTTCAATTCTGTATATTTCTACGATAATGATAATGGCTTGATAACGGGCGACCCAAATGAGGGCAGCACGGTAATTATCAAAACCACTAACGGAGGAAACAACTGGCAGTTACTGTCCGTGCCTCAATCAAACTACATACTGACAGACGTAGTATTCATACCCGTAAGCCGGTTTGCGCTTGTCAGCGGATACAACTCCTCGAATAATCTCGGTATAATATTAAAATCCACTGATGACGGCGCGACCTGGAATACCTGTTATAATGGTCCGGGCAGGATAAACAGCATAAAAATGCAAACACAGGTATTTGGATTCGCTTGCGGGGATATTCTTATAAAGACCACGAATCAGGGAAATAACTGGTTCAACGTTGCTTCTTCGGATAATATAAATGATTTATATTTCAATCCAAATATGAGGTTCGGATGGGTTTGCACGGAATCCGGAAAAGTGTACGCAACCAGAGACACGGGCGCGACCTGGCTGGAACAATTACATAACAACGGGCAGGAGTTTATTTCCCTTTACTTTTCCAACATAAATTTCGGATGGGTAACGTCAAGTGACGGTAGAATATACAAAACCACTAACGGCGGCGAACACTGGACGAAACTTATAACGGAAGCAAATACCCCTCTGAATGATGTCGTAATGGTATCGGAAACAATCGGTTTCGCAGTCGGTGCGAACGGTGTAATACTAAGAACAATAAACGGCGGCGGCGATGTAATTACTGATTTGCTTGAAGTACATAATTCGAATTTAAATATCACATTAATACCGAATCAGACGGTGTCGGATACTATTTATATTCCTCCGCGCCCGTTCGAAGAATTCATGACGGTAGTCGATGTTGATGTTTATATAGATACGGTGCTGACGACAATCGACGGGAACCTGATATTTTCATTATATCACGCGGGCGTATCGGATACAATAATATACAAGGTAGGCGGGACAGAAAGTAATTTCATCGGAACGAAACTAGATGACGAGTCGAACAGAGCGATCGAAGAAGGTCATGCTCCGTTCACGGGAGTTTTCAGGCCTTCAAGGCTTTTATTCCAGTTCAACAACGTACCGCTAAGCGGCGACTGGATACTGAACGTTTATCAGGACGGACCGGGCTCTGACCCGAAAATTCTCACGGGAGTTATAAAATCGTGGGGAATGGGAGTCACCACGAACAACGCGCTGCCGGGAACGATTCTGGGCGGAGGTAATAATTCGGTTCAAACACCCGTGAAATACAAACTCCATCAGAACTATCCGAATCCTTTCAATCCCGCTACGAGAATTAAGTTTGATGTCAGCGAGATTTCGGACGTAAACCTGACAATATTCGATATTACGGGACGCAAGGTAGCAAACCTCGTGAATCAGCGGCTCGCGGCAGGCACGTACGAGTATCTCTGGAACGCAGCGGGTTATACGAGCGGAATATATTTTTACAGGCTCAGCGCAGGCAATCATTCCGAAACAAAGAAGATGATGTTGATAAAATAATGGCGGGGAAAAACACAGAAATTAAGTAAAGCAAAAAACATATTTAGTAAAATTCGCCCGATTCCTGATAAAGGAATCGGGCGAATTTTTTATACCGCTGCTATTATTGTTCTGTCACTTCTTATCTTTCAATTTAATCCAGTATTTGTTCTCTTCCTCTTCTTTGTTCATCTTTCTGCTTTTGTCGGTTACCGCCATATCATATTCCGCGGCTTTTTCGGGATCATTAAACCATAGATAAGGCAGCACGGTAATCACGTCAAGGTTCCTCGCAATGATTCCTTCCGGATAACCGAATTTATTATGGAACGCTATTCTCTGATACGGAGAATACCAGCCGAACGCGATGCCGAATTCATTACACGCGATTATATCGATTTCCCTGAGAATATTAATCCTCGATTTTACTCCAAACGCGGTGTCGTATGCTGCGCATAGTTCGTCAATCCTTTGATTTTTTATTCCCGGCCAGTTCGGCGAGCCTTCTTCGTCAGCGGTTGATGATTTCAGGAAACTTTCCGGGCTTGGAATTCTTAATCCTGAAAAATTAATCGGTATCATTGTGAATGCTCTTTCGTTTCCCGCCTTGAACATGGCTGTTGGATCGATTTCCTTCAGGTTAAGTTTCACGCCGATATTTTTCAAGTCTTCCTGAAATATCGTAAGGTATCTGTCCATTCCCTTTTGAAACGGCAGATCCAGTTCAAAAACTTTTCCGTCTTTTATCAGGTAGTTGTCGCCGTTCTTTTCCTTCCAGCCCGCTTCGGCAAGCAGTCTCCGCGCGGAATCAACATTGTATCTTATTTTCGGGCTGCCCGGGTTCTCGAATTCCGTTCCCTGAAAATAAGAATCGATGGGCAGGTATGATTTATAAAAAAGTTTGTCATTAAATTTATCCCTGTCGTACATAAACGAGATCGCTTTTCTGATTCTCGCGTCGTTGAACGGTTCTTTCCGCATGTTGAAAGCGATGCCCGAAATTCCGACGGGGTTTTCGTTGTATATTTTTTTCCTTGTAATGATGCCCCTGTTGAAATCTTCGAAATCGAATTTTTCATTCCAGGTCTGGGCTCTGTTCACTATGAGAACGTCTGTTTCGCCTTTCTTGAATTTTTCAAATTCGAGCATTTCGTCCTGAACGACATCGAACCTTATCAGGTCGAAATTGTTCAGGCCTGTCGCAAACCGTCCGTTCTCCGCCCAGTAATCGCTTCTTCTGCGAATCATTATTGATTGTTCCTTCTTAATCTCATTCTTGTCAATAACGTACGGTCCGGAACCGGGGATGAACTCGAACTGATATTTATCAAGGTATTCTTTGCCTGTCAGATTTCCAATAATATGAGCAGGGAGAATCTTCATTGATGACGCGAAGTAAACGAACTGTTTCCAGTTAATCAGTTTTGATTTCACGGAAACAATATATTTGCTTTCCGCAACGGGTTTCTCGTAAGTATTGAAAAGTTCATTATAATACGGGTCAAGAATGCCTGGATCAACGAGGAGATTCCACGTGGCGATTACATCCTCCGCTACGACGGGTTTACCGTCCGCCCATCTTGCGTCGGGATTAATTCTGAACCTGAAAGTCTTCCTGTCCTGAGAAATCTGCCAGTGAGAGGCAAGTCTCGGCGTATATTCACCCGTGACGGGGTCTTCACCGACGAGGGTTTCATAAAGCATGTCCTCCGCCATCATAATGAAATATGAATTATAATCCTTTCCGACATTTCTCAATGTCGGCGGAAAATCTCCCATTGTCATTATCAGGCTTCCTCCTTTTACCGCTTTAGGATTTCCGAGGATTGAATAATCCGTATTCGTGTTCCAGCCATCTCCTTTGAAGCCGTTACCTCCGAGGTCGGCAGAAACTGACGGGTCAGCGCCGGGGGGCGTGTCGAATTGCTTTACAGATACAGGTTTGGTGTCGAATTTTTTCTTCGGTTTTTCGCTTTTTCCGCATCCCGAAAGTATAATAATTGAAATGAAAAATAATAAGAAAACACGATTCAGGTTCTTTAACATACAGAATCTCCTTTTCTTAAATAATTATTGGGGAAAGCATTACAAATAAATAATTAAAAATATTCCAAATAAATATAATAAATGACGACAGCAATTGAAACTGCGGTTTTTCGCTTACTTTATTACTCTATAACAATTCGAAATAAATGAACGAATCTTTCTCGATTTCAATAATTAGTAATTTATATTAATTTCAGAATACCGGGAAATTGAATATGGAATTCTTTATCTGTATTCAGGGTGTTGGTATTGATTCTTTATATCAGCGCTGTACAGCAAAGAAGCAGTTCTTTTAAAACAGAGACTCAGTAAATTTATATTAATAAGATGAGCGCGAATAAATATTTTCAAACTGTGCCTGCTTTGAGCAGGCTTGCGGTGAAATTTATTTTGTTGTACTCTATACTGCTGGTCCTGATGCCTGCCGCACGAGCAGGAAATTTCACTGTTAGCAATACAACTCAATTCCAGACGGCTCTTAATACAGCCGCGTCTAACGGTCAGAATGACACGATAAACGTACTGGCCGGAACTTACAATGTAAACCCAACGCTTACTTACACATCCAATGAAAATTATTTCATTTTGATTAGAGGCACCGGCTCGCCTGTTCTCGACGGGGGAAACGCGAGGCGTGTACTTTTAATTTCGACAACATCAGGCAATGCCGATATATTCGTCGAAGGATTGACGATACAGCACGGACAGGCGGATTACGGCGGCGGCCTGAATGCAGGTACGGAGGGAGCGGATATTAGCATAAAGAACTGCTCGGTAAATTACAACGTCGCGGGTTACGTATCGGGCGGAATAAATCTTTTTTCAAACACGGGAAACGTTACGGTAACGGGATGTTCGTTTACAGGAAATTCATCACCGAACACATCGGGTTATCCTTACGGTAACGCGGGAGGATTGTTTATACAGACAGACGGCTCGGGAACTGTCATAACAATGTCAGGATGCACCTTTCAGCAGAATACCGCTCAAAGGGACGCCGCGGGAGCGATGCTTTATCCTCTGGGTCCGAACTCTACCGTAATCGCGGAGTCAAACACGTTCACGAATAACACCGCGAAAGAAGCGGGAGGAGGATGCTGGATAAGAGGTCCGGGAGGCAACACAACAGTGAGGTACAGATACAATACCTTAACGGGAAATATTTCGCAGACCGCGGGAAGCGGCGGCGGGACGTACATACAGATAACATCGGGGATAATCGATGTGTCGGATAACTTGCATACGGGAAATCATTCAATATGGCAGGGCGGAGGCTTATGGATTGAACACAGCGGAGGAACCTTATACCTGTACAGGAACAGGTTTACTAACAACACTTCGGTTGAGTCGGGCGGCGGAGCTAACGTGTTTCTTGATTACGGAACGATGAAGATAGACCACAATATTTTCCATAAGAACTCGACATCAGGACCGGGCGGCGGTTTAAATTTATCAACTAATTCGGCGTCGCTTCACATATTCAACAATACTTTTTTCCTTAATTCGGCAGCCGACGGGGGCGACGTTAATGCTTACTTCGACAATTCATCTTCTTCCGCGAATTTCTATAATAATATACTTTATAAAAGTTCATCCCCCGCGATTTCTTATTCGGGTCAGCAGTCTTTGCTCGCGAGATACTGCGATATACAGGGAGGTTTTGGGCAGCCCTGGTTCGGCACGGGCTGCATAGAAATTTATCCTTTCTTTTCTGATACGGCGTTGGGAAATTTTCATCTGCAGGATTCGATACACTGCGGCAGTCCGAGATACTCGCGATGCATCGATGCGGGTATTCCATCCTCGCAGGACAGTGTGATAAACTGCAACTGGGGGCTGGGATTAATAAGAAGCGATATGGGCGCGTACGGAGGGAAATATTCACCGACGATAGGTATAAATTTACTGCATACGAATGTACCGGAAAGTTTTTCTTTAAAGCAGAACTATCCCAACCCATTCAATCCTATGACAAAAATAAAATTTGATATCCCGAAACCTGCATTCATCAGTTTAAAGGTATATGACATTGAGGGGAGGGAAATTTCGGTACTTGCGGGAGAAACAGTCTTACCCGGAGTGTACGAGGTGACGTTTGACGGCAGCGGTCTTTCATCCGGAGTGTATTTTTACAGGCTGTCATCGAAATACTTCAACGAAACAAAGAAAATGATCTTGTTGAAATAAAATTTTATTCGGTATGAAACAACAAGCCGGAGATTGTGTCCTCCGGCTTTTTTTTATTATACGCGGCTGCGGTATTCTGATTCCTGTCCCGAGCATTTTTATACAACGGGAAAAATTACTAAATATCATTAGGGTTTTATTTGAGTTAAATTACATGATTTAGCATTTTATGGACAGGACATTACGGCTTGAAAAGGAACGTCTGGGGAAATTGATATTCGATTTCTCGTTGCCGGCTGTCATAGGAATGATGGTTATGGCATCCTACAACATTGTTGACAGGGTTTTTGTCGGCAGGGGAGTAGGTGCTCTGGCAATTTCAGGAATCGCAATCACATTTCCGATAATAGTGATTTTCATGGCTTTCGGTATGCTTGTCGGCATAGGAGCGACGTCCGTGTTATCTTTGCGTCTCGGCGAAAAGAGAATTCAGGAAGCGGAACAGACTCTGGGTAACGCGCTCACGTTATCGGTTATAATATCGCTTCTGCTGACGGGATTGTTTTACATATTTCTCGACCCGATGCTTACTTCTTTCGGTGGCAGCGGAGAGGTCTTGCAGTACGCAAGGGCATTCACTCGCGTGATGCTTATCGGAGGTGTTTTTCAGACCGTATCATTCACGATGAACAATCTTATTCGCGGAGAAGGGAATCCAAAAATGGCGATGACGACGATGATTATCGGGGCGGTATTGAATACAATTCTGAATCCGATTTTCATTTTTGTTTTTCACTGGGGAATTGAAGGCTCGGCGTGGGCTACGGTTATTTCGCAACTGATAAATTCAATCTGGGTTCTTGCATACTTTTTCGGTAAAAGAAGCCACGTGCATTTTCATTTTAAGAATCTTTACCTGAAGAAAGAAATCATTTACAAGATATTTTCGATAGGAATATCGCCGTTCATAATGCAGATATCGGCAAGCGTTGTCATAGTGATTTTCAACAATGAACTCGCGAGTTACGGAGGCGACCTGGCGATAGCATCGATGGCAGTTACGAACGCCGTTTCGATGTTCGTCGTTATGCCGGTATTCGGAATCAATCAGGGAATACAGCCTATACTCGGATACAATTTCGGAGCAAAACTTTTTCACAGGGTGAAAAGAGTTCTCGAACTCGGTATAATCGCGTCGACAATTATATGCGTCGTTGGATTCTTCGTCGTGATGTTCTTCGCCGACAATATTGTTGCTTCTTTCGCGAATGATAATCCTCAATTAATAGAAATAGGCGCGAGAGCGCTGCGGATTTATCTCTTAATGCTTCCTATTATCGGTTATCAGGTAATCGGGGCGGCATATTTTCAGGCGGTCGGCAAACCCAAGTACTCGATGATTCTGACCGTGCTAAGGCAGATAGTAATTCTCATTCCCGCGGTACTGATACTGCCGCGCTTCCTGAACCTCGACGGGGTATGGGCGGCGGGTCCTGTTGCCGACGGATTGGCGGGAATTCTTTCAGCGGTTTTTATAATGAACGAAATGAAAGTCCTGAAAAAATCAGGCAGTGCAGTTGTCCAAAACACGGATAATTGAAGCTCGTATAATCCGTTCGAATGAAAATCCGGTTGAATCTAATGGCCGGAAACCTGCTCTTTCTTATCGGGCAGCAAGGATACTACAATGGATACCGTAAGAACCGTTACTATTACAAGAAGTGATATGACGACCGGAATCTTATAGAACTCCGACACAATCATCTTTATACCTACGAACACGAGAACAACGGAAAGTCCGTGTTTAAGGTATTTGAATCTGTGAATTATTCCCGCAAGAGCGAAATAAAGAGAGCGAAGACCAAGAATCGCGAACAGGTTCGATGTATAGACAATGAACGCATCATTTGTGATCGCGAGAATAGCGGGAATAGAATCGACGGCGAAAACGAGGTCTGTAACTTCAATCACGATAAGCGTGAGGAAAAGCCGCGTCGAGTACGTCCTGCCATTTTCCTTAACGAAAAACTTACCGTCCTCAATTTCATCTTTCACCGGAAATAATTTTCTGAACATCCTGACCGCGATGTTTTTTGACGGGTCGGACTTCTTCTCTTTGCCGAAGACCATTTTAATTCCTGTGATAACGAGGAAGCCTCCGAAGACATAAACGAGCCAGTGAAATTTAGCGATGAGCGCGATGCCCGAGAAAATAAGTATAATCCTCATCACTATCGCTCCGAATATTCCCCAGAAAAGAATTTTGTGCTGGTACATCGCGGGAATGCCGAACATCGAGAACACGATTACGAAAACAAAAATGTTGTCGACGCTCAATGATTTTTCGAGAAGATAACCAGTGAGAAATTCAAGAGCCTTCTCTTTTCCCATATTGAAGAACACGAACACGTTAAACAGCAGAGCCATGCCAATCCATACAGCGCTCCATATCAATGCTTCCTTGACCGATACCTCGTGGCTCTTGCGGTTGAAGACTCCGAGGTCGAGAGCAAGCATAATAAGAACGAACACGTTAAAACCTATCCAGTATAATTGTGAATTTTCCATAAGTATTGAATAAAACAGTGTTTATTGCTTGAAAGTTCTGTCCAAAATAAGACGATTGGATAAACTGAAAAATACATTTTCCCTTGTCTTTTTTTATACCGCCCATTCGTTTTTTTTCGTTAACAAATATATATAATAGATTGTGCGGAGATTCAGAAATCGGCAACTTAGTTATTCTTATTTGCGGGAATTGAGGATATGTTTCAACTTTACTCTTGATATATAAAAACGGGAACTTTACATTTCGTTAATTAACTTTTGAAAATAGTACAAAGGGGGTAATATGAAAAAAGTATTTCTTGCCTTTATTCTTGTATTTATTTCTCATCAGTTACTTCTGTCACAGGACGGACCGGACGCATGGTCGGTCAACTTCGGCATAAACGCAAGAATATTCGCCTTAGCAATAAATCCGCAGAATCAAAACACGATGTATCTCGGCAGCCTTGATTCGGGAGTTTACAAAACAACTAACGGGGGTCTCAACTGGGTGAGATCAAATAACGGAATGACATATTTCAAGGTGCAGTGCCTTGCGATAGCGCCTTCGAATCCGAACATAATTTATGCGGGAACGGATTCGCTTGGCGGATGGACGGTGAGCGGGATTTACAAATCGACAGACGCAGGCGCGAACTGGACTCTCGTATCGGGCGATATATACGATACTAAAGGCGTTCAGGCGATTGTGGTGAATCCGACGAATCCCGATATTGTTATATGCGGAGTTTTCAACGCCTTAGCGGCATCCGCTGTGGGTATATGGAAAAGCACGAACGGAGGGACTAACTGGATTCCTTCAAGTACCGGAGTCGATAACAGGCAGATACTATCGCTTGCAATAAATCCGAAAAATCCGAATGTCGTTTACGCGGGTTCATCTCTCGTGATGCCCGGAAGTACGGGACCCTCCAAGATATACAGGTCGAACGACGGCGGCTCGAACTGGACCGCAATCACTACGGGTCTTCCATCGGGAACAACATCGGGGAATCCTGTCAGAGCAATGAGCATAAGTCCGACAGACACCGCAAGGGTTCTCGCGGTATTATTCATGAACGATACGACAGGCGGAATTTATCTCACGACTAACGGCGGTCAGCAATGGAGCAAGAAGTGGGGAATACCTAATACTACAGGAACCCTGCCGAGGTCGGCAGCAATAAATCCCGTGAATCCGAACGAGTTATACGTCGGCATAGACCAGTCGGCGGGTACGGGATCAATGAGCGTATGGCGTTCGACGAACGGCGGCACTACCTGGGCTGATTTCAGCGGCGGAGTGCTGCTGAGCAACTATCCGATAAGAGCGCTCGCTTTCCGGACAACAGGTAATCTAACCTTATTCGCCGGAGGCGCATCTGCGAGCGTTGTCGCGGGCAGGGGTATTTTTGAATACACGTTTACCGCAGTCGGTATTACCGGAACTGAAGTACCCGTTAAATTCGCTCTGCATCAGAATTACCCGAATCCATTCAACCCTAACACGATTATAAGGTATGACATCGCGGAAAAGAGTCTGACAAAACTTATCGTGTTCGACGTTCTCGGCAGAGAAGTCGCAAGGCTTGTTGACGACATCAGAGACGCAGGTTCATACACCGTTACATTCGACGGGTCGGGACTTCCGAGCGGAACATATTTCTGCAGGCTTGAGTCGGGGAATTTCGTAACCGATATGCGTATGATGCTGATAAAATAGCGTGTAAGTAAATATAAGTACAGAGACATTCAATTTATGCATAAGTGAAATTGATTGAAAATGAAATGACAATTTCATAACTTGCATAAAATTAACATTACTATTTGATAATCGGATTAGTCGTAGGGGTATTAACCGGATATCTGCTCTCCATGCCGCCAATCGGGCCTACAAACATTCTTGTCATGTCGCAGGGATTCAAGAATGAAATAAGGTACGGCGTTGCGATAGGAGCAGGGGCGGGTTTCATGGATATGATTTACATCATAATATCTTACGGCGGACTTGCTCTGATTAAAGGATTCATACCAGAATCGGTGGATGTTTTCTTTTCCGAGAACGAAAAACTCTTCAAAGCTCTGATAACTTTTATCGGTTGTTTCATTGTTGTTGTATCAGGATTGAAAATAATGAAGACGAAGGTACTCAACAACGGAAGGAACGAGGTTTCCGAAGAACGAATTGAGGAAAAACTCGGTGAAGTCGAAAACAAACTTGACCATACGAGTCAGGAGATCTCAAAGATTATACGCACTGACCTGCTTCAGAAGGAAGAGAACGGATGTTTCGGCGGATTCATCAGGGGAGCTTTTTTATGCGTATCTTCCGTAACGATACCCGCATCCTGGTTCGCGATGACGAGTTACATGAAGAGTTACGGTATAATCGATTCAAGATTCATAACGGGATTAATGTATTCGATAGGGGTGTTCACGGGCACGACTCTCTGGTTCTACACTCTTGTAAAGTTAATATCGATGAATTCTCACAGGGTAAGCCCCGCGGCTCTCGGGATGATAAACAAGGTTGTCGGCGTTATACTAATCGGTCTGGGAGTATTTTTATTCTACAAGGCATTCGAATTTTTATTCATTCAAAACATCTGATTTCACGGCATGCAATCCGCTGAAGAAAAAAACAAGACGGAAGAATCCGTATGCCAGCACTGTCTCGGCAAAATAACCGCGCCGGAGGAATTATTCTTCTGTCCCGCCTGCGGAACGCCTTATCACGAATACTGCTGGCGCAGGAATCACGGGTGCGCCGTAATAAGCTGCTCGCAGAAGAACATACTATTAAACCCTCTGTTCTCGCCTGCGATACCCGTAAGGGAACTGCTCGTTCACGTTGAATATCTGATGAACCTGAAAAAATACAGCGAGGCAATAAACGAATGCGTGCGCATACTCAGCGCGGACAAGGACAACACCGAAGCGAAGGCGCTTTACAACAGGGCGACGGCTCTGATAAACATCAAGATGAAGATTTACGAAAGCGCCGATGATTCATTCAGAAAGAAAGAATACAAGGCGTCCGCGTTGTTTTACAAGGATTACCTGAAATACTGCGATGAGGAGGAAAGCGAGTTCATAACCACGCGGATAAAGTATATCGGGGAACTTCTGCCCGCGATGGAGCGTAAGAGAAAAATAATAAACGCGTTGTACGTTTCAATCGCGATTCTGATTGTGATATCAGCGGCTTTCATCGCGTACAGGAATATTTATCTGCGTGAGGATTTTGAGTTCGCGAAATCGAACGTGAAGATGAAACAAAGAACCTGAGGGATATTGAAACACAGATTGGCAGATACGAGAAGTTCATGATGAAATATCCCGACAGCAAATTCAGGGACAGAGCAAATGAAAAAATATCCGCCATGTCCGAAAATCTGATAAAACAGATTTACGCCGACGACTGGAGAGTATCGCTCGAATACCTTAAAAAAATAAATACTACGGACAATCCCAAGACATACAGCGACCTGTACAGGCTGATATATTCAACAGCGAACAGCGAATTCCAGCAGATAAAAAAAGAAGCCGCGAAACTTGACGGTCAGAAGAAATTTTCCGAGGCAAGGGCGCAGGTGGAAAAAAATCTTGCGCTGATTGAAAATTTCAGGAACACGGAACTTGAACGCCAGCGGCAGCAACTCATCGACGTGAAGAATCTTCTCAACAAGAAAATAAGTTATACTGCAAAGGTGAGGGATATTGAAAAGGAGATAAACGAAAAAACTGATGAACTGAAAAAAATAGAACCGGGGCTCGGGACCGGTGATATCGTAATCATAGAGGGCAGGGTTGTGAAGAAGACGGAGTCGGGTTACGTGATAAAGTCGCTTTCGGATAAAAAACTTTATGCGGTTAAATCGGACAGGCTGATATACGAGCCGGGAGAAGACGCAGCGATAACCGGCTATAAGAAGGGGAAGACCGAGATAAGAGACGATGCGGGGAACACAATGATTCTGCCGACAATAATCGTGCTTCCTGACAGGGTATCGGCATTAGATTCCGATAAAAACAGTATATTACAGAGATTAAATTACCTTAAAGAGCAGAAAGGCAAGATAGACAGCGTTTTAAAAATCGGCATATAAGGGAATAAATGCAATATTTTTCCGAAACAGCGGGAGAAATTTGACAGTGGAGAGCGTGAACCTACGGAATATCCGGCCGGGTTATAATCGGAGAATTTTATTGATATATTAAAAAATATATTGATTTAATTATTAAAAATCCCTAAATTTATCATTTGCCAAAAGAAATTTCGGGTAGGTAGCGAAGTGGTTAAACGCATCAGACTGTAAATCTGACGACTGATGTCTTCGGAGGTTCGAATCCTTCCCTACCCACATAACGATTAGCGATAATTGTTTTTTTATATCTATGCGCGGACGTGATGAACAGTTCTAATGCGGGAGTAACTCAGTTGGTAGAGTCACAGCCTTCCAAGCTGTTGGTCGCGGGTTCGAGTCCCGTCTCCCGCTCTTTCTGCTGATGTAGCTCAGTTGGTAGAGCACTTCCTTGGTAAGGAAGAGGTCACCGGTTCAATCCCGGTCATCAGCTCTGGCTTAAGGATTCCGCTTATAGAAAACGAAAGCAAGCAATTCCGCAACAGTTCTTTAAAAGAGTTCTACGAGTGTAGCTCAATTGGTAGAGTAGCGGTCTCCAAAACCGTCGGTTGGGGGTTCGAGTCCCTCCACTCGTGCACGTAATTAATAACTAAGAATGAGAGATAAAATATTAAACTTCTTCACGGACATTTACAAGGAAATGAAAAAGTCACGTGGCCAAAGAAAGAGGAAATGAGAGATTACACGAAGGTTGTTATCGTGACGATGATAATCTTCTCAGCGTTTGTGTACGTAGTTGACAAGGGCATCAGCGAAGTTCTGAAAATATTATTTTAAACGTTGGATTGATGGACGAAACAAAAAATATGGAAAACATGGAAGAGTCTCAGGAGTTATCCGAGAATCCGCAGGAGGCGAATTCGGAAACGCCTGAAGTTCAGGATATTCCCGTGAACACGGAAGTGCCTGAAATTCCCGAGACTGACGACGCTGCGGAATCGACTTCGGATGTGTTCAAGTGGTTTGCTGTGAGAATTGTAGCAGGTCACGAGAATAAAGTGAAGACGTATCTTGACGCGCAGATAAAAGACGAACACCTCGAGAGCAGGATAAGAACTGTTATGATTCCGATGGAAAAAGTATTTGAGGTAAAGAACGGAAAGAAGAAAGTGAAGTACAAAAATTTCTTTCCCGGTTACATACTTATTGAGGCCGACCTTGACGACAACGTCAAAAGATTCCTTGCGAAGGTCCCGAGCATAATGGGCGTCGTAGGCTCCAAGAACATAAAAGGCCAGAGGCTCGAACCGATACCGCTGCGCGAGACGGAGATAAAGAGAATTAAAGCAATACTCAACGACGAAAGCCAGACGGAAAAAATCGATTTAAAACTTAATCAGGGCGATCCGGTTAAGGTAACGAGCGGTCCGTTCAATAACTTCAACGGAACCATACTGGAAATAAACACGGAGAAAATGAAGGTCAAGGTGATGGTGAGTATTTTCGGCAGGAAGACTCCAATCGAACTTGAATTCACGCAAATAGAAAAGCATAAGTAAACATCAATAATAAATATATATTATGGCAAAAAAAGTAGTTGGTTTTATAAAGTTACAAATTCCCGCAGGTCAGGCGACTATGGCGCCTCCGGTTGGTCCCGCGCTGGGTCAGAGAGGCGTGAACGGCATGGAGTTCTGCAAGCAATTCAACGCGAGAACACAGGACAAGAAAGGATTGATAATCCCCGTAGTAATCACGGTTTATTCGGACAAGTCATTCACGTTCGTAACGAAGACACCTCCCGCGGCAGTTCTGCTGCTGAAGGCGTCAGGACTCGAAAAAGGTTCGGGCGTGCCTCACAAGACGAAAGTCGGCAAGGTTACATCGAAGCAGGTTAAGGAAATAGCGGAAATGAAAATGGTTGACTTAAACGCGAGAGACATAGAGCATGCTATGAGCATGGTTAAGGGCACAGCAAGAAGCATGGGAATAACAGTAGAATAAATAAATTATTAGTTTTATAATATTATGAATTTGACAAAAAAACAGAAAGAAATAAACAAGACTTTTGATTCGAAGAAAGAATACAAGATAGCCGAAGCCGTATCGCTGCTGAAGAAGTATGCGAAAGCGAAATTCGACGAATCGGTGGACATAGCTATTAATCTCGGCGTGGATCCGAAGCACGCAGACCAGGTCGTCCGCGGAACCGTATCTTTGCCGAACGGAACGGGAAAGACCGTAAGGGTTCTCGTTATCGCAAAGCCCGAAAAGCAGCAGGAAGCCGTTGACGCAGGAGCGGACCACGTCGGATTCGAAGATTATCTGAAGAAGATTCAGGAAGGCTGGACGGATGTTGACGTTATTATAGCGACCCCCGATTCGATGAGCGAACTCGGAAAACTCGGAAAGGTTCTCGGACCACGCGGACTCATGCCGAATCCGAAAAGCGGAACCGTAACGATGAACGTAGGGCAGGCGGTAAAGGAAGTTAAAGCGGGAAAGATTGATTTCAGGGTTGACAAGAACGGAACCGTTCACTCTTCAATAGGCAAAGCGTCGTTCGACGAGCAGAAAATCGTTGAGAACATCACGACATTCATAAACATGATAATAAAACTGAAGCCCGCGGCAGCGAAAGGAACATATATTAAGGCGGTTACAGTATCGACGACTATNGGGCCCGGAATAAAGATTGACAAGGCGCTGACGGATTTAAAGTCGGCGGCATAAATAAGTTTACGCACTCATTATACATATAATCCGGCCGGGATTGTGATAACCGGAAGGAAGCTTCAAATGTTTAATAACTTTTAACAAACGGTATGGAGAAAATCAAAAAGAACGAGATAATTGCTGAGATAAAGGACAAGATGAACAATGCACCGGCTATCTATTTAATAGATTTCGCCGGTATGACCGTTGCAGAGGTGGAGAATCTCCGCGGCGAGTTTTACAAGGCAAACATAAAGTACAAGGTTGTTAAGAACACTTTCGCATTGCGCGCAATGAAGGAAAGCGAAACTTACAGCCAGTTCGTGAACGACCTCGAAGGTCATTTCAAGGGCAATACCGGAATAATATTCGCGGACAGCGATCCGGTGGCGCCTGCAAGGATTCTGAAGAAACTTACCGAAAAGAGCGATAAGCCGAAATTCAAGGCTGCGATAGTCGATAAGTTATACTTCGGTTCCGACAAGATGCAGCAGTTGGCTTCGCTGCTCACGAAGGAAGAAATAATTGCAGGAATACTTTCGAGTCTTGATTCGCCCGTATCGGGCATTGTCGGTGCAATTAACGCGGTCATCAGAGATCTCGCAAGCGTTATCGAAGAAGCAGCCAAGAAAAAGGCTGCTTAGCATTTTTTAAAACAATTTTGAATTAAAATTTAACCAAAGGAAATAAACATGTCAGTAGTAGAAGAATTATTAGAAAAAATATCCAATTTAACCTTACAGGAAGCATCCGATTTAAAGAAAGCTCTTGAAGACAAGTTCGGAGTTACAGCGGCAGCCCCCGTTATGATGGCGGGACCGGCGGCAGGCTCAGCCCCGGCAGCACAGGAAGAAGAAAAAACAGAATTCACTGTATTCTTAGCAGACATCGGACCCGAAAAAATCAAAGTCATCAAAGCAGTGAAGAACGCGACGGGACTTGGATTAACAGAAGCCAAAGCGCTCGTTGAAAGTGCTCCGAAAGCTGTAAAAGAAAATATGCCTAAAGCCGACGCGGAAAAATTAAAAGCGGAATTAGAAGCAGCAGGCGCAAAAGTTGAAATCAAATAATAATTCGCAAATTAACTTTTTAATCTGAGGTAAGGGTTTGAGGGTGAAAATTCATCACCCTTAAACCTTATTCCTTGGATTTTGTTTAATTTATATATAACTAAATCATAATAAATGGAATTAAAAGGTGTTTTAGCCGGTTTAAAACCCCTCAACAACAAGAACAACAGGTTAACTTTTTCAAAATCCGATATTCANNCAAAGAACCTCCTGATCTTCTAAACGTTCAATTGCAGTCATACAAGGATTTTTTGCAGGAGGACATTCCAATCAGCAAGAGAAAACCTATCGGTTTGCAAAAAGTTTTTGAGGACAATTTCCCTATTACGGATTCAAGGGAAACAGCTTTACTTGAGTTCATAGAGTATTTTATTGAGAAACCTCCGTATTCAATTATTGAATGCCAGGAACAGGGACTTACGTACTCGGTTCCCGTGAAGGTGAAATTAAGATTATCTACGAAGCCAAATTCTGCTGCAAAGGAATACAACTATGTTCTTGAGCAGGATGTATATCTGGGGCAGTTGCCGTACATGACACCGAGAGGCAGTTTCATTATAAACGGAGCCGAGCGTGTTATAGTAAGCCAGCTGCACAGGTCTCCCGGAGTCGTGTTCAGCGAGTCAACGCACGCGAACGGTACGGAACTGTTTTCGGCGAGAGTAATTCCGTACAAGGGTTCGTGGGTAGAGTTCACGACCGACATCAACGATTTGCTGTACGCATACGTTGACAGAAAGAAAAAATTCTATTTCTCTACTCTTCTCAGGGCGCTTTCGATTAACGAAAAGGTGAAAATGCTCGAGCTCTTCGGATTAGCGGAGAAAGCGGAGATAACGCCGCATAATTATCTTGATTATACGGGAAGGTATGTAATAGAGAACGTCGTCGATAAAAATACCGGAGAAGAACTTGGAATAGAATCGGGTACGCAATTAACCGAGGAACTTCTTCTTTCGATCGTGAACGCCAAGATAAAGACGCTTAACCTGATGAAGAATAANTCCGACGACGGAGAACAGATTATTTTCAATACCGTTGTCGAGGACGACGAAGAGGAACTCGCGGAGAAACCCGCCGAATCCCTTCCGAAGGACAAGAAGACGCAGCATCTAATGACTGATTCCGAGGGCGAGAGCGCGAGGAGTTACATTGAAAAGCAGTTCTTCAATCCCAAGAAATATGATTTAGGCGAAGTTGGACGTTACAAAATAAACAGGAAATTAAATTTAAATATAGACAATACTACAACGATATTGACGCTTGAAGATATCGTTGAAATCATTTCATACATTAAAGACCTTGTTGACAGGCGCAAGGAAGTGGACGACATCGACCATCTCGGAAACAGAAGGGTAAGGACAGTAAACGAACAATTGTCACAGCAGTTCGGACTCGGGCTTTCGAGAATGATAAGAACAATAAGGGAAAAGATGAGCATTCACGACGAAGAGAATCTCACGCCTTTAAGACTTGTCAGTTCAAGACCCATAACGAGCGCGTTATCTTCGTTCTTCGGAACGAGCCAGCTCTCGCAGTTCATGGATCAAACGAATCCGCTGTCGGAAATGACGCACAAGAGAAGAATCAGCGCGCTTGGACCCGGCGGTCTTTCGAGAGAAAGAGCGGGATTCGAAGTTCGTGACGTTCACTACACTCACTACGGAAGGCTTTGCCCGATTGAAACCCCGGAAGGTCCGAACATCGGACTTATATCGTCACTCTGCATACATTCGAGAGTGAACGAACTTGGATTCATCGAAACGCCTTACAGAAAAGTAGTCAAGGGAAAAGTAACTGAAGATATTGAATACATTTCGGCTGACAAGGAAGACGAATTCATGATAGCGCAGGCGAACGAGCCTCTCGACGGAAAGGGAAATTTCGAGAACAAGAAGGTCAAGGCGAGGTTCAAAGGCGATTTTCCGCTTGAAGAGCCGACAAACATCGATTATATGGACGTCGCGACTAACCAGATTGTAAGCGCGGCGGCGGCTTTGATTCCGTTCCTCGAGCACGACGACGCGAACAGGGCGCTCATGGGCAGCAACATGCAGCGTCAGGCAGTGCCTCTTCTGAACCCCGAGGCGCCGATAGTCGGCACGGGATTCGAAGAAATCGTTGCCAGAGATTCGCGTTCAATGATAGTAGCCGAGGCGGACGGAGTTGTTGACTACGTGTCGGCGGACAAAATAATAGTAAAATACAACATCAGGGAAGATTCGGACGAAAGTCTTCTCAGTTTCGACGACAAACGCACGGTTGAATATAAACTGGTTAAGTTCCTGAGAACGAATCAGGATACGGCTATAAACCAGAACCCAATCGTCCGCGAAGGACAGCGCATAAAGAAGGGCGACATACTCGCCGACGGTTCTTCGACGGAGAACGGCGAACTTGCACTTGGCAGGAACATACTCGTAGCGTTCATGCCCTGGAGAGGATACAACTTTGAAGACGCCATTGTAATTAGCGAAAAAGTAGTTTCGAAAGACATATTCACATCGATTCACATCGAGGAATTCAGTCTCGAAGTAAGAGACACGAAACGCGGCGAAGAAGAACTCACGAAGGAAATTCCGAATGTCAGCGAGGAAGCGACAAAAGACCTCGATGAGAACGGAATAATCAGAATAGGCGCAGAAGTTAAAGAGGGCGATATTCTTATTGGCAAAGTCACTCCGAAAGGCGAGACTGAACCGACTCCTGAGGAAAAACTTCTTAGAGCCATATTCGGCGACAAGGCAGGTGACGTAAAGGACGCCTCCCTGAAGGCGCCCCCGGGACTGAAGGGTGTGGTCATAAACAGGAAATTGTTCTCGAGAAAATCGAAAGATTCAGAGGGCAAGAGGGAAGAGAAGAAAAGAATCGACAGGTATGAAAATGACAGAAAGAAAGAGATTAAGGAACTTAACCTCAAACTTGCCGATAAACTCGGAATCCTTCTTGAAGGTAAAGAATCGGAAGGCATAAGGGACAACAAAGGCAATCTTTTAATTAAGAGGAACGTCGTATTCAAGCGCGATACGTTCACCAATCTGCTTAATAACAACGCGATAGATTTCCGCGAACTGGATACCGAAGCGGACTGGTCGAACAGCAAGAAGGCGAATTCACTCATAATTGATATATTCAAGAATTACAATTACAAGTTCATCGAAATCGAAGAGAAGTACAAGAGATTAAAGGTCAAGGTTACTCTCGGTGATGAACTTCCTAACGGGGTGGTCAAACTTGCGAAGGTTTACGTTGCAAAGAAGCGCAAACTTTCGGTAGGGGACAAGATGGCGGGACGCCACGGCAACAAAGGTGTCGTAGCGAAGATAGTGCCGCCTGAAGATATGCCGTTCCTGCCCGACGGAAGACCCGTGGATATAGTGCTGAATCCGCTCGGCGTGCCTTCGAGGATGAACCTCGGACAGTTGTACGAAACTGCGCTCGGCTGGGTCGGAAAGCAGCACGGCGTTAAGTTCGCGACGCCAATATTTGATGGCGCGACGGTTGAAGAAATTACGACCGGACTCGAACAGTCGGGACTGCCGTCAAATTCGAGGACAGACCTTTACGACGGAATGTCGGGAAATAAATTCGACCAACAGGTAACGATAGGATACATTTACATGCTGAAACTTTCGCACCTTGTCGACGACAAAATTCACGCGCGTTCCATCGGACCTTATTCGCTTATAACGCAGCAGCCTCTCGGAGGTAAAGCGCAGTTCGGCGGTCAGAGGTTCGGAGAGATGGAGTGCTGGGCATTGCAGGGGTACGGCGCATCGCACATACTCAGGGAAATGCTCACGGTAAAGAGCGACGATGTTATCGGACGCAGCAAGGTTTATGAGTCTATAATTAAGGGCGAGAACCTGCCGGAGCCGAACATACCCGAAGCGTTCAACGTAATAATGAAGGAACTACAGGGTCTTGGTCTGGACATTAACATCGATTAAAAATTAAAAAAGAAAAATAATATTATTTAATATATGCCGACAAAAATCGAACAAAAGAAAAAACGTTTTTCGAAGATAACTATAAATCTTTCTTCGACTGATGTTATTATTTCGAATTCGTATGGTGAAGTTACTAAACCCGAGACAATCAACTACAGAACATTCAAGCCGGACAAGGACGGTTTGTTCTGCGAGAAGATTTTCGGGCCTGTTAAAGACTGGGAATGCCACTGCGGAAAGTACAGAGGGATAAGGTATAAAGGAATTGTGTGCGACAGATGCGGAGTCGAAATAAACATGAAAAGCGTAAGACGCGAGAGAATGGGTCACATTGCTCTCTGCGTACCTGTTGTTCATATATGGTATTTCAGGTCGCTGCCTTCAAAGATCGGCTACGTACTGGGCATATCATCGAAGGATCTTGAAAAGATTATTTATTACGAATCATACGTGGTGATTAACCCGGGCACGACGAAATACAAGAAACTTGACCTCATAACCGAGGAAGAATATCTCGACGTCGTGAGCAAAATGACTGACACCGAGCATTTTCTCGATGACGACGACCCGAAGAAATTCTTCGTCAGCCAGGGCGGTACGGCGATAAAAGAGTTGCTCAAACGCGTGGAAATCCTACCCGAAATCGCGAGGCTGAGAGCCGAACTTCAGGATGATCCGTCAGCAATAAAAAAGACGGAGAACATAAAGAGGTTAAGAGTGCTCGAATCGTTCAAGATAAAACCCGACGGAAAACCAAACCGTCCAGAATGGATGGTTATGGATGTCATTCCCGTCATACCGCCTGAACTGAGACCGCTCGTTCCTCTTGAAGGCGGAAGGTTCGCGACAAGCGACCTCAACGATTTATACAGAAGAGTTATAATAAGAAATAACAGGCTGAAGAGATTAATAGATATCAAGGCGCCGGAAGTCATCCTTAGAAACGAAAAAAGAATGCTTCAGGAAGCCGTCGACGCGCTGCTGGACAACTCAAGAAGAGTCACGGCCGTAAGGTCGGAAAACCGCGCGCTGAAATCGCTTTCGGATATTCTTAAAGGCAAGCAGGGAAGGTTCCGCCAGAATCTTCTCGGCAAGAGGGTTGACTATTCGGGAAGGTCCGTAATCGTTGTCGGACCCGAACTCAAACTCCACGAGTGCGGTATCCCGAAGGATATGGCTCTTGAATTGTTCAAGCCTTTTGTCATAAGAAGACTTATTGACAGGGATTACGTGAAGACAGTAAAGAGCGCGAAGAAATTAATCGATAAAAGAACTCCGGAAGTCTGGGACATTCTGGAAAACGTGATTGACGGGCATCCCGTCATGCTAAACCGCGCGCCGACGCTTCACAGACTGAGTATTCAGGCGTTCCAGCCCGTGCTCATAGAAGGCAAGGCGATAACGCTTCATCCGTTCGTATGCACGGCGTTCAACGCGGACTTTGACGGAGACCAGATGGCGGTGCACGTGCCGCTTTCTTACGACGCGCAGCTCGAAGCGACAATTCTGATGCTCTCGACGCACAACATTCTTTCACCGCAGAACGGTAACCCGATTATTGTTCCCAACCAGGAACTCGTGCTCGGATGCTATTACCTGACAAAGGACCTGAAGGGCGATGTCGGTGAAGGAAAAATGTTCTCCTCGCCGGAAGAAGTTCTTATGGCAATAAACAACAAGGCTGTCGGAATACACGCTAGAATAAAAGTCAGGATAAACGGAAAGATTTACGAAACGACTGCAGGCAGGGTAATATTCAACAGGGTAGTGCCTGAAGGCATTCCGTTCATAAACGAACTTCTCAGAAAGAAAAAAATCGTTTCGATAATCGGAATGATTTACAGGAAAGTCGGAAACCAGAAAACTGCGATATTCCTTGACAAACTGAAAGAACTCGGATTCAAGTACGCGACCGAGGGCGGTCTTTCGGTAAACATCGACGATATAGAAGTGCCGGGAACGAAGAAGAAAATCATAGACGACGCGTATCACAGAGTAGAATCGATTGAAAAACAGAAATCCAGAGGCGTTATTTCGGAAAACGAAAGATACAATAAAGTAATCGATATATGGACTCACGTCCGCGATCAGGTAAAGAACGACCTGATGGACAATCTGAGGCGTTCAAAATCAGGATTCAACTCACTTCACATGATGATTGATTCGGGCGCGAGAGGCTCGGCGGAACAGGTCAGCCAGTTGGCGGGTATGAGAGGTCTGATGCAGAAACCGCAGAAGTCATTGACCGGACAGGCCGGAGAAATTATCGAGAACCCGATTATCGCGAACTTCAAGGAAGGTCTTTCGATTCTCGAATACTTCATCTCGACTCACGGCGCAAGGAAAGGTCTCGCGGATACGGCTCTTAAGACGGCGGACGCTGGATACCTTACAAGAAGGCTCGTTGACGTCGCGCAGGACGTTATCATATCCGAAAGAGACTGCGGAACAATCAGAGGCGTTTACACTGAAGCGCTTAAGGAAGGCGAAGACATCAAGGAAACACTTGCCGAAAGAATTCTCGGCAGAGTCGTGATTCACGATGTCGTTGATCCCGTGACGAAGAAAGTAATTGTAAAAGCGGGACAGGAAATCGACGAGGAAAAAGCGCAGGCTATTTCGGATTCTCCGGTAACGGGAGTCGAAATCCGTTCGGTGCTGACCTGCGAAAGCAAGAGAGGCGTCTGCGCGAAATGCTACGGCAGGGACCTTTCGACTGGCAAACTCGTAAACACGGGCGAAGCGGTCGGAATCATCGCGGCGCAGTCAATCGGCGAGCCGGGCACGCAGTTAACTCTGAGAACGTTCCACATCGGCGGTACGGCAAGCAAGATTGTAACTCAGTCGGAAATCACGACAAAATTCGAAGGCAAGGTCAAATTTGAAAATATAAAGATAGTTGAATACAAGGGAGCGACGGAAACATCATTCATCTCTCTCAGCAGGAACGGCGCGATAAACATTGTTGACGAAAAGAACAATCCTCTGACCAGATATCTTGTTCCTTACGGCTCGAAACTCAAAGTGAAGAACAACGAGAAGGTTGAGAAGAATCAGAAATTATACGAATGGGATCCGTACAACTCAGTCATAGTCGCTGAACATAACGGCCTGATTAAATATCACGACATGGAAGAAGGCAAGCAGTACGAACTCGTGAAAGACGAGCAGACAGGCCACTTCCAGAAGACTGTTATAGAAAGCAAGGACAAGACAAAGAGCCCGACGATTCAGATTGTAACTCCGAAGGGCGGCAAGATTTCAAGTTCATACCTTATTCCCGCGAAAGCGAACCTGCTGGTTGACGACGGCGTCGATGTTAAGGCAGGTATGATTATGGTTAAAATTCCGAGAGAGTCGGGCAAGACGCGTGACATCACGGGAGGTCTGCCGAGAGTAACTGAACTCTTTGAAGCGAGAAGTCCTAACGACCCTGCGAAGATTGCCGAAATCGACGGTAAAGTCGAAGTCGGAAAAATTTCGAGAGGAAGCCGCGAACTTACGCTTAAAAGTCTCGACGGTTCGAAGTCAATTGATTACAGAATACCTATCGGCAAGCACATTCTTGTAAGAAGCGGCGATACCGTGCTCGCGGGCGAAGCCCTTACAGGCGGCGCATACGACCCGATTGACATTCTGAAAATCAAGGGCGTGTCCGAAGTACAGGAATATCTCGTAAACGAAATTCAGGAAGTTTACAGAATTCAGGGCGTTAAGATAAATGACAAGCACATCGAAATCATCGTAAGGCAGATGCTTCAGAAGGTGAAAGTCACGAGCCCGGGCGATACGAACTTCCTCGAGGGCGATATAATTCATAAGAATTATTTCTCGGAAGAAAACGAGAAACTAAAAGGTATGGTTGTCGTGAGCGACAAGGGCGACAGCGATGCGGTGCTCGTCGGTGAACTTCTGCCGAAAAAAGCCGTGAAGGAAATGAACACGCTTCTGAAGAAGAAAAACAAAACCGGAATCAAGGTGCGCGACGCGGTGCCTGCCACGGCGGACGCGGTTCTGCTCGGCATTACACAAACATCACTGACGACGGATAGTTTCATATCGGCTGCTTCGTTCCAGGAAACGACGAGGGTACTTACCGACGCCGCTATAAAGGGCAAGGTGGACTACCTGCTCGGTCTTAAGGAAAACGTTATTATCGGTCAGTTGATACCTGCGGGAACAGGTCTTAAGAAATACAGAGACCTTCTTGTTTCGCACGTTGACAAGCATCTGATGGACGATGAACTTATGGAAGAAGAAGAAACACCTGCTGCGGTGAGCAAGGAATTCGAGATTTCGTAGAAGAAATAAATCGAAAATAATTTAAAGGCTGCCTTTTGGCAGCCTTTTTCTTTTAGTTTAAAATGTAGAGTGCAAAAGCGGCATAAGGTATTAACCTGACACCGCAAGTTTGATAATTCCCACCGAATGTTCTCCGTGTGCAATTATTTCCCACCTCAGTATGGAGTATGAATCCGTGTTAAGCCGTGTGTGAAAAAAACTTCAGATTTCCCAAAAATTCGTTTGACTTTAATATTAAATTATGTATTTTTGTAGTGGGACGAAGTGGGCGAAAGTGGTTTATAATCCCAATAATTACACTAAATTGGCTTAAAATCTTGTTTCAGGGACATTCAATATCGAATTTAGACGTAAAATCGAGGGTTGTTCTTCCGAGCAAATTCAGGAAAGTAATGAATCCGGAGGCTAACAACACGCTCGTATTGACGCGCGGTATGGATGAATGCATAATGGTGTACCCACTCGACGAATGGGAAAGGGTAAAAAAAGGTCTAATGAACTACAACGTTTTCAATTCGCAGGAAAGATTTTTCATGCGGCAATTTCTGATGTTCGTGCACGAGTGCGAACTGGACTCGCATAACAGGTTTCTTCTCCCTTCCCATTTAATCGAATTCGCTCACATCAAGAAAGAGGTTCTCATTCTCGGAATGCTTACCAAGATAGAAATCTGGGATCCTGCAATGAAGGAGACTTACGACAAGCAGCATCCTGAAACTTACGAGAATGTCGCGCAGAGCGTCACCGAGAACATTTTTAACAAACTGGGAAAATAATTTAAAAAAATTTTGACGGTTTAATTGGTTACCGAATATCATATTCCGGTTCTTTTAAATACAGCGGTATCATATCTAATCAATCCGGTAATCAGAAATCACGTTCTTGTTGACGGCACGCTCGGCGGAGGAAGTTACTCAAAGTTAATCTGCGAGAGCGTTCCGGGCGGTTCAAGGCTCATAGCGATAGACAAAGACGAAAATTCAATTACATTCGCGGCTGAAATATTGAAAGATTACAGGGAAAAAATATCGATAAGGCAGGGTAACTTTGCGGACGTCGGGCAAATCGTTACGGAAGAGGGATTCGTGTCCATCACGGGAATAGTGCTTGACCTCGGGCTCTCGTCGTATCAGTTGAACGAGGAAGCGGGATTCAGTTTCATGAAGAACACGCCGCTTGACATGCGCGCCGACAAGAATTCTGAACTTGACGCGAGAACGATACTGAACGAATACAAGGAGAAAGAACTCACCGAAATCTTCGAGGAATACGGAGAGATATCAAAAGCGTCGAGGCTGTCTAAAGCCGTAGTGGAAGCGAGAAGGAGACAGGCGATTGAAACGACGGAAGATTTCATAAAAATAATAAAGCGGGAATACGGTTTTAAAAGTGCGCTGCCCGTTAAGTTTCTCTCGAAACTGTTTCAGGCATTGAGGATAGCCGTAAACGACGAACTAAACGACCTCAAGAAAGTTCTCACCGATGCGTTCGATATAATGATTGAAGGCGGCAGGATAGTTGTCGTGTCTTATCATTCGCTCGAAGACAGAATCGTGAAGAATTTTTTCAGGGAACACAGCGAGAAAGCCGTGCAGGCAGGAAAAGCGCTGAAGATATTGACGAAGAAGGTCGTGACACCGGAATATCCCGAAGTCCGTTCAAACACGAGGTCAAGGAGCGCGAAGCTTCGCGCCGCGGAGGTCGTTATCGCATGAAGAAGACAGGCGGTAAAATATCGATTTTCTATCTTATAATTTTCTTCGTGCTTATATCGGCGTTATCCGTGTTTCTTATAAACAACATAATAACGGTGAACAAACTGAACAGGGAAATAAGCGATTTGAAGGACGACATAAATAAAGTGAATCAGGCGAACAATACTTACAGGATTGAAATCGAAAAACTTAGTTCATACGACAGAATCAAGAAGATAGCGGAAGAAAAACTCAACATGAAAGTCGTTGAAGGCTCCGTCAGAAGCGACAGCAAGATAAAAATAAAAAAATCGGATATGTAATGGATTTTTACAGTTTCGTAAATAAAGAGAGAAAGAGAATCAACGTCACGAGGCGGATGAATGTTGTAATGTTCATTCTTCTCGCGTTTCTTACTCTCGTGATAACGAAACTCGTATCAATCCAGATACTGGAATCGGAGAAATACAAACTCATCGCCAAGAAACAGTCCCAGTCCCGCGAAATAATCACACCTTCAAGAGGCATCATTTTCGACAGAAGCATGAATCCGCTGGTATCGAACGTGTTCCGCGTTTCTGTAATTGCCGACCCTTACAGGATAAAGAATCCCGATTCAGTATCGGCTCTTCTCGCTAACGTTTTCAGCAAGAATAAATCTGAGTATTACGACAAACTCGTCGACAGGAACAACAGCGCTTTTTATCTGGAAAGAAAAGTTTCGGTTTCGGACCTGAAGGGTCTGGACACATTAAGGATAGAAGGCCTTAACGTTTTCAAGGAAGCGGCGAGGTACTACAACTACGGCTCGACAGGTTCGCAGATAATCGGATTCACTGACCTTGACAACAGGGGAGTGAGCGGTATTGAACTTTCGTCGAACAAGGAACTCACGGGCAAGGAAGGATACATGATATCGCGCAAAGACGGGCGCGGCGTCAAGCGTCCGGATATGAACTACATTCAGAAGGAGCCCGAGACGGGAGCAAACGTAATTCTCACGATTGACAAGAACATACAGGAAATAGCTGAACAGGAACTTGCATCGGGTATGAAGTACTTCAACGCGTCGCACGGCAAAGCGGTAGTAGTTAACGTTAAGACGGGTGAAATACTCGCAATGTGTACGTACCCGACGTTCGATCCGAATAACATAAGAAAAGAAGATACCGTGGGTATGAAGAACGCGGTGCTGTCCGATATTTACGAGCCGGGTTCGACATTCAAGATTGTCACGGCATCGGCGATACTTGAAGAAAAGATAGATGCTCCCAATAACGTTGTGAACACGGAAAACGGCACTTACACGATTTACGGGATGGACATAATAGATTCGTACGGCGCGCCTTCGCTT
The DNA here is from genome assembly GCA_015657505.1 of Ignavibacteria bacterium. Lineage (GTDB taxonomy): Bacteria > Bacteroidota > Ignavibacteria > Tepidaquicellales > Tepidaquicellaceae > CAIKZJ01. The sequence continues at coordinate 1,894,842 of JADLKE010000002.1, forward strand.
ACATTTCAGCAGGTCATTGAGAAGTCAAGCAACATCGGAGTCGCGAAACTTTCTCAAAAACTCGGAGCGGAAAGGTTTTTCAAGTACGCGAGGGATTACGGTTTCGGAATTTATACGGGTATTGAACTCAACGGAGAGAACAAGGGATATTTAAAACGCCCGATCGATTTTACGCCGGGTTCGCTTGAATTCATGTCGATAGGATATCAGATAGCGGTCAACGTTCTTCAGATAACAATGGCGTACGCATCAATAGCGAATAACGGACTTTTAATGAAGCCCTACATCGTGAAAAAGGAATTGAGTCCCGACGGCAGCGTCCTGTACGAAGGAATGCCTTCTCCGGTAAGGCAGGTAATCTCCGAAGAAACCGCAAAGAAACTTAATCAGATGTTCATCGGCGTTGTTGATAGGGGCACGGGGACGGACGCGAAAATTGACGGAGTAAGCGTCGCGGGCAAGACGGGAACAACACAGAGGATTGTGGAAGGCGAATACTCGAGCAGTTCTCACATATCCTCGTTCGTTGGTTATTTCCCCGCGGAAAATCCCGAAATAATAATAACCGTCGTGATTGACGACCCGAAGAACGGTTATTACGGCGGCAAAGTAGCGGCTCCGGTTTTCAAAAAAATTGCGGAAAGAATAATCGAATATAACGGAAACACGGGTAGTTTAAGCAGCGAATATATGTACGTCAGGTCGGAAATTAAAGAGCCGGGCGATTTGCAGACAGACGGAACGCAATTGATTCCAAACTTAAGGGATATGAGGCTTCAGGACGCGCTTGAAATTCTGCAGGAGAAAAACATTCCATACGAACTTGATGAAAACGCGGGACTGAAAAACGACAAAGGCGCAATCGTTTCCGTCGTCAATCAGGAACCGTCTCCCGGTACGAAGATATCAAACGGCAGCAAAGTAAAACTATACTTAAAGAATTCAAAATATGACGGGGAGGGATATAAGATAGTGCCCGATGTCAGGCGCATGAGTCTGAGGAAGTCAATAAACAAACTCGTATCGGACGGATTCACGGTCGACATAAACGGCAGCGGAGAAGTCGTGGATATATTTCCCAAGCCCGGAACTAGAATAAACCCGAAGAGCAAAATAATTTTATTCTGCAAAAACGAAAACAAATGAGGATATCTGAAATACTAAATACAGCGGGTATCGGAAAAGTCTTTAAAGGCGCGGATTTCACCGTTAAAGGACTGAGTTTCGATTCGAGAAACGTCGGCGCCGATTTTGTTTTCTTTGCAGTAGTCGGTTCGAAAGCCGACGGAACGAAGTTCATCGGACAGGCAATCGAAAACGGCGCGGGCGCTGTGATAGCCGACGAGAAGGCGGCAAAAAACTACGCGAAAAATCCAAAGGTGATTCTTGTTGATAACGTAAGAAAAGTAATGGCTGAGATAAGCAGCGTCTTTTGCGGAAATCCGTCGGAAATGATTAAGGTTATCGGAGTCACAGGTACAAACGGAAAAACTACTATTACATATATAATAAAGAAGATACTCGAAGAAGCAGGTTATAAAGCGGGACTGATAGGCACGATAGATTACATGACGGACACGAAAAACACGAATGCGTCAAGGCTCACGACGCCCGACTCGATAGAAGTGAACGAATATCTTTCGAAGATGGTAAAGAACGGAATGCAGTTCTGCATAATGGAGGTGTCGTCAATCGCGCTCGTGAATTACAGGGTGCACACTATACACTACGACACCGCCGTGTTCACTAACCTTACGAGCGAGCACATGGACCTGCATCTGAACATGGATAATTATTTCAGGGCGAAAAAAATGCTTTTCGACACTTTGTCGGAACATTCACTCGCCGTATCAAACAGCGACGATGATTTCGGAATAAGAATGCTCACCGAATGCAGGGCGTCGAAGAAATTATATTCCGTAGATAATTATTCGAATCTTCAGGCGTTTAACATAAATCTTAGCCTCGGAGGAATGAGTTTCGATATCGAACTCAACGAAACGAGATACAAAGTGAAATCGTCTCTCACGGGACGGTTCAATGTTTACAACATACTTGCCTCTATCCTGACCGCTCTAAGGTATGGAATCGATATTGAAGTAATACTGAACGCAATAGAAAAATTCGAAGCGGTTAAGGGCAGGTTCAACAGGATAATGCTGCCGAACGGCGCCTGCGCGATAATCGATTATTCGCACACGTCCGATTCGTTAAAGAACGCGATTGAGGCGGCGCTTGATGTGACGAGGCACGATAATTCCGGAGGCCGGGTAATAACACTGTTCGGATGCGGCGGCGACAAGGACAGGACGAAGCGGCCGGTCATGGGAAACATAGCAACAACGCTGTCGGATTACGTCATTGTTACGTCTGACAATCCGAGAAGCGAAAATCCTGTAGCGATAATTGAAGACATCAAGACGGGAATTGAAAAAAATAATTACGAGTCGGAGCCCGACAGGGATAAAGCGATTAAAAGAGGAATTGAGATATCGAGAAAGGGAGATATAATACTGATTTGCGGAAAGGGACACGAGACGTATCAGGAAATCAAGGGCGTGAAATCACATTTCGATGACGCGGAAGAAGTAATAAAATATCAATCGCTGGCGAAATAATGATAGATGTAAAAGAAATATTGAAACTGAAAGCGGAAATCGTTAATGGAAGGCACCTTTCGGCGAGAGGCTTTAAATCCGTATCTATAGATTCGAGAAAAACCTCACGGGAAATTTTATTCTTCGGCATCAAGGGCGAAAATAACGACGGACATAAGTACATAAAGAAACTTGCAAGGAACGGACGGATAAAGGCGGCAGTCGTTAATAAAAGTTGGTTCGAAAAGGAAGGGAAAAGCATTAAGGGTTGCGCTTTTGTTATCGTGAAGGATACGGTTAAAACGCTGGGTGAACTCGCTCTGATTCACAGGGATGAAATGAACATACCCGTCGCTGCAATCGCGGGAAGCAACGGAAAGACTACGACGAAAGACCTCGCGGCGGCAGTGCTTTCCGGAAAATTCAAACTGCACTGTACTGAAGGAAACTTAAACAATCATATAGGTCTGCCTCTGACACTGCTCGGATTGAACAACAGGCACGACTTCTGTCTGCTCGAAACGGGAAGCAATCATTTTAACGAACTCGAATACCTTTGCAGGATAGCGAAGCCGGACGCCGCGCTAGTAACGAATATCGGCCGCGAGCACCTTGAATTTTTCGGCAATCTTGCCGGAGTAGCGAAAGAGGAGTTTCAGGTATATGATTGGGTGAGGGCAAACGGCTCGGTTTGTTTTTACAATCTTGATGACGCGTTTATAAGAGCATACCGGAGGAAAGCGAAGGAAGACGCGTTCACTTATTCATACGGATACAGCGCCGACTTGAAAGGAAGCATTAAAGGATATGACGCGAAATTCAGACCTGTTATAGAATACACTTACAACGGAAAGAAGCACAGAACATACGTGAACACATTCGGAAGGCATTCGTTCTACAACGGCCTTGCGGCAATCGCGCTCGGCGTGTTTTTCGGCGTTGACGCGAAGGATATTTCGGCCGCGCTCAGGAGTTACACCGGAGGAAGCAGCAAGCGAATGCAGGCGGAAATGAAGAACGGCGTTCTTCTTATAAACGACGCTTACAACAGCAATCCCGATTCGGTTAAACTGGGACTTGAGACGGTGAAGGAATACGATACGAAAGGCAGAAAGCACATAATACTCGCGGATATGCTTGAGATGGGCAAGGCATCCGAAAAAGAGCACTACACGAACGGAAAATTAGCCGCGGAAATGAAATTTGATTTCCTCTACACATACGGCAGGGATTCATATAATACTTTTAAAGGAGCGAAGAAACTAAAAAATAATTTTTATTTCGAAACAAAAGACGACCTGGCGGAATTCGTCAGGAAGAACATTAAGAGGGGGGACCTGGTTTACGTAAAAGGGTCAAGGGGAATGAAACTCGAGGAAGCAATCGATAAAATTTTTATAAATTAAACCGGAGCGGGAAAGATGCTGTACTATATAGCCGAGTTAATAAACGCGAAATTCAGTCCCCCGGGATTTAACGTGTTCAAGTATCTGACCTTCAGGTCCGCTCTTGCCGCCATAACAGCGCTTTTACTTACTTTCTACGTGGGACCGAAAGTGCTGCGGCTGCTTAAGAAAAAACAGATTGGCGAGGCGAAGAAAGAGGACGGTCCGAAATTTCACTGGTCGAAAGCCGGTACTCCCACTATGGGAGGGCTTATAATACTGATGTCGGGTCTTATACCCGTACTTTTCTGGGCTGACCTGACAAACATATACATCATACTTGTTCTGTTCGCGACGATAACGCTCGGGCTCGTAGGACTGCTTGACGATTATCTAAAGGTAGTGAAGAAGTATAAAAAGGGTCTGCTTGCGAAGTACAAACTGTTGGGGCAGGTGACAGTGGGTATCGTTATAGGACTGGTAATTTATCTGGCTCCGCAATTCGAAGGAATCAATACGATAACAACTATACCGTTCCTGAAAAACTATCAGTTTGATTTCTCGGTATTCTACATACCGATAATCGTATTTATAATCACGGCTACATCGAACGCTGTAAACCTGACCGACGGTCTGGACGGACTGGCGACGGGGACTGTCGGCATCGTTATATTCACTCTCGGTATAATCGCGTACATATCCGGCAACGTGGAATGGGCAAAGTACATAAACATTATATACCTGAAGGGTAACGGTGAACTTGTAATATTCTGCACCGCAATGGCGGGCGCGGCGATAGGATTTCTCTGGTACAATTCATATCCCGCGCAAATATTCATGGGCGATACCGGTTCGCTCGCTCTCGGCGGCGCCATAGGGACTCTTTGCATACTCGTGAAAAAAGAATTCCTGCTTCCGCTTCTCGGCGGAATATTCTTCGCGGAAGCGGTTTCGGTTCTGATACAGAGATATTATTTCAAATACACGAAGAAGAAATACGGTGAGGGAAGAAGGGTTTTTCTTATGGCTCCGCTTCATCATCATTTTGAGATGAAAGGGATTCCCGAGCCGAAGATTGTATTAAGGTTTTACATTATCGCGGTTCTGCTTGCGATAATGACGTTCGCGACATTCAAGATAAGGTAAATGAAGGATTACGACGTAAAAAATATCAGGTTCACGGTTCTCGGCGCGGGGCGAAGCGGAATTGCCGCGGCAAAACTTTTAAAAAACGCGGGCGCATCCGTATTTCTAAGCGAGTCTTCGCCGAAGGATAAGTTGCTTTATTTCAACGAGAAGGATTTTGCCGCGCAAGGAATACCGTATGAAATTGGCGGCAATACGGAGAAAATATTCGACGCGGATTATTTCGTGACGAGCCCGGGAATACCGCCGAATTCGGAGATATTCCTGAAAGCATTTGACAGGGGAATACGGATAATCAGTGAAATCGAAGCGGCTTACAGATTCTGCGACGCGCCGATTATTGCGATTACGGGAACGAACGGTAAGACAACCACGACTGAACTTACCGGCGCAATGTTCAGGGATGCGGGTTTCGACGCTCACGTATGCGGAAACGTCGGTCTTGCATTCTCCGAGATAATTCCAAAACTCGGTGTGAATTCGATTGTTGTTCTGGAAGTGAGCAGTTTTCAACTTGAATTCATTTCCGACTTCAAACCCGACGTAGCGGTGATACTGAACATAACTCAGGACCATATTGACTGGCACGGTTCATTCGAGAAATACGCGGATGCAAAATTCAGAATCAATATGAACCAGACTGGAGATGACCTTATAATAATAAACCACGACGACGGTGAACTTTCGAACAATCTTGACAAACTCCGTGGAATTAAAGGAGCATTTGCTTCGAAGAATTTTAATAGCGCGGAAATAACGAACAAGGCTTACACGGACGGAGGTAGCATTTTTTACGACTGCGGTACAGCGGAAAAAATTACTGACAATAAAGATATTTTCCTGAGAGGAACACATAACGTTATGAACGCGATGGCTGCTGTCATCGCGGCGAAGAAATTCGGTATTAGCAATGATTCGATTTCGAATACGCTGAAAACTTTCAAAGGCGTAGAACACAGAATTGAGCCCGTAAGGGAAATCAAGGGGGTCAATTTCTATAACGATTCTAAAGCGACAAATTACGATTCGCTTTACGTTGCGCTCGAGAGTTTCGAAGGAAACATAATTCTTATTATGGGAGGCAAGAAAGGCGAGAACAATTTCGAAAAGGTGGATTCACTCATTAAGAACAGGGTAAAACTGATTTGCGCGATAGGACAGAGCAAGGACGTTATAAGCGAAAGATATTCGGACTTCGTAAAGGTATTGAAATTCGACACGCTTGATGACGCGGTTATTAACGCCGGGAAGAACGCGAAGAAAGGCGATGTGGTTCTGTTCTCGCCGGGATACAAGAGTTTTGACATGTTCGATAATTACGAACACAGAGGAAAAGCGTTCAAGGAAATTGTAAACAATCTTAAAGGATAATGAGATTCGGTAAAAATAAAATAGATATTTTCATTCTGCTGCCCGTGCTGCTGCTGATATTTTTCAGCATAGCGATTGTTTACAGCGCGAGTTCGGATTATTCGCTTCAGAAATGGAATGACGCCGGATACTTGTTCAAACAGCATTTGATAAGGGTCGTAATATCGTTCGCAGTCCTGTTCTTCTTCGCGAAGTTCGATTACAGGTACCTTCAGGACCTTAGCAAACTGCTAATATTCATATCGATAATACTGCTAGCGGTAGTGCTTTTCACTTCATCGCAGGTGAAGAACGTAAACAGATGGCTGTCGCTGGGATTCCTTAGTTTCCAGCCGTCAGACCTCGCGAAATACGCTTTGATAATACACGTTTCGACTCTGCTTGTACGAAAGGAAGGTTATCTGGATAACCTGTACAGGGGGTATCTGCCGATATTGATTTATCTGATGCTTGTCTGCGGGCTTGTCGCTTTGCAGCCGAATTTTTCCACGGCTCTGATAATATTCGGTTCGACAGTCCTGCTGATGCTTACTTCTACTATAAAGGTGAAACACGTTGCAATCACGATTGTATCGCTGCTTCCTTTGGCGGCGCTTTTCATACTTTCGAAATCATACATACGGGAACGTCTTGAGAATTTCGCCGAGTACTCATCGAGCGGAACCGCGCAGCATCAGTTGTCACAGGCGATTGTCGGATTAGGCAACGGCGGCATTTTCGGCGTCGGAATCGGCAATTCGATACAGAAGGAATTTTTCCTTCCCGAGTCATACGGAGATTTCATTTTCTCGATAGTTGGCGAGGAGTACGGAATAATCGGCACGTTGTTCGTTGTAATAATGTTCGGAACGATTCTGTTCAGAGGCTACAAAACGGCAAAGATGGTGCAGGACCCGTTCGGAAAGTACCTGGCGTTCGGCATAACCACTTTAATAGTTTCTTACGCGATAGTGAACATGTCCGTAGCAAGCGGAATATTCCCGACGACGGGTGTTCCTATACCGTTCGTCAGTTTCGGGGGTACAGCGCTAATATTGAACGCGATAGCGGCGGGAATACTTTTAAATATTTCCGCTAACAGGGATAATCAGCCGGAAGCNAGTGCCGGAAATCAAAAACGGCGGAATATGAGATTTGTAATGACAGGCGGCGGAACCGGCGGGCACATTTTTCCCGCGATAGCGATAGCGGATGAACTGAAGAGAAAGTTCGAAGACGCGGAAATTTTGTTCATAGGAGCGAAAGGAAAGATGGAAGAAAAAGTTGTACCGGATAATAATTATCCAATAAGACTGATAGAGGTAACGGGATTTTCGAGGAAGAACGTGTTTAAAAATTTCAAGTTCGTGAAAAACTTTTTTTCATCGATGAGAGAATGCAAGAAAATACTGGCGGAATTCAGACCTGACGCGGTAATCGGTACGGGAGGTTATGTATCGGGTCCCGTCGTGTATTCCGCGGTGAAGATGAACATACCGGCAATTATACAGGAAGGAAACTCGTATCCCGGGAAGGTTACGAAAACGATGTCCGGAAAAGCGGACAAAGTGATAATAAATTTTGAAGAGACATTGAACTTCCTGAAACGTAAAGACAACGTCGTTAGAATTTCATATCCCGTGAGAAGCAAATTGAAACAGGTAGATAAAAGCACGGCGAAAAAATTTTTCGGATTTGAAAACGAAAATAAAACCCTGTTCGTTTTCGGCGGCAGTCAGGGAGCGGCGGGAATAAATAACGCGATGCTGAAGATTCTCAATACTCTGCGGGAAAAGAACATAAATCTGATATGGCAGACAGGTAAGAGTAATCTTGAGCAAATTAAAAATGAAATAAAGGATAATAACGAAAACATAAAATTGTTCGGCTTTATCAGTGAAATGGATATGGCATATTCGGCGGCTGACCTCGTGGTTTGCAGGGCGGGAATAAGCAGTATAATGGAAATCTGCCTTCTCGGGAAAGCGTCCGTTCTGATTCCTTATCCTTACGCCGCGGAAAACCATCAGGAGAAAAACGCAGTTTCATTGGTGAGGATGAATGCGGCGGTTATGATTAAAGAAAGCGAACAGGAAGAAAAATTATCCCGCACTATAATCGGTTTGATGTCTGACGGCAATAAACTTGCCGAATTGGGCGGAAACGCGTCGCGTTTGTATGACAGGGACGCGCCCGAAAAAATTGTAACCGAAATAATAAAAACAATAAACTAAAATGGAACATAAAAGAATTTTCAAAGCCAGGCTGGATTTCTATTACAAATCGCTGGTGATATATCTGGTGTTCCTGATTGTTTACGTGCTGCTTAGAGGCAACTTCGGGACTGAGGAATTTACAATAGTATTTCACGACCCGATAATATACATCACGCTTGTATTCGTGCTGTATACTATTGCCGCTCTGCTCGTTAACGCCGTGAGATCGAAAGAGATTGAGTTCACCGAAGACAGGTTCATATTGAAGAACAGGTTCGGGCACAGGGACGTGATGTATTCCGATATCTTGTCGATAAGATTTTCGAGGGAGAGAGTAAGACGCAGTGAGGGAAAAAGCGGCATAAGAAAGGCGAGGATTAAACTCAAAGACAGGAAGAAACTTCTGAGAATAAGAATAAGCGAGTTTTACGACGAAAAAAGATTAATCGGCGAATTCAAAAACATCAACAAGGAATTGCACTCGTAATGGCAGCCACGAGAAAAAATATAGGTGAATTGAAAATTAGCGGAACGGTGCATTTCATAGGCATCGGCGGAATCGGAATGTGCGGGCTGGCGGAATATCTTTTGGTAAAAGGATACAAGGTAACCGGCAGCGACATAACGCGTACCGCGATTACGGACAGGCTTGCGAAAAAAGGCGCGAAGATAAAATACGGCCACAAGGCGGGAAACATAGGCAGGGATGTTTCGCTTGTAGTATATACGTCGGCAGTGAAATCCGACAACCCGGAATACGCATCCGCAATCGAAAGAAAAATTAAAACAGTCAAGAGGGCGTTCCTTCTTGGAGAGATAGTTAACGGAAAGATACTGATAGCCGTCTCGGGAACGCACGGAAAAACCTCGACTACATCAATGATTGCGAAAATACTTATTGACGCGAAATATGACCCGACCGTATTTGTCGGCGGTAATCTCGATTTCCTCGGGGGAGCGGCCTACAGAATCGGAAAGAGCAGGTACGCGGTAGTCGAAGCTGACGAATACGACCGTAGTTTCCATACACTGAAACCGTCTATAGCGGTAATGAACAACATCGAACTGGACCACACTGACATATACAAGAACGAAAAAGAAATAGTGGAATCGTTCAGGAAGTTCGCCGACCTCGTAAAGCCGAACGGTTATTTCGTTACGAACGGAGACGACAGGAACATAAGAAAAGTGATGAAGGGCAGATTATGCCGCCGCGCGGACTTCGGAAAAAAGACGATAAATAAAATAAGTTTTGTTAAGACTGACACTGACGGAATTACGTTCAAATTGAACGAGATACAGATAAAGTTAGGAATTATCGGCGGTCATAACGTTTACAACGCTGCCGCCGCTTTCATAGCGGGCAGCATAGCGGGAGTAAAAGCGTCGGTTATATTAAAGAGCCTGGCGTCATATCCCGGAGTAAAGAGGCGTCTGGAACTCATATGGGACAAGGCTTACAGCGTATATGACGATTACGCTCATCATCCGACGGAAGTGTCATCCTCGCTTGCTTCTCTGAATGAAATTAAAAAAGGTAAACTGATAGTGGCTTTTCAGCCGCATACTTATACGAGAACGGGAAAATTTTATGGTGAATTCGCAAAAGCCTTATCTGCCGCGGACGCTGTATATTTATTGCCTGTTTATGCCGCAAGGGAACTGCCCGTTAAGGGTGTGACATCGAAACTTATATATGACAAACTGAAAAAGACCGGAACAGAGTGCCGCTTGGTGAAAAGCGCAGGAGATTTGATGGCAGCGCTTGGAAAACGCGTAAAGAAAGGTGATTGTGTTGTTTTTCAGGGCGCAGGAGACATAACAAATCTCAGCAGAATATTTATTAAAGGAGCAGGAAAGTGATATCGACAAGAAAAACAATATTATTCTCGATTCTCACGGCAGCGGTGATAGGTATTCTGATAATCGTGGCGAACAACTGGAGAAACAAGACATTCGTGAACAAGATTACGATTAAGGGGAATCTTACGTTAAGCGAAAGTGAAATCCTGACTGCAGCGGGGCTCGCTGCCGATTCGCTTATAAATCTTGATGAACTTAATCTCGCGTTCATAAGGGACAGGATTGCGAAGCATCCGGAGATAAAGAGGGTGGTAGTAAGCAAGGAGCCGCCGTCAGAACTTATAATCGAAGTTTCCGAAAAGAAGCCGATCGCGGTGCTGGTGAAGAACACGGAGTTGAACCTTATTGACGACGACAGGGAGGTATTCTCGATCAGGAATTTCGAAAAAGTATTCGATCTGCCGGTAATAAACGGACTGGACGAAAGCAGAAAGGATTACAAGAGCGATCTCGACATAGCAGTAAATTTCATCAAATCAGCTTATGCGAAAGGAAAATACATTCAGAACCAGATTTCGGAAATAAACATGAGCGACTCGACAAGATTGACCGTTTTCTCGAACGACAGGCCGACGGTATTTTATTTCCCGAAAATCAGCAGGGAAAGCGAGTCTGCGGAAATATACAGCGCCAAACTCGGAGTGTTCAAGAAGTTTATAGACGACGAGATTATCAAAAAAAATCTTAACTGCGAGTATGTCGACCTGAGATTTTCAAATCAAATAATCGCAAAATTAAATTAATAGATATGAAAAGTAAAAAATCTAAAGACACGGAAGATGAAATAATAGTAGGACTCGACGTAGGTACAACGAAGATTTGCGCTATCGTTGCACAGAGAAAAGAGAATAACAGCATAAATATAATCGGAATCGGCAAGGCCCCGTCAAAAGGTCTTCACAGGGGAATAGTCGTTAATCCGCAGAAGACAATTGATTCGATAAAAGAGGCGCTCGCCGAAGCGGAGTTGAATTCCGGCGTAGAGATAAAGTCTGTTTCGGTCGGAATCGCGGGACACCACATAAGGTGCATACAATCGTCAAGCACGATAGGCATAAACAACCCCGACAGGGTAATACAGGAGGAAGACATAAAGCGGCTGATGGAAACCGCAAGTCTGATAAGGATTCCGAGCGACACTCAGATAATAGCGGTGATACCGCAGGAATATAACATAGACGGCAAGGACGGCATATACGAATCGCCGGTAGGAATGTTCGGCGTGAGGCTTGAGGCGAAGGTTAACATTATCACCTGCCTCGTCTCATCGATTGACGACCTGTCGAAATGCGTGAGAAGCTGCGACGTAGACATTGATGACATTGTGCTTGAGCCCATCGCCTCGTCGCATTCCGTTCTTGACGAAACCGAAAAGAAAGTAGGAGTCGCGATGATAGACATCGGCGGTGGCACGACTGACCTCGCGGTTTTCAAAAAAGGAGTTTTGAAATACACAGCAGGCATAGGAATCGCGGGAAGTCTCGTGACGAGCGATATAGTCGAGGCTCTCGGAATTTCCGAAGAAGAGGCTGAAAGGATAAAAAGAGAGTACGGTTACGCGTTGATTTCGGAGATACTCAACGACGACGAAATATCCGTTGACTCAATTAACAGAAAGGCGCCGAAAAAGACAAGAAAGAGCATACTCGCGAGAATAATACAGGCAAGAATGCAGGATATATTCGAACTCGCGGCGATAGAAATAAGAAACTCGCAGATACAGAATGAACTGCACGCGGGTGTTGTGATTACGGGCGGCGGTTCTCTCATAAAGGGCACGAAGGAGTTAGCGGAAGAAATACTGGGAATGGAAGTGAATCTCGGAATTCCCACGGGATTAACAGGCGGGCTTATAAAGGAAGTCGAAAGCCCGATTTACGCGACCGGGGTGGGATTGATACTTCACAGGATAAAGAACATGGAGACAGGAATACAAATGTCCGGCGGCTCCTCGGGAAAGAAAAGAAGCCAGTTGACCGCGAAAGGATTATTCTCGAAAGTCAAAACCTGGTTTGACGAATTGTAAAATGAAAATTAAATCAAATAAATATTATAAAACTAACCGGAAAGGGTAAAGCAATGCCAATTCAATTATTACCGAACGAAACCAGCGGAGCGAAGATAAAAGTCGTCGGAGTGGGCGGCGGCGGCGGAAACATAATCAATTCGATGGTTGATAAAGGAATTGAAGGCGTCGAGTTCATCGCGGTAAACACTGACTTGCAGGCGCTGGAAATCAGCAAGGCTGACATCAAGATTCAGATAGGGAAAGGAGTGACGAAAGGACTCGGTACGGGGATGAATAACGACATCGGAGAAAAATCCGCTGAAGAGAGCCGTGAAGAGTTAGCCCGCGCTCTCGCGGGCAGCGACATGGTTTTCATAACGGCGGGTATGGGAGGCGGTACGGGCACGGGCGCTTCTCCAGTTGTTGCGCACGTTGCCAAAAGCATCGACGCTTTGGTTGTCGCGATAGTAACCAAGCCGTTCCATTTTGAGGCGAGACCGAGAATGGTTCTTGCCGAGCAGGGAATCGATAAACTCAAGAGGGAAGTCGACAGCCTTATTGTAATACCGAATCAGAGAATAGTTGAACTAATGCCGCAGGGCAGTTCGATGAATCAGGCATTCGCGATGGCTAATAAAGTCCTTCACAACGCGACAAAGGGCATCTCTCAGATAATCACGAAGACGGGCGAAATAAACGTTGACTTCGCGGACGTGAGGACGACGATGAAAGCAACGGGAGACGCGATGATAGGAACGGGAATTGCTAAGGGCGAGGACAGGGCAATCGCTGCTGTTTCAGACGCTCTGTCAAACCCGATACTGGAAGACATTACAATTTCGGGCGCGAAAAATGTGCTGGTCAACATTTCTTCTAACGGAAATGTGCTGTTCGACGAAATAAACAAGATAAACGCTTTCGTGTACGACGCTGTCGGCGACAAGGCAAAGTACATATTCGGTATAGTGGAAGACAAGGAACTTGACGATCAGATAATGGTGACCGTGATAGCGACTGGTTTCAGGAAAGATGAAGCGGAACTCGCGGAAGAAAACGCAGCTCAGGCGGAAGCGGAAAATGCCGCGCTGCTCGAATCAACGGGGAAAATCACTTCGCTTCCGTCGTCGACGCAGGAGTTGAAGAATCTCGATACGCCCGCTATTAAGAGGCGTTATCCGCAGTCGCTCGTGAACGAAGATTTAAGCGACAAGCAGATCACAAAGAAAGAGAATAAACTTGACAAATACGGGCTTGATTCGTTCAATCTTGACGAGGCAAACCCGCCGGCGTTCCTAAGGCGTTCGCTCGACTAATAGTCAAGTTATATTTTTAAGGCGTACGCGGATAGTTGCGTTTGCGTATTAAGAATTTTTAAATATATTTGCATGCATCATGAGGTCTCTATCTGCCGATGAGACCTCGCAAAGGGCGGAGACCTTGTCTCCGCTTTTTTTAATGTCTTAAGGAGCCCGGAATGATGAGGCTCGCGTAGAAATAAACGCCTAAAGATCCGTTAAATGCGTATACTTTTAGGTGTTGAATAAGAATATTAATATAACAATCTTAAAAATTATACGTAAAATATCCGTACATAGATTCTTTGGAAATCATATCAATATTAAAGTATCAAACAATTTTAAAATAAACCAACTTATGAAAAATTTCAGAAGGCTTTTTTTAATTCTTTTCATCGCATTTTCGCCGGTGCTGATTTATTCGCAGTCCGGCAGTTACGGAGTTAATCTTGACACGGTTAAAGCGCAGAAATTCGACAACGGCAAGATGTGGACGTTCGATTTTCCGCCGCTGGATTATTTCCAGTCCGCGTACGGATTCCGTCCGACTCAGGAATGGCTCGATAAGGTAAGGATGTCGGCGCTCAGGTTTGCCGATTATTGCTCGGCTTCATTTGTATCCGAAGACGGTTTGGTAATGACTAACCATCACTGCGGAAGGGAATCGGTTTCACAGGTGCAGAAGGAAGGCGAAGACTTGCACGAGAACGGCTTTATTGCCGCGAAACTCGAGGACGAGAGAAAGGTGCCCGGTTTGTTTGTTGACCAGTTGGTAAAAATTATTGATGTTACAAAAGAGGTGCAGTCCGCGATTGATAAGGGCAAGGACCCTCAGGAAAAGGACGATTTCAAGTACGAAGCGACTACAGGAATCGAAAAGAAATACTCCGAAGGCAAAACGGTAGTTTGCCAGGTGGTTTCGTTATACAACGGCGGGGTTTACTCGGCTTACGTGTATAAAAGATACAGCGACGTGCGCCTTGTTTTCGCGCCCGAAGATCAGGCGGGATTTTTCGGAGGAGACCCGGATAATTTCACATATCCGAGGTACAATCTCGATTGCACGTTCTTCAGGGTTTACGATGAAAACGGCAAACCGCTGAAGGTTGAAAATTTCTTCAAGTGGAGCAGCAACGGAGCGGAACCGGGTGAACCGATTTTTGTAGTCGGAAATCCGGGCTCAACCTCAAGGCTACTCACCGTATCACAACTTGAATTCAACAGGGATATATCTTATCCTTTAATACTCAATTACATAAACAACATCGTTGACAGTCTTAGAAGGGAAATTACACGCAATCCCGAAAAAGAAAAGGAACTTAACAATACTTTATTCGAATACACGAACAGCCAGAAGGTTTTCAAGGGAACAGTAAAAGGGCTGAATGATTTGGTTCTGATGCAGCGGAAAAGAGATTTTGAAAAGAAGTTCAGGGCTGCAGTCGACGGCAATTCAAAATTAAAAGCGAAATACGGAAACGTATGGAACGACATCGCCGCAATAGTTAAGGAAAAACGCGACGCTTACGAAAAGATGAAAGGCGGAAGTTTCAGAACTTTATATTCGAAACTGAACGAAATCGGGAAGAAGGAAGAATATTATAACCAGATACTCGGCAGGGCGATATTCGAAGTTTACGGAACATCGATTCCTCCCGACGCTACGTTTACTCTCAGGATTTCAGACGGCATTATAAAGCAGTATGAATACAACGGAACCACGGCGCCCGCGAAAACAACATTTTACGGCTTGCTGGACAGGTATTTCTCTTTCGATAAAAAGTATCCCTGGGCATTAAGCGGCAGATGGCTGAACGCGCCGAAGGAATTCGATTTCGGAACGCCTTTCAATTTCATCTCGACGAACGACATTATCGGCGGAAACTCGGGAAGCCCGATGATAAACAAGAACGCAGAAGTCGTCGGTCTGGTGTTTGACGGAAACATTGAAAGCATGCCGGGCGAGTTTATTTACACGGATGAAGTCCCCACGACTGTCTCTGTGGATTCAAGAGGACTGCTTGAATGCATCAACGACATGTATCAGTTGAAGAGAATCGGTGCTGAACTTGAAAACGGAAAAATAACGGAATAAACAATTTTTATAACTAATAAATAATTTATGTTCAGGAAATATATATATGCACTAATATTAACCGTAGTTTTTGTAACATCAGCGTTTTCGCAAAATTACGGTGTAAATCTTGACACAGTTAAGTCATCGAAGTATGACATGGGCAAGATGTGGACGTTCGATTATCCCCCGGTGGATTATCTGAATGAAACATACGGGTTCAAGCCGACACAGGAATGGCTTGACAACGTGAGAATGGCGGCCATCAGGTTCGCTACTTACTGCTCGTCATCGTTCGTTTCGGGCGACGGTCTTGTAATGACTAACCACCACTGCGGACGCGAATCCGTTTCGCAGGTAGAAAAGGACGGCGAGAACCTGCACAACACCGGTTTTCTCGCGATGAAACTCGAAGACGAGAGACCGGTCCCGAATCTTTTTGTAGACCAGTTGGTAAGAATTACTGACGTGACTGCGGAAGTTCATTCGGCTATCGAATCGGGAAAAACAAATGAAGAAAAAGTCGCCAACAGGACAGCCAAGATATCCGAAATCGAAAAAAGAATAGCGGCTGAAACCGGTTTAAGGTGTCAGGTAGTCACTTTGTACAACGGCGGACTTTATTCCGCATACGTTTACAAGAGATACACGGACGTCCGCCTCGTATTCGCGCCTGAAGACCAGGCGGGATTTTTCGGCGGAGACCCTGATAACTTCACTTATCCGAGGTATAATCTTGACGTGACGTTCTTCAGGGTTTACGATGAAAGCGGCAAGCCGCTCAAGACAGAGCATTATTACAAATGGAGCCCGGGAGGCGCGAAAGTCGGAGAACCTATTTTTGTTGTCGGTAATCCCGGTAGAACGGAAAGACTTAACACGTACGCGCAGCTTGAATACAGAAGAGATTTCTCTTATCCCGATGTAGTCGCGAATCTTGATATGCTCGTCGCAGCCTATACTGACATAATCGCGAAGAACCCGGAGAAGGGAAAAGAACTTAACAACACTCTGTTCTCTCTCGCAAATTCGCAGAAAGTTTACAAGGGTATGGTTAAGGGGCTAAACGATCCCGTGATAATGGCTAAGAAAAAACATTTCGAGAAAACACTGCGCGAAGCTGTTGAAAAAAATCCCACATTGAAGTCAAAGTACGGCAAGGCGTGGGACGAAATCGCAGGCGCGAACAAGGAAATGGGCAGGATCTATCCCGAGATTTACTCTTATAGTTCGAATCCGAGATTCTCATCGGTGTATTTCGGAGCGGCGGACAGAATAGTCGGAGCGCTTCTGAAAAATGAAAAGGTTGACGAAGCGAAACTTGAAGGCATTTACAAGAATTTCGATGCGGACTTAGATAACGCATTGCTGAAATTCAGATTAAACCAGATTTACAAGAAACTCGGTAAGGATAATTCATCGGTCAGGATTCTCTTGGGAAGCAGCACCCCTGACGCATCGTTTGAAACACTTAAGAGCCAATCAACTCTGGGAACAAAAGAAGGCGCTCTTGCTCTGGCTACAAAGTCGCTTGATGAACTCAAACAGTCGAATGACCCGTTCATAAAATTTGCGATTGAAACGCTTCCGAAATTGAAGGAACTTCAAAAGAAAGCGGAAGAAATCAGGAATATTGAAGCGGTCAATAAGGAACTTCTCGGTAACGCGGTTTACGGCGTTTACGGAACCACGATTCCGCCCGACGCCACATTCACGTTGAGAATATCGGACGGCGTTATGAAGGGTTACGATTACAACGGCACAACCGCACCTCCGAAAACAACATTCTACGGTACATACGACAGGTATTATTCCTTTGACAAGCAGTATCCCTGGAATCTGCCTGAAAGATGGGTCAACGCTCCTCCTGAATTTGACAAAGGAACCGCTTTCAATTTCATTTCGACAAACGACATAATCGGAGGAAATTCCGGAAGCCCCGTCATCAACAAGGACGCTGAAATCGTCGGTCTCGCATTTGACGGCAACATGGAAAGCCTTGTGGACAACTTTATTTATAATACCGATGTTCCACATACAGTATCGGTTGCATCCGAAGGCTTGATGGAAGCGATTAAAAATCTTTACAAAGTAAAAAGACTCGCCGAGGAATTGCGCTCGGGTCAGTTGTACACGGGACAATAAAACATTGAAATCTTTTTTAGAAATATTGAAGGATAAAGTGCTCGTCTTTGACGGAGCGACAGGTTCGACACTGCAGACTTACAGCCTTACTGCCGATGATTTCGGCGGCAAGGAACTTGAAGGCTGCAATGAACACCTTTGTATTTCTAAACCAGATGTAGTTACAAAATTGCACACAAATTTTCTTGAAGCAGGGGCGGATGTGATTGAAACAAATTCATTCGGCTCTGCTTCAATTGTTTTGAACGAATACGGAATTTCTCATCTCGACTATGAACTCTCGAGAAAGGCGGCCGAGATTGCACGAAACGCGGCAAATGAATTTTCGAATGCCTCTAAACCCAGATTCGTTGCGGGTTCCGTAGGACCCACGACAAAACTGCCTTCGCTTGGACACATTTCCTTCGATGAAATGGAGACTGCGTTTTACAGGCAGATGTCGGGCTTGTATGACGGAGGCGCTGATATCTTCTGCATCGAGACCTGTCAGGATTTGCTTCAGATAAAATGCGCGCTCTCAGCGGCAAGAAAACTGTTTACAGAAAAAAGAAACAAGCGTCCCGTGATTGTTTCGGTTACGGTAGAAACGATGGGCACGATGCTGATGGGAAGCGAGATATCCGCGGCTCTGACAATGCTTGAACCATACGACATTGTCGATGTTATCGGAATGAACTGCGCGACGGGACCGAAGGAAATGGAGGAGAATATTAGATATCTTTGCAGTAATTCTCCTAAGCCCGTCTTTTGCATGCCAAATGCGGGAATACCCGAGAACATCAGCGGAAAGGCTCATTATCATTTGACTCCCGATGAAATGAAGAGGTGGATGAAGCAGTTCGTTTCGGAATTCGGTGTGAATGTTGTCGGAGGCTGCTGCGGAACGAACGCAGAACATATAAAAAGGTTAAGCAGTATTTCGGAAAGCATTTCACCGATAGAAAGAAAGTGGTCATATACGAATTCCGTTTCCTCGCTTTACGGAATTTCCACGATGACAATTGACCCCGCGCCCGTGCTGATAGGTGAAAGGTGCAACGCGAACGGGTCAAAGCAGTTCAGACAATTACTCGAGAAGGACGATTACGATTCGATGGTGAACATGGCTAAGGAGCAGGTGAAGGAAGGTGCGCACGTTCTCGACGTCTGCGTGGCTTTTGTCGGAAGAGATGAGGAAAAGGATATGATAGAGGTGGTGAAACGTTTTAACACGGCGGTTCAGTTGCCGCTGATGTTCGACTCGACCGAAGTTAACGTGATTGAAGCGGCGTTGAAAAATTACGCCGGCAGGGCGATTATAAACTCGATTAATTTCGAGGAAGGCACGAAGAAAGCGGACAGGATTCTTGAACTCGCGAAACGGTTCGGAGCGGCAGTAGTCGCTTTGTCGATTGACGAAGAAGGTCAGGCTTACACTCTCGAGAAGAAGGTATCGATTGCGAAACGGATACGCGACCATGCCGTCAGTGTTCATAATTTTCGGGAAGAGGATTTGATATTCGACGCGCTCACTTTCCCGCTCGGCTCCGGGCAGGAAGATTTAAGGAAGAGCGGAATGAACACTATAAACGCTATAAGGGAAATAAAAAAAATAATGCCGAAGTGCAAGACTGTACTCGGTCTCAGCAACTGCTCGTTCGGTCTTAACCCTCACATACGCCACGTATTGAATTCGGTCTTCCTCCATTACGCTATCGAGGCGGATCTTGATATGGTGATAGTTCACGCGGGAAAAATAATGCCTCTCTATAAGATTGACGAAAAGGGAAGAGAACTCTGCCGTCAGTTGATATTCGACGAACGAAAGTTCGAAGAAGTCCGGTAGTCAGAGTTCCAGTAATCAAACCACATTACTATTTAAGTTGATTTTAATATGTAAAATCCTTAACATTAGTTAAATAAAAACAATAATAACGCCATATTCCCCTCTTTTAATATTTGTGAGCGCTTATTTTGTTTCCCTTTAACATAAATTCTAATAGTATGATATTCAAGAATATCGTTTCAGTAATTATCATTTTCATTTCAATCAATTCTTATTCTCAGTGGACCAGCAACGGCGGTCTCAGAATGAATGATTCGTTTATTTCAATGTGCGCGGTAGATTCAAGCTGCGTATGGGGTGTCGCGACAGTTGGTTATACGGAAGACACGACCTGCATTTACAAATTCACACCGAGTCATATATGGTACAGACTGCCGATGCAGAATTTCATGTATCCGACTAAAATGACATGCATAGCCGCGCTTGACTCGAACAGGGCGTGGGTAGGAACGGATGACGGCAAAATTTATCATACTACGAATGGCGGATTTAACTGGATTCAGATTTACAGTTTCGGAGGCTCAGGTTTCATAAACGACATAAAATTCTCTCAGCAAAATAAACTTGTAGGATACGCGAACAGCGATCCTCCGAATGGTACCGGAACACCATTTAAAATCTTAAAGACAACTAACGGGGGCTTAAACTGGATAGAATACGGACCTGTGCTTACGGCAGGCTATAACGGCGCGGCGCGTTCTTCATCCGTAACGGACGCGAATCATTACTGGTTCGGCCTTAGCAATTCAAGTTCTAACGTTCCCAGAATCGCTTACACAAGTAACGGAGGTCTGAACTGGAATGTCCGGAGCATTTCGTATAATTCCGGTTTCCTGTACCCGGTGGAGATGATGTCAAATAGTCTAGTTGGATACTGTTCCGCGCTTAATTACTTTCCTGTTTATCTGTTCAAGACTACAGACGGAGGAAACAGCTGGGGCAATTCATATACCGTTCCCGTCGAGGCGAACTGGGGAGTCAGTTCTATTAAACACATTGCCGGAACGTACAACTGGTATTTCAGCACTGAATCAATGACGAACGTACCGATTTACAAATCAACCAATAACGGTTCAACCTGGGCTCCAATGATAATAGATAACAATCACGACCAGGTTCGTTCGATGTGTTTTACTCGCAACGGCAACAGGATTAGAGGATTTGCTTCGACGTACAGCGGAGCAATTTACGACCTTTACTCTGACACCGCATACTTAGTAAACGTGGAAAATATCGGTGGTACAGTTCCGTCGAATTATAAACTTGAGCAGAATTACCCGAATCCTTTCAATCCAATTACGAAAATTAATTTTAATGTGCCGCGCAGTGGAAAGGCCTTGCTTGTAGTCTATGACATGCTTGGCAGAGAGGTCTCTACTCTTGTTAACGTAAATCTTCAACCGGGAGTTTATGAAACAACATTCGACGGCAGCGGTCTGAACAGCGGCGTGTATTTCTACAGGCTTACGTCCGGGGATTACTCTGAAACTAGGAAAATGATTTTACTTAAATAACTTTTGATATCATAGAGTAAATATAACTGATACTTAATGAAGAAAATTCTGTGCTTTCTTTTTGCAGCATGTTTTATTGCTTTATCTTTTTCAAATGCCTTTTCGCAACTGAGAATACCGCAGTACGATAACATTATCAACCCGGTGCATGATTATTATTCCCTTAATTATCTCTCGGTAATAAATGCCGGAAAAGGCAATGCCGGAGCGGCTTCCACGGGCGACGTAACTTCGGCGCTTATTAATCCTGCATCGCTTACGCTTGATAATAAGTATCAGGCGGTTTTATCTTACGGCATAAAAACGTCGTATAACGTATTTACCACTGATATTATAAGCCAGATTCATCCATCCTTTTCAGCCGGCGCCGCTTTCAAAGTAATAAAAGGATTAAATGCCGGCTTCGTTTATTCGAACAGAAGAAACATGAAATACTCTGCGAACTCGGGGACAGGTTATGTCGTCGACCAGATATTCAACGAGCATGTAATCATGATACCCGTTTCCTTTGAATACGATATTCTGAGAGCAGGTATCGGACTGAATATCAGATTAATGCACGGCAGCATAAAAGGTCTTATCTCCTCAGTATCTTATCCTGATGGAGCGGAGACTTACGGCAAAACAGATAAGATTTTGTTTACTCCCGATTTTGGAGTGATAATAAAGCCGTGGAGGGATTTATCGATAGGGGTCGCGTTTAGCCCCGTAGGGGAACTCAATAACAATTGGGAATACGATACACTCTTTTCTAATAAGACAACAACATCAAGATTACCGCTGAAAATTACCGCTGGAACGGAATTTAGACTTCCGAGGGAAGGGTTCAGTTTTTCTCTGGACTACGTGTTTGAGAATTTGTCTGATTATACCGGATACGAAAACAGGAACAATATTAATTTCGGAGCGGAGTTTGAAGCGTCGAAGTATATAACTATTAGAACAGGATTTTTCACGCTGAATACACAGACCACGAGGAGACGGTTTTTACCCGAATCCGATAATCAGTTTTTTCTTACTGCCGGAGGAAGTTATAAGTATAAAAATGTCAGATTCAACGCGGCATTATTGACCAGTTCGGTTATTAATCAGAGTGATATTTCGCATACGATTATAAACTTCGGAGTGGCATACGAGTTTTAAATTGTTATCCGTTCTTGGATTACAATTTTTGGATTATGGGGTACAACCTCGGCGGAAGTCGTTGTATAAGTCAAAGAGTCCTCGCATTTCTCTTCGCAGACATGAAACTCAAAAGTTGAGAGTGCGGATTTTAATTTAAAATTTTCAGGAACTTATCTGCCTTTTTTTTCATTATACTAATGAATTTAAAAACATATACATATAATGAGTAAGTATTTATTATTAGTTGTTATTACAGTATTTAGTATGGGTGTTACGTTTTCTCAGACGAAAAAGGGGGGATTTCGGGCAAGGTAGACGATAAAAGGACGTAGCAACCGGTGCCAGGCGTGGTAGTTGATATTCGACGAAAGAGAATTCGTTGAAGTTAACGGTTAATCTTACATTCGATTTTTAACTTCGTTTATTTATTGCATTTTAATTTTATTATCCGCAACTTAAAGTTAATTAAAAGGATAACATAAAGAATCTCTACCTTTTCCCTAAAACAAATTAAAATATGAAGATTCTAAAGTTATTTCTAATCTGCTCAACGGCATTGGTTTCTCTTTACATTTTTTCTTGCGATTCAACCGTTACCAACAATTCCATTACCGAAGAAGTCAATTTTTCTATACCCGTCTGGGATTATTCGGATTATCATTATTTCTTTGATACGCTGTATAAGCGCTCGTACAGAGAATCGAAAGACGATTCGATTTTCGGAGGATTTAATTATTCTCAGTATGTTACAGAACACTGAATAAATACATCACTTGGTTCTTTAGAAGTCTGGATACAATGCGATAACACAGAATCGACAAAACGTTTGTGCGCAGGCAAGGTCATGCTTGGTCCCAGACCTGCGGGCGGTTACGATACTTCCATAACTAATCCTCATATTGTTCAGGGTTTGGAGTATTTCGGTTATTTCAGAAAATTAATGGATCATGAATACTATTGTGATGAATATGCCGGTTTCATCGGTTTAAGAATAAACGCTCAGAATCTTCACGTTGGAGTTGCATATAAGACATATACCAACGAAACTAAATACGGAAGAGGCAGTAATGAATCATTTCATACAGATACTTTGGTACTCAAACTGATAAAAACCGATGTGGAAAATCCGGAAATTGCGCCTCTGGCGTGGGAACTGAAGATGAAAAATGTGTACAGACTGCCCATGGAGAACTTATCATCGGGCACAAAAATTTATTTGCAACATTTAATAAGTAATACTCCCTCGCTTTACATAGATTCTATTCCGGGTTATAGCCGACCTCTGATTACAATGCTGAAACTTGACAGGTTTCAAACAGGAACCTATAATCCGCCACCGGACGGTTTTTTTGACTGGTGGCCGAGTGTTTCTATAGTTCCGCAGACGGGCGATGTGTTGTTTCCTTCGCTAAATCCGTTTTCGGAAGGTCTCGGGCAGGCAGGCATTCTTGATTCGGCATACCTGTTTAATGAATTATATATTCAAACAAAAATTTATGCACAGCAAAGTCCTAAAGCATCATTATATTATATAAGAGGTAAAGCTGTGCAGAATCGATAATCTGATATAATAGTAAATATTGTCTTTCATTCTGGAAACCGCAGATAATTAAATGTCATTGAATATGTTTTGTATCCGAACCGTGAAATCGCAGTTTTTACAAAATGAAGACTTCGATATTTTAATCCCTTTTTGGAACTAATCAGGGCTTTTTTTTATTATATAAGTGAATCAAAAATTATATGTAGGCACAATGAAAAAGTATTTATTTGTAATTATATTTACAGTATTTAGCGCCATATTTGGCTTTACTCAGGAAAAAAACGGAGGAATATCCGGAAAGGTTCTTGACAGGGTATCACAGCAGCCTGTTCCAGATGTTGTTGTCGAAATCATAGGTCTTAATTTAAAAAAGGGAACGGACGAGAGCGGTTTCTTCTATTTCGAGACGGTACCGCAGGGAACTTATTCGCTTAGGTACACTTCAATCGGTTATCAGATGCTCGTAAAGGACAATATTGTCGTCAATTCGGGTGTTATCGCGGAGGGTACGGCGGAACTGAATATTATAGAGACTGACGAGATAGTGGTAGAGGACGAAAGGTTTACGAAACCCGGAGATATTTCTTCGTCGTTTAAAAGCCTTACTTTCGAAGAAATCAGAAGCGCTCCGGGAGGTTTTGAAGACGTCGGCAGAGTAGTGCAGTCTCTGCCGGGCGTATCGTTCGTGAACGACGGAAGAAACGATTTGATAGTAAGGGGAGGCTCGCCCTCTGAAAATCTTTTCGTCGTGGACAACTCTCCGATACCGAACATCAATCATTTCGGCTCGCAGGGTGCGACGGGCGGTCCCATAAGCATAATCGAACTTAGTTTCATACGCGACGTGAGTTTCATAACGGGCGGTTTTTCGGCAAGATATGGTGATAAACTTTCATCGGTTCTCGAAATAAAACAAAGAGAAGGAAGCCGCATCAAATTCATGGGCGACATAAATCTCAGCGCTACGGGATTCGGGGCGATATTCGAAGGTCCCATCGGGCAGCAGAAGAAAGGCTCCTGGCTTGTTTCTGCGAGAAGAAGTTACCTCGATTTGATTTTTAACGCAGCAGGATTCGGGTTCGTGCCCGAGTATTATTCGTTTCAGGCAAAAGGGGTTTATGACCTCAACAAGAATAATTTCCTGACCGTGAACCTCATCGGCAATCTTGACAACGTAAGGTTCAATAATGATGATGATGAAAAGAAACAGGACAATGCTGTGCTGCTTGACAACGACCAGAAGGGTTACGTTACGGGAATAGAATTGAAAACTCTGCTGTCTCCGAAATCTTATTCGCTGATTAACCTCACGAGAAATTACACGAGTTATAACTATACGGGGCGCGATACGGGGCAGACAGTTTTTTTTACGAATAAGTCGAAGGAAGGCGCGACATCACTTAAGGCGGAATATTTTCTTCAGCCTTTCAAGAGCAGCCAGTTCAGCGCAGGGGTCGAGGGCAAGTTAATAAATTTAAACAACGAGATACTTAAAAATACAGATACACTGAATTACATTAATCCAGAAACAGGAGGCAGGTATATTCTTGAGGCAGTGAATATTAACGATAACACAAATACGTTTAAGGGCGCCGCTTTCGCGCAATGGACGCAGAGCGTCGGTTCATTGCTGAAACTCAACGCGGGCCTGCGTTACGACTATTTCGACTTCATCGACAGGAAGAACTATGTTTCCCCCAGGTTGTCGGGTTCGTTGAACCTTCTTCACGATTTATACCTCAACCTTAGTTACGGAATTTTCTACCAGTCACCGTCATACATCTGGCTCGTATCAAACAGGGAAAACAGAAGTCTCGAAAATATCAGGGCGGACCATTACGTCGCGGGACTCGAATACAATATACTGCCGGATATGAAGGCAACCGTAGAGTTTTATTACAAGAAGTACGACAAATATCCCGTGAGCACCGCGAGACCTTATTTCATTCTCTCGAACAGCGGCGGGGATTACGAAACGGAAAACAACTTCGGATTGGAGCCGCTGATTTCCGCAGGAACCGGGTATTCCAAGGGAATAGAAATTTTCATACAGAAAGCGCTTTCGAATAATTATTATTTCAATATCAATTTGTCGGTCTTCGCCGCAAAGTATAAATCGCTTGACGGAATCGAAAGAAACAGCGATTTCGATAACGGCCTGCTTTTCACGGCATACGGCGGGTATTTGTTCGGCGACGGCTGGCAGTTCTCCGGAAAGTTAAGGTTTGCTGGCGGCAGACCTTATACGCCGATTAATCCGAATGACGGTACGCAACTCGTATCGGAATACAATTCTGCGAGACTTCCTAATTATTATTCGGTTGACGTGAGACTGGACAAGAAATGGAGTTTCAGCAAATGGACGCTTGTAACTTATATTGATATTCAAAATCTGACGAAGCGGAAATCCGTGACGAAATACAGTTGGAATAAGTACAGGAAGGAAATAAAGCAGAATGAGGGAATCGGAATACTGCCGTCAATAGGAATCAACGCGATGTTTTAGCAAATGTTGCTATTTATTTATTACTTTCTATAAACGGCTGAAATAATTAATTTACAGGATATTTTAAAATTATGAAAAAATTATTGTTTGTCCTGATAATCGCCCTGCTTTATTCAAATTCGCAGGCGCAGTTATTCAACAAGTTTTCGATAGCGGCGGGACCCGTTGTCGGCTGGAACATTCCGTCATTCACCGACCTTAACGCGGAACTAAGCAAGGCGGGCATGGAAGGATTCGGCAGCGAGGGAGTATTCGCGACGGGCGGCGGCGGATTTATTGATATTCCCGTTGTAAAAGGTCTGAGACTCGGCGGGTACGGATACGGATTCAGCGCGTCGAAGACAACAGAGTATGTGAACACTTCCAGAATTGCCGAGTTTTCTTATTCGGGCGGTTTTGTATCTGTCGAATATTCCAGAAAAATGGGCAAGAGTTTCGACTGGACAATCGGAGGGATGGCGGGTATCGGCTCGTCAAACCTGAAACTCGTGAACTTTTCTAATGTACTCAAGCAGTGGAACATTAATAATTTTATCGGCGACACTGCGGCAAACGGAAATATCGTGTCTCTTAAATCAACTTCGTTTTCATTCGTTCCGCAGGCAGGTATAGGTTTTCAGGCGGCGAAGTTCCTTTATTTCAAACTCAACGCGGGTTACCTGTTTACAGTGAATTCAAAATGGAAAATGGAAGACGTGATAGAGGTCAATAATTTTCCGTCTGGAATAAAAGCGGACGGATTCATGGTGAATCTTGGTCTGTACATCGGCTTATTTGTAGATTAATTTTATAACATGAAGAATATTTTAGTCACAGGCGGAGCGGGATTCATCGGCAGTAATTTTGTAAAATACATGCTTGCGAATTTCGATTACCGCATAATTAATTTCGATAAACTCACTTACGCGGGTAATCTTGAAAATCTCACTGATATTGAGAAACACAAGAATTACGCGTTTGTGAAGGGAGATATTTGCGATGCGGACGCAGTTGAAAAAGCGCTGAATGATTTTGATGTTGACACTATCGTGAATTTCGCAGCCGAGTCGCACGTTGACAGGAGCATACTCGGACCTAAAGAGTTCATAGTAACTAACGTAATTGGAACCCAGACACTCCTCGAAGCGGCAAGAAAAAAAGGTATTGAAAAATATCTTCAGGTTTCGACAGACGAAGTTTACGGTTCTCTTCCCGAAGACAGGCCCGACCTTAAGTTTACCGAACTTAATCCGATTACTACAAACAGCCCGTATTCGGCGTCCAAGGCTTCGGCTGACCTGCTCGTGAACGCGTATTATCATACTTTTAAAATGCCTGTTCTGACTACAAGGTGTTCGAATAACTACGGTCCGTACCAGTTCCCGGAGAAGTTAATTCCCTTGATGATTGCTAAAGCGATTGACGGTGAAAAACTGCCCGTCTACGGCGACGGAAAGAATGTCAGGGACTGGCTTTACGTAGAAGACCATTGCTCAGCAATATGCGAAGTCCTGCATAAGGGTAAAACGGGAGATGTTTATAACATCGGAGGCAACAATGAATGGTTTAACATAGACATAGTTAAAATAATACTAAGGCTTCTCGGAAAATCGGAAGAGCAGATAAATTACGTTAAAGACAGACCCGGGCACGACAGGAGGTATGCAATTGATTCATCTAAGATAATGAACGAACTCGGCTGGAAACCCGCTCATCAGTTCGATGGCGGAATTGAGAAGACCGTGAAATGGTACGTTGAGAATGAAAACTGGTGGAGACGCATAATGAAAGGCGATTACCTGAAATATTATGAACAAAACTATTCGGTCAAACTGAAGTAGTTTTGGTTTGAAAAATACTTTTAGAAATTTTATTTTAATGCTTAATTTTTAAAAAAATATGTCAATAAAAGTCGAAAATCTCAGTAAATTTTACGGTACTCAGCAAGCCGTGAAAGATATATCGTTCGAGGTCAAAACCGGCGAGATAGTGGGATTTCTCGGTCCGAACGGAGCCGGGAAATCAACAACGATGAAAATGATTACCACATATCTTACTCCCAACAACGGGAGTATTTTAGTTAATGACATCGACGCGCAGGAGAATCCAATCGATGTCAGACGCAAAATCGGATATCTGCCCGAACAAAATCCTCTTTATCAGGAAATGAACGTGGTTGATTATCTGAATTACACCGCTGAACTTCAGTCGGTGCCAAAAGAAAGCATTCCCGATGCAGTGAAAAAAATGATAAAGGTCTGCGGTCTTGAGGAAGTAAAGCACAAGGACATTAGCGAATTGTCGAAAGGCTACAAGCAAAGAGTCGGATTGGCGCAGGCAATGATACACAATCCCGATGTAATACTGCTTGACGAGCCGACGTCCGGCCTCGACCCTAACCAGATAATTGAAATAAGGAAACTCATTCGGGATCTCGGAAAGCACAAGACCTTAATGCTGTCGACGCATATATTGCAGGAAGTGCAGGCGACGTGCGACAGGGTTATTATTATAAACAACGGTGAAATTGTCGCCGACGGGACAACGGATTCGCTGCAAAAGAGTTTTCAGGGACAGTTGAACATACACCTCATAATAAAGAAAGATCCGAAGTACGGCAGGGAAAAACTCATCTCCTCCCTCGAGACTATTAAGAACGTAGAAAAAGTTAAAGTTATTTCGGACGACGAAAATTCCTGGACGGTTGATCTTACGGCGACAAAGGGAATCGACGTTAGAGAAGAAATATTCAAAAAAATAGTTTCTCTTGATATGGTTCTGCTTGAACTGCATCAGGATGAAACGTCGCTTGAAGATATATTCAGAAAATTAACGACCTGATAAAAATATGAAAAACAGTTTAACAATATTTAAAAGAGAACTCAAATCGTACTTTACTTCGCCGGTCGCGTACATAATTATAGTCGTGTTTTTAATTATTACCGGCTGGTTTTTCACGAGCAACCTTTTTGTTGCGGGCGTGATTACGATGAGGAGCGTATTCGACATCGTTCCGTTCATACTGCTGTTCTATATTCCCGCGATATCGATGAGAACGTTTTCAGAGGAAAAGAAATCCGGGACTATCGAACTTCTTCTTACGAAGCCGATTTCGGATTTCGAAATAGTTATAGGAAAATTCCTGTCAACGCTGACGCTCGCGGCTCTGACGCTCGTGCCGACTATAGTTTACGTAATAAGCCTGAAGACGCTCGGACCCGTGGATTTCGGTTCAATAATCAGCGCGTACATCGGACTCGTTCTGATGTCGGGCATATACGTCAGCGTAGGTCTGTTCGCTTCGTCACTTACGGAAAATCAGGTGGTCGCGTTCATCGTCAGTTTCCTTGTGATTTTCGTACTGTTCATGCTGAATAAAATTCTTGTATACGTGCCTGCACCGCTTGTGTCGATGCTCGAGTATATAAGTTCGGATTATCATTTCAGCAGCATAGCGAGAGGCGTGTTGGACACGAAAGACCTTATTTATTACTTTAGCGGTATGAGCATTCTGCTCTTATTAACTAAAACTTCTCTGGAAAGCAGGAAGTGGTAAACTAAAAACAATTTTGAGATGAACAAAAAAGATATTAAAAAGGATACTCTAATAAGATTAGCCATAATAATCGGAATAATAATAGCGGTTAACGTGATATCCAGCAGGGTATTCACGCGCATCGACCTTACGAAAAATAAATCCTACACGCTTTCTCCGATAAGCAAGGACATCGTGGGAAATCTCGGAGACAAACTCATTATAAAGGCTTTTTTCAGCGACAATCTTCCCGCTCCTTACAATACGCTCAGAAGGCAGGTTCAGGACATGCTCAGCGATTACCGTTCCTATTCCAAGGGCAATCTGAACTACGAGTTCTATAATCCGATTGGTGAAGACGAAAACGACGAGTTGCAGAAGGAAGCGCAGAGATACGGAATCCAGCCCGTTCAGGTTCAGGTAATTGACAATGACAAACTTGAGGTTAAGAAAGCGTATCTCGGTATGGTGCTGCTGTATGAAGGAAAGCAGGAAGTTCTTCCGGTCGTTCAGACAGTAAATAACCTTGAATACGATTTAACAAGCACGATAAAAAAGATTACGACTGAGAAAAAGAAAAAAATAGGATTTCTGCAGGGACACAGTGAATACGATTACACGAAGTTCCAGACTATAAACAACGTTCTGTCTGTTCAGTACGACCTGATAAACGTTGACCTTAACAAGAACAGGATAATTCCGGAGGATGTGACCGGACTTATAGTTATGGGAACAAAGACTGATCTTCCGGAATGGCAGTTGTACATTATCGACCAGTATATTATGAAAGGCGGAAATGCAGCGTTTTTGATGAACAGGGTTGTCCCGAATTTCCAGCAGCAGATGGTTATCGGCGATCCCGTGAAGACAAACCTATTTGATTTGATGGCGAGTTACGGATTCGTTGTTGAGAACAATCTGATAAGGGACTTGCAGTGCGCGTCCGTACAGGTTCAGTCGCAGATTGGCATTCCCATGTCGATTAATTATCCGTATTTCCCGAACGTGACTAACGTAAATCAGGATGTAGCGGCATTCAAGAACATCAAGTCGGTAGTGCTCTCTTTCGTTAGTTCCCTTGACCTGAGCGCAGCCGCTTCGAAGAATCTTAAAGTAACCCCGATGCTCACGACATCGGATAAATCCGGAAAGGCGGAGGGATTTTTCCTTCTCAATCTTGAGCAATTTCAAAACATGAAGAAATCGCAGGCAGATTCGATGTTCAATTCGAAAGGATTTATAGTCGGCGCTCTTTATGAAGGGAATTACAACAGTTATTTCGCGGGGAAACCGGTTCCGCAGGACACTAATCCTCAGACAACTCCGATAACAGGCGAGACTATAAACGCTTCGCAGAAGCCGTCGAAGATAATCGTCGTTGGTGACGCGGATTTCGCGAACGAAGAATCACGTCCGCCCAAAGACAATATAACTTTCTTCATAAACATGGTTGATTTTCTCGCGGACGACATCGGACTGACGCAGATTAGGAGCAAGGACGTTTCCGAGGCTCCGATTGAAGAGACCTCCGACGCAAGCAAGAAATTCATAAAGTATTTCAATCTAATATTTCCTCCGGCGGCGGTGCTGCTGATAGGTGTTTTTATCTGGAACAAACGAAAATTAAAAAAGAAAGCATTACAGTCAAAATAATATGAAGAATAATAAAAACTGTACATACTCGTAGCGGTTTTCTTGGCTCTGGTTGTCATTGCTTACTTGTTGACAACCGAACGGGGAACCAGGACAACAACATTTAAACTCGAGGAGAAATTATTTGTAATCGATTCCGCAACTGTCGATAAATTTGAAATCGACAGGAACGGAAAGAAAGTGGTTTTGCAGAAAACCGGGGGCAAATGGAATCTAACGTCGCCGGTTAATTATTCCGCGATGGACAAATTTGTGAATGACGCGATTTATACGATAAAGAATTATAAAATTGCCAGCAAGGTGTCCGATAATCCCTCAAACAAGGACAAATTCGGATTTAACGATACTAACGCGACAAGGGTTGCCATATATCAGGGAGGTGTTCTGGCAGGACAGTTTGTCATTGGCAGCGCCGGCCCAGGAAACGCACAGGCATACCTGAAGAAAACTGACGGTAATGAAATCCTGCTGGCTGAAGATTTCATCTGGAGTTATGTGGTAAAGACCGATCTCGACGAATGGCGTGACAAACTTATTATATCGATTCCGAAAGGTTCTGTGAAATCAATCGAGTTTGTTTCGAAAGACGATAAATTTACAGTGACGGCGGATTCGCTCGGAAAGTTTTTTCTCGGCAAGGACTCGGTATCCGGCGCGCTTGACGGAGTATTGAATCTTCTGCAGAATTACAATACTCAGTTCTTTAAGGACACAGTTCTCGCGGGCGCGGGTAATCCTGATTATCTGGTAAGAATCGAGCATTCGAAAGTAACGGAATTGAAATTCTACAAATACGTCGATACCGAGACTGTAAAAAGGTATCTGCTGCAGATAACGGGTACGCTTCAGATATTTGAAATGGACGAAAATTACGTGAAGCAAATATTCAAAACAAGAAAG
>JADLKE010000002.1:1932500-2757975 GCA_015657505.1 Ignavibacteria bacterium
GATAAGCTTCATTGCCAAAAGGGGAATAACCCAGACCACCATTTAAGGCCCCCAAGTTTACGTTAACAGACTAAGGATGTTGAGTTGCTATGACAACTAGGATGTTGGCTTAGAAGCAGCCATTCATTTAAAGAGTGCGTAATAGCTCACTAGTCAAGCGACTTAGCGCCGATAATACACNGGGACTAAACGTAACGCCGAAATTGTGGATTTCGTAAGAAGTGGTAGAGGAGCATTCCATCGACGACTGCAGTTATGCAGGGGCTTCGGCTCGAAGGTGCAGGGCGACCTGTGCTGGAGTTTATGGAAAAGCAGATGTTGGCATAAGTAACGATAATCTTGATGAAAAATCNNAAGACACCGAAAATCCAAGGTTTCCTGAGCAATGTTAATCATCTCAGGGTTAGTCGGATCCTAAGCCGAGGCCGAGAGGCGTAGGTAATGGGAAACAGGTTGANNATATTCCTGTACCGTCGAAATTTAAGCATAGGGGACACAGAAGTGAAAGGAGAGCCACCTGATGGATGGTGGTTTAACGGTGTACCTGCGGNNGCAACCGCAGCGAAACCGGAACAGGAGGGCGCAAGCCCACAAACTCTCCCTAATCAGGCTGTCAAGAAAAGCCTATGTGTATACTAAGACGTCCGTACCGTAAACCGACACAGGTAGATGAGGAGAGTATCCTAAGGTGCTCGAGTGAGCCGTGGTCAAGGAACTCGGCAAATTGACCCCGTAACTTCGGGATAAGGGGTGCNNTCCGATTTATCGGAGCCGCAGAGAAATGGGCCAAGCAACTGTTTAACAAAAACACATGTCTATGCTAAGACTTTAAGTCGACGTATATGGACTGACACCTGCCCGGTGCTGGAAGGTTAAGAGGAGAGGTTAGCGCAAGCGAAGCTTTGAATCGAAGCCCCAGTAAACGGCGGCCGTAACTATAACGGTCCTAAGGTAGCGAAATTCCTTGTCGGGTAAGTTCCGACCTGCACGAATGGTGTAATGATTTGGTCACTGTCTCGACCACGGGCTCGGTGAACTTGTGGTACCGGTGAAGACGCCGGTTACCCGCATATGGACGAAAAGACCCCGTGCACCTTTACTGCACCTTAGCATTGGGTTTGGATAAATTATGTGTAGAATAGGTGGGAGACTTTGAAGCGGTGGCGCTAGTCATCGTGGAGTCGCAATGTGAAATACCACCCTTAATTTCTTCGAATTNNCTAACCCGGATCCTTGAATCAGGATTGGGGACAGTGTTAGGCGGGTAGTTTGACTGGGGCGGTCGCCTCCTAAAATGTAACGGAGGCTTACAAAGGTACCCTCAGCACGCTTGGTAACCGTGCTTAGAGTGTAAAGGCATAAGGGTGCTTAACTGTGAGACTTACAAGTCGAGCAGATGCGAAAGCAGGTCTTAGTGATCCGACGATTCCGTGTGGAAGGGTCGTCGCTTAAAGGATAAAANNGGTACGCCGGGGATAACAGGCTGATCTCCCCAANGAGTTCACATCGACNGGGAGGTTTGGCACCTCGATGTCGGCTCATCGCATCCTGGGGCTGGAGAAGGTCCCAAGGGTTTGGCTGTTCGCCAATTAAAGCGGTACGTGAGCTGGGTTCAGAACGTCGTGAGACAGTTCGGTCTCTATCCTATGCGGGCGAAGGAAACTTGAGAAGACTCGCTCTTAGTACGAGAGGACCGGAGTGAACGAACCTATGGTGTACCAGTTGTCATGCCAATGGCACCGCTGGGTAGCTATGTTCGGATGAGATAAGCGCTGAAAGCATCTAAGCGCGAAACTCACTTCAAGATTAGGTTTCCCTTCCCTTGTGGAAATAAGACTCCAGAAGGATTATCTGGTTGATAGGCTGCAGGTGTAAGCATAGTGATATGTTCAGCCGAGCAGTACTAATAAGTCGAACGACTTGCCAATTTTTTTATTGTTCAGATAGCTATTGTGCATCATAATTTTTAAACGCTTTATTACGAGTTTTCCGGTGATTTATTTCAGGGGTCACACCTCTTCCCATTCCGAACAGAGTAGTTAAGCCCTGAACAACTGATGGTACTGCATGAGCAATTGTGTGGGAGAGTAAGTTTCGCCGGATTTAATTTTAAAAGCCGTCCCGGTTTTCCGAGACGGCTTTTTTTATTTACTCAGTGGAGTCGTTGCGATTGCGTTCTCGCCGCTTCTATTTTTCCCTTTCTTGTCGTCGCCTTTATCTTTTCCCTTTTCTTTCCCTTCGTTTTTGTTCTCCTGTTTCTGTTCCTTCTTTATTTCCTTATTCTCCTGCTTCTGTTCTTTCTTTATTTCCTTCTCTTCCTTTTTCTGTTCTTTATTTACTTCTTTGTCCTCTTTTTTCTGTTCTTTCTTCAGTTCTTTCTCTTCCTTCTTCAATTCCTTTTCTTCTTTCTTCTGTTCTTTGTCCTCTGCTTTCAACTCTTCCTTTTCCTCTTTGGTTATTTTCTTGGCGTCTTTATACGATACCAGTTTCTCGGGTTTAGATACGGGTTCGTTCTTTTTATCCGTACTTTTCTTTAATTCGGGAGTGTAAACGTTAATCACCCCGTCCGACGGCTTCACTCCGTCTTTCTTGTCGGTTTTAACTATCTTCACCTGTTCGATTTTCTTACCGCTGGATTTTTCTATATCAGAAACTTCAGGTCCTTTGTTGATTACGGTCTTCTCTTTTATAATCACGCCGTCTATCTTTGTCATTTCCTTAATCATAATTTTATTCTTATTTTCAACGACCTGATACCTGTATTTTGATATGGACGGTTCCGTGAAACTTTTCTTTTCTACAACCGTGTATCTGTCATCACTCAATTCTTTATCGGGTAATACGTCTTTCTCAATGTATGTTCCTGGGGGCACAGGCGCCCAGGCTACGTAATCGCTGTTCTGACGCCATTCAACCCAGGCCGGCGACCAGGTCTTTCCGGGCAGCCATACATTGCCGAGTTCAGGATCCTGTGTCCATCTTCCGTAATGAGAAGTTATCTCTTCCTGCGGTGTTGCTCCTTTAAAATACCATCCCGCATCCGTGTATGTCCACTGTCCATTCGTGTACGGAGTGTAAAAAACCGGTTTTTCTCCACTCGCTTCAACTTCCTTGTTTATTATTTCTGTGGTCGGACGCCAGACAAAAAGATTGAAGACATCGGATTCAGTCTGCGCATAAGCCGTGTTAATTCCGAAAACCTGTGCGATGAAATTCCGGTTCTCTCTTAAAATTTCAGAAGATTTCTTGTCGCTGAACTTGAGTCCTAATTGATTGCTGCTTATTTCAACCCATTCTCCTCCCTTTGAGAGTTCGTCGTAGAAATACTTGTAATCGACCGTTAACAGGTCCTCATTCGACTCCGTATATTCCGCATTTGTGTCTCCCGTTTTGTTTACCTTTGTTTCTTTCTCCGAATCCTTTGAACACGAGGATGTTATTAGGAGCAGAAACAGACATACCAAAGGAACCGCAATGTACCTTAATGATTTTTTCTTTTCCATAATGGTAATATGTTAGTTTGAAAATAAGGAATTTGATGCCTGAAAAATTGACGCTGTTAAGATAATAGTAGAACGAACGGAATCTATCCGCTGAATAGCCTTGAAATCAATATATAAAATTTAAAACAGATTTTCATTAATTGAAAGACAAATAAAACATTCAATCCTTTAGCGTTTAGGGATTAACAGTTTGCAATTATATGAGAACAGTGATCTCATTATTGAAGTCTGAAGATTGACGAATGAAGATTAAAACTCTATAGCGTTACCCTTAAGTGTGGTTTTTTTGATTCTGGTTTTATTTCCTTCCGCCGGTTCGAGTTGTATCCCCACCGTCAGATACTCGCCGGAGATTGTGAGGACTTTTATTTCCTCTTTCATCCTGCGTGCCGCGAGACAAATGATTGCCGCTGATATAGCCCCCGTTCCGCATGCCTTCGTTTCGGCTTCCACGCCGCGCTCGAAACTACGTATCGCGATTTCGTTGTCCTTAATAACTTTTACGAAATTCACGTTCGCCCCTTCGGGCATTAGATCTTTATGCATCCGCAGATTCCTTCCCCAGTCGTCAATAGGAATATCTTCGAGAGATTTTATAGCAGGTTTTTCTATTTCGTCAATGAAAACTACAATGTGTGGCGAACCGACATCGACGTAAGAGACGTTCAACATCTGCCACCATTCCTCAAACTGGACTTTAAGTTTGAAATTGAATTTCATTTTTTCGGGCGGCGGGAAACCAACCTTAATCTGTCCGTCAAAACAGAATTCGCAGTCGAATATCTTCTTCACTGCTTCAAGCGACATTATCCTTTTATTGGAGATACCTTCGCCCAGAATGTATTTCGCCGTGCAACGAAGTCCGTTCCCGCACAGCGCGTCACCCGTGCCGTCACGGTTGTAATAATTCATGTGATAGTCTGCAATTGATGATTCTTCGACGAATATTACTCCGTCAAAGCCCTTGTTCCTTTCCATCAAATCAAGCACAACTTCTCTTCTCTCCGTTATGCTTCCGTCAAGATTGTTGACCATCAGAAAAGTATTGCCCGCTCCCGAATATTTCTTGAACTTAATCATTGATAAACACCCCTTGTATTTGTCTGCTTTGTTACTTTAATGTCGTTTAACGAAGGCGCTTTAATCCGTACTTCGAAGAAGAATCCCCTGTAAACACCCAGCGGATACCAGTTGAAATTTATTTCCCAAGAATTCAAATCTCTGTACGCCGTAATGTAAGGCGCGGATATGCGCTTGTTCAGCAGGTCGTAACTTGTAGTGAACGAAAATCTCCATTTAGGTGTAGGATTTATGTTCAGACTACCGCTCACGTTGGACGATTTCATTATGTTGTACGGATTCTGCCTGTTCTCCGTGAAATTATAATTCAGGCTTCCCGAAACAGGCACGTTCAATCTCGGCTCCTCGAAAGGCGACCTGTATCCCTTGTCGTTCTTTTCTGTAGAATCGTTCGCGGCGGTTCCCGAATTTCCGCCGAGTCCGAAACTGAACGCGCTCGAGAGGTTCACGCTGAAATAAGAGAGTTCAGCGAGTTTACCTTTCTCATCGAGCAAAAACTTGTTGACGCGCCTGCCGCCCGTCGGGTCGAATTCATACAGGTTGAACGAGGCGCTTCCTCCAATGTTCAGAAGCCCGCCTATCTGCGTTCTGAAATCGGTGAAAATCTCCGACCATTTCAGTGAATCCGCCGCGAAGTTGTAGTTAACGCTTGCGTTGAAATTAAAAAGTTGAAACTTGTTTTCTGTCGTATCGTTCTGGCGCGTCTTCATCTCGAACAGATTTCCGAGCGCGAAAGACAACGATTGTACCTCCCCGGCGGGCGCGGTGCCGAATACGCGTCCCTCGTAAATCGAATATTTGATTTCTCTCCCGTACTGGTCCGTGTACGTCCTGTAATAACCCCATCCCGGACTGGAAAAATCGGGAGTGAAGTTATATGTAATAGAAGGTGTCAGCGTATGCTTGATGCCCGTCACGTTGAATAATTTTGGCGTGAATATTCCGATTAATTTTGTGTTCAGCGATATTCCCGTTCTGAAGTACCTGACCATCTTTATCGCGTTTCGTTCGTCTGTTATAAGGCTGTCCGCGGAGTTCATATATCGCTCGATGTATTTATTGTACCAGATTTCCGTATAAGAAAAGAACGGCTTTATGTTAAAGTACTTGAACGTCGGAGAAAAATTCAGGTTAATTCTGTGAACCGCTCCGAGGTTCGAGGCAAGTTCGCCGTTGTTTACGGTCGATACCTTCGTTCTGTTGTTCAGGAAACTGCCGCTGTATGAATAGGATATGAACTCGTACAATTTCTGACTGGACGAAACAGCATCCTTCCTGAAGGGATACGTCTCCGATACGTTGAAACTCAGCGACGGAAGATTCTCGTTCAGGTCGCCCGTCTGAAGGTTCTGGTCGCGGTAATAGTTCAATGTAAGCGAGAACGGAGATTCCTCCCAGTATTTCGAAAATGTTAGGTTCGATACTACATTCTGCCTCAACAGGTCGGGAAGCGAATTAGTCGAATTCTGGTAATAGTCCTTTCCGCTTATGAACGTTACATTTCCAGAGAGAGTGGTTGTCGGATTGAGTCTCTGGTTGTGAATCCAGTTAAGAATCCACTGGTCGGATATCCGCTTGTTGACGTC
The DNA here is from genome assembly GCA_015657505.1 of Ignavibacteria bacterium. Classification (GTDB taxonomy): domain Bacteria; phylum Bacteroidota; class Ignavibacteria; order Tepidaquicellales; family Tepidaquicellaceae; genus CAIKZJ01. The sequence goes on from JADLKE010000002.1 coordinate 1,938,670, forward strand.
CGTCTCCTCTCCGCTGTTTATAAGAGAATAACCTCCCTCGATGCTTCCGTCGAACAGGTATTTTTTCACGTACCTGAATCGTGAATTGAAATCGTACCTTCCTTTAGTGAACGCGGTAGCCTTTAAAGTCAGGTCGGTATAGTCGTTTATCGCCCAGAAGTAACCAGCGTTAGCGAGATAAAAACCGTACGTGGCGTCCTGACCGTATTTCGGAATAATCAATCCCGACGAGCGCCCCGTTCTGTTCGGCAGCACTACGTACGGAATCCAGAATACCGGAACCCCTTCGATGTACAGGAATACCGACTGCGCGATTATTTTATCCTTCGGTATAAGTTTCATCTTAGGCGAGTAGAAATAATACTCGGGATCGACTTTATCCGTCGAGGTCGTGTACAGTCCGTTCTTTATGAAGTAAATTTCGGGAGTGACCTTCTTGATTTTCTCTCCGAAATAATATCCGACGTCGGCGTCCGAATAACCGTAAGAAATTGTTCCCTTCTGAGTCCTGAAACTGTATGTGAGTTTTGAGCCTTCGTATTTCTCGTTTCCCTGAAACATTAGCGGCAACTGGACATATTGAACTGCGCCCGCAGAATCCTTTTCCAGCCCCACGGCATCGAGAATCTGCGATTCCCTGTCGAGTATGATGATTCCCGAGTTGAGTTTCAAATCCTTGTAAACAACTTCGGCATTGTTATACAGCCGCATCTTGTTTGTCGCGAGTTCGAAAACAACCGAATCGTAAGCGGAGTAATTTATAACTTCGTCTATATCAGATTTAGCGAATTTGGAAGTATCGGGCAGGAGTGTTTTTGCAGAATCATTAAGCGCAGCGGTGTCTATCTGCGCTTGAGCCGCGCCAAAAAAAATCAGGAACAATAATATATTCGCGGCTAATTTCAATTTCACTTAATAACGATGTCGTTTGAAAGTTCGTTCGTGTCTTTCTCGCTGACGGGGAAGTGCTCAATCAGCACGCCTTTAATCTCGTCGAGCGCTTTGATTAAACCTTCCTTGTATTTTCCCCTGCCGAATTCAGTGGACAGGTGATTTTTTATGACCTCCCACTTGTCTTCGCCGATTTTTGAGTTAATTCCAGCGTCGGCTACAACCTCAAAAGTCCTTTCGCCGAAGAGTATGTAAACGAGCACACCCGTTTTATCCTTCGTGCCGTGCATACCGAGTTTATGGAATTCCTTAATCGCGAGTTCACGGGTTGTCTTTTTTTTCTCCGCCCAGCCTCTTTTCATCCTGAAGCAGATTCTTATTTCGCCCGATGTGGATTTCTCCGTTTCGGCGATGTGCTCTTGAATTTCCGTCAAATCGGAATCTGACAGGTGTTTTTGCAAAATGTTTTTTGGCATAATAAGCAATTTAATTTGATTACCAACTACCGCTGGCGCCTCCGCCTCCGAAGGAGCCTCCTCCGCCGGAGAAGCCGCCGAATCCTCCGCTGCTTCCTCCTCCGCCGAAGAAGCCGCCTCCTCCGCCGAAGAAGCCGCCGCCTCCCCAGCCTTTTCCGCCGGTGTAGAAGCGTTTGTTCCATCCGAAAATTCTCCGGATTATTGACATGAATATGCTGAAGAATATCAAACCGAATACGAGAAGAACAAATATCGGAATCCCGAAACACATAAGTCCCGTGTCGTTTTTCTGTTTTTTAGAGGACTTGTCGTTTGTATATTCGCCTTTCGCAACGGCGATTATCCCGTCCACACCGCTGTTTATACCTTCGTAATAATAATTGTTTCTGAAATACGGCGCGATGTTGTTTCTTATAATCTTCGAAGAAACCGCGTCCGTGAGGACTCCTTCGAGTCCGTAACCAACTTCAATTCTTAGTTTCTTGTCACCCTTCGCTATGAAAAGAAGCACGCCGTTATTCTTGTCCTTTCTCCCGATTTTATTCGCCTCGGCAATTCTTACCGATACGTCCTCGAGAGATTCACCGTTAAGGGATTCGACCATGTAAACCACTATCTGAGTCGAGGTCTCGCTGTCGAAGTCCTGAAGTTTCTTCAGGAGCAGATTTATTTCCGATTGAGACAGAGTGCCTGTCTCGTCAACGACATATTTTTTCAGAGAAGTCGGATTATCGCCCAGTCTTCTCGACGGTTCGTCCTGAGAAAACAGCGAATTGCCGAGAAAAAGCAGAGCGCATAAGATGAAAAAAAGTTTTTTCAATTTAAACGAATAATTTGAACTAATTTGCTAAATTTGAGCAATATATTAAATGTAAAAGTACAATAAAAAAAGCGGCCAGAACTTACTTCGGACCGCTTTGCTTTTGATACTTTATCGATTAACCACCGGCAGCCACAATTTTCTGCAGGTCAACGTCCTCCATTTTCAAGAACGCGTATCTTCTTTCTATTTTTGCTCTGGATATTTCATCGAACACGTCCGACATTACGTTATATTTCATCTTTCTGTCGAACTTTAGGAGAAGGAGCAGATTATTGTTTACCGCGTAAATTTTTTCAAGTTCCGTCGCTATGTTTTTAACTTCGACTTTTTTCATTTCAGATTCGGAGCCGTCAGAACGTCCCTGCGCGAAATAAATATTTCCTTTTTCGGAGACGCGAACGTACAGGACGTTGCCCATATCTACCTTGACCTTATCCTTGACGTCGCCTTTAGGGAGCGAAACTTTCATCAACTGCGGTGCGGAGAGTGTAGTAGTCAGCATGAAGAACGTGAGCAGAAGCATAATGACGTCCACCATGGGTGTCATGTCAATACGCACTCCTGCCGCTTTCGACTTTTTGTGCTTATTACCTTTTCCTTGGGCCACTTCCGGGGCATCAAAACCGCCACCAGCCATATTAAACTCCTGTGATTTTAGTTAACAAAATTTATTTATTCCTTTTTACTTTCCGATTTTATCATCGTAACGAGCGAGAAAATCTTGTTGTCTGATTCGTGAAGAGACGCCATTAAATCCTCGAACACGCCGTAACTCACGTCCTTATCGCCTTTGACGACGACCTGGAACGACGCCTGTTTGTTTCCCGTTACGCTTCTCAGAGAATTTTTCAGGTCAACGAGCACCTTATCGAACTGCGCCTTGTTCATCACGACAACTTTTCTCTTGATTTCCTTGTCGCCTGCCTTTCCCGTCTGCATTACAGTGCTCTGAGACGTTGAATCGGGATGGTACAGACCGATAGCAAACTGGTCGCCGAAAATTTTCTCTCTGATTTTATAGTTGTCAACGTCGACAAAAATATCGCCGTCCTTTGTCAGAGATAATGTCATAACATCGGATTCCCTCATCTTGTTATCGGGGTCAGAATAAATAGACTGCGGAAGAGCAACCTCAACGGCTTCGGATTCCGCCGCCCTGAATGTTGCTGTTAACATAAAGAACGTCAATAAAAGCATTATGACGTCCACCATAGGGGTCATGTCAATTTTGATGTCGGGTTTCTTTATTTCTCTAACTTTTCTCATTTGTTTTTTTAAGAGTTTTTAAAAGTTCAACCGAAATCAAATTATTTTGACTTTAAAGCAATGATTGAAAGAATGTTGTATGTAGCTTCGTCAATCATATATGTTATGCCTCCAACCTTTGTAAGGAAGAAGTTGTACGAAATCGTTCCGACGATGGCGCCGAACAGACCTAATGCAGTGTTGATAAGAGCTTCGGAAATACCCGAAGAAAGTTCAGCCGCGTTAGGCGTGCCCGCCGTGGCGAGTGCCTGGAACGAACGAATCATTCCAAGTACCGTTCCGAACAGACCGACGAGTACCGATACCGACGCGATTGTCGCGAGCGCCGGAAGGTTCGTGTTCAGCAACGGAAGTTCAAGACCCATAGCCTCTTCGATGGCATTCTTGACTTCTTCTAATTTTCTTTCCGCATCCATGCTCTTGTCAGTTACAAGAACCTGATATCTTTCAAGACCCTGCTTCAGGATGTTCGCTATCGAGCCTTTCTGCTTGTCGCAGAGAGCGATTGCCTCATCGATGTTGCCTTCCTTAAGGGAAATTTGAATCTTTTTAAGGAAATCTTCGATTTTTCCTTTACCCTTTGCTTTTCCGAGGGAAAGCATTCTTTCGATGGTATAGGTAATAACCATAATACTTATCGTGATAAGAATAGGCACGATAACACCGCCAAGATAAACAGCACCCAACAGGTTAGCAGGCGTGGTCTTTTCCGGGTTCTTAAAGTTCGCTGGATTTCCCAATACAAATATGTACAGTATCAGTGCGACTACGAATGCCACGATTATGAGTATAGTCGTGAATAATCCGGATTTCTTCATTGAGTTTTAACCTCCAATTTCTTTGGTTTAATTAGTTTAATATTAGTTTGAATATTTTTTAAAAATTTGCGATTGCTTCTTCTTTGGAGCCGTAGCAATCAAAAATTAATGACAATTTTGTGATAACGAATAGGTTTTCCAGATTTTTGTTCAGTCTGGCGAGTTTAATTTCACCTTCGCGCTTTTTATAGTTCGCGTGGGATGAAATAAGAACTCCGAGAGCGGTGCTGTTGAGGTACATTACGTCACCGAGATCAATTACGAGTTTCTTGTTGCCTTTTTCTGCAAATTCCTTTATCGCGAATTTCAGGTCTTCCGTTTCATCGCCTCCGACGAAACTGCCTTTGGGTTCAAGTATTACGATTCCTTTGTCCTGAAGTTCTGAAGATTTAATTTTCGCTGCCATATATTTTGCGTATTTTAAATTTTCAAAATAACCTTATTTTAAATAAAATACAATCAAGTAAATACTGTATTGCTTATGAAAAAACGTGTTTTCAGCCCAGTTTTTCACAAATGCTGCCGAAAATTTCCTCGACCGCGCCGACTCCGTGTATCTCGATTACCTGCCCCGTACTGCCGTAATATTCGATTATCGGCTCCGTCGTTTCGATGTATATCCTGAGCCTTTTCCTTATAATCTCTTCAGTGTCGTCTTTTCTTCCGCGCTTGAGAAGCCTGCTGACGAGTTCCTCCTCATCCGCTTTGAGATAAAGTATCTCCGTGCCTCCGATTTTCATTTCCCCGAAAATTTTATCGAGCGCTTTTGCCTGGTCGAGAGTTCTCGGAAAGCCGTCGAGTATGAATCCGTCTTTTCCGCCGATGTTTTCCTTCAATGCCTGAATCACGATGCCCGTCATTATGTCGTCGGGAACGAGACCGCCTTTTTCAACTATGTTCTTTGCTTTTTTGCCGAGTTCGGTTTCTTCGTCGATTGCTTTTCTGAGGTATTCTCCTGTCGATAGGTGGAATAGATTGTACTTTTCAGCGATTAGCAGAGACTGCGTGCCCTTTCCCACACCCGGGGGACCGAAAATTATAATGTGATGCATAAGATAAAATTGAGATTAATTCTTAACTGCCAGTTGACCGCAGGCGGCATTTATGTCCACGCCGCTGCTGCTTCTCAGGTTGACAATAACCTTCTCTTTTTTTAAACGTGCAATAAAATCCAATAAATTTTTCGAATTTAAAAGATATTTTTCTTTGCTGTGAATTATTTTTTCATTTATTTTCTTGTTTAAAATTTCTAACGGCGGCTTGAGTTCGAAATCGACGGGATGAAACGGAATAATGTTTATATTGCTCGGTATCATCCTCTGAAGTTTCGCGAGCCTCTTAACGTCGTTGTCCGTGTCGTTCAATCCCTCGAAATATATGTATTCGTAAGTAACCTTGTTGCCCGTCTTTCTGTAAAAATACACGAGTTCGTCGTAAATTTCCGGCAGAGTGTTTTTCTTCGAGACGGGTATGAGCGTCTCGCGGAAACCCCTGTCGGTGCTGTGAAGCGAGAGAGCGAGTTTTATGTTCCTGAGATTCGGATTTGAAGAGATGTCATCGGCGAACTTCTTTATCCTACCCGCGAATCCGACCGTCGATACGGTGATTTTCCTCGATGATATCGCGAGTCCCTTTTTATCAGTCAGTATTTCGAGCGCGTCCATCAGGGGCGCGTAGTTCAGGAACGGCTCGCCCATTCCCATGAATACAAGGTTTGTAGGGATTATGCCGGTTTCCGTTATGATCCCGTAAATCTGCGAAACGATTTCGCCCGCGGTGAGATTCCTTAAAAGCCCCATCTTTCCTGTCGCGCAGAATTCGCATCCCGCGTTGCATCCCGCCTGTGTCGATACGCAGACTGTGTTTCTTCCTTCCTCTTTAATCAGAACGCTTTCAATTTTTACGTTTCTGCCCGCCGTATCGCCCGCGCCGAATAAAAATTTTTCTGTCCTGTCCTTTGAAGTCGTCGTGAGGATTTTCTCGAGAGTCTCAATTGCGAAGAAACGCGAAAGATATTCCTGAAGTTCTTTAGGCAGTCCTTTTATAAGACCGATTTCCCCGGCAAGTTTCCCGTGCACGGAAGAAAATATCTGGTCCGCTCTGAAAGCGGGGATGTCGAGTTTTCCGATTTCTTCCTTTAATGCCTGAAGTTTAAGACCGCGTAAATTCAATTTCATACTTCAATAATATATAAAGAAAAAAAATCGATTTATAGGCGAAAGGGGGACGCAAGAATCAAGAATCAAGAATCAAGAATCAAGAAGCAAGAATCAAGAAGTTAGGAGTTAGTAGTTAGTAGTTAGAAGAGAGCAAGAGCGATTCACCACTGAGCACACTGAGGACACAGAGAAGAGCAAGAGAATTATTAGGTTAAAGAGCAAGAACATTCTGCCACGGATTAGCACAGATTTCACTGATAAAGAGCAAGAACTTTTTCCATATCCCGCGTGAAAGAGCAGAAGATAAGGAAAAAGCGGATTATAAGAGAAAGAGCATTCACCACAGAGGAAATAAGAATCTAGTAGTTAGAAGTTAGTAGTTAGAAGAGAGCAAGAGCGATTCACCACTGAGCACACTGAGGACACAGAGAAGAGCAAGAGAATTATTAGGTTAAAGAGCAAGAACATTCTGCCACGGATTAGCACAGATTTCACTGACAAAGGGAAGGGGGCTTCTACTATATTATCCGAATTTGAGAAAGAACGAATGACACGAATAGTGTCATTTAATGATACGAATGACACGAAAAGTGTCGTTTAAATTTATGTCCGGGTTGAAAAAACAGGGACATAAGTTCCGGGATTTTCAAATCGTATCAAAATAGTATCACGGCGTATCATAATCGCGAATAAGATTCTGATTTTCCAAAAGATAGCGAATGACACTCGAATGATACTTTTTTTTTCGTATCGATTTTATTTTTCCACGGAAAGAGACGAATTTCGATTGAGTTTCAATATCCTTGCGCATAGCAACAAATTTTAATTTCGCGGCAATAAAATATTACCATACAAATATAGCGAGCGGAGGGGCGGATTGATTCAATAAATGACCGTGAGAGCCGGTAAAGCATTGATAAACAGTGAAGTTATTTCTCGCGAAATTCGTTTTCGGGGGTCAGTGATTAAGGATACATCTGCAGAAATGAGGTTTTGAAGAAGCAAGGAAAGGAAACGCGAAAATCGAAACGAAAAAAATGTTAATACGTCCTAATTATTCACTTGATATTTCGAGGTTAAATAATTAATTAACGAAAAAGAGAGCACAACAGCATAGGGGGATATTTTATTGTTCGAATCAGAATCGGGTAATAAATCAGAACATAAGGGAAAGGCGCGCCGCATTATATCCATAATAATAAATTCATAACAGGAAAATTTATTCACGTTTATTATTAGTTTTTTCAGTTCTGAGAATTTCGTCAACGCAGCAAGTTTGCAGATTGAATTTTAATATAAGTTCATTGAAGGACTTAAAGACACGGCGCAAAGCAAGGCAGGCACAAAACAAGCCGACCGGGTAATAGCCCTCGCGTGCGGAATGTACGCGGCGAATCCCGATAAACTTGTGGAATACGGAATAAAAACGAGAAAGAAACCGGGCAAGGTTCCTCCTCCGTCGAAAACGCTCGCTTTTAAAATCGAGAACGACTCGGACGGTGAAGGCTTTGAAATAATTATGACGGCAAAGGACGACGTTGCCGATTCATACGAATGGCAAAAAGGGCAGGGGACGGACCCGAAAGACACATTCACGATACCGCCGATGACGTTCTTCAGACAGACGTCGAAAACCGTGTTCATCGATGATGAAGTCTTAAAAGGCATCCGTTATTTCTATCGCGTACGCGCTGTAAACAGAAACGGGCAAAGACCGTGTTCCGAAGCGGTCAGCAGAGTGCAGTAACAGAGCGCGACAGAAAAATGCAGAGCAAAAAATTGCATTGGAACATCGCAGCAAAGTGCTCGGTAAAAAAATTTTGCTCGTCTCCATCTTTAAGGAATAAAATCTTTTAAAGCCATAAAAGACGTAACTCTCCTTAAAGCAAAAAACCGCCCGTACTTTCATTCGGCGGTTTTGTATCCTTAACTTCTAAATTATTATTTACTTTTTTTAATATTTTTCTGACTTTTAATTGATTGTTAAACTTAACTGTTGTGGTTTGCATTTCCCGAGACCTCGTGATGAGTTTGACGTTTTTATAGAATTTTAATAATTTATTGATAAAGACGATTAAAACAATTAGATTAAGTTATTCTAAAAAAACTATGAAAACACTAATTCTTTTTTTATTTTTAGTTCTCTCCGCGACTGTATTTAGCCAGTCTAAAGACGCAAAGACATACCAGTTGGAAAGTTACTTTGGCGAGAGGCAGAGAATAACAATAGATAAAGATTTCATTTATCTTTCGGGGCATAGACACTTCATAATTTCTACCGATTATGTTGACGGGTTTAAAAGGTATTACGTAAGAGAGGGGAAATGTTAATTGATGAATATCACGTTGCAATAATTTTAAAGAAATATAAAAGGCTGTTTAAGAGAGTATGACCCCGAAACAAAGACATAGTAACTCGCAAAATGTACAACGATATAATGTATTTCGCATTAATCGTTTTACCGCATCACTTTTCGTTAGACCGGCGAGTTTTATGAGGAAGAATCACAACTTGTTGAGGTTTAATTTCCTCCTGGTTCCCGGGATGATTGATGGTTTTTTGTAGAATGCTCTAAATTATGAAGTCGTCGGCGGACCGGGTTGCAACGTCCGTGAAAGATACTGATGTCAACACTGAAATCACGGGACTAACGGCGGCGGTAATCAATGTATCCGAGAAACGCTCAGCCGGAATTGCGAAAAACAAGGCGTCGATAAAAATCGCCGACCGGGTAATAGACATTGCGCTCGAATATAAGCGGCGAATCCGTTAAACTTGTGGAATACGGAATTAAAAAGAGAAAGAAACCGGGCAAGGTTCCTCCGCCGACGAAACGCTTGCTTTTAAAATAGACAACGATTCGGACGGCGAAGGCTTTGAAATAATTATGACGGCAAAGGACGACGTTGCCGACTCATACGAATGGCAAAAGGGCAGGGGACGGACCCGAAAGACACATTCACGATACCAACGATGTCATTTTTCAGACAGACGTCGAAAACTGACTTCATCGATGACGAAATCTCCAAAGGCATCCGTTACTTCTATCGCGTGCGCGCAGTAAACAGAAACAGGCAGGGACCCTGGGCGGAGGCAGCAAGGAGAGTGTAATAGGCAATAATACTCATAATTCACTTAGATTGAAATTGTTTGTAATTATTTTAAGTCGCGAAGTATTTATTGCAAGCAGCTTTTTTTATCAATTTATGATAATCATTTTAAATTAATTCGATTTATTATTTATTCGATAATTCTTTTTCAAAAAAGTTTAATATAATTTTATGAAAATTCTTTTAGATACAAACATAATTATTCATAGGGAAGCAAGTACTGTAATTAATCAAGATATTGGTCAGTTATTTAATTGGATTGATAAATTACATTACGAAAAATATATCCATCCATTGACCGTTGACGAACTTAAAAATCATTTAGATGCAAATACGGTCAAGACAATTCAGATAAAACTTAAGAGTTATAATCTACTTAGAACCCTTTCACCGATTGATAAAACTGTTCAAAACATTCTATCGAACAATGATAAATCTCAAAACGATAAAAATGACACTTTAATATTGAACGAATTATACAATAACAGAGTAGACATTTTAATTACTGAAGATAAAAATATACATCGAAAAGCTATCTCGCTGAACATAAGCAATAAGGTATTCAATATTAGTAATTTTTTAGATAATGTGTTGAGTGCTCATCCAAGTCTTATTGATTATAAGGTATTATCAATTAAAAAAGAGTATTTCGGCAATATCAATCTGAAGGATGAATTTTTTAACACTTTTAGGGCGCAATATAAAAAATTTGATGAATGGTTTAATAAAAAATCGGATGAAATTGCATATATATGCCTATATGATGGAAAAATAAGAGGCTTTTTGTTTCTAAAGGTTGAAAATGAAGATGAAGTATACACGGATATAAAACCAATTTTTACTAAAAAGAAAAGGCTCAAAATTGGGACATTTAAAACGAATTTATACGGAGTTAAACTAGGTGAAAGATATCTAAAAATAATATTTGATAACGCTATTATCCAGAAGGTTGAAGAAATATATTTCACGATATTCAATGATAGCACTGAGAAAAAAGGTCTAATCAATTTAATGGAGACCTTTGGATTTAATTATTTTGGTTCCAAATCGTCTGAATCCGGGAAAGAAGAAGTATATGTTAGAAATTTTTCAAAAACATTCAATTCTTCAAATCCGAAGTTAACATTCCCTTATATTTCAACTTTGAGTAAAATACATTTCGTGTCAATTTACCCGGCTTATCACACTGAATTATTCCCGGATTCAATTTTGAGAACTGAATCGCCGAATGATTTTGTTGAAAATAAACCACACAGAAATGCGATAAGCAAAGTGTATATATCTCATTCATTAGAAAGAGATATCAACAAATCCGATATATTGTTATTTTATATGACAGGTGGTTATTATAAAGGGGTAGTGACTACGCTTGGCATTGTTGAATCAGTAAAAGATAATCTAAAAAGTGAGACTGATTTGATAAGATGCTGTCGGGGCAAAACTGTATTGTCAGAATCGGAAATTAAAGAATTTTGGAATCGATTCGCTAAGCTTAAACCATTTGTTATAAATTTTTTATATGTTTATTCATTGCCCAAACGATTAAATTTAAAAGAATTGATCGAAAATAAAATTATTGCAAGCGTAACAAGTATGCCGAGGGGGATATTTGAAATTAGTAAAGAACATTTTGAAGTAATATTAAATCTTTCTAAAACAGATGAAAATATTATTGTCAGTTAAACCGGAATTTATTGATAAAATATTTTGTGGTGAGAAAAAATATGAATTTAGGCGGATACTTTTTAAGCGAGATGATATAAAAATAATTGTACTTTATGCATCGTCGCCTGTAAAGAAAGTCGTTGGGGAAATACAGATTGAACACATAATCAAAGAAAAAAAGAGCTTTTTATGGGAAATTACAAAACACTATTCCGGAATATCTAAAGAATATTATGATGAATATTTTAAGAATAAAGAATACGCATATGCCATAAAAATAAAAAAAGCTAAAAAATATAAGACTCAATTATCTTTAAAGAAGGACTATAATTTACGATTTGCTCCTCAATCATTTATTTACTTGTAATTTTTATATGAATGCTCTTGATAGATTCACTTAGTTGCTTAAAAAATGTATCACGAAGAAGAGATTTTATTAATAGAGCTATGCAATCATTGCGGAGAAGATGTTTCTTTAGGCTCCGGAAGATTTGTCAATCGAATCCCTGATTTCAATGATATACTAACAAGAATTGATAATCAACTCTTATTTCCATTGGGAGATTTTGTATGCGAAGAATGTGACGGTAATCAAACACAGGAATGCAATTAAATAAATTTCATACATATTATTTTAAGTTCTCCTTTTGGTTTTCATATTTATTTTTATTACAAATCTAAAAAAATATCTCCCGTTTTCTAGAGAAAAATTGATTTTCCGGATTCCGGCTAAGAGTCCCGATTGAAACGAGATGCAAAGAACTCACATGTCGAAATGACAGAGAGGTGGGATTGCCTGCATAACATAATGAGGAGAAAATTATATCAAATCGAATTTGCGATTCTCATTACCTGTTATTGTTACTATAAATTTCTAATTTTTTCTACCGATGTTTGAATTTCCTGACTTATTCTACAATATTATTGATGAAATAACATTTGAATATTTCTCATTGATTTAAGTCTTCATTCAAATAATAAATTTGGTTCCTTATATTTTTAATAATGTCATCTTGTAAATCATCAATATTGCTATAATTAATTAAAATTGATGGTCCGATGGATTTGAAAACGTGATTTAAATAATTTAATATAATAATATATGATATAGCGCCACAATACCCACTCTCAGTCTTCATAATTCCGATAATACAATGGAATGATATGTCAACACTGATACCGGTAGTATTAACAAGAGTGAATTTTGTGTTTTCAACCGACTCATAACAACTTCTTAATATAAATGATTTATCGAAATAACTACTATATCCAGCATTATAATCTTCATAATCTAATGAGATTCTTATCGTTTTAAATGAATAATTATAATTACGAGACATATTGTTGAAACAACATTCGTTCTGTGAATGACCCAAACAAAAAACCTTCGGGCTTATATTTATGAATATATAAAAAATCAAACCTCCGAAGAATATATTTTTCATATAATAAATTAGAATTTAATTTTATGAAAATTACATTAATCAACTATTATTGCTAAATATTAGTAAGAGTCAATTTTTGGAAAGCCATTAATAACTTTTTCGTTTATTCTCTTTGCTTCTGTCTCGACAATATCAAATGCTTTTTTAAGAAAATTTATTTTTAAAATTAATTTCTCCTTTTCATTTTTGACGTTACTTGGAATATCAAATATGTGGATATTATTATTGCTATGCACAATATCATTTCTTCTTTTTATACATTTTCTTATATCTATACTCATTTTAAAGGAATTATCCTTGAACACATCTCCGAGAAATTTATACCAATTCTCATAATTTGTTTTCAAGATATTTGACATATATCCAATATGATTAACATTGTACTGATTAATTATTTCTCCTATTGTGAATTTAATATATTCCTCAAAATATATCATCAAATTAAGAAAAATCAATTTTACTAGTTCATCATTTAAATTATCCAAAGTAATATCTTTCTCATTTTCATCTTGTCGAATATAAAAAATAGTATTATTTCTTAGGAAGTCCGGATATTGATCCAATAATTGAATGCCTTCATTTATTAATGTATTTAAATAATTTGATGTAACTTTTAAAGTATTGATTTTTAATTCGAAAAGATAATATGGTCTTGTGTGTTTCATAAAATTTTTATTTACAAAAGTATTTAGATAGTTTGTAATATTGATCGCCAGGTATTGCAATATGTTCGGCTAACTCCACGTATATACCTTCATAATAATATGGTAATAATCTCCTCCAACTGTCATCTATAAAATAAATAGCTTCATAACTCTCCACAACTTTATCTTCGTTACAATATATTTTACATTTGAAGATTAGATGATCAACCTGAGTATAAACACCTGAAGAAGAAGGATATTCCACATACTTATTGTATTTTTGGTAAACCCACACTTCTATTATATTTGAGTAATACCGAATTTTGCTTTTATCACAATAAAAGCTAAAATCTGTATTATTTTTCCCACCCCAATCGAAGATATAGGTCCACTCATCATTTTGCGCTGGGCAAATGGAAATTAAGGTAAAAAAAGCAAAAATACGAATGCTAATCTCTTCATAATAATATTTATTTTTGTTCCATTAAAAAATTAAATGAAAAATTCTCTTTTTCCGGCTCATAAAACTTTACGGGGTTGAATACCTGTACTGGTTCGGGTATATAATCCCAACTGTAAAGAGGTTCTTCTTTGCTTTTATCATACTCTTGCAGGACTGTTTCGGCGATATTTATCAGTTTGTCTTTCAATTCGGGCGGTTCGAGGACAGATATTTTCCCGGCGTTCGTTAGAAGCCAAGGAACGATATCATCAAGGTTATTGCATACGGCAGTAACTATTTTATTGCCTTTTGAATCATATTTCAGAAATTCAGTTCTCGATATTTGAGACGGAAATTCACCGTTTATTTTGCTCGCGAAGGATAATGTCAATTCGATTTTGTCGTTAGATTCAATCTTGAAATATGATTCAATGAACTCGTCTATACCATATTTATAACGTTTTACTTCCGTGAGATATGTATCGTTTATCTCTTTTATTTCGGATAAAGATAAAACTTCAAAACAACCGTTATGCTCAACTATTAAATACCAATTCCCGCGCTTTCTGATAATTTTCCGCGGAACGTAAATTCTGGATGATTCAGAATTCTTTAGAGCGATTCTTATATATTGAACATTGTCAATACTTCTCTGAAGTCTAATGAAGAGAGACAACAAATCCCATTTTTCTTTTGAATATGGATTGAAGTTAAGAAGTTCGTCAAAACTATCGGCATAGCATATAGAAATATATCTTAAAAATTCATCTCTTAATATTTTATCGTTCACGCTGCCGTTGATTGTTATACCTTCTTTTGACTGCGAATGAATTGGTATTCCTCTGTTTCTTAAACTGTTGAGGTCCCTTTCGATTGTTGCGATGCTGACCTTATACAAATCACAAAGGTCATTTATTGAAATTATATCTCTTACTTTAATATCCGGAAGACAAAGCCCCAGAATTTCTATTTGCCTCTTGAACTTACCGAAATCAAATACATCTTTGATAGACATAGGGAAATTGATTTCAGATATTATAAACATAATCTAAGGAAAATAAAGTGAATTATTTTTAGTATAGCCGGACAATATTAAGAAAAATCAGAATATAATTTCCCTCATTCAGTGATGGTTTTATAATTTAAATCGTTATTATATTAGGTAAAATTTTTATAACCTCATACAGGAAACTACAATGGAAAACGATTCGGAATATTACAACCGGCAAGGCAATCAGGCTTCAAATTATAACAACGAGGAAGAAGCGATAAAATATTATAAAAAAGCGATTGAACTTAGTCCGGATACAGGTAAATACTACGTGAATTTAGGAACTTCATATGAGAATATTAAACAATTTGAATTAGCGGAAGAATATATAAAAAAGGGGATTAGTATAGAGCCTGACGATTTAAGATTTCATTTTAAACTTGCGGAGTTTTACTGGAATATTGAGAGAAAAGATAAATCTTTTAAAATATATCAGGAAATTCTGTCGAGGGATTCATCCAACGGTAAAGCATATTGCGGTATAGGTAGAATATATTCTGAAATGGAAGATTATGGCAAGGCGGTTGAGAGTTTTACTAAATCCATAGACCTTGGTTATAATAATTCAGATCCATATTTATACAGGGCTATTGTTTATAATAATGATCTATTGGAATACGAGAAAGCACTTGCGGATTTTAAAAAAGCCGCGGAACTTAATCCCGATGATCCTTTAATTCCTGTTTTGATGGTAGCACCTGCCGCTAATCTGAAAGACCAGAAATTGTTTGATGAACAATGTCAAAAAGCGGATGAGGCGATTGAAAAATTAGACAGTAGAGGTAATTAATTCATGAAAAATATTTTATTCGAACCCTCCCCGCGGCTAAAGCCGCACCCCCTCCTAAGGGGACACCGGTTTCTATTTATGTATCTTTCTCCTCGATAGCGATGCGATTATGCTGAGGAAGGGGAGAGCGGAGAAGAGTATGAAGGTGATTTTCGAATATAACATAAAAGATGTTTTCACGTCGTGAAGTCGAGTTTGATGCTTTTGAACCATTTGTTTATTTCTGCAACGGAGAGAGTGTCAAGTTTTTCTTTTTCAGGCGCGACGTGGTTGTTCCAGCCGGCGTTTATTATCCAGATGATTTGATTTGTTTCGTATATGTCCGTGAACTTATCGATTTTTTTGCTCTTTAAATATTTCCGGGTTTGTATCAGGCGGAAGTGGTGCATATCGTTCAGAAGTTTATCCGAGGTTTCAGGCTCGCCGTACCTGTTCGAGCGGTTCTCGAGATTCTCTTTCGCCTTGCGGTTCTTCGGATTCTCCTTTAACGCTTCTTTCCAGTATTCAAGCGCTTCCTCGCCGCAGTTGTATTCCCAGTAAAGTTCGCCGAGTTCGTTAAGGCAGTCCGCGCGCGCGTCTTTGAATCCCTTCGGCGTCAGTTGATACGACATCTTGAAGTATTTTTCCGCATTCTCGAAATCGAAAGCGTCCTTGTACGTCCGCGCGAGTTCAAACAGGATTTCGCGGTCGTTCGGAAAAATCTCTTCGGCGAGTCTAAGCGTGCTCAGCGCTTCTTCTATCTGCCGTAGTTGCGAATGGGCGATTGCTTTCATCGTGTAGAGCACGCGGTTCTTCGGGAATCTTAATATCGCCTTTTCCGATTCATCAATCAGTTTCAAAAAGTTGCCGCTTAACATCAGTTTGTCCAGTTCCTTGAGAAGTTTTATCTCGCTCTTCTTGGGACCGGGATATAAATTGAGAATGTTTGAATTCTTCTTTGCCATTTCCGATGCGGTTGTTTTATTACCCCATTGAAACATAGGGAAATTTTTTGTTTGATGAAACGCTTTTACAATTAGCAGTTAACATTTAGCAGATAACATTTAGCAGTTAACATTTAGCGGTTAACAATTAGAGCAAGAGCATTCAGCCGCTAATTACCGCGAATTTTCACGAATAAGAACAAGAGATTTTTTAGGTATAAGAGCAAGAGCGGTGACACAGAGTTTCACAGAGAAGGCACGGAGCAGCACAGAGGATTTTTTAGGTATAAGAGCAAGAGCGGTTCAAACAATTAACGATTAACATTTGCAGAGGTTCTGAAATCTTTCGTAATCTCTCTTTAAAAAGCGGGATTACATAAGGAGACTGCATAAATTGTTTTCAGACGTCTTAGATTTGAAATTAAGGAAAAGGAAAATCAGGAGAGCGGCAATCAGTCCCTGTGTATTTTTCCGCGGGAGAGCGAGGCGAATATGCCGAGGAAGCAGAGCGCGCTGAACAGTATGAACGCCGCGCGCAGGCTTTGAATGAACAGGGGAATGTTGTCGCGGCTTATCTCCGCCTTGCCGATTATCAATGTGAATATTACAATAACGATTCCCATGCTGAACATCTGTCCTACCATTCTCATCGACGACATGGTCGAGGCGGCGACTCCGTAATAACTCTTTTCGACGGAACTCATTATCGCGTTCGCGTTGGGCGATGAGAACATCGCAAATCCGAACCCGATTACCGCGAGGTTAATTACGATTAGCGGTAAGCCGGTGTCTTCGCCGAGAAATATAAACAGGACGAGTCCCGCCGTGAGTATCGCCATTCCGATTGACGAGACTTTTCTCGGTTCGATTCTGTCGGATATCCTTCCAGCGAACGGCGAGAACAATGCCATCAGCAGCGGCTGCGTGATGAGTATGAATCCCGCGTCCTGCGGCGACATACCTCTGACGGTCTGAAGATAAAGGCTCATTAAAAATCCGATTGCGAAGGTGGCGCTGTAGTTTATCAGCGCGGCGAGATTCGAGAAAAGAAAAGTCCTGCTTGCCCTGAAAAGATTCACGTTAAAAACGGGGAATTCTTTCTTCGATTCGAGTTTTATGAAAACGTAAAACGCGGCTAACCCCGTCGCCAAGAGCGTGATGCCCGGTATGCCGGGAAGGAACGTGAATCCGAGCATAAGCAGCGTCAGGGAAATCATATAGAAGACGGAGCCGGGCACGTCGAGTTTTTCCTTTTCATTGCCAGTCCATTCCTGCTTCAGGTTCAGCCATATCATCACTGCCGTAATGAAGCACAGCGCGAATATGGTGAAAAAGATGTATCTCCATCCGAAGTGATTTGAAATCAAACCTCCGATAAAAGGACCCGTGGAAAGTCCGACGTAAACGGAAGTGGTATTTATGCCGATTACTCTTCCTCTTTCGCTCGCGGGATACGCGGAAACTATAATCGCTGTCGATGTCGTGAAAACCATCGCTGACCCGACGCCCTGAAACAGGCGGAATATCAAAAGCATTACGTCTGAAACCGCGAGACCGCAGAGCAACGAAAAAACCGTAAAAATCGTGAATCCGGTTTTAAAAAATTTCGCGCGCCCGAAAATATCCGATGCCTTTCCTACGGGAATGAGAAGCACCGCGGTCGTCAGCAGGTAAGCCGTCGCCATCCAACTGAGCAGGACAGCGCTTGAATTGAATTCTCTTCCAATCGGAGGAAGGGCTATGTTTATTGCAGAGCCCATAAACGCCATTACGAATGAGGCGAGTGTCGTGAGAAATAAAATATACTTTCTTATTTTTCCGTTTGTTTCCAATGGTATAAAAATAGGGATTGGTGGATTGAGATTAAATGGATTTAAGAGCAGGGGATTTTCACCACTGAGAGCACAAAGGACACAAAGATGAGCAAGGGCATTTAAACAATTAACGATTAACAATTAACAATTAGCAATTAGAGAAAGAACTTTTAACGATTAACAATTAGCATTTAACAATTAGAGAAAGAGCTTTTCACCACTGAGAACACAGAGAACACAGAGAAGAGCAAAAGATTTTTTAGGGTTCCCGCGCGAAAGAATGGAAAGAAAAGAATACCGCGGGTTTAAAGACTAGATTCTTGATTCTTGATTCTAGATTCTTGATTCTAGATTCTAGATTCTTGATTCTAGATTCTAGATTCTAAATTCTAAATTCTAGATTCTTAATTCCGGATTCCGCATCTCTCCCTGATTCTGAATTGTAATAAACTTTTTTATGATAATGAATTTGAGTATTTTCAATTCTTCTTGAATAAATTTTGTTTAAGTCGTTTTTTTAAGAATTTCATTGAGATTTCCTTAAAAACCTGAAGATTTTAACACGGAGAGGATAATTTTATAATTTAATGCCGTTAGATTTTTCAAATTTGAATCCTGAGCAAAGGAGAGCGGTCGAACAAATCGAAGGACCGTCTCTTATAATCGCGGGTGCGGGAAGCGGTAAGACACGCGTGCTCACGAGCAAGATTGCTCATCTGATAGACAGCGGCGTTAATCCGCGTGAAATTCTCGCTCTGACGTTTACGAACAAGGCGGCGAGGGAAATGAAAGACCGCGTCGTCGCGCTTACGGGTGGCAGCGCGGAAAACATATGGATGGGAACGTTCCATTCGATGTTCGCGAGAATTCTCCGGATGGAAGCGGAGTTGATTGGTTTCACGCGATACTATACGATTTACGATACCGCCGATTCGGTTTCCGTGATCAAGAGCATAATGAGCGAGCAGAATGTTTCGACCGATAAGATAAATCCGAAGAGCGTTCAGGCGTTCATAAGCAACGTGAAGAACCGTTACGTGCTTCCCGCCGAGTTTGACGCGCTCGCGCAGACTTTCTTCGAAAAAATCGTAAGCAGCGTTTACTCCGTTTACTTCGACAGGCTCAGGAAGAACAACGCGATGGACTTCGACGATTTGCTGATTTATCCTCTCATACTTTTCGAAAAGTTCGAAGAGATACTTAATAAGTACAGAAACAGGTTCAGATTCGTGCTTGTGGACGAATATCAGGACACGAACCGCGCTCAATACGAAATCGTGAAGGCTCTCTCGCAAACACATAAGAACATAACCGTTGTCGGGGACGACGCGCAGTCGATATACAAATGGCGCGGCGCGGACATTCAGAACATATTCGATTTCAGGAACGACTTTCCCGAACACAAACTTTTCAGGCTTGAGCAGAACTACCGTTCGACGAAAAAAATTCTCGACATGGCGGGGCTCGTTATTCAGAAGAACCAGAGACAGATTGAAAAGAAACTCTGGACGGAAAATCACGAAGGGGAATACGTGACGATGCTCGAATCGCTCACAGACAAGGAAGAAGCGTCGAAGATTTCAAGATACATATCGAAGGAAATACACGACAGGCATATTAATTTCAAGGACGCCGCGATTTTGTACAGGACGAACGCGCAGTCGAGAACATTCGAAGAGTTTTTCAGGCTGAACGGAATTCCGTACATCATAGTCGGGGGCATAAGGTTTTACGAAAGAAAAGAGATAAAGGATATTCTTGCTCACTTAAGGGTTATCGTGAATCCCGCGGACGAAGAATCGCTGCTCCGCGTGCTTCTTATGAAAGAAGGGCTCGGCAAGACGACTATTGAAAAGATAAGGACGCAGGCTGAGACAGAAAACAAGACGCTTTACGAAGTAATAAAGAATCCCGAGAACCTGGCTCATATAAGCGGCAAGACAAGGAACAAGATTGTCGAAGTGCTGAACTTCACGAACAAGTACAGATACCTGAAAGAGGAAATGGAACTCACGGAAATGGTGAGGGGTGTCATAGACGAGACGGGGCTTCCCGGACTTCTGCGGCTTGAAAACACCGCCGAGTCGGAAGAAAGAATGAACAACATTACCGAACTCGTTTCAGCCGTGGCGCAATTCGCGGAATCGAGCGAGACGCCGACGCTCGAAGAATTCCTAACGCAGGTTTCTCTCGTCAGCGACATAGACGAAGTGGATGAGAAGAAAAACGCCGTGACGCTCATGACAATACACGCGGCGAAGGGACTCGAGTTTCCCGTTGTCTTCATAGTCGGTGTCGAAGAAGGCATTTTTCCTGTGAGCAGTTCGCTCAATTCTCTCGACGAATTGGAAGAGGAAAGAAGGCTGTTCTACGTTGCGATTACGAGGGCAATGAGCAAGTTGTACATATCGTTCGCCGACCAGCGCTTTCGTTTCGGCTCAAGGTCGTATCAGGTAAAGTCCCGGTTCCTTAAAGAAGCCGAAGACGAATACAACAAACTGAATCTCGTTGAATACGAGAGAATGAAGCAGGCAAAGGGCAGGCACGGGTTTTCGAAAAAAACTTCAGGAGCCGCTCAGAGAATAAAGATAGATTTTACTGCCGCGCGCGATGACGATTTTGACGAAAACGGCGAGTTCTCCGATATAGTGAAGGGCAAGGGCGTGTATCACGAAACTTTTGGAAGCGGAGTCGTGTTAGGCGTACAGGGTAAGGGCAAGGATAAGAAAGCGGACATTCTTTTCGAAGACTGCGGCCTGAAAAAAATAATTTTAAAATACGCGAAGTTAAGAGTAAATTTAGACTAAAGGAGATTATATTTGGAAATCATTAATGAACTGTTCAAGAGCATCACGGATCCGAGTTTTCTTCCGACGTTCATAAAGAACATAGGATACATCGGACTGATTATAATCGTGTTTTCAGAGACAGGTCTTCTGGCGGGATTTTTCCTTCCGGGAGATTCGCTCTTAATATCCGCGGGATTGCTCGCGGCGACGCCGATTACGAACGATTCGCCCGAAACGTATATGAGCATCGTTCTTCTGAACGTATGCCTCATACCCGCGGCAATACTCGGCGACCAGATGGGTTATTTTATAGGTCATAAATCGGGACCGATGCTGTTCAAGAAGGAACAGTCGCTGTTTTTCAGGAAAGACTATCTGATTAAGACTCACGATTTTTACGAGAAGCACGGAGGCAAGACTCTGATACTCGCGAAGTTCATTCCGATAATCAGAACTTTTGCTCCGACTGTCGCGGGTGTAGCGCGGATGAAATACCTGAATTTCTTGAGGTTCAACGTGTTCGGAGGATTGTTCTGGGTGCTCAGCATGACCCTCACGGGTTATCTGCTCGGTAACGTAATTCCCGACATTCACAAACACATCGAAAAAGTAATTGTAATTGTCGTGTTCCTTTCGATAAGCCCGGCGATTTACAAATTCATACATTCGAAACTTAAAGCGAGGAAGAAGAAACAGGAATCGGCTTAGCGTTTAGACAGCAAGTATATGACTAAAAGTACGAGGGCGGATGCCGCCGCGATTATTAAATAATTCAGGAGCGTCTGCCCTAGTTTTTTTGTAAGCCTGTAAACGGAAATTTTCCCGTTCCACTTGCAGTTTGCGCAGTGATATTTTTTTCTAAAAGTTAGTTTCTGGATTATATGGTCCGCCCGTCCCGATGATTTTCTCCTTACGAGTGAGCCCGGAGACTTGCAGTCCGGGCATTCTGTGACTGCCGTGTCGCGGGGTATAAATAATTTCAGATTAAAATTCATTCTCTCCATTCGCATATAGTAAAACCTCCCGTACAAATTGTAAAGTATTTAAAGAAAACAATCAATTGAAAACAATGTCATCGGAATCCGGGCTTTTTGTATTGACAAAACGCGGCGTGTATAGTGTTACCGATAACCGTCAGGAATAAGTCTGTTTCAAATGGCGAAAAAAAGCATTAAATTACGCACATAAATTTAGAGAGTTGCTCGAGTGGTTGAAGAGGCACGCCTGGAGAGCGTGTAAATGGGTAACCGTTTCGCGGGTTCGAATCCCGCACTCTCTGCAAGGTTATGCGCGATGCGCCTAAACTTTTTTGTTTGCCCATTCTGAAAATTACAAGCGCGAATCGTATATTAGTTCTTCATCGGTCTTGCCGCAGACCATAGATATGTGAACAGGATTCTGCAGGCGTGAACCATTTCCTTGTGCTCAATTGAAATTATCGTTAGTTCGTTAACGCTGCTAAGAGTGTCCTGCAGAGGAAATATTACGAGCCTCTCGTCTATAACCACCATCTTTATAGGAATAGTCTCGATGGTTTTCAACTGCGAGCCGAGTTTGGCGAGAGATTTGAACTGAGTTATCAACGCGCCTGCTTCATCGAGTTCGTGCGACTCGTAAATCTTGCGGCATTTCACTCCGCGTTTAAGCATGTTTCTTTCTTCTTTAAGTTGTTCGTTCGCGCGCATGTTCGTGTCGCACACGTACGGTCCTTTTATAAGAAACAGCACTTCCGATTTCGCCTCGCGGAATGCTTCGAGAATCTTTTTTTGCGCCTGCTCCTTGTCCTTGACGACCTCGACGAATTCGAGCGGGTTTATGAATGTCTTGTTCTTCTCAAAAACGGGATTGAAGAGTTTTGTAAGATTGTCCGCGAGTTCGTTTTTCTTCTCGAGTTCGGTGTGGTAGTTCGTTTTGTATTCATCGAGCATTTTATGAAGCGCTTTCTTCGGCTCTACCGCCTCGTAATATTTTACCTTACCGATTCGTCTTTCGACGCACAAACCCTTGTCAACCATCTTGAAGAGCACTTCGTATATTTTCGTGCGCGGTATTCCCGCGATTTTCTGAAGTTCGGAACTGGTGAATGATTTTTTTGAAAGCAGAGTTATGTAAACCTTCGATTCTCTTTCCGTGAGCCCGAGTTCCTGAAATTTCTTTATCTGGTTCCTGTGTTCGTTCAGCATTTCTCCGTATTTTAATTCGTAACACCCTCAAAGGGTAACAATAATTTAAGTCTATATCGTTTTTAATTCAAGTTAAAACAATGGAGACTTGTTCTTCCGTACGCTCAAGGATTCATTGATTTGTGTATTTATTGAGCAGGGATTTTTTAATTTTAAATACTGCGTATGAATTTGAGCGGATGTTTAACGGATAAACCGGTATTAATAAGCGCCCGGATTTCATACATCATTTAAGGATTCTTGACAAATTATCATTTTACAACATGAAATATTTTACAGCAACTGTTCTTACTGTTCTGCTTCTTTCAATAACGGTAAAATCTTATTCGCAGGACAATGGAATTTCCGAATATCTTAAGAACGTCAGCATAAGCACGTACATTGACACTTACTACTCTTATGATAACGACAAGAGCGCGGGTAAGAACGAGAGAATTTTTAACTCGATCTCGCCGTACAGAGACCAGGTCGGGATAAATATCGCTCAGGTATCGCTCAAATACGGCTCGGAGAAAATTAGAGGCACGTTCACTCTGCATTACGGGGACATCCCCGACGTGAACTGGGCGCCCGTCACGCGCAGCAAATTCATACAGGAAGCGAATGTCGGCTTTTCACCCGTGAAGAATCTGTGGATAGACGGAGGATATTTTGTCACGCACATAGGAGCGGAGAGTTTTCCAAAATATAATTTCTTAAGTTCGTTTTCTCTTCAGTCCTATTTCGAGCCGTTCCTTCAGAGCGGATTGAAAATCAGTTACGACTTCTCTGAGAAGTTCAGCGCATCCCTGCATTTGCTCAACGGGTCAAATCTGTTTGAGGATAACAACAAGAATAAATCGGCGGGTCTGCAGTTAAATTACTCGCCCTGTCCGAAGTTTAATATAACATACAACAACCTTGTCGGAAACGAGCAGCCGGACGGTCTCAGAGGCAAAATCAGGTTTTTAAACAATCTTATATTCTCTGTTACTCCGTGCGAGAAAATAGATTTGCTTGCCGCGGTTGATTACGGGATGCAGGAGCATTCTAAACTCGGTGACGAGTCTGAATCCGCTGATTATTACGGTGTAAGCGTTTCCGGCAGATATAAATTCACGCCGAAATACAGCGTATCTTTAAGAGGTGATTTCTTCGACGATAAGAATGCAATTGTTTCGTCGATTTATAATAACAGGGGAGTCAAAGCGAATTCTCTTACTGTCGGCTGCGAATACAAGCCGGTCGAAAACGCTTATCTCAGACTCGAGTACAGATTCATAAAGATGGATGCCTCACAGAAAATATTCTATGAGAATTCCGATTCGAGAAGCGAAGCGACTTTGTCGCTCGGTTTCGAGTATTGATTTTCCGTTTTAGAGCAGGTTTTAGCCCCGCCTATGCGGGGTTTTTTATACGCAGAATTATAATTCCAATAATTCCGTTTCACATGTAATTAATTCGAATGAAATAGGCATTTTATTATTTTTATAATGCTTATTTTTATGGCGTAAAGCCCCGTTAGGCTAATGGATAAACCGTCAGATTCCGGTTCTGGCTTTGGAGGTTCGAATCCTCCACGGGGCACCATACTCAATTTTAAATTTTAAATTGTAAATTTTAAATTTAAAGAATAACTTCGATCTTCAATTTTAAATTTTAAATTGTAAATTTTAAATTTAAACAGTAACTCCAATGTTCAATCTCCAAACTTCAATCTCGATATCCAAACTTCAAACTTCAATTATCAAACTCCAAACTTCGATTTTCAATTTTCAAACTTCAATTATCAATCTTCAATCGTTAAAGCCATAAATTGATTTTCAATTATCGTTATTCGATTTTCATTATTCAGTGAATAATTTGTTTGCAGGTATAAGATACAAACAATATATTTGTAGGACGGTTCAGAATAATGAATAGCCATTCTTTATTCCGATACTGATGCAATGAAAGCAAAGGTTGTTTTTTTTCAGTCCGATAATACAGTAACGCAATTCAAGAAAATTAATATAACGAATACTATAAATTAATCGCGCATAATTATGAAAGCACTTTTACTTATTGACATTCAGAACGATTATTTCCCCGGCGGCGCGCTGCCGTTGCACGAAACAGAAAGGGCGGCATCAAACGCCCGGCGTTTGCTCGAAAAGTTCAGAAACGGGAAAATGCCCGTTATATTCATCAAGCATATATCGGCTCGTCCCGAAGCGACCTTCTTTCTGCCGGGCACGAACGGTGTCGAAATCCACGAAACCGTTGCCCCTGCCGGTAATGAGGTTGTTATCGAAAAACACTTCCCGAACAGTTTCCGTGACACGGGACTTGACGTTTACCTGAAATCAAACAGGATTGACGAACTCGTGATATGCGGAATGATGACACACATGTGCGTGGACGCGACTGTAAGAGCGGCAAAGGATATCGGATACAAATGCACGCTCATAGGCGACGCCTGCGCTACGAAAGACCTCGCGCTTAACGGGGAAACTGTCAGAGCGGAGCACGTGCACAAAGCGTTTCTCGCCGCGTTGAATTATTATTTCGCTTCCGTCGTTACTACTGAAGAATACTTAAAATAAAACTTCGCCGGCTTTTGACAAAATAATTTACTCGTTCATAGCGAAATCAAAATGAAGATAAACGTCGTGGGTGTATTTGAGACTGCAACAAGGCAGACTCAAAACTGCCGTCGAGTAGATTTCTGAAGGCAAGCAAAGAAACAGGAAGTATCAAAAAAAGTAAAATGACAAAAGTTAAGATCTGCTGCATTTCGTCGGAAGCCGAAGCGGAAACGGCATTGAATATGGGCGTTTCGGCAATCGGGCTTGTCGGTAAAATGCCGAGCGGTCCGGGAGTGATTGCGGAAGGCCTTATAAAAGATATCGCGGCAAAGTTTAAAGGCAGAATCGAAACTTTTCTTCTCACGAGCGAAACAACCGCGGAAGGAATTTTCAATAACCACCTCAAGACGGGCACGGATACCGTACAAATCGTTGACAGGATTGATTTCAAAGAATATGATAAACTTCGCGGTTTATTGCCGGGCGTGAGGCTTGTTCAGGTAGTACACGTCATTGACGGGAATTCAGTAGTCGAGGCATTGATGTACGCGAAATACGCGGACGCGCTGCTCCTTGACAGCGGGAATCCTTCCGCAGGTACGAAGATTCTCGGCGGAACGGGCAAGGTGCACGACTGGTCGCTGAGTAAAGAGATTGTTCAAAAATCGGGCGTGCCTGTTTATCTTGCGGGCGGGCTTAACCCGAATAATGTAAGGGAAGCTATTGAGAACGTAAAGCCTTATGCTGTAGATGTCTGCAGCGGCGTCAGGACAAACGGAAATCTTGACGCGAACAAATTAAAATCCTTTGTAAGCGGACTTATTTAAACCTATCCGAAAAATTCCTTGTGAATCGCGTTTACGACGTCAGTTAGTTCGTCCTTCGGGACTATTATGTAAATCGCGACTTCCGACGCGCCCGCCGATGCCATTTCAACGTTTACTTTCTGGTCCGATACCGCCCCGAGTATTCTCGCGAATATCCCGCGTTTTCTCACGAGACCTTCGCCGATAATCGCCACGAGCGCGATGTTTCTTACAAAATCAATTTTTTCAATTACCTTTCCCTTGTAAAAGTTAAGTATCTCGTAACTTTTTTCCGCGTCCTTGTTTTCCACGATAAGGTTGATAGTGGTCTGCGAACTTACGGTCGCGAAGATATTTATGTTCTCCGCGGCTAGGGAATCGCTGAATTCCCTTATGAGACCGGGCTTGTATCCGATGCCGGTGCCGTGAATGCGGAGCATCGAAACGTTTTCGTTTTGAGAAACGCTTTTAATTATGTTCTCCTCTATGTATGCGTCCTGCGCAATCTGAGTCCCTTTGCATTCAGGGCATAGAATATCCTTGACGTAAATCGGAATTTCCGAAACCGCCGCGGGCTCGATTGTCAAAGGGTGGAGAACGCGTTTCCCGAAATAAACGAGTTCAGCCGCTTCGAAGTATGAAAGTTTTTCGATTATTTTTGCATTCTTCACCTTGTCGGGGTCGGCACTCATGAACGCCGTTCCGCTCTTCCAGATCTCAACCTCGGACGCGCCGAAACCGTAAGCGAGCACGGACGATGTATAGTCACCGCCTTTCCGTCCGAATGTAATTACTTTCCCGTCAGGCGTGCTTCCGAAGAAACCGGTGAAGATCGGAATTACGTTATTATTTACTATGCTGTGCGCGGTAAAGTTAAAACTTCTTTTAAAGTCGTCGAGATTTACTATCGCGGTCTCGATGTTCTTGTCGGTTACCAGTCCGATTCTGTCGGTCTCAATGATTTTCGATTCGCAGCCGTTATCTTCAAGTGCGCCCGAGAATATAATCGCTGCTATCCTCTCGCCGTAACTTAGAATGTATGCGCTGACAGCGTCGGTTATTTCTTCCGTGTACGCTACGCCGTAAAGGAGCCTCTCGACCTTTTTTATCTGAAGTGTTATTTCCTGAATTACTTTGTTGAAAATTTTATCGCTCTTGATTGCCTCCTGCGCTATGTTGTAATGCGTTTCAGTCAGCACGCTGATGGTCTCGCTTACTTTTACCTCTTTGCCTCCTGCGTGCTCGATGCCGTCCATTAGCAGATCGGTCATACCCTCGAACGCGGGAATAACAACAATAGGAAAATCCTTTTCGGACATAACAATCCTGACTGACTTCAGCAGATTCTCCGATGTGCTGATGCAGTCTCCGTCGAATTTCAGTACTTTCAGTCTTTTTTCGCTCATGGCTTCTTTTAAAGTTTTGGTATCAGACCTGTCAATCGTTCATTTATAAAATACTTTTTATGAAATTAAAATATAATTCAAAATTATTTCACACCGGTTTTAATGAACTTACTGCATCCCAAAATCGATGATTTCATTTGATTTATCGTGTATTTGCGTATTAATATTTATAACTAATGCGTAATTTTTCCGTATATAAAATAGTTTGAATGCCGATAAAAAAAATATCGAAGAGCCCGGTTTAAGGAATACGATTAAAGAGGATTTGTATGAAGACAGCCTCTTCAAGAATTTCTACAGGGATATTAAGGAATTAAAGGAATTTTACATAAGCGCCGAAAAGAAAAAACGGCTCGAGAAAATGAACCCCTTTAAACGGTCGTTGTTTCTTACCTGGTGGATTCTCAAAGGGCTTATTCTTAAACTCACTCCAACGCGCAGATTTCTTCTTCTCATTGGAATCCTTCTGATACTTATATCGGGGAATTTTGAAATCACTTCATCAGAAGCCGATGTTAAGATTGCGATGAGCAGGGCTCTGCTCGGAGGCGCGCTGCTGATAGTCGTTCTGATGCTCGAATTAAAGGACAAACTCCTTGCAAGGGACGAACTCGAAGCAGGCAGGAAAATCCAGCAGGCGCTGATGCCCCAGCAAAACCCGACAGCAGAAGGCTGGAACGTATGGCTTTATTCCCGCTCGGCGAATGAAGTATGCGGAGACCTTGTCGATTTTCTGAAAATCGATGAAACCAGGTCCGGGATTTTTATGGCGGACGTCGCGGGCAAGGGGCTTAACGCGGCTCTCCTCACTACAAAACTTCAGGCAACTATAAGAGCGCTTGCACCCGATTATGAAACTATTGACCTCATCACGAAAGTAAATAGTATTTTCTACAGGGAAAACCTGCGTAACATTTTCGCGTCACTAATTTACTTTGAATTAACACAAGGAAAAAACGAAATTAAAATTGTAAACGCGGGGCATTACCCTCCGTATCACTGCAGGGGCAACGGTATTAAGGAATACGCGAAAGGCAATATCGCTCTCGGTCTCATGAAGAACGCGGTTTACAACGAAGTGATCGCCGAAGCGGAAAGCGGAGACGTGATTATCGCGTATTCAGACGGAGTTTCCGAAGCACGCGACAGAACGGGTGACTTTTTCGGAAATGCCAGACTTTCCAACCTG
This sequence comes from Ignavibacteria bacterium, assembly GCA_015657505.1. Classification (GTDB taxonomy): domain Bacteria; phylum Bacteroidota; class Ignavibacteria; order Tepidaquicellales; family Tepidaquicellaceae; genus CAIKZJ01. The sequence goes on from JADLKE010000002.1 coordinate 1,967,907, forward strand.
CTTTGCAGCATATCAGGCAAATCCGCCGATGATATCGGAAAAGAGATTGTAAAGGCGGTTGATGATTTTATCGGTGACGTAAGACTTCACGACGACATGTCACTTATCGTGCTGAAGAAGACCTGACTCCATTCCCGCCATAGCAGGACAAAATTTTCCGAATCAGGTATTAAAAAGCATCAGCAATAAATTATCCTTTGTTTCAATCATATATTTGAATATTTTTAAGCAAAATTATAAAGGGGTTTTAAATGGCAGAAAAATTATTCCTGATAGACGCAATGGCTATGATATACCGCGCTTACTTCGCGATGATTGGCAGACCATTGAAGGACGGCAAGGGGAATAATGTATCCGCGATTTACGGTTTCGTGAATTCCCTGATAAAAATAATTGAAGACGAAAAACCCGACCACATTGCGGTTTGTTTCGATACCGAGCAGCCGACTTTCCGGCACAAGGAATTCCCCGCATACAAGGCGCAGCGCGCGGATATTCCCGACGATATGCCCTGGCAGATCGATGAAGTCAAGGAAATCGTGAGACTTTTTAACATACCCTCGATTGAACTTCCAGGATACGAAGCCGACGATATTATCGGCACACTCGTCAAGCAGGCTGAATTAGAAGGAGTGCACAGTTTTATGGTTACGCCTGATAAGGATTATATGCAACTGGTTTCCGATAAAAGTTTTCTTTACAAACCGTCGCGCACCTCTACGGGCAACAGGGTTGCTGACGTTGAGATAGTCGGAGTGGAAGGAGTCAAAATTAAATTCGGTGTAACTCCCGATAAAGTCATCGACGTGCTCGGTCTGATGGGAGATACCGCCGACAACATACCCGGCGTTAAAGGCGTCGGGGAGAAGACCGCGATAGCCCTGATTCAGGAATACGGCTCGATAGATTCGGTGTATGAGAACATAGAAAAGATAACAAAGCCGAAACTGAAAGAGATGCTCCTTAACGACAGGAAAAACGCGTATCTCGCGAGGCATCTTGTTACGATAAACACATCCGTTCCTATGGATACGAATTTCCATCACCTCGTCAGGCAGGAACCGGATAAAAAAGCGCTCGCTCTGCGGTTCGAAGAACTCGGGATGAAAACTTTTTCGAGAAAATTCGGCGCGGGTCTTGATTTTTCGGATGTGAAAAAAGACGAACAGAAGAAGACTGAAGAGGGCTCTTTGAAAATTACAATCAAAGGCGCTAAGGTCGAGGATTTAATTCCTCCTGAAAAAAAGAACCTGAAGACTATTAACGACGTTAAGCACGAGTATTTTACGATTGATACGAACGATAAACTCGTGAAACTCGTGAAGAAACTCTCGGGCGAGGAGGTTATTTCATTCGATACGGAAACAACGGACCTGAATTCCATAAACGCACAACTCGTCGGTATATCTTTCGCTTACAGCGAAAATCAGGCTTTCTACGTGCCTGTCAGCGGTGAATACTCGGGCAATAATAAAGCCAACGCGGATTTGTTCAGCCAGAGCGGCGCCGATGCGAATAAAGGTCTCGAAGTGAATTTCGTAATAGAAAAAGTGAAGCCGCTGCTTGAAAGCAGGAAGGTCGCGAAGACGGGGCAGAACCTGAAATTCGATTATATGGTGATGAAGAACTACGGAGTGGAAATCGAAAACATACTTTTCGATACGATGATTGGCTCTTTCGTTCTCAATCCCGAAGGCAGGCATAACATGGACGACCTCGCGGAAAAATGGCTGAATTACAAAACCATACACATCGAAGAACTGATTAACAAGGGCAAGAACCAGATATCGATGAGCGATGTCGAGATTTCGAAGATAAGCGAGTATGCCGCGGAAGACGCGGACGTGACACTGAAGTTGTATCACAGGCTTGAATATGAACTTCAGAAAATCAACCTGCTTAAGTTCTGCTCTGAAGTCGAGTTTCCGCTTATAAAAGTTCTCGGCGATATGGAGTATGAGGGAATCAAAGTTGACCCCAGAGTGCTGAAGACTCTTGATAAGGAACTCGTGAAATACCTGAAAGAGTATGAGGAGAAAATATATGAACTGGCGGGCGGTAAGTTCAACATAAATTCGACCGGGCAGCTCGCCGACGTGCTAATAAAAAAACTTCATCTCAAACTCACGAAGAAGACGAAGACGGGATTCTCTACGGACATATCCGTGCTTGAGGATTTGAAATACCAGCATCCGATAGCCGAAAACCTTATCGAATACAGGATGCTGGCGAAACTGAAATCGACATATATTGACGCGCTGACCGAAGCCATAAATCCTAAAACAGGAAGGGTGCACACTTCATTCAACCAGATTGGCGCTTCAACGGGCAGGCTGTCGAGTTCCGACCCGAATTTGCAGAACATACCCGTGAGAACTGATACCGGGCGCAGTTTGAGAAAGGCATTCGTGCCTCGCAGCGATGATTACGTCATTCTTTCCGCCGACTATTCGCAGATAGAACTTCGCGTGATGGCGCATTATTCCGAAGACGAGAATTTCATAAACGCATTCAAGCGGAACAGGGACATTCACACCGAAACCGCGATGAAGATATTTAAACTTAAGAGCAAGGACGAAGTTACTCCGAACAGAAGGCGCAAGGCGAAGGAAGTTAACTTCGGAATTCTTTACGGAATAGGCGCGTTCGGTCTCGCGACGAGGCTCGAACTTAAAAACACGGAGGCCAAGGAAATAATCGACATGTATTTCAAGGAATTTCCGAAAGTACACGAGTTCCTCGAGAAAACGAAAAAGTTCGCGCACGAGAACGGTTACGTCACGACGCTGATGGGACGCCGCAGATACCTGCCGCAGATAAATAATCAGAACGCCACCGTTAGGGCGGAAGCCGAAAGGGCGGCGATTAATATGCCGATTCAGGGAACTGCCGCCGATATGATTAAGATTGCGATGCAGGAAATTCACAGGCTGTTCAAGGAAAAGAAGATGAAATCAAAAATGCTCCTGCAGGTGCACGACGAACTCGTTTTCGAGGCGGAAAAATCGGAACTCGAAGAGGTGAAGAAAATAATCCTCCGCGAAATGAAGAACGCGATAAAACTTAACGTGCCTGTTGAAGTCGAAATCGGAGAAGGAAAAAACTGGTTCGAAGCGCACTGATTCAATTAACAGTTAACAGATAACAATTAACAGTTAGACTAAGAGCAGTAAATTGATTATGATAAATCGATAAAAAGAAAAACTTTGATTTCCCGAAAAAGTATTCAAAATATCTACGAAATTTTTATTACTGTTCTTTCTTTTTTATTATTAGGGAATTTAAAGTTACCATAGTAAATTCGCGTATGACTGTTCGATATAATTGTTATAAGAAATTGTCATAGTGTAGTGAGATATCAAAGGTATTTATGTCTATTGTTCTTATTAATTGCTGAATACTAATAGATAAATGTTAACTGCTAATTGTTAAATGTTAATTGAAAAACTTGCCCGAAGTCAATTCAATATTCATAGAGTGTTATGTGGTTAGACCTTCGAAAGACGGTTTGAAATTCCTTCTGCTTAAGCGGAGCGATGACGATTCCCTTTATCCCGGTATATGGCAAATCGTTACAGGCAGGATTGAGGCGGGCGAGAAGGCTTATGAGACTGCCTTGAGGGAGGTCGGCGAGGAAACAGGACTCACGCCGGAAAAATTATTCGTGCTTCCTCACACGACTGGATTATACCTTCCCGATAAGGATTCTGTAAGTATAATTCCGCTGTTTGTCTGCTTAACGCGCGACAAGGAAGTAAAAATCTCCCGCGAACACAGCAGTTTTCTCTGGCTGGACGCGCGGAAAGCGGCACAAAAGTTGTTCTTTAAATCTCAGAAAGAAAATGTTAATTTTATAGACAAGGGTTTCGGAAAGAAATCGCTTGCGGGGACTTTCATTGAAATAAAAATTTAATCATGATTATTGTAACAGGCGGCGCCGGTTTCATAGGCAGCGCTCTGGTTTGGGCGCTAAACGGAAAAGGAATAACCGATATTATTATCGTCGACCATTTAGGCGAGACCGATAAATACAAGAACATTATACCGTTGAAATTCCTCGACGTGTTCGACAGGGACGATTTCGGACACATGGTGCACGACGGATTTCTTAAGAATAATAAAGTGTCGGTCTTCTATCATCTCGGGGCTTGCAGCTCGACCACGCAACTTGATATGAATTTCCTGCTCAGGAACAATTACGAATACACGAAGTTCATGTGCAATCACTGCGTTGACAACGACGTGAGGTTCGTGTATGCCTCGTCCGCGGCTACTTACGGGGCCGGTGAGAACGGGTACAGAGACGACGTTAACGAACTCCATAAACTGAAACCACTCAATCCTTACGGATATTCAAAACAACTTTTTGACCTCTGGGCTTCGCGCGAGGGGCTGCTTGACAGGATTGCGGGAATGAAGTACTTCAACGTTTTCGGTCCCAACGAATACCATAAAGGAGATATGAGAAGCATAGTGCACAAGTGTTTCGGACAGATTAAGGAAACCGGAAAGGCGAGGCTTTTTAAATCCGACAGCAAGGAATATAAAGACGGTGACCAGAAGAGAGATTTCGTTTATGTGAAGGACGCGGTTGATATGACCATATTTCTCGGAGAGAACAGAAACGTGAACGGTTTATTTAATGTAGGCACGGGCAAGGCGACGACTTTCAATGAGTTCATAAAACCCGTGTTCGCCGCGCTCGGTGTAAAGGAAAACATAGAGTATTTCGACATGCCGGGTGTGCTTAAAGGCAGGTATCAGGATTTTACACAGGCTGATATGACAAAACTAAGGAACGCCGGTTATAAGGGCGTCCCGACGCCCATTGAAAACGCCGTAAAAGATTACGTCGGCAATTACCTAACTAAAGATTTTCCCTATTTGCAGTAACATAATATAATTTGATGAAAAAAATTTTCTTACTGGTTTTTCTGCTGATTAGCGCGAGCGTTATTTCTCAGGACCTTCCGAATTACATGACTCCTTCCGAAAAGGAAATTTATAAAACTTATGTACCTCCGTCAGGCAAGCCCGATGACATTAATCCTCCTTACTCGCGGGTGAGGACGATGGCGGAATGGGAGGAGTTTCAGTCCGTGATGATAACCTGGACTTCATACACGTCCATACTCGCCCAGATAGTAAGTTACGTTCAGCAGGAATGCCGCGTAATTATTGTCTGTTCGGATTCTAATTCCGTGAAGAGTTCTCTTACGTCATACGGTGTTCCGCTCGTGAACCTGAATTTCATGCATAAACCTTACAACTCGATCTGGTGCAGGGATTACGGTCCCTGGTGCGTTTATACGAAGGATATTGACACGCTGAGAATGGTTGACTGGATATACAACCGCCCGCGTCCCGCGGACGATACGCTGTCCGCTCCGATTTCGAGGTTCTTCAACGTGCCGCTTCATTCAATGACAAGTTCACCGTATAACATTACCGCTACGGGCGGCAATTTTATGGTTGACGGTAACGGCACCGCGTTTTCATCGAAACTTATACTCAACGAAAATCCCGGAAAGACGGAAACGGAAATCGATACGATGATGAGCAAATATATGGGGATTAAACGCTATGCGTTCATGGATGTCCTGCCTTACGACGGCATACACCACATCGACATGCACATGAAACTACTCGACGAGGAAACGCTTATGGTAGGTCAGTATCCGACGGGCGTTGCCGACGGACCGCAGATAGAACTGAACCTTCAGTTCATACTTAATAATTATCTAACCTGTTACGGAAAACCGTACAAGGTCGTGAGAATACCGATGCCACCGAGTTCGGGAGGACAGTATCCTCCGAATTCGAGTTATTTCACTTACACGAATTCACTTATCGTGAACAAGACCGTCATCGTTCCGATATACGGTTTCCCGCAGGACACGACGGCGTTAAGGATATACAGCGACGCGATGCCCGGATACCGTGTGGTCGGCATAAACTGCACTTCCATCATACCATTATCCGGAGCCGTGCACTGCATAACGAAGGAAATAGGAGTATATCAGCCGCTGTTCATTTCGCATTCAGGTTTAAGGAACACGAACAATACCACGACTCCGTATGAAGTAAAAGCGCTGATGAAACACAAGAGCGGAATCGCTTCGGCGAAATTATACTGGAGCATCGACACTGCCGCAGGATACAATCAGTTGACTATGACGCAAACCGTTGATACTTTTAAGGCGTACATACCCGCCCAGCCGCTGAATACAAAGGTGTACTACTACATTTCGGGCACTTCCGTGAGCGGAAAAACGATGACAAAACCGATTACCGCTCCTACCGGGCATTATAAGTTTCTCGTGACAAACGCTACGGGAATCTCAGGCGAAAACGGCACCGCGTATGATTACAATCTATCGCAGAATTATCCGAACCCGTTCAATCCGATGACCACGATAAATTTCAGCGTGGGCAAAACCGGAAGAACAACTATTAAAGTTTACGACATTCTCGGGCGTCAGATAACAGTACTGCTCGATGAAATTAAAGAACCCGGAAATCATTTCGTGAACTTCGACGCGGGATCTTTATCCGGCGGAATGTATTTTTACACGATTAATTCGGGTGCGTACACGCAAACCAGAAAGATGATACTGTTGAAGTGAATAAATAAAGAATTCCTGTTTGTTTATATTGAATTTACTCTACTTCATAAAATATTAATTTAAGACCATGGGAAAAAATTTACTGAGAGGGCTTGCAGTATTAGTCCTTACGATTATTCTGTCAAATTTATTATCCGCGCTGAATAATAAACCGAAAAACTTTACGCCTGTTCAAAACGATAAGACGTATTTCTCCATAACAACACCCGGAAGCGATAACATCATGACGTTTTTAGTCGCAGATTTTGAGAGTGCGACATTTCCGCCAAGCGGCTGGTCGGTTTCAGGAACCACTAACTGGACCCGTTCAACCGATGCGAGCGGATACGGCATTGGCGCGGCGTCAGCGCTCGCCGATTTCTACAATATTTCTTCGGGTACTTTGAATCTGATTACTCCGGTATTTCCTTCCGCCGTTGCGGGTGATTCGCTGAAGTTCGATCACGCTTACGCGACATACCAGACGGAAGTTGATAAACTTCAGATTTATACGTCCACGAATGGGGGATCAGCGTGGACGATGCTGATTGAATTGGCAGGGGGCGTAAGCGGTCCTCTCGTCACAGCCCCGCCGACCACTAATTTATTCGTGCCGACATCATCGCAATGGGCAACGAAAAGATATGCGCTTCCGCTTGGAACGAATATGATTAAGTTCACGGGCGTGTCGGCATACGGCAATGAACTTTATCTGGATAATATAGTTATTGGAGCGCCGTACACTAACGATGTCGGCGTAATCGCGATCGATAATCCTAAAAACAACATCCCTCCGGGTACAATATCGCCAAAAGCGACTGTTAAGAACTGGGGCTCGACAGCCCAGTCGTTTCCGGTTACGATGACAATAACCCCCGGCGGATATACTTCGACTCAGAATGTTACCGGACTCGCGCCTAACGCGTTACAACAGTTGACTTTTACGAACTGGACACCTGCAGTCGGCAGTTATAATCTGACGGTTGTATCACAACTCGGCGGGGACCAGAATCAGACGAACGATACGATGAGGGCCACAATTTACGTTTCGAACGTATCAAGAAATGTACTTCTCGAGTATTGCACAGGGACCTGGTGCCAGTGGTGTCCTTGCGGCGCATCGACCGCGCATACTCTTGAAACGACTTATCCGTCGCTGGTAGTAGTTGCATATCACGGCAGCGGCTCGGATCCCTGGATAAATTTCAACGGGAACGGTATACTCGGCGCTTTATCGTTAAACGCGTATCCGACAGGAATTGTTGACAGGCAAAACGCTCCGGGTGATTATACTACCTGGACGGGTCTCGTGACAAACAGGTACACGAATTATGCAACCACTCCTGTATCGATTAACATCGTGTCCCAAAATTACAATTCGTCAAACGGGCAATTGAACGTTTCGCTTAATGCTTCTACAAACTGCAATCTGACCGGAACGTACAGCATTACTTATGAAATAATGGAGAACAATCTTGTTTATGCCCAGACGGGAAACGGCACCTGTCCCGGAAGTTCCACATTCGTTCATAATCACGTGGTGAGAAACGTTGTTAACGGCATGAACGGAGAAACCCTCACCACCACGAACTGGAATGCGGGTCAGACAATAAGCAAATCATTCTCGACAACAATTCCTTCCGCCTGGATTGCCGCAAACTGTCAGTTGGTAATTTACGTATATAAGGGAGCAAGCGCGAACAACATGGCGGAAGTGCAGAATGCCCTTAAAACAAATGTTATACCCAACTCGATTTCAAATGAAAACATCGGGATCCCGAAAAATTTCGAAATGAATCAGAATTATCCGAATCCGTTTAACCCGACAACCAATATCAAGTTCGGTCTTCCCAAAGCGGGTAACACCTCGCTAAAGGTTTATAACATTCTCGGTAAAGAAGTGATGTCAATGTTTGAAGGTTATATGGATGCAGGATATTACAACTGCACGCTCGATGCTTCAAAACTTTCGAGCGGAGTTTACTTCTATACTCTTACTTCGGGAAACTATACCGAAACAAAGAAGATGAGCATTGTGAAATAGGAGATTATTTTGTTAAAAATAAAAAGGGAGTTCTTCGAACTCCCTTTTCTTATTATGTATATGCGTTGTTAGTTCGCGAGCACTTTGTTTACCTGTTCTACCGCCCAGTCGATTTCTTCCTTCTTTATTACGAGAGGAGGGGCGAACCTGATGACGTTTTCGTGTGTTTCCTTGCAGAGAACGCCGAGATTCTTGAGACCTTCGCAGTATTTCCTCGCGCCGCCTGCTTCGGGCTTCAGTTCCACGCCTATGAAGAGTCCCTTGCCTCTTATTTCTTTCACGTGCGTTGTCTTAATCGCTCTGAGTTTGTTCCTGAAATATTCGCCGAGTTCGTATGATTTTTCTACAAGTCCTTCCTCGACGAGAACCTTAAGGCTTTCGCGCGCGACAGCGCAGCCGAGCGGATTTCCGCCGAACGTCGAGCCGTGGTCGCCGGGCTTGAACACGCCCAGAACCTCTTTTGTAGAAAGCATCGCCGATACGGGGTAGCAGCCGCCCGAAAGGGCTTTGCCTATCGTTACTACGTCGGGCTTTATTCCTTCGTACATGAACGCGAAAAGTTTTCCGCTTCTGCCGAGTCCCGACTGAATTTCATCCGCAACGAAGAGTATGTTGTTCTTCTTGCAGAGGTCGAAAGTCTTCTTAAGGTAACCTTCTTCAGGAACGATAACTCCGCCTTCGCCCTGAATCGGTTCGACTATAAATGCGACCGTGTTCGGTGTGATTGCTTTTTCAAAATCGGCAGCGTCGCCGTATTTCACTACCTTGTATCCCGGCGTCAGGGGACCGAATCCCGCCTTGTACTGCTCTTCAGTGGAAAAACTGATAATGGAAATCGTCCTGCCCGCGAAGTTGTTCGTGCAGACAATTATTTCCGCCTTGTTCTCGGGCACTTTCTTTACCGTGTAGCCCCATTTCCTTACTGCCTTGAGCGCGGTTTCAACCGCTTCCGCGCCGGAGTTCATCGGAAGCACCATTTCATAACCGGTGAGTTCGCAGAGTTCCTTGCATAGCAAAGGCAACTGGTCGTTCCTGAACGCGCGCGACGTGAGTGTTACTTTTTCCGCCTGCTTCTTCAAAGCGTTTATGATTCTCGGGTGGCAGTGACCCTGATTGACCGCGGAGTACGCCGCGAGACAGTCGAGATATTTATTCCCGTCAACGTCCCACACCCATACGCCTTCGGCTTTTTCGATGACTACGTCGAGCGGATGGTAATTGTGCGCTCCGTAATTGTCTTCGATTTCTATAAATTGTTTCGTGTTCATAAAATTGATTATTATGTTTTGAAAAAATTGAATATTCGATTAGAATTGTGTACAAATATACGGAATTTTTCCGTGGTTTTCGAGGGAGAGAAGCATCTCAATCTTCAATCTTCAATGTTCAATGTTCAATCTTTAATCTTCAATCTTTCCCGATGAATCGGGACGCAAAGAACGCGCAATCTCCAATCTTTCCCGATGAATCGGGACGCAAAGAACGCGCAATCTCCAAACTTCAAACTTCAATCTTCAATGTTCAATGTTCAATTGAATTTTCTATTCCCCCATTTTCTATTTTCCCATTCTTCTATTTCCCCATTTCACTATTTTCCTCCTCACGAAGCCCCGGTTTCGTTAAGAAATCAATAAAAAACAAATGAAATAAATTTTTCACTTCAATAAAAGTATGAAATTTCGTAAATTATAAGTTGCGCCCTTGTAGCTCAGGTGGATAGAGCAGCAGTTTCCTAAACTGTTTGTCGGACGTTCGAGTCGTCCCAAGGGCACTAATTATGTTGATTTGAATAAAGTTGCAATGGTTACAGGTTCCGCGGTCAGACTGGGCAGGGACATTGCCCTCAGGCTGGCGGATTTAGGTTTCGACATAGTTTTGAATTATTACGGCGCAGCCGAAAAGGAAGTTAAAGCCGCGGCGGAAGAGATGAAATCAAAAGGTTCCGAAGTGCTTGCTGTCCGCGCTGACCTTCGCAAGGTCGAAGAAATCCAAAACGCATTTTCCGAGGTAAAATCAAAATTCGGCACTCTTGACCTTCTCGTGAATAATTCGGCTATTTTCGGAAAAGTTGACTTCTTTGACATAACGGAAGATATATTCGACGACTTCATCAATACGAACCTGAAGAGCGCGCTCTTCTGCTCTATCGAAGCGGCGAAACTTATGAAGAACAATCCCGAAAAACCCTGCAGCATTATAAATATTTCATCGCTCGGCGGAATCGAGAACTGGAAAGGATTCATTCCTTATTCTCTTGCCAAGAACGGAGTGATAAAACTGACCAAACTTACGGCAAAAAGGCTCGCGCCCGACATTTTAGTGAACTCGATAGCCCCGGGAACGATTCTTATTGATGACGACGAAAACCTGAACGCGGAGAAGGACGATGAAAAATTTTATCCGATGAAAAGATTCGGAAGCAGCAGCGACATAAACAGCCTGATAGAATATCTGGCGGTGCATAACAAATACATTACCGGCAACATTTTTATTGTTGACGGAGGAAGAAGTTTATAAGAAGAAATGGATCATTTACAAAAAGCGCCTAAGGCATACAAGAATAACGAGTTTTTAAATTCGCCGGCCGGAAGGACCGTCAGGATACTGACGGAATATCTCGAGCCATACAGCAGGCTGAAAAAATACGACGTTAAGGACACGATTGTATTCTTCGGCTCCGCGCGAACGCTGTCTCCTGAAGAAGCCGCGAGGAAACTCGGCGAGGCGAGAAAGAAAATAAAAGCATCGAAGAACCCGTCAGCGAAAATGCTCTCTGACCTGAGGAAGGCCGAGATGGACGTTGTGATGTCGAGGTACTACAAGGATACGGAAGAACTCGCGTACAGGATGACGAAATGGTCAAAGTCCCTGAGGAATGGAAACAAGTTCGTGATAACGTCCGGAGGCGGTCCGGGAATAATGGAAGCCGCCAACAAGGGCGCGCGGCGCGCGAAAGGATTGTCTATCGGATTCAACATCTCGCTTCCTTTCGAACAGTACCCGAATAAGTATATGGACAGGCACCTGAACTTCGAGTTTCATTATTTCTTTATGAGGAAATTCTGGTTCGCTTATCTCGCCAAGGCGCTCGTGATTATGCCGGGCGGTTTCGGAACGCTCGACGAACTTATGGAAGTGATGACGCTTGTTCAGACGCAGAAACTCAATAAAAAAATGTCTATCGTGATTTACGGAAGCGAATACTGGAAGAAAGTAATAAACTTCGAGACGATGGCGGATACAGGAATGATATCGCCCGACGATTTGAAATTGTACAAGTTCATAGACAACGTTGACGACGCGTTCAATTATCTCAAGAAAGAACTGATAAAAAATTACGTAAAGTAAAACTAACTATATGTTAATCAGCATGACCGGCTACGGGAAAGCCGAAATTCTCGAAAAAGGAAGCAGATACTTCGTTGAAGTCCGCTCGGTCAACAGCAGGTATTCAGAGATATCTTTAAAGTGTCCGAAATACATATACAGCCGCGAATATGAAATCAGGGAGATTGTTAAGCAGAAAATATCACGGGGCAAGATAAACCTTCTTATTATGAAGGACGACTCCGATAATTCGAATCACGAAATCGCTCTCGACCCCGAAGCGCTTAAGAAGCAAATTTCCATAATAAAAGATGTAAGAAAAAAACTCGGCACCAAGGAAAAAATAAAACTCGAGCACGTTCTTGGTTTTTCCGAACATTTCCTGAAAGATGACGAGGAAGCGGTTGACGAAGAAGAGTTCAAACTAATATGCTCACTGATAAGCAATGCCCTCGACGAAATGATTGAGATGAAAAAGAACGAAGGAGCGTTCCTTGAGAACGACATAATCGAGAGGGTTAACGCAATCGATGCAGAAACAACGATGATATTCGAAATGGGTAAAGCGCGTATCGATGAGGAAAAGAGATTGTTCAACGAAAAGATTGACGGTTTTCTCAGCGACAGAAGCATAATTGACGAAAAACGACTTGAGTTTGAAATCGCGCTTCTGACCGAGAAGATGGACATCACGGAAGAATGCGTCAGGCTGAAAAGCCATCTCGATTTCTTCCGCGCCAGCGTTAATTCGCCGGAAAATGTCGGCAGAAGGCTCAATTTTCTTCTTCAGGAAATGAACAGGGAAATTAACACTATCGCGTCAAAAGCATCCGATGCCGTTATATCGCAGAAGGTGTCGCTGCTGAAGGAAGAACTTGAAAAAATAAGAGAACAAATTCAAAACATTGAATAATATGCTTTTTGTATTCTCGGCGCCGTCGGGTTCAGGCAAGACGACTATAGTGAAAGAGATACTGAAACAGTATCCCGAATTTCACTTTTCGATATCCGCGACTTCGAGAAAAAAAAGAGACTGTGAGACTGATAAAAAGGATTATTTTTTCATAACGAAAGAAGAATTCGAAGAGAAGATAAAGAACGACGAGTTCGTGGAATATGAACTGATTTACGATAAAAATTATTACGGCACGCTTAAGAGTCAGGTTGACGACTGCCTGAAAAACGGGCACTGTATGGTCTTCGATATGGACGTAAAAGGCGCGTTGTCAATCAAGCGGATTTACGGGGATAAATCTTTGTTGATATTCGTTAATCCTCCCGACAAGGAGGCGATTATTCAAAGATTGAAGAACCGCGGTACGGAAACAGAGGAAACGCTGAAAAAAAGAATAGCGAGAATAGATTTTGAAATGGCAAAAAAAGACGAGTTTGACTATGTTGTAAATAATGATGACCTGCAGCAGGCAGTTGAAGATGCAAAAAAAATTATTAATAAATATTATAACAAGGAGCAAAAATAATGGCGATTAAAACAGTTGATCTCGAAAAATTCGAGAAAAGCGCCGAAAACATTTATGAAGCGACCGTTATCTCATCGAAGAGAGCGCGTCAGATTAACGACGAGACGAGAATCGAACTCAGCCAGAGGCTCGAACCCGTTACGATGAAGGATACGGACGACGAATCGACAACTAATCAGGATAAACTGAACCTGTCGGTTGAATTCGAAAAGCGCAGGAAACCGACTCTGCAGGCAGTCGAAGAATTAGTCGACGGCAAATTGAGTTTCCGTTACAGAGACACAAAGTAAATTTGTTTTGCTTAAGGGCAAAAAAATAATAGTCGGCATCAGCGGCGGCATCGCCGCTTACAAGATATGCAGCCTCGTCAGGCTCCTCATCAAGCAGGGCGCCGAAGTCAGGGTAATTATGACCCCGTCCGCGGTAAAATTCGTTTCTCCTCTCACGCTTTCCGTGCTTTCACAAAACGAAGTTGTCGTGAATATGTTCAGTGAGACCGACCCGTCGAAAACCGAAACTGTCAAAGCGGGCACGTGGCACATTACAAACGGCTTGTGGGCTGACCTTTTCGTTCTCGCTCCCGCTACCGCGAACACTCTCGCTAAAATCAACGCGGGCATTTCTGATAATTTTCTCCTTTCCGCCGTTCTTGCCGCGAGATGTCCGGTGGCTCTCGTGCCGACGATGGATGAGGATATGTACAGGAATAGAATTACGCAAAGGAACATTTCTGATTTGAAAAAATACGGCTACCGCGTGCTTGACCCCGTTGTCGGAGAACTCGCCAGCGGCATGTACGGCGAAGGAAAAATGCCCGAGCCCGAAGAGATACTGGAATTTATCAAGGCGCAGTTTATAAAAAAAGACCTGTCAGGGAAAAAGATTCTCGTTACCGCCGGACCGACAGTTCAGCCAGTTGACGCGGTGCGTTACATCTCAAATTATTCATCGGGCAAAATGGGTTTCGAAATAGCCCGCGCTGCGGTTGAAAGGGGAGCCGACGTGACGCTCATCGCGGGTCCCGTAAGTATTGCCGCGCCGGGAGGGGTGAAACTCGTTAACGTTAAAACGACTGAAGAGATGTTCGCGCAGGTGAAGAAATACAGCAAAGGAAAAAACCTCATCGTGATGTCGGCGGCCGTCAGCGATTTCAAACCTAAACGCGTGTCCGAAGGAAAAATCAAGAAGGAAAACGCGAATCTTTCCATCGAACTTGAAAAGACCGACGACATACTTAAATACCTCGGTAAGAACAAAAAGGGATATAAGTTATTCGGATTCGCGCTCGAAACTGATAATCAAATCGAAAACGCCAAAAGAAAACTTAAAGAGAAAAACCTTGACCTCGTAGTGTTGAATGACCCTAACGTAAAGGGCGCGGGTTTCGGAACCGACACGAACGTAATAACTCTAATCGACAGAAAATCCGTTATGCCGCTGCCCGTAATGCCTAAATATGAAGCGGCGAACAGAATCCTTGACGTCTTCGCGAATAAAAAAATTAATTGAAGAGCCTTTCGTAACCCGTATAAGGGTGCAGTTCATTTACCAGAAACTCAATTAGATTGTTCTTTACCAATGGAAGTTCTTTTAAAATACCCAATGCTTCTTCTTTGTCCGCGCACTCGAGTATTAAAACCGCGTCGCGGTTTTCGGTAAAGTAAATTTCTCTTAATATTCCTTTCTTGTGCAAATCCCATACTTTCCTCGATTCCTCGTGAAGATGGGGCTTCAGGTCCTCGGGGCTTATGCCGAGAATTACTTTTTCGATGGCTATGAATTTCATTTCTTTTCCTTTCTTTTTTTAGATGTGTATCTCGCCCGTCAGGTATATTCTCACTTTTCCGCTTATTTCAACTCTGTCGTTCTTAAGTTCGCATTCGAGATAACCTTTTCTTTTCGATAACTGCACGGCTCGCAGTTTTTTCCGTCCGAGTCTTTCCGACCAGAACGGCGTGAGCGTTGTATGCGCCGAGCCCGTGACCGGGTCCTCGTCGACTCCGCTTGCGGGCGCGAAGAACCGCGACACGAAATCAACTCCGCCGCTTCCATCAGCCGTAACAATCACGCCCCTTGCGTTTACTTCCTTGAGAGATTTGTAGTCCGGATTTATGCTTTTAATTTCATTTTCGGTTTTATACACGAGAAGATAATCCGTCATTCCCTTGTAGCATTCGGACGGCACAAGACCGAGCGATTCATACAGACCTTCGGGAGCTTCGGATTTTTTGTAAACGTCAACGGGAAAATCGAGCGTAAGCACGTCGCCGCTCTTTCTCACTTTAAGAATACCGCGTTCCCTTGACTTGAAAATTATTTCGTTCAGGTCGTTCTCGTAAAATTCGAATAGAACGTGCGCAGACGCGAGCGTCGCGTGCCCGCAAAGTTCAACCTCCGTCGAGGGAGTGAACCACCTGATTTCGTACTGGTCGCCCATCGGAACCACGAAAGCCGTTTCCGCAAGGTTGTTCTCCGCCGCTATGTTTTGCATCAGTTTGTCCGACAGCCAGTTGTCAAGGTAACACACTGCCGCGGGATTTCCGCCGAAAAGTTCATCAGTAAATGCGTCTGCCTGAAATATCTTAATTTTTCTTTCCATCTTATGTGCAGATTAACGATTTTATATACGGAAAAATAGTCAGTTTGTTTGTTATATGGTAATCATAAATGAAACTCACTTTTCAATTAGTAATTAGTAATTAGTAATTAGTAATTACGGAAGACACTATCCATTTTTATGTCCCCGGGAGTCTCCCCGTTCTTTGGGGGACTCCCGGCTCTTTACTAACCCCACTCTTCAGAGTGGGGTAAAAGAATCACAATAAGACGGGCTTTAGCCCTTAACAATATGTCCGGAGACTAAAGTCCGATTCTTCGGATCTTGAACGTAATTTTCTTTTGCGGCGCGATAACCGGCTCTTAGGACTAGCCCACGGCTTTAGCCGTGGGTAAGTGATTCCATAATCATCAACCGTTTTAACGGTTTAAAATATTCAAAACCGTTGAAACGGTTTTTTCATTATTCATTCCTACCCACGGCTGAAGCCGTGGGCTAAGTCGGAGAGCATATTTCGTCTTTTCTTTTCCTAAATTTCTTTAAACTCCTGATTATCGGTGTGTACTCTTAAATTCTTAAAGACTAAATTCCTGTATTTCCGTATGAAATCGCTTTTTCCCATTTTTCCCTTCCCAATTTTCCTTTTTTTATTTTTCCTTTTTCTACGAACCTTTTCCCCTTTTCTTTTTTCCATTTTCTACGACCCCATTTCCCATTTCCCCCTTTTCTTTTTTCCAATTTCCAAAACGGTTTTCTAATTTTTGTGGACTTTTTTTAATCTAATATTATTATATTTTGAAAACTTATCGCAATTTAACTACTGAATTGAAACGGAATTTCATCGAAGACAGCATAAATTATCTTAAATTCGCGGGAAAAAACAAGGATTTCAGTGTTCCCGTCGAGTCCTTGAAGAATTATGAGATTGAAATTCCGAAACCCGGCGATGATATTCCGAAGAAAACCGAAAACATATTGGAAAAAGAGTATAAAAGCAAAATTGAGGACAGCAATATCGTCAGGGATACAGGCTCAATAAGCCTTATCAGGGAAGACTGGATGGACTCTGACAAAATGACTGTGCTCGACGAAAAAATTAACAAGTGCGCGAAATGTCCGCTTCATAAAACGAGGACGAATTTCGTTTTCGGCACCGGCAGCCACGATTCCGACGTCATGCTTATCGGCGAAGCGCCCGGCTCGGAAGAAGACATTCACGGCAAACCTTTCGTCGGCAGGGCGGGCAAACTGCTTACGGATATTTTAAAGGCGATAAATTTCACGCGAGACGAAGTCTTCATCTGCAACATTCTTAAATGCAGGCCGCCCGAAAACAGAAATCCTCTGCCCGAGGAAATCGTAAAGTGCGAGCCGTACCTTATGAAACAGATTGAACTCATCCGCCCGCGTTTCATACTCTGCCTCGGCACGTTCGCGGGTCAGACTATGCTAAGGGCGAGAGAACCGCTCGGAAAAATGAGAGGAAAAATTTTTAATTTCAAATATTCGGATGTAAATGCTAAACTAATGGTAACATACCATCCCGCGGCTCTTCTTCGAAATCCAAACTGGAAGAGACCGACGTGGGAGGATGTGCAATTATTCAGAAAAGAATATGATAAAGAGAAAAAAAACTGATATCACGACGTCGCGTATAAACGAAGAGACGCAGTTGTCTTTCGACGGCAAGACTCCTCCGAACGCTCTTGATGTTGAAAAACAGGTTCTCGGCGCGATACTGCTCGATAATCAGGTTTTCACGGATGTGGTTCAGATGGTTACGCCCGAGCATTTTTACAGGAAAGCAAACGGGCATATATTTTACGCGATGATATCGCTCGACAACAGGAACGAGCCTATTGACCCGCATACCGTCATCGAAGAACTCCGCCGGATGGGCAAGATAGATGAAATCGGCGGTGTCGAATACATACTCGAAATTACGGAAAGCATTTCTTCGTCAGCCAACGCGAAATTCCACGCGAGGATTATATATGAAAAATTCATACTTCGCGATTTGATTCACATCGCCTCGCAGGTTCTCGAAAAAAGTTTTGACTCTTCGGCGGAGCCGTTCAAGATTCTCGCCGACGCATCGAAAGACATTCTCGACACTTCGGAATCAATTTCCAAAAAGCGCGTCGTGTCGGTTGAGGAAGCGATTGAAGACGTTTTCGAAATGCTCGGCAGCAGAAGGGGAGCGGACAAGAAGAACCTTCCCGGCGTGCCGACGGGATACACTTTTCTCGACGACCTCACGCTCGGATTTCAGAAATCGGAACTTATAGTCGTGGCGGGAAGACCGTCGCACGGCAAGACCGCGCTTACGCTCAACATCGCCAGAAACGCCGCGATGCAGAATTATAAAATCGCCTTCTTCTCTCTCGAAATGACGAAGAACGAAATCATTACAAGGTTGATTTCAAGCGAATCAAGAGTTGACGGTCAGAGATTAAAAAGCGGCAAGACTTCTAACGAAGAATGGGCTAGGGTCGGACAGGCTCTCGAGCGCCTTAAAATTAAACTGTTCATCGACGACACGAGCGAACTTAACGTGCTCGAACTCCGCGCGAAGGCAAGACGCCTCAAGCACGAAAACGACATCGATATGGTCATGGTCGATTACCTTCAACTGCTGAAGGGCGAAGGCTCTTACGAAAGGCGCGACCTCGAAGTCGCTCACGTTTCAAGAAGCCTGAAAGCCCTCGCGAAGGAACTCGACATTCCCGTCGTCGCGGCGGCGCAGTTGAACCGCGGTATCGAACAGCGCGGCAAGGAAAAGAAACCGCAACTCTCCGACCTGCGTGAATCGGGCGCGATTGAGCAGGACGCCGACGTCGTGTTGTTCATTCACAGGCAGTTCCTGATTGACAGACCCGACAAGGGCGACCCGAAATACGACGAACTTTTCAGAAAAGCGGAATTGTCAATAGGCAAGCAGCGTAACGGTCCTCCGGGAAATCTCGAACTTGTTTTCCTTCAGGAATACACGAGATTTGAGAACCAGTCAAAGTCGCCGCCTGTTATCGATATTCCTCCGGAATATACAGAACAGCCGTTCTAATCATTTTGAAAAATGGATTTATTTGATTTAGGTTACAGCGATAAACTCGAAAAATTCAGGATTGAAAATAATCTTGAAAGTTTTTCGTCAGCCAGAGTTATTTCAGAGCATAAAGAGCGCTATGTTGTAAAAACCGCCGAAGGAGAATTCGACGCCGAGATAACGGGAAACCTCAGGTATTCGGCGGAGTCGAGAGAGGATTTTCCCGCCGTCGGCGACTGGGTTTCAATCGTTCCTTGCGATTCGGAATTCGCAATCATTCATAACATACTGCCGAGATACTCTTTGATAAAAAGAAAAGCGGCGGGAAAAAAAGGCGAGTCACAGTTGATAGCGGCGAACGTCGATTACGCGTTTCTCGTTCAGGCGGTTGACAGGGACTTCAGCGTCAATCGTCTTGAACGCTATCTTACAATCTGCTACGATTCGAAAGTGAGTCCTTTAATACTCTTCAGCAAAATAGATTTAACCGATGAATCTCACATCGCTGAAATTCTCGACAGCGTTAAAACAAGGGTTCCCGGTGTTCCCGTAATATTGTTCAGCAATGAAACGGGCAAAGGACTTGACGAAATTAATTCTTTAATCGAAAAAGGGAAAACCTACTGCCTTCTCGGCTCGTCGGGAGTCGGGAAATCGACTCTCCTGAACAATCTTTGCGGAAAAGAACTTATGAAAACTGCCGCCATCAGCGAAAGCATCGACAGAGGCAGGCACGTTACGAGCCACAGGGAATTGATTATACTTGAGAACGGCGGCTTGCTTATCGATAATCCGGGAATGAGAGAACTCGGAATCGCGGACGCGGGCGAAGGACTCGAAATAACATTCGAAAAAATATTTCAGACCGCGGACAAATGCAGGTACAAGGACTGCACGCACATAATGGAAGAAGGATGCGCAGTAATCGAAGCCGTCGAAAAAGGGGAGATAGAAAAATCATCCTATGAAAACTATCTAAAGATGCACAAGGAAAAACAGCACTACGAATCCTCCGCCGCAGAAAAGAAACGCAAGGATAAAATCCTCGGCAAAGTCCTCAAGAACTATAAGAAGAACCATAGGAATAAGTATTAGGGGGGGCAACGCGAGTAAAACCTGTGCTTGTCATCCTGGCAAGTTCTTAGCAGGAATCCATATGAAACTAATCATCCCGTTGTTTGTCATCCCCGCGAAAGCGGGAAACCATAAGAAACTAATCATTCCCTTGTTTGTCAATTCTGCAAATGCAGGAACCCATAAGCGAAACACTGACATACGTCTAAACGGTATATTTCTACGATTGTCATCCCGGAATGTGCGTTCTTTGCATCCCAATTTATCGGGAATCTTAGCTGGGATCCAAAAGCGAAACACATAAAACATGTTGATATTGATGGAAACAAGTCCTCTCTTATTTGTCATACTGGCAAAATCAGGAATTAATAATTTAAATGCATACAAATGATAAAGTGGAAGAAAAAATTATGTTTTTGATTTTATCTGCCTGCATAATGTTTTAATTTCACTTTTTGCATATTTTATATCTTCCTTATCAATACATGGATACATATGGCTATACATATTTCTAACTCTTTTAATTATCTCCAAATGGCCCGAGAAAAAATCAATAGTCGGGAATAATTCTGGTATTAATTCTGATTTATATATTTTTACAATATCTTCTAATTGACCAAGGGTTACGGAGTGCAATGGAAATAAAACAGTTCTTTTTGAATCTCCAATCCATTTCATTTTATCCTTCTTTAATTTTTGGCCTTCAACATAATCATAAATTCCTTTTATTTTATGCTTTAATGATGTTTCCCACCAATCTTCACCATATAGTTCTGATAAAATCTTATTTACTGCAATTCTTAAACCATTCTCAAACTCAAATAAGACAGGGAAAATTGGGCTTCCAACTTTTATTGCTTTATAATAAGCTGGTGGTAAGTTTAGAAATCTTGTTAGAGAATTGAACATATGTTTCTATTTCTTGTTTCTTTTTGCTCTTTGCCGAGCATCCCTAACAGCCTGAGTTTTACACCCTAAAATAATGGCAATTTTACTATCTTCTAAATTAAATTTGTCTAATATTTCAACTTTTCGAACCAAACTTGCTTCTATTTCTGTTGAAATACAAAGATATCCTAACATCATTAGGATCTTATCGTTTTGGTCATCACTTTTTGCCATTTATCTTTGCCCCTCTCTTTATCTTTCTTTTCTTCGAATGACTTTTAGAAACAGCAACACGACCGCGAGATGTTCCACAAATTGTCGCTATTTGTTCATTTCCGTAGCCTAATCTGCTTAGAACTTCAATCCTATCTGCAGTACTTTGTAGTTCTTTCACTGCAATATAGCCAAAAACCAAGGCTAGACTAGGTAAGGCTGAATCATCAATTTTTTTCATTTAATTTCCCCTTCAATAAAATGATTATTCAAATTATTAATTAATTCTACTATTGTTTGTATTTTAATATCGTCGATTTCAACTTTTCGTTCTACTAAGTAAAACCAAGAATGGGTTCTGTCGTTAGCATCATTTTTCAATTTAAGAGCATTTTTATATAAACTTTCAACAGTTTTCCCTTTACCGACTCCAAAGTCATTCTTTTTCTTCAGAAGGTTATTTAAAACTTCTCCAAAATCTTTGAATCGATTTTGATTAGTGTCAAAATAAAGATTTTTATTTTCAAGGCTGTTAGGAGGAAATTTATTCTTTAATAAATCTATTATAAGATTTTCAATAATTTTTCTACTTAATATATAAACACAAGTATAACAACCTTTTGAATATGCTCTATTAGCTTCACTAATATGACCTTTTATAAAATAGTCATTGGATTCATATTTGATAAACTCTATTATCTTTTCTTTCTTTTTAATACTCTTACTATTAACTTTAATCTTTGATTTATCAACTTCTAAATGAGGAAGAGATTCTTTATCCTCTTTAGATAATTTTCCTAAAACCGAAACACCAAATTGTTGAGCATATATATGTGCTACAGCATTCGATGTACATTTAGGGTGTTTTCTTTTTAGTAAAGAAATATTTTTTTCTATAGTCGATTTTTTTAAATCTAATTTCCCAGATAGATATTTTACAATATTAGGGTCTAATTTATACCTCATTATTGTTAATCTTCATTTTTTTAATCCCTTTGACCATTTCATTTACTTTGGTTTTTCCAAAATGTAAATTTTTTGTGATCTCAGATTGAGTAGCACCGTTAATGTAAAGCTGAACAGTCAACGAGTGTTCAAGTAATTTTGAAATTTTATCTAATTTATCGCAAATAATATCAAAATCACTTTTTTGCTGTGGTTTTGTCATTTTTCTTCTGTTTAATTTTGTAATTATAAATTGCATTCTCTACTGATTTTCTTGCTATACCAAGAAGATCGCCAATTTCTGATTGTGTATATCCTGCGGCAGTTAACTGTAATATGCTAATAATTTTATCTTGCCCTTTTACAAGAACGAATGCAAGTAGTTTATTCATTCTTTTTATTTCATTTACTAATTCATCTTCCATAATTATTTCTCCTTATTTTTCATTAATTTTACTATAGAGTTGACTGTATTTGTAGAAACACCAACGATTTTCTTTATATCATTTTGTGGTACTTTGGCTTTTGCTAATTCAATAATCAGCAACTTCTGTATTAAAGTGATTAAAGTTTCGGAAGAATTTGAAACAGTAATAATTTTTGGCATATATTATTTCCCCCTTTTCCGTTTTGCTTTATATAATTGCTTTGATATTTGATTAGCATTTTTACTCAATAATAATCCAATATCTTTATTGGTCATACCTAAATCTGATAATTTTTTTATAATATCTTTTTCTGCTTTAGGTTTCTCTTCACTTGAATTATGAATTTCAAGTAATAACCCTATCAATACGTTAAGTTTTTTATTTATTTGGATTAATAGTTCTTCCATAATAGTATTCGGTTTTTTAAATTATATTTTTATTTTTATAATTATTGAATATATAAATTAATAATATAAATTGATATTCCTCATAATTTACAAACATCCTCCCTTGGGGGAGGATGTTTTAAAAGTTATGAAATATTTTCTTATTTCATATCTCGGTTGTCACACCCAAAACAAAGTGTTACGGAATTATTCTGACAATATTATTAATCAAAGAACGGGATTTAACGCACAAACTTTATTACGGTTAGTTAATTTATACAGGATTATTGTGTTTGTTTCGGGCCCGTCGCGGTGGAATTGATAGTTTTATACAAGCCCTCGTTTGGAAAGAATTTAAGTTAAAAAATTCGAATTGAAAGTGCAAAAATAGTTGAAAGTTTAAAATTCAAATTGCAAAATTGCAGTGGAAAGTTGAAAATTGTACGCGTCAGAGCCTTTCTTATGTCACTGCTTTTATCCAGAAGGAGGAAGTCCTGCAGGCTTCGCCTGCGCGTCAGGTGAATGCCCGACGCCACAAAAAAATGTGCAGTGTAAAGTTGAAAATTGTATGCGTCAGAGTCTTTCTTAGGTCACTGCTTTTATCCAGAAGGAGGAAGTCCTGCAGGCTTCGCCTGCGCGTCAGGTGAATGCCCGACGCCACAAAAAAATGTATAGTGTAATGTTGAAAATGGTATGCGTCAGAGTCTTTCTTAGGTCACTGCTTTTATACAGAAGGAGGAAGTCCTGCAGGCTTCGCCTGCGCGTCAGGTGAATGCCCGACGCCACAAAAAAATGTAAAGTTTAAAATTGAAATTTCAAAATTGCAGTGTAAAGTTGAAAATTGTACGCGTCAGAGCCTTTCCTAGGTCACTGCTTTTTTCTGGCAGGAGGAAACTTCCCGAGTTCTCGGGACAGGCTCTGACAGTCACGAAAATACTATGCGCCTTCCTCCCATTTCGATTTTCCTATTGCAGGCTTCGCCTGCGCGTCAGGTGAATACCCGACGCCACAAAAAAATGTAAAGTTTAAAATTGAAATTTCAAAATTGCAGTGTAAAGTTGAAAATTGTATGCGTCAGAGTCTTTCTTATGTCACTGCTTTTATCCAGAAGGAGGAAGTCCTGCAGGCTTCGCCTGCGCGTCAGGTGAATATCCCGAGTTCTCGGGACAGGCTCCGACGCCACAAAAACTATAGGAGCGGTTATGGATTCCGGATGCTTCGCATATCTGCTGCGCGAGTGCCGGAATGACAATCAAGAAATGAATGACAAACTACTTTCTTTGTGCCTTAGTGGTGAATCTGTAAACAAGTATTGCTGACGATTATTTAAATGGTGTATCTGTAGAAGAACCAGTTCTTCATATGTTTCGCGCCGAGCCTGTCGTAAAAATCAATTGCGTTTTTGTTCCAATCGAGAACTATCCATTCGAGGCGTCCGCATTTTTTCTTCTTCGCTATTTCAATAAGTTCTTTCATTAACTTTTTCCCCGCGCCGCATCCTCTGTATTTTTCATTTATGTAAATGTCTTCGAGATAGAGCGTGCGTTTAGCGAGGAACGTCGAGTACGTGAAAAAATAGAATACGTATCCCACGGCTTTGTCTCCGTCAAACGCGAGAATTATCCTGAACGGCGGATTCTTCGAGAACGCGTCTCCTATTAATCTTTCTTGAGCCGCCTTTGAGGGAGGAGCGAGTTTCTCGAATTTCGCGAGTTCGATTATGAGCCTGAGTATTTCTTTCGAATCCTGTTTTCTTGCTTTTCTTACGCGTAAATTCATTTAAGTTTATGTAGTTTGTTTTTAAATTAGGGTAAATTATAAATTATGCGAAGAATAAACCATTACAAATCCGCTGCAATTATTTTTACGGTCATATTGATGCTGATTCCGTTCGGACTTAATTCGGGAACGGATGACGATTACGAGATTAAAGCCGTGAAGAAAAAACTGAAATCGTTCGACAGGAAATTATCCGATTCAGATATAGTCGACATTATAATTACGGTGGGGAAGAGTTTCATCGGCACGGAATACGCCGCGGGAACGCTTGACAAAAATACGAAGTCGGAAAAACTCGTCATAAAAATTTCGGGACTCGACTGCGTTACGTTCGTCGAAAACACTCTCGCGATATCGAGGATAATAAGAAAAGGCAATTTCGATTTCGAAAGTTACAGCGATGAACTTACGAAAATCAGATACAGGGACGGAGAGATAAACGGTTATTCTTCGAGGCTGCATTATTTCACCGACTGGATTTATGACAATGAAAAGAAAGGGATTGTTACCGACATAACGAAATCAATCGGCGGCATTCCTTATTACAAAACGATTGACTTCATGTCGTCGCACGCCGATTCATACAAGCAGCTCGCGGATAATCCCGACATCGTAGATGAGATGAAAGACATCGAGAAGAAAATGAACAGGCGCGATTTGTATTACATTAAAAAGAGCGAGGTTGACGATTATTACGAGTCGCTTCAATCGGGAGACATAATCGCGACGACTACGAACATCGAAGGGCTTGACGTGACGCATACGGGATTTATTTACAAGAAGAACGGAAAGACTCACTTCCTTCACGCTTCAATTACGAAGGGCGAAATTATTATATCGAAAGAGGAATTGAAAGAATACCTGAAAGGAAATAAAAAGCAGACGGGAATTATCGTTGCAAGACCGCAGTGATGATGGACGGAAAATTGGTTGAATACATATTGCTCTGCGTTTTATTTTATCTCATAGGCTCAATACCGACGTCTTATCTTTTTTTGAAATTCAAAACGGGAAAGGACATAACCAATGAGGGCTCGGGCAACCCGGGCGCTCTGAACTATTACGAGGTGTCGGGTTCCCGTTTGTCGGGTCTGCTGGTTTTGGTGATTGATTTCCTGAAAGGTTTTCTTCCCGCGTTTTTATTCTACAGGACAGCGGGATTCCCGTTCGATTATCTTCTACTGCCATTGCTCCTTATTATCGCGGGTCATAATTTTTCCGTCTGGCTTAAGTTCAAGGGCGGCAGAGGGCTCGCGACCTCGGCGGGCTTGAGCGTTGCCGTATGCCCGGCTCTTCTTATTGGCTGGTGCGTGATGTTCGTAATCGCTTACGGCGTTTACAGGAAAGTGCATTTCGGAAATATCGTTGCGACCGTTTTGCTTCCCGTCTTTGCCTTGCTTCTGGGTTCGTTTGACACGGGCTTAAACGGCGCCGCGTCGCGGAACTTCGGGGCTTTCTTCTCCTTCACCGCTATAATGAGCCTGCTGATTCTTCTAAGGCACGTAAAACCTTTTTTCTCAATGATTCACGGATACAAAAACCGCACGTCGAAATAGTGAATTTATTTCTCGGTATTTTGTTTAAGATATATTAATCGAAAATAAAATATTTATATGAGCAGAAATCCGGTATTGAACGTAAACGAATTAAATGAAATGTCCCGTCAGATAAGAAGGGATATAATAAATATGCTTTTAATAGCGAAATCAGGTCACTCGGGCGGTCCGCTCGGAACTGCCGATATATTCACCGCGCTTTATTTCAACCTGCTGAATGTTGACGATAAGAATCCGTATGCCGAAGACAGGGATTATTTGTTTTTATCCATAGGACATATCGCGCCCGTATGGTACGCGACGCTGGCAAGGCGGGGATATTTTCCGCTTGAAGAACTCAAGACTCTCAGGAAGGTCAACGGAAGGCTTCAGGGGCATCCCGCGCCTTTGAAAACTCACGGACTTCCCGGAATCGAAATAGCGTCGGGCTCGCTCGGTCAGGGGCTTTCAATCGCGGTAGGCGCCGCGCTCGGGCTGAAACTCGACGGAAAGCCGAATACGGTTGTCTGCATTAACGGCGACGGCGAACTTCAGGAAGGGCAGATTTGGGAAGCCGTAATGACCGCCGCGCATCACAAGACCGACAACCTTATTATGATAGTTGACAAGAATGACTGCCAGATTGACAACCGCGTTCAGAACGTAATGAACCTCGACCCGATGGCTGATAAGTTCAGGGCGTTCGGATGGGAAGTTTTCGAAATGGACGGACACGATATGAACAGCATCGTTGATACTTTCACAAAGGCGAAAGCGTTTAAAGGAAAACCGAAGGTGATTATCGCAAATACAAAAATGGGACGCGGAGTTTCATTTATGGAAGACGATTACAAATGGCACGGCGTGCCTCCTAACGAAGAGCAGGGGAGGATTGCGCTGAAGGAACTCGCGCCGACCAGGTTCGGTGATTTTGTTTGAATCGAAAATCATTGAAACAAAAAAGCCGTCTCTTTTCAGAGACGGCTTTTTTTATAATCCAAATCAAGATTACTTGATTAAGGTCATTTTCTTTACTTCGCTGAAGCCGTTCACGGAAATCTTGTAGAAGTAGATTCCGCTCGAGAGATGCGAAGCGTTGAATTCGACGGAATAATTTCCGGCGTTCTTCACTTCATTCACGAGTGTCGCCACTTCTTTTCCAAGAATGTCGTAAACCTTCATCGATACGAGTCCCTGTTTCGGGAGAGCGTAGTTGATCTTCGTTACGGGGTTGAACGGATTCGGATAGTTCTGAGACAGATTGTATGATACAGGTGTCTCGGTTCCTGTTACGTTCAATACCGTGCAGTTGTCGACCTGAAGCGTGTATAAGCCCGGGAATGCCGTGCCTAACGCGCCGCCCGCGATGAAAATTTTCACCTTGCCGGAGCCCGCTACCCACGCTGAAACCGCATCCCAGTAGTTCGAGCCTGTTCCTGCCGCGCCTCTTCCTGTATATGCGTCAGGCAGCCAGGTGTTCGTGGTTACGTTGAATACGAAGATACTGTCAACAGGATAAGGTGCCGGTGTTGTTTCGCCCGGTACGAAGTAGAATCTTTCGCCTACTCCGATGCCGCCCGGTCTCGATGAGCCTGTCTTTACGCCCGGTACGTCAGGTCCTGCCGCCCAGGTGATCGATGTCGCGCTGTTGATTGTTCCAATCTGAACGTTCTTGTAGAACGCGGCATTGTAACCCGCCATTATGATGAGTTTGTTGCCGACGATGCCGTATGCGGCTGTTCTTCTTGCCGCGAGGCATGCGGTTGATGTACCCCAGGTGTTTGTTGCAACCCTGTAGTAATATACGTTCGTTGACGGTGATGAATAAGGTCCGCCCATTACGAATATTACGCTGTCACCCCAGCAGACTGCTCCGTGACCGGATAAGCCTGTCGGAAGAGGAGCAATCGCTGTCCAGCCCGCTCCCGGCGTGTACTTGTAGCAGGTGGTGCCGTTCGTCGAAACTGACGAGCCGCCGCCGATAAGGTAAAGCGAGTTGCCCGCTTTCACGAGCGGAGCGCTTGCCTTGGATTCGGGAAGTGTTGTTCCCGGTGAGAACGTGTTCGAGTTAATCGCGTATCTCTGACTGGTTGTCGAGCCGCTTCCCGCGCTGCCGCCGCCGACGATGTAAAGCGTGTCGCCGAGGACTTCAGTTCCGTGCGCCCATACGCCCGACGGATACAACGGAAGTGCTCCGTAGTTGCATACGTTAGTCGGATAGACAAGAGACGGCGGTAATGAAGCGGTTCTGGTGATTCTGATGAAGTCAGTTCCGGTGTAGTCGGAGTTTGATCCGCTCGGTCCGCCGTTAGCAACGCAATAGCGGATTGCGAATCTTCCGTTTACGCTCGTCGTGGGGGCGCGGAATTTCTTTAATTCCCAGCCCGCCGTGCTGACTTTATATCTTCCGAGTTCAACCCATGTGCCTTCGGGTATCGAGTCGGAAACCGAGTACATTACGCGCATTGAATCCGGATAAGTGGATCCATCCGGTGACCTTTGATAGTAGAACAAAGAGTCGCCTGCCTGAACGCCTCCTGCGATTCTCGGGAATACTAACCAACTGTCGATGTTATTCGCGCCTGTAACTACGGAGTAGTTAGCAGCAGTGTAACCTGTTGCCGGTCCCTGAAAAGCCGCGAAAACGGACGACTGTCCCTGATACCAGGTCGCTGTCGAACCTTGCGGTCCAGTCCCTCTGTAGAAAGGCTTGTAACCTCTTGCTTTTAAAGCGGTTGTGTCGTTTACTCCGTCCATCGAATCCGCGTAGATTACCGTGGCGTCGTACGGTGTATATACTTCGCTCATGTAATTGCTCTTTGTATCCGTTACGGGTGTCCTGCTTCCGTACGGGTCTTCGATAATGAATCCCAGAACGAAAGTAACAACCAGGACAGAAAGAAAAATAATTGGTTTACTGTATTTCACTTGATTCTCCTTTCAGATATTTTTTAAAAAAAATAATAAAAATTAAATCAAAATACATTTTGAATTGAAAATAGTATGTTACCTATTTGGTACAATTCTAATGATGTTTCAGATTAAAATCAAGTATAAAAGGAAATTTGAGGGGTCATTTTTTTGCACAAAAAAAAGCCGTCCTCTTTTGAGGACGGCTTTATTAAAATAAATCAATATTACTTGATTAATGTCATTTTCTTTACATCCGTGAATCCGTTTACTGAAATCTTGTAGAAGTAAATGCCGCTCGAAAGTTTCGAAGCATCGAAATCGACGGAATAATTTCCGGCGTTCTTTGTTTCGTTTACGAGTGTTGCTACTTCCTGTCCAAGAATATCGTAAATTTCCATCGAAACCAGTCCTGATTTCGGCAGAGCAAAGTTAATCGTTGTCATCGGATTGAACGGGTTCGGATAGTTCTGTGACATAACGTAATCAACGGGTGTAGTACCTGTCACCGGATTGATTCCGATTATGGGCGGACCGAATCTCGAAATACCGCCGTTGCTTCTGATTCCCCAAAGCGTGGCGCCTGAACGCGACTTTGTAAGGTGATAGAAACTTCCAGTAGGTGCAGTATAAGCCGTTGTCCATGTTGCTCCGTCGTTTGTAGAAATGCTTATTCCTGTGCCCTGCTGCGCTGCCCACCATGTGTTTGCTACGCCGACGATACCGGAAATTGATGATGACGGATACGGGGCAGTCACTGCCGTCCAGTTAACGCCGCTGTTCGTTGTTTTCAACATACCCGCAGACGCTGAAGAACCGCCTGCAAGACCTAATGTCGGTGAATTAAACCACGTTGCAGTTATGTTGGCTAATGAAAGCGTCTGTTCTGACCAGTTCGCTCCCATGTTCGATGAATAGAACATTTTGCTTTCACCGACACCCGAGAACCATACCTGCTGGCCGAGGAAGCAAGCCGCATTATTGTATGTACCGCTCGTATTTGAAGTCGGAAGAGTTGCCCAGGTCGACCAGTTGCTGCCTCCGTTAGTGCTCTTCATCAAATGCCAGTTACCGCCTACGATGTCGCCGATGCAATAAGCATCAGTCGCGGATGTCATCCACAGGTCATCGTCGAATCCGCCGGAGGTGGTTAATACTGTCGTCCAGTTTACTCCGCCGTTTGAGGTCTTGTAAATATAAGCGGTGGTTGTCGAACCTGTTGCTATCGCAAGATTCGCATCCCATGCGAAAATGTTGTACAAAGGAATTGAAGTCGGGAGATCACCGCTGACATTTGTCCAGTTTTGACCCTTGTTTGTGGTTCTTAATACCTTGCCCGACGCGCCGCAAGTCCATGCTATATCGTCGTTCACAGCTGAAACCGAATACAAAACGGTAGTGATACCGGAAACCTGCTCGGTCCACGTGCCTGTGGGTATCTGAACATACGGTTCATTGTACATCGCGATTAAACCTGTATTTGTAACGGACCAGCCTCTGATGACCGAACCGCTGAGTACCATGCTCATTGCCTGATACGTTCCGGTACCGGTGAACTGAGATGCGAAGTTCGCGCCGTTATCTGAAGAATAATAAATAATAGCCGCTCTGTTGTACCAGAACCTGTTCGTTCCGGGAATCGTGTTGAATGAATAACAGGTGCCTGAACCCGGAAGTGTCACCGAAGCGTATGTAGAACCGCCGTTGGTTGACTTTACCGCTACAGTCTGTCCCGAGAAACCGAGGTCCCCGTTAAATGCGACACTGTATGAATTTGCTGTACCTGTCGTTGCGCCTGATGTCCAGGAGCCTGTCGCGCCGAAGTTGGTTGATTTGTAAACTTTCGTCGCGTTTGTTCCGAAATAAACCGTGTTGCCGTTAAGGAACATCGCGTTGTTCCATCCCGCTTCACTTGCTGCCTGCGGAAGGTAGCATCCTGCTGAATCCCAGGTAACACCCGCGTTTGTCGTTCTCCAGATTGACCATCTCGCGGATACGGGGTCGCCGTACATTATCCCGTTGTTGGCGTCTTTGAATTTTATATCGTCCATAAAACCTCCGACCTGAGTAAACACCTGTGTCCAGGTTGTGCCGCCGTCGGATGTTCTGTAAACGAAAGTATTCGCCGGTGACGTTGATACCAGACATACCGAAGCGCTGAGCGCGCAAATAGCATAGATGTCTGCCGTTCCGACTGTGCCGTTCGCGACGTTCGTCCAGTTTGCGCCGCCGTTCACGGTTTTTAGAATAACGCCGCCATTGCCGCCTATCCACCCGATATTCGCGTCAACAGCGCTGACACAGTTCAATGACGTAGTCACGCCTGATGTTTGCGCCGTCCAAGTCTGTGAGAAACCGTTTATTGCAAATGCGAGGAAAAGTAATGCGGAAATAAGTATAGTTCTTTTCATTATATCCCCTTTCTCAATAATTGAGATTATTAAATTAAAAAGATTATAACATTGATATGAATATTAATTAATTTTTAAACTCAATGCAATCAAAAAATTTATAAATTTGAATTTTTTTGATGTTCTTATACAGGTACCATCGCCGGGCAGAATTAAAAATAATGACTCTGCTCCTGACGTTTGAATGAAAGCGTGATTAATATTAATGTTGACAGTCAGGCAAACTTTGAGGAATAAAAAAAGCCGCCGTTTTGAAACGGCGGCTTATTATCTTGAAATGTTGCGCTATTTAATCAAGGTCATTTTCTTAATATCTGAGAAGCCGTTCACATTAATCTTGTAGAAGTAAATACCGCTCGATAGTTCAGAACCGTTGAAATCAACCGAATAACTGCCGGCGTTCTTCGTTTCGTTTACGAGTGTCCTGACTTCTTTACCCAGTAAGTCATAAATCTTAATCGTAACAAATCCTGATTTCGGAATCGCGAAATTAATCTTCGTCACGGGGTTAAACGGATTCGGATAGTTCTGTGACAACATATAGTTATCCGGAGCCGTATTCGATATCGGACTGATTCCGCTGGTCGGCTGTCCATACCTCGAAATGCCTCCGTTGCTTCTTACTCCCCAAATCGTGGCTCCACTTCTTGATTTCGTAAGATGGTAGAAGTTGCCGGCCGGGGCTGTATACTGGGCTGACCAGCTTGTACCGTTATTTGAAGAATAATTTACGGCCGTCGTTTGTCTTGTCATCCACCAGGACGTCGATGCGCCCGTGATGCCGCTGATATTTCCGGTGCCGACGCTTGTTAACGCAGACCAGTTAGTTCCGCCGTTTGATGTAATGTTAAGTTCCGCGCCGCCGGTTAAACCCGTGGTGGGGGAGTTGAACCATGTAACATACGTGTTCGCCTGCAATGTGGACTGTATTGTCCAGGAGGTTCCGAAGTCAGTCGAATATACAAGCTTACCGTTGTTTGTTCCGAAGTAAACGGTGTTTCCGCTCAAGTACATACCGTTGTTCCAGCCTGCGGCTGTTGTCGCTACGTACATACCTGTAGAATCCCATGTCGCGCCGCCGTTCGAAGATTTGAATATCGTCCATCTGCCGCCGACAGGGTCGCCGTAGAGGATGCCGTTGTTCGCATCTTTGAACTGGACGTCGTCAAAGAATCCGCCGGTCTGTGTAAGAACCGTTGTCCAGTTGTTACCGCCGTTTGTCGTTCTATATACGTAAGCAGCGGTCGTGCCCGATGCCGTTACTATTGCGGTATTGGCGTCGAACGCGTACATTGTATAATTGTCTGTTGACGATGGCGAAGTTGTCTGTGTCCAGGTAACACCTTTATTCGTAGTTCTCAATACCTTGCCGCCTGCTCCGGCTATCCACGCGATGTTATCGTCTACCGCAGAAACGGAGTACAACGAGGTTGTGAGACCCGATGTTTGTTCAGTCCACGTGCCTGTAGGAACAACAGCTCCTGCATCGCCTAATTCGAGAACATAGACTCTGTCAGGCGAGCCCTGCACCAATCCCACTAATGTTCTTTTACCGGGAATCAAAGTGGTTGTAACTTCGGAGCCGCCGGAAGCAAGAGGCGCGCCCGAAGTTAAAGGAACCGTGAAGTTTATCGGAGTACCGATTTGCGTCAATGTCGTTGCGTTATATTTTAAAACCGCCGATCCTGTTGTGGAAGTCGGTGTCTGGTCGGTCGTGACCCATAAGAACGGTCCCGCGGGATCGTCGTCATAAGCGACTCCGTAACAACCCGATGCCGGCATTGTTATGCTTGCGCCCGCAATGGCGACTCCGTTAGTGTCGTAGCATACTAAAGGACCGGTGAAACTATTCGTGCCGCACCAGAATCCTTTTCTTACCGGATCCCAGGTTATTGCTCTTATCTGAGCGCCGGATGTAACGATTGTTTTTTCCATCACGCCCGTATTCGGGTTGATGCCGTAAATCGTGTTTGATAACGGTGAACCCCAAATCTTTCCGTTTGCATAAGCAAGGTCTCTGAAGAAACCTGTACCCGCGCCTGAAGCCGCGAACGAGTCAACCTTGACCCAACTTGAATTCATTCTGTTAAACCTGTTCACGGTGCTGAAACGGCTCGTGACATAATAATCACCCGTCCAGCAAACACCGTAACATACCGCGGTACCAAGCAAGGAATCAACGTTGTGATTTCTTAAGAGGTCGAAAATCGCATTCGGATAATCATTTTCCGTAGCGATAGGAGCGTAAGAGCCCAATTGAACGTGAATGTCGTTCGTTTGAGCATTTACATTAGAGCTAAATGTAATAGCAGCGCAAACTGCTATTAACAGTAACAACAATTTTTTCATATTGCTCTATATTTAGTTAATAAAAAAAAATACTATAATAGAAAAACAGTAATATAAGAATTTGAATAATCAAAAATTCTTATAGTCCTGCATTCGCATTTAATATCAACATGGAGACAGCAATTTCAATATTCCACGGACTCGTTAATAAATGCCGGTCTTATTTACGCCTGAACTTTTCTTCTTCAAGCGTAAAAATGAGAGAAATCCGGTGAGTGTTACCGAGCTTTTCCGGGTCATCTTTGAAACCGCCTGTGAAGGAATAATCTATATCGATTTTTGGCAGTTTAATCCCTGCGCCGATTGTAAGGTCTCCAATCTCATTATAACCGCCTCTTATGCTTACGAGACGGTCGTATGTGTATTCAAGACCTCCGTGAAAATCGAAAGAAACCGGGCCGAGATTAAAATTTGATGCTGTTCTTCTGTTTTCAAACCTGACGTCAAAATCAACGGCAGGTGTAATCGTGCCTTTTAGCGACGGAACGTCGAGTATATAAGCCGAACCTAACTTCAACGTTGGAGATATGTTTTCCTTTTTCCCCGTGCTCCAAGCGACGTAAGTAGTAGTTATGTCCTGCACGTTCGCGCCGAGCAACAGATTCTTGTAAGGATTGTAAAACACGCCGAGGTCGAAACCCAGACCCCAGGCATCTCCCGCGTCGCCGAGAGTTCTTCTTATTACCTTGAAGTTCGCGCCGTACGAGAACTTATCGCTTTGCTTTTTCGAATAAGTCAGCAGAAAAGCGTAATCGTTAGCGTTGAAATAAGTCACCTTGTCAGGGTCGATTCTCAATTCGTTTCCGTAATAAATCGCTGCCTGACGCGTATCGGGTATGTCGTCAATTCCGTTCACGATAACGCTTAAACCTATTGACTGGTTCTTGCCGAGCGGGATTGCAACCGCGCCGTAATTATAATTAAGCAGGTTGCCGAACCTCGCGTCGTGCATCAAGGAGAGTTGCGGGTAATTAATTTTTGAGAGCAGTGCCGGATTCCAGTACCCGGCCGTGATGTCGTTTACAAGCGCAACATAAGCGCTTCCCATTCCGAGAGCCCTGCCGCCGACACCTATCGCCAGAAATTCTCCCGCGTATTTACTGCCGTTTCCCTGCGCAAATCCGTAATTGTTGAATAATGCAAGGAGTGCAAATACCGCGAGTGAAATTTTGATTTGTTTCATCATAATTTTTTAAAATTTGTACAATTTGTACAAGTTTTCTATTTCTTACTCCCCTTTGTTTTTTTCAATAATCACGAATTAAAGCAATTAAATCAATACTAAAATGCATTTTAAGATTGACCGAAATTATACTGCGGTTTTTAAAATTATTTCAGTTTTAATGAAATTTTATTTTGCATAATTTGAGAAAAATCCCAACGAAAAAATGAAAAAATTATTTCCGGTATTGTTTTGTTTAATCCTGGCAGTGAGTGTGACTCATTCACAGGATAAGTTCCCTTCGATTATTTCCAATGAACCGCCGGTTGTCGCTTCGCCTCTGATGACGCCCGAAGTACTCTGGTCATTCGGAAGAATCACAGAATTTTCGGTTTCGCCTGACGGAACAATGGTCGCTTACGCGGTCAGGTATTTCAACCTGCAGTTGAACAAAGGGCAGACCGATTTTTATGTAATTAAAACTGACGGCTCCGATAAGAAGAGACTGACTGAATCTTCCGATTCGAAGTTCGGTTTGAAATGGAGACCCGACGGAAAGAAAATCGGATTCGTCTCCGTTAGAAGCGGCTCGGCTCAGATCTGGGAAATGAATCCCGACGGCTCAGGCGCGAAACAGATTTCCGATGTTCCCGACGGAATAAATGATTTCAAGTATTCGCCCGATATAACGAAAGTTTTTTATCTCGCCGAAGTCAAGATTGATAAAACCTCGAAGGACATTTATCCCGATCTGCCGAAATCCAATGCGAGGATTATAAACGACCTTATGTACAGGCACTGGGATGAATGGGAAGACGGTAATTACAGCCACATATTCGTTTCGGATTACGGTAACGCTCTCATTAAAGACGGAAAAGACATTAACGAAGGAGAGGGCTGGGACACGCCTATGAAGCCGTTCGGCGGAATCGAACAGATTAACTGGAGCCCTGACTCGAAGAAAATTGTGTACGCTACTAAGAAAATGAGAGGCAAAGAATACGCGGTCTCAACAAATTCGGAAGTTTACATTTACGATATCGCCTCGGACAAAACCGAAAATATTTCCGAAGGAATGAAAGGGTTCGAGTTCGCTCCCGTGTTTTCACCCGACGGAAAGATGATTGCCTGGTCGAGCATGGAGCGCGACGGATATGAATCCGATAAGACGCGGCTTTTTATATATTATGTGGATTCTAAAGAAAGAGTTTATTGCATGAAAGATTTCGAACAGAGCGCCGATAATCTCGAATGGACGAAAGATTCGAAGTCGATTTATTTCATAAGCGGCGTTCGCGGCACGGAAGAGATTTACAGATATGACCTGTCTGGAAAAATTACAAGAGTTACCGACGGCGTCCATAACTATCTCGAAGCGCGGGTCGTCGGAAACGGCGTGATAGCGACAAGACAATCAATGTCGAAGCCGACCGAATTGTATTCAGTTAATCCCGCTAACGGAGAGGCATCGGAGATTAGTTTCGTCAACAAGGGAATACTCGACCGCTTGAAAATCGGTGAAGTGAAAAAAAGAATGGTGCGTACAACCGACAACAAGGATATGCTCGCCTGGGTTGTTTATCCGCCTGACTTCGACCCGAATAAAAAGTATCCGACGCTCCTTTTCTGCGAGGGCGGACCGCAAAGCATTGTCAGCCAGTTCTGGAGTTACAGATGGAATCTTCAAATTATGGCGGCGAACGGTTACATTATAATAGCGCCCAACAGGCGCGGCGTACCGTCATTCGGTATGGAATGGCTCGAGCAGATAAGCGGCGACTACGGCGGACAGAATATGCTTGATTATCTGAGCGCGATTGACGACATCGCGAAAG
Source organism: Ignavibacteria bacterium (assembly GCA_015657505.1). GTDB lineage: Bacteria > Bacteroidota > Ignavibacteria > Tepidaquicellales > Tepidaquicellaceae > CAIKZJ01. Next base: position 2,004,882 of record JADLKE010000002.1, read on the forward strand.
AGCCGTATGTTGACGCTGATAAACTCGGCGCGGTAGGCGCAAGTTACGGCGGTTTCTCCGTCTTCTGGCTCGCGGGAAATCATAACAAGAGATTCAAAGCGTTCATCGCTCACGACGGAATGTTCAACCTCGAAAGCCAGTATCTCGAAACCGAAGAGATGTGGTTCGTTGACTGGGATTTGGGAGGTCCGTTCTGGGACCCGAACAATAAAATTGCGCAGAGGAGTTATTCAATTTCTCCGCATAAATACGTGCAGAACTGGGATACGCCTATTCTGGTAATTCACGGTGAAAAAGACTACAGGATAGCATACACGCAGGCCATGCAGGCGTTCAACGCCGCCGTTCTCAGAGGCGTTCCGGCTGAATTGCTCCTGCTTCCCGAGGAAAATCACTGGGTGCTCTCACCGCAGAACGGGGTCCTGTGGCAAAGAACGTTTTTCAACTGGCTCGACAAGTGGCTTAAATAATATTATTCGCGGAGTACCGGACTGGGGGGTCATTTTAATAATTTAATTTATTAAAAATGAAAGACAATGTGTATTCCGGCGAGGAGAATAAAAAGTTCTCCGTAAAGGATATGCCGAAAGAAGAAAGACCGCGCGAGAAACTTCTTCGCTTCGGCACGGGAAAAATGGAAAACTTTGAACTGCTCGCGATTTTGCTGAGAACCGGTACAAAGGAAGAACCTGTTCTCGATCTGTCGAGAAATCTGATGATGAAGTTCTGCACTATTGAGAATTTCTTTGAATCGTCGATGCAGGACCTTATGACCGTGAAAGGAATCGGACTCGCTAAAGCCTCGGAACTTATTTCCTGCATAACGCTCGGAAGGAGATACAAGGATGAACTCCTGAAGAATGAAAATCTGAGGCTGTCGAGAGAAGCGATAACGGAGCCGTCGCTGGCTGTGAATTTCATAAGGGCGGAAATTTCGGATTACTCTAAAGAGCATTTTTTGGTTTTGAATCTTGATGTAAGGAACAGAATTATTGACATAGACGTTATTTCCAAGGGAACGCTGACTTCGAGCTTGGTTCATCCGAGGGAAACATTCGAGAGCGCGATACGGAAACACGCGGCGTCGATTATGGTGGCTCACAACCATCCTTCGGGTGACGCGAATCCTTCGGAAGACGATATCAAGATTTCGAAGCGCCTGTCGGAGTCGGGCAGGATACTCGGTATTGAACTGATTGACCATATTATAATTACTAAATATTCGTATTGCAGTTTGAAGAACAAAGGACTCATTTAGAGCAATTAACAATTAACAATTAGTAATTAGTAATTAAGAGCGGTTCTTACAATTATTAATTACTAATAAGCAAATATCGAATTGCATTAAGATATGGCTCCACGACGATAGCCCCGTAGGGGCGGCATCGAATAGATTTTGAAAGGAATAGAAATTTAGCCCCGTAGGGGCGGCATCGAATAGATTTTGAAAGGATTAGAAGTTTAGCCCCGTAGGGGCGGTATCGAATAGATGAAAGTTGAATTAAAATTTTAGCCCCGTAGGGGCGGCATCACAAAATTAAAATTGATAAAGAATAAAAGAGCGAAAATTCTGAATGGAATATAAAGATTACTATAAGATACTTGGCGTGGAAAAAAGCGCTTCGCAGGACGAAATAAAAAAAGCGTACCGCAAACTCGCGATGAAATATCATCCCGACAAGAACAAGGGCGACAAGTCCGCGGAGGAAAAATTCAAAGAAATTAATGAGGCTAACGAAGTTCTGAGCGACCCCGACAAACGAAAAAAATACGACGAGATGGGCTCGAACTGGCAGTACTACACGCAGGCAGGCGGAAACGCGGAAGGATTCGACTGGGCGAAATACGCCAACCGCGGACAGGGCGGACAGTCATACACTTTCGAAGGCGACCTTGGAGATATATTCGGCAATTCGGGGTATTCAGATTTCTTCGATATGTTCTTCAGCGGATTCGGAGGAAGACCTACATCGAAAAGAAAATCGGGAAGAAGCACGCGGAGAACTTCGAAAGGACAGGATTTCGAGGCGGTTCTGGAAATTACACTCGAGGAGGCATACAAGGGCGGAGCGAAATTCTTCTCTTTCAACAATCAGTCTATTAAACTCAACCTTAAACCGGGAATCAAAGACGGACAGGTGCTGAAACTCGCCGGCAAAGGCGGCGCAGCGGCGGGAAGCGGCCAGGCGGGAGACCTCCTACTCAGAATTAAGATAAAGAAAGACGCTGTTTATGAAGTTTCGGGAAATGACCTGTACGCGGATTTGCACGTCAACCTTTATACGGCGCTGCTCGGAGGAAAAGCAGAGTTTGTAACTTTTAAAGGAAAAATAAAAGTGGATATACAGGCTGGAACGAAGAACGGAAAGTCGCTCCGTTTATCCGGTTTGGGTATGCCCGTTTACGGCTCGAAGGATTCTTTCGGCGACTTATACCTGAAAATAATAATTGACCTGCCGAGAAACCTCTCCGAAAAGGAAATCTCGCTCTTCAAAGAACTTCAGGCATTGAGAAAGTAAAAGGATAATTCAATCTTAGTCTAAACGACCCGCTCGCGCGATATCTATGTGCGCGGAAAGAATTTTCGAACATATAAAATTCCTATTCGGCGCTTACAACAAATTTCACAATCTCGGGTCTGTTCCCGACGCGAATCGGCGGTCCCCAGGTGCCGAGACCGTTCGAGACATAAATGTTTGTACCGTATTTCCGCACCAGACCCCTGCTTACTTCATAAATTAGATTTGTGACTATGCTGTTCGGCCAGAACTGTCCGTGATGCGTGTGTCCGGAAATAGAAAGGTCAATGTTTTTTCCTTCGAGTTCCGAAAGGTCCGACGGCTGATGATTCAGATGTATTACGGGAAGAGACGCGTCAACGCTTTTCATCAATTCATCAAGAGTTTTTCTTTCCAATCCCGTAAATCTTTTCCTGTCCTTATCTTCTCTTCCGATTAAGCAAAACCTGTTGTCAATAACAACGCTTGTATCCCGAAGTACTTTTATCCCGTGTTCCGTAAGGTATTTTACGGCGGGTTCAACGCCGCCAATGTATTCGTGATTTCCCGTAATCGCGTAAACCCCGTATTTCGCCTTCAGGTTCAGAAGATGTTCGCCGAGGTTCTGCTCTATAACCGGTTTCACGTCCTCGTCAATAACGTCTCCCGCGAGCAGAATCACATCGGGATTCAGAGAATTAATCTTTGCCACCTGTTCGTCGAACCATTTGCTTCCCGATAGCACGCCAAGATGTATGTCGCTTGCAACCACAACGTTAATCGTGCCTGATAAATTTTTCTTAGTATTTATTACGTATTCATTTATTACGCTGCTGCGGGCGTTAATGTAGCCGTATGCGAGAGTGCACGCTGTTGCAGCGGAAGCGAGAATCAAAACATATAGTTTCGTTTTCTCGTAGTTGTGGTAAACGTACGCAGGGTAAATGCTGACGAAGTGATTTATGCCTCGGATAATGTCAATGAACAGGCTGGCGACAAAAAAGTAAACAAGCGCTGCCATCCAGAATGAGCCGACAAGAAGGAAAAAATTGCTCAAATCGGAATGTCTGTATGCCTGAAGGAATCTCGCTGCGATGTAAGAGAGCGATAGAAAAACAAAAATAATCGTGTACGGCAGTTTAAGAAATCCGTAACCGCTTAGCGCGTTTCTGCCGTGAATGTAAACATAGAAACTCGCGGCGCCGTATATTGAAAGAACAATCGAAAAAAATACAAAAAAAGCCGATGTTTTCATTAAAAATCAGTTTTATGTGAATTCATAATACACAGAGAACAAAATAAAACGTAAAAGATTATATAATATTATGATTTTTAATTTAAAAAACTTTCCTAAAAGAAATATGAATTGAAATAAAACGGTATAATGTATATATTTGCAGACTTGCGGAAGTGGTGGAACTGGTAGACACACCATCTTGAGGGGGTGGCGCCGCGTAGGTGTGCGGGTTCAAGTCCCGCCTTCCGCACAAACGCTGAATCTTTTCAGCGTTTTTTCGTTATATATAGTAGAAGACGGATTGCCCTGCTTATGGGTAAAACTGTTTTCACTTGATTATTTTCGCAAATAATGATAAATTTATTGCTTTAAATATTTTTAAAATTCATAAATTAATGGATAAGGTGAAGAGAAATTACGAAATATACATAATCGTTGACGGAAATTTTGACGACGCGGCGATTGACGGCATCACGACTAAGTACGAGAATTTCATGAAAAAGAACGGCGCGGAAATACTTAACATCGATAAAATCGGAAGAAGAAGACTCGCATATCCGATAAAGAAAAAAGTCAACGGGTTCTATACTTGTTTTGAAGTTGTGGCGCCTTCCGACGTTGTCGGTAAACTTGAAAAGAATTTCAGAATAGATGAAAATATATTGAGGCATCTTGCTATCCATATGTCTAAGGTTGACCTTAGGGAAAAGCAGGACTATCTTAAGAAAAAAGCGTTAAACCTTGCAAGACTCGAAGCCGAAAAGGCGTCGGAAGAAAATAAGAATGCTGCAACTGTTCAGGAGACGGCAGTTAAGACGGAACAATAGTTTTTTATTTTTACAAAACATTATTTGGAGGTAATTTATGGCTGAATTTAAGATGCCCGAATTAAACAGCGTTATCATCGCAGGCAATCTCACTAAGGATCCGATTTTCAGACAGACAACGAACGGCACGCCTGTCGTGAATTTTTCCATAGCGAGCAACAGGAGATTCAGAGACAAGAATGAGGATTGGAAAGAGGATGTATGTTACGTCGGCATTGTTGCCTGGAACAGATTAGCCGAAAGTTGCAGGGACAAACTTAAAAAGGGAAACGCGGTGCTTGTAGACGGCGAACTCCAGAGCAGAACCTTCAAGACTGAAGACGGCTCGAACAGAACTATCGTTGAAATTAAAGCCAGAAGAATCCAGTTCCTCAACAAGCGTTCGGGAAACGGCGAACACGATAAAGATGAACCTTCAACCTTTACGGACGAAAGTTTTGATTCGCTCCTTTCACCGGAGGATTCGGATTTAATACACGACAAATAAATTATTTATAAATATTAAATATATATTCACGGCGGATTTTTCCGCCCGGTATGATAAATTATGAAAGTATTACTGAAAAAGGACCACGAGTTACTCGGAACAGCCGGAGAGATTAAAGAGGTCAAAGACGGCTATGCAAGAAATTATCTTATTCCGCACGGAATCGCTACACCCGCAACATCTTCAAATCTGAAATCTTATGAGGAAGTTAAAAGACAGAAGAGCAGAAAAGTTGAAAGGGAAACGAAGGATGCTAAGGTTATCGCTTCAAGACTCGAAAGCAATCCTATAACGATTACGGTGAAAACTGCCGAAGAAGGAAAAATCTACGGCTCCGTTACGGCGCAGATGATTTACGATATTCTTCTCGAAAAAGGTTATCAGACGATTGACAGGAAAAAGATACTCGTTCCCGAACATATTAAGAGCGTCGGCGAATATGAAGTCGAAATAAAACTCTATACGAACGTCAGCGCAAAACTTAAGGTAAACGTCGAAGGCGAAAAAACTGAAGAAGTTCAGGAAACGCCTGAAACCGCCGAAGAGATAAAGCCTGAATAAACAAACGACGATTACGGTTTAAATCCATTCCTTATTAAGGAATGGATTTTTTATTATTCCTTGAATAAACAAATCGATAATGGTATTTTTGAATAACTCACGTACTAATAAATTTAAAAGGATTAAAACTTTTGAACGACGAAAAAACACCTGTTGAACCCAATCATACCCAGCCTGACCTTGTTCCTGTCGAAGACGTTACAGTTAGGTTTGCCGGTGATTCGGGCGATGGTATGCAATTGACGGGAGCGCAGTTTTCCGATACGGTTGCTTCTTTTGGAAATGATTTAGAAACTTTTCCGGACTATCCGGCTGAAATCAGGGCGCCTGCCGGCAGTCTGTACGGAGTAAGCGGTTATACTATTCACTTTTCGAGTCATGATATTTATACTCCGGGCGACCAGGTGGATGTTCTGGTTGCGATGAATCCCGCTGCCCTGAAAGTTAATTTAAAGGACTTAAAAAAGAACGGTGCTATTATAGTGAATTCCGATTCTTTCGACAGGAAGAATCTTGAACTTGCAAAATTTGAAAGCAATCCGCTCGAAGACGGTTCTCTTTCCGCTTACAATGTCTATCCTATTCCGATTACGAAAGCGACTCTGGAAACTCTGAAGGAAATGAACCTTCCGATCAAGACGGCTCAGAAATGTAAAAACTTTTACGCGCTTGGTGTGGTTTACTGGCTTTATAATAAATCACCCGAATACACTCTCGATTGGATTAAAGAAAAATTTAAGAAAAAACCCGAACTAATAGAGGCAAATACAAAGGTCTTAAAAGCAGGGTATTATTTTGGCGAGACGACAGAGATTTTCAACAAGAGATACGAAGTTAAACCCGCTGAACTTCCGAAAGGAATTTATAGAAACCTTAACGGCAATGAAGCGGTCGCGCTCGGTCTCGTTTCAGCGGCTAAAAGAGCAGGGATAAACCTGTTCCTCGGAAGTTATCCCATTACTCCCGCGTCCGAAATTCTGCACTACCTTTCTGGTATGCGGCAGTTCGGCGTGAAAACTTTTCAGGCGGAAGACGAAATCGCGGGCATTACTACGGCAATCGGCGCTTCGTTTGCAGGCAATCTCGGCGCTACTTCTACAAGCGGTCCGGGAATGGCTNNTTTGAAAACGGAAGCAATCGGTCTCGCGGTAATCGCGGAATTGCCTCTCGTTATCGTTAACGTTCAGAGAGGCGGTCCTTCGACAGGTTTGCCTACAAAAACCGAACAGGCGGACCTGTTCCAGGCGATGTTCGGCAGAAACGGCGAATGTCCCGCGCCCGTGCTGGCTGCGGCTTCACCCGCTGACTGTTTCAATATGACGGTCGAAGCGGCGAGAATCGCCATCGAGTATATGACTCCCGTTATTCTTCTGACGGACGGTTATATCGGAAACGGTTCCGAACCCTGGAAAGTAATTAAGGTCGAAGACCTGCCTGAAATTCACCCGAACTTCAGGACGGACCCGAAAGATTTTCATCCGTATGTTAGAGATGAAAGACTCGTCAGACCCTGGGTTAAACCCGGAACACCCGGTCTGGAACACAGAATCGGCGGTCTTGAAAAACAGCATATATACGGAAATATAAGTTATGACCCCGAGAACCATCAGTTGATGGTCTCGCAAAGGGAACAGAAAGTAAAGAACATTGCTAATGACATTCCCGAACTCGAAGTTATCGGCGCGAAAGACGCCGAACTCCTCGTTCTCGGCTGGGGAAGCACTTTCGGCGCGATTGCGGCGGCAGTAGAAGCTCAGGTCGAAAAAGGACGTAAGGTCTGCTATGCTCATCTCAGGTATCTTAATCCGATGCCGAAAAATACTGGCGAAGTGGTAAAGAAATATAAAAAGGTGTTGATTCCCGAAGTTAATATGGGACAACTCGCAAAACTGATAAAGATGGATTATATGGTGAACCCGATACAATTTGACAAGATAAAAGGTGTGCCGTTCAAGCGTTCCGAGATTGAAGCAAAAATCGAAGAAATTTTAAAAGGANNAATTAATCTGAAAAAAATGAGCGAAAAAACAGAAATAAAATATACAGCAAAAGATTTTTCATCCGGAATAGATGTACGCTGGTGTCCCGGATGCGGCGACTTTTCTATTCTGGCGCAGGTTCAGAGGTCATTTCCTGCGCTCGTCGGCGTTGACAAGGAAAAGATAGTATTCATTTCGGGCATCGGTTGTTCCAGCCGCTTTCCTTATTATATGAGTACGTACGGTTTCCATACCATTCACGGCAGGGCGGCGGCGATCGCGTCAGGCGTCAAAACCGCGAATCCTGAACTTTCCGTTTGGATGGCAACAGGCGACGGCGACTGCCTGTCAATCGGCGGAAATCATTTCATACATTTGCTGAGAAGAAATATTGATATAAACGTTCTGCTTTTCAACAACCGTATTTACGGCTTGACGAAAGGGCAGAACTCTCCGACTTCCGAGCACGGAAAGATTACCAAATCAACCCCGCTCGGTAATGTCGAGTACCCGATTAATCCCATATCGATGGCAATTGGAGTCGAAGGCACTTTCATCGCAAGAGCGATGGACGTGGACGCCAAGCATCTTCAGTCGTTGATAAACAGGGCGCATCAGCACAAAGGAACGTCGTTCATCGAAATATTACAGAACTGCGTTATCTTTAACGACGGCGCTTTCGATTATTACACGCTGAAGGAAAACAGAGAAGACAGAGTAATATATATCGAACACGAAAAACCGATGGTATTCGGAAAGCAAAAAGACAAGGCGATAAAACTCGACGGCTTCACTCCGAAAGTTATAGACCTTAACGACGGCAAGCACAGCATTAATGACGCGGTTGTCTATAACGAGAAATCGAAAGAACTCGCGTATATAGTCAGCCAGTTCACAGATAATCCCGCTCTTCCTATGCCTGTCGGCGTGTTCGTTGATATTAATTACACGACGTTCGAAGACGATATGACGGCGCAGATTGCCGAAGCCAAAAAGAGATTCGGCGAAGGCGACGTGAATGACCTCTTGAGGGGAAATTCATACTGGGAAATAGACTAAAAGATAATACGATTAGTTTGAATAATAAAAGGGCTGATGATATCATCAGCCCTTTCTGTTTTAATTCCGGATATCACCGGACTAATAAACTTTTTTAGTAATCCAGACCGAGCGAGAACATGTACATAGGCGGTGAAAACCTTTGCAGGTTGTACTGCCAGGCAACATCCATTTTCACGGGGAATCCGAATAACACAATTCTTGCGCCGAATCCCGGCGCCAGAAGCAAATCGTTCGAGATTATTCTCCCGCTCTCGCTTTTACTAATGAACTGAAGTTTCTTCGTGTTGTTCCAGGCAGAACCCGCGTCGAGGAATATGCTGCCCATTATGTTCTGAAATCCGAGCGGCAACGCTCCGAGTATAAGATACCTGAAAATCGGGAACCGAAGTTCAAGGTTCATCAGCGCGTACTTGGAACCCGTTCTTGCGTTAAAATTGAAGCCCCTTAAAGGAGTAACGAGCGAAGCGAACACGAAATTATCTATGCTCTCTCCGAATGGAACAGTGCTGTTCTCAAAATCCCAGTTTATCCAGTTTTCCGTTCCGCCGAGGTAGAACTTCTGCGGGTTCTTTCCGAAACTCGCGCCGCCCGACATCCTCACGGCGAATGAATATCCTTCACCGAGTTTGAAATATTTCCTGAAATCTCCTATCAGCGAATAAAATTCTGAACTCTGGCTTCCGAGATAAGGTGATGCAAGTGCCGTTACGTTGTACCTTAAGCCTTTTTCAGGAGCGAGATATCCCCAGAGCGAATTATCGTGAACGAAACTCAGGGACGGCACAGTTAAATACTTCCTTTGCAGGTCTTCAGTCTGGTCGTCAAGGTTCTCGCGGGTTATACTCATTAATGAAATACCGCCGTCGATTCTGTTGAAGCGGTCGATTGGATATGACAAGTTCACGTTTCCCCCAATCGTTCTGTATCTGTATAGGTCATTCCCAGTGCCAAGACCTCTGTCGTAAAGCACGAATCTTGCCGTGTGATACATCTCGAAACCGTAGTCAATTCTTTTCGGCAGGTACTGATACGCGACGGCGTAATCGCTGTTCTTCAGGTCAAGTTGCATTGAGGATAAAAATGTTATCCTGTGATTGCCAAGCATGTCGCTGAGCGCGATTTGAGCGAGCCCCTGCACGCCGTAATAACTCGAGTAAATCGCGTTTCCGTAAACGAGGTCGGGAGAGAATTTTATTTTGTATTTGTTTACTCTGAATGAACCGTCATCATTCGTGTTTCCCTTTATCTTGAAGTTCTCGTTGCTCGAATAAATCGAATCGGTATTTAATATATCGCGCTTCCTTATATCGCTTATGTCTTTGAGTTTTATCTTGATGTCGCTGCCGTAAAGTTTAAGAGTGTCTGAACTTTTATTGTTGTTCAAAACCGTATCCCTATTAAGAGCGACGTTGAGTGAATCCGCGCCCGTAGAATCCTGAGCGATATTCAGCGTATCGGAATGCTTCTTCGCCGAATCGAGTTTCGCCAGGTATTCAAGCCTCTGCGTTCTCTTCTTTTCAAATTGCGTGAGCGGAAGCGTGTCGTAATCGATTTTTCTGTCAAACGGATTGTCGAGTGAGAATATGTCGTAACCGCCTTCATTTAAGGAAACGAACAAAACCTTCTTTCCGTCTTTAGAAAGAGATATCTGGTCAATTGAATTCAGTGAATTCGTAATCGGTCTCTCGGAATAATTTCCCGCTGAATCATACTGTCCGTAATAGATGTTCGATATGCCGTTCCTGTCTGAAACGTAGAGGATTTTCTTCCCGTCTTCGGAAAAGTTCACGTACTGATTCTTCACGTCGTATGAGTTCGTAATCCTTTCAATCTTTCCTGTCTCAACTTCAATTCTGTAAACGTCCTTATAATCAGGGTCGTGATTCCACATCTTGAAATTTTCCGGAACGCTCTCTTTGGTAACATACTGCGCCCTGTCCGATGAGAAATATATGTGCTTGCCGTCAGGCGTCCAGGAAGGTATGTATTCCGAAAAAATGTCGTCTGTCAGATTCTTAAGTTTCCGGGTCTTGATGTCGTAAGTGTATAAATCGGACTGGTGCAAATTCGTACCGATGAATGCGATTTTGTCGGGGAACGGTGACCATTTCACGTAAGATATCGAATTGAGTTCAATCGGCAGCCTTGTCTCGTCTCCTGACTTCACATCAATTATAAATATAGCGTCTTTATCGCCCGACTTGACGCTGATAGCGATTTTCCTGCCGTCAGGCGACCAGGAAAGTCCGGGCGTCAGTACCTGAAGTTCCTCGAAATCGCTTGTTATGTTTCCGTCTATGATTTTGTCGAGCGTCATTCCCGTGTTGGCGTCTGCGAGATAAACAGCGAAATAATCGCTCATGTTCGATATATACGCGAATTTATCACCCTTGGGAGAAATAACGGGCGATATGTTATATGAGCCGCCGTTTTTCGTGTGGTCGGTCAGCATCTTCGCGAAATCTTTTATGTCTTCGCGTATCGCGACTTCCGGGTAATGTTCTTTCTTTACTTCCCTTAACCATTTTTCGGAAAGTTTATCGAGCGGCATCTTATATGTCTCTTTGAATGCTTCTTCGATGTCGTTAAGCCCGCGGATGTTGCTCATCAGTTCGCCGAGTTTGTAATCCCCGTACTGGTCGTTAAGAAATGAGAAAAAACTCTGACCGCCCCTGTAAGCGAGATATCCGTCGTTGTAATCAATAGGCGGAAGATAGTTGTTTAAAATCGCGTCTCGTATGAATATATCCGTGGCTTTGTCAAGCCCGTTCAGGCTTTGTATCTCAGCCATACCCTCGTTGAACCAAAGCGGTACGTTGAGCGTAATGTTTTTTGATATTATATTTTGAATCGAGCCGCCGTAAAACATATCGTTCAGAAAACCGTGTGTGAGTTCGTGATGTACTACGTGCCTGAACTGCTCATAGTTACCTTCGAACGGGACGAGAACCCTGTTCTTGAACAGTTCCGTGACTCCGCCGATACCTTCGGGAAGGAATTCGTCAATCACGTTATTCTGCTGGAATTCATTATGCGAGTTAAAAACGATAATAGGTATTCTGTTGGAAAGATTGTAATCAAGGCTCTTTGATAATGATACGAGCGAACTCTCGGCTATGACTGCCGCGTACTGGGCGAGTTCGTATCCGCCCTGGCTGAAATATACATCGAAGTGTTTCGACTGTATATACTGCCAGTTAAATTCCTTGTACTGAACTTTGTTCTTTCCGAACTGCGGATACAGGTTTCCTGCGCTGAAGAAAAACAATGAGAGAATTACTATGACGTAACCGAACCTGATTTTTTTTATATTGTTTCTCATAAACATTTTAATTTAAAAACAGTATTTATCGAACCATAGAATCTTCCTCTTTGTTAATATCTTTTTTAATACTGATTATAATGCTATTTTGATTTAATTTAATCAATTTAGCGAATTTTTTATACACAAAATATTTAAACTGATTAATTTCTTAATAAATTTCATAAATGATTGAATTCAGGGAACATACGCTTAAGAACGGAATGAGACTCGTTATGAGCAGACAGAACGTGATTCCAAATGTCATAATAAATACGAGTTTCCGCGTCGGCTCGAAAGATGAGGAGCCGGAAAAAACCGGTATTTCGCATTTATTCGAGCACCTGATGTTCACAGGCTCGGAAAATGTTCCGCAGGGCATGTTCGATGAAATTTTAAACGCGAACGGCGGAGAAAGCAATGCTTTCACGACGCAGGATTACACAAGTTACTATTTATCCATACCTTCGACAAGAATTGAACTCGGGATGTGGCTTGATTCGGACAGGATTGCTTCATTTCCTGTAAATCAGGAAAGTCTTGAAATACAGAAAAAAGTCGTTCTCGAAGAAAAGAAGCAGGTTCACGATAATTCTCCGTTCGGCTCTCTCGAACCGGAAAGCCATAAGAGGTTATTTATTAAAAGCGGCTACCGCTGGCCGATAATCGGAGATGAAAAGCACGTCAAAAACTTTAAACTCGAGGACGTCAAAGATTTTTTTTACAGGTATTACGTTCCTTCCAATACTGTTCTTACCGTTGCCGGCGATATCGACTATGATGAAACAATAAGGCTCGCGGAAAAATATTACGGAGGGATACCCGCGGTGAAAACTAACGGCAGACCCGTTTACGAGGAGGTTCCTCTCGATTCGGTTTCTGAAGATACTATAAAAGATAATATCGCGCTGCCCGCAAGGTTTTTGTTTTATCGAATTCCCGAAGCGGGCTCGAAAGATTATTATGTGCTTAAACTCATAAGCGCCGCGCTTTCATCGGGCGAAAGTTCAAGAGTTTACCGTTCCCTTGTTTCGGGAACAGGCACGGCGTCGGAGGCATACACTTTGGTGAGCGGAATGGAACGGGCCAGCATTTTTTCCTTTAACTGTTTCCTGAGCGAAGGAAAGAATATCGCGGAAGCTTCCGCTATAATGGATGATATACTTGAAGACGTTTCCGAAAACGGATTGAAGGAAGAGGAAATAGTGAAATCGGTGAATAAAGTCGAAACTTCATATTACTTTAAGATTCAAACTTCGCTTAGGCTTGCCGAGAGTCTTTCTTATTATAAAATGTTCTTCGACGATTGCGGTATGATAAACAAGGAAGTGGAAAGATTCCGGATTTTTGACAATGAAACAATTAAGAAGTCTGCAAGACAACATCTGAATAAGGGTAACAGAGTGATACTTAATTACGTACCGNNAAAAGAAAGCGGGTTGGAAATGATTGACAGAAGCAGTATGCCGGCAATCGGCGGCTTAAAGGACGTTTTGTTTCCTCCGTTCAGGGAATACACGCACGGCAGCGGACTGAAGTCTCTTTTCATTAAGGACAACAGGTTTCCAGTAATAACCTGCCGGCTGCTCGTTAAGTCAGGCTCGTATTGCGATTTTTTCAGAAAGGGAAAATCAGGGCTTGCCACCCTGACCGCTGAAATGCTGAATAAAGGTACACTTAAAAAAAACAATGACGAAATTACAAGGCTAATCGACTTCAACGGAGCATTGATTTCGACGGGTGCGGGATATGATGCCTCATACATCTCATTCAGTTGCCTGAAGAAAAATTTCGATGTCATGTTCGGACTCGTATCCGAACTGGTCGGAGAATCGGTTTTCCCCGAAGATGAATTGACTCAGAAAAGAAATCAGATTATAAGTTCTCTGATTTCGCTTCAGGATGAAGGGGCGTATCTCGCCGAGCGGGCTTTCTATTCCGCGCTTTATGAGGGAACGCCTTACGAAACAGACCCGGACGGGACTCCCGATTCTTTGAAGAATATTAAGCGGGATGATGTCGTCGAATTCAAGAACGGAAATTACGTGCCGTCAAACATGATACTCTGCGTGGTCGGCGACTTCGACGAGGACAAAGTAATAAAAGCGGCGGATAGGAATTTTTCCGGAGGCGATAAGAAGATTCCTGATAACAGTTTTGAATTCCGGGGAAAACACCCTGGCAGACGTGTGTATATCGCTGAAAAGAAAGATGCCAGGCAGGCAAGCCTTCACATCGGCCATGCCGGAATACACAGGGGACATCCGGATTTTGTAAAGACGATGTTTCTCAATGCGTTGTTCGGAGGAATGTTCACTTCCCGCATAAATAAAAATCTAAGGGAAGAAAAAGGGCTGACGTACGGCGCGCGTACTTCTTTCAATTGCCTGAAACATTCCGGCGATTTTTCGGTTGAAACTGAAGTGAACGGCGATAAATCAGGACTCGCCGTCAGGGAAATAATTAAGGAAATGAATGATATGAGGGAAAATCCTGTTTCGGTTAAAGAACTCGAAAGCGCGAAAAGTTATATCTCGGGAAATTTTCCTCTTCAACTTGAAACATCGAACAGCGTTGCGGGGAAACTTCTTAGTCTTGAACTTTACGGCGCGAAAAAGGATTTTTACGACCATTATCTGTCGACAATCAATTCGCTGACCGCCGATGACGTGACTGAAACGGCTCGGAAATACTTCAGACCCGATGAACTTATTATCGCGGCGGCGGGAAGCAGGTTGGATTTGACGGAACAACTTAAAGAATTTGGCGATTCAGAATTTATAGATAAAGTAAAATGAAAGATACAATTATGGACACGGCCGATGTCGAAGGAATCGGTAAACTCAGTTCGAAGTTCAAACAGCTTGACGCGGAAATGAGCAAAATAATAGTCGGGCAGAAAAAAGTTCTGCGCGACATAGTAATTACAATATTGTCGAAAGGTCACTGCCTGCTTATAGGTGTGCCGGGCCTGGCTAAGACGCTTATCGTGAAGTCTTTTTCGGAAGCCCTCGATTTGAAATTCAGCAGGATACAGTTCACACCCGACCTTATGCCTTCCGACATCGTCGGAACGGAAATATTCGATACCGAAACAAACGGGGGAAAGAAATTCAAGTTCATCAAAGGACCCGTGTTTGCTAATATGATTCTCGCAGACGAAATAAACAGGACTCCTCCGAAAACCCAGTCGGCGCTGCTCGAAGCAATGCAGGAACACCGCGTAACGGCGGCAGGGATGAGTTACGTGCTCGATGAGCCTTTCTTCGTACTCGCGACGCAGAATCCAATCGAGCAGGAAGGTACTTATCCTTTGCCCGAAGCCCAGTTGGACAGGTTCATGTTCAACGTCAATCTCGGATATCCTTCAAAAGATGAAGAGATTGAAATCGTCAAACGCACAACAGGAACTGCCCACGGCGAAATCGTACCGGTCTTCTCGAAAAACGAAATAATCGGATTTCAGGAACTCGTGAGGAAGGTGCCCGTTTCTGACGAAGTGCTTTCTTATATCGTGGAAACTGTAAAAAAAACGAGACCCGAATCGGATGATTCGCCCAAATTCGTGAAAGACTACATACGCTGGGGCGCAGGCCCGAGAGCCTCTCAGTATCTTACGTTGTCTGTAAAAGCGCTTGCCGCAATCGAGGGAAGGTTCACGCCTTCAAAGGACGATATCAAACTTGTCGCCGCGTCTGTGCTGCGCCACAGGCTGATATTGAATTTTAACGCGGAAGCCGATAATGTAAACGTAAACGAGATTATTAGCAGGATTTTCGCGTAAAACACGCAATTTGTCCCGCTTGCATTTGTTTGTTTTTCAGGAGTTTTCTGTGTTTAAAATGAAAACTCCTCGTACCTGAAAGTGTGTCGATTTTTGCATGCATCTCCCGCTGTTTTCAAGACGAATAAACACACCTGCAACGCAAATAATTATTGCCGTACGCGAAAAATATGCTTTAAAAAATCATTTATTTTTATTACTTTTATCGTTCGCAAAAATTTTGGCAATACATTCTCTGCGTTGTAAATCTAAAGAAATACAGCATTTCTTGTATTGACTTATTTTTAAAAAAATGCTAACTTGAAGTTTGTATAATTTTTACGTATTCAAAAACGATAAACACTTGTTTTTATAAATGGCATTAAGAAAGTTAAAACCCGTAACTCCGGCGACAAGATACTACTCGATTTCTTCCTTCGAAGAAATTACGAAGTCTACGCCCGAGAAGTCATTGCTGGCTCCATTGAAGAAATCCGGCGGTAGAAATAACCACGGCAGGGTAACTTCAAGATTCAGAGGCGGCGGACACAAGAGAAGATATAGAATTATTGATTTCAAGAGAGTAAGTTCCGAGGAAGCGAAGGTCATTGCGATAGAATATGATCCGAACAGAACCGCGCGCATAGCTCTTGTGCAGTATCCCGACGGAAAGAAATCTTACGTTGTCGCTCCCGACGGTATCAAGGTCGGCGAAATTATCCAGTCCTCCAACGAGGCTGAAATTAAGGCGGGCAATACGATGCAGATTTCGGCGATACCCGTAGGTACGTTCATTCACAACATCGAACTGAAACCCGAGAAGGGCGCGCAGCTCGTGAGAAGCGCGGGAACGTCCGCTCAGATAGTCGCGAAAGATGAAAAGCATTGCCAGGTGAAACTGCCTTCAGGCGAAGTGAGAATGATAAAGAATGAATGCAAGGCGACGATCGGTGTTGTCAGCAACACTGACCACGAAAACATCAGCATCGGAAAAGCGGGACGCACGAGATGGATGGGCAGAAGGCCTCACGTTAGAGGCGTCGCGATGAACCCGATTGACCACCCGATGGGCGGCGGCGAGGGTAAAACTTCGGGCGGCGGTCATCCTGTTAGTCCCTGGGGTCTGCCTGCAAAGGGTTACAAGACTAGAAAAAAGAAAAATCTTTCAGACAAATATATTGTTAAGAAAAGGAAATAAACAATGTCCAGATCATTAAAGAAAGGTCCGTATTTAGATTTTAAACTTCTCGATAAAGTCGATAAGTTGAATGACAAGAAGCAAAAGAAGGTGATCAAGACCTGGTCGAGAGCATGCACTATTACTCCGGATTTTATCGGACACACGTTCGCCGTCCACAACGGCAACAAGTTCATCCCGGTATTTGTAACTGAAAATATGGTCGGACACAAGTTAGGCGAGTTTTCGCATACGAGGACGTTTAGAGCCCATTCAGGACAAAGAAAAGAAGAAAAAGCAGGAGGTGCAAAGTAATATGGAAGCAAAAGCGATAAAGAGATACATTCCTTCATCCCCCGGAAAATGAGACTTCTCGTAGATTTAATCAGAAATAAATCAATCGAAGACGGTGTGAACATACTGAAATTCTCGAAAAAGCATTCTGCAAAAGTAATTGAAAATACTTTGATTTCCGCTTATTCGAACCTGATTAAGAAACTCGATACAGGCAGGCTGAACAGGAATGAGGTGCTCGTGAAGGAAGCGTTTGTTGACGGCGGTCCGGTGCTCAAAAGGATGCTTCCGGCTCCTCAGGGAAGAGCGTACAGGATAAGAAAACGCTCGGCTCATCTTACGATTATTGTGGAAAATATTGAACAAAAAAATTAATAAATTAAATTTTTAGGAGATTCTTTGGGACAAAAGACAAATCCGGTTGGTTTTAGATTAGGGGTCATAAATACTTGGGACTCCAATTGGTATGATGAAAAGAGTTTTTCGGGAAAACTGAAGGAAGATTCCCTCATAAGGGGATACCTCAAGAAAAGACTCGAGAAAGCCAGCGTAGCCAAGGTCTTGATTGAAAGAACGCTGAAGAAAATTACGCTTACTATCAGCACTTCCAGACCTGGGTTTGTTATCGGAAAGAGCGGAAAAGAAATCACCCAGTTGGAAAACGAAATCAAGCAGATAACTAATAAGGAAGTTAAGATAAACGTTGAAGAAATAAAGAAGCCTGAATTGAGCGCGCACCTCGTTGCGGAAAACATTTCGTCTCAGATATCAAGCAGAGTTTCCTTCAGAAGAGCGATGAAATCAGCCATAACCTCAACTATGAGAATGGGCGCGGAAGGCATCAAGGTTATGTGCAGCGGCAGGCTCGGCGGCGCGGAAATAGCAAGGTCGGAGCAGTATAAGGAAGGAAGAATTCCCCTGCAGACCCTGAGAGCGGATATTGATTACGCATCGGTAACGGCGCATACGATTTACGGAGCAATCGGTGTCAAGGTATGGATATGCAAAGGCGAAAAACTTACTAAATAAAGAAAATAATCGGAGTATATAAGTTATGTTNNAATGCCCAAGAGGGTTAAGTTCAGAAAAACCCAGAAAGGTAACAGAAGAGGGAAAGCCAACAGAGGCAATCTCGTAGCGTTCGGTTCGTACGGAATGAAGGCGATGGAAGCTGCCTGGATAACGGACAGACAGATTGAAGCGGCAAGAATTGCCCTGACAAGGTTCATGAAGAGGGACGGAAAAGTCTGGATAAGAATATTTCCGGATAAACCCGTAACGAAGAAACCCGCTGAAACGAGAATGGGTAAGGGTAAAGGCGCTCCCGAATACTGGGTTGCCGTTATTCAGCCGGGCAAGATTATGTTTGAAGTAGACGGCGTCACGGACAAAGTCGCGGAAGAGGCGTTCAGGCTCGCTTCACATAAGTTACCCATTAAAACAAAGTTTGTAAAAAGAATAGTATAACAAAAAATCGCAGGCATTATGAAGTTTTATCAGATAAAAGACATGGCGACACCGGACCTCAAGATTGCTTTGAAAGAATCATCGGAAGCGCTTGAGAATTTCAGGTTTCAGCATGCATCGGGACAACTTGAAAATTATAAGGCAATGATGAACGCCAAGAAAGACATAGCCAGAATTCTGGGTGTCCTTCATCAAAGAGAGTTAGCCGAAAAGAAGAATTTAAAGAAATAACAATATATTATTTTAATGAGCGAAGAAAACAAAGTTCAAGAAGTCAAAAAAAGATTAACATCGAGGAAAGCCAGAATAGGCGTGGTGATAAGCAATAAAATGGATAAGTCCATTCTTGTCGCTATCGAGAAGAGAATGAAGCATCCGCTTTACAAGAAGTTCTTCAAGAAAACCACGAAGTTCATGGCGCACGACGAGAAGAATGAATGCGGAATCGGAGATACGGTGAAAATTATGGAAACGAGGCCGCTTAGCAACAAGAAGCGCTGGAGACTTGTGGAAATCGTGGAAAAAGCGAAATAATAATAATAATCAAGTAAAGATAATTTTAATTATGATACAGGAAGAAACAAATCTTACGGTTGCGGATAATTCAGGCGCGAAGTCTGTCAGGTGCATCAGGGTTCTGGGCGGATCCGACAGAAGGTACGCTAGCCTGGGCGATATTATCGTTGTTTCCGTAAAGTCGGCTATTCCCGGCGGCACGGTTAAGAAGGGAGAAGTCTCAAGAGCGGTAATCGTGAGAACGGTAAAGGAAGTAAAGAGAAAAGACGGAAGCTGCATAAAATTTGATGAAAACGCCGCGGTACTTATTAACGCGAACAACGAACCGAGAGGCACTCGTATTTTCGGACCGGTCGCGAGAGAACTAAGGGAAAAGCAGTTCATGAAAATAATTTCGCTCGCTCCGGAAGTAATTTAAAGGCATCGAAAAAAAGATATTAAAATGATAAAATCAAGACTCAAAAAAAACGATCTGGTAAAAGTAATCAGCGGTAATTCAAGAGGAACAACCGGAAAGATTCTTTTTATCGACAGGAAAAAAGGAAGAGTTATTGTCGAGGGCGTGAATATAGTTCACAAACACACGAAACCGACACAGAAAAATCCTCAGGGCGGTATAGTCAAGAGGGAAGCTTCGATTAACATCACGAACGTTCAGTTGATTTGTCCGAAGACTAACAAGCCGACAAGAATCGGAATGGAACTCGTGTCCGACGCCTCGACGGGCAAATCGAAGAGAATGAGAAAAAGCAAACAATCAGGCGAAATAATAATCAGTTAAAAAAATGGCAAAAAGCAAGCAAGATAGAAAAAAAGAAAACGAAAAAGTCGATCAGCAGGCAAAGGGCAAGAAAGGCAAAGACGGCAAAGACGAAAAATTCAAGGAAGAGAAAGTGCCTGTGAGATTACTTGAGTTTTACAGAACCAAGATTGTACCTGAATTGATTAAGAAGTTCAGTTATAAGAATAAAATGCAGGCTCCGAAACTCCAGAAGATTATTCTTAACTGCGGAGCGGGAGCGGCTGTCGCCGACCCGAAAATTATCGACTCGACGGTGAAAGACCTCGAAGCGATTACGGGGCAGCATCCCACGGTCATAAAAGCCAAAAAATCGGTCTCGAATTTTAAACTCAGACAGGGAATGAACATCGGCGTCAGGGTCACGCTCAGAAACGACAGGATGTACGAATTCCTCGACAGGCTGATAAACGTCGCGATTCCGAGAATACGCGATTTCAGAGGGCTGCCCGACAAGAGTTTTGACGGAAGAGGCAATTACTCCATGGGCGTTAAAGAGCAGATTATTTTTCCCGAGATAAACGTCGATAACATNAGCGAGAATTATGGGTATGGATGTTACTTTCGTAACCTCCGCCGGAACTGACGAAGAGGCGTTCGAACTTTTAAAATCTTTCGGATTACCGTTTACAAAATAATAATACAAATGGCAAAAAAATCACACATAGCAAGACAGGAGAGAAGAGAGAAACTCGTTAAGAAATATGCCGAGAAGAGAAAAGAACTTAAGGATAAAGGTGACTACGCGGCGCTGGCGAAACTGCCGAGAGACAGCAGCGCGACAAGACTGCATAACAGATGCAGCATGACCGGAAGAGCAAGGTCATATTACAGAAAATTCGGGGTATCACGTCTGGTGTTCAGGGAACTGGCGCTGCAGGGCAAGATTCCCGGAGTAGTTAANATCAAGCTGGTAAAAAAACAAAACAGGAGATTTTTTAGAATGTCAATGACAGATCCAATAGCAGATTTCTTAACAAGAGTCAGAAACGCGATAAGTTCGGGAAAGAAAACGGTTGATATACCTGCTTCGAAGATGAAAACCGGTATTGCGGATTTAATGCTGAAAGCGCGCTTTATAAGCGATTATTCGATTATAGAAACCGAAGGCAACAAGAAATATATTTCTATCAAACTGAAATATAACGACGGCGTCAGCGTAATCGAAGGGCTTAGAAAAATCAGCAAACCCGGTATCAGAACGTATAAAGGCGCCGAAGAACTTCCCCGTGTGAGGAACGGTCTCGGAATCGCGGTTATCTCGACCTCAAAAGGACTGATGACCGACAAGCAGGCAAGAAGCCAGAACATCGGCGGCGAAGTCATTTGTGAAATCTGGTAATTTATAAAAAAGAAAATCAAGAAANNCATGAGCAGAATAGGTAAAAAAATAATTGAAATTCCGAACGGAGTAAAACTTGATATTAAGGATTCGGAAGTAAGCGTCACGGGTCCGAAAGGAACACTTTCGATGACACTTACAGGAGATATCAGGATAAGCGTGAACGGGAATGAGGTAACTTTTACGAGAGATAACGAGCTTAAAAAGAATAAAGCGCTTCACGGTTTGTACAGAGCGCTTCTTATGAACATGGTAATCGGCGTTACTGAAGGATACTCGAAAAAACTCGAACTCGTCGGAATAGGTTATAAGGCGGAACTCAAAGGAGATTTTCTGCTTATAAATATCGGATATTCGCATCCGATAATATTCAAGGCGCCGGAAGGTATTAAAATCGAAGTGCCCGCTCCGACGAATATAATCGTAAGCGGCAACGATAAACAACTGGTCGGACTGATCGCGGCGAAAATCCGTTCTTTCCGCGAACCCGAACCCTACAAAGGAAAAGGAATTAAGTACGATACTGAAAAGATTAGAAGAAAAGCGGGAAAAACAGCAGCAAAGTAAAATTTTAAAAGTTTAATAGTAAAAAAGTGAATACGAAATACTTATCAAGAAGAGCAAAGATAAAATATAAAATCAGGAAAAAGGTTTCGGGAACCCCCGATAAACCCAGACTGGTTGTATTCAGAAGCGCGGTCAATATTTACGCGCAGTTGGTCGATGATGTAAACGGCAAGACGCTCGCATCGGCTTCTTCTCTGGAAAAGGAATTGAAATCCAAAATTGAAGGAACTAAAGGAAGAGTCGGGAAATCGAAAATAATCGGAATGACGATTGCGGAAAGAGCGAAGAATTTGAGCATTATGAACGTCGTGTTTGACAGGAACGGTTATCTTTATCACGGACGAGTGAAAGCCCTTGCCGAAGGTGCGCGCGAAGGTGGTTTAAAGTTTTAACTAAATTCTTTATATTTATTAGTTTAAAAATTTGATATATTCTCGGGTCGTCTAATGGCAGGACAGCGGCCTTTGGAGCCGTTAGCGGAGGTTCGAATCCTCCCCTGAGAACAGAACCTGTAAGATGTTTATATACAGGAAATAATATCAGGATTTAAGAAAGTGTAAATTTATATTTTAATGGCGAAAAAATACATAAAGGCAAGCGAACTCGAGTTAAAGGAAAAACTGGTTTACATAGGCAGAGTTGCCAAGGTTGTAAAGGGCGGACGCAGGTTCAGTTTCAGCGCTGTCAGCGTTGTCGGAGACGGTAAGGGACACGTAGGACTCGGATTGGGCAAAGCCAACGAAGTTACGGACGCAATAAGGAAAAGCGTTGAGGATGCGAGAAAATCATTAATGGAAGTTCCGTTAAGAAAAGGAACGATTCCTTTTGAAATAATCGGAAAGTACGGCGCGGCGAAAGTGCTGCTGAAACCCGCGACTCCCGGAACGGGACTCATAGCGGGCGGCGGAGTGAGAGCGGTGCTCGAAGCGGCAGGAATTCAGGACGTTCTTACAAAACTGCTGGGTTCTTCGAATCCGCATAACGTCGTGAAAGCAACAGTAAGCGCTTTAAGAAATCTTCGCGACGCGAAAACTACCGCGGACAAGCGCGGAATGAATTTATCAGAATTATTCTCNAATCTAACGATGGAAAAGAATTTAAAAATAACACAAGTAAAAAGCATAATAGATACAACAGTAAGGCAAAAAAGAACAATTGAAGCATTGGGTCTCGGAAGACCTAATTATTCAGTCGTTAAAAAGGATTCACCTCAGATCAGAGGCATGATCGAGAAGGTGAAACATTTAGTGAAAGTAGAAGTATTATAGGTAAAGATTTTCGGAAAATAATCAGTGTTACAGTAAAAAAAACAAAAACTAAATGAAAGGAAAAGAAATGAAGTTTGCAAAATTACTCTCCATTATGCTTTTGGGGATCATGCTTGTATCGTCCGTATCGTTCGGACAGTCCATCCCCAGCGGTACCGCAAGGTACGAAGCATTGGGCTACAATCCTTTTATAAAGGATGCTTCGATTGACATTAACAGAAACCCTTCCTGGTCAACCGTGTACAGAAACTATGCATTCGGTGACATCGGAAGAGACGCAGTCGGAAACGATCAGTATCAACTGACAGAACAGTGGGCAGGCATTAACTTCGGCGTATCGAAGGACGTATCGTTA
The DNA here is from genome assembly GCA_015657505.1 of Ignavibacteria bacterium. Lineage (GTDB taxonomy): Bacteria > Bacteroidota > Ignavibacteria > Tepidaquicellales > Tepidaquicellaceae > CAIKZJ01. The sequence goes on from JADLKE010000002.1 coordinate 2,028,382, forward strand.
GGTCTCGTCCTGAATAAATTCGAAGACAACTGGACAGACTTTACAAATTACGGCAATAATGTCTACGGTGTAAACAGACCTGTAGTGCCTTTAAAGGTTTTATTCGGCTGGCAAATGTCTCCTAAGTTTGCTCTCGGCGTTGCTCCTTATTATGCGGGATGGTCCAATGAATTCGATTCAACCGGTCAGAACCATAAATGGAGTTCAATGTCTTTAGGCGGTACAGTTGGTGTTCTTGGTAAACTTGAAGGCGGATGGATCGAAGGCGCAATAGATTTAAAAATTAACAAATACAAATACGAAAGAACTATCGTTGCGACAAATAACATCGATGAAAACGAAGGCGGAATGCAGATGGATGTATTTACAAGAGCATTCTTCACTGTAAACAAGAATCTCGGTGTTAACTTAGTTCCTTATCTCGGATTTGGAATGTACAGTTGGAATCCAACCTCTACTCCGCTTGTGGCGGGTGGTTACAGTAAGTTTAGCCACTTAAATTTCATGGGCGGTCTTGGTTTAAATATGCCGGTACTTGACAACGGTCTGTTAGCAGGTGGTCTTTCTGTAGGTTACCACCAGGTCGAAAACAAGTACGATGCTACAAGTTACACTTATACATATTCCGAATTCGTGCTTCCTCAGTTCAATCTTGGTATTGAATGGCCGTTCACTGATTGGCTTACGGGAAGAGCAGGTTATTCGAGATCGGTAATTTCATCTAAGAGCAATGTCGAATCTGCAGGAAATACCTATTATTGGAAAAGCACAGGAGTCTCGGATTCAAAGCAGACAATCACTGTCGGTTTCGGTCTTGATTTTAACAGATTCAACCTCAGCGGTACGGTCGGCGAAAAATTATTCAAGGACGGTTTCTATATCATGACGGGCAAAACGAATGAAATGTTCGGAGTGATTTCAGCATCTTATTATTTCGGTAAATAATTTGTTAAAAAGAATATCATAAATCATTACATGAGACCCCTTGGTAATACAAGGGGTCTTATTATTAGTCTAATAAAAAGCAATGAACATACTCAGTAACTTAAAATACGCAGAAGGCTCGAGAAAAAAGAAAAAAAGAGTCGGTAGAGGTCAGGGTTCCGGTTTCGGCGGAACATCAACAAGAGGCGAGAACGGCGCGAAGTCCCGTTCAGGCAACAAGTACAGAGCCTGGTTTGAAGGCGGTCAGATGCCGCTTCAGAGAAGGGTGCCCAAGTTCGGCTTCAAGAACATTAACAGAGTTGAGTATAATGTTTTGAATCTCGGCAACATTCAGAAACTTATCGACGAAGGTAAGATTTCCGAAACGAAGATTGACGTAAAATATTTTCTCAACTTTGGCTTTGTAAAGGATTCAAGAAAGCCGTTGAAAATTCTCGGAAACGGAGAATTGAAATCAAAACTTGAAATAACAGCAAATTCATTCAGCAAATCTGCTAAAGAAAAAATCGAGAACCTCGGAGGAAAAGCCATTACAATATGAGCGGTTTCGTAGAAAATTTCAGGAATATTTTTAAGATTGAGGAACTGAGAACCAGAATCCTCTTCACGATCGCACTTCTTGTTGTCGTGAGAATCGGCGCGCACATAACCCTTCCGGGCATCGACGCTTCAATTCTTGCCGAGGCTAACAAGAATATGAGTTCGAACAATCTGTTCGGCTTGTACGACTTGTTCGTCGGAGGTGCTTTCCAGAAGGCAGCCGTGTTTTCTCTCGGCATTATGCCTTACATCAGCGCATCTATTATTATTCAGTTACTGGGCGCGGTATTTCCTTACTTCCAGAAACTTCAGAAAGAAGGCGAAGAAGGCAGAAAGAAAATCAACCAGTTGACAAGGCTCGGCACGATTCCTGTCGCGGCTCTTCAGGCCTGGGGCATCAGCGTTCAACTCGGTACGAGGAAAGCCGGAGAACTTCACATAATAAGCCCTGAAGTCTCGACATTCATGTTCACGATTTCTACCGTGATTTTCCTTACGGCCGGCACTATTCTTCTTATGTGGATGGGTGAACAGATTACGGAAAGGGGTATCGGAAACGGTATATCACTCATAATTTTTATCGGAATCATTGACAGATTCCCGTATTCAATATTCGATGAATACAGAATAATTTCGGAAGGCGTCAGGAACATACTCATTGAAGCAGTTTATATCGCGGCGTTCGTATTCATTATCGCGGGCGTAATTGCGGTAACAGTCGCGACGAGAAAGATTCCCGTGCAGTACGCGAAAAGAGTCGTTGGAAGAAAAGTATTCGGCGGAGTAACACAGTACATTCCGCTGAAAGTTAACCAGGCAGGCGTTATGCCGCTTATCTTCGCGCAATCAATTATGTTCATTCCCAGCACGGTTCTGTCGTTCTTCCCGAACAGCGATTTCATGCAGAATGTAGCGAGATATTTTGACTATCAAAGTTGGTTCTATTCGTTCGTGTACGCTCTGCTTATCGTGTTCTTCACATATTTTTATACGGCGATCGCTTTCAATCCGAAGGACGTCGCCGACAATATGAAAAAACAGGGCGGATTCATTCCCGGTGTAAGACCAGGTAAACCGACATCTGATTTCATCGATAACATACTGACGAAAATAACTCTGCCGGGATCTATTTTCCTGGCGCTTATAGCAATAATACCTTCATTACTGACAAAACTCGGTGTTACGCAGGGATTGGCGCAATTCTTCGGAGGCACGAGTCTGCTCATTGTTGTGGGTGTCGCTCTCGATACGCTTCAGCAGATTGAGTCGCATCTTCTTATGAGGCATTACGACGGATTCATGAAGGGTACAAAGTTGAAAGGCCGCAGGTTCTGATAGTTTAATGTCTCTGGTTAAAAGCGATAATGAAATTGATTTGATGCGCGAAAGCTGCGGTATCGTTGCGGGTTCTTTAAAATACATAAAAGATTTTATTAAGGCGGGGGTGACAACTCTTGAACTTGACAGGCTTATTGAGGATTACATCAGAAGCAGAGGCGCTTACCCGGCATTCAAGGGTTACGGCGCCACGAGAAAGAAGAAGGGTTTTCCCGCTAGCGCGTGTATCTCGGTTAACGACGTTGTCGTTCACGGGATACCTTCCGAAAGGAAACTAGAAGAGGGAGATATAGTTTCGGTTGACGTCGGCGCGCTGAAAAACGGTTACTACGGTGACGGCGCTTACACTTACGGAGTCGGCGAAGTCGGCAGGAAGAAAGAAATGCTTATGAAAGTAACGGAGGAATCGCTCTACAAGGGGATTGAAAGAGCGGTAGCGGGCAATACGATTAACGACATAGCAATAGCGGTTCAGTCATACGTGGAAGGCTCGGGGTTCAGCGTTGTAAGGGACCTGGTCGGACACGGGATAGGCAAGAATCTTCATGAGGAGCCCGCGGTCCCGAATTTTTACAGTACGGCGAATAATTTCAGGCTTAAAGCGGGGATGACCTTGGCAATAGAACCAATGGTGAATTACGGCGGTTTTGAAGTATTGACTCTTGATGACGACTGGACGATTGTTACGAAAGACGCGGAACCGTCCGCTCATTTTGAGCATACGATTCTGATTACGAACGGAAAACCTGAAATTTTAACGGTATAGAATAATTTGGTGAAACAAGATTCAATAAAAGTTGACGGAATTATAACGGAAATTCTTCCGAACACTTCTTTTAAGGTTAAACTTGAGAACGGACACGAGATACTTGCTCATATATCCGGAAAGATGAGAATGAATTACATAAGGATTCTGCAGGGCGACAAGGTGAGCGTGGAACTTTCGCCTTACGACCTTACTAAAGGAAGAATCACATACAGGTATAAATAAATAAATTAATTTACATATATGAAAGTTAGAAGTTCTGTAAAAAAGATGTGCGATAAGTGCAAGATAATAAAACGCAAAGGCGTGGTAAGGGTTATTTGCATTAATCCTAAACACAAACAACGTCAAGGATAATTTTTATAATTTAATCACACAGGAGTAAAAATTGGCAAGAATAGCAGGAGTTGACCTTCCGAGAAACAAGAGAGTGGTAATCGGACTTACATCAATATTCGGTATCGGTCTTTCGACTTCGAAATCGATATTAGGAAAACTCGGAATCAACGAGGATACAAAGGTATCCCAGCTTACTGACGATGAAGTTAACAAGATTAGGAACGAAATCAGTAATATTAAGATTGAGGGCGCTCTAAAGTCGGAAGTACAGATGAACATAAAGCGTTTAATGGATACCGGTACCTACCGCGGCAAAAGACACAGAAGAGGACTTCCGGTCAGAGGGCAGAGAACCAGAACGAATGCCCGTACGAGAAAAGGAAAGAGGAAAACTGTTGCAGGAAAGAAGAAAGCTGCGGCTAAGAAGTAAAAAATAATTTGTTTAAAAATTAAATCTATAGAACTTGGCAAAGACTTTTAAAAAAGCGAAGAAAAAAATNNTCAGGTCGATTCCAACGGCGTAGCTCATATAAGAGCGACGTTCAACAACGTGATAGTCACGCTTACCGATGCTTACGGCAATACGATCTCATGGGCGTCGTCCGGAAAGATGGGATTCAAGGGTTCGAAGAAGAACACTCCGTTTGCGGCGCAGATGTGTGCTGAAGCGGCGGCGAAGGAAGCATTCGACCTTGGTCTTAAGAAAATCGAAGTCCTTATTAAAGGCGTCGGTTCCGGCAGAGACGCCGCGGTGCGCGCGCTTAACACGGCAGGTCTCGAAATCCTGTCAATCAAGGACATTACACCCCTGCCGCATAACGGCTGCAGACCGCCGAAAAGAAGAAGAGTTTAAATATTTTATTATAATTAAAGAAAAAATTATAAATGGCAAGATATACTGATGCAAGTTGTAAACTCTGCAGAAGAGAAAGAACGAAATTATTCCTGAAGGGCGTAAAATGCTTTACAGACAAATGCCCGATTGAATCAAGAAACTATCCTCCGGGTCAGCACGGCATGAGCCGCAGGCCCAGAGTTAGCGACTATTTAATACAGTTGAGGGAGAAACAGAAAATCCGCAAGACCTACGGTCTTCTCGAAAAACAATTCAGAGGATATTTTGAAGATGCAGCAAAGCAGAAAGGCGTTACAGGCGATAACCTCGTAAAGATTCTTGAAAGCAGGTTCGACAACACGCTTTACAGGCTCGGACTCGCTCCGTCCAGAAAAGCGGCAAGACAATTAATCCTGCACAGACATCTTACCGTGAACGGCAAGGTCGTTAACATTCCTTCTTACATGCTGAAATCCGGCGACGTAATTCAGGTAAGAGAAAAAAGCAGGAAAGTGCCTTCTTTCCACGAAGCGATGAAGAGAATGAAGGATAATATGCTTCCGTCGTGGCTGAATCTCGATAAGGCGAACATGGCAGGAACGTTTCTGAACGTGCCCGAAAGAAGCGATGTGCCTTTCATCGGAAACGAACAACTTGTCGTTGAATTGTATTCAAAATAAAATCTAATAAATATATAATGAAAATTAATCATTTGCTTTTACCGGAAAAGGTAATTAAAGAAGAATCTTCATATACTGATACTTTTGGCAGATTCATCGTACAGCCTCTCGAAAGGGGCTATGGCGTTACTATTGGTAATGCGCTGAGAAGGGCTTTGATTTCGTCTCTGCCCGGCACCGCCATCGTAGCATTACGGGTAAATGACATCCAGCATGAATTCACGACCATCAAAGGTGTTGTAGAGGACGTATCGGAAATTATTCTTAACCTTAAAGAAGTCAGATTTAAAGACCTGTCCGGAAAGCCCGGCAAGATTGAATTCAAGATTTCGGGTCCCGCCGAGCTTAAGGCAAAGCACATTCAGGAAGCAACAGCCGAATACGAAATACTCAATCCCGAGCTCCACATCGCAACCCTGAACAAGGAAGGCGTAATGGATGTCGAAATCAGGATTGGAAGCGGCGTGGGTTATGTGCCATCTGAAGAAAACAAGAAATACGACCTGCCCGTCGGTTTCATACCGGTCGATTCGCTCTTCTCTCCGATACTCAACGTGAACTATACGATAGAAAACACGCGCGTCGGACAGAGAACGGATTACGAAAAACTCGTGCTTGATGTTACGACTAACGGCGCGGTTGAACCCGAAATGGCTGTTATCCAGGCGTCGAAGATTCTTAAAGAACACATCCAGTTGTTCCTGAACCTGAGCCCGGATGCCGAATTCAAGGATACGGTTGAAGAGGTTAAGGACGAACAATTCGAAAACGTTAAAAAAATTCTTCTGACACCCGTTGATGAACTCGACCTTTCCGTGCGCTCGCAGAACTGCCTGCGTTCGGCAAATATAAAGAATATTGCGGAACTCGTGAGCAAACAGGAATCCGATATGCTCCATTACAGAAATTTCGGAAGAAAGTCTCTTGCGGAACTCGGTGAACTGATAGAAAGTTTCGGGCTTAGTTTCGGCATGGATGTGGAAAAATATATCGGCGAAGAAAAAAAGAAATAAGACACCTTAAATTTTGATAAACAAATCTTTGTAAAGAATGGAACATAGAAAAAAAGGCAGAAAACTGAAAAGAACCGCAAGCCACAAGAGAGCCTTGCTTTCANNAAACCTGTCAATGTCGCTTATAAAATATAAAAGAATAAAAACCACGCTTGCAAAAGCGAAAGAACTCAGACTTTACGTTGAACCTCTGTTGACCAAAGCGAAAAAGGCCGTGCTGCTTAAGGATAAGAGCCCGGAAAAGTACGTTCACTTTGCAAGGGAAATCAGAAAGTTTCTAAAAGACAGAGAATCGATAAACGTGCTGCTCAAGGAAATCGGACCCAAGATACTGGAAAGAAACGGCGGTTACACGAGAGTCCTTAAAAGCGGCTTCAGAGTCGGCGACGGCGGTGATGAGGCGATAATCGAACTCGTCGATTTCAGCGTAGTTGAAAAGCCGAAAGCGGAAACAAAAACTTCTGAAGGAAAGAAAACTGCTGCAGTCAAACCAGCAGCGAAGAAAACCTCTAAGAAGAAAACCGAAACCGAAGAGCCTGCTGAAAAACCTGTAAAGAAGACGACGGCTAAGAAAACCGTTAAAAAGACGGAAAAGAAAGAAACGAAGACGGAAAAACCCGTGAAGAAAACGACGGCTAAGAAAACATCCAGGAAAAAAGAAGAATAAAATCTGAATTATCTTGATTTTAAAAGGCTGTCCGAAAGACAGCCTTTTTTTTGCTAACGTCAAGTCATTTCTGCAATACCAAATTTTTTCATTTCATAAAACAAGCAAATTTATTATTTTTTACAAAACCAAGTCCTTAACTTTTTGAAAAAATTATAATTATAATATTTTGTTCCTGAAAAAGTTAGGGATTTATAATTTATACGGAAAATGAAGATTACTTCTGCAGAATTTATAAGCAGCATTTACGATTTGAGGACACTTCCGAAATCGGTTTTGTCGGAATTCGTATTCGTCGGACGCTCAAACGTCGGTAAATCATCAATGATAAATAAAATCTGCAACAGGAAGAGCCTTGCGAAAATCGGCTCCGTGCCGGGGAAAACCAGGCAATTGAATTATTTCCTGATAAATGAAGAATTTTATCTTGTTGACCTGCCGGGTTACGGTTATGCAAAAGTGCCCGAGCAAATCAGGGCAGGCTGGAGAAAACTCGTCGAAGAATACATCAGCGAACGGCAGAATGTCAACATGGTCTTCGTTCTTATCGACGCCAGACACGAGCCTACGTATCTGGACGAACTTATGGTCAGCTGGCTTGAATATTACGAAATACCCTTCGCAATAATTCTTACGAAGTCGGACAAGATTTCGAAGAATAAGATGGAAAAACAGATTTACCGCGCATCGAAAATTGTAAACAACGACGTGCTTTGCAGAGACTTTATACCGTTTTCGATAATTTCCGGCGAAGGACGTAATGAAGTAATCGGATTGATAGGCGACGCTCTTAAGAATCCTAAGAAGAGAGAAGACTAATCTACATTTCATATAAAATTTAAATCCTTTCATTGCGGGTTGAGGGTAAAATATCGATTCTTGCGGCAGGAGATTTTAATCTTAAAGGAGTTGAAAAATATTACCCGTTNTCCCGATACCGAATCGTTAAAAGAAAAAATCTTTCCAACGAAGACATACTGAAATACGGCGGACGTTACGAAGTATTAATAATCAATTCACGGAGGAAACTTGACAAAATTTTCCTTTCCCGTTGCGGTATAAAGACAATCTGCACCGCGTCGAAAGGCACTGACCATATTGACACGGATTACGCTGCCAAAAGAGGCATCAGGATAATTAATTCCGAAAACGGAAATTACATTTCGGCTGCCGAGCATACCTTCGCTTTAATTCTGTGTTTACTAAAAGCTATAAAGGTATCGGATGAATTAATAAGATGCGGCAGGTTTGATTGCTGGGATTTTGAAAGAAGAAATCTTTTCGGAAAAAAAATCGGAATAATCGGTACCGGGAAAGTCGGAACAAGAGTATCCGAAATTTCAAAGGCTTTCGGGATGCAGGTTCTGGCTAATGATATTGATAAATCCGTAATAAGAAGAAATTTCTCGCTTAATTATTACGATTTAGAGCATGTTTTAAGAAATTCTGATATCGTTACCGTCCACATACCTTACAATAAATCCAACAGAAAATTCATCGACGGAGCGAAATTGTCAATGATGAAACCGGACGCTGTCTTCATAAATACATCAAGGGGCGGGGTTGTGAATGAAGAAGCATTGCTGCGTATTCTGAAGTCAAAGAAAAATTTTCAGGCGGGTCTTGACGTATTCAAAAAAGAGCCTTATATTAATAGGGAATTCCTGAATTTGAGGAACGTCGCGCTCACGAATCATACCGCCGGTAAGACTCTGGAGAGCGCGCAAAATATTATAAATGAAATATTAATGCAAGTCAAAAGACATACTTGAAATTGAATTGTTTTTAAAGTATGCCGAAATAACTTGAAGTATTAAAAAAACATAACAATTGGATTATAAAATTGTATATTGACAAGATTTTCAAATAGTATTATATTGAAAAAAGCGTTACATTTTAAATAATTGAATTTTCCTAAATCTCAAAACATAAAGGAGAAAAAATGTTAAAAAAATTACTTCTCGCTGCTTTGTTGGTTGTTTTCGGCATCAGTGCCGTGAATGCGCAATTAACAAAGGCTCAAATTGACAAGATGTCAAGAATTGAGTACAAAATTAAGATGAACGGCGATGCTTACGTAGGCGTCAGGGCTGACGGAAAACCTAATAATTTTGGTTTACCTTCAGTTTCTTCATACCTGAAGAGCGTTACAACATCACCGAAGATGAAACCCGACTGGGAATTGAATGCTACGTTTACGGCTATCGGATGTTCATCGATTTATGACCTGTGTTCAAACGGTTCGCCCGTTACAATCTGGCAGGACCCCAGCACACCGGACAACATTCATATAGCGGTTGTATATGCTCCACTCGGAGACGGAACGACGTTCCCGAACAGAAGATCCAAATATTATTTCAGTTCTGACAGAGGTACGACCTGGACATTCATCTCTGACGTACCCACAGGTATCAAGAGCGGATTCCCGACGATCAACGGAACGTCGGAAGGAAATGCTTTGTTCGCGAACCACTGCCAGGACGGTACATCGTACCAGATTACAAACGTTTATGTTGACGCTTTCCCGGGCGTAGGTTCGTTCACGCACCTTTATCCCCCCGGAGCAAACTCAACAACAACTCAGCCGATTTGGCCGAGAGTTCTTTCAACATCAAACGTTTCTCTTACAAACAAATTCATAGTTCTTGCTTCGCAGAACGGTGTTGACTCTTCACATAAGATAATCAACACTGGAATGGGTTCCACACCCGGAACCTGGGGTCCGTGGAGTTACTTTGCGGGCGATCAGGCAGAAACATACGGTCTTGCAAGAGGTTCTGACGGTAGAATCGGTATCGTTTACAAAAACAACGATGCGAATAATCCCGAATCATACGCGGACGTATGGTTCATGGAATCAACTGATAACGGCAATACTTTCACAACACCTTTGAAGATTTTTGATTGCAACTTCGCGACGGATTCATTAGGACCCGTAAGAGGCGTTGGAATCGTCTATGCCGGTACATCACCGAAAGTCGTATTCGAAACAATAAAACAAACCACGGAAGGTTCGTTCTATCCGGGACTTCCGGCGAAGATAAGATTCTGGTCGCCGACTCTTCCGGGTTCTGACCCGAGCAAGAGCATTGTAATCGCTGACACGACGATGGTCGGATATCATCCGTACGTCGGCGTCAACGACGTAATGAGTTCGATGAGCCGCCCGAATATCGGCGTATCAGCGGACGGCAACGTTCTCTTTGCAGTGTTCCAGGTTCCTTCTGACTATGTCGGAGGTGTTACGGATACTACAACATTCATGGATATGTATTTCACGCTTTCCGGTAACGGCGGCGCTACATGGAAACACCCCATGAAGATTAACCCCGAAACCCCGGTAAAAGACTGGAGATATCCGAGCATTTCATTATGGAATGACAATACATCCACAATGTACTATGCGAACATTCACGTGTTGGCAGGCCTTATGCCCGGTAGTTATGTTAACGGTTCAGGCAACGGCGAATCTGCAGAACCTTATATGTTCGTAAGGCTTGCAATTCCGTTGTCATCGGTATCGGTAAACCAGATATCGAATGAAGTTCCTTCGAACTTCTCGCTTTCACAGAACTATCCGAATCCGTTCAACCCGACAACAAACATTAAGTTTGCGGTCAGCAAAGCCGGATTGGTTTCTCTGAAAGTTTATGACCTGTCAGGTAAGGAAATTACCACGCTGGTCAATGAAAATATGTCGGTTGGAACGTATGAATACAAATTCAACGCTTCCAATTTGTCGAGCGGTATCTACTTCTACACATTGAGCGCGAACGGATTCACGGAAACAAAGAAAATGATGTTAATAAAATAATTTAACAGTATATTAATGATAACCAAAGCAGCCCTCTGAGTATTTTCGCAATACTTTAGAGGGTTGCTATTTTAAAAACTAATCTTTTCGGAGGGAAAAAATGAGGGATTCAATGATAAAAAAATTTACAACTTTTATCATATTCATTACTCTCGTTCTCGGATCCAGCATCGCCTTTTCCCAGACTACAGGTAGTATAGGCGGTGTAATCACTGATGCGGTCGAAAAAACACCTCTCATTGGAGCCACGATTAAAATTGCCGGTTCCAATATGGGTGCTATAACGGATGATAATGGTGAATATGTAATACTCAACGTTGAAGTTGGTACATATTCTCTTGAAGCATCTTACATCGGTTACGAAAAAAAAATGATAACCGGAGTAAAAGTATCGGTTGACCAAAGAACGAAAATTAATTTCCAGCTCTCAGTAGCAGGAATTTCGACTGAAGTCATCGTTATCGAGGCAGAAAGGAAAGGCATCGAAGTTGACCAGAGCGGAAGGCTCGTAACACAGGAATCTATCGATAACGCCGGTCTTAGGGGCATAACGAATATTGCGTCCAAGACCGCGGGCGTCATAACTGACGAAAGAGGTTCTAACATAAACATCCGCGGCGGCAGGAGTTCTGAAAACCTGATTATCGTCGACGGTATGGCAACGACAAATCCTCTCGACGGTACTTCGTCGGCATACGTTCCGAACAGCCTTATGCAGGAAGTCTCTGTATTGACAGGCGGCTTCGGAGCGGAATATGGTAACGCCTTATCGGGCGTCATTAACGTTTCAACAAGAAGAGGCACGGACAAATACACTGGTTCGGCCGAAGTAATTTCAGACGTGCTCGCGGGCGATTGGATTAATACAGTCTCCCAGGGCTACAATCTTTACAACTTTACATTGGCAGGTCCGCTTATTCCCGTTAAAGGTATAGCAAATGTTATCAATTTCTCGGGCGCTATCGAAAGACAGTGGAATAAGTCCTATCAGTTAAGTTGGATCGGCGACCAGATCTATCCGTTAATCGAAGATATCAGGTACAACGATTCATTGAATGATAAGGTGCAGAAAATCACTCCTAACAATTCGCAGAGTCTCTGGAATTACAGCGCGAGACTCGGAATCAACCTTAACGAAACAGGAGCGAAGATTCCTATTAATCTGAGATTCGGATTTATGCAGACTCAGAACAACAGGAGATACTTCAATTCGGCTTTTATGATGAGGAACATCGACAGGATGCCGAGAGCCGAACAAACGGACCAGCAGATTTACGGAAGAATAGTTCATAACGTTACAGGCAAATTCTTCTACGAACTGCAGTTCAACAGATACCAGACAAAGAGTGAACAAGGCGATAATATCTGGTGGGATAATCTTTACGCGTACGGCGATACTCTTGCGAATCCGCAAATGCTTGCATACGGATATACTCAGGGCTCGAATATCGGTGCAGACCCGAATTACGAAAGTCTGTTCTCAAGAGAAGGCGCCATTTACGGAGCATACGCCAAGACCGACGTTAGTTATATCGGCGGCAAGTTGGACGCGACGTGGGCTATCAACTCTAAGAAAAGCGGCGACCACGAAATCAAGTTCGGAGGCGAGTACAGGTATCATACACTGAAACATATCGAAGCGAACTATGCGTTCGAACTCGCTATGACGGACCTTACGCCGATGGCAATCTGGTACGGAAGAAATAATTCCGGCAGATTCTACGGCTATGACGTGCTTGACAGGTATGGAAATCTTGTCGATCCTTCAACAACAGATCCGTATCATCCTATAGTTGCGGGCGCGTATATAAGGGATAAAATCGATTTTGGCGATTTCACGGTTAATGCCGGCGTCAGAATGGATTATCTCGATGTGAACACCAAAGTACTGAAAGACATTACGAAGGTCTATGACGAAAATACCGGAGAACTTCTTACTGATGCATTGTATCAGGATAACGATAAAGAAATTCTGTTCAGCCCGAGACTCGGATTCTCTTTCCCGATAACGGATAAGACAGTATTCTCCGCGAACTTCGGAAAATTCGTTCAGATGCCCGAGTTACAGAACCTTTATATTACAAGAAATGCGTTTTATGCTGCACTGAACAATTCGGTTCAGAACGTGTATGAAAACGCTACATTAAAACCTGAAAAGTTAACCCAGTATGAAATCAGCGTGAAACAGAGAGTCGGTGATTTCGTCGATATGGGATTAACAGTGTATTACAGGGAAACAAAAGACCAGATTGGTATCAAGAGGCTTTCGGGCCAGGTTATTAACGGTAACCCGACTTCCGGATATGCCACATACTATAATACTGACTTTAGTATTTCAAGAGGTCTTGAATTTTATTTAAGCTTAAGAAGAATGAACAGGCTGGCCGTTGACTTTGCTTATACTTTGCTTTATGCTTCAGGTATCGGATCGGATCCGAATTCCAAATTCTATCTCGGCAGTAATGCAGACCCGACGAATCCGGACGGCGGATTCCCGAACTACGTGTTCCCGCTTGACTTTGATCAGAGGCACACAGGTTCGGTCAATGTTGACTACCGTTTCGGTGTCAATGACGTTCCGAAGGGTTTCCTGGGAAGCGTGCTGAAACAACTCGGACTCAACATTCTGTTTACGTTCAACAGCGGCAGACCTTATACCGCGAGGGAATTACCGACAGCGTACAATGCGGATGACGGAAGAGTACTTTCAACAAAGAATTCTTTGTACACGGACTGGTCGCTTAGATTCGACCTTAAACTCGATAAGACTGTCCAGATCTGGAAGTCAAACTGGAATTTCTACGTGTATGTACAGAACCTGCTTAATGCTGAATTGGTTAACACCGTTTTCGGTGCGACAGGCTTGCCCGGCGATAACGGGTATCTTAATACACCGACGGGTTCGAACGCGAATTCAAATTATAAAAAATACGAGCCGATCAGGCTGAAAGCCAGTTATTACAGAAACTGGGGTTCGCCAAGACAAATTAGATTTGGGATTAGAGTATCGTTGTAAAAATTAAGTTTAAAAATTAATTTTTAAGATTATGAATAAAAAAATTATATTAATAATAACTTTCCTTGCCTTGCTGGTATGTGCGAACACATACGCCAAGCCAAGGATTGAATTTCAAACAGGAAATCCTACTATCCAGTATTTTCCGAGGGTTGTTCAGACTCAGATAAGGTTCGATCCGAATAATATCGATACCTGGGTGCAGAACACGGGTATTTTTGATCAGGATATCAGGACGAGCAACACTCCGGGATTTATGTGGCCTAAGGGTTCCAACAGATTCGCCATATTCACCGCCGGATTATCTATCGGTACTTACATCGACGGTCAGTTGAGGCTGGCGTCAAACTCCTACAAGGGTGAATATGCTCCGGGTTACATTAACGGAATCGGCGGAGCTCCTGTTACAAGTAATGATTTCAAACTTTACAAAGTATCGGATGATGATTCTACATCGTCGGATTACTTGAATTGGTACAAAATGATACCGTACGGCGCGCCTTATGTTGATAAAAACAAGAACGGTGTATTTGATCAGGGCGTTGACAAACCCGGTATCAAAGATGCAACACAGACTATTTTCATTTGCATTACCGACGCATATCCCGAAACGCACAATCAGAGCGAGGGATTCTCGGGTGGTACTGCTCCCATAATGTCTGAAATGCATATGACAGGTTGGGCCTATAACGAAGACGGTCTCAACGACATTCAGTTCTTCAATTTCGTTGTAATTAATAAGAATACAAAAGACTGGACAAAAACCTATTTCGGATTCGTTGTGGACACGGACCTCGGCGACGCGACTGACGATTATATCGGCTGCGATACACTGAGGAACCTTGGCTACTGCTTCAATTCGGATAACATGGACGGAACAGGAAATTCACCGTCATACGGTCAGAATCCGCCATCATCGGGAATGGACTTCTTCCTCAGCCCGATGGAATATACGGGAAATCCGAGTGATGTTGTTACTTATTTTGACCCTCCGGGTTCTGATAATCAGATTGTTAAAACCGGATACAGGCAGCTCGGAATGACTTCGTTTGTTTACTTTACAAATACAGGTAGCGGCGGTATCGATTGCGAAAGAGACCCCTCACTGCCACTCGAAGCCTACAGATATCTTTCAGGTATCAAAAAAGACGGCTCCTCATGGTTCCATCCTTCTACAAAACAAAGAGTAAATAAACTTTACCCGGGTGAACCTGAAACAGGAATCGGCTGGACTGAGTTCGGCTGGAACGGAAATACGAACCAGGCCGTCATTAAGAACTGCGCAGGCGGCGATACAACAACAGCATTTCTCAGCCCTCCCGGAGACAGAAGATTCATTTTTAATTCGGGTAAGGACGATTTCGTAGTTAAATCTGGCGATACGCAGAGAGTAGTTCTCGCTCAGTTGGTTGCTAGAGGTACTAATAATAAAAATGCGGTTACGCGTCTTAAAAGAGTTGACATCGCGGCGCAGTCGCTGTTTGATGCTAACTTCAAAAAATCTCCTGACATTTCTCTGCCGAAAACTACAGCCAGTTATATTGATAAGGGCAACGGAAAGTGCAACATTATTCTGACATGGGATGATTTGGCGGAAAACTATCTTATCTGGGATTCACTCATTCAGCCGGTAATTGACAGCAGTTGGTGGAAGTTTGAGGGATATGAAATATACCAGATTGGAGATATAAACGGCGGTATTCCCGATTTTTACCAGCCTGAAACTATGAATAGTAATATTAAATTGTTAAAGATTTTCGACGTAAAAGATAATATTGGAATAATAATTGACACGATCTCAAATATAGCAGGAGGTAACATGGCGATTCCGGTCTGTCCTCCATACTTACAGTCTGTACCCGAAGGATTTCCGAATACGGGGATTAACAGAAGCATAACGCTCGAAAAAACTCAGTTCCCGGATATGCAGGGAAGTGAAGAGAATTTCGTGTACGGCAGGACCTATTATTTCGCCGTGATTGCGTATGCTTATAAAACTAATCCTAAAACCGGATACAGAAAAATTAAGAGAAATCCGATCTCGATAAATTCGATTAAAGTCGTAAGACCTGATGCTCCTTTGATGGGAACACAATTCACGTTCAAGAACTCGGATACTATATACACGAGCAGAAGAGACTTCGGAGTAGCGCCGGTGGTCGTAAACCAGTCCGCTGTCGTGACAGCCAAGTACAGAATTCTCTTCAACAATGTTAACGGTTCGGGTGCTAGCGATACCACATATAATATTCTCAGAATGTCTGACGGTTCATCGTCATACGACACGCTGAAGAAGTTCCTTAAATGGTCAACAGGGACTACACAGGATTCAACAAGAATTATCGACGGCGTTCTCATTAACGTCAACAAGATTAAGAATGTCGGCGTGATTAAGGACCCCATAGTTAATGCGAAGAACTATGATTCCATTCAGACAAGATTGAGAGGATGGGAATATCTCAGGAACAATAGTCCTATGCCGGTGTTCGAGGGAAGCAAGCATTTCACGGGCACGTATTCGTGGCAATCGGTAAGCATGAGCCTCAGTTATCCTATGGCGGGTACATTCAACAATCTGGCCTCGACAGTCAAGGGTGAACAACTCAGAAATGTGAAAATCGTTTTCTCTGACATCAACAACGGACAGATAGCGTACCGCTACAAAGATACGTCTGCGATTGACGATAAATACTTTATTTATCAGGACAGCATCAGAGTACCGTTTACGGTATATCAGGTTGACAGCACGACGAACGACGTTCGCCAGTTGAACTGCGCTATCGTAAACTCTGATGACGTGAATCCGGGAAGCACGGGATTCGTGCCGACAACTGATTCGCTCGGCGGTAAACTTTTGGTGTATGTTTTCCGTTCAACATATGATGCCGGAGCAGGCTCAAATCCCAATTACAAAACGAAGAACCTGTACATATCAATCAATACTTTTGATATAATGTACGTATGGTCTCCCAGACTTATTTCGGGAAGGACGTACGCTGCGGGTGACGTGATGTACATTTATCCGTACACGGTATCCAGACCTTTCTTCAGCGGAACAAGCCAGTTGTGGTATGATTTCGAAACGAAGAAGAGCGCGTACAGTTCTACACTGGCAACAACAGAATTAAACAATATCAGAGTCGTTCCGAATCCGTATTACGGATACAACGACCTCGAAACATCTACTTACAACAGATTCGTGTCGTTCAGGCATTTGCCGACACAATGTAAGATAAAGATTTATACTATAGACGGCGTTCTTATCAGAACTCTTAATAAGAACGATCAGAGTTCGCAGATGAACTACGATCTGAAGAACTCCGAAGCAGTGCCGATTGCATCCGGTTTGTACATTGTATTAATAGACGTACCGGGCGTGGGACAAAAAGTGATGAAACTTGCGGTATTTACAGCGGAAGAAAGGATTGATGTCAGGTAACCATGTTGAATCATAGATTAATTTTAACAGGACATTTTAAAAATTTAATCACAAAAACTATGGCAGTAAAATTTAAAAATATTACAATACTGTTGCTCCTGATACTGATCAGCGGCACGGTATATTCAGGCCCACGTAAAAAACTCGGTTTGAGCGCTGCCCCGGAATTATTAATACCCGTCGGCTCTGTCGGAACCGCGCTTCAGGGTTCAAACCTTGCCTCCACGGAAGGTATTGATGCCATGTACTGGAATCCGGCAGGACTCTCATCTCTGAGCAGTGATCGTGGTGAATTCATGTTCTCTCACAACCAATACATCGCGGATATCAAGATTGAATATCTCGCGGGTATTTTNAAATTAGGTAATATCGGGAATCTCGGCGTCGGAATTAAAGCGATGTCATTCGGAGAGGAACTTGTTACCACAGTTAATTACCCTGAGGGTGACGGCTCGACTTTCAAACCGTTATTCCTTACGGCAAACCTTAGTCTCGCGCGCGCGATGACCGATAAGATTCATTTCGGCGCGAACATTAAATATATAAATCAGAAAATTGCCGAAGTAAGCGCTACAGGCGTTGCTTTCGACTTCGGTCTTCAGTATATCGGCGGAAAAACCGGCTTAAGGTTCGGTATCGCTATCAAGAATCTCGGTACATCGATGAAATTCGACGGCTCGGGTCTTGATAAAACGTACACCGACCCTAACGGTCAGGTCGCCAGAAGAGTCAACCTTGCGGAATTTGACCTTCCGACAAACCTTGAAATCGGCGCTTCATACAATTTCTCGCTGAACAAAGGAAAACATAACTTCATGCTGGCTGGTACGTTCATGAACGGCTCGTTTACGAGCGATGAAGTACGGCTCGGTATGGAATACAACTTCAACAAAATGATTTTTGTCAGAGGTTCGTATGTTAACTACGTCGACGCGAATCAGGATGATGTCCTCTGGGGCCCGACACTCGGTATCGGTTTCAGGTATCCGCTTGGTTCGATAAATCTTGGACTTGACTATGCGTATAAATTTGTAAAAGAAGATGCGTTTAACACGAATCAATATTTTACACTGCATGTCGGTTTCTAATCTGAACTAATTTTTAGAAAAGGTCGCCTTTTTAAGGCGGCCTTTTTAATTTATAATAATTTTCATCGTTATGAAAAGGCTAATACTTAAAATTATTCTACTGCTGCTCGTCGTCTCACAATCCGTATCATTCGCCCAGAGTAAGTTTATGTTCGATGCCGATTATTCTCTGTTCCGTTATACTGATTCAAAATCGGTTTTGGAAGTGTATTTTGATTTTTACCAGAACTCTTTCAAGTATGTCTATGAGAACAATTATTTTGTGGCGCACGCCGTGCTCGGTTTTCAGTTGACCGACGCGGACACGAAAACGGATATTATCAACAAGGAATTCCGTCTGGATTTAAATACCACGGACACTACATCATCAAAATTGAAGAGTAAAGAAATATCGCAGGTTACTTTTTTCATCGAAGCGGATAAAAATTACAGCCTCGTACTCGTCGGAAGCGACAACAATTCTCCCGTCCGAAGGGATACACAAAAGTTCAGTTTTTCCGTTCCTGCTTTTACAATCTATCCCGTGAAGGCGAGCAGTATTCAACTTTCTACATCAATCGAGAAATCCACAAATAAGGAGAGCAGTTTTTACAAGTTTGGAGTCGAGGTTGTGCCCAATCCCAATTCGTTATACGGGAATACGCTGAAATCTCTTCATTATTATTACGAGCTTTACGGCTTTAAGAGTTTTCTCGAAGGCGCTGACGCGTCCCTGCATACTTTCGTTACCGGGATTAACGGTGATACTGTCCTCTCGGCAACGGACGTTTTGAAAGCCGTCAATGATGTTATGAGCCTTAACGGTGTCATTAATGTGGACACAATGAAAAGCGGATCTTATGTATTGAACGTATGCGCAAGCAGAAACGGTGAAGTCGTGGCTAAAACCGAGAAAAAATTCTTCGTATTCAATACCGGGAAAACGAATTATACGGTGACGGATGAAGAGGGATATTTGAAAAGCGAGTTTGTTACTTACAGCGAGCAAGCAGTTGACGATGAGTTTGATAAAACGCTCTATCTCAGAACCGCTGTGGAAAAGAGCGAGTTCGATAAACTGAAAAACGTTGACGAAAAAAGAAAGTACCTTTATAAATTCTGGAAAAAGCGCGACACTAAACCCGAAACTCCGAGGATTGAGGCGCGGGATGAGTTCGTTAAAAGATTCCGCGAGGCTAACTCCAAATTCAAACAGAGTTTTTCCGAAGGCTGGAGGTCCGACAGGGGAAGAATTTACATTATTTACGGTCCGCCTACGGAAATCGAACGGCACTATATGGAGGCGAATACAAAGAATTATGAAATATGGACCTACGACAACCTCGAGGGCGGCACTATGTGCGTCTTTGGCGAAACTGTCAGTTCCGAGGAAGGATCGTATTATCTTATGCATTCAACAATTAAAAACGAACTCTACGACATAGACTGGAAGGAAAAACTTAGAAAAATGTAATGAGAAAAAGCAGTTTCATTTTAATAAATACCTTCATTTTTTCAGCAGCGCTCTGGGTGTACATTAACATGAATCTTTCTTACACCTACGTGATTAATGTTCCGCTTAAGGTGAAGTCGTCGGTTAATCAGGGCGTATCGAACGATATTCCCGAGAAGGTCGAAATTACTCTTAAGGGGAAAGGGTGGAGCATTCTCACCCTGACGGCAGCGAAAAATCTCGAAATAAATCTCGATTTATCCGCTTATAAAAAGGATGCGAAGATTGACCTCGCGCAGAGCATTCCTGAACTGCTTAATCTTCCGCCTGACCTTGCAGTCATAGGAGTAAATCCGTCTTATCTCGACATTTCTCTTGATAATGTAGTCACCCGTATGGTCAAGGTGAGAAACAACACGGGAATTACGCTGATGGACGGTTACACGCTCATCGGCACGGCAAAACTCACGCCTGATTCGGTAAGCGTTACAGGCGCGAATTCTATCGTTTCAAAATTAAAATACGTAAACACTGAATCCGTCACTTTCCGTGATATCAACGCGGGAATAACAAGACTTGTAAAAATATCCGACACACTCGGAAACAGCGTCAGGATTGATCCTAAAATAGTTAGTGTCACGTACCGCGTCGAATTGTCGGCAGAGAAGACTTTCGATGACATTAGCGTGGATGTTTACGGCGTTCCGCCTGATAAGGAAGTCCTGATAATTCCTCCTATGATTAGCATATCGCTTCGGGGAGGCGTCGAGGTTTTGTCGAAACTGAATCCGAATGAAATTAAGGTCAGCGTGAATTTCAAGGCGATTGAGAATGATGAACAGGGCTATATCGAACCGACTATCGAACTATCCAATGAACTTTCATTGATTAAAAGCGAACCGCAAAGGTTCCAGTACATTATTAAGAAAAAGGCGGCGGAAAATTGATAAAATATTTTGCGGAAGAAATACGGAAGCTGGTAAATGAAACGAAGAAACTCGATTTCAAGACCGTTTATATCTTCCTTTCCGTTGCGGTGATTATTTTCATATCGCTTACTTTCGCAAGCCCGTCGTTTTATTATGATAATTTCGGCGCGAATAAACTTTATTCGAGAATATACTGGTTTCTGGCGGACGGAACACTGATGTTCCTCATTCCGGTCCTGTCAATAAAATTTTTATTCAGACAAAAATTATCCGATTTCGGCGTCGCGAAAGGGGACTTGAAATTCGGACTGCTTACTTCGGGCGTGTTTCTTGCCTTCATGCTGGTTATCGTCTGGATAGTCTCCGCGTCCGAAGAATTCGCCAACACCTATCCTCAAGGGGGAGCAGTTCTTCGTTTTGATATGGGGCTGCTGCTTTTATATGAAATCTGCATACTCGTCTATATGCTGGGATGGGAGTTCCTCTGGAGAGGTTATATGCTTTTCGGTCTTAAGGAGAAACTGGGATATTATACTATATTTATTCAAATGATTCCGTTTTTTATCTTGCATAAAGGAAAACCCGATATCGAATTATTCGCATCCATACTTGCGGGTATTATTCTCGGGATTCAGGCATTGAGAAGCAGGTCTTTCGTTTACAGTTGGATGCTGCATTTCTTTGTGATGTTTTCGATTGACGTGATATCGGTGTTAAGGTATAAATTTAATTTTTATTCAATATTTTAAGCGGTTATTATGAAATTAGCGGTCAACATAGATCACATCGCGACTCTCAGGGAAGCGCGCGGTGAAATTGAGCCGGACCCTGTTATCGCGGCGGGCATCTGCGAATTCGCAGGCGCCGAAGGAATCGTGTGCCACCTCAGGGAAGACAGAAGGCACATTAACGACAGGGACGTCAGGCTTCTTAGAGAGGTCGTCAAGACGAAACTCGACCTCGAGATGGCGGCAACTGACGAAATGGTCAAGATTGCATGCGAAGTGCTTCCTGACCTCGTTACGCTCGTTCCCGAAAACAGGAAAGAACTCACGACGGAAGGCGGGCTCAACATCGAGCCGATGAAAGACAGGCTTAAAGACGTTATAAGCGAACTCTCCGATAAGGAAATTTTCGTCAGTTTGTTCCTTGACCCCGACCCGAAAAATGTCGATCTCGCGCTTGAAGTCGGCGCGGACATTATCGAAATTCATACAGGCAAGTACGCGAACAGCGTTACCGAAGATGCGCAGATTGCCGAACTCGGAAAAATCGGAGCAGTGGCGAGAATGGCTTCCGAACTGGATTTGGTCGTAACAGCGGGGCACGGTTTGAATTATTACAACATATTCCCGTTCCTGAACATTCCTGAAATCCGCGAAGTCAGCATCGGACATTCGATTATGTCGAGAGCGGTGTTCACAGGACTTCAGAAAGCGGTCGAGGATATGGTGAAAATAGTAGCGAAATTTTAATGAGCGTACTCAAGGCATTCAATCTCGTCAAGGAATACAAGAAACGCGTCGTCGTGGATGATGTTTCGATTTCCGTTAAGCAGGGTGAAATCGTCGGTCTGCTCGGTCCGAACGGCGCGGGCAAGACCACGACATTCTATATGATTTGCGGCATGATAAAACCCAACGGCGGCGAGATTGAACTCGACGGCGATAACATTTCGAAATATCCTATGTACCGGCGCGCGCAGGCGGGCATCGGCTACCTGCCGCAGGAGCCGTCAATTTTCAGGAAGATGACCGTGAGGGAGAACATCACTTCCATACTTCAATTCATGGGTCTGGACAAGGACGAGATTGATGAGAAGTGCGGGAAACTCCTTAGTGATTTTAACATNAAAAAAATAGAAGACTCTAAAGGTTATACTCTTTCGGGCGGTGAAAGACGCAGGACGGAAATCGCACGGGCGCTCGCGTCCGACCCGAAGTTCATTCTCCTCGATGAACCTTTCGCNGGCATAGACCCGATTGCCTCGGAAGACATTATGAGAATTGTCGCGCACCTGAAGGACAGGGGAATAGGCATTCTCATTACAGACCACAACGTCCACGAAACACTGTCTATCGTCGACAGGGCGTACATACTAATCGAAGGAAAGATATTCCGTTCGGGCACCGCGCTTGAACTCGCATCCGACGAGAAAGTAAAAAAACTTTACCTCGGCGAAAACTTCAGCCTCGACCGGTACTTGCTTATGAATAAAGAAAAGGAAAGTAAGTAACTCCCGCTGCCGCGGAAACTTTAAGATTTGTAACTGTCAGGAGTTACCTCCTGACGTGCACCAAGTACTGCATTCAAATTCAGATTTATTCGACGATTGCCGAAAAAAATAAAATTATCTCTTCGACTTAGCCCACGGCTTCAGCCGTGGGTAAAATTGCGTAAACGCAAACCGTTTTAACGGTTTAAAATCCAGAATAAAAATCGTGGGAATCAAAAGTTTTTCCGAGGCGGAAACTATAAGATTTGTTACTGTCGGAGTTACATCCTGACGGACACTATCAAATCTATTTCTTCTTTTTGCCCGGACTCTTTTTTGTTTCTTTCTTATCAGACTTCGAATCGCTTATAGTTGTTGACGGAGTTACCGAACTCGATGTGCTCTCCGTCGCAGGTGAAGATTTCTTCTTGTAATCCGTCAGATAAAATCCGGAGCCTTTGAANNATATAAGCCCTGCCGGAAGACTTACCAACTTCTTGAGAGTATCGTGTCCGCAGGACGGGCATAACTTTACCGGCTCGTCTTTTATTGAATGAAATATCTCAAATGTTTCGTTGCAGTTTTCGCATTTATAATCGTATGTCGGCATAAATATTTTTTTCTCTTAATAATTCTCTTGTGGCGTCAGGTATTTACCTGACGCGGCAGGCGGAGCCTGCCTGACAAATCAAATATTATATCAGGCCTACGGCCTGAGTGTCAGGTGAATACCTGACACCACGAAAACACCTGACACCTCGAAAAAACCTGACACCAAAAAATATTTCAAATAAATCCTATCTGATGGAGTTTTTCATCTCCGGTGGCGTCAGGTATTTACCTGACGCGGCAGGCGAAGCTTGCCTGGCACTTCAAACCTTATGTCAGGCCTACGGCCTGAGTGTCAGGTGAATACCTGACACCACGAAAAATACCTGACACCTCGAAAAAACCTGACACCAAAAAAATATTTCAAATAAATCCTATCTGATGGAGTTTTTTATCTCCGGTGGCGTCAGGTATCTACCTGACGCGGCAGGCGGAGCCTGCCTGACAAATCAAATATTATATCAGGCCTACGGCCTGAGTGTCAGGTGAATACCTGACACCACAAAAAAACTTGACACCACAAAAAATAAAACAAATCCTATCTGATGGAGTTTCTCATCTCCGGTGGCGTCAGGTATTTACCTGACGCGGCAGGCGAAGCCTGCCTAATACATCAAACCTTATATCAGACCTACGGTCTGAGTGTCAGGTGAATACCTGACACCACAAAAAATCCTGACACCACAACGGATGTTTATAAATTTAAAATACGTTTCTTGGCTGCTTCGTATTCGTCTTTCGTTATGAGGTTCTCGTCGAGCGCCTGTTTAAGTTTTTTCAATTCATCAAGATTGAAGGAGCCGCCTTTCTGTTCCTTCGCGGCTGGTTCGTTTTGCCTGATTTCGCCGCCGCCGTCGAGCAATTGCTTAACCCTCAGCACGCGCTTGTTTCCGTCGCCGCAGAGGAACGAGAACTTATCGAGATTCTTCCTAAGCGTCTTCACGCTTTTCACGAATTCATCCTTCGAGTCAGCGGGAATGTAGTTCTCAATCTCGCGCGCGAGTTCTCTCACGATTTTATACTGGTAAGTTTCGGTTTTCTTCTTCGCCTGACCCGCAATCTCAACCTCTTCGAGTTTATAAACATTCTCGTAGTAATATTCGAATATTAAAAGCACCTCGGCGAATAATTCCTTGTCAATGAACTTCTTCTTAAGCGAATCCGCTTCTTTCAGTATCTTATACCTTAACGATTCGGGTCCTTCCTCTTCGAAGAGGCGGTTTATAAGCCTCGTCTCTATACCGAGTTGCTCCGTCCTGCTTACCGTTATGCCTTCCTGAAGCGTGTATTTGAAAAACGCTTTTCTCTCGCCCGTAGCGGGATTTATTTCAAAATCGATTTCAAACAATCCGAAAATCAAACCGAGTATGAACGCCTTGTATGATTCGTCGTAACGTTTGCGCTCTTCGTTCGTCAGAGGAATTATGTCGCCGTACACGAAATAATTCTTGTTGTTGTGCATGTCGATGTTGGAGTTCTTCACGAGGTTCTTGTAGTAATTCTTCATCTCTTCCGATATCGTGTACGAATAGAACAGCGGGAATCCCGCCCATTCGGTATAGAACGTGAGCGACGAGTTATCAGCCGAATCCTTGAACTCAATGCTGCTTCCCGCGATTGATGTTATCAGGTTCTTGAACTTTACAAATGAAGGCGTGTTCGTGCGCACGCCGATGTAGAATTTCTTCGCGGAGTTGTCGAGTTTGAACCTTCCCGGCACCTCGTTTATTCTCAGCCACGGGAAAGCCTGATTGAGCATTCCCCTTATCTTCGACTCGCTCCTTAAAATATCGCGTTCGAAAAGAATTTCCGTTATGTTGTAATCCTCGCGGATTCCCTCGAACTGTTTTCTCGCGAACCTGAGCATGTTCTCCTCGACAATCTTCGCGTCGCTGTCCTTTAGTATGTTCACAATATCCGTAACGTCTGAAGCGTTTAATTCCTTAAGGAGTTCAAACGCGAGCACCTTAATCCTGTCGGTCGCGCCCTGACCGCTTCCTATGTATTTCAGGTAGTATTCGTTCCTGACGTCGTCGGGCTCGTAAATGTTAAGGTTGAAACTCGTGTCCTGCTTCTGAATGAAATATTCGTACTTGCGTTTGAAATTTTCTTTCAGTATTCCGAGATTGCCCGTCAGTTTATTAATGTCGCTGATGAGCCCCGTGAAAAGTATTTTTCCGTCGTCGGTCTTCGACCCTCTTTCGACGAGGGCGAGCATCCTCTGGCAAATTTCCTTGGCGTAATACCTCGAATGCAGTTTTATAAGGGCGTTGTAATATTCGTCGAGCACTTTAAGCAGTTTCTCGAGAGTCCCTTCCATCGCTGCTTTCCGCATCACGTTTAGTTTAGAGCGCGATTCGTCCTCACGCAGGTCCTGCATTCTGCTCTTTACTTCCGCCTCGAGCCTCGATACAAGAATCTGAAGGTCCTTGATTTCTTTCTCGAATGCGGGAATGTAATCGAAGTTTCCGTTCGTAAGAATGAACTGAAGTCTTCTTAACAGGCTTATCGCGTAGAAAACGCCCCGCGTCGAGTCGTTAATGAGTGAGTTGATTTTCCTCTCGAGGCTTCCGACGATGTTCCTGTCCCTGTCGCCTATGATTTTATTTATTATGTTTGTCCTGTTGGCGTATATCTGCGAGTAGAACAATCCTTTTCTCGTTATGTCGTTGTCGTCCTTGAAATTCGTGTCGAACTTTTGCTTCTCTGAATTTATATGAGCCGACCATTTGTCGCCGCGCCTGCCGCTGACGAGTTCGTTCTTCATATTGTTAAGGAACGTCTTTATCTGCGACTGTATCGATGATTTCTCGCCCATGCTGTAAAGGGTGTTAAGCAGCTGGTGCTTCGAACTTGATTCGATTATGCCGAGTTCGGGAAGCATCTCTTCGCGCAAATACGCGTCAATACTGCTTTGCGAGCCTTCCGCGAAAGTGAGATAGTAGTTTATTATGTCTTCGCAGAGTTTATACGCGCAGGAAATAATTATTCTGTCAACGGGAATCGAAATGGTTGACTGTCCGAGCGTCGAGTATTTTCTCGAAAAAGTGTTTTCCGAAACCGTGTTGTCGTCGGGATACAATCTCTGCTTGTACTGCACGAGATTGACGCGGACGCCGCGCTTATAGTTAGCGAAATCCGAATTCGAGAAATCCTGAAATATCGTGTCCGCTATCATCTTGTAAATGTCGCGGTTGCTCTGCTCCGAAAGAGAAAGGTTCTTGCTGTTCTCTCCGTCAATCAGGTAAACGTCGTCGTAAACGCCGGGCTGGAATTTATGATTTTCGTTCTTCTTCCAGGCAACGTTGAAAGGATTCTTTAGATTATAATGCTCGAGTTCCATCAATGCAGCGTAACCGTTCGCGAAAACACGTTCCTTGCCGTATCCCTGATATATTTTCGGAAGAACTATGTAGCAAGAAGAAACCGCCTGATTCCTGAACAGGTGTCTTATGAGGAATCCCATATCGATGTACATTCCAGAGCCTGTACCGCCGCTGATTGACGTTATCACATATACGTTTATTTTTTCCGTGTTGACGCTCTTGATGTTGTGCCTGTCTTTTACAACGTTGATTGAGCGTGAGTCGGTGATTGTGGATTTCGCGGAAGCGAGTTTGTAAACAATCTCGTCGTAGTTATGATAGAAAGCCAGACGCGCCGCGGGGCGAATCTGTCCCGCGCCGGTGTTCATCGTTCCGAGTTTGCCGATTTCACCCGTCGTGTTGAGCCATTCTTTAATGTGCGGAACGTCGTTAATCCTGTGAATGTAGTCTGACGGATTAACCGGATTGAAGATTTTTTCCGACGGCTTGAAATCTATTTCGTTTATCAGGTAATCTCTTTCTCTCGCTATGCCGCTTTCTTCTGCGGGAGCGTTGTCAGTGTCAATGTACAGGTACGAAGTGATAGGGAAGTCGTCGAGCGAGCCGTATTTTTCAACGAACTGTCTTCTGATTCTGAGCATAACTTCCTTGCCCGTGCCGCCGAGACCTATAAGGATGGTCGGCATGAACTCCTGAGTCTTCAGTTCGAGCGAGCCCTTATCGACAGAGCCTTTTTCAACGTTCGCCTTGTCGTAATTCGATTTATCGAAACCCGATTTATCGAAACCTGCGGGTTCCTTCTGTTCCGGTAATTTGAATGGATCAGCCATAATAATTATACGTAAATTATTAGAAAATAGTCATATCCGAATTGATTATATAGTGAAAAAAAGTATCAATGGAACACAGAAAAAGAATAGTCCACAGATTTTCTTTTTAAATTATATTGCACACGAAAAGAGCGGATTGGACTGATAAGAGCGGATTGATTAATAATAAATTGAATTCAGATCGTTCAGTTTCAAAGTTGGAGATGGCAAAGTCGAAATTAAGTATTATTCATTGTATTTATTTATTAAATCTAAATTCCAGATTCTTTTTCCTTCAACTCCATTTTGCGGAGGGAGGGGAAGGCGAAGGAGGAGGAGAAGACGATTATTAATGTCATTATGCCGCCGAATATGACGGAGGGGATTGTGCCGAGGAGTTTCGCGGCGAGTCCGGATTCGAACGCACCGATTTCGTTCGAGGAGCCGATGAATATGCTGTTGACCGCTGCTACACGCCCTTTCATTTCGTCGGGTGTGAATATCTGGAGTATCGTCTGACGTATTATAACGCTCACGCTGTCGAACATTCCGCTTAACGCTAGAGCAAGAACCGAGAGGTAGAAGTTTCCGGATACGGCGAAAAGGAGTATACATATTCCGAATCCCGCCACCGCGGAAAAAAGTTTCTTCCCCGTTCCTTTCACAGGCGGATGTTTCGTCAGGTAAAATGCCGTCAGCAAGGCTCCGACGGACGGCGCGGCGCGGAGTATTCCAAGTCCTTTGGGCCCAACGTCAAGAATGTCGGAGGCGAACACGGGAAGCAGCGCCGTTGCTCCGCCGAACAATACGGCGAAGAGGTCGAGCGTCATCGAGCCGAGTATGATTTTCTTTTGGAAAACGAATTTTATCCCGCCCGTTAATCTGCTTAGCATCGGCTGGGAATCCAATACAGGACGGGGTTTTGAGCCGATGAACATTAATGAAAGCACCGCGACTGAAATAAACGATATGATTGTAACGTACGTTACTCCCGTTCCGAAGAATCCGTAAACGAATCCGCCTATAGCGGGTCCGCTGATTGCCCCGACCTGCCATACCGAAACGTTCCAACTTACTGCGCGCGGATAAGAATCTTTATCGACGATCTGTCCGAGCAATGCCTGCGCGGCGGGCATATAGAATCCGCGTGAAATACCCGTGAAAAATATTATTCCGTATATGATATAAATTTTGTGATTCGCGAGAGCGGAAATAAAATCGGACGATACGATGAAAAGCGATACGGAGCAGAGAAGCATCAGAGCGTAAGCGAATAGGAGGACTTTCTTCCTTTCGCGGCTGTCAACTATTACACCCGATACAAGCGCGGTTGCGATTGACGGAACCGCCTCGAAGAGTCCGACCATTCCGAGAGAGAAAGCGTCTTTGGTGATTTCATAAACCTGCCAGCCGATAATTACAGACTGCATCAGTATCGCGATGGTGAAAAAAAAGCGCGCCGTTATGAAGTAACGGAATTCTGTATTGTCGAAAACTTTACCCGTCATAAACTTAAAACGGAAATATCGGGCATACGCGTAATCTCCGCGTTCTTTGATTCTTTAAGAATTTCTTTGATTGTTCCGGGAGGGGATTCGATGATTGTGATTTCGGATTTTATTTTCGTGTCGCAGGAGCAGAAGAATTCGGTCGTGTTAAGATATTTTTTACCGGATTCATCGGAGCCGTAAGGGTCGAATACGAGGTTTCTGCCTTCGAAGGAGCGTTCCTTGTGGCATTCTTTGCATTTGAGGATGAGATATCCTTTTCTTAAGATCTTTATCAATTAGTAATTAATAATTAGTAATTAGTAATTATTTGGTTCATCTGTTTTTTCATATCTGATGGATTTTACACTTTATCAAATATGATGTTCTTGATTCCCGCTTTCGCGGGATTTTCAAATTTTTTAAACCGTTGAAACGGTTATCGTTTTCCATTTCTTCCACCCACGTCTGAAGACGTGGGCTAAGCCGGAGAGCCGTTTTATTTCTATTTGCAAGTAATGTAACAGTTTTGATCCCTGATAAAATTCCGTCACATTTGTAAAACGATATCTACACACTCTATGAAATCCCGCCTTTCAAGGTAAGGTAATAGATAAATAAAACAAGAGGAAAATAGTTCTCAAAAATAAATTGCGGGCTAAAGCCCGTTTTTGTGGTAATCTCTCTCCCCCCACTCTGAAGAGTGGGGTTAGTGTTTTTGCTCGCGGTCTTTTCAAAAATATTTTCAAATGCCAATAATTACTTATTAAACTTCTGAAAAACACATAATCCATAAAAATATGTAAAGGAAAATCAGTGTTTCGGTTATGGATTCCCGCGTTATAGAGCGAACCGCTTCGCGGTTTCGCGGGAATGACAAAATCATAAAATCTACTAACAACCGCATTCTTTGCGTCCCGATTTGTCGGGATAATTACTAATTACTAATTATTAATTACTAATTCGCACTTGTTAGAATCCGCTGATTGTTTCTCCGCCGTCTATGTGAATCACGCATCCGGTCATCCAGTGCGAGTTGCGTTTATAGTTATCGAGTATGAAATTAGCGATGTCTTTCGGCTCTGTAAGTTTGCCCTGCGGATTTCTCATCAGAGCCATGTTTATGAGTTCTTCGTTTTTCGGAATCTTTCTGAGGGCGGGAGTGTCTGTAACGCCCGCCAGCAGCGCGTTTACGGCGATTTCCTTGTGCCCGAGTTCGAGCGCCAGTTGCCTCACGTGCGATTCGAGGCAGGCTTTCGCCGCTGATACGGCTCCGTAAAATTCGATTACGCGCGAGCCGCCCGAGGACGTCATAGCGTAGATTTTTCCGCCGGGTTTCATAAGGTCGCGTTTCAGCATGCTCTGCGTCCAGTAAACGAGACTGTGCGCCATCACGTCAACCGTCATTTCCATCTGTTTCTGGTTCATCTGGTTCGCCGGGTCTTCGTCAACGAATTTTCTCAGCGTACCGAAAGCGAGCGAATGCATCAAGACTTTTATTGTAGGATTTTCTTTCGACTTAAAAATATCAGCGACGCGGTCAAGCACGTCCTCTCTTTTCTGCGGGTCGGCGGCGTTTATGTTGTAAAAATGCGCCTCGACTCCGTAACTTTTTATCTCCTCGATTTCTTTCTCAACGTCGGGCATTGTAGTTGCCCTGTCGAGGTGAACTCCTATGATGTTGACGCCGTCCTTCGCGAGTGTAAGGGCTATCGCCTTTCCGAATCCGCTCGAAGCGCCGAGTATTAACGCGTATTGTGTGTTCTTCATTTATTTTATTTACTTTTCAATGCTATGATGCTCATTATGAGACTCATAATGAACAGGAAAATAAGGATTGTCATGAATGCCGCGGATGTCCATAAGCCCGCTACGACTCCCCATATAATAAATACCCAAATAACGGATACGATAAAGAATAAGTTCCAACTGAGGAGCAGTGACTGCCTCGTCGATTTTGTCCTGTGAAAAGTCCTGAAGAGAGTTTTCACGAACAGGAAGAAAAAGAAAACAAAGCCTGCAACTGAAATCGTGATGTAAATGAACAGGTTCAGGTTCGTGAACCTCACGGTTTCCTTTCCCGACGCGTCAATCAGCGAATCGGCGCGCAGCGTTTGCTTTCCCGACGTATCAATCTGATTGATAATCTTCGACGTGTCAATCTGGACCGTGTTCATCTTCGACGTATCCTGTTTGACGTTCTTCGTCGTGTCTTTCTTTCCCTGCGGGTATGCAAGGAGAGGAAGAGAAAGCAGCAAAATAAAAATTATTCTTTTAATCATAGTATAATTCTTTATACTTCGATTTCTTCTCTTTTCTCTATGTAGTTTGTATCGAAATCATTTTCAATAAATTTCTTTTCCCTGAAAATCTGCTTGTGCAGGGGAATCGTCGTCTTCACGCCTTCGACGATGAACTCGTCCAGCACGCGGAGCATTCGCGTGATTGCCTCTTCGCGCGTGTTCCCGAGCACTATCAGTTTTCCAATCATCGAATCATAATGCGCAGGCATATTGTATCCCGTGAAGCAGTGCGTATCTACTCTGACGCCATGTCCGCCCGGAGTGTTGAAAGCAGTGATTACACCCGGTGACGGCTTGAAATTGTTATCGGTGTCTTCGGCGTTTATTCTGCATTCAATCGCGTGTCCGATAAGTTTTTGTTTCTTCTTGAGAATCTTCTCGCCCGCGGCGACTTTAATCTGCTCTTTAACGAGGTCAACTCCCGAAACCGCTTCAGTTATCGGGTGCTCGACCTGTATTCTCGTGTTCATTTCCATGAAATAAAAATTCTTGTCCTTGTCAACGAGGAATTCAACCGTGCCGAGACTTTCGTAGTTGACCGATTTCGCCGCTCTGATAGCCGCGTCCGCCATTTTTTCACGCAATTCTTCGTCAAGCACGGGTGAAGGGCTTTCTTCTATCAGTTTCTGATGCCTTCTCTGAACCGTGCAGTCTCTCTCGCCTACGTGGACGATTGTTCCGTACTTGTCGCCCATCACCTGAAATTCGACGTGTCTCGGGTTTTCGATGAGTTTCTCGACGTAAAGATTGTCGTCACCGAAAGCCG
This sequence comes from Ignavibacteria bacterium, assembly GCA_015657505.1. Lineage (GTDB taxonomy): Bacteria > Bacteroidota > Ignavibacteria > Tepidaquicellales > Tepidaquicellaceae > CAIKZJ01. The sequence continues at coordinate 2,060,738 of JADLKE010000002.1, forward strand.
CGAGCGACTCGGTCATCGCAATTTCCACCGCCTTTTCGAGATGGCTTTCTTCCCTTACGATTCTCATACCCTTGCCTCCGCCGCCCGCTGACGGTTTCAGCATTATCGGGAATCCGATTTTCACGGCGATCTTTCTTATATCCTCATAAGTATGAAGTTTACCCTCGCTTCCTTCGACGAGCGGGACGTCCATTTGTTTCATTAATTCTTTCGCGGTTATCTTGTCACCCATTTTCGATATCATTTCTGGCGTGGGTCCGATGAAGACAATGTTCGAATCCGCGCAAATTTCGGCGAATTCGGCATTCTCGGACAGGAATCCATAACCCGGATGTATCGCGTCGGCATCGGTTATTTCCGCCGCGGCGATAATTCTCGGTATGCTCAGATAACTTTGTGAAGCCGACGGCGGTCCGATACATACAGCCTCGTCGGCGAAACGGACGTGCAGTGAATCCTTGTCGGCAGTGGAATAAACGGCAACCGTTTTAATTCCCATTTCCTTGCAAGTCCTTATTATACGCAGGGCGACTTCGCCTCTGTTGGCAATTAAAATCTTATTAAACATTTTTATTTTAGTTTATGCTTTTTCGATCAGCATTAAAGGCTGGTCATATTCGACGGCTGATCCGTTCTCAACGAGAATTTTTACGACTTTACCCGAAACATCGGATTCGATTTCATTCATTAATTTCATTGCTTCGATGATGCAGATTGTCGCTCCGGATTTTACTGTATCGCCGACTTTAACGTATGGTTCCGCATCGGGGGACGGCGATTTGTAAAATGTGCCTACCATCGGCGAACGAACTTCATATAGGTTTTCAGAAAGTTCTTCTTTTACTTCAGCCTTCTCCGGCTTTGCGACCGGCGCGTGAAGATGCTGATGAACGTCGTGTATATACTGGGGTGCCTGTACCGGCTGCGCTGCCAGTACTGTCTGTGTCGGTTTGGAGAGTTTAATCTTCGTGCCTTCTTCTTCTAATTCAATTTCCGCAAGATTGCTTGAATCGAGCATTTTTATCAGTTTTTGCAAGTATTTTAGGTCCATTTTCATAAATTTTGTTTTTGAATTATATTTATTGTTTTACTCTTTCTATATATTCTTTCGTTCGAATGTCAAATTTTATGTACTCGCCCTCGTCTATGAAGAGAGGGACATTCACGATTGCTCCCGTTTCGAGAGTTACCTGTTTTGTTGCGTTCGTGGATGTATTGCCCTTAACCGCCGGAGGCGCCGAAACTACTTTCATTATTACGTGCGGCGGAAGGATTAAGGCAAGCGGTTTCTCGTTATGGAACTGAATCTGTACTTCCTGGCCGGGTTTCAGGAATTCGCCCTGCTCACCGACTATGTCTTCAAGCAGGTGAATCTGCTCGTAAGTCTCATTTTCCATGAAATAATACTCTGTGTTGTCCTTGTACAGGAACTGGTAAACCTTTTGCTCGAGTCTTTCGACCGTGATTTCTTCGCCCGAACGGAAGCGGTTTTCAATCATTTTTCCGTTCTTTATATTCCGCATTTTAACCTGATAAAATGCCCTTAAATTGCCGGGTGTTCTGTGTTCAACCTGTAAAACCTGGTGCAAATCACCGTTAAACTTAATAATAATCCCTGCTTTTAAATCTGAAGTTGTCGCCATTTATAAAATATCGATAAATTATTAAAAAATCTTGAAAATATAGTTTTCAAATATACTTAAATAGATTAGTAAAATCAATTTAAGATAAGCATTTTTTATAATTTGAATTTTGCATAGTATTTGAGTATTTTCATTAAAATAATCATAAATATTATAAAAAATTCATTAAATGGAGGTCAAATGGCAATAAAAGTAGGAATAAACGGATTTGGAAGAATCGGCAGGCTGGTGTTCAAAAGGATGATGGAAAAAGGCGGCTTTGAAGTCGTCGCAATCAATGATTTAGCGGACGCAAAGACTCTGACACACTTATTAAAATATGATTCGGTTCACGGCAAATACCCCGGAGAACTTAAGGCAACGGAAACGGGATTTACTCTGAACGGCAAGCCCGTTTTGATTACTTCGGAAAAGGACCCGACGAAACTCGACTGGGGCAAGAAGGGCGTCGAACTCGTAATCGAATCCACGGGAGTATTCACGACGAAAGAAAAACTTTCGATGCATATTACCGCCGGAGCGAAGAAAGTAATCCTGTCCGCGCCGCCGAAAGATGACCTCGACGCTATGGTTGTTCTCGGCGTAAACGATGAAATTTTAAAACCCGAGCATAAGATTATATCAAACGCTTCCTGCACGACAAACTGTCTTGCTCCTATGGTAAAGGTGCTTGACGAGAATTTCGGAATCGTAAAGGGTTTCATGAACACGATTCATTCCTACACGAACGATCAGGTGATGCTTGACCAGCCGCACAAGGATTTAAGGCGCGCGAGAGCAGGCGCGGTAAACATAATTCCGACAACGACAGGCGCGGCGAAAGCGGTCGCGAAAGTTCTTCCGCATCTTAAAGGAAAACTCGACGGATTCTCGCTCAGAGTCCCGACTCCCGACGGTTCAATAACGGATTTCACAGTGATACTAAGCAGAGACGTGACTAAGGAAGAAATAAACGCCGCGATGAAGAAAGCGTCGGAAACAAACCTGAAGGGAATTATGGAATACACGGAAGACCCGTTAGTCTCCTCCGACATAGTAGGAAACGAACATTCGTGCATATTCGACGGATTGTCAACGATGGCGTTCGGCAGTCTTGTCAAGGTAATCGGCTGGTACGACAATGAATGGGGATACAGCTGCAGAGTCGTTGACTTAGCGAAGAAATTTTCTTAGTTTATATAAATTATTTATAAACTTTTTCACTACTTGCAGGGCTGTTTGATTTTCAAACAGCCCTTTTTTTCTTTAATGATTGATGAATGATGCGGAGCGGAAAGAATAGAAACAGGGAATACGTCATGCTGGGTATTGTCGTAGCGGCTGTTGCGGTATGGCAGTTCGTGTTCATATATTTTTATCCCGACAGCGATACCGACGCGTACGCGCATTTCATTATCGCGAGAGATTTGGTCAGGAATCCTTACAACTTCAGTCTGCACTGGGTCTGGCTTCCGCTGTTTCATTATATTGACGCACTGTTCGTGTCCGCGGGTTTCGGAATGCAGGCGGTAAGGATTATGAACGTCGTTGTGTGGACGGCTGTACCGGTTCTCGTGTATGTCTATCTTTCAAGAAAAAGCGCGGAGCGGATGATTCCGCTGACTGCGGGAATTATTACCGCAGTATTTCCTCTGGGGATTCTGATGGGAAGCACGGCGCAGCCCGAGCCGCTGTTCACCCTGTTGATTCTTCTGTATGTTTTCCTGTTCGAAGAGAAAAAGTATATCCTGTCATCCTTGATTTTATCTTTCGCTTGTCTGATGAGGTATGAGGCGTGGGCGGTATTGGCTTTCACGTTCATCTACATATTAATTTCATATTACAAAGCGAGAGCGGACAAGAGCGTGCATTATGAATTTAAGGCATCGCTTAATATTTTATTGCCTGTACTGTTAATCTCGGTTTGGGTCGTATTGAGATATTTGTCCGACGGTCATTGGTTTGCGTTTCTACACGGCACGGTAAAGTTCGCGAATGACGCTCTTGACGGGTCTGATGCCGTTCGGGGCGGATTTTTTAATACTTTATACGATATTATTTTCTATCCTGTTTATGTGCCGTTCCTATTCACGGGCATTCTCGTGCTGTTGATTCCTTTCGGAATCAAAAAGTTTTTTTCGGAGAATCGTTTTCTTGGTTATTGCAGCGCGGGAATATTATTGTTCATAACAGCAAGTTGGGTGACGAAGTCGAATCTCGGCTTGAACAGGCATTTCACTTCGTTGATTCCCCTTTACTCAATAATGATAGCATATGGAATCAACGGGGTAATCCGCAAAAGTGAATCATTTATTGAAAGACGAAGGATGGGACAAGCGGGAGGATTCATTGTTACCGTAAAAACGGTTTCGGCAGTAGTATCGTTGGTTATGGCGTTCTATATTATTATGTGGCTGTATATCTGGCAGAAAGACAACAACAAATATTTCGACGGTAGATTCAAGGCGTCTTCGTTCATCAGCACGCTTCAGAACAATACTGTAATTTTGAATAACGATCCGATGATAGAAGTATTCAGCGGATTGGATTACAGGCGGTTCGAGCATTACTGGATGACGGACAGCGCGGAAACGATTTCGTACATAAACGGAAGATTGCCGGAGTTAAATGAACTGATTGTCGTAAAGAATTCGGTTAATCCTTTTTTCTCTCAGGGGAACGGTGAATTATTATTCGAGACTTTGAAAGACGAAAAGAGCGGAGAGAAAATCAGAATTTACAGATTTAAGAAACATTAACTTGAGGCGTCGATCGGATTCGAACCGATGCATGGCAGTTTTGCAGACTGCTCCCTTAGCCACTTGGGTACGACGCCAATTCAATTAACAATTAACGATTAACGATTAACAATTAGTAAATAGCAAAGAACAATTAGCAATAAGAACGTTGCACGGCACACAAATCGTAACATATAAAAACGAAGAGCGGGAAACGGGACTCGAACCCGCGACATCAACCTTGGCAAGGTTGCGCTCTACCAACTGAGCTATTCCCGCAATTGTGACAAATATAGTTGTATTCGTGATTTTTTTCAAGTCTTATATGCCTCTTTATTTCTGGGATTTCTTCTTCACGTAAAATCCCGTAAAATCATTACCTTTAATTTTCTGTGCTATTTTAATAAATTCAACCGTGTTCTCGGGAAGATTAAATATTGAGTTCGAGCCGAACCGCCTTTCGCGCTTGTACGACGCGAAATCGGCAAAGGGTGAAAAGATTATCGATCTAACGTCTTCTAATCCGACTAAATCGGGGTTTATTTATGACACGAACATTCTTACAAAAAATTTCCCGGAAAGCAGCGCAATGATTTACAATCCCGACCCTAGAGGATTGATTGCCGCGCGTGAAACGGTACGGGATTATTATAAGGAGATTGGAAAACAGGTCAATATTGACGACATCTTCATAACACCGGGAACAAGCGAAGCGTATTCGTATCTCTTCAAACTTCTTCTGAATCCGGAAGACGAGATTCTAATCCCTCAGCCGTGCTATCCGCTTTTTGAATATCTTGCTATGCTGGATTCAGGCTGCGTAAATTATTATCCTTTGAAATACGAGCATAAAAACGGGTGGCGCGCGGAATTCGAAGTCTTAAGAAATCGTATTAAGGACAAAACAAAGGCGGTCGTAGTTGTAAATCCAAATAATCCCACGGGCTCATACATAAAATCCGCCGAATACATTGAGTTCCTTAGTATTTGTAGGGAGCATAAAATTGCTTTAATCGCTGACGAAGTGTTTTCGGATTTTTTAATCAGTCCGTGTTCCCACTACCTGAAAACAATTTCAGGCGAAGATTCATATCTAAATTTTATACTCAACGGATTCTCTAAAATGCTCGGTCTTCCGCAATTTAAGTTCGGTTGGATAATCGTAGAAGGGGAAGAGGACCTGAAAAGTGAAGCCTTGAAGCGGCTTGAAATAATTTCCGATACGTATCTTTCCGTTAGCAGCATTGTTCAGAACATATCGGGAAATTTATACGAGACGAGAAATAAAATCCAGAGGCAGATTTCCGGAAGGATAACTGAAAACTACGAACTGCTTCAGAAAAAATTTCTTCTTAATCCCGATATCAGGCTTCTCAAGTGCGAGGGCGGGTGGAGCGCGGTGCTGTCTTTCGCGAATCTTTTAATTCCCGAAGATGATTTCGTTTACAACCTTCTCGAAAAGAAGAACGTGCTTGTCCATCCGGGCTATTATTACGACTTCGACAGGGAAGGATACGCGGTATTAAGCCTGCTTACAGAAACAAAATTGCTCGAAGAAGGCATTGACAGAATATTATCGCTGTATGCGTGAAAGCACGTAAAAAATTCTGTTCTGAAATTTACTTCAGCACTTCCGTTCCCGCAAACTCCCTGTATAAACTCAACTGATTGAGAATGAAATCGTAATCCGTGGTATTATCGCAAATCAATTCGGATATGATTTTCCCGAGACCAGGTCCGAGCATGAACCCCTGTCCGCACATTCCGACTGCAAGAAAGAGATTACCGATTTCTTTCGTCCGTCCTACAATCGGGAATCCGTCGGGAGTCATAGGATACAGACCCCGCCAGGTCCTTCTTATTCTGAGGTTTCTAAGCCGCGGGTACAGGTTAAGCATTCGCTTAACGACAAGCGGGAGGAACACCGAAGTGTTATCCGTATCCTTGCCGAATATCTGCGGTCTTGGCGTTATGCAGAAAACGACCTGACCTTCTTTGTTCTGGTAGAAATAATAATTCGCGGACTGTTCGTCCATTCTGAGGTCGACCACCATAGGCTTAAAGAAAGGCTGAACGGGTTCAGTGATTCCCGCTTCGTGGCAGTCGGGGTCGACAGGAATATCCAGTCCGTAAAGTTTTCCCGTATCCCTTGCATACGCGCCGCTCGCGTCTATGATGATTCCGGCTGAGTATTTATCCTTATTCGTTATGACGGCTGTAATTTTGCTGCCGTCTTTTTCAAATCCCGTTACTTCTTCGTCAAAGTAAAATTCCGCTTTGCATTCTCTCGCGAGTTTCAGGTACGCGCCCGTGACTTTCAAAGGCGACGCGGAGCCGTCTTCGGGCGAGAATGTTCCGCCGAGAAGACCGTTCCTGTTTATGCCGGGAACGAGTTCGTCAACCTTCGCGGGACTTATCCAGTCGATATTGAGATTGAATTTCTTTTGGACGTCGAGAAGTTTTTTCAGTTTGTCTTCGAGTTCGGTATCGTATACCGGGAAGAGATATCCGCCGTCAATCCAGTCAACGTCGATGCCGTGTTCCTTTTGGAATCTGCTTATGATATCGATAGTCATCTGGCAGATTTTAATCTTCGCCGGGTCCGAAAATGTGGCGCGTATCCCGCCTATTGCCGCCCTGTTCTGTCCTCTTCCTTCGGATGGAAGTCTTTCGAGGACGCAGGTTTTAAATCCTTTCTTTGCCAGATAGTATGAAGCGGGAACGCCAATACTGCCCGCGCCGATAATTACTACGTCATATTTCTTCATGCTGTTTCCCCGCTTTCTTCGTTAATGATTGCGCCCATCGGAATTTCTATGCTAAGTGGTCGTTTGGTCGCCTGCGTGACTTCGTACCAGTTGACTCCTGCCGCCGAAAAAATTCTCGGAAGAAGTATCGAGCACGTTCTTGAACCGCAAGCGCCCATACCCACGCGTATCTGCTTGAGTTGATTCGCGTCTTTTATATCGTTCTCTTTGATGAACTTAATTATTTCGCCGACGCTGACGCGTTCGCAGCGGCAAAGTATGCTGTTGTCTGGAATGTAATTGAATACGGGTATCGGCAGAGGCTTGATTTTATCCTCGTCCTGAACCCTTATGCCCGCTATCTTCGCGGCGTTTTCAAGGCTTACTCTGAAAGTTATTAAATTAGTCTTATATTTTTTGTTAAGTTGAATCTTTATTACTTCGCTCTTTTCGATTTCATTGCCCTCTGTGTCGGTAAGCGTCACAAATTCTCCAACGCCGAATGCCGGGATAAATTCGTGAGGCAGAACAACTTCAGCCCATTTATCGTCGGTTTTCTTCGCGACGGAAATCGCGAGTCCGGGGCATACCGCGATGCACATGCCGCATCTCGTGCATTCTTCGCCGGTGTAATAGGGGAGATCCATTATGTTGCCGAGCGCCTCCTCGAGTTTAATCGACCCTGACGGGCATACCGAAATGCAGGGATTGCAGGGTATCTCCTGATAGCAGTGCATAATCGGCGTGTAGTTCTCGTTTATTTCAACTACGGGCTCGCTCTTGATTTTGCCCGGTTTGGATTTCAGTATTTCGGCTTTCGCGAACCACGACTCGTCGATTTCAACATCCTTTCCGAGTATCTTCGCGAGTTGTAGTCCCGCGATTCTCCCGCCGAACATCGCGGAAGACGCTTCGGCTATCTCGTCGGCGTCGCCTGTCTTGACGGCTTTGTATCCGAAATTTACCGCTGTGTTGTAAAACTCATCAATGGAACTTAGGCCGACCGCGATAAGAAGCGTATCGACCTCGAAAGTCTTTGCCTTCTCGAGCAGAGGATTGAAAGAATCGTCCACTTCGGCAATAGTAACTCTTTCCACCTTGCCGCTGCCTTCGGCAGTGAGCACCGTATGTTTAAGATAAATCGGAACGCCCATTCTCCTGATTTTATCGGCGTGAACTTTGTAACCCGTAACGTCGTCAAGTATGTCCGCTATTCCGACGACTGTAATTCCCGCCTGAAGCGCGTGATACGCCGCTATCAGGCCGACGTTGCCGCTGCCGATAATGAAAATCCTGTCGGATGATTTAACGAGGTCTCGGTTCACGAGCGTCTGAAACGCTCCCGCGCCGTACACTCCCGGGATGTCGTTTCCGGGAAACACGAGATTCTTTTCCCTCGCGCCCGCTGAAATCACGAGTCCCTGAAAATCGACGAGAGCGTAATTCTTATAATCTATGAATAAACCGGCTTTCTTATCCTTGTATAAAGCCGCAACGGAAGTATTTGTAAAAACTTTTATGTTGCTGTAAGTCCTGATTTCTTTCTCAAGAAGCGCGGCAATCTCTATGCCCCGCTTGCCTGCGTAACAGTCTTCAATCGAGCCGAAAAACTTGTGAGTCTGAAGAAGAAGTTTGCCGCCGAGTTTGTCTTTATCGTCAATTAAAATTATTTCAAATCCGAGTTTCGCGAGTTCTATTGCCGAAGTCAGTCCCGACGGTCCGCCTCCGATTACGAGGACGTCGCAATTCAGGTTTAAAGGCTTGAAATTTTCAGGTTCCCTGTCGTCAGGCGGCAGTTCGGGGAGATGCATTAAAGTTCTTATTTCCATTCCTTCTTTCAGAGGGGTAATACACGACTTTAGCGGCTTTCCGTCTATTATCAGTGTGCAATGCGAGCATTGCCCGTTCGCGCAGAATATTCCCTGCGGAGCGTCTTCTATCTGATGCACGGAGAATTCCCTTACTCCGTTCGCGATAAGCGCCGATGATACCGGCTCGTTTTCGTATCCGCTTTGCGTCTCTCCGTTGAATTTGAAATTAACTTTTTTTCTGTTTTGGGTGGTGTTTAATACCGGGTGCTTGTCAATTCTATTCATTATGAGGTTATTAATCTGTTACATTGCAAAAATCGTAATTTTATTGAAGGCATTCAAGGATAATAAATGCGAATTCGGGTATTTGCGTATTTAAATTATCCATGAATTATTTGAATTGTTTTTTAAAGGCATTTCTGATAATATTGAACGTTCGAAAAATTTAAGAAAGGTATAAAAATGAACAAATTACGCGCATTGGTGATTTCTGTTCTATTTGCTTTTACATTTAGTGGTGTGTTTGGTTATACGTTTGTGAACGAAAGTTCAAACTCGCCGGCTGAACAGACTTCTAAGCAGCAGAAAAAGAAAAGCAAGAAGACAAAGAACACCAAGAAGAAAAAGTCTTCCGGCAAGAAGAACACAAAGAAAAAAACCGGTAAGACAACCAGCAAAAAAACAAGCAAGAAAACAAGTAAGACAAAGAAGACCGGAAAGAAGACAAAAAAATCCGGAAAAACTTCGAAGAAAAAAGGGAGCAGGAAGTACAGCAAGAAAAACAGAAGAACTTCCAGGAGAAACAGAGTTGTAAATACTACGCCGAAGAATTACACCCCGAGCACTAACAACGGCACATATACTCCGCCCAAGAAATATGAACCCGAAACCAAGGAAACCGAGAAGAAGGGCAGAGAGTACATCAGGGAAGAAAAGCAAGAGAACAAACAGGAAGGAAATTTCAAAAAAGAACCGAAGAAAGAAGAATCAAAGCCTGAGAATCAGTAAGACTTAACCGTTATAAATTATACTAAACCTGCATTAACAAATGCAGGTTTTTTTATTCCCGTTCCGATGTCAATAATTAAATTATTAAGGTGAATTACGCGTTCATTTAATAATTTACTTTATACTGCAAATATTAAACCTGTAAAAACAGAATTTTAAATTCAAGGATTGCGAAAAATTTGTATTGCTTTTTACAAAAAAATTAATTAAATAATAAAAACATTTTAAAATTATCGGAGGATAGAGTAATGAAAAAAATCACAGTACTGCTTATAGTTTTAATGCTCGGCCTCAGTTTTGGAGATTCTTATGCTCAGAAATTCAAACTGAACGTAATCGGCGGCTATTCTCTTCCGCTGCCGGACTTAAAGGGAACTTTCCCTGATGATGCAAATGCTAATAAAGACCCGATGCCGTATATGATGAAGAACGGATTTAATGTCGGTGGTATCGGAAAATATTATTTCGATAAGAAGAATTCAGTCGGCATGACCTTAACGCTCGTGTATAATGCCTTCAGCAACAGCGTTGAAAATGCCGTCATGCAGAGTACCGTGAATTTAGATAAAGCGGAATTCGCGATGAACATGTTCCAGGTCGGATTAGGTTTCGAATACAGAGTCCCTGTTAAAGGCGCCGTAATACCGTTCCTTAACGCGGACCTGACGGGCAATTTCCTATCAGGAAATGTAAAGTTAACGCCCACCTCCACAAAGGTAGAAACGGAATATAAGATGAAATCGGCTTCAAGGTTCGGTTTCAATGTCGGAGCGGGAGTTGAATTTATCGCATCATCCAAAATTTCGTTCGTTGTCGGCGGGAAATATCAATTCTTCAACCTGATTGGTAAGGATTACACTGAAGATACTTCTCTTACCGAATGGAATCTTAACGACAAGGAATATACAGATGCTTTAAATGTTACACACAGTGCAAAGAATCTGATGGCTCTCCAGATATACGGCGGCATCAACTTCAATCTGGACAAGATATTCAAATAGCAAGAAGCAAGTTTCTAATTAAAGGCTGCCCTGAAAAGGGCGGCCTTTTTTTATTCAGTGACTTGAAAAACTTATCCCATTAACTTAATTTAATCCTTTAATTAACCAAATACACAAAAATGAAAAAGGCATTATTGGCAATCACAGTATTATACTTCCTTTCTGTAATGACTGCATATTCACAGCCCATCGATAAATTCGCCAGAAAAGGCCAGTGGGAGATAGGAGGCACAATTGGGTACACAAGCATAACACCGGTTTATAATGGTCATACCGATGATTCATTTTCGGTTTTCAATTTCTCCCCTAAGGTTTCATATTTTGTAGAAGACGGTTTCGAAATAGGCGGTATGTTTGATGTAAAAATTTTTGATGTCGAGAATACTAGAACGACAATGTACACTCTTTATGCTGTTCCCTCGTATAATTTTAAGACAAACAGCATGTTCTATCCTTACATTCAGGGACAAATCGGTTATAACGGATATTCGAACGGTTCATCACTCAGCGGTATCGCCTGGGCGCTTGAAGGCGGCGTAAAAGCAAATTTCGTAACCAATGGGTTGCTGAAATTCGGAATAAATTACAATCAGATTACTCTGAATAAAAGCGGCAGCAACGAGAGGAACGGTTATAATATAGCAAGCGCTGTTCTCGGTGCCGGGATTTTCTTTTAAGAAATAAATATTTTTTGGATTGAGACCGGTCATAGAACCGGTCTTTTTTTTAGTGGATACCGAATGCTCAAATAATGAAAGAAATTTATGTTTATTGTAGTTAAGTAATTGTTTATATTTATTTTTTGCATTTTTTATGAGAATAAGTTTAAACTGGATAAAATCGTTAATTCCCGGATTTAAAGTGGAATCTTATGACGTCCTTTTTAAGGACATGGTCGGAATAGGACTTGACATAGAATCAATCGAAAGCGAAAGGGAAAAATTCAATAATTTCGTCGTCGGCGAAGTGCTCGAAACGGCAAAGCATCCGAATGCGGATAAACTCACAGTTTGCAAAGTCAACACGGGAGATAAAACTCTAAGCATAGTCTGCGGCGCTTCGAATGTTGCGGCAGGGCAGAAGGTATGCGTTGCAAAAATCGGCGCGGTGATTCCTAAAGGCGGGTTTGAAATTAAGAAAAGCAAGTTACGAGGCGAGATTTCGGAAGGAATGATTTGCGCCGAGGATGAACTCGGTTTGTCAGACGATCATTCGGGCATAATGGTGCTTAAACAGGATGCCGTTCCGGGACAGGAGTTTTCGGAATACGCGGGCGCGGATGATTATTTCATCGAAATAGGCGTGACTCCAAACAGAGGGGATTTATTCTCACAGACAGGAATGGCAAGGGAAATAGCGGGAATTTACGGACTCAAGGTCAGGAAACCCGAAACGCCGATTACCGAATCTAAAGAGAAGTCGGAAGATTTCATTGATATATCAATCGAGAACAAAGAACTGTGCAGAAGGTTTACGGGTAGAGTAGTAAAGAACGTGGTTATTAAAGAATCGCCCGAATGGCTGAAGAAAGCATTGACAGCAGTGGGTTTGCGCCCGATCAACAACATAGTTGACATAACAAATTTTGTTATGATGGAGACGGGACAGCCTCTTCACGCGTTTGACTACGATAAGGTGCGCGGGAAAAAAATAATCGTAAGAACCGCTAAGGAGGGCGATAAGTTCACGACTCTTGATTCGAAGGAAAGAATTCTGAACGACAGGTCCCTTATGGTATGCGACGGAGACGGACCATCCGGAATCGCCGGCATAATGGGAGGCGAATTCTCCGAAATATCATCTGATACAAAGAACGTTTTAATCGAGGTCGCGTATTTTGACCCTGTCTGCATAAGAAAAAATTCAAAGAAACTCGGACTTCAGACGGATGCATCCCAGAGGTTCGAAAGAGGCGTCGATATCGAAAATATTCCTTACGTATCTGACAGGGCTGCATCATTGATTCAGCAGATTGCCGGAGGAGAAGTACTGAAGGGTATCGTCGATGTTTATCCGGGCAGGTTCGAGAAACTTATCGTAAGCGTCCGTTCGCGCAGGGCTGAAAGCATAATCGGAATAACGCTTACGGGCGACCACATAAAAAAACTTCTCGGCAGTATCGAGATTAATTTTGTAAAAGAGGAAGATGACAGGCTTTATTTCGAAATACCCGAGTACAGGCGGGAGGATATACAGAGGGAAATCGACCTGATTGAGGAAATCGCGAGGCTTTACGGATATGCGAACATAGAGAACGATTACTCTTTCAGGCTTGACGTGTCGGCGCATATAGATTATCAGGACAGTTTTTTGAAACTTCAGAACAATTCCCGCGAGTATTTCATCGGAAGGGGATTCAACGAAATCATTTCTTATTCACAGCAGGATTACGGCAGGATAAGCAGGTTTCAGTCGAAGCCCGTCAAGATAACAAACCCGAACTCCGTACTGATGAACGCGATGAGAGTAAATCTGACGTTCGGGATGGTGGGCACAATACTCGGAAACCTTAATGAGATTGGGAAAGATTCGTCTCTAAGGCTGTTTGAAATCGGCAGAGTATTTACGGATGCGGGCGAAAAATTCACCGAGGAAACTCATCTTTGCTTCTCGCTTTGCGGCAAGAGGGACGTCATTTCTTTCGATGTAAAGGAGAGCGGTTTTGACTTCCTTGACCTCAAGGGCGAACTCGGAATGTACTTGGCTAAATTAAATATTGAAAATTATGAATTAATTTGCTATAATGCGGAGGATGGGAACCGTTTCTTTGAAATAAAATCGAAAGATTCCGTGCTCGGAGAAGTAAGGATAATGAATCAGCAATCCTTCGAAGATTTTGATTCAGACACGGAATTATTCGTTGCGGAATTGAATCTTGAAAATGTTTTCGGTGTTTTAAACGGAAGCAGAGAATACAGTGAAATTTCAAAATTCCCGTCTGCGAAGAGGGATATAGCCGTAGTGTCGGAGAAAAAAATCCTGTATCAGGATTTGTACAATGCAATCAGGGAATCCGGCGGCAAGTATCTGCGCGAAATCAGGTTATTTGACATATACACGGACGAGAGACTCGGTAACGACTTGAAGAGCATGACATTTTCTCTTGAATTCAGTTCTCCCGAAAAAACGCTTACTGATGAAGAGGTAAGCGCGATGGTTGACAAAATCGTAAAAAATTTAAATAAAAAACTCGGAGTTACTTTAAGGGCAAACATTACAAATGGATAGCAAACCCGAAATAAACAGAGATGAGTTAATAAGGTTGCACGGTGTATTCAACCTCAATCTTGACAATATGCTGAAAAAAGTGAACGCCTTGATTTCGAAGAACCGCGGGCTTACGGATGAAAATCATCAACTGAGGGAGAGCGTTAAGGATTTAAACAACAAGATAACGGAACTGAAACTGCAACTCAACAAAATAAATTCGGATTCATTGTTCAAGGAAAAGGAAATTTCCGACCTGAAAAATTTGTTGTTGAGTGCGGAGAAGAACACAACAAATATTAGAGACAAAGAGTTTGTAAGATCACGTTTAAAAGAATTGATATCGAGAATAGACGTACATCTCGAGCAATATGAAGATCAAGCTCAAGATTTTGAAGATTAAACTAATGGCTGGTAAATTCAAAATTAAAAAATGAAAACTTCAGGTATCAAAGTAAAAATATTCAACAGCGACTATAACCTGCTCGGAGACAATCCGGCGGAAGTGGAAAGATATGCAAAGTATGTCGATCAGATAATGCAGAGAATAAATTTTCAATCTCCTAACACATCCGTTGAATCCGTGGCAGTGGTATCGGCGCTCAACATAGCGGAATCGTACTACAGGGAAAAAGACCTAAGGTACGAGACTCAGAAAGAGTATTTCGATACATTGAAGTCGAATATTTCAAAAATTGAAGAAATAACGAAATTAATAGACAACAGTCTTTAAGTTCTTTTAAATATATTTGGTTTTACCGCAAGCCAGCCATATATCAAACATTATATAGAACCATCAAATTTCTATAAGCCGGGAGGTTAGCTCTCGCAAGTGTTAGGTCAGGCCTCAATCTCAGGATTTGCTCTCCGCCGAGGCGGATAAAGAGCAGCAGTGGAAGACCGCGACGCTTTGGCGCCCCCCACTGTTTGCTTGCAAAGGTTCCTATATAACCTTTGATGCTGACTTGCGGTTTTTTTTTATTATTAAATTAACAATAATCAGTAAACTTATACATATACAATATGCCAGAAATGGAATTATACATTCTGCTTCCAATGCTTGTCGGTTTATGTCTGATAACGTTTTTTATCGGATGGTTCATACAGGTTAAGATAAACAAGAGTAAGATTGACGGTGCTGAAAACGTCGTAAAAAGAATGATGAAAGAGGCTGAACAGAAATCAGCCGAACTGGTGTCAGAAGCGGAAAAGAGAGCGCGTAATTTTAAACAGGATGCGGAAAAGACTGCTCAAAACCTGAAGAAGGAAAAATTGCTCGAAGTAAAAGACGAATTCTACAAGAGAAAACAGAAATTCGATGAAGAATGCAAAATAAGAGACAGGGAGATTACCGAGATTGAGAAGAAGATTAAGAACGAAAAGGAAATCGTTGAGAAACTCAGGAACGAACTTCAGACGAAGGAGTCGAACGCCCAGCAGGCTTATAACGAGTATTCTTTGAAGATCAAGGAATTTACGGAAAAGAAACAGCAGGTCGATAAACTCGAATCGGACGTCAACGCTTTGATTGAGGAGCAGAGAACAAAATTGCAGAGAATCTCGGGACTGAGCGAAGATGAAGCCAAAAAAATTCTCTTTGAAAGCCTGATGAATCAGGTGAAACTTGAGTCGGCACAGAAACTTCAGGAAGTACGCGACCTGACTAAACTTGAGGCGAACAAGATCTCGAAGAATATCGTAATACAGGCGATACAGCGTTCCGCGGTCGACCATTCGGTTGAAACCACGGTAAGCGTTCTGCAGATTCAGTCGGACGAACTGAAGGGAAGGATTATCGGAAAAGAAGGGCGAAACATCCGTGCGTTCGAGGCTGTAACCGGTGTCGATATAATAGTCGACGATACTCCCGAAGCAATAATTATTTCGGGCTTTGACCCGTTCAGAAGGGAAATCGCCAGAATAGCGATGGAAAGACTGATAGCAGACGGAAGAATTCATCCTGCGAGAATCGAAGAAGTAGTTCAGAAAGTCGAAAGGGAACTCAACGAGGAAATCATAAGGGTCGGCGAACAGACGCTCATAGACATGGGAATTCAGGGCGTTAACAGGGACATAATTACGCTTATCGGAAGAATGAAATACCGTTCGAGTTACGGTCAGAACGTGCTTAACCATTCAATCGAGGTCGGTCACATTGCGGGAATAATGGCGGCGGAACTCGGACTGGACGCGATAATGGCAAAGCGCGCGGGACTCTTTCACGATATCGGCAAGACCGTTGACAGAAGCATAGAGGGACCCCACGCCATACTCGGATACGAAATCTCGAAGCGCTGCAAGGAGCATCCGATTGTATGCAACGCGATAGGCTCGCATCACGACGAAATTCCGATGGAGCACCCGATAGCGGTTCTCGTTCAGGCGGCGGACGCTATAAGCGGCGCGAGGCCGGGAGCAAGAAGAGAATCCGTCGAAGCGTATTCGAAACGTCTTGAGAAACTCGAGGCTATTGCAACGTCATTCGAGGGAGTTTCCAAAACTTTCGCGATACAGGCGGGAAGGGAAGTCAGAGTCATTGTCGAGCAGGATAAGATTAGCGACATGCTTCAGGACCAACTCGCGGAAGACATAGCGCACAAGATTCAGGAAGAAATGGAATATCCCGGACAGATAAAAATTAATGTTATTCGGGAACGCAGAAGTATTGCTTATGCGAAATAAATTATATAATATACCGTAAAATATTTATCACGTATGGGGAAAAAAATAGAGAACAAGATTTTAGTAGGTATTACCGGAGGCATCGGCTCCGGAAAGTCGGAAGTCTGCAGGATGCTGTCGAAAAAAGGTTACAAGGTCATCTTCGCGGACCTGATGGCAAAGGAGTTATACAAGTCCAATAAAGGACTCGCGAAAAAAGTCGTCGGAGCGTTCGGCAAGGGCATTCTGAACTATCAGGGCGTTATTAGCCTTACGAAACTCCGCGAAGTTGTCTTCGCGAACAAGCGAAATTTCAAGAAGATAAACGAGATTGTTCACCCTACCGTGATAAAAACGCTCATGGAGCACATCAGGAAACTCAAACAGCGGGTGATAATAATCGAGTCGGCTCTTGTATTCGATACCTCGTTTCACAAGTATCTTGATTATACTATAATGGTTTATTCGAACAAGAAGAACAGACTTGAAAGAATTATGATGCGTGACGGCGCGAAGCGAAACGAAATAGAAAAAATAATGAAATATCAAATTGACGAGAAAATAAAGATTGAAAAATCGGATTTCATAATAGTGAACAACAAATCTCTCGAAGAACTTTCGAGGGAAGTGGAGTTTTTCAGCAATATTCTCAACGCTTTGAAATAATCTTTCCGAAAATTTTAATAATTCTATTTTTTTTCGGAACTCATAACCTTTTTTTTGAGTTCTCATATTAAATGAATTATTCCCATCCGGATTCATTTACCTGCTAAGGAGGCAGCGGTTTTTTCTCAAAATAAATCAAGGGGAACAAAATGAGACAACTAAAAACGGCTACACCATTTCTTGCACTATTGTTATTGCTATTCTTTTCAAACAACTTATTCGCGCAGAAAGATCTCAATGAAGTCGAGTCGCAGTTAGTATATGACACTCCGCTGAACGGTCCGCAGGGTGGACAGGTTCGCTCGGACGTTGACAGGACTAAGATGGACAACCTCCTTCGCGAACTCAGAGCGGCGAGAAAGTCAGGCGACGTATCAACCGCTTCAAGACTCGCTGACGAACTCAATGTCATGACAGGCTCCGTAAAGAGCGGCAGTTCATTGAACGGACCTCAATTCACCGGTCAGACGCTCAATGAACCCGTTCAGAACAGCGCGCTTGACTTTGGTTTTACGACCGTAGGCAATGACGGTTACTGGTCGGTCGCGACATCGACGGACAGGCTAACAGGCAGAATTTACGTGGCCGCGACGAAATACAATCCGTCGGGTTCGGATACTTTAAAAGTATTCACATCCGCTAACAGCGGCGCGTCCTGGACGCTCATTTATAAAATCGCATATTCTGTTACCGGAGTAAAATTCAGAGCGGACGAACTGGATATCGAAGCGCTTAATAACGGCACTGCATCTTACGTTTACATAGTGGGCGGTCTCGATTACTCAGGCACGAGTTATTCATTCGTATCAAGAGTGAAATCGGACGGCACGGAATTCTATTATTCGTATTTGTATTCGTCATCCTCAACGGTTAAGCACATATATCCCAGAATAACGAGCGACAATTCGAACTACACGAACGCGGCATACGTTTACATGATTTTAACTCAGGATTCGACAACGGGCGCGACCGGTCACCTAAAAACCAAACTCATTAATATCACAAGTCCGTTTGTCGCGTCTCCCACACTGGTTTACAGAAGCCAGACGGGCAGCGGCGGCGCTTACTGGTGGAACGCGTCGGGCGTTGCGGACAGCACCGTGTTATACAATGACATCGGGTACAGCGATTCAATAAATACGGACGTCGTCATTACAGTCAGCAACTTCTACAGGTTAGGTGTAAACAATCTTTATCTTACTTATACAAAGGATTACGGCGCGACTTCGCCTTACTGGACACCGCAGATTGCCGAAACAAACGTGAACTACAAGCCGAGAATCGCATTCACCGGACTTGATTCAACATACGGCATGATAACATACACGAGGCAGTTCAACGCGACGGACTGGGACCCGTACTACCGCAGGACTTCGAACAACGGTTCATCCTGGACCGGCGGATATGTAAGTTCCGCNAACGGACACGACAATTTACTCGGACGTCGTAGCGATACCGAGAGTAATGAATACTTTCAGGTTCGCGTATTCGGTNNTTCACAATCCGGTGTAACTTCAAACTTTTTTTCGAGGTCGTTTAATAAGGGAACATTCCTCACGGCAATTCAACTCAATCCTATCGGCGGAAGCACAGGCTTCACACCCGGCAGGGCAGGATACAGATACGGAGTATCGGATTCATGCTTCAACATAATGGAAGGCGTCAACGGCGGCGGCTTGTACGCGTTCACGGGATGTTCGGGTACAGTAACAAACGCGGGTAACAACGGAATTCCTGTCTCGTTCAAACTCGGTCAGAATTATCCGAATCCGTTTAATCCTGTTACAAAAATATCTTACGCGCTTCCAAAACAGGGATTCGTGACCTTGAAGGTTTACGACATTCTCGGCAAGGAAGTGGCGACGCTTGTAAATGAAGTGAAGAACGCAGGAGAGTATTCCGTAGAGTTCAACGCGGGTAATCTTTCAAGCGGAGTTTATTTCTACAAGTTCGAATCAGGCGGTTTCTCAGACATAAAGAAATTAATGCTCCTTAAGTAATATAAAAAAGAAACTTCAAAGCGAGCCCGGACTGCGAAAGCGGTCCGCGCTTTTTAACAATTAACAATTAACGTTTAACAATTAGCAATTTGAATTCAAAATTAGAAACCAAGAATAGGGACGGTATTCAGGGATTATTGTTTTGGTTTTAGCAACCGGATGTACGCAGTATACCTCAAATCTTCAGCGGGAACTGACGGAGTATAGAATGCCATTTTAAATTGATTATTCTTTTAATGTTGGTTAATTTTAGTAATATTTAAAAAGAAAGGGGGTTAGTCTTCCACGGGCATCAAAGTTATAGAAGCAACGGAAGTATCCTGAACGGGAAAGTGCTGGTTTTGAATCAAAACTATGAACCTATAACGATTTGCAATGTCAAAAGAGCAATTGTCCTAACTTATCTTGGAAAGGCTGAAGTAGTTAGCAATCTTAACGGCAAGAAGATAAATACTATTTTCAGAAGTTTCGCATGTCCCAGCATTGTCAGATTATCTGTCTTCGTCAGGGTTCCCTACAAGAAAATAATCCTTTCAAGAAAAAACATTCTGAGAAGAGACAATCACAAATGTCAGTATTGCGGCTCCACGGTGAATCTCACCGTTGACCATATTATGCCGAAGTCGAAGGGCGGAGAGGATACCTGGGAAAACCTCGTAACAGCCTGCATAAGGTGCAATAACAGGAAAGGGGACAGGACTCCTGAAGAAGCAAAGATGCATCTGAAGAATAATCCGAAGAAGCCGTCGCACATAACATTCATAAAGAATTTTGTCGGCGCGATAGACGACGGGTGGAAACCCTATCTTTACATGTGATTTCCCATTAATTCACCAAATATATTAACGCATGGATATACAAAATAAGAAAGTTCTGATTCTCGGCGGCTGGGGCCTCGTTGGCTCGGCCATAGCAAGGAGAATAATGGAAGGAAAACCGAAACAGGTTATCCTTACGTCATTGCTGAAACGGGAAGCTGAAGATGCTTGCAAGGAGTTGAACAAGGAATTCAAGAAGAAAAACACGTTTGTCCCCGCGTGGGGAAATATTTTCGTCAGAAGCGAGTTCAAGGATGCTGACAGGAATGTTTACATGAATGACGCGAAAAAGCGCGCCGTTATTATAAACGACATCGTGAACGAACTCGATGATAAAATACTTAAGACATCCACACTTTACGGCCTTATTGGAAAGCACAGGCCGGATATAATTATTGACTGCATAAACACGGCAACGGCAATAGCGTACCAGAATATATACAAGTCATATTACGATGTTCTTAAAGCGGCAAACGGGAAAGAAAGAAACTTCGACAAACTGAAGGAAGAGTCTGAAAAAATGATATGTTCGTCATACGTTCCGCAGTTAATCCGCCACGTGCAATTGCTTTACAATTCGATGCTGAAATTCGGCACGAAGTTTTACTTTAAAGTAGGCACGAGCGGTACCGGAGGAATGGGACTCAACATACCGTTCACGCACAGCGAGGAAAAACCTTCAAGGGTGCTTCTCAGCAAGTCATCGGTTGCGGGAGCGCAGACGCTCCTCCTTTTCCTTATGGCAAGAACACCCGAGGGACCGAAGATAAAAGAAATAAAACCCACGGCATCGATAGCCTGGAAGAAAATTGTTTACGGAGAAATCAAGAAAAAGAACAAACCCATAGCAATTTTCGATATCGATTTCAAGAAAGCCGAAAACCTCAAGAGCGAATTCACGGCTCGTGAGGAAAAGGAATTCAGGAAAAAAGGCACGATGAAGACCGTTTACATAGACACGGGCGAAAACGGAATATTCTCGCGGGGTGAGTTTGAAGCCATCACGACCAACGGGCAGATGGAATTCGTAACACCCGAGGAAATCGCGGAAAATATTTACAGGGAACTGACGGGCGGAAACACGGGCAACGACATAATCAGCGCGCTTGATTCTTCGGCTATGGAGCCTTCTTACAGAGCGGGCTTCCTGCAGCACAGGGCTGTCGAAAAAATCAAGCAACTCGAAAAGAAGAACGGAACCCATTCCGTAGCGTTTGAAATGCTCGGTCCTCCGAGACTGTCGAAACTTCTTTACGAAGCTCACTTGCTCAGATTGATTTACGGCAACTTCAGGTCTTTCATCAAAGATAATCCTAAGTCCTGCTGCAGAAAAGTTACGGAACTTATTAAGAGGAATTCTTCTTTAAGGAATGAGATAGTGTCAATCGGAATACCGATACTTCTTCCCGACGGGAAGAAAGTTCTGCGGGGACCCGATATGAAGATTCCCGCTCTCTCCGCGGGCGAAACCCTGAAACTTGACAGGAAGAAAATTGAAAAATGGACCCGCGACTGCTGGGTTGACCTGCGCGAAAGCAACTGGAAAGACTGGAAGAAGAGATTCGAGAAAATTATCAGGGATACTGAAAAGAACTTCGACGGAACGTTCAGTTCAAAAGTTACATTCGACCATAATTACTGGAGCAACTTCGACGAGATAAATATCGGCAAGATTGTCGGCTGGATATTTATTAACGAAGAACAGGGGCTCAGGATGAAAGGCTGATAAGATACATTTTAGGAATACAGAAATTCTGCATCCTCCGCGCAGGCGGGGGATGCAGTTTGAAGTTAAAAGGGCTTTAAAAAATAAAAATAACTAATTGAGGCATATTCTTAGCATACTGATTTTTCTCCCGATTGCGCTGGCTCTGCCCGCGTTTTTCTTCCGAAGAAAGAATGAAAAACTGATAAAGGTCTATACGCTTATCGCGTCTCTTTTAACTTTCGGTTTGTCGGTCTATTTATACTTCATATTCAGTCCCGATACGGGTGAATATCAGTTCGTCGAGAAAGCGGTGTGGATAAAACTGATTAATGCACAGTACTTCGTTGGCATCGACGGCATATCGCTTTTGTTGATACTCCTAAGCACTCTTATATTTCCTGTATCAATAATCGCGTCGTGGAATACAATAAAGACGCGCGTTAAAGAGTTTTTCGTACTCCTTCTCGTGCTCGAAGGCGCTCTAATCGGAGTCTTCTGCGCTTTAGACCTTGTGCTGTTTTATGTGTTCTGGGAGTTCATACTAATTCCGAT
The DNA here is from genome assembly GCA_015657505.1 of Ignavibacteria bacterium. GTDB lineage: Bacteria > Bacteroidota > Ignavibacteria > Tepidaquicellales > Tepidaquicellaceae > CAIKZJ01. Next base: position 2,083,277 of record JADLKE010000002.1, read on the forward strand.
GTATTTCCTGATAGGCATCTGGGGAGGAGAAGAAAGAATATACGCTGCCGTTAAGTTCTTTCTGTACACGATGTTCGGCAGCGTGCTGCTTTTGATAGGCATTATCTGGCTTGCGATGATTAATCAGACCTTCACGGGATCGATTACATTCGACATAACTCAGATAACCGTGAACTCTGTTTACATTCCTCCCGATAAGCAGTTGTTCCTTTTCATACTTTTTACTCTGGGATTTTTAATAAAAGTGCCCTTGTTCCCGTTCCACACGTGGCTGCCTGACGCTCACGTTCAGGCTCCGACAGCGGGCAGTGTAATTCTTGCAGCTCTTCTCCTAAAAATGGGTACTTACGGCATTCTAAGATTTTCGATGGGGCTTTTTCCTGTCGCGTTCATTAAGGCGACTCCGTACATTGCGGTGCTCGCCGTCATAGGAATAATTTACGGCGCGCTGCTTTCTATAGTGCAGAAAGATATGAAAAAACTCGTTGCCTATTCGTCCGTGAGCCATCTCGGCTTTATAGTGCTCGGCATGTTCGCGCTCACCCAGGAGGCTATGCAGGGAGCGGTGATTCAGATGATAAATCACGGACTCTCAACGGGAGCGCTCTTTCTTATAGTCGGGATGCTCTATGAAAGAAGGCATACGAAGGAGATTTCCCTCTACGGCGGCGTTAGGAAAGTAATGCCCGTGTTCGCGGGTTTGTTCCTTCTCGTGAGTCTGTCATCCATCGGTCTTCCCGGGCTTAACGGGTTCATAGGTGAGTTCCTCATACTCGCCGATTCTTTCGGCTCGTTCAATCTCGGCACGTACTGGTATACGATTTTATCTACAACAGCGGTTATACTGTCAGCCGTGTATCTTTTATGGCTCTATCAGCGTGTAATGCTGGGTCCGCTTGATAAGGAAGAGAACAAGACGCTCAAAGACATCGACAGATACGAAATGGCTTCGCTGCTTCCATTAATTGTTTTCATAATCTGGATAGGCGTATATCCGAACACTTTTCTAAGGATTACGGATAAGAGCGTCAAGAAGGTTCTGTTGAATTTTGATAACGCGAAGGTGAAAATGATGAAAGAAATGGAATTCAAGAAAACAGAGGATCCGCTTAGGTGATTCAGGATAAACTAATCATCTTACCGTTCATCATTCTTCTGCTGTCACTGGCATTGTTTCCTGTTATATATCCGAAATGGTGGCACAGGAATTACCCGAAATTATCAATTTCTCTTGCAGTAATAGTTATCATATACTACCTGTTTTCGACAGACGGAATCCCGAAACTGACGCACGCTATAGAGGATTATATAAGTTTTATCGCTCTGCTTTTCAGCCTGTTCGTTGTTTCGGGCGGCATATACATAAAAACGAGAGGCAAGTCGACACCGTTCAGGAATGTGATTCTACTGGCAATCGGTTCTGCAATTTCAAATCTGTTCGGCACGACGGGCGCGTCAATGCTTCTGATAAGACCTTACCTCGAATCGAACAAATACAGGATACGGCCTTTTCACGTTATATTTTTCATTTTCCTGATTGGAAATATCGGAGGCTCACTCACGCCGATTGGCGATCCTCCGCTTCTCCTCGGATTCATAAAGGGTGTCCCGTTTTTCTGGGTCCTCGAACATCTCATTATTGTCTGGCTTTTCACGATAGCGGCGCTGATGCTGGTTTTCTGGGTATTTGATTTTATAAATTACAAAAAAGTCAGTTCATCTCTGCAGCACGATATTGACGAAGAGGGAGAAAAGGTCAGGATACGCGGATATAAAAATTTATTCCTGCTTGTAATAATAATCGGAGCCGTTCTTCTCAGAGAGCCGAAATTCCTGAGAGAAATTATAATGCTCGCAACGGCTGTAGTGTCGTACAAAATAACATCGAAAGAGATACACGAAAGCAATCATTTTAATTTCGAACCGATAAAAGAAGTGGCGTATCTGTTTTTCGGAATATTCGTAACAATGATTCCCGCGCTGACGTATATGTCAGAGAACTCGAAAGCGCTGGGACTCGATAATCTGAACAGCGTTTTCTGGTACAGCGGGATTCTAACGAGTTTTCTTGACAACGCGCCGACATACATGAATTTCCTGACGGGTTCGATGGGTGCTTACGGATTAATGATAAACAGCGCGCAGGATGTGCTTAGATTCAGCGCTGAATATCCTGAATTTCTAAAGACTATTTCGATTTCATCGGTTTTCTTCGGAGCGATGACGTATATAGGCAATGCGCCGAACTTCATGATTAAGTCTATCGCGGAGCATAAAGGCGTTAAAATGCCGGGATTTTTCGAGTATATGTACAAATACTCCCTGATTATCCTTCTGCCTTTGTTTTTCTTTGTATGGGTGATATTCATAAAATAAAACAGTCGATAATTAGGAACTAATTTACTATTTTTATGTATATAATTATAAATGACAGGTCATGAGAAATAAAAAGTTATTTATTCCGATATTTATTGTCGTGATAATTCTCAGCGTGATTGCTGGAATGAAGATACAAAATGCCGTTTCGGATGACAAGGTTGACGAGCAGGTTCGCAAGTTCAGAGAGGTGCTTAATTTAACGTCGAGATATTACGTCGATAATATCGATACACAAAAACTTACTGAATCGGCGATAAAAGGGATGCTGGAAGAACTGGACCCGCATTCGATATATATAAGTTCTGACCAGTTAAAAAGAGTCAACGAGGAATTTCAGGGAAGTTTTGAAGGAATAGGCGTCGAGTTCGACGTTATAAACGACACGCTTACTGTGGTTTCGCCCATAAGCGGCGGTCCTTCCGAAAAACTCGGTATTCTCGCAGGCGATAAAATAGTAAAGATTGACGGCGCGTCCTGCGTTAAAATATCGCGCGAAGACGTGCCGAAGAAACTCCGCGGTCCGAAAGGAACGGAAGTCAGACTTTCAATAGTCAGATACGGACTTAGCGACCTGCTCGAGTTCAAGGTAACGAGAGATAAGATTCCTATTTACAGCGTTGACGCGTCTTTCATGTTCGATAATGAAATCGGCTACGTAAAGGTGTCAAGGTTCGCGGCTACGACATACGACGAGTTCATGCAATCGATGATAAAACTTAAAGGGCAGGGAATGAAGAAGGTTATACTCGACCTTCGCAGCAACCCGGGCGGGTACCTTGAGCAGGCATTCAGAATGGCAAGCGAATTTCTTCCCGCGGGAAAAAAGATTGTTTACACGAAGAGCAGGATAAAAGAATTCGAGGAAAATTACAATTCTTCGGGCGGCTCATTCTCCGACATTCCGCTCGTTCTTCTCGTTAACGAAGGTTCCGCTTCCGCGAGCGAGATCGTCGCTGGCGCGATACAGGACTGGGACAGGGGAATAATTGTCGGCGAAACGACATTCGGGAAAGGTCTCGTGCAAAGGCAGTTTGACCTGAGCGACGGCTCCGCTCTCAGAGTCACGACCGCGAGATATTATACGCCGTCGGGCAGGACAATACAGAAACCCTACGAAGGCGGCAAGTACAAGGACGCGATGAAACTCGACACGCTTGAAGGCGATAATTTCTCTCACGACAAGGACACGAAAGACACGACGAGACCCGTCTTCAAGACTTTCGGCGGAAGGACAGTATTCGGCGGAGGCGGTATTACACCCGATTACTTCCAGAAACTCGACACTCTTACAACTTATACCGTGCAGTTAAGAAGACTGAATGTCATATATGAGTATACCGAAAAATACATGGCTTCAAACAGGAAAGAAATCGAGTCGAAATACACGAATTATCTCGAATTCAAGAACGGTTTCCGCATCTCGCAGGATATGCTTGACGGACTCCTGGATCTTGCAAAGTCTAAAGGTGTGGAATTAAACAGAGACTCTTTCGAAAAGGATAAGGAATTTCTTGTAACATCCCTCAAGGCGCAGATTGCAAGAGACATATGGGGTAATGAAGGGTATTACGCGCTCTTCATGTATTCCGACGAGCAGGTTACTAAAGCGGTAAGCCTGTTTGAATTCGCTGTCAAACTGGTAAAGGGCAATAATTAATAATATGTTTTGAAAAGAGCAATCGGAATATTATGTTTCTTCGTGTTTGTATCAGGTGCGTTCTCTCAGGACAAAATTGTAGAGGTCGGGGAGGAACTTAACTATTCCGTTTATTACGGTTTTATAAAACTCGGCGAAGTCAAGTTTAAAGTGACGGGAAAGAACAAGGAAGGAAAAAACGAATTAATCACCGCGACGGCGTCGATAAAGAGTTTTGACGCCATACCGATGATAAACATAAATTATATTTTCGAATCGATAATGCTGACGGAAAAGAATGAAGTCCGTTCGGCAAAATTCACGGCGACGGAGTTCAAGGAAAAATCAATCACGAATATTTATTATACATTTGATTACGATAACAACGAGATCAAGACTCTCAAGGAAGTCGACGGGAAATCAGGCGCCGAGCAGGTGATAAACATAGAGAACAAGAAGAAGTATCAGGACGGGCTGTCCCTGCTATACAACGCCCGCCTGCAGTCGAAATCGGACAAGACTAATCAGCGGTTCAACGTCCCCGTTTATATAAACGAAAAAGAATCATCTGTAAGGTATTCATTCTCAAGCAAGCCCGAAGAGGTTGAAATTGACCTTGAGGATTACGGAATCAGATGCGTAAGGGTCGCGGGAGTCGCTGATTTTGTGGGCGTTTTCGGGCTGACGGGAGAATTCGGAGGCTGGTTCTCGGATGACGATTACAGGGTCCCGATTAAAGCGAAATTCAACGTTACGATCGGTAGCATAACTCTTGAACTTGCCTCTTACAAGAAGAAAAACTGGAAAGCGCCGGTTTATAAATAAGTAAATTGAATAATTACCCCTCTTTGAGTAAATTACTATCTTAAAATCTTAATAATTTATGAGAAAATATTTTATATTTGCCGTATTATTTATCCTTACCGCTTATTGTAACTCATATTCGCAGGATGCGCAGGAAATTATAAAGAAAGTCCAGTCCAACTACAACGGAATAAAGGACGCGAAAGCGAGTTTTTCACACAGCGTGAAATATTCTTCCGGAAAATCTCAGTCGGAATCGGGTACAATCTACATTCAGAAAGAAAACAAGTACAGGATAGAAACCAAAGGTCAGATAGTCCTGACGGACGGCGTCACATCCTGGTCATACTCCTCGAAAAAGAAACAGGTAATAATCGACAATTACAAGAACGACGGGAATACCTTTTCCCCGAACAAGTACCTGTTCAGTTATCCCGAGAATTTTTATTCGGACCTTGAAGGTTCCGAAGAGGTATCGGGAGTTGATTGCTATCTGCTGAAACTCTCTCCGAGGAGCAAGGGGAACGTGAAATCCGCCAAGATTTGGGTCGATAAGAACGATTACCTGATAAGAAAAATTCATATCGTGTCATCCGAATCTACGGACACATATCTGCTTAAAAAGATTTCATTGGATATGGGAATAAGTTCATCGAAATTCACTTTTTCCCCGCCGTCCGACGTAGAAGTGATCGATTTAAGATAATAATATTTGGGTAATACTTATAAGAAAATAATAAAATTTACGGTACTCTCCGCGGTGCTCGTATTTTTTATATACCTTGCATTCAAGGATATTGATTTCGGGCTTTTGTACGAGGAACTTCTGAAAACAAAATACCTGTACGCTCTGACAGGCATGTTAATCGGCACGTTTATCGGAAGTTACATACGCGCGTTGAGGTGGAGATATCTTCTTGACCCGCTGAAAAAGAACATACCGATGTCCAGCCTTTTTTCTCCCGTAATGATAGGCTATATGATGAACGCGATAATTCCGAGAGGGGGAGAAGTCGCAAGACCTGTCATAACCGCGCAGAAGGAAAAAATCTCGAGAGCGTCGGCGTTCGGCACTATTCTCGTGGAAAGAATTTTCGACATGCTCTCGATGTTCGTCATGTTCGGATTCTGCCTCTTCTTTTTCAGGCAGAAAATATCCGAGGCATTTTATCCTTACAACATCGAAATGATATCGCTCTACAGTTCGCTGGTGATACTCGCATTCGTGCTCGTCATAGTGCTGATGCTTTTCAACCTTAAGAAGACGGAAATAGTAGTCGAGAAGATTACAAAAAAAATACTTCCGGCGAAATATCAGGAAAGCATTCACAAGATTTTCATCTCGATAATAAACGGTTTCCTGTTCATAAAGCATCCGAAGTCATATTTTAAAATATTCATTACGACGGCGCTTATATGGATTTGTTACGCTTTGTCGTCATATCTTTCTTTTTTCGCATTCGACATAAACCTCAATTTCCTTGACGCGAATCTGATAGTAGTGTTGTCCTCATTCGCGATGACGCTTCCGCTACCGGGGAATTCAGCGGGTTCGTACTACCTGTTCATTAAAACAGCATTGGTTAGCATTTATAGTATCAACCCCGAAGTTGCAATCGGATACGCGATTGTAACACACCTTCTTAACGCGGTCGGTCTGCTTTCGTCGGGTTTCTATTACTCCATCAAAGAAAACTACAAATTCAACGTAGGACTGAAATCCGAATAATATTTCAGTTTGAAATAAATTTTATAAGTTATAATTTAATCCTTTCTAATTCTGTAAACTGAAATTTATATTGGACGGCGAAAAGAAAATTAAAATATCAAGGACTGTCGTTATACTAAGCATCGTAAGTCTTCTTACCGACATATCGAGCGAGATGCTCTATCCTGTTATGCCCGTGTATCTCAAATCGATTGGATTCTCGGCGCTTATTATCGGCTTGCTCGAAGGATTTGCCGAAGCGACCGCGGGATTCAGCAAGGGGTATTTCGGTTTGTTTTCCGACAGAACGGGAAAACGTGTTCCTTTTGTTAGGCTCGGTTATTTTTTCAGTTCGATTTCGAAACCGATGCTCGCCCTGTTTCAGTTTCCGCTATGGGTTTTCCTTGCAAGGGGTCTGGACAGGCTCGGCAAAGGAGTGAGAACGTCGGCACGGGATGCAATACTTTCGGCGGAGTCGGCTCCTGAAACAAAAGCGAGAATATTCGGCTTTCACAGGGCTATGGATACGGCGGGTGCGATGCTCGGACCCGTTGCAGCGCTCGTCTTTCTGTATTTCCTTCCGGATAATTTCAGGCTCCTGTTTCTTATCGCTTTCATTCCGGGAATCATTGGCGTTATGATAACGTTTATTCTAAAGGACAAAAACATTATCCCGAATCCGTCCGTGAAGTCTGCCGGATTTTTCTCGTTTCTCAAATACTGGAAAATCGCTGATTCGAGATTCAAGAGACTTGTTCCCGCGCTGCTTTTTTTCACGCTCATCAACAGTTCTGACATTTTTCTTCTTCTGATGGTCAAGCAGGCAGGCTATTCAAACACGGAAGTAATATCAGCGTACATTTTTTATAATTTCGTCTATGCAGTTTTCTCTTATCCGGCGGGAATGCTGGCGGATAAACTCGGATACAAGAAAGTTTTTAGTATCGGAACGCTGGTTTTCGCGGCAGTATATGCCGGTATGGCAATGAATCCTTCGCTTCCTGTAATATTCGTTCTCTTTTTCTTTTACGGCATATACGCTTCTTCGACGGAAAGCATATCAAAGGCCTGGATAACAAATATATCGAAAAAAGAGGATACCGCGACTGCGATAGGATTCTACACAGGACTCGGAAGCGTATTCACGATGCTGGCAAGTTTTACGGCGGGACTCCTCTGGAGTTCAATCTCGCCTTCCGCTGCCTTTATTTATTCTTCCGCGGGCGCGGTTGTAACTGTTTTGTATGTTTCCTTGTTCGTAAAGTATAATCATAATGAAAAATAGAATTCTGGCATATATTGCGCTCATTGTTTTATTAATGCCTGTCATCAGTGACGGACAGCAAAAGGAAAGCAGCATATTCCGNNGATTATCGGTTCCGACATCAGTGAATCATTGAACGACGGCTCTGCATTATTCACGTCGCCGCTCCACTGGAAGGGGAAAGACGGAATCACTCTCGGCGCGCTGTTCGTCACGTCGGCCGCGGTTTACTTGAAAGACGAATCAATTCGCGTTAATTCGTTCAAACAGCGGAGTGAAATGAACAACGATATATCGGACGCCGCGAAACTTTACGGTGAGATTGCTGCGCCTGTAATAATCGGGGGAGGAATTTATACCGCGGGATTATTCTCAAAGAATGAATATATCAGGGTTACCGGGAGAATGGTGTTTGAATCCGTTCTTTATTCGGGAATTGTAACGAATGTTTTTAAGACAGTAATCGGCAGGTCGCGGCCGCAAAAAGAAGAGGGCTCTCAGTTTTACAGGCTGCTCAGTTTTAACACTGGAAATACTTCGATGCCTTCGGGGCATTCAACTGTCGCGTTCGCCGTTTCCTCCGTGCTTGCAAACAGAATAAACAACACATTCGCGTCAATAGGATTGTACACGCTCGCGGGAATTACCGCGTTGTCGCGTGTTTATCACGACGAACATTGGGCGTCGGATGTCCTGCTCGGCTCGGCAGTGGGGTATTTCATCGGTGACTTCATTTCATCGAAGCGGAACGGTTCAACGGGCAGAAGAGGCAATATTATAATTTACCCCGGAGCAGGCAGCCTGAACCTGCACGTGAGTTTGTGAGACTGCGAACAAAACTTTTTTATGTTGAATGCGTATATTCAGATAACAATAAAAATTAAGGACAATTATGAAGAACAGAATATACATCTATTTACTGATACTGACATTTTTAATGCCGGTATTTTCTTTTGCTCAGACTATAAAAGGCGACGGCAACATTGTCAAGAAGGATATCGCCGTTTCCGGATTCAACAAAATCAATTCCCTGGGCTCATTCAACGTATTCATAAGCCAGTCGGAAACAGAAAAACTGACTGTCGAGGGAGACGATAACCTAATGCAGTATTTTTCCGCCGAGGTTTCGGGCAAAGAACTGAACCTGAGTTTCACTAAAGGAAGCATCTCGCCGACTAAGTTCGATGTTTACGTTACCGTAAAAGAACTGAACAAACTATCCGGTGTCGGTTCGGGAGACGTAAAGTCGCTGAATACAATAAAATCGGATAAGTTTAAACTCGAACACGTCGGTTCGGGCAATCTCGATTTCAGCGTATCCTCTACCGATCTTAAGGTTGAGATAACAGGTTCGGGAGATTCGAAGGTTACGGCGGACGCTACGAATTGCAGCGTCGAGCATACAGGTTCGGGCAGCATGATATTTAATTTCGATAACCCGAAGGGTAATGTTAAAGCGGATCATACGGGCTCGGGCGATATGACAGCGAAAATAAATTCTATGAACGCGATGATTGACAATAACGGCTCGGGCAATCTGACCGCTGAAGGATCCGCAGCAAACCTGAAACTTGAGAACAATGGTGCAGGAAATTTTAAAGGAGAAAGTTTCACAACGGGCAGTCTCAAGGTCGAACTCAACGGCTCCGGAGATGTTAAACTCAACTGCACGAAGGAAGCAGTCGTTGAAATAAACGGTTCGGGAGACCTTTATCTCGCGGGCGATTACACAATTAAGAAGATTGAAAGCAACGGTTCCGGAAAATTAATAAAGTAAATTTGAAAAAAGATTCCAAACCCGATTATATAGGAGCAGATTACAATTTTGATACACCGCTGTCATCATCCGTAATAGACGAATTACCGTTGTGGTCTGCTCCATTCGGGTTGAAACTTCTGGACACGGTTGTTTACAGGAAGAATATCACGGCTCTCGATATTGGATTCGGAACGGGATTCCCTCTCATAGAACTCGCGCAGCGGCTCGGAAAATCCTCGGTTGTTTACGGCATAGACCCGTGGCGGCCTTCGCACAGACGGGCAAATTACAGAATCAAATTCTTCGGAATCACTAACGTGAAACTTCTATTCGCAGCGGCGGAGAAAATTCCGCTCGGAGACAATTCCGTTGACCTTATTATTTCGAACAACGGTATCAATAATGTTCAGGACGCCGATAAAGTCTTCGGTGAATGCGGAAGGATAGCGAAGAGCGGCGCTCAGTTCGTGGCTACGGTTAATCTTGACGGAACGATGAAAGAATTCTATCAGGCATTCTTCAAAGTACTTAAAAAATACCGTATGAAATCCGAGTCCGACAGTCTTAAGAAACATATTTATGAAAAGCGGAGACCTCTTGAAGAAATCGTATCGCTCTTTACGAATCACGGTTTCAGCATTATCGACGTTTTTACGGATGAGTTCACGATGAAATTTTCCGATACTGAAGCATTCTTCGGTCATTCTCTAATCAGAACAGGTTTTCTTCCGAACTGGGAGAAAGTGCTTTCAAAAGGAAGCCGGAAAAAGTTATTCAAAGAAGTGCTCGAAGAAATGAGACCTTCAGCTGACGGAAGTTATGCTCTGACGATACCATTCGCGGTCTTTAATTCCGCAAAGTTATAAAAAAAATAATTTACCAAAAACAATTAATAGTAAAATTAGTTAGTAATAAACTTCGCATTGCAATTACCCACCTTAATATTGCTCCAGAATTGTAAAAAATAGCCTGAAAAACGATTTATGTATTTTTTGAAATCACAAAAATGGCTTTACTTTTATAATAATTACTTACTATATTAACATCGGGAATATTAGTTCATTAATGTTAATAAAGCATTTGATCAAATGGTCGGGTCATAATTAGCGTGTCATCCGTATGATTGCCAAACAGTTATAAGAAACATCACCTTATTTTCAGGAGTCAGAAAAATTTAATGAACGAGAAATGAAAAAGATTATTCTTTGCTTCATTTGTATTCTTTTCGTAACCGCATCGGCGTCATCTCAAAACGGCACACAAATAATTTACAATTCGGGAAATTACGGCATAACTGTTTTTAATACGGTGAAATCGACAGGCGGGATAAAAAGAATTTTAATACAACTCGGTCTTTACAATATTTCCTCGGGGAATAACTCGAGCGGAAACTATCTTACATTGAACAAAAACACAGGCGCGTGGTACCTGCCGTATAACGGGTTCATAAATGCCGCGTGGGGAATTGAATACCCTTACGGTACTATTGACTGCCAGCCGATACCGTCATTCGCAGTGTCGAGGAACGATACTAACTTCATTTATAAATATGTCGTTACTCCCGCGGCATCCTGTCCTGACGCGAATTCTTATTATACCACGAACGGGGGAGCGAGTTACTCGCAGGCGCCTTTCGGATGCGGAGGTGTGCTTTTATTCCCTGCAGGCGCGGATTATAATCCGAAGAAGCCTAATGAAATATTATTAGGATTCAGACAGTTATATTATCCGGGCGGTTATGACATAAATCTCAGCACGAACGGCGGTGTTAACTGGATAGTAATTTCAAATATCAGCGATTTGAGGGAACAGTCGTCGCATTATATGAGTCCGTATAATAAATTCGGTTTCCTTAAATACAATCCTTTCGATACCGCGTTCGTTTATGCTAACGGCATAAACAAAATATTTGTATCGACTAACGGGGGCTATCATTTCGACTCTATCGATGTGAAATGGATGAAAAACATCGTGTTCAGTTACAAAGATTCGGCGTTGTACGGGTACAACGATTTACGGCTGTACAGGTCTACGAACAAAGGGCTCCACTGGGATTCAATCGTAACACAGGTAAAGTTTTCCTCTCTCGAAATTAATCCCGACAACGCGAACATATTGTACGGCGGAGACAGCCTCGGGTTTACATCTCCACAAACAGAGGCGGCAACTGGTCTNCTTTACAATAATTCGTTCTCTCCATCGAAAGTAATAATCGGTTTGTCGAAAGACCCGGGAACGCTGGACACCTTTTATGCCGTCACGACAAAAAATGTTTATAAGGTCTGGGCGGGATTCATAGTTGGCAGCGAAAACGGGAGCCAAAATATTCCTGTTGCGTTCTCGCTTTCTCAGAACTATCCTAATCCGTTTAATCCCGTGACGAAGATAAAATTCGAAATACCCGAAAACGGAAAATCGAAAATTGAAAATGGAATTGTCTCGCTGAAGATATACGACCTGCTCGGAAAGGAAATCGAAATTCTGGTGAACGAAAGTCTTATGCCCGGGACGTACGAAGCGGAATTCAACGGAAGCAATTATCCGAGCGGAATCTATTTCTATAAATTATCCGCGGGCAATTTTACGCGGACAAAAAAAATGATTTTAGTAAAATAAATTTATATTATCATGAAAACTGCAGTAGCAATATTATTAGCCCTTTTATTCGGGAGCCAGACTATACTATACGCTCAGGGACCGCGCTCGCAGACAATCTTTAATCCGAATAACATTTCTACATTCTTCGTGACGAGCGGGATTTTCAACATTAATGATTCGCTCAATAATACGCCGGGCTTTCAATGGCCTGCAGGAAGCAACAGGTATGCGATATTTTCCTCGGGTCTGAACATTGCCGCTTATGTGAATGGCGCTTTGAGAATGGCTGCCGCGTCTTATCACGGTGAATATACTCCCGGATATATCCTTAACTACGTGCCTGTCTGGAACAGCGACTTCAAAATATATAAAGTCACAAGAGGTGATGGTCCTTCTAATCCCGACTGGGCAAACTGGTACAAGATGATTCCTTACGGCGCGCCGTATTTTGACGTGAACAACAACGGTACGTTTGAGCAGGGCATAGATACTCCGGGTGTTCACAAGGCAAAGCAGACAATATTCCTGTGCATGACGGACGGGTTTACTTCTACTCACACGCAGAGTGAAGGTTTCTCCGGCGGAACTGCCCCGCTAAATGCCGAAATCCACATGACCGCCTGGGGCTACAACAATTCTATATACTCGGATTTGCAGTTCATTAAATACGATATCATAAACAAGGGAAGTTATAACTGGGACTCGACATACATGGGAATATTTTGCGATCCCGATCTTGGAAGTGCGGTTGACGATTACATCGGCTGCGATACGAGCAGGCAGTTAGCGTACACTTACAATAAAACAAATATGGATGGTAACGGAAATCCTCCTTCGTACGGCGCTAATCCGCCCGCTGTCGGAATAATTTTGCTCAAAGGCTGCCGCAATGAATTCGTGAATCCTCCTGTTAACCTTCGAATGACGACATTCCACCAACTTTTTTGCTGGGGATGCTCAGCGCCCGTTTGCGAACTGACGCCGATTTATCCATTTGAATCGCACAGGATGCTTAAAGGATACAAAAGAGACGGGTCGAATTTTATGAATCCGCTGACTGTTCCTCCGACTCCGACGAAGTTCACATATACCGGCGATCCTGAAACTGCATCTGGATGGACTGAAGCAAAGGGTTCCGTATTAAACTGCGGCGGCGATACTGGAACGGTTATAAGCGTCAATCCGAGCGCGGAACCCAGATTCCTGATGGGTTCAGGCGCGGATAACTTTAAAATCCTTCCGGGGGATACTCAGAAATTAGTTATTTGCCAGTTGATTGCACGCGGAAACAGCAATCTGAATTCGGTTACGAAGTTGAAACAACTGAGCGACGTTGCCTGGAATTTATATAATTCGGGATTCGTCATCAAAATAAGCAGCCTTACGACGGAAGTTCCCGGCATTTACTCGCTGTCGCAGAATTATCCCAATCCGTTTAATCCGGTGTCGAAGATTAAGTTCTCGGTTCCTCGGAATAATATCGTCTGTCTTAAGGTATTTAATATGCTCGGAAAAGAAGTGGCTGCACTCGTGAACGAAAGACTTCAGCCTGGAGTATACGAAGCGGAATTCGACGGAAGTTCGCTTCCGAGCGGCGTGTATTTCTACAGGCTGACGTCTGGAGATTTTTCTGAAACAAAAAAAATGGTGCTATTAAAATAATAACTCATGTTGAAAAATTATCTGAAAGTTTTATTCGGTTTATTGTTTTTTGCTTTTTCTGTAAAGAACTGCCTGCCGCAGGCGACAGTTGATTGGTATCAGATTTATAAGGGACCGTGGAATAACGGTTTTGAATCCGAACAGATTGCGGTTGACGATTCGGGTTATGTTTACATGACGGGCACCACGGTTACCGCATTTTCAGGCGATATGACTTCCCGCCTCGACATCGCGACGGTAAAGTACAGCCCTGACGGAAATCTGCTATGGCAGAGGACATATTTTAATTCTGGTTACGGCAGGGAAGATATCGCGAAATCCCTTACGCTTGACAGGTTCAGCAATGTTTACGTTACGGGAAGCATAGCCGATACGGTGAACAACACGACCGCATTCGTTACACTGAAGTATAATTCCTCCGGTGATTTGTTATGGGTGGCGAAGCAGCCATGGGCGGATTATTATTACCCGTATAGAAAAGGGCTGCTTCTGGATTCTTCCCTGAATGTTTACATCNNTTCTGCAGGGATAATCAGTTTTCATATTTGATAAAATATAACAGCAGCGGAGATTCGTTATGGAAATTCNAAAACCGGTGATTATATTCGCGGCTCTTTTCTTGATAAAGATAATAACATAATCATCGCAGTGAGNCATAAATTTCGGAAAATTTCGAATAACGGGGCGTTAATATGGGAAAAAACATTTTCCGATACATTATGGGACGCGAGTTTTACGGGGGATATCTACGGAAATTATTATTTGTGCGGCGAGAAATCAGGCTTTGTTATTTGTCAGAAGTTGTCAAGTTCCGGAGAGACGATATGGAAAAAGGAATATAAAAAATTCACTTTAGGAGGTTATTATTACTTTGATACGCAGCGCTGCCTGATATCGAAGGACGGAAACATTCTCTTCGCATCGCAGTCTCCGAGAGGTTTTGCGGACGACTTATTCGTAAAGAAATTTGATCCCGAAGGCAATCTTTTATGGGATATTAAATACGCGGTTTCCGACTCATCCTGGCAAATGCTCAATGAATTGAAGGAAGATTCAAGGGGATTCATTTACGCTTACGCTTACAGTATAAAGCGGGAATATCCGATTGAAGCGAAAGATTATTTCGTGATATTGAAATTAGATCCGAGCGGTAAATTGGTAAGAATCTCGAGATACGGAAACCTTCCCACGTACAGGGGAGAACCTAAGACTTTTACGATTGACCGCGATTTCAAATTGTATATTGGTCTTACAGACCAGTTAAACAGCAGCGGTTTTTATTACGGCACGATTTTGGCAAAACTTACACAGCCGTATGATACTTTGTTTATTCCTCTGCCGACAGGATATGAAATATCGCAGAACTACCCTAACCCTTTTAATATAATAACTTCATTCAGGTTCGAACTGCCTGAGAATACGCAGGTAAAACTGGAAGTATTTGATTTACTCGGCAGGAAAGTCGCCGTGCTTGTCAACGGATTATACGTCGCGGGTCGGCATACGTTTAACTGGGACGCGTCGGGATTCGCAAGCGGTCTGTATTTCTACAGGTTCGAAACGCCTGAATATACAGCGGTCAGGAAAATGATACTCGTTAAATGAATAATGACGGTTTGAAATCCCGAAGGGAATTTGAATAAATTAAAACGCACATTCCAATTTGTATGATAACGAAATCAAAACTTTTTAGTATCGCTGTCTTAATGCTAGTGTCCTTGTCATATTTCGATGCCGCTTCTCAGGCAACTCTCGAGTGGTACAAGATATATAAAGGCCCTTGGAACAGAGGTTATGATCCGGAACAGATTGCTGCGGACAGCGAAGGAAATGTCTTTATCACCGGAACCGCTGTGACCGGACCTTTCGACAACAGAACATCGTATCTGGACATTGTAACAGCCAAATACAACCCGGACGGTTACATGTTATGGGCAAAAAGTTATCTCTATCCCGGTCCGTACGCAGATAATCCCGTTGCTCTGGTTACGGATAAATCCGGAAATGTGTATGTTACCGGTGTTTTTCAGGATTCGATAGGTAATAGACCGATTAATTTTGTCACGTTGAAGTACAGCAGTACCGGCGACTTATTATGGACGCGCAGAATGAATAACGCAAACTCATACAGTTACAGAAAAGGTCCGTTAATCGATTCACTCTCTAATGTGATTGTTTTCTGTTTCGACTACTCGAATAATTATTTGATTAAATATCAAAGTAACGGCGATTCACTTTGGTCGTATACAACAACTGAATCCATCGATGTCACATTCCTTGATAAGGAAAATAACATTCTGATAGCGGGCAATGATAAATTAAAGAAAATTTCAGGTGCTGGAAGTCTTATATGGGGAAAAAATATTCCGCATGTAATCTACGAGTTGAATATATCCGAGGATAAAAATGGGAATTACTATCTCTGCGGTGAATATATGGATACACTTTTCCTTTACTGTATATCGCGTTCAGGTGATGTGAAATGGTCTAAGGATTACGAAAAATATCAAATCCCAACAGGTTATTTTTTTGAAAATACACAGAGATGCCTTGTTACAAAGGACGGAAATGTTTTATTAGGATTTGAAACTCCGAGAAATCCCGGCGGCAGCGATATTGCGCTGATGAAATTCAATCCTGACGGCAATTTATTGTGGGACAGGAAATACCACGTCAGCGATACTTCCGAACAATTTCTTACGGAACTGAAAGAGGATGCGCGGGGATTTATCTATGCCTGCGGGTACAGTCAACGTACAGGTATTCCTTTCAACCTGGACAGCAATTCTATCGCGATATTGAAATATGACCCGTATGGAAACCTTATCAGGGTAACCAGGAAGGAATCGCTCCCAACGTTTCTCGCAATTCCAAAATGTTTTACGATAGGCGGCGATGACAATATGTATATCGCAATTAGAAACCAGTCGTTGACGAGTTACGATTACACTATACTCGCGAAATACTCACAGCCTTACGACACGCTGTTCATACCGGTTCCGACAGGTTATGAAATATCACAGAACTATCCGAATCCGTTCAACCTGACGACAAATTTTAAATTTCAACTGCCGGAAAACACTCACGTGAGACTTTCGGTTTATGACGCTCTCGGAAGGAGAGCCGCTGTGCTAATAGACGCGGATATGCCCGCGGACTGGCACACGTACACCTGGGACGCGTCGGGATTCGCGAGCGGCCTGTATTTCTACAGGTTCGAAACACCGAAATATTCGGTTGCGAAGAAAATGATACTGGTGAAATGAAAGTATGTGATAAGAGTGAAAACGAATAGCAATTAATACCAACAAAATATAACACTGCTAACGGAACGACACCATCGTAATTATTGTGTTTCTATTATGGAGTTAATTGTTTCTCACAAGCGTTCACTAACATTTAGTTATCGAACATTTTTACAAAACATTTCTTGAATAAACCGCGAACAAAAAAATAACCCCACTCTTTAGAGTGGGGTAAAGGAATTCTTTTTATCACGGGCTTTAGCCCGCGAATATTTATTTTTAAGGACTAAAGTCCTTTTGTTTTTTTTCATCTCCCACCCCACCTTAAAAGGTGGGGTTACAAAAAAGAGTTTTCAAATTCTTTTTTTATAAATCTCCGATAACTAATTGTTTCAGATACATAATTTTATTTCAGTTTTTCGGAAATATAATTATATTAAAGAATGTATAGTAAGGTTAATCCCCGAATACTCGATTTACTGTATAAAATCGCAGGAAAGGATTTTGTTTCTACCGACGCGGAAACTCTCGATAAGTTTTCAAGGGACGAAACGGAAAACCTATCTTTTCTGCCCGAAGTTGTCGTTAAGCCTGCTTCAGCACTGCAAATCTCGGAAATTCTTAAACTTGCAAACGAGCATTTGATACCTGTATATACGCGCGGAGGCGGCACGGGACTGTCGGGAGGCGCTCTTGCGGTTCACGGAGGCATAGTTATTTCGATGGAGAGGTTCAACAAAATTATCGAAATTGACAAAGAGAATTTTCAGGTTACGGTCGAGGCGGGGGTAATAACGCAGGTGTTTCAGGAAGAACTCGAGAAGGAAGGATTGTTTTATCCCGTCGACCCCGCGTCGCGGGGGAGTTGTTTCATAGGAGGAAATATTGCGGAATGTTCGGGCGGACCGCGCGCGGCGAAATACGGAGTCACAAGAAATTACGTCCTCGCGCTGGAATTCGTAACTCCTGAAGGCGAAATTATTTTCACCGGCTCACGCACGATAAAAAACGTTACGGGATACAGTCTTGCGCAATTGCTTACCGGAAGCGAAGGGACTCTCGGCATAATAACAAAAATCGTTTTCAGGGTATTGTCACTGCCCGAATTCAAGAAATTACTTCTCATTGCTTTCAACAGCGTGAACGACTGCATTTCTTCCGTGTCGGAGATTTACAGGAGCGGCGTTAATCCTGCCGCGCTTGAGTTCCTTGAAAAGGCGGCGATAAAAGCGGCAGAGTCGCAGTTAAGCAAGGTTTTTCCGAACAGTGAGGCTGAAGCGCAACTCCTGATTGAGATTGACGGAAATGACGAAGAGCAGTTGAACTCCGAAGTCGGGAAAATCGCTGATACTATCGAGAAGTTTAATCCGCTTGACATAATTCTCGCTGAGGATAGATCGAAGATGGAAGAACTCTGGGCGCTCAGACGCTCGGTGGGAGAAGCGGTGAAATCAATCTCGACTTATAAGGAAGAAGACACCGTCGTTCCGAGAGCGAAAATGCCTGAACTTCTCGAAGGCGTTCGAAAAATTACAGGCAAATACGGTATCAGGGCGATTTGCTACGGTCACGCGGGTGACGGAAACCTTCACGTGAACATACTGAAAGATAAACTTTCGGACGGGTTCTGGAATAAAAACATCAAAACCGCAGTGAAAGAGATTTTCGAACTTACTGTGTCTCTCGGCGGTACAATTTCGGGCGAGCACGGAATCGGTTACTCTCAGAAAGAATATCTTTCAATAGCATTGTCGGAAGAGGAAATTAATCTGTCGAAGAAAATCAAGAAAGTTTTTGATCCGAACGGCATACTGAATCCGGGAAAAATATTTACCGATTGATATGATAAAAAACGAGCACATATACAGACCGCTTTACGCTCATACAGACATAATGGGCATCGTGAATAATACGAGGTATCTCGAGTACTTCGAGGCGGGCAGGAATGAACTTATGAGGAGCATCGGATACCCGTACACAAAACTTGAAGCGGGTAACATCGGATTGCCTCTTATCGAAGCGCATGTAAACTATTACAAGCCCGCTAAGTATGACGATGAAATGCGGATAATCGCATTTCTAAAGAGCCTGCCTACGGTCAGGATAAAAATAGAATATGAGATAAAGGTCGGGGACACGCTCCTTGTCGACGGTTACACGACACATTCCTTTCTTGATTTAAAGCGGTTCAGACCCGTGAGACCACCTGCGGATTTCATTGAATTATTAAAAACTTATTTCAAATAATATGATTGGGAAAAATTATTACAGGAATTTTAATTTCAAAGCGGCTGAAAGTTATATCAAACTCGCTCTTAAGGAGGACATCGGAAGCGGAGACGTCACGACCGATATGCTCATTCCGGCAAAGAACAAATCGAGGGCGCTTCTCGTTCTGAAAGAACACGGAGTAGTAGCGGGTTTGGAATTGTTCAGGCGGGTTTATAAAATCGTTGACCCGAAGGTCATTGTGCGGAGTTCCTGCCCCGAAGGCGTCGCGATTAAAGGCGGCTCTAAAATTGCGGAAATAATCGGAAGTTCAAGAAGCATTTTAAAAGCGGAGCGGCTGTCGCTCAACATAATTCAGAGAATGAGCGGAATCGCGACCGCTGCTTACTGCCTTAAGAGGAAACTCGGAAACGATAAGATAAAACTCGTTGACACGCGAAAGACCACTCCAAATTTTCGTTTGTTCGAGAAACTCGCGGTTAAAATCGGCGGCGGAGACAATCACAGGTTCGGCCTGTACGATATGGTACTGATAAAAGACAACCATATTGAGGCGAACGGCGGAATTGAAAACACGCTGAAAGTTCTTAAGAAAAATATCAAAAGTAAGGAACTTAAAGTAGAAATTGAAGTTAAAGATATTGTTGAATTCAAAACCGTGCTCGAATACGGACGTAAAACGGTTGATATCGTTATGCTTGATAATTTCGATATCGAAAGCATAAAAAAAGCGTTAAAATTAAACAAAGGCGCTTTCAAAATCGAGATTTCCGGAGGCGTCAATCACAGGAACGTTACAGAATACGGAAAGTTAAAAGGAATTGACATAATTTCCGTAGGAGCGCTGACACATTCGGTAAGGTCGCTCGATCTTTCTTTGGAATTTGTATCTTGAATAATAGGGGATAAAAAATTAAATTTAAAAAATTTTTTTAAATTAATTATTATAATGCTATGAAAAACCTAGTTTACAGGATTAACTTTCTGGTGGCTGTTTTAGTTACTGTTTCTTTAGTATTTGCCTGCGGTAAATTAAAGGACATTGCAAAGGAAGAAACAAAAAAAGAAGAAACTAAGAAAGAAGAAACAAAGAAAGAAGACACAAAAAAAGATGTTGAATCCGACAAGTCCGAAGGTAAAGCGAAACTCTATTTCTGTGAACAGTACAAGAACGGAGAAGAAGTCGGCGTCAGCAAGAGATTCACGCCGGGTTGGCTTACGGTTATGGTAGATACACGTCCTGCGGGAACGACTCTCGGAGTCGGCAAGGTTGAACTCAGGCTTACAAAGATTAAAGACGCGTCCGGCAGCACCATTAGCGAGAAGATAATAAAGACGATTCCTTTTGACGTTCAGGCGGACTGGGATTATACATATTTCACGGATAAGGATAATCTGAAGTTTTCCTCGCCGGGAACTTACAGGGTAACCTGCCAGAAAAAGGACGGTACGCCGATAGTAAGCGGTGAAGTTGAAATAGTATCAAATTAAGAGTTTAGTATATTTAAAAAATAAAAAAACGGGGTAGTACCCGAAGGAGAATTCAAATGAAGAAATTGTATTTTGTGTTTGCTATTTTTGCTCTGTTTGCAATGTTCGGACTTACGTCAAACGTTCATGCGCAAAACGGACCGGTTCTTTATTTCTGCGAAAAATACGGAACAGACGGTGAAGAAGGAATCAGCGACAGATTTTCGACTGGCTATCTTACCGTGATGGTAAAATGCGATTACGCGCTTGGACTTTCGAACGTTTCAATTCAGTTCGACAAACTCAACATGAATTCGGGAAAATTCGAATACTATAAGAAGTTCGAATACAAAGTCGAGCCTTCGATGAAGTACATCTATTTCGCGAAAAACAAAACCGCGGATATGAGTTTCGATACACCGGGAGTCTACAGGGTGTTCCTGCTTGACGATAACGGCAAGACAGTCACAAGCGGACTCATTGAAATTATAAGATAAAGAAATATATCATTTTAATAGTAAAGGTTATTCCGTATTTTCGGAATAACCTTTTGTTTTTATGCTTGATAAGATTAAGTCTCTTTCAAAAGATACTCTCATATACGGCACGAGTACCATTCTCGGGCGGTTTCTGAATTTTCTTTTCGTTCCCATATACACCAATCTTTTTCTTCCCGGTGAATTCGGCGTTGTGGCTAACGTTTACGCGTACATCGCGATTCTCAACGTCTTCTTTACGATAGGGCTCGAGTCGGGTTATTTCAAATTCGCTTCGACGCTTGAAGCGGGAACGGAGAAAGAGAATTTTTCACATCCTTATCTCGGCATATTCCTGAACGCTTTCGTGCTGTCATCTCTTCTTTTCTTTTTCTCGAAAGATTTCAGCGCGCTGTTTCAGGTGAGCCTTAAATACGAGAGCGTAATCAAATATACCGCGCTGATACTTTTTTTCGACGCCATAACTGTCGTTCCGTTCGCCTATCTGCGTCTCAAGCACAGGCCTTACAGGTTCGCGGCAATCAGATTGGCGAACATCGCCGTCAATTTTCTCTCAAACGTCTTGTTCATAGTCGTCCTTCGGAAAGGCATCGAATATGTTTTCATTTCGAATGTTATTGCTTCGGGAATTACGGTTATCCTGCTTCTGTCGCCCGTAATTAAAAACTTCTGTATTACATTCAACAAAAAACTGGCAGGTGAATTGCTCAGGTTTTCGCTGCCTTACATTCCTGCGGGTATAAGTTCGAACATAATTCAGGTGATAAACAGACCTATACTTACCGCGCTGACCAATGATGAGACCGTGGGTATCTTTCAGGCGAATTACAGGCTCGGAATATTTATGATGCTGTTCGTATCGATGTTCGAGTTTGCGTGGCGTCCCTTTTTTCTGCAGAACGCCAAAGAACCCGACGCGAAGCGCATTTTTTCGAAGGTGATGACGGCTTTTTTATCGGTGGCAGCCGTGATTTTTATCTTCCTCACGTTTTTCATTGACGACATCGTCGCGATACCGCTTCCTAACCGCGGACACCTTGTCGGGAAAGCCTACTGGGCGGGGCTTTCGATTGTTCCGATTATACTTCTTGCTTATGTCTTTTACGGGATGTACATAAATTTAATGGCGGGAATTTACATCGAGAAAAAAACAAAATACCTGCCGTACATAACGGGAGCGGCTGCTCTTATAAACGTTATAGCGAACTTCTCTCTGATTCCATCATTCGGCATGACAGGAGCGGCTGTGGCGACACTTCTAAGTTATATCGCCATGTTCGCGGGAATATACATCGCTTCTCAGAAATTTTATAAAATCGACTACGAATACAACAAAATCGTAATACTGATCGTTCTGATGGTGATTTCTTATGCCGCGTACCTGATTATCAGTCCGTATGATTTATTGTACGTTAAAATTTTATTTTTCATCGCCCTTACCGGCTCGATTTTCATATTCAAAATTATTAATCCGAAAACTATAAGACAGTTCACGAAATGAAATTTCTGATATCGATATTGTCTCTTGTTTTATCTCTCAGCGCATCGGCTCAGGTTAAGCCGGGATTTTTCTCATCCGGCGAGGAGACGCTGATTTCGGATTTGAAATACCTTATCGAAGGGAAGAATCTGGCGCTTATTACGAATAAAACGGCGGTTGACCGCGGCGGCAAACACATTATCGAAATTCTGACGGAAAATAATTTTAATCTGAAAAAAATATTCACACCCGAACACGGATTTTCGGCTGATGATATTTATAAAGGCTCTGATACTGAAATCCCGGTTATACAGCTTTACGGGAAGAAGAATTCATTTACGAAACAAGACGTCGATGGAATTGACGTGATTATTTTCGACATTCAGGAACTCGGAGCTAGGTTCTATACTTACACTTCGACGCTTTATCTCACGATGAAAGACGCCGCGGATTTCGGCAAGACGTATATTGTCTGCGACAGGCCTTCGGTTACCAACCTGTACTACGCGGGAGGTTTCCTTCTTGATGAAAAGTTTTCGTCATTTGTCGGCAGGATTCCGACTCCCGCAGTCTTCGGACTGACCATCGGTGAACTTGCAAGTTTTCTTAACGGTGAATACATAAAAAGTTCTCAACTTTTCGTTGCAGCGATGAAAGGGTACGCAAGAAACACTAAGTATGAAGATGTGATGTCCGGCTGGATAAATCCGTCCCCGAGCATATTATCTCTCGCGTCCGCGAGAAATTATCCGGCGCTCTGCTTTCTTGAGGGGACGAATATTTCCGAAGGCAGGGGAACCGATACGCCTTTCATCGTTTTCGGCGCTCCGTTCGTCGACTCCAAATCGCTTCTTGGAGAACTTGACAAATTCGGATTGACCGGAGTCGAATTCACTGAGACTGAATTCGTGCCTCTGCAGGAAAAACTACCGTCATATACGGCGTTGAAATTCAACGGCGTGAAGTGTTTCGGGCTGAAGATGAACGTTACGGATATAAATAATTTCAAACCATTTGATGTATCCGTCGCGATCCTGCTGTCATTGAAAAAAACCGCGCCGGAGTTCGCCTGGGATAAAGGAAAATTCATAGATAAACTCGCGGGAACCGACCTTCTGAGGAAAATGATAAACGATGGATATTCTTACGATGAGATTTTAAAAAGAACAGGGGAAGATGTAACCGAATTCACAAGTTTATCGTCACGTTATCTGCTTTACTGAATGAAATTCTTTCTTCTAATACTTTTCCCGCTGCTATTATTTGCCTCCTGCAAACTTGAAAAACCTCGGAACTCAATTACTCATAATAAGCCCGATTCAAGCAGCACGACGGAACCGGGTGATGAATCACTTTTCACGATCATCGCGGTCGGCGATATAATGATGGGGACGACGTATCCCTCAAAAGACCTGCCGCCGAATGACGGAGAGACTTTGCTTGATGGCGTTTCGGAAATTCTCGGCAACGCTGATTTGACAATCGGGAATCTCGAAGGACCGTTCCTTGACGCGGGCGGAACTCCGAAAAAATGCAGGGACTCTTCGTCAAGATGCTATTCGTTCCGCGTGCCCGAGCGTTACGCGGAATATCTGAGCGATGCGGGTTTTGATTTCCTTAATCTCGCAAACAATCACGCGGGCGATATGGGCGAGGAAGGCAGGGATAAAACATACGACGTTCTGGACGAGAATGAAATTCTGTACGCGGGCACGAATGATTATCCCTACGTCATTGCGGACGTCAGGGGAATAAAAGTCGGAATAACCGGTTTTTCACCGAACAGACTGACGAACGATATTAATGATTTGGATTATGCCGCCGAACTCGTGTCTGAAATAAAATCCAAATGCGATTTTCTCATTGTCACCTTTCACGGCGGCGCTGAAGGAGCGGGAGCGCAGCGCGTTCCCCGCAGGGAAGAAATGTTTCTCGGCGAGAACAGGGGCGACGTGTATGAATTCGCCCATACCGTGATTGACGCGGGAGCCGACGCGGTATTCGGTCACGGACCGCACGTGACGCGGGGAGTCGAGATTTATAAAAAGAAGTTCATCGCTTACAGCCTCGGGAATTTTTGCACTTACGGCAAGTTCAGCCTTTCGGGTCCGCAGGGCGTTGCGCCGATAATAAAATTATTTGTCGACGGAAACGGCAATTTCAAGAAGGCGGAAGTAACATCGATTAAGCAGGTCAGAAGAGGATTTCCTGTGATAGACGAAAACGGCACGGCGTACTCCGTACTTAAAAGACTGAGCGCGCAGGATTTTCCCGAAAGTCCCGCTGAATTTACGGAGAACGGATTGATTAGATAGAATATTTTTTTACTTGACAAACCTAATTAAATATGCCATATTGAATTATGGACAAAAAATTAACCAAAAAGCAGAAGAAAATTCTTGAGTTCATCTCAAAATTCGTCGAGGAAAATTCATACCCTCCGACTTTGAAGGAAATTGCCGCTAAGTTTAAACTTACTATCGGCACGATTCAGGACCACGTTTTCGCTATACAGAGAAAAGGCTATCTCGAAAAGAAGCCTGACACCGCGCGTGGATTCAAGGTGATAAAATCCAGTTCAGGCGACCAAATCAAAGCAAAAGCGGACGTGAATTACATTCCGCTTTACGGGAATGTAGCCGCGGGCGAGCCGATTTTCGCGAACGATAACATACAGGGATACGTCGCGATGGAAAAGAGTCCGAGGGGACATAACATACATTTCGCGCTCAAGGTTAAGGGAGACAGCATGACGGATGCAGGGATTTATGACGGAGATATAGTAATCGTGAGAAAACAGGACGCGGCCGAGGACGGTGAGATAGTTATCGCCCTGCTTGACGACGAAGCAACCGTCAAGACGCTTCGCAACAGCAAGATTAAGGCGTATCTCGAAGCGGCGAATCCAAAATATAAATCAATCGTAAACAGACCGTTCTCTGTAATCGGAAAAGTTATCGAACTTCGCAGGCAGTATATGAACGCCTGATGTAAAAGAAAATCGTGATTATGAGAACCGCACTTATCCTGATAACGTTAGCCATTCTGTTCATTTCCGGCTGTTCAAAAGAAGACAGGGGAGTCGGACCGGTGAAAGAACTGTCATTGTCCGAAATAGATAATAACATTGTGGCGGAAGGGAAAGTCTTATTCGAAAACAAGTGCTCAACCTGCCACAGGCTTGATGTTAAACTCGTAGGCACGCCTCTGTGCGGTATAACCCGCAGAAGGACTCCCGAGTGGATTATGAATATGATGCTGAATCCCGATGGTATGATTAAAGAGAACAAGGCTGCAAAGGAATTATTCGAAAAAACTGGTGTCAGAATGTCGCCGCAGAATCTGGATGAGAAACAGGCTCGAAAAATCCTCGAATACCTTCGAACCGAGAATTAAAATCTGATTTAATTACTTTAACAATACGCATTTTGCCGTGAATACTTTTTTCCCGGCCTTCATCTTTATGAAGTAAATCCCGCTCGGATACTTGCTCCCGTCAAAATCTACGGAATATGTTCCGGCCTCATAAACCCTGTTCGCAAGAGTTTCCAGAATCCTTCCCGTGATATCAAAGACCTTAATGCTAACAAACGAGCCCGTTTTTCCTGTGTTGCATGATGTTTCTTTCCCGACATCAAACCTTACTCTCGTCAGGGGATTGAACGGATTCGGATGATTCTGATAAAGCCTGCTTGTAATCGGTAGTATTCCTGTTTCGGTAATACCTACTTGATTGAGTGAGATACTGATGCTGTTTAATCCCGGCGGCAGATACACATCTCTGACGATTATTCCTGTTGAGTCCGCGTTTCCCGCGTAATTAAGTGCGCCGTTTAGATGAACGAAATACTGTGTGTTTTTCTTCAGGTCAAAACAAAATAGTTTAACGGTTCTGCCGCCCGTGACATTCGCAGCGAAGAGGCTTGCCGCCGCGGTATCACCCTTGGAATTGAAGAGAAACAATGAGTTGACGTAATCGCATCCGAGAGTGCTTTCGTTCGAAATCCCGACTGCCGTCTGTGGCTGCGGAATTCCCGTGTCGTTTACATGCAATGTATGTAGCAAATTCAATGTATCGGATGTCAATTTTGGAATGACCTCGATTCTCCATTTTCCCGCGGTCGAATATACCGTATCTGGATTCCCGCTCGTTGTATAATTTGTGCCGTTGACCCAGTATTCGTATCCTGACCCGCCGATTCGTTTTATCTTTGTCGAATCGGGATATACATTGTTGACCGCGATATAAGCTGATGCGGTTGAATAAACGCACTGCTTGCCGCTGAATGTTTCAATATGACCAGGTACCTGAACGTTAATAATGTTTCCTGATATTTGTGGCTGATTCGCGAAATGCGCGAGCCATCTTACTTCACGCAGGTTCTGGTTTAAACCCGTCTGTAGTATGATGTTGTCAAGCACAACGAATGTCTTTGGCTTTATGTAAACAATTTTCCTGATGTATCTTTTTACTTTCTGCGGATTGTATGACATTGTCGCGTCCGAGTTCGAGTAAACATACGCGCTGTCGGGCGCGTACACTGTCCATCGGCCTCTTTGAAACTGCGTCCCAAAAATATCTCCGTAATTCATCAGCGGGTTTGAATATAACTGTCCTCCGTCGTTAGAGACGGGTTCGCCTCCGTAATAGAACTGCTCAGTGGAATCGAAAACAGTCACGACATTATGCGCTGCCGTTCTTGTGTAGTAATTCTTGAAATGCGATGAGCCGTAATAGTCGTAATAACCCGCGTCGATGAGAAGCGGTTTCCTGTAGTAAATCGAAAATGTATTGTTATCCCTGTGTTCGTGAGAGGCGCGCTTGCTGTGCGAATTAAAATGCCAGTATTGAACGGCATTTGAATCGTTCGATGAACTGCTTACAAGGAGTCCTACGCGGTCGGCAAACCAGTTCAGCTGCATCGCGGGCTTCACGACTGCGGGCGCGCTGAAATCCTTGAAACAAAGAATGTTGAAATATGTATACGTGCTCGTCAGATATTTGGATTTTGAGTACTCCTGAGCAAGCCATCTGCTTCTCTGGTCCTGATAAACGGCGGCGTGCCTGTATATGGAGTTTGTTCCCGTTACGAATGTTTCGCCGTCGCCCTGATGAATTGTGACGTTATCCGGTCTCACCATATAATAATACTGGTTAATCGAATTGCTTATCCAGCCGTAGTCGTTGTAAAAATTCTTATTCGTGCCGTTAAGAAAATTATCAAAGAGAGTGAACTGGTCTGGAAGCCCCCATACGCTGTAAGCCGCGCCCCAGTTCCATCCGCCCGTAGTGGAGCGGTAATAACCGTAAACGGGCATGAATCCGTTTACCCATTTGTCGTATATTATGCTGTACCAGAGGTTCAGGGAAGCCGCTTGTGTGCCGGAGCCGATTTCGTTATTTATTGCGATTATGTTCTGAAGCGTAAGGACGCAGTTCCACGCGTTGTGGCTCGATACGTAACTGTTTCCCGCGCTCGTTGTAATGAATGAATTTACAAATTTCCTGTTCAGTTTATAAAGCGTTGTAGCGAACTGCCTACGAAGCGAAGAATCGATGTCATTCCTGCACCAGTCAAATACCGAACTGCCGAAAATCCCGAAATATCTGAGCATCGTCTCAAGATTGTCTCCAGTATATCCGTTATATGCCATTGTATCAACTGACGCTACGAACTTTCTGATTATGAACCGCGTGCGCTTTAACTGTAACGGGTCGTGATTCAGTTTGTAAATGAACGCTGTAAACATTCCCGTATAGCACATGTCGTCCCTGTAGGCTCCTTCATCGGCCGTGAAATACCTGAATACGTAATTCCACTGCGTTGAATCGCTGCCCACGAGATAGAAATCCGGCACGTTGTACCACCACCCGAAGTAGTTGCTGACGAACTGGTTGTAATAGGCGCTGACGGGAGGGGCGGATTTGTTCGAGTCGAGAAAATTGAACCTTGATTGCGACACGTATAATCTCGGATGCTGTGAATTTATGACCGGATATGTATGAACGCTGCTTGCGGTAACGATAAAAAATAACAATATTAGATTCAGAATTCTTTTCATCGGGGAAAAACACAAAACAATTTATGAAAAATCGGCGATTAATTCGACTGAATAATAAAAAAAATAAGTCTTGATAATTGAATAAAACAAATTTAATTTGGCAAGTACCTCAACTTTTCACGACAAATGGATCATGTTCTCTTTTTGTGCAGAAAAAAATTTACATTTCAGAAATCAAAATTTAATTTTGGCTTGATATCGTTTTATTAATTTGCAGCATAATATTATTCAGTAGTTCATAAAAATTTTTTCAAACTTAAACTTAGGGATAAAGATGAGAAAAATCCATCTACTTGTTGTTCTTGTTGTTCTCTCCTTTAGTACCGTCCTCCAGGCACAAAGCGTTAAACTGACAGGATCGGTAGTCAACTCGGAAACCCTTGAAGCAATATCCAACGCGACTGTCGAGTTGGTACCGGGGCAGTACAAGGCTGTAACGGATTCAAAGGGCCTGTTTGAAATAAAGGGTATAAGTCCCGCGACTTACACTCTGATTGTAAACTATATCGGATTCGAGAAATTCTCGGCTCTTGTTGACATAAAGTCCGATATGAATTACGAAGTTGTTTTGAAAAGCGGGGGCTTATCGACGGAAGTAATTGAAATTAACCGCGCTATCGACAGAGAAACACCCGTAGCGTTTACCGATATCGATCAGGGTACGATCGATAAGAGGATGCAGGGACAGGATGCTCCGCTCCTGCTCAGAAACGTACCGGGATTTTACGCTTACTCTACCGACGGCGTCGGTAACGGCGAGGGCAAGTTGTTAATCAGAGGGTTTAACCAGAATTACGTGCAGGTTCTGATTAACGGAATACCGACAAACGATCCCGAATCGAATTCGGTTTACTGGTCGAACTGGGGATCCGTATCGGCTAACGCTCAGTCAATTCAGATTCAGAGAGGTGCGGGTTCATCATTGTACGGCTCGGGTTCTTTCGGAGGTTCCTTTAATATCCTGACCGAAACGCCCGGACTCAACAGGTTCATCGGTCTTAAAGGCAATATCGGCGATCCGAAAAACACGATGTACGGCATTACCGTCGGAACCGGGCTTCTCGGAAAGTTCTCGGGAACGCTGAACGTTGAAAGAAAAATCGGCGAAGGTTCAAGAACCAGCGGACGGTATGAAGGCCTGAATTATTACCTGTCGGCGGCGTTTCTGCCCGCGGCGAACCAGACTTTCAAACTCGTCCTGCACGGCGCGCCTCAGTCTCACGGATACTCGTACAGCAACGACGTCGGCTATTTCAAGAAATTCGGATATGTGGCGAATTCTGCGCCGCTGGTTTCGAGAGACGTCGCGAATCTTTGGGACGCGGTCCATAATGCTCAGCCTGAGTTTACTTCTCAATATAGAAGCATATCGGACGGCGTGAGGGAATTAGCGGATGATAATTTTGTCAACCTTTCCCACAACATGTTCCATAAACCTCAGGTCGAACTTCACTGGACTTATAACCTGAAGGACAATTCGACGATTCGCGCGACGGGATTCTGGAGCGCGGGAAGAGGCGGCGGCTCGAGTATTAATTCCGCAGGAACTGTCTGGGGGTATAAAAACGGTAGAGGGGTAAACGGAATCAGAGTAGATACACTCAGTACAAATTATTACGGTTCCGAAGGTTATATAAACAGTTTCGGAGTCTTTGATACAATCTATACAAAAAACGCTTATCAGCGAAACAGTTATTCGATTCACAATCAGACAGGAATTCTTGCAAGTTATGAAAAGAGTTTCGGAAAGACTTTCCGTCTGACGGGCGGCGCTGAATTCAGGTACTGGACAGCCGAACACCCGGGTTATTTTACGAATTTATTCGGAAAAAACAGCGTGACTCAGAGATACGCTTACAGGGATACTGCAGGCAGGGTTACGGGCGCCACATTCAACAGGGCTGTGTATCAAGGAGATATAAACGGACCTGACTATGACTGGGGATTCGATGTCTTCGGATGGAAATCCGACAACGACCCGACCTACAACAAGCAATACAGAAATTACAACGGTGAAACACCTCAGTTAACGGTATTCACTCAGGGTAACTGGATTTACAAAAACCTAAACATTATGGGTTCGCTCCAGTATGTTTGGTATCAGTACAAACTTACAGAAAATATGCCGAGCGAAAACGCTATCGGACAAAGACTCACTCTCGAACAGGCAAGCACGATGAATTTGCAGAATGAAGGTCCTGTCGGAGATAAATTCTACATGAAGAGCACCGATAACAGATGGTATGAATTCGACCTCGTGAGAGCAGACCGTTCAAGGGGATTCCTGCAGCCGAAGGTTGGATTCAACTTCAACGCGACTCCGAATTTCAATATTTTCGGTAACTTCGCGCACGTTGAAAGATTCGCGGACCTCGGAGTTTATTACAATCAGGGACGCATAAACACGGATGCGGAAGATGAAAAATCGAATCAGTTCGAACTCGGTGTCGGATGGAATTCCGAACTCCTGACCACGAAACTGAACGGCTATTACATGCTCTGGGACAACAAAGCAGCGAGCATTCAGGACCAGTCAATGGCAGGACAGCCGGGTTATGACAGAAACGGATTCAGGACTGAACTCATCGGAACGTCAAAGCATATGGGCCTTGAATTTGAAATCGGATATTCCTTGAATAAAATTTTACCCGTGAAAGGATTCGGAGTGAGAGGTTCATTGACTTTCATGGATAA
Organism: Ignavibacteria bacterium; assembly: GCA_015657505.1. Lineage (GTDB taxonomy): Bacteria > Bacteroidota > Ignavibacteria > Tepidaquicellales > Tepidaquicellaceae > CAIKZJ01. The sequence goes on from JADLKE010000002.1 coordinate 2,114,765, forward strand.
TACCTGGCAAACGGTTCTTAGCAGCGTATTAACCGACCCGATTTCGGGAAAAAGAAGACCTTTCAATACAAGCGCTTTGGACCAGAACGGAAACGTAGATACTTTATTCTTCGATGAACTCGAAGGCACTCCGGTCGCCAGCGGTCCGCAATTCATGTCAAGCCTTAGTCTTACATACGACCATCAGGGATTCTTTGGTTCCGTGGATATGAGTTTCTTCGCAAAAGACTACATACTCGACGGAGGCAGTTACATGGCTGTTAAAGGAGACTGGGTTGGAACCGATTACAAAAATCGCGAATTATTCCAGAGCGAATTCGACGACCAACTGCCGACAAGGTTCCTTTTCGACGCGAACTTCGGTTACAATTTCAACTTCGGGAAAAAATTGCCGCTGAAAGGAACGGTTGTGTTCCAGGTTCTGAATATATTCGATACGGAATATTTCTCATCTGCTGACAGATACGGAGTCATTCCGGGAATGAAGCGTTCATTCAGAGCGAATATTTCTCTCGGCTGGTAATCTAAACTTTTAATCGATTAAAAGCGGGGTGCAACCCCGTTTTTTTTTCGCTATAACCGAGGAATTTTTTCATTCGAAATATGTTTAATTCGATATATAAATAGAATAAATTATACGATATAAAATTATAATTAGGGGAAAAATGAAAATTACTGTTGTCGGAGCGGGAAATGTCGGTACCACCTGCGCGAATGAAATCGCGATAAGCGAAATTGCGGATGAACTCGTCCTTATGGACGTTAACGAGAATTTAACGAAGGGTAAGGCGCTTGATCTCTGGCAGACTTCGCCCATACTCAGTTTTGACACGAAGATAGTTGCGGCGTCGGATGAATACGGCAAAACCTTAGGTTCAGACGTCGTCGTCGTTACTGCAGGGTTGCCGCGAAAGCCCGGTATGAGCAGGGACGATTTGATCTCAACGAATGCGAAGATAGTAAAGAACGTCGTGGAAAACATCGTCAGGTTTTCTCCCGATGCCGTACTTATTATTGTCTCGAATCCTCTCGACGTGATGACCTATGCCGCTTTCCTTGCCGCTGACGGTTTATCCTCGAAGAAGGTTTTCGGAATGGCGGGAATTCTCGATACCGCGAGATATAAATCGTTTATCGCTGAGGCGCTTGACATTTCACCCAAAAGCATTCACGCGATACTTATGGGCGGTCACGGCGATTCGATGGTGCCTCTTCCGAGGTACACGACAGTGTCGGGCATACCTATAAGGGAATTAATGTCCGAAAAGACTCTCAACGACATTATCGAAAGGACAAAAAAGGGCGGCGGTGAACTTGTAAATCTTATGGGGACATCCGCCTGGTTCGCTCCCGGAGCCGCTGCAGCGCAGATGGTCGAAGCCGTCGTGAAAAACCAGAGACGCGTGTTTCCGGTGTGCGCCGCGCTTAATGGCGAATACGGTCTTAACAATCTTCACCTCGGCGTGCCTGTGGTGCTTGGCAAGAACGGGATAGAAAAAGTCATAGAATTAAAACTTAACGACGAAGAAATGGCGCTCGTCAGAAAATCGGCGAAAGAAGTGAAATCGCTCATGAAAGTACTTGACGATATGAACATCTTCGACAAGAAATTCGCTCACCTCGATCCAATCGAATGACGTGTTTATTTCTTCTTGAATGTCAGGCTTATGCCGGGAGAAAGACCCAGTGACAGATTCACCGCGTCAAGTGCATGCTCGCCAAGATTTATCGAAGAATAAAAATCACCTGCTTTGAATAAAAGCCTGAGTATCATCTTAACCGTTTTTTTATCTTCCACCTGTTTCATTATCGATGCTTTCTCTTCATCCGTTACGCTGTTTAGATAATGAAAGGAAAGCGTTATTGAAGGACTCAGTCCGAGCGCTACACCCATACCCTTGAATTCGTAACCCGCGGATTTTATTATGCCGATGGATTCATTGATACCGTCGAGAGTCTCTTTGATTTTATTTGACGATGCTTCCTTGAAATCTTCAATAATTTCATTCTGCTCATCGCCTATGTAATTATCCTTAAAACTCACAACTTTTTCCGTTACGTTCGAGACTGCATCCTTTGCGGCTTCTTTTGCCTTGTCGAATAAATTTTCTGCCATGATTTTATGATTTTCTTAAAAATATCCCAAATTCTGCTCATTTTCAATTAGTTTTTCTTGCCGGATTTTATATTTCGTCAACGAAGATAATCCCGACGAATATAGTTAGTGCGTAATTTACTAATATTTAACCTATATTTTGTTTATATTTGAATGAATTTTTATACTAAAAGAGCCTTTGGGGCGAAAATCATCAATAAAGATAATCGTTTTCTACTTCATTGCGGGAATATTATACATATTCCTGTCGGATAAGGTATTAACCTCTGTAGTTCCGGATTTCAGCACCTTTGTCTTCTATTCAATAACTAAGGGATTCATTTTCATTGCAGTCTCATCTTTGTTTATATACCTGTTGTTGAGAAAATACTTCAGGCAGGAGATTGCCAGCAGAGAGAAAGTAAATAAAGTCAAATTGAACAAGATACAAACGGAACTGGATGTAAACAAGAAAATCAAAGATGACCTTCTCCGTTACCAGGCGAACCTCAACGCCCTTATTGAAAGCGATATTCAGTCTTTCATTCTGCTCGACAAAGATACAAATATACTTCTGTTCAACAAATCGGCTTCATTCTACATAAAAGAATTAACGGGCGTGGATATTGCCGCGGGTTTGAATCTAAAATCAATCGTTCCCGAGAATATAAGCGAATCTTTCCTGAAAAATTTCGAAAGCGCTTTAAACAACGTGCCCGCTTCGATTGAAAGGAAATTCACGTTAGGCGGCAAAGTAATATGGGTTAATTTCATTTACACTCCCGCATTCAACCAGAACAATGAAATATTCGGAGTGATTTTTACGGGCATAAACATAACCGACAGGATGAACATTCTCAATGAACTCAAGAAGACGGTCGAAGTTTACGAGGAACTTATCAAGGCTACGCCCGATGCAATCGCGATAACGAACGAATACGGCAAGATAGAATATATATCTCCGGTCGCACTCGAACTTCTCAGGGTCAAGGACATTTCCGAAGCGCTCGGACAACCCTGTTTCAGATGGTTTGACGGCGATGACAAGGACAAAGTCAGGGAAAGCATCAAGGAGATTGTCGGTAATAAAGTCCAGACAAAGGGAAACGTTTACAGGATGCTGAGGGATGACGGAACGACTTTCATTGCGGAATTTAATTCAAGCCCTATAATAAACAACGAAGGAAACACCACGAGTTTTATATCGACATTCAGAGACATTACCTCCAGAATGGAATCTGAAGAAAAACTGAAGCAGTATTCGAATGAATTAAAAGAACTCAACGCGAGCAAAGACAGGTTCTTCTCAATCGTCGCTCACGACCTCAGAAATCCGCTTCAGGGGCTGCTTGGATTCTCAAGCCTGCTGAACGATAATTTCAGCGACCTCACAATTGATGAAGTTAAGGAATACATCGGATATATTTTCCAGTCATCCAAGAAAATGCATTCCCTTACAAACAACCTGCTTCAGTGGTCGAGAATAAAAACGGGCAAGATTGATTACACTCCGGAGAAATTCAATCTCTACCGCGCTGTCAGACACAGCCTTGACCTGCTTAAACCCAACGCGCTGAAAAAGGAAATCGAGATTGTTCCGGATATAGATGAGAATTTTTCGGTGTATGCCGACAGGAAGATGTTTGACTCGATTTTCCAGAATCTTGTGGTCAACGCCATAAAGTTCTCTTTCCCTCGAACTAAAGTTGAAGTATTCGCTGAACCAGAAAATAATTTTATCAGGATAAGCGTAAGGGACTTCGGCAGGGGAATTAAGGATGAGAACAAGGAAAAACTCTTTTCAATCGACACGCATTTTACGACAATAGGAACGCTGGATGAAGAAGGAACGGGTCTTGGACTAATTCTCTGCAAGGAAATGGTAGAGAAACACGGAGGTAAAATAACTTTCGAAAGCGTTTATAAAAAAGGCAGCGTTTTCAGCTTCACGCTGCCCTTGAGCGGCTGATTATAAATTCTTCAAAACAACCGAAAGCCAGTTTATAACGGTCTTCGGCGTTCCCTGACTTTTTAACTTCAAATATTTTTTCCATAACCGCGCCCCCGTGTTGTATCCTAACTTCTGCCTGAAATTTTCCTCGAGATTCTCTATGCGGAATTTTTCAAGGTTTTCTCCGGCATCGTATTCAGTCCTTTCTTTCAGCCTGAGATTGCTTAAGGAATTGTTCAGGCTGTTGTCGTCTTTGTGCTTTACAATTATCCTTTCGGGATTGTACCTGCGGAATGCCGATATAACCAGATTGTGCACGTAAAGGTTCTTCTTGTAGGATCCCTGCGTCAGATATACACGCAGATACCTTGAATTCGGGACAAGGAACTGCGTCAGTTGCCTTAGACGTCCGAATTTGCCGATTACGTATATTCTGCCCTTCGTGTCCGCGAGATAGTTGTCGAATCCGGGAATTTTTTTCAGCCTGCCCTTCTTATTTCCCGTACCCGCGGATTTGATGCGAATGTGTTTTGAGACTGACATGGCATTATTTTTAAATTTGTCCGAAAACATCGGCAAGCCCCGCGGACATGAGAACCGCTCCCACGAAAGCCCGCTTCTGAGCGGTCTTTTGAATGAAATTCTTCATACCGATTACGTTTACTGAATCGACTTTTTCCATCCATAACCATCTCCCGTCCCGCTTCTTCCATTTCCCGTTGCCGTCAGCGAGTTTCTTCCTGTATTCTTCTCGCGTCAACTTGTTAACGTCCCTGACCGAGTAAGATTCACGGAAAATTTCTTCGCAACTGTTCGAACTGCCTTCGCTGATGCCTGTGATTATTCCGCTGCTGTTTTGCAGTATGCATTTGTAAGTGTAATCAACGAAATTCTTATCGACGTCGGTTACACTGTTAACGCATTGAAGCGATTCAAGGCTTAATTTGAGATATGCAAGCAGTTTCTCCGCCCCGGATTTGTAAAGTATCGGTCTGGAACTTCCTCCGGCAAAACCGAAATCGACGCCGGCTGTGAGGATTTCGGGGATGTTTTCGGAACTTACTTTCGAGTATCTCCCCACCGTAGATTTTATTGTGTCTTCCATTTGATGCCTCCTGTATTATGTATTATTGTTTGGTATCAATATAATACAACTGTATTACGATATGCTATCAATCGCTGATAAAAATGTTCTGCCGGGAATATGCGGGATATTTCTTGCGTCAGGATTCAAATGTATCCAATTTTAAAATAAATGAAGTAGGGGAACTATCTTTTTTTGCCGCGAAAAAATTTGAAATTGTCGATTTTTCTGAATATTTGGCTATAATTGTTTGGCATATCTTTTGAAATATAATGAGTAACAGAAACTTTATAGAAGGGGAGTTATAATGGAACAAGATTTAAAACACAAATTCTTAAATCCTTACGCAGTGTTAGCGGCAATATTAGTAGTGTTCCTGAACGTACTGATGTTCGCAAAATAAACTGTATTCGAAGGTTTAAATAGCCGGGAAACCCCCGGCTATTCTTTTCATTATCGAAAATTCATTCGCTTTACAAAATGCCGAATTTGTAGCATAGTATATATACTATATTATTAGTATATATATTACATTTCTCGCTCGAAAACCGCGAAAATGGTTAAAAATTAAGGCATATTATTGGCATGAATATTGTATAACTATTTATAGTTAAACAAAAATTTCTACTTCATGACAAAAATAAATTTTTTAATTCTGACGGCAATAGTTCTTACTTTATCTTTCAACACATCTAACGCGCAATGGATCCCGGGTAATCAACCTGACATAGATGTTAATCCATGCGTAATCATGGTTTCCGACAATACGGTGTTTATGGGAGGATCTCAAAATAACAATACCTCAAAAGGCGTTGTTTACAAATCAACAAACGGCGGAATAACATTCACTACGGTGAGAATGAATACAAGCATAAAAAAAGTATTCTCGATATTTTCCACGGATGAAAACAATATTTATGTCGGCGAAGGTAACAGCGACGGCGGTCTCTTAAAAGGAGCAAAAGTATGGAGAACTACCAATAACGGATTGACCTGGACATCAATTATAAATTTAGGAAATAAAAAAGGCTTCATTAATTTCATAAAGTTCTCGAAATCAAATTCCAATTTCGGTGTAATACAGTCGGACCCCGAAAATGATAACGGCGGTTCATTCAAACTCTGGAAGACTACGAACGGCGGAAATAACTGGACACAATTCAGCGCGCCGGATGCCGGAACGGCTGGTTACCAGAATTCAGGATTCGTTACGGATGAAAACTTCTTCGGATTCGGTTTGTTTGACAGTCCGAAAATCGAAATAACGAGAAACGGCGGCGTGAACTGGGAATTCGCGAACATTAGTTTCTTGTCGAATACAGGGATTTCTTCTGTCGATTTCAAGGATAACAAACTCAACGGAATCGCGGCTTCAAGGTCAACGAGCGGCAGCGTGGCGAGAACGACAGACGGCGGTCTTACATGGTTTGAACAATCTGTAAACGCGTCAAACAGTGCTATCACAGGAACAGGTCTGGTAAGATACATACCCGGAACATCGACGGTTTATATGATGGTCTCTAACTCGACAAGCACTGTAAGTTATAAATCGACTGACGACGGCGCAACGTGGGAAATCATCGCGGTGCCTTCGCAGATAAAAGACATCAACGACCTCGCGATTTATTATTCCGGTACGGGAAACGCCAGCGCGTTTGCGGGTTCGAGTTCTACGGCGCCGATAAAATTAATTGATCCGAGTCCGCTTCCGGTCAAATTGCAGTCGTTCACGTACAGTGTCAGCGGACGCGACATTAACCTTACCTGGATTACTTCTTTCGAAGAAAACAACTCGGGATTTGAAGTCGAACGCGGAATCAACGGCGTCTGGACAAAAGTCGGATTCGTTCAGGGAAAAGGAAATTCGAACCAGAACGTTACATACAAATTCACCGATAAAAAAGTGGTTAACGGCAAGTTTTCTTACAGAATCAAACAGATTGACTATAACGGCAATTATGAGTATTTCACGCTCACAAACAAGGTCGAAATCGGAACACCGGGAAAGTTCAATCTCTCTCAGAATTATCCGAATCCCTTCAATCCCGTGACAAAAATTGATTTCGAAATTCCTTCAGATTCGTATGTTTCTCTTAAAATCTATGACATTTCAGGCAGGGAAGTGGCAAAACTTCTCGAAGAACAAAGAAACGCAGGATTTTACACGGTTCAGTTCGACGGCTCGAAACTCTCGTCAGGAATCTATTTCTACAGCATGACGGTTAAGTCGAATGGCAGCGAAAACGTGATATCTAAGAAGATGAACCTGATAAAGTGATTTGCAGCAATGATTTAAAATGTAGAAAGTCCATTTTTTAAGAAAAACCTCAAATAGAGTATAAAATAAGCCCATTCCGGGCTTATTTTTTTTGTATACGCATATATAAAATAGTTCTTTAACTCTTATAGCAGTAATAAGACTACATTTCATATATATAAACCCTGTTTCCGGTAAAATATGAATGTATTGTGTGGCATATAAATTGTAATGGTTATAATAAAGTAAAATGAGCAGAACACAAAAAATAGAGAAAATGCAAACAAGATTCTTACAAATCGGGAAACTGACGGCAGTATTGATTATGATTTTTACTGCTGTTGAATTGTCTTTCGGACAATGGTCACCGTCAGGTTCATCTAATCTAAGTAATTTAGGTAGTTGGCCGAGTGTCTCCGTTGCAAATGACAATATCGTATTTGTGGTTGGGGGAACTACATCATATGGTCCGGTTATCTACAGGTCAACAAACGGCGGAGTAAATTTCACTGAATTGCCGCGTAACGGTATAACCACTTACCAAAGGTTCTTTTCATGTGTCTGGGGGAAAGACGCTAACACGATTTTCGTCGGTGACGGAACTCCAACGGGTGACGGAACAGTTTACAACGCAAAATTCTATAAAACTACTAACGCGGGTACGAACTGGACACTTATAGATCAATCGGGTTCTTCTGTGAAAGGCTTTTTCAACGGTGTTGTATTTTCGAGGTCAAATCCTCAGGTTGGTTTCGCGCATTGCGATCCGAGCGGTTCTTCCGGAAATTTTCTGATGTGGAAAACCACAAACGGCGGAGTAAACTGGACGAAATTCACGTTCACGGCTCCAAGCGCTTACGGTGCGCAGAATTCAGTATTCTGCATCGATGCCAATTTCTTCGGTTTCGGTCTTAACGTTTCAAACGCGAGAGTCGCGATTACTACAAACGGCGGAACGAATTTCTCTTATTATTCACTCGACGGAGCTTCAAGCACGCAGGGTTTCGTTTCGACAGTTACATTCAACGACGATAAAATTCACGGCTATGCGGCTGTGAGTTCGACAAATAATAATATATGGCAGACGACAAACGGCGGTATTAACTGGACGGCTCTCGATGTTCCGGGAGTTCCGAATAACGTTTCGGGTCAGGCAAACATAAAATACATATCGGGTACAAATTCGGCTTTCTACGTCGTCTCAAACACGACTATAAGTTACAGTTTAAAGATTAAAGAGAACGGCTCTGAATTCGTTTCTTACGGCAGTTCTACGGCTATGAAGAACGTTATGCACATAGACGCGTTCTATGCCCCGACAGACGCGCCGGGAGACGCTTCACTCTTTTCAATAAACCCGTCAGGAAGTGTGTTTAAGCTTCAGGACTCGCCTCTGCCCGTCGAAATGGCGTCATTCACGTACAGCGTATCGGGAAGAAACGTTCATCTGAAATGGATAACTTCGATGGAACAAAACAACGCGGGTTTTGACATTTACAGGATTTCGGAAAACCTTGACAGGGCAAATATTTCGAACTGGACAAAAATTGGTTTTATAAACGGAAAGGGTACGGTTAACGGTAACACTGAATATAATTTCACCGACAACAATCTTAACGCCGGGAAATATTATTACAGGATTAAACAAACGGATTATAACGGTAATTTCGAATACTTCGACCTTAACGGTCTCGTGAACATCGCGGCGCCGTCGAAAATTACGCTCGGTCAGAACTATCCGAATCCTTTCAATCCTCTCACAACGATTGGATATGAAATACCGCAGGATGCGAAAGTCGTGATGAAAGTGTACGACATAACGGGCAGGGAAATGAGCACCCTCGTCAACGAAATGCAGACAGCGGGTTACCATACGGTGAAGTTCGACGCTTCGAAATTATCGAGCGGTCTCTACTTCTACAGGATATTCGTAAATGGTGTGAACGGAATGAGCACCGAAGTTACCAAAACAATGAGTGTCGTGAAGTAAAATCATTCCTCCTTTCTCCCAAGGGGACATTCCGTCAGAATTGTCCCCTTTTTTTATCCCAAAACGCGTTTTCTTAACTTCTGTTTCCGTGCATTTCCCGAAAAACAAATACAGAAATCAGCAAATTTACCAGTTTTCCGATTGCTGATTTCCCGCCCTTGTGTCTCGTTACGGATACCTCCGGTTTATAATCACCGTCTTCAGGTTTCCACTTGTAATACCTGTAAACGGTATCTTTATCTACTATGTAATTCCTCAAATTTTTCAATATATATCCTATATTTGTTCTATCTCAAAAAATATGCCACCAGAAAAGCCCGAAACTAGTCTGGAAACGACGTTTTTACCTGGCAAATTAAAAAAAAATGAGAAAAATATTTCAAAATGAGATTTCTCTTTGCCCTTTTCCCGCGAAAAAACGCTAAATCAAAGCATTTCTCAGTTCGCCTTGCTCCGACACAGGAATCATTTGAACGTGCCCGAGTTCCCAGTTCAGGACCGTCAAACCCTCCTCTTTGAAAATCTTCCTGAGAAAATCGTAATTTCCCCTGTAAGTAAACTCGCCGTCTATATAGAAAGCAACGTCAGCCGCGATGCCGAAGTGGTGCATTCCGTTCATCCGGATTTTGCTCTTTCTCTCTTTATAGTACTTTCTCTGAAGTTCATTGCTCCTGTAAGTCTCAACGACGTAAATGTCGTGCTCGGGATATTTCTCGTTGTACTTCGCGAAACAGATAATAAGTTTCTCGAGGAATTCAGTATAAAGAAGCCCCAAATCGTTCACGGGACTCATCGAATAAAATTTCTTCGAAGGTCGTATCGTGTTATCGTAATGTTCTTTTAATTTTTCGTAGTTCATTTTATAGCCCTTTCAGTTTAACTGTAAGAAAAAGCCGAAAATCACTGCAGCGTGTTTCATACCCGCACCCTGCGTGCAGGGATACCTTGTCTCTGAATGATAATCCGGTTTCCGCGCTAAGTTCGTAACAGGTTGTTTTTTCCCCGGTAAGGTACGCGGCTCTTAATGAAATTTCCGGCTCATCAAGACTGAAATTCTTGCTTCTGACATTGAATCCGTTATGCACGGAGGTTACTGAAAAATCCCTGCCCACGTTTCTGTAAAGGTATTCTTTAAGAACGGTATCTTTTATGTTCACTGCTTTCAGAATTAATTCACTGCCCGATTTTTCGAGTTTTAGCGGAAGGTCATAACCCGAAATCTTTTCATTGAATATTGTATCGGTCTTCTGAACATAAACGACATCAGGCTTGGTGTTCCTGTAAACGATTCTGTCGATGAACTTGTAAACCGTGTCGCGCTTGATTTCGCGCTCGTACCTTGATACTAGTGAAGTATCCTTAAGAACACTGTAACCAACATATTCTTTCTTTCCGCGCGTGAGGTAATACATTAGCGGAATTACTAAAGCCGCCAGCAGCACTGTCAGGATTTTTTTGAATGTATCCGCGTTCATTTTGTCTCGTAGTTGCTTTTTGTTTTTCTGCCGGCGAATATTGTTTCCGCGTACTTCTGCGTCGCTTTTCCCCCGAAACCGAATCCGAAGAAAACAGCGCAAAGGTATATCAATTCTTTCAGATATGCATCGTCGTATTTAAGGAATACGGCGGTTATTACCGCGAGACCCGTAAGAATTCCCGCCGCCACGGCGAGGAAACAAAGAAGCCTCATCATCGAGTAGTTGGAATCTTCAAGAAAAAACTTAATCATGAAACCCGGGTTTTAAATTTTATTGGAAATGTATTTTTCGATTATCTTATCGTAATCTTCGTCCCTGTAAACAAAAGTATAATCGGTTTCTGTCGTATCGTCCTTTCTGTGTACGTCGAGCCGCTCAAGCCCTGTCCTGCGGGAGTACGCGTCGTCTGCGCCCGCCTGAAAGCTTTTCAGGAATGTTTCAGCCGACATCAGCATCGCGGCGTATTTAAGGTCCGCGGGAAGTTCGTTTATCGGGTCCGCCGCGTTTTCGATGTAACCCGAGTAGTATTTTATACGCACGTTCGAGTTTCCCGCAGGTAGCAGAAATCCGTTCAGTAGAATTATCTTCCCCGTTTCCTGTTCAACGAAAAGATTATCTTCAATCGGCTTGCCGTCAAAAAGGTCCTTTGAAAATGTGCCTGTTTCATCCCTGTACATTATTGATTCGACCTTCTCGACGGGATAATTCGACAGGTTAATAATCTGCTCGTTCCTGCCGCTGACGATTTCATAAATCCTCGCGTAGTTCATTTTTCTCCTGCAGAGGTTGTTGATTCTCGCGGTTGACATGTCGATAATTTTTCTGAGGAAATTGTCGTGTGTTCCCGTAGTAATTCCCAGAAAATATTTCAGATCATCGAGGTTTATCATTTTTGTTAAAATTAAATTTTGTAAAAAGGAGGGAGGGCCGCTCCCTCCTTGGTCATTCATCGTGTCATTTTCTGACGCATTGATTACCCTTTATTCCGCCGTGGTCTTTAAAACTGAAATCGCTATCGGATAGGTGAATTTCAGGTCGAAGGAAGCGTTGAAATTCAGACCGACGAGACCCGACTGCCACAGATTCACGTTCTGGGCGCCCATCTGCACGGTTGCGTCCTTGCTGAAATCAATCGTAAGATTGTTTCTCAGGCCGATTGCCATGTAACTCAGGTCGCCGAACGCGATGAAAGCCCTGTCAACTTCGGATTCAGTCAGCGAATAGCATGCGTCGGAAAGTTCGACGGGATATCCTTCAAGAATCCTGTCTTTTCTGTCCTGAGGACTGAGGACGTATTCGGAATTCGGAGCGTATCTTAGCCNCTTGATAAGTCCGTATATCGTCCTGTTCATGTACCACTTCGCGTTAGGCAGAGTGTGCGAGGGAACCCCTGACACGGCATTGATAAGGTCATCGTAGGACAGGTTGTTGAAGTTGATTCCGCCTATCTCCATTACCTTCGCGCCTATCCCGTTGGTAAGGATGCCGTCGATGCTTCCCGCGATACCTCTGAATGCCGCCGTATCGATTGTGTATGAGAGAATCTGAGCGGCGAGGCTCGTCACGAATCCCATCACGTCGAATGCTTCGTCCTCGAGCAGTTGTTTTGAGAAGAGGACTATGAAGCCGCCGTCTTTCCTTCTGAGTATTACCTGAGCGAATGACGGATTTGAAACGGGCTTAACGGTGCCTTCGCTCACGAAAGACCAGGTAGGAAGGGTGTCGAGTTTGGGAATGACGAGTTCGCGCCTTGTCATGTTGTAAATCGTCGCGTTTCTCATCGCGACTCCTCCTTCCTTGAGCAGTGCCATTATCCTGTCGTTCCATTCCTGCGGAACGAGGTAGCCTCCCGCAGTCCCCGTTGATTCATTTAGAAAATCCCTGTAACTCACGGGTAGCAGTTCGGGTTTTCCGTAAACAATCGACTTCAGAAAGTTTCTCCCGTCCTGAACCGATTTGCTTTCCTTGTTCGCCGTGTCGCGGAATCCTTCCGAAGGTATCTGCGACGAGACCATATTGCCCGAATCCGATATTTCTTTCCTGACAACTTCCGAGGCAATCTTTCTTGAAATTTCCTCGACCTTGCTTTCGTCAAGCGCGGCCGTTTTTGTGTTTTCATCCATGTTGTTTTTCCTTTCTTTTAATGGATTGTTCTGAAATGAATTTTGTTTTTCGTCTTTGAACATTTTAATAAGGTGTTCGTCCTTCAACTCCTTAAGTATCAGGTTGACGCTGTCGGGATTCGCGGGAACGGGAACGGAAGAATATTCTATGAGTTCCCACTTATCGAAATAACTGACTTCGGCTCCGTCAACCGTACGCCTTTCCGGACGCGATTTCGGAATGAATCCGATAGACCAGGCGTTCAAAAAACCTTCCTTGTTCAGCCTGTATAGTTCTTTTCCCGTCTCCGTATCGGCGAACCTTGTTACCGCCTTGATACCGAACTCGTCGGGCGTTAGCGTTACGTTTTTCCCGATAACCAGATTTCTCGAGTCGTGGCAGAAAAGCACAACGGGATTCTTCCTGAAATTGCTGTCGTCCATTCCCGCGGGATTAATAACCTCACCGTACCTGTCGGGAGTCGCCGTCGTTATGTAATGCTCGATTGTCATAAGACTGTCGTCGAACCTTTTTGCGCTGCTTTCAAATGTCTTGTAAATCATTTTTTTTGTTTTTTTATTTTAATGAAATTTATTTTGATGAGAATCCTTCTATCTCTCTCATTTCGTCAATCGTGGCGATGCCGTATTTGCTGTACACTTCAAGCGCGTCCAGCTGCAGTTCGCGGTCGATTTCGAATTCGTATTCCATCACCATCAGGAGGTCTTCTCCTGGATAGTTCTCTTTAAGGAATATGTTAAACTTCGACTCGATGCAGATTTTCGCGAATGGCTTTATTACGTAGTCGTTGAATATCTTCATCGCTTCTCTCGCCGTCGCGCGGTTTACCTCTTCCGCAACGCCAAGTATTATCTTGGGCACACGGAACATTGCGAGAATTTCGTCACGTATCATTTTTCGCGAAGGCAAAATTTCTACGTCTTTTGGGAATGCCTGATACGGCTTAGCCTTTATTCCGCCTTCGAGTATGATTGTTTTACCCGCGTTCTCAGACCCTTCGTACTGGTCACGGAATTCGTTCTTTAGCCGCTCGAATACGCTGTCGGTCAGCGTCTTTTCCGATTCGAGCAGCATTCCTACTGCCGCGTCATTCTTGTAAAAATTTCTCTGGTAAAGGTTCTGGAGAAAATCAATCTCCTGCGTGAAGTTGAAACCTGATATTATGGATTTTCCCGTGAAACTGTTGTCCGGATCCGGAACGAGGAAATGCAGAACGTCCTTCTTATCGTATTCGATGTTCGTCCGCCCGTTGAAATAAACGTACTTGTCAATCTGCGACATGTCGGCGTTTAGTTTTATTCTCACGACTTTGACGGAAGATGATAAAAACCTGCGGGCTTGCCGTTGCTGAACCTGTGAATATAAAGGTACGCGTTGCCGTACAGGTCGAGTGACGAGGATATTTTGTGAAGCAGTTCTTTGAATGCGTGTCCGCGCCGGTTCGGATTTCTTGCTATTTCGAGAAACGGATGCTTCTTGAGTTCCTTGTTTATTTTTCCCTCGTCCGAAATTTTATACAGGATTATTTTTGCTTTCGAGACGTTCTCCGCTCTCGTATTGATGCAGGCGTATGCATACGACTTGTAATTATCGTATGACCTCTGATAATTTAAACCGAGATATCCGCTTGAACCGAATAGTTCTTCTGCTGTGTCCCGGCCTGATTTCCGCCGCGCCCGAATATTTTTTTTTATGAGATTTTTCATTTTTCCTTTTTATTTTTTTTACCATACAAAATTAAGTATATCCTCTCCGTTTTGTTCAATAAATGACCGCGAAGGCTGATAAACTCTTAATAATCAGGATATAAAGAAGCGGTATTATTCGTTTTCAGTGGAAAAAATTTTTTTTTGCCGCGGGAAAATGTAAATCTAAATTCAATAAAATTAATGACTACTGTAAAATAACCCTTGTTAATATTGGTAGCATTTATTAAGTTTTAATATATTATTCCTGTTTAATAAATTTTCTAAAAGAAATATTAACCGGAGGGATAAATGAAAAAATCTGTATTGTGTATCTTGTTTCTGTTTCTGCTCTTGTTAATCAATTCAAATTCCGCTTCGCCTCAGGTTTTCTGGGAAGAACTTCCTCAAATGGTTACCGTTCCTCTTAATTCAGCCTCGAACTACGACTGCAGCATCGCTTATGTCTGCGGAGACAGCGCGACTGTCCTTAAGACTACTAACAGAGGCTATAACTGGACGAACGTCAGCAAGAACGGCATTCCGCCTAACGTTCAACTCGTAAACATTTTTGTTGTATCGGTTTCTCCAATGCATACCGTTATTGCATCGGGGCATTGGGGCACGTACACTTATGTTTACAGAACGACAAATTCTGGCGCGAACTGGACGCAGGTCTTCTCGCAGTCTTCGGGTTTAATTAATGCGGTTTGGTTCACCGACGCGAATTCTGGTTTTATGCAGGGAAATAATGTCGGAGGAAGATGGTCGCTCTGGAAATCAACGAACGCGGGGCTTAACTGGGATTCAACAGGACTTTATCGGTCTTCATATACAACCGAGTTTGGTTTCGCGAATTGCCTGTGGAAGTCGGGCGCGAATATCTGGTTCGGTTCGAATATGTCGGGTGTGTATCATTCGACGAACAACGGTTCTACGTGGACAATCGGCACATTAGTGCCGGAATCAAATTCTGTCGCGATATGGATGGGCGGAAGCCCCTACAATCTTGGATACTCCGCGGCAAACACTTTGTACAAAACTACAAACGCGGGGGTAAACTGGACTCTCGACCTTTCTGCGGTCGGCTCCGGAGCGATTAAGACTATAACGGGAAGCACAGAAATATTTAATTACGTCTTTTACACCCGCGGAGGCACGATTTATTATAAGAATATTAATGTAGGCAATTGGAACGTGCAGTACACTGCGCCCGCGGGAACATATAATCATATGTCACTTGCGCGCGTATCGATGTATTACGGTCCCGGATGGATTTACGCTGTCCGAAACAACGGAAGAATTTCAAGAGCAAATACTTACGTTGAAGGAGTCAGGCTGATATCGAACAATGTTCCGGACAGTTATACGCTGTCGCAGAACTATCCGAATCCGTTCAATCCATCGACGAAGTTTAAATTCGATACGAGGCGCCTTCCAGAAATGTCAACGGGAGAAATCCGGGGCGGGAACGTGAGAATATCCGTTTACGATAATCTCGGAAGGGAAACGGAAACGCTTATAAACAAAGTGCTTCAGCCCGCGGAGTACGAGATAGACTGGAACGGAAGCAAATATCCGTCGGGCGTTTATTTCTACAGAATGCTCGTAACGAATCCGAATGGCGGCGTTGTCGTGTTCGACGCGGTGAAGAAAATGGTGCTGATGAAATAATTAGTTATTAGATTTCTGAAAACGATGAGTTTTGTGTTTGTCATACCGGCGAAAGCGCGCTTGAAGTTTACCCCGAGTCACTCGGGGCATTCACCGTGCCGAAGGGTCGCCGTGGCGATGCGAACAGGTATTCATGGCAGAAATCAATAACATTAACCCCACTCTTTAGAGTGGGGTAAAAGAAAGTTATAAAAGATGGGCTTTAGCCCTGGAACATTGTGAGGAATAAAGTCCTCTTGATTTGTTTCTACTTCACCCCGCTTTAAAAGGCGGGATAAAAAAAAGGATGCAGAGATAGTATTCTGAAGTCTTATTAGTAAATTAAGAAATCGGTTTTAAGAGAGCGAAAGGCAGTTAGCAAATATTTAAAAATTATTAAACAGAGTAAAATGAAAACACTTAAATCCTTTTTAATCGCCGCGCTGCTTTTTTCAAGCGCTCAGGTTTTTTCCCAGACAGGTTGGTTCATGACTCACGACTCGATTACGGGTTATTGGATGAATTCCATTAGTTTCCCGTCGGTAAACACAGGATATATGTCGGCGCATTATTCATACCACGGGTCAGGCATAATGTACAAAACAACAAATGGAGGCGCTAACTGGCAGGCGAATATGATGACCCTAATCTCTGTAGAAAATGTCTGGTTCATTAATGAGAATACAGGTTTTTTTACGGGCGATAATGCATATACATCAATAATTTATAAAACCACAAACGGCGGAACGAATTGGGTGAAAAAAGACAGTTTATATTCGATATTCCATTTAAAGTTTTTTGACAATAATACAGGAATGGCTGTCGGAAAATACGGGTCTTCGATGAAAACAACTAACGGAGGAGAGAACTGGTTCAGACTGCCGAATAATACCTGGACAGAACCAAGTTCTCTGGTATGTCTTTCAGCGGATACCTGGCTCGTGGCAAATGATAACATTTACAAAACTACTAACGGCGGACAGAACTGGTATGTACTCACAATTTCAAGTATTGGAATGGTCGCATATACGATTGACTTTGTAAACAGCATGACGGGATATAACGCTAATTACAACGGTAAAGTATTTAAAACAACAAATGCAGGCGAGAACTGGACGCAGGTATCATCGTTGAATTTCATTTATTCGTTCTACGGTAATATCGACTTTGTGAACGAAAATACCGGCTACCTGTGCTCACCGAATCCCGGTATATCTGTTTTCAAGACAACCAACGGAGGAGCGAACTGGAAATCTTCATCTTCATTGCCTTTTACAAATTTCATCAAAATACAATTTATTAATTCAAATACCGGATTTGCAGGTGATACAGACGGAAGAATATACAAAACCACGGACGGCGGCTCCGTCTTCGTCGCGAACATCTCAAGCGAAGTTCCGGATAATTTTGAACTGGGACAGAATTACCCGAACCCCTTTAATCAATCTACAATCTTCAATCTTCAATGTTCAATGAAGGGAAATGTTTCCGTGAAAGTGTTTGACGCGGCGGGTAGGGAAGTGCAGACTTTGGTGAATGAGGTGCTTGCTCCCGGCACGTATCAGGTACGCTTCGACGGCTCGGGACTGGCAAGCGGATTGTATTATTACAGCATGTCCATTGACGGCAAACAAACAGCGGTGAAGAAAATGGTGATGGTGAAGTAATTACCAATTACTAATTATTAATTATTAATTATAAATTGTTGAATTGCCCCTGCCTTCAGGCAGGGGGTTAAGGAATAAAAAAAGCGGCTTCAGCCGAAATGATATTTAAATTAATAAATAAAATTATTCAAATTTGAAAACAATAAATTCGGTTTTTCTCATCGGAATTTTTTTAATAACCGGCATCGCTTATTCACAGTCCGGATGGCAGATAGTATCTGATTCTGTTCCGGATTTATGGCTTGAATCAATTCAGATGACATCAGCGAACACGGGTTATGCCTGCGGATGGTATCCGACTACTTCCAGCGGCTCAATTTTAAAAACCACTAACGGCGGATTGAACTGGCAGAGAACGGATTATATTACTAACAATGTTGACGATGTATGTTTCTTAAATGATTTGACAGGATACTTTATTGGATGGAGTTTTCTGCCCGGATTTTTCCACGGTCATATATATAAAACGACGGACGGATGCTCGACCTGGGCTAGGCACGACAGCATTCAGGAAGGTAATTTTTTCAGAATAAAATTTCTGGATGTGAATACAGGACTTGTAGCAGGCAAATACGGGCAGGCGTTTTTCACTACAAACGGTGGAGTAAATTGGGTAAACAGATCAATTATGAATTTATGGCATGAGCCGCAGTGTATATGGTGCCTGAATGCGGATACCTGGTTTGTCGGTGACGGATTGAAACTTTCAAGAACCACGAATCAGGGATTGAATTGGATTAGGGACGATTCATTACCGGCAAGCACTTTTTATTTCCTAAATCAGACTACAGGGATAATGGGCTGCGGAAATACTGGATTTGTATATAAAACTACAAATGCGGGAGTTAACTGGTTAAGAATTTGTGATACTTCTCTGGGTTGGTCACAATCTATGATTTTCACCAACAGCAGTACGGGATATAATGCAAGATACGGATACCATAATATTTACAAGACTACGAACGGGGGGTACAATTGGACAGAGCAGTTTGTCGATCAGAATAATTTAATTTTTTCTTTAAGTTTTCTCAATAATTTTACCGGCTTTGCTGCCGGTATAAGCGGTAGAATATTTAGAACCACAAACGGCGGCTCTGTCTTCGTCGCGAACATCTCAAGCGAAGTTCCGGATAAGTTTGAACTGGGACAGAATTACCCAAACCCGTTTAATCAATTTTCAATTTTAAATTTTAAATGTAAAATTAAGAGCATGGTATCGCTGAATGTCTTTGATATGACAGGAAGGGAAGTGCAGACTTTGGTGAATGAGACTCTTGCTCCCGGAACTTATCAGGTGCGTTTCGACGGCTCGGGACTTGCGAGCGGATTGTATTATTACAGCATGTCAATAGACGGCAAGCAAACAGCGGTGAAGAAAATGGTGATGGTGAAGTAATTGGTAATTTATAATTAATATTGCAAAAATGGATAAATTAAAAATTATTTCAGTTGTATGTATTTTATTGCTCTGCACCGGCGCGTATTCGCAATCGGGCTGGCTGGTCGTTTCGGATT
Source organism: Ignavibacteria bacterium (assembly GCA_015657505.1). GTDB lineage: Bacteria > Bacteroidota > Ignavibacteria > Tepidaquicellales > Tepidaquicellaceae > CAIKZJ01. The sequence continues at coordinate 2,134,264 of JADLKE010000002.1, forward strand.
CTATACCGAATTTTTATCTCGAGGCGATTCAGATGACATCGGCAAACAAAGGATATGCCTGCGGCTCAATTGTCAACTCGTCATCCGGTTCATTCCTGAAAACTACGAACGGAGGACTGAACTGGCAGAGGACAGATTATAGTACATACAGTGTCGATGACATCAGTTTTTTAAATGATTATACTGGATACGCTATCGGATATGCGTATTCACCCCTGCCCGGATATTACACCGGTAAAATCCTGAAAACAACGGATGGCGGAAATTCGTGGGCAAAGTCAGACAGCATTAGTTACGGCAATTTTTTTAAGTTAAAGTTTTATGATATAAATACCGGATTCATTGCGGGAAAGAACGGACAATTGTATATTACCACGAACGGCGGTGCGAATTGGCTTAACCGAACGCTTGCATTTAACTGGCACGAGCCGCAAGGCGTATGGTGCCTGAACGCGAATATATGGTTCATCGGGGACGGGAATAAGTTAAACATGACTACTAATCAAGGTGTAAACTGGGTACGAAATGATTCGCTGCCTTTGAGCAGATTTTATTTTTTCGATCAGTACACCGGAATAGCAAGCGGCAACAATTATAAAATTTATAAGACAACAAATTCAGGGGTGAACTGGTTAGTAATATCCGGTCATCCGACAATGTATTCAATTGCGCTGCAGTTTACTGACAATAATACAGGATATCACGCAGGTCCGGATACATATATATCTAAAACGACAAACGGCGGATATAACTGGGTGCAGATGCCGGTTAATACAGGGGATTATATATATGCTTTGAGTTTTATTAATAATCTTACCGGTTTTGTGGCGTGCCGTTACGGAAGAATATACAAAACCACGAACGGAGGCTCTGTCTTCGTCGCGAACATTTCAAACGAAGTTCCCGATAAGTTTGAACTGGGACAGAATTACCCAAACCCGTTCAATCAATCTACAATCTTCAATCTTCAATGTTCAATGAAAGGAAATGTTTCCGTGAAAGTCTTTGATATTATGGGAAGGGAAGTACAGACTTTAGTGAATGAGACGCTTGCTGCCGGCACGTATCAGGTCCGCTTCGACGGCTCGGGGCTTGCAAGCGGATTGTATTATTACAGCATGTCAATAGACGGCAAGCAAACAGCAGTGAAGAAAATGGTTATGATGAAGTAAATTTTAATATGACTAATTAAAATCATTGTTTAGTGGAATTGCGAAATAAATATCTCTGTTTCCGGTTTTGTTTTGTAATAATGCTGTTTTTCCTGAACGGTATGACTTATTCTCAGTCGGGTTGGTATCCTATCATCACTCCCGACCCGAGCCTCACTTTTTTGAATGTGAAATTTTTTAATCAATACACCGGAATCGCCTCGGGTTATTCACACGATAACGGCAAGGGAGTAATATACAAAACGACAGATTCAGGAATTACCTGGCAGAAAAATATTTACAGTCCCGGTTACTTTGCTGATATGTTTTTTGTAAACAACCTGACAGGCTATGTCATAGGTACGGACACAGGATATTGCGTATATAAAACAACGAACGGAGGTGACAACTGGAACAGGCTGCAATGCCCTTCGGGTAATTTTTTCAAAGTCAGTTTTTTTGACGCGAATACGGGTATTGTTGTCGATAAGCGGGGAAGTGAAATAATTACAACGAACGGAGGCCAATCTTGGTCATTGATAACCGGATTCAATTGGTACGAACCACGAGGTCTGAAATGCCTTGGTCAGAATGTTTGGATATTATGGGACTGGAGCAGTAAAATGTATAAAACGACCAATACCGGCGTTAACTGGACTGTCACTGACTTTAGCGGAATTGGAATTACTGTCCCGAGTTTATACTTTTTAAACAGCACAACAGGGTATTGCTCAAATATGTACAACACCCGGGTTTATAAAACTACCGATTCTGGAAGTAATTGGATCAAAATCTGCGACGGATTCGGATTTGAATTTTACGTGTGGGGCAATTTATATTTTCTTAATGAAATCACGGGCTTTGCTTGTGGAAATTCAAATTTAGGATGTATCGCAAAAACTACAAACGGAGGTTATAACTGGTCCATCACAGGAATTGCTAATGGAGGTATGATTTTTGACATAAATTTCTTAAACTCTCTTACCGGTTATGCGTGTGGTAAAAACGGTCTCATATGGAAAACAACAAACGGCGGCTCCGTATTCGTCGCGAACATCTCAAGCGAAGTACCGGATAAGTTTGAACTGGGACAGAATTACCCAAACCCGTTTAATCAATTTTCAATTTTAAATTTTAAATGTAAAATTAAGAGCATGGTATTGCTGAATGTCTTTGATATGACAGGAAGGGAAGTGCAGACTTTGGTGAATGAGACTCTTGCTCCCGGAACGTATCAGGTTCGTTTCGACGGCTCGGGGCTCGCGAGCGGATTGTATTATTATCAATTAGCAATTAACAAAGAGCAATTAGCAGTTAAAAAGATGGTGATGGTGAAGTAATTCGTTACATTACCAAAGTCCGCCTACTCTACGCGGAATGATTATATAATACTCAATATCAGAATTGAGATTAAAAATTAATATGCTCTCTCATATTACCGTACAGCGATTGATTTAAAGAACATCATTTTGAATTTTTAATTGAACTTTTGCAATTTTAATTTTGCATTTTGAATTATTCCCGTTCCCGTTTTATCCATTCATTAAGAGACGAAATATTCCTATTTTAAAAACTTGATTGATAAAAAAACCGATATATGGATTCGCGCGTCCGTGCTCGGAAGCATCTGGGCTTCTACGGAAATTATCGCGGGAAATTTTCTTCACAATCTCCGCATTCCCTTCACGGGCGAGATAATGACGTTCTTTGCCGTCTTCTTCCTCGTTGCGGCGAGCACGAAGTGGAGAATCAAAGGCATCATATGGCGGGCGGGATTAATCTGCGCTCTTATGAAATTCTTCAGCCCCGGCTCCGCGGTTTTCGGACCGATGATAGGCATTATGTCCGAAGCGCTCGCACTCGAACTTGCCGTGAGAATTCTCGGAATGAATCCCGCCGGGTTTATTATCGGCGGTATGATAACTCTCTGCCTGCCGCTCGTTCAAAAAATTATAAACTACATAATCATCTACGGCTGGAACCTTCTCGTCGTGTTCGATAAGTCAGCGGAATTCATAATAAAGCGTTTCGGCGCGAACGGTCTGAAACCCGCTCACATTCTTCTGATATGGTTCTCCATCAACGCCGTGTTCGGCATAATCGCGGCAGTGTCCGGTTATTTGTCAGGAAAGAAGAACACGGGAAAAGATTTTCACCTTACAATGAAACAGGCTGACGACGGTCTCTTCGCGGCCGCAGAAAAATCCAATCCGAAAGGAATTCTCGCGTCGATAATCTTTAACGCCCTGCTTACCGCGGGAATACTGTTCGTTATAAAATATGACGTCGCCGCCGCGGGATTCCTTGTAATCGCTTTTATCGCATACTCGATATACAGATACAGGAACACAGTGCGTATATTCCGAAATTACAAATTCTGGATTCAGATAATATTATTCACATCTCTGTCGGGTATCGTGTTCGCGTATGTTTCGGGATTCGGCATAATGAAGGGAATCGAGACAGCGGTCGAAATGATTGAGCGCGTGATTCTGCTGACTGTAGGGTTCGCGATAATCAGCATGGAACTTAGAAAACCCGAATCCGTGAATTACCTCAGAAAAAAACTTAACCGCAATCTTTCTGCCGCGCTTAATTCCGCCTTCAGCGCCGTGCCCGAAATTATAAGTTCGTCAAAAGGAATTTTCTCGCTGCTCCGGCCCGCGGTTTTCATCGAGGAACTTACCTCGATGATGGATTACTGGTACGAAAAATTCAGATTGAACATCGCGAAAAGTAAAATCGTGTTCATCACGGGAAAAAGCGGAGCGGGAAAAAGCACGCTGCTTAAAGAGTTCTCAGAAAAATTTAAATCTGAAAACAGAAATATCGGCGGCATCGTCTCGGAAGCGGTTTTCGACGGGGGTGAACGCAAAAGATACGACGTTTTTTTTCTTAGAACCGGCAGCAGAATACCGTTGTGCAGAACGGAAAACATCGGCGCTCTCAAACTCGGAAAATATTTTTTCGATGTAACAGCGTTTGAAAGAATAAATAAGGAAATTGCAGATTCTGTTTCTAAAGGAGTTGAAATTATGATTCTCGACGAAATCGGACTTCTCGAAATGAACGGGAAGGGGCTTTATCCCTCGCTTGAAAAACTGATGCGTAAGGGCAATATACCCGTAATGCTTTTCTCCGTCAGGAAGGACATTCTTGATGAAGTGAAATCTTATTTCGGACACGGTGAAATTTTCGTTTACGACCTTGACGTTATGAGCAAGGCTCAGGCAGCGGAGCACGCCGCTTCAAATAAAATATTTGGATAAACATTTCGCATTCGTTTTATTATTTTAATAAAAATTAATTATCATCGATGGAAACTGGCGCGATTATTTTGTTCATATTTCTCGGTTTGCTTATAGGCTTCGTGTTTGCGTTCTTAACTGCAAAGTACAAATATAAATCCGCTTCGAAGTATTCCGAATCGGATGTCGTGAATCTTCAGAGCGAATTGCAAAAGACACAATCCGAACTCGCCGCGGCAAGCAGGCAGTCTGAACTCGCGGAGAAAAGTATTTCGGAACTGAAACAGCAGGTGCAGACGGAAGCGGAGAAAGCGTACAAACTTAATTCCGAACTGTCGGCTTCGAGAGTTAACGGAGAGAATCTTGAAAAACGGCTTGCCGAACAGAAAGCGGAAATGGAAAAACTCGAAGAACGGTTCAGAAAGGAATTTGAAAACCTCGCGAACAGGATTCTCGAAGAGAAGAGTTTGAAATTCGCCGAGCAGAACAAATCGAGCATTGATCAGATTCTCAAGCCGCTGAATGATAAAATAAAAACCTTCGAGGATAAGGTGGATAAGGTTTACAACGAAGACCTGCGCGACCGCGCGACACTTCTCCAGCAGATTAAGAGCCTTCAGGAAATGAACAATAAAATTTCCGAAGAAGCCAACAACCTCACGAAAGCCCTCAAGGGCGAAAGCAAGACGCAGGGCAACTGGGGCGAGTTCATTCTCGAAAGCATTCTTGAAAAATCCGGACTGCTGAAAGGCAGGGAATATACGATTCAGGAAAGCCGCGTCAATGATGAAGGCAGAAGATATCAGCCCGACGTTATAATCAAACTTCCCGACGAGCGGCACATCGTGATTGATTCGAAAGTCTCTCTGAAAGATTACGAATTATTCTGCTCCGCGGAAAACGATGATGACAGGGCGTCGGCATTGAAAAACCACATCGGCTCCGTCAGGTCTCATATCAAAAATCTCAGCACGAAAGAATATCAGGACCTTTACGGGCTTAACAGCCTCGACTTCATAGTTATGTTCATGCCGATCGAACCCGCTCTTTCAATTACCGCGCAGTCTGACGTGAATATCTGGAACGAGGCGTTCGAAAAGAATATAGTTATAGTAAGCCCTTCCACCCTGCTGGCAACGCTGCGGACCATATCAAACATCTGGAAGCAGGAATACAGAACGAGGAATGTTATGGAAATCGCTAAAGCCGGAGGAATGATTTACGAGAAATTCGCGGGTGCAATAAACGATTTGATTAACGTCGGGAAGAAACTCGACGACGCGAAATCGAGTTACGAAGAATCCATGAAAAAAATGCACACGGGCAGNGGAAACCTGATAGGTCAGTTCGAAAGGCTGAAGGAACTCGGCGCGAAGACTAACAAGTCGCTGCCTCCCGAACTTCTCGACAGGGCGAACGGCGAAATCATAGACAACGAATAAAATTCAGATTCTTCTTATCCTCAGGTCCGCCTTGCGGTTCCTGCAATGAGTGTATATCGCGTACCGTACGGCGTCGAGCGCGTGGTCGTTGAATTTCACGGGCTCGTCCAGTATGTTTCCGTTCCTGTCAGCCTTGTAAGAGTATGACAACACTTCCTTGTTTATGTTCGCGTTTTCAGGTCTGCTGAAAATTTTCCTCGACTTTAGAAAATCAATTCCGTCCCTTACGCTTTTGTTCGCTGAATGCACGTTGTATCCCGCTTCTTCGAGTTCCCTTATCCTGTCAGGCTCCGCGGGGTCGCAGTAAATAGCGTCGGATTTGTTCTTGACGAGTTTGTTCATCCTTTCAATCAGGTCGGTGTTCGTAAGGCGCGATTCATATATGATTTCCTCAAGATAAAAACAGGCATCCTTTATCTTGACCTTTATGAGCGCCGTGGGATTGTTGTAACCGAAATCAAGCCCGTAAATTATCTCGTCGTAATGCGTCGTATGCGACGTAAGTATCTCGAACGGTCTGTATATAATGTTCCTGAGAACTCCCCAGTTGCCGAGAGCGTATATGTCGTAATACTCCCTGTCCTCGTCTTTCAGATTGTTAAGAACTTCGATGTAAGAATCGTCGAGATGCTGATTGTCTTTGTATGTCGTCTTTACTATAACGGCTTCCTTCGGATGCGAGGTATTGAGCCAGTGATTCGCGTCAACGGGATTGTACGTCATTATTATCTGCTTGTAGTTTCCCGTCCTGTTCCTCAGCCTCAGGTCAATCTGCGTGAAATCTTTTCTGTCGAGTTCAGTCGCCTCCTCAATCCAGATTGAAGTTATGCCGTGTATGGATTTAAGTTTTTCTCTGTCGTCAACTCCTACGCTGATTATCACGTTGTTGTTCTCCGAGTTCGTTATTGTCAGGTCTGATTCCCTGAACCTGAATTTATTTTCAAGTTCATAGTCGTATATAAGGCTCTTTATCAGGCTGAACTGCGAGTTGCGTATAGTTCTCGCGACCTTTCTGATTAAAAGCAGTCTGTGGTTTTGTTCGTCGAGCATTCGCCGCAGGAATTTCTGCGCGGCGAAATGACTCTTGCCCGAACCCGCTCCTCCATACAGCAAGAGGTATCTTGATTTGTCGTGAAGAAATTTTCTGTAGCAGTTGTTGATTTTATCTATCGTGAATTTATTTTCTTCTTCGCTCATTTGAAAAAATTGTTTTTGTTAAATCGTACAAATATAAAAAATAATTGCCCGATTGATTCGATAAATGACCGTGAAGGCTTGTAAAGTACTGAAAATACAAATATAAGGACGCCCTCCCGTTCGGTTTCAAGAGGCAATTATCAGGTAATGACGGAACGGGAATAACAAAAAGAATGAATGGACAGTTCGTCAAATTCAATAAATGCATTTGATATGTTTTAGAATCTCTTTATATTTTTAGTAAGTTTTTATCCGGAACGGTATTTAAAATATTTTTAAAACTACATAAAGGAACCGCAATATGAAAAAAATTTTATTATTAGTATTCCTTCTGATTGGAATATCGATTAGCGCGGAAACAATTATTCATCCCGACCTTCTGATGAAGATGAATTCCGCGGCTCCAAACGAAAAAATACCGATAATGATTGTCTTCAATTCGCATCTGACGCTTAGCGATTTTAACGACATATCGTATGATACCCCGAAGAAGGAAAGAAGAAGCATCGTCATCGACAGGCTTATTCGTTTTTCGGACAACTCCCAAAACAAAGTACGTTCGTTCGTTGCTTCGAAAATGTCGGCAGGCTCGGTTGAGAAATATGAAGTGCTCTGGATGATAAACAGAATTGCAATTAGCACGAACACGGAAACAATAAATCAACTCGCATCCGGTTTCCCTGAAATAGCGATGCTCACTTACGACCCTTCATATCCCATTGAAGAGTTGTATGATTACAGGCAGCCGGCGCCTCCGTTCGTAAGCGCGTTGGTCGAGCCGCAGGCGGTTGAAATCGGTTGTCAGTTGATGAACGCCGACGACTGCTGGCTACTCGGCAACAGGGGAAAAGGCGCTTTAGTCGCAAATGCCGACGACGGTTTTCACTGGAGACATCCCGACCTCGTGAAGGGCGTTTACCAGAATCTCGGCGAAGACGCTAACCATAACGGAATGACGATTATCTGGGGAACAGGAACAACTTCGACGTTTGACCCGGGCGACGTTAACGGAATCGATGACGACGGAAACGGAAAAGTTGACGATTTAGTCGGGTGGGATTTCACGACGAACAATTATAACATTACAACCGCTTCGCACGGCTCCGCGACGCTCGGACACGTTATCGGCGATGGAACTATGGGTACGCAGACCGGGGTCGCGCCCGATTCAAAATGCCTTCTTCTTAGAAACGGATCGGGACAGTCGGAGCAAATGGCGGCGTTTCAGTACGCGTTCCTGATGGGCGTGGATGTTGTTACAAGTTCGCTCAGTTGGAAATGGAATATGAGTCCGAAACCCGACTACTCCGCGATGAGACTCGTAACGGATATGTCTCTGGCGGGAGGAATGATTCACACGAATTCAACAAGCAACAACGGAAACTCTCTTGGCATTCCCTTGAACATAGCGACGGCGGGAAACTGCCCTCCGCCCTGGCTTCATCCCGACCAGACAATCAGGGGAAATCTCAGCGGAGCGATTGGCGTCGGCAACGTTACCTGTTCGACTGACATAATCGCCTCGTCTTCGCCTTACGGTCCCACGACCTGGGGCAACTGGGCGTTGTGGGGAACTTACACGTACACGATTGACCCGAGTCACAAGGATTATCCTTACAGCAGGGTCGCGCCGATAGAACCGGATTCAGTCGGTCTTAAAAAGCCCGACATCTCCGCTCCGGGCGAAGGCTCCACATCCACTTACGTGAGTTCGGGTACGGGTTACGGAACGTTCGGAGGAACGTCATCCGCCACGCCTCATACGGGCGGACTCGTAGCGCTTATGCTTTCGATTAATCCCGAAATGCTTCCGAGGGATATCTCTAAAGTTATGGAATTGACAGCGGTCGAAAAAGGCGACCCGGGAAAAGATTACAGATACGGCTCGGGCAGGATTGACGCGCTCGCGGCTACAACGTCGCCGAAGTTCACGCTTTCGGGAATCAACGGCGGAAGCAATATGGTTATGAACACCACGCTCGCTCCGAGCGATACGGCGAGAGAACTTGCAGGATTGAAAATCATTACGTCCGTCAACCCTCAGGTCGGCTCCCTAAAAATGCTGAAGTTCGGAATGACCACGAACGCCACAGCAACAAACATAACGTCTTTTGATTTGTATTTCGACAAGGATAAGAACAATCTCGTATCGGCAGGCGACGTGAAACTGAAATCAATTCCTTTTACAACAGGCCCGCTCACTTTTGACAGCATAAAGTTCAAGTTCCTCGATTCATCGAGGACTCTGATACTCGCGGCGAGGACGACTTCGTCCGCTACGGGCTCGATGAACGTAAATCTCGGAATTACGGATACGAATCAGGTGATAGCGTATTACACGACGCGTCCGTTCTCGACTAACTTCCCGTTCGGTTCCGTTACGGGCGTTACTAATCCCGAACAGACGCTTACGTATTCGCTTTCTCAGAACTATCCGAATCCTTTCAATCCTTCGACCGTTATTAGTTATTCGATAGCGAAGGAGTCGTTCGTTTCCATAATGGTTTTCGACCTGCTCGGACGCGAAGTCGCGACGCTTATAAACTCTAAGAAACTTCCCGGCAATTATCAGGTCGAATTCGATTCGCGCGACTATAAGAACCTGTCATCATCCCTGTATTTCTACAGGATTCAGGCAGGCGATTTTACCGAAGTGAAAAGGATGATGCTGATAAAGTAAAACACATTATGACTAATTTAAAAAGACGTTTTCCTTTCGGAAAACGTCTTTTTTTATTTGCATTCCATCCTTATCGGAATTATTTTATGAGTGTTACAACGATTGACTTGAGGTAATTATCCGCTTCCATTCGCACGAAATAATTTCCTGATGAGCAATCAGCCGCGTCCCATAACATCTCATAAACCCCGGGAGTGACGCGGTCGTTAATAAGAGTCCTGATTAATTTCCCCGATGTGTCGTAAACGTTTAATATGACGAGCGCGCTCTTCGGCACCTTGAATTTCACCTTCGTTGAAGGATTGAAAGGATTCGGATAATTGCCCGAAAGTTCGTACCCTTCAGGATTTCCTGATTCCGTTTGTTTTATTCTTATTACCTGTGATGATGAAAGAAGTTTTGAAAGCGGACCGCCGTACGCGCCTATGTCGTTTCTAAGCGTTCCCCTGGAAGGGAATTTCGCATAGCCGGGATTACCCGCGTCGGGCGGGTCGTTGAATACCGACGCTGAATCTCCCGCGTCAATACACGGTGAATTGTCGGCGAGTACATAATTCGAGTCGTCGAATAACGGGTAAGATGATATGTTGCCCGTTCCCGCGTAACCGTTTTCAACGTCGCAGTAAGAAATGTTCAGCGCGCCTCCTCCCGCCGCCATAACCTGCGTAGGCGAATTACCCCAGATTATGTTATTTTTTAAATAGAGAACCGCGTTCCACGCAGCGAGTACGCCGCCCGTCCCTGCCGTTCCGGAATTGTGAATGATTGTGTTGTTCTCGATGAACTTGAAAGTGTTTGCGCGGTTTGAATTTGCCCAGATTCCCGCGCCCGAATTGTATTGGCTGCTTTCGGTGTTATAGCAGATTATATTGTTCTTTATGAAACAGCCGGTATAATTGAGAACGATGCCCGCGCCGTATTTTGCCTTGTTGTATAGAATTATGTTGTTCAGCACGCGGGGATAACCGTCGCCGATTCTGAGCCCGCCTCCGCCAGTGCTCGTCACTCCGGACGTGTTCAGCACGACGTTGCCGATTATTTTGTTGAACCTGATGACGGGGGAGGAAAAGGCAATCAGTATTCCGCCGCCTTCCCTGTATATGCCAGCGCCGTGCTCGTCCGTCCATTTAGTACCCGAGCCGCCCGTGATTGTAAATCCCTGCAGAACGCTCGTCGTGTCTTCTCCCGAACGGAAGACTACAACGCTTCCCGTATCGGCGTATATCGGCGCGCTGCCGTCTATGATTGTGCTGTTAATGTAATTCAGGTCGTTGTTCAGGAAAAACCTGCTTGTAAGAACAATCTTCTTCCCCCTGAAATCGATGTTCTCCTGATAAGTGCCCGGCTCGACGAGTATCGTATCGCCGTTGACTGATGCGTTCAATGCGAGTTTAATTGTCGCGTAGTTTCCGGGAACATTTATTATCAGCGCCGAAGCCTGCTGATATGCGAAGAGTAACAGGAGCAGAATTAGTAATTTGTTGTTTTTCATCCTTGTGATTTAATTTATGAACTAATTGAAATTGAAAATACTTTTTATGCGTCTTGAATCAAGAATTTCCCTTATTTTCAGCGTGAAGTCGGACATTTGATTGTAAGGCATTTTCCTGAAAATCGCGCTGCCGTCATCTTCGATGAAATTGTCAAGCGACTCGAGCCTATCGCGCGCGCTTGATTCAATCGAATGCGTGAAATCCTTGTTGAAAAGAAGATTACCCGGATTAACAACTCCTCTTTCTATTAACGACTTCGTCTTCTTGCTGCAGTGACACGGATTCGTTTTTCGTATGAGTCCGCATTTGTCACTCATGAAACTGCCAAGGTCCTTTCTGGCTCTTGAAAGTATCTGCCGGAAGTTGTCTCTTGAGATTTCCATTACCTCGCTGCAGACCGTGTCGGGAAAGCCGAATATGCTGCCGAGAACGAACGCGACGCGCTGTTTTCTGTCGAGGCACATCAGCATTCCCTGAAGGCAGGTAAGTTTTACTTCCTCGACAATGATTTTCATCTCCGCGGAATTCGTGTCAACCTGTATGTCGGGCGTTTTGTCTATCGCTTCACCGTAAACCTTGAAATCGGAGTATAGAATATTCTCCGCTTTGATTTTCTTTATGTTGAGTATGTGATTCACTGTAATCCTGTACAGCCAGGTTGAGAACCTGCTTTCAAACCTGAAAGAAGAAAGATTCGTAATGACCTTTATTAGAACTTCCTGCGTTATATCCAGCGCGTCATCGGGATAATAAACCATTTTAAGCGCGATATTGTAAATGTCGTTCTGGTATTTTCGGACGAGACGTTCCAGCGAAGGTTTGCTGCCGCCGACCGCTTCTTTTATGAGTATATAGTCTTCGTTTCCGTTTGTTTCATTCATTTCCGTCTTCCTTTTGTAAATTAGACAGTTATTTTACGTGTCTGTGACAAGTTTTGTTCGGGAATTTACTTAAATATAGTTGATTCAGTTTTCACGTCATAATTGATAATTCTGAAATTATCCAGTCCGTAATTCGAAATACTTATATTATTGCTTGAAATAGCTGAATTAGTTAATTTATCTGATTGCAAAATTTATTAATATTATATGTGCGGTATTGTAGGCTATATAGGCAGGAAAAATTCACTGCCGATTATTATCGACGGGCTTAAAAGGCTCGAATACAGAGGATACGACTCTGCAGGCGTTTCAATAGTTAAAAAAGATAAATCGATTATAAGTTACAAGAAAGCGGGCAAGGTCGATGAAATGAACAACAGCATCGACAAGGACGCTTTCACGGGGAATATTGGAATCGGGCATACGAGATGGGCTACTCACGGCGTTCCGAACGATATAAACGCGCATCCGCACTCCGATATGTACGGAAACATAATGATTGTTCATAACGGGATAATCGAAAACTACAAATACATAAAGACAAAATTGCTTGAAGAAGGATATAAATTCTCGACGGATACCGACACGGAAGTTCTCGCGAACCTTATGAATTATTATTTTAAGCAAACAAACGAATTCGAGAAGGCAGTCCGTCTTGCATTGAACGACGTCGAGGGCACTTACGGCATCGCCTGCCTGTGCGCTGAGGAGCCCGATAAGATAATTATCGCGAGAAACGGCAGCCCGCTTCTTATTGGAATCGGAAACGATGAGACGATAGTCTCTTCGGACGCTTCGGCAGTGATTAACCACACGCGCAACGTCGTGTATCTCGAAGAAGGCGATATGGCTATAATCAGGGAAAACGGATTCAAGATGAAAACGATCCACGACGAAAGAATTTTCAGGGAAGCGAAAGAAATCGATTTTCTGATGGAGTCGATTGAGAAGGGCGGCTATGACCACTTCATGCTGAAGGAAATCTGCGAGCAGCCCGACACTATACAGAATACTTACAGGGGAAGAATAAATTTCGAGACAGGCACCGCGAAACTCGGCGGGCTCGAAAGCGTTTTCGACAGGATGATGAACGCTAAAAGGTTTATTATTACAGCCTGCGGCACCGCCTGGCACGCGGGGCTCGTCGGAGAATATCTTATCGAGCAGTTCTGCAGGATTCCCGTCGAGGTTGAATACGCTTCAGAGTTCAGGTACAGAAGGCCCATTCTCGACAAGGACGACGTAGTTATTCTCATCAGCCAGAGCGGAGAAACAGCGGATACGCTCGCAGCGCTTCGCGAAGCGAAAAAGTTCGGCGCTACTACAATCGGCATCGTTAACGTTATAGGCAGCACGATAGCGCGCGAAGTTGACGCGGGAACTTACGTTCACGCGGGACCCGAAATCGGTGTCGCCTCGACGAAAGCGTTCACGAGCCAGGTTATGTCACTTTCTCTTATTACACTGATGCTGGCAGCCGAGAAAAAAACAATCTCGCGCGATTCGCTCAAGGAAATTGTCAGCGAACTGAAAACGCTTCCCGACAAAATACAGGATATGATTAATAAGCGGGAAGAATATAAAAAAGTCGCGGACGCGCTGAAAGATTCTTCAAACTTCCTTTATCTGGGCAGGGGAGTGAATTTCCCGGTCGCGCTTGAAGGTGCGCTTAAACTGAAAGAAATCTCCTATATACACGCGGAAGGATATCCCGCCGCGGAAATGAAACACGGTCCAATCGCGCTGATTGATGAAAATATGCCCGTCGTGTTCGTGGCGCCGAAAGACAGGACTTACGACAAGATTATTTCAAACATCGAAGAGGTGCGCGCGAGGAGCGGTAAGATTGTCGTCATAGCAACCGAGGACGACACGAATATCGATTCGTACGCTCATTACGTTCTGCGCGTCCCGAAGTCGCTCGCGCTGTTCGCGCCGATACTGAACGTTATTCCTCTCCAATTCCTGTCATACTACATCGCCGTCGCGCGCGGATGCAACGTTGACCAGCCGAGGAATCTCGCTAAGAGCGTTACGGTGGAATAGTATTTCAAATAAAATTGAATAATAAAAAAGGGAGTTCGTTTGAACTCCCTTTTGCTATTTTAATATTCTTTTTTACTTTACTACCATCATCTTTTTTGTCTGCGTGAACTTATCGGTTATCAGTTTGTAGAAATATACTCCGCTTGATAAACCCGACGCGTCGAATGACGCTTCGTAAATGCCCGCGCGGTATAAGCCGTTGACGATTGTCGAAACTTCCTTGCCCGTCGAATTGTAAACCTTAAGAACCACATTCGAAGTGGAAGGAACCTCGAATTTGATGTTAGTCACGGGATTAAAAGGATTCGGATAATTCTGACCGAGTTTAAATTTGTCCGGAATCTCGCTGCTAATCAGTTTTATTCCTGAAATTATTTCCGCCAGAGGCCTTTTCCAAACACCGAGTCCGTAAACTCCGGCGAATACGTCGGTACCGTTGAGGAGGCTTATGCAGTTAACGTCTGAAAGCGGCTGCAATCCGTAGTTGGCAGAATAAAAATTCACGCCGCCGTTTACTGAAACGTAAACTCCGTTATTATACGTACCGACGAGTAACTTATTGCCGCTGTCAAAGGAATAAACACAACGCACTCTTTTACCCGCCAGAGAATCGTTTGCTGTTGATGTCCAGCTGCTGCCTCCGTCTGTCGTAACATACAGACCGATGAAACCGGCATATACTTTACCGCCTGTAACGGCCAGCATTCTGATATCAAAACCCGTGGGCAATCCGTTATTTGCTTCAACCCATGATGTACCTGCCAGAGGATACTTAAAAACGCCGCCGCTGGCTGTGGCCGCGTATATGTTCGAGGCATCATAGTCCAAATCCCAAACATTGAGATTCGTCAGACCGCTGTTCATTGCTGTCCAGTTGGCGCCCTCGTTTGTACTCGTGAATACGCCGCCGCCGAAAGTTCCGCCGTATAGAACCGAACCGACTTTAATAACAGACAGAAAATAACTTGTCGGAGTAATGGTTGTTCCGATTCCGGTCCAGCTTGCTCCGTCATTTGCCGTCTTGTAAAGCCCGGTAGCGGTTGCGGCATATATGTTCGTGCCGTCGGTAATTACATCGTTGACAACGCTTGAAGCGGGAAGACCTGTATTAATCGCGGTCCAGTTACCGCCTGTATTTGTTGTCTTGTACATTCCGTTCAGATATGTCCCCGTATAGACATTGCCGTCTTTTATGCACATCGATTTGGGTGATGTGTTGTATAAGTTCACGAGAGGATTGACCCAACCGGAATAGTTTAACGAATAAAATATTCCGCTGCCCTGCGTGCCTATGTATGTATATACAGGCGAAGCAATGTTCCCGATAGTTGTTACACTCAAGTTTGTCAGACCGCTGTTTGCCGCGACCCAGTTTGCTCCGTTGTTAGACGTTTTGAATACGCCGCCTTGTGTGCCCGCGAATATATAAGTTCCGTCATACAGCAGGCAGTTAATATTCGCGTTGCCTATACTGCCCGCAGTTGGAGTAAAAGTAGCTCCGTTGTTAGTGGAAAAATATACTCCCGCTTTAGTGCCGACGAATATAATCCCGCTGTTTATCGATACCGCGTATACAGCCTTATAATTTGTCGAGAGGCCTGACGAACTTACTGTCCAGTTCGCGCCGTTGTTAGTCGTTATTGCAAGTCCGTCGTTTGTTCCGGCGTACACGACAGATGAGTTCGTGTAGAAACAATTTATGTTAAGGCTGCTTCCGGAAAGTCCGCTGTTGGCTACTGTCCAGGATGTACCATTGTTCGTAGTCGTATAAACACCCGCTCCGTTTGTACCGGCGAAAAGCCTCGTGCCGTTCACTCCCAGCGATAATATCGTCCTGTTGTTCAATCCTGTATTAACGGGCGTCCAGGCATTTCCTTTGTTCGTCGATAGAAATACACCTCCGGGTGTATTTGGTACTTCATAACCGCCCGCAAACACACTTGTGCCGATGACCGCAACCGCCCGGATGTCTAAGGTTGTCAGTCCGTTGTTTGCCGTGTACCATGAAGAACCGTTGCTAAGGAATCCGAACACGCCGCCGTTAGTAGCAATGAAAACATCATTCGAAGCATTGAATACTAGTTGTCTTACGTTACCCCCAATTGGTCCGTTTGACTGTACCCATTGCGATTGAATATTATTCGCAAAAGCGAATAAAAGAATCAACCCAACCAGTAATACAGTAATCTTCTGTCTTTTCATAAATTTATTATTAATTTAAACTCTAAAGTTCAATAAATGTAATTTAGATAAAAAAATTTAAGAATGATACATACAATCAAATTATCTTTGCCGATATTCAAATGTTCTATATCACGTGTGTGAAGTAAATTTGACATTCCGGTTCTCCTTTCCCGAAATTTCAACGATAAGCCGCTTTACAAATATAGTAAAGCGGCTTTTTAAATGCAATAATTATTTCAAAAAGACCATTTTCCGCACTTCCGTGAAATTTCCGGCTGTCATTTTATAGAAATATACCCCGCTCGTGAAATCCGAAGCGTTCCATTTAATGCTGTAATTGCCGGGCTGATATACACCATTCGCGAGTTTGGTCACCTCTTTTCCGTTAATGTCGTATATAACGATTGTTACTTCCGATTTCTCTTTTACGCTGAAACTGATATTTGTCTCGGGATTGAACGGATTCGGATAGTTCTGCCGGAGTGAAAAATTCCGAACCGCCTGAATCTCATTTCCGCTGTTTGTCGCTATCGGTCTCAATATTACGTTAAGGTATGTTACGGCGTCGTTTGCAGCGCTCACGTTTGTAACAGTCTTCGTGTAATAATTCGGCGCCTTGAATGTCAGGCTGTAAGTCCCGGAGTTTATCATCCTGTGGTAATCCCCGCAAATCGAATCCGAATATATCCAGGTCGAATCGTTTTGTCCCGTAACGTATATCTTTGCCTTGACGGGAAGTCCTGTAACCGAATCCTTAACCGTACCGCGTATTCCGTAAAGAGACTCTTTGATGAAGTTCAGGAACGATTTATGGTTGTAATTCCAGTAATTGGGAAGCAGTGACGGGCTGACGAGTTTGGTCGCGGAAATTTCAAGCGTAACCTCTCTTCCTCCGCAGAAATATGTCATGTAATCCTGTCTGCCGCCGTAAACATAATACCATGAGTAACCGTTGACCATTCCTGGTATGTTAGGATATCCCAGATTATCAACCATGTACGACGGATTTACGGCGTGAACCGTGTCAAGCCAGTGATTCCCGATGTGTATCCACCACGCGTCGTCGGGATGAAGAGGCGACTTGCAGTCCCAGGGATAATTGAATACCTGCGCTCCGCCGTGAAAATTCATTGACAGTGAAAAATTAAATTGATTGAATAACGCCATGAAATTTATAGTCTCCTGCTGCCACGCGCCGTTCGGGTTTGGCCCCGCGACGGGGTCCGGGAAATTCCTGTTCAAATCCTTGCTGTTCGCGTTGTATCTCCACGCTCCGTTTACCGTTTCGTTTCCTCCGTGATATGTGCCGTCGGGATTCGCGAGCGGATTAATCCAAATCTCGCAGTTCTTTACGAGATTCGTAATCTGAGCGTTGTTTCCGTAACCGCTTAGAAGCGTGTCGATTAACCTTAGCATGAGAACATACGCGGTCGTTTCATCCCCGTGTATCGAAGATGAATACATGAATCTCGGCTTCGGCTTCCTGAAGTTAACGCTGTCGCTTATCACCGCGAATAGCATCTGCCTTCCCTGTACGGACGAGCCGATGTTAACTATCTTGCACAGATTCGGATACGTTGCCGCGAAGTTTGACATCATTGAGAGATATCCCGTATATGTTGGGTAAACATCCCACGCCATGATTTCTTTTATGTTGTCCGACATCTTCACTTCACCGACATCACCCGGATGCTTCAGAAGCGCGAAGTCAATGTTCTGCATCGAGAAATATTCCATCTCCTTCGCCGACGCGTATGCGTGAACCTCGAAGTAGATGATTTTATCCGTTACGTTGTCTATTGATATGTGTCTTCCTAATTCGTTTATTTTATCCTTTGAGTTGACGTTGAATTTAAAATAAAGTTCTCCGTATGTTTTTAAACTGTTCTCGACATTCGCTTTTTGCGTTTCATAACTTTTCAGTTCCTGCGTATATGTCCGGGAAGAAAACAGAAACGTGAGGAGAATCAGAAGAGGTAGAATCTTAGTCATATAAAATTAAATTAAATTTGTATTTATTGAACAATTTAAAGAAATTTAATGTTTGATGTAATGTAGTTTTTGCTGTACAGGCGTTTTCCCCTCTGTTTTTCGGAAAAAATCGCAATGTGCATTGTTTTCTAATTTGAAATTTTACGATACTTTAATTATATTTATAATTCTTTATTAAAATTTCTAAAAAATTCTTGGATATGCCCGGTAAAGGCGAAAATATTGGAAAGATTGTTCAGGTTATCGGACCCGTTATTGACGTTGACTTCAGCGAAGGTCATCTTCCTGAAATCAACAGTTCTTTGCTGATTAAGAGGAAGAACCTCGAAGGCGTCGAGGAAATGCTCGTTACGGAAGTTCAGCAGCACCTCGGCGAGAACAGGGTCAGAACTGTCGCGATGGATTCGACGGACGGTCTCGTAAGNGGTATGGATGTCGTTGATACGATGGAGCCGATTATGATTCCCGTTGGCCAGGAAGTTCTCGGAAGGCTTATTAACGTTATCGGAGAACCTATCGACGGCAAGGGACCTATCGTAACCAGTATGAAGTACCCTATACACCGCGACCCGCCAAAACTTACCGACCTTACTACTAAAAGGGAAATGTTTGAAACGGGTATAAAGGTTATTGACCTCATCGAGCCTTACACGAAAGGCGGCAAGACAGGCCTGTTCGGCGGCGCAGGTGTTGGCAAGACGGTTATTATTCAGGAATTAATCCATAATATTGCAAAACAGCACGGAGGCTATTCCGTGTTTGCCGGGGTTGGTGAAAGAACAAGAGAGGGTAATGATCTTTACGTTGAAATGACCGAATCGGGCGTTATTAAAAATACCGCTCTCGTCTTCGGCCAGATGAACGAACCTCCGGGAGCAAGACAAAGAGTAGGTCTTACGGGACTTACAATTGCCGAATATTTCAGGGATGAACTCGGCAAGGATATACTTCTGTTCATTGACAATATTTTCAGGTTCACGCAGGCGGGCTCCGAAGTATCGGCTCTTCTCGGAAGAATGCCCTCGGCGGTAGGTTATCAGCCGACACTCGCTACGGAAATGGGCGCCTTTCAGGAAAGAATTACTTCTACCTCTAAAGGCTCCATTACTTCGATTCAGGCTGTATACGTCCCCGCCGACGACTACACGGACCCGGCGCCGGCGACCACGTTCGCTCACCTTGACGCGACTACGGAACTCTCAAGGAAAATTTCATCGCTTGGAATTTATCCCGCGGTTGATCCGCTTACTTCGACGTCGAGGATTCTTGACCCGCTTATAGTGGGCGATGAGCATTATAACGTCGCGCAGGGCGTGAAGAAAATCCTTCAGAATTACGAAGACCTTCAGGACATTATAAATATTCTCGGAATTGACGAACTTTCCGACGACGATAAGTTAATCGTCCGCNNGCGCGCGAGAAAAATACAGAGATTCCTTTCGCAGCCGTTCAGCGTCGCAGAACAGTTCACGAACATTCCGGGAAAATATGTGAAACTCGAAGATACGATAAAGGGATTCAAGGCGATTCTTAACGGCGATTACGACGACCTTCCTGAACAGGCGTTCATGATGGTCGGCACGATTGATGAAGCGGTTGAGAAAGCCAAAAAACTTCAAGCATAGGATTAGTACTTGGATAAGATACTGGACATAGAAATACTAAGTCCCGAAAAGTTGGTTTATAAAGGATTGGCTATGGTTGTAACCGTGCCCGGCGTTGACGGATTGTTTCAGGTGTTGAACATGCACGCGCCGATGGTTTCGATGTTCGAAGCCGGAGTAATAACGGTTCAGGATGAAAAAGGTAATAAAATAAATTTTTCTACTCGCGGCGGAGTCGCCGAAGTTCTTAAAAATAAAGTAACAATACTCGCCGATACCGCGGAAGCGAAAGACGATATTGATGTTGAACGCGCGCAGAATTCGATGAAGAGAGCGGAAGAAAGACTCGGCTCCGGCGAAAAAAACATCGACAGGGAAAGAGCAAAATTCTCTCTTCAGAGAGCAAGAATAAGACTCAAAGTCGCAGGCGTTCTTAAATAAGTTTGTCATCCCGGCAAAAGTCGGGATCCATATGGAAAGGGGATGTAGCTCAGGGGTAGAGCAATCCCGATTAATAGGGATGGGTCGGAATAAAAGTTTAGTTCTTATAAATAAAGTGTTAGGCGGGGATGTAGCTCAGGGGTAGAGCAACTGCCTTTTAAGCAGTGGGTCGGAGGTTCGATTCCTCCCATCCTCACGAAGAACCGGAATCATCAACGATTCCGGTTTTTTATTCTTTCCATTTAAAATTTCCGATTTATAATTGAGTATGTTTTTTTTTATTCTCTCCATTTAAAATTTAAGATTTAACATTGAATATGCTTTTTTCCTCTCCATTTAAAATTTAAAATTTTCGATTTATAATTGAGTGTGCATTCTCACGAAGAACCGGAATCATCAACGATTCCGGTTTTTTTTATTCTTTCCATTTAAAATTTAAAATTTCCGATTTATAATTGAGTATGTTTTTTTTATTCTCTCCATTTAAAATTTAAAATTTAAGATTTAACATTGAATATGCTTTTTTCCTCTCCATTTAAAATTTAAAATTTTCGATCTATAATTGAGTGTGCATCCTCACAAAGAACCGGAATCATCAACGATTCCGGTTTTTTTTTATTCTCTTCATTAAAATTTAAAATTCCCGATTTTAAATTAAATATGCGTTTTTATTATTCTCTTCATTTAAAATTTAAAATTTAAGATTTATAATTGAGTGTGCAGTCCATTCTCATTTGTCTTATTTTTTCCCGTGATGAATCGTATTTTTGTATGAATTATAACGGAGGAAATATTGAAGCAGTGGTATGAAACATTGTTTGAAAACTATGCTAAGAAGTACGACGAAGAGTGCTTCGTGCAGGGCACCGCGGGCGAGTGCGATTTCATAGAGAAGGAAATCGGCTTCGACAAAAACGTCCGTATTCTTGATATCGGATGCGGCACCGGGAGGCATTCGATCGAACTTTCTAAAAGAGGTTACAACGTTACAGGTATTGATCTTTCGGAATCGCAGTTGAAAGAGGCTGAGAGAAAGGCGTCGGCGCTGAATCTTAAAACAGACTTCAGAAAAATGGACGCCCGCGAATTGACATTTAACGAAGAGTTCGGTCTCGCGATAATGATTTGCGAAGGCTCGTTTCCGCTTATGGAAACCGACGAAATGAATTTCAGTATTCTTAAAGGCGCGTACAGGTCACTCGCGAATAACGGGAAGTTCATCTTCACTACGTTGAACGGACTCTTTCCGCTTTTTCATTCAGTGAAGGATTTTATCAATAAAGTAAGGAAGGAAGGCAACGCCGAATACATCAACAACACATTCGACCTGATGACCTTCAGAGACCATAACATCACCGTTTTTGAAGACGACGAAGGAATTAAAAAAGAAATTCAAAGCAATGAAAGATATTACGTCCCGTCTGAAATATTCTGGCTGATGAAGTCAATCGGATTCGTGAACACGCGTATATGCGGGGCAAAACTCGGCGCGTTCAGCCGCGATGACAAACTCACAACGGAAGATTTTGAAATGCTTGTGCTGTCGGAAAAAAAGTGACACGCGGAAGTATTTGCGCGAAAATGAAAAAGCCGTCTCTTTTCAGAGACGGCTTTTTTTATAATCCAAATCAAGATTACTTGATTAAGGTCATTTTCTTTACTTCGCTGAAGCCGTTCACGGAAATCTTGTAGAAGTAGATTCCGCTCGAGAGATGCGAAGCGTTGAATTCGACGGAATAATTTCCGGCGTTCTTCACTTCATTCACGAGTGTCGCCACTTCTTTTCCAAGAATGTCGTAAACCTTCATCGATACGAGTCCCTGTTTCGGGAGTGCGTAGTTGATCTTCGTTACGGGGTTGAACGGATTCGGATAGTTCTGAGACAGATTGTAAGTTAAAGGTGTCTCGGTTCCTGTTACGTTCAATACCGTGCAGTTGTCAACCTGAAGCGTGTATAAGCCCGGGAATGCCGTGCTTAATGCGCCGCCGACGATGAATATTTTCACCTTGCCGGAGCCCGCTACCCACGCTGAAACCGCGTCCCAGTAGTTCGAAGCTGTTCCGCCCGCGCCTCTTCCAGTGTAAGCTTCAGGCAGCCAGGTGTTCGTGGTTACGTTGAATACGAAAATACTGTCAACAGGATAAGGTGCCGGTGATGTTTCGCCCGGTACGAAGTAGAATCTTTCGCCTATTCCGATGCCGCCCGGTCTCGATGAGCCTGTCTTCACGCCCGGTACGTCAGGTCCTGCCGCCCAGGTGATTGTCGAAGCATCCGCTCCGATTGTTCCAATCTGTACGTTTTTGAAGAATCCGGAATTGTAACCCGCCATAATGATGAGTTTGTTGCCGACGATTCCGTATGCGGCTGTTCTTCTTGCCGTGAGGCACGAGGTTGATGTACCCCAGGTGTTTGTCGCTACCCTGTAGTAGTAAACAGAGGTAGACGGGGACGAATAAGGTCCGCCCATTACGAAAATTACACTGTCACCCCAGCATACCGCTCCGTGTCCGGATCTGCCTGCCGGAAGAGGTGCTATTGCTGTCCAGCCCGCTCCGGGTGTGTACTTGTAGCAGGTGGTTCCGTTCGTCGAAACTGACGAGCCGCCGCCGATAAGGTAAAGCGAGTTGCCCGCTTTCACGAGCGGAGCGCTTGCCTTGGATTCGGGAAGTGTTGTTCCCGGTGAGAACGTGTTCGAGTTAATCGCGTATCTCTGACTGGTTGTCGAGCCGCTTCCTGCGCTGCCGCCGCCGACGATGTAAAGCGTGTCGCCGAGGACTTCAGTTCCGTGCGCCCATACGCCCGACGGATACAACGGAAGTGCTCCGTAGTTGCATACGTTGGTCGGATAGGTAAGCGTCGCGGGTCCCGATGAAATTGTTACGCCGCAGTTTATTATACCAGTACTGACACCGGAGTAAGTGTGCGGGCATCCTGTCGTGCCGCTGTAAACTCTCCTGCTGCCGGTTGCAGTTGTAAACCTGAGGCTGTAACCTGATACTGTACCGGTTGCGCCGCATTGTTCCATGCAAATTGCAAGGCTCTGTGCGGGATTGTATGTAAACGGATGGTCCAAAACAAATTCAAGCCAGGTATTAGACCCGGCGGCTAAAGTCACTGTATCCCTTTTATAGACAGTGTCCCAGGCTCCCGTTATAAACGAACCTGCGGTAACCAGGGAATCGGGTACGTGAAGAAGCATGATTTTAAATGTCGAGTATGTAGCAGGCCCGAGCGGATAGGTTGATGAAATACGGAAATAGAGTTTCGTGATATTTCCGGACGGAGCAGGAGTCGGCTGCACGAATGCTCCCGCAGGAACGACGGTTTGTGACAACTTGCCTGCTGCCTGATTTAACGGAAATGAATTGCTGGATGTTCCGTTGTCGAAATTGAAGTACGATGGTGTTTGCGCTAACAGAAAAGAACCAGATGCAAACATTAAAACAAAAAACATGAATAACTTTTTCATTTTTTCCCCTTTCAGCTTTTTTGCTTAATGTTTAAAATAATTATTTTGATGAGAATAGTACCGCTCTAAAAACCCTTTTACGTAAACTGAAACAGATGAAGTAAATGTTCTTTGGCAATATTTAAATAAAATGAATTTCAATTTCAATGAAAAAGCGAAATTCTTTTTGCGAAAAATTTTGTAAAATTAATAGTTTATTGAATAATTTCGCCTCGAATCTTTCGTTAGCCTGAGAATTCTTATAACTTTTTGAGTTGAAGCAGTTCCTGCGTCTCCGGACTTGAACGGTCGGTATAAGGACAATTCCCCGGCGTCCGAACCGCAAACGCGTTTCTTATTGCTCTTAATTAAATCTATGATTAATTTTAAACAGAAAATTATTTATCATCTATGGTCCTCAAGGAAAATAAAGCCGCGAAGTCATTCAAATCAGGTATGAATTGCGCGCAATCGGTACTCACACCGTTCTCGGATGAACTCCTGCTGAATGCAGGTGACGCTGAAAGAGTCGCGTCCGCTTTCGGCGGGGGAATGGGACGGCTGCAGGAAAAGTGCGGAGCTGTGACGGGCGCCTTTTTAGCAATTGGCCTGCATTGCAGCAACAAGTTTCCTGACGCTAAAGAAAGAAAGGAAAAGATTCATTTGCTTGTGCAGGAATTCAACGCAAAGTTCAACGGGATCCATGGTTCTACAATTTGCCGCGAACTGATGGGATGCGACCTGAATACCGAAGAAGGCAAAAAATATGCGGAGGAAAATAAACTTCGCGATACTGTCTGCCTGCCCTGCGTCACAACTTCCGTTAAATTGTTGAATGAAATACTCGGACTATAATTCAAGACTATGAGAAAAGTTTACCTGATATTTATCTTCGCGCCTCTGTTTTTTTTCGTGAAAGATTCTTCCGCATCAGACACGACGAAGGTGCTTTTTCTCGGAAACAGTTACACGTACGCTAACAATCTGCCCGATTTGTTCGGTAACCTTGCGAAGTCCGCAGGCAAAATCGTTTTGACAGGTATCTCCGCTCCCGGCGGTTATATGCTCGAGAATCATAAAAC
This sequence comes from Ignavibacteria bacterium, assembly GCA_015657505.1. Taxonomy (GTDB): domain Bacteria; phylum Bacteroidota; class Ignavibacteria; order Tepidaquicellales; family Tepidaquicellaceae; genus CAIKZJ01. The sequence continues at coordinate 2,159,154 of JADLKE010000002.1, forward strand.
AGACGAAACCTCACTCAGCCTGATTAGGCAGGGAGGCTGGGACTTCGTCGTTCTTCAGGAACAGAGCCAGGCGCCGGCGATTGAGCATTTCCGTTACAACAGCATGTATCCGTCGGCGGGATTTCTTGACAGCCTGATTAAGTTGAATAATCTTCACACCTGTTTCTTCATGACCTGGGGAAGGCAAAACGGAGGTCAACAGTGCATCGATTCTTTTTGCAGCCCTGTCTTCACGAATTTCTTTCACATGCAGGATTCCCTGAAATCAGCGTACTCGGAAATTTCTTCTATGCTGAACGCGGTACTTTGTCCCGTCGGGGAGGCCTGGCGGAAAGCAAGGATGCTGCAGCCGGGTATTGACCTCTGGGAATCTGACGAAAGTCACCCGACAATTAAAGGCACTTACCTCGCCGCCTGCGTTTTTTATGCGAAACTTTTCAATGCGAATCCCGTCGGACTGAATTATACCGGTGGACTTCTGCAGCCTGAAGCACTCTTTCTTCAGCAATGCGCATATCAAACCGTAATCGGAATAAACAACAGCGGAACGGAGATCGTAAAAGAATTTTCACTGAACCAGAATTATCCCAACCCTTTCAATGCAGCAACTAAAATTGTATATTTTTTGAAGAAAGCCGGAGACGTGAGTCTTACTATGTATGACGTGTCTGGAAGAACAGTGCTGAAGCGGAATGCGGGTTATAAGCCGTCCGGTATTCACGATTTCATTCTTGATATGGAAAAGTATTCAAGCGGCGTTTATTTCTATACTTTGAACATTGGAAGTGAGCGGATTACTAAGAGAATGGTGATAGTGAAGTAGTTCCTGCCAATTTTTATTAAAATTAACTCAATTTCTCACTTGTAAATCTCCCCAATAAAATAAAACTTACTGAAATATCCGGTGTCTAAAAACCGGAAATAATCATCAAATAGGTTTAACAGAATTATGAAATACATAATCACGTTAATTTCACTGTTTTTCATCATAACCAGCCAGGATGCTTTCTCCCAGCAGGGATGGACCTGGTTGAACCCTTATCCAACCGGTTGTTACCTTACCAATGTATTTGTACTTAACTCACAATATGTATTTGCCTGCGGAGATGCGGGATGCATCCTTAAATCGACAAACGGCGGGGCAAATTTTCAGCAACAAAAATCCGGATTATCGACAAGGTTTCATAAAATATATTTTATAACCGAAAATACCGGTTTCGTGATAGGAGAAGGTGGTGTTCTGCTGAAGACTTCAAACGGAGGCAATAACTGGAATGCAGTAAATCTTGGAACGACGACTGCACTTTATGGTATCGGTTTTTTCAATTCAAGTACCGGGATTATTTCTTGCAATGAAGGCAAAATATACAGAACTACAGACGGTGGAAATATCTGGAATTATATAAGTTCGGGTTATTCAGTGGGCATATTAACAGTATCCTGTCTCAGCACAAACTATGCTTACGGGAGCAGCTACGGCGGTAATGTCCTCAAATCTTCTGACGGCGGTTTGACCTGGCAGGTGATACACGCGGATTCGAATTACGTATATAGCAGTACAAAATTTTATAATAATAACACAGGATATTGCGTTGGCGGAAACGGAATGATGTCCAGAACGACAAACGGCGGCGTGAACTGGTTATCGTCAAGGATAAGTATGTTCGATCTGAGTTGTGTTGATTTAATCGACTCGGTAACGGTTTTCGCTGTAGGACAGAAGTCGTATGCTTCAGGTTACTGCGGGGAGGTGCTCAAATCAACAAACGGCGGAGTAAACTGGACATCTCAGAGCATCCCTTCCGTTTACAGATTGCTGGGCGTGGATTTTAACGGAAGCGGGGCGGGGTATTGTGTTGGGTATAACGGGAAAATTTTCAAGAGCACAAATTCAGGCAACGATTGGATGACTTTATCTTCCGGACAAATGTATTTGTTCAGAGATATATGCTACAAAAACAATTCAATCTACGCTACAGTTGCTGAAAGTAATACGGTTTACAAGAGCAGCAATAACGGACAGACCTGGTCTGTGTCGCTGCTGGACTCGGGCTTCAAGTCCTATTCTCTGAATTTCTTGAATGAGAACACGGGATTGGTTTGCGGTTCTAACGGTAAAATTGCGCTGACGAACAACGGCGGAATGAACTGGGTTTATCCGGCTACGTCTGTAACCGGGCAGCTTTATAAAGCTCATTTTGTATCTTCCTCAATTGCTTACTGTGTCGGCGAAAACGCGATATTAAAGTCCACGAACGGAGGGCTTAACTGGTTCAGCGTCATAGGTTCGATTTCAAACACGCTGCAGTGCGTTTATTTCGTAAGCGAGAATACAGGGTATATTTCGGGTTACGGAGGGATATGCTACAAAACAACGAACGGAGGAGTGAACTGGAGCCAGTATTCTATGGGAAACGGTTACGGATATTATTGCATTAATTTTATTAACGAACAAACAGGATTCGCGGGCGGAACAGGCGGGAACCTGATGAAGACTACAAACTGGGGCGTTAACTGGGTTAATAAAGCAGTCGGAATGTCGGACAGGTTTTATAATCTGAGTTTCCCGAGTGCTCTGACAGGCTATACAGTCGGATATTTTAATTATGGCGCAGTTGTTCTCAAGACCACCGACAGCGGAGATAACTGGTTTTACGTTGCATCGGATTTCTCGAGTCTTCTTTTCGGTGTTGCATTTAAAGATAATTACAACGGTGTAATATGCGGTAACGAAGGAAAACTTCTTATGACGAATTGCGGTGGGAGCACTTACAATAAAGAAAGCGAAGTAAATATCCCCCCGGATTTTTTCTTATCTTACAATTATCCCAATCCTTTTAACGGAAAAACAAAAATACATTATTCTCTGAGTAAAGCCGGGGATGTGAATATTACTATATACGATATTACAGGAAAGGTCGTTGTGCGCAGATATTCAATGCATAGGAATCCCGGTCGTTATGAATTGATTCTCGACATGGAGAAGTATTCAAGCGGTGTTTACTTTTATACTCTGACGGCAGGCAAAGAGCAAATTACGAAGAGGATGGTGATGGTTAAGTGAGAGATTTGTCATCCGGCGAAGACCGGGACCCATCATCGAAATGCATATTCTAAGAGGATCGTGATAATTTGTTTCACAGATGCCCGTAATGCTTCGTGATGATTCGCGTTGTTTTAGATTCCAGCCAAGAGCCCGCCGTGGCGGGCGGAAATGACAAAGAATAAATACGAAATAACAAGATTTAAAATGAAAGTCCTGCAAGTTTCTTCTTTGCTTCCTCGTAACCTTTCATAATCTCATCCACAATTTCCTTTGCCGTCTGAATTTTGTCAAGATATGCGGAAATCTGTCCTATCTCAAGTTCTCCGTTTTCCAAATCGCCTTCGAACATGCCTTTCTTCGCGCGTCCTTTGCCGAGTATTGCGCGGAGTTCTTCGGCAGTTGCGCAGGAGTTTTCCGCCTTCTCTATATCTTCGAAAAACTTATTCTTGAGAAGCCGCACGGGAACTACTTTTTTCATCATCAGTTTGGTGTCGCCTTCCTTTGCATCTATGATTTTCCGCTTAAACGATTCGTGCGCCGATGATTCAAGCGAGGCCGCGAATCTCGTTCCAATCTGAACCCCGTCCGCTCCGAGCGCGAATGCAGCAGCCATCGCTCCTCCCGTCGCGATTCCGCCCGCCGCAATAATCGGAAGTTCGACGGCTTTTCTTACTATCGGAATCAGAGTCATTGTTGTGGTCTCTTCCGCGCCGTTGTGTCCGCCCGCTTCGAATCCTTCCGCGACTATGGCGTCAACTCCCGCGTCCCTGCATTTCAGCGCGAATTTCGAACTCGCGACAACGTGAACAACTTTTATGCCTTTGCTCTGAAGTGTCCCCGTGTATTTTGATGGACTTCCCGCGGACGTAAATACTATCTTCACTCCCTCGTCAACAATTATATCCATTATCTTGTCCATTTCGGGATAGAGAAGAGGGACATTGACTCCGAAAGGATTGTCTGTTCCTTTCTTGCACTTCCTTATGTGCTCAAGAAAAGTATCCGGGTGCATAGAACCTGCTCCTATCAGACCGAGTCCGCCCGCGTTGCTCACTGCCGACGCCAGTTTCCAGCCGCTGCACCAGACCATTCCCGCTTGTATAATTGGGTATTTAATATTAAATAATTTTGTTATAATATTCATGCATTTTTTAATTTTGAAGCATTAATTTCCGTGAATTTGAAAATAAATACTATGAAATTCTTTTCCCCATTTATTCTTTTGTTGTTTATGATTCCCGCGTTCGCGTTCCCGCAGATAAAAATGATGATTGACACCGAGAACGCCGAGCTTGACAAGGTTAACGCGGTTAAAGACAACGGAATGAAGAAGATAACGATATACAGATACGATTACGACGAAGTGGATTTCCAGCAGGACTCTTCCGTTGCGGAAATAATGACATACGACGCGGAAAAAATACTTTTCACTGATATCAATTATACTCCTGCATACTCGAAAAGCATAATATCGCTCAATCCGCAGAATAAAATTCTTTACCGCGAAATCTATGATGAGAAAAATAACCTTACGGGGAAAACAGAATTTTATTACCGTGAGGACGGACTGACGGACAGACGCGAAATTTTTCTCGGCGCTTCGAAGGCGTTCGACGAGGTGTATTCGTACGAAGGCGGGGCTCTGAAAAAAATGAAGTACGTGACTGCTGACGGAATATTATTCGGTTATTCTGAATTCGAATCCGACCAGTGGGGAAACATCATACAGGAAATCAAGTATAACAGCAACGATGAAGCCGATTATAAGTATCTTTATACTTATGACGCGAATTCGCGCTGTCTCGAGGAAAAAATAATTCTCGGCGATAAAAAAACTACGCTGGTATCTTACATCTGGAAAAACGGCCTGCTCGAAGAAAAAACCGTTAAGGAGGAAAACGGCAAGACGCTTGGTTCTACTAAGTTTACTTACAATTCGAACGGCAAAGTTGTGGAGGAAATCAATGACTCGCCTCAGGGCAAGATTACAAAGTTGTATGAATATGACGGAAATCTTGTCAAACAGGTGAAAATATCGGACCTGTCGGACGTCAGCAGTTATATGCTTAGATACTTTTACGAATAAATCTTAGACAAGCCCTTCAGCCGCAATTTTAATGAATTCGTTGAATGCCCTGTCGGTCTCTGCTTTTATGTTTTCGCCGAGCGGGAACGGGCTGATGTGGTCGTATTCAAACGGAAAATCCAGTTCGGTTACCCTTATTCCCGGAACGTTATTTTCCCCCTCGAGTGTTTTTCTGACCGAATCGGGCGGCATCACTGTATCTTTCTTAAGGCATACCGCATGAATGTTTCTGTTTACTCTTCCCAGCATGTTATCACGCTGAGTCCTGAATCTTTCCGTATTGAGCATCGAACGGAAAGCAAGGGCTTCGTTTGGCGGAGCGTGAAAATAATTGTGCAGGAACTTATCCTCATTTAATGCATTCTCGAAATCCTTGATGTAAAACCTGTTCATTGATTTTTCTGTTTCCGTATCGTATATATATTTCGAGGCGGGATACATCAGGTCCATCGCGGGACCGCCGCAGAAAAGAACGGCTTTGGATTTTTCATAGAGGTCGTATCTCGACATCATCAGGACCTCGACAAGGAACGCTCCAATCGAGTAACCGAAAAAATTTATTCTAGTGTTCTTTGCCGCGAAATCGAAATCACCGCGCGTAAGCATTTCTGTAAGACGCAGAATGTCAATGTAAGTCCGAAGCCCCGACCAGAAAAACAGTTCCGAAGCGAACTGAAGGCGCGTGCTTATTGCCGCGTTTACGAATGATGACTCCGCGAGATCGTCGTAAAATGATTTACGCTCTTTTGAAAGAGCGTTCATCTTTCGGGTTTCGGTCCAGTACTGTGGCCGCCTGTTTATATGAAACGATATTGGGAACATTATTACAGGCTGTCCCGTGTTCTCGATAAGCGCTTTCGCCCAGGAATGATACTTGTCCCAACTGCTTTCGTTAAGTCCGTGAAGAAGAATAATCACGCTGTCCCGTTTTTCGCTCCCGCGCCCGCAGTAAACCGGATAAACGAAGTCCGTGTTGCACTTGAAATCTGAAATCTGATTATCGTTGAATTCTGCCATGCTGCCCGGGCGCGTCTTTCCGTAATGCCTCTTAAATAGTGAAGCCATGTAATCGTTGCCCGGAAAAAAATCGGGGGTTACTGAATTAAATTTATAATTGCGAATGATTATATTCGCGCCGGGTATAGTAATCGAATCCTTGCTTTCATCGTATAGTTTTTTCAGCGTGTAATATTCCTCGAGATACCCCATAAGCCTTTGATTTTATTGTCAAACTATTTAAACTTTAAAATTTAAAACATGCATTTTTTAAAGACCGAACAGACGCTTCCGATTGGAATTCAGGAAGCGTGGAAGTTTTTTTCTTCACCTGACAATCTGAAGTCGATTACTCCTCCACGCATGGGTTTTTACATAACCTCCGGTTACAGGGAAGACAAAATGTACCCGGGTATGATAATTACTTACATCGTGAAACCGCTTCTCGGAATACCCGTCAAATGGGTAACTGAGATAACCCACGTTTCTGAGCCGTATTATTTCGTTGACGAGCAGAGGTTCGGTCCGTATTCCTTCTGGCATCACCAGCATAAGTTTTTCGAAGCGGATGGCGGGGTCAGGATGGTTGATGTTCTTCATTACAAAATTAAGTTCGGTTTCATCGGGAGAATAGTGAACCGCCTGTTTGTCGAAAGGGAAATAAAGAAGATATTTGAATACAGGCGCGTGAAACTTCAGGAATTATTCGGATGAAGATATGCAATCGTATTATCAGTTTTTATCAAATGTAAAATAGATAGATTTGCCCTATAAATCTTATTGAAATGATAAGCCCAAAAGCAAAAATCGGTAAAGATACGGTCATCGGAAATTACGTTACCGTTGAGGATGACGTTGTTATCGGCAGCGGAGTGCAGATAGGCTCCAATGCATACATTGGAAACGGTTCCAGAATTTCGGATAATGTTATTATCCTCCATTCCGCGGGAATCAGCGTCTGGCCGAATTCGACCTCATACGCGAACGAGCCTACAACAGTTGAAATCGGCGAAGGCACAATTATAAAGGGACTGTCCACAGTTTGCAGGGGCACAACGCACACATACAAGACCGTAATAGGAAAGAACTGTTACATAATGAATCACGTACACGTTGCTCACGATAACAGAATCGGCGACAACGTGGTGCTTACGAACGGCGTGAATCTCGGCGGTCATGTTACGGTAGGCAAACAGACTAACATCGGGGGACTTGTCGGAGTTCATCAGTTCGCGCACATTGGCGAATACGTTATGATTGAATCAAGTACGAAGGTCACGAAGGACGTTCCGCCTTACTGCCTCGCAGGACGGACTCCGCTCAGATTCATGGGGCTTAATTTTATTGGACTCAAACGAAAAGGCTTCACGCCGGAACAAATACAGAATATAAAAAACGCATACGGAATCATTTACGACTCCGGTTTAAATTTCAGGGACGCGCTGAAAAAATTGTGTGATGATATGGAAATGACGGAAGAAGTAAAGATAATACGGGATTTCATCGAGACAAGCGAGCGCGGTATATTGCCGAAAATTTAGCCGTATTCCTGTTTCATTTCTCTTTTAAATAATCAAATAAAACATTATTTTTTTGTCGTAAAAACGAATGTCCAAAGTTGCCGTTATTTCCGCCGCTCTATCACGGTAACGGCAAAAAACAATTTTTCACAAACTTAAATCAAACATTATGGGCCTCTTAAAAGAATTCAAAGAATTCATCATGAAGGGCAACGTGCTTGACCTTGCTGTTGCTGTTATTATCGGCGGAGCGTTCGGCACGGTTATTACCTCGCTTGTCAACGACGTCATTATGCCCCCGATTGGACTTTTGCTGGGCAGTGTGGATTTTAAAGAACTAAAAATTGTTCTGCAAAGCGGCAAGGAAGCGGTTATGAACGGCGCGCAGATTATCACTCCGGCTGTTGCCGAAGTTTCAATAAACTACGGAGTGTTCGTGCAGACTGTGATTAACTTCCTAATAGTCGGATTCTGTATTTTCATGGTTCTAAAGGCATACCAGAAAGTAGTTAGAAAGAAAGAGGAAGCGCCCGCGCCGCCTGAACCTACAAACGAAGAAAAACTTCTTACTGAAATAAGAGATATTTTAAAAAATAAAAACTAACTAAACGGCTGAATGAAAGATATCATTCTTATTATCCTGCTGATATCATTATTCCTGTTATCAGGCTGTTCAAAGAATAACGCTCCTTTGCCCGAAAAGAAGGAAACAAAAGACTCTTCTTCGGTAACCGCCAACATCAATAAGGAGAGCGCCGGAGCGGAAACAAAGGAAAACGCCGACGGAACTATTTCAGGTCTTAAATACGACGTGAAGGACATCGCAGGAAAACTTCTCTTTGACGGAAACATTGTCGCCGGAGCGCAATGGAAGGACTCAAAAGGCCTTAACGCGATAATTATCACGGAGACACGGGAGACGGAGAAAAAACGGCAGGGCGGAGAGAGAACCTTATCGAAAAAACTTTTCGGATATGGTTTCTTGATCGGCGAAAACGGCAATTCGGAAGAAGTCTGGAAGATAAACGACCTCGTCGAGAATTGCGATTTCGACCTCACGCTCAGTTATATCGAAAAATCGCTTTCCGTAACTGACCTTAACAAGAACGGCACCGCGGAAACGACTTTTCTCTACAAATTGACTTGCAGAAGCGACGTGAGTCCCAGTGATTTGAAACTGATGATGCACGAAGGGAAGGAAAAATACGCGATTCGCGGAACTATGATTGTCAAACTCCCGAACGAGGGTCCCTACGGCGGTGAAATGAAAGTCGATAAGTCGTTCAATGATGCTCCGAAGGAGTTTCTTGATTACGCGAAACAACAATGGAAAAAATTTCAGGAAGAAAAATTTAACTAATATATGAAAAATATTCTGATTCTATCTATAGTCGCCCTCCTGCTCCTGGGATGCGGGAAAAAGCAAACTGAAACAAGCGCGACATCGAATGTTCAAAGCACCGGTTCTGGCGAAATTAAATCCGCAGGGGAGAGCAATTCCGAATCTCCCGATTCGCTGAAATATGAAATCCGGAAATTCCATAAGACCTACAAAGGATGCAATGATAACGAGGAAAACTGCTCTTATATGAAGATTGAATATCCCGTCTTCACCTCAGGAAAATCCTACAAGCGAATAAATGAAGCGATTTACGCTTATCTTGCAGACAGCGTTTATCTGGTTGAAGAAGGAATGTCGAACAAAACACTCGAAAAACTGGCGGACAATTATTTCAAGGATTACGAAACGATGAAGAAAGATAATCCTGACTGGGGATTGTCTTATGCTTTTGAGTCGGCCGGAAGAGTGCCGTATAACAAGGGAAACGTCGTTACTGTCGAAATTAACACTTATGCGTTTACGGGTGGAGCGCATCCAAACTCTTATAACGTTTATTTCGTGTTCGATATCGAAACGGGAAATCGTCTGCGGGTTCAGGATATTTTCGTGAAGGGTTTCGAGTCGGGACTGAATAAACTAATTGAAAAGAAATACAGGGAATTCAGAGGTATTTCCGACAAAGAAAGGCTCGACGGCGAAAACGGAATGCTGTTTGAAAACCACATCGAATTCAACGATAATTTCGGGCTGCTTAAAGACGGCGTGATTTTTTATTATAACAGTTATGAAATAGCGGCTTACGCGGTTGGACCGACGGAACTGAATTTCACGTATAAGGAACTCGGCGACCTGCTAAAACCTGAATATAAGAAATAAAAGTTATTGAAGAACGGGGATTTATATCCCCGTTCTCTTAAATATGTAATCGATATTTTTCCCTGATTTTCCGTAATCAAAAACCGCGTCGAGGTCCTTCTTCGTCAGGTACTTCATCAAATCCCTGCTTCCCTCAATAAGTTTCCTGAAATCAATTTTCTTCTCCCAGCATTCCATCGCGGCTTTCTGTACCAACTTGTAAGCGTTTTCTCTTTTCATCCCCTTTGCGATGAGTTTAAGAAGGAGGGTTTGCGAGAAAATCAGTCCTTTCGTTAGTTCGAGATTGCGTTTGATATTTTTTTCGTAAACGATTATGTTCTCTATCAGCGAATTAAACTTGTTGAGCATGTAATCAAGAAGTATCGTTGAATCGGGCATAATGATTCTTTCGACCGACGAATGGGATATATCCCTTTCGTGCCATAGGGGAATGTTTTCAAAAGCCGCCATGGCGTTACCGCGTATTACTCTCGCGAGTCCCGACAATTGTTCCGAGATTATTGGGTTTTTTTTGTGCGGCATCGCCGACGAACCCTTCTGTCCTTTAGTGAAGCATTCTTCGAGTTCGAGCGCCTCTGTCTTTTGCAAATGCCTTACTTCAGTCGCGTACTTTTCGATGCAGGATGCGATTATCGCGAGGGTTGACATGAATTGCGCGTGCCTGTCGCGTTGAATTATTTGCGTCGTTATATTCGCGGGAGCGAGCCCGAGTTTCCTGCATACGTATGTTTCCACTTTCGGAGAAATATGCTCGTAAGTGCCCACGGCTCCCGAAATCTGCCCGACAGAAATCGTGTTAAGGGCTGATTTCAGTCTCTTGATGTTCCTGTTGGTTTCGTCGAACCAGAGGGCGAACTTGAGTCCGAGTGTAATCGGTTCGGCGTGTATTCCGTGCGTTCTTCCAATCATCGTGAGTTTTCTGTACCTGCGCGCTTTTTTTCTCAAAATGTCCCTCGTTTTCAAAAGGTCCTTTAAAATAATTTCACCCGCCTGTTTCATCTGTACGGAGAGCGTCGTATCGAGTACGTCTGAACTCGTCATTCCCATGTGTATGAATCTGGAATCGGGACCGACGTGTTCGGCGACGTTTGTAAGAAAAGCGATAACGTCGTGCTTCACCGTCTCTTCAATCTTCAGGACGCGCTTCGTATCGAACTTCGCGCGTCTTTTTATGACCTCAAGCGATTTTTTCGGGATTAACCCGAGCCCGCACTGAGCCTCGCAGGCGAACAACTCGACTTTGAGCCAGATATTAAACCTGTTTTCGTCCGACCATATTTTTGAAATCTCTTCTCTTGAATACCTTGGAATCATAATAATTTTTTTGTTGAATGTATTATATAAATATATTATTACTGTTTCTGTAAAAAAAGTTCTTTTTCTCTGGTGAAGTTTATTGCGCGGGATTCATACGGCGCTTTATCGAGTGTATATATCCAAACGAAATAGGGTAGAAAGACGGATTAGAAGTTCAGCATGCATTAAGCTTTAAGTCGCCAATGTTACACTGAAGGAGCCGGAAACAGAAGTAAGCGTGGCTTCAGATTGATTGCTTTCTGTCTCAAATATTTCTTACCTTCATTTCATATCACTGTTGTAAAGTCATTAAACATTGCGCGAACAATGAGATTGAAATGCCCGGCATTAAAAAAATTAGATGCTGTTCCTGATAAGCAGCCTGTTCCATAATTATTCTTTTTTACCTTAAAAGCAGTGATTCCGGATTTAGTAATTTAGTAAAGCAGTAAAATGAATTTTGTGGCTATTTTAAATTTTTATATGTTGATTAATCTTTAATATATTAATATTTTAATTTTGCCGCTACACAGTAATTATAAATTGATTTGTAATTACTGGAATAGCAGCGGATTAAAAAATTTAATTCAGGAGTTAAAAAATGGAAGAAAACAAAATGGCAAAAGGGTTAATGCTGGGGTTCCTGACCGGCGGACTTGTAGGCGCGGTGATTGCGTTATTATACGCGCCGAAATCAGGAAGGGAATTACGGAGCGATATAAAAATAAAAAAAGACGAATTTCTCGATGACACGTCCGAATACATGAAAATCGCCAAATCGAAAGCAAGCGATTTGATAAACGAAGGGAAAAAGAAATCGGAACAAATCATTAAAGACGCCAAGGAAAAAGCGAATACTCTTCTTGACGACGCTAACAGCATTCTTAGCGACGCCAAGACGAAAGCATCCGAAAAATTCGGCTCGACAAAAGAGAAACTCAATGTTGAAGCCGACAGGATAAAAGACGCATTCAAGGCGGGGCTTGACGCGTACAAGGAAGAAAAATCAAAAGGTTCCGAAATCTAAATAAAACACATTGGCATTGGAAATTCTAAATATTGTTTCCGTAATCATTCAGATCGTATTGTTCGTCGCGCTGATATTCGTTATTGTTTCTCTGACGAAATATCTGAAACTGCTTATGGCAAAGGTCGATGTTCTCGAGGACGACTTCAATAAGTTCAAGACGAGGGTCGATCCGCTTATCGACGATTCGAGGGCTCTCATACAGAAGATAAACAAGATATCGGATAAGGTCGACGATAACTTCAAGTATGTAACTCTTACTATCGAAAAAATCAAGGATACGGTGGAGGACATTGTTGAACTGAAAGAAAGAATCGTCAGAAAAGCTGAGCCGCCGATTTTCGACACTATAAACGCGTTTGCCGCTATCGTAAAGGGAGTTAAGACTTTTTCCGATACAATAAAACGAAGCAGACCCGTTAAAAGGCATTATTCCGAAGAGGATGACAACCTGTTGTTCGACAATAACGGCGATTCGGAATTCGAACTCGAAAAGCAGTACGACGATATCAACAAGGAACTGAATGAAGTGAGGAAAAAACTCGAAGAGATGAAGAAGGTCTGATTCTTCTTCCATCATAAGAGATATTAAAAGGTTGATTGCCGAGAGGCGATTAACCTTTTCTATTTATAAAATCAGTTCAAGGTATATCGGGCAGTGGTCGCTTCCTTGAACGTCGGGGAGTATGCCCGTGCTTTTAACACGATTTACAAAATCATTCGATACCATGAAATAATCGATACGCCATCCGACATTCCTTTCTCTTGCACGCGTCACCTGGTCCCAGTAAGTGTAATGCCCGGGTCCGTCGTAAAATTTCCGGAAAACATCCGTGTATCCGAGATTTATTATGTTGTCTATCCAGGCTCTTTCCTCGGGAAGGAATCCCGAGTTCATCACGTTCTCTTTCGGACGCGCGAGGTCAATTTCCTTGTGAGCGGTATTATAATCGCCCGTCACTATAATTCCTTTCCTGCCGTAATATTTTTTCTGAAGGAAGAAAAAAAGTTCGTCGTAAAAATCGAGTTTGTATTTTACCCTTTCCGGACCGCGACCTCCGTTCGGAAAATAACAGTTGACGAGAATGAAATCCCTGAACTCGAGAAAAATCGCCCTGCCTTCGTCGTCGAATTCATCATTTCCGATTCCGTAAATAATTTTTTCCGGCTTTACTCTCGTATAAGCGGCGACTCCGGAATAGCCCTTTCTTTTCGCCGCGTGCAGGTGGAAATCGTAACTCTTAATATTGATTAGTTCCGCCGGCAGTTGCTCCGGAAGTGCTTTTACTTCCTGAAGAAAAAGCACGTCGGGTTTCGTTTTGTTGACCCAGTCGAGAAAACCTTTCCTGTGAGCAGCCCTTAATCCGTTGACATTCCACGAATATATGTTTATTGATTTTTTCTGTGCCATGCTTCAAAATACAACAAAAACGAGTAATATTTTATTCCATTTCTTTTGCAAATCGTAAGAATTATTTTTATGTATTACCGAAATAATTCATATCCCGTAATGAGTGGCTTAAAGTTAGATAGTTTTTTCAACCCGCGCAGAATAGCATTAATAGGCGTTTCGATAAATCCGAACAGCGTGAGCGGCAAGGTGCTTACAAATCTCGTAGGAAGCGGTTTCAAGGGCGTTGTTTACCCGATTAATCCGTCGAGCGAGGCGGTGATGGGAATACCGTGTTATCCCGACCTGAAGTCGCTGCCGAAAGTTCCCGACCTGGCGATTATTTGTACGGCGGCGTCGCAGGTGCCTTCTACTATTGACGAATGCGGTAAGACAGGTATCAAAAATATTATCGTCATATCAGCCGGTTTTAAAGAAGCGGGCGAAACAGGGAAGAAACTCGAAAACGAAATCAAATCCAGCCTGAAAAAATACAGCGGAATGAGAATCCTCGGACCGAACTGCCTCGGAATGATTGTTCCGGGAATAAATCTCAACGCGAGTTTTTCCGCCGGGATGCCAAAGACAGGTAACATCGCTTTCATTTCCCAGTCAGGCGCGCTCTGCACGTCGGTACTCGACTGGGCAATCGAGAAGAAAATCGGATTTTCATATTTCGTTTCAATCGGCAACGCGATTGATATCGATTATTCGGACCTTATAGATTTTATCGGTGAAGACGATAAGACAAAATCTATAATTCTTTATATAGAATCTGTGACGCAGGCGAGGAAATTCATGACAGCCGCGAGGTCATTCGCCCGTTCGAAGCCTATAGTCGCTTACAAAGCTGGCAGGTTTCCGGAATCCGCGAAGGTCGCCGCTTCACATACAGGCGCGATGGCTGCCGAAGACGCGATTTATGACGCGGCTTTCAGGAGAATGGGAGTGGCGCGTGTTTTCGATATCGGGGATATTTTCGACGTTGTCGAATTAATCAGCAGGAACAAGATTCCGAAGGGTCCGCGTCTCGGCATAGTTACAAACGCGGGCGGTCCAGGAGTTATGGCGACGGACGCGTTAATAGCCGAAAACGGAATGCTGGCGGAATTTGGTGAGGAGACTTTTTCTAAACTGAACGCGAGCCTTCCCGAATATTGGTCGAAAGGGAATCCCGTTGACGTTCTCGGTGACGCTAACTCCAAGCGCATAGGGAAAGCAGTCCAGATAATGATTGAGGATAAGGAAATTGACGCCGTGCTTGTAATTCTTACTCCGCAGGCAATGACAAATCCTACGGCTACGGCGCTTGAACTTACAAAGATATCCGCTGAAAATAAAAAGCCTTTGTTAGCAGCATACCTCGGAGGCGAGAAAATGAGGGAAGGCGTGAGGATTCTGAATGACAATGGTGTGCCCGTTTATTCAACGCCCGAACAGGCGGTACGCGCGTTCATGTCACTCGTCGCTTATTCGAGAAACCTCGTTACACTTTACGAAACACCCGAAGACATCAACGTAAATTTCTCGCCCGACAGAATGAAATTGAGACGAAGTTTTGACAAACTGATTCCCGAAACTACGAATATTCTTTCGGAAGACTTGTCGAAGTCCGTTCTCGAAACATACGGAATAATGACCGCGAAACCGAGAAAAGCGAAGACTGCCGACGACGCCGTCAGGCTCGCGGACAAAATGGGTTATCCCGTCGTGATAAAAATAGATTCCGATGACATCACTCACAAGACAGATGTCGGCGGAGTGGTCCTTAATATCGAAGACTCTGATTTGCTGAAATTATCCTATAACAGGATGATGAATGTCGTTAAGGAAAAAATGCCATCGGCAAGAATAAACGGAGTCACGGTTCAGCCTATGATAAAGCAAAAAGATTCCGTCGAAATGATTCTCGGCATTAAGAAGGACGAGACGTTCGGCACCGTTATTCTTGCGGGAATGGGCGGAACGGGGGCTGAACTTTTCAAGGACCGCTCGATAGGCTTTCCTCCGTTAAATGAAAGTCTGGCTTACAGAATGCTCGAGTCGCTCAAAATATTTCCGCTGCTGAAAGGATACAGGGGAAGCACTCCGGCGAATATTGATAAACTCGTGGAAACACTTATACGGCTATCTTATCTTGCCGCCGATTATCCCGAAATCACAGAACTCGACATCAATCCGCTTCTCGTTTCGGCGTCGGGAACCGTCGCTCTTGACGCGAGGGTGGTTGTGGATAAGAGCATCAAACCCGATACCGCTAAAGCCTACAGCCATCTTGCAATCAGACCGTATCCCGAAGAATACGCGAAGAAAATCGAACTTCAGGACGGAACTAACGTGATGTTCAGGCCGATAAAGCCGGAAGATGAACCGATGTGGATGGATATGCTCGCGAGTTGTTCGAAGGAATCCATATACTCGAGGTTCAGGTATTTCTTCCAGTGGGCATCGCACGAAGTAGCGGCGAGATACTGCTACATAGACTATGACAGGGAAATCGCGATTGTCGCGGAACTCGGTGAAGGCGATTCGAAAAAACTTATTGGTGTCGGCAGGCTCATTGCCGACCCCGACCACGAAACAGTCGAGTACGCGATATTGATAACGGACGCGTGGCAGAATAAGGACCTCGGCGGAATGCTCACGGATTACTGCTTCGAAATCGCGAAGAAGTGGGGTCTGAAGAAAATTGTCGCGCAGACGACTTCAGACAATAAAAGAATGATATCGGTTTTTGAAAAGAGGGGATTCTCTGTCGAGGTTGACCCGAGAAGTTCTCTCGTTGAAGTAGTAAAGTCATTGGAATAAATTTAAATTAATACATGATGAACGATTTGAACAAATTCTTCTATCCGAAATCCATTGCCGTTATCGGAGCGTCTTCGAAACCAGGCACGCTTGGATACGAACTCCTCGGCAATCTGATTAAATTCGGATATAACGGCAAGTTGTTTCCCGTTAACCCGAAAGCGGACGCGATTCACAGCATTAAATCATACAAGTCACTTACTGAAATCAAGGACGACGTTGACCTTGCGGTGATTATGCTCGGTAAACATCTCGTTCTCACTGCTATTGACGACTGCCATAAAAAGAAAGTTAAAGCCGTTATCGTCATAACCGCGGGTTTCAGGGAAGTAGGCGAAGAGGGCGTTACGCTCGAACAGGAACTGATGAAGAAGATAAGGAAATACAAGATGAATCTTGTAGGGCCGAACTGCATGGGCATTATCAATACTAAGAAAGGCGTGCTGATGAACGGGACTTTCATAAAAGGCACTCCCGTAGCGGGCGGAATCGGATTCGTATCGCAGAGCGGCGCGTTGGGCGCGTCAGTCCTGAAGATAATCGAAAAATACGACATCGGTTTCTCCCAATTCCTCAGCATAGGCAATAAGGCTGATATTTCGGAGAATGAAACGATTGAATACTGGAAGGAAAATCCTGATGTGAACGTGATAACCGCTTATCTTGAATCGTTCAGCGATCCGAAGAAGTTTCTTGAAATATGCAAGGACGTGACGAAGAAAAAACCCGTTATCGCGATTAAGGCGGCAAAGACATCGGCGGGTATGAAAGCCGCGTCGTCACACACGGGCGCGCTCGCGAGCGCCGACACTGTCGCCGAAACTCTTTTCGAGCAATCGGGAGTTATAAGAGTGAATTCGGTCGAGGATATGTTCAATCTCGCGAAAGCGTTCGACAGGGCGAAACTGCCGTCGGGCAAGCGCGTCGCGGTGCTCACGAATGCGGGCGGTCCCGCGATTCTGACGGTTGACGAAGCCGCTAACTGCGGTCTCGAAATCGCAGAACTATCCGGGGAAACTCAGAAAAAACTGAGGGAAATAGTAGTCCCGGAAGCGTCCGTGCAGAATCCCGTTGACCTGCTTCCGCCCGCGACAGCGGAAGTTTATAAAAAGGCGGCCGAAATAATTCTTTCCGATGATAACGTTGACGCGGGGATTCTGATACTCGGACCTCCGTTGATGTTCGATACTGTCGAAATCACAAAATATATTTGCGAGGCGGCTAATCATAGCGGCAAGTGCGCCATAGTTGTTGTAATGTCTCAGGATGAAATCATCGCGGATGTCGCGAAACAGATGCCCATGCATCCGCCGCTCTTCAACAGTCCCGAAAAAGCAGCCTGGGCAATATCCGAAATGTACAGGTATAAACTCCGCAGCGAAAGTCCTGATGGGAAAGTTAAGAAGTTCAGCGTGAACACGAAAGGCGTCAGAAGCATTATCGGGAAATACAAACAGGACGGATGCTATCTCGACTTTAACGATGTTTACGATATTTTGAACCATTACAGGATGCCCATTATCGAGACGCGAATCTCGAAAAATGTTCAGCAGTCTGTTTACGACGCGAATAAAATTGGATTTCCCGTAGTCGCTAAGGTATTCGGCAGGGAACTCGTGCATAAATCTGACGTCGGCGGAGTCGCTCTGAATATTCAGGACGAGGAAGAATTGATAAACGTCGAAAGCAGGATTATCGCCGGTCTGAAAGATAAAGGTCTCGATACGAAACTCGAGGGATTCATACTCCAGCCGTTCGCGAAAATCGAGGACGGAGTCGAAACAATTCTCGGCGCCGTGAAAGACTCGAAAGCGGGCCATCTGCTTATGTTCGGGCTCGGCGGAATTTTTGTTGAAGTGTTCAAGGACGTTAAATTTAAAATTGCTCCTCTGACAGATGCTGACGCGAAATCCGTCATTCGTTCAATTAAAAGTTATGAAATACTGAAAGGCGTAAGGGGAAAGAAATCGGTTGACGTTGAATTCATAGAAGAGAACATTCTTAAACTTTCACAGTTGGTAACCGATTTCCCCGAATTTACGGAAATCGACCTGAATCCGTTCGTGTTCTCGCCGAACAGTAAAAAATCGAGAATACTCGACGCGAGAATAAAGTTGAGATAAATAATAATATCAGATTTGTCATTCCCGCGAAAGCGGGAATCCATAAAAAAACCCGCCTTAGGCGGGTTTTTTGTTAATATAATTTTCTCCTTATTTCACCAGCGCCAGTTTCTTCGTTTCCGAAAAATCACCCGCTGTCATCTTGTAGAAATACACGCCGCTCGTCAGATTGCTTCCGTCAAAGTTGATTTCGTAATTTCCCGCGTTCTTCATTCCGTTCACTAATTGCTTTATTTCTCTTCCCATGATATCATAAACTGTAATGTTTACGAATGAACTTTTAGGCACTTCAAACCTAATCGTGGTCGAAGGATTGAAAGGATTGGGATAATTCTGATAAAGAGAAAAATTGTCCGGAAGTATTTCTCCGATGCCGTTGATGCCTATCGTACCACCCTCGATAAGAGTAAGATTTTGGTTGACGGGAATATTCGCGAATCTTTGTACGAGTCCGCTCTGCCATTTAACGATTACAGAGTCGATAATTGTCGATTGTTTCAGACCGAATTCGACAGGCAGCGAATTCATTCCTTTTCCTCCCGAGCCGCCTTCGACTTCGCGAATCTGCGTGGTGGGACCAGTCTTCACTGTAACCCTTGAGCCGATTGCCGAGCGGTTCGTGGTTGTGCCCTGCAGTTTAAGTATGAACCAGTTGTAGTTCGTTTCGTGATTATTCTTGTACAAGCGGTTTTCGTTTCCGTTATTGTTCAGGTAAATGTCAAGAAATCCGTCGTTGTTGTAATCGCCCAGTGTGATGCAGCTTGAATGCCTCGTGTCACCGGTGCCCGCGGTTGTTGCGATGTTCGAGAAAATGTTTCCGTCGTTTCTGTATAATTTATCAGATGTGTTTTGTCCTCTCGCGAAATAAAGGTCAAGGTCGCCGTCGTTGTCCACGTCAGCCCAGCCGCAGGAATACGCCGATGCGCAGTCTGATATACCGAGGCTGTCGGTCACTTCCGTGAAAGTTCCGTTGCCGTTGTTTCTGTAAACCTGAGAACTGAAGTTCGAACTCGCCAGAGCGATATCCATGTATCCGTCGTTGTTATAGTCGCCCCAGGCGGAACCCCAGGTGTAGTTGAATGTTATCAGTCCTGATGCTACAGTAACGTCAGTAAAGGAACTGTCGCCGTTGTTTCGGTACAGAACTCCCGTGCCGACCGCGGGCTGTGTTGTCTGCGAGCCGAAGAACAGGTCCATATCGCCGTCGTTGTCATAATCCGCAGATGATACAGTAAGCGTCGATAGGCTGTCCGTAAGACCCGACGGGTATGCGACGTTCGTGAAATGCGTCAGGTCGAGATTCTTGAAAAAGTAGTTGTAATGGTACGGCACTCCGTCGTTGCCGAAAGCGAAATCTATCTTGCCGTCTTTATTGTAGTCTATCCAGTTGGACGAGCCGCCCCACGACATAAGGTTTACTCCTGAATTAGTCGCGTCATCAATAAATGACGTGCCGAGATTCTTGTAAAGCACTATCGCCGTCTGCCAGTTTCCGACGACGATGTCCGTATAACCGTCGTTGTTGTAGTCGGCAAAGGAAGTACCTCTGCCCGGGAATGAACTTGCAAGACCCCAGGATGACGACGACTCGGTAAATGTCGTGCCGTTCGTATTTATGTACAGTTTGTTCGGCGTGTTGTTGTTAAGGACGTATATGTCAAGATATCCGTCGTTGTTCACGTCTATGAATATACATCCTTGCGCCGCTCCGTTGTTGTTAACACCGAGTGTGACCGAGACATCAGTAAAAGTAACCTGCGCGGAGACAATTGTGCTGAATAGTAAGAAAAGAAAAGTTGTTGTAATTGCTTTTTTCATAGTCGGGGAAATTAGTTTTACAATTTTATTCATATCATACGGGAAAATCAAGACTTAATTAATTACGGCAACCTTCAATTTATTACGGCTGCCTCGAAATACACTTCGTTTTGAATGGTAATCGAAATTCAGGATGAATATATTTATGAAAATTATAATTTAATGAAGATAGCAAAAGAATTCAGATGGGAGATGGGACACCGCCTTCCGAATCACCCGGGATTATGCAAGAACATTCACGGACATTCATATTATATGATTGTGGAGATTGAGGGAGAAGTGATGCCCAACGGTATGATAATCGATTTCTACGACCTCGGACTAATCGTTAAACCAATACTCGAAAAACTCGACCACGCATTCCTCGTTTATTCAAAGGATAAAAAAGTTCTGGATTTCCTGAAGAAAAATAAGATGAAAATGGTTGTTTCCGAGTATCTCGCTACAGTCGAGAATATTTGTGAAGACATTACCTGCAGGGTTGTAAAGGAATTCAGAAAAAGAAAGTTCAAAAACATAAAACAGGTAACCGTAAAAATTTACGAAACTCCGAACTCGCACGCGTCATTGACGCTGGCTTTATGATTAATAATCAATTATCTGAAAAAGCATTTATAATTTTCTTTGTAACCCCACCTTTTAAGGTGGGGTTACAGGATAAAAAATATGAGGACTTTAGTCCTCAAACATAAGAAATTGAGGGCTAAAGCCCCCCTTGGGGATAATCATAAACCCCACTCTAAAGAGTGGGGTTAAATTTTTAATAAATAATTTACAACGACACTCCTATCTTCTGCTCTTTAATTCGGCAGTCTTATCGAAAATCCTCCGCCAAAAAATGCGGCGGGTTTGGTCCTTAGCTGCGAGCCTGCATAAAAATCCGCCTGCATGTTCTTGCCTATTAAGAATGAGAATCCGAAATCGATGTTGTAATCAGGGTCGGCGCCTTTCGAATAATACGTAAATGACTCTATGAAAGCCGATGAAGTCTTTGTCGGGCAGTAACCCAGTGATAAAGTGTAATAGCCCGTTTTTGTTTTCCCGTCTGTATTCCAGTCTATTCCCAGATTATACCCGACGTCAAATATATCCGAAAGTTCATTCTGCATAAGCAGCGCCAGCCCGGGATTGAAATGATCCTGCCTGTATCTTTCCGCACCAATTTTAGGAATTGATGCCGATAATAAGAGTGATGTCATTGGCAGAAAATTCTTCCCGTCGAATAATCTGTATTTGAGGCTTAGTTCGGGCGGCTGAAAACCGTAATAGTTTTCTTCCCGGAAAAAAATCTCTGAACCGAAAGCGTTAAAGCCTGACACGTTTATTGTCTCAAGAGTATATTCCAGATTCAGTCTCAGTTCAAGGTTATTAATCACGCCGTAACGAATCATAAGTTCCGGCAGGGCGGCTGAATAATCCGATTCGTCCGGCGTATCACGCTGAAACTTTGTGTACTTTACACCCGATTCAAACTGAACGAAACCCTTGTACATCGTTATCGGCGACTCCGACCGGTCGGGTCTGTCCGTGAATATGTTCTCGGTCTCCTGCGCATTCAAAGCATTAGTTGCAAAAAACAAAATACATGAAATAACTATATTTCTGACCATATATTTGTTTCGTTAGTATTTAAATTGCGAATTACTTACATCACCTTGAATTTTAATCCTAACTGTCCTGTAACCAACTGCATCGGTCTGTTGCTGTTCTTCGTGTCATAATAATTGTGAATTTGAGAATTGACATTAAAACTTACAACCTTCCCGAGGTAAATATCAAATCCGATCCCAGCGTGAAATCCCGGCTTTGTGCTCGGGGGTGAATAAATACGATATTCGGTAATGGAATAAACTGTGTCAAAGTGCGAATAGGCGTAAGATGACGTACCGTAAAATCCGGGACCTGCCTGAATATAGAAGGATGTTTTCTCATCAATAAGCCAGAACTTGTATTTGATGTTCGGGTTAACGTAATATAACTCGAAAGCATACAATCTGTCTCCTACAGCACCGCCCATATTTGAATATAGAAATTCGACTCCGGCTGTAAAGTCCTTATTCAATCTATAGTCAGCGTTGATTCCATACGTGAACAGGGGTTTGTAATCATTTTTCATTGCCCCCATTGGAGATAACATTCCCAGCCCGAACCCTACGGTAATTCCTGAATATTTTTTCGCAGTAGCATCAGAGCCGGAAACCTGCGAATAAACAATGTTGCAGTAAAAAAGCACGAGAAAAATCAAAACGGATGTTTTCATGATAATACTTATTTTTTCGAGGTTATTTTTAATAGACCGCCTGCGATCTGAGTGTTCGGCTCCTTTAATACCATCACTCTGTAAACTCCCGGCTTGTCAAATTTAAGCCTGCTTTCTTCCGTGAAGTACATGTAATCCCAATTAGGGTCGACCGCGAATGTGATTAAGTCGAGTACCTGTTCGACATCATAAAATCCTTTATCATCCGCTATCATGGTTATTTCGAGCGCCAGCGTGCTGACACCTATAGTCGTCTCCAAATGCCTGATATCAAGAATAGCCGTCAGGTAACCCGTTGAGAAAGTGTTGCTGACGTTGATTTCCTTCCCGTCCTTATAACTTTCGCAAAAGTAAAAATGCGGCGTTTCGTTCTGCGCTTCCGCTCCGTTTGAAAATAATACTGCAAGCGGGAGCGAAAGGAAAAATAAAACCTTTATAAAAATCGAATTCATTGTTTTTGCTTTGATGTATATTTAAGTACGATGTTATTAAGTCCGTCGAGAAAAAATCCTTTGACGTTGTTCCTGATAAGGTATATCCTTTGATTGTAATAAAGATAAATCCACGCCGCGTCGTCGATAACAATCCTTTCCATCTCATTATAAATCTTCTTTCGTTCGTCGAAATTCGTTACAAGGATTGACTTCTCATAAAGCCTGTCTATTTCAGGATTAGAGTAGCCCGTCTTGTTCGGTCCGAAAGGAATTATGTTCTTCGAATAAAAAAGAGCCATGAAGTTCTCGGGGTCGAAATAATCAGCGCCCCAGTTGCCTCGCGTGAAAGCGTATTCGCCGTCCTGCTGCTTCGTGTTAAGCGTTGCCTGCAGCACCTGCTCGAGTTTCAGGTCAATTCCTATGTCTTTCAACTGTTCCTGAATGGCGATTGAAATATTTTTCTGAAGTTCGTCGTTTGAAATCACGAGAGTAAGGTCGAGTCCTTTCCCTCCCGGATATCCCGCTTCTTCAAGCAGCGTCTTTGCCTTGTTCACGTCATAACGATATCCTTTCACGGATGTGTCGAATCCCGGCATCCCTGCAGGCAGGGGACCGTTGTTAGCGGCGGAGCCCCTGTTCTTCAAAACGAATTTCACTATCTTCTCTTTGTCTATCGCGTAATTTATCGCCTGCCTCAGTTTTTTATTTCCCGTGAAAGGGCTTGTCTTACCCGCGGGCAATGACGTATTCTGAACCATAATCAGATAAACCGTATTCAGCCAGGGCTGCTTGATGAGATAATAATCCTTTTCATCGGGCTTTACGAGATCACCGTTCTCGTCGGTTAATGCGTCAACAATTTCTGCCGAAGGCTCGTGATAATCATACTTGCCGTTGAGAAAATCCAGAAATTCGGTTTCTGAAGATTTTGTGAACCCGATTTCAATTTTATCCAGATAGGGAAGCGGGTTTCCCGCTGAGTCCTTTTCGTAATAGTTGGTGTTCTTCTCAAGTGTAAGCAGTTTGTCCAGTTCCCAACTTTTGAATTTAAAAGGTCCTGTCCCGACAGGATGCGCGTAAAATTTATCCTTATAATAATTCACCGCTTCTTCGGGATATACATAGCCGTATGTCATTGTCAGCAGACTCAGGAACGGCGCGAAGGGCTCGTACAATTCTACAACAAGCGTTGAATCGTTCGGCGCTCTGAGTCCGGTTATTTCTTTAACTTCGTTTCCGCTCTTGCCCGCTTTGTATTCGTAAAATTCTCTCGCTCCTTTTATCTTATCCCTGAAAACCCATAACCCGCGCGTCTTTGTTGACGGGTCGTTCACGCGTTCAAGGCAGTATTTGAAATCTTTTGCCGTTATTGTTCTGCCTTTGCCGTCCGGAAAGCACGGATCGTCGTGGTACTTAATTCTCGTGTCAATCGTGAACGTGTAAGTCAAGCCGTCATTAGAAATACTCCACTTCCTCGCTGTCTGAGGAATTATTTCGTTGCTTTTATTATAGGATACAAGCCCTTCCATTACGTTTGTAAGAACCCAGATTGTTTGCGGCGAGTTTGACATTACAGGCTCGAGAGTCTCAAGACCGAGGGGAAAGTTAATGCTGAATACATTATCTCCGGTTTGATTCCTTACGGCGCAGGATGAAATTAACGCGAAAGCGGCAACGAAAAAACCCGCCCGCAATACGGAGAATATTATTTTGTGTCGATTGCCGATATTAAGAATTTTTTCTTCAGTATTATTGTTAAAATATTATTATTAATCGACTTATTCCATACTTAAATTACATGAATCAGGAACTAAGGGAAAAAATATGCAACGCCCATTTTCTTTCCTATAATAAGGACGGGAATTCTTATGTACCCTGCGGAAACATTAATGAACTTTTGACAGTCAGACTGCAAAGCAGCGGCAGGGATTTATTCCTTAGATATTTTTCTGATGAGAAATATACCGATTACAGTTATGAGACGTTCATTAAAAAAGTCTGGTTCCTGTCAGGCTATCTTCTTGAAAAGGGAATTGGAAAAGAGGACAGGATTGCCGTTTACTCGCACAACCATTCGGATACGGCGATTCTTTATTTCGCGGCCTGGAATATAGGCGCTGCTGTCGTTCCGTTGAATGTATCGGAGAGCCCGGAACGGATTGAGTTCATTCTGAAAAACTCGGCCTCCCGTCTGCTGTTTACAAGGAAGGAATATGCTGAAACAGTTAATGAGGTTTGCGGAAGACTCGGCATTGAGACGATAAATTTTGATAATATTAAAATCGGGGAAGCAAATGCCTCCCCCGCGGTTGATTACAAAATCAACGAATTCACAGACGCGATGATAGTATATACTTCGGGAACGACGGGAAATCCCAAAGGAGTTGTCCTTTATCAGTACAATCTTCTTTGTGACGCTCACTTCATTTCCGAATGGCATCACCTGAAGCGTAATGACAGGATGATGTGCGTTCTTCCGATTCATCACGTAAACGGAACTGTTGTCACTCTTGTTACGCCTATGTATTACGGCGGCTCTGTGGTCCTTAACGATAAATTCCACGCTGACAATTTTTTCGATTTGCTGAAGGAGAACGGCGTGAAGATAGTCAGTGTCGTTCCGACACTTTTGAGATTTTTAATGCACGCCTGTGAAAACCGGAGAATATCCCCACTCGACAAATTCAGCCACTTTATATGCGGCGCGGGTCCGCTCACGAGTGAACTCGCAAGGGGATTTGAAGCGCAATTCGAACTGCGGGTCGTACACGGTTACGGTCTGTCGGAAACTACCTGCTATTCCTGCTTCATACCTGTTGATTTGTCGGAAGATGAGCACCGCAAGTGGCAGAATGAATACGGTTTTCCGTCAATCGGCATACCGCTTAAATGCAACGAAATGGAAATACACAGCCCTGAAGGATTTCCTCTGCCTGAAGGAGAAAAAGGCGAAATTGTAATTCGCGGACATAACGTGATGAAATATTATTTCGATAATGACGCCGCGAATGAAAACGCTTTTACTCATAACTGGTTCAGAAGCGGAGACGAAGGATTTTTCATTACAGACGAAACAGGCAATAAATATTTTTTCATTACAGGCAGGATTAAGGAATTGATAATCAGAGGCGGCGTGAATATCTCTCCGCTGGAAATCGACGAAGTCATTTCAGGTATTGATTTCGTTAAATCGGGAATTTCTGTGGGCTTCGAGAACGAGTGGTACGGTGAAGAGGTTGGCGCGCTCGTGACTCTAAAGGTGGATTGCAAAAATTCAGATAAAAAAAAGATTGAGCAGGAAATTATTAAACACTGCGAACTGCATTTATCTTACAATAAAATTCCCAAGGTAGTTATATTTACGGACAGCATTCCCGTGACGTCGACGGGAAAATACAAGCGCAATGACGCGAAGAAATATTTCGAAGAATACAGGACGATTCAATTTAAAAAGGACAAAAACAAATAATGGCAAAGAAGAACAGCAATTCGAAGGACAGGGAAAACTTTTACGGGCTTTCGGAAATCCAGATGCTCGACGCTTACAAAGCGATGCTTACGTCAAGGCTGATTGACGACAGGGTTGAAACCCTTATAAAACAAGGCAAGGCGGCTTTTCTTATCTCCGGCTCGGGTCACGAGGCGGTTCAGGTAGCGTCGGCAATGGCGATGAAACCAGGTAAAGACTGGTTCTATACATATTACCGCGACGACGCTCTCGCCCTCGCTCTCGGCGTGACTCCCGAAAATATTTTTCAGCACGCGATGGGTAAAGCAACTGACCCGTTCACGGGCGGAAGGCAGATGGCGACACACCTCGGAAGCAAGGAACTCAGGATGCCGACGGCGTCGTCTCCGACCGGCTCGCAATACCTTCAGGCAGTTGGCACTGCTATGAGCTGCGTGCTGCGGAATACGGACGAAGTCGTATATGTCGCGGGAGGAGAAGGCTCTACTTCGGAAGGCGAGTACTTTGAGGCTGTTAACTGGGCGACAAGGAAAAAACTTCCTGTCATATTCCTGATACAGAATAATAAATACGCGATTTCCGTTCCCGTGGAAGACCAGGCGGCGGGCGGCTCGATTTATAAAGCGTGTTCGGGATTCGAAGGCCTGAATAAATACCACATCGACGGAACGGATTTCCTTGAAAGTTACGCCGCCGCGAAAGAGGCGGTGAAACTCGCCCGTGAAGGCAAGGGACCAGCATTAATTTACGCTGATGTCGTGAGGCTTCGCTCGCATTCAGCGTCGGACGCTCAGGAAAAATACAGAAGCAGGGAATCGCTCGACGAAGACCTGAAAAAGGACCCGATAGAAAAATTGGAAAATCTGCTCGTTGATACGAATATATTGACGAAAGAAAAAATTGAGGAGATAAGAAAAAACATATTCGATGAAATGCTGCGCGTTTCGGACGAGGTTTTCAAGCAGCCGAGCCCTGAGCCTTCAACTGTCGAATTGTATATGTACTGTCCCGAAGATGAGCAGAATGTAATCGAATACGAAAAAACAAAACCTTCGGGCGAGCCTATTGTGATGGTTGACGCGGTTAATCACGCGCTTCACGAGGAAATGGAAAAGAATCATAACATGATTATTTACGGTGAGGATATTGCAGACGGGAAGGGAGGAGTCTTCACGGCAACAAAAGGATTATCGACGAAATTCGGTGAGAACAGGGTATTCAATTCGCCCCTTGCAGAAGCGTCGATTGTAGGTACGGCAATAGGAGCGGCAATTACCGGAATAAAACCCGTAGTGGAAATCCAGTTCGCGGATTATATTTTTCCCGCGATGATGCAAATAAGAGACGAACTCGTGATGTACAGGTACCGCTCGAACAATCAATTCACCTGTCCCGTTGTAATCAGAGCCGCTTGCGGAGGTTACATAGGCGGCGGACACTACCATTCGCAGAACATCGAGGCGCTGTTCGCGAAATGCCACGGGATGTATATAGCGTATCCTTCGAATGCTGCTGACGCGAAAGGGCTTCTGAAAACCGCCTGTAATCTGAATGACCCGGTTCTTTTTCTCGAGCACAAGTTCCTGTACAGGCAGGGCTTCGCCAAATCNCCCGAGCCTGACGCTGATTACTATCTGCCGTTCGGAAAAGCAGCCGTCAGAAGGGAAGGCAGCGACATTACAATTGTGACGTACGGAGCGATGGTCGAAAAGGCTCTCAGGGCGTCGAGGGAGATGGACAAGAAAGGCGTCGGAATCGAAGTCATTGACCTGCGAACGATTGTTCCTTTTGATATTGAAACGGTCTTAAATTCCGTTAAGAAAACCGGCAAGGCGATTGTTTTCTACGAAGACTCGAAGTTCATGGGATTCGGAGCGGAAATAGCGGCGCAGATTTCGGAAAACGCGTTTGAGTTTCTTGATGCTCCGGTGAGAAGAATCGCTGCGCTTAACGTTCACGTGCCATTCCATCCGAATCTCGAAAAGGCGGTGCTGCCTCAGGATGGATGGATACTTTCGGCTTGCGAAGAAATGGCTGCGTACTAAGAATGTGATTTGAATTTACAAGTCTTCCAGCAGTTTTCTCATATCCAAAATCTGCTGTCTGTTGCCGAGAACGATTAGTTTTGTGTTCGCTCCGATAACCATATCGGGAAGGGGATTTATCGTGTATTTCCCGTCAGGGTGCTTCAGACCGATAATATTCGCGCCCGTTTTATACCTGATGTCAAGATCTTTAATTGTTTTACCAACATAGTCGTCGGATAGTTCGTTGAGAGCGAGTTCTTCGAAAGTGAGGCTGATATCGGAATCCTGTCCGGTCAACTGCGCGATGAATTCCATTATGTCGGGTTTCATTACAAGCGCCGCCATGTGCGCCCCGCCAAGTTTCTCGGGCATTATTATGTTGTTGGCTCCTGCGCGTTTCAGTTTATTGACCGAACTCTCGTTTGAAGAACGGCTTATTATCGTGATTTCAGGATTTAATTCTCTTGATGAGAGCACTACGTATAAATTCTCCGGGTCTTCAGGGAGCGTCGTTATAATTGCCTTTGCCTTCTTTATTCCCGCTTCGACAAGCGTTTCCTCCTCGGTCGCATCGCCCTCGATGAACAGCAGCGCGGGATTCGTTTTCATGTCCTCAATAATGTGCTCTCTTCTCTCTATAACAACAAACGGTTGCTTGTCGTCTTCGAGTTCCAGACAAACCTGCTTGCCGTTTCTCCCGTAACCGCAGACGATTACGTGTCCTTTAAGTTCTCCGATTTTCTTGTTCACGTTATAATTTTTAAAGAAGTTTCTAAATTCGCCTTCGATTATGAATGCCGTTATCGTCGTTGCTCCGTAAAAGAAAATTCCGATGGCGGTTATCAAAAGAAAAGACGTGAATATTCTTCCGCCCTCTGTCAATGGATGAACCTCCATGAATCCCGCCGTGGAAATCGTTATCATCGTCATGTAAAAAGCCTCGACAAATGTATATCCTTCAATTATCATGTAACCTGCAATGCCTATGAATATTGATGTGATGAGCAGAAAGATTATGCTTAAAACCTTTTTGAATTGAGGGAAACCTGACTTATAGTATTGTATAAGGTTCAAGGTAAATGAATTATATTGTCATAGTAAAAGAATCTGTTTAAATTAGCATTAATATAGTATTAATTCAATAAATAATTACCGGGGAACTTCATAGAACGGATAATTATTTAATCTTGTGTGTACGATCAATTAAAATTCATAAAAACTTAAAAATAATATAATGCAGGAATATGATTTAACTGTAATCGGAAGCGGTCCGGGCGGTTATACCGCTGCTATAAGGGCGGCGCAGCTTGGATTTAAAACGGCGATTATTGAACGTGACAGACTGGGCGGAGTATGCCTTAACTGGGGTTGTATACCCACGAAGGCGCTTATAAAAAGCGCGGAAATGATGTACAAGACTAAGCATATGGGTGAATACGGAATCAACGTCGAAGGCAAGGGATTTGATTTCCCGAAAATAATTCAAAGGTCGAGGAAGGTCGCCGAAGCATCGGAAAAAGGCGTGCAGTTCCTTATGAAAAAAAATAAAATTACTGTAATAAACGGAACGGGCGAATTCAATCCGGATAAAACAATTGCCGTTAAGGATAAGGACGGAAATGTAATCGAAACCGTGAAATCGAAACACACTATAGTCGCGACAGGGGCAAGGGCGAAAATAATTCCCGGAATCAAATTCGACGAAAAGAAAATCCTGTCAGCCACCGGAGCGATGCTTCTTCAGGAAGCCCCCGCGAAAATGACGATAGTCGGCAGCGGCGCCATCGGTATGGAGTTCGCGTATTTCTACAGCGCGTTTGGAACTGAAGTAACTGTAATCGAAATGCTTCCACAGATTCTGCCCGTCGAAGATAAGGAAATATCGGACGTCGTTGCGAGGGAATTCAAGAAGTACGGTATCAAGGTTTATATAGATACAAAGACTGAAAGCGTGGAGATTAAGGACGGGAAAGTGTTCACGAAAGTGAGCGGAAAACTTAACGATACGCTCGAATCCGACGTTGTGCTTCTTGCTATCGGCGTGACAGGCAACATAGAAAACCTCGGTCTCGAAAAAGCGGGCGTTCAACTTTTCAGAAATTCGATTAATGTCGACACAAATTACAAAACAAACGTCGACGGCATATACGCCATCGGCGACGTGGCAATAGTGAACGAGAAACCAAAACCCTGGCTGGCTCACGTTGCGTCTGCCGAAGCAGTCAACTGCGTCGAGAAAATAAAAGGACACGAGGCAGGGGATATTGACTATGGAACGATTCCCGGATGCACGTATTGCAATCCGCAGGTCGCATCTGTTGGTATGACGGAAGAGAAAGCGAAGGCTGCAGGTTATAAACTTAAAATCGGCAAATTCCCGTTCTCCGCCAACGGCAAGTCGAGAGCAGCGGGGGAAACAGCAGGTCTCGTAAAACTGATTTTCGACGAAGAATACGGCGAACTTCTCGGCGCGCATATTGTAGGGGCTGAAGCAACTGAACTAATCGGAGAACTCGTGATGGTCAAATCGCTCGACGGGGTCGGTGAATCTATTATAAAGACAATACACGCGCACCCGACACTGTCGGAGTCTATTCTCGAAGCCGCGGGAGTCGCGTACGGAGAGGCGATAAACATATAGAATTAATTTGAAGTAAAAAATAAAAACCCGCCTATTGGCGGGTTTTTTTATCGTATTTATATTCCTATATCTCCGAAAACTCCCCTAAATTCAGGTTGAGTCTTTTCTTGATTATCTTTGAGTTTCTGCCTACAAGAGAATCCGTGACAACGGCGTTTTCAATGTGACAGTTGTTGTCGATTATTGAATTGTCAACTATGCTGTTGCGTATCAGGCATCCGTCATTTATCGTCGCGTTCGGACCGATGATGCAGTTTTCAAGCGTTACGTTTTTGCCGATGTAAACAGGCTTGTTTATCTTGCTGCCCTTAATTTTATAATCGTTGGATTTTTTCCCGAGAAGGTATCTGTTCGTTTGGAGCAATGTCTCCGGCTTGCCGCAGTCAAGCCATCCGTGCACGTTGTAACTCACCATTTTCTCATTTTGCCTGAGCATTATTTCGAGCGCGTCCGTCAACTGGTATTCACCTTTCGTCGTAATCTTGTTCCGTATTATATGCTCTATAGAATCGAAAAGCAGAGTCGAGTTCTTGAGAAGATATATCCCGACAATAGCATCGCTGGAAGGGGAGACCTCTTTCGACGCGGGCTTTTCAACGAGGCGCTTTATGAAACCTTTCTTATCCTTCTCAACGACGCCGAACCTGCGCGGGTCGTCAACTTTCTTCACTCCTATGACGGAATACCTGCTTTTAACCATATCCTTGAGGTTCACGTCAAAAAGCGTATCGCCGAGAATTATTAGAACATCCTCTTTCTTTATCGGGTCGAATTTCCCCTTGGCACAGAGCACGGCGTGCCCGAGCCCTAGTGTTTCTCTCTGCTTCACGTAATCGAACCTGAAGTTGAACGTACTGTTCAGATAATGTTCGATTTTCTCGCCCTGATGACCGGTGATGAAAATTATGCTGTCCGCGATTTTCTTTCTAATAAGTTCATCGACTATATAATAAATCATAGGATGTCCCGCGACATTCAGCAGCACCTTCGGCTGCGTGATTGTATGCGGTCTCAAGCGTGTGCCGACGCCGGCGACAGGAATTATAACCTTCATAAATTAGTAAGTTTTATATATCAAAAATCAAAAATAAAAAATCAAAATTGCAGATCAAAAATCAAAAATATATTGATAGTAATCCAAACTGATGTTTGCTGTCAAAAGATTTTTACATATTGATATTGCAAACTTGGATTATTGATTCAAGATAACTATTCAGCGTTTATTTTTAAGTGTAATTATACTTGAAGCAAAAATTCTGGATAACTCAATCAATTCTTTCAGGATAATATCGGCATCAGCGTTTGAAGTCTGTCTGCTGTCTTTTATAAGCGACACCCAGAGTTTGCTCTCATTCGCGGATTTCAGAGAAATGTTCATGAAATTCGTGAAGTCCTTCCTGCTGCTTGCTGCCTGTCCTTCAATATAATTGGCGATAATGCTTGTACCGCTTCTTAACAACTGGTCGCCCAGGCGTCTCGATACATTATCACCCGGAATACTATCAATGAACCGTATCACCTNTAATGTAAAACTGTACAGCCTTTTCTTGAAAAGTCTTTTTTGTCTTTCCTTGTTCTCCTCCAAAGCATTTCCTCCTTGCTTTTTTGTTTATGGAAAACTCATAATCGGAAATTATAAAATCAAACACAAAACTTTGTGAATATTTTATATTTATTTTTGATTTTTTATATTTGATTTTTGATTTTTGTGACGAAGTGCGTAAGCGCTTCATCTATTCCCTCTATGTTTCTCGCTCCCGCCGTCGCAAATTGCGGCCTTCCGCCTCCTCCGCCGCCGAGTTCCTTGGCGGTTTCCGATATTAGTTTGCCGGCGCTCAGTCCTTTTTCCTTGATGAGGTTGTCGCTTACTGCGCAGACGAGGTTTATCTTGCCGTCAATAACCGCGGCGAAAAGCGCTACGCCGTTCTTCAGCGCCTTTCTGATTTCATCACCTATCTCCTTGAATTCATCCGATGTCTGTATGTCGAGTCTTCCCGCTGCGACTGTACTGCCGTTTACAGTTTCAGAAGAATCGATTATTGATTTTATCTGTTCGATGTGCCTGCCGATATTCTGCTTCAGCATCTTTTTCTGCTGTTGCTTCTTCTCTTCGATATACTTTTCGCGTATTTCATTCAGAGATTTAATCGTGTTGCTCTGATGTTGAAGCATTAGTTTCATCATCGAAGCATCGGTGTAATCAGCGGATTTAACTCCGTCCCTGATTTTTTCAAGAGCCTCATTGAATTTCGAAGAATACTTCTCGGGAAGTTCGGAAACAATGTTCTCCATGTCACTAAATCGCTCCTCGATAAGCCTGATAATTCCTTCACCCGTTCTCGCGAAAATTCTCCTCACGCCTGATGAAATGCTTTCCTCTTTAACAATCTTGAAAAGCCCGATATCGCCCGTGCTGGCAACGTGCGTTCCACCGCAGAATTCGGCGCTGAAATTTTCGTCCATCCGCACAATTCTTACCCTGCTGCCGTACTTGTCGCCGAAAAATTTCTTGACGTTCGGAATGCTGTTCGCCTCTTCAAGGGGAAGGTCTTCAAGCGTATCGACCTTTATGTCCCCGCTTATCTTATCATTCACGATTTCTTCAATCTTCCGTATTTCTTCCGCGGATAATTTCTTGAAGTGCGGGAAATCAAAACGCAGGTATTCATCCGAAACGAGAGAGCCCATTTGTTTCACGTGGTTCCCGAGGACCTCCCTCAATGCCTCGTGCAAAAGGTGTGTTGCCGAATGGTTCCTTTGTATCGCGCGCCGTCTCTTGTAATCAACGAATGCATTCACTTCCTTTCGGAAAAGATTCCTGTGGTCGTAATTCTTAACGTATATGAAATGGTTGTTCTTAACGTCGATAACTTCGAGTTCGTATCCGTCAGCAAAGACAAGTTTCCCCGTATCGCTTACCTGTCCCCCTGATTCCGAGTAAAACGGATTATCTTTCAAGACGAGAACTTCAAGGTCGGAACCCGCGATTCGCTTCGCCTGAAGCAGCGTCGTCTTGATTCCCTTTTCCGAAAGATTATAAGGATTGTAAACGGGGTTTTCCGCTTTAAGTTTTTCGTCTAGTTCAAACATTTTAGTATCAGCAAGAATAACTTCGTCTTTTCTCGCCGCTCTTGCCCTGTCCTTTTGTTTCTTCATCTCCTCGTCGAATTTCTTCATGTCAACTTCGAATCCGTTTTCACGAGCCATTACCTGAGTCAGGTCGACAGGGAATCCGTATGTGTCGTATAGTTTGAACGCGTCTTCTCCGGGAAAAACTTTATCGGAATTATTTTTTATCCTTTCATATACGTTCTGAAAATGTTCGATGCCCCTGTCGAGCGTGAGGTTGAAACTGTCTTCTTCCGCTTTTATAACATTCTTTACGAAATCTTTTTTGTCCCTGATTTCGGGGAACACGCCGCCGAAATTTGTAACGACCGTATCGACGAGTTCGTGAAGAATCGGCTCGTTGTAATCCAGTTTTCTCGCGAGACGGAGCGCTCTTCTTAAAATCCTTCTCAGAACGTAGCCGCGCCCTTCGTTTGAAGGAATCGCTCCGTCGCTGATTGCGAACGTAAGCGCCCTTATGTGGTCCGCTATCGCGTTGAACGGCGATACATATTCGCCTTCGTATTTCTTTCCCGTTATCTTTCCTATTTCATTAAGTATCGGTGTGAACAAATCCGTATCGTAATTCGACTTCTTTTTGTTCAGTACTCTTACAACCCTCTCAAGCCCCATACCCGTATCCACGTGCTTCATCGGAAGGGGATGAAGTTCGCCTTTCTCGTCTCTGTTATATTGTATAAAAACAAGGTTCCATATTTCAATAACATCCTCCAGACCTGCGTTCACATCTTCAGGCTTGCATCCGTTATCAGTCAGGTCAACGTGAATTTCGGAACACGGACCGCACGGACCCGTTTCTCCCATTTCCCAGAAATTATCTTTTTCCCCGAACTTTAATATATGCGAATGATTTATGTCTGTTTCCGTTTTCCAAAGGTTCAATGCTTCCTCGTCCGATTTGTAAACCGTAGCCCATAATCTGTCTTTCGGGAGTTTCCATACTTCGGTAAGCAGTTCCCACGCCCAGGCGATCGCTTCCTTCTTGTAATAATCGCCGAAAGACCAGTTACCCAGCATTTCAAAAAAAGTATGGTGATAACCGTCAACACCCACTTCCTCAAGATCGTTATGTTTCCCGCCTGCCCTGATGCATTTCTGTGTATCCGCCGCCCGTTTGTATTCCCTCGTCCCGAGACCGAGAAATACGTCTTTGAACTGATTCATGCCGGCATTCGCGAAAAGCAATGTCTGGTCTTCAAAAGGCACGACCGGCGAGGACGGTACTATTGTATGATTTTTCGACTCAAAAAACTTTAAAAACGATTCTCTAATTTCTTTTGATGATATAAAATTCATGCATTTATTTTATTATGCAATAAAAATAAAGTTTATATGCCTCAATTTAAATGGATTTGGGTGTCAGGATAAATAAAAAAACCGCAGATGTATCGTCTGCGGTCTAAACAAAGGAGAAAAATGACCTACAATTTGCAAAAACCAAAAACCATAATTCACTTTTATTAATTTAATAGAAATATTCATGCCAGAAATAATCTTAAATTGAGTTAAAAATATAAAAGAAAATGTTCAGAACATTCTCATTATGAGAATTCTCTGAACATTTTGAGAAGGAGATTTTTTAATTAAAACGTAATTCTCGGACCTGTGCTAATTATAAAAGTCCTCATATCCTGTGAGAATGTGCCTGTTCTCACTGTAGTGTTTCCGCCGACATGTTCTGTTATATTCACATCTTTGAAACTCGCGGTCGAACCGAGAAAATCCAATGACAAAACCCAGAAAAAATTCCTCGCCAGGTGATATTTTCCGTTTAAGGAAATAATATATGAAAACGATGTAGCCGTCTTTTCATCCTGCCTGTAAAAATCGCTTCCGCTTGAAACAGTAAGTTCGGGCGCTGTAGAATTCAGCAATCCCGAATAAGCCCTGAAACCCATTGAAACTTTCTTGTATATCGGATACGAAAATTCGAAACCGATGAAACCGCCGTAAGTATTCCACGTCCTCGAACCGGCTGTCCAGATGCCGCCGTATTTCTGCATCAATGCGTCTTCGAGGGCGGAAAGTTTCGTTCCGTTTGAATTGTAAAATCCCATTAAATATACGTCGATGACGTCAATCAGATGATAAGAAACGTTTGCTTCGATTTTATAACCGAGTTTGGCGAATCCCGCGCTTTCGTTATACGGGTCTTTGCTGCCAAAGTCGCCGTAAGGAATGCTTGGTCCGGCATTTATTTCGGCGCCGAATTTATTCGGATTAATAGTGATTTTATTATCCTGCGCGTACAGCGGCGCTGTCAAAATGATTAAAGTTAAAACGACAAGTATTTTATTCATACAATTGTTTGTTTGCTCAAATCTATGAAAATCCGGTGAAACATAAAATAAAAAATTGCGTGAAGTGAAAAGGCCTCTTCCGGGAATTCCGTTTTTACGAAAGAATGTCCGCCATTCAACTCATACCTGCAAAGGTCTTAATCGCGGTTATTTATTCTGGCGAATGCTATGAAATCCGTAACAGGGGGCGAATGACCCGCTGCCTTGATTATCGCAGATATCTGCGCACGGTGATATGTCGAATGATTCATCACGTGCGACATTATATCGCTCAACTTATTTTTGAACTTATCGCCTGCGGAATTTTCGTATGATATGACGGCGTCCAGTCCTTTCGGTCGGAGCGAATCGAAATACTTCATCCAGTCCTTGTGAACATTTTCAATAATATCGCCGAACTCTGACGGCTCGAGAATGTCCCAGGGATCTATATCGTGCGACCTCGAAATTATTCTGTGATGCCAGACCTGCTGGGAATTCAGCACGTGCGAGAACAATAGTTCAACCTTTGTATTTTGCGGTATTTTATTTATTGTTTCAGCAACACGTCTGTTAGCCCAGTTGTCGTAAGTGAACAGCCTTTTGTAATGATTTATTAAGTCCATATCAGGTTTGAATTACCCCCGTATTGAATTTTGGAATATTTGGATTGTTGTCAGCGAGTTCGATGCAATATGATATTGTTTCGCGCGTCTTCGCAGGGTCGATAATGCCGTCAATCCAGAGCCTTGACGCGGCATAGAGCACGTTTGTCTGTTCTTCATATCTGCCGCTGATTTCCTCAAGGAATTTCTTCTTGTCGTCTTCGTGAATCTCCTTGCCGAGTTTCTTCATCTGTCCGATTTTTATATCAAGGAGAACGTTTGATGCCTGCGCTCCTCCCATCACGGCGATTTTCGCGTTCGGGTAAGCGAATATGAATCTCGGATCGTATGCCTTTCCGCACATCGCGTAGTTTCCCGCGCCGTAACTGTTGCCCGTTATTATAGTAATCTTCGGCACGGTGGAATTCGCTACGGCGTTGACCATCTTAGCGCCGTCTTTTATGATTCCCCCGTGTTCGGACTGCGAGCCGACCATGAATCCCGTAACATCCTGAAGAAACACGAGAGGAATTTTCCGCTGGTTGCAATTTAGAATAAATCGCGTCGCCTTGTCCGCGCTGTCCGA
Organism: Ignavibacteria bacterium; assembly: GCA_015657505.1. Classification (GTDB taxonomy): domain Bacteria; phylum Bacteroidota; class Ignavibacteria; order Tepidaquicellales; family Tepidaquicellaceae; genus CAIKZJ01. The sequence goes on from JADLKE010000002.1 coordinate 2,196,912, forward strand.
GTATATGACGCCTCCGAACTGCATTTCGGCGCCGCTCTTTGCTGTCTTCTTTTTCACTATTTCCCTCTGATTCGCTACGATGCCCGCGGCCCATCCGTCAATTCTCGCGTAACCCGTGATAATTGTTTGACCGTATTCGGGCTTGTATTCGTCAAATTCTCCTGCATCGATTATTCTCGATATTAAATCGTATGTATTGTATGGTTTAGATGAGTCTTCGGGAATAATTCCGTAAATTTCTTTCTGCTCGTATTGCGGGCTGACACTTTTTATCCTGTCGAATCCCGCTTTTTCGTTGTTACCGAACTTGCTGACGAGACTTCGTATTTTTTCTATCGCGGTCCTGTCGTCGGGAACCATTTCGTCCGTTATTCCCGATACCGTCGTCGTCACTTCTCCGCCGCCGAGAGCCTCGGAGCCTATGACCTCGCCGATTGCCGCTTTAACCAGATGCGGACCAGCAAGAAAAATGCTGCCGTTTCCTTCAACTATGATTGTCTCGTCGCTCATTATCGGAAGATAAGCGCCGCCCGCGACGCAGGGACCCATGATTGCCGCGATTTGCGGTATTCCCATCGAACTCATTACGGCGTTGTTTCTGAATATTCTGCCGAAGTGTTCCTTGTCGGGGAAAATCTCGTCCTGCAGCGGCAGAAAAACTCCCGCCGAATCAACGAGGTAAATTATCGGCAGCCTGTTTTCCATCGCGATTTCCTGCGCGCGAAGATTTTTCTTGCAGGTCATGGGAAACCACGCGCCTGCTTTCACTGTAGCGTCGTTCGCCACTATCACGCAGTTTCGCCCGTGAATCTTTCCTATACCGAATACCGTTCCAGACGAAGGCGCTCCGCCATATTCCTCGTACATCCCGTACGCGGCGAATTTCGCGATTTCAAAGAATTTCGTATGCCTGTCGATGAGGAGGTCAATCCTTTCCCTGCAGTGGAGTTTCTTGAAATTATGCAGTTTCTCGATTGCCTTTTTGCCGCCGCCTTCTTTTACTATCTCGGATTTTTCCGCAATGCTTCTAAGCAGGCTTTTGTTGAACAACTCTCTTGATTGGAATACCTTGTCCCTTTTTAAATAATTATTTGTCAATGCCATAGTAGTATAACAACGATAATGAGTAAAAGAATTCAACGAATAATAACTATTTTGTACCAAAAAAATATAGCCGGTATTTGGAAAATGGGGGAATGGAGAATGGAAAATAGAGAACGGAGAATTGAAGATAGTGAAATTATATTTTATCATTCCCGCGCTCGCGAAGCAGATGCGCATACCGCCGTGAATCCGGATATCCCATCAGGTCGAATGACCTGACGTCCGTCTGATTATTATCTTCAAAATGACTTGTAAACCATCGGTGAGTGTCGGGAGATACCACTTGATGGCTGAATCTAATTGTCCTGATATCTCGGAAATAAATTATGGAATAATTAATGACTGTATTTTATCGTTTTTTATACAATATTTTGTATAAGTTCATTACCTCAAATAATAACACAAAAATTATATGAAGTGTAAAACTTTTCTTCTTGCATCATTTCTTGTCCTCAATTCTTTTATCATCTCGGATTTCAGTCAGGGACAGTGGGTTCAGACATCCGGTCCGAGCGGTGGTTGGGTTTACAGAATGGCTTCAGATGGTTCAAATATATATTCCGGAACTTCTGGGAGCGGGGTTTTTATTTCAACAAACGGCGGTGCCGTGTGGATGCCGATAAATACTGGATTACCAACATTATATATTTGTTCCATCTCAGCTTCAGGGTCGAATATCGTTATTATAAACCAGCAGAATGAAGTCTTCAGATCTACGAATTACGGTAATTTATGGACTCCAGGTAATAATGGGTTATCGGGAAAAAATCCGACCTGTGTCACTTCGTATGGTAATGCTTTTTTTGTAGGTACTGCTTACGGTGTCTTTAAGTCTACAAATGCCGGAGGAAATTGGTTTAACGTATGTCCCGCATTTAATTTTTCCACAAGTTCACTATCGGTATCAGACGGGAAAATTTATGCGGGTACCAGTAATGGAGCATATGCATCATCAAACAGCGGTCTAAATTGGATTGCGATAAACAACGGGCTGACCAGTAGCATATACTACATATCCGCGGTGGGTTCGAATATTTTTGCTGCTACTAGCAATAAAGTATATCATTCACCAAACAATGGAGCGAGCTGGACCGAAGTTCTATCGGGTTATGGCATTTACTCAATATTGGCCTCAGGGCCGAACGTTTATGTTGGAACTGATCATGATGGTATTTATATGTCCTCGAATAACGGAATTACCTGGACAATGGTATTATCAGGTTTTACATATTACTATATATTTTCGCTTGTCGAATCGGGGGGTAATATTTTTGCAGGGACAAATGATGGGGTTCTTGCCACGGCTAATCAGGGTCAGAATTGGATTGAAAGTACAACTGGTATTGCATGTAAATCAATTTACTGTATTTCTGAAAAAAATGGGAGAATCTTTTCCGGAACCATATACGGTGATTTATTTCTATCGACAAATAACGGTGCTTTATGGACCTCTGTTTTGCACCAAAGGGTCCAGTCAATAGCTTTTTCTGGAACAAATGTTTTTGCAGCAACATTCGAGAACGGTATTATGTTATCTACTAATTATGGCAGCAACTGGTCACAGGTAAACAACGGTCTAACTACATTATGTATTTATTCACTCCTGGTAGATGGGTCAAATATTTTCGCGGGAACAAATGGGAAAGGTATTTTCCTTTCGACTAATAACGGTTTAAACTGGACTGCAGTTAATACAGGGATTGAGAACACTACAATAATGGCGATGGCGTTATCCGGAAATAATATATTCGCAGCTGCATTTGCAAATGGAATCTACAAGTCATCAAATAATGGCGCGAACTGGATACCGGTAAATAATGGTTTGAACGATTACGATATAATTTCCTTGAAAGTAAATGGAACTTATATATTTGCCGGAACAAACAATCACGGTATAAATAAATCAACTAATAACGGAGCGAATTGGACAACTGTTAATAACGGTCTAACAAATATGTACGTGAGTTCGCTTGAAACTTCAGGAGATATTGTTTTTGCCGGGACTCACGATGGAGTGTACCTGTCTACAAATTATGGAACCAACTGGATTAAAAGAAATCAGGGTTTTTACTATGATCTCAAAGTAGATGCATTGGCAGTTGTTAATGATTATCTGTATGCAGGTACTGATGGCTTATCTGTATGGCGGCGATTGCTCTCAGATATATCAGGAGTGAAGAATTTAAATACCGATATTCCGCTATCTTTTACGCTGGATCAGAATTATCCGAATCCGTTTAATCCTGTTACTGTAATCAAATTCGCGCTTCCCTCATCAGAGAAAGTCGTCGTCAAAATCTTTGATATAAAGGGCAGGGAAATCGAAACACTGATTGATAAAAGGCTTCAGCCCGGAACTTATCAGACGGAATGGGACGGAACTAATTATTCGAGCGGCGTTTATTTCTACAGGTTTACAGCCGGGAAATACACCGAAACAAGGAAGATGGTGTTGGTGAAGTAAATCAGAATATTAAAAACTATTATTATTATATTATGGCAAAAAAATATTTATTGATAGTTCTGTTCATTTCGATTTCTTTTTCCGGACTGTGGGCTCAGAAAATTTCGAATGTAGACTTCGATGAAATAAAGGGCAAGACAACGGATAGCTTGTCTGAATTTTATTATCCAAAACTGTTGCAGCTGTTCGAAAAAGGCGCGACTTTTTTAAGTAAGGCTAAACTTAAAGCGCTTTATTATGGGTACGTTTTCACAAAAGATTATTCTCCTTACGGTCCTGAAAAAGAAGATGAAGATGAAATGCTTAAGTCTTACAAAAAAGGAGACTTTAAAAATGCTATTCTGGCAGGAAAAAGGATTCTTGAAAAAGACCCGACTGATCTGATTTATAACAAGCGCATTGCCTTATGTTATTTTGGAATCAAGGATACAGTCAATGCGGAGAAATATGTATACCGTTATGTATATCTTGAGAATATTATTTATGAAAGCGGAGACGGGAAAAGTATTGAAACGGCATATGTTGTGACAAAAGTATCGGATGAGTATCATATAATGGGAAGAAAGAAACTGGACATGGTCTCACAAGAGTTGCTGGTTGGAGATTTTGATTTAATAAAATTTAAAATACCGAATGAAGAAAATATAAAGGAACTATATTTTAACGTTAAATTTCCACTGGAGTATATGGGAAAAATGATTGAACGGAGCAATAAATAAACCAGCGCCTTGCTTTGAAGATTATTAATGATATATATGTAGATCTGGTCAGACTATCCTGTCTCATAAAAAATTGTAAGGATAACAATGAGAAATTTCTGGCGGTCGGAAAATTCGACGACACGATATTTTTGTATGACGATATTATTGTGAATGAGGAAATTGACGATATGTTGACAGATCTTGCTCATGATTTAGAGTATTACAATCCAAATTCTGTAGACACATGTTTCTACGGGGATACAGAATTTTTCGAAAGGGTGAACCCGGTTCTGGAGAAGTTGAGAAAGGTAGTGGAAGGAGGTAGTCACGAAAAATTATAAAAATATTTTTTTTATACCCGCTGTAATTTTTACCTTAGTCGTAATCTCATACACAGGATGTTCATCAGGGTTGACGAATTACGAGTCTGTCTTTAGTATACGTACTGAAAGTGACGAATTTAATAAATATTATCTATGGTCTGTCTATGATTTATCAAATCCTGCTGATTCAATTTATATCCTTGTCTTTAGTGAGAAAAAAGAAGATTTAAATATTGATACAAGTAAATTTGAAGAGATTGTCTCCAATTCAGTATACAAACTTAATATGTCTATTGTCGATAGTTTATTAGCAACCGATGTGAACAGAAAACATCTACAAGGTGATTTTATTATTTTATTAGGAGAAGGTGTTACCTGGTATAAAGGATTTATAAAAGGCATTATTCATTTTTCAAACGATATAAAAGGGAAGTATGTCCTGAAAGGGAAAAGACGGTTGTGATTTTATGAGAATATTCATGACGATATATTCATTGTTTCTGGTAATTCTAATTTATGCAAATTTGTATTTGTCCTTTTCAGTGCTTAACTATTTACTTAAATGGGAAATGATAGCGTTTCAGTATATAGAGGGGATAGACCTTATACGTTGGATAATCTATATGATAATTGTCAGTTATGCTATCGGGATAATCACGCTTTCATTTTTTGTTATGGGCAAATTTGTCGATCATAATTCTGTTATTGCTTTGTATTTTACAAGTTACATAATATCTGCGCTTAATTTCATTTTTCTAAATATCGTTTTGGTTATTATAGCCCTTCAAGAGCTTTACGGTTATAAAATATTATAAATTGTATTATGGGCGCTAATTTTGATATTCTATTATTGGGAGAGGCTAAAGCATTTTTGATGACAGTTGATAACAAAGCCAGGACTAAAATCGTCTATAATATGGATAAATCGGGTTACTCGAAAGACCCGGAATTGTTCAAGAAAGTATCCGATTACATCTGGGAGTTCAGGACAGAGTTCTTCGGCTATTTTGTTCATTGACCTTGTTCCTTCAAGAACAAGCTTTACGGCATTTACTTTAAAGTCTTTGTCAAAGGTTCGATAGACTCTCTTTGCTTCCATAATTTTGTATTCCTTTCTCTGCAAAATTACACTTTTCGATCTGTCAATCAAAGTGGGGGAAGTGCACATCTTAAATAATTTATCCGGGCAGGAGAATGATATTGGGGTTATAATAATTATAACCCTTTTCCAATTAAAAGTATGTTTTTATATATAAATAGCGTCTCAATATGAGAATATAATTCTCAAAAGACCTTCTCCCACTATTTTAACGCTGCAAAATATTGAGAAAAATTGATATTTGTATTGGCATAATATTTGATTAAACAATATTTAAAAGAAAATTTATTCTTACCTAATATTATGAAAAGGTATTTTTTATACCGTTTTTTGCTTTGTTAATGAATAATGAATTTCGAAACACGGATTATCATACGGTAGTTATTGATGGAAGCAAGTTGTCAAGTGGAATTTATTTTTATCAATTTACTTCAGAAAAAATTAATGTAGTAAAAAAAATGATATTTATTAAATAATATTTTAATAAATTTAAAATGAAAAACATTTATTTCTCTTTACTAATTTTATTATTTTCATCCTGTTTATGTTTTTCGCAAATAGGGGGTTATTCACTTTATTTCGATGGTGTAGATGATTATGTATCGGTACCGCACAGCAGTAATTTAAATTTTACAGCATTTACGGCGGAAGCGTGGGTTTGTTGTGTAGGAACATCTAATGGAAAGATTTTAGGCAAAACTGCTTCGGGTAATGCCGCCCCGGGATTCAATATTGGTATTAATGATAATAGGACATATTGTTTTGAGGTATTCGGAAGCTCAGGTCCATATTTATCAAAAAATACGTCTATTACAAATGCAAGCGGTATATGGACACATGTCGCAATGAGTTGGAGTACGGGAGGGTATATGAGGTGTTATGTAAACGGGGTTGAGGTGGGAAGTGTTGCTTCATCATCATTTACTATAACTACATCCAATAATTTTATAATTGGAATGGCTCCGTGGGGATTAAATCAGAATTATTTTAAAGGTAAAATAGATGAAGTCAGATTGTGGAGTGTTGTCAGGACAGAATCGGAAATTAAAACAAATATGTATAAAGAACTTGCAGGAAACGAATCCGGGTTAAAAGCATATTACAAAATGAGTGACGGTAGCGGAACATCGCTGACCGATAACCAATCTAATGTTACTGCAAATACCGGTACGATTAATAATGCTGCAACGTGGGAAGCATCGGGATGTTTTGCAGGACCGAGATATGCACTGGATTTTGACGGTACGGATGATTTTGTTTCGATTTCAAACGGTGTTATTTTAGGCACTACATTTTCACAAGAAATGTGGATTTATCCGATTGATGTAAGTGAAGTTTATCGGGCGATTTTAGGTAATGAGACCGGCTCTACTTTTACGCGGCCGCCATGTGTTTATCAATATGGTAAAAAATTACATTTTGGCTTTGGTGATAATTCTAACTGGAACAGTGATATAACTGCAAATGATGTTCTTACAATAAATACATGGAATCATTTAGCATTTACATTTGACGGTACTACATATCTGGTATATGTAAATGGTAGGCTCGTTTACACTTCACTATGTGCTTCCGGAAAAACACCGTCCGGTTCGGCACTATCTTTAATAGGAAAACTCGATAATTATTATGTGGGTAAAATAGATGAACTTCGCATTTGGAACGTAGTCAAAACCGAAACACAAATTAGAGAATCTATGATGTGTAATTTAGCCGGAAATGAATCCGGGCTTCAGGCATATTTCCGTATGGATTATTCAGACGGAACAACTTTATATGATATTACATCGAATGGAAGAAATGGAACATTGACCAATATGGACCCTGCAACAGACTGGGTCAGTTCCGATGCATTTAATACCTGGATAGGAAGTGAAAGCAATGCCTGGTCAACGGCATTAAATTGGAGTATGGGAAGTGTTCCTGCTTCAACCAATAACACAGGAATTTATAAATGGGCACTTGGAAACGAACTCTCATTAAGCGGAGCTCCAACCCTGAACCATATGCTTTTTTCTTCTACTTCATCACCGACATTAAATTCAAGTTTTACGGTTAACGGAGAAATAATACTCGGACGGGATATAGATTTAAACGGTAATACGATAACTCTCGGAAGTATCGGAAATCTTAATGAGGGAAGTTACAGGTTTTACGGGTCATCAGGAACAATAACAACAACCAGAACTTTAAATAACATCTCCGCACAAAACGTAGGGGGTCTTGGTGTAACTATCACTACAACTGCTGATATGGGTAGCACAACTATTACAAGAGGACATACAACACAGGGTAGTAATTCGAGCATTTCGAGATACTATGATATAACCCCGACAACCAATTCGGGACTAAATGCTACTCTTGAATTCAGTTATAATGATAATGAAATGAATTGGAATGTTGAATCCGATTTGAAATTATTTAAATCTACAAACGGAGGAACGAATTGGTCGGTACAAAATTCGAGTACAGTGAATACAACAAATAATACAATAACACTAACAGGGATTGATGGATTTTCCCGATGGACTGCGGCAAATTATAATTCACCGATGCCGGTAGAATTATTTTCGTTCACTTCAAATATTAGCGAAAGAAATGTGAAACTAACTTGGCAAACGTGTAAGGAGATAAATAACAAGGGTTTTGAAATCGAGAGGAAATGTTCCGAAAGCGGTTGGATAAAAATCGGATATGTGAATGGGAAAGGAGTATCTAATGAAGTTACAAATTATTCATACAATGATATTAAATTAAACACCGGTAAATATAATTACAGGTTAAAGCAAATTGATTTCAATGGCAATTATGCTTATCACAATTTAAATGGTGTAATAGAAATTGGTATTCCGTCTAAATTCAGTTTAAGCCAGAACTATCCGAATCCTTTTAATCCCATAACTAAAATTGATTTTGAATTGCCGGTTGAGAGTAAAATTAATATTAAAATATTCGATATTACTGGTCAAGAAGTTTTGAATGTGATTAACAATGAAACCAGAAGCGTAGGATATTATTCGCTTGTAATAGACGGCAGCAGGCTATCGAGCGGAGTGTATTTTTATAACCTGACTGCGGGAACGTACTCGGAAACAAAGAAAATGATTTTATTGAAGTAAACTGCAATTTTTTCTAAATGGAAAAACCGGGAATATCCCGGTTTTTTTATTTATGACCTTATTTGTTTACGCCAGCGCTTTCTTATTCGCGTTCAGGTAAACGGGCTCTTTCTTTTCGAGCACGACCTCTTTCGTAATAATGCAGTTTGTTATGTTTTCCTTCGAAGGTATCTTGTACATAATATCCAGCATTACGTTTTCCATTATCGAGCGCAGAGCCCTCGCCCCCGTCCCGCGCTTTATCGCTATTTCGGCGACCGCTTCGAGCGCTTCCTGATGGAACTCGAGTTCAACTCCTTCCATCCTGAATAGTTTCTTGTACTGCTTTACGAGAGCGTTCTTCGGCTCGGTAAGAATAATAAGCAATGCTTCCTTGTCGAGGCTCTCGAGCGTCGTTACTATAGGGAGCCTGCCCGTGAGTTCGGGAATTATTCCGAACCTGATCAAGTCTTCCGGCTCGACCTGAGCGAGTATCTCGTCCTTCTTAATGTCGTTCTTTGAATAAACGTCGGACGTAAATCCTATTGAGCCTTTTGCAACTCTTTTCTCTATGATTTTTTCGAGACCGTCAAACGCGCCTCCGCAAATGAAAAGTATGTTCTTCGTGTTCACGTTAAGAAGCGGCTGCTCGGGGTGTTTCCTTCCGCCTTTCGGAGGAACGGTTGCTATCGTGCCTTCGAGTATTTTCAAAAGCGCCTGTTGCACGCCTTCACCCGAAACGTCCCTCGTAATCGAAACGTTTTCGCTTTTCCTCGATATCTTGTCGAGTTCGTCGATGTAAATTATTCCTCTTTCGGCTTTCTGTATATTGTACTCAGCGTTCTGAAGAAGCCTGACAAGCATTGACTCTACGTCATCGCCTACGTAACCCGCTTCCGTTAGAGTAGTAGCGTCGGCTATCGCGAATGGAACGTTAAGCATCCTCGCAAGCGTCTGCGCGAGATATGTTTTTCCCGTTCCTGTCGTGCCAATCATGAGAGCGTTGCTCTTTTCGATTTCAACGTCATCAATGCTGATTGAACGCTGGGAATCTATTCTCTTATAATGATTGTAAACCGCGACGGCGAGCGACTTTTTCGCCCTGTCCTGTCCGATTACGTACTCGTCAAGAAATTTCTTGATGCTTGAAGGAGTAATGTTACCCTTGTATTTATCAATGCTCTTGTTGATTGTCGGGTCCGAATTCATTTTTATTATATGAACCGCGCCGTCAACGCAGATTTCGCAGATATAAGGGGCTTTGCCGAACCTGTCAACGGGTCCCTTTATGAGATTCGTGACCTTGTCCGCGTTCCTGCCGCAAAAAGAGCATCTCGGTATGTTCGTTGTCTTGGTTGCCATAGTTTATTTGTTTGTGCGCGATGGGGAGTTGAACCCCCACGGGTTACCCCGCTAGATCCTAAGTCTAGTGCGTCTGCCAGTTCCGCCAACCGCGCTTAATTCACTTGCTCCGGCATTAAAGTAATTCGTCATCACTTTTACGGTAATCATATAAATATAATGAAATTAATAAAATGAAATAAGTCAGTTGGTTATTGAGAGAATTTAAAACTTGTCAATATCGGGAAAAATCTCGTCTAGAAGTATGTCGCTTGATATAAAAATTTTCGAACAGAACTCACCGGAGAACTTGCCTGTTTTTACGCAATTCTCGTGATTCTTTCTTACCTTCTTTCTGTTTCTGGATTTCGGTGATAACGCAAACTCGTTAAGGTCATTATCGCATTCAGTGCAGAAAAAACCGTTATTCTTTGGAGCGGGTTTTGGCTCTTTCATTTTTTTTGTTTGCTTACCCATTTCTTGAACTAAATTAAGTAAAATAATTTTTAATGTAACTCCATTTTTTAGTCAATAATATTTTTAATTTTCAGCCACCTGCCTATGTCGTATCTCCCGTTTTTTGCGGGAATATTAAATAATTGTCAAACTTTTAATAAATTCAATTGTCATAATTTAGAACAATAAAAAAATGTAAAAGTTCAAGCGTGAAGCGGGTTACAGACCGAAAAGTTTTTCGGAAAGCGTGTAGGGATCGGTTTCTTTGTTCAGTATTTTATCGATGTTCTGTTTCAGTATCTCACGGTTTTTTTCGTTCCAGAAATTATTCCTTAACCCGATTTCGACGATTTCTATGATTTCATTCTCAATCTGTGAGCGTCTCTTTTTAAGCAGAAAGCCTGAAGTTTCCAGATATTTCTTGTGCGATAGAATTTCGTCGAGCAGTTCGGCGGTACCGGTGTTTCTCGAAGCGATTGTCTTGATGACACTTATCTCCCTGTTGTGTTCGCCGGGCATTCTCAGATGAAGCATGTTCTTTAATCCCGTTATGATTTCGTCGGCGCCCTGCCTGTCGGATTTGTTTATTACGAATATGTCCGCAATCTCCATCAATCCCGCTTTCATCGCCTGTATGGAATCGCCCGATTCGGGAACAAGCGCGACGACTGTCGTATCGGCGGTTTCAGCCACATCAAGTTCCGATTGCCCGACACCGACCGTTTCCATAATTATGAAATCTTTCCCGGATGCGTCGAGAATGCTGCATACATCATTTACGCTCCTGCATAATCCTCCGAGGCTCCCACGCGTCGCCATAGAGCGGATGAAAACATTTTCGAGAAGCGATGAATCGGTCATCCGGACCCTGTCGCCGAGAAGCGCTCCGCCCGTGAACGGACTCGTTGGGTCAACTGCAATCACTCCTACCTTGTATCCGTCTTTCACGAGCAGAGTTACGAGGCAGTCTGTTATCGTGGATTTGCCCGCGCCCGGAGGACCGGTTATTCCTATCTTGTAGGCGTTGCCCGTGTAACTGTAAAGGCTTTTAAGAACCAGATGCTTGTTGTCCTGATTATTCTCGATATAAGAAATCGCACGGGATATTGTTCGTTTATCCCCGCCGATAATCTTTTCTATATTCTCTTTTGTGAGATTCATTTTCCGCTGTTCGCCCTGAACCAGCCGCAGGTTTCCGCCAAACCGTCTTCTATCCCGTAATCCGGTTTCCACCCGAGAANTCTTCTTGGCTTTTTAAAGGAGATGACGCTTCTCTTTTGCTCTCCGTTGACCGCGGGTGCGTGCTTTACAGTGGTTCTTGGATCTAAATTCTTAATTATTAAATTGGTTAATCGGGAAATGCTCGTCTCTGTTCCGGTTGATATGTTAAAAATGTCAGAGCCCCTGAAATTCAGTGCTTTAACGTTCGCTGAAACGACGTCTTTTACGTAAACAAAATCCCTCGTGTTTCTTCCGCTTCCGTTAATGACCGGCGCTTTGCCGGAAATAATTTGCCTGCAGAAAATCGACACGACCCCTGATTCTCCTTTCGAACTTTGTCTCGGACCGTAAACGTTGCTGTACCTGAGCGCAACGTAATTCAGTTTATGATATTTTTTGTAGAATGCCAGATATTTTTCAATGGAGAGTTTCGAAATTCCGTATGGCGATATTGGATTAAGCGAATGAGTTTCGGAAGCGGGAAAAAACAACTGCTCGCCGTAAACCGCTCCGCCCGAAGATGCGAAAATAAATTTCCCGATTCCGTATTTGACTGATAACTGAAGAAGCCTTAACGTGGCAAGTATGTTCGTTTCAGCGTCAGTCAGCGGGTTTGAAATTGATACTCTCGGATTTATCTGCGCTGCATGGTGGTTTATAACATCGAATTTGCCTTTCTTGAAAATCTTATCCAGGTCGCCTCCGAGAATGTCAGTGTTGTGGAACCGGCATTTCCCGTTCAGATTGTTCAGGCTTCCCGCAGACAGGTTGTCAATAATCGTTACGCTGTGTCCGAGTCTGACGTATTCATCGGCAATATTTGAACCGATGAATCCCGCGCCGCCGGTTATCAGTATCTTCAATTTAGGCATCGTTTTTAATTTTATTGAACTTGTATCCGATATCTTTTCTGAAATACTTATTTTCGAAACGGATTTTCCCAAGACCTTCATACGCTTTCTTCAAAGCCGACTCGATTGACTCTGGACTGAATCCTACCGCCGAAAGAACTCTTCCTCCCGATGTCAGAACGCTCTTTTTATCGGATGAATATTTTGTTCCCGAATGAATAATTAATATGTCGTCTCCCGCTGAGTCGAGTCCGTTTATTACCTTTCCCGTATCGTATTTATCCGGATAACCGCCGGAGGCGGCTACTACGCACCCCGAAAAAAGCCGCCGGGTCTCAAGTTTGTAATTTCCGATGTTTCCTTCTGCCGCAGCGATTAGAAGTTCAAGAAAATCGGACTTAATCAGCGGTAGAACAGACTGAGTTTCGGGGTCGCCGAACCTGCAGTTGAATTCAACGACAAACGGTTGGCGATTATTCCTGCCGCCGCTAATCATTAAACCGCAATAAAGGCAGCCGGCGTATTTTCGTCCTTCTTCTTTCAATCCCCGTAACGCGGGTTCAATTATGAGTTTCTTAATTTTTTCTCTCGTATCCGTGTCAATAAGTCCGTCCGCGGGGGCATAGGAACCCATACCTCCCGTATTCTTTCCCGTATCACCTTCTCCGATTCTTTTGTGGTCCTGTGCCGCAGGCAGTATAACGTAATCATCGCCGTCCGTAACCGCGAAGACTGAAATTTCAAATCCTTCGAGAAATTCTTCGACTATGAAACTGCTGCCTGACTCGCCGAATATTTTTTGCGATGTAAGTTCGAGTCTGAACTCCGAAGCCTCGGATTCGTTGTAAGCGATGCATACACCCTTGCCTGCCGCCAGTCCGTCCGCTTTAATCACAACCGGAAAATTAAGCGATTTTATGAATGTTGCCGATTCGCCCTGATTAGCGCAGTTGAATGATTTGAACCTTGCGGTCGGAATTCCGCGCCTCATCATGAACTCCTTCGCGAAAATTTTGCTCGTCTCAATTTCGGCAGCCGATTTGGAAGGTCCGAAGACTTTAATTCCGTTTCCCGTGAATACATCAGTTATGCCAAGTGAAAGGGGAATCTCGGGACCGACAACTGCAAGGTCGATCTTTTCCGATTTTGCGAACTTAAGGAGTCCTTCGATGTCTGTCGGCTTTAAGTCAATAGGAATCGCGGTTTTGTCAATGCCGGGATTTCCGATTGTGCAGTATAACGTTGAGCGGGAATTAATGTACGATTCCGATTCGCTGATTTTCAGCGCGATAGAGTGCTCTCTTCCTCCGTTTCCGACTAAAAGAATTTTCATGTTATTCTATGTCAACAAGATAATTTAATTCCTTTGCGAGTTCGGCGGTCATCGTCTTCCTGTCGTATTGGCGCACGAGTTCCTCGTTAGCCGCGGGCATTTCGTTCTTTTCAAACAACCTGTAGTAATCGTAAATCGCTCCCGCAATGTTCGCAGGATTTTCATCAGGAACGAATCTTATCGCTTTATAATCCTGTAGTATCTTTTTTGTTACGCCTTCGGGTATGCACGCCAGTATGTTCTTCCTGCTGCCTATATATTCGCCGATTTTCCCCGGCATGGCCGCGTCTTCGTTCTCACCTCTGCTGATTAGAAGAAAAAGAAGGTCCGAAGCGAGTATGTACTTTATGCATTCGTGGTGATTAACATAACCCGGAAGATTCAATGTGTCGAGTATGTTGAGATGTTTCGCGTAACTAAGATGCTCTTTCGTGAAAATGCCAAGAAACAGAAATTCAACTTTGTTCCTCAGGTCGGGATGCTGGCTTAATAGTATCCGTATCGCGTCGAAATAAAACTTCGGATTCCGGGTGTAAAAACTTCCCGAATATGTAATCCTCATCTTGTTCGTAAGCGGAAGTTTCTTTGTCAGCGCCTGCTCGAAATCCTCGCTGTCGTATCCGTGCGGAAAAATTTTGATGTCATTGTAGCCGATGTTGTTGTATCGCCTTATAATGAATTCCTTAACCCGTCTGTTAGTTGTCAGTATAATGTTCGAATCTTTCACAACTTTCCTTTCCCTGTTCACGTTCATCGTTTTGTGAATCGGGGTTGGGTAGAAATTCAAAACCGGACTGTCAACCCACGCGTCCCTGTAATCGAGTACGAGCGGTATCTTATATTTTCTCTTAACTTCCTGCCCGATTAGAAAATCAGTATACGGCGGGGCGGTCGCGTAAACAATCTGAAAACCATCGTACTTTTCCCAGAGCCGGTCTATTGTACTTAATGCTTTGTTTTTCCAGAGTATTTTGCTGTCAGGCACGAAAAAGAACTGCGAAATTATGCTTCTGATTTTTCTGAATCGTTCTTTTGGGACTCGCGTTACGATCTTCGAAACATTCATAGGCTTCTTACCCGTTCTTTCAATTATAATTCCGTTGCTCAATGCCTCATCCAGAAGATGTTCATCGATTGCATAATATTTCCTCGGATTAATCGTTAAAACCACGGGCTGCCAGTTATGTCGTGTAAGGTATTTGGCGAATTTCAACGTTCTCTGCACGCCGCCCATGCCCATCGGAGGAAAATAATATGAAATAATTAATACTCGGTTCACCGTATCTGCTTTGATATATTTGAGAATTCTTAAATTACCTAAATTAAGAAAAATTTTCAATTCATGTCGGCAAACAAAGGCGTCGTGTAAATATAAGTGTATTAAGGAATGGCGATTTTTTTACTATATTTAAACATCATCAAGCAAATTGATTAAATGAGCAAAGCAGACATTCTAATTGTTGAAGACGATAAACTTACCGCTTCAGTGCTGCGTAAGTATCTGGAAAAGAACAATTATAATGTTACACACGTAATCGAAGACGGCTTGACCGCTGTCGAAAAGGCGCTGCTTACCAAGCCCGATTTGATCCTAATGGATATTTTTCTTAAGGACAGCATCGACGGGATTGAAGTCGCAAGAAGAATTAAGACGAAAGTTGACATTCCCGTAATCTTCCTTACCGCGGATTCAAGCAGCGACACGATTCAGAGGGCGAAAATAACGGAACCGTTCGGCTATCTCGTTAAACCCGTCGACAGTTCGGTTCTGATGACGAACATAGACCTGACGCTCCGCAAGCAGATTTCCTATAACAAGAAATTGATGGAAACTCTGCAACAGGCAAACGACGAACTCGAGAGAAGGGTCAACGAAAGAACTAACGAACTGTTCGAGGCGAATGAAGTCTTAAAAAACGAGATAATTCAAAGGAAACTTGCCGAGGAAGAACTTCGGAAAGCCGACACACTTGCGACTATCGGCAAGATGTCTGCCGTGCTCGCCCACGAAATCAGGAATCCTCTGAATTCAATAAAAATTAACGCTGACATACTTCACGAAACCGCTGTGCTTACGGAGAACCAGAGAAAGAGAATAAAGATTATTCGCAAGGAGGTAGAAAGACTTAACAATCTCGTTAAGGACGTTCTGATGTTTTCAAGGCAGAGCGAACTCGTTTTAATCGACCTAAGCCTGAAAAATCTCATCGACGGCTTGTACCAGCAGATTATGAACATACTCGAAGAGAAAAAGATTGACTTTAAAAACAGCATAGGCGACGTCAGAATAAAAGGCGACTTCGAAAAACTGAAGCAGGTGTTCTTAAATCTGATACTGAACTCGATTGACGCGATATTTGAGGACGGCATGATAGAGATTTCGTCTGTTACTGACAATGGCTCAGGTAAGATCTATATTTCCGTGACAGATAACGGCTGCGGTGTGGCGAATCCGGATAAGATGTTCGATCCGTTTTACACGTCAAAAAATCTCGGAACCGGACTCGGTTTATCTATATCGCAAAACATTATTAAGCAGCATAACGGGGAACTCGTGCTTCATTCAAGCAAGCCCGGCGAAACTGTATTTCATATAATTCTACCTTATTACAACTGAAGGAAAACAAATGGAGAAAATTCTATTAATTGACGATGAAGTCGACGCTCTTGAATCGCTCGCGTCCTGGTTCGAAGAACTCGGCTACGAGACATACAAGGCGTCAACGGGGTACGACGGCATTGACCTCGTTAAGAAAATAAATCCCGATGTTGTTATATCAGATATACAGATGCCGGATATTTCTGGACTCGAAGTTTTATCGATGATTAAGGACTACGACGAGACGATTCAGGTGATTATGATAACGGCTTTCGACGATATGGACACGACTATTAAAGCGATGCAGAAGGGCGCTTACGATTATATCGCGAAGCCGCTGGACATAAAAAGACTTGAGATGACAATGAAACGGGCTCTTGAGAACAAGAGCCTCAGCAGAAAACTCGAACTCGCGGCTCCGACACTTAAAGCGGAAGTCGACATTAACAGGCTGCTCGTCGGAAAAACACCTGTGATGAGGGAAATTTTTAAGAAAATCGGACAGGCCTCCGCTAATAAAGTAACAGTTCTTATTCAGGGTGAAAGCGGAACAGGAAAGGAATTGATTGCAAAGATTATTCATTCGAGCGGTTTGACAAAAAACGAGCCATTCGTCGCTATAAACTGCACGGCGCTTCCCGAAAACCTCCTTGAGAGCGAATTGTTCGGTCACGTAAAAGGCGCTTTCACGGACGCCATAAAGGATAAGAAAGGAAAATTCGAACTCGCNGGGGAAGGCACGATTTTCCTCGACGAAATTTCGGAAATGTCATTCAACCTTCAGGCGAAACTCCTGAGAGTTCTGCAAGAACACGAGTTCGAAAGAGTAGGCGGCGAAAACATTATACCGCTCAAGGCAAGGGTGATTACCGCGACTAATACTGACTTTCATAAACTTGTCACTCAGGGCAAATTCCGCGAGGATTTGTACTACAGGCTCAGCGTGTTTACTATCGTGTCTCCGCCCCTGAGGGAACGCAGGGAAGATATTGAACTTCTCGTGAAACACTTTCTTGAAAAAATCAACCTCACGCTTCATAAAAACGTCCGTAAAATCCCTTCCGAAGTTATGTCTATGCTCGTCAAGCACGAATGGAAAGGAAATGTGAGAGAACTCGAAAATACTTTGATGCAGGCGGTCGTTCTTTCGAAAGGCGATGTGCTCNNGAAAAGGAAAATATACTTCTCAGGAAATACAGCAACGATTACGAAGACCTCATTAACAATGATAATATANCCTCTGGAAGAACTCGAGAAACTTTATCTGAAGAGAATTCTCGATAAAACAAACTGGAACGTGAAGGAAGCGTGTGAAATTCTCAAGATTAGCAAAGCCACCATATATAGAAAGATAGAACAATTCAATCTTAAAGAAGGCAGCAATTGAAATAATCTCAAAATGAGAACAATATCTCAATTTGAAATATAAAAAGCCTTTTTTTATCTCAAAAAACGCCTAAATTTTTTAATTAAATGGGATTATACTTTGGCATTATACTTGTAAGTATATAAGAAAAATTTAAAAAAGAGGGTATAAGTAAATGAAACAAGAAAACACAAGTGTAAAAGAGCAACTTTCAAGATTTGACGTAAGTTTCTTCATAATACTGTTCGCACTTTTTGCCATGCTGGTTGCAGGTTTCATCGTAAAGTAAAATTATTACACGGTAAAAAAACAAATGATAAAGGACGCGAAAAAAATATTGCTTATAGACGATGACGAATCGACGCTTGAATCAATTTCAAGTTATCTCGAGGAATCAGGTTACACGGTCTTCACCGCCAGGAACGGAATCACGGGTCTGGAAGTAGTGAAGAATCTTGAGCCTGACGTTATTATTAGCGATATAAGAATGTCGGGTCTAAGCGGCATCGAGTTCGCGTACATTATCAAGGGTTTACGGTACGATATACCTGTAATATTAATTTCATCCTTCGACAATGACGAGAGCAAGTTTATTGACAAATGTTCGTTTGGTTTCATTCCGAAACCGCTGGACATACATAAATTGAATGATATGATTCAGGATGCTCTCTTGAGCGGAATGATTACTCGTCACGAAGCGGTGAATTTCTAAAGCTCATTGTTCTCCCTAATAATGATAGGCAAAGTTGTATTTGGTTTCTGATAGCCTCCTATTCCCCAAATCATGCGCTTTGCCTATTTTATTCCTTTTTCTCCGCTCGAAATAAAATTTAATATCTTTTTATCCCTGAATAATTTTTCTATTTTCTAGAAAATTATTATGCGGCTTTTTTTAATTCCTGTTTTGATTTTCATTCTGCTTTCAGCCGGGGATTCGCTGTCTCAGGAAACGCGTGATTATTATGAGCGCGGAGTACGGAAAGCGGAAAAACACAACCTGAAAGGAGCGATAATAGATTTTTCCAAGGCTATAGAACTCGACTCGAATTTTCAGGACGCGTATTATAACAGGGGACTCCTTTATTTCAAAACGAATAACCCCGAGAACGCGCTCGCGGATTTTTCGAGATCAATACTGCTTAATCCCGGCGACTTCGATTCATATATAATGCGCGGTCAGGTCTATGTCGAACTTAAAAAAACTGAACGCAGTATCGATGATTTTACCGCCGCAATTCAATTGAAACCTGATTCGAGGGAAGGATATTTCAGCAGGGCAGCCGCATACACGGAAATGAAATTCTATGATGAAGCGCTTGCGGATTACAGGAAATGCATCGAACTGGACGGCGCGGACTCCGAGTCTTTCTACCTGTCAGGCAACATGCTTAGAAAGACGGCGAGAAATGACGAAGCGCTGATTTATTACGAGAAGGCGGTGGAACTGAAGAACGATTTTGCTGAGGCCTACCTCGCGATTGGAAACATTTACAGGTCAAGGAAAAGCAATGAGAAGGCAATGCAGTACTATAATAAAGCGATAAAACACAACCCTGAACAGTTTGAAGCATACAATAACAGGGGAAACATTCATCTCGACAACGGAAATTACTCCGAGGCGGTCGACGATTTTTCACGGGCGATAAACCTTAACAAAGAGTACGCTTACGCGTACAATAACAGAGGATATGCTTATCTGCTTCAGGGAGAAACTGAAAAAGCAAAATCCGATTTTGATACTTCGTTGAAACTGAATCCCGTCAACGCTTATTTGTTCAGGAACCTAGGGCATTATTATTACGCGGTTAAGGATTTCGAAAAGGCGAAAGAGAACTGGGACAAAGCGGTCCTGCTGGATTTCAAACTCGAAAAGGAACTCGGAAAATATTTAAATGAACTAAATAAAAAGTAATATGAAAAAAACATTATTAGTTTTGTTCTTGATGGCGGCCGGAATGCTTGCCGCGCAGGTAAAATTTGACGATTATTTTACCGATAAGACAATGAGGCTGGATTATGTCCGTGCAGGCAACGACAAGGGCTGTTCGATTTATTTCGAGCAGTTGAAACAGGAGCCGTACTGGTCGGGAAACAAGAACAGCCTTATAGACAAATTCGAGTACGGGCATTACAGATACTACGTCTATGATGCCGCATCGGATAAACTAATTTATTCGAGAGGATACAATTCTCTGTACGACGAATGGGAAACGACCGAAGAGGCAAGGGTAATTTCAAGAAGTTTTTATGAAACCGTGATATTTCCGTATCCGAAAAACAAGGTGCGCGTTGAACTTCACGGAAGACTCCGCGACGGCAGTTATGTCAAGCAGTTCGAGATGATTGCCGACCCGAACGATAAGTTCGTTAGAAAAGAAAAACCTCTCGATTATCCCGTTACTAAGGTCGTGGATAACGGAGAGCCGATGAAAAGCGTAGATATAGTTTTCCTGCCCGACGGGTACACTTCCGCGGAAATGGATAAATTTCTCAAGGATGTGAAGACGTACGCTGATTATATTTTCGGCTGCTCGCCTTTTAAAGAGTATAAAGACAAGATTAACATCTGGGCGGTGCAGTCGCCTTCGATGGAATCTGGCGTTGACAATCCCGGAACGGGCACCTGGAAAAACAACATACTCGGAATGTCGTATTTCGCGACGGACGTTGACAGGTATTTAATGACTCTGGATATCAAAACCGTGCGCGACCTCGCCGGCTTGGCTCCTTACGATAACATATGCATTATCTCAAATTCCTCAAAGTATGGCGGCGGAGCGATTTATAATTATTACACCTCGTTCCCGAACGAGAACAGCAACGGTGCCTATCTTATCGTTCACGAGTTCGGTCATCACTTCTGCGCTCTCGGCGACGAGTATTACACTTCGGAAGTTTCGGTTGAAGAGTATTACAAGACGAACATTGAACCGTACGAAGCAAACCTGACCACGCTGGTGGATTTTGACAGGAAATGGAAGGGAATGTTGGACAAGAATACGCCGATACCAACACCTTCAACTCCTGAGTATAAAGGCACTCTCGGAGTTTTTGAAGGAGGCGGCTATGTGGCTAAAGGCGTTTACAGGCCGATGCAGGACTGCACGATGAAAACTATTTCGTACGACAACTTCTGCCCCGTGTGCAAGAAGGCGATAGTGGATATGATTAAATATTATTCAGATTGAAATATGCAATAAACGGATAATTGAGTCCCCTTTATGAGGGGACTCTTTTTAATTACAAAATGTTCTATTAATGATGTATATCGGTGAAATATCGGCGCTGCTTACGGCGTTCCTCTGGGCGTTGAGTTCGTATTTTTTCGCCGCCGCGACCCTTAAGGCCGGTTCGGTGACTGTCAACTTCACGAGACTGCTGTTTTCTCTCGTGCTCTTCTGCATTACAATTCCTTTGTTTTCTTTGCCTGTTGACCTGTCTGCATATCAGATTGTTATGCTTATGGCGAGCGGTGTCGCGGGTCTCGTTCTCGGCGATTCATTTTTCTTCAAGTCGCTTGAATACCTGACGACACGCGTTAGCGTTTTGATTACATCTTTCTCTCCCGGAGTATCCGCTTTGCTCGCTTTTATTTTTCTCGGCGAAAGACTGCCGTTTCTTAGCATACTCGGAATGGTGATTTCTTTAAGCGGAATACTTTTAGTTGTTTCATCAGGCAGTTCTCACGAAGAGGAGCATCCGAAACCCGGACACGTTAAAAAGGGAGTGGCGCTCGCGTTTCTTTACACTCTCGGGCAGGCAAGCGGTCTGATACTGCTGAAGTTCGCGAACGAGGAAAGCGAAGTGAACAGCATGACCGCAACCGCAGTGAGAATAATGCCCGCAGTGTTAATTCTTCTTCCGTATTTTCTTATGAAAGTTAAAACTGTCAATCCGAAAAAAATATTCAACTACGACAGAAAGGCGTTTTACAACGTCTCGGCCGCGACAGTACTTAGCGCTTATATGGGAATGGCGCTTATGTTCGTAGCCGTGACTAAGACTAAAGTCGCGATAGCCTCTATGATAATGGCATCGATTCCCCTTATACAACTCGTAATATCGAAATATCTTTATAAGGAAAAACTCACCTGGCGTTCCATAATCGGCGCGTTCATAACCGTTGGAGGTATGGTCCTTCTGTTCTGGAAATGAATCCTGATAGTTGAACAATCCGCTGTTCGGCATCGTTTCGGGAAAATCCGCGGCTATTAAACGAAAGTTGTGATTATATCCAATTATATTTGAGGCTCGTTCTAAGAGATGTAAAAAAAGAGGTTTGGAAACCAAACCTCTTTTATTAAAAACGGATAAAAATTTGCTTTACTTGATTAGAATCATTCTCTTCGTTGAAACATAACTTCCCGCTTCGAGGCGGTAGAAGTACGTTCCGCTCGGATTGCTTCTTGCGTCGAGCGTATATTCGTAACTGCCCGCTTCGAGTTTCGAATTTACGAGTGTGTATATCAGTCTTCCCGTAATGTCATATACCTCAAGTTTCACGGGAGAATACTTCGCGATGTCGAATTTAATCTTCGTCGAAGGATTGAACGGGTTCGGATAATTCTGGAACAGGTCAAACCTCGAAGGGACTTCGCTTCCAATCTTAGTGATACCGACATTAATCGTGTCGAATACAGCAATCTGAGTAATGGGATTCGAAAGCGTTACCTGGAACGAAGGATTATTCCCGGTGTATGAACCGTTTCCGACTCCTACCCACCTGTTGAAATAATAAGTCTTGCCGTTATATTGCACTGTTGTTGGATTAATCGAAATTGTCTGGGTTGAAGCGGAATCGTAAAACGTATTTCCGCCCGTTACTGTCGCTGGAATTCCCGACGGCTGAATTGTTCCGAGAATCCTGAACTGAGTCTTGTAATTTGCAGTGTATGTCGAAGTGTTCGCATTTACTGTGATAGTATGCGTTGTGTCTCCCGAATCGCTCCAGTTCGTGAACACATACCTCGTGGCAGAAACTGTATGCGGCGAAACGGCTTTAATCGTGTGTGTCGAATTCACGTTCCAGTTGAACAATTTCGAGCCCGTGTATGTCGTGTTATCAACGACTATGTTCGGCAGATTGTTGTTCGTCCGTATGGTTACGTAATTTTTTCCGACGAGCAGGTCGGTGCCGATTTTGTGAACTTTACCGCTCGCGCTTGTTCCTGTCAAAACTATCTTGTATGTGCCCTGTGGAACCGATGCGGATGAACTTACCTGAACTGTTAGCGAATCAGGGAAGTTCGAGATGGTTGTACCTGAAGGGAACGTTGCCGAAACCCCTGCCGTTACTGGCTCGACAGCTGCTGTGAACGTTACGGGGGAATTGTATCCCGCTGCAACGTATGGGATTTTAACCTTGAAATTCTTTGTCGATGCCTCTCCCTGCGGAACGGATAAGAATGAAGTACTCGTAAGGAGTGAGAAATTTGACAGCGTCTTTGCGGCATTCAGCATTTCTTTTGTCGATAACTGCACATACGCGATGTTTTTAATTTTGTTGGCAACCCAGATGGGATCCATCTTATAACGGAAAGTGTATTCGCTGTACGTTCCGGGTATAAGGTTTATGTTTGTTCCGCCTGCTGTAGGAAGCATCTTTCTCATTACCCAGTGAAAATCCGTTTCGCCGTTCGTTCCCGGAGGCGATGAATAATGAATGTTATCTTCCAGAACTCCTACGTAAAGTTGTGCCGTCGTATTTTCAAGGTAAGTCTCGCATAACACGCTTACCCGCACGAGCACACTGTCTCCGTAAGTACTGTCACGGAGAATCAAGGTTACGGGACTCAGAAGGTCTTTCCTCGCGTCGTAATAACCCTGTAAAACGGACTGGTTATAGGGAAGTGGTATGCTTATTGAACCGTCGAAGAATCCCGCAGGAATCGAGTTAACACCGTAATAATTCCTTCTCGTTGTATTGTCGGTCGTATTGTATAAATACATCGGGTCGTTTCCCGGCGCCGGCCAGTTCATGTGAAAGCCTATCGCTGCGAGTTTTTCCGGATTCTGCGCGTTCACAAAAGCAGTCATCGTCGGATTGTTCGATGCGCAGGGTCCGCACGTTGAACTCGTGAAGAATTCGATTATCATCACCCTGTCGCCCGCGAATGACAGAGACGATAATGAAATCGTTATAATAACCAAAAGAACAGAAAATAATTTTTTCATGATTTATTTATATATTTATGAATAATTGTATTTTTCGCTAAAAAATTCAAGTATAAATTTGAAATAGCAAATAAAATAAAGGGCGGTAATAACCGCCCTTAAAATCAGTGTTTCCCTTTCGGCGCTATGAATTTCGCGTATAATAAAAGCCCTATGATAGTCGCGACGCCTATAAGGCTGAACATGAACCATAACGCTGACGGATTATTTAGTTTATCAACGAAATGCACGTATGAAAAAGCCCCGAGCACGCCGCCGATTGCGCTGCCGATTACACCGTATAGAAATGAGTAACCGAGATAAAGCGCTTTCTTATCCTCCGGCGCTATCAACCCGACGTAACTGATAAATTTCGGATGCGCCGTCATTTCTCCGATCGAGAATATTATAATTCCTGCCATGAAAACCCAGGCGTGCGTCGAAATTCCGAGTATTGCCATTCCTATCGTGCCGAGACCGATTCCGAAAATCATAGTCGGAAGTGCCTTCGTGTTTTTAACGATGGAGGAAACAATCAATTGAAGCAGGATTATTGTTCCCGCGTTTATTACCGTAACGTGCTCGGCGTCGAATTTCCAGTTTGGATTGCTTATGAACGCCCCGAGAACTCCGTTGACGAACTTATCAACGGGCGCCATATCCATGTGGTCTTTCAGGTACCAGAGAACCGTGTCGAACATCTGGAAATAAAGTATCCAGAAGCCGGAGTATATGACTATCATGAGTATGAATCTCCAGTCGGTAAGCACCTTCACCATTCCTTTCAGCACTTCGCCGATTGTTTTCGAACTTTCGGGACGCTTCGGCTCTTTGTACACGAACAGGTTTAAGAAAAACAGCCAGCCCGTTCCGATTGCAGCCATGAAAAATATGTATGACCAGGAAATATCCTTGAGTATCGGTATGAGTATGAGAGGGAACACGAACGCGCCCAGATTAATTGACCAGTAAAATATTCCGAACCCGAGGGTCGAATTCGATTCGTTGGTCGAGCGCGCGATGGTTCCCGATATTATCGGCTTGAAACATCCGGCGCCAAGAACCATGAAAAGAAGACTCACGAAAACGAGTCCGTAACTCGTAACAAGACCCGTGAAAAAATATCCTAAACTCATTACAGTGAACGCGAACATCAGCATTTTTCTGTATCCGAACCTGTCGGCGATTGCACCCGACAGTATCGGCAGGATGTAAAGCATCGGCGTTATGACGCTCTTTATGACTCCGACGCTCTCTTTGGAAAAACCGAGTCCGCCTTTATCGGCGGAAAGTACTAGATAAACTGATAGAACGGACATTACTCCGTAGTAAGAGCCTCTTTCGAAAAACTCCATCAATATTACTATCCAGAAGTTTTTTGGAAATGACTTAATCGAAGCCTTTTGTTTTTTCTCTTCCGTCAATTTAACTCCTTATAAAAAGTTTTCAAATATTGTCGTTTGAATAAAATCGTTTCTGCTAAGTTTATACACCGGAAGCAATTTGCTTGTTCTTAGAGGCGGGCTTGAATAATCGCGGAAGGGGAGAGATTCGAACTCTCGGTACAGTTTGACCCGTACGACGGTTTAGCAAACCGTTGGTTTCAGCCACTCACCCACCCTTCCGTGCGCAACTGAATTTATTAAATTTAATGTTATATAAGCATAATATCAATTCTAATAATCGAATACAAGACGCGGAAAAAACAACCGTTTTACCGGCTTGCAAATTTATTTTAAATAGGATATATTTGTCTGATTAAAACATTAAACATGAAACGAACCGTAATAAAAATCGACGAAGAAAAATGCAACGGCTGCGAGCAGTGCGTCAACGGCTGCCATGAGGGTGCGCTGCAGATGATAGAAGGAAAGGCGCGGCTCGTCAGCGAATTGTACTGCGACGGGCTGGGGGCTTGCATTGGAGAATGCCCTGAAGGGGCCATCACGCTGGAGGAAAGGGAAGCCGAACCCTATAATGAAGCCGCTGTCATGGAGCGAATCTCGAAGCAGGGTGAGAATGTTGTTCTCGCTCATCTGAAGCATCTGAAAGACCACAACGAAATGGGATTTTTTGCCGAAGGCGTGAAATATCTTGACAATAACGGAATAACGATTGACCTTGCAAAACTTATGAATAAAGAAATATTACATATTGAACAGCCTTCCGCCGGGCATTCAGGCGGATGTCCCGGCTCGAGAGAAAGAGCCTTCATACCGGCAGGAGCAGGAACTCAGGCATCGGCGCAGTCTGAATTGACGCACTGGCCTGTGCAACTGCACCTCGCTAATCCGTCGGCGGCGCATTTTCAGAATGCTGACGTGCTTCTTGCAGCCGACTGCGTGCCGTTCAGCATCGCTGACTTTCACAACAGATTCCTCAAAGGGAAGAAACTCGTGATTGCCTGCCCGAAACTCGATTCGAACAAGGAAGTTTATGTGGAAAAGTTAAGGGTGATGATTGACGAATCAAGGATTAATACTCTCAATGTCGTGATTATGGAAGTGCCCTGTTGCAGCGGGCTTCTTAAATTGGCGGAACTCGCCGCTGAATCGTCTTCGAGAAAGGTGCCGATAAAATGCACTGTCGTGGGAATTCGGGGTGACGTTATCGAAGAAGAGTGGCTTTAGAATAACTGACAATTCGGTGGCCGGCATAAGATTTTTTTAAAAAATGTCATGCGTAGGTATCAAGGTTTCCCAGTCCTTGCCTTATTACAGTAACACCGCCGTCCGAGCAGTCAACAACCGTTGAAGGCTTTTTATGTCCGAATCCGCCGTCTATTACGATATCCACGAGATTCCCGAATTTTTCATAAATTATTTCAGGGTCGGATATGTAATCGTCAGGGTCGTCAGGCTCGTGAATCGATGTTGATGTTATCGGGTTACCGAGCGCTTTTATTATTGTACGGCTTATAAGATTGTCAGGCACTCTTATACCGACAGTTTTCTTCTTGCTCTTGAATATTTTCGGAACGTTGTTATTCGCTTTAAGTATGAACGTGAACGGACCGGGCATAGATTTCTTCATTAATCTGTAAAGGGGCGTATCTATGCTGAATACAAAGTCCGATAAATGACTTAAATCGTAGCATACGATTGAGTAATTCGCCGTTTTGGGATTAATATTCTTTACCCTTCCCGCTTTTTCTATCGCGTCGTGGTTGAACAAATCACATCCAAGCGAATACACCGTATCCGTCGGATAAATAATTATTCCTCCGTTCTTAAGGCAGTCAATTACGATTTTAATTTTTCTCTCTTCCGGATTAACCGGATGAATGCGCAGAAGCATTTATCAGAAATTTGTTTTTTAATGATGCAATTTAACGATTCGGCCGGCTTGTTTAAATGAAATTATATTTCCTTTAGTACCCGTGCTCGTTAATGTCATCCTTCAGGAGGAAAATAAGATTCTCAATTTCAGGGCTGTCGGGCTTTAGCGGTTCCGCGCTAACATTCGCGGGCTGGGAAGTTTCATTGATAAGTATGTTGTTCGTATATCCGGTTGCAGTATACTGCTCGCCGTCAAATGTTACCTGTATCAGGTAAATTTTGCCGTTTTTTTCCAATATTTCTTCCCTTATAACCTGTATCATGTTGTTTTACCACTATTTAAAACGATAGTAAGCATAAAAAAGTTACAAA
The DNA here is from genome assembly GCA_015657505.1 of Ignavibacteria bacterium. Classification (GTDB taxonomy): domain Bacteria; phylum Bacteroidota; class Ignavibacteria; order Tepidaquicellales; family Tepidaquicellaceae; genus CAIKZJ01. The sequence goes on from JADLKE010000002.1 coordinate 2,224,671, forward strand.
AAAAGCAGAACTTTTGTTCTGCTTTTTATTGCATTGCCTGTCATATTATTTTATGACTTTAAAAGGTATTCCAACCATATCCGAAGCGAATTTCGAAGTATCATTGTCATATAATGATTCGCGCGTTGAAGCGCTGAAGTACGCGTTGAATGCTCCGAGACGGTGATTTCCGTAGATGTTGAACGTCTTTGTAAAAACTCTGTAATAAGGTCCGCTGCCTGTTTCACTTTCGAGAGAGAAGGGAATCCTGTGAAAACCAAATGAGTTCTTTGCCCAGTGGAAAGCAACGTAATCAACCGGCGCAAGTTGTGAGGTCGTGAAGATTTTAACCTTTACCTGTTGGTTTCTGTCGATCTGCGGTACACCCGAACCGCCGAAAAATTTCGTCATGAAATAAATTGTTGAAAAATCGGGACCGTTAAAAGTGTACTGTGGAGAAGCGGCGTTGTTCAAATATATTTCAAGTTTGGTTATCTGAACAAGCGTACTTCCTGTTTGCGGCTGTGTCGTTTCGCCGTCAAGCCCTGAGACGCGATAAAGTCTCCAGTTGCGCGCGGGATAAGGTGTATTGTTCACTCTTTTAAACCAGACATTTCTCTTAAGAACTTCAGTGTAAGGTTTCACGACCGTATCGAGCGCGCCGTTAACGTAGCCCAGAATGATATAATTTCCCGACAGGGTCGTTGTAACGACGACTTTTTTAAGCGAATCACCTTCGCTTGTAACGTTGAAGTTTCTGTTCACTCCGGTTATTCTGCGCCCCCATTTATACAGTGAGTCGATAGGGGAAAGGTTCATTCCGCCTTCATAATCGAAATACGGACCTCCGTCGTTCAGGTCCTCGTATTCCTGTTTCATAAGGTTGTCCTCATTGCTGTAATCGTTGTCGTAACCTGAACTTATGACGGTTTGAATGTATTCGTCATCAGTCATATTACCGGGCTCGGTTGCGTTCTTTTCGCACCCTGACAAAAACACCGTTGCAGCCGCTAGAATGAAAAAAACAGTGAGAGATTTAAAGCGCTTTGGTAATTCCATCACATTTGCCTTTGATTTATTTAAATGATTTTAAGTAAGACAGTGTAAGCGGAAAAAAGGTTTAATAAAAAACCCCGCGCATGCGGGGTTTATATCTGAATAAATATTGTGCGTTATTTCAAAACAATCATTCGTTTTATTTCGGTATAGCCGGGGGATTCGAGTCTGTAAAAATAAACACCGCTGGAAATGCCGCCGGAATTAAATGACGTGCTGTATCGGCCCGCTTGAAGTACTTCATTTGCCAGCACCTGTATTTCCTTTCCGAGCAAGTCATAAACAGTTATTTTTATCCTGCCGGCGCGGGCTACGTCAAAGAGAATGTTTGTTACCGGATTAAAAGGATTTGGGAAATTCTGGTAAAGTTTGAACTCTTCGGGAATTTCCGAACTTATATTTTTAATCCCTACGACTTGCTCCCATCTTGCAAATTCCGCGATTGAGTTTTTCATGAAGAATGTAACCGCTGTGTCATTCCCTGTACTGTCGGGACTGGTATATGCTCCTGTCCCTGAACCTGTCCAGCCGCGGAATCGATACAACTGACCGTTGTAATTCACGAATTTCCCGGTAACTCCGAAATTAAAACTCGCGGCGGAATCATAATATATGTTACCGCCGTAAGTATTTCCTATTGTTGAACTTAAATTAAGTTTATATGCGGTCCTGTAAAACGCAGTCAGTGTCATCGGAGAGTTCACGGTAATTGTCTGAGACGTGTCGCCGTTGTTGCTCCAGTTACGGTATATGTACATCGTTCCGCCTGCTAACTTTGGACCCAGCGCTTTAAGTGTTACTGAACTTCCGTTAGATATAAGAAGGTTCTGTCTAAAATTGTAAGTTGTTCCGTTCACCGTGAAATCGCAGATGGTTTCCCTGTTAGTACCTACATTAAGATATGATGAATTAACGATGAGCGTTAAAGTTCTCCTGTGAACCGGCAGGATTGATTTTGCGGAAGCGACTACGTTAAGCCTGTATGCTCTCGGAGTAACGTTTCCTACGGTTTTTGCTTTTACTATGACTGAATCGGGGAAAGCGCTAATGCTGTCCTTGCCGTTTGCAAAACTGAATTGAATTGACCCGGATGACGGCAAGGTATCGAGTGAAAGAGTGAACTTTACTCTTTCATTGAATCCGCCTCTTACTCCCGGGATTACAATTGTCATGCTTACGCTGTCGTTGTTGTTCAGATACGATTGCGTTAAATTTGTTTTCAGAGCGAAGTCGGGACCATATGAAACGAAACTGCCGAAAGAATTGAATCTCGAATCCATGTAAGAATTTAATGATGTATTGCCTGTTACGGAAGAATTGCCTATGTAATCCCCCATGTATTTCTCTCCGCCGGGTTGTCCGACTGCCATTGTATTCGGATTGAACTGCGCTTCCGATACTCTGTAGTTCGGAACAAAACTCGCCCCGCCGTTTGTGGAATGAGTTCCCCACATTTCGGTTAACAGATTTCCCGACGGGTCATTTCTGGAATCGAACCAGGTAATGTACACCCGCCCTGTCTTTTTATCGGACGTGATGCAAGGCATCCACTGGTCAGTCGTTGTCGCGTCGTCGTTTATTCTTACCGGTAAAGTCCAGTTCGCGCCGTAGTTCGTTGAGCGAACCATGTATATGTCGGCCTTATCGCTCGTGCCCGGATTCGCCGCATATGTTATATAGACGTAGCCGCGTGTCGATGTAAAACTGTTATCAGCCGCCATTCTCGGAAAGTAATCCGTTCTTATGCAGTTCTTTACCGTAAATCTTCCCGCGCAAACAGTGCCGGGACCTGAAATTGAGATTATTGCGTTTACTGCGGAGCCGAAAGTCGCGCCGCCGTCCGTTGACTTATAAACTCTTATCGCTCCCTGATATGTGCAGGCCAGATAAACACAGCCCCCGGAAATGTTTCCGTTCGCGCCTACGCTTACGTAAGCCCCCTGATCTCCTGTAAACGATAGAGGCGATGTGTATGACTGGCCGCCGTTCGTGCTTCTTACAAATCTCATCCCCGAGGCTCCGAACTGTCTCCATCCGACGTAAATATTATTCGAGTATGGCCCCGCCGTCTGGTCGCAGGTCATCCACGGCTTATCGCCGAGTCCGTTATTGAAAGAATAAGCCGATACAGGTGTCAGGAACGAAACACCCTTATTAGTCGATTTTGTAACCCATGCTCCGTAAAGACTCCCTATCTGGTACATCTGCAGGTAGTACAGATTTCCAAGACTGTCATAAGAGAGAACAGGGTCGCCGATTGCCGAACTGCTCGGGAAGGATACTCCTATCTTTGTCCAGTCGAGCCCGTTTAAAGTTACATAGTATCCTGTATTAATGTTGAAAGCCGTTGCGGCATTCAGAGGGTCCGTCGGGTTTATAGCGACGTGCGGTTCGCCGAAATCCGTACCGAGGTAAATATTGTCGTAACCGTCCGCTGATGTCGTGATTATGCTGGATGTACCGAGCGGCGTCGGGTTTAAATTAGCCGGAGGAGTCACGCGCGAGAACAATTTCGAATAATCGGGCTCTATGGTCTGCGTCATTGAAATTACCGGCAGGAGTAGAAAAAGAACAGCAATAGTAATTTTAAATTTCATACAATAAAAAAGTTCAGTAAAAGATTGTGTAAAATATCAAATTGAACGCATAATTACAAATCTATAATTGACTATAAAAAAAGCGGATTCTTGTTTGAATCCGCCTTATTAAAATTCGCTTCATGTTTATTCTATTTCAATGAGAACGTCGCCCTCGAGTATGTTGTCTCCGGGCTTTACCTTCAAGACTTTGACCTTACCTTCTCTGTCTGACGTGAGATTGTTTTCCATCTTCATGGCTTCCCATGTCAGAAGGTTAGTGCCGACCTTAACTTCGTCGCCGACCTTGACGAATACTTTTATTATCGTGCCGGGCAGCGGGGCTTTAATAACGCCTGCGCCTTTTTTCTCCGTCGGGCTGCTTGTGAGGGCGTTCGCTTTGGAAGTATCGGTTGAAGGCTGACTCTGTTGTCTCACGAGTGTCGGTGTTTTCGACACTTCTCCGGAATGGTCAATCATTACCTCGTATGCCTTCCCGTTTACTTCGACCTTTGCTTTGTTGCTTTCGTAACTTAATACGCTGACTTCGTAGTTGTTATTATTTATTGTAAGTTTAAAATTTTTCATTTTGTTTTATCTTTATTGTTTAACGGGGCCATTTTCTCATCATGTAAATTTTTGAACTCCACGGAGAGTAAGGCCTGTCAATTCTTTTTATTGTCATTTTCGAATCTATCTGCTCGTAAGAACCCTGTGAATACGCTGCTATCGCAGTTGCGATTGCCGCCATTATTTCATCTTCCTGAACGTTTTTCTTCGCCTGGGCTTTAGGAGCGGGCTTTGTCGCCTCTGTTTTCTTCTTCGTATTTCTTTTTAATAATGCCATAATTCAGTCTCCTATAATGGTATGTTTGAGTGCTTCTTCGCCGGATTGGTCGCTTTCTTTGTAGCAAGAGACTGAAGCGCCCTTATGACTCTGAAACGCGTATTGCTCGGAAGAATGACGTCGTCGATGTAGCCGTATTTCGCCGCTTCGTACGGAGTCGCGAATTTTTCCCTGTATTCCTGTTCCTTTGCCGCTACGAATTTAACTTTTTCTTTTTCGTCCGCGATTTCCTTCAGTTCCTTGAAATAAAGAACTTCAATCGCGCCTTTTGGACCCATTACGGATATTTCGGCCGACGGCCAGGCATAGTTTATGTCTCCTCTCAAATGCTTGGAACCCATTACATCGTATGCGCCGCCGTATGCTTTCCTGAGTATGATTGTAATTTTTGGTACGGTCGCTTCGGCGTACGCATATAGAAGTTTCGCGCCGTGAAGTATAATGCCGCCGTATTCCTGCGCCGTTCCGGGAAGATAACCGGGAACGTCTACGAGCGTGAGTATCGGGATATTGAACGCGTCGCAGAATCTTACAAACCTTGCTGCTTTCCTGGATGCGTTTATGTCAAGCACACCGGCGAGATATTTCGGCTGGTTTCCAACTATGCCGATTGGCATTCCGTTCATCCTCGAAAAACCGGTCACGATGTTCTGCGCGTATCCTGATTGCACTTCGAGAAATTCTCCGTCGTCTACGATAGAGTCTATGACGTCTATCATGTCGTAAGGCTTATTCGCGTTGTCGGGTATTACGTCGTTAAGCGAAACCTCAACCCTGTCTATCGGATCAGTACACGGATAGAGAGGCGGATCCTCGAGATTATTCTGGGGAAGATATGAAAGGAGTTTTCTTATTAGTAAAATTCCCTCCTCTTCGTTATTGACGGTGAAATGCGAAACACCCGATTTTGTGCTGTGAATGTACGCGCCTCCGAGTTCCTCGTCTGTCACCGATTCACCGGTAACAGTCTTTACAACTTTAGGTCCCGTTATGAACATGTAACCCGTTTGCTTCGACATGATGATAAAATCAGTCAATGCGGGGGAATATACGGCGCCTCCCGCGCACGGCCCGAACACGGCTGAAATCTGCGGAATAACTCCGGATGCGAGAACGTTTCGCTGAAATATATCCGCGTAACCTCCAAGGGATTTAACACCTTCCTGAATCCTTGCGCCGCCGCTGTCGTTAATTCCGATGACGGGAGCGCCGACCTTTGTCGCCATATCCATCACCTTGCAGATTTTCTGTGCATACATTTCGGATAAAGAGCCTCCGAAAACCGTAAAGTCCTGTGAAAAAACGTAAACGAGCCTGCCGTCAATTGTGCCGTAGCCCGTTACAACACCGTCAGAAAGATATGATTCCTCTTCGAGTCCGAAATCAATGCATCTGTGGGATACAAACATGTCGAATTCTTCGAAACTTCCGTCATCAAGCAACAGGTCGATTCTCTCGCGCGCCGTAAGTTTGCCTTTTCTGTGCTGGGCTTTAATTCTCTTCTCGCCGCCGCCAAGCCTCGCCTCGTCCCGAAGTTCGGTCAGTTCCTTGATTTTATCATGTATTGACATTATTACTCCATTAATGTTTAAAATTTATCAATTTTATATTTATAATTATTTCTTTACCAGTTATTGTACAGACCTTCAAGAAGAATTGCCTTTTTTTCGTCTGTCGAAAGTTGATTGTATTTCTCCGCTTCCTCGTGAATTTTTCTTATCTCAATCTCTTCCACTGCTTGAATCTCCGCGAGCATTTTCTTGTATTCAACCTCACGCTTGTTTTTCAGGAATCCGGCGGCGACGGCAGGGAAGAGCTCGAGAAGCAGTTCTTCCTTTTCGTTCTTTGCCAGCCTGACATCCTCGAATTCGGGCAGAGTCGGATTTTCCTGCTTCTTGTATTGAGAAACGTCGTAGGGGATTTCTTCCCTTGTCCCGCAGATTTTTTCCCTGAAATCAGGATCGATCGGATAAGGTGTCTTGCCGTATACTCCCTTAACCAGATTCACGAACTGTGTCGATGTGTTGCTGTAAAATTCATCACCTTTATTTTCCGATACAACGCAGTAAACTGCCTGTACGCCTACTATCTGGCTCGTGGGAGTTACAAGCGGAGGTAGTCCTGAATCGAGCCTCACGCGCGGTACGGTTCTTAGAACCTTCTCAAGCAGATGATCGAGTTTCAACTGTTTCAACTGCGCCAGCATGTTAGTGTACATTCCTCCGGGAATCTGCGCTGCCTTTACGATTTCGTCCGGTGCGCAGAAATTATATGCTTTTTCGATTTCCTGACAGATCTCAGTGGTTTCTTCTATCCTGTCGTTCTTCGCGGCATCAATAGCCTTGTCGAAAAGCGCGTTAATATCATTCTTAAGAGTATAGTTTGCTAAATCTATTTCCTCGGGGAACTGTTTCATCTCGTCGAATTTATCGAGCTCTTTTCTGATGTGGAAAAGGTCGCGGTTAATTTTTGTAACCTGTTCGAGATTGACGCCCGTATCAATTCCAAGTTTGTCGCAGAAAATCTGAACGAGTTCAAAAGCGGGTGCCGCAGGGCCTCCTGCGAAATTTCCTATTACTGTATCGACTATGTCGACGCCGTTTACGATTGCGACGAGTACGCAGGCAAGTCCGTAGCCCGGAGTGCAGTGCGTATGCAAGTCGATTGGAATTTTTATTTCGCTTTTTAATCTTTTGGTAAGGGGCGACGCTACACCCGGAGGTATAAGTCCTGCCATGTCCTTTATTGAAATAATATCGGCGCCCATTTTTTCGAGTTTCTTGCATTTCTCGACAAAATAATCAACTGTGAAAATCTTGTGAGGGACTTTCTTCCCGGAAATCATTCCCTTCACCCTGTCTGCAAACGTAAAAAGCGGGTCAACCGTGTAACACACGGCGCAGTCGGCGAGACCGCCGCTCGCTTTAACGTAATCAATGGTGGTCTGCATGTTGTCAAGATCGTTCAGCGCGTCGAATATTCGCATGATGTCTATCCCTCCCTTTACAGCGAGTCTGTTGAATCCTTCAAGAACATCCTCTGGGTACGGCGAGTAGCCGAACATGTTCCTGCCTCTGGATAGAGCGGTGAGTTTTGTCTTTCCGCCGAATCCTTCTCTGATTTTTTCAAGCCTGTCCCAGGGATCTTCGTTAAGGTAACGCATTATTGAATCCGGGACCGCTCCGCCCCAGACTTCTGCGGCATAGAATCCTGCTTCCTTATAATGAGGGAGAACCTTGTCTATCTGCTTTTGTGTCATTCTTGTCGCGAACGATGATTGCTGTCCGTCTCTTAAAGTCAGGTCTCTGATTAATAATTTCTTTTTCATTGTGCGGTAATCGAGAAAATTTTTATAAAAATAAGAAATGAAATTCCTTCGAGTTGTCTATAACCAGAACATGAGTTGCAGTTACTTTTTCTATATACAATATGTAGATTTTGTATCGAAGGGTTCATAACAATCAGCAAATATAGCAAGTATATGAACGAAACAAAATGAAATAAAAAATCGCCTGAACGGCTCATTTTATACGGAAATTTAGATTTTTTAATAATGAAAAAAGGCTAATCTGTTTTCATTAATCTGATTCAAAAAGAAACAGTTAAGAATTGATATAGAACGGAAATCACAGGTATAAATCAAGAAGAGATTGGACGAAAAACGCCTTTAAGATTTTCTGCTGCCGGGTTTCGTTACGGGAATGTTTTCAAGCCAATCGGGAACATCGGTTGCAGGAAACTTGACGACTTCAAACGTAGCGAGTGACATCTGTTTCGTCTTAAAATCTACTCCGCCGCTTCGGTCAATAATAAAACCTACCCCTGCCGGAATGCAGTCGGCTTTTTTTATTATATCAATCAGTTCAAAAACGCTTCCGCCTGTTGTAACAACGTCTTCGACGGCAAGTACCTTAAGCCCTTTGGACAGACAGAATCCGCGCCTGAGTGTCAGTTTGTTGTTTTCTCTCTCGGCGAATATGGTCCTGGCACTGAGCAGGCGCCCAACCTCCGTTCCGAGAACAATTCCACCGATTGCAGGGCTTAGCACGACGTCAATATCATCGTCCTTGAAATAATCCGCGATTACCTCTGAAAATTCCGTTAGGTATTTCGGGTACTGGAGTACTTTTGCGCACTGGAAATAATGCGGGCTGTGGTAACCCGATGTTAATATGAAATGACCTTCGAGCAATGCTCCCGTCATTCTGAATATTTCAAGCACTTCCTGTTGTGTCATTTTACGATGAATTAATACAGTAATGATTTATTAAAAATATACGAAAAAAATATCAGGTAATAAATAGAATCAGCATGATATAATAAATGCCCGGGAACTGCCGTTTATCTTAAAAACGCTTTCTGCCCCGCCAGCAAATAGATTTTTGCGGCTTTGTTTGCGATGTCAATCAGATCGAATGCGTTTTCGACTGAGTCGGATACGGAAATAACACCGTGCTTTTTCCATAGGACCAGATTATGTGTTTCGAGTGACTTGATTGTCTCAGCCGCAATGCGGGTGTTTCCCGATTCCTGCTCTTTTATGAGTCCCAGCCCCGCGGGAAGGAATAGTTTGAATTCAGCGTGTGCGGAAGCAAGCATCCTGTTCATCCTTTTTTCATTCGAGCATTCCTTACGGTGTGATAATGAGACCAATTCCGTTGGATGCGTATGCAGTACTGATTTGAGTCCGGGATTTTTCTTTGTAATGAATCCGTGTATGAAAAGATGAACTGGCAGTTCCGAACTTGGAATGTCCTCGGTAATATAATAATGCCGCCTGCTGTTTAGTTTGTACTTGGAAAAAGAACCGCCTTCCTTGTCGAATACCAGAAAAACGAGGTGATTCAACGGTGAATCCTTCATGTCTCTCATCCTTGACCCTGAGGATGAAACAAGCAATACACGGTTGGCAAGAGAGGGGATTTTCATCCCGAGTTTAAAAGAGAATAATTTTACTTCTGAAATGCGTACAAATTCCGTTACGTTCACGGATAAATTACCTGCGTTTCTTTCCGCCCAGTCCTTTTCCCAAAGGTATCCTGCAACCGATGATATTTCTTTAATTATATCAAAAATCAAAACGAGAGAAATTTAATTCGGCGGTCATTATTTATTTTCTTCCGGCAGGTCGAACGCCTCTTCCGTGCTGTTGACTGCGGATGCCTCGTTCATCTTGCAATGACCGATAAACACCGCGCCGTGTTCCATTACCAGATGATCTACAACTACATCTCCGTAAATCTTACCGCCTTTTTTAACCTCAAGTTTATGGGCTTTTATGTTGCCCTTTACAAGTCCGTAAACCGATACTTCGATGGAGGTGATGTCTCCCTCAATGGAACCCTTATCGCCGATAATAAGTCCGCTTTCACCGGAAAGGTTGCCTCTTACAATGCCGTCGATTCTGGTGTATGCAGGAGAAAAAAGATTGCCTTCAAACTTGCACCCTTCGCTTATTAGCGTCCTTATCTGGGCGGGAGCCGAGCGGAACTGCTGATTGTTGCTATCAGCCGTTTTCGATTCATTTTCCTTTTTGCCGAACATGTCTGATTAATTTTTTAAATTTAAAAATAATTGAGGATTCACGCTTTCTTCTTTGTACCTGATTTCATAGTGAAGGTGCGGTCCCGTCGACCTGCCCGTCGAACCCACGAGTCCAATCAGGTCGCCCGCGGTAACCGTATCGCCGTACTTTACTTTAATTTCCGAAAGATGGCCGTAAATCGATTTCAATCCGTTGCCGTGGTTTATTACTACGCATTTCCCGTATCCTCCGTCATAGTCCGCTTTTTCAACCGTGCCTGATGCTGTGCATTTCACGGGATTTCCGGTTTCGCCTTTTATGTCAAGACCTTTGTGAAACTCCGAACCGCGTCCGCTGAAAGGATTTGAACGGTATCCGAAAAAAGATTTGAATTCGCCGACGTGCGGATTTCCTATCGGAACGTTCTTTATCGACTTTAGAATCAAATCGGTTTTATCCTGATAATAGTTGTAAACGGAGATGTCCAATACTCCTGATGCGTCTTCCGGTCCGCCTGCGTTTTCCTGCTTGAATATGCCTCTTTCGTTCAGGTACTTGTTTATATCATTAATGTTGTTTTCAATCTCATTTACCTTCCTCTTGATTTCGAGACTGTCGATAAGTTTTAAATCGTTCTTGAGCGAAAATATTCTTTCGTTAAGAGTGCCTATTTCGTACCTTGCGGAAGAAATCAGAAAGAACAGTATGAGGCAGGTTATTATAATTCCCGTGAGCGAGACTGCTGCCGTGGTTAAATATGTCCTGAACCGCTCAACGTGCCTGGTATTTACAGTGTAGAAGTTCGTGTCCCGGTTGTCGTTGCTTACAATGAAAATTGTTGTGAATCTCTCTTTCATGGCGCCCTCTTGAATTGCAAATAATAAATATAAGTGTTTTAATGGTTTAATGAAAAGAAAAAATGCGAATATTACGGATGTTAATCATCGATTCACGAATTTTTACAGTTTCAAATAAACTAAAATTTTGCCATTTTCAAAAATGGTAAAAAGCATTGGACAAAGCGAGCACGTCTGGACGAAGGAATGGGATAATCTGACACCCGTTTCCGAGATACAGATGTGGGATTATTTCGGACTCAGGCAGTGGATTTCAAAATTTACTCCGAGGTTCGGTAAGACAATTGAAGCCGGAAGCGGTCTCGGCAGGTATGTGTTCTATTTCTCGAGGATGGGCATAAACATCGAGGGCGTCGATTTTTCCGAGCCTGTAGTCGAAAGCCTGAATAAGTGGAAAGATGAAAACGGATTTGACACACGGTTTATCAGGGGCAATATTCTGAATCTTGATTATTCCGATAACTCCTTGAGCGGATACATATCCCTCGGTGTCGTCGAACACTTCATAGAAGGCCCGAATGCCGCTCTGCAGGAAGCGTACAGAGTCCTTCGTCCTGGCGGTATCGCAATTATCTCTACTCCGTCTAAATCGTTCTACATATTGTACAGGGATTTTAAGTCCGCCCTGAAGAATATTGTTAAAAAGTTAGTCTTTTATAAGAAAAAGGAAACACCGTTCTTCCAGTACTGGTACAGACCGGGAAAACTCAGCAGGTTCGTAAGGGAAGCGGGTTTCGACGTTAGGATAGGCAGGGGCGCCGACCTGATGTTTGTCTTCTGTGAACTCGGCCGCTTTACCGACAAGTATATTGGAAAAGGAAAATTCGGCTATAATTTTTCTAACAGATTTGAAAGTTCATTTCTGTCAGCATTGGGAGCTCAGTCGATTACGATTTCGGTTAAACGCGCTCCTGTTATGCACTGCTTTTTTTGCGGAGAACTGAAAGCAGATGAGAAATCACTTGATAAATACCGGATTCCTGTCTGCTCCGGCTGTGCAGGAAAAAATATCTCCTCCTATTACGAGAAAACCTGCGGCGCGAAGTACTCCAAATCATATGAAATTAACCCGCCGTTAAAATTGCCCGAATTATGCAAATGCAGTTTCTGCGGAAATGAATACACGAGCGATATTATTTTTGAGGATTACGGATTTGACAGACTCGTTTGTCCCGTTTGTCTGAAAAAAAGTGAAGTCAACTTGTTACTCGCGAATGAAAATGTAAAGCCGGTCTGGAGGAAGAGAAATTCCGGATTGCTTTAAACGCTTTACTTTGCTGCTTCGAGACTGCTAATCTTATCCATTCAGGATTTTAAACAATTATTGTATTGATTTCATAAATATGATTGAACGTTGCAATAATAATATGGATAACTATTGACCTTGTTGCGTTGTTTAGATACCGGATTTTATTTAATTTTATGGATGGAAGAAAAGTATATCTCAATAATAAATCTCCGTAAGGAATTTCCGGTAGGCTCGGGATTGTTTTCGAAATCAAACGCGCTTCTGAAGGCAGTGAACGGAGTCTCGTTTGACATAAATAAGGGAAAGACGCTCGGACTCGTTGGAGAATCCGGCTGCGGAAAGTCCACGCTTGGAAGATGTTTATTAAGATTGATTGAACCGGACGGAGGACAGATATTATATAAAGGTACGAATATCCTGAAATTCAACTCTGACGAAATGAAAAAGTTCAGGAAGAAATTCCAGATTATTTTTCAGGACCCGTATTCCTCGCTTAATCCGCGAATGACTGTAGGTGATACGCTCAGAGAAATTATAAAATTCCATACGTCGGCCGGGTATAACGGCACGGAAAAAAAATGCCGTGATCTGTTGAGCGTTACCGGAATGCCGGCCAGCAGCATCAACAAATATCCGCACGAGTTTTCCGGCGGTCAGAGACAGCGAATCGCGATAGCCAGAGCGCTCGCCGTCGAACCAGAATTTATTGTCTGCGACGAGCCTGTATCCGCGCTTGACGTTTCAATTCAGTCGCAGATTATTAATCTGCTGAAGGAACTTCAGTCGGAATTAGGTTTAACTTATCTGTTTATCTCTCACGATTTGTCGGTCGTCAGGCATATCTCAGATGATGTTGCGGTGATGTATCTCGGTTCCATAGTTGAATATTCGTCGAAAAACAATCTGTTTGATTCTCCGTATCACCCTTATACAAAGAGCCTTTTAAATGCGGTGCCGGGAACAGAACCTGGCGCACGAACAGGGAGAGAAGCCCCGGAAGGCGAGATCCCGAATCCCGCGAATCTTCCGGCAGGATGCCCGTTTAGCACGAGATGCCCGGATGTACTTGAAGAATGTATTCTAAATTATCCCGGCAGGCACGGAACAGACGGGCATTACGTCTTCTGTCATTTATACGAAAACAAATATACAATAAAAGTTTGAAGAAATTTGCAATACTAATAATATCGCTTTTGTTTTTCTCCGACTTGGCCCTTCCTCAAAACGATACTATGATAGTTACCGTAAAGGGATCAGTAGTTAACCAGAAAGACAGGAAACTTGAAGGTGTGAACGTTTCGGCTATGAATAAGAAATCGCAGGATGTTTATAGCGGAAAGACAGATAATTCAGGCGCTTACTCTGTAAATCTGCCAAAGGGCGTTTACAAACTTTCAGCGTTCCTTTACGGGTATATGATTTTCGAGGAAGATAATCTTGAGATGATTAAAAATGAGACGATAAACATAACATTAACGGAGAAACTGTTTTCGCTTGAGGAGATTGAGGTAATAGGCAACCAGAGACAGAACCAGAACGATCTCCGGACTAGTTGGTTCAATCTCCCCCCTTTAAGTATCAAAGTGCTGCCGGGAGGTCTCGAAGACGTTATGCGTTCTCTCAAATCACTGCCTGGAGTCACGTCGCCGAACGATTTCACCTCACAACTCGTGATTAGAGGCTCGGGACCGGACCAGAACCTTATCGTAATGGATGAAGTCGAAATATTCAACCCTTACAGGCTGTACGGACTCGTCAGCATGTTCAATCCCGAAACTCTGAGCGACATTAATCTTATTACCGGNGGATTCCCCGCAAAGTACGGCGACAGGCTGTCCGCCGTTCTCGACGTAACGAACAGGGAAGGAACGACGGAAAAAAGTTTCGGAATGATTTCAAACATCAACATCGCGAGCGCGAACGTGATTTTTCACGGAAAGAATCCGTTGCGCATACCGGGTTCGTGGATTGTGTCTTCAAGAAGAACTTACTACGACCTTATACTCGGACCATTCGCGAAGAGTTCAGGTTTGATTACCGACGATTCCTCGTTCCCTTCATTCGAAGACGTTCAGGTCAAACTCGCCTTCGGTCCATTCAACAAACATAAATTCGTAGTGAACGGTATTTTTTCAAGAGACGGCGTGGACATAATATCGGGAAGTGGAAGAACGAATCCTGACAGCGTTAATGTTGACGACGTTACTACTAACCATGTTGTATCGCTCGGCTGGCATTACAATCCCAATCCGGGATTCCTATCGAAGACTACTTTTTCGTGGTACAGAAACAGCGGCGACAATAATTTTGACGGAGATATTATCGATCCGTTAATCGACAAGGAAAACCTGACTCTCGGTCAGAGAGACAGTCTGAAAGCTATCGGTGCCTTGCTCGGATTTGATTTTAAATCCAGGTACGCGTTCAGAAAATTCTCCCTCGGGAACAGGTCCGTTCTCGTGCGCGGTGCAAACAAATACGAATTCGGTGGTGCGATTGACGTGATACGAAACGACCTGTCATATGCTCTCGATCTCGACGAAAATTTCAAGGCGTTCATCAGGTCATTCCCGAACGCCGCGGCGCTGCTCGAGGATTTCGAAATACAGGGAAAGGACAATTATCGCGGCAGCGCTTACGGGCTTGCCCGTTTTGAAATTGGAAAGCGTTTCTTTTACCAGCCTTCCCTCAGAGTCGATTATTATTCGTTCCTTAAGAAAATTTATTTGTCGCCGAGATTCAATGTGGGTTATGCCTTTAATCCGATAACGACTCTCCGCGCATCCGTCGGTCTGTATTATCAGTCTCCGGGTTATGAAAAATTCATCGACAACCAGATATTTTACGATTTTACGAGCCCGCAGGTAAATGACCTGAAAGCCGAACGTTCTGTTCATTTCATACTCGGACTCGACAGGTGGCTTGACAATTTCTGGCTTCTGAAAGTGGAAGGGTACTACAAAATATTCGACAACCTGATAGTCCAGCAGAAACTTACAGGATATAGATATCAGTATTTTCTCATAGACCCGAACAATACGGATCCCGAATACAAAAAGAATCCCGCTAACTGGATACGTTCGTCGGAAAAACTTCCTTTCGATTCGCTTACCGCGATACCGACTAACAACGGAACCGGCGACGCTTACGGCTTTGAGATAAGTCTCGAAAAAAAATACACGGGTCCCGATACAAAATTTTACGGGTGGGTGAATTATTCTTATTCTCACGCTGTTCGTCAGCGCTACAATCTTGAAAACCTGTTCAGGTTCGATCAGACTCATAACATAAACATAGTTTTGAATTACAGAATTAACAGGTGGCTTGAACTTGGAGTGCGATGGAATTATTCAACGAACTTTCCTTTTACGCCTCCTGTCGGAGTTACTCCGAGGATTGCGTTCGATTCACTCGTCGTCAATCCGTTTACGAATCAGGTGATATTCAATCTTGATTACGGTTCGGATGACAACAGATTTTCTGATAGGAAGCCTGCGTATCACAGGCTCGACTTAAGGCTTTCCGCGTACACTAAATTCTGGGGCGCCGACTGGTCTTTTTATCTTGACGTAATTAATGTTTACAACAGAAAGAACGTTTTGTCATACTCGAATTCCATCTCAAGCGACTTGACAATAAAAAGAAAAATTACAGGCATGATTCCTATACTGCCGACTCTCGGAATCAGCGCAAGATTTTGATTATTATAAGTTTATTCAATATTTATGTTTTTCGTGATTTTTTCAAAGAAAAGTAATAAAATTAAGGAATATTGACGTATTTTCTTTAATTTTCAATTGTTTTTTCGTATTTTTGAAAAACAAGCGTATGAGTTGAATATTTGTGTATTTGCATCCGGCGGAGGTTCAAATTTCCGTGCCATTCTTGAAGCAAGGCGGAATAACTTTATTCAATCCGGTATTAAACTTCTCATTACCAATAATTCAATTTGCGGAGCTGTGCAAATAGCAAAAGAATTTGGCATAGAGTTTATGCATATTAGCAGAAAAGTTTTTCCCGATTTAAGCGATGATGAGTACCAGAAAGTATTTCTGAATAAATTGAAAAAGTATAATATTGATCTTATTGTTCTTGCCGGTTATATGAAAAAGATTGAGCCGCTTGTCTTGAAAGAATACAGAAACAGAATTCTTAACATCCATCCCGCTCTGCTGCCGTTATTCGGCGGACAGGGAATGTACGGCATTAACGTTCACAAGGCAGTCATTAGTTCGAAAACAAAAGTCTCCGGACTCACTATACACCTTATTGACGAAGAATACGACAGGGGCAGAATCCTGTTCCAGCGAAGCATAAATGTCGATGAGTACGATGACGAATTTTCATTGCAGAAAAAAATTCTGAAACTTGAACACAGGTATTATCCTTACATAATAAAAAAATCGAAGAAGGGGAGATAGCGCTCGATGAGTAAAAAAACAGCTTTAATAAGCGTTTACTACAAGGACGGACTTGAAGATTTTGCGAAACAACTGGTGAAGCGTAACTTTGAAATAGTTTCGACCGGAGGCACCTACAGGTTCTTGAAGGAAAGAAACATTCCCGTTACGAGCGTGGAAAGTATCACGTCTTTTCCTGAAGTTCTCGACGGAAGGGTAAAGACGCTTCATCCGGCTGTATTCTCGGGAATACTCGCTATGAAGAACAATCCCGGGCACATGAAGCAAATCAGCGAACACGGACTTAAACTTTTCGACCTGGTAGTAGTAACACTTTATCCTTTCGCCGAAACAGTCGCGAAGCCGGATGTCGGCATCGAAGAAGCGATTGAACAGATTGATATCGGCGGAGTGAGTCTAATAAGGGCGGCGGCGAAGAATTATTCATCGACAACAGTACTCGTAAAAAACGGCCAGTATGAAAAATATCTTGAAGAGTTCGACCGGGGCGAAGGAAACATCTCCGAAAAGTTTTCGACATTACTCGCCTACGAAGCGTTTCAACTCATAGAGGAATACGACAGGGATATAAAAAATTATTTTCTTAAAATTACCGGCGGCGAGAGCGGGCTCAGGTACGGAGAGAATCCCCATCAGAAAGCATTCTTTGAAAAAACAAATTTCGACGAACTTTTCGAAGTCCTGCACGGTAAGGAACTCTCTTACAATAATCTTCTCGATGTCGACGCGGCGCACTCAATAATCGAAGAGTTCAAAGACGGAAAGCCCGCAGCCGCGATAATCAAGCACGGCAATCCCAGCGGAGTCGCAGTCCGCGATACTCTTATTGATGCGTATAAAAAAGCCTTTGAGACGGATACTGCATCTCCTTACGGAGGAATCGTAATTTTCAACAGGACTCTCGATATGAATACCGCGATGGAAGTCGATAAGATTTTCACTGAAATTCTTCTCGCGCCGGATTTTGCCGAAGGCGTGCTCGAACTCCTGATGAAGAAAAAGAACAGGCGCCTTCTGAGGTTCAGGTTCGGCAGATCGAATTCGGAAATCCGTTCGGTTTCAGGCGGCTTGCTTCATCAGGAAAGAGACAGCGTAATTTTCAAAACCGATGAACTGAAATACGTAACAGGGAAAAAGCCCGACAATAAGCAGTTGGAAGACATGGAATTCGCGTACAAGATTGTAAAACATACGAAATCTAACGCCGTCGTGTTCGTGAAGAACCTTCAGACGCTTGGAGTCGGAGGCGGTCAGCCGTCGAGAGTCGATTCGACAAAACTCGCCGTCTGGAAGGCGAAACAGTTTAATCTTGACTTGAAGGATTCAGTCGTTGCCTCGGACGCTTACTTCCCGTTCGCCGACGGCCTTATCGAGACGGCAAATGCCGGAGCGACCTGCGTCGTTCAACCGGGCGGGTCTATAAGGGACGATGAAGTAATTAAAGCGGCGGATGAGAGAAATATGTGCATGGTGTTCACGGGTTACAGGCATTTCAGACATTAATCAGTTTTTCATTTTATGTTTATTTTAGTTATATTTATTGTTTAATTCGTAAAATTTAATAATTTTTTTATAATAAGAGGTAGAAGATATGCCGTTTTTTGGAATGTTCTCGAATGACATAGCAATTGATCTGGGAACTGCTAATACATTGATTTACATGAAAGGCAAGGGAATAGTTCTTAATGAACCTTCAATTGTAACCTATGACGTTACGTCGAGAAAGATTGTCGCGATAGGGGAAGAGGCGAAGAAGATGATGGGAAGGGTTCACAAAGAACTCAATACGATAAGACCGATGAGGGACGGGGTTATTGCGGATTTTGAAATTGCCGAAGGAATGCTTAAAGAGTTTATAAAGAAAATCACTTCGGGATTCATGCCCGCGAAGCGGATTGTTATCTGCGTGCCCAGCGGAATAACGGAAGTTGAAAAACGCGCGGTCAGGGATACGGCTGAAAAAGCGGGTGCAAAGGAAGTGTTCCTCATTTCCGAACCTATGGCCGCTGCAATCGGTATCGGACTTGATGTTACGGCTCCTTACGGTAACATGATTGTCGACATCGGCGGGGGGACGACTGAAATTGCAGTCATAGCGTTGTCGGGAATTACGAACGGCGTATCGATAAGAGTTGCCGGAGACGAATTAACGGAATCAATTATAAGATTTTTCAGGGCGAACCAGAACATGCTCATAGGCGAAACAACTGCCGAGAACATCAAGTGCCAGGTGGGCTCCGTCATGCCGCTCGAAGAAGAAATAATAATCGAAGTTAAAGGAAGAGACCTGGTGGCGGGAGTCCCTAAACTCACGGAAGTAAGTTCGATTGAAATACGCGAAGCGCTTAACGCTCCGGTTCAGCAGATGATTGACGCCGTTAAGGTCGCGCTCGAAAAGACGGCTCCGGAATTATCTTCCGATATACTGGACAGGGGAATTTTCCTGACCGGCGGCGGCGCGCTGCTTCAGGGACTCGATGAAAGAATTAGAGTGGAGACTGGTGTACCCGTGCACATTGCCGAAGAGCCGTTGTCGGCTGTCGCGAGAGGAACAGGCAAAGTGCTTGAAGAAATGAGCAAGTACAGCAAAGTATTGTTAAACAGGTAAACAACAAAGTTTAATCTGCTTTTTATTTGAAGAGAATAGGTCAATTTATATTAGGTATAAAAGAGTATCTCATACTCACCGTGCTCTTGATTTTCTCGCTGGCATTCTTGTTTTCCAATGACAACACGCAAATAAGATTCCTGCGCGCGGTCGCTGTCGGCATGTTCGGAACAGTGCAGAGCGGTCTCTCTTCAATACCCAACGTGTTCGACCTGCAGCAGGAGAATAAACTTCTTCGCGAGACAAACATCAGGCTTTCCAACGAAGTGTCTAACCTCAAAGAGGCGAAATTAGAAAACATTAGACTGACGCGGCTTCTTAATTTCAAGGAGTTCTCCGGAATGGGACTTGTCAGCGCGAACATAGTCAACAAGTCGATAATACAGACAAGGAACACGATTACACTCAACGCCGGTGAGAGCGACAGCGTCTTCATAAATATGCCCGTAATCACGGACGCGGGACTCGTCGGACGTGTTGTCTCAACGAGCAGAAATTTTTCCATCGCACAGATCCTTTTCAACAAGGATATGAGAATTACCGTAAAATCGCAAAGGAGCAGGATTGACGGTATACTCACCTATGACGGTGTCTCCACATTATCGGTAATAAATATACAAAAAAGCGCGGACATAGTTCCGGGCGATGTTTTCATCACGTCCGAATACAGCAGCCTGTATCCTTCGGGAATTCCGATAGGAACAGTAGTCGAGACGGGAAATCTCGACAATCTTTTCATGAAAATAATAGTTGTCCCGCTCGTTGACTTCGCATCGCTTGAAAACGTTTTTGTCGTAAAATATATTCAGAATAAGGAAAGATACGCCCTTGAAAAAACATTTCAGGCAGGAAAAAAATGAATTTTAAATACGGAATATTAAAAAACATTCTGCTGCTCGTTCTTCTTCTGCTCATTCAGAAGACATTCATTAAAATTTTATCGCTGTCGTCCCTTAATATATCGCCCGATTTCGTGATTATAATGCTCGTCTATATCGGCGTGAAGGAAGGCAAAATCTCAGGTTCCATTTACGGGTTTCTTGCGGGGCTGACAGCCGATTTCCTGAGCGGCACGTTCATAGGCCTCTCCGCGATAACATATACCATCGCATCTTTTCTTGCTGGCTTCTTTAAATCGGATAATGAAAAGTTTCTTGCGGGTTATTTTTTCCTCATATCCGTTTTCGCTTGCTCATTCGCGGGCAATTTCATTTATTTCTGGATTTATTTTCAGGGCGCTCCTATAAGTTTGCCCGAGGTGATTATAAAGTACGTCTTGACTTCGTCGGCATATACGACATTGATAAGCCTCGTTTACGTAGTTTTCCCGAGAAAGAAAAAAATTGAAAGGAGTTTCCTGGGTGAGACGTGAGGCGAAAATATACGTCTCCATTGGGGTGATGGCTGCCGCCATAATTGTTCTGTTCGCGCGCCTTGTTCAATTGCAGGTAGTTCAGCAGCAGGAATTCGGCAAGGAATCGGAAAAAAATTCTATTAAGAAAATCATCGAAACGCCCGCCCGCGGACTCATTATCGACAGGAACGGAAAGATAATTGTCGACAACCGACCTTCTTATACTCTGACTATAACTCCTTTTCAGTTCGACAAGAATCTTATTGACGAGGTTGCTTCTCTTTCGGGAATTGATCCCGAGGAAATCAGGAATGAACTCGCCGACGCGAAGGGAACGAACAGATTTAATCCGATAAAGATAAAACGCGACATAGATTTCAAAACAATATCTTATATCGAAGAGAACCGCGACAGGCTGAAAGGCGTGAGTTATCAGGTTGAGTCTCTTCGTTTCTATCCGAATAAGTTCAATGCGTCTCACATATTCGGCTACAATGCCGAGATTTCCGAGAAGAGTCTGAATGAATCAACGGAAAATTATTACAGACAGGGCGATCTCGTAGGCACGACAGGACTCGAAAAGTTTTACGAAAAAAGCCTCCGCGGTGAGAAAGGCAGCAGGCTGATTCTCGTTGACGTTAACGGCAGGGAAGTCGGCGCGTACAACGACGGCAACAACGACGTTAAACCCGTTAACGGCTCCGACCTGTTCACTTCTCTCGATTCCGAACTGCAGGAATATGCCGAGAAATTGATGGGCGGCAGAAGAGGAGCGGTAATTGCCGTCGACCCGCGCACCGGAGAAATCCTTTGCCTCGTCTCGAAACCCGATTATGATCTTAACGCTTTCATAGGCTCGCCTGACGCGAAAGAAATAAACAGATTGTTCAATCATCCAGAAAAGCCTTTGTTCAACAGGGTTACGCAAACAAGATATCCGCCGGGCTCAACCTGGAAAATGATGATGGCTCTCGCTGCGATGGCGTCGGGCAAGATAACTCCGACGACTACAATTTCGTGCCCGGGTTCCTTTACCTTCGGGAACAGGACTTTCGAAGACCACGGCGGATACGGCTCAATTCCTGTCGTCCGCGCTATAGAAGTTTCTTCGAACGTGTTCTTCTATAAACTCGGCTTGATGCTCGGCATACAGGATTATCACGACTACTCGGCAATGTTCGGTTTCGGTTCGAGAACGGGAATTGACCTGCCTAATGAAACCAAAGGTCTTCTTCCTTCGCAGGAATATTTTGACAAGGTTTACGGCGTGAACAAATGGTCTCAGGGATTGCTCGTCAGTCTCGGCATAGGACAGGGAGAACTCGGAGTTTCGCCCGTTCAGATGGTAAGTTATACTGCTGCAATATGCATGAACGGTATGTACATACAGCCGCACATAGTAAGAAAAATTTATAATTCCTCCACGGGAATCGAGACCCCCGTTGAAGTTAAGAAAAGACAAATAGATATGTCGCAGAAATATTTCGATGCCGTGAAAAAGGGAATGTATCTTGTCGTAAACGGTTCGGGTACTGCGAAAAATATAAGAAATTCGGATTACCTTATTGCCGGAAAAACAGGCACCGCGCAGAATCCAAACGGTAACAACCACTCCTGGTTCGTCGGTTACGCTCCTTATGACGATCCGAAAATTGCCGTGTGCGTGCTCGGTGAAAATGCAGGCTGGGGTAATATGTTCGCTGCGCCGATTGCCGCGGCAATAATGGTCAGATACCTGAGCGGAAATTCGGCAGACGTGTTTAATGAAAATGTGAAGATGGAGGTGAACGACTGATGGACAGGAAATTTTTCGACAGATTCGATATTACGCTCTTCTTATCCGTCATCGGACTTATAGTAATAGGTATTTTTGCGATTTACAGCGCAACTCAAAGCAGCGTCAACAACTCCGGCTTTTACGTCAAGCAGATGACGTTCGCGATTATTGGTCTCGTAATGGTAGTCGGAATAACTTACCTGCCGCCGAGATATATATCGAGCCTCTCTTATTACGCGTACGGGCTCGCGCTCGTGCTCCTTTTGCTCGTGCTCGTTTTCGGTAGAACCATTAACGGCAACAAGAGTTGGTTCTACATTGCGGGCTTCGGCATACAGCCCTCGGAGTTCGCGAAGGTCGCGACGGTAATGGCAGTCTCTAATTTTTTCTACAAAGGTGATGAGGACAATCAGAAGTTTTCAGTCACTCAACTGCTTACTGCAACGGGCATTGTACTTCTGCCCGCAATTCTTATTAAACTTGAAAACGATACCGGGACAACCCTTGTTATGCTTTCGTTTATAATTCCGATGTTCTTTTTCGCGGGAGTTTCGCCGTTTCTTTTATTCGCGGTAGTAACAACTGTGGCGGCGGCAGTCCTGGCTTTCATAAACATTTATTATTTTGCTGTATTCCTCGCTCTCCTCATATTGGCATTGTACTTTTTCAAGAAGCATTGGCTACTCTCCGCGGGAGTCTTTGTTATAAACGTTATCGCGGGTTATTCGGTAAGTTTCTTTTATTCGAAACTCCAGCCGTATCAGCAAAAAAGAATTATGGCTGTGTTTGACCCCGCATCGGACCCGCTCGGAAGCGGATACAATGTGATTCAGTCAAAAGTGGCGATTGGCTCGGGAGGACTGTTCGGTAAGGGTTTTCTGCAGGGCTCGCAGACTCAGTTGAGATTCATTCCCGAACAATGGACCGATTTCATATACTGTATGATTGGGGAGGAATTCGGATTGCTCGGCGCGGGAGTCGTAATACTACTTTTCGGTATAGTTATTTACAGGCTTTTCACGAACGCTTACCTGTCACGTAACAGGTATATGATGCTGGCTTGCGTCGGATTCGCGAGTTTATTCTTCTTTCATATGTTCATAAACGTCGGAATGACAATTGGAATCGCTCCTGTTATCGGAATTCCGCTGCCGCTTGTCAGCAACGGTGTTTCGTCGTTAATGTCGTTTCTTCTGATGGTCGGCATTGGAATGAATACTTACAGGCATAAAGACATATTTCTATCATGACATATAAAAAGAAACTCGAAAAAATTATTCGTACCGCAAGGTCGAACCTCATAACGGGACTCGATACGGATATTCAAAAAATTCCCGTTTGTTTCCTCAAATATAAAAACCCGATTCTTACTTTCAACAAAAAAATTATTGACGCCACTGCGGAGAACTGCGCGGGTTATAAAATTAATCTCGCCTTCTATGAGGCTGCGGGTGTAAAAGGGCTTGAGGCTCTTGAGGAAACCGTTAAGTACATTCCCGCTAACCTGATTAAAATATGCGACGCGAAAAGGGGCGACATAGGAAACACCGCCGAAATGTACGCGCGGGCGTATTTTGATAAACTTGACTTTGACGCGATAACCCTGTCTCCCTATATGGGTTTTGATTCGGTTTCCCCGTTTCTCGAAAGAAAAAATAAATTTGTTTACATTCTTGTCCGGACATCCAATAAAGGCGCGGATGATTTTCAATTGCTGAAAAGCGGAAGGAAAAGACTTTACGAAGTAGTCGCGGAAAAATCTCTTAAATGGTCTAAAGACGGTATCGGCTTCGTTATCGGCGCGAACCATATGAAGGATATTAAGAAATTTTCTTCGCAGGATATACCTCTGCTTATTCCGGGCGTAGGTGCGCAGGGAAACGATTTAACGCGGCTCGTCGTAGCGGTCAAAGGAAACCTGTACCTTATAAACGCGAGCAGGTCGATAATATATGCGGGAGATAAAAAAGACGGTGAAAAAGTTTTCCTTAAAAAGGTTTCAGAATCCTGCGGAAAACTTAATGCTGAAATTACAGCGATAAAAAAATTACAGTGAGTATTCACTAATCAATCAAACCATATGATAAAAGGAAGCGTAATTGCTCTCTTCATCTTATTGTCTGCAAACTCATTATTCTCACAAGCAGAAACGGAATTAAAATTGTCGAAGCCGGGTTTTAAAAGCCTGCAATTAGACTTTACCACTCTTTTATTTGTTAATACGTTCGGAGCAAGTATTGGGAATCCGAAGAAGGAAGACTTTACGGTTACTATACTACAAAAAACGGACTATATCTGAAATTCGGGGGTGAACTAAAAGTGAAATTGTATAAGAATTATATCGGACTGATGGGGAAATTTGCAATTTCCAGTCCCGAATCTTACGGGGGATTCGGCATCTTTATAGGTTACGGGGAATAAAGAAGCCGCGAAAATCAGCGGCTTCTTTTCGGGAATCAATCCCAACCACTAATTTAAAGTCTTATCGCCTTTCTTCCATCCGCAGGGCGTGAGTTTGCCTGATTGCAGCGCGTCAAGCACGCGTACTACTTCATCTACGTTCCTTCCTACCGACAGGTCGTTCGCGCAAATCCATTTCACTGTGCCGTTCGGATCGACTATGAACGTTGCCCTGTATGCAATCTTTTCGCCGTCTTCAAGTATGCCCAGATCTTCGCCGAGCGATTTCGAAGTGTCGGCAAGTAGCGGGAATTGTAATTCCTTTAATCCCGGATGCGATGTCATCCACCCGAGATGCGAAAATTCCGTATCAGTCGATGCGCCTATAACGTCGCAGTTTCTTGATTCGAATTCCTTGAACTTGTCGTTGAAGTCGATAATTTCCGTCGGGCAAACAAACGTGAAATCCTTCGGATACCAGAACATTACCATCCACCTTTTCTTGCTTATGTGGTCCTTGTTCGTAACGGTTTTGAATTCTTTTCCCGGAGCGGTTGATACAGTCGCTTGTTTTGAAAATTCCGGAAATTTTTGTCCTAAGTTAATCATTTCAATATTCCTTGTATTTTAAGTTATTAAATTTTGAGGTTTGAAATGATTAACGCAAAATAAACGAATAAAATTCAGTCAAATATATTTTTCAATAGAACACAGAAAGAGCTGATAAAACAGATTCACACAGATATTATCATTTGTAATCTAATTTACAAATTAAAGTCTTCTAAAAAACAACGATAGCAAACTTTCTTAGTAACCCCACCTTTTAAGGTGGGGCGAAAAATAAACAACACGAAAGGACTTTAGTCCTCGATAATAGAAATACGAGGGCTAAAGCCCAATATTTGTGACATTCTTTAACCCCACTCTGAAGAGTGGGGTTAATATGTTTTATTCTAAAATTATATAAACGAGTTTTTCAAAAGTCTCAATTTATAATTTGTTATTGAATCTGCCTAACTTTTAAATCCCAAAATAGGTATTTTACGTGTTCATAAATAATCAAGATGTTATATAACAAACGAACCAATACATGCGGGGAATTGAATACCCGTAACATAGGCGAGACGGTCGTCCTCAACGGCTGGGTCGCCAAAAAGCGCGACCTTGGCGGCATAATTTTTATCGATGTAAGGGACAGGTACGGCATTACACAAATCAAGATCTCTCCCGACAGGAAGGATATTTCAGCGCTCGCGGCTTCACTCGGAAATGAATTTGTCATTTCCGCGAAAGGAAAGGTGATTCAGAGGGAAAGCCCGAATAAAAACATACCGACTGGCGAGATTGAGATTGAAGTCGAAGAACTTCAGGTGTTGAATGAATCCTTGACGACCCCTTTTGTAGTCGAAGAAGACGTTAAAGCAAATGAAGACCTGCGCCTTCAGTACAGGTACCTTGACCTGAGAAGAAAGAAAATGATGGACGGATTGCTCTTAAGGAATAAAGTCTATCAGATGGTGCACGGATTCTATGCGAAACACAATTTCGTCGAGGTTGAAACTCCGATTCTTATGAAATCCACACCCGAAGGAGCTCGCGACTATCTGGTGCCCTCTCGCGTTCACAAAGGAAAATTTTACGCGCTTCCTCAGTCTCCTCAGACTTACAAGCAGATATTGATGGTCTCCGGTCTCGACCGGTACGTGCAGATTTGCAAATGCTTCAGAGATGAAGACCTCCGTGCCGACAGGCAGCCCGAATTCACACAGATTGACGTTGAAATGAGTTTCGTCACTCAGGATGATGTCTTCAAAATTTCCGAAGAGTTGTTCCAAAATATATGGAAAGAAGTTCTTGATTTTAATCTGCCCGGGCAGTTTCCGAGAATGACTTATGATTATGCTATGACAAAATACGGAATCGACAAGCCCGATTTGAGAATAAAGGATTTGATG
Source organism: Ignavibacteria bacterium (assembly GCA_015657505.1). Taxonomy (GTDB): domain Bacteria; phylum Bacteroidota; class Ignavibacteria; order Tepidaquicellales; family Tepidaquicellaceae; genus CAIKZJ01. The sequence goes on from JADLKE010000002.1 coordinate 2,251,274, forward strand.
ATAATAACGGACATTTCAGATGCGGTGAAAACCTCCGACTTCAAGGTTTTCAAGGATGTGATTAATTCCGGCGGAATAATAGCGGGGATTAAAACAGGGAAAGCGCAGGACGGAAGCAAAATAGAAATCACGAGAAAAATATCCGACGGCTACACCGAATTCGCGAAGAAACTTGGCTTCGGCGGTCTCGCAACATTGAAAGTAAACGAAGACGGCTCTTTGCAATCGTCTATACTTAAATTCCTGAATGAAGAATCAATCAAAGGATTAAGCGCCGCTTTCGACGCTCAGCCTGGAGATTTCATTCTGATTCTTTCGGGTGATAAGAGTAAAGTGCTGAACGGTCTCGGTCAACTCCGCCTTAAAATCGCCGAGGATTTCAAACTGCTTGACGATTCGAAACACGAATTCGTCTGGATAACGGATTTTCCTCTTTTCCATTACGAAGAAGAAGAGAACAGGTTTGTCGGTGAACATCACGTGTTCACATCACCGAAGGACGAGTTTATTCATCTGCTTGACAGCAAAGACAGGAAAGAAATCGAAAGCATAAGGGCGAACTGCTATGACCTCGTGTACAACGGAAACGAATTAGGCAGCGGCAGCATCAGAATACACGACAGTGAAACACAGAAAAAAGTATTCAGGATAATCGGGCTTACGGACGAAGAAGCCGCCGAGAAATTCGGCTTCATTCTCGAAGCGTTCAAATACGGCGCGCCTCCGCACGGAGGCGTCGCGTTCGGATTCGACAGAATGATAGCGATGCTCAGCGGCACGAAGTCGATCAGAGACATAATCGCGTTTCCGAAAACCGTAAGCGCCGCGTCTCTTATGGACAATTGCCCGAGTCCCGTGATAAAACTTCAACTGGACGAACTCGGGATACAATTAAAGCAGGGATGAAATATTTAATTTATTTAAAGTTATAAAAATTGTATTATTACAGAATATTAATCATAAACTAAAGGAGTTATTTTTTGGCAGATAAGAAATTCAAGGTTAAAGACCTGAAGTTAGCGAAACAAGGCAAATTGAAAATTGAATGGGCGGAATCAAGAATGCCCGTCCTCGCCGCGTTAAGGGAAAAATATAAAAAAACTAAACCCTTCAAGGGATTCAAGATTGCAGGCTGCCTTCACGTAACGAAGGAAACAGCCGTATTGATACGTACGTTTATCGATGCGGGAGCCGAACTTTCCTGGAGCGGATGCAATCCCTTATCAACGCAGGACGACGTAGCAGCGGCGCTTGCCGCTGAAGGCGTTTCGATTTATGCCTGGCACGGAATGAATACGAAGGAATTTTACTGGTGCATCGACAGAACTTTGGATTTCAAGCCTCATCTGACTCTCGACGACGGCGCGGACCTGATTTTTACGGTTCATAACAGATACAGAAACCTCGCTAAAGACATTATCGGCGGCACGGAAGAAACAACTACAGGCGTTCACAGACTCAGAAAAATGGCCGAAAAAGGCGCTCTGATGTATCCCGTTTATGCGGTTAACGATTCAATAACCAAATGGGATTTCGATAACGTTTATGGCACGGGTCAGTCGACCCTCGACGGAATTTTAAGAGCCACGTCCGTTTTGATAGCGGGCAAGAAATTCGTTGTCGCGGGCTACGGACACTGCGGAAGCGGTGTTGCAAACAGAGCGAAAGGAATGGGCGCCGATACGGTAGCAACCGAAGTAAAACCGACTGCCGCTCTTAAAGCGACACTCGAAGGTCACAATGTTATGAAGATGGACGACGCCGCGAAAATCGGTGACATATTCGTTACGGCGACAGGCGTGAAAGACGTTCTCGTCGGCAGGCACTTCGCTTCGATGAAAGACGGCGCGATAGTCTGCAACACCGGACATTATGACTGCGAAATAAACCTCGTTGACCTGAAGAAACTGACGAAGTCCGTAAAAACGATAAGACCGAACTGCGAAGAATATACGCTTAAGAACGGAAGAAAGATTTATGTGCTTGCAAAAGGGAGATTGGTGAACCTCTCGGCTGCCGAAGGTCATCCGTCCGAGGTTATGGATATGAGTTTCGCGAACCAGTTCAACGCGCAACTTGCTCTCGTTAACGCTTATAAAGCGGGAAAACGGATGGATATCGGCGTTCACGTTCTGCCCGAGGCTATGGACCAGACAATAGCAGGAGTAAAGCTCTCGACAATGAATATTAAAATTGATAAATTGACGAAAGAGCAGATAAAATATAATAACGACTTCTCGGCAGGAACGTAAAAAGCAATTTTAAATTTCAAATTTTAAATTGTAAGTTTGAAAAAATATTCTTTAATTTGGAGGAGATTAAAGAGAATATTATTAAGGATAAGAGTTATAAGTTTGCTTTAAGAATAATAAAGTTGTATCAGTTTCTGTCGAATCAAAAGCAGGAATTTGTTCTTTCAAAACAGATTTTAAGAAGCGGAACCTCGATAGGCGCGAATATTGAAGAAGCAAATGGAGCGGTATCANNAAAAAAGGATTTCGTAAATAAATTGTATACTGCGCATAAAGAATCGAGAGAGACGCGTTACTGGATTAATCTCTTAAGGGATTCTGGTTATATTGAAGCAAATGCATCTGATTCGCTGATTGCAGATTGCGATGATTTAATTAAAATAACCGGAAAATAATATCTTCGGCGAAAAAGGATTAATACTTGCAATTTAGAGTTTGAAAATTTACTGATTCGCTGATTGCAGATTAAGATGATTGCAGATTAAGATGATTGCAGATTAAGATGATTGCAGATTAAGATGATTGCAGATTAAGATTATTGAATTAAAGTAACCGGGAAATAATATCTTCGGCGAAAAATGATTAATACCAGCAATTTAAAATTTAAAATTTGTAATTTATAATTGGATATGCTAGTGTAGCTCAGGGGTAGAGCAGCTGATTCGTAATCAGCAGGTCGGGGGTTCAAATCCCCCCGCTAGCTCAAATAAAAATAAGGCACTTAGAATATATCTAGTGCCTTTTTTTATTTTAATGGCTACAGTATGGCTACAGTTACCTGAAATCTTCTATTGTATTAACTGTAAGTACAATTGAGTAGTTTCCAAATTACTATGACCTAGTAGCAACATTATTTCAAAGAGCGGTTTACCTTCTTTAGAAAGTAACGATGCAAACCTGTGCCTGAGGTTATGATGTGACCAATTATGTTGACCTAATTTAGAGACTTTTTTTTCAATGAATCTAGGTGTATCAGACCAACGAGAAAATAATCTATCCTCGAGTTTTAATTCTGGTAATTTAATTTTACAAGGAACTTTCCGGGGAATTAAATTAGAGTTCTTGCTTTTTCGAGTATAGAGAACTACATAACCGTTTCCAATGTCTTTCCCCTTTACTCTTAAAGCTTCTGAAATTCTTGAGCCGGTCTCTATAATAAAATCTATCAATAATCTTTCTTCTGCATCGCATATGTTCTTAACTGCCTTTATCTCCTGATCAGTTGGGATATACTTTATCCGCTTTTCAATCGGATAAAAATCAATTCCAACACATGGATTTTTCATATCAAGATTGTGATTTTTAATCATCATTTGAAAAAGAGCCTTGTATATCCTTAGAGCAGCGTTAACGGCATAGTTACCCTTGCCCTGTTGCCGAAACTTTTGTGACATCTGTAAGAGAAATTTGGTTATATCACTTTTCGATATATGTTCTATTTGCCTATTGCCAAAATGCTTATAAAGCCCTGAATAGTAGCGTTTGTTTTCCCTGTAATAGGCCTTAGATTTTTTGATCTTGATATAATCAAGTCTCTCATTAATAGCCTCTAAAAGCTCTAAAATTGGCTTTACAGAAGGATTTCGAGCCTGATTAGAGACTTCCTCGTATTTAAGGTATTCTGCTCTTTTAGCCTCTATTTTAGATAGGTAAATTGCCTTAGAAAAATATATCTTATTTTGATAAGAAAATTTAAACCACCAACGATTTCCTTTCTTAAGGTTTCTTAGATACTGAGCCATTATTGGCCTCCTTTCTTATTTATATTTATTTCAAAATTTCATAAATTTGAGTGTGGTAAAAATGAAGTGTCTATTTTTAGTGGTTAGTTGGGATTTTGAGACAATAAAAAATTAAAGGTGAGTAGGGTTCAAAGGGAGTAAACTCATGAGAACCCGTTATCTCTCTGTCAAAGAAGTTGCGAAAATGTTTAGCATTTCTCCAAAAACTGTCTATAAAAAACTTGGTATTATACCTGGTTATTTTAATCTTGGCGGTATGCATTTCTTTGACGAGGAAGAGTTACTCAAAGGTCTCAAATTGTTAGCAACTAGTTCTAACAAGACGACTTCTAAAGTTCATCAAACCCGTGATAAACACGGGCTGATGAAGTAATTTAGAGCCCTGCCCTTTTTTACTGGGGCGGGCTTTTTAATAAAAACAATGGGCACTAGTCCATTTATCGTAGACTTTATATTTATTAGAGAGATGTGTAACATGGTTTTGGCTACCTCTAAGTAATACAAAATTGTAATTAGTTACTTTGGATAAGGATTCCATTACCAAGCGCCTTGCTTCTTTTTTAAACCAAACCATATGATAGTCCTTTCTTTATTAAGTTTGGGTTAGTTCAAAATATTTATTCTATTGGCAAGGTGCTTTAAACAGATTTGGAATATATAGGATTTTATATCCCTGTTTTCTCTTTATTGAATCGCTATTATTATCAATTAGTGGGTGATTTATTACAAAGAACTAACTTTAACACAATATCATAAAAAGTTTCAAACACAAAACCTGCAAGAGATATGGATTCTTTGCTAATATAAGAGTAATGAGTCTCGTCTAGAAATCTCTCTATGAGAAATATTTGTAGAAATAATGAAGTGTATCACGAGATTAATAAGCATAATCTAAAGCTTATTAGTATTTCGATGTGTAAACATCATCTGCTTGTTGAGCTTGAACAATTGAAAGTATCTCTAAAATACTTTCACGATTCTGGAGTACTAGGAAATGAAGAATATAACTATCTTTTATCTAATATTAATATGGGGCAATCGTTTTTACGATATTACCTAACTAAACAAACAAAAAGACACAATAATTTGAGTAATAACGTAAGGAAACAAAGCTCAAAATTGATTGAGAGATCACAAGAGGATAAATTGCCAACGCAGCCAACATTATTTAGTTCAAAGACTCCGATTCCCATTTCTGGTGAAATAACAGTATCCGGATTGAATGAAAGCCTTAAATCCCTAAAACATGAAGCCACAAATAAGGAATTCAAATTCCCTCATAAATTACCTGCAGGAACACATTGGAATAATATCATTATCAAGTTTTTAAATAATGAGGAAATAGAAATAAATGTAAAGAGAATAAAACATATTACAAATTTTAAAGAAATGGGTATGCTTGGAAAGGGAAACAATCCAACGCCTAGTGAACAATGGACATTTTTATTGGTTTTAGCTAAATACAATGGAGAAATTACAATCAAAGATCCTGATGCAAAAGATAAATATAAAAAGCATAAACAGGCCTTAGCTGAGAAACTGCAAAACTACTTTGCCATCGACTACGATCCGTTTTATCCTTATCAATCGTGCGTTGAGAAAATCGGCAATTCATATAAAATAAAGATTCTATTAATTCCACCTGAGTCATCTCAAATAAAGTCGGAAGAAAATATTGAACAGACGGACGCTTACGGGATACATGAATTTCTCAATAGCCAAATTATGGATGGGTAGATACTAATGAATAATACTACTACGAATATTTTGCAAATCCTAGATTAATCCTAGGATTTTTTTATTTTTAAAAAATGTGGTGAAATTCACCATTAAATGATGAAGCTTCAAACCAAATAATTTATTATTAATGAAACCTTATGATAATAAAACAATCTGCAAACAGTATAAATGACTGCGACAAGTTTTTTACGTATGATTTAGGTCTAGCAGCATCATTATTTACACTCGGCTATACCATGCTCGAAGTAGATAACCAGAGCCCCAAGAAAAGTAGGTTTATTTTCCGTCGCGATGAACATATTGATAATATGATTGCTCAGTACTGGGATAACAAACTCACTTTACCAGCAAGATCCCTTTTCGAAAACTTAAAAATGCTAAAGAATCGATTATATTCGGTTATTGTTTAATTCAATTAAATACCTCCTATAAACCAATAAGCAGGTATTTGATTGTTCTTAATTATTAATGATAAGATGTGTGAGGAAGTAAGAGATTGCTGCTTTCGAACACGCATCTTGACAATATAATGAAACACTGGTCTATGCCGGAAAATTTAATTACTAAAGCCTTTTACACAACGAAAGAACTGCAGGAACTTTTAGGAATTTCACTACCAACTATATATAGAATCATAAATTCAAGAAAAATACCAGTTTTTAAGGTTGGGCATTCGCTGAGATTTTTACGCGAAGATATTATATCTTATCTAGAAAGCAACCGCATCGACCAGATAATGCAATAATATTATGAGTGTAATAAGAAGAGGTAAATCATATTGGGTTGATATCGGGTTCAATCTTAGCAGAATTAGGAAACGAAGTCCGGAGAATTCCTTGAAGGGAGCAAAAGCATATGAATTATTGTTAAGGCAGAAGCTTGCTAGAGGAGAGTCAATTGATATAACTAAGTCAACTGAAAAACACTTATTTCGGGATATGGCATTACATTGGCTTGAGATTTACGTGAAGAACAATAATAAATATTCCGAGTACATCAATAAGAAATACATTCTGAATTCTGATCTTATTCCATATTTCGGGGACAGAACAATTGTCGAAATCAATGGATATATGATTGAGAGATATAAAAGTCATCTTATCAGTCTAAACAAACTATCTCCTAAATCTATTAATAATCGCTTATGCATACTTAGCAGATGCTTACGATCTGCTGAAGAATGGGGACAGCTTGCTGATGTTCCGAAAATAAAATTACTGAAAGTTCCACCTCAAAAATACGACTATCTTACCGAATATGAAGCTACCCAGTTACTATTTCATGCTCACAATATGTGGAAAGAAATGATATTACTGGCAATGAAAACCGGGCTTAGATTCGGTGAGTTGATAGCTTTACAATGGGAAGACATAAATTTCGAGAAGAGAATTCTCACCGTGAGCAGGAATAGAGTTAGAGATCTTAATTGTTCACCTAAGAATAATAAATCACGGATTATTCCTCTAACAAGTAGTGTGATGGAAATGCTATTTGATAAAGATAAGAAATATATCTACGTTTTCCACGATAAGAGAGGAGAACCATTAAAACACGATTACTGTATTGACAATTTACATCTAATCTGTCGAAATGCTGATATTAGAGAAATTGGCTGGCATTCATTAAGGCATACATTCGCTTCGCATTTAGCAAGTCGAAATAATTCAATCGTGGCGATAAAGGAACTTATGGGACACTCTGATATAAAAACAACAATGCGTTATACACATGTAAATCTACCAGTATTAGCAAATGTAATTTCATCACTTGATCGTATAACAGATTTCAACGGCACAACAACGGCACAACTTGAAAATAGAGATGTCGAGTCCGTATCCTCTCTACACAAAAATACTGAAAATCATTAGGGAAAAATGGTAAAACTGGAGATATTCCAGTTTTCTATAAATGCGGAGCGGACGGGACTCGAAGCAAAATCAAAAGTTACAAAAACGTTTAGGAAATAAAGGATTTTACTGAAATATCAGGGAATAACTGGATCTTAAGTGACTATCATGTACTATCACAAATTATCTCTAAAACTCGTCTTCGCGGCACGTTAGCGACACAACCTTTTGTACTATTGATTTTCCATTAGCCTTAGGATAGATTGATAATTGCCACCCCCTCTTGCTTCCAAATCACAATTGTCGAATTGTGATCCTTTATTCACGTTAAGATGCGCGAATGAGGTAGTGTGACATATAAAAATCTCTAGTCAATCTAGGGATTTTTAAACATCAATTAATATTGAAGAAAATACTAATCCTGAAAATAAAATAAAATATTACGCCAGCATCATTTAAAACAGTCTTTTAGTCATTCGCAGCCCTAGTTAAGTCAATAATTAGCGGAACGTTAGATCTTATCGCTTTACCTGCTACAACTGCATGAAATTGTTTTAGGTTTGGTAATACCTGAACTATCTCTTTCCCAACATAGTTACCTAGAAAATTAAAGCTGGTTTCATCAAATGCCTGGAAACAAATAACAGTATTACATTGAGTTAAGACGGTTTTAGATACATTAGCAGTTCTTTGAGCTATAACAAGAAATCCAACGCCATATTTTCTTCCCTGTAACGCAATCTGACCAATACTATTTACAACACTCTGTGATGTCTTATCACTGCTTCCTGAAAAATTCCATTCCGGAATAACTGTGTGTGCTTCTTCAAGAACAACACATATTTTTAAAGGGTTATTAGCAATCTGCCTTCCCTTAGCAATATCAAAAAGTACTTTGAAAAAGTATTTTGTATAATCAAGGATGCCTGTTGTATTACTTACATCAGGAAGCTCAAACACTTTTATACTATCTGTTGGGCTACTTAAAAAAGCGTTTATATCAATTTCCAGCGCTGCTTTAATCTCGGATTTTTTTAATTCGATCTGATTTTTATCCTGTTGATTGCCAAATTTTTCAAGTTCATTATTTATCCAATCAATTCTAGATGTAACCTCAATGGATGTAGCTTCACTAATTATATTGCCAGGTGCGGGTGTTAGCCTCGTTACAAACTCTTTGTTAAAATCTATGCAAACAACCTTTGTATCTTGTTTAATTTGATTAATTATTTCATAAGCTAAAAACGACTTACCCGAGCCCGTTACTCCCAGAAGTGCTATATGATGACTGATCGCTTCATTAAGATTAATAACAGATGGTAAAGTAGTTCTAGGAATTTTTCCAAGTTCATAATCAGGATAAGTTAATTCTGGAACTTCTATATCTGATGCGTCTGTTTTAAAGACCGGAGTATTAATTGCAGGTACCCAGCCAAATTTTTTGAAACAAAAGTCAGTATCACACCATTCGCCAAGCTGTAAAGCTTCTCCATTTATAAAACCGGTTTTATTTCTGTCTTCAAGTTTTTCTTCCTCGGTTACTCCACTAATAACTTGGTAAAATAATCTTTTTAAACCGACTCTTAATTCAAGTAAATCACCCTCTTGCAAATCATCTACTTTCTTTGAGTATTCAAATTTAATTTTTCCTATATTTGATCCTTCTATTATCACACCTACAAAATCGTCGACTCTAATTTGTCTACTAATTTCTTCAATTTTAGCTCTGTCTGAAATTTTATAAACTACATTCTTTTCTAATTTTATATCTTCTGTCTCCGGATCTTTCATCTGTAAAATCTTTGCCCATTTCTCTTGATTCAATAAATATGTATCAAAAACTATCCCAATAAATACAAGATCTTTTGAATCCTGCATTGAATATCTAAATTTTACAATATCAAATTTTTTAATTTTCTTCCTATCCTCATATAATTTTACTAAAAATATTTTTTTTGATTGGACACCAAATATTTCACCAATTTGATCAGTATCTTTTCTATATAATTTTGGAATAAATTTATTATGAATTTCCTTAGTATCGATAATTAGAATTATAGACCAAAAGACAAACAGTATTAATGTGTAGACATTTTGTATAGAGTAATAAGAAAGCAAGAAATATATAAAAATAATAGAATAAAGTACCTTACCTTTTCCAAGTATAGATATGGAATTCTTCAAAATGTTTGCCATTTTATTCCGCCAAACATCAGGACTTTCGTCTTTATTCTCAAGAGCAGTAATTAGAATTGAAATAAGTAATAATAAAAGGAAAAGAACTACAGCGAACCACCAAAACAACGAATTATTAAATAAAGATTTTATTGAAAGAAAAACAAGAAGTAGTGGAATAACTGTAGTAATCACGTTTTTGGGAGATGTATAGTATGGCTCTATAAACAATATTGAAAACCAAACCATAAATAAGCCGGAGTAGAACCATAAATCTTTTATCTCAGTACTCGGCAATGGCGAACCATTGAATAAAATATTTAAGGTAATGAACAGGGTCGAAAATATTATAAATAATATAAACCTATTACTTATATAAAATACAATGTTTGAAAATATTTTATTTTTCATAATTTATATTAAGCAATAAATTAATAAAAATAAATGAAGTTTATTTAATATTAGCGATAATATCGTACACCTATTTATTATATATAGCAAACAAACCCGACAGGATTCCGCTTTAATCATTCCCGTCGGTTGGAACAAAAACTTAAAAATATTAGGATTTTTCGACATAATTACCCTTAAATAATAAATTCCATTACATCAACGGCACGTTAGCGACAAAAGTCGAAAAATTGAAGTACAAATTATTATCCCGTCAGGTGGTCATTTTTTGCCAAAAACCTTAGTAAAAACAAAAAAACTTGACGACACATCAAGTTTCTTTTCATTGCGGAGCGGACGGGACTCGAAGCAAAATGAAATATCAGCAAAACATTAGTAAAACAAAGTAAAATGTTGAAACGTTAGGGAATAATTAGATTTAAAGTAACTATCATTTACTATCAATAATTATCTCTAAAAATCATCTCCGCGGCACGTTAGCGGCACAACTTTATGTATTGTTGATTTTCAAATCGACGTAAAGTAGATTAACGACTGTCACCCTCTTACTTCCAAATCACAAGTGTCGAATTGTGATCTTTTATTCACGTCAAGATGCGCGAATGAGGCGGGGTGACCGACTATAAGCCAGGATATAATAATCCTGGTTTTATAGTATTAATTTAATTATAACACTCCATGAATTATGAGGCTAGTATATTATCAAAACTTTATACTTAAAAATATTGGTAATCTATTAATAGCAATGGACGTCATCGGAATTCTTAATATATCAAAATTGTCTGTCCGTCAAAGTGGGGGAAGTGCACTAATATAAATATTCAACTATCAATATACCCCACGCTCATTCTGTTGATCAAGCGTGGGGTATTTATTTGCAAACAGCCTCATTGGTAATTTAATAACTGGATGCATTTAGATATTTAATTTGTATAATCCACTAGAGGTCCCTATCAATATATAGATTGGATTAAGATTTGAAACGCCGATACAACAACAAATATCACTTATTGTTTTATTCCCGATTTTCTCAATTCTATCGTAATCTAGAATCTTAAATATTTCTCCTTTTGTATTAAGGGCATATATTATAAACCGATTTGTAATAGTTTCTGATGTTTGAACTAAATAGGTAAGGTAGGTTTCAATGTTGCTGAGCTCAATCGACCTCCATAAACTTCCAGAATTTTCGGAAACAAAAATATTACCCATGCGAGTACTCAAAAACAGATTTGTTGTCTTGGTTGTGTTACATAGAATATTCACTGTGTAAAGATTATCAAGCCCATTATTAATAGGCGACCAAGAAGTACCATAATTAGCTGATTTGAAAATGCCCGATTTTTCCGTGCCTAAATAGATTACTGCCTTTGGACCAGAATTATCTATTGCTATACAGCTGACAGCAAAATTACTTAATCCAGCCTTCATAAAAGTTGTACAATTATCNNAAAGCTTTTGTAGACTCCCTTGGAAGTGCCTAATAATATCGCACTTGATTGAGTCTCATCAAGAACGATACAGTTTACCTTTACATCATCTTCAAGCGGTACATTGAAAAAATCGATTGCTCTATTTGGACTTAATATGAANCCCATCATCAGCTCCTAGAAATAAACGGTTACTATCTAGATTATCGATAACGATGCAATTTATAACAGGAACACTAGAATAGACTAGTAGCCATGATTTTCCAACATCGGTTGATTTATATAAACCTTCACCCTTAATTCCAACATATATTGCATTATTTTCGATTGGACTAACGGCTATGCAATTTACTGTTTTACCATCAAAGCCTACTTGCTCCCATTCTTGACTGTATAAATTAGTAAAACAAACAAACAGAGCAGTAATAGAGATTATGTATTTCATTTATTCTCCAAATTAGTGAAATGCCAACGGCTAATTTTGTTTAATTGAAATAGTCCCTTCCTTAAAATTAAAATCCATACTTGTCCTTTCTGTAGGTGTGCCTGCTTGATCAACATTAGTTACTATGTCGTAAATACTTAATATAGCATTATTGAATCCGCGGTTGAGTTTAACATCAAAGGGAATGTATAAGGTTAATGTTTTCCCAGGAATGATTTTTTGATTATCATCCCAAATGGGTACCGTTTGAATTGCGGAAATTAATTCAGCCGGTACAGTCTTTTGAAATTCGAAATTCTGTTTAAAATATAAAAGCCAGGCATTGTTAATCCTTTGAACGTCTAACTTTCTGGAATCCTTACCTGATACCATTAATCCCACATCGCTACCTGTTAGTTTAATTATGTGACCGCTATTATTGGTAATCTTCACAGCGAATGTTACTGCTGGTGGATCTGAGAAACCGGCAAGAATATTTCGCTCGGTGTAGGACTTAGGTGTAGCCTCAGTTTCTAAAAATCCCTTCGTCATTACAGGGAAACTACACATTAAATCCGAGTAGGGTACAACGTTTGATTCATTAAGCGCCACCACATCAACCGTGACCCCATTCTTGGTCATTGATTTGTCGGCATCAGAAATGGGAACCAGCGTAGAGATGACTTTCTCTGATGATTTTTGAGAGCCTGAGCAGGCTTGAAAGAGAACCGATAATCCTAATAAACAAAGGACTAAAAGATAATTAAAGTTTTTCATTGTGTTATAATTTTTTATTCTCCGCTAAGCTTAAACGGAAATGCTATAAAAAAACCAACATGGAAGCTTATCTTATTCGCTTACTACGTCCAACCACGAACGCCTACGCCAAACAAGAAAGCCCCACGTTGGTGAGCTTCCGGCTATCCTGGCGTATGTAAAATGGTTGGTTTAGTAAGCAGAATAAGCCAATATGGTTATATTATGTATCTATGTTTTATGTCATGAATAAATATAAGAAATATAATATTGAATGTGTAGAAGAAAAATTAGTTACTTATAAAATTAATCTTAAAAATGGTTGTAAAATAATAATCTTTAAGTCAGAAAGGGGTTTTGCTAAGTCTTATAGAAGTTCTTCTAGAGTCTGATATTTTTTAAATTTAAAACGCCCTATTATAAATAGGGCGTTTCACTGTGGCTCAGAGCAATGAATACCGGGTTAGGGTCAATTCAAAAATTGTTCTAAGTTCTCCTTGGTAATATCTTTGAATGAACTAGTAATACAAGGCGCTTTTATAAAGCAATGATAACGTAATCGTTCCACAATACATTGCGGTTCGTTATGAAGAAGAAGAATATTCTTGAACGTGCGAATTTCCTCCTCTTGATCTGTTGTCATGGAATTAGCCAGCAAAGACGCGACCTGGGTAATTCCAAATGATACTATCTTTATTGCAACGAATGGATCGCTGGTCAATACAAGCAAATCATTATTTCTCAATCTGTGAGCATTATATAGTGGTCTTTTTAAACCTTTCGGGAAAAGCCAAGAATTATCCTTTTCATTATAACCGATATAACCAATAGGTAACCCTTGCCGGTCATAAATTTTGAAGGCTAATTTACCCGCCATAATAGACCGTTGTTTTACAAAACCAACTTCATATTCCTGGGCTACTTTTTCGCTGATAGAATTACGTCGTAGAATATCATGATAGTGTAATTCTAGTACAGGTAACTCTCTATGGTTTAATTGATTATCATTTAGAAAAATGTCTTTTAATTCTTTCGCTGCATTTCGTAAATCAGTCCCTCTATAGTTCGCGAGAAAATTTATAACACTTCCCTTTTGCGAATTGTCCTTAGTATTAAAATAGAGATTCTTCTTGATATTTACGACAATACCATCCTTAGTTTTTATTTCACCATTTTTTATTGAGTATAATATGTTGAGATGGTTAAACAAGTCGGCAAATAAAACTTTGTCGCTTATTTCTTTAAAATTTAAATATTCGTTTGACAAAGTACAGCTCCTTTCTGTTTTAATTATTTTATTATCTTGTTATTGCCTGATTTTCAATGATTTCTTACATCTAATTTAAGTTTAAACTTTTGAATTGTCGACTATTTCGTAATCTGCATTTTCGGCATTACAATATTTTTTAATCTCTTTCAGTTCACTCTTTAGTTCATGTCCAAGTGAAGAATCTAGACCAAGATCATTTTCGAAAAAATATTTGAGTTTTTCTTTAAAGCTCATCGTTAGATATGATTCATATTTATTAAGATCTTTTAGAAAATCCGTACTCTCTTTTACTTTTAATCTTTTGATTTTTACGTCTAATAAATTTTTTACTGCTTGGCTCAGCTCACTATTAATATTATTTTTTTGTAAGTTGCTATTAAAAGAAAAATATTCCTTCATATTATTATCAAACAGTTAGATACTAATTCCATTATAGCACAAAAACAAAAGAGTCAGAATCTTCTTCAAGGTTCTAACCCCTTTGAATAATTTGTATAAGTCGCAAACCTATACAAAAGTTTGCTTACGACCCAGCTCTTATATTAGGTCAATAGTTAATGGGGCCGTTTCTATATCTTCTCTAATAGACGGATTACCGTTACCATAGATGCAATTTATTCACACTACGGGCGATTAAATATAGATCACGTTAACTATTAACAATCGGACTAATGCCCAAATCATTGTTGCGACTTATCGATAAATTATATCAATAATTTATCCATTCGTCACCTAAAAAATTGCTTTCATATTCGGAGAATGATATTTCCGCTTGGGTTAGCGTTTTTTGGAGAGCTATTGGCTCTTCTAAATGTGGAGTTTTTGGAACATAGGTCTCAATTAAAGTATTGTTAGTGCCAATTCTTACCCAGGCATTATATTTTGGAAGGTTAAAGAGCTCTTGCGTTTTAATATTAAAAATCGGAGCAAATCTTCGGGCTTCTTCATCTCCACAACGGAAACAGATTGAAGTCCCTACATTTCCAAAAATTGAACCTAAGATACTTTTCGGTATCTGTTGAAAATTTTGGTGTGCTAAAGTAAAACCGACTTTAGAGCCTCGACTTCTGGCTAATAAATCGCCGAAGAAGTCACTTACAACAATTTGAAATTCATCAACATAAACAAGGAGCGGCTTATTGTGTGAATTAGAGAACTCACAATAAGAGAGAATCGAATATACGATTAAATTAGTCAAATAAATTCTGCTATTGCGATTCATATGAGATGTGTCCACTAATACTACCTTACCATTCTGTACTATATTAGTTATATCTAATTCATTTTTACCGACAACAAAATTTTTCATTTCGCCAGTCGATATCTCAATTAATCGTGATGCTAACCTTTGAGCACAATCAACTTTTTGACTATTCTTAGGAATCTTGCCTTTGATACCGTCAAATTCGTCCCAATATTTTCTTAAATCATTGCCGACTGGTAAAGTGTTTTTTACTTCGCTTCTGACATCACGATAAAGAAGAAATTTTGTAAGATAATCTAAGTTTTTATTCTCCTCTTTGGTAATTGTATGCATTGTCCGATAAATAATTTCTCGCATTAATACTGTACTTTCAGGATTAGATGATGTCAGGGTTATTAAAACATCTAAGATTTGAATAAATTCCTGTATTAAATTATCAAGCTTATAACCTTCTTTGTTTAAAGGATTAATTACTGTAGGACTATTTATTGAAATATATTGAATACGGGATTTGTCATTGGTTAAATGATACAATTTCTTGCAGCTATCCCCCTTAGGATCAATGAAGATAACAGCAAAATCTTTTTCAATATCAGAAGAAGCCATATGTTCCAGTAGGGAAGATTTACCCATTCCTGTTTTACCAACAATATAGGTATGTTCAAACCTGTCTTTGATATCCCAAAATTCAGGTAGTTCCTGACGTAAATAAGAAGCTAAAAACCCTAAACTAAGATTATACTTTGCCATCACCTAAATATTTATTCTTTTCTCTTTCAAGTTTGACTTTCATAGTATCTGTCAAAGCTTTATTCTCGTCAGCTTCGTTTTCGAGCATCTCTGTTTCTGCTTTATGCTTTCTAATAATAAAATCTTTAAGTTGTTCTTGTAACTCCATATCAACGCTAGGATTTTGAGAGCTTTCACTGCCTAATTGAACAGCAACATAAGATTTTAATACGTTAGGTAATTTTTTGTAATATTTTACCGCTTCAGCTAAAACTAAAGCTATTTCTTTTTCTTTCTCACTCTTGGCTAACATAAGTTTATATTCTGCTTCAGCAATCAATTGGGAAATTTTACTATCAGTTTCTACTTTCTCTCTAAGTGCTTTTTTCATTTTAACATCTTCTTCTAAGCTTTCATTCTCTAAATTCATTCTTCTAACTTTACTTTGATATTCAATCTTCACAAAGTCCAAATCCACTTGGGATTTTTGCAACTTACTTGCCAATTCATTTCTCTTAATCTCGGATAATGTTTTTATCTTTGTAAAACTTAAAACAGCATCTGATTGTAATTCCATTAAAGAATTCCCAGTTTCTCTCAATGAATCGATATAGTTTTTTATAATATTGACTCTTTCTACATCAAGTTCCAATCTTCTATTTCCCCAGCCCTTGAAAAACACCGGACCTGGTTTTGTCATTTCAAAAGCCATTTTCTTAACTAGAGCATCCATTGTTAGTTTAGATAAATCAAATTCGTTTTCCATAATATTACCTCGTCCTTTGTGATTTTTTAAAATTGGCAAAAATGATTCGTTTATTTTAACCATTTTATAAGACTTACTTGAACCGTAAAACATAAATAAAGACAAGATGCCTGTTATAACGGCTATTATGCCATACCACGAATCAATAAAAAATTGTGTTGTTATAGTCCAACCATTAAGTACGAAATCAATTAGACTCCCAATAATTACAAAGATTGCGATAATTACAATAACCCAAACCATTATCTTATTCTTCTCCTAAAACATAAAGGATAATAAATTTTTTCTCCTTCAGCTTTATTCTCCCAAACTTCTAAAGTTTGACCAAAAACCTCATGGATTCCGATAGCATAGAAATTAAAATTTATATAAGTAGTATCGGGAAATGTAATACACCAAACTTCGGCAAAATCATACATTTTTTCGTATTCTTCGAAATTTATTAAAATAGAATTCATATAAGCACTCGTTTTTATTGTATAAGGAATATTAGGCTTAAATGTGAATGTTTGAATAGGTTCGTTTTTATAAAATTTAATTTTCCAATAGGTTTTTTCGTAAGTTTGCTGTTTATAAGTAAAAAACCATGCTGTAAGACTAAGTGATATAAAAGCCAATAAAAAAGCAAGTATTCTTTGTCTCAAACGGAAATAAAAAATAAAACCACCAAATAGTTTATACTTTTGCAAGCCCCTATTTTGCCAGATTTGCTTTATAATTATAAATTCATTTTTAATAACTTTAGGTAAAGATGCAATTACAATGATTATTAATTTCAATAACTCCCACCAAAAACTAGGCATAAATATCAATCCAATAATAATAAATCCAATCGATGCAAATAAAAGAAGTATGCTAAACATTTTCCCTGCAAAAGAATAAGTGGTTGCCATATGCTCATAAATATTAAGCCAATACATTATCGACCAGTAAATACCATATTGAGATAAAGCACCCAGTAACGCGATACCAATTGTTTCAAAAGGTTTATCCTGAAAATCATCCAAAAAATCGGAAGAAAAACTAAATTCTTTCAAATCTAAAACCCTTTCCGAGATCTAAATTAATGTCACAAATGAAAAGTACCGAAAATTTAAAACTTGAATGTTTGGGTCTATCAATTCCTAAGACATCGCAGTATTCGCACCATTTTCTATAAACGATAAGGTCTTTAGATAATTTTAAATAATTCTCATGTTTCTTCTGGATATATTCTTGCCAACCTGATTTCTTTCTTTCAATCTCTATAAAAGTAAGTTTGTATTTTCTTTGTTTATGGTTCCTTTGTACTAATAATGAATCAGGGATTATGTATCCGAAATTTGGAAACACAAAAGTATGGAAGTCAGGGTATTTTAATAATTTTATCATGACTTCTGTATTGTTTAACTCATTAATGTCACCTTTGCCAACTGTTTCTTGGGGTAGCGTTTCTGTAATAAAACCTGCTTCGTTTAGGATTGGTAAAACTTTGTCAGTCGCACAAAATATATCCTTTTGAGTTGTTTTGAAATAACCTAAGTCACATAGTTTTTTAAGATTTCTACTAGTACAAATTTTATTATAGGCTGGCTTAATTCGTTGATAATGCTGTCTATGAACATATTTGAATAGGCGGGTATAATATAATATTTGCCAAAGCTGACTAAAAGTAGCTCCAGCACGAAATGGAATTAATTCGGCAAGTTCATCAACTTTTACGGTTTTTTTGCTCTCTATCCTCATTATCAATGTTAATGATAATTATACGATGACCGTATAATTTATTAAATAAATATAACATTTCCTATACGGTATTTAAGTCCTATCTTCGTGAAAATAAATAACTTAAGTAATTCTTACGGCTGTCAACTAATGGCGTAGCCATCAGACCGGGAACACTTGTCAAGGCAAAGCGTAAGCGACCTTGACAAGTAGAGTGAGGGTGTCTGATAGCGTCTCGGGTAGGCTCTGGGTAATAAGCAATTATCAACAACAAGGTTCTTGACAAAATTAAAAAGCTACCCTTATTTGGATAGCTTAAAATACACTTCATTCCAAAGAACTAAATTTTTTCAACGAACACTTCACATTCACAAATTTTACAATATCCTATCTTCCTGTCATTTACTTCTATCTGCATTTTACAACTCTTACAACAATATCTTTCCTCTTCATTCTCATTATCAACATTATTAATTATATTCCCATTTTCATTATCCTTTTCTCCTTTATTACTTTTCTCTATATCAATCAATAATGGTCTTAATATTTCATCTATGAACCTAGTCATAGTTTTTGCCTTACGTTTCGACTGTCTATAGATTATAGGGATTAGGTCTTCTCTAATTTTGGGACTGTACATAAGGTTCCTCCTAAAAAATACCTTTTTCTTTTAAAGAAGTGTATTTGTTCTCTGTAACAATAAGGTGGTCAAGTAGCTCTATTCCCATAATTTTACTAGCATCATACAGTCGTTTGGTAATTTTTATATCATCTTCACTAGGACTTACATCTCCAGAAGGGTGATTGTGAGCTACTATTATTTGAGCCGAATGCCTCTTAATAGCCGTCTCAAACACTTCTCTTGGATGAACTAGACTGGAAGTTAATGTCCCCTTACTCACTTCATCAATAGCAATTAATTTATTCCTAACATTCAGACTACAGACATAGAAATGCTCCTGATACCGATTTATAATTTTACTTATAATTTCTCTAAAGCATTGTTCCGGTGTCTGGATATTTGCGGGTTCTTCCAAAGCCTTGTGCAAACCGAGCCTCTTTGACATCTCTAGGCATGCGATTATTCTACTGGCTAAAGATATCCCGATTCCTTTAATTGTGATTAACTGTTGAATTGTAGCCAGCCTAATACATTCCAATGTTTTGAACTGTAGTAATAAGTTTTCGGCTAAACTGAGGCTTTCAGATGTGCCAATGATTATTGAGAGAAGTTCAATATTGGTTAATCCATTGCTGCCAAGGTAAATGAGTCTGTTTAAAGGCCTATCCGAAGCAGGTAAATCGCAAACTTTAATTTCCATGATTATTCCTTTCTAAAAGAACGAAATATGTTCTTTTGTTAGTTACTTAAGAAATGTTTTTCCTTTAGTGGGGTAAGAGTAAATAGTGTAAAATGGCCTCAACATCGCTCAGAATCCTTAAGACTGCGTTATAAGGGCTAATCTTTAATTCCTTAGCGTAGTTCTCAATATACTGATAAGAATTGCCAAAATGCTTGTCGCCGTCTTTGCCAACGATTCTACAAAGAGCTTGTCCTGCCAACTCAGCAGTAATCTCTTGTAGTGGGTCTTGCCCTTTTTNTATTTCACCTTTTAGCTTGTGGTCGGTTAAATGACAAAGCTCATGAAAGAAAGTACTTTCTTCAGGGGTGGCTAAGGCTATAAGACCTTTCTTAGGGTCATAATAGCCATAATGAGAGTAGTTTCCCGGAATTGCATGCACTGATACCCCTAGGCTCTTGGCATGCTGTATAAGTGGAAAATGGGGCAACTCAAGGTTATGGTAATCTAAAGGCTCTCCTTCTGTGTCTTCAACCCGGAATACAGTCCCACAACAAAATCCTTTTAATACAACTTTTTCATCTTTATTCTCTTTATCCTTTTCCTTCTTGAATATCGGAACAATAATATCAAATGACTTTTTGCCTTTTAATACGTGCCGATTAACTTCCTGCCATTGTTTATAGCCCCTGGCATCTTCTGTTTGGTGAAAAAACATTATCAGCTTATTAAATAAACTCCAATGACTAGAAGGTATATCGGGGATAGGGAACATAGCATATTGGATAGCTTCGGGAATGTTCCCGTTTTTGAATTGTTCTAATATGGTATCTAGAACATTTTTTACACGTGGTAACATATATTTATTTCTTTCTCTAGCGAATTAATTAGATATTAGACTGTCGCTAGCCTGTTTAATATCGTCCTCAGATTCATCAAAACCATTATTCCAGGTATTGATTTGATTAGGATATTTAATAAAATTATTTCTTAAGCAGTAATCGGCGATTTCCTCTAGAGTGCAAGCTCTGTCATGCAAAAGTTTTCTAATACAGTAAAGGCAATGTCCGCAATTATTAGTCCAGTTGCCATTATCATGATCAGAGATCCATTTTTTAATATGTTCCATGACTTCGGCTTTTGTATATTGGTATTTTGGTTTATCCCAGCATCTCATATCCCATAGATATTGTTCATACAAAATTTCCTTAATGCAGTACCACTTTGTATATTTGGATCTTTCTATTGCCAATCTTTGTCTATCTATATCAGTAAAGAGAGCTTCACCCGGTTTAGTGTTATAAGCCGTTTGAATAAATGAAGGAAACAAGGAATTTTGCATATAATATTTTATTTAGCGGATAATAAAAACACTGGAGAGCCGTTAACCTGTCCAGTGTAGTCATTAGTAAGCAACGGGAGCCCGCCGAAGTCAACGGTGGAGATTTGCCATAGCAAATACTACCTTGACTGAGGAAGGGCTGTTGCTACACTGAAAAGATACTGGACAGGTCTTTATGAGGTTGTTAAAGAGCAGCGTTAAGTCCAAAAAGATTTAGACTCAAATCTTCACTCTATTGCCTTGCGGAGTATGCCAGACTAGATCGTTTAAACAATAGAAATTATGAAAAGCCATAAAACGGTATCGACTATCAGATAAGTTTTTACAATAATGGTTTACCAAGTTTTTTACTAAGTTGTTCACAAAAGAAATATGTTCCAATACTTTTGGATCATTGTATTCCTGATGCCTTAAAAACACATCAAACCAAATATCAGTATAGACGAACAATGCAGTGAATTGGCTAAGATTATGAGATTTCTTTCTTGCGATTTCAACAAACATTTCTTCATATTTTTTGATTTTCTCATGAAATACGCGGTCAACAGTTTTTTTACGTTCAATCTCTACTAAAAAGAATTTGCTTTGCCCTTTGAAGTCAAGGTGCTCGACTTTGACGAAAATATCCGGGCAAACTCCATAAAGGTTTAGATTGTAACGAAAAGTGAACTTATAATGTGGGAATAGTCTAAGAAGAGCAATCGCAATATCGAATTTCATACTCTCATGCATAACATTAGCCGGTGATCTAGTATATTTGCGATACTTGTATTCGTTAGCACGACCAATATAATGGGCACCTCTTTTTGTAAGGCAATAAAAAACTTCCCGAGCTTTATTCGCCGGTTTGCCTATAGTGTCTATCTTTTCTATTAAACCATTTTCTAAATATGATTTAAAAAGCTTTCGAGTATAAAGTAAGCAACCTTTCGGGGTTTTAGCCTTATGAGAGTAAAAATTGTTTATAGTAGCTACTCCTCCGATATCCAACAAATTGTTCAAAAGGATTTTGTAAGTTCGCATAAAAATAAAAAATTACATGACTTAAATTTAATTATCATTGTCATGTAATTTTTATTCCTATGAATTTATTTATTAGTATAGCGTAACAAAAAAAATTACGCAAGCGTAAATCGGATGGCCGCGAGGTTTTGAAAAACCGTATAATTTATTTTTATTATGTGGCTATTCTCCCGCAAGGGCGGCTACCCCTTTTTATGCTGTCCGAGAATATATATAATGAGGTAGCTAAAAAGGGGTAGCTGTCCTTCGGAAACCTTCAGTGATTTCCGATGGGACGTAATAGCCACACTATTTTCTAATAGCAATTGAAATGTTATAAAATCGAAATAATTGTGTATAAGATTGAGAATGCGGTATTTATTGTTTTTATATCCAAGAAATTATACTAGCATAATGCTTATTGTGTAGACAAATAATTGATATTATGAGAGTATAAATATATTCGTACATTAAAAAGGAGTATAATTATGGAAAATTTTAAAATCAACCAATCGGATTGTAATTTTAAACTGATTTGTAAACAAATTGTCGATATCTCAAGAACAATAGAGATACTAAATGATAAGTTTATAAAAGATAATTTTTTTTATTACAATAGTCTTTTGTTAAGTAGGTATAGATATGAAGGGTACAAATTAGAGAATAACGTATCTTATACCTGTCGGGTATATGAAATCCTGAACGAAATGTCATCACAAAACATTATTGATTTCATGGAAACAAATTGTATTTTATCTCTAGATGCGTCGGCTTTATTATTGTTACGGTATATGTATCCGAATATATTTCCTTTCGAACATTGGACTTTATTATTTTCAAGTTCAGAAAATCTTTTCTTGGATGAGGAAGGAAAACATCGGATACCGGGCTTATACCGTCATCGTGAAGAAGGATTTGCATTAAGTTTAATCAGTTCATTTGAGGATGGCATAAAATTTATGGGAACACCAATTTCTTTTTTATGTATTTCAAAGTAACTATAATCAAAAAAATGAAAACCTTCGTTAACTCGGAGGTTTTTTCTTATACTATAAAAACAATAAAGTTAAACCTGCTATCATTGGAATCCATAAATATATGATGGCAATTTTTTTAATAGTTATAGAACCATACGACCAAAATAGAAAAAATCCAATCAAAGAGAGAAAAATCAACAAAACGCGTATTAAGTCAATAATATTATTAGCAGGTAGTATTAAAGGTAAAATCAGGGATAAACCAATTAGTAAAGAAAAAAATGCACTTATAAATGTTTTTCTTTTGCCCCATATAATAGGAATTGTATTTATTCCTGATTTCTTATCTCCTTCGATGTCTAAAATGTCCATTAACAATTCTCTCCCAAGAATAAAGAAAAACGTAGCTAATGGGAGTAGGTAGAGAGATACATCCAATTTATTTGTGAAAATCGGAAAAGAAACTAGAAGTGAAGATATAAATGCGGTGTATATAGTTTTCGTTACTGCGAAATATTTAGTTACATAATTATAAAGAACCATCGCAGACAGCAAAACAAGTTGAACGTACCCAAATGCATTATTTGCTATGCTGTATATCGAAATAAATAAACTTGTTGAAAGTAAAGAGCATGCGATAAAAAGGCAGGTTTTCCTGCTAATACGTTGACTTGGGATAGGTCTGTGGGGTTTATTAATTATATCTTTATCTGTGTCAAAATAATCGTTTAATGCAAATCCACCCATTGAAGTAAGAAGTAAATTTATTGACGAGATAATAACATGAACGTTGAAAGAAAATTCCTTAAAGTTAGGTAACAGTACAATTAAACTAATTACTAATGAAGTGGTAATCCTGGTTGTTTGGCCAATTCCAAAAACACGAGTTATTATATTCACCATTTTTCGTCCCCCGTTTTTCCTTCTAATATAATAATAAATTTCGAACAATATTGAATATATGATTAAGATCACATAGAGAATAAAAGAATAGTCTGATTTAATTGTTTTGTTGGAGTTCGGAAATAATAGTTTTAGAATAACGAGTAGGATGCAAAATATAAAAGCTATTACAGACGATAATCTTAACAAGTTCATATATATTTTGAGGAAAAGCCAAATTCTTGTACTTATATCTAAGTTTTTACGGCTATATAATTCGTACTCGTTTTTTAATAAATTTCCTTGTTTCAATACTAATGATATTAAAATCGCTATGATAAATGAATTGAGTTCGATTGAAATGATCTTAGTATTCACACTTGATTTAAATGCTAAAGCGGATACTAATATTATCAAAAATATAAATACCATGAAGTTCTTTGCAATCATCCAATAATCATGAATATTTTTGTTATTGGTTTTTATTATTAAAAATCTTTTAAGATGAATTCTTCTGCCAAATTTACCCCATATTATAAGTGAGACAATAGCGTGAGTAGTGAATAAATAGAGAAATGAAACGCCAAAAGGGCTAAAAATAAATAAAAAAGGGATACAAGTGATAGAAAGCATTAATAAGCCCAGAGTGCTATAATAAAATTTTTCCCATTTTAAAGTAATTGAGGTCGGAAGTTTAATGTCCATTTCAGAAGAGAAGTCAGTATATTTATTACGCACATAGGCAGTAACTCGCCAAGATTCAAGAATTCCTAGATACATAGCAACAGCCGTCGAAATAAGTAAGGCTGAAGTAACTGATTTGGCCTCAAATGGTATTGGCATACCTCGAAAACTTAAGATTACGGAAGTCAATATTGCCATTGGCCAAAATACAAAGTTAGATATAACAAAAATCTTTGGGTCACTATTTTTAACAGAAAACAAAAAAAGCAATATAATCGGCACGATAGGTAAATAAAAATAGACAAAATAGTCTGCAATAAGTGTTTCGAAAAACATTCCGTAGTATAAGGAAAAAGCAATCGTTAACATTGTTGGCCACATGATACGATGTCTCATAGGCAAATCTTCATCAGGACCGCGTTTGTTAAGTTCGTTTTTTATATTAAAAAGAAAAGATCCATATTTAAAATACATCCATGCGAATACTACGAATGATATCGATATTGAAAGCGATGGCAGATGAGAGGTCAACAATGCGTAGGTGAGGATAGTAATTAATGCGATTGGTATAGTGATAAACCAGAAACACACTCCAAGAATTTCCTTCGCTCTTTTGTCTATTTTAATATTATTGTTATAATTAAAGCAATAAAAATAAATAACAAAAAACCAAAAAGAGAAGCCAAAAGGTATTAATAACAATATGACATTATGAGTGAATCCCCCCCTTGAGAGATACCCCGACAACAAAACCAATCCGGAAGTTAAGGCAAACCAAACGGCTTTTGCAAATATTTTAAATATACTTTCATTATTGTTGAAATTCGTAGAGGAGTCTATTGTCATTAATTAATCATATAAAGTTTATAATGATGTAATTATACTATTATCTCTATCTAGCAAATCTAAACTAATAGAAAATCATTAGCTTATTGTAGTTAATTGATAGATTGCTATTCCATTGTTCAAAATAATATTAATTTTCGATTTCTTTTTGAATCTCCTTTGGAACACTACTTAAAAAATCATACCCGGTTGACCATTCAATATGCCTAATTGTTGTAGTATAGTTTCTCCAATCTGCTTTTCTTACACCTTCTTCATTCGGCATCATGACGGCTATTACTTTTGTGTTCTTCGTGACATCTTTTAGTCTTTCACCTCTCTCCATAACAACGACAATTTTATAACAGGAATCAGGAATAGCAATGTTTTTCCCGATAACTCCATACCCATCGTGATAAACACCCCCTGCGATGATATACAATTCCTTATTATCCTCTTCGCAAAGCTTTTGACAATATCTTTCAAATTTAAGCCAAACACCTCTATTCAAATCCGGTGTCTGTGGCATAATATTAGTGTAAAAAAAGGTTGAAATATTATCCTCATCATTTGAAGTCCGTTCCTCACTTCTTAATGTATGCCCTCTATCAAACCCAGATTTTTTATAATCATAATCCGTTGCTTGGCGAATATTTTTGGGTAATAATGGATCCGGGGTGAATTTAGTTTGCCGCGGTGCTTCGCCATACCAACTGGTATTTAAATTCCAAGATACCCAATTAGCATTATGAGTGTTTTTGTTATAACTTAATACATATTGAGTTCGGTAAATTAAATAATCATCAGTACTATCAGCATCGGTTGGTAACCCTAATTCAATATTTCTATTAATTGAGTTTTCGTCGTTTCGGTTATTCTCAAGAATTGAAATATTTGCTTCAGGAAATCTTGAATCCTTTCTAAGCTCTTTATCTTGAGCACATCCGCAAGAAATAAAAAGCATCAAGAGACAAACATAGGCTAAATAAATAATCTTTGAATTCATAATAATATTTTAGTCAACTTCTAACTCATAATTATTGCCGTCTTGGTCAGTGGCTTCTAATTCACCATTGTTTATCCATTCAGCATCAATGTATATTTCATTATCTTCTTCGTCATAAATATATCCTTCCCCGTACTTCCCCTGCATATCTACGTTACCTACTACTTCATTCCCATTTTCATCAACGCCGGATACATCGTAATTATATTCATAAGGATTATCCATACCACTGCGATAATTATACTTATATCCGGTGCCACTATTCGTATTTGGCTGGATTTCGAAATCAGAGGAGCCCTTATTACTTTTGTCGACTTGACCCTGAGAATCGTCAACCTTGGTATTGTTATTACATCCAAATACGAATAATACTGCAAAGCATAAAAATATATTATTGCATGTTTTCATGCGTTTGGTTTGAGTAACACAATATTCTAATTTTGGGATTATTTTGCTTGATTTTGGTGTTGCCAACAATATCCGTTACTATTTGTCGTTTTTCTTTTACATTGAGCACCCTTCTTGGTTATGCCATTACAACGAACCGATTTGCTTTGAGCAAATGTAATGTTATCAACCTTATAAATCGTGTTATCGCTTGGAACTATGGCTGATAGAAGAAATACCACAATAAAAACAAAAAATACTTTTTTCATAATATTTTATTTAGAATTTTGACAATCGTTTATGTAAATAGAATTTTCTAAAAGCATATATTACAAGATGTCCTTCCCTTGGCAGTTGCCTCATTCAGACTTATTTGGACTACACTACCGCTACACCTATTTAATCCTCTGCACGAATTATCATTATGATAGCGTTTACTTTTAGGTCCCGTGCAGATATAAACAGTCACCGCTTCTGTGTCACCATTCTGCTGGTTTGTTTCTACACGCTCTTCATTTTTATCGCATGACACTAACATGATCGAAAAAAATAAGACGGTAGCAATCAATAAGTATCTTTTCATTTTTAGGATTACCCCTTCCTTAATACACGTCTTCTAAATGAGTTAACTAATATCTATGCATGCATTTCTGGGAATAATTCTTATATCATGATCACTCCATTTTCAACATATACCTGCTTTTTCATACTGTTCTCAATCGATAAATAGACAGTAAAGTAATCGCCTTGCTTGAAATAATCTTTGCAACTTCTGATTTTATCGGATATTTGTTTCAGGGAATGTCTGCTTAGCGTACCGTAGTATGTGGATTGATTGCTATACTCTTGAATCATTCTAATTTCGATTAAAAAATCATCAAGATTATCGCGTAATTCGTCATTCGAGATATCAAAGGTAATGATTGAGTTTGCCATAATGATATGTGTTTTAAAATATTATTATAAGTTTTCCTAGTCCCGGATTGGAGATGCAACAGGGGTAATTATTATCCCACCATCATCTAGATGCGTTATTTGATACCACTGATCTTCGATTAAAACATATTCTACCCACTCTAAATATTTTACTGAGGTTATGTCTACGGTGCTCTTGGTTGCAGATAATATCTGACTACTTTGCGAAATGAAAAGAGAGACAACTAAAAATAACGCCACTAGAAATTTCTTCATGATTCACCCCTTTTTGAAGCGAATCTAATTTTCTATCATTAGCGATAGAAACTAACTTATTTTTTAATGTTACTATATTATCATTACTTTTTATGGATAATTTTTATATTATTTATTATAAAATCAAAGAATTAGTAGTGATTTATAATTTCTTGTTTTATGAAAAATACTGAATTGTATATATTACTTAATAGTTTCAGTTCCAAAGATTTTGAGGATTTTGAATTATTTTTATTCTCACCGTTTCATAACAGAAACAAATCTCTCAGCTTGGTATATAATACTATCAAATCAAGGAAGGATCTTCTTGTACAAAAAAATCACGATAAAATTCTTCACCTTATTTCGAAGAGAACCAACTATTCCACCTCTACCGTTAAAAAGCTTATTTCATTTTTAAGTGATTCAGTCTTAGATTATTATAAGATTAAATCTGTGTTATCAGACGAGTTTTATTTGCGAATATCTCTCAATCAATATCTTTTAAAGAACGGGGATTCTCAAACCCTGAATAAATCTCAAAAGATACTAGAAGAAAAATACAGTACGAATGACAAACTGATTATTGATGACTACTATAAAGTATTTCTTCATAAGTTAAACTTGTTTAACTCATCAGTCATTAACCTGAAGTATCAAAATAAATCTGACGTAGAAGAAAGACTAAATACAATAAACGAAGCCGGAATATACCTTAGCCTATACTCATTAATTCAATTGACTCTTCTTTTTGCCAACTATGTTCTTAATTCGGTAGATAGTGGGACTGAAAAGGTTGAAGGTTTTCGCTTGCCATTGAGGCAGCTCTTTGACGCGAGTGTTCTATGTATGAATAATACAGCGGATAAGAAAATTAAAAATGTTTTCAATTTATATTATTCTGCTTATAAATGTTATGAGACTCTTGCTAACGCTAACTTATATAAGGAGTATAAAGATATATTTTTAGAACAGGCAGATAGATTAGACCACGAATCATTCTATATAAATTATAATCTTCTTTTAGGTTATTGTTCTACCAGTCAAAGAGTCATGAGTAGCGATCAGTTCTTCGATAAAGAAGAATTAGAGCTACTTAACTACAGCATGGAAAAGAAGCTTTATAAAAACGAGATAACTTCAAATCTTTCACCAATCACCTATAGAAATTATGTATTATTATGTCTTGAAAATATGGATATGGTGAAATTAAAAAATCTAATAGAGAATTATTCAAGCGAATTGGATTTCACAGAGCGCGTTGATATGGTCAACTATGCCTTTACCCATTATTACTATGGAATGAGTAATTATAAAAATGCCCTGAAATACTTAAATACAGTTGATTTAAGGAAATTCGTGTACAAATATGACTTACTAGACTTGGAAATAAAAATTTACTACGAGAGAAATGATTTTACCTCTTTAGAAAGACTCTATCATAATTATCGAGAAATTATTAAAAAAGACATACTGCTAACAAAGTATGATAAGACAAGATTTCTCATATTTTTTAAGCACTTTTCCGATTTTCTAAGAATCATAAATAAACCTGATAATTATGAGGTTCATTTTAGTTTGGAGTATTTACAAAGTCAGATTTGCAAAGAAAAAAGTTTTGTTATGAAGAAATGGCTTACCAGAATAATAACAAATCGTTTAGAGTTGTTGAAAAAGAAAAACTCCTGACAAAAGAAAAAATCCAGTATTAACCCAATTGAGGAAATAAAGATCAATCAATTAATAAGAATAATTTCATAATAATCACATAATTAAGGTGCATTGCTGCAACAATAATTATAGATGTAACGGAAAAATACGCTCTTTTTATAGTTTTGGAATGCTTTTTTCTTTCTATATCTTCAATTAAAGATTCTGCAAATTGAACTCATTATATAAAAAACCTAAATATGGCTCATTAACCGTTATATCTTATCCCGGTAAGGCCATAATCAGGTCAGTGATTAATAAAACTAAGAGCGAACGTATTTTAAAAAGAATGAAACAATTAAAAATTGTATCACCTAATCTCCAATCAGGATTTAAAGAACATGGTATGAGAATTTCTTGCCCGGGCAGGTATAGCATCTTTATGAGAAGCAATCTAATAGTTTATAAAACAGGTAGCATCTCTTCGGTATATAATGATCCGAAAAAAAGAATTGAGAAAATTATTATAAAAGACATTGCAACACAGAGTTTCAGGGAAATTGTTGATTATACATCGATATCTGAAAAAATCAATTTGCAAAAGCAGCAAGGGTGAAACGATAAATAGGGAATCAAATATTCAAGAAATGAAGCTATATTGGAGAATATTTATATCAAGATAGTGTATTAAGAAACATTGGTTTTAATTATATTATAGCAAAATACAAAATCTATGAACGCAAATTATATTGTAAGATATTTATTCATCCTTTTTATTATTTTAACTACAAGTTATTCTTCTTCCCAAACTATAAATTGGCAGAGAGCATACAGAGGTCCCTCTGGTGGATATGATTATGAAGCGAGGTGTTTATGTAAAAGCGATGGTAGTAATTTCTTCTTGTTCATTTATGACCATATGAATGACAAAAATGTGTATTATAAGTTAAACGGGTACGGAGATTCATTGTTCGCGAAGATTCTTTTGAATCGCAGCGCGAAGACCTGCGTATCTTCAGGCGACGGAGGAGCTGTTGTTACAGGCGGGACGAGTTACCCAACTACTGTGAAAATAAATTCCTGGGGTAACATTGTTTGGGATTCTATGTATTACAGCGGGTACAACCAAACAGATTGCAATAATATGATTAGAACAACGGATGGCTGCTATATAATGATTGGCGGTAGGAGTGTGGTTAAAATCGGGAGTAACAGCGGCTTTATTTGGCAAAAAATATTTCCGACAGCTTTTCGATTAATTTACAATAATTTAATTGAAGCAAAAGACGGCGGATATATACTTGCGGGTGGTGTAAGCGATTATATTAATGGACCTGAGTTTGGAATTCTTACAAAAATAGATACGTCAGGGGTTGTCATTTGGGAACATAGATATACTATTGATGCACCGACGAAAAGTTATATTAATTTTAGAATTGCCGAACTTAGTAATGGTTATATGGCAGGGGGTTATTACTGGAATGAATCCTTGCAAAGAAATTGCATTGCGTTGTTGAATCTTGATGTTTATGGAAATGTGAATGATACGATAAAATATTCCCCTTACCTTAACTGCGATAATTATTTTGCTGACATTAAAGGCATCTCCAGAGATAGAGTGGTAGTAATTAACCATCGCCATAAAGATAATTATGATTCGACACTAACTAACGCGTTCATAGCGAACTATAAGGGCAATATAAAGAGTTTTGTTGAGTATGCAGGGGCAAGTTTTACATATTTAACGTACATTAACATACCTGATACGAATACGATAATGTTTGTGGGAACGTCAAATCATTTGAACATTTATATGGAATATCCGTATGTTGTTAAAACCGACACGACATTATATGTCCCGCCCATTTCTGTACGAAATATCACTCAATTAGTACCGGATAAATTTTACCTAAACCAAAATTATCCGAACCCTTTTAACAATTCTACTCAAATTACTTTTGGAATAAAAAAGAAGGGGATTTACAAATTAGCGGTTTATGATGTCACAGGTAAACTTATCGACGAGTTGTTCAATCAAAATCTTGAGTCCGGAGAATACAAAACGGATTTCAACGCGGAAAAACTTTCTTCGGGAATATATTTTTACAGGCTTGAATCGAACAAAGCCATCATTACAAAGAAATTAGTTTTACTAAAATAAAATGTTCCACAATTGAGGCCTCTCTTATTGCGTAATATAAAAATTACGTAAAACATACTTTGTTACACCAAATTAAAACGTATTTTTTAACTTATCAAATTTTTAATATGAAAAATTTAATATTTGTCGTATTCTTTGTTTTTCTTTGTACTTCCTTGTTGGAAGCGCAAACAAACACCACAACCGAAGTTTTGTTTAAGAATTACACGCAGAATTTGGTTAAGGTCCAGTGCTTCCCTATAAGTATGGTTATGAATGAAAGAGGACACTATAATATTATTGCTAGGCACAGGCGTAATATGAACGATATAATGTTTGATTACAATAACGGTCTATATTATGGAGGCAATTTGCTTCACACGGCTGTATACCTTCCGACGTATTCAGATAATCAAGAGGATCCAAATGCAAATTTATTTGGTTGGAATAATGATTATACTGGTGGTGAGGGTATGGCTATTGGCTCGGTGGGTCCAGGTATATATAAATTTACTTTTAATGTATACGATTCAATTATTATTGAAAATGATGGTGGCGCAACAAGGGATATAACAATCAATTATCGTTCTGATGGGATTTACTACATAATTAATGACGATCAAGGTTATGAAGTGAAAGTAGATTATGAACTTCCTGAAACATATCATGTAAAATTGTGGGACCCGTATCCAACAAACCCCAATTATACATACTACAGAGAAAAATCTTTAATGTTCAATTACAATGAATATTATTATAAAAACTTTGTATATAATGAAGGTGATATATACGCTGACAATCCATACACCGTAATCCCAATAGATTCTCGTATGGATTGCAATGGTCAACTGTTTAGTCATCCGAATCAAAATCATTATTATCCTGACAGTTCTTTAATCAATACTATTGAAGAAAGACAGGGGGTGCTTACATTGAATTTAGATATCGAAAAAAACGTGGTCACTCCAACTACGTTTTATACTACAAATGACCCAAATCACATTTACAACCCAAATCACGTAGTACCCGTTATCAAAATTACTGACGGTGCAGGACTAAAAGTAAAATCAAGTACGAACGGTCCGAGAACCTTTACAATGAACACGTACACTGGATATAGCAAAGGCGGAGAGATTGAAGTTGACGCGGGTTCAAATTTGTATCTCGAAAATGCGTATTCAAATAGTTATAACAACAGAGTCGAACTGATAATGAATGCATACTGCCACGCAACTATTAAGCAGAACGGATGGCTTATGCACGGAAATCAATCAATTATTCATATTAAAGATTACAGTCAGTTAACTCTAAAAAATGGTTCTTATTACAGCAGCGGCAATAATAAAAATTCGTCAATTCTTGTTTATCCATACGGCATATTCTGCAACGAGGGAGCCATTATCGGCGGCAGGCTCAACGTCAGATACGTAGGCGGAAATCACTACGTGCAATGCGATGGAGTCGGTTCCGACATTTACATAAACGATAGCACGCAGTACGTACTTTCCGACAGCGCCGCTCTGATTATTCCCGACAACAAGACGGTGCACTTTCAGGGTTCCGAGACACTTCTTCAGATGGACTCGAACACAGCGATAAAATTCGGACAGAACTCAAAAATCGTTTTTGAGAACGGAGCAAGAATCTCGGCGAAACATTCAAAGTTCATTCCGCTTACATCAAACACTACCTGGTCAGGTATTTATCTTTCTGATTTATCCAAAGACACGCTGAAAAACTGCACTATCGAAAACGCCGTCAACGGTATAACGATTGAAGACAAACTAAGAGTAAGCGAGATTTCAGACGATGTTTCAACCGTCATAACAGGATGCAGCATAATAAATTCAACGACCTCGACACAACTTGTTAACGGTATTTACGCCTTTAACAGCAGCGATATTCTGCTAAAGGACAATACAATCAGTTCTTCGCAGACGAACGGATTCAGCATCGGAATGTGGCTCGAATACTGCTCGCCCGTTAACGTTAACATAATCGGAAATACAATCGGCAATTCGGTAAACGGCATCAACCTGCTTCACAGTTCGCCGTTTATTTCAAGAAACGCTATTACCGGACAGACAGGCTCGACATACGGAATGTATCTCGACAACTCCAACAGCGCGATTAAGAACAATACGGTTTCTAATTTCAGTTACTCACTGGTCGCGAGTTATTCATCCCCGGGTCTGTACAGTAATACATTCTCGAACGCCTCGCAGGTTTTCCTCGACCTGAAAAAGAATTCAGTGCCCATTATGAGCCCGGTCAATTCCGGTACGACCCTTTACTGGTACGGCGGAAGAAACAGCCTGTCGGGAAATCCTTCGACGGCGGCTATTAATATTTCGGAAGAATCATATCCCTCGATGAACGAAGGATATAACACTGTATATTCGGGCATAAATGATTATATAGAGGGCGAAATCCCGTCGTCCTTACAGTACGGAATACTTTATGCGACGAACAACTACTGGAATAATTCAAGTTTCGACCCGTTGTATTTTAACGTATCGAACGGCTCAGTTGAATATGACCCGCTTTTTGACGGCTCAAGTTATCCTACTTTCGATACTTACAGTCTCATAGACATCGGATTTGGATTGTACGACACTGTATTCGCAGAGAATCTCGGCGACAACTCGATGTCTTCATTGTTTATGGAAGCAGTGACTTATGAATACGCTAAAAATTATTCTGCCGCGATAGGCAAATACAAAGATGTCATTTCAACGTATAAAGAAAGCGAGTACGCCGCGCTTTCCGTATCAAGAATATTCGATTGTCTTCAGAAGATGGGAGGAGATGTTAGCCGTTACACTACTAACAACACTTATCTGAACGGCTTGAAGAATAATAACCAGTATCCGATTATAATACGTGAACTTGCCGAGGATTTCATAATTAAAGGAAAAGCGAAATCCGGCAGTCTTACGGAAGCGATTTCGGACTATGAATCAATCAATCAGCAGAATCTGAACACTCAAAAAGGACTTCACGCCTTGATAAACAAGGAATGTCTCACGGCATTTATCGCGGATACACTGGGCGACAGTCAGGGTTCTTCGTTCAATGACAGGACGGAGCATAAGAACACGCTCCTAAACGTGATGAAACTGAGAACGGGCAATCAGTCTGTTCAAACGCAAAACTCGCTCGTGCCGGATAAATATTCTCTTGAGCAGAATTACCCGAATCCGTTTAATCCTGTAACAAAGATTGCGTACAACATCCCGAAGGAATCGAGAGTAACGCTTGTCGTGTACGATATGCTCGGACGCGAGATTGCAAAACTCGTGAACAACGAAACGAAAAAGGCGGGAGCATACATAGTCGAGTTCAACGCGTTCAATTTCGCATCGGGAGTTTATTTCTACCGCATCAAGGCGAATGATTTTGTTCAGACAAAGCGAATGGTACTCGTGAAATAATATGAAAGTATAGTTTATAAGAAAGAATAAAAATCCCCGTATTAGTTACGGGGATTTTTATTTAGCAAACTAATTTAACCGTGATCAGTAAGTATGAGAATTCATTTTGATATGAACTATGCTAAATCACCTCTATGAGATATGCAAAAATATAAGGTATTTATGGCACAAGCTGTAACATCGGGTGTGAATCCTACTGATTACTCGAACCTAGTAGTAACGACGGATACAACATATCTTGACTAAACATTGACATTATATACACGAGAGGAGGCGGTTCTGGTCTTTGCGCATACTTGTACTGAAAATACACATATAGGGTAACAGCATATGAGTTAACTTCAAAAGAATCAGTCAGATCTGAAAGAGATAAAATCGATGGATATACAGATCCTTGCGCCTCAAATGATATGCCATACGGTGGTGAAGTAGGGAACAACATTCAATATGAATTCAAAATATATCAAAATTATCCAAATCCGTTTAATCCGATTACTAATATAAGGTTCTCTATACCTGAAAATAATCTCGTTGAATTAAAGGTATTTAATGTTTTCGGACAAGAAATATTAAATCTTGTAAATGAATATAAAAATGCCGGAGATTATATAGTTAGTTTCGATGCATCAAATTTTCCGAGTGGCATATACTATTACGGGATAAATTACAAAAATGTTAGTATAGTAAAAAAGATGTTATTAATAAAATAGGCAATTATTATATTAAGTAAAAAAGAGCAATGAAGAATATCCTTATATTATTCCTTACATTTATGGTTTGTATATTAGCCTTAGCAAATGTTACGATAAGCAACCCTAAGCCTCTTTATAAAATTGGCAGCTATTTTGAATTTATTTATTTACTTGAAAATGTAAGTGACACTTTGAGGTACTCGGCGAAGGTTACATCAGATACGATTATTAATAATGTAAAATATCAGAAGCTAACCATTTTTAATGAGCCCTTCATGGGTACTTATAATCAATATTATTACTTTGATACTCTTACAAATGTTCTGTACAGTAAGGGTGGCTATACAAACGGATGTCAAGATAGTACATATAACCAAATGGTAATTGGTTTTAATTGGCCAAAAGGAATGGTATTTAATACTTGCTCGGATTCGATGGGTGGAAGTTACTTTCGAAGTATTGTAAATGATACAGGAACATACTCAAACATCTTAAATAGTGGAATACCATTAAGGGCAATCCAAAGAAAAGATACAACAGGATCTCCAATATATGGAACAAGACTAACTGTGTTTTCCGAAATGTTCGGATTCTTTTCCTTTTACCAAGGCTATGGAAATCCTTTTGGAGGGGGTTGGTATAAGATTCAATTATTTGGAGCCATAATAGATTCAGTTCGCTATGGACATCTTGTTTTAGGAGTAGAGCAGTTATCAGCCTCAATACCGGAAAGGTTCTTTCTTTTTCAAAACTACCCAAATCCATTTAATCCGATTACGACAATTGAATTTTCTTTGCCTAGAGCAACAAATGCGAAATTAAAGATATTTGATATTTTAGGTAGAGAAAGATCTTTACTTTTTGATGAGAAAAAATCTGCTGGCACTTATAGATATATATTTAATAGCGGAGCTTTCGAATCTGGATTATATTTTTACCGACTCGAAACTGATTACGGAGTCCAGAGTAAAAGAATGATTGTCATAAAATAGTAAGTGTTTTTTGTATTAAGCCGCATAACTTCGGTATGCGGCTTTTTGATTGCCGCAATTTAACTACACAATTAGATATTATGTAGAAAATTAGTTATTGTTTAAATATGAGTATAAAGAGAATAAAACAACGTATAGAATTACTCATCCGTATTTGATTTACTCTAGAGTATTCTTTTGTGTGTTTTTTATTTGAAGTCAAACAGTCTTTGCGTTTTGAAGATGATAATCACTCCCACATATTCTAACATATACGGAAGGAGTTGGTGACGGCTTATTTCATTCAAAACAATTTCTTACCAATATAAAAGACATAGCCATAATACTGTTTGTATTTTGTGTACAACTCTGCTTCATACTTCATATATTCGACAAAAGCTTTTGCTGTTTTATTACCTGTATTTATTTCTAAAAATGATTTACGAATTGCTTGCTGCGGAGTAAAATATGTATCCGTCCAACATTTATCAGGCAATGTAANTGCGGCAACTAAACTATAACNCGACTTTTGTATTATCGAAATATTATNGTTTATCGTAGCTATTTCAGGGACAGAATNAACCCAAAATTTTTCAATTTCGGCAGGTCGTTTATCTGTGAACCATGACTCATACGTTACAGCTATATATCCATCTTTTTNTAGAAAGTCTCTCCAATAATTCAAGCCTTTTTCAAAACCTATATTGGCAATAGCCCCTTCTGACCATATAACATCAAATTCTTCATNTTGAAACGGTAGATTATCCATAGAGCCGATGATGCCTTTTACCCTGTTCTGCANACCATACTTTTTAGCATTTAGGTTAAATTTCTCAATAAAATCCGGATAAATATCTAATCCAATTATAGTTCCATNTGTATTCTGGGCTAGAGTTATCGTTTGACCACCCGTTCCGCAACCAAAATCCGCAATTTNTAATTTATTTGAGAATTCGTCAATAAAACTTAAAGCTCTTANAGTAGATTCAGGACTACCTGGTCNCTGTCTTTCCAACCTTCCAAAATAATCACAAATTAAGTTTGTATTAAAATCGTGAATTAATATTTCTTTATTTCCCATAAACGAACTCCGTAATTTAATCAAGCATCATTTTATTCTTAAAACATGTTCAAAAAATTATGATGCCATTTCTTTCAAACGCTCTATTTTCAAATTTAAGAAAATATATTGAAATGATTTAAATATCAATGTATATAACCTCATCACAACGAAACTAATTTAGTTTGAACAATGAATAACTGTCCTCTACAAATCCTTTTACGAAATAAGATCACGCAAATAATTCATTAATAATTAGATGCATGGTACATTACATTACCTTTCTTTACTTACTAAGCCTTCTATAGAACTCTATGATGTTCTTTTTGATTTCACTATACCTTGTATTGGTTCTTTATTCTTTCAATTTTTAATATTATTTAATTTACGAAGAAGGGAGAATTAATGAGCTCAGTTAAAAANTCGATTGAGAATTATTTACACCACTGTAANTTATGGGAAAATCTAAGCTCTAAGACAA
The DNA here is from genome assembly GCA_015657505.1 of Ignavibacteria bacterium. Classification (GTDB taxonomy): domain Bacteria; phylum Bacteroidota; class Ignavibacteria; order Tepidaquicellales; family Tepidaquicellaceae; genus CAIKZJ01. The sequence continues at coordinate 2,289,728 of JADLKE010000002.1, forward strand.
TAAAAGCATACGAGACTGATTTGAAACAATTTGTTAACTTATTGCAAAGGAACAAGCATTCATTATCTATAACTGATATCTCGAAATCAGAAATACAACAGTATATAGAAGATATATCAACCTATAAGCGAAGACTANNGAAAAGAAAAATAGCAACACTTAAAGCGCTNATTAATTTCTTAGAATATGAAGATACTATAGCTAACAATCCCTTGCGTAAGATGCAAATAAAAATNAAGATTCCTTTTGATTTGCCAAAATGTCTTTCAATCGAAGAAGTAAACAAAATTTACAAAGCTGCATATGGTGATCTGAAAAATAGGAAAGAAGATTCTTCTTGTTATAAAACATCTTTAAGAAATATTGTCGTCATTGAACTTCTTTTTTCAACAGGAGCTCGAGTATCCGAAATATCTAATTTAGAAAATCAGGATGTGGACTTAAAAACCGGTAGGATACAAATAAAAGGGAAAGGGAATAAAGAAAGGGTTGTCCATATTTATAATAACAACGCATTAAAATCGATAATCGAATATAAAAAATTGGTATCAGCTAATCTAAAAATATCAGGAAGAAATTTTCTGCTAAATAGATTGGGAAATAGACTAACAGAGCAATCAATCAGGAAAATAATAAAATANTTATCAGAGAAAGCTAAAATAAGTAAGAATGTTACTCCGCATATATTTAGGCATACTTTCGCATCTCTCTTACTGGAAAATGATGTAGATATTAAACATATTCAGTTTTTATTNGGGCATAGCTCAATCATAACAACACAAATATACACCCATGTAAATAACACAAAAGTAAACCATATACTAAAAACGCGACACCCCCGTAAATATATTTGTTTTGACTAAGTAATGATAACTAATTATTATCAATGTTAAATTTCCATGAAAAATGCGATTTATCGATAAATTTCAACGATTTAACACAAATTGCCAATGAACACTCTGATCATTACGCAATAAAAATCTTCAAGCATAAATTATTAGGAAAAATCTTAGTATTAGATAATGAGATTCAACATGTTGAGAGATGGTCAGAATTTTATCATGAGATGCTTGTTCATTTTCCGATATCCTTTATCCGTCACCCTTATAAAGTACTTATTATTGGTGGTGGATCATTATTCGCAGCCAATGAGGTTTTGAAATACAATGATATAAAAGAGCTCGACTTAATAGATTTTGATAAATCCGTTATAGACTTAGTCTCTAAATACTATAATCACGCTAAAAGAGTAAGGAAAGATCCTAGATTCAATTTTATTTGTGCTGAAGCCTTCAAATATTTATCAAACAATACAAAAAAATATGATTTAGTAATAAATGACTCAATAGATTTGTTGCGACAAAGCATTCCCGGAAAATCTAATTTCTTTTCTTCAATATGTTCTAATCTTAATAACAATGGTTTATGTGTCGATTTGGTTTATAGGCATATNTTTGANAAAGAAACAACAATCAAGATGGTGACAAAACTAAGAAATGATTTTTATAGTCGTTTCTCTTTAATTCCAGTACCCGATTATCCTGGAATTTTCCACGTACTCTGTATATGGTCAAAGTCTAACAAGAATATAATGCGAGAGAAGATAATTAATGACTATCAACGGAGTTTTAGAAAAACTGAAGAGAATTTCTTGTCTTGCAAATTATATAATCCTAGATTTCATAGATTTTTTACTTATTTACCTGGTTATCTTAAAGAAATTACCGGGCTATAGCATATATTTGTATTTAAAGCTAAGCTCAGGACTCGGACAGTTTATATCATCGTAATATACTTGAGCGTATTTCCAAGCAATGGATTCCTGAATACTCTCAATACAATTACTTAACTCGGTCTGATCCGAAAAGTNGCCGTATTGAGTCAAGTATTGTTGATTTTTCCTTTCCGTTACCGCCCATGAAGAACCAAGTAAAGAGATTGTTCGGTCTTTGTCCTTTTTATAAAGATCAATATCTTTAATCTTCAAATACCATAGGTTCTTTATATTACGTATACCAAAATTAATTCCACTCTTAACAGTTATTGTTTCAGCTACATAACCCAGTTGGCTCGGGCATCTTGACAACGTCCCTTTAATGATAGCCCTAGTTCCATAAAAAGCGGATTCAAAGAATTGAGGAATTTTCTTCTTAATTAAAGCTGTTGGAGCAACTCCAATAATACCTTCACCAATAAAACCATANNATCTAGCATAGAGTCCGACTAAGGTTTCACCGTTAAAACTTCCAACTCGCAAAGCCGCATCCGAACCCGCAANAAATTCCATAGCTTGATATTCGTATTTGGAAATTTTACCCTCGAAAGAATAAAGTTGATTCCATCGTTTNNTTGCGTTTTTAAATGGATCGCCCGGAAACAGTTGTGTATATGGAGAAATAATTCCATCATAAATTAGAGTTTCATCTTCTTTGATCGTATTGTTGTGAATACCTCGATACCATAGGTCCATCGGTCCATCAAATGTGTGGTTTTTTCGAATATTTGCGACTAACTTTGCAAATGCCATTGATCCTAGTGCTCCGATGAGTGTTTGGGCTGCGGCATCTAGCAATGTTTCCACAAGATATCTGTATCACCCATAATAATTAGTTATCGTTTATTGAAATTTAATAAATTAGTAGCTAAATAATAAGTGTTTTAAAAATATTCTTAGTAAATCTTAAAGAATTTACTTATTAAAATATTGACAAGATTCCCCGTACATAACGGTATTAATTAATATAATTACTGGAATTATCAGATAATAATGAGGTAGTGCTATAATGAGCTTAATTTTTGTAGACTTTAGATTAACAATATGGTATAAAAAAAATACCTAATCAATTTTGAGTTACAAATTAGCAAATATTTACGATATGTTTAATAGAAAAGCGATAGCATTTGTTATCCAAGTGCTTCTTTTTAGTATTATTTGGGGAGCACTCGAGTTCATTTTGCCAATTCGCTTATCGGAAGCTAAATTAAGCATAGAAACTTGTTCGCTTTTATTAGCTATAAGTTCTGGGGTTTCAATTTTATTAAATATACCGGCGGGGAAATTATCGGATAAAATCGGTAGAGAGAAACTAATAATTTTATCCATGATTGTAATTTCGGTTGCTTTTCTAATTCTATCTCTATTCGAAACACTTTCATCATTTATCGTCTCTATTGTTCTTATAGGTATAGCTTATGGACTTAATTGGTCACCTTTCCTTGCTTATGTTGGTGATCGAGTAAATCATGATAACCCAGGGAAAATATTTGGTGGGTTTACTTCCATTGACGCTATTGGTGAATCGATTGCCCCATTAATAATATCCAGCGCAATTATTTTCAGTAACTTAAATTATATATCAATCTATTTGGCCTTTACCTCATTGTTGTGCGCAATCATATTTCAGGTGTTCAAAAATAATCAAACACATTCCAAAAATGATAAAGTCCATTTCAAGAAAATATTATCATTTAAAACATCAATGGAACTAATCATCAGAACTTCACCTAGTAGTATTCTACTATTATTCATTGGCCTCTTTAGTGCTCTATTCTGGCAAAGTGTATGGTTTTCTCAGCCATTAATTGGGTATTATGAAAATTCACTTTTTGATTCAGCAATTATTATTTGTATATCATCTTTACCAGCTATTATACTTTCACCATTAATAGGTAAATTAATTGATGAATTTAATGTGAAAAAGATATTTTATTGCTCGATTGTTTTGGCTATGATATCTTTGCTTTCATTCTATTTCAATGAACATCTCATTTATAAAATAGGTTTAATACTAATTGCTTCAACTGGTGTTCTAGGAACAAAGTTAGTCTCAAACGTGTTGGTTGTAAAATTAAAACCTCAAGAGAAAGGAGAGTTATTTGGTATTATAGAAGTTATTAGAGACTTTGGTTTCATTATTACACCAATAATTATTGGCTATACGTATAAAATTATCGGACTTTCAGGCATATACCTTATCGATTCATTTATTGCATTTCTATTATTAGCGACTGGAATTTATACTTTTAAAAGGCTCAAAATTACGCAATGAATACTATCATACAAGTACTAAATTGTCGTTTTGAAAAGATATAAGATATGATATGTTAGAAGAAATAATAAAGGGATGTATTTGAAAAATTAATTGCCCCATCAGCATTTAATATAATATTGTTTATATTACAAAAGTAAGTATTAGAATCAATTGACGCTATAACGGATAAGAGTATGAATAAGCTCGATTTTGAAAAATAAATACTCCAATAAGGGTGCAAAGAGTTATAGTATTCTTACAATTAAATTGACGTAGTTAAAACGAAAAACAACTGCTACTTTCGAATCGAATATTAATCAAGTTTAGTATCAGAAATCTGCTCATCGTGGGGAGCTTCAGGACCAAGCCATTCGTCAGTAAGAAGAAATATTTCATAAAAATAAAGCCACATGGCTGTTAATGGAATGATATACTTTGTAACTAAAAGCTCTTTTCTCCATTTCAATTCTGACCTTTTATAGATACACAATGAACCGTCTTTATATAGATGTTTATTAGGTTTTAATTCAGGGCATAATACAAAAACTTTAGGATGGGCAAACTTACCATAAATTATTTGGACTAAATATTCAGTTCCTTTTGGATTTAAAATTCCCTCAAAGTCATATCCATAAGATTTCCTTATAGCCTTAAATTGAGGAAACTTAGACCTCATATTTAAGGCTTGTAAAGAATAATTGTAAGGTTTTATTTTAGGAAAACTAGCCATTAGTAATCTCCATGAGATCCGTAACCGCTCGGAATATTTTCTCTTATTAATCCTAAAACAGTCGTCGGTACTCCCATTGAAGTAATTCCAGCTTTGCCAGACTTTATAGCTTCTGAAAAGTCCATAGCTTTCTTCATTTCAGATTCATATAAAATAACAGGAAAAGTATCTTTAAATAATTCAGCCGAGTTTAGTATCTTTATACACTTATCTTCATCGTCTTCATTAAAAGCCTCAATTATCTTTTCAGTAGCTGTTTTAAACCTGCTCTTGAAACTAATGAAATCACTATATGAAAATCTCTCTGCCAAGTTCTCAGTGTTTAATGAGGGATTTTTAATCTCTGGTACTTCAGTTAAACCTTGAAGATATTTGTTAAGACTCTTCATGGTAATAACCAACGATTCGTTTACAGTAATACCTTCTTTTGTTGAGATATTTTTACCTATCAGTGTAGTCAGCAAAATAGATTTTGGATGACTACCTACTCCAGTTTGAATGTCTCTCCAGTACTTTAGAATCCTAGTGACAAAGTAAAATTGCTGCTTTGAACTTTCCTGTATATTTACACACCAATTTCTATATCCTTTTGGATTAGTTGGTTTCCAATCTGGAACTATCAACACAGGATCTTCATCATTGTTATAATGCACTGGCGATATATCAAGTCGTAATTCTTTGGCATATTTGATTCTAACACTTCTTGTTTTAGGTGGATACTCAACTTTATCCTTATAAGCCGGAATACCTGTAAGAATATTGTAGAGCCAGTTGGTTACTGAATAACCGTCCATAATGTAATTTCCGTTATCGTCTTTTAAATCCAATTCTAAGATAACATCTACGTCATATTCACCTCCATTTACGGGTTTAATACCTGTCTTTAGTTTGTACGAACCCTGTAAATAGTCATTAACATAAATCTTTTTTACTTCTTCCTGATCAGTCAATAAGTCTCTTAATTCGTTATGAGCTGACCTCAGTCTGTCAATCCTTGTTTTGTCAAGATTGACTTTGTTGTCTAAAAATTTCTCAAAGCCTTTCTTTAAGTTCATTTTATTTACTACCCTTTCTTAATTCGGCACCGGTTGAAATGCCGTAACTTTATTTTGAAAATATTTCGCTTTAACACTTATAATAGTATTCTTTGCTTCATCTTTGCCAAAGTTTTTTAAGCTAACGACACTACCGATTTTATCAATTCCAAATTTTGAAAAGAAAAAATATTTGCTCGTATTCGGCAATTTTATATCGATTCTATCAAACCTATCTTTCAGTAAATATTTTGCAATATTCAAAACCCCTTGTGATTGAGCTTGAAAAGTGATATCAACTAAAGAAGTGCCATAACCAATCAAGCCTAAACATTTATATTTCCAACCGTCTTTATGTATTAAATTACTACCATTCCCAATTGATAAAATCTTAATTTGTTCTAACGTATATCCAAGTTTGTAGGCTTCTGCTATTCCAATCAATGAAGGATTATTAGCCCATAATCCCCCGTCTATATATTGACATTTATCTCCATCCTCAAAAGCCGGGAAAAAACCAGGTGCGGCACTTGATTCAGTCGCAACCTGCCATGCTGTCAATAAATAATCGTGTTCTAAATCTTTATGATGTCTCGTCTTTCTAACAACAGTTTTCCCGCAAGTGATATTTATTGTAGGAATACAAACTCTAGTCTTACAATCGTTTAGTAATTTATCACCAAATAACTTTTTGAGTTCCGCCTTTAATTTTGTATTCGAATATTTAGGCACGATAAAACCAAAATTGAATTTTCGTGGTCGTATAGGGAATATAGTTTTACCTCTTTCTTCATATAACTTAAGAATATCATTCGCGCTAATACCTAAAGATAGTGCCAATGCAATAATTGCTCCTGTAGATGTACCGACAATCATATCAAAATATTCATATATCCTGCCTTTATCTTTTATTTTTCCCTCAATGTAATCAAGATAAGCAGCCGGGAACACTCCACGTATCCCACCGCCGTCTATTGAAAGTATTTTGAATTCCTCCATCAAATTATAGTTTTTTACATCTGAGGTAAAACAGCAATCATGACCCCTAGAATCGTGAAGTCGCTAGTGAGAATGAATGGTTTGTTTTCAGAATTAGAAGAATTTGGTTTTAAAATTATGTAATCATCGTTTTTGTAAAATTCTTTAAGAGTACAATCTTTGTCAATTAATCCGGCAACTATTTGACCATTATTTGCTGTTGGTTGTCTCTTTATTAAGACTAAATCACCGTCTTTAATTCCTCTTTTGTCCATGGAATCACCTCGCGCTTTTAAAACAAAATATTTGTGAGGTGGTTTTGCTATCATTGTTGATATGGTGATTGTTTCTTCATAATTCTCATATGCAAAAATAGGTTGACCACAAGCAATCTGACCTAAGACTGGAACTTCAGCTGTATAAGTTTCAATTACTTCAGGATATTTTTCTACATTTAATCTACCAAATTCATCAATCTTTAAATAACCCTTGTCAGTTAAAGAGCGAATAATTAAGTTGACTGATCGAGGGGATTGGTAATTCAAAAGCTCCATTAATTTTTTATATGTTGGCTTGCTCCCATTATGGATTAATGAATTTCGAATTATCTTAAGTGCTTCTAACTCTTTTTTATTTAAATCGTCCATGGGATAATATAGCGATATTATACATTGATGTCAATGATTATAATTATTATTATTTGTGGCTACTTAGTGGATAGAAATTATACTATATCGTAGCTACAGTTTGGCTACAGAATATATAGAAAATAGGGGATTTTATAGAATTGTGTATTAATCAGAGAATTGCTAATTTACTTATAATTATAATAGCTAGCGAATTTGTGTTTTATGGTAATTGATTCGTAATCAGCAGGTCGGGGGTTCAAATCCCCCGCTAGCTCCACAAAAGACCCGCAGCACTGCTGCGGGTTTTTTATTTGTATAAATTGGATCAGAAAAAGCATCCTGCTATTTTAATTCCGCTTTTTCAATTTTGCATTTTGATATTTGAATTTTGAATTATTTTCCCGCTGATTCCTAAAAAATCCTATATGGATTCTTTTTGCTGCAGCGATAAGATTCATACTCGGTCCTCCGCGGCGGAGGTGCTGTTATTCTGTAAGCAATAGTATTACATTCCCGTGATTCTTATATTTAAGAATATGAAACGTAATTTGTATCGTACTTTTTGTTTTCTGATTTTCTCGTTTATTCTCCTGCAGTCCTGCGGTCAGGCGGGTAACAGGCGGGAAGAAGGGAAGAATTACTCGTCGGGAAATCGGAAATCGGAATCGCCGGATACGGGGAGGTTCATAAATCCTGATGGACAGACTGTCGAAACCCGCTTTAATCTACCCGAAGGATTCCGGAGAATCGAAGCGGGTGAGAATTCCTTCGCTTACTATCTCAGGCACTTGCCTCTGAAGCCGTTCGGCTCATTGGTCAGGTATTATGACGGCAAAACAAAGCCGAACGCGGATATTTACGATGCCGTCGTTGACCTTGAGATTGGAAACAGGGACCTGCATCAATGCGCTGACGCGATTATGAGACTTCGCGCGGAATATCTGCGGAATCAAAAGCAGTATGACAGAATTCATTTCAATTTCACGAACGGATTCCGGGCGGATTATTCCGAATGGCTTGCAGGGAACAGAATTGTCGTTAAAGGAAATAAAGCGTACTGGAAACAAACGGGCAATACTTCGGATTCCTACGAGGAATTCTGGAAATATCTCGAGATTGTTTTCACGTACGCTGGTACGCTTTCGCTGTCAAAAGAATTAAAGTCCGTCAACATCGATGATATGCAAATCGGAGACATTTTCATAATCGGCGGTTCGCCCGGACACGCGATTATCGTGGTTGACGCCGCTGTAAACGAAAATTCGAATGAGAAAATTTTTCTTCTCGCTCAAAGTTATATGCCCGCGCAGGAATTGCAGGTCCTGCGGAACAATAACGATGATTCTTTGAGCCCCTGGTATTCCGTGAAATTCGGTGAAACCCTCATAACTCCGGAGTGGAAGTTTGGCAAATCGGACCTGAAGCGTTTTGACGACTGAAATATCAGGAAATCAGTCGGATACGAACCGGAAAGTGTATAAAAAAATAAACTTGAATTGAGTTAGTCTTTATCGTAAATTACAGCATATTTGCGTAAATTATTAGAAATAAATAATTTAATAGACTTCGCAATTGCAAGAATTTATATTCCGTCAGTATCAGCGCAGTTTGTGAAAAAATTATTGTATTGCCGCGTCAACTAATTTTCTTATGATGTTAAAATTTTCGAAAAGGTACCTGCTCATTCCTGTTGCATTAATCGTATTTTACTTTCTTTTTTATTTCGTTTACCTCGATATTAAAGAAAGAACAATTAATGAGTTCAACAAGGAACAATTAATTACCGCTCAGGCATCTTCTCAGGGCATAACATCATTTTTCCGCAGTTATACGGAGGAACTTACTTTCCTCGCCAGACTTAAACAGGTGGTGGATTTTAGTGATGAGAGCAAAAAATTTCTTGCCGATTTCTACGAGACTCACAAACAAATGATCGAGACTGTTACAAGAGTTGACAATAAAGGGCGGATACTTTATACCTATCCTTACAACGACTCTCTGGTCGGAAGTGACATATCTTATCAAAAACACATAAAGCAGATAATGGCTGCAAAGAAACCCGTTATAAGCGATGTGTTTATGTCAGTGCAGGGCATTCTGGCTGTGGCTTTACACGTGCCTGTTTTCAAAGACGGTGAATACGCGGGAAGTATTGCGATTCTCGTCAAGATTGACAAACTCGGGAAAGAATATCTCGGGAAATTAAAATTCAGAGGTACCGGCTCCGCTTGGATAATCACCGAAAACAATATCGAGATATTCTGTAATTATGAAGAGCACATAGGAAAATCTTATCTTGATGTAACGATGCAAAATCCTGCCGCGGTTGAACTTGCGAATCGACTTAAGAGTGAAAATACTGGAACGGCAAAAGGCGTTCACAGATTCGATAACGATGATGACCCTGACGGTTTCATCGAAAAGTACATAGTATTTTACCGCGTTCCTCTCGACAATACATACTGGACAATTCTTATTTCATTTCAGGAAGATGACATATATGCCTCGATTGCAAGTTTCCGCAACAGGCTCGTTCTGATTTTTTCTTTGATTTTCGTCATCATGGCGTACTATTTTTATTCTCTTAATAAAGTAAGAACCGTACTTAGAGAAGAGTCAAAGAGGAAGGAGGCGGAGAAAGTACTCAAGGAAAGCGAGAATAAATACAGGACTCTCGTCGAATCCATAAATGACGGAGTAATGCATACGGACTTGAACGGGAAGATTCAGTTTGTGAATAAGAACATTATTGATATTCTCGGTTATTCAAAAAATGAACTGATCGGCAAGTTCACGTTTGAGGATATGGTGTTGCCCGAAGACAGAGATATTGTTTTTCAAAAAAGAAAACTGAGAATAAAAGGACTTCCTGACAAGTATGAAATACGGGCCGTCTCGAAGTCCGGGAACATTGTCTGGCTGCGCGTTAGCGGCACGCCGCTTTATGATAATAACGGCACTGTAATCGGATCTGTGGGTTTCTTCAGTAACATTACCGAGAGAAAGCGCGCCGAAGAGGAGGTGCAGAAAATATCTCACGCCGTCAGGCAAAGCCCCGTCGCCATTGTAATTACTGACAGAAAAGGACTTATTGAATACGTCAATCCGAAATTTGAAGAACTTACGGGTTATTCCTTTGATGAAGTTAAAGGCGTGAACCCGAATATCCTTAAATCCGGAGATAAATCGTCTGAGGAATATAAGGAACTATGGGAAACTATTCTGTCCGGCAATGAGTGGTCCGGAGAATTTCACAATAAAAAGAAAAATGGCGAACTTTACTGGGAGAAGGCTACAGTATCTCCTTTGAAAAACTCAAGAGGCGAAATTACGCACTTCCTTGCGATTAAAGAGGACATTACGGAGAAAAAGAATATAATAGCGGAATTGATTCTCGCTAAGGATAAAGCGGAGGAATCGAGCAGGCTTAAATCGAGTTTCCTCGCAAACATGAGCCACGAAATCAGGACGCCTCTTAACGGCATACTCGGTTTCGCGGAACTGCTGAAGGATGAACTAAAGGATGAAGAGCAGATAAAAAATATTCGTGTGATTGAGAGCAGCGGTAAAAGACTGCTTGAAACCCTGAACATGATTCTCGATTTCTCCAAACTCGAAGCCGAAAAATCATCCGCATATTTAAGCGACGTCCGGATTTGTTCCGTAATTAATGAGGTAGCGAATAATTTCGAGGCAATGGCGCGAAACAAGCGTCTTTTTATAAAGAAGTATTTCAAGCACGAGGACCTGACTGCAAGAATTGATGAAAGACTTTTGAGACATATACTGAACAATCTGCTTAAGAACGCGATTATTTACACGAACACGGGCGGCGTTAGAATCACTTTTGACCATGACGAAAAAAATATGTCAATTCAAATTCAGGACACGGGAGTGGGTATTGCTAAAGAGAATCATGAGATGATATTCGAACCGTTCAGACAGGAAAGCGAAGGCTTCGGCAGGAATTTTGAAGGAACAGGACTGGGATTATCCATTGTGAAAAAATACGTGGAGATGCTGAAAGGCAGTATAAGCCTGGAAAGTGAAGTGGGGAAAGGCTCGACATTTACGGTTATGCTCCCTATCAGGTTAGGCGCGTTTACAGAAGAGCAGCCGAAAAATGATGAAATGGCTGCATCCGTGGAAACCCGCTCTCGGACAGAATTGAAACGTAAATTAGCAGTTTTAATTGTCGAGAACGACTCCGACAATTTGTTTTATGTGAAAAGTATTCTCAGGAATAAATATAACGCCGATTCGGCAGCCGACGGCTTAAAGGCAATCGATAAAGCCAAAGAAAAATATTTCGACATAATCCTGATGGATATTAATCTCGGCAGGGGATTTGACGGAATCCAGACGACGAATGAAATCAGGAAAATCAATGGATATCAAAAAACACCTGTTGTTGCCGTTACAGCATTCGCTCAGAAAGGCGACAGGGAAGAATTTCTGGCGAACGGATGCACACACTATATCGGAAAACCGTTTTCAAAAGAGGATCTGCTGAATCTTCTCGGTCAAATTGCTTCGGAATTGCAGAGTTAGTTTTCCCGTATTATTTCCGCTTAAACATTGGTATTTTGTAATATGACAAACTGTTTGTTCGTGACCGATTTACACGGTAGGTCATCGCGTTTTATGAGCCTGTTCAAATCCGTTAAGGAGTTCCTTCCTGATATTGTCTTAATCGGTGGAGATATATATCCAAACGCTTATATCTCGAAAGTCGAATCCGCGGTTCACGGCAATGATTTCCTCGAGGATTTTGTCGCGGCGAATTTACGGAAACTAAAAAGTGAACTCTGTGACAAATATCCTGTGATGCTGCTTATACTCGGAAACGACGATGCCGGAAACGAAGAAGATGAAATAAAAAGAATCGCCGGCGAGGGTCTGTTTGAATACATTAACAACAAAACAGTCAATCATCTAGGTTATTCATTCTCGGGCTATTCTTTCGTTCCGCCGACACCTTTTCTTTTAAAGGACTGGGAAAAGTATGACGTGTCAAGATACATAGACCCGGGCTGCGTCTCACCCGAAGAGGGAATTCATACCGTAAATACTGAATGGAACATAATCCGTTACGCCACTATTAGCGAAGACCTTGAAAAACTTAAATGCGGCGTTGATATGGCAAAATCCGTTTTCCTCTTCCATTCNCCCCCGTACGGTACGAACCTTGACTTGGCGGCAATTGAAGGTAAAATGATTGATCACGTCCCGCTTGACCCGCACGTGGGAAGCGTCGCGGTGAAGCGGTTCATCGAAGTTAATCAGCCGAAAGTGACACTGCACGGGCACGTACACGAATCCACCAGGCTCACGGGTATATGGAAAGAAAATATCGGGAACACGGTATGCATAAACGGTGCTGCGGATTCCGAAGAACTGTCCGTTATAAGATTCAGCCTTGATGAACCCGGCAATGCCGAGCGAATATTAATTTAAACGTTATTCCCTAACGGTATCTGCCTTGCCGCGTCCGTGACTGCGTTTATCTTGACCGCGTAACTGTTCTTGTTCGCTATATCGTTATCCGTAATTATGTGAACGTCAAGAAGGTTATTCGTCTTGTATCCGGTTTTAAGATAATTGATCTCGGCAAGACACTGCCCCCACCCGTCGAGCCAGTTTTCAAGCCTGTCCCTCTGTGATTCGTCGCCCGCGAAATGAACAAGAATATCGATGTCGCTTCCCGGTCCCGCTGTCGCGTTTTTAGTGCTGCCGAAAATATAAAATGCTTTCACGCCCGACGTTTCGGGATAAATCTCTGACGCGATTTTTTCAGCCATCCGCATTCTCCATCTCCAGAAATCCTCCGATACTAGTTCGTCGTACGTAAGCATTTCCGTCTCTTCCTTCTTGTCCGAAGGCAGTGTAAGGTAAGCGAGCGCCTCTTCAAGGTCGGCGTTCATCACGAGTTTCATTATGTTCCCTTCGCCGGATTTCTGAACGTCAATCACCCTGAGCGTATCTTCTAAATACTTGTATTCCGGTAAAAGGTCGGAGAGTATGTTATTCGACCTCTTTAGAAACATGTCATTGAATATGACGCCCGAATCATCAGGATATAAAGGAAGATACCTGATGGACGATTCGACGAGATCCTGGAAGAAATGTGTTCCGAATGATAGGTCGGGCAGGTAGTTGCCTTTCTTCCTCGCAACCTCTATGAGAACTGAAGTATTATTTATGTCGGAATATGTTACGTTAACGCCGAGTTTTATGTCGCCGCGGCTGCCCCATCTGCCGGGTCCGATTAAAACGAACTGCCGTTTAGGAAGAATCTTGTTAAGTTTCCCGACCGCTCTTCCGATTTCTTTAAGTTCCTGAAGGTCGGATATCGAATTGTAACCGTCGGGATCGACATAGACGACGTGTGTAATCTCGGGAACTTTCCCGTTTGAAATATACTTGTTCGCCGAAAAAATAATTTTTTCCTTCGGAAGGTCCTTCGGTATCGGCGATGGCATCGATTCGTGAGAATAACTCTGCGGTCTGCATTGAAGCAAATAGAAATCCGTGCCGTCGGACGCGAATTCTATGTCAACCGGCGTCTTGAGTTTTTCTTTCAGAAGACGAAGCATCTCCTGCATCAATGGTATGAAGTTTGTCCTGTTAATAAGCCGTTCGAACGTGACTATCATCTCTTTCTTATTCTGTGACGTGTCAAACATGTTGATGTCTCTGATCTGATTCCTCCCGCTGGATGAGAATATATCCGTAAGCGCGGGATAATCCTGATAGTATTCGTCAAGCAAACTGTCAATTTCAATAGTCTCAAACGTATTCGATTCAAGATTAATCACGTCAATCTTCTTGGGCGAGTATCTTATTACCTCATCCACGGTTACATTCACTTTCAATCCCGGTTTGCCGGGCGCCGCGAGAATCGGGTAATCGTCGCTGACTCTGTCAACGGCTCTCGTCCCGAGTCCGGGCACTATTCTTATGAGACCGTCGTCACGCTTGATTCTCGGCGACCATCTGAATTCGTTATTGCTGAAAGCCACACCGGCGTACGCGGGGAAGAAATATCTTCCGACACGCTTGCCGACGACTTCCTGTATCATTATTCCCATTTCCTCGTGATAGTCGAGCAGTCCTCTTTCCTTTCTGTATTCAATCGCGTCCGCGTTGAACAGTGAAGCGTAAACCTCGGCTATCGCGTCCATGAGCGCGTTCAATCTTGTAATCTTGCTGCCCTGATTCGCGACGAATAGGCTCTTGTACTTGCCTGAAAATGCGGAACCGTACCTGTCTTCAAGCAGACTCGAACTCCTTACTATAAGCGGCACTTCGCCCAGTTCCTCGAGCGCTATCGAAAGATTCTTTACTATCTCGTGCGGAAAAGTTGAGTTCTTGAAAATCTGAACTATGTAAGGATATTCCTGTCTTATCTGGTCGATGTCCTTGTACTTCTGCTCGATGATTTCTTCAAGGTTGTTGAAATGAAGAAATTCCATCACCATGTCCGATGTGATGTACCACGTTTTCGGGGTCTTGATTTTTTTCATCAGCCCGTTCTTGCTCTCTGTGTCTTTCAGAAGTTTTTGAGCGATGAATAATCCGACGCTTTTCCCGCCGATTTTCCCATGGCTCTTGTTGAAATAAATCATCCTCTGCAGCAGATCGTGAAAATCGTCTATGTGGACGTGGTCCTTTGCTATCCCGATGAACTCTAATTGGTCTGATAGAAACCTTCTTATGAGAGACGCGTTAAGACCTTTTATAGTCGTCGTCGGCAATTCGGCGTCCACCGGTGTAGTTTCCTGATACCTCCTTATTGCGTCTGCGATTTCCGGAATCGTGCTTCCCTGATCCTCGATTGATTTCACGAGAAATCCCGACCTGTCTTCCTGCATCCATTTCTGTATCCTGCTGAGTATCTCGTCGTCGCTGAGATTCTCGCTTGCTATGCTGAAGACTTCATCTGGAATTTCCTTCATCTGGAGTTTACCGAGCGGCTTGTTGTCTAAGTCTTCTGAATCTATGTCCGACGAATTTGCCTCGTTTGTCTTATTGAGCAATTGCTCCGCCTTGCTGACGCCCCTCCAGCATAGATAGTTCAGCAGTTTCCGTGCTATTAATCCGTAAAGATTCGGATCGGTTTCTTTTATGAAATTTATCGCTGTGCGCCATTCGGGCTTGTAACTTGCCGGCTTATGCTCTTCTGGCGCCTCCTCGCTCAGTACTTTTCGGAGTTTGTAATGGAAAATATACGCGCTTATCCTGTCGGCAATGGTATTTATTAGTTTTCTCTCTTCTTTGAAAAATGGACCTTCATCGCATATCGGTTTCTCCTCTGAATAACTTACCATTATTATTCCTTCAGTGCTGTCCTGAACACTTATGTTTGCCGTTTGCATCCACTTCGACTCTGCAAATCCGGGAGATGAGTATTCTTTGCCGTCGAAAATTATTTTAGCCGTGCAAATCTCCGTGTGCTGGTATCCCGGCGGGATGACGTTAACGATTTTCTTAAGATTCTCTTCGACGGTCGTTCCGTAATCGGTGAGAAGTTCTTCCACCTTGTATAGGCAGTTTAACTCCTTTGCCCTTTCCTGCAGCGCGGATATCAGGTTTGTTTTATCGGTCATCTTAGNAATAACTCCTTTTCCTTTTTTGCCGTCCACTTTAATCCTGAGCGGCGCGGATGTTTCAACGTGTTTGATGAAATGAGTTTCGTTCTTCGCTGTCTGGGCGTTTATCCAGTTCCAGTCTGTCGCTCTGTCCGCGCCCGCCTGTAGTGAAAAATACATCACGCGGAAACTCGTTATGTTGTGGAAGAAGTGCGAACCCTGACTTAGTTCAACGTTTATTCCCTCAAGCATCGATTCCACGATTACCGACGCCTCTGAAATCTGTCCCCAGTTCACGGGTATGCCGAGCCAGGCCTCGGAACTTCCCCATCTTCCAAACCCTATAAGAAGATATTTCTTCTTTCCTTCCTTGAGTATTTTATTTATTGTTTCAATTTCACTCGCGATTACATTCGAATGCTTGATGTCGAATACTTCGGGCTTTACGAAAACTATGTCTTTCAATGTATCGACCGTTCCGTTTCCGAGCACAGCGTCTGAACTTATAAGCAAATCCGGACTGTCGAAATCCTCCTCGGTAACTGATACGTTTTCGTTCGAAACAACCATCGGCCTGACCTGAAGAAATCCGAATCTTGAGGTTCTGTCTTTTTGGTTGTGCGTTACCGCGAATTCAACTTCAACCGGATTTCCCGCGGACTCTTCGCAGACTTTAAGAACTTTTTTAATAACGCTATTAAGAGGTATCGTGCTCAACTCAAGCACGGGTGCGAAATCAATTACTCTCGGTCCGTTGTAACCCGTTCCTAATTTTAATCTGTCCGACGCGGCATCATAAGTCGATACAATGTTATCAAGAATTCCGAATTCCTCGGCGACCGTTAAATCCTTTTTAAGCAGGTATTCCGTTTCGTGTATCGGATCATAATCAGGCGCCTTTCCCATGTTTACCGACCAGAACTCTCTCTGCGTGTTTTTCATCATATCGTTAATCGAGCCGAATGGCGGTTTCAGTGAAGGAAACTCGGGAGAATAATTCCAGACAGGCTCGCCGTCTACAACCGTCTTGCCGAGACCGAGCGCAAGGTTGACGATTCCGTTTTCAGGTTTCGCCCTTCCTGCAGGATAAAAGTTGTATGACCTCGCTACGCCGGAAATCAGCGGGAAGTAAAAATCGTCGAATCGCTCTCCGACAACTTCCTGAATTATGACCGCCATTTTTTCTTCCTTGATGTCGTTGTTAGTTGCCCTGATATAGTCTTTAGCATCTTTGAAAAATGTCGAAGCGTAAACAAATTTTATCGCTTCAACAAGTTTGTGAAACCTCGTGTCCGCGTCAAATTGATTGTTCGGAATCATCTTGGTGCCGTATATCCCTGCGAAAGGCTCGTAAAGGGCGTCCTCAAGCAGGCTTGAGGACCGTACCGCGAGAGGAGTATGAATTTTCTCAATCAGAGCGCGTAAATCGCCCAGCAGCTCTACAGGCAGACTTGCATTTATGAACTTGTGCGCGATTACTTCGTCGGATTCGTCTGAATAAGCGATGTCGTAAAGATCATTTATTCTCAGGAATATGTCGAACATGTTCGTTGTTATTACCACGAGTCTTGGAATGTTTAGCGATATTCCCGGAAAATCGCTGTCACTGAAATTCTTCTCCAGTATGTCTTTTATCTCGGCTAACCCGGTCGCTTTCCCGCCTAGCGAACCCGTGCCTATGAAAGTAAAATCTTCCTTGGCGTCGAAAAATTTTCTGTCAAAAGGCGTGATTTTATCAGACAGTTTTTTCTTCTTTGATTCAGTTTCCATACTTACTTATAAAATTAAAACTCCCGTTATTAATTTAAATAACGGGAGTTTAAAATGAAATGTAAGTATAATGTTAGACCCAGCCTCTTTCTCTGCATGCCTGAGCGACTCTGTTGATTGAAATTACATAAGCCGCGTCTCTCATGTAGAGATTCTTCTTTGCCGCGAGTTCGTAAACCGCAAGGAACGCAGATGTCATCTTAACATCGAGTTTTCCGAGAACTTCGTCTTTTTCCCAGTAATAGTTCATGTTGCACTGTACCTGTTCGAAATAACTGCACGTGACACCGCCCGCATTGGCGAGGAAATCGGGAATCAAGAAGATTTTCTTGCTTTCGATTATTCTGTCTGCTTCGGGTGTTGTCGGTCCGTTCGCGCCTTCTGCTATAACTTTCACCGTATCCTTTATCTTCTTCGCTGTTTCTCCCGTAATCTGGTTTTCAAGAGCGCAGGGAAGTAAAATTTCAACGTCCTGCTCTATCCACGCGTCTCCGGGAAGAATTTCGTATCCTAATTCTTTCGCTTTCTCTTTATCTATTCCGCCGAACCTGTCGGTAATCTCGAGTAGTTCTCTTAATTTAATACCGTCTTTTTTCTTGAACGAATATGAAACCTGGTCTTCCTGATCCCAGCAGGAAACGCAAATTACTTTACCGCCGAGTTGTGTGTACAGGTCAATAGCGTACTGCGCTACGTTACCGAAGCCCTGAACGCTGGCTTTTGTGTTTTCGGGTTTTATGTTCAGTTTCTTCAATGCTTCTCTTAATGTAAATATTACTCCGTAACCTGTCGCTTCTGTCCTTCCGAGTGAGCCGCCCATACCGACGGGTTTGCCCGTGATTAATCCCGGATATTTCGCGCCGTGTACGGTTTCGAATTCATCAAGCATCCACAGCATGTGCTGTCCGTTCGTCATAACGTCGGGAGCCGGAACGTCGCGAAGAGGTCCGATGTCCTTTGACAATTGCCTTACCCATCCTCTGCAGATTCCTTCCTGCTCTCTCATGCTCAGGTTATGCGGGTCGCAGATTACTCCGCCCTTGCTTCCGCCGAGTGGAATGTCAACTACTGCGCATTTCCATGTCATCCACATCGATAATGCCCTGACTGTATCAAGTGTTTCCTGCGGGTGAAACCTTATTCCGCCTTTGCCCGGTCCGCGTGAATCATTGTGCTGGACTCTGAATCCCCGGAAAACTTTCATCGTACCGTCGTCCATTCTGACGGGTATCGCAAAATTATATTCTCTTAACGGATTGCGGAGCAATTCCCTTGTAGGTACATCGAGATTTAATATTTCAGCCACTTTGTCAAACTGTTGCTGAGCCATTTCGAACGCATTGAATTTGTTCATGATTTGTATCCTTTAAATTTAATTGTGTTTGGTTGTTTGATTTTATTTCAATGTTTAAACATACACAAAATATAGTGTTTTTTGCGATTTTAAAACATTCAATATACAAGCGGTAAAATTGCGTTATGAATGGCCCAAAAACACGCGAAAAATGTGCTGTTTTAATGACTTTTCATTGATTTTCGTTTATCGCATCTTTGTATTTCTATCTTCATTATCTCATGACAGGCAAAACAAATAACGGCAGTTTTAATGCTTACAGGGAAATCCTCGACAGCATTCCGCAGGCGTTTATTCTTATAAACGGGAATAAAAAAATCGTGACTTTCAACAGAAAAGCCGAAGATGAAATCCGCGGATTGGATTTGCCGGAACTTAAGTTAAATAAAAATATCGACGATTATTTCTGTGATTTGCAGGAATTTAATTCTGTTTATTCTTCTTGCCTTTCGAAAGGGAGCGCCTTTTTCAGCGGATGTTTTAAGGCAAATAGCGGTAAGGAAAACGTAAAAGACTTTTCGCTTTATTTGTGCAAAGGCAAGGATAATCCGCGGGATATGATAGTCATTAGCTGGCTTGATAAAGCGAGGTCCGCTATTAATGAAAGTGAGGAAGGCGAAAGAAAGGATAAGATATTGTCGATTATTGCTCACGACCTGATTAATCCGATAAGCGGCATTATGGGCTTTTCCGAACTGATGATAAAAGAAATTACTTTGTATTCTCAGGCGATGAAAGATATCAAAGAAAGACTTGCTGAAAGCAAATCGAAACCCGGAAAGTATGAGAGGGAAGAACTTCTTAGAATTGACAGTATGATGAGGCACGCAGGAATTATTAACAATTCAACGAAAGAGGTTTTCTCTCTTCTCGAAAACCTGCTCGACTGGACACGCTCGAAAGACAGGTATGTCAGCGAATTCGAGAACGTTAACGTCAGGGATGCCGTCGCGGATATTGTCTCTTTCACAAAAATCCCGGCAGAAATAAAGAACATTACAATCAACAGGAATATCGGCGCGGCTTACAAGGTGCTTGCTGATAAGAATATGCTCAAGACAATTTTGAGAAACCTGATTTCAAATGCGGTGAAATTTACTCCGAGGAACGGAATAATAGATATTACCGCGGACTACACTAATATTCACGCGCACGAAAAAAGCGCATCAGGAAAACGTACCGGCGAAAAATACGTCCGTATTAACGTCAGCGATAACGGTGTCGGTATTCCCGAAAGCCGCCTTAAAAATCTTTTGAATTCAAACGAAGCCTTCACGACAAAAGGCACGGACAGTGAAAAGGGTACCGGTCTGGGACTTCTTGTGTGCAGGGAATTTTCCGCGAAAATGGACGGATACATCACAGTCAAATCTAAGAGGGGAGTCGGCAGTATTTTTTCAGTTTCCCTGCCTTCCGCAGTTTAATACCGTTCGTAAAGGATTTTTTCCGTTCGTATATTGTTGCTTTGCCGGTAAGACGTTTAATGCTATTTTTGTAGTGACATAGAAAATAGAACAGTAAATTTATTTACCTTCCACGGGCTTCTCTAAAAGCCCGTTTTTTTATATAGTCTTGAGTTTGTTTCTTAATTTTATGCTTACTCTTCTGCTTATGCTGATTTTCTTGTCGTAATTCTTCAGAACTGCTTCGTGAGTGTTGTTCGCGAGTTTAATTATTTCAACTGCATAGTTCAGGTTTATTAATTCCGACCTGTTTGCCTGTAGAAAATGCTCCTCGGGCAGAGAATGAATCCAGTTCTTCAGCGGCTTCCTGATGTAATAATGCTCGCGGTTCGCGGAATGCAATAGCGTGTAATCCTTAATGCTCTTTATTATAACTATGTCGCTGACGTTTATAAATTTCGCTTTCTTCCCGTTGTCAATGAAAATATTCCCTGAATAATCAAGTGCCTGTATTTCTTCCTCTGCCTGTGACTTCCCCCCGTCATTTGATTCAGCGCGGTTTATCGAGTATGTATTTATAAGTTTTTCCTTCTTCTCGGTCTGTATCTTTACCGCTCGTATGAGTTCGTCCGCCATGAATGGTTTCGATATGAAGTCGTCCGCGCCCGCCTCCATCGCTTTACGCAGGTCTTTCCTTTCCTTCATCGCGGTTATGTAAATGAATACAGGTACTTCCTTCTTCGATTTCCGTAATTTATTCAGAACTTCAAAACCGTCCGCTCCCGGCATCATTATGTCGCAGATTACTATCTCGAATGTTTCTGCTTGCTTCTTCTTATTCCCGAGCAGTATTGATAGTCCTTTTTCCGCCGAATCGGCCTCAATCACGTAATAACCTTCCGCTGTCAGAACATCTGCGGCGAACTGCCGTATGTTATCGTCGTCGTCAATAATTAGAATCTTCTTTACATCTTTAGACATAGAAAATAAAAATGCCTTTAATTTCTATAAAAATAAGAATATAAAGGCAAAAAAAGAATTGAGATATTTTGGACTGCTTATTTTAAAAGCAGCATTTTTTTCGTTTCCGCCGCATAGTCAGTTTTGAGATTGTAGAAATAAATTCCGGATGTTAAACTCGAAGCATCGTATGTAATCTCGTAATAACCGGCTTGCTTGTATTCGTTGAATAACGTTTTTATCTCTTTCCCTGTTATGTCATAGATTTTTAAAGAAGCCCTGCTATCGAGGGGTATGCTGAAGTCTATACGCGTAACCGGATTGAACGGATTCGGGTAGTTCTGTGAAAGTTCGAATTTTACGGGAATCCCAACCGAAGGCTCTCCGTTCAGCGAATAATAAGTAAAACTGCCGTTGTAGTCAACTTGCCTTAACCTGTATATATATTTCCCGGCTTTAAGATTTTTGTCCTCGAATGAATACGATACCGGCACGCTGCTGCTTCCTTTACCTTTTACGAATCCTGCATTCGTCCATACTTCCGATTCTTTGTCGCGCCTTTCGATGTTGAAACCGCTGTTGTTAACTTCGAATGCTGTAATCCATTTTAAAGTAACCGTGTTGCTCGTTACCGAAAAGTTGAAAGACGAGAGTTCTACTGGCAGGAATCCCTGAACCAATATAGGATTGTTCGTTGAAGTGTTAAGGTTATATCCTTCATAACCGGAAAATCCGTTGTACTCGACAACCATCGCCGTGTAATTATGCGCGGGCTGGAGTTCTGTTATAACCAATCCCGATGCATTCGATAGCGCCGAGCCGTTGTAAACACAGAACCATCCGTTACCATCGGACATTCCCTTTCCGAAAACCGATGACGCCGTATAAGTAAAACCATTTTGAAGCGCCGGAGTTGTTCCCGTCCCGTCTTTCATGAATACCGCGCGTTTCGTGCCGCTTCCGTTAATCCAGGAAAGCGATACGGACGTTTCTCCTAACCTGAAATACGTGATGTTTGTTGACTGAGTCGCAGGTGGAGCGAAGTTTGATATGGCGTTGTTAAAAGTTGTCCAAAGCGCGTTCGTATACGGAACGCAATCCTGCTTGAAGTACCACCAGAAATAACCGCCGACATAATTCGGCGTGGTTATGTTCATCCTGTAATAACGGTTAATGAACTCGGCTTTATTGGATGCTGTCAACGTTCCGCATTCTCCGATTCCTATTTTTGAATTCGGGAAAAGGACGTGGAGACTGTCAAATACTCTCTGCCAGTCGGGCTGGTAGTTGTTGCAGTCGTCCTCGTAATAAGATATCCAGACGTAATCCAATCCGTTTCTAAGTTCCTGTTTCACGTTCTTGTTGACCCAGTAAAACATCTCGTTCTTCGCGTTCGAGTAACAGTCTTTGTTGTAGTAAAGCGTAAGTGCGGTTTTCTTTCCTGCTGCTTTGAATATCTTGTATGCGGTATCCATTTTTATCACAACATCGGATGTCGTACCGAGCCATTCTCCGTTAATTTCATTCCCGATCTCCCAGATGTCCACCTTCGTGCCGAGCGTGTTGAGATATTCGAATGCTCTTGCCGTGTATTGCGCTGTTGTGTACTGGCTAACGTAATAACTGTCAAGCAGTTCGCCCATTACGAAACTGTATTTTTTAATCTCATTCACCGCTTGAACGTAATCCGTAGCGGCTACCCACTCGTCGAAGACGATTCTCGTTGTCGGCTTCTTGCATAGCCGCGCAAGAGCGGTGTCGATTCTCGCAAGACCGTTAACGGCGTCAAGAGTCAGCCCGAAAACATGATTTGTGTCAATGACTGCGGAATAGGAAAGTGGTGAAATAGTTAGAATTGCAATAAGTAGTAAAATTGTTTTTTTCATTGTTCTGTCCCCTAATTCAGTTAATTCTATTCATTCAAATACTGTACCGCTGTAAGATTCAATAATTGTTTGAAAAATGAGTTAGAAAAGAAACATTCTCCTTTAGCCCGGATTTGGTGAAGCATGTGAAATTCTCAAAATGAAAAGGGGTAAATATCAGCGTGTATATTGTTATGTTTTATGCGGTTTTATTACAAAAATTGTATGCATAATTAATTCTCAAAATGAGAGAAATAATATAATACCGGTTATGAATTGATAAATGCATTAAAAATAAATTTCAGAGTGACATATATCAAACCCGAAGACTGCCGATAAAAATGTTTTCCGAAACAAATACCACCGTTCGGCGTACAAAATGTGTCAAATTGTTTTACATTTATATTAAAACTTAAAAATTCTATATTAATAATTGTGGAATGCCTTGATACAAGCGAAAGGTTTGACTTCAATTTACGGGCATTCCTTAAATTTGCGTGAATTTAATAAAAGGAATGGCAAATAGTGAATTTCATAAAGAACTGACCGAAGCGAATTTATGCGATCTCGAGAGCATATTCGGTGTCAAACATGTTAGGTCGGGCAGCACGTACTCTTTCGGCATTGCAAGCACCCGCCTGAAAAATACAATAGCCCTCGATATTATTATGGAAGATGGTGACAACCTTATTTCGGTCTATTCCGAGAATTCTCATTTGCAATTGCAGTCTTGCAAAGCTTTCATTATAAGCCAGATGCTGGAAGAAGTTATTTTTTACTCCGACTGCGGCGAGAAAATATCGGGTCTGATAATCTCGAAACAGGGCGACTGCTCTCTGTATGCGAATGTTGACAAGAAGACCCTGAAAACCGATTTCATGAACCTGAACTCCGAAAAACTGCTGTCCGCCGTGGCTCTTTCGGTTATAGAATCATTATAATTTTTCCTGAGAAAGTGAATAAACCCGTTATCACTCTTAAAATCACAAGGAATTTATTTGCAAAAAATTTCGATTTCGCCGCTTTCAGGAGCGAAGTGAAAACGATTGTTACATACGTCCTTTTTGCAGAGAAGGAAACTATTGACGCCGTGAACTTGTTATTTTGCAGCGACAGGAAGATTATTGAATATAACAGGACCTATCTCGGACACGATTATGAGACAGACATAATTACGTTCAGATACGACGACGGAGGAATCGCGGAAAGCGATATTGTAATTTCGGTTGAAACAGTAAAAAGAAACTCTTTGTTATACAAAAGCGGGTTCAAAGAGGAAATGTACAGAGTCGTGATACACGGAATACTCCATCTCTGCGGTTATGAAGACCGTACAACGAAAGATAAGACCCGGATGAGAAAAAGAGAAAATTATTATTTAAAAATATTAGGTATAGGAAGCGCGAAAAAATAATGGCAAAATCATTAGTCATAGTTGAATCACCATCGAAGGCGAAAACGATTAATAAGTATCTCGGAAAAGACTATGTCGTTGAAGCGACCGTAGGTCATATAAAAAATTTACCGAAGAATAAAATCAATATTGACCTTGACAACGGTTACGTCCCTACGTATGACGTGATCGAAGGCAAGGAAAAGGTAATAAAGGCGATTAAACAGCACGCTAAGGTAGTTAAGAGCATCTTCATAGCGACTGACCCTGACCGTGAAGGCGAAGCTATTGCAGCCGATATAGCGGAAGAAGTGGTAAAAGTAAACAAGAACATCAAACGGGTTTTGTTTAATGAAATAACGAAGTCGGGTGTCGAGTCCGCGATGAAAGAGCCGCTCGATATCGATGAGAAACTCGTCGAATCGCAAATGGCGCGAAGGGTTATGGACAGGATTCTCGGATACAAGGTCAGCCCTTTCCTCTGGAAGTCTCTTTACTTCGGTCTATCCGCGGGACGCGTCCAGTCCGTTGCTCTTAAACTTATATGCGAGCGCGAGTTCGAAATCAGGGATTTCAAACCGAAAGAATACTGGTCAATACTCGGTACTTTCTCGAAACCGTCGGGGAATTCCAAGCCGTTCAATGCGAAACTTTACAAGATTAACGACGACATTATTAAGTATAACGGCGATGAGCCTTGCATTCACAACATCGACGAAGCGTACAAAATACTCGAAGACCTGAAGAACAATAAGTACCGCGTCACCGACATTCAGGTCAGGGAAGTTAAAAGAAACGCTCCTCTTCCTTTTACTACTTCCGTCCTTCAGCAGACTGCTTCGTCTAAACTCGGTTTCGCGCCTAAGCGGACAATGATGCTCGCTCAAAAACTTTATGAAGGCGTAGAGATTAAAAAAGGCGAAGGCAACATTGGTCTTATAACGTATATGAGGACGGACTCTACCAGATTAAGCGATGAAGCGAAGAAGATGGCAAATCAATTCATAAAAGGAAATTACGGCGAAGAATATGTTTCGAATATCACACGCACGAACGGCAAGAAAGCTGTCAAGGCGCAGGATGCTCACGAAGCGATAAGGCCTACCGACGTTATGATGACCCCCGATAGTTTAAAGAAACTCGATAAGAGCCTGCTCGCGTTGTACACTCTTATCTGGCAGCGGTTTGTCGCGTCGCAGATGACGCCCGCCGTGTTCGACCAGAAAACGATTTTAATAAAAGCTCTCGACCCGAAAGGCGGTAAGACGGAATACATATTTAAAGCGACGGGAAGAATCGCGAAGTTTCTCGGATTCCTTAAAGTTTATGAGGATTCAGCCGATGAACAAAGTAACGGAAACGACGAAGATGACCTTTCAGTAATTCCGGATGACCTTGATGTGAACGACATGCTTAAAGCCGCCTCGATGACGAAAGAGCAGCATTTCACGAGTCCTCCGCCGAGATATACCGAAAGCAGCCTTATCAAGCAACTTGACGCTCTCGGTATCGGACGCCCGAGCACGTTCGCTCTCATCGTGACTACTGTAATTGACAGAAAGTACGTTGACCTCGTCGAACGGAAACTGTTCGCAACCGAACTTGGAATTCAGGTCAATAAGATTCTTCAGGAGTATTTTCCCGACGTAATAAATACTCAGTTTACCGCGGGAATGGAAGAGGAACTCGATACGATTGCCAACGGAGAGAATACTTATAAGAACGTACTCGATGACTTTTACCTTCCCTTCAAAAAGGACCTCGAAATAGCCGAGGCGGATGCTCCGAAAATAAAGAAATCACTGATAGAAAGAACCGATATCAAGTGTCCCGAATGCGGCGAAGAAACAGGTGCAGTTATGCTGAAGAAATGGGGACGCAACGGACTCTTCTATACCTGTGAGAAATATCCGAAATGCAAAGCCACTCTTTCAATCGACCTCTCAAACGGCGGCGAGCCGAAAGTCGCTGAAGGTATAAAATGTCCCGAGTGCGGCGCCGAAATGGTCGAGAAATCGGGTCCGTACGGCAAATTCTACGGATGCTCAAATTATCCGAAATGCAAGGGAATCAGGCCGATTACTCTCGGGATAAAATGCCCGAAATGCGGCAAGGGAGAGATTCTCGAACGCCGCGGCGGCAAGAGAAAGAGAATTTTTTACGGATGCACGAATTATCCCGAATGCGATTTCATCGAGAACAGCATTCCCGTTATAAAGGAATGCGACAAGTGCGGGAATAATTATATGATTAAGAAGACAACTCAGAAAGACGGCGATTTTCTCTACTGCACGAAATGTAAGCATAAGGAAATCCTGACTAAAGAAGATGTCAAAGCAGACTAAAATATTTTCGCTTATTGACGGATTTTTGGATTACATCAATTACAACCGTAATTACTCAAATAATACGGTTGTCTCCTATAAGAATGACCTCGAACAGTTTGCCGAATTCCTGATTCTGACCGAATACGGTACGAAAAAAAATCGCGATAAGGCGGAAATTAATCTGGATTCTATTGACCTCCCGATTCTGAAATCTTTCGTTGCGGACCTATTTGAGAAACAGAAACTTGACATTAAAAAGGCAAGGAAATTCTCAAACCGCTCAATTTCAAGGAAGATTTCGACCGTAAAATCTTTCTTCAAGTATTTGTACAGAAAAAAAATCATAACGTCGAATCCGGCGTCAATGCTCGCTTTTCCGAAAACACAGAAAAAACTCCCTTCGTACGTCGCGGCATCCGATATGACAAAACTGCTCGATAAAATCGGAGGTGATGAACTGAATTTTACGGATAAAGCGATATTCGAATTGTTCTATGGCACGGGAATCCGCCTTAGCGAACTGATTAACCTGAAGACACAGGACGTAGATTTCGCGAAGAATACTGTGCGTGTTTTCGGCAAAGGCTCGAAAACCAGAATCGTTCCGTTCGGAAGTAAAGCCGCCGAAGCTCTTAGGAATTACCTGCAGATTCGTGACATACTTAATTTTAATAAAAGCGATTTCTTCTTCCTGAACAAGAACGGAAAAAAACTTTATCCTATGGAAGTAAGCAGGATGGTTAAGAAGAATCTGTCAAAAGTGACTGACATTAAGAAAAAATCGCCTCACGTTCTAAGGCATTCGTTTGCGACTCATCTGCTCGACGCGGGCGCCGATATTAGAGCGGTCAAAGAACTTCTCGGTCACGAAAATCTGTCGACTACACAGGTGTACACGCACGTTAGCCCTGAAAAGTTGAAAAAAGCGTACAAACAGGCGCATCCGAAAGCCTGAATTCATCTTTCTAATTATAATCATTTTTCGTAATTTTGACAAAATTTTATAAATGAAGATACAACTTAAGGAAATATGCCACGGAAGAAGCGGAGATAAGGGCGACGCCGCTAATATCGGACTCATCGCTTACAAGAAAGAAGATTATGAACTGATTAAGAAACAGGTCACGGCCGAAAGAGTTAAAGAATTTTTTAAGGGCATCTGCCTCGGTGAAGTTGAAAGATACGAAATGCCGAATATCAACGCCCTCAACTTCCTGCTTCATAACACACTCGGAGGCGGCGGCACCGTTTCGCTTAAACTCGACGCTCAGGGTAAAACGCTTGCAAGCGCGCTTTTAAAAATGGAGATTGAAAAATAATGTTCGAACAACAGAAATACGTATTAAAAGACTCGAGAGAAAAACTGGATACTCTGAGGNNAGGTTTCTTTGAAATCCCCGAAAAGAAAATACGACTGAAAGAACTCGAAACAATTTCTCAGCAAAATAATTTCTGGGAAGACCAGAACATCGCGCAGACTACCCTCCGCGAAATCGCGGGACTTAAAAGATGGATTGAGGATTATGAGAATGGAAGCAAGATGCTGTCCGACATCGAGATCCTTATGGAAATCGGCGAAGCCGAGAATGATGAATCCGTCATACCCGAACTTGAGTCGCAAACGAAACTTCTCGAAAAGTATCTTGAAGAACTTGAGTTCAAGAATACTCTTTCGGACAAAGACGATATTTCAAGCGCGATTCTGACTATCAACTCGGGAGCTGGCGGTACAGAAGCGCAGGACTGGGCCGAAATGCTTATGAGAATGTACATCCGCTATGCCGAAAAAAATAAATTTAAGGTGACGCTCGCTGACCGCCTTGACGGGGACGGCGCGGGAATAAAAAGCGCGACTTTGGAAATCGACGGCGACTACGCTTACGGCTACCTTAAGGCGGAAAACGGCGTGCACAGGCTCGTTAGGATTTCTCCGTTTGACGCAAACAAGAAACGCCATACATCCTTCGCGGCTGTATTTGTATCGCCGATTATCGACGATAACATCGACATCGAAATTAATCCTGCGGATTTGAAAATCGATACTTTCCGCTCCGGCGGCGCGGGAGGACAAAATGTCAATAAGGTCGAAACAGCGGTCAGGATTACGCACACGCCGACAGGAATAGTCGTGCAGTGCCAGAATGAACGCTCTCAACTGCAAAACAGACAGAACGCTATGAAGATGCTCCGCTCGAAACTCTACCTGATGGAAAAAGAAAAACAGCAGGAGAAACTTAACTCGATTGAAAAATCGAAAAAGAAAATTGAATGGGGAAGTCAGATTCGTAGTTATGTGTTCCATCCATATAATATGGTCAAGGACCACAGAACAAATTACGAAACTTCAGACACGCAGTCTGTTATGAATGGTGAAATTGATGAGTTTATTCGCGCGTACCTGCTTTCTTAATAGCAGTAGTTAGTTCTTTCAGAATCAAGAATCAAGAATCAAGAAGAGCGAGAATCTGTCCCGACAAGTCGGGACGCACAGAATGCGAATCTGGAAGATCTGCTCTAATTGTTAATTGATAAATGCTGATTGATAATTGCAACGAGTGTCCCCCTTTAGAGGGGGTGCCCGCTTTAGCGGGCGGGGGAGGACTAGAAATAATTTCCTTCTTGTCATTCCTGCATAATCTTGGCAGGAATCCGGGTACAACACGTTCGCAGAACTTGTTGTATTAAAGATAGGATGAGTTACACAGTGATACACCCGCCATAAAAACGGCGGGCACGCGCCGGAGTCGCAGAGATACACAGAGAAAAGGCTCTTAATATATTTGATTTTTTATATGTATTTTTGATTTTTTATTTTATCAAACGCTAAATAGAACGAAAAAAGTTACAAGTTGAATTACAGATTCTTCATAGCAAAACGTTATTTGTTCTCGAAGAAAGATTCGAAGTTCGTATCTTTCATAACTTATATTGCCATCGCAGGAGTCGCGCTCGGCGTCGCCGTGCTTATTATCGCGATTTCGATACTCGGTGGTTTCGAGAAAGAAATCCGAGATAAGGTAGCAGGACTCGTGTCTCACATTCAGATTCATTCCTTTAAACCCGAAGGAGTCGCTGATTATGAAACCGCGATTAAATCCATAAAAGATAATATTCCCGAAACCCGAGGCGTTTCCGCTTACGTTCAGCGCGAAGGAGTAATACGGTATAAGGAAAATGTGGAGGGAATTATGCTTAAAGGAATAATTCCCGAAAGCGACCTTTCAACCGCCCGGTTCAAAATAAAAGAAGGCGAGTTTAGAGTCGAGCCTATCGACACGATTTTCGCGCGGCTCGTCGTCGGCGATAAACTTGCGGAAAAACTAAACCTGAAAATCGGTGACAAGGTTATTATTTTCGGACTTCACGGAATACCGTCGCCACTGAATCCGCCGCAGATTAAGCAGTTCAGAATAAGCGGCATTTATGAAACGGGGCTTAGAGACTACGACGACATAATGGTCTATTCCGATTTGAAAACTGCGCAGAAACTTTTTAACTTCGGAAATTTCGTATCCGGTATTGAGATGAATGTTGAAAACGTCGATACGGTAGAGAAAACAGTTGATAAACTCAAGTCGTTGCTTGGTTATCCGTTCTATCCGCGTTCCCTGTTCAAACTTTACAAGGGTCTTTTCACCTGGGTCGAACTCCAAAAGGCGCCGACTCCCGTGATACTCGGACTCATAATAATCGTCGCGACTTTCAACATTATCGGAACGCTGCTGATGCTTGTACTTGAAAAAACGCGGTCTATTGGAATCCTCAAGGCTCTTGGTGCCTCCAACGGAGACGTGATGAAAATATTCGTGCTCGACGGGGTAATTATAGGCGTCATCGGAATCGCAATCGGTAACATCATCGGTCTCGGAATGTCGCTTCTCGAACTTAAGTATAAGTTCTTCTCTCTTCCCGAATTTTACTATATGAAAAGCGTGCCGATCTTAATCGTTCCCGAAAACATAATATTGATATCGCTTATAACAATGGCTCTCGTATTTATCGCTACTATCATACCGTCGTTTCTCGCCTCGAAATTTGACCCTGTAAAATCACTGAGGTTCAATTGATGAGACTGAACAAATCGAAGGAAAAAATCGGGACTATGTTCGATGAAATCGCCGTGAAGTACGATTTCCTGAACCATTTTTTTACGGCGAATCTCGACAAGCGCTGGCGGAAGAAAATTATAAAGCAAATCGAGTATTTCAATTTTCCGTTTGGAACAGTCGTTGACCTTGCGTCCGGTACGGGCGATATGATGGCGGAACTTCTGAAACTCGGTCCCGATAAGGCCTTCTCTTTCGACATATCGGAGAGAATGCTCGAAGTCCAGAGGGAAAAAATTAAGGACGACCGCCTCGTTATACTTAAAGCCGACTCTGAAAAAATGCCGCTTGATGACAATTCCGTCGATATACTCACTATTGCTTTCGGTGTCAGGAATTTCGAAAGCCTTGAAAATTCGCTGAACGAAATCCGGCGCGTGCTCAAGCCTAAGGGGATTCTGATTGTACTCGAAATGTTCGGAATGGCGAAACGCAACCGGCTCTTCGAATTTTACTTCACCCGCATTATGCCTCGCTTCGGCAAACTCGTTTCCCGCAGTTCGTACGCGTATGAGTACCTCCACAACTCCGTAATGAAGTTCAAGACAGCCGATGAGTTCAACTGCCTTGCCGGAAAGAACGGATTCACACTGCGCAAGAAAGAAAACAACTTCCTTAAGTTCGTTTATTCTGTGTACCTGCAGAAAGTGTAACCTGAATACATCAATCTGTACAATCTTGATTCCTTTAATCGATGTTTGAGTTACTTAACTTGAACACGAAATTATCACTTGAATATGAGGAGAATAAATCCGTATTATTAACCCGGGATGAGAACGGAGGACAACAGCAGAAACATCAATTACAATTCATAACCTCAATTACTGTATAATAAAAATTATCGGTACGGAATATTTGCCTCTCCGCGTAGCAACAGAATTTTTAAGCATCGGAATAAATTAACAGACGGGGATTTAATGCAGCAATGCTTTACATTCGTTCGTTAACGTAAACTCGGCTTATATTTTTTAAAACTAAATAATATGAATTATGAGATTCAGAAATCTTAGGGGCAATTTTAAAGTCTATGCGGTTACGGGCACCAATGCGGCCGCTTTCGCGATTTGCTGCGATAAAACTTCAATGAAAGACCTGCTCGGTTTCGCTATCGAAAAAGAATATTACAANGGAGGGCAGGAAAAGAGAGTGACTGTAAGCGGGTTCAAGGTCTTCAGGGAAACGATGCCCAACCCGAAACCGGGCGCGTATTTCTCCACATTCGAACATCCGATACAGTCGTTTACCTGGGAAGATTTCTCCTCGTATCCGGGCATGAAATATAAATATTATTTCACTCCGCTGTATGGTTCTCCGTCAATGATTAATAAAGGCAGTATGTTTTCGCTTGATGTCGAAACGGAGCCGGCGTGGAAAAAGGACGGGCACAGCGTTTTCTTCAACCGCGGCGTTGCATCGAGTCAGGCTTATGCCGTCAAGTTCGGCAACAAGAAGCCTGAAGACGTGAAAGGCGGCAAGGCTTATATATGGTTGTCGCGGGGTTTAAAGGAAGCACTCGTGAAATTCATTTCAGATGCGGTAAAAGGTGATGAACTAATCGGCTGTTTTTACGAGTTCAGGTATAAAGACATCCTGCTTGAATTCAAGAAAGCCGCTCTCCGCGGTGTAAAAATTCGAATAATTTACGACGCGAAAGAAAATAAACCGAAAAATCCTAAGAACGGAGAAAATGCGGTAAGTTTCCCAAGAGATGAAAACGAAAAATGCATCACGAATGCAAAACTCCGTGAGGCAAGAAACGTCGAACTCATCCCGAGGACTATAAACAAGAGTTATATCTGCCACAATAAATTTCTCGTGCTTGTCAGAAACAAAAAACCCGTGATGGTGTGGACAGGCTCGACGAATATTTCCGAAGGCGGAATATTCGGACAGACGAACGTCGGGCATTCCGTATGCGACAGCGCTGCCGCGAAGAAGTTTATTGAATATTGGAATGCAATGTATGATATAAAAGGTACGGATGACTATAAAGAAAAAATTGAAAGCATTCAGGGCGATATTGCCAAAGTAGATTCAATAAAAAGCGGCATTACGTGCATTTTCAGTCCGAGGAAGAGCCTGAAGATGCTCGAGTTTTACGCGAAACTTCTCGTTAGCGCAGAGGACTGCGCCTGCATC
This sequence comes from Ignavibacteria bacterium, assembly GCA_015657505.1. Taxonomy (GTDB): domain Bacteria; phylum Bacteroidota; class Ignavibacteria; order Tepidaquicellales; family Tepidaquicellaceae; genus CAIKZJ01. The sequence goes on from JADLKE010000002.1 coordinate 2,323,038, forward strand.
ACGCTTGCATTCGGCGTGAACAAGACGCTGATGCAGCAACTGATGAAGAATACGGAAAAAAGCGCTCTCACATTTCTGATGCTTGAAAAAGACGAAGAGAACATTGCTGAATATAGTTTTAAGAATAATATCGTTAAAGCGGTAGGCTCTTATATGAGAAAAGATTTGCTCTCAAGATGGACGAAAGAAGTGACGACGCAAAACCTTAAACTCAATGAGCACGTGAAATTCGTTCATACAAAATTTCTGCTGAAGGACCCGCTCGGAAAGACGCCTGTCGTTGTCACGGGTTCGTATAATTTCAGCGATCCGGCTACTATTAGAAATGACGAGAATATGATTATTATAAAAGGGGACAGGCGGGCGGCAGATATTTATTTCACGGAATTCATGAGGATATTCAATCAGTATTATTTCAGATGGGTCGTGAATAAACTCGCGGCTAAGGGCAAACTTAAAGATGACAAAAATGCGGGATTCCTGAAGCCTGATTCATCGTGGACTGACGCGTATAAACCGAGAGGTCTGAAAAGGAAAAAAATCGTAATGTTCGAGAAGATGTACGTATGAAAACGGTCACTGCCGTTGTACAAGTTTAATAAGAACCTGCGGCAAGGTAATTACAGTGAACGTGAAAATTAAATTTTTCCGCGCTCCGGTTCTTAATCCATGCCGTATCGAAACCTTACTGCACCCAGTAATTGTCGGGAAGTGTTATGTGCATCTCCTTCCCGTTAGTGCTGTATTTCAGGTCTTCAAGAAGCCAGTACTCGCCGGGTCTGAAATATACCGTACCGAGATTTATGAATGTGATGAATGAACTTATCTTAACCGGGAAATAAATTGTCATGTATTCGGTAACATCGCATTTCAGACGCGATATGCTAATGTCGAAAGCGTTATCGAATGCGTAAACCTGATTCGAAATGGCGACATCCATAACATAAGTCTCTTTTGTTGTCTCGTAAAATATCTTCTTCGTGAAGTCAACGTCTTTCCTGTACTGGAAGTCGCTCCAGTCGTACTTCGAGGTGTCCCTTCCGAAAGTTTTAATGATGTTCTTAACTTCCGTAGGTTCGTATTTATTTACCGTGAGAGAGAAAACGCTTTTACACGTGTCGCCGTGATACATTAGTTCCTCGAGCCCGAACCTAATTCCCGTATAAGGCGATTGCGCGGCTGCCGTAAGCGGCAGCAACAGGATGATTATAAAAAGAGTTTTCATAATTATTACCCTTTGTTATTCCTAATATCAGGAATAAATAATAAAAAAGACAGAACAAAATAAAAAACGTCTTGCCTGTATTCTAATGAAATTCAAATGGTTTTACTGAATACATCCTGCGGTTTCCCCGTGTCTTTTCCCGTACCCGCGTAGATTATCCTTGCTGTTCCGAATCTTGACGCATAATTTACTTCCCGATTCCTGTAATCGAAACGTACTGACCGATTCTCGACTGATGCGTATTGTCATCAGCATCCCAGAGCCCGTCTTTAAAAATTACTCCCGCTGTCACTTCCGTATCAAGAAATTTATCCATGTCCGCGCGCTTAATATCACTCTCGGAAAATTTTACGAAGTATTTTATGCCTTCGATTACAAAAAAGTAATCATAAACATTCTTTATCGTTTTCCCCGCCTTGTTTACGAAAGGCTCTTTCACGAATCTACCTTTATAATCGAATGAAGTGTATGAGTTATCTTCTTTCTTATAATCGAAATCGAATGATTTTGTCTCGTTCTCAATTCTAGCCTTGCAAATTCGGTAGTTCGAAAAATCATATATGATGCGCTGAGGGTAATCGTGTTTTAAATTTTCGAAAACAAATTTTCTGTTTTGATACGATTTTAATCCGAAACAAATTTCGCCCTCCGGGTCATCGGGATTCTGTTCGGCAATTGTGGCGCAGTAGAATAGTTTTCCGTCAATATATGCGAGCCGCATAGTCTCTGCGAGTATGGTGCCGTTCTTGTCAGTGTACGTTGTCATCCCGGTATAGTGACCTTCGCCGGTGTGAATCCAGTTTTCTACCGTCGTGTCCTCCTGCGTCGCGAATGTCCAGTAACCGAGAAAAAGATGTGTCGGGTAAACTTCTTCCTGCGCTTGATTTATACCCGGTGAGAAAAGAAAGAAAATAAATACTATGGAAACAAGCATTTGTTTTTTCATTTGCAACTGTTTGTTTGTGTAATTTAGCAAATATTATGAAAACGGAAAAGAGAATTATGAAAAAGACTCTCTTTGCAGGTATCTTAAGACGGCGGCAATACAATTATAAGATTGATTTTGTAAGACTTGCTTTCCCTGTTAATTTCTAATTTGTATTTATCGCCGAAGAGTAAATCGAGGCGTCTCTTAATCGATTTTTCTTCCGGATTATCTTCAGATATATCTTTGATAGGAATTCTGCAGTTGCTGATTGTCACGCTGAATATTAAATCCTTTTTGTTCTTTAAAAGCCTGATCGTTATACCCGGATTATTCTCTGTCACATCCGCGTATCTGAAAGCATTTTCAATTAAAGGCATAAAAATCAAGGGCGGAATCATAACGCCTTTAGTGTCTCCGGTAATTTTAAAATCTATAACGCCGTTTCTAAGTCTGATATTGTGAAGTTCCAGATAATTATTTATATAATTTATTTCATCGTCAAGGAAGACTTTTTCGGTGGAGGTCTCATAAAGCATGTAACTCATGATTTCTGAAAGTTTTTCCACGCTGTAGACGGCTTTTTCCGGTGTTTGCTCAATTAGAGATTTTATTTCTGATAAAGTATTTAAAAGAAACTGTGGATTCATCTGAGACTTCAGCAGCGCAAGTTCTCCTTTAACAAGTTGTTTTTCGGCCTCTTTTTGCTTCATTATATTTTCGTACCTGAGTAAAGAGATTTTTAGAAGTGCGCCTGACAGTGCAAACAGAAAATTCGTTTCAAGAAAACTCAGGTAATATTTGGCTGTCGTTATAAGAAATGTTTTCCCGTTCAGGTCAAAGACTTCTTTAGCCAGAAATGAGATATAAATAAAAGCAATCGGAATCGTAATCGCGATAACGAATAATAATCCGAATATAATAATGTTCCTGATTCCCTTTTTATCAAGATGTTTCTTCGATATGAACAGATAAAACAAATAAAAAAATACTATGAAGGAAAAAGCATACAGAAAATAGTCAGCAGCAATAACATTATATGTGATTTTGCCTACTGACGGGATAGTCTCGAGTCCGATAAAAAATAACATAACAAACCAGAATACTGCATGAATCAATATTATTTGCTTTTTCCGCACGGAATCCCTTTTATTTCTTGCCCGTTACTGAAACGATTTTAAAAAAATTATCCTTGTATTTGTTGCCTATCGGAAGTTCTTTCTTCGCTATGATAACACTTTGTCCGTCAATGCATTCAATTTTACTGAGCGAAATGAGATATGACTTGTGAATTCTTACAAACTCTGATTCGGGAAGAGTTTTTTCTATGTTCTTGAAACTCTGCAGAGTAATTATGTTTGCAGTCTTTGTCTTTATTATTATGTATTCGCTCAACCCTTCGATATAAAGTATATCGTCGTAGTTCACTTTAACCATTTTATAATTTGATTTAACGAAGAAATAATCTCTGTCTTTTCCGCCGGGTTCGGCCGTTTTTTGCTCTGCCTTTTGAAGATTATAGACCTTTTCTACTGATTTCAGAAATCTTTCGAATGAAAAGGGCTTAAGAAGATAATCGGTCACATCAAGTTCGAATGCATCCACGGCGTAATTCCTGTATGCGGTTGTCATTATTACCCGTGGCTTCTTCTGAAGCGTGCGCAGCAGTTGAGTGCCGGATATACCTCCCATTTCAATGTCCAGAAAAACCAGATCGACATTATTTGAAGACAGGTATTCAATTACGCTGATGCCGTCTTTAAATGTTTTCAACAGTTTCAGGAAAGGCACCTGCGATATATAATCCTTTATAATATCAAGCGCCAGAGGTTCGTCGTCAACAGCAATACAGTTGATTATCATATGATTATTAAATTNGAGTTTTACGGTATAAGTTTTATTATCGTTTGCAATCATAAGTTCGTAATTTTTGCCGAATAGCAAATCAAGCCTGCGTCTTAAATTTGGAAGACCGAAGCCGCTGTTCTTTTTTTGCTCTTCGTCTTTGCTTTTTACATAATTTTTGATTTCAAACATGACGTTTTTCTCAAAAACATTTAGTTCAATAATAATTCCCGGTGCCGGTTTAAGTTTGTCACCGTGTTTAAATGCATTTTCAATGAAAGGCATGAAAATCAGCGGAGGCAAATGGATTTTCGAATAATCACCGGTTACTTTGAAATCTATGAAACCGAGGTCGCTGTAACGTATCTTTTCAAGATCCAGATAGTTATGTATATGATTGATCTCGTTTGCCAGAGGAACAGTCTCATATGATGACTCGTAAAGTAAGTAGTGCATTATGCTTTTTAATTTATCGACGCTGTAGACTGCCTTTGACGGAAGGTTGTTTGTAAGAGATTTTATGTTGTTCAAAGTATTGAATAAAAAATGAGGATTGATTTGAGCCCTCAGCATTGCAAGTTCATTGGATATATTTTGTTTCTCCGTTTCCTTTCGCATGATCTGACTCCTGTACCATATTAAAGACACCTTCGATAAAATGCCCAGAATTGAAATCATCGCAATGTATGCAATGGTTGCAAATATTCTGTCCTTCATTCCGTTAGCAATCGTATAATCGAACGGATTCGCAGGGGATATCGCATAAGCAAACGGATAAAATGTTAGGAATGTAATTATAATACCAAAAACAACGAGATACGCAATTTGGATGAAAACGATAATGAGTATTCCTTTTTTGTTGAAGTATCGCGGCGATACTAAGAAATAAAAAGAATAAAAAGTTATAATATTAAATAGTATACGAAAACATAAACTAATGTATCTCGGAGTAGTATAGGAATCTATGCTGTAAATATATGTATCGAGCAGCGAAATGCATAATGAGACAATCCAGAATGTAATGTGAAATTTTATTAAAGTCTTTTTTTCCATTTATTATACTCACCCGAAATTACTAAATATCATTATCTAATAATAATCAAATTAGGTGAACGCGCAGGATTATTAAGCGAAAACGGGTAATTTCGGCATAAGATTTACACTGATATATATTTTGCTTAAACATTCTTGTGTTTTACCGATTAATTGCTTCCCTTTGCTGAATATCGTTATTCAACGCGATTAATCCGCCGTATATAAATTGACATACAAACAAAAATTAATTAGAAGAAATAAAAAACATGAAAACTTTTATTCTATCCGTCCTTTTGGTTGCTGGTACAGTTACAAATATTTTCTCTCAGAAATTGGAATTCTCGGCTCATTTAGCGCCCGGCGGGGGCGTGCACTCATCAGCGCCTTCGGTTTCAGATAGAAATGGAAACATATTCGTTGCAGGCGGTACCAGAGAAGGCCTGAGAGTAACAAACGATGCGCTGCAGAAAAGTTATAGCGGACACGCCGACGATACAGGAGGCGACATATTCCTGATGAAATTGTCACCCGACGGTGAATTAATATACTCGTCTTATATTGGCGGTTCGGGTTCGGAAAATTATTGTTTGCAAATAACGCTTGACGATTTGGATAACGTGTACGTCGGATTTACAACGGACTCGAAGGATTTGCCCGTTTCCGATAATGCCTGTCAGAAGTCTATAAAAGGCGATAACGACCACTATATTATAAAATTCACGAATGATTGCAAGTACATTGCATCTACGTATCTCGGCGGCTCAGGCAGCGACCATTGGACCAGACTCGCTGTTAATGATAATAAACTGTATCTGTTCGGTAAATCCATGTCCTGTGATTTTCCCGTAACCGGTAACGCCTTTCAAACTGAGTATGATAATTCTGCTCCGCCCGATACCGGACAGTCCTGGATGGCAGGCGACATAACAATTACCGTCTTAACGTTGAACCTTGATAAAATATTGTGCTCTTCTTATTTAGGAGGAAATTCACTGGATTATGTCACTTCTTTTTCTTTCGGATTTGACGACAAAATAATTCTCGTTGGCGGTACATATTCCGGCAATTTTCCTGTAACAGAAGACGCTTATAAGAAATATTTTTCGGGAAAGAAAGATGGTTTCTTGACGATTGTAAATAAGAATTTATCAAAAATATTTTATTCGACTTATATCGGAGGCGATTCTACGGATCAGGTCAATTCCGTCATTGTCAGCGATGCCGGAAATCTTATTCTTGCAGGTGAGACAAAATCACCCGATTTCCCGGTTACTCCGGATGCCTTATACGGGTCGTATTTAGGAGGAAGGTCGGATGGCTTTATTATGAAATTTGATTTAACAACTAATAAGCCTGCATATTCAACGTTCTTAGGAGGCTCAAAAAGTGATTTCATAAATTATTCAGCGTTGACCGGAGATCAAAAATTTGTGTTGGTAGGCACTTCCGGGTCAAAAGATTTCCCGGTGTCGAAAGACGCCTTGTTCCCGTCCATTACCGGAGGTCTCGATTTGGTGATACTTATTCTGGACAAGGATATGAAGAAAATTGAATTCTCTTCATTCGGCGGNGGTACAAAACAAATTATGATGATTCCGAACGCGGTATATTACAAAAGCGGTAAGTTGATAATATCAGTCACGTGCGTCTCTCCGGATTTTCCCGTATCGATTAAATACGCCGAGTCCGACAGCACGTGGACGAATTGTATGATGAAATTTGATTTGAATGCAAAATTTTCGGATGCGCAAAAATAAACGTGTTTAAAAAAAGAGAGATTATGAACAGAAACATCATTAATATGCGCAACAGTATGAAGAATTCGGTTTTATAAAAATAAGGAGGGAGTGAAATTTTGAAAGCATTTGTGGCAGGAGCGAACGGCGCGACAGGATGCAGGTTGGTAAGAGAACTACTGTACCGCGGCGTGTATGTAAAAACCATTGTCCGCAGAGCGGAAAAACTTCCGCTCGATATAAGAACACACAAGCATATTACAATATTGGAAGCAAATATCCTTCAACTGAGTGACAATGCGGTTGCGGATTACATAAAAGACTGTGATGCCGTGGCATCGTGTCTGGGGCACAACATAAGTCTGAAAGGAATCTTTGGAAACCCTAAATATCTTGTCACGGATTCCGTAATGAAATTATTCAATACTCTGGGAAGGGAAATCGCGACTCTTGTAAACTCTTATCAGACGAGAGGAGATTACAGCATAAGTTTGAATATGAATAATATAAATCTGTCTTCAGGCATATATTTTTACACTTTATCGGTCAACGAACCGAATTCAAATAAATATTTCCGGGATACCAAAGTTATGAACTTGGTAAAGAAATTTTTTTAAAAAAATAAAAAACAAAATGATACGGGCAGTAATAATAATAATAATTCTAGTCTTTTCGGCAATTTCTTATTCACAGACCGACTGTAATTGTGAGCAGGCATTAAAACAATTAATTCAAAAAATTGAAACGGAATATCCAGGGTTTAATGATAAAACAAAGGAAAAGTTACTATATAACGGTTTTAAAGAAAATATGCTTGCTAAATCCGTAAGTATATCGGAACCGGACTGCATCGAATTATTGAGAAGTTATAAAGATTATTTCAGAGACGGACATATAAGTATATACCCGTCTGGAGAAGAGGTAAATGCACGGCAAAATAAAGTTGCCATAAGTCAGACAGAGTTTCAAAATCTAATATTCAACAGCACTGACCCGCTGGAAGGAGTATGGCGAACGGGAGCATATAAAGTTGGAATAATAAAAATAAACAATGAATATCAGGGATTTATTATTGAGGCAGACACAACTTACTGGAAAGCGAATGAAATAAAATTCAGATTACTCGAAAACGGTAAGGCAAAATACTATCTGAGAGATCATTCATTGTCTGAAGAAACGTGGGAATTAGTTGACGGTTGGATATTGTATTTTAGAAATTCCAAATTCATAAAAGAGTATCCAAAGCCAAACCTGTCAGAGAGTGAAATAAAATCGAGAATGGAGGAAATTGATGGTTGTTATTTTAAAAAGGTATCGGAAAGAACAGTGCTTCTTTGCCTTTCCAGCTTTGAGCATAATTATGTTGACCGTATAAAAAAATTGTTGACAGATAACATGATAGCTATCGAAAGCAGCGAAAATATGATTATTGACGTACGGAATAATTTAGGAGGCATATATGATGCTTATGCCGATATACTTCCATACATACAAACAAATAATGTCAGGGGTCTTGGAATGGAATTCCTTGCAACACAAACGTTAATTGATGGTATAGAAGGCTGGTATGATGATGACGAAGGAAAGAAAAAGGCTAAAGAATGGATTGCAATTTTTAAAGGAAAAATGGGTGCATTTGTGAACACTGATATTTCTGATATTTTCATTGATACTATTAAACTTGCGGAGCGGAGTCCAAAGCATGTTGTTATCCTGGTGAACCGCAGAACAGCCAGTTCCGGAGAAGCGTTTGTTTTTGATGCAAAACAGAGCAAAAAAGTAAAAATACTGGGAACCCCAACTTACGGCGCACTGGACTATGGATCGGCCAGTTTTTTCGATTTTGGATGCAAAAATTATAAACTAATGATGCCGACATGGAGAACCATGAGACTTCCGGAATATCCGATAGACAATATCGGAATACAGCCCGATATATATATTGACAAATCCGTAAAAGATTGGGTGCAGTTTGCAGCAGATTATTTAGAAAATAATAGATTATCCCGTTAAATCAGTCAGATGCTGATTATGAAAAAATAATCGGGGAGGCCATAAAAAACTATACAAAATATTTTTTAAAATAAAAAAAATTGGAAATATGAAATCAGTAACAGTTTTAACATTATTGTTGATTCTTTTAAATACATGTCTTTCGCAGCCAATACCTAATGACAGTTTATATCTTGCTCAACCCCGCCCGGGTGATTCTGCTGTCGTTTTTGCTCCGGGCTTAATATCGCTTCCGGGCAGAAATGAAGTCTGCATCACGTTTTCTCCTGACGGAAAGACTGTTTTTTATAGCATTGAATTTTTTCCGAGTCCCGGAGTTCCGTTTATAATGCATTCGGAATATAAAAACAATAAATGGTCAAAGTTGGATACCGCGTCATTCTCGAAAACCAGAATGTCAAACGAACCGTTTTTTTCTCTGGACGGTTCAAGGTTATATATGTCTGCAAAACAGGTGGTGAATCAGGTTGGTCAGGTGGATTTATCCCGCGTGCAGAAAATCGACTCGCTTTGGGGCAATCCTGTCAGCCTCGGCAGCCCTCCAAATACGACGGCGGACCAGTATCATCCTTGTATTGTTTCGGATACCTCGATTTATTTTTCGACAAGCAGCGGTCTGATAGCCCGTTGCCAGTACCACGACGGAGTTTATCTGCCGCAAGTTGTTTTACAGTATCCGATAAACTATGCGAATTTAACTCAAACGTGGGGTGACCCTTACGTCTCTCCGAACGAAAGTTATCTAATCCTCAAGTCAACACGGGCAGGCGGATTCGGAGGAATTGATTTATATATTTCTTACAAAAAGGCAAACGGTACGTGGACTAATCCTAAAAATCTGGGGAGTAAAATAAATTCACAGTACGATGAAACGTCCGGTGATGTTACTCCCGACGGTCTTTATATGACGTTTGGCTCTAATAAAGATTTGAAATGGGTTTCAACCGGATTCATAGAACTTTTAAAGCATACGAATTTTGTCCCTTATCTGAAAACTCAAATTCCGAACCAGTCGGATACGGTAGGAAAAATATATAACTACATTTTTCCCGACAGTACTTTTGTTGACGATGACGGCAATAATACACTTAGGTATTCGGCGAGATTAAGCAATGGGAATCCTCTGCCGTCCTGGCTTTCTTTCGATTCTTTGGCGAGAAAATTCAGCGGCACACCGCTCGAGACAGGTTCGCTTAGCATAAAAGTAACGGCAACGGATACCGCCGATATCAGCGCATCCTGCACATTTCCCCTGAATATACTCCAGAACGTTTCTGTAAATCCTCTCAATGAATTTATCAATGATTATAAATTGTATCAGAACTATCCTAATCCGTTCAATCCGGGTACGGTCATCAGTTATTCGCTCTTGAATAACAGTCGTGTGGTGCTTAAAGTTTACGATTTGCTCGGGAAAGAAATAGCCACTCTCGTAAATTCGTACCAGAAGCAGGGGACTTATGAAGTAAATCTGAATATGAATAAATTGAATTTATCTTCCGGAACATACATATATTCAATCTCGGTAACTGATAACAGAATGCGGAATATATACAGGGAAAATAAAATCATGAGTTATATTAAGTGATGAATGAATCTATCAAAATTATAATTATTAATTTTAAATCCTGAAAAACATTTATGATCGAAACTAAAGTCTATCTTCACCGGCGAATAAAGAATTGACAGGATAAAATAAAAATTTATGCTTATCCAAATTAACAATTCACTGATTTATTATCAGTCTATGCTGAATGTGGTTTTCCAATTATATTTTTTGCCGGTATATTGTATTCAATTAAAATATTCAGTTACATAAATGTCTAAGTGTATGTATGAAACTGACACACGGCAGGAAAATATGAATGAATATATTTTGATTACTCAGATAATTCAGTTATTTGCAAACTTATCGAAAAACATTATGAAAACTTTAACAGTCTTATTTCTTCTGATGGTATTATTAAATACCTGCTATGCACAACCGATACCCCCGGATAGTCTTTATCTGGCGCAAGTCCGCCCGGGTAACACTCCTATTGTGTTCCAATTACAAGCAAGCAGCGGTTTACGCCCTGTCGAAAGAATATCTATTAGTTCGGATGGCAAGGAAATTTATTATGGCGAATTGGATAATTGGCCTGCTTCCGTGCAAAGGGTAAAATGCTATAAGTATTTAAGCAATAAATGGCAGGGACCGTTCATTGTTTTTGAAGGATTTGTCGGACCGTCTCTTTCGGTTAATGACAGTACAATATTTATGCAAAAGGATGTAAACGGTATTGCTTGTACCTATTATGCAAATAGAATAGGTGCAGGATGGAGCACTCCGGCAAGGCTGCTATCATCTAATCTTCAGTCGCATTATTTTCAGGAAACACAGCTTAAAAATTATTATCTCGCATCAACTCCGGGTGGCAATTCTGATATCTGCAGGCTCGTTATCAATAGTCCGGATACGATTATTCAAAGTTTAGGTAAGCCGATTAATAGTAATTCTACTGAAAATGATTTTTTTATAGCGAGAGATGAATCGTATCTAATGTTCTTTCGATTATCATCGCCGTATAATTTGTTTATCAGTTACCATAAAACCAACGGACGCTGGACAAACCCTAAAGCCCTTGGTCCGAATATAAATACGCCCATTTATGAATGCTGCCCATTTGTAACAAGCGATAATAAATATCTTTTCTTCACGCGCGGAAATTGGCCTATGAATACTTACTATACTTATTGGGTTAAAGTGGATGATATGATTGACAGCCTGAAGCATACAAACTTTGTCCCGTATCTCGACAACCAAATTGCAAATCAGTCGGACACTGTCGGCAGATTGTTTAATTTTACTTTTCCGGACAGCACATTTGTTGACGATGACGGCAACAATACTCTCAGATATTCGGCAAAACTGGACAACGGTAATTCGCTGCCCTCATGGCTTACTTTTGATTCTTTGTCACGAAAATTCACGGGAATTCCGACGGCTGCAGGCTCAATTAACATCGCAGTTAAGGCAGTCGATACGGCAAATGCGAGTGCTACATGCATATTCAATCTTAATATCCTGAATTCGGTTTCGGTTAATCCGGTTAATCAAAAAATAAATCAATACAAATTGTCACAGAATTATCCGAATCCGTTCAATCCAAGTACTGTCATAAGTTATTCTCTCATGAATAACAGTTATGTCGTTTTAAAGGTATACGACATTTTGGGAAAAGAAATAACTACTCTGGTCAATTCATATCAAAAACAGGGGACGTATGAGGTCAGTTTGAACATGAGCAGTCTAAATATATCGTCGGGAACATACTTTTATTCAATCACCGTATCAGATAACAACATGCGGAATGTTTTCAAAGAAAATAAAATTATGAGTTATATAAAATGAAATATCCGGATAAAGACCCGTTCAACAAACGGGTCTTTATCCATTTCCTACTTGACCCTAACGACAGATTATGAATTGATATTGAAATATTTACTCCCTCATCCTCGCTAATTTCTTTACTCTTTTATTAGTATGGCATATCTGTTCCAACTTGGTCCATTCGGATGAAGCTAAGATAACCGGTCTTATAGAATTGAAAAAATCGAAACTTACTGCTATTATAAAAAAATTTGTTATTCTCGTTAATTCTGTTTCAATGCACGCGTTTATTATAATATTGCTCGTAGTATCATTCCTTATACTTCTTAGTATCATAATATCGAAGTATTCGGGCAATCTCGGCGTGCCTTCGCTCGTGCTGTTTATCCTCATCGGAATGCTCGCTGGCTCCGACGGTCCTGGAAAAATTTATTTCGATGATTTTAAACTCACTCAGTCAATAGGAATTGTCGCGCTCGCCTTTATTATGTTTTCGGGCGGGCTGGAAACGAAATGGAGTACGACAAAGAAAGTATTGTGGAGCGGTGTTAGCCTTTCATCACTCGGTGTGCTGATTGCTGCCGCCGGTGTTGGACTTACAGCCCACTTTTTTTTCGGTATTGATATTTATTACAGCCTGCTTCTCGGAGCGGTAATATCCTCCACGGACGCGGCCGCGGTTTTTTCCGTTCTTGGTTCTCAGAATATCAACCTTAAAGGTAAAGTTAAACCGCTTCTTGAATTCGAGTCGGGAAGCAACGACCCGATGGCGGTATTCCTGACAATAACATTGATTGAAGTAATCGTTAACAAATCAATCGGACCGGGAGGTATACTATTCAGCGTTATAACTCAGTTCGGCATCGGCCTCGCCGCTGGCTATATTCTCGGGAGACTCCTCGTTGTTTTGATGAACAGGCTGCATCTGCAGTATGAGAATCTTTACGTCGTATTCACGATTGCTTTTGTTACGTTTATTTTCGCCCTGACGACGTTTCTGAACGGCAGCGGCTTTCTCGCCGTTTACATCGCGGCTATTATAGTCGGCAACAGCGAATTTGTGCAGAAAAGATCGCTCAGGAGATTCTTCAGCGGTATCGCGCAATTGAGCCAGATTATTATGTTTCTTGCCCTCGGACTTCTGTGCTTTCCTTCGCAATTAATGGCTGTGATTGTTCCGGGCTTGATATTTTCAGCGGTGCTGATGTTTGTCGTGCGGCCGTTCAGCGTTTTTGTCTCTCTTCTGTTTTCGAAATTTACATTTAAAGAGAAATCGTTCATTTCCTGGGTGGGACTCAGGGGTTCCGTTCCTATCATTCTTTCCACCTTTCCCGTAATTGCTGGAATTGATAATTCTATGATGCTGTTCAATCTGATTTTTTTCATGACTATAACGTCCGCCCTCGTGCAGGGCTGGTCGATTCCTTTTGTCGCTAGAATTCACGGATTGGACTCGGATGAAAAAGAGGAAATTAAAATGCCTCTCGAAATATCGACTGATGTAAAGACAAAGAATGAACTCGTTGATGTAATCATACCCTTTAATTCAAGTATTGCGGGAAAAAACCTTGCCGAACTTAATTTTCCCGAAGGCTCGCTGATTACAGTTATCTTCAGAGATAACGAGTACATCGTTCCGAGCGGAAGCACCTCTCTCGAGGAAGGAGACGTCGTTCTGATTTTACTTAACAAAGAGAACAGAAACGAGGCAATCAGGATTCTTACGGAAATAAAATAACCATTCCATAATGGAAATGTTTATTCCCCCTTTTTAAACCGGAAATAAAAAACCCGTTCAGTGAACGGGTTCCTTTTTCTGAATATATAAAGTGATTTGACTAAGAATATTTCTGAACGACTTTTTTTCTCGTGTAAGGAATAAGTCCGCCCGCTTCGACTATCGCCATTCTTGCCGCCGGCAGGGGAATAGTGCTGAATTCTTTTCCCTTCGTCTTGTTGATTACCTTGTCGCCTTTCAATTCTATCTCATCGCCGGGTTCCGCCTCAATATCTGGGCAGGTGATGAGATTAAGACCGAGGTTTATGGCGTTCTGTAAAAATATTCTCGCGTAGTTCTTGGTGATTACGACTAGTCCGTGACCGAGAATCGTCGATGCCGCCTGCTCGCGCGACGAGCCGCAGCCGAAATTGTTGCCGCCGATTATCACGCTTCCCGCGGGATATTCTTTTGCAACGAGTTTCTTGTTCAGTTCCGTGTAATCTGCGAAACAGAACTGCGGAGTTTCTGTCGGCAGTACCGTTGCCATGTATCTTCCCGGATAAATCGCATCCGTTGAAATATCGTCTCCGAAAATATAAATTACTTTAGACATTTTATTTTACTCCTTTCTCGGGGCTCGTGATGTATCCCGTTACGGCGCTTGCCGCTGCCGTCGCTGGAGAGCAAAGATATACATCGCCTTTGGGATTGCCCATTCTGCCTTTAAAATTCCTGTTTGTTGTTGAAAGAGCCGTTTCACCATCTCCAAGCGCGCCCTGATGTACTCCAAGACAGCAGCCGCAGCCCGGATTCATTATTATCGCGCCCGAATCAGAGAAAATCTCGAGAAGTCCCTGCTTCAATGCTTTCTTGTAAATGTTCCATGACGCGGGAAAAATCAGCATCCTCGTGTCTTCGGCGACTTTCTTTCCCTTTAGAATGGAAGCGGCGATTTCAAGGTCGTCGAGCCTTCCGTTCGTGCACGAGCCGATTACAATCTGGTCGATTTTTACTTTGTCAACTTTGCTGATTGGCTTTACATTGTCAACTGTATGCGGTAAAGCGATTTGCGGTTCGAGTTCATTCGCGTCGATTTCTACAATCCTGCAGTATTTCGCGTCCGCGTCAGGGAGAACGTTTTCAATCTTGTCTTTAACTCCCGCTTCTTTAAGATAACGGGCTGTTTCTTCGTCACCCGGAACGACGCCTGAAGTCGCTCCCGCTTCAACAGACATGTTGCAGAGAACGAGCCTTCCCGACATCGGCATATTCCTTATCGCCTCGCCGTGGAATTCGATTACCTTGAAGTTCGCGCCCTGAGCGGTCAACTTTCCTATTATGTAGAGAATCAGGTCCTTGGGATATACGTTGTCTTTGAATTTTCCGTTTACAATTACTTTGATCGTTTCAGGAACTTCAACGTTAAGTACCGTTCCAAGCGACCATACGCTCGCCATTTCAGTAGCGCCTATTCCGAAAGAGAAAGCGCCAAACGCGCCGTGAGTCGTTGTATGGCTGTCGGTGCCTACTACAACGTAACCCGGTCTGATGTATCCGTATTCGGCAAGTATCTGATGGCAAATTCCGCCTTCATCTGACCGTATGTCGTGAAACTTTTTTATTCCGTTTGCTTTAACAAAATTTCTTATTTTTTTCTGGTTTGTCGCCGTCTTTGAACTTTCTGCGGGAACTCTGTGGTCGAATATTATCGCTATTCTTTCAGGGTCCCAGACTTTGGGCGCTATGTTCGTGCCCTGAAACACTTCGTTGAACTGATTTATTACAAGCGCAGCGTTTTCGTGTGACATGGCAACGTTTACTTCGGGTTCGAGAACGTCACCGGGCTTTACCGATGCCTTTCCTGACGCCTTCGCGAGGATTTTCTCGACTATTGTCATACCCATTACATTACTCCTGTTTTATTGTTTTAAATGTATTTATTTAATGTTAAGTCTTTCCATTATTTTTTCCATCTCGGTAACCAGGTCGCCGAATCTCTTGAACGCTTTTTCATAAGGGTCTTTCGTGGTCATGTCAACTCCCGCTTTCTTAAGAAGTTCAACCGCGTAATCGCTGCCGCCCGATTTGAGCAGAGTCAGATACGCGTCCCTTTCCTTCTCTGTTCCGTTCGATACCATCTCCGCAAGCGCCATCGATGAAATTATACCTGTGCTGTACTGGAAAACGTAGAAGTTATAGTAGAAGTGAGGTATCTTGCTCCATTCCACCTGTATGTAATCATCAACCTTGCATACTCCCTTGTCGTGACCGTAGTATTCTCTCGTTAATTCAAGGTACTTGCTGTCCAGCCAGTCCGATGTAAGAGAATTGCCTTCTTCGACTCTCTTGTGCATCGCGAGTTCGAAATCGGAAAATAATGTCTGCCTGTAAAGCGTGCCCCTTACCTGGTCAAGATAAGAATCAAGCACGTATAATTTGAACATGTCGTCGTTGTCGTGCTTCAGGAGATATTCCATCAGCATGTTCTCGTTGAATGTCGAAGCGATTTCCGCTATGAACGTGGTGTAGCCCGAAGTGGAAAATGGCTGATACTTATCCGAAAAATACGAATGCATCGCGTGTCCGAGTTCGTGAGCCATTGTCGATATCGCGTCATACTTTCCGTTATAATTCAACTTTACGTAGGGATGCACTCCGTAAACACCGCCTGAATATGCTCCGCTTTCCTTGCCCTTGTTCGGATAAATGTCCATCCACCTGTTATCAAAGGCAAGATTCAGATAATCCTGATATTCCTTGCCGAGCGGTTTAAGGGACTCCGAAATATATTTTCTGCTGTCCTCAAGTGTGAATGTCTTGCTGACTGAAGGAACCGCTGACGCGTATATATCTTCATACCTGTATGTGTCGAGTTTGAGCAGCCTCTTCTTCAGATTCAGGTATCTGTGAAGCGGCGTGAGGTTTTCCTTCACACTGTTCACGAGTTGATTGTAAACTTCAGCGGGAATGTTATCGTCGAAAAGTCTTGCCTCAAGACAGTTATTGAAATTTTTTATTTGGGCACTGAAGAAATGTGTTTTCACAGCCCCGTCCTGAAGTATCGCAAGCGAATTCTCGAACTTTTTTCCGTGTTTCCAGAATTCCCTCATTACCATGCTTCGCACTTCGGGATCCTTGTCGCCGCGGTATTTCACGTAGTTGGCATAGTTTAATTCAACTTTCTCGCCTCTGATTGTAACCTCAATTGACGGCAGTTCCATGTCGTTCAGCATGGATGAGGTCTTCGAGGGCACGCCTGTGAACAATCCGGTTAACGAAACTATTTTCTGCTTGTCTTCGGGAAGTATGTGCTCTTTGCTCCTGAGTATATCTTCAACCATGAATCTGTACTCGGCGAGTTTAGGCTCTTCTTTAAGATATCCTTCGAACTTTTCTTTTCCGAGGGCGAGAACATCAGGGCTTATAAACGCGAGTTTAGCGTAAAAGTTGACGAAAATCGACTGAAGTTCGCCTTCCATCTTCTGATATTCCGTGTTGCTCATGTCAACTGCCGATTGATGCGATGTATATCCGTAAAGCCTCGCGGATTTCAGATTAACTGTGTTTATCAGTTCGAGCATTTCAAGCATATTTTTCGCGGATGCTGTCCATGATTTGGATTTGCCGTCTACTTGAGAAATAAGGTTTACGACATTTTCCTTATCTCCGGTCCAGTCGCTCTTTGATGCGTAAAGATCCTCGATTTTCCACGTGTACTCGACGGGAATGTCTTTCCTCTCGGTTGTAGAATAATCTTTTACCTGTCCGCTTGTTATTCCGGGATTAAATACCATAATACAAATTAAAATTATTGCGAGAATTTGAAATTTAAACATACTTATAATATTATTAATTATTTGAGGGTTCATAAATATAAGTCATATAAAACCCATATGAAATTTAAAAAAATAGCGCATTTTTAATGCCCTTCCCTCTATTTGTAAATTTTTATTTTTTGAATCATGGTTCTAATAAAGATTATTAGTTTTTGTTCTGAAACTTTGATATCGACGGTAAACCATCAGTCAAATTGTCATCGTTGTTCCCGATTTACGTTGAAAAAGTCTCAAATTATTGCTAAATTAATCTTTTACACAAACAAATTTCAATTAATGAAAAAAGTTAAAGCGAAAAACAATTACAAACTTACTCAGCAGATCGCTGCTAAGAAATCGACTGCTCAGAAAAGAAGAGACCCCTTCAAAGAAAGAGGTATCGATAGTTTTATTGATTTCCGCGATGTCAAATTGCTGACAAGGTTCCTCAACGAGCAGGGAAAATTGCTTCCTGCCAGAATTACGGGCGCCACTGCAAAGATGCAGAGAAAACTCACGACTGCGGTCAAGAGGGCAAGACATCTCGCTTTTCTTCCTTTCGTCAGCGAAGGGTCCAAGTATTAGCAGATAAGGAAATTTATGATATTAAAAACTCCGCTTTCGCGGAGTTTTTTTATTTCCGAATTCTTTCATTACGATTTCTTTTTCAGCAAGATTAATGTTATGTCGTCATACTGCGTTTCGCCTTCCGTGAATTTTTCGATATCGTCAAGTAGTTTCTTTTGTATGCCCTCTGAATCGAGTTTCCTGTTCTTTGTTACGACCTCTTTAATCTTGTCTTCTCCGTATTCTTCTTTTATTTTGTTCCTCGCTTCGGACGCTCCGTCCGTGTACATTACAAGCACGTCGTTTTCGTCAAACCTGATTGTCTCGGAAATATAATCGGGTCCTCTGTCAAGTACGCCGAGAATTAATCCGCCCTTATCGAGACTTATAATTTCATCCTTTTTTATTAGATATGGATAATTGTGTCCCGCGTTTATGTATTTAAAAGTATTATTTTGTATGTCGAGAATACCCCAGAAGAACGTAATGAATTTCTCGGAATTCGTGTTCGCAAAAATCAGTTCGTTGATTTTCTGCGTCGACTCTTCGAAGCAGAAATCATCATTGTAGAATTTTAGAAACGAGTGTACTGCCGACTGTATGTTCGCCATAAGCAGCGATGCGGGAGTTCCTTTCCCCGAAACATCGGCTATCACGAAACAGAACTTTGTATCGCTGAGTTTTATGATGTCAAAATAGTCCCCGCCGACCTGCATTGCAGGTATGTTGCACCCGCTTACGCTGTATCCCTTTATTTCGGGAAGGACGTCTGGAAGAAGCGCCCGTTGTATGTCGCGCGCTATTCTGAGTTCGCTCTCTATCTTCTGCTTGTCGATGTATTCGTTGAAGAGTACGGTGTTGTCAAGCGAAATAATGGATAAGTTGATAAGCGATTCGAGAAACTGAATGTCTGTTATAGTATATTCCGATTTGTTAAGTTTCTCTCCGAGGCAGACTATCGTGTCAACGGAACTTCCGGTTGTAATCGGCAGTAACAGCCTGTAACCCGAATCTTTCATGAACTGCTTGAAAGGATTGTGCTGTGTTTCATCGAGAATCTCCGGCTCGTTTATCTGCTCAAGATGCGCGATGTAATCGTCGTCAAGCGCGAATTCCTTGCCCGCTTCGAGTATGTAAAACCTGTCCGAACGGAATTTCGAAAAAATTATGTAATCCTTGATGCCGAAGTTTCCCAACAGTGAGTATTTTAAAAGACGGAGAATCTTGTTCCTGTCCTGAAAATTCGTGTTGAATTCCTTGCTTAGTTCGAAAAGCGTCCTGAGATGCTGTATCTGCGAACTGAGATTCAGGTTCAGCTTTTTTATTTCCTCGAAGCGTATCGAGTTCTCGATTGTCGGAGACGACAGGTTAAGCATCGTTTCTATGAAAAGAATTTCATTCTTGCTTAGACTCTGACGTGTCAGTTTTTCCCCGAGACACAGAATGCCGATTAACTTGTCAACAAAGTAAATCTTAAAGAAAAACCTGACTTTTATCCTGTCAAGGAAATCGCAGGCGTCAATATGCTCAATTTCGAATATCGGCTCCTTCGGAAGATTCACCTTTACGGTAGTTCCGTGTAAATCCTGACTCAAGCCTTTAACCGTTTTCACCGTGAATTCGTTGCTCGAAGCATTTTTCGAGTCGGTCTTGATAAGAAGCGCGCCTTTCGTTATCATCATCTTGCCCATTATGCTCAGGAGAATGTTGCCGAGTATGAACTCAAGTTCAAGTTTAGTGTTTATCAACTGAGAAAATTCAATCAGTGAGTTTAGTTCGAGTTGTTTGTTAATTGTATCTTCCATGCGGTAAATTACTAAAAAACGGAATGTAAAAAAACAGACTTAGATTACTTTGATGAGTTTGAGCGAGTTGTTATTCGGCTTTGTATGCTTGAATTCGATTTTATCCATCGATTTTTTCATTATCGGAATGCCCAGTCCTCCAATCTTGAACTTCTTGAAATATTCCTTCATGTCGGGAGTCTCTTTCTTCGTCGGATCGAACGCCTCGCCCTCGTACTTGAGCGTTACGATAAACTGATTGTCTTTGAATTCGATTTCAATCTCAATCTCGTTATGGTCATTGTACTTATGCGTATGCTTTATTACGTTAGTGCAAGCTTCATCAACCGAAATAATTATCTGGTTGATTACGCTCTGGGCAATGTTCATCTCTGCCGCTTTCTTCTCAACGAAATCTCTCACCAGATGCAGATTGCCCGTGGAACTCTTTATCAATATTTTATCTTTTCCGCTCAAAATGTCAGACAGTTTCGTTAAACTTGACGATTGCTTCGCTTTCGTCTTTCGTTATGTTGAACAGTATCGGGAAACCGAGCATGTCGAAAATATTGTAGATCTTGTCGCTCATGTTAGATAATTTTATGTCACCCGAATTGCTCCTTAAAGTTTCTATGTAAGCCATGAATACCCCTAGACCCGCGCTGCTTATGTATGACAATCCCGAAAAATTAACTACTACCTTGTATAACTTTTTAGACAGCAGTTCTTCGAATTTTTTTTCGAGAACAGATGAAGTATGGGCATCCAGAAATCCGTTCAAATACAGTATGATTAAATCACCTGATTTTTTTTCGGTTATTGTGAATTCGTCCATCTTTAAATTTTAATTCCTGAAAAATCCCAAAAAATTAATTCAAAATAAATGACATAATTCCATAATGTTAAATTATCTTTTCATTTATCCTGTCTAATTATTATACTTCAATTACGCTGATTTGTTACATTTTATCTTCATAGAATATAAGTTTCTTAAGAGGTATATTTATGCTGAAATTATGAAAAAACTCGACGGAATCAGGAAAAAAGGATACAAAACCGCCCTTGGAGTGCTTTCAGGTACGTCCGTGGACGCCGTGGATATTGTGCTCGCAGGCATCCGCGGCTCTGCATCTTCATTGAAAGTCGATGTTATTGATTATCAGGAATATACGATTCCCCAGAGGCTAAGGAGTTTTATTCTCGAAAACAGCACCCCAGGACGGGGTTCTGTTGACAACTTATGCAGGATGAATTTTCTTTTAGGCAACCTTTACGCGTCGAAAATTAACAGGTTCCTTAAAGATAGGAATATTAAAAACAAAGAAATCGATTTCATCGGCTCACACGGGCAAACCGTTCACCATCTTCCTGCGAATGATAAACTGTTCGGTTATTCGGTAAAATCGACTCTGCAGATAGGCGACCCGTCTGTGATTGCGAATTGTACGGGAATACTCACTGTCGGCGATTTCAGGACCGCGGATGTAGCCGCAGGCGGTGGCGGAGCCCCGCTTGTTCCTTATCTCGATTTTGTATTGTTCAGAAGTGGTAAAAAAAACAGAATACTTCTCAATATCGGCGGTATCGCGAATTTAACGTATCTGAAAAAGAATTGTAAATTGAATGACGTCGTCGCTTTTGACACGGGTCCGGGTAATATGATGATTGACTATATCGCTCGGAAATTATTCTCCAGAAATTATGACAGAGATTGCAGGCTTGCCCTGAAGGGTATGCTGAACGACGCGCTCTTTTGCGAAATAAAAAGGCGCGATACGTATTATAATAGCAAGCCCCCGAAATCTACGGGACGCGAATTTTACGGTGCCGCTTTCGTCGATGGTATATTGAAGAAATTCAGGAAAACAAAGCCGGAGGATGTCCTGCGGACGTTTACTTTTTATACGGCGTTTACGATTTCTGAAAACATTAAAAAGTTTGTAATGCCGAAGGGAAGGTTTGAACTTTTAGTCAGCGGCGGAGGCTCAAAAAATAAAATCATACTATCTGCGCTTGAATCATTAATAAAAACCGCGGATGTTAAAATCCTCGATGAAAACGGAATAAACTCTTCGAACAAAGAAGCGGTCCTTTTTGCAGTCCTCGCAAATGAAACTCTGAATGGAAATCCGTCAAATGTTATATCCGTCACTGGAGCAGCAAAGAATGTTAAACTGGGGAAAATATGTCTTCCGTGAACGTTAAAACAGCAATAGTGACAGGCGGAACAGGCGCGCTTGGAAAATTCGTGGTCGAAAAATTCTGCGCAGAAGGCTATAAAGTGTACATCCCCGTCACTTCATTAAAGAAATTCATGCAGGTATTCGACAGTTCGCTCGATGAGAATTCAGAATTTACTCTTAGAAAAATTTACGCCTTCGAATGCGATGCGCTCGATGAAGCGTCAGTGAACGAATTTGTTGAAAAAGTCTCGGGTCTCGAAAAAGGGCGCATAGATGTGCTGGTAAATACTATAGGCGGAATTCACCCCTCCGTTAATACCGCGGACATCGAATCTGTAGAATTTAATAAATGGTTTAACCTGAATTTTAAAACCGCGTTGCATTTCTCGAAATCCGTTCTTAAAAAAATGATTCCGAATGGTAAAGGCAGAATAGTATCGGTCGGTGCGATGGCGGGTCTTGAGCCCGCTCCCGGAAGGCTCGCGTATTCGGTTTCTAAATCCGCGCTAATCGTGCTGATGAACACAATATCAAATGAATACAAACGTGACGGGATACGCGCGAATACGGTGATTCCTTCAGTAATCGATACCCCTGCTAACCGCGAATGGGGAAGCGCTGAGGAGATAAAGAATTGGGTAAGTCCCGAGGAAGTCGCGGAAGTTATTTTCGAACTCGCGGAGAACAGGCTTAACGCTGTTAGGGAGAGCGTAATTAAAGTTTTTGGAAATTATTAAAATAATAACAATCATATGAAAGTAGTTGTAACAGGAGGTGCCGGATTTCTCGGATACCACATAGGAACGAAGATACACGAAATTACAAAACCCGCCGAATCGGTTTTTTTCGATATCGCGGAATTTCCCAAAGAAGATTATAACCCCGAAATAAACTGCATCTACGGCGATGTTAGAGTGCCCTCGATGATGGATGAAATAACAAAAGACGCGGAAGTGGTAATACACTGCGCCGCGGCTCTTCCACTTTGGAAGAAGAAAGATATTTTAGAGACGAACGTGGAGGGTATGCGCAATGTCTGCGAGGCCTGTCTTAAAAATAAGGTTGGAAGACTTATTTTTATTTCTTCAACTTCCGTTTACGGCGTACCTAAAGAACATCCGCTTTACGAAACGAATGCCCGGGTTGGAGTTGGTCCTTATGGGAAAAGCAAAATAATGGCGGAGGAAATCTGCGAGGAGTATAGAAAGAAAGGTTTGAACGTCTGTATCCTTCGTCCGAAAAGTTTTATCGGCACAGCAAGACTCGGCGTGTTCCAGATACTCTATGACTGGGTTGAATCGGGCGCGAAAATTCCCATCATCGGAAACGGCAAGAACCGTTATCAGTTGTTTGAAGTCGATGACCTTGTTGATGCAATAAACTTATGCGTGACTTTACCCGCCGAAAAAATTAACGATACTTTCAACGTCGGCGCGGCTGAATTCAAGACAGTGAAGGAAGACGTAGGCGCGATGTGCGAATACGCGAAAACAGGTTCGCGGGTAATGGGAACTCCCGCATGGCTCATAAAACCGGTACTGAGATTTTTTGAAATCCTTAACCTTTCGCCTCTTTACAAATGGATATACGGTACGGCGGATACAGATTCATTCGTGTCGATTGAGAAAGCGCAAAAAACCCTCGGCTGGAATCCGAAATTCTCGAACGCGGAAGCTCTGATAAGATCGTACCAATGGTATCTTGACAACAAGCATACTATAAAGCAGGGAACAGGAGTGACACACAGGATTGCATGGAAGCAGGGGATTCTTGCTTTGTTTAAGAAGATTCTTTAGTATCTTTTTTCTTCAATCCGGCAAGTGTTTCGTCCTTAATTTTATAAAGATATTCAAGCGCGGCATCGTACGTGTTCGGTATGATGCCGTCGAGTATCGCTTCTTCAATTTTTGTCTTTAATATTCCTACAGGTTTCGACGGCTCCAGTCCGCATATTTTCATTATTTCATCTCCGCGCACAGGCGACTGGAAGTTTCTCAGGTTGTCTTTTTCCTGTACTTCGACAATCCTTTTTTCCACGTACGCGAAATTGCCCATGTACTTTTTTACCTTCGCGAGATTTTTGGAAGTGATGTCGGCTCTGCACAATTTGAGAAGGTCTTCAAGTTCCTCCCCCGCTTCCGCCGCCAGCCTTCTTATTGCCGAGTCCGTCGCTTCCTGATTCGCGAGCGCCGCAGGTCGTAAGTGTAGCCTTATAAGTTTCTCAACGTAGTTAATCCTGTCGAATGGCAGCCGCATTCTCTCGAAAATCTTCTTCATCATCCTTGCCCCGAGTTCCTCGTGTCCGTGAAACGTCCACCCTGTGCCTTCTATGAACTTCTTTGTCTTCGGCTTTGCGATATCGTGCGTAAGTGCTGCGAATCTTAGCCATACATTGTCCGTTGACTGAGATATGTTATCAACCACTTCAAGCGTATGGTTGAATACATCCTTGTGGTGATAATCGCTTCTTTGCTCCACTCCTGCGGTTTTCGACATCTCGGGAAATACTATGTCCATTATTCCCGTTAGATACATCAGGTTCAGTCCTACCGAAGGCTTCGGCGATTCGAGAATTTTAAGAAATTCAGTCGTTATTCTCTCTTGCGAGACTACATCTTCTTTCAGACGCTCTCTGTTTCCGCAGATTGCCTCGAACGTTTTTTCTTCGATTCCGAAATCAAGTTTGGACGCGAATCTTATCGCCCGCAGTATTCTTAGGGGATCGTCGAAAAAGGTCTTGTCGGGGTCGAGAGGAGTTCTTATTATTTTTTTCTTGAGGTCGTTTATTCCTCCGAACAGGTCTATGACCTCTCCCGGTTTCCCAAGAGGTATCGCAAGCGCGTTGATAGTAAAATCCCGCCTTGACAAATCTTCTTCGAGAGTTCCAAAGCTTACTTTGGGATTCCTTGAATCCCTCGAGTAACTTTCCTTTCTCGAAGAAGCGAACTCAATCTTATTTCCGTCTATGTTAAGAAGCGCTGTCCCGAATTTCTTGTATACCGCGGCGAGTTTACTCTTGCAAGCCTTCGCGAATCCTTCCGCGAATTTCACGGCGTCGCCTATCACCATCACATCGAGGTCAAGCCCCTTCAGGTCGAGACCAAGCAGGCTGTCCCGCACGAATCCGCCCACGATATAAGCATCTGTGTTTGTTTGTGACGCGTATTCTGTTAGTTTGATTATCAGTTCGTTTTTGAAAACAATATTTTCGGTTTTTTTCTTCAACTATTTTAAAAGCCCCATGTTTGACTCTATTTTTTCGATTATTTTCGCGGCGATTTCAAGCGCTATCTTTCCGTCTCTAAGCGATACCTCGGGTTCCTGATTATGCATGATGCTGTTGAAAAACAATTCTTCCTCGTATTTCATCGCGTTTGTTATGTCAACGACAGGTTTGTCGTATGCAATCTTGTAATCCTTGCCGTTTAAATTTACAGGAACCGAAAATATGTTTGACTCGGTGTCTTCGGAAAGCCTGAAGACCTCTGAAGTATTGTTCAGAAAATCAATTGACACGTACGCGTTCTTCTGGAAAATCCGCATCTTTCTCATTTTCTTAAGCGATATTCTTGATGCCGTTATGTTCGCAACGCATCCGTTCTCAAAATTAATTCTCGAGTTGGCAATATCTATTGTGTCCGTTAAAACACCGACGCCGTTCGCCTCGATATTTTTCACGTCCGACTTGACAAGATTTAGAATTATATCAATGTCGTGAATCATCAGGTCCTTGATAACCGATACGTCAGTTCCTCTCGGATTGAATTGCGCAAGCCTGTGTGTCTCGATGAACAGGGGAGCCAGAGTGTATTTTTCGACCGAGAGAATCGCCGGATTGAATCTTTCTATATGCCCGACCTGAACAATAGTTCCCGCTTTTTTTATTTTTTCGAGTCCCGCCGCCTCTTCAACCGTTTCGGTAACCGGCTTCTCGATGAAGGTGTGTATTCCCGCCGATATTGTCTTTTCGGCAATTTGAAAATGTGTGGTTGTCGGTGTGACGATGAACACTGCGTTAACATCGTTAAGCATATCATCAAGACTTTCATAATATCTCACGCCGGATTCCTGAGATAAATTTTTCAGCATTTCCGTGTCAGTATCGTATAGTCCCTCAAGTTTTATAAGTTGATTCCTTTGCTCGATTTCCTTAATGTTCTTCAGATGCAGTTTCCCGAGGTGACCGCATCCGATTATACCCGCTTTGATTAAATTCTTCATGATTCTATGTTTGTTGGTTCAGCGTGAATTATCACGTTGCTTAAATTCGGATAAGATTCCTTGAGATGAAGGTACAACTTGCTTTCCAGAATCGTTACCACATCGTGCACCTCGTCGAATGAATATTCATTCCTGAAAGTGCAGCTAAGCGACACTCGTATTTTCCCCGCGGAATTTACTACCTTGATGTCGCCGTAATCCTCGATTTTCTTCTCGTCCTGAAGCAGCCTGTGTATCTGTGCCACGAGGTCATTCGACATTTCGGTGATGTCTATCGTGTCGAAAAGTATTTCGCTCGGCTCGTCAAGATGAATCTTGACTTTCTTTATTATCGGTATTCTGTCAAGAATCCTGTCTTCAAGTTCCGATATTACGTCGTGTGCTTTTATCAAATCGTTCGTGTTCTCGATTTCAACGTGCAGTTCCGTAAAAATCTCTCCGTTTATTCTGTGAGAAAAAATGTCGTGGCACTTGAATCCGCCGTCGTTTACAACCATTCTGATTTTTTCGTTGAGAGTCTCGCTGTCCGTCTCCACGGGTTCCGAGTGTATTACTATGTCGATGTTGTCCGCGATTTCCTTAATGCTCTTTTCGGCGGCGTCGGTCAGTTCGTGCATCATCGAAAAGGATTTTGTCCTGCCGATGTTTATTACCATGTCAACGAATACCTTATTGCTGCTTCCTCTCAGCCTGAGCGTTTTTATCCCTTCGATTCCTTTAATCGAATCGATTCTCCGCCTTATCTCTTCCTCAACTCCGTCTGGCACCCTGTCAAGAAGCGAACTTATTGCTTTTCTTGACAGGCTCAGGGTTGTATAAATAATTATTATGGATACTATTATCGCGCTTATAGGGTCGGCAAGATTAGAAATCTTAAACGATGTGAAAATCATTCCGACAAGTACTACCACCGAACTGTAAATGTCCGACGAGAAGTGGAGCGAATCGGCTTCAAGCGCCTGCGAGTTCGTTTCCTTCGCTACTTTGCTTAAAGCGCGCGATCTGTGATAATCTATGAATATGCAGATTAGGATTGCGGAGAACACAAAAACATTGAGATGTATTTCAACGGGATTTATTATCCTGTCGATAGACTCGTAAATCAGGTATGCGCACATTAATACGAGAATTGCAACCTGAAATAGGGCAGAGAAACTCTCAATCTTGTCGTGTCCGTAATTGTGATCCTTGTCAGGCGGCTTCGTTGAAAACCTGATCGAAAGAATTGTAACGACAGTCGCTATAAGGTCGGTCGATGAATGAAACAATTCCGAAAGCACGCCTATGCTTCCGCTGATTATCGACGCGAATAATTTTATTAGCACGATACCTATCGCGGCAAGCATCGAGACGTTTGCCACATTGATTTTCTTCCTGTTTATTTCTTCAGTTGATGATTCCATATTAATTTATAATTCCTCCGGTTCTTTCTTTCGGCTTGCACTGCGACAGAAAAACTCCAAGTATTGTTATTGCCGCGCCTATCTGGAAAAAATACGAGATTTCTTCGTTTAATAAAATCCATGAAAAAACAATCGTTACTATCGGGGATACGTTGGTGGATGTAGTAAGTTCCGTTATACTGATGTATTTTACCGAATATGTCGTTACGAAATATCCCGCAAAAGATACGAGTATCGATAAATGAAAGAAGCCCAGCATACCTGTAACGGTCAGTTTCCCAAAGTCAAGATTGTGAGCGTCAAAAATAAATATCGGAATGTACATCAGAATTCCTATCGTGAACGCGATTGTCGACGATTTAAGCGCGCCGTATTTTCTTACTACGTTTCTGTTCATTGATATGTACGCCGCCCACGACAGCACTGCGAATACAAGCAGTACATCGCCGAGTATAACGTTGCTTTCAGTAACTCTTGTCTTCATCAGACTATCATAAAATACAAAGAAAATTCCGACTATCGTCATAAGAATCGGTAAAAGTCTGCGGAAATTGAACTTCTCATGATCCATACCGATTGATATCAGGTAAGCGAAAAGTGGCGTGCACGCGTACGTAACGCCGGAGTGAGAAGCGAACGATAGTTTAACCCCGTTCAAAAAGAAAAACTGATTTATCGGAATTACGAGCGCCCCAAGCCATAAAAACATGGGCACGTCCGAACGGTCTATCTTGTAGTTTAATTTCCTGTAATGAAAAACAACGTTCAAAAGTAACGCTGCGATTCCGAACCTCAGAAAAGCAAGGCTGAGCGGAGATATCTCCTCAACCGTGAACTTTGCCGCAATCGGTGTGAACGATGTCGTGAATATCAGGAATAATATTATAGATAGTTTTTTCAAGAAATAATCCTGTATGAAATAAGGGGGACAGAATCCCCTTATTAAATTGCGTGTTTGATATGAACTTATGCTTTTTTCTTGTTCTTAAGCATTTCTTTTTTTACTGCTTTTACTTTAACTTTCGTTTTCCTGTGCTTTCTTAAAGCGACTTTTTTGGGTTTGTTCATTTTTATAGTGTTTGATTTATGCGATTGTTATTTCTTTGTCAAGATATACGTCCTGAATCGCGTTAAGGAGCATGACACCGTCCTTCATCGGTTTCTGGAACGCTTTTCTTCCCGAGATGAGACCCATTCCGCCCGCTCTCTTGTTTACAACAGCTGTCTTCACTGCTTCCTGAAGGTCGGATTCGCCTTTGCCCGTTGAGGCTCCGCCTGAATTGATTAATCCCGCTCTTCCCATGTAGCAGTTCGCGACCTGATATCTCGTAAGGTCTATCGGATTGTCGGATGAAAGTTTTTCGTAAACGAATTTGTGCGTTTTTCCGAATTTGAGAGCGTTGTAACCGCCGTTGTTTTCCGGAAGTTTCTGCTTGATTATGTCCGC
The DNA here is from genome assembly GCA_015657505.1 of Ignavibacteria bacterium. Classification (GTDB taxonomy): domain Bacteria; phylum Bacteroidota; class Ignavibacteria; order Tepidaquicellales; family Tepidaquicellaceae; genus CAIKZJ01. Next base: position 2,352,330 of record JADLKE010000002.1, read on the forward strand.
TTCTATCGTTACTCCGAGATGATTCGCCTGTCCTGTCAGGTCCGCGGAAACGTGATAATCCTTGTCTCCTTTTACGTTGAACGCCGGATTCCTTAAGTAACACCATAATATCGTGACTAGTCCTAATTCGTGAGCGTATTCAAACGCTTCTGATACTTCCTGAATCTGCCTTGATGATTCGTCTGAACCGAAGTAAATTGTAGCCCCGACCGCTACAGCTCCCATATCAAAAGCCTGGTCTATGCTCGCGAACATGATCTGGTCGTATTTGTTCGGGTATGAAAGAAATTCGTTATGATTTACTTTCAGAATGAAAGGAATCTTGTGCGCGTATTTTCTTGAAACCGTGCCGAGCACTCCGAGTGTCGACGCTACAGCGTTGCACCCGCCCTCGATTGCAAGTTTGACTATGTTTTCAGGGTCGAAATATATGGGCTCCGGTGCGAATGACGCGCCCGCTGAATGTTCAATTCCCTGATCGACGGGAAGTATCGACATGTAACCCGAGCCGCCAAGCCTGCCCGTGTTGAATATTAACTGCATGTTCCTGAGCACGTTCGGCGACCTGTCAGAATCTTTCCAGACTCTGTCAACGAAATCGCTGCCCGGCAGGTGGAGCGCTTCTTTCGGTATGGTTGTGCATTTGTGCATGAGCAGAGATTCGTTCTCTTTGCCTAACAATTCTTTTATTTTTGCTGACATGATAATTATTTATAATTTAGAAAATTTGTTAATGTTTATTTTTTGAATTCCGTTTCGCTTTGTATAAAATGTTTTTCCGCCTTCCGTATAAACTTTTTTCAGAAAACCCGTACCCTCGCATCCGCTACCGGTACTAAATACGGATGACACATATCCGCATTCCTCTTCCTTGTCATCGGTTGCTGCATATATTTTGTCTCCCGGCTCGAGAAGGATTTCACACGAGAATCCGACGATTTCCTTCTGCACCTTGTTCTGCGTGTCGAGTCTCGAAATTACCTCCTGCCCTATGTAACAGCCTTTTGAGAACGATATGAACTCCTGCAATCCGCATTCAAGCGGGTTTACGCTTGCGTTAAGTTCACGGCTGCTGTATATGAAACGGTTCCTTAAAGCGAAAAGTCCGAATTCTTCTTCGCGTACTTCTTCATTTTCAGTTATAAGCAGTCTAAGAAAATCCGATTCCTGATTATTAATAAGAACAAAAGTCTTTTCAAAGCCGTAACTGTCTGTAACAAATATGTTTCCGTCAACCTCCGACACTTTTTCACTTACGCCGCGTTCGAATAAAAAATTCTTGCTGTCCTTACTATCGTTATAAAATATTAGCGTCTCCCTGGCCTGCGTTTCAACCTGTATATCTTCGGTAACGATGTATTTATTAAAGAAATCCGTTAAAGCAGTTTCGTTTTCCTTGGTACAAAATATGTAAAAAATCCCGTCTTTTGACGCGACGAGCGAAAAATCGACTATTCTGCCTTTCTCATTCGTGAAAACCGTTCTTATGGAATCGCAGGCGCCGAAACCGCTGAAATCATTCGTGGATGTCCTTTGAAGAAAATCCTGTTTATCGGTACCTGTGATTTTTAGAATATACTGCTTTTCTCTGTAAACCTTCAATATAATGCGTCTTCCTGAAATATTGTAACAATAAATTTACCCAAAATTCGTATCATTTTAAATGGAAAAGTATAAATAAAAAAATAATTCACGCGAAGTTCACTCCGTTATGCCGGTCAGGTCTTTCAGGGGTATAAGGTTAATGTATCCGGATACGCGGGTTTATTGTCCTTTTCATTCCGATTTATCTTCAACATATATCATTATAATTCAATTGAATAAAACTCGTAAAATCATTATATTTATCGTTTTAACAAATAAATATTAAATAAATATTTTATGAAAATCCCTGAGAATTTAAAGTTTACTAAAGATCACGAATTTGTGATGGTCGATGGAAATATCGCGACTGTCGGTATAACTGATTATGCGCAAGGCGAATTAGGGGATATAATATTTGTCGATTTTGCAAAATCCGAGGGTGACGCGGTCGCTTCGGAAGAAACAGTGTGCTCGATTGAAGCCGTAAAGACGGTTTCCGAAGTGTTCAGCCCGGTCAGCGGAAAGATTGTCGGAATCAACAGCGGTATAAACGACAAAGCGTCGGCAGTGAACGAAGACCCGTACGGCGAAGGCTGGCTTTTCAAGATTGAAATGGCGAATGCGGCCGAACTCGACGCCCTGCTCGACTCGAAGGCGTACACTGAATTGGTAGGAGCGTAGTTTTTAATCAGGCGGTTTATTAATACGGCTACATTAGATGAAGATTATAATATCAAATTTAGCTGAAGGTGAGCATTTATACGAATTCAGCGAAGATGCTGAAACATTTGAACTCGGTGACTATGTGATAAAAAACAAGGTGGCTGTAAGCGTCAGGCTGATTAAATCGAACAGCCAGGTTTACGCGGATGTGAATTTCAGGTGCAGGTTCGAATTCCCCTGCGACAGATGCCTCGAAAATTTTGAAAAAGACATTAGCGGAAGTTTCATAGTCGTTTTTAAATACTCGAGAGACCCCGATGAACTTAAATCGGGCGATGACGAGAATATTTTTTTTATACCGCCCGAAAAGAACTTTATTGATTTGAGCGGAATGGTAAGGGAGAACATACTCGTGTCGATACCGATGCGAAAGGCTCCGGATGAGAAAGACGGCAGATGCGCTTACTGCGGCAAGACGGAAGAAGAAATTTTAAGAAATACGGAAACAAAAGAAATAAATCCCGTCTGGGATAAACTATTAAACAAGAAAAATCTAAAATAAGATAAAATGCCAAATCCAAAAAGAAGACATTCGAAGACAAGAGGAAGAAAACGCAGAACGCATTATAAAGCGGTTGCGCCGGCGGTGTCCGCCTGCTCGAATTGCGGTGAAATGAAGCCGAATCATCAGGTTTGTCCGTCATGCGGTTTTTATGACGGAAAAAGCGTCATTTTACCGAAGAAATAAATCTTTATTTCCAACTTGATGGAAAACAGCAGGATAAGGGTTGCGATTGATGCGATGGGCGGGGATTTCGCTCCGGAGTATCCGGTTCTCGGCGCCATAGACGCCGCGAATGAAAATCCGGACATCGACGTTATTATCGTGGGTCCCGAGGATAAGATAAAAGAAGTTCTGGATAAAAATCCGGTCTCTCTTCCGAATCTGAAGGTTGTTCATGCGGAAGAGTATGTTACTATGGATGACGTGCCTGCTGAAGTTTTTAAATCCAAGCCCCGTTCGTCTCTCAACGTCGCGCTCAGGATGCAGAGAGAAAAAGAAGCCGACGCGCTCGTAAGCGCAGGCAACACGGGTGCCGTTCTTTCACATTCGACTCTGAGACTCGGCAGGATTCCCGGCATAGGCAGGGCGACTATCGGTGCGCAGCTGCCGACAATGAAAGGTTCGACTATGGTGTTCGACGTCGGTGCGACGGTTGACTGCAGGCCGAACCATCTCGTTGAGTATGCGGTAATGGGAAGCATTTTCGTGAGCAATATTTATAAAATCGAGAATCCGACCGTGGGGCTCTTAAGCGTGGGCGAAGAAAAAGTTAAAGGAAGCGCGCTTTCTCTCGCCGCTTACGAACTTCTTGAAAAGGCGCCCATTAATTTTGTCGGCAACATAGAAGGCGGCGATATTTTAAGAGGCAAGGTTGACGTCGTTATTTGCGACGGTTTCGTCGGAAACATTCTTCTGAAACTCGCGGAAAGCGTTCTCGACCTGCTCAAGTTCAAGTTCAGGGAATACGCGGAACTTGGATTTTTCAAGAAACTCTGGATTGGAATGATGTACGGCACGATGAAGAAGATACTGAAGAAATTCGATTATCAGGAACAGGGCGGAACTCCGCTTCTCGGCGTTAACGGAGTATCGATTATCGGTCACGGTAAATCGACCCCGTACGCGATTAAGAAGATGATACTCAGAGCGGACGAAATCGCGAGATTCGAAGTGAATAAAAAAATCGAAATGAAATTAAAAGAAATTAATTTAAAATAACATAACATGGCAAAAGTACAATCATTCGCGGATAAAGCCGCCAAACTCGCCAAGAAGCACGAGAATACGGTCATTTGTCCCGATACAAACAAGGAGACACGTTTAATCAACGTGAGGCTCATCGAGTCCGTTAAAACAGAAAAAGGTTCGGTAAAATTTCTTGACAAGAATGTTAAAGTTTACGAATCTACTTTTAAACCTTATAAAGGATAGGAGACCGCGAAAATGTCAAAAGTATGCAGCATAACAGGCAAGAAAGGCCTTACGGGAAATAACGTTTCTCACGCGAACAACAGAACGAAGAGAAAACAAATGCCTAATCTTCAGAAAAAAAGAATCTGGATTGAAGAGGAAAAAAGATACGTTACGTTGAAAGTATCGACGGAAGCCATAAAGACCATAGACAAAAAAGGTCTGAAAGCCCTTTTGAAGAAATAGGAAATGGCCTCTGTCAGTATTATCATTCCTACGTTAAACGAGGAAAAACTGATAGGGCAGACACTTAGTCAGTTCACTGACGAATTCAAGGCGAAATATGACGCCGAGATAATCATCAGCGACGGCGGCAGCAGCGACGGTACAATCTCGCGGCTTAATGGTTCGGTTGACAAAGTTGTAAAGCACGAAAAAAGTTATAAGCAGAACATCTCTGACGGAAGAAACAGGGGTTTTGAGGTTTCTACGGGCGATGTTCTTATTTTTTTAAATGCCGACACTTTGCTGTACGACGCTTTCAGTTTTATGGATACCGTGAAACAACTGATGGAAGACGCGGACTGCTCGGCTGTCGCCTGCAAGGTCAGGGTTTTTCCCGGCGAAGAAAAATTGCCGGACAAATTGTTTCATTTTTTCTATAACAATTACGTGCGTCTTCTGAATTTCGCCGTGATGGGTATGGGCAGAGGCGAATGCCACATAATAAGAAGGGATATATTCGAAAAGACGCGGGGCTACAACGTGGATTTTAACGCGGGAGAAGATTTCGACCTTTACAAGAGAATAAATAAACTCGGAAAAGTTAAATACTGCAGCGGCCTGCTCGTTTACGAATCGCCGAGACGGTACAGGAAATACGGATACACGAAGGTGTTTTATGACTGGGCGAAGAATTCAATCTGGATAACATTTTTTAAAAAATCCTTGTCAAAAGAGTGGGAAGCGGTGAGATAAAATTTTTTAAAGTTCTTTCACAAAGCAGCGAATCAAAAGCGCGGACAGGCTTGATTTCGACGGCGCATTCGGTAATCGAAACGCCCGTCTTCATGCCGGTCGGAACGCTCGGTACGGTTAAGGCGGTGAATAACGCCGAACTCGAAAATCTCGGCGCGGGGATTATTCTCGGAAACACATACCACCTCTACCTGCGTCCCGGAAACGGCATAATGAGTAAAGCAGGCGGTCTTCACGCTTTTATGAACTGGAAGAAAAGCATACTCACGGACAGCGGAGGCTTTCAGGTTTTCAGCCTTTCGTCACTGAAGAAAGTTACGGATGACGGCGTAAGGTTCAACTCTCACGTGGACGGGTCGAAGCACATATTTACTCCTGAAAGCGTCGTCGAAACACAGAGAATTATCGGCTCGGATATAATGATGCCTCTCGACGAGTGCATCGCTTATCCCGCCGCAAGGAAACAGGCGGAAAAGGCTCTCGGCAGGACCATCGACTGGGAAAAAAGATGCTTAAAGCATTTCAGCAGTACTGAACCGCTTTACGGATTCAATCAGAATCTGTTCTGCATTGTTCAGGGAAGCACGTACAGGGACCTAAGGTCAAGATGCATCGAGGAACTCTGCGGACTGCCGTTCAGCGGATGCGCGGTTGGCGGACTCGCGGTGGGCGAGGAAAACGAGTTGATGTATGAGGTTACGGATTACTGCACGGACTTAATGCCCGCTGAAAAGCCGAGGTATCTGATGGGAGTCGGAACTCCTGTCGACATTCTCGAATCCGTCGAAAGGGGAATAGACATGTTCGACTGCGTGATGCCGACAAGGAACGCGAGGCACGGAAGGATTTTCACGACGTACGGCGAAATAAACATAAGGAACGCGAAGTACGCTGAAGATTTCGGAATGATAGACGATAAATGCCTTACTTATACGTCGCTTAATTTTTCTTTCGCGTACCTTAGGCATTTGTTCATTACGAAAGAAATACTCGGAGCGCAGTTAGCTTCGATACACAATATTGGCTTCTACCTGAAACTGATGAATGACATAAGGGAAGCCGTTAGGGAAGACAGATTTAAGGAATTTAAAAAAACATTTTTATCAAATTATAATTTAAAAAAATAGTATGGAATCACTCGGAATATTAATGCAGGGACAACCCGGAGGAATGGAATCATTGTTATCAACTATAGTGCCTTTCCTTCTCATAATAGTTGTATTTTATTTTCTGATTTTAAGGCCGCAGCAGAAGAGACAGAAAGAAAGAACGAAACTTCTCGAAGGCGTTAAGAAGGGCGACAAAGTAATTACCGCGGGCGGTATTCACGGCGTAGTAGAAGGCGTTGAAGACAAGACCGCGCTTATTAAAATCGCGGACAACGTAAAAGTTAAAATTGAAAAAACGGGCATCTCGACGATAGTCGGACTGATGGAACCCGAGAAAAAATAATAATATTCAGAAGAATGAAACCCGTTAAGAAATCAGGCTTAAGCACGATAGAAGCCGCCGTTGAGGACTTCAGAAAAGGAAAGATAATAATAGTCGTCGACGACGAGGACAGGGAAAACGAAGGCGATATGATTTTCTCCGCGGAGAAATCAACTCCCGAACTCGTTAATTTCCTCGTCCGCCACGCGAGGGGGCTTATATGCGTTCCGATGGAAGGCAAGAGGCTCGAGGAACTCGGAATCGAGATGATGACGAATTACAACACTTCGCTTCACGAGACGGCGTTCACTATAAGCGTGGATTATCTTATCGGCACTACGACGGGCATATCCGCGTTCGACAGGCACAAGACGATAAAGGCGCTCATCGGAAAGAAAACCAATCCGAACGACCTCGGCAAGCCTGGGCACGTTTTTCCGCTAAGGTCTGAAACAGGCGGTGTTCTGAAACGCGCTGGTCATACGGAAGCGGCGGTTGACCTCGCGAAACTCGCTGGGCATTATCCCGCGGGCGTGCTTTGCGAGGTGATGAAGGAAAACGGCGAAATGGCGAGACTTCCTGAATTGATGGAAATCGCGAAACAGTTCAAGTTGAAAGTCGTTTCTATACGCGACCTGATTCAGTACAGGCTGAAGAAAGACGTTCTCGTCGAAAAACTGACGGACGCGAAACTTCCGAGCAGGTTCGGCAGTTTCAACATAAACGTTTACAGAAGCCTTGTCGATTCCAAGGAGCACGTCGCGCTCGTGAAAGGGAACGTGAAAACCGGAAAGCCCGTTCTCGTGCGCGTGCATTCCGAATGCATGACGGGAGACATATTCGGCTCGCTAAGGTGCGACTGCAGGGAGCAATTGACAAAGTCGATGGAAATGATTGAGAGAGAGGGAAGAGGCGTCCTTCTTTACATGCGTCAGGAAGGAAGGGGTATTGGATTGGTTAATAAAATAAAAGCATATAAATTGCAGGACGAGGGGAAAGATACTGTCGAGGCCAACATCGAACTCGGGTTCAAGGCTGACCTGAGAGATTACGGAATCGGAGCCCAGATCCTGAGGGATTTAGGCATAAAGAAAATAAACCTGCTGACAAATAATCCGAAAAAAATTATTGGTCTGAACGGTTACGGTCTCGAAGTTGTCAGAAGGGTACCAATCGAAACAGAGGCAAACCACGTTAACGAGAGATATTTGAGAACCAAGAGAGACAAGATGGGTCATATGATTTTATTAAAAAACAAAACAATAAAGAAAAAGCAGTAATAATGGAACAAGGGATTGTTTATTTAAAAAGAAGCAGGCTCGTGGAACTCGAAGAAAAACTGCGTTCTCTTAAGATGAACGGAAGAAAATCCATAGCCGAGAAAATCGCCGAAGCAAGGTCTCACGGAGACCTGTCGGAGAACGCTGAATACGACGCCGCGAAAGAAGCGCAGTCGCATCTCGAACTTAAAATCGGCAAACTCGAAAATCTTCTTTCGAGAGTTAAAATTCTCGAACCCGACGATATTCCCGACGGCGAGGTTTTCGTACTTACCGACGTTAAGGTCAAGGACATTAATCGCGACGAAGTAATCACATACACGCTCGTTTCTCCCGATGAAGCAGATTTCGAACAGGATAAAATTTCCGTAATATCTCCGTTAGGCAAAGCGCTTATGGGAAAAAAAGTAGGCGACATAGTAAAGGTCGAAGTGCCCGCAAGCGAACTGGAATACAAAATTCTCGAAATAAACAAGTAAAATCATGTTTTATAAAAAATTCTCCGAAATAAAAGTAGGAGTTTTTGTTTTTGTCGCGGTGATTATAGTTACGGCGGTAGTGTTCTGGACCAAGGGATTCATAATGGGTAAAGACAGAATCAGCCTTGATGTTTATTTCAAATCCGTAAGCGGAGTCAACAAGGGCGACCCCGTCACGGTGAACGGCGTGAACAAGGGCAAGGTGCAGGATTTAGACCTTGTAGGCGATTCGGTTAAAGTAACATTCTCTCTTGATAAGGACGTAAAAATAAAAACTGATTATTCAATTACAATAGCGGCTCCCGAACTGATGTCGGGAAAGACTCTCGCGATAAAACCCGGCAAGGGAAACACGGAGATAGACTACAAGTCCCCGCTGAGGGGCAATCCCGGTTTCGATATGGGCTCACTGATGGAGACCGTGGGCGACCTCTCGGGCGACCTGAAGACGCTCATCGGCAAGTTCAACTCGACTGCCGACAATCTCGACAAGGTGCTCGTAAACATTAATGAACTCGTCGGCGACAAGAACATGCAGGCGGACCTTAAGAACACGATGTCGAACCTGTCGGTTACTTCGAGAAACCTTAACGGTCTCGTAACCGAGTCGAGGACAAGCATACGAAGCCTGACGGACAACGCCGACAAGACTATGAACAACGTCAACACGATGCTCGACGACAACAGTCCCGAAATTAAGAATACCGTCAAGGACATCAGAACTCTTACGGGAAAGTTTGACAGCCTCATAACGGGCCTGAACCAGATGGTGAACGACATCACGATGCAGAAGAGCGGAGTAGGGAAGTTCATATACGACGATAAGTTTTTCAACAACCTCAACAAGACCCTCGATGAAGTTGAAAAACTTACCAGGAAAATCCGCGAAGACGGAATTAAGATTAATTTATTTTAAGTCGAAAGCCAGATTAATTCTGTGCACGGAGCCTATGTGCCCGAACGAATTGAAAGCGTAATCAAGCCTGTACGTTTCCTTGAACTTGATTCCGATTCCCGCCGAGAAACCCGCAATCCCTTTGGATGAGCCGGTTTCAAGGTTCTGCCGCGCGGCGTTATCATAGCCCGCTCTCAACAGCACGTATTCGTTCAAATCAAACTCGCCGCCCACTATTACGTTCTTGAATCTCTCGAAGAACTTGTCGTACTCGTCCGCGAGATTTGAAAATCCTATGTTGAACGTCAAAGGAAGGTAATCAAGCCTCTTGCTCATTCCTACCCTTATGTCGAGCGGAAGTCTTTCCCTCACGCCGTTGTAAGTCTTCAACTGTGTTCCGAGGTTTAGTATGCTCGCGCCGAGAGTCATTTTCTGTTCGGGAATGGTGTACATCGCGCCGAGGTCAACAGCCGCTCCGTATGACTGGTATTCGTCAATCGAAGAAAAAATAAATTTCACGTTCACGCCGTATTTCAGGTTTTCCATATACCTGTTCGCGTAACCGACCGACAGGGCGATATCGTTGACTCCGAAAGTTCCGAGGTTATTGAAATACTCGTCGTACTTGTCGAAACTTCCGTAATTCACGTACCTGATTCCCGCGCCGATATAGCCGATGTCCTTGTACTTCTGCGAGTACGAAGCCGTGCCTGAATTAATGTCCATAAGGTGCTTGAAGAAACCTACGCTCGCCTTTTTGCCGTCAAGCGTGGCAAGACCCGCGGGATTGTAGAAAATCGTGTTAACGTCGTTTTCGAACGCGACGAAATTGCCCGCCATTGCTGACGAGCGCGCGTCAGCGTTGAGATTCAGGAAGTTGTAAGTGTACTGCTGCTGGGCCGGTGCGTATGCTTGAAATAAAGCGAATGTAATCGAAAAAACCAGAAAAATTTTTATTTTTATCATATTCATATTTTTTATAAAGTGGTATCTGTTTCTACCAGCCCGACTCCTTTTTTATTCAATAATAATTTATAAAATTTATAGAAACAAGGTTTTTCATAATATTGAAAATTCTTTGTTTTTGCCCTCATAAGGCAGTCTTATAACCGAAACCGAGTTAACTCTCGAAAATTTAGGACCAATTTCGACGAGTTTCACGAACTCGTTCAGAACGCCTTCGGCACCTTCCGCCTCGATTTCAACGTCGCCGTTGTAAAGGTTCTTCGCGTAACCGCATATTCCGAGCGCGTCCGCCTGCCTGAAGCAGTAATACCTGAATCCGACGCCCTGAACCATTCCCCTGATGGTCATTTTTATTCTTATCATGCGAATTTTCTGCTTATTCCTTTGTAAAATTCAGAGAACAGCAATCCCGCGAGTATGAGCAAACCTCCGATAATCTGATTTGCCGCGAGCACTTCGTTAAGCATAAAATAAGAAAAAATTACCGCAAATACCTGCTCCATATTATACACAAGACCAGCGCGGACTGGAGTTGTGTACTTTTGGAATTTCATCGCGATGTATAACGCTATGAATGTCGAGAATATTCCGTTGAACACTGTCGAGAAAATCAGGAACGAATTCAGTTCGAACTTGTACGTGCCGAGCATCGCATAGTCGATGAACACGAGCGATACAAGGCTGAGCACCGTCATCGAAAAGTACTGCCCGTAAATCAGCGCGAGCGTGTCGCTCTTACGCGAGAACTTGTCGAGATAAACTATGTGGTAAGCGAAAGCGACGGAGCAGATGAACGTTATCGCGTCGCCGAAATTCAAATTTGATTCGTGTATTCCCGAAAGGACGTAAACGCCTGCGAGCACGATAAAGATTCCGATTATGTTCTCGAACTTCGGCTTAATTTTGATTATCGAAATCTGTATGAACGGCACGAGTATCAGGTACGTTCCCGTTATGAACGCGGAGTTCGACGCGGTCGTGTATTTCAATCCGAATGTCTGTGTCGAGAATCCAGCGAAGAGAAAGAAGCCGAGTATCATTCCCTGATAAACTTCCTTCTTATTGAACTGCTTAATTTTCTTCCTGTAAAAAGCGTAGAACACGATGAGAGTGAGAAAGAACCTGAAGAATATGAACGCGTTCGGAGACGAATATTCGAGCGCGATTTTAACCGACGGGAAACTGAATCCCCACACGAACGCGCAGAGAAGAAGCAGGAACTCCGACTTGTAATTCGTCGGATTCACGGTGAAATATTCTTTTATTCTATTGAACATTCAAACAGATGACGGATTGCGAACATCAATTATAAGTTGAAAAACGCGATGAGTTTCGGCTTGTATATTATGGCGAACGAAACGATGAACCAGAGAAAGATATTCAGTATCAGGGAAAGGTCTTTCGTCACTATCTGCTCGGGGCTTTCACCGAGATTCTTTTTATGCAGAAGGTAAAGGTACCTGAACACACCGTAAATAACGAAAGGCGTCGTGTAAATCAGGTTGTCCGTGTGGAACGTCGTCACGGCTTTTTCCGAAACGGTGTAAAGCGCGTAACAGATAATCGTGCCCGTTACGGCGACCGTGTTCATCTGGTCAACGAACGTCAAATCATAATGCTCCAGCACCTTTCTCTGATTCTCGGCTTTCCCGTTTTCCGCGCCTGAAAGTTCCGCGCGCCTCTTCGAAATCGCGAGAAAGAGCGAGAGAAAAATCGTAGTCAATATCATCCAACTGGAAAACTCCACGCCTATTGCCGCGGCTCCGCCCTCGACCCGGAGCAGGAACCCGATTGAAATTATGAACACGTCAAGAATCACGACGTGCTTGAACCTGAACGTGTAAAGAATGTTCAGGAAGAAATAAATCAATACGACGACNNAGTGAAAGTTTAAATCGAGCCTCGTCAGCACGAGCGCCGCTGGAATCAGAAGTACGGCGGCGAAAATCAGCGCTTCCTTCACGCTCACTTCACCCGATGCAAGCGGTCTGAACCTTTTCTTCTTGTGCACCTTGTCCGCGTCCTTGTCGATAATGTCGTTTATTATATAAACGATGCTCGACGCGATGCAGAAAGCGATGAACGCGTAAATGCTCTTGAAGAGAAGTTGAAAATTCAGAAGTTGCCCCGCGAATAAAATCGGAGCGAACACGAAGAGATTCTTAATCCACTGCTTCGGCCTTATCAGCGATATTAACTTAATGATTTTCATCGATTAAATATAACTTTTGCAAGAATTGTATGAAAGGCAGATTCTAGAATCTAGAAGTTAGAAGTTAGGAGTTAGGAGTTAGAAGAGAGCAAGAACTTTTCACCACAGAGCACACAGAGAAGAGAAAGAGCGTTCAGCCGCTAATTGACGCGGATTTTAAAAAGCACCTGGACACAGATTAAAACAGATAGTCACAGATTACCACAGATTAAGAGCAAGAACTTTTTCCAGGTAAAAGAACAAGAGCGATTCACCACAGATGAAAAACTAGAATCAAGAAGTCAGTAGTTAGTAGTTAGAAGAGAGAAAGAGCGATAGTCCTTATGATTGTCATTCCGGCATGCTCTCAGCCGGAATCCAGATAAGGAACTATTCTCTTAAATTTTTACACAGAGCACACCGAGAGCACAGAGAAGAGCAGAGATTTTTTTAGATAGAAGAGCGATAAAAACAATTAACAGTTAGTAATAAGCAATTAACAATTAGAGCAAGAGCATCCTGCCAAAGATTAGCACAGATTTCACTGACAAAAAGCGGGGGTTTGCTTCTTTTTTATTTTCGGGTTTGAGAAAGAACGAATGACACTAATAGTGTCATTTAATGATACGAATGACACGAAAAGTGTCGTTTAAATTTAAGTCCGGGTTGAAAAAACAGGGACATAAGTCCGGAGATTTTCAAATCGTGTCAAAACAGTATCACAGCGTATCATAATCGCGAATAAGATTCTGATTTTCCAAAAGATAGCGAATGACACTCGAATGATACTTTTTTTTTCGTATCAATTTTATTTTTCCGCCGGTCAGCATTTTTTCAATCCTTCGATAACGTGTTTAGGAACATAGGACTGCGAGTAATCCGTTTCGGGAATCGTATTTTCCGGAGCGGAGTAAGTGCTGGATTTATCCGAGAATTTCCTGAAGACATCAATTTTATTCACAGTATTGAGTAGCATATTAATATTTTTCAGGAGCGATGAATAGTCGAGAGAGATTTCCTCATTCCGGCGAATCTCGGTTTTCATTTTTTCGATACTCTCGTTGATGAAATCGAAGTAGGACTCATAGGCGCAGGCGACCTTAGAGCGTAGTTTGTTCAAATCGGAATTCCTGCCGTTTATGATATCGGCTTTAAAGAACTTATTCCACCGGTTAGCTGTAGCGAGGGAGATTTCGAGTTCTTCGGAGATATCGACGAGGGATTTGCCCTGAATTCTCAAAGAGACGAATTTCGATTGAGTTTCAATATCCTTGCGCATAGCAAAAAATTTTAAATTCGCGGCAATAAAATATTACCATACAAATATAGCGGGCAGAGGGTTAGTTTGGTTCAATAAATGACCGGGAGAGCCGGTAAAGCATTGATAAACAGTGAAGTTATTTTCTGCAGAATTCGTTTTCGGGGGCCAGTGATTAAGGATACACCGGCAGAAATGGGGATTTGAAGAAGGAAGGCAAGGAAATTCGAAACCGAAACGAAAAAAAATGTTAATACACCCTATTTATTCACTTGATATTTCGATGTGAAATAATTAATTAACGGGAAAGAGAACACAACAGCATAGGGGGTATAAATGGCAATCAGCGGGAAATCGCTTTATATTCCGGCAACATATCGAAAAGCATATCTTAGGGAAATCATACCATTGTTATTTATTATCGCGACGGCATTGTTGTTTGTTTCGTGCGAGAGCGGGGTTGACAGCGACGCGCCGCAACCAGTTTACAAAATAGATTATGACAGCATAATGTACGGTACGAATCAGTATCTTGGTTTCAGCGATTCGGTATATGCTGATTTTAAAAGAACGGACAAGATAATTATTCAGTATGAATATAAATCGAATACGGACTTCGGAATAAATTTAACTGCAAGGAACAAGAATACCGGTCATGATATCTTCGCCAATATAAGAAATTACATTGCAAACTCTTCATACATATTCATGTCGGATACTGTTCAAATAATGGAAAAAGACGCGGTGCATGTTTTTAGCAGAATATACTGGGGCGGATATGTCAATGATACAACGAAACACAATTCGATAATAAAGAATTTGCGTGTGTATAAATATTGAAAGGATAACGTAAAAGTTGTCATTATAAGAAAGATAATTAGGGTATAGATGGCTTTCGGAAAAAAATTTTATGCCGACGTGACGGAATACGGGGTGAAGATGGGGGTATTAAGCCTTTAAGGAGTTAAAGACTGAGCATAGTCGGACCTATTAACAAATTAGCAGATATTCTGTATCGACAGTGCTAAATTAAATGATGAACAATAAACAAACTTAACAATAATAAATGATTGAACTCAAAGATTGGATAACTGAATTAAAAACCGTAAAGCCAGAACTAAGTGACTTCATAACGAAACTTGAAAGCCATATCTCTGACACAGGTTTTAATATTGCGAAATTTGAAAAAGCAGTTGAGACAGGCTTACAAAAGAAAGAGGAAGAGGTAAAAAAAACATTTACAACCAATGCTGAAAATTAAAAAGATAACAATTGAAAATTTCAGAGGGCTTCGGTTGCCTGTATCTGTTGACTTTGTAAAAGGCAACAAAACAACCTCTGCTTTGATTTATGGAAGAAACGGAACAGGCAAAAGTTCAATTGTTGATGCGTGGGAATGGTTACTCAATTTCAACATTGAAAATTTACGACGAGAAGGCATTTCAGCTAGTGATTTTCCTCACAAAGCATCGTTAGGAAATAATAGCTACATTTCTGTTGACTTTCAACATGCGTCAATAAACAATGCCACTACAACTTTCAACCCTAAGAAAATAACTACCCCAACTATCTCGGGAGAATACAATGAGTTTAAAGTATTCAGTAAATACCCAAACTATTTGAGATATACTGACCTAAATGAATTCATTTGCAATAAGAGGAAAGCAGAGAGATATGAATACATTGCAAGATATTTTGGACTTGAAAAGTTTTCATTGTTGCAAGACACCATGCAAGCAGCAATCAACAAGCAGACAATTAACTTACAAAAACTTCAATCTGCTTTTAATACAAGCAGCAATACAATCTATGCAATCACTGGACTAACAACCATTGACGAAGCATCAATTGTTAAGTTCATCAATAATATAGCAGTAAAATATAAAATAGCTGCAATCACAACATTCAAAGAAGCTGAATCTGTAAAGGAAGCTTTGCAAAAAATTGTTCAGAAAAATCCAGTCACTAAAGAACTTACCGAGTGGAAAGCATTTCAGATAAGACAAAATTCGTTTTATCCAATTCTAACAGCGAAAGTAAACTGCATAGCACTTGAAAAACTTTTTACTGATTTAAAGCAGAACGAAGAAAGCATCAAGCAACTTATTCTTTCTTCTCTATATGAGTTAAGTATTAAAATAATACCCAAGCTGGAAGACAAATCAAAATGTCCAGTTTGTGATGAAACATTTGATGGTGATTTGCTAAAGCATATCACATCAAAGCACAATTCTCTGTCAGAACTCACTAAAAAGAAAACGGAGTTTGATACAAAAAAATCTTTGCTGGAAAAGCAGTTTGAAGGAATATCAAGAAAGATTGCTGCAATTGAAGCAGAGAGTAGTTCAATTGTGTTAACAGCATTTCAAACTTTCTTTGATGATTTAAATACAATCAATTCTACCCTTCCTACTTTAATTGCAACCCTGAAAAAGCAACTCAATGATTTATCAACCCTTTCAATCAGTAATGATACTGCCATTGGAAAAATTGATACCATTATTTCCAGTGAAGCGACAAGTAAAAGATTTGTTGCTGATAAAATTGCAGCATTGTCAAAAGATGAAACGACAAAAACTTTAGCTCAGGACTACACAAACATTTCCAATATCATTGATAATTTCAAGAGCCATTCAATAAACAAAGAGAAAGTCACTTATTTAAAAACCATCACTGACAATCTTCAAGTTTTCTTTAGTAATCTTACTACTTACATTCAGACGGAAATTCAAAACACTTTCACAACTATTTCCGCTGATGTAGTTGATTACTTCAATGTGTTGGAAAATTTTAATCCAGACATAAAAAATCCTGCCTTAAAACTTCTTACGGGAAAAGACAAGGCGGTAGAATTAGAAATTGAATTTATTACGGAAAAAACTACTCCTGCATTTAAATTTCTTAGCGAAAGTCAGGTAAACAGTTTTGGGCTTGCAATTTTCCTTGCATCAGTAAAACACTTCAACAAAGATTTTAAGTTTTTCATTTTGGATGATGTTGTAAATAGTTTTGATAGTTTCAAAAGACCCAGAGTAGCTAAGTTGCTTGCTTCAAAGTTCAACGACTTTCAAGTGCTGATGATAACACACGACCAAATATTCTTTGACACCGTTCAAAAACTTTTTCCTGAATGGCAACGCTACAAGTTTACTTCTTGGGATTATGCAACGGGACCAAAATGCAAACCCTCAAAAAATTATTTGGAGGAAATTCAATCATACATTGACGATGACAACCCGATTACCGCAGGGCAAACTATGGGAAAGTACTTAGAGTGGATTTTTGGAATTCTATGTGAGAATACGGGAACACCTATTCCATATAGAGTTGAAAATGTTTATACACTTTCCGATTACTACAATCCGCTTGCAAAAAGATTTAGAGATAAAGTCAATCTTCCAAACAAACAGCACAAACTTGTTACACTGTTAGACGAATTTGAAACAGGAACAATTTTCAGAAACTATTGTGTGCATTGGAAGAACGAAGCAAATCAGTTTACAACAGAGGAGATAGATGCACTTTTCAAGAAGTGGATTGATATAGAACAAATCATATTTTGCACTTCGTGCAAATCATATGTTCATTATGAGAAAATCAGCAACATTGAATATATGCGTTGCGATTGCGGTAAAACAAACTTAAAAGAACAATCTCATTACTTAACTTAGTGTGATAAAACAAAAGATTGAACCGAAAACTGCAAAATAGTCTATATTCTGTTTCAGCCAGAACCTGTTTCGAGAACCCGGAAAGTTTCATAATTACGGCAAAACCGTCTAGATATAAGTACTGATGGGCACATTTCAATCTTCAATCTACAATCTTTAATGTTCAATGTGAATGAGGAATGTGGATTCCGGCTAAGAGTCCCGATAATAATCGGGATGCGCTCAGTGTAAAGGTTTAAGAGAATAGTTTCTTATATGGATTCCGGCTAAGAGCATGCCGGAATGACAATCGAGGAATAAATCGCTCTCGCTCTTCTGTGTAATGGAAGAATAATAGTCTTCAATTATCGATATAAAATGTGCAGTTTTATTCTGTTCGTATCGCAACAAACCGTCAGGACGAAAGTCCTGACGGGCACAAAACATTTTACTGCGCGGAGAATTAAAGGATAAAAAAATTTAAAAGGGAAAGTTATGAGCAGCGAAAAACAAACAGTGCACGATTTCGATTTGAACATTATTTACGATTATTTTTCGAACACTGAACGGCAGGGACCGGGAAGTCCGGAAATAACGCTCAGGGCATTGAGTTTTATAGACGGTCTTAACGAAAAATCAAAAATTGCCGATATTGGATGCGGAACCGGCGGCCAAACAATGATTCTGGCGAAGAACACGGCGGGTGAAATTACCGGTATTGAATCGTGGCCTGAATTTGTAAGGCAGTTCAACCAAAATTCCAAAAACCAAAATCTTCAGGACAGAGTGAAATGTGTTACCGGGAATATGGAGAATCTTCCTTTTCAGGAA
Organism: Ignavibacteria bacterium; assembly: GCA_015657505.1. Taxonomy (GTDB): domain Bacteria; phylum Bacteroidota; class Ignavibacteria; order Tepidaquicellales; family Tepidaquicellaceae; genus CAIKZJ01. The sequence goes on from JADLKE010000002.1 coordinate 2,370,511, forward strand.
GAAGAACTGGATTTGATTTGGTCGGAAGGCGCGATTTATAATATCGGATTTGAGTGGGGGCTGAACGAATGGCGGAAATTTCTCAAGTCTGGCGGGTACATTGCAATTACGGAAAATACCTGGTTCAGCGAAGAACGTCCTGACGAAATTCAGAATTTCTGGCAGAACGCGTATCCGGAAATTGACACGATGCCAAACAAGGCCGCTCAAATGCAAAAGGCGGGTTATCTACCGATTGCCACTTTTGTCGTGCCCGATACAGTCTGGAAAGAATATTATTCAATGCAGCCACGGCTTCAGGAAACTTTTCTGAAAAAGCACAAAGGTAATAAATCCGCGGAGGAATTCATTAAATATCAGCGGTATGAGGCGGAGTTGTATCGGAAATACCAGGCTTATTACGGGTATGTGTTCTATATTGGAAAGAGAGTCAGGTGAGTATTCAATTAACGGTTAGAGCAAGTATAATTCACCACTGAGTTCACAGAGGACACAGAGAGGAGCAAGAGATTATTTTAGGTAGAAGAGCGGGAGAGATTCACCACTGAGTTCACAGAGGACACAGAGAAGAGCAAGAGATTTTTTTAGATAGAAGAGCGAGAGCATCAGCCGCTAATTGACGCGAATTTTTGAAGAGCATTCTGACACAGATTGAAACAGATTGTAACAGATTATCACAGATTAAGAGCAAGAGCCTTTTTCTATATCCCGCGTGAAAGAGCGGAAGAATTGGAAAAGACGGATTTTGAAGAGCGAGAGCGGGAGAAACAATTAGCGGTTAACAGTTTGCAGTTAACAATTAGAGCAAGAGCGGTAAAACAATTAGCGGTTAACATTTAGCAGATAACAATTAGAGCAAGAGCGGTTCACCACTGAGTTCACAGAGGGCACAGAGAAGAGCAAGAAATTTTTTTAGATAGAAGAGCGGTAGAAACAATTAGCGGTTAACAGTTTGCAATTAGCAATTAGAGAAAAAGCGTTCGTTGTTAGACCAGTGACCCTCCCCCGTCCGCCTCCGGCGTCCACCCCCTCCGAAGGGGGACATTTTCAATTAACAGTTTGCAATTAGCAGATAGCAATTAGAGAAAGATCTTCTCACCACTGAGCACACAGAGGACACAGAGAAGAGCAAGCGATTTTTTTGGTATAAGAACAAGAGATTCTAACTACTAACTACTAACTACTAACTACTAACTACTAACTTCTTTATTCTTTCCAATGTTTAATCTTTGATGCAAGTGAGATTAGAAAACTGCGCTTTCGTGATACACGCCGAATACTTCTTTGAGTTCGCCGCACATTTCGCCGAGCGTGACGTAATTGCGGGCGCATTCGAGTATTACGGGCATTAGGTTTTTGCCGTCGGACGCCGCCTGTTTCAAGCCGCCGAGAGAGCGTTTCACGCTTTCCCGGTTCCGCGACTGTTTCAGTTCGCCCAGTCTCTTCACCTGAAGTTCTTCGACCGATTTTGAAATCTGTAGTATGGGTATGTCAATCTTTTCGTTTTCCTCAACGAAATCGTTCACGCCGACAACAATTTTTTCCTTGTTGTCGAGTTCCTTCTGATACATATAAGCCGCGTTCGCGATTTCCTTCTGGAAAAATCCGTTTTCGATGCAGGCGATTACGCCGCCCTGCGCGTCAATCGATTCGAAATATCTTTCCGCTTCCGCTTCGATGTCGTCGGTAAGTTTCTCTATGTAATAACTTCCGCCGAGCGGGTCCGCCGTGTTTATTACTCCGTGCTCGTACGCGATTATCTGCTGAGTCCTCAAAGCGATTTTTACAGCCTTGTCGGAAGGAAGCGCGAGAGTTTCGTCCATCGAATTCGTATGCAGGCTCTGCGTTCCGCCGAGAACCGCGGCGAGCGCTTCGATTGCAGTTCTGACTATGTTGTTTTCGGGCTGCTGAGCAGTGAGCGAGCATCCCGCCGTCTGCGTGTGGAACCTTAGTATCAAACTGCGCGGATTCTTCGCTCCGTATTTGTCTTTCATGCGTTTGGCGTAAATTCTTCTTGCCGCCCTGAACTTGGCTATTTCCTCGAAGAAGTCGAGATGCGAATTGAAGAAATGCGATATCCTCGGCGCGAACGCGTCAACGTCAAGACCGCGTTCGATGCAGGCTTCGACGTACGCGAAACCGTCAGCGAGCGTGAAAGCCAGTTCCTGCGCGGCGGTCGAGCCCGCCTCGCGTATGTGGTAGCCGCTGACGCTTACGGGATTGAACTGCGGCACTTCGTTGGTGCAGTATTCAATCATATCCGTGATTATGCGCATCGATTCTTTCGGAGGATAAATAAATTCTTTCTGCGCAATGTATTCTTTTAAAATGTCATTCTGCAGAGTTCCGCGCAATTTCGAAAAGGGAACGTTCTGCTTTTCCGCGACCGCGAGATAGAAAGCGAAAACCATAGCGGCGGGGGAGTTGATTGTCATAGAAGTCGAAACCTTATCGAGCGGAATCCCGTCGAAAAGAATTTCCATATCCGCGAGAGAAGAAATCGAGACGCCGCAAATACCGACTTCGCCTTCGGACAAAGGAGCGTCGGCGTCCCAGCCCATAAGCGTTGGCATATCGAAAGCGGTGGAAAGCCCCGTCTGTCCGTGCTCGAGCAGGTATTTGAATCGCGCGTTCGTGTCTTCGGGGGTGCCGAATCCCGCGAACTGCCTCATGGTCCAGATTTTTCCCCTGTACATATTGCTGTGAATACCGCGCGTGTACGGAAATTCTCCCGGGTAACCGAGTTTCGCGTCATAATCAAAATCCTTGATGTCTTCGGGCGTGTAGCAAATGTCGAGGTCTTTGCCGCTTAGAGAGGTGAACTTCATTCCGTTTGTAGCGGCTTTGGAGGCTTGTTCAAGCCATTGCTTTTTGTTTCTGCTTTTCTTCATCTCCGAAAATTTTGTTTAAAAATTAAAAGAGGTAATCGGGTGAACAGTTAATTGTCAGTTACCCCCGACACCTCTTTGCTTAGGAGGAATAAAACTTTAAAAGTATAACAGAGGAAACCGCGATTAAAGTTCACTTTTAAATACGCGCGCTGAAAAAATTTTTCAGGGATGAACGGGCAATAAAAAAAGCGGACAACCCAAGCAAATGTCCGCTTTTAATGAAAGGAAACTGAGAAAAAGTTATTTGACAAAACTCATTTTCTTCGTGATTATGTTGTCTCTGCCGTTTCCCGACGCGGTCATTCTGTAGAAATAAACGCCCGACGAAAGGCCCGAGGGCTTGAAATCAATCGTGTAACTTCCCGCTTTTTTGTCTTCGTTGATAACGGTAGAAACTTCTCTTCCCGTCGCGTCATAAAGGACAATTTTCACTCTGCTGTCGCCCGGCAGATCGAAATCAATCTTTGTCGAGGGATTGAACGGATTGGGATAGTTCTGCGACAGGTTGTATTTCGAGGGGATTCCGATTTCAACCGTGCCGCCAAGTACGGAGTAAGCGTAATTGCCGTTGTTGTCCGACTGTTTCAGTCTGTAATTGTATTTTCCCGAACCGGGTTTTCTGTCTTCGTAAGAATAGTTCTTAACGGAATTCGTGTTTCCGCCGCCGTTGACGAAACCAATCGTCTTCCACTCGGAGCCGTTAATTTCTTTTCTCTCGATACCGAAGCCCTTGTTGTTAATTTCCTGCGTCGTCGTCCAGTTGAGAATCACGTTTCTTTCGCTTACTCTATGCGTAAAAGAAGACAACGAAACGGGAAGCGGGCTTTCGACGATGTTAACCGGAGGCGAAAGCGTCACGCTGCTTATTTCGAAAGTGTTCGGAAGATTGTTAGGGCTCGAGAAAAGACCGACCTGATTCGTTATGTCCTTTACGGTCAGCGTTGCGGACTTCGTGTTGTCGAGGATTATGAAATTCAGCCTGACGAAGGTCCTGTATTCCGTTTCGATGTCGTATCCGCTGATGTTGTTGTCGTTGTTCACGTTCGGCGCGGTAATGAAAATTCTCACCGCTTTTGTGTTCCATTCATCGACGTAGTTGGATGCTGCGTTAACGGAATAACCGTTCGAATCGGAAAGACCCGCGAGCCAGTTTGAGCCGCCCGTGAATCTCAAAGCAGTGGAATCAAAAACGACGTCGCAGTTAAGCCCCGCGAGAGTCTTTGCGGAAGAGAGGCCTGTTCCTTTGACCTGATAATCAACAACAAACTGACCGCCGTTCTGATACGAATTCTGAACGAGGGTCAGTTTCTGTTGTATCGATGCTGACTGAGCGAATACAAACTGAGCAGTCAGTAAGAGCACCGATGTTACTATTTGTCGTGGAGTAAACATCAATATAAATTACTAATCAAGATATGTGCCAATTATATAGGCAAAAGTGAACGGAAAACGGCGTTTTTTCACTAAATCATTGAACTTTTGAGAATAAATTCTCATAATGAGAAAAGATTTTTTTTCTCTTTTCAGAAAAATTCTGTTCTTCGAAAAATGTCTCAAAATGAGAAAGACGGTTTTTTAGGCATATAAAAAAGCACCCCGAAGGGTGCTCGTTTGTCGTGAAGCATGGATCGCTATTACTTCTTCCTGTATTTCCTATCGCCAGAATAAATATTCGCCGAAATTTTGAGTTTGATGTTCGGCGCGAGTTTTATGAAATCGGATGACGTCGTGAAACCGTCGAGATTGAAGTCGCAGGTAATATATCCGTGACCCGCCTGCGAGCCGATCGTATTGTATATATTGAAATCGCTGCTGTCAATAACGCCGTCGTAATTGGCGTCGCCGGAATACAATCCGTAAAGGTTATCTTTAAGTTTTTTCTGATTGCTTCCGAAAACCATATCCGCGGCTGACGAGAAATCGTAAAGGTCAGGAGCGGAGCACGCGTAAATCTGATAGTTCGACAGCGCGGCGATATGATTCCTATGCCTTACTATGACGAAATAAAAATCGGGGAGTATGCCCATATCGAGAGCGACATAGTCGTTACCTTCGGCGCTGACAATCTTACCGTCATTCCGAAGCAGAGCCGCGACGGTATCGACGGGAATGAAATTGTAATCAAGAACTTCTAAGGTGACCCAGTCAACGATGCCCGCGAGTCCCGGGTTATACGTGAACGTTTTATGCGGTTTGAATTCGAACGGAGCGGCCGAATTGCTGTACTGCGCGGGAGGCGACTGGCTTATGTAGTTCCTGAATTTCAAATCCGTTCTCATAGTATCTTTTCCGTCCACGTACGCGCCGCTGAGGAAGAGTTTCAGGTTCAAATAGACCGTAGAGACTTCCTGAAAGTCCTGATATTCATAGTTCTGCGCAATCGCATTGTAACTTCTTGAAAGGGGATTGAAAAGCGTATCGCTTTTTTCGGGCTTGACCAATCCCGACCAGCCTGAATCGAGGAGATAAGAATAATAGCCGTATGAGTTAGTGTAAATCGTGTTCGGTAAGCCTGCAATCTTAACGCCTATCAGCGGTCCGCCGTTGGCGTCGTAGAGATAGCCGCTCAGGTTGAAGCCCGCGGTTACGGGTACATTTTTATCGGTAACTACTTTGCTGTAATCGAACATATACGGCTGCAGATTCCATCCGTCTTTAACCAGATACGCGCTGCCCGACCATCCGTAATAGACGTTAATCACGGCGGCACCGTTTGAGTTCGTGAACGGCTCTCCGGGCAGTCCAGTGATTTGCACACCGCTTACGGGATTCTGCTGAACGGGGGATTTTACGCTGACGCTGATATTGAAAGTCTTCTTAGACGCCGTGAAATTATATTCCAGCGGAAGCGACGCGTTAGTTACGGTGAATGACGACGGTGTAAAATCGAAACCTTCTCTGTAGGGGGTGATAGTTCCGCTCCAGCCCGCGGGCACATAAGCGGCGAATCTGCCTTCACAATCCGTGACGAAATTTCCGCCCGCGCCCTGCATAGAGACTCCGCTTAAAAAGGCGTTCGATTGTGATGACGTTACCACGCCAGATATTCTAACGTAATCTGAACCTGCTACGGTCAGTTTATACGCGTCCCTGTAGCCTGTTGTGTTATTCTGAGAATTGTTATCGCCCTGAAGAATCGCGCCGACCCAGTATTCACCCGCCTGCAGAGCGGAAAGGTCAACGCCCGTTGATTTCACCAAAACCGAATTCTTCGCGGTAATGGCGCTGTTTACTATCACGGTTTTTACGAGTTGGTCCTGCGGCGTAATTATCGAATCGGCCGAGACGTAAATGTTCGCCGTAATTTGCGAATTCGGGCAGTCTTGCGTAGAATAATCGTGCACGACGAAAGTAACGGAATCGGGATTGCTTCCCTGTTTTAAAACACCGGGATAAACTTTCGCCGAAAGGGGCACGGCGTCGTAAACAACCGGAGTGTTGTGCTCAATTATTTTATTTATAGCGTCAAACTTGTTAGCGTTGATTTTATTAAACTTTATTCCCGTGGCGACTATGATTCCGTATGTGACAGGCGTTCCGTTAACGTAGGTGATAAGCCCGCTGCCGCTCATACCGACGACGCCGTTCCTGAATGAATATGCGAAATCGTTCGTGATGTAATCCGCTTTGCCCTTCCAGTTGTATAGGTTGTTCCCGTCGAACAAACCCGCGGACGGATAAGACGGATTGAGAAAAATCTGCTGACTTAGGTAAAAAGCCTGATTATTGTTATAGCCGTAACCCGTATATCCCGTGAGCGCCCCGATTGGCCTGTCCAGTTTAACTATAGCAAGGTCGGTCGCCGCGGTGGACGTATAGGCGGTGAACATATACACATATTCGGGATAAGCAAAACCGTACGGGGAATCGTCCTGAGAATACGCGGGAGTGAATTTCACGTTACCGAAAGCCTGATTCATCGAGACTGCGTGTCCCGCAGTAAGCACGTGATACGGGTCGATTAGAATTCCCGTAGTGTTCGAGAACTTAACCGTCATTCTCCAGGGCAGGGCATTCGGGTCGTTTACAATATCGAGAGGAAGAAAGCCTCTTGATGTATCGGATGAATAATTTCCCGGAAAGAGACCGGAGTTTCCCGTCGTGTATGAAGACGAAGCGGAAGATACAAGGGTGTAAGAAATCTGCGTGGTTGTATTCGTCGAAATCTGGTATTGATTCCAGACGTATTGCCCGAATACATTAACGGAAAATAAAAAAATTATTGATATTGTCGTGAAAGTTATTCTCATTCTCTTACCTACAAAAAGAAAATATTTGCAAATTACATGCCAGTAAATGAATGACATAAAACACTTAAAAAGGTCTGAAATCCCGCTTTTTTAGAGGATTTTTTTCTCATAATGAAAAAGATTCTTATAATGAAAAAGGAATTATTTTTTTCAGGCAGGTGTTTTAATTCAAAAGAAATCAATATAATAAATTAATAATACACAATATGTCAAAAAGGCTTTTTGTTTCAAACAGGGATGAATCAGTCCGCCTTTTTAAGAATCCGGTACTCGAATATTTTTCGCATATACATCCCGCGACGCCTGTAGTAATCTACATTCCCGTAGTACTCGCCTCGCTGTATTTCGGAGCGGGAAGGTCGGGTCTGCTGATAACGGTGATTTTATTCGCGGGAGGCGCGCTGTTGTGGACGTTATTTGAATATACATTTCACAGGTTTGTTTTTCATTTCAATCCGAAATCGGAAATCGGCAGGAAGATTCATTTTTTATCGCACGGAGTGCATCACGATTATCCGCGGGACAGGACGAGGCTTGTAATGCCTTTGCTGGTAAGCCTTCCGCTCGCCTTAATGTTTTATTTTCTTTTTCAGGGAGCGCTGGGTCATTCCGCATACCTGCAGTTCTTCGCGGGATTTGTTTTCGGGTATGTTTGTTACGACACGATTCACTACGCGACACATCATTTTAAGATGAAGGGGAGAATAGGGAATTACCTGAAAGAGTATCATCTGAAGCATCATTACGTTAATCCCGATTCGGGTTATGGTGTTTCGAATCCTCTGTGGGATTACGTATTCGCTACGGTTCCCGCGTACGAAGAAAAAGAGCGGAAGCAGGTTTCATTGTAACACGGGCAGGTCAAGCGTGAAATAAAAACGCGTTCCCTCGCCGGGTTTGCTTTCGATGTTAAGTTTCGAGCCCAGAATTTCGAGCATATCAATACAAATCATCAGACCGAGTCCCGAGCCCTTTTCGTTATTAGTGCCTCTAGTAGTAAACGACGAATTAGACCGGAGGATTTGATCTTTAATTTCATCGGACACTCCTTTGCCTGTATCCTTCACGGACACTTCAATCCGATTGTCCTTTAATTCGGAGTAAACGGCAATGCTTCCTCCTTCGCCCGTGAATTTAATCGCATTATCCACGAGGTTCGTAAGCACCGTATCGACAAAACTCCTGTCAGTGAAAACGACGGTTCCCTTGAGTATGTTGTTTTCAAGCGCGATGTTTTTTCCTGAAGCGTTCGGTCTCTGAAGGTTCAGAACGTTTTCAACCGCATCGGACAAATCGAAGTCTTCCCTGTTCGCTTTTATGTTATGCGACTGAAGCCGCGTCCAGGTCAGGACCTTGTCAATCACTTTATACATAGATTCGGAAGAATCTTTTATGTAGCCAATATATTCTTTCCTCACATCGTCCGAGTAATCATCATAGTCGAGACTGAGAAGGTTCGAGAATCCGCTAATGCCGTTAAGGGGATTTCTAAGGTCGTGCGACAGAATCGAGAAGAATCTGTTTCTTGTTCCGATAAGGTCTTCGAGGTCCGCCTTCTGCTTCGAAATTGTTTCGTGCTGAAGCGCGAGATTTTTATTCATTCTTTGAACGTCCCTGATGCGCACCAGTATTACCGCGCCGATTGCGGCTAAAACCAGAACTGAGACTATTACAACCGTCCACATTCTTGTATTCCTTACGGTCTGTTTCTGCTTTTCGATTTCGAGGTCGTATTTTTTCTTGAAAGCATTCACGTCGCTTTCCATTTTCTCGTTGAATATGGTATTCCACAGTGTATAGAATTCCCATAGATAATCATACGCCTTTTCGTGATCGCCGAGTTTATGGTAAGTTTCCATCAATAATCGCAGGGCTTCCACCCTGTAGATTTTTACGCCCGAAGCGAGGGCGTCTTGCTCGCTTAGTTCGCAGTATTCAATGGTTTTCCCGTAGTTCCCGTCGAGGAAATATGAACCGGCGATGTTGTTCAGGATGTTCGGCGAGTCCTGATAGCCCGGAACGGAAGCGGCAATCTCGAGAGCGGAAAAAAGATATTCGCGCGCTTTATCGGTAAGGTACCTGTTATTGTAAATCGCTCCGAGTATATTGTAATTGCTAATCGTCAATTCCTTTCTTTCAGTTGATACCGATAATTCGAGCGATTTATTCGCTTCTTCCTCCGCCTTTACAAGCATAGTAGAATCAAACCTGTTCACGGCAACCTCATAATACACCGAGGCGAGGCGGTTATGAATCAGGCAGATGCCGTTTTCGTCGTTGAGTTTCGTGAAAACAACGTTTGCGATGTTAAGGTACTGAATCGCGTCTTCAAACTTTGAAACCGCCCTGAACGATTCGCCGAGCAGCGCGAAAGTGTTCCCTAATTCGGAGTCCTCTTTGAATTTTTCCTGCTGTCTTATGTTGAGGCTTTTAAAAAAACACTCTAAGGCTTCGGGATAATCCGCTTTTCTCAGGTAGAGTTTTCCAAGGTCGTTGTACAAGTCGGCTGACTGCCTGTGCTGATTTAGGTTATCGGATTTAACGATTGAATCGAGCGTCTGCTCTATTTCGACGTCAATCCGTGTTTTTACATTCAGGATTGAATCTGTCTGAGAAGTGCTGGGTAACTTCACCTGAAGCCGCGCGGAAGGCGCAAGAAGCAGCAGAAACAGTACTGCACCGAATATATGAAGAGCGAATCTGATAACGTTAAAATTAATTTTATGAAAACCGGATGAATTAATACAGTATGTATTTTTTCATAACAGATAAATATATTACAAACAACCGAATAAAGAAACGGAAGTATTTGTTCTTACTTCAGGAGCGGGAAAATCTCTTGTCGAGTTCTTCGGTAGTGAGCCTGATTACAGTAGGCCTGCCGTGCGGGCAGACATAGGGCATGCTGCATTCGAACAATGAATCAATCAGATTAATCATTTCCTCCGTCTGGAGCGATTCTCCGGCTTTTATGGCGCTTCTGCAAGCGAAAGATTTTGCGAGGTTGTCGCGCTTGTCGAGATTCAGTTGTATCTCGTATTCCTTGTACTGGTCGATAAGTTCCTGAAAGATTTTGTTCTCGTTTCCCGGTTTGACGTCGGACGGAATTCCCGTCAGTTCGACAATATCTCCGGGCGCGAATTTCAGCGCGAAGCCGAGATTGCTTATTTCGGATTCGAGTGACTTCGATATCTGATAGTCAATCTTAGTAAGTTTTATGCTTATGGGAAGAAGCAGTTGCTGCGAGAATGATGATTGTGAGTTCAGGCGCATCACCGCTTTNNTTTCGTAGAGTATTCTTTCGTGAGCGGCGTGCTGGTCGATTATCATTAGCCCCGTTTCAGTCTCGCACATTATGTATTTGTTATGGTACTGCCAGACGTTGAATCTCTCTTCGTCTTTTTTCTTATGCTCGAAAATGCTGCGCTGCCTGAAGCCCGGCAGGTCCGCAGGCTCGTCGTCCGGTTCGGCGTATATTTCGCGGCGCTCCGTCGGCTCCGGTTTCGAAGCCTGAAAAATCGAATGGATGCCCGCGCTTTTTTCCGTGTCTGAATGTCTGAATCTGCCGAAATCAAAATCCGTTGATTTCCCTGACGTCGTATGTTCGAGAATTTCGGTATCGTTTCGGGCGCCAGTTCCGAATGACATATCGAAGGTAATGCTGCTTTCTCTTAGCGCATCTTTCACGGTTTTTCTTATGAAGCCGAACATCGCGCCTTCATCCTCGAATTTAACTTCAAGCTTTGACGGATGAACGTTCACGTCAACTTTGCGCGGGTCGATTTCTATGAACAGGAAGAAAGAAGGGTAGTTTCCTTTTTCTATGAGGTCGTCGTAACCCGAGTAAACGGCGAAGTTAAGGTTCTTGTTTGTGAAGAATCTTCTGTTGAGATAGAAGAACTGGTCCTGCTTCGCCTTCTTCGTGAAACCGGGTTTCGATATGAATCCGTTAAGTTTAACGAGTTGATTGCCCGACGCGATAACGATTAACGAATCGGAAAATTCCTTTCCGAAAAGTTCTTCGATACGCAACTGCAATGTCGCGGGTTTAAGGTCGAATATCAACTCGTCGTTATTGTAAAACCTGAACTCAATTCCCGGATTCGAAATAGCCAGCCTGACGAATGTATCGTAAATGTGCCTGAACTCGGTCTGGTTTGATTTCAGAAAATTTCTTCTTCCCGGAGTATTATAGAAAATATTTTTTACCGATACAGAAGTGCCGGGTTCAATATTCGCCTTCGAGACTTCTTTCACCTCGTTGCCTTCAATCTTAACGAGCGTGCCCACTTCATCGCTTCTGAGTCTTGTTTTCAATTCGACCTGTGAAATCGCTGCAATCGAGGCGAGGGCTTCGCCCCTGAATCCGAGAGTCTTTATGTTTTCGAGATCGTCGTAAGTCGATATCTTGCTCGTAGAGTGTCTGAGGAAAGCGAGTTTGGCGTCCTCCTCGTTCATACCCGAGCCGTTGTCGATAACGCTGATTAGTGTTTTTCCCGCGTCCTTTATGAGCACGGAAATTTCCGCCGCGCCAGAATCGATTGAATTCTCGATTAGTTCCTTAACGACGGATTCGGGTCTCCCGACGACTTCACCCGCCGCGATTTTGTTGTAGAGGTGCTNGGGCAGTATTTGAATTTTGTTATTCAATCTTCGAGACTATTTTATGCGCCTTCCTGTGTTTGGAGACGTGGTATTGCTTGTCGTTTGAAATTATGCTGATGTTGCCGTCTGGTTCAAGCATCGCGAGTTTGACGTCCGAGACGGATTCTATGCTGTGCTCTCTTATTGCCGATTTGAGTTCGTCGGTCGTTATCTTTTCCCTGTCGAGGTTTCTCTTAACGATTTTCCCGTCGTGGACGAGAAGCACTGGTTCGTCGTTGATAAGCAAACTTATTTTTTTGCTCCTGAAAGCGAAAAGTTTCAATAGCATATTAACGAGAAAGAGCGAAGCGGCTGCTACAATGCCGCCGAGAAGCGAAGAATCGGGACCGACCATCGCGTTCTGCACGGAGTTGCTTAGCAGAAGAATAAAGACGAGGTCGATAACCGAAATCTGCGACAGTTCGCGCTTGCCGAATATCCTAATCGCGACAATTATGAAAAGATAAACGACAACGCTTCTGATTACTATTGAATAAATTCCGTCCGGCATTATTTTTCTCCGAAAATCGCGTTTACAAAATTTTCGCTGTCAAAGACCTGAAGGTCGTCGATTTGCTCGCCGACTCCGATGAAACGCACGGGTATTTTCATTTCATTGTTGATTTTAACGACGATGCCGCCTTTCGCGGTTCCGTCAAGTTTTGTCAGGATTATTCCTGTAACTTTACCGAGAGCCTTCGAGAACTCCTGCACCTGATTGAGTCCGTTTTGTCCCGTCGTCGCGTCAATCACGATGAAGATTTCGTCCGGTGTATCGTCAATGACTTTCCGCATAACTCGCTGAATCTTCTTCAACTCCTCCATCAGATGGGATTTGTTGTGCAGCCTGCCCGCGGTATCGATAATAACGACGTCAGTATTTCTCGACACGGCTGCTTTCACCGTATCGAAAGCGACGGACGCGGGATCTCCCGTACCGGGATTTTGAATTACGTCGACTCCCGCCCGCTTTGCCCATATCTCGAGTTGTTCGTTAGCCGCCGCGCGGAACGTATCCGCGGAGCCAATGAGCACGGACTTTCCGGCTTTCCTGAAATTATAAGCGAGTTTACCTATTGACGTTGTTTTGCCTACGCCGTTTACGCCGACGACCATTATGACGTAAGGTTTTTTTGTAAGTTCGAAGCCGAAAGAACTGAATGACGACGTCGATACGGCGAAAATCTTTCTTACTTCATTTTTAATAAGAGTATTCAGTTCTTCATCGGATTCGTATCTGTCTTCCTTCGCTTTTTCCTTTATGTTTTCAATCAGTGTCCCGACCGTGTCATAGCCGATGTCGGACGATAAAAAGATTTCTTCGAGTTCGTTCAGAAATTCTTCATCGATTTTTTTCTTAGCGTTTACAAGCCTGTTTATCTTGCCGAATAAATCATCTTTAGTCCTGTTTAATCCTTCCTTTAACCTTGTAAATCCAATCTTATCAAGAAACGACATTATTCCTCCGGGTATTTAAAATAATTTTGTTAAGTTCTTTGCGATAATCATTCTCTGCACTTCGGACGTGCCTTCGCCGATAGTAACGAGTTTCACGTCCCTGTAAAGTTTTTCAACAGGGAATTCCTTAATGAAACCGTAACCGCCGTGAATCTGCACTGCTTCGTTCGCGGCTTTCACGGCGAGTTCGCTGGCGAATAGTTTAGCCATCGACGACGCGGTGTTAATGTTTTCGCCCGCGTCTTTCATAACGGCGGCTTTCAATATGAGCAGCCTTGCCGCGTCGGCTTCCGTCGCGAGTTCGGCAATCTTGAACTGCGTAGCCTGAAACTCGCTCAGGTGTTTTCCGAACTGTTTCCTCTGTTTCGCGTATTTTATCGAATTTTCAATCGCTCCCTGCGCGATGCCGAGCGACAGCGCTGCAATCGCAATCCTTCCGCCGTCGAGAATTTTCAGTACCTGCCTGAATCCTTCATTTTCCTTCCCGATAAGATTCTCTTCGGGTATTTCCACGTTTTCAAAAATCAGTTCAGCGGTGTCCGAAGCACGCATACCGAGTTTATTTTCCTTCTTTCCGATTCTGAAACCGGGCATTCCGGGCTCGAGAATGAAAGCGGAAATACCGTTCTTAGGATTTGACCTGTCCGTTACCGCGGTCACGACGTAAACGCCCGCTACGGTTCCCTGTGTAATGAACATCTTGCTGCCGTTGAGAATATATTTCCCGTTTTTTTTCTCTGCAAAAGAAGCCATCGATGCAGCGTCGCTGCCCGAAACGTTTTCGGTAAGTCCCCAAGCGCCGAGTTTTTTCCCTGATACAAGGTCAGGGAGATACTTCTTTTTCTGTTCTTCATTCGCGAACGAGTAAATGTGGTTCGTACAAAGACCGTTATGTGAAGCAATAATCAGCCCGACCGAAGGGTCGATTTTCGATATTTCTTCTATAATGAGGGCGTATTCAACGGTGCTGAACCCGGCTCCGCCGTATTCTTCGGGAAAGATGATTCCGAGGAAACCCATATCGCCGAGTTTTTTCGCTATTTCCATCGGGAATTCCTGCGATTCGTCGAATTTCATCACGAACGGCGCGATTTCCTTTTCAGCAAAGTCTCTCGCGAGTTTTTGTATCTCTTTCTGGTGTTCAGACAGTTTAAAATCCATACAGAAAATTAAATAAATTAGTTTTTAAGTTAAATGATTTTAATCATTTAAACAATTGAAAGTGAATAAAATTCAGAGTTTTACAGGGTGTGCGTCGGTGTTCATCAGTTCCGGAGGATTAAGCCGGAAGATTTGATGTCTCCGGTCTTACAATTAAAGGTTTGAATAATATATTTTGACACATCAATCAGGTAACGCTTATGCATACGGATGGTGAGATTGCAGAATTTTATAATTAAACATTTGACCAAACGACGGATAATAAAACATAATGTTGAAAAAAAAATGATATTAACGCTGAAAAATCTTGCATATTATTCATTATTTATTTAGATTATAAAAAAATAATAGTTCGGGGTAAAATAAGAGACCATCGGTCGATTATAATACTGATATAAACTACTATTTCCACTTTTGAACTCTGATATAACCGACCCGAAAAAAGAAACACAAATTTTCCATTAATTAAACCATAGGGAGATACACTATGAAACAAATCAAGTTACTTTTTTTGATTTCTTTGCTGTCTTTTTGTGCCGGTTATGTTTTTGCTCAGGAGGACATTGGTCCTGATACAAGGCTGAACGTACCGGGCAACTGGGGAATTAGCCCATCTGAAATAAATGAGTTGCAGAACGTTGTTCAGGATACGAGAGTGCCTGAATATCTGCTTCGCGAGTACAATGCCGCCAAGAGGAACGGCAATGATAACGAAAAGATGCGTCTCGGTACTCTTATTGACACTTACCTTGGCGTTCCGGCTCCGACAACAGACCCGAACACTGTTCCGGTAACCGAGCCGAACAGGCCGCCTTTTAATACCGACTGGGGCATAGGCGACATAAGAATTCACAACGGAGATGTTGCATATTCCGGCGGTTTCAGGCAATACGACCTGAAGCAAGGTGAGGACGGAAACCTGTATCTTGTAGTGAACCGCAGGAACGTATCAGGAATAAACGGAATCTTTTTCGTCTATAAATCTACAAACGGCGGAAGGAACTGGTTGTACGTCAGCGGCGCTCAGAACACGGGCGCATATTTCGGACAGGTGTCGATGATTGTCGAGCCAAGGAGTTCGACGAATATGGATTCCACGAGAATCATGGTATATTACACTTCGAGTTCAAATTCATCGATGGATAACGCCGGACTTTACGTGACATCTTTCAGGAGAGACGGAACTGCCTGGCAGAACTTCACTGTCGGAACTCCGGGCTCAGGGAACAAGTTCCAGTATCCGTCGGCGTGCAGCGACGGAATGTATTATAATACGGCGACATACATGCACTGCATCGTGATGGAAGTGACGAACGCGAATGCGATGGTATCGCTGCGGCATTACAGAACGACGAACTGGTGCGAAACACACACTTCTTCGACAATAACGACGGCATACAACGATTTTTATCCGTCAGCGTCTTTCTGCTCGAAGAACGGCACCGACTCGGTTTATATAGCGGTTGAAAGGCGCCTGACAAACAATGAGTACGAAATCAGGGTACTAACCACACCCGATGCTCCGTCAACGGCATATCATGTTTATTATCTGACAGCGGCGTCGACCGGAACAAAATATGAAAAACCCTGTCTCACCGTACAGCAGGAGCAATTCACCACTCCGAGGAAAATTTTAATAACGTCTACAAAGGACAGTTCTTATAGAGCCGCAAGATATCACGGTTCGACTAACGGAGGCAGTTCCTGGTCGGTAAACTACGTGTTGGGACCGACGACGCAGAAATCGGATTTCACGTGGTGCAATTCGGATTCACTAACGCTTGGCGGCGGTTATTTTGTCGCGGCGTATGTTGATACAGACGGCGATTCGGTAACCGTGCGCAGGGGAGTACTCGGCAGCATGGGCAGTTACTGGTACAAGAGGAACAGTTACCAGAGCACCGGCACTCTGCCGCCTGTCGTCGCGATTTACAAATCGGGTACGAATAAATACGCTGCATTCGCGTACGCGGGTTCGGGTCCGTCGGACATATATTTCAATCAGGAAAACCTGCCTGCAGTAGGTATTGAGCAAATCGGCACGCAGACGCCTGATAAATTCAGTCTTGAACAGAATTATCCGAATCCCTTCAATCCCGTAACGAGAATTCAATTCAACGTTCCCGCAAACGGATACGTGAACCTGACTGTATTTGACTTACTCGGAAGGGAAGTTTCCGTACTCGTGAGCGAAAACCTTAAAGCGGGTTCTTACGCTTACACATTCGACGCGTCGGGTCTCGTTTCGGGTGTTTACTTCTACAAGATAACTACAGGTGATTTCACATCAGTTAAGAAGATGATGCTCGTGAAATAATCTTAATAATTTAAGTTAATGAGGCGGTCCTTCGGACCGCCTTTTTTTTATCTTCACATTGATAACTAATAAATCATAATGCGCGCGGATTTCAGGCGGGCAACGCCATACTTCAATTAGTTGACAGACGAAAAAATGTTTTCTATTTGAAAACCTTTTTAATTATATTCATTAATATAAAACCGTAAATTCCCCGATGTTCGGAGCGGTTTTATCGTAAGGAAAAAAATTGTTTAACTTTTAATATAAACGGTTATGAAAAAACTTACAATTTTTACCTCATTAATCATCACATTCGTTATTTTCGCTTTTGGTTTTCCGGGAGATAAATCAGACAAACTTCTGGTGAATAACGTAGTTATTCAGTTTGAAGCGACTAACGGCAACGGGAACAATCTCTGGCTCGATAATTTTTCGTTCGGAATGCGTTACACGAACGACCTCACGATTCCGACACTGGGATTGAACGACAAGAATTATCTGATGCCGGGCGTTACATCCACGACAATATCGCCCGTTGTGACAGTGCTCAATGCGGGCAGGGGCGCGTCTTCAGGCGCATCAATAACTTTGACCGACGGTGGTTCTTACAACTCGACGAAGAGCGTCGGCTCCGTTTCGGGAGGCGCGACAATGAATGTCACGTTCGACCCGTTGACGTTCAACATCAACGTCGCGAAAAACCTGAAAGCGTACATTACCTGGAGCACCGACCAGAATCACGCTAACGACACTCTGACGCAGTCAACCGTGTTCCTCGCAGGCGTCCAGAAGAAGATTCTTTTCGAAGCGCACACGAGCACGACGTGCGGTCCCTGCGCCTCGCAGAATCCTTATCTTGACGCTTTCATACAGACTCATTTCGATTCGATAGTGCCGATTAAATATCACGTATGGTGGCCCTCGCTCGGAGACCCGATGTACGGCGTCAACATTCCGCAGCAGCGCGTGAGAACGCTGTACAATTCGGTGAGCGCGGTACCGACCCTTCAGATTGACGGCGTTCATCAGCAGATAAGCGCGTATTCGACAGAGGCGAACCTTCTGAATCCTTTCAACACCAGGCGCTCGAAAGCATCCCCGATAGGAATATCAGTGACGGATACGAGGCTTCCAGGCGATACTATAAAAGCGACAGTCACTATAAACGTCGTTTCGGCGCTACCTTCGAACATAGATTACAGGCTGAGAATCTGCGCGATTGAAAGAACAATTACTTATTCCACTCCTCCGGGTTCGAACGGCGAGACGGTTTTCCACGACGTGTTCAGGTACATGTATCCGAACTCTGACGGCATTCCGATTAATTATACTCCCGGCACTTACACGGTTGAATACAAGTACAAGAGAGACGCGAACTGGGTTGATTCTGTTCTTTACACGGCAGTCTTCATTCAGGATGAATACTCTCACGAAATAATAAACGCGGCAAAAGCAAGGAATTATTATCACGACAAAATAACGCTTCCGCCCGTAACGGATAACTCGCTCCAACCCGCGTCGTATGAATTCCCGGGACAGCAGCCTCTAAGCGTCTCGAACGGCATCGCGGTTGAGACGATGGAAAGCACATTCCCGCCGAACGGCTGGAAACTAATCAACAACGATTTCAACTTTACGTTCTGGCAGTACATATACGCAGCGGTGGGCGGGCCTTCATTCCCCGGCGCGAGGGCGATACGGTTAAGCCTTTACTCTTACTCTGATAACATCGGAACGACGGACGTAATAAAAACAAAGGTGTACAACAACGTAAGCCCGTCCGACACGATTTCATTCGACTGGGCGTACGCGCAGAGACCGGGTTATACTGACAAGTTGACCGTCAAGATATCGACGGACGGAGGCAACACATTCCCGATCACGATATTCGACAAAAGCGGCTCGGCGCTCGCGACTGCGGGAACTTCGACTTCGAGTTTCGTGCCGAATTCTTCGCAGTGGGGAACATTCTCCGTATGTTTCGCGAACGCGACTGACGTGAACAACAACGGAGTATTGACACCGCGCGTTTTCNNAGACTCGAACAGAATTATCCGAATCCGTTCAATCCCGTAACGAGCATAAAGTTCGACCTGCCGAAGAACAGCCACGTAACTTTAAAAGTTTACGACGTGATGGGAAGGGAAGTCAGCGTGCTGAAGAACGAGGAAATGAAAGCGGGCACGCACGACGTCAGTTTTGACGCCTCGAATCTTTCATCGGGAATTTATTTCTACAAGATGACGGCGGGTGATTTCGTTTCGATAAAGAAGATGGTTTTCGTGAAATAGAGTTCGTCTGCGGATAATACCGCGGGGCGGATTCATTTGTAAAAGATATAGTGAAGTAATATATTTTCTCACCCATTCTCGAAAGCGGCTCAACCGGGCCGCTTTCTTTTTTTATAAGAGCGTTCAGCCGTTAATTTACGCAAATCATTTTGAACAAGTGCGTTAACCACAAAGGCACTGAGGGCACTGAGAAGAGCAGAGACTTTTTAGAGTTCCCGCGGGATTGTGCGGGAAGAGCGGATTGCGCAGGATTAAGAGCAAGAGCATTCAGCCGCTAATTTTCGCGAATTATTTAGAGCAAGAGCGTTTACCACTAAGGCACTAAGGGCACTTAGAAGAGCAGAGATTTTTTAGAGTTCCCGCGGGATTGGGCGGGAAGAGCGGATTGCGCAGGATTAAGAGCAAGAGCGTTCAGCCGCTAATTTACGCAAATTATTTTGAACAAGTGCGTTAACCACAAAGGCACTGAGGACACAAAGAAGAACAGAGACTTTTTAGAGTTCCCGCGGGATTGGGCTGGAAGAGCGGATTGCGCGGGATTAAGATTAAGAGCATTCAGCCGCTAATTTTCGCGAATTATTTAGAGCAAGAGCGTTTACCACTAAGGCACTAAGGGCACTTAGAAGAGCAGAGATTTTTTAGAGTTCCCGCGGGATTGGGCTGGAAGAGCGGATTGCGCGGGATTAAGAGCAAGAGCATTCAGCCGCTAATTTTCGCGAATTATTTAGAGCAAGAGCGTTTACCACTAAGGCACTAAGGACACTGAGAAGAGCAGAGATTTTTTAGAGTTCCCGCGGGATTGGGCGGGAAGAGCGGATTGCGCAGGATTAAGAGCAAGAGCGGATACAATTAGCGGTTAACATTTAACAGTTAGCAATTAAGGGCAAGAGGGGATACAATTAGCGGTTAACATTTAACAGTTAGCAATAAAGAGCAAGAGCATTCTGACACAGATTAGTAGAAATTTGCAGGATTATGGGCGTGAGCGTAAAGCCGATAAACTAATGATTACCAAGAGACATCTGAAAAACGATTTCTGTAAACTCTTTATGTAACCTCACCTTTTAAGGCGGGATGAAAGATAAGAAAAACAATAGGACTTTAGTCTTTAATATAATACAAACTTGCGGGCTAAAGCCCATTTCTTGGGGATTCTTCTTCCCCACTCTAAAGAGTGGGGTTAGTGTAATTGGTCGTTAACTTTCAAAAGGGTTTTTCAGAAGTCTATACTTACTAATTGTGCCGGACAGATGTGCCGGAAAGCCATTTTTTTAATGAAATAATGGTTATTAGATTTTATTTTTTTATATTATATTCCTTTAACTGCATCTACTTTCTGTCAGTATAGGGTCATTTGGAGATAAATAATTTATTATTGCATAATGCAAATGAAGGCTTTATCAATAAATGCATTCATCAGTTCGTTCGCACAATCAATACTTATAACAGCCCATATAGTAATATTTTCGAACGAAACGTTTAAATTATTTTTTTATGATACCCGCCGATGACAGTTTTCTAAGGATTTTTGACAATCACCGTGAAATAATGCTTATGACGGAGCAGGAAACCGGAAGAATAATCCGCGCCAACTCCGCGGCTTTGAAATTCTACGGTTACGAAGAAAAAATCCTGACGGGGATGACAATCCGGGATTTAAATACTCTGGAATCCGTTGCCGCAACAGATACGGGAAGAAGCGAGCGGGCGGATTTTCCTGATTATTACAGGAACATACAGCGGAAAGCGGACGGAAGTTTCAGTGATGTCGATGTTTTTTCTTTTCACTGTGAAAGCGGCGGGAGGAAAATTATTTGTTCAATAATATTTAGCCTGTCAGCCGGTAAGCAATTGAATGGGTATAAAAGCGAGCCGGAGGAAATTTTAGAAAACATTTTTAAGTACTCGGCGACAGGAAAAGCGATAGTTGACAAGAATAAAAAGTTTATAGAGGTAAACCCCGCCTTCACCGAAATTATAGGATATACGGAAGAGGAATTGAGGGGTAAAACTTTCGCGGACATAACTCATCCCGATGATATCGGTAAGGGTCTGGAACTGGTCGGAGGTCTTGAAGCGGGAAAGGCGGATTTTGGGACGCAGGAAAAAAGATACATTCACAAGGACGGGCACATAATCTGGGCGAATGTATCAATCTCGGTAATCAGGGGTCCCGAAGGGAAGCCTAAGCACATTGTCGCTCAGATTCATGACATCACGGATAAAAAGAACATAGAGTCGCTTCTTGAAGAGGGCAATAATCTTTACAAGACGGTAGTCGATTTAACTGAAAACGGAATAATACTTCAGTCGAGGACGGGAAAAATACTGACGTGGAACAAGGGCGCGGAGAAGGTCTTCGGTCTGAAGGAAAGCGATGCTGTGGGCATTAACGCGCTTGAAGGCGTCTGGGATTGTTATTACGAAGACGGTTCCCCGTATCCTCCTGAAGAGCACCCGTCAATGATTACATTCAAAACAGGGAAGCCCTGCAGAGGCGCAAATATGTTGGTAAGAAATACGGTTAATGACAAATTTTTCTGGATTACGATAAATACAAGCCCGCTGTTCAGGAAAGGTGATGACCTGCCATATGCGGTCGCAGTCTCTTTCACTAACATTACCGAACAGAAGAAATACCTTGATGAACTCAAAAGAAGCGAAGAAAATTTCAAACTGCTTGTAAACAACGCGAATGAAGCTATATACGTCATACAGAACAGAAAAATTGTGTTCGCCAACAGGATGTCGGAGAAGATTTCCGGATACACGCAATCGGAACTGATAGGGACAGAAATTACGGATATCGTGAACGAGTTCGAAGTGGATAATATCTACGCGCGTCATCTCAAATTGTTAAGCGGTGAAATTGAAAGCGATTCGTATACGATACCTATTATAACAAAGGACAGGGTCCGAAGAACGCTGTTGGTGAATGCGGTCAAGATAGAGTACGATGGAATTCCCGCGACTCTTAGTCTGGCCGCAGACATAACGGCGCGGGTGCAGATACAGGAACTATCCAGGTCGAGGCTGGAGATTATCGAGGACTCCGAAGGGATGCCGGTGAAAGAACTGATTCAAAAAACAATCGACGAGGCGGAAAGAATCACCGACAGCCGCATCGGATTCTTTCATTTCGTGAATGAAGACGACAGAACGATTACATCACAGCAATGGTCAACGAAAACGAAGGAATTCTACTACCTCGCGGATTCGCAGGAAATGCATTATCCGATAGAGGAAGCGGATATCCGGGCAGATTGCGCGAGGGAAAAAAAGGTCAAGATTTATAATGAATTCGACAGGCAAACGAACCTGAAAGGTCTGCCCAAAGGGCACACGGCGCTGACGCGAATGCTGACAGTGCCGGTAATGCGCGGCGGAAAGGCAGTCGCTATTCTCGGTGTGGGAAACAAGGGAATCAAATACGACGAATACGACGTAACAGCCGTGTCTCATCTCGCGGATCTCGCGTGGGACCTTACGGAAAAGAAGATATCGCAGGAGGAACTGAAAATCAGCGAAAACAAACTGCGGAAATTGAACGATGAAAAGGACAGGTTCTTCTCGATAATAGCCCACGACCTTCGGAGCCCGTTCACGGCGTTTCTCGGCATCACGGAAATAATGTCGGAAAACATTTACAACATGACGCTTCAGGAAATCAGACAGTATCTGCTCAGGATAAATTCCGAGGCATCGAATCTTTTCAACCTCCTTACCAATCTGCTTGAGTGGTCGATGAGCCAGCGGAATCTCAAGACAGTCAGGAAAGAAACGATTAATCTAAGAGACATCGTGAAGAACAGCATCGAAGTAATGAAGGAGAATTCCGAACGCAAGGAAATCAAAATCGACTTATCGATACCCGATGACAGGACGGTTTATATTGACAGGAGCATGTTCGAAACGGTTGTCCGCAATCTGATATCAAACGCGATAAAGTATACGAAAAGAGGCGGCAGCATACGTGTATTTTGCAGCGGTTCGGACAACGGTTACTCGGAAATATGCGTCGAAGACAGCGGCATCGGGATGGACGAGGAAACGATACAAAAAGTATTTAACATCGCGGAGAAAACGAAGCGGAAGGGAACGGAAGGGGAATTGAGCACGGGTCTCGGTCTGCCGATATGCAAGGACCTGCTCGAGAAGAACGGAGGCAGCATATCAATCACGAGTGAAACGGACAAGGGCACGAAGATATTCGTAACAGTCCCGTCGGGAAACGAAGAGTGAAACGCACGTCTTTGCCCGGAAGAAAAAACTGATTTAGGAGAGAATATATTTTATAGCTTCCTAAAGACTTGCCGGAAAGTTTTTTAAGCGCATCGTGAAATCATACAACCCTGCGGAAAAATTACGAAGACAAAGAGAATCATAATCGTAAAGTAGTTTTCTTTCTGAATTACTATTTATGAGTAAGAGCATTCACCACTAAGGCACTAAGTACACTTAGAAGAACAAAGATTTTTTCTAGTTTCCGCGGGATTGGGCGGGCTTAAGAGCAAGAATATTAACGGCATAGTCCCGGAGGGACGGCAGTGTATAGTGCCGACCCTACGGGTCTCAAACAAAAACAATACTCCTTGCTAAAAAAATATCGTCCCTACGGGACTAAGCGATTTTCTTATTTTAGGAAAAGAAATGCACCCCGAACAGTCCCGTAGGGACGATACTATTTTAGGAAAAAAGGAATCCACCCGAACAGTCCCGTAGGGACGACATTATATTAGAAATTTTCATCTACTCTCTAATACCCGATACACCACGGTGAGTCATTGTCCGGGGAATGAGGCAATAGTCAGTACGTAATCAGAGGAACGGTTCCCGTATCAAACAATTAAGACCCGTTCAATTATAATAAACCAAAACATTTTAATACATTTTAATTTAAAAAACATTATTATATATTAATTTCAACCATTAAAATTCAGGCTATGAAGAAGTGGATAATTTTTTTTGTATTCCTTTCCTGTATAAATAATCTGTATTCCCAGACCTGGGAAAGAGCATTCGGGTATATTCCTGAAAAAGAAGAGGGCGCAATGACTATATGCAAATTGTCGGACGGAAATTTTGTAGCGAGCGGTTATTCCGAAGAAACAAATACATGGACGGCAAGGATGTTGAAGATTTCACCATACGGAGATACCCTATGGTCAAAGAGTTTTTCTGTCCCGAACAGTGAGCGAGCTTACATATATGCCAGCCTTTCTCTGAATGACGGAAGTTTTTTGGTTGCGGGAGAATGCAAAATAATTACGAATAATTCGGGAGGTCTAATTCCAACGGGCTTTGTCGCGAAATTCAATTCAAATAATAACCTACAATGGATTCGTGAGTATTCAGCAAATAATGTCGTAAGCAAAATTTTTGAAATTATTGTTGCTAACGATGGCGGATTTATTTGCATTGGAAACGACTATATATTGAAAATAAACAATGATGGAATATATCAGTGGCACAAATTAAATTCAGGATTTGGCGTTAAAAGTATCTACAGTATTAAATCGTTTAATAATGGGTATTTGAGCTTAGCAAACACATTCCCGAATTCTACGTTCTATTTATTGCTGACGAATAATTACGGAAACCAGATTTGGATGAAACAAATCCCGACACTTGGAATGCTACCAGCAAAATTTTTTCCAACGCAGGAGAAAATATTGATTTTTGGAGGCTTTCAGGATACAGGAACACATCATCAGAATTTTGTACTACATACATTTGACACATCCGGGAATTTCATAATATCAAAAAGAGTAAATGTTCAGAGAGAAGAGATTAGCGATGGATTTTATCTGCAAATATCACCAAACAGATATTTATTGTCGAGTATAACACCTCTTACTGCAGCCACACATTATTGCACGCTTAGACTTCTTGACACAAATCTGAATATAATACGCTATAAAGAGTTAACGACAACCGCAGGGTTCAGGGGGTTGTATTCGGCCGTAATGCAGGACAGCAATTATCTCGTGACCGCGGGAAACATCAGTCTGCATCTCGGTTCCGGTTACGAAGATTTTTACGTCGTCAAGACAGACACGAATCTTAACCTGCTTGTGAGCATAGGAATAAAGAAACTTGAGACAGAGACTCCTGATGCATATTCGCTGCACCAGAACTATCCAAATCCGTTCAATCCGTCCACGGGCATAAAGTTTACATTGCCTGAAGAGTCGTTTGTGAAAATTGAGATATTCGATATTACGGGAAGACTGACGGAAAAGATTGTCGAGAAAAAAATGAGTGCGGGCACATATGAGGCGGTATGGAACGGAGCAGATAAACCGTCGGGAATTTATTTTTGCAAGATGACCGCGGGGAGATTTATGAAGACAATAAGAATGGTAATGGTTAAGTAGTCGCCTTTCAAAATTACTATTTAAGAGAAAGAGCATTCACCACTAAGGCACCAAGGGCACTAAGATGAACAAAGATTTTTTAGAGTTCCCGCGGGATTGGACAGAAAGAAATGATTGCGCGGGGTAAGAGCAAGAGCGGATACAATTAACGGTTGACATTTAACAATTAAGAGCAAGAGCGGATACAATTAGCGGTTAACATTTAACAGTTAGCAATTAAGGGCAAGAGCGGATACAATTAGCGGTTAACATTTAACAGTTAGCAATTAAGAGCAAGAGCGGATACAATTAACGGTTAACATTTAACAGTTAGCAATTAAGCGCAAGAGCATTCACCACTAAGACACTAAGTGCACTTAGAAGAGCAAAGATTTTTAGAGTTCCCGCGGGATTGTAAGGAAAGAAATGACTGCGCGGGTTTAATTGTTCCGTTCCGTTGTTCCGGATTATTCATTCACGTCGGCGATACTTTCGCTGCCGTGGAGGAGGTTTTGAACGTTTACTGCCGACGCTTTTGTTTTTGAGGCGAGTGATACGTAAGTTCTTGCAAGGTTGTCTTTTCCCGCTCCGAGTATTGAACTGACGAGGCTGAGAGATTCAGCGAGTTTTTCGGGTTTGGTATGTTTGAAAATTTTCTGCCAGATTAATTCTTCGAGGGAGTTTATAGCTGTCTGCACTTCATACAAATCATAGCCGCTGTTGAACCTGTCCCTTGCGATTTTTTCTGTGTAAGCGAGCATAGGAATCAACTCTTTATTCTTCACGCATTCGATGAGTTTCTTGTAGAGATTGGCGAGTTTTTGCTTCGTCATCGTACTTCCGGCCTTGGTGTATCCTTTTAGTTTCACTTCGCAAATCTGCCTGCAGGATTTCTCAACAATTTCGTCAAGATTTTTTTCAAGTAACGCTGTCAATTCCATAACTTTTTGTCTGATTTTACGTTAATTTATATAAGCCCATCAGGGCTTTCAAGGATAATTTAATTGCACAATATATGGATACAATATTTCTCGTACTGAGTTTGTTTCTTCCGAGAATAACGCTCTTGATTTTTTACTTCTCGCACGGTATTCCCGCGAACAACATGCCGCTGATAGGGGATTTTCTGCTGACGGTGTTTCTGCCCAGAGTATTGATACTAATTTACGTTGTTGATAATCTCGGGACTTCGAGTCCGTGGTTCTGGATACACCTGATAGCGGCGATACTCGTGTATTCGGGTTTCGGAAAGTACTCGCACAAGAGATACAAAAAGAAAGATTAGAAATTGTCGAAATCGAGGCGCGGTCTCGCGTGCACGGCAAGCGTATCGCGTTTGAAAACGCCCGTGTCCGCGCTCTTGATGTACTTATAATACGCTGTGATGCCTATCATTCCCGCGTTGTCGGTCGAATAAAGCAGTTCGGGAATGAAAATCCTGTAACCTTTATCCTGCAGTCCGAGAAACGTGTGTTTCAGAGAACTATTAGCGGATACTCCTCCCGACACGGCGATGTCTTTCACCCCGAATTCGCGCGCCGCGAGGACGGTCTTGTCGAAGAGAGTTTTAATCACTGCGTGCTGAAAAGAAGCGCATATATCGTCTATGATTTTTTCATTTTTTACAGATTCGAAATTATTTTTTCTAAGGAAATAAAGAACGGACGTCTTGATTCCCGAGAACGAAAAATTATATTTCGAGTCTTTGAGTCTTGGAACGGGGAACTTATGAAAATTCCTGTCGCCGTTCTTCGCTCTTTTGTCGATTTCGGGTCCTCCGGGATAGCCGAGTCCGAGCATCTTCGCGACCTTATCGAATGCCTCGCCCGCTGCGTCATCGACTGTAGTGCCGAGGATCCTGTGCCTGAAAAAATCCTCGACGAGAATCAGTAAAGTATGTCCACCCGAAACTATCAGCCCTATAAAAGGGAATTCCGGTTTCGACTCGTTGAGGAAAGGCGAATACAGATGCGCCTGAATGTGGTTGACGTTAATGAACGGGACGTTCAGAGACGCGGCGAGTGATTTAGCGAAGTTTAATCCGATAAGAATCGCTCCGATTAATCCCGGCTCCGACGCTGCCGCTACGATATTCACGTCTTCGATTTTCAAACCCGCTTTTTCGAGGGCTTCGTCCGTAAGTTCCGCAATTTTTCTGAGGTGCTCGCGCGAAGCCGCTTCGGGAACGACTCCGCCGAAATGTGCGTGGTATTCCTGAGACAGAATTATGTTCGATAGGACGCGGTCGTTTTCGAGCACCGCGACAGACGTTTCGTCGCAGGATGTTTCAAACGCGAGTATGTATAAAGTTTTTGCGGACAAATTATTTCATTATAACATTGAACATTTGTAAGGAGTAAATTAATTTGATAATATGATTAAAAATAGTTTAAAATTTTTACTGTTCCTGTTTTTAATCTTTCAGACGGGAATTTCGCAAACGAAAATTCTGATTCCGATGGACAACGGGTATCAGACGAACCACCTGAAGGCATACGGCATAGCGTACAGGCACCTGCTCGGAGGCGGGGAACTCGACTGGCTGTTGAATTACAGGAGCGGCTCTTTCCTGTTCACGTACAATTCAAAGATTGAGAGCGAATGCAAGTCGAAGGATGTGAGTTATGAACTGCTTGACGGAACGCAGACGGCGCAGTTATACGCAGAGGTAAAGGACGAGAGCAAGAACATGGAACTCATTCATCTCGAGAAAGCGGCAAAGATAGCCGTGTACGTGCCGCCGAACGCATTGCCGTGGGACGACGCGGTGCAACTCGTACTTGATTACGCGGAAATACCTTATACGAAACTGTGGGACGAGGAGGTTCTGTCGGGGAAACTCGTAGGAGTCGACTGGATTCATCTTCATCACGAGGATTTCACGGGTCAGTACGGGAAGNNTTTTTTCGCGACGTACGGCGCGTCACCGTGGTATCTTACACAGAAAGCCACGAATGAGGAGACGGCGAGAAAACTCGGTTTCTCAAAAGTATCGAAATTAAAACTCGCTGTAGTAAAAACATTGAAGGAATACATAGCGAACGGCGGGTTTCTGTTCACGATGTGCAGCGCGACTGACACGTACGATATCGCTCTGGCGTCGCAGTACACGGATATCTGCGACGTCATGTACGACGGCGACCCGTTCGACCCTGACGCGAACAGCAAACTCGATTTCACTGAAACAATCGCGCTGCAGAATTTTTCAGTCGAGTTGAATCCTCTGGTATATAAATATTCGAACATAGACATCACGCAGGACCTGCTCACTGTCGGGCAGTACGGCGATTATTTCAAGATAGTCGATTTCTCCGCGAAGTACGACCCCGTTCCGAGCATGCTTACGCAGTGCCACACGGCGCTTGTCGCGGGATTTCTCGGGCAGACGAGCGGTTTCAGAAAGGAATTTCTCAAGAGCAACGTGGTAATTCTCGGAATGAACGAAGGGACGAATCTCGTGAAGTACATACACGGAAATTACGGAAAGGGGACGTTCACGTTTCTCGGCGGACACGANCCCGAGGATTACGCTCATCTTGTAGGCGCGCCTGCGACGGAACTTGACAAATATCCGAACTCGCCAGGGTACAGGTTGATACTGAACAATGTCCTTTTTCCGGCGGCCAAAAAGAAAAAATTAAAGACCTGATGAAGAGAGCGCTTCTATTAATTCTAATATTAGCGGCTGTTTTTTCTTCCTGCAAAACAAAGAAGGAAGAAAACAGCGGGAACGCGGTAAAAGATGATTTGGGAAATTTATTCGAGTTTTCTTCAGCGCCGGAAAGGGTAATATCGCTTGCGCCGAGCATAACGGAAATGATTTATTACATCGGCGCGGATAGCAAACTAATCGGCGTGACTAAGTACTGCGATTACCCGCCCGAAGCGAAGGGAAAGCAGTCGGTAGGGGGACTTCTCGACCCGAATCTTGAACTGATAGCGGAAATGAAGCCTGATTTGATACTGCTGACGATAGAGGGCAATTCGCAGATAACTTACAAATCATTAATCGACCTCGGTTACAGGGTTTTCGTTTTGAATCCGCGGAAAGTCGATGATATTATTTCATCTATGGAAAAACTGAACGAGATATTGAAGCCTCAAACGGGAAGAACCGGCATAGATAATTTCAGAAAAGAGGTGGAAAGCATAAAGCCGAAAGACGCGGACCGCAACACTTACGCGGCGTTTTTATCTTCAAAACCTTTAATTTCATTCAGCGACAATACTTTCATAGGGGACATATTCAGGACTGAAGGATTCTCGAACATATTCGGAAACGAGAAACTCGATTACCCGGGAATTTATGACGAGGATTTGCTTTTAAAGAATCCGGATTATCTTTTCTTTCTTGCCGACACTTCCGGTACAACAAAGAAAATTATAGAAACGGAGATAGCAGGCAGGTTTTACGGATTAAAGGCATACAAGGAGAAGAAAGTGTTCATACTTGACGAAAATATTTTTTCAAGACCCGGACCGAGAGTCGCGGATGCATTGAAAAAACTCGTTGAAATAAGGAGACAGTAATACCCGTATCGCGGTTAGTCCGTCTAATCTATAAGACCTGATTGGTTTGATTTATAAGAAGCGAAATTAATACCGTTCTCGGTGTTGACAAAGTTCACGCTTTTATGCAGGGAACTCATCTTCGTGAAGGACAAATAAAATTTATACAGCAGGTTGTCTGTTTCTGATTTATGCGGTTCACCTTCCTCGTTAATGCTTTCCATATCAATATTCTCAAGGGCGTCATTATTTTTACGGATTTGATTTTCAATATCGGAATTAAGCAAACAGGAAAATTCCCGGAATAATGTTTTTTGTATGTTCAAAAGGTCCATCCTTATATAAATTTTTTATATCATATTACAATTACTGTACCATCAATTTTGCTTGATTTTTATTCAAAATCGGTGAATAGTCCGAAGAAAAGATAGTCTGTATGCTGTTTTTATTTCTGAATAATTATGTTGCTTTAACTAATGTCTTCAAATTTTTCTTATTAGGGCTGATTTTCTGGCACATAAATCGAATGTATTATATCAGATGATTTCTATACACCCTCATGCGAGCGGCGACGAAACATAGTATACACTTGAATTTATGTAGTGCCGGTACTCTCATTTTTACATGTTCTGAAATTTCAAACTCTCAAAAAAAAATCCTCGTTACAAGCATAAAATGCTGATTTATATACAAGTTAACTCCAATACTTCCAAAATTGAAAATTAGGCACGTTAATTGCAAAAATGATTGCAGTTTTTAATTAACGAAAGGGTAGTTTTGGAAAACAGGTATATACATATATCCGGTTATATATTCTTCTTATTAATCTTTTTCATTGCCGCTGAAACAGCATTCCCGCAATCAATTTTCAAGAAAGAGTCTCCATTAAAGAAATCAGTCATTTCGCTTAACAGCGGAATCGCGGCATCGACAAAAGACACTATCCTCGCGAACAACAACGACGAACTGCTTAACAAGGGTTACGATTTCATAAACAAAAAGCAGTACAACGAGGCAATATCGGTTTTCAAGACCTATCTCATAACTAATCCCCGTGACACGCGCATAAACATGCAGTTGGGGTATTTATACAGCGAAACGAGGAATTACGAAAACGCGTACAGCAGGTTCACATATGTTTCAGAGAACTCGAAGGATCCCGAAGAAGTTGACAAATCGAGGACATCGATGTGGTACATGAGGGAGATGATGGTAAAGAACGCGCGTTCGTCATTCGATTTATACTTCCACAATTTTTACGAGTCATATTACAGGAACTACGTTTCGAATTTACTGACTCATTTAAATTTCAAGCTTACGAAGAACATATTCGCGGGTTTATACGCGGAGACATATCTCGATTCAAAATCAAACAGCGAAACGATCTACAACGACAGATTCTTCGACGTAGGCGGATTCAGCAAGGTCCAGTTGACCGATTACATGAATTTCGAACTGAGGATAGGATACGTAAGGGAAATAGATTTCAAGAAGAACAGCCTTAGTTTCAAGCCGATACTTTCGCTCGGAACGCGTCTGGGCAAAGCGAGTTTTTACAAATTCAGCAAGTCATCTACCACAGAGAATTTCTATTTTGATGTATACGGCGTAGGGCTATACGATTATAAGTTCAGGAATGTATTTGCGATGCTGCAGTTGAAAGAGGTCCTCCGTTATCTTACGGGCGGATACTCGTATCTCGAGTTTTACCTGAAGCAGGAGTTTTCGCTTGATTCAAAGAAAATCGATTACAACAACTACGGCGATTTAGGGGTGGGAATTGCGTTCAAACCCAATCTTGTAAATTTTCCCGTACTTTTTGCGGAAGCCGTCAGCAGGAATTATCTCATAGGTAAGGACGAAAAATACCTCAGCGGCAATTTCAAGAGCATCTTTCAGGTAAGAGCCGGTTTCCTAATTTATTTTAACACAAAATTATGATTTACGAAATTTTCCAAATACTGTTATGGGTAACGGCGATTATGCTGTTCATAAGCGGCATAGACGATTTGTACCTTGACGTTTTGTACTGGCTTCAGAGAAGAAAGTACAAGAAGAAACTTCCCGATTTCTCGGAAATGTTCGACAAGCAGGAAAAGCCGATTGCAATATTTCTCGGCGCCTGGAGAGAGTCATCGGTCATCGGCAGAACGCTAAGTTACGCGATAAGAAATCTGAATTACACGAATTTCAGGTTTTTCGTCGGTGTATATCCGAATGACCCCGACACATTAAGAGTCGTTCAGGAAATTTCAAGGAAAGACGCCAGGGTGATTCCGTGCGTGAACAGCCAGAACGGTCCGACTACAAAAGCCGACAACCTTAACTCGCTTTTCGCGGGCGTAATGGAATACGAAAAGCGTTTCGGCAAGTTCGAAGTAATACTCGTTCACGACGCCGAGGATTTCATACATCCTAACTCATTGAAGTTATACAACTTCCTTCTTGGCTACAAGGGATACCACGCGGTGCAGATTCCCGTCATTCCGATAAAGAGCAATCTCGGAAAACTGTTCCACAGGACTTACTGCGATGCGTTCGCCGAAGTACACACGAAGGACATGATAGTAAGGCAGGCGATGGGCACGTTCATACCGTTCGCGGGAACGGGAATGGGATTCCACAGGAAGACTTTCAATTATCTCGAGAAATACAACTGGGATTTGGAAAAAGCAAGAATGCACAAGAAAGACGGCGTCGACCCATTTGATGTTGAATCGAAAAAAGACGTAATCACGGAATCCGAAACAAAATTTTCCGAAGACGACTTCACGTTCTCGAACGACGAAAGCCAGAAATCCGGAATTTACATCAACGAGACGAGTTATCACGACGACCCGTTCGTCAGTCTTAACGACGACCACGTCCAGCCCGGAAGCAAGAAGGTGCCCGATTCGATAAAAGGTTACACATTCATGTTTCTCGCCATGGTAATCGGCTGGGTCTCGTTCCTGATATACACGGGCAACACTGAAGCGCAGCAGGACGTTATATCGAGCGCGGACCTGATAGGGAAAATAAATTTTGTTCCGTCGGACGCGAACGCGAATGAAATTAAACTTACTGCGGAGGACAAACTGCAGAAGGAACTCAACAACGCCAAGATACTAAAAGACAACATAATCATCGTGAACAACGGATTCTCGGACGAGAAGTACAACGTGCTCTACATAAAGGACAAGCACGGTGATTTCATAATTCAGGAATCGGTATGGAGCACGGAACCGGCAGCGATGAACAGGGTAGAGGTATTGAAGGCAACGGACTATTTCACTGAAAAAGATATTGAAATACAGAGTGTTAACAGCAACGGCGAAATACTGTACAAAGTGCTAATATCATCATACGGCACGATTGACAGGGCAAGGGAAGACGTTGCGAAAATAAAGCAACCGGTATTATAAAAATTTTTCGCTCCCGTTAAAGGCGGGGCGGCATTAAAAGTTATAAAAGTTTAATTAAGAAAGGGTAAATCATGACTCCGTCAAAAGACCAGAACGTTTTTTTCGAAAAGGACGAAAATCATTCAAACGATGATTCGAAGAACATCCCTTCGATTGACAAGAAGATATCCGAAATCGAAGACCGCATAAGAAATCTGTACGAGAAGAACATACCCGATTTCATGCAGACGCCGCGCGAAGAGGTGAGGGAAGATTCCGTTGTTGGGAAAAAACTTGAGGACGTGAGCAGCAATATCAAGCAATTATCCGATGACATCAAAACGACTCCGAAGAAGACTGTCGTGCAAAAAACGACTGTCCTTCAGGGAGCGCAGGAATACACCGGAAGTACTTTCGAAGAGGGTCTTGACCAGATGAGCGAAATCGAAACGAGACTTGAAGAAATGAGAGACCGCGCTTCGGATTTGCAGCGGCAGAGAGATAATACAGGACTCAGCGCCGAAACGGACCATGTCGTAAAGAGCAAACTCAATGAAATTGACAATCAGATAAAAGAAATTAAGAACAGCATATCTTCATTATACACCGAGCAGAGGGTAATGCCTTCGACGACTGTTGAGGAAAGACTCAAGAGCATCGAGGAGAAACTCACAGAAGAAAAGAAACCCGCCGGTGAAAGGACAGTGCCGCACGGACCGATTACTCTTCGTCCGAAGGAAAAGAAGGAAGGGCTCTTCAACGACGCCAATCTTACGGAAGACTATGAACTTGGTTTCAGGTTTTATCAACTCGGCTTCAAGACAGGTTTCTTCAACGTAAAACTTGACAGGGACGACGAAGCGTCGAGAATCGCGACAGCGGAATTTTTCCCGAATACTTTCTGGGCTTCGGTCAAACAGAGGTCAAGATGGGTTGCGGGAATCGTGTTCCAGAACTGGAAAGCGCATAAATGGTCGGGAAATCTTTCGACGAAATACTTCCTCTTCAGGGACAGGAAATCAATATTCAGTTTCTTCAGCGCATTTCTTTCGAACATCGTAATCGGATATTTCATATTCGCGATAATCAGCCATCTGCTGGGCTGGCAGCACGTGAATTCGCTTGTCGGGCAAAGTTCCGTGCTCTGGTATCTAATGATTGCCAACCTTGTCTTCATGATATCGAGGCTTTCACACAGGTTCGTATTCACGTACAACTGGTACGGGTTCAAATACGCATTCTTCAGCATATTCAGACTTCCTCTCGACACGGTAATTAACTTTTTCGCGATAGCGCGTTCTTTAAACGTTTATAAGAATGTCAAATCGAAAGCAAAAGTAGTCTGGGATTCAACATCGCATTATTAATCATTAATCATTAAACGAAAATATACAGATGAGCGGAAATAAAAAAAACATACTGATAGTACTTGGAACAAGACCGGAAATTATTAAACTTTTCGTTCTTTACCGTGAACTCAAAAAATCAAATGAATTCAATCCCATACTGTTCAATACGGCGCAGCAGACAATATCGGAAGACATACTTTCCTACTTGAGTTTGAGTTTTGACATGTCGTCGGAAGAAATACCCAACAGGAGCGCGGACCTTGAATTATTCATGGCACACATGCTGAACGATTTCAACGACAAGTTTGTTAAAGGAAATTCGGGACTAAATGTAAAGGACATATCGGGAGTCGTGGTTCAGGGCGATACTGTATCGGCATACACCGGAGCCGTGTGGGCATTCATAAACCAGATACCAGTATTCCACGTCGAAGCGGGACTAAGAACATTCGATCACCTGAATCCTTTTCCCGAAGAGTTTTTCAGGGAATCAATAGGGAGAATAGCGAGCCTGAACTTCTGCCCCACGCAGATAAGTTACGGCAACCTGATGCGCGAGGGAATCGACAAGAATAAATGCCACATAGTCGGCAACACGATTAACGATGCAATCGTAACTCTCCTTCAGGAAAACAAAATAAAGGATTATTCGTCGGACGACTACATTCTCAGCACTCTTCACAGAAGAGAGAACTGGGACAAAGTAGAGGAGTATTCAAAAATTTTAAACCGCCTAATCAAGGCGAAGAAGACCGACAGAAAAATAATACATCTTCTCCATCCGAATCCTTCAATCAGGAAAAGTTTCTACAGCGGATTGAACGGAGGAGCGGAGGAAAATCTTATTATAAGCGACCCTGTTAACGACTATTTTCAGATGCTCGGTATGGTGAGAAACGCGCATACAATAATTTCTGACTCGGGCGGGCTTCAGGAAGAATCGT
Source organism: Ignavibacteria bacterium (assembly GCA_015657505.1). GTDB lineage: Bacteria > Bacteroidota > Ignavibacteria > Tepidaquicellales > Tepidaquicellaceae > CAIKZJ01. The sequence continues at coordinate 2,406,046 of JADLKE010000002.1, forward strand.
TATTCTTCAACATACCCTGCGGAATAATGCGCAAGGTGACCGAAAGGCCCGAAGTCCTGGAAAAGAACGCGAAACTTCTGAATTTTGAATTCGGGGAAGTCTCGAGTTTCATCGACTATTCGGAATACTACAGAAGCAACGTAGGTGAAGGATACGATTATACTTTCGGCCGGGGCGACACGAGCAAGAAAATCTATGAAATACTTTTAAAATATTACAATTAAAATAATTCAATATAAATATTAAATCGTAAGGAGAAGTAATGAAAAAATTTATAAGTATTAATCTGTTTGCGCTGCTCATACTGGCGATGTCCGCGGCGGGTGTGTTTTCGCAGGATTTCGTAAAAAGGAGCAGAACCGAGAATTACAAGATTCCAATACTTCCGTCTATTTATAAATTCATCGGGGGTACAGACGGACCCAACAGTGTCATAAAGCAGGACTTCTGGCTGACACTGAGAGACAACGTTCAACTGGACGCGTCGAAATTCTTTCCATCTGAACCCAATCCTTACCTTCCGAACGGATATCCTGTTGTTATAATGGTGCACGGATACGGCGACAGGAAGGAGACGCTGGAAAACTTCGCGCAGGCGCAGGCAAACTACGGTTACGTGGTTTACACGTTCAGCGTAAGAGGGCAGGGTAATTCAGGAGGATTATCCAACCTAATAAGCAGAACAGAAGCGCAGGACCTTATTGAATTTGTCGACTACGTGAAGCACGACAATATAAACACCGGTTCGGATTCAAGCAATATTCTTCTCACAGGAGGCTCGCAGGGAGGAACGCTTCCGTACATGGCCGCCTCGATGGGTATGAAAGTAAAAGCAATTGTATCCGCGCTCGCTTCGCCCGATTTCGGGACGAGTTGGATTGAGAACGGATGCGTGAAGATGACTTTGCTCTGGACAATCGAATACACACCCGACACGGCGAGGTATACTCCGACAGTCGACAGGATGTCAGACTGGATTTATTCCAATAAAGCGGCTCACTGGGACAGTCTTGCGAAGTACATGCCGCTTGACAGGGATTTCAGGTCGATAGTCGGAAACAGCACCGTGCCGATTCTGCTGGAGAATTCCTGGCAGGACATGTTCTTCAACGCGTACGGAAACATTACCTCCATTCCTCTTCTCAAGGCGCCCTCAAGATATTACATGGGAGCAGTGATGGGGCACGGCGGCGACACTTCTCCGACAGAAGACGAGTGGCACATGAATTTCTTCAACGAATGGTATTACTACTGGCTGTTCGGAATCGAAAATAATATATTGACGAGACCGAAATTCCATTACGCATACACGACATTCCCTGAAACCAACGGAATGTGGTCATTCGTGCACGACAGTTCATCAGTATTTCCTCCGGATGGGATGAGCAATCTCAGACTTTATTTCAATACGAACAAGAAACTTAAAAAGACCGTAAATACAAATCAGTCGCAGTATGTAACGCTCACATCGACTGTAAAATCCGGTTACAACATGACTAGTGCGGTGAACGACGAATTTACCGGCACGACGTTCAAAACGAATTTCAAGAAGGATTCCATAATATTCAATTCGGATCCACTCTTGACGAGCGCGAAACTTCTCGGCACGCCACAGTTGAAACTCGACTATTATTCAAACGCGACCGCCTGCCAGTACAACTTCCAGATATTCGAAGTCAGCAGCACGGGAGTAAGCAAATTTGTAACGAGCGTGAATTACACTGACAGGAAGAACGTAAAGAACAAGAGAAGGCAGAAACTGATAACGGGAAATTCGTACGGTCACATATTTCAGGCGGGAAGCAGGATTCGTATAATCGTAACGAATCTCGACCAGAGATGGAATTATCCTTTCCTCGGAACTAATCCGTTTGTTCTTCCCGTAATGCTTTCGGCGTCGAGCAGGATGTATCTGAGTTCCAACTCATACATTGACCTGCCGTTGGTCGGAACAGCGTCGCCGCTCGCGAGTCCTTTAATGCAGGGCAGCGAAAACGGAACTCCGGGCGAGTTCGCATTATCGCAGAACTATCCGAATCCGTTCAATCCCGTAACGAAGATTAGTTTCAATCTGCCGGCGGATTTCAGCGGAAACGTAAGCCTCAAAATTTATGACATGACGGGCAGAGAAGTCGCGAAACTTCTGGACGAAAACCTGACGACAGGACTTTATGAAGTTCAGTGGAATGCGGCGAAGTATTCGAGCGGAGTATATTTCTACAGGCTCAATGCGGGAAATTATTCCGACATCAAGAAAATGATTTTAGTAAAGTAAGAATTTGTATCCATTATAATCCGGGCGGTCTGTAAGGAGACCGCCCTTCAAAAAAAGTTTTTGATTTTTAATTAAGTTAAGGGTAGATTTTGATAAGCCGCGTATTTTTACGCGGCTTTTTTATTTATGAGTTTTTACTTCATTTCGATTTAAGTATTTTTTCTTTTATGGTTATTCTTGAAAATATTAACGTAAATTTCGGAACCCGAAAACTTTTTGACAGCGTCAATCTGCGCGTCGGCGGCAAGGACAGGCTTTCTCTCGTGGGCGTTAACGGAGCGGGAAAAAGCACGCTCCTTAAAATCATTATGGGACTCTTCGGTTATGACAGCGGGAAGGTGATTAAGTCGAGGCATTCGACTTACGGATACCTTCCTCAGGAAACCGTGCGGTTAAGCGGAAGGATTCTTTATGACGAAGTGTACGATTCTGCCGACAGCATTAAATCGATTGAAGATGAACTCGCCGAGATTGAAGACGAACTCAAGAACTACGGCGACAGGGAAAGCGAAGATTACATGGACCTGCTCACGACCTATTCGGAACTGCAGGAGCAGTTCACGCTTCTTGAAGGGCACAAACTTAAATCTAAAATCGAGAAAATACTATCGGGTCTCGGATTTGAGAACGAAGATTTTGAAAAGGATACGGGAATATTCAGCGGCGGCTGGCAGATGAGGATTGAACTTGCGAAACTCCTTCTGAAGAATCCGTCCGTTCTGCTTCTTGATGAGCCGACTAACCATCTCGACTTTGAATCTCTCGTGTGGTTTGAGAAATACATAATAAATTACAAGGGCGCGATAATTCTTGTTTCGCACGACAAGCAGTTTCTCGATAACGTTTCGAGGAAGACCGCCGAAATACACAACGGCGAACTTAATCTGTTCAGCGGCAATTATTCCTTCTACACGGAGGAGAAAAGGAAGCGCAAGGAACTTCTTGAAAGCAGGTTCAGGAACCAGCAGAAATATCTTCAGCAGCAGGAGAAGTTCATAGAGCGGTTCAGATACAAAGCCACGAAAGCGCGAGCGGTGCAGAGCAGAATAAAACTGCTCGATAAAATTGAAAAGGTGGAACTCGAGCAGGAGACTGAAAAAATTAAATTCCGTTTTCCGCCCGCCGTTCATTCGGGAAGGCTGCTTGTAGAAATAGCGGGACTCACGAAAAGTTACGACGGGAAGAAAAATGTTCTCGAAAATCTGAACCTGAACATTGAGAGAGGGGAGAAGATTGCATTAGTAGGAAAGAACGGCGCAGGAAAATCGACTCTCACGAGAATAATCGCGGGCACGGAGTCGTACAGCGGGGGAGAAATGAAATACGGCTACAACGTGATACCGAAATACTTCGCGCAGAATCAGGCGGAAGACATGGACGAAAGCAAAACTGCTTTTGAAATAATGCTCGAGGTTAACAGCGGTCAGAACGTAACGGGTATAAGGAATATACTCGGCGGATTCCTGTTCCACGGCGACGATGCGGACAAGAAAGTCGGCGTGCTCTCGGGCGGCGAGAAGTCAAGGCTGGCGCTCGCTAAGATGCTCATCGAGCCTTCGAATCTTTTAATCCTCGACGAGCCGACTAACCATCTTGATATGCACTCGAAGGAAGTTCTACAGAAAGCTCTTTCGGATTACGAGGGGACAGTCATCATCGTTTCACACGACAGGGAATTCATAGACGGAATAATCGACAAGATAATAGAAGTAAAGAACGGCGGCCTGAAAACTTATCTCGGAAAATCGTCCGAATATCTTACGGTGCTCGAATCCGAAACGCCCGAACCCGAAGTTGAGACGCCCGTTCCTGTAAAGGAGTCTTCGTCAGGATACAAGGAAGGGATTGAGAACAAGAAGCGGAAAAAAGAATTTGTTAAAGTGTCCGCGCCTATAAGGAAGAAAATCAGCGACGCGGAAAAGCAAATCGCGGAACTCGAAAGTAAGAAAACTTATTTAGAACAGGAGATGAGCAAAACCGATTTCTACAAGGACTCGGATTTTGCAGTTGAGATTAAATTTGAGTATCTTGACCTGACGCAGAAGATAGAGGATTTGACGGCGTTATGGGAGAAGGAAACTGAAAACCTGAACGAACTCGAAAAAAAATTCTTAAATAATTAAACGAAGGAACAGAAATGAAAATCTTTTTAAAAGTATTTATAGTGTTGTTCTTGTTCTCTGCCGTTTCCGGCGTATTCGCTGAAGGAGACCCGAGCAGGCCGTTCGGCAACAAGGAGTACAGGATTGACTGGAAACTTAAGAGCGACTATGAAAAGGCAAAAAAGGAATTCGCGTTTAAAACGTCGAGCAGCCCCGTCGATTTCTATATCGATCTGCAACTCGGCGTAGGCTCGACTTCGCCGAACATCACGACGCGTTCGGGCGCGGGCACTTATACGGAAAAGGCGAAACTCGGTTACACGTTCGGCGGGCTCGTTTACCTTAACGTTTTCGATTACTTCAGATTCACGACGGGTCTGACGTTTGACGGTAAGAGTTTCGGCATTCAGAAACCCGCGATGACGACAGGATTGACCGATGCGGATTCAACAGCGGTTGTCGACAATTACGTAGCGGCGAATTATATAAACATACCTCTTTTTGTGGACCTCGGAGGAATGGTATCCGAAAAAGTCGGGCTGTGGTTTACGGGCGGTCCTTACCTCGGTTTCCTTATTTCGAAACCCGAAAACACATATCAGAATTTCGGATACAAATATTTCGACCTCGGTTTGAGCGCGAATTTAACCGCGAATTACGTATTCATGTATCCGCTAAGTGTAATATTCGGTACATCATTCAAGTACGGCGGACTTAACAACCTTATGAGCACTGACAAAGTGGAGAAAATCACGACGACGAATTTCACATTCTTCTCGGGTCTCCGCTTCGCGCTGTAATAATTATATTGAAATTTTATTACCCGTTTTTTGTTTTCTTAAAAGACGGGTTTTTTATTATTTATTACAGACAAATGCAGATAGGTGATTATAAAATACATTCGATACAGGCGGGGCTTTTCAAACTGGACGGCGGCGCGATGTTTGGCGTTGTGCCGAAAGTTATGTGGAACCGCTCAAATCCATCGGACGAGTCCAACAGGATTGAAATGTGCACGAGAGTGCTGCTACTCGAAAGTTCAAGTAAGAAAATTCTCGTGGATACGGGAATAGGCTACAAGATGTCGAAGAAACTGAATGAGATATACGCGGTAGATTATTCGGAGCACACGCTCGAGAAAGAGTTATCAGCTTTGAACGTAAAGCCCGAAGAGATTACCGACGTAATTCTGACTCATCTTCATTTCGACCACGCGGGAGGCTCGACGAGAATCGCGGGAAACGAAGCGGTGCCTTCGTTTGAGAACGCTGTTTACCACGTTCAGGAAAAGCATCTTGAATGGGCGAATAATCCTACGGAGCGCGACAAGGCGAGTTTCTTCACGAATGATTTCAAGCCGCTCTTGGATAGAAAGCAACTGAGAACAATTGACGGCGAGCACGAGTTCGACGGCAGCATTTCGCTGATACCTTTGAACGGACACACGCGTTACATGCAGATGGTTAAAATACACGACGGCAGCAACGCGCTTTATTACACCGCAGATTTGTTTCCGATGGCTTCGCACGTACCGCTTCCTTACATCATGGGTTATGATTTGTTTCCGCTCGTAACGCTGGAGGAAAAAAAGAAGTATCTGAAAGAGATGTCCGAAAATAACTACACTGTTTTTTTTGAACACGACCCTTATGTTGAAGCAGGAACAATAGGATTTGACGGCAAATCCTATTTCCTGAAAGAAAAGTTCAACATAAATCAATGAAGTTTTCCGTATTAGACTATCTCATAGTAATCATATATCTCGCAGGAACCGTTATCGCAGGCTTCATTACCGCGAGGCGTCAGAAAAACTCGCGCGATTATTTTCTCGGCGGCAAGGAACTTAAGTGGTGGGCTGTCGGNTTTTCAATCGTCGCAAGTGAAACCAGCACTTTAACCTTCATCAGCATTCCCGGGCTTGCGTATAAAAGCGATCTTACGTTCATGCAGCTGATATTCGGTTATTTCATAGGAAGGCTTCTTGTAACTCTCGTATTCATTCCCGCATATTACAAGGGCGACATTGTTACCGCTTATGATTTTCTTGGAAAAAGATTCGGACAGAAACTCCGCAAACTTACATCGTCAGTTTTTTTAATAACGCGCGTGCTTGCTTCGGGAGTGAGGCTGTTCGCAACGGCGATTCCTGTTCACATAATAACGGGTTTAGATTATCCGACCAGCATAGCGATAATCGGATTGTTCACGCTGCTTTATACATACATGGGTGGGCTGAAAGCGGTGGTGACGATGGATGTGGTGCAGTTGTTCATATATTTAGGCGGCGCAGTCGCGGCTCTCTTCGTTGTATTCAACGGTCTTCCGAACGGAATAAATGATGTTTTCAATTATGCCGCGCAGTCGGGTATCGATAAGTTCAGGATATTCAATCTCAATTTCGGAAATTCCGTTCTTGAATTTTTGTCTTCTATACTCGCAAATCTTACTACACCAATAGGGAATATCTTTGGTTTCTTTAATGGTATTTCTTTATACGGGAATTCCGTTCTTGATTTCTTCGCTTCGCCTTATACGGTAGCGGGCGGTCTGCTCGGAGGAACGTTCCTTACAATGGCATCTCACGGCACGGACCAGTTGCTCGTGCAGAGACTTCTCGGATGCAAATCGAAAAAGGACAGCCAGAAAGCGCTTATGCTCGATGCTGCATTGATAGTTCTTCAGTTCGCTTTCTTTCTGTTCCTCGGACTCTGCCTGTTCGCATATTACAAGGGCGTGTCGTTCACATCTTTAATTCTGAATTCTACAGGACTGCCGCTAACGTCTTCCGATGAAATATTCCCGAAGTTTATTGTCGAAAATCTTCCGACGGGTATTTCGGGTTTCGTAATAGCGGGTGTGCTCGCGTCGGCAATGGGAACGCTGTCATCGGCTATAAGTTCGCTTGCATCTTCGACGTATCTTGACCTGTTCAGTTCGGTAAAATCCGAAAAGTTCAGGAGCAGGGAAATGATGATTTCAAAACTACTTACTCTTTTATGGGGCGTAGTACTGATTGGGGGGGCGATGCTTTTCCGTGACGCGAAAAATCCCGTAGTCGAAATCGGTCTTTCGATTGCATCTTTCACGTACGGCGGCCTTCTCGGCGTTTTCTTCCTCGGACTTTTCTTCAAGAAAGTATCGGAGAAAGACGCAATCTCCGGATTTATAGCAGGAATACTCGTAATGGTATTCGTGATATACTATACAAAAATCGCGTACACCTGGTACGTTATGATAGGCGTCGGAGTGACCCTAATTACAGCCAACCTGACATACTTCATCGGCGGATTACGGAAAGAAAACAGCCGTTAAGCCTATTGTAACCCGACACCGCTTTCGTTTTCAAGGTATAAAAAAATCCGCATTTATAATATCATTGAGATACTGTTCCATATTCGATAATTTTGTACATACAAATTTAAATTTTCCGGAGGATTAATGTCTAAGTTTAAAATAGCCTACCTGCCCGGCGACGGCGTGGGTATTGAAGTACTTGAAGCGGCAAAAATTGTACTCGATAAGTCGGGATTCGACGCTGAATACATACACGGTGATATCGGATGGGAATTCTGGTGCAAGGAAGGCGACGCATTTCCAGAAAGAACAGTTGAACTTTTGAAAAATGTTGACGCGGCTCTATTTGGCGCCATAACGTCAAAGCCCGTCAAGACGGCGCAGGCGGAACTCTTACCCGAATTACAGGGAAAAGGCCTCGTTTACAGGTCGCCGATTGTAAGAATGAGGCAAATGTTCGATCTCTACATCTGCCACAGACCGTGCAAGGCTTACAAGGGCAACGCTTTGAACTTCAAAGAAAATATCGACATCGTTGTATTCAGGGAAAACACTGAAGGTATGTATTCGGGAGTTGAATTCAATCCCGTACCGGAAGAACTGTCGGCTCTTCTGACGAAACTTTCGAAACCGTTCGCGCCTTTCAAAGATATTCCGGGCGACGAATTCGCGATATCCTGCAAGATAAACACGAAGAAGGGCTCTGAAAGAATTATAAGAGCGGCATTTGAATTCGCGAAAAAATTCAACCGCAAGAAAGTTACCGTAGTTCATAAATCGAATGTCGTTCGCGCGACTGACGGACTCTTCCTTGAAACCGCGAAAGAAGTCGCGAAGGATTTCTCGGGAATCGAGATGGATAACGCGAACATTGACGCGATGACGATGTGGCTTCTCAAGAATCCGTTCAATTACGACGTGCTTGTAGCACCGAATCTTTTCGGCGATATTATTTCGGACCTTTGCGCTCAAATGGTCGGCGGACTCGGTTTCGGATGCTCGGGCAACATAGGCGATAAACTCGCCGTGTTCGAGCCCACGCACGGTTCGGCGCCTAAGTATTTCGGCATGTACAAGGTTAATCCGATTGCGACTATACTATCAGGAAAGATGATGCTCGACTGGCTCGGCGAAAAAGAGAAAGCGGAACGAATTGAAAAAGCCACGGCTGCTGTTATTGCCGAAGGCAAAGTGAAGACTTACGATATGGGCGGAAGCAACACGACAATCGAGATGGCGAAGGCGATAGCGGAGAAACTGTAAGAACAGAAGTTAGTAGTTAGTAGTTAGAAGTTAGTAGTTATTTCGACAAGTCGGGACGCCCCGAGTAACTCGGGGTAGACGCCGAACGCGGAAGTTAGAAAAGAGCAAAAACGATTCACCGCAGAGCGCGCAGAGAAGAGTAAGTATTCTGCCGCGGATTAACGCGAATTGACTCGAATTAAGAGAAAGTACTTTGTTGCTTTTTAATCCCCGCAAGTTCCTGGCGGGAATCTTGAGAGCAATATCAGGAAATGTGAAATACTAAAATGAAAAGCGTATTCCAAACCGGAGGGCGTACCCGCCGCGGCGGGCAGGGGAGGACGGAAGAATGGCAGCAACAAGATAACGACAGCAAAATGTTTTATACTGAAACACAAAATAAAATTTCATAACAAACCTCTCCGAAAGGGAGGTTTTACTATTAAATACAGCACAATGGATAAAATAATAATTCACGAAGTAGGAATGCGCGACGGGCTGCAGGTAGAACAGCAGACCGTTCCGACGGAAACAAAAATAAACTGGATAAAGCAACTCGCGCAAACGGGCATAGATATAATTCAGGTCGGTTCGTTCGTACATCCCGTAAAAGTCCCTACGATGGCGGACACGGACAAACTCTTCGGATATTTTTCGATGCCTGAAAACAAACTTGACGGTACGACGTTGTCCGGACTTGTTCTGAACGAAAAAGGGCTGGAGCGTGGAATGAGCGCCGGAGTAGAAATGTTCTGCATGGGTGTATCGGCGAGCGAAACGCACAGCAAGAAGAATACGGGAATGACTACTGACGAAGCATTAACAAGAATAATCGCGATGGCGAAGAGCGCATTGTCAGCGGGAAAGAAAGTTCAGGTCTCGGTTCAGTCCGCGTTCGGATGCGGGTTCGAAGGCGTCATTCCTAAAGAGAGAGTAATCGGAATTATCGGGAAATACATCGAAAACGGAATTGAAAACATAAGCCTTGCCGACACGGCGGGACACGCGTATCCTTCGCAGGTTGAGGAAATGATATCGGCGATATTTGAAATGAATCCGAACGTTAACATCGCCTGTCATTTTCACGACACTTACGGGCTCGGCATAGCGAACTGCTATTCGGCATACAAGCAGGGAGTGAAATATTTTGAATCTGCATTCGCGGGACTCGGCGGCTGCCCGTTCACCGCGAAGGCGAGCGGAAACGTCTGTACCGAAGACCTCGTTAACATGTTCAACCGTCTGGGAATCCGCGAGGACATTAACATCGACACGCTTGTTGCAATCGGCAGGGAAGCGGAGAAGTTCTTCGGACGGGAAATGCCGGGGAAGGTGATTAAAGTCAGAAACTAGTAGTTAGTAGTTAGGAGTTAGAAGTTAGTATAAGAGCTTTTAAAAGATGATGAGATTTAAGAGCAAAAGATTTTTAAGAATAAAAGAGTTTTAAGAGCAAAAGAGCTTTAAGAGCAAACGAGCTTTAGAGAATAAAAAGTTATTAGGAGAATAAAAATAAAAACACTATGGAATCAAAAAGTAAATGCTTTGAAGATTTACTTGTTTGGAAAAAAATGCATAATGTTGTACTTAATGTATACAAACTGACAAGCAAATTTCCAAGAAGTGAGTTGTTCGGAATAACTAATCAGCTAAGGAGGGCAGCCGTTTCTGTTTCAGCCAATATTGTTGAAGGATACAGTAAAATAAGCAAAGCCGATAAATTGCGTTTCTATAACATAGCGCAAGGCTCATTGGAAGAAGCGGATTACTTCCTGTTGCTGTCAAAAGATCTGGGTTTTGCTGAAACGGATGAGTTGAGAAAAAAAGTTGATGAAGTCGGTAGAATGTTGAAAGGATATATGCATTCAGTCTCAAAATCCCTGAAAAATAGATTCAACTTTTTCCACCAATTTCAGACCGTATTCACTAAAGCAATATATTCGACGTACGATTGGAAATGACCGAATTCAGCAGAATCAGATTATTTCCGAAGATATAGAATACTAAAGAATATAAAGTCGGAAGAAAAATAGTTAGTATTATGAAAATAGATAAAAGAAATTTACTCTCTTCTAACTTCTAACTACTAACTACTAACTTCTTCCATGAATAAATCAACAGAATATTATTAGACAAAATCAAATATTAGAAGAATGGAAAGTCAAAAATCATTGAAAGGTCTGCGGGTTCTCGACCTCACGAACGTACTCGCGGGACCGTTTGCAACGCTGCATCTCGCTTTATGCGGAGCGGAAGTAATAAAGATTGAGACGCCCGGCTCGGGCGACCTCGCAAGAAAACTCGGGAACGTTCCCGATTACAACAAGATAAATATGGGCACAAGTTTTCTCGCCCAGAATTCGAACAAGAAATCGCTTACTCTGAATCTTAAAGACGAAAAAGCGAAGGAGATATTCAAGCAACTCGTGAAGAAATCCGACGTTGTTGTCGAGAATTTCAGACCGGGCGTTATGAAAAGGCTCGGACTTTCGTATGATGTCCTCAGCGAAATAAATCCCGGAATAATCTATTGCGCCATTTCGGGTTTCGGCCAGACCGGACCCGACGCGTTCAAACCCGCGTACGACCAGATAATACAGGGACTAAGCGGCGTGATGGCGATTAACGGAGATGAGCGCCTGAACCCGCTAAGGGCGGGATTTCCCGTATGCGACACCGTCGGCGGCGTTAACGCGGCGTTCGCGATAATGGTCGCGCTTTTTTACAGGGAAAAAACAGGCAAGGGTCAGTTCGTCGATATAGCGATGCTCGATTCCATAATGCCGTATATGGGCTGGGTCGCGGCAAACCTGCTAATCGGCGGCAAGCATCCAGTATTAATGGGCAACGATAATTTTACTGCGGCGCCTTCGGGCACTTTTGTAACTAAAGACGGATACATTAACATTGCCGCTAACAAGCAGGAGCAATGGGAAGACCTCTGCGACGTGCTCGGCGTTCCTGAACTGAAGGAAGACGCGCGATTTAAAGAGCGCGATACCAGAAAAGGTAACAGGAAAGAACTTACGCCTCTTCTCGAAGCGAAACTGAAAGAAAAGGAAACAGCTTTTTGGGCGGAAGCGCTGAACGCGAAAGGAATTCCTTCGGGCGAAATTCTCAGTCTCAACGACGCGCTTCATCAGCCGCAGGTTGAATACAGAAAAGCCCTCGCGGAAGTGGATACACCGGGCGTAGGCAAAATAAAAGTTTTCAACCTCACCGCAAAATTCGACAAGACGAACGGCGACGTCGATACTCCGCCGCCGACACTTTCGCAGCACACCGAAGAAATACTGAAAGAACTCGGATACAGCGATGAGGAGATAAAGTCGTTTAAAGAAAATAAGGTGGTTTGATTTAATGAGAATCTAGAATCTAGAATTTAGAATCTAGAAGAACAAGAGCGGAAGCCGGGAAATTGGTTCTAGAATCAAGAAGCAAGAATCAAGAATCAAGTTTAAGAGCAAGAGCGATAACCACTAAGGCTCTAAGTACACTTAGAAGAGATTTAGATTTAATGTTTTACCACTAAGAACACTCAGGGCACAGAAGAGCGAGTGTGGTAACACAAAGTTTCACCGAGTAGGCACAGCGATACACTGAGAAGAGCGAGAATCTATAATCTCGTTAATGCTCTAATTGTTCACTGTTAAATGTTAAATGCTAATTGTAATCCAGCTGCTGCTCTAATTGTTCACTGTTAAATGCTAACTGCTAATTGAGAAAGCCCGCGAAGCGGGCGAAATATTGGTAGATAATAGGATTACCACACACATATACCCCTTATCGGCATCAGCCGATAAGGGGTAATTGAAACAAATCATTTCAGGAACTTTAAAATCATTCCGTTCACAATTTCCGTATGCGTGAAAATCAGGTCGTGTCCCGTCCCGTGAATAAGTTCAGTCTGAATCAGGGGAGCCGCTTTGTTCAGCCGGTTTATCGCGCTGTCGGGATTGCAGACTGTTTCATTCGAGCCGACAAGATAGAAAACCGGTACATTCAGGCTTTGCAACTCGGAATCCGTAAGGACAGTCGGATTTGGAAGACTTTTAAATTTAAAACACTTGTACGCCATCTCCAGAAAGTCCACGCGGTCATCGACAATTATCTTCTTCTTGTCGCCTCCCATCACAACCAGATCTTTCGCGACCCTGTTCATTGTTTTCTCTTTAAAATAGCGAACGGGTATCAGCGTGCTTATCATATCAAGAAGCATTTCCCCCGATATAGGCATTACTGTCGATGCGGGCGCGACAAGCACGGCACGGCTAAGCCGCTCCTGATGCCTGAGCGCGTATTGACTCACGACCCAGCCGCCGTACGAGTAACCGATAATTCTTATATCATTTCCAAGCCGGAGTGAATCAAACAATTCGTCGAGCCATCCGGCGAAATCATCCCCGCTTTCGAATTTACGCGTGTAAACGCTTCTGCCGAAATCATAAATATTGTCGAGGGCGTAAGTTCTGTATTCTTCGGACAGCGATTTGATATTCGCGAACCAGATCAGGGAATTTGACCCGCCGCCGGGCAGCAGCACTAACGGAGGGGCGTCCGCGGGTCCGCTTATTCTGATGAATGTTGTGCCGTATGATGTCTTAACATATCTTTTCTCAGAGTTCAGAGGCCAGCATTTTTCCATCTCGTCCTCGAAAGACAGATATTCTTTTTTCGCATTCTCTGATTTGAACGGATGGAATTCCGATATTTCCATAATTCCCGGTCCCGAGAAAACTTCCACGTAAATCCACACCGCGAATGCGGCCGCGAGCAATGCCGCGGCTCCCGCCGCGAGCGCAAGATATTTAGCAATCTTAAAAAATATATTTTTCTTCCCGGGCGCAGCGGCGCCGTCCCGAAAATTAGCATTCGAATTCATATTACTATCTCCTTAAATTTAAAATTTATGTGATGTTTATTGCTTATGGAGAATTGTTACGCTATGAATGCGTCATCATCGGAAGATTTGTGAGGGATATTTTTTTTCTGTTGTGTAAAAATGATTTTTGAGGACTGACTGAGAATTACATTATTCTTATTGGAAATTCGCGTGACGAATAAAACTACGCGAAGAGGAATATTACTCCGGAAATATTCGCTCCGGCAGGATATTTCCTTCTTCAGTTTAGCGAATTTACTGAATCCTTCTGTGTTATTGTTTTCGGTGCGGTTGGTTATTGATTTAAAATCCGCGCTGAATGGTTCGGTCAGAAGTTCTGTATAAGTTCTGTGCGGGGTATTGTCATAATCCTGATAAGGCAGAATGTTCCTGTCCGTCTTCAGCAGACAGATGAAAAGATACGCCGACAGAATCAGCACGAAATAACCGATATTTCTTCTTTTAAACTTCAAATTATTGATCCGAATATTCTTAATACAAATTGTGGAATATAAAATCAAAAATAAAGAGAGAATCTAGAATTTAGAATCTAGTATTAAGAGCAAGAGCGCTTCACCACTAAGGCACAAAGGGCACTTAGAAAAGATTTATCTATAAATATTTTACCACTAAGAACACTCAGGACACTAAGAAGAAACAAAGCAAGAGCCCGCGCAGCGGGCGGAATATTGGTAGCAAATAAGATTAACCACACACAAGCCCCTTACCGGCTTCTGCCGGTAAGGGGTAATTTGTTGGTATTCCTTGTGCTATAAGAATGCCGCCCCTATGGGGCTTTTTCAATTAACAGTTAACATTTAGCAGTGAACAATTAGAGAAAGTGCGAGGATCAATTAGCGTTTAGCATTTAACAGTGAACAATTAGAGCAATAGTCTGATTTAGTATCTTGAAGCTACTTTTACATGTTTGCCATCCACCCCTAGATGACCCAGAGGGTACCCCCCGCTAAGATCACGCAGGAATGACAGGGTAGGGATGTGGTTTTTCGACGGAGTGCTGCTATTTTTCAGGTGTCGGTGAACACGGGGCGACCTCCCCCCCGTCCGCCTTCGGCGTCCACATCGCCAAGGCGACCCTCCCCCGCGGCTAAAGCCGCACCCCCTCCAAAGGGGGACACTCATTTCAATTAACAATTAACAATTAACGATTAGCAATTAACAATTAGAGAAAAAGCTAGATTCTAGATTCTAAATTCTAAATTCTAAATTCTAAATTCCAGATTCAGTTCTTAAGAAGATCTTTTCTCGCTACTAACTCCTAACTACTAACTTCTGCTCTACTGCTCTTTTCCCCTTTCAAAAAATCATTAATTTTCATAAATTTAAGGTTTATAAAATTGTATTAAAATATGGCAAAACTCGGGAAAACATTGTCGAAATCTTCCAAGGGCAACACGGAAGAAAAAATGATGCTTTATTACTATAAAGCCGTCGAATATTTCGAAAAGAACAAGAATAGAGTCTATACGGCACTAACGATACTGGTCGTTATAATCGCGGTGATTTTCATATATTTCAGGAACCAGAGCGCGAAGAACGAAACCGCCGCGCTTGAACTCTCCAAGGTGAAACAGGTGTACGCGATGGATATGTTCCAGATGTCGATAAACGGAGATTCTCTCGGCACGTTCAAGGGTTTACAATACATAGTCGACAATTACGGCTCGACGGAGAGCGGCGAAACCGCGAAGATGATGCTCGCCAACTGCTATTACAATCTAAGGGAATTCGACAAAGCCGAAAAATACTACAAGGATTACTCGGGCAAGAGCGACATGCTTCAGGCCGCTTCTTACGCGGGTGTCGGAGCAGTTCTCGAGGCAAAGAGCGATTTTGTAAATGCAGCGAAGAATTACGAAAAGGCATCGACGGTCAGCAAGAAACTTTACAATAACGATGAATATCTTTTCTACGCCATAAGAAGTTTTTATTTCGCGAAGGACGCTGAAAACATTAAGAAAGTCGTTAAGACTCTCAAGACCGATTATCCGAAATCGAAATACCTAAGTCAGATTCCAAGATATTATACAGAAGATTAAACATAACCCGATTCTTTTCAATGAGCCTTAAGGAAAAAATAAACGAAGATCTGAAGAACGCAATGAAGGCGCAGGACGCTTTCAGAACCGAAACGCTAAGGAGCATACGCGCGGAAATTCTGAAAATGGACAAGTCGGGTATGAACAGGGAGATGAACGAGGAAGAGGAACTGCAATTGCTTACGCGGCAGGTTAAGATGAGAAAAGAATCAATCGAAATGTTTCAGAACGCGGGCAGAACCGATTTGGTAGAGCGCGAGACGAAGCAGATGGAAATAATAAACGAATACCTGCCGAAACAGATATCACGGGAGGAAGCGGAAAAAATCATTTTCGGAATCATAGAATCAACGGGAGCGTCGACGCTTAAGGACATAGGCAAGGTCATGGGTCCCGTAATGAAAGAACTAAAAGGCAAATTCGACGGTAAATTAATTCAGGAGATTGTAAAAGGCCGTCTGGGCGGATAAGCCTTGAATGCACTCGATATAATAATATTAATCCTGATTCTGCTCCCGGCGATATTCGGATTAAAGAAAGGCCTGCTGAAAAGCGTATTCTCAATAGCGGGCATAATACTCGGAATTATTCTCGCGGTTAAATTCAATTCGGGCGTATCGCTCATACTTAAAAACTTAATCAAAGACCCCAAACTCGTTCAGGTAATTTCATTCGTTTCAATAATTCTTCTCGTATATTTCCTTTCTGTTTTCATCGCGAGCAAGATTTCAAAGATAAATACGCTGTCCGAAACATTCGATAAAATTGGAGGCTTTGTTTTCGGGGGACTGAAAGGACTGCTTTCTGCGAGCATTCTTCTGATTCTTCTCGGTTCGTATTCAATACTTCCGCAGACGCAGAAGACAAACTCGGCTCTTTACCCTTACGTTTACAACGCGGCGCCTTCGACTTACAACGCGGTAAAGAACTTCATTCCGCTTTCGAGAAAGGATTTCGACGATGTAATGAATTTTCTCAAGAGCGACACGCTAAAATCAAAACAATAGAAACTTGGATATAACCATATTACATAGAAAACTCGAGTTCGACAGAATAAAAGACAAACTTATTAACTACTGCTATTCCGCGCCCGCCGTGGAAATAATCGGCAAGTTTCCTTTTTATACGGACAGGAACATGCTCATCCGCGAATTCAACAAACTGAGGAGCGTCAGGGAAATTCTTGAATCAGGCAGCGATCTTCCGCTCGAAGGAACCAAGGATATAAGGGACTCGCTCGAAAGGCTGAGAATTCCGGGTAACTACATTCAACCCGAGAAGTACCTGTGGATAAAGGAGTTCCTGAGAATCAGCAGGTTGGTAAAGTCGATGGTCTCTTCGCTTTACGGAGAGGACAATGAACTAAGAATACTCGCTTCGTCTCTTTATCAGGATAAAATTCTTGAGCACAACATCGATTCGATAATAGACGCGAACGGCGGCGTTAAAGACACCGCTTCGCGCGACCTGAAAAAAATCAGGGCAAACCTGATTGAGAAAAGAGACGCGCTCCGCAAATCGCTGTCGAAAATTCTTAACAAGGTGTCCGAGCAGGAATACTCGCAGGAGGATATCATTACTCTGCGCGACGGCCGCTCCGTTATACCCGTAAAGGTCGAGAACAAGAGAAAGGTGCCGGGCATAATTCACAGTTCCTCTTCGACGGGATACACCGTGTTCATAGAACCTGCGGAAACCATAGACCTTAACAATGAAATAACGGAATTATATTTCGAAGAGAAGAGGGAAGTGGAAAAAATTCTCCGCTATCTTTCGGAGGACATCGCGAAGTACTATTACGAACTGAAAGTCAACAGCGGCATACTCGGTGAACTTGATTTCATAAGGGCAAAGGCGAAATACGCGATAGAATACAATTGCAGCGAGCCAGTAATATCGGATAGCGAAATAATTTACAGGAAGGCGTACCATCCGCTTCTGCTCCAGAAATTCGGCAGGGAAGAAGTCATACCGCTTGAATTCTCGGTGAAGAACGGCATTAATACAATAATCATTACTGGGCCTAACGCNGGGGGAAAGACAGTCGCGCTCAAGACAGCGGGGATTCTTCAGATGATGTTTCAGTCGGGTATGTTCATACCCGCTTCTCCGGACAGCGTGCTACGGATTTTCGACAGAATATTCGTTGTAATCGGCGACGAGCAGTCAATTGAGAACAGTCTAAGTTCATTCAGTTCACACGTAAAGGAACTTAAGGAAGTAATCGAATCGTCGAACAAAAACTCGCTCATACTTATAGACGAGATATGTAGCGGCACGGACCCGAAATTCGGCAGCGCGCTCGCAGCATCGGTCCTGAAGGAGTTTTCGGACAAGGGAGCGTTCACGGTAGTTACGACACACATAGGCGACCTTAAAGTATTCGCTCACAATAATCCGAAGTTTGAGAACGCCTCTCTCGATTTTGATTTTGAGCGTCTCGCTCCGTCCTTTAAGTTCAACCTCGGAATTCCCGGGCAGAGTTACACGTTCGAACTCGCGAGGAAATTCAGAGTACCTGAAAAAATAATAGAATACGCTTCATCCTTCATTGCGGGCGACCACAGCGCTCTGGAAGACCTGCTTGTCGAACTCAACAAGACGAAGGTTTCACTTGACGAGCAACTCGCGGAGCAGAAGAAAAACAACAGCGAACTAAATGAGAAGATATCCGAATACGAAAGCAAATTATCCGTGTTCAGAAGCAGGGAGAAGGAACTTCTGAAGGAGGCGAAAAGCAAGGCTGAGGATATAATTGAGGAAGGAAGAAAACTCGTAGAGAAAACCGTGAAGGATGTGAAGGAANNAAAGAAAAATCGGTTTCCGAAATCAAGAAGGAATTCAAAAAGGAGTCTGAAAAATTCAGACATACGGAAAAGCCCGCGCCGNAAAGAGAAGAAAACATTCAAAGTCGGAGACATCGTGAAAGTAGCGGACAGCGCCTCGGCGGGAGAAATAACCGCGATAGAAGGGGACAGCGTTACGCTGAACGCGAACGGGATTATACTCAAGACGAAGAAATCGCTGCTCGAGCACGCGGAAAAGAAGGAGAAGAACACTTACGCTGGATATTCCGTGACTTTGAACGAAGGTTTTGACACGCGGCTCGACATACGCGGCAAGTATTCATATGAGATAGAAGAATTACTTGAAACTTTCATTTATGAAGGGCAAATTAATTCTGCGCGCGAACTTACAGTCGTGCACGGAAAAGGTTCGGGAAGTTTAAGAAAAGCGGTGCACGCGCTGCTGAAGAAGAACAAGCACGTAAGCGGATTCAGGCTCGGAAACTGGAACGAGGGCGATACGGGCGCTACTATTATAGAACTCAAACAATAAAAAAATGTCCAACAGAATTCTGATAGTCGATGACGAACAGTCGATACTCGAGAGCCTTTCTCTTATTCTGAGGCATAACAAATACGATGTCGATACCTGCGCCGACGGATTCACGGCGCTCGAGAAAGTGAATAACTCGGATTACGACCTTATACTTCTCGATATTAAGATGCCGAAGATGGACGGCATCGAAGTCCTCGAGAAAATAATCGAAATGAAACCGAATCAGGTTGTCATAATGATATCGGGACACGGAAACATCGAGACGGCGGTTGACGCTACAAAAAAAGGCGCGTACTATTTCCTCGAAAAACCTCTGCCCGACATTCCCGAACTCGTGCTCACAATCAGAAACGCGATTGAATTCCGCAAGTCAAAGGACGAAGTACTTCGTTTGAGAAACAAGCAGATTGAAGATAACGAAATAATAGGGAACAGCGCGGGCATAAACAACGTTCTTGAACTGATAGATAAATTCAAAGACCTTCAGTACAACGTTCTCATAACGGGCGAAAGCGGCACGGGCAAAATGCTTGTCGCGAATCAACTGCACCTGAAATCGGAAAGAAGCGGCAAGCCGTTCGTGATAATAAACTGCGCGCAGTTGAACGAAACCAACGCCGACAACGAACTCTTCGGAAACATGGAGAACAACGTGCTGAGAAGCAGGGGAAAGTTATCCGAGGCGGAAGGCGGGACGATTCTATTCGACGAGGTTTCCAACCTTAATCCCGACGTCCAGTCGAAACTGCTGAAAGTAATCGATGAGGGAAAATTCGCGCGGCGCGGACAGTCTAATGAGGTGAAGACGGACCTCAGGTTTCTGTTCACGTCGAACAAAGACCTCAAAAGCGAGATTCAGGACGGAAAGTTCAGGGAAGACCTTTACCACAGAATCAACGTGATGACAATCGACATACCGCCGCTCCGCGAAAGAACGGAGGACATCGAAGTTCTTACGGGATATTTCATCGGGCAGGTAATGCGGCTTTATAACGTCGAGCCGAAAAAATTTACTGACGGCGCGCTGCTTCGTCTTAAATCATTCAGGTGGCCCGGCAACGTCAGGGAATTAAAGAATTACACCGAAAGGCTGATGTTCACGATAGAGGACAGAATTATAAAAGAAGATGACATCGAACTTCCGGGCAGCAGGCATTCACGAGAACTTAACGATTTGCTGAACAAGAATCTTTCGCTGAACGATTTCCAGAACGAATCCGAAAAAATGTTCCTGTTGAAAATGCTGAACGATTACAGGTATAACATAAGCCAGACCGCGGAAGCGTTGAAAATACAGAGGAGTCATTTGTATAAACTGATGAGCAAGTACGACATACCGACGCCGAGCAAAATCAAGTAAACAGGCGCAGGTCGAGCAGGAGGTCTTTTTCTATGGTTGTTATTATGTGGTCGAAATCCCTGTCAGTATGAACGAAGTCTAGTTCGTTCGTGTCTATAGTGAGAACCCTTCCGAAACCGTAACTCTTTATCCACTCGTCATAACTGTTGTTTAATTCGGTCAGGTATTCTATGTCGAGGTCCTTTTCAAACTCGCGGCCGCGCGCCTTTATCTGTTTAACGAGAGTCGCGACGTCAGCGCGAAGGTAAACGAGCAGGTCGGGCGGGCGGAGGTAACTTGTCATTTCAGCGAACAGGTTGGAGTACGTCGTGTAATCCCTGTCGGACATACGTCCGAGTTTATGAAGGTTCTTCGCGAAAATCTCAACGTCTTCGTAAATGCTCCTGTCCTGAATGACGGAGTTCGGTCTTTCTACTATTTCCTTGTGAACGTTGAACCTGTGGGCGAGAAAGTAAATCTGGAGATTGAACGACCATCTTGTCATATCCGCGTAGAAGTCGCTCAGGTACGGATTGTCCGCGACGGATTCGTAATAGGGAATCCACTTGAACCGCTCCGCCAGCAGGCGTGTGAGCGACGATTTACCCGAACCGATGTTCCCTGCGATTGATATGAAAATTTTTCTCGAAGGCAAATTCTAATAATTGAAAAAGGTCAGGCTGAAGACCTGACCTTAAACTTTTTTTTATTCCGCTTTTACCGGATTTTCCGCAGCCGTTTCAACCGGCGCGGGAGGAGCTGGTTCCTCGATAACCGTTTCAAGAATTTTTTTCTTTTTTTCTTTTATCTTCGTAGCTGCCTTGCCCGTCAGTTTCCTTAAGTAATAAAGTTTTGCCCTGCGGATGCTGCCGTGTTTGACTATCTCGACCTTTGCAATCTTCGGCGAATTTATCGGGAATATTCTTTCGACGCCTACGCCGTTCGAAATTTTCCGCACGCGGAACGTCTTGCTCAATCCGCTGCCCTTGATTCCCATAACTATACCTTTGAACTGCTGGATTCTTTCCTTGTCGCCTTCAATAACTTTTACGAAAACTGAAATCGTATCGCCGACATGAAAATCAGGCATGTCTTTTCTAATCTGCGCTGCCTCAACTAACTTTAATTTGTTCATTTTAAGATTACTCCTGTTGAATCTGATTATTTATTTAATTTTTTTAATTTTCTGTATTTAGATTTTGCTTTTTTTTCTCTCCACTTCTTTATTTCAGCGTGATTCCCCGAGAGAAGCACGTCTGGAACTTTCATTCTTTCAAACTTTTCCGGTCTCGTGTACTGCGGGCTGTCGAATCCCGTTTCGACCTGAAACGTATCGCTCAGAGCCGATTCTCCGTCCCCGAGCACCCCGGGTATTAGCCTCGTGACCGAATCAATGAACGCGAGCGCCGCGATGTCTCCGCAGGAAAGAACATAGTCACCGATTGATAGTTCAAGCGTGACGAGTTTCTTTATTATTCTTTCGTCAATTCCCTTGTAATGACCGCATATCAGAATAACGTTCCGCTTAAGCGAAAAGTCGTTCGCCTTTTTCTGGTCGAACCTGATTCCCTGAGGAGAAAAGTAAATCACCTCATCGTAATTCCTTTCGCTCAACAGTTTATTCACGCACCTGAAAATCGGTTCGGGTTTAAGAATCATTCCCGCTCCGCCGCCGTAAGGCGTATCGTCAATCTGCTTGTATCTCCCGTCCGCATAATCCCGAAGATTGTGCACGTGAACTTCCGCGTATTTTTTCTTAACGGCGCGGGAAATCAGCCCGTTTGTTAAAGAACTATCCAGTATAGCCGGATTCGCGCTTATAATATCGAATCTAATCTTCATCTTTAAATCCTTCAATCAGATCCGTGTCAATCCGTTTTGCATCGACATCAATTTTTTTCACAAACTCTTTAAGCAGAGGAACAAAAAAACTTTTTCCGCCTGATTTAACGACGAGCAGGTCGGAACTCCCGTAATTCTCAACGCCGGTAACGAATCCCGCCGTTTTCCCGCGGTCAAAAACCTCGCACCCCGTCAAATCGTAAAAGTAAAACATTCCATCCGGTAGTTTTACTCTGTCTTTTTCGTCCACTCCTAAAAGCATTCCTTTAAGCGGTTCAGAATCCGAAATGCTTTCGTAATTCACAAAATCAACCTTAACAAATCCCTTTGAAATCTCCGAATTGCTGATATGGAATTCGTGAGAACCGCTGAACTTGTCTTTGATTAACTGCTTTCTCTTTTCGTCGACAAGATAAACATATTCTGTTTTCAGAAACCTTTCGGGAAAGTCGGTAAGGGGAATTACCTTTACCGTTCCTTTAATCCCAAAGGTACCCGATATTCTGCCTATGTAAACAAGCCTGTCCGAATCAATCAAATTAACTTTCTTTCAGAACCCTGTCAGGAATTTCCAGGGAAACTTTCTTCCCGTTCTTAGCGCCGACTGCAATGAGAAGGACTCTCATAGCCTTCGCTGTTTTTCCTTTTTTCCCAATCACTTTACCTGTTTCGCCAGGGTCCACGAGAAGTTGATAATGAACAACTCCAGCCGAAACAGATTCTTCTACGATTACACCCTCCGGTTTATCTACAAGATTTTTCGCGATATATTCTATGAATTCCTTCACAGAACCTCCTATATTTTATTAGTTGAAAAGAAACTTGTGATTAAGCCGGAAAAAGTACTATATTTATTCCGCTTTAGGCTCTTCAGATTTTTTCTTCTGAGCTCTATTTTCCTTTTGTCTTAATTTTCTGGCTTTTTCTCTTTCGAGTTTATTTGCCTTGTCGTCAATGAACTGCTGCATCTTTTCGCTTACTTTTTCTTCGCTCGCTTTTGATTTCAACAATCTCATTTTCATAATCAGTCCTTCGCGTCTCAGCAGGTTCCTGACGGTCTCAGTGGGTTTAGCGCCCTTTGTGAGCCAGTGAATTACACGTTCTTCTTTCAGAACAACCTGTGCGGGTTCCGCGTGCGGGTTGTAATTCCCGACAGATTCAATGAATCTTCCGTCTCTCGGCGAACGGGAATCGGCGGCGACAATCTTATACAGAGGCGCCTTTTTCTTTCCCATTCTTTTGAGTCTTAATTTAACCAATTAGGTGTTACTCCTTTCGAATTCTCTTTCTATTAAATATTAAATTAAATTATTTTAAAAATCGATATAAAAACTAAAGTTTAAAATCGTTCATAACTCCCGGGGGAAGTTTCATCCCTTTAAGGAGATTTTTCATCTTTCCCGTCGAAAAATTCTTCATCATCTTCTTCATATCCTCGAACTGCTTTATGAGCCTGTTAACTTCCTGAATGCTCGTTCCGCTCCCGTCGGCGATTCGCCTTCTTCTCATACCGTTAAGCACGTTCGGATTTTCCCTTTCGCGTGCTGTCATCGACAAAATTATCGCCTCAATCCTTACGAATGCCTTCTCGTCCACTTCCTTGTCTTTCAGCGCCTTGCTTGCGCCCGGAATCATCGAAACGAGGTTCTGTATAGAGCCCATTTTCTTAACCTGCTTTATCTGGTTTAGGAAGTCGTTAAAATCAAACTTGTTCTTCCTGAGTTTCTCCTCAAGTTTCGCGGATTCGCTCAGGTCGATTTCCTGCTGGGCTTTTTCAACGAAAGAAACGATGTCGCCCATTCCAAGTATCCGCGAAGCCATCCTGTCCGGATGAAACTGCTCGAGAGCTTCGAGTTTTTCGCCGATGCTGACGAACTTAATCGGCTTGTTCACGACCGCTTTTATTGACAGGGCCGCGCCACCTTTAGTATCGCCGTCAAGTTTTGTAAGAACTATACCCGAATAATCGAGTTTGTCGTGAAACGCCTTAGCGGTGTTAACCGCGTCCTGTCCCGTCATCGAATCAACCACGAATAAAATCTCTCCGGGTTTCAGCGCGTTCTTCAGGTTCGCAACTTCGTTCATCATCTGCTCGTCAATCGCGAGCCTTCCCGCCGTATCTATAATCAAAGTGTCGCGCGCATTCTTCCTCGCGTAATCCTCGGCGGCTTCCGCAATCTTAACGACGTTCTTTTCTCCGTCGATGCTGATTACAGGCACGTCAATCTCTTTGCCGAGAACTTTCAACTGCTCTATGGCAGCCGGGCGGTAAATATCACACGCCGCGAGCACGGGATTTCTTCCTTTCGATTTCAGGTATTTCGCGAGTTTAGCCGCGAAAGTAGTTTTACCCGAGCCCTGAAGACCCGCGAGCATCACTGCTGAAGGTATCCTGTCAGAGAACGTTAAATCGCTTTTTTCGGAACCCATCAGTTCGATGAGTTCGTCATTAATAATCTTAACAATCAGTTGTCCGGGGGTGATGCTGTTGATTACATTCTGTCCCAGAGATTTTTTCTTAACCTCCGCTATGAAATTCGAGACGACTTTGTAATTCACATCGGCATCGAAAAGCACGCGCCGGACCTCGCGAAGAGATTCGTCAACGTTCTTTTCCGTTATCTTACCCTGTCCTCGTATCTTTTTGAGAACGGTATCGAATTTATTTGTTAAATCCTCGAACATCTAAAAATTGCACATAAACACTAAAGTTAACTAAAAAAGCCTATTTTTTCAATGAAATAAATATTATTGAGGCTGCTGAAAATCAATCGTTCTTGTCTTGAATCCGTCTCCCATCACATCGTTTACGTCAACCAAAATCATAAATGCCTTAGGGTCTTCTTCCTTTACGATTCTTCTCAAGGGCGTTACCTGGCTCCTGTTGACGACAATGAAAAGAACATTCTGCTTCTCGCCCGAATATCCGCCTTCAGACTTAAAAACGGTTATGCCCCTGTCCAGTTCCGTTATTACCCTTTCCCTTATGGCGTCTTCGCATTTTGACATTATGTACGCTCCTTTTACGTAAGGAAGACCTTCCGCTGTGATGTCAACAATCTGCGTCGTTATGAACAGGTTCAGGTATCCCCAGATTATTAAATTCAAATCTCTGAACGCCACACCGATAGAGAATATTATGAGCGTTTCTATCACCCAGTATCCCGAGCCTATGGAAAGTCCCGTGTACTGTTTAAGCATAGCGACGGGAATATCCGTTCCGCCCGTCGAGCCTTTGAATTTGAATATTATACCGAGCGCGAGACCAAGCAGCACGGAGCCCGCGAGCGAGGCGAGAAGTATGTTGTCGGTGAACGCCCAGTACTGCGTGTTTATAAACTCCCTGAGAAACGCGAACTGCTTGTACAGCAATTCGGGACTCGTCAAATCGATGAATATCGAGCCCATGAACATTCCGAAAAATGACTTGAACCCGAACTGCTTGCCGAGGAAGAACCACGCGATAACGAATAGGGGAATATTAATGATTAGCATAGACACGCCGGCAGGTATTCCGACGAAGTAATAAATAACCTGCGCTATGCCGCCGACGCCGCCCGGCGAAACTTTAAAGGGTATGAGAAACCACGAATAGGAAATACCGAATATTATACTGCCGAGAATAATGCCTGCAAAGTCCCGAATATTTATAATGAGTTTTCTTCTGCTGCTAATCATTGCAAGAGATTGATAAGTAATACTAAAAATACTAAAATAACAGGAATACTTAAAGCCAGAAAAAAAAAGCGTGAATTAAATAAAGCGCTGTAAAATAGTAATTTGTATGTGCGCGATTAAAATCGGTTTGATGCGGTATGAAACGGGTACCTGCCGTATTCATTATTCAGGTATCCCGGAATCAATCATTCAAGTGAGTTGAAACGTGAGCAAGTCTCAATCAATCCGGTTGCAGACGAACACATTGGTTTCGTCCTCAGCCCTGCCGAAACTGTTCGAACAGAAAACATATTTCTTCCCGTCCAGGAGGAATAAATTTTTTGCGTAAAAAAAACCGTCAGGAGGAAACTTCCCGAGTTCTCGGGACAAGCTCCGACGGGCACAGAACGAATAAAAAACGTCGGGAGGAAACTCCCGACGTTCACGAAAATTTACTCCCGACGGTTACATAAAAACTTTTGGGCGCTATAAAATTATTTAATTAGCGTTCCGATTCTATCCCATCGTATTGAGCCGAGAAGTTTAAAGAAGTTCGCGAAAGAGATATTCGCGTCCCACGACCAGTAAATCATGAACGCTTCCCCGACAACATTTTCCATCGGCATGAATCCCCAGAAACGGCTGTCGAGTGAGTTATTCCTGTTATCACCCATCATAAAGAGATAATCGCGTTTCGCGATATAGTTGCCGTTAGGATACTTTACTCCGTCAACAACGAGTTCATTGCCGGGATTCAGTACAACGTTACCCGCTCCTTCTTTTATCAGGAACATTTTCCATCCATCGAAATTCGTACTGTCAATTTTTATAACGTCGCCTTTTCTTGGAATTTTAACCGGACCGTAGTTATCCTCGTTCCAGCCGGACCCTTTCGGAAAGACCCTGTTGTTCGCTATGCCCGGCGGCTGGAGCGGAGCGATGAACTTTGACTGCGGGGGATTAGGGAAAACCTGACCGTTCCTGTACAGCACTTTATTCACGACCTGTATCGAATCTCCCGGTACTCCTACGCATCTTTTAATATAATTTAAAACTTCCGTGGATTGTTTCTCGTCCCTGTCGCCCGGGAAATCAAAAACCACAATGTCTCCGGGTTTCGGAGATTTGAGACCGGGGAGTCTGAAATATGGAATTCTTATGTCCGTGAAAGGAATGTTTCTCGGGGTTGTGGCACCGTAAGTGAACTTTGTCACGAGAAGAAAGTCGCCGACAAGCAGAGTATTTTCCATTGAGCCTGTTGGAATTCTGTACGCTTCAAACAGAAACAATTTAATAAGAAACGCGACTACCGCCGCCCAAACGAGAGCGTCGAAATATTCTTTTGGTTTTGATTTTTTACCCTTGCTGAGTTGTCTCGGTAATTTATTCGGAACGTTTTCTTTTAATCCCATTATAATTATATAAATTTATTTTTCAATTGATAGAACTGCTAAAAATGCTTCCTGCGGAATCTCGACCGACCCCACTTGTTTCATACGTTTTTTGCCCTCTTTTTGTTTCTCGAGCAGTTTCCGCTTTCTTGAAATATCGCCGCCATAGCATTTCGCGATAACGTTTTTTCTCAAAGCGCTGATCGATTCGCGGGCGATAACTTTCGTGCCGATTGCAGCCTGTATGGCGACTTCGAACATGTGTCTCGGGATTAGTTTGCGGAGTTTCTCGCAAAGTTTCCTGCCCCAGTAATAAGCGTTCTCCCTGTGAATAATCGTAGAGAGAGCGTCGACGGGCTCGCCGTTTAGCAGTATGTCGAGTTTAACGAGGTCGGATTCCCGATAATCTTTCAGTTCGTAATCGAAAGACGCGTAACCTTTTGTTATAGATTTTAACCTGTCGTAGAAATCGAAAATTATTTCGGAAAGCGGATACTCTATGGTAAGGTCAACTCTTTTTGCGTCAATGTAGTGCTGGTTCTTGAAAATTCCGCGTCTCTCGTTCGCGAGTTTCATAATGTTTCCGATGAACTCGACGGGCGTAATAATTTGAGACGAAATGAAAGGCTCTTCGATGTGGTCGATGACAGTCTGGTCGGGCATCAAAGACGGATTATCGACGAGAACTATTTCACCGTTTGTCTTGTATACCTTGTATTCAACGTTTGGAACAGTCGTGATAATATTCAGGTCGTATTCGCGCTCGAGTCTTTCCTGAACGATTTCGAGATGAAGAAGTCCGAGGAATCCGCATCTGAAGCCGAAACCGAGAGCGACGGAAGTTTCCGGCTCGAATGAAAGCGCCGCGTCGTTTAATTTAAGTTTCGCGAGCGACTCTCTGAGGTTCTCAAAATCGTTCGCGGCGACGGGATAAATCCCGCTGAACACCATCGGTTTTACTTCCTTGAATCCGGGAATAGGCTCATCGCTTCTGTTATTCACGTCGATTATTGTATCGCCGACTTTCGAATCGTTAACGTCCTTGACGTTGGCAATCAGATAGCCGACATCGCCCGAGTTCAGATGTCCTGTCCTTTTCCTTTCCATTTTCAGTATGCCTACTTCTTCCGCCTGAAATCTTTTTCCATTCGAGAAAAACTCAATTTCATCGCCTTCTTTCAGAATTCCGTCTATCACTCTTAGATAAACAATCACGCCTCTGTAGTTGTCGAATTTGGAATCGAAAATCAGCGCGCGCAATGGCTTCTTCTCCTCAACCTTCGGAGGGGGAATTCTTGAAATAATATTCGTTAGTATATCTTCCGTACCCGTTCCGACTTTCGCGCTGGCTGTAAGTATATCTTCGCGTTTCCCTCCGATTAATTCGATAATCTGGTCTTTTGTTTCGTCAACCATCGCGCTCGGCAGGTCAATTTTATTTATTACGGGAATAATTTCGAGACCGTTGTCAATAGCGAGATAAAGGTTGCTGATAGTCTGCGCCTCTATTCCCTGTGTAGCGTCGACGACGAGAAGGGCGCCTTCGCAGGCGGCGAGAGAGCGTGATACTTCATAAGAAAAATCCACGTGTCCGGGCGTATCTATAAGATTAAGAACGTATTGGTTTCCGTCTTTCGCCTTATAATCCATTTGAATGGCGTGGAGTTTTATTGTAATGCCGCGTTCCTGTTCGAGGTCCATATCGTCCAGGATTTGTTTTGTCATCACACGGCTTTCAATTGTTCCTGTAAATTCAAGCAGTCTGTCGGCGAGAGTTGACTTTCCGTGATCAATATGAGCAATTATACAAAAATTTCTAATGTTTGAATTCTGCACTTTTTAAACGTATAACGATAAAATATAAAAAAAGTGGGTTTAAAGGCTACAACCCACTTTAAAACTTTAAGATGTTTGTAGAGCAAATACCCGATTATGCACCGGTTTTTCTTGATGCTCTGATGTCCTGAATATCTTTTCTGATTTCTGCAGCCATTTTTCTCAGGTTGTTCAGTTCTTTTCTTAATCTTGTTCCGGCGGCATTTTGCGACTTTTCATAGAACTTTTCGATGTCGATTTTCATTCCGTCTAAAATTTCCTGTAACTTTGTAAATTTTTCCATTTTAATCTCCTAGGTTTGTTTTTAAAATATAATAAAATTAGATATTAATTAGAATTCATTTTAGAGTTATATTATTTAAGTACGGAATCGAAAATATAATATTGTAACCCCAGGCGAGAAATGCAATTCCTAAAATAAAGAGAGACGTCAGAATGCTCATTTTCAGCCAGGGTTTAAGTTTGTAATCTCTGAATATTCCCCATATTCCGTTCAGTCCGTGGTATAAACCGAGCGTAACGAACACCAAATCGATAATCCGGTACCAGGAAAACTGCATCCTGCCCAGAACGGCATCGTATGTATGTCCGGAATCGGGAGTATAATGCATCAGAATATAATGACCTATCATCAGCACTACGAGAGCCAGGCCTGAAATACGCTGCAAAACCCAACTGGTGGCGCCTGAATTCTTCGAAGATTGATATCTATACATTATTAAATCCTATTTTCCGAATAATTTTAAAATTTCGTGTGAGAACATTATATATCCCATTGCGAGGAAAAGTATGATTCCCGCAATCCAGGATATTCTGTACAAAGTCTTGTGGTATCTTGCTCCGTCGGCCCAGTCAACGAGCACGATTCTGATTCCGTTAAGCGAATGAAAAAGCACAAAAATTAATAAAATCCATTCAAGCGCCATGAAAAGCGGCGACGTGAAAGACTGCATTTTTGATTCAAAAACTTCCCGCCCGCCCGTGAGCGTGCTAAGGGAATAAATATGCAGAAATAGATAACCGATTAAAGCGATACCCGTAATTCTATGGTAAATCCACGCCCAGTTGCCGCTGTCCTTGTGGTAAGAAATATTTTCTTTAATCCACTCTTTCTGTTCGAATTTTTTGATTTTTACGTGATCCTCAGGCATTAAAAAACTTCGTTTATTGAAATTATGCAATTATTTTAAATTAAACAATTATAATATCATAAAAATTTTCATTTTTTAAAATTTTTAAAAGATATAATTTGTAAAAAAATAAATAATACAATGTTTAAGACCCCCGATTATATCAGCAATCTAAAGCCTTACATACCCGGAAAGTCAATCGAAGAACTTGAAAGGGAATTCGGTTTGACTGAAATTCACAAACTCGCGTCGAACGAGAATCCTCTCGGGCATTCGCCTAAAGCGAATGAAGCGATGAGCAAGGCTATAAGCGAATTAAACAGGTATCCCGACGTAGGTTCGGTAGTTTTGCGAGAGAAAATTTCCGATAAATTCGGAATTCCCGTCGAAAACATCGCCGTGGGAAGCGGCAGCGAAGGCATAATGGCGAACCTTTTAAGATGCTACCTTTGCGAAGGCGATGAAATGATTACGTCCGAGGCGACGTTCATCGGATTTCAGGTTCTCGCGAGGGGAAGGGCGAACAAGACGCATTACGTGCCGATGTCGCGCAAGACTTACAAGTTTGACCTCGACGGAATACTCGACAGGATAAACGAAAACACGAAGATGATTTATCTCTGCAATCCGAACAATCCGACGGGCACGATTTTCACGAAGAAGGAATTCGGCGATTTTTACAAGCAGGTGCCTGAAGGCGTCATGATAATTCTCGACGAAGCGTATTTCGAGTACGCGAACGCTTATGAAGAGTATCCTAATTCTCTTTTGTACAGATACGACAACGTCGTGACGTTCAGGACATTCTCGAAAATATACGGCATTGCGGGACTCAGAGCAGGATACGCGATGGGTCATTCGGACATTATCAAGACACTTATGAAAGCGAAACTTCCGTTTGAGCCGAACACGCTCGCTCAGGCGGCTGCTACGGGAGCGCTCGACGATGATGAATTCCTGCTGAAGTCCGTGAAACTTAACAGCGAAGGATATGAGTATTTCAAAGCCGAACTTGCGGAACTCGAGAAAAAAGGCGCTTTGAAATTAATTCCGACTTATGCGAACTTCATAATGCTGGATTTGTTCTCCGAGGAAAAAGTTAATACAGTTAACGAGACACTTTTGAGCAGAGGAGTTATAATCCGTCCGCTTAAACCTTTCGGGCTTGCCAACTGCATCAGGGTAACAATGGGGCTTATGAAAGAGAATCAGGCATTCATCCGCGAATTTAAAAAACTGTTCTGATGGCGGAGACGATACTGTACGCCCTGATGATAATGGGGCTTCGAATCATCGATGTTTCTCTCGGAACAATAAGAACAATCACGACAGTTCACGGCAACAAGTACCGCGCGGGATTGATAGGATTCTTTGAGGTAACAATCTGGGTCATCGCAATCAGCACGGTAATGAGCCATTTAAACAACTTCATAAACATTTTCGCGTACTCGGGAGGATTCGCTCTCGGAACGATAATCGGAATCACGATTGAACAGAAACTCGGCTCGGGATTCGTATCGATGAACATAATCTCGATGAATTACCCCGACGACATCGCTAACGCGCTGCGTGAAAGCAAGATAGGCGTGACGATGCTGCCCGGTGAAGGCGCGAGCGGGGGAGTGACGGTACTGAATGTTTTGATCTCCCGAAAGAGACAAAAAGAAGTAATCGAAACCGCGGAGAAGATTGACCCGAACGTTTTCATAACCGTCCAGCCTTCGATTCAGCAGAGGGGCGGGTATGTGCAGATGAGGAAATAATGCAAAGTGCAAACATATTGCGAAGAAGGGACACTGAAGGAGCGGATGGAACGGATAAGAGCGGATTTTTTTTTATATCCCGCGGGAATGTAGTAATTTAAAGTCATTCAAGTATATCGCAAATACCTCTTTAAATCCAGGATTTACTAACACCCCGGCGATGCCGAACCGATAAGATAAATTCGATTCCGGAATTCGGAAGATTTTGGAAAAGAATAAATTGATTTTCAATTAATAAAAATTATAATTAATTTATTTTACTTTATTCCATTTATTTAATCTAAAATTCCGGGGGGATTAAAATGAGGAAAGCGGTTTTGTCAGTTCTGTTACTCTGTGTATGCTTATTAATCAGCGCATTTCTAATGTCCTGCTATGATAGTCCCGATAGCGTACTTATATCACATACGTTTGTAGTAAGCGGGAAAGTAATCGGCGGTCCTCACAATGCAGGCGCGCCGAATGTATTCGTGATGATCGGAGACAAAACCGTTATGACTGACGCAGACGGTTATTTCAGCATTGGCGGGGTTTCCTCGCCTTATGATATTTATGTAAGCGATACTCTGAACAAGACAGCATCACTATTCGAAGGTCTTGATTACACGCAGCGCGTTTTCCTGCCCAATTACGTGAAGAATCCCGTGACTAATGTTCCTACGGCATCAGTAGAAGTGAAACTGAAATACCAGCATCCAATAAATAAATTCAAAATATATTTCACCGACGATATAAGCGTCTACGGCATCGGCGGCAATACTACCGATACAAGCGGATTATGCACGGTCTATCTTCCCGACAACAAGCCGGTGACGGGAAAAATTGCGGTTCTGAAATACACGACCGATAACAACGGAAACGTAACGGCATTCAACAGGTTCGGTTATATTAACGGAATAACAATTTCTCCAAATTCGACAGTAACAGTTGCATTTCCGGATACGATATTCAGAACGAATCCAGGAACCTTAAATTCCTCCGGCACGATAACCAATATACCTTCAGGATGCTCAATGTCGGCTTCTATGTTTGTTATTCTCGGAGGAAGGGAGCTTGATTTTGATTATCAGTCGGCGGCAATACAGACTAATATCCCCGCATCCTTCACTTTACAGGTGCCTTATAATATTAGTCTGCCGTTCACAAAGATATTGAATGTTATCGCGTATGATTCTGCAAATCCAGGCGCTGCGAAAGGATTTGTCAACTCCTATCTGGACGGCGGTACAGGATTCAGTTTTCCTTTCCCCGATAATTCGTATATCGTATCTCCGCCGAACAATTCAGCGATAAATGAAAACACTGTTTTTAGTCAATCGTCGCAGCCATACGGCCCGATATCAATGTTTGTATTCACTGATTCGGTAAGGACGTTTAATGTTTACACCAAATCTATGTCCACATCGATGAAGAATTTTCACAAGTTCGGTTTCGGTTTATTTCCTTACAACTCGACGATTAAATTCACAGCGAAAATAATCGGCAGGTATTACAGCGTAGGTTCTTATCTCGACATAAGAAGGAATATTACTTACGGTTACGAAGCTCTCTCGGCGACAAATTCATATCTCTTTCTCAATTAACAATTAACAATCAGCAATTAGCAATTGGCAAATAGTAATACGAATTAATATTTAAGGAACAATTCCGTAATGCGGATAATCAGAAATGCAGTATATATGAGTGAATGAATTATTGCATTTATTGTATTAGATGCGGTTTGCTAAATTTCAATAAATTAAACGGAGGATTTACAGCATGAAAAGAGCATTATTGTTCGCGGTTATTTTCTTGACAGCCGGTTTATTGTCGGCTCAGACTCCTTTAAGCATCGGCGGCAACATCGGCTTGAACGTTCCGATAGGAAAATTCAATGATGTTTACAAGAGCGGCGTTTCTGGTGAAGTCGCTGTTTTTTATTCAACGCCCGCACCGGGTCTGGATTTTACATTCACGATAGGGTATAATGCATACACATACAAGAATGATTTCTTCCTGCAGCAGGTAAACACGAATTTCCCGGGATACACGTCGGACTTCAATGCTGACTGGAAAGCGTCGGATATACCCGTAATGCTGGGTGTCAGATTTCATCTGCCGACGCCCGGTTTGAGTCCTTACGTTTCCGGAGAAATCGGCGTGCATATGATGAAGTTTTCCGACAGGTTTAAAGAAATAAGCATGAACACGTCTTCATCGAATCCGCTTCATATTGAATTAAACAATAATACAGAAGACGCGAGCGAGACAGGATTCGGGTTCGCAATCGGCGCCGGGATTGAGTTTTCAGTCGCACCTAAAATTGGTCTCGATTTAGGATTAAAATACAATTACGCGGGTGTCGTTTTTTCGAAGAAATATACAGTCGTGAGGAATTCGAATTCTTATTTTACTTCAGAGGAATTGAAGAACGCGGGATACGTTACAGCGCGCGGAGGGTTGATTATACACCTCTGATACAATTAGTAATTAGTAATTATTAATTAGTAATTGCTGTAATAAGAATATTTCGGGAGTTTTCGCGAAATTACGGGACTCCCGAATTTTTTTTTACAAATGTAATTCATATAATATTAATACTAACGCCACGCTTTAGCCCGCAAATCTTTTTAATTGAGGACTAAAGTCCTCTTGTTTTGTTTTTCTATACCCCGCCTTAAAAGGCGAGGTTACAAAAAAAGACCGAGAATTCCCCGAAGAACGGGGAGGCTCCCGGACACAAAGATTTCTAATTACTAATTGAAAAGCTATTGTCCGCTGCCGCTGACATCGGTGAAATTCGCGTCCTTTATGTCAGGCGGCGGATTTGCCGGTTCAGGAATCTTCTCGATTTCCTGTTCTGAATCCTTCTTCGTTTCTTTCTTTGCTTTCTTCCTGTCGAAGAACGCGTCGAATGAAATAACACCCGCTCCGCCGAACATAGTAGTGAGTGTGCAGGCGAGCATTACAAGATGATAAGCGAATACGGGTATCGAATATGTTTCCGCGCTTTGAATGCCCGCTGAAGTAGTCAGAAAACTTACAATCATAATGCTCAGCGCCAGACTCGTAAGCGGTGTGAAGATTCCAATAATGTACAACGCCCCGAAGAAAATTTCGGCGAACGGGAGAATGAAACCGAATATGAACGCCATGTTCTGGGGAAGGACGTTCAGGCTTTTGACGTAAGTTATGAACGATTCAACGTCAACCGCCTTATGAGCGCCCGCGACAAGAAACATTATACCGACAGCGAGTCTGATAAGCAGCAAACCGAACGAAGAACTGCCTCTTGCTTTAAAGACAATGCTCATGATAATAATTATTATTTAAAAAAGTATCTTACGCCTACCGCCGCGTTGAATGTAAATTCTGATTTCGGCGTCAGGTCGAGCACGGGCACGACTTCTACGAATACGTCGAGTTTAGGCTCGGGGAAATAAAAGACGACTCCGACGGGGACGCGCGCGCCGATTCTGTTATCGGTTTCGTGCTTGTCGGAATTTTTCAGTTTAATTCTGCCTCCGACACCCGCGTAGAGCGATGCGGAGTTTGTATTGAATACATCCATGTGGTAAAGATAATCGGCGTGGATGTGAAAGTTCCCGTTATCGAGGAAAGACCAGGCGAGTCCCGCGTCGATGGCGTTGCTCGGGGCAATCCAGTGTTTAAGCGTCAGACCGGTCGGCTCGCCGACTATAATGCCGAGACCCGTGCCGTTTGTTTGAGAAAACAGATTTGCGGATGAGATGACAATCATAAAAAATAATGCTAAGGCTGCTTTTTTCATTTTAATATCCTTTCAAAATTATCATTTTATAACGCTTTAATAGATATAATATGAAACAATTGTCAAAATTAAAAGTTAACTTTTTTACTCAGAAAACCGTTTATTAGTTTTATGAAGGCAAAGAATAAGACGACCGTTGTAGTAGCGATGAGCGGGGGGGTAGATTCTTCCGTCGCGGCGGCGCTGCTGAAGGATGAGGGATATAACCTTATAGGCATAACGATGAAGACGTGGGGCTTCGACGATTTTCCGCTTAAAGATTCCGGATGCTGTTCTCTCGAAGCGATTTACAATGCGAGAAACGTTTCGACGAAACTCGGCATTCCGCATTACACGTTCGATTTCACCGAAAGGTTCAATGAAACGGTTATCGACAATTTCATAAAGGAGTACATGGCGGGGCGCACGCCTAATCCCTGCGTGCTATGCAACAAGACAATAAAATGGGGAGTGCTGCTAGACAGGGCGAAAGAACTGGGTGCAGACTTCATAGCAACGGGTCATTACGCGCGGGTTAAGAAGGATGATGTGACGGGAAGATTTTTTATCTCGAATTCCCGGGACACTAACAAGGACCAGACCTATGCTCTATGGCAGGTATCTCAGGAAGGGCTTGGCATGACATTGTTCCCGCTCGGCGAATACGCGAAAACGGAAACAAGGAAGATTGCCGAGACACTCGGGTTGAAAACCGCGCACGAGCCTGATTCGCAGGAAATATGCTTCGTTCCGAACGATGATTACAGAGAACTGCTTGAAATACGTATTCCGGATCTAAAGAAAAAACTCGGTAACGGCGATATCGTATATCACGATAAAAAAATAGGTACTCATAAGGGATTTCCGTATTACACGATTGGTCAGAGGCGCGGGCTAAATGTCTCCGCCGGAAAACCGCTGTATGTCTCAAGGATTGATTCGGAAAACAATACCGTGTATGTTGACGACGAATCGGGACTCTATAATACAACTTTTGTCGCAAGAGATATTAACCTGATGAAGTATGCAACAATCGAAAGCCCGATAAAGGCAAAGGTTAAAATACGGTACAAAGATACAGGCTCAATGGCGACTCTCGAACAGATCAGCAGGACGGAAATCAAAGTGACTTTTGACGAGCCGAAAAAGTCTATTACTCCCGGACAGTCGGCAGTCTTTTATGAAGGCGATGATGTGGTGGGGGGAGGAGTCATATCAATTAATAATTAGCAATTAACAATTAGCAATTAGCAATTAACAATTAGTAATTGGAAA
Organism: Ignavibacteria bacterium; assembly: GCA_015657505.1. Lineage (GTDB taxonomy): Bacteria > Bacteroidota > Ignavibacteria > Tepidaquicellales > Tepidaquicellaceae > CAIKZJ01. The sequence goes on from JADLKE010000002.1 coordinate 2,443,221, forward strand.
TTTCTGAAAGAACTCTGCGAGATTTAGCCTATTCAATTCATCGAATATGTAATACTATCCTAATGCACCCGAAGAATTAATTAGAAACGACTGACCTGCACCGAGAGTCCCCGAAAAAACGGGGAGACTCTCGGATACAAACTGTATATTTTAAGAAGTCTAATTACTAATTGATTCGCAGTTACTTTATTATGATATCGGAGCGTGCGGGACCCGTTGACACATATTTAACGGGAACGCCTATATAATTCTCAATAAATTCAACGTAACCTCGGAAGTTTTCGCTCAAATCGTTATAAGCTGTTTTCCCTTTAAGTTCCGTCATCCATCCTTTAAAAGATTTATAAACCGGATTAACGTAATCAAGTACGAACGGATTCGAAGGAAACGTATCGATTATTTCCCCGTTGAGTTCATAGTGAGTGCATAATTTTATTTCTTCGAAAGAATCGAGCACATCCGATTTCGTGAGCGCGAGTTCCGTTACTCCGTTTATGACGACAGCGTATTTAAGCGCGACGAGGTCGAGCCATCCGCATCTTCTTGGCCTTCCGGTTGTCGCTCCGAACTCCACGCCGATTTCTGCAATTTTTTTGCCCGTCTCGTCGAAAAGTTCCGTTGGAAAAGGACCTTCGCCGACTCTTGTAGTATAGGCTTTGACAATACCTATTACTCCGTTAATTTTTGTAGGCGGAATTCCGGTGCCGGTGCAGGCGCCTCCGCTTGTCGGATTCGATGAGGTTATGTATGGATAAGTCCCGAAGTCAACGTCGAGAAGCGCGCCCTGCGCTCCTTCGAGAAGCACGTTCTTTCCTTCCGAGACAAGTTTGTTTATCATATATTGTGTCTGAACAAAATACTTTTCCACTCCGGCGTAATTTGCGGAGAGTTCCTCGTACAGCTTTTGTGCATCGAGTGATTTCAGCTCATCCGAATCGGGAAATATGCCGAGAAGGTAATCAAGGTTCTTAGATATTTTTTCTTTCAGCACGGTTCTGTTTTCGAAATCAGAGAATTTTATTCCGCGCCTTGCGTATTTATCATAATAAGAAGGACCTATTCCTTTTTTCGTCGTACCGATTTTATCGCTCTTGCTTTCATTAATCGCGTCAATAATTTTATGGTACGGAAGAATAATGTGCGCGTCCTTGCTGATGAACAGGCGGTTTTCGAGCTTGATGCCGTCTTTTTCGAGAAGTTCAATCTCATTAATAAGAGCATCGGGGTCAATCACAGTACCGTTGCCGATTATGCAAATTATATTTTCGGTAAATATTCCCGAAGGAATCAGATGCAGTACGGTTTTTTTCCCGTCAATTATTATTGTATGTCCAGCGTTTGCACCGCCCTGGTACCTCGCGACGACGTCGAAGTTCCTGCTGAGCATATCGACAATTTTGCCTTTGCCTTCATCGCCCCACTGCAGACCTACGAGTATATAGTTTTTATTTTTCATCCTTGAAGTAAATAAAAAAAGCCATCAGAAAATCCGATGGCTTTATGTATTATCGAAACAAATTCATACTTTGAAGTCAAAAATAAGGTCAAGTTTAGTAATTCTGAATATATTAAGGATCCTCTCATCCGCGTTAAGCATCTTTAGAGCGCCTTGTTTTGCTTTTACTCTGTTGAGTATGCCGATGAGAATGCCGAGCCCTGAACTGTTTATCGTGTTGAGGTCTGACAGGTCGAGAGCAATGCTGGTGAATCCAGCATTGAGTTCGTCCTCAATTTTTTTCTTAGTCGCGCCGATATTGGAAAGACCGAGGTCTTCGTCATTCAGCGGGACAACCTTATATTCCTTGCCTTCGATAATCATTTTGATTATGATTTAGTTGTGTTTACTGCAATTTTTCCTTTATGCTTATCGCCGAGAACGTGGTGTCTCCAGTCAACTACGATTGAACTCGAAACGAACACGGAAGAATAAGTACCGGTAACGACACCCACGGCGAACGCGAACGCGAACGCTCTGAGAACCTCGCCGCCGAAAAGGAACAGAACGAGAACTGTAAGGAATACCGTACCCGATGTAATGATAGTTCTGCTAAGAGTCGCGTTTACCGATTTATTCATAACGTCCTCGATATCCTCGTTCTTGAACAGTTTAATGTTCTCACGTATTCTGTCAAAAATGATGACTGTATCGTTCACGGAGAAACCGATGAGAGTCAGGAACGCGGCGAGCATCTGCTGGTTGAACTCAAGTTGAAGCATCGGGAAAACCGCATCGAAAATCGCAACCGCAGATACTGTAATCAGGACGTCGTGGAACAGACCGATAACAGCTCCGAGAGCATAAACGAACTGGAACCTGAGGGCAAGATAAATTAAAATACCCAGCAGCGAAAACACAACAGCGTAAATAGCATTCCTTCTAAGTTCGGCACCGATTTTCGGACCTACTTTATTAACCTGTAACACCTGATACGTTTTGTCGGGAATGTTTTCCTTTATGCCTGCCTGAATTTTATCTGCAACTGTCTGTCCTTCACCCTGAAGGGGAGTTCTCAGAAGGTAGTCCGCGGCGGAGCCCATCGATTTGATTTCCATACCGACAAAACCCGCTTTATCCATCGAATTCCTAAGTTCGCTTACATCGATTGGGGATTGAAATTTAATTTGAATTTCAGTGCCTCCCTGAAAGTCGATGCCGAGGGGAATACCCCTCGTGAAAAGAACTGCCATACCAATTACAATGGCGATAATTGAAACAAGATAGAATTTCCTTCTGTGTCCAAGGAAGTCTATGTTTGAATGTTTAAAAAGTCTCATTATATATATTTATTTAAATTTCAATTTAATAATCAGCCGATGCTGATATGTCTTCCTTTTTCGAGCATTATATCAAAAATAAAGTGAGTAATCACGATAGCGGTGAACAGGTTAGCGCCGATACCGAATAACAACGTAAGAGCAAAACCCTGAATCGGACCTGAGCCGAACTGATACAAAATGATACCCGTGATTACGCTGGTAATATGCGAGTCGATGATAGCGGAAAACGCTTTCTTATATCCGATATCAACGGCAGTTCTCAGCGGTTTCCCGGAGCCCAATTCCTCGCGGATACGCTCAAAAATAAGTACGTTCGTGTCAACAGCCATACCGAGTGTAAGTACAAGACCTGCGATACCGGGCATTGTAAGGGTTGCCTTGAACGATGCCATTATACCCATTACGAAAAGAACGTTTATAACAAGAGCGAGGTCGGCAATTCCGCCCCCAACCCTGTAATAAACAATCATGAACAACGCGACAAGAACGAGAGCGACGAACGATGATGTAATACCTTTATTGATCGAGTCTTCACCGAGCGACGGTCCAACCGTTCTTTCTTCCGCGATTTTCAACGGAGCGGGCAGCGCACCGGCTTTAAGCACGATTTCAAGAAGTTTAGCTTCCTGAATGCTTCCCATTCCTTCAATCTGCGAATTTCCGCCTGTGATTTTCGACCTGATTACGGGAGCCGAATAAACGACACCGTCGAGAACGATTGCGCATCGTTTGTTGATGTTCGCGCCCGTGATTCTCGCCCAGTCGGCGGAGCCTTCGGTGCTCATCGACATTGTGACGATAGGTGTATTATTCTGAGGGTCAATATTTGATTTCGCATCTTCGATGACCTTGCCCGTAAGTTCGGCGTCTTTCTTGAGGCAGTAAAGTGTGTAAATTCTTTCTCCGCCTGTTTCGAACGACCTCTGCGACCAGGCAAACATCACGTCCGTAGGAATAACGGCTTTGACGTCTTCGCGTTTTAAGATCAGGTCAACTTTTTCCTTATCCGATTCTCTCACGTATCCGTCGGCTGTACCGCTTTGTTCGTTAAGCCTGACGAGGTAGAAGAACGGGAATTTCTGCTTGAATTCCTCTTCGGAAAGATTGGCGGCGGAAGTGTCGCTTGCTGAGCCTGTATCAATATTGCTCAAAGTATCTTTCTTCTTATCAGAATCTTTTTTCTTTGTAGTGTCGGATGATTTCTTATCCGCGTCTTTCTTAGTTTTCGTAGTATCTTTTTTCAAATCTTTCTTGCCGGATGATTCTTTTAAAGACGTATCTTTAGAGGTAAGAGACTCCGTGTTTTTCTTTAAAGAATCTTTCTTCAGTTCGGCGGTTGTTTTCGTTGAATCGGTTACGCCCTTGCCAACGAGAACATTGTTTATATTCTGCATTACTTTAACCGCGGTTTCCGGGTCCTTTAGCATCTGGAACTGGAGCAGAGCGGTACCCTGCAGAAGTTTCCTTACTTCGTCGGGATTGCTGACTCCGGGAAGTTCCACTACAATCCTTTTACCGCCGATTTTCTGAATCTGCGGTTCGGCAACGCCGTACTGGTCAACCCTGTTTCTTACGATTTCAACGGCTCTGTCGATAGCGTTATCGATTTCCGTCGAAAGTTTTTTCTCGACGTCGTTTTCGTCGTCGCGTATTTCACCATAAAAAGATTTAAGTGTAAGCCCTTTCTCTTTTAACCTTGCTTTCAAGAGGTTGAGAATGGGTTCATCCGATGTTTCGGGAACGCTTCGTAAATCAGTTAATATCTGATTGAGAGTAGGATCATCCTTTTTCTTGGAAATATCCTGCAGCAATTTAACGACATCAACGTCAAGCACGACGTAAACGCCGCCTTTTAGGTCGAGTCCAAGTTTTATTCTTCCATCTCTTGATTTCTTTATCTTATCCGCGTTCTTAGTAACATAATCAAGACTGTCCTGTCCCGTCAAACCGTGCAATTCCTTGCTGATTTGCTGGTCCTGATATGTCGGATACAGATAAAGAATGGCTGCAGCGATGAAAACAACTGTAAGAATGATTCTAAAAAGATTCTTCTTCAAAATTTATCTCCGGCTTAAAATTCCTTAATTATTAATCAAAAATGTGCAAACCGAAAAATAATTTTATTAAAAAGCAAAGTCAATGTAGAATGAGGTGAATGTATTGTTCCTATTGAACTTGCGAAGCCGCTGCACGCGGTCAGGCAGGTTTAAAAACGCTTCGCGCCGGCACGCGATACTGTCGAAAACAAATCAGGGCTCACTTGTTCATTGAGCCGGAAAATCTGCAATAATCAAAATAATCACATTTCTTCGGGATTCGGCAGTGCTCTCCTGTCAGAATGTCAGGAATCAAACTCTTTTTAAGGATTTTAAACTGATGGTTGATTTTATCTTCGATTCTTTCCTGAAGAAAAACGATTCGTTCCCTTATGGATTGAATGTTGTAATCCATATGCATTTTGTTTCCCGAATCCATTTTAGTTTTGTAAGTTACTGTCAGGAAGTCGTCAACTCGCACGCCGCATCTTGCGATAACATAATACTGGTGAGCGCCCGAAAGTATCATTGTATCGTCCGATTCATCCGAGTTCCAGACTCCATAAGTCTTCCAGTAACCGTTTTCCCTGTTCAGGACGTCGACGATGCAAAAAAGGTTCTCATACACAAAGCAAGCGTTGTAAATCGTTTTGACGCTGTTTTTCATGTGTTTCTTCGTCAGTTCGAAAGAATCCTCGCAACTGCCCGTAATGTCGACACCTGCAAACACCCCTTCCGGGAACAAGTGACCTGTCAGTTTAGCCGCTGCTACTCTTCTTTGTTTGACGGAAGATTTAGGTTCGGTATCTTTGTCTCTTAATTCAGGATAATTTACGTGAAGAAACAGAGACTTATCGCATTGTGTTCCCCTGAGAAAAGAAGCCGTAGAGAAAAATTCCAAAGCCATAATTTACTCCTTTTCAATTTGTACCCTGATTTAATATATAACATAGAATTAAAAATAAACAGAGAAAAAGCGGTTGGCAGAAAGCATTTAACATTTAACATTTAACAATTAGCAGTTAGCGATTAGCAGTTAGCGATTAGCAGTTAGCGATTAGCAAATAGCAATTGTTATCTGATGAACGTCCGACCCACAGGTTTATGGTTGTCAGCCGAAGGCTGAAAATAAAAAACCCTTCGGTAGTAAAACCAAAGGGGTTAAAAGAGTACGCCCGAATGGATTCGAACCATTGACCCACAGGTTTATGGTTGTTTGCCGAAGACTGGATATAAAAAACCCTTCGGCAGAATAACCAAAGGATTTAGAAGTACGCCCGAATGGATTCGAACCATTGACCACAGGTTTATGGTTGTCAGCCGAAGACTGAAAATAAAAAACCCTTCGGCAGAATAACCAAAGGATTTAGAAGTACGCCCGAATGGATTCGAACCATTGACCACAGGTTTATGGTTGTCAGCCGGAAATTGATACGCAAAAAAAACTTCCCAATTAAGAGATTGGGAAGCAATAAAGAGTACGCCCGAATGGATTCGAACCATTGACCCACAGGTTTATGGTTGTCAGCCGAAGGCTGAAAATAAAAAACCCTTCGGTAGTAAAACCAAAGGGGTTAAAAGAGTACGCCCGAATGGATTCGAACCATTGACCACAGGTTTATGGTTGTCAGCCGGAAATTGATACGCAAAAAAACTTCCCGATTAAGAGATTGGGAAGCAATAAAGAGTACGCCCGAATGGATTCGAACCATTGACCCACAGCTTAGAAGGCTGTTGCTCTATCCAACTGAGCTACGGGCGCATTTTCAAAAGATGCAAATTAACCAAGAGAGCCCAAACATTCAAACCAATTTTTGTATCACTTCATTCCTGTACGGATTCTCTCCGGCAGTAAACACAAATATTTTAAGGAAATATAATGAACTTAATATTATGGAATGTGTTTATTAAATAAAACAATAAATAAATGAAGACAACAACTTTTATTTTCGTACTGCTTTTATTTCTCTCATCCAATCTATCCGCTCAGAACTGGGTTTGGCAGAATCCATTGCCCGGAGCAAACGAATTATTTACATCGTATTTCTTTGACCAGAATACGGGTTATATCGGCGGTGAGATGGGAACGCTTTACAAAACAACCAACGGCGGCATCAACTTCAGCGTTATTTCAACGGGATATAATTACAACATAAACTCCATTACTTTTTTGAATGCCTCGACGGGATACATGGCCTGCGGTTATAACGAGAAGGTGATACTAAAAACAACGAATGGAGGGAATAACTGGACCGCGGTTAATCTCGGGACTCCGTTCGCATTGAAAGACATCAAATTTATCAGCCCGACTAACGGTATAGCGGTTTCGTCTTATCAGATGATTTACTATACTACTAACGGCGGAGCAAACTGGACAGGTGTCGGCGGAGCGTCTCAATCCAATTACGCCGTTGAATACGTCACACCCTCGCTGGTTTATGCCGGTTCTTCAGGCGGTCTGATTCAAAAGTCGACTAACGGAGGTCTTAACTGGGTTTCGCAATCCGTTGCTTCAAGTTCAACCGCCATATACGACATTCAGTTTCTTGATTCGCTTACGGGTTACGCCTGCGGAACAAACACAATCCTGAAAACGACAAACGGCGGGCTTAATTGGATTAGCACTGGTCCTTCCGGTTCAAATACATTTTATTCGATATCGTTTGCCAATTCTACGAACGGCGGCGCGGTATGCGAAAGCGGGAAGTTCTTTATTACGACCAACGGGGGAACGAACTGGAGCCAGCAATATCCGTCACCCGGAAATTACAACAGGTTGAACGCCATAAAATATTTTTCTTCAGGTACGATATACCTGTCGGGTATTTTCGGGAATAACATGAAATCTACCGACGGCGGCGCGACGTGGATTAATCTCGTGCACGGACCAAACACGTATATTTTCAGTTCCTGTTTCCTAAATGCAAGCACGGGATTCGCCTCTATGACGTCGGGAACGATACTCAAGACAACGAACGGCGGCACAAACTGGACCGAGATTTATACTCCCGCTACAGGAAACAACATAAGCGCGCTGCAGTTTACAGATGCGAACACAGGATACGCAATTGCAAGCGGTTCGAACGATATGTATATAAAGACAACTAATGCGGGCATGAACTGGACCGTTGTGAATCCCGGAGTCAATTCCTGGATTACCGATTTGAGTTTTATTAATGCAGGCACGGGAGTGCTTATCACGAATAACAAAACATACAGGACGACAAACGGCGGCGCAAACTGGTCATACATCGATTCAGTCAATTATTCCCTGATGAAACTGGAGTTCGCAAATTCGCTTACAGGATATATATCCGCTTACGTCAATTCGAGCACGCGTTTCAGGAAGACAACCAACGGCGGTTTGAACTGGATTCTGCTTTCCGATACCATCCCGAATTCTTATGTGATGTCATATAAGTTCTTTAACGCTAATACCGGATATGCAGCAGGAAGTTCACTGTACGGTACGACGAACGGCGGGCTTAACTGGACACAACTGGGCAGTACCGGCGCTACGGTTCAGTCGATGCATCTATTTGACGCGAACACCATCCTCATAGGCGGAGTCTTCGGTGTCTTGAAAAAGTCAACCGACGGAGGATTAACATTTACAAATATACCGTTTGTTAGTACAAACGCAATTACTACAATGAGTTTCATAGATACAAACACCGGATGGATTATGGGTCAGGGCGGAATGATTCTGAAGACGAGCAATATACTAACCAACGGAAAAATGAATAACCTGACAATACCTGTCGATTACGAGTTATCCCAAAATTATCCGAATCCATTCAATCCGACGACAAAAATATCATTTTCACTTCCTGCAGCAGGTAAAGTGTCGTTGAAAGTATATGATATGCTCGGAAGGCTCACGGCGGAGTTGGTAAACGATTACAGAACTTCAGGCACATATACTGTAGAATTTAATGCAGGAAATTTGTCGTCCGGAATTTATTTTTATAAACTTGAGGCAAACGGGCATAACATTGCAAGAAAAATGGTTGTGCTGAAATAGTTGATTTGAAATTGTTGCAAAGAAAAAAGCCCCGATGAACGGGGCTTTTTCATTTAAATATTTTACAGGTTCTCAAGTTCAGCGTCAACTGTTTTCGATTTCCTGTGAAACTTTTCCTCGAATATCGTATAGAGCACCGGAACGAAGACGAGAGTAAGGAATGTCGAAGCCGTTAAACCTCCGATGACCGCGATTGCGAGCGGAGCCTGTGAGGATTCTCCGCCTATGCCGATTGCCATCGGAATCAAACCGAGGACAGTCGCGAGAGTTGTCATAAGGATAGGACGGAGTCTTGTTCTACCGCCGCGCCGCACTGCTTCGTGAAGTTCGACACCTTTTTTCCTCAGCCTGTTTGTATAGTCGATTAAGAGAATACCGTTTGAAACTACAATGCCGACCATAACGATAACTCCTTCGAAAGATGTAACGGAAAGAGTAGTGTTAGTCAGGAACAGCATCCACACAACGCCGACAAATCCGAGAGGAACGGTGAACATAATAATGAACGGGTCCACGAGCGACTGAAACTGCGAAGCCATAATCATATACACGAGAATAATCGCGAGTCCGAGGGCAATGAAGAGAGAACTGAATGTTTTTTTCTGCTGTTCTACGTTTCCTCTAATCTGCACATCGAAACCCGGTGGTACATCAATACCTGCAAGTTTCTGCTTGATCTCATCCGCTACACTGCCTAAATCCCTGCCTTCAACGTTAGAAGTAATGCTGACGAGCCTCTGCTGGTATCTCCTGTCAATCTGCACCGGCGATTTGGACATTTTTATCTCGATCAGGTTTGACAGGGGAACCATTTGTCCTGTTGACGACTGTATTGTCAGCGCCTTAATATCGTCGAGGTTATTTCTGTAATCCTCGTTCATGCGGACGAGAATATTATACTGATTGCCTGTTTGCGGGTCGCTGAAAAGCGACGCGACGCTTCCGTTAATGGCGGTAGTGATTGTGTTTGCAATCTGCGCGACGCTTATTCCGAGGGCGCCCGCCTTAACCCTGTCGACGGAAATTCTCGCTTCGGGGAAATTATTGTCGCGGCTGATTTTCACGTCGGCCGTACCCGGAACGGTTCTCATCATATTGAAAATTTTCTGAGAAAGTTCGTTTGATTTATCGAAATCATGACCAAGCACGGAAATGTCAATCGGCGCGCCCGCTCCGAAGTTAAGGAGGAATTTCAGAAAACCGCCGCTCGAAAGATAAATCTGTGCGCCCGGGAGCGATGTCAGTTTCGGCCTGACTGCTTTAACTATATCGAAAGAACTTCTTTCGCGGTCGTGGGCGGGAACGAGCGATACGTTTATATTTGCGCTGTGGCTTCCCGAATTACCTCCGAAAAGGCTGCCGCTTCGGGAGCCGGGCACACCCATATCGGAAATCATTGTATTGATCTCGGGAACGTTATCCTTCAGTATCTTTTCAACTTTTTCGACAAACTTTTCGGTTTCCTCTATTCTCGTTCCGACAGGCATTCTGACGTTCACGGTGAACTGGTTCTCGTCCGCGTCAGGAAAGAACTCGCTGCCGATAAACTGTATGAGTATGAAAGACAAAGCCGAAAAGCCGACTATGCCGAGAATAACTTTTTTCCTGTTCCTCAGCGCGATGGCGAGGAATTTTTCGTAAGACGCATCGAGTCCGTCAAGTATTCTTTTCGTTTTCAACTGAAGTCTGTCCGCGAATTTTTTCGAATTCGGGTCAACCTCTCTCTCGCCCGAAAGCGCTTTGTAGCAAAGCAGGGGAGTGACGGTTCTCGAAACAAAGAATGAAGCGAAGAGCGACACCGAAATCGTTATTACAAGCGGAATGAAAAGAAGTTTCGCTATACCCGACAGAAACACTACAGGAAGAAACACGATAACCGTTGTGAGCGTTGAAATGAATATCGGCGACGCAACTTCGAGCGCGGCGTCGAGAGTCGCCTGAAGTTTGGATACGTTGTCCCTCTTCATCAGTGTATAATGGCGCGATATATTTTCAAGTTCCACAATCGAATCGTCGACGAGTCTGCCGATACCGAGGGCGAGACCTCCGAGAGTCATTATGTTCAGCGAAGTGTCCGAGAATCGGAAGAAAATGAACGTTACAAAAATTGACAGGGGTATGGCTACGAAAATTATAAGCGTGCTTCTCGAATTTCTTATGAAGATAATAATAACGAGAACGGCGAGCATCGCGCCGAGAGCGCCTTCGCGCATTAATCCTGTAATCGATTCCCTTATGTACTGACTCTGGTCGAACGCGGTGCTTGTCTTAACCGTCGGCGGAACATCGCGGAGGTCCTTAAGTTTTTCTTTAATCGAATTTACGACCTCGACGGTATTGGAGCCCGGTGATTTCTGCACCCTTAGAATAACTCCGTGATTCCCGTTTGTTCTTATTATCTGAGTCTGCTCCATGTATGAGTCTTCGACCTTAGCAACATCCCTGACTCTTATAGGCACGTTGTTTACAGTTTTAATCGTAATGTCGCCAATCGGCTCGACAACATTAAACATGCTTTCGGTTTTCAGAGAGTAATCGTAAAGACCGGTCTTAATGTCACCCGAAGGCATTATCAGGTTTGAAGCCTGCACCGCCTGCAGCACCTGCTGCACTGAGAGGTTTGCCGCTTCCACTCTGTTCCTGTCCATCACGACGTGTATTTCGCGGATTCTACCTCCGACAACCTGCGCGTAAGCGACGCCCGGTATATGTTCAAATTGGGGTTCGATTATGTTGTAAGCGAGGTCGTACAAAGCCCGTTCGTCCATATCGCTGTTGAGCGCGACGGTTATGATGGGCATATTAGTGATATCGAATTTCAGAACGAGAGGCTGCGATACTCCGTCGGGTATCTGATTCATAACGCGGTTAATCTTTTGGATAACATCGATGAGTCCGACGTTTGTATTCGCGTCCCAGTTGAAATACAACCTTACCTGCGAGGCGCCTTCTCTCGTTGATGATTGAATGTAATCCAGATCGGAGACCGAACTGACGCCCCGCTCAATGGGAACGGTTACGCTTTGCTCCATATCGAGAGGTCCTGCGCCGCTGAAGTATGTAACGGCGGTAACGCTCGGTATCTGTATGTTCGGCAGCATATCTATGGGCAGCTGCGCGAATGATACGAGACCTAGAATGAAAACGGCAAGTGATGCCATTAAAGTACTTATCGGATATTTAAGCGCGAGTCTTGTAAGCCACATAGAATTTATTGAATGATTTGAACTTTAGTGTTGTCGCTAATCAGTTCCTGTCCGACGGATACGACTTTATCATCGCCGCTAATTCCCGAAACAATTTCGGTACGGTTGTCGGAACTGTAACCTGTTGTTACGTAGATTTTCTTCGCGGTATTTTCTGCCGTAACAGTATAAACAAAATTGCCTTTGTCGTCGTAAAGCACGCATTGCGAAGGAACCGTAAGAGCATCTTCGTGCTTGCCGAGAATAATCTCTATTTTCGCGAACATACCCGGTTTGAGCAGCCTGTCTTCGTTCTTTAGCCGTATCTCCGCCTGCATAGTTCTCGTGTTTAGGTCGAGAGACTGTGAAATCTTTTTAAAATCCCCCTCGAATGTTTTATCCGGATAAGCGTCTGTCCTGACAATAACGCTGTGCACGTTGTCGACAGCCGAAATGTTTTTCTCCGGAATATTTACAAGAATTTTCAGAGAACTTATATCAGATAATATGAATATGGTGTTCGATGCTGTTCCCGTGGAAGTTACCAGCGTGCCGACGTCGAGAACTCTTTTAATAATATAACCGCTGAAAGGAGCGGTTATGTTGCAGTAATTTACCTGAAGTCTGGCATTCTTTAAATTTGCCTCGGCCGCTTCGACCTGGCTTCTTGCCACTTTGAGCTGCGTGAAGGCGTTGTCGTAATCACCCTGAGGAGCCAGTCCTTTCTCCACGAGCGTTTTAATCCTTTCGAGGTTCACCGTGTTGTTCTCGAGCGAAGCCTGATACTGATTCAACTGTGCTTCGGCGAGTTTAACCGATTGAACGAACGTTGACTTGTCAATCACTGCAAGCAGTTTGCCTTTCGGAACGAAATCTCCTATGTCTGCGTACAGGCTCTGAATGTTGCCGGTGATTCTTGAATAGATGTTAGCCTGCTGATTTGCTGATATGTCGCCGGAAAGGAGGAGTTTATCGAAAATATCAGTTCTCTCTACCTGCGATATTTTTATGCTTTGCACCTGCGCGCGTTGTTTCTGTGATGCTTTAAGATTTTCGTTGATTCTGTAGGCAAGCAAGGATAACAGCAGCGCAAGAACAACTATCGAAGCAATAATTATGGTTTTCTTGTTCATACAATATTGGAAACAAAAATCATTCAAAAAAATTGAGAGTTATGCAATAATTATGAAGCCTGCCGCGTATTTATTCATAATACATAACTGAAAAAATAAAATACGGATTTTTTATTTGAATAAAAATTATATAGATACTCTCTCGATATTAATGTATTTTTCATGATGAAAAAAATTACTCTGTTAATCGTTCTGGCTTGTTCAGTAATCCTGCTGTACGGCTGGGGAAGCGCGGGGCATAAAATTATAAACAGGAAGTCTGTTTATTCGTTTCCGTATGCGATGCTTCCGTTTTCGTGGTGGCGGGATTCTCTCGCCGCGCACGGTTCAGACGCGGATTACAGGAAGAACACGGACCCGACGGAGGAATACAGACATTACATTGATCTGGAGGATTATCCGGAATTCGTAGCCAACGGCAGGATTCCGCAGAATCTTGATTCATTGATAGCGATACACGGAATTACGTTCGTTACCACGACCGGACTCCTGCCCTTCGCAATACAGAATTACACCGATTCGGTAAAAAAATATTTTCAACAGCGGAACTGGCAGTCCGCGATGCTTAAAGCGGCTGATCTCGGTCATTACGTCGGCGACGCTCATAACCCGCTGCACAACACCACATATTACAACGGCTGGAGCACTTACTCGTACGGGATACATTCGAGGTACGAAACGGGGCTGATAAACAGGGATTCCGCTTACATTCAATATTCATATGACAGCGCGCTTTACGTGAGCGACAAAAACAATTTCGCGTTCAATATCGTATATTCAAGCAACGGGTATGTCGATTCGGTGTACAGGGCGGACAGCCTTGCGCACGCAATCTCGGGAAGTGTCTCAAGCACACTGTACTATCAGATATTCTGGCAATATGCAGGTGACTTTACAATATTATTATTCAAGAATGCGTCGCGGAAACTCGCGAGTCTGATATACACCGCGTGGGTCGATGCAGGAAGCCCGCTTCCGACGTACATACAGAATGAAAACATAACACCCGTATATTTTGAACTCAGGCAGAATTATCCGAATCCTTTCAATTCATCGACGCTCATAGCTTACAGTCTAAAAAGAGCGTCACGAGTGAAAATTACTTTATACGATGCTCTCGGACGCGAGGCAGGNGTTCTTGTGAACGGGGAAATGCAGGCGGGCGAACACGAGGTTAAATGGGACGCTTCGGGATATTCGAGCGGTATTTATTATTGCAGGCTTGACGCCGGCGAGACTTCTCAGACAAAAAAAATGATATTAAAAAAATAGATTGGATTTTTGTATCTTTGTTCGGATATTATAAACTAAAACCAAGACGTGGAAGTAAAGGTAAAGGAAATTACGTGCAAGAGGGATTTGAAGGATTTCATCAATTTCCCACTCAAGTTATACGCGGGGAATGATAAATTTGTGCCGTCGTTTTATTTCGATGAAATAAACTCATTCATTCCCAAGAAAAATCCCGCATTTGATTATTGCGAATCCAAACAATGGCTCGCATACAGGGACGGTAAGATTGTCGGCAGGATTGCCGGAATAATAAACCACAAGTACATCGAGAAATGGGGGAAGAAAGCCGCGCGGTTCGGGTGGATTGATTTCATTGATGACCATGAAGTCTCTTCGGCTCTTATGAAGACCGTCATCGATTGGGCTCTCGAAAACAAACTTGAATACATACACGGTCCGCTCGGTTTTACAGATATGGATTACGAGGGGATGCTTATCGAAGGATTTGAAGAAACAGGAACGCTCGCAACGATTTACAACTATCCTTATTACCCGAAGCATCTCGAGAAACTTGGATTCGAGAAAGAAGTTGACTGGGTGGAATTTGAAATTAAAGTCCCGAAGGAGATACCCGACAAAGCCGAGAGGATTGGCGAAATAGTCAAGCATAAACTCGGAATCAGGATACTTAAAGCGCGAAAAGCGAAAGACTTAATTCCTTACGGCAGGGATTTGTTCCTGACTCTCAACGATGCTTATAAAGACTTATTCGGGTTCGTTGAACTGACCGACAAGCAGATTGATAAGTACATTAAGCAGTACATAGGATACATAAATCCCGAATACCTGATATTGCTACTCGACAAGAGCGACAGGGTAGCGGGATTCGTTATAGCGATGCCATCGCTTTCGAAAGCATTGCAGAAGTCAAAAGGAAAACTACTGCCGTTCGGTTTTCTTCACATACTGAAAGCGCTGAGAAAATCCAACAGGTATCTTGATATGTATCTCGGCGCGATTCGTCCCGACCTGCAGGGTAAGGGTGTTGATGCTCTTTTAATGACCGAACTGACGAGGTCAAGCATAAAAAACGGAATGATATCAGCCGAAACTAACATAGAACTCGAGACCAACGTGCTCGTTCAGGGACACTGGAAGTATTTCGAGAACAGGCAGCACAAGCGCAGGCGCTGCTTCATAAAGAAAATCGGCTGAATGGAATAACGTTCAGGGCGAAAGCCTTTCGATAATCCATTCTTCATTTTCCTTTTTGAATCTTATTCTGTCGTGTAGCCTGTTCGCACGACCCTGCCAGAATTCGAAAACGACCGGTTTGAGGATGTATCCGCCCCAGTAAGGAGGCAAAGGAATTTCGCTGCTATGGAACTTTGTAAGATACATAAGAAATTTCTTAACTATCGTGAGTCTGCTGTCAATGACGGTGCTCTGAATGGAAGCCCAGGCGCCGACTTTGCTCTTGAAAGGTCTTGTTTTAAAATAATTGTATGATTCTTCAGGTGAAGTTCTGAATACCCGCCCTTCAATCCTAATCTGCCGTTCCAGTTCTGACCAGAAAAAAATCATAGACGCCTGATTGTTTTCTTCGAGTTCTTTCCCTTTCCTGCTTTCATAATTCGTATAGAAATAAAATCCTTTCGAATCAAATCCTTTCATAAGGAGCGCTCTTGCAGAAGGCTTCGCGTTTTTATCAGCCGTGGCGAGAATGAAAGCGGTTGGTTCGAGAATATGCGATTTCATAGTTTCGTCGAACCATTTTTCGAACTGAGTAAAGGGATTAATCTCAACGTCCTTAACGCTCAGTGATTTTTGTTTGTAATTTATACGAATATCCTGTATTTGTTTCGGGTCTATCATTTTTCGTACGTCAGCCCGTGGCCGAATTTATAGTTATCATTAATTGTTATTGGAAGTTTGCCATTGGGCTTAATGTCGGCGATAAGCGATTTCACCGCGGCAATGATCGAAGGTTTGCTGTCGCCGTAAGCGCAGATATAAGCCGGGACTTCAGGGAAGTTCTCCATCAGATAAGGATTGCCGAATGATATCACGATGACCTTCTTGCCGTTGTATGTAAGGAAATTAACATAGTCCGCCTGCGACTCGTTCATTCCAACGGTTCCGCTTTTCATTTTAACCTTAATGAAGAGAGGAATTATATAATAATCGAATTCGTCCATTTGTTTAAACGTCGCTTCGAGGCTTATTATATCGCCGTTGATTGCCTTGGTCTTTACGATGTTGTTGAAAATACTGCCTGTTCTTCGTGTGAATTCTTCGTAAAAGAACTGCGTATTCTCGGGTTCGTTTCCGTAATACATCGAGAGCAGGAGGCACTTGTCGTCTGTCTGCTTCTTCGGCAGGGGAAGAACGTCGTCGTTCCGGACAAGAGTAATCGATTGGTCGGCGATGGTCTGCGCGAGTTCGACCGCGTAAGGGCTGTTCACGACATCCATAACTTTTGATTCATCCGTATACCTGTTCTCGAAAAGTTTGAGCCATTCTTTAGCTTCAAGGATTTTCTTAACGGAAATGTCTATGCGTTCTTCGGAGACTTTACCGCTGTTCACGGCTTTTTCTATCGCGTCTATTGTTTTCGTTTCGCCCTGCGGCATCAGAATCAGGTCGATGCCCGCTTCGACGCATCCGAGCGCTACCTGCTCGGTCGAAAAATATTTCGTTATGCCGGACATGTTAAGGGCGTCGGTAACAATCAGTCCGTTGAAGTTCAATTGGCTCTTTAACAGTCCGTTAACAACGGGCGCGGACATTGTTGAAGGCAGGTTCGGGGTCTTGTCGACAGCAGGGAAGGAGATGTGCGCTAACATAACTGACTTCACTCCCGCGTCAATGGCGTTTTTGAACGGAACGAGTTCGACGCTGTTGAGTCTGTTCAAATCGTGCCTGATAACGGGCAGGTCGTTGTGCGTGTCAATATCCGTATCGCCGTGACCCGGGAAATGCTTTGCTGTCGAGATTACACCGCCGTCCTGTATGCCTCTTATCATCTCAAGTCCCATTTCGCTGACCAAATTCGGATCTTCGCCGAAGGAGCGCACGTTTATGATGGGATTTTTAGGATTGTTGTTTACGTCAAGCACGGGCGCATAATTCTGATGCACGCCGATTGCTCTGCATTCTTTCGATATCTGAAAACCCATCTTGTAAGCGAGTTCCTTGTTACGCGCCGCGCCTATCGCCATGTTGTTGGGAAAAATCGAGCCGTCCTCGATTCTCATCGCGGTTCCTCTCTCAAAATCCTGTGATATGAGCAGCGGAGTCTCGCTGAGCGACTGAAGTTTATTAATCAGTCTTGTCTCTTCGAGCGTTTTACCTTTGAAGAAAATTATACCTCCGATCCTTTCTTCGGTAATAAGCTGATGCAGTCTTTTATATTCCTTGTCGGATTCATCAAGATAGTATCCGTCGGAGTACGTTATCACCATCTGGGCGATTTTCTCGCGCAGAGACATTTTTCCGAGAAGCATCTCGGCGCGCGAGGGATTCCTGGAGTATGAGTTGTTCAATCCGCTCTCCGTGAAAGAATTCACTATAATAAAAGTTATAAGAAAACAGAAGAAAGTTTTTTTCATAGAATTAACTGTTTAACATTACGTTAGATAATTATTCCTTATTAGATTTCCGCCGTGATTAAGTATTACGACGGCAAACGGATAAACATATCCGTAAATACCACCTGTTCTTTGAATTCGCAGAACATATTTGCTGATGCGCTTGCCGCGCGGGAACCGTGAGCGTAAAAATTATTTGCTTTCCATTTTATCGTTCAGGTTCTGGAAGTACTTCAGCATTTCCATCGGCAGCGGTATTATAAGCGTCGATGTTCTTTCCGCTGCAATTTCAGTCATCACCTGCAGGTAACGCAACTGCATCGCATTCGGGTTGCTGCCGAGAATGTTCGCGGCTTCCGCTAGTTTAGCAGCCGACTGGAATTCGCCTTCGGAGTTAATAATTTTTCCGCGTTTATCGCGTTCCGCTTCCGCCTGACGGGACATTGCCCTTATCATTTCCTGCGGCAGGTCAACATTTTTCAGCTCGACGTTCATTACCTTGATGCCCCACGGCTCTGTCTCACGGTCTATGAGTTCTTTCAGTTTAGCATTAATCAGATCGCGGTGCGAAAGTAATTCGTCCATTTCGCTTTGACCGAGGACGCTGCGCAATGTCGTCTGCGACACGAGCGACGACGCGTAGATGAAATCCTCGACCTGAATTATCGCCTTCGCGGGATCAGTAACTCTAAGATATACTACCGCGTTGACCTTCACGGAAACGTTGTCCTTTGTTATGATGTCCTGAGACGGAACGTCCAGCGCGAGAGTTCTGAGGCTTACCTTGACCATTCTGTCGAGAATGGGAATTAGAATAATGAGTCCCGGCCCTTTTATCTGCGAGAATTTACCGAGCCTGAAAATGACGCCGCGCTCGTATTCGTTCAATATCCTGAACGAACGGATTATAATAATCAGGAAAATAAAACCGATGAAGAAAAGAAATACTACCAAAACACTGGCGAGAGCATTCATAAGTTTCTCCTTATTTTTTATTTATTTCAACTTTGTAATAATTTTCTTTAAACTCAAGCAACTTTTCAATGATAGGCTCCATAGTTGCGAATTGCATGAGTTCAAGCCTGAAAGTTCTAATATCCTTTATTTCCCTGAAATAGCCAGAATAGTGTTTTCTGAATTCAAGCACGCCCTTTTTTTCGCCTTTGAGTTCCACTGCATTCTTAATATGCTCGATGCAAACATTAATTCTTTCTTCGACTGAGGGCTCTTCTTCCTTATAACCGTTCTTTAAAAAGAATTTTGACTGACGAAAAATCCAGGGATTCGTTACCGCGCTTTGACCAATCATAACGGCATCAGGCTGAAAATTGTCAAACACGAACTTTACATCTTCCGGGGTTTTAATATTGCCGTTAAGAATTATTGGTATCGTGACGCCGGCATCTTTTATCCGTTTCACCCAGGTCCAGTCAGCGTCTCCTTTGTTGCCCTGACCCCTGACCCTGCAATGAACGGTCAGAGCCATTATTCCGATATCCTGCATCATTTTCGCTACGTCCACGATAACAATATTGTTCAAATCCCAACCGAGTCTGGTTTTCAGAGTTACAGGCAATTTCACATTTTTAACAACCGATTCCGCGATGAGCCGCATCCGCGGAAGGTCTTTCAGCAGACCTGCTCCCGCGCCCCGAAGCGCGACATCTTTGACCCAGCATCCGCAGTTGATGTCTATGAAATCGGGATTTGCCTCTTCGGATATTCTTGCCGCCTGAATCATTGAATCCAAGTTTCCCCCGAAAATCTGTATTCCGACGGGCTTTTCTTCGGGGTAATAAAAAAGTTTCGCTCTTGCTTTAACCGCGTCTCTGATAAGTCCTTCAGATGAAATGAATTCCGTGTATGTTATGTCCGCGCCGAGCCGCTTGCACACGAGCCTGAAAGGAGGTTCGGTTACATCCTCCATTGGCGCAAGGGCGAGTGAATTATTAAATATGTCATTGAAATCGGTCATTTTTAAAAATATTAAATAAATGCATCTAATAAAGTGCATATAATAAAATCCGGACGCGTAACGCGGAAAATTAGCATTTTATTTAGTATATTACATAAGTATATTAATCAAATTTCATAAATCTAATTTTCAAAAATGAAAAAAGCTCTTCTCTCCATGCTTTTGCTCATTTTGATGAGCAATGTATTGTTTTCTCAAGAGCCGTGGTCAACGGTAAAACCCCCCCTCGGTTCTTATATAAAGTTACCAAACAATTTTATTCCCTGGGACAATCCAAACAAGGCGACGACCTATTACTACACCCCTATGGGTGTAATGGCAGTCGGTCCTAACGTCAGGGTATTGCCAAACTCGAATCAGCAGGACGAGGTTGTGCTGTGCAGTTGGACGGCGAACCCGAACGTCATGTTCGGTTCGGCGAATACTACTGTCGGCTCGTCATACGGACAGGGTGTTTATGCAACGACAAACGGCGGTGTTACATGGTACGGCACGGATTTAATGCCGAACGAACCAAGTTCAACGAGTGATCCGGCTCCGACAATTGATAAGAACGGAACGTTCGTATTTACATCATTGAATACTGTGGGAACCGCATTCATGTACGGACAATATTCCACGAACTACGGTGTAAACTGGTCAACACCTTATACCATAACGAGTTCGAGTTCCGATAAGAACTTCACGGCTACGGACGATTATCCGACAAGCCCGTATTACGGAACATCATATACTGTATGGAGCAATTTCGCATTATCCGCTCCTCCGATAGTTATTTCGAAAACCACTAACGGAGGCGTTTCCTGGAGTACGATGACGCAGATTAACACACCTCCATCTTCGCATTACTCGCAGGGCTGCGACATCATAGTCGGACCGGGCGGCGTAGTTTATGTAACGTGGGCGGCGCCTAATCAATCAAGTCCGTACACCGAAGATTATTTCGGATTCGCGAAATCGACAAACGGGGGCGCATCCTGGACAGTAACGGAAAACGCGTTTGACGGAAACGGAATCAGAAGTTCGTCATATAACGGCTGGGGCGTAAGAGTGAATTCATTCCCGCGCATAGGCGTTGACAGGAGCGGCGGACCCTATAACGGTTATATTTATATTGTGACTTCTCAGTTTAATTTAGCGCCGGCGGGCAGCGACGCGGACGTCGTCTTGCATCGTTCATCCGACGGCGGAGCGACCTGGTCAGCGGGAATCAGAGTGAATCAGGACGCGATGAATAACGGGAAAGTGCAGTTCTTCCCGGCAATCAGAGTCGATGAAAACGGCGGAGTGAACGTCGTTTATTACGACAACAGAAATTATCCTTCAGTCGGCGATTCGTGCGAAACATACATGTCACGTTCGATCGACGGAGGCACGACCTGGACAGACATTAAAGTTTCCGACCACAGATGGAAAGTAGTCGGTGAAGGCGGTTCGGGTAATTACATGGGTGACTATATCGGCATAACATCCGGCAACAACAAGATTTGGCCTTTCTGGTTTGACAACAAGACAGGAACAATGCAGGCGTGGACAGCAGCAGTGGACATCGGACCCGCGATAAACCATACGCCTCTCGGAAATACCGAATTAATTTCAGGCAACAGAGTAGTAAATTGCACGATTGTTCCCGCAGGAAGCGGAATCAATCCCAGCACGGCGAAATTATATTACGCGAAGAACAGTACGACTTTCTCGAACGTCGCTTTGACAAACACAGGCGGCACGAACTGGACAGCAAACCTGCCACTTTCGGGCGCGGGAACATACAATTATTATCTGACCGCGACGGATTCGATGAGCAGAACCGCCACATCACCGGCAGGCGCTCCGGCGGTATATTATTCCTTCATAGCGTCGACCGACACCGTGAAGCCCGTTATTACTCATACTCCGCTTGGAAACGTGCCTAAGGCAACGTGGCCGGCGACGGTTACAGCGGGAGCGACAGACAATATCGGAATCGATTCCGTGTGGGTCAGATGGTACAAGAACAACACGGGTACTGGAATTAAGCATTTCAAATTACTAAACACAGGCGGTTCAACTTATGCCGCGGCGTTTAATTCGATACAGGCGGACGTAAACTTCAATGATTCGATATTCTACAGAGTGTTCGCGCGCGATAATTCGTCGGGTCATAACACTGATTCAACCGCTTTAAATAAATTTAAGATTATTAATATCGTCAATGCCTGCATAGGAAACGGCACGGCATCATCTAACTATCCGTTCACTACATACTGGATGGACGGAAGAACTCAGATGTTGTTCACGGCATCGGAATTGACAACGGCAGGGGTCGGCAACGGAAGCGCGATAACGAGACTTGGATTCAACGTTATCACTGTCGGCGGACCCGCGATGAGCGGCTTTAACGTAAGGTTCCAGCATACAACCCAGACCTCACTTACGGGATTTGTTTCTTCAGGCTGGACGACCGGATTCACGGGAACATACACGGTACCCGCAACGGGCTGGCAGTATATCGATATGACGGCTCCTTTCTTTACGTACAACGGAACGAGCAATCTTCTCGTCGAAGTATGTTATGATAACTCTGCATACACTTCCTATTCTCCGGTTAACGCTACATCAGCGCCCGGAATGACCTGGGGTTACTATACCGACAATGTCAGCGGGTGCACAATGACCGGCGGCTCGGCGCAGTCGAACAGGCCTAACGTTTGTCTTGTTACAACTACAAGCGCAGGCAACAACACCTCCCTCATTCCGAGTAAGTTTGAATTGAGTCAGAACTATCCTAACCCGTTCAACCCGACGACGAAGATAAACTTCGCGATTCCGAAACAGGGATTGGTAACAATGAAGATCTATGACGTACTCGGCAGGGAAGTAAGAACGCTCGTGAATGAAGTGAAGCAGGCGGGAAATTACACTGTTGATTTCAATGCTACGGAATTCGCCAGCGGCGTTTACTTCTACAAACTGACATCAGGCGATTTCAGTGACATAAAGAGAATGATACTGGTGAAGTAAGACAAGGGTAAATATTTAATATAATGAAGAGGCGGTTGTACCGCCTCTTTTTTTATTGCGGAAAACTATCGTCCCTGACGGGACTCTTCGCACAGTGAATGAGAGCAGAGTCCTGATTAATTTCATAAAATCATAGACTCTCGATACGCCGTTGGAATTCAATAAAATCAGAGATTTACCGAATCTCTAGAGTATTGCGTTAAATTCGAGGCTCTAATTGCAGAACATAATAATTTTAATACATAATATATGTTGAAAAAGATGTTTTTATGTGATATTTTTATATACACATAATATTTACTATCAAACGGGACAAAATATACTCTCTCCTATTTTTTGTAACCAAAAATTTTATCTTTATGAAAAAAGTAAAACTAACATTGATCGTGTCCCTTGCAATTTTATTCCCTATAATTTTTCAGGGATTCGGGACACAAAATTCCTCAATTACAAATTTCTACTACTACCAGAACAAACCGTATTACGTTGACTTAAGAGCGGATAAGGTCTTCATAAAACTTAAAAAACAAATCACGGCGTCGGAAGTAAAATCAAGTCTTAGCAAATACATTCAGGTATCGCCGATGTCGGTATATTCAGGCAGTGAATTGATGCAGTTTGTAGATTTGACTAAACCGTTAAATCCATCCGAATTGGACGGGCTGATGAATCAGTTGAAAAGCAATTCCGACATAGAGTATTCATCTCCGGTTTTTTCGCCGAGAGAAGGTGAAGGCAATACGAAGGTATTGCAGGGCGTGACGGATGAAATTTTAGTTCAATTCAGAAATGATGTTTCCTCCGAAAGAGTCAGGGAGTATCTTATAAAAAACAGTTTCGGAATAGTGCAGACGCTTGACCTGGGCGGCGGGACGTCATACGTGCTTAACGTTCCCGAGAGCTCGGGAATGTCCACGCTGGACGCGGCGAACCTGGTTTACGGCAGCGGTCTTGTAAACTGGTCCGAGCCGAATTTCTACTATTCCGGTCTTCTCACATATGCGCCGAACGATCCTTTCTATCCGAGGCAGTGGTCAATAAGAAACACGGGCAATAATATTCCCGACGGAATCACGGGTGTAGCGGGCTGCGACATGAGAGTTGACAGCGCCTGGAACCTAACGCTCGGAATACCGCAGTGCATAGTCGGGATGGTGGATTCGGGCATCGATACGACACACGAAGACATAAAAGCCAATCTAATAAATTCAAAAGGTTATGATTTCATCAACGGCCATCCCTTGCAGACGGACGACATGAATCACGGCACATGCACGGGCGGCATCGTGGGCGCGGTCGATAACAACGCTCTCGGTGTTTCGGGCATCGCTCCGAACGTTAAGTTAATCGGAATAAAAATATTCAACGCGGGAGGAAGCACGACAACAACCGCTCTGACGAACGGTCTGATATATTCCTGGCAGCAGGGCGAATGGATATCAAGCAATTCCTGGGGAGGCGGTTCTCCCGTATCCGCGGCGGACCAGGCTATTCTTGACGGTGTGACGAACGGAAGAAACGGGAAGGGAACAGTATTCTTAGTCGCTACGGGCAACGGCAACTCTTCGCTTCAGTGGCCTTCAACGAATGTGAACGTTATTTCAGTCGGCGGAGTAAGCCCCTGCAATACGAGAAAATCAACGTCAAGTTGCGACGGTGAATCGTGGTGGGGCGCAAATTACGGAACGGGCATTGACATTGTCGCGCCGTGCGTAAAAGTTTTCGCGCCTGACAGAATGGGTTCAGTGGGATACTCATCGACAAATTATGACAGCACTTTTAACGGAACATCAAGCGCGACTCCTAATGCGGCGGGCGTCTGCGCGCTTGCTCTTTCGCTGGATTCCACTCTGAGGTGGGATACTTTGAGGGTAAGGCTGAACAGAACCGCAGATAAAGTGGGAACGTATTCTTACACGAGCGCGGGACCGATATCGGTATTAGGCAACACCTGGAACAATGAGATGGGCTACGGGAAAGTGAATGCTTACAGGCTTCTGCAGTCGATTCAGCAGTTGCAGGGACCCGTAATTACGCACACTCCTCTTTCGAACACGGAACAGACAACAGGAACGAGGCAGGTGAACGCAGTGATCACTCCCGCTACGGCGCCCATAGTTACTTCGTGGACAAAAGTATTTGTATTAAAACTTCCTGCGAGTGTTTATGACAGCGTTCAGATGACAAACACGGGCGGGACGAACTGGTCGGCAAACATCACGCTCAGCGGAGCGGGAACGTACAGGTATTATTTAAGAACGGCGGATAACGCGGGTAAGATATCATTCGCTCCAATGGGCGCTCCTTCTTCTTATTATTCTTTTATTTCATCTTCCGATACGGTGAAGCCTGTTATCACGCATACTGCTTTAGGCAACGTTCCGAAAGTCAACTGGCCCGCGACAGTAACGGCAAGCGTAACGGACAACATCGGCGTTGACTCCGTATGGGTAAAATGGTACAAGAATAACACTTCAACCGGCTGGAAACAGTTCAAGTTGAATTTATCGACAGGAACAAATTATTCGGCAATGTTCAATTCCGTTCAGGCTGACGTGAATTTCAACGATTCAATTTTCTACAGGGTGTTCGCACGTGACCTGTCTTCGGGACATAACATGGATTCCACGCCATTGAATAAATTCAAGATAATAAATCAGTTCAACGCGTGCGTAGGAACAGGAACCTCATCGTCGAACTATCCGTTCACTACATACTGGATGGACGGAAGAACACAGATGCTCTTCACGGCTGCTGAACTTACAGCGTCAGGAATGTCAGCCGGGACATCCATTATGAAGTTAGGCTTCAACGTTATTTCTGTCGGCGGACCCGCGATGAGCGGCTTTAACGTCCGCTATCAGTTGACGACACTAACATCTCTTACGGGGTGGGTTACATCAGGCTGGACTACGGGTTACTCCGGTACTTATACGGTAGCGGGCACGGGATGGCAGTACATCGATATGACATCGCCGTATTTCGTTTACAACGGAACGAGCAACCTTCTTATAGAAATATGCTTTGATAATTCTTCGTACACATCCTATTCACCTGTAAATGCTACATCGGCGCCCGGAATGACCCGGGGTTATTATACCGACAACGTTAGCGGCTGCACGATGACGAGCGGCTCGTCTCAGACGAACAGACCGAACGTTTGCTTCGTGTTAACGGCAACTGGCGCGGGCAACATTTTGTCGCTCATTCCGAGCAAGTACGAACTGAGCCAGAACTATCCTAACCCGTTCAACCCGACGACGAAGATAAACTTCGCGATTCCGAAACAGGGATTGGTAACAATGAAGATTTATGACGTACTCGGAAGGGAAGTAAGAACACTCATAAACGAAGTGAAGCAGGCGGGAACTTACAGTGTTGATTTCAACGCTACGGAATTCGCCAGCGGCGTTTACTTCTACAAACTGACATCAGGCGATTTCAGCGACATAAAGAGAATGATACTGGTGAAGTAAGACAAGGGTAAATATTTAATATAACGAAGAGGCGGTTGTACCGCCTCTTTTTTTATTGCGGAAAACTATCGTCCCTGACGGGACTCTTCGTATCTTGCAAGAGAGCAGAGTCCTGATTTTATTTCATAAAATCAGAGATTATCCTTTACCTGATGTGTGTTCATTACGTCGGAAAAATATTAGCACGAAAACACGAAAAATAAACGGGATATTTGGGAATGAAGAAATTCTAATTGCGAATTAATAATAAAAGTTATATTTTATATAAAATCCTCAACCTAAAAATATAAATTTATGAGAAACCAATCGCTTCTTTTAATTCTATTTTTGCTTATCGGAATTTCTCTTACGGCACAGGACAAGCCTTTGCGCTGGTCCGATCCAATGGATAATCCAATGTGGATTTTTGATGTAAGCAATACTGCAAAAATCCCTTTTGTACCGATAACCGAAATGCCGGTAATACAAAGCAACAAAGTGCAATATTATTACTCGGCTAATGGAGTTTATGCTGTTAATCCGAGTTTCAGAGTACTTCCCCGCACGAACAGCCATCAGAGCGAAGTGATATTAGTAAGGCATCCGTTGAATCAAAATTTGATGTTTGGTTCATCGAATGCCGTAAATTTCGTCAGCGGTTTGTTTATTAGCGAGGGTGTATATGTTACGACAAATGGCGGCGCTACCTGGTTCGGGAGCGACACGCTAAACGGCGCTCCGATTACGAATCACGGCGGAGATCCCGGACCTACTATAGACAAGAACGGCAATATAATAATGACGCATCTTGGTTACAGCACATCAGGTATGTTTGCAAATTATTCGACAAACAACGGTCTGAACTGGTCTTCAACATACACGATACAGTCCGGCAGCGTTGATAAGAATTTTGCGGGTACCGATGATGCGCCGACGAGCCCGTATTACGGAAGAAGTTACTGCGTGTATACGACCTGGGGCTCAGGTTATCCTCCAAGAATCTCATACACGACGAACGGCGGTGTGTCCTGGTCAACGCCTACCGATATTATCCCCGCGGCGAGCGGCAGGGTAAGCAGGGCGGAAGACCTCAGGGTTGGACCGAACGGCGAAGTTTACGTGACGTGGACACCGACTGTAAGCAGCAGTCCTGAGGACCAGTGCGCGTTCGCGAAATCAACGAACGGCGGCGTAACGTTCACCGGAACTCACAATGCTTTCGCAATGAGCGGTCTGATGGTGTTCGGTACAGGATTCACTCCATACGGAATCAGAATGAACAGTTTCCCGCGAATTGACGTTGACAGAAGCGGAGGTCCGAGAAACGGGTGGATTTACATACTTGTTTCGCAGAAGAACTTAGCGCCTGCAGGCACCGATCCCGACATCGTGCTTCACCGTTCAACTGACGGAGGCACTACATGGTCAGCGGGTATTAGAGTGAATCAGGATCCATTAAACAACGGCAAATACCAGTTCTTCAATGCGATTAGGGTTGATGAATACGGCGGTATAAACTGCGTGTATTATGACAACAGAAATACGGCGCCGGATTCCGCGGAAGTTTTCGTGGCAAGGTCGATAGACGGCGGAAATACGTGGACGGAATACAATGTCAGCGGTCACAGGTTCAAACCAAAACCGATTAGCGGACTTGCTTCGGGCTACGCCGGCGATTATATCGGAATATGTTCCGGAAACAACAAAGTATGGCCTTTCTGGATGGATGACGTTACAGGCGTTTATCAGGCTTGGACTGCATCGATTGATTTAGGTCCTTCAATAAATCATACGCCTCTCGGAAACACGGAGCAAACTACGGGAAACCGTGCGGTGAACTGCACGATTACACCGGCAGGCTCGGGTATTAATCCATCAACCGTCAAACTGTTCTATGCAAAGAACAGCACGACATTCTCAAATGTTTCGATGACTAATACGGGCGGTACAAATTGGACAGCGAATATGCCGCTTACAGGAGCAGGCACTTATAACTACTATCTGACGGCAACGGATTCTATGAGCAGAGTAGCGACAGCCCCCGCAGGCGCGCCCGGAATTTATTATTCTTTCCTTGCATCATCCGATACTGTTAAACCGGTTATTTCGCATATAGCGCTTGGCAACGTTCCGAAAGTCAATTGGCCGGCGACTGTAACGGCGAGCGTAACGGACAACATCGGCGTTGACTCTGTATGGGTAAGATGGTACAAGAACAACACGGGTACGGGAATAAAGCACTTCAAACTCCTTCTCACGACAGGCACGAATTACGCGGCAGCGTTCAATTCGGTACAGGCAGACGTAAACTATAACGATTCAATATTCTACAGAATATTCGCGAGAGATAATTCATCGGGGCATAATACGGATTCGTCCGCGCTTAACAAATTCAAAATCATCAACCAGTTCAACGCTTGCGTCGGCACGGGAACCTCATCATCGAACTATCCGTTCACTACATACTGGATGGACGGAAGAACACAGATGCTCTTCACGGCTGCTGAACTTACAGCGTCAGGAATGACAGCGGGAACACAGATAATGAAACTCGGCTTTAACGTAATCACTGTCGGCGGACCCGCGATGAACGGCTTCAACGTCCGTTATCAGTTAACCACTCAGACATCTCTTACCGGTTTCGTAACAAGCGGATGGACAACAGGTTATACAGGTTCTTACACTGTAGCAGGCACGGGATGGCAGTACATCGATATGACATCGCCGTATTTCGTTTACAACGGAACGAGCAACCTTCTTATCGAAGTGTGCTATGATAACTCGTCGTATACTGCGTTTTCTCCGGTTAATGCTACGTCGGCATCAGGAAAAACCTGGGGTTACTATACTGACAACGTAAGCGGGTGCACAATGACAGGCGGCGCTGCTCAGACTAACAGGCCGAACGTATGTTTTGTACTGACTTCAACGGGCGCGGGCAATATTTCGTCACTCATTCCGAGCAAGTACGAACTGAGCCAGAACTATCCTAACCCGTTCAACCCGACGACGAAGATAAACTTCGCAATTCCGAAACAGGGATTGGTAACAATGAAGATTTATGATGTACTCGGAAGAGAAGTAAGGACACTCGTAAACGAAGTGAAGCAGGCGGGAAATTACACTGTTGATTTCAACGCTACGGAATTCGCCAGCGGCGTTTACTTCTACAAACTGACATCGGGCGATTTCAGCGACATAAAGAGAATGATACTGGTGAAGTAAGACAAGGGTAAATATTTAATATAATGAAGAGGCGGTAATACCGCCTCTTTTTTTATAACACAGAAATGCCGGATAATGGATATTTTATTTGGGTCAAGTATACAAAAATGCAATACTTTTAATACCGCAGCCTTGAGGGTAGAATATTTATTTTAAATATATATTGAATTTTATATAAATAAGGGATAAATTATATGAATTAGTTTCATTTCATACCGCAATTGAGACTAAATTTAAAGTTTTCTGTGATATAATATTAATCCGGAGGGAAAAATTATAGAACACGACAAGGCAGTAATATATTTAAAAATATTTTTTTAAAACAAAAGATACAAAAATGAAAAAAGCTCTCTTACTTCTCTCAGTATTTGCCATTGGTTTTTTCCTTTTTACCGGGCAAAAGTATCAGGATGACAGTCCCAGATGGAACCAGCATCCTGCAATGACAAGGATGATTCCTGTCGGCCAGTATGACAATTTGCCGAGTTATCCGAACACGAATAACTACGTGAATCCGAATACTGTAACTTCTTACTACTACACTCCTCAGGGAGTTCTGGCGGTAAGTCCGAATTTTCAGATAAAACCGACAACTGCTCCCTCTACGCAGAGCGAGATTGCAATTACGTCGAGTTTGTTAAATCCGAATCTTATGTTTTCATCGGCGAACTATTTCAACGGTTCGAGCACGTTCAGCACGCCGGGATACATTTCGACAAACGGAGGTTTGAACTTCGCGGGTCCGGATATAACAAACAGCAACTACGGCGACCCCGCACCGATGATTGATAAGAATAATACTTTTATTATTTCTCACATCACATTATCGGGAAGCATGGGCGCGGCGTATTCGACCAATTACGGTTCAACGTGGTCAGGCGTCATCACATTCCCGGGCGCGACAACTTCAGCCGATAAGAACTTATCGGGAACGAACTATTGCGCATCAAGTCCGTATTACGGTAATTCATACACCGTTTACACGGAATTTGGCGGTTCATACTCAAACAGAATCGTGTTCACGAAAACAACTAACGGCGGCGTTGCCTGGTCAAATGTTCAGGTAATCAGTCCTCCGACCGCGTCAGGACATCACCATCAGGGCTGCGACGTTACAGCGGGACCCGAAGGCAATGTTTACGCCATTTGGGCGAACTGCACGACAAACGGTCAGAACTCAACAGAAGATTCACTCGGTTTCGCAAAGTCAACAGACGGCGGCACGACGTGGACAGCAACAAACCATGCGGCAGATATGAACGGAATCAGGGCGGCATCATTCGGACCCTGGGGCATCAGAGTAGCGGGTTTTCCGAGAATAGATATTGACCGTTCCGGCGGAGCGAGAAACGGCTGGATTTATGTTGTTGCTTCCGAAAAGAATTTCAACGGCGGTGACGCATCAGACGTTTTCTTATGGAAGTCAACTAACCAGGGCACAACCTGGAGCGCGCCTGTAAGAGTAAATCAGGACGCAGCAAACGGAAAACTTCAGTATCACGCGGCGGTTAACGTCGACGCNGATGGCGGAGTGAACGTTGTATATCACGACTGCCGTAATTCAAACAGCAATGACTCTGTCGATACGTACGTGAACCGTTCGGTTGACGGAGGATTAACCTGGACAGAAATTAAAGTGAACGATGCGAAGTTCAGACCCGCGCCTATTTCAGGTACGGCGACAGGTTATCAGGGTGACTATATCGGAATAACTTCCGGTAACAACAGAATCATCCCGAACTGGTGCGACAACAGAATCGGCAGATATCAGTCTTGGGCTGCTATAGTCGATATCGGTCCTTCAATCGCGCACACACAGCTCGGAAACACAGAACAGACAACAGGAAACAGAGTTATCAACTGCGTAATTACACCCGCAGGAAGCGGAATCAATCCGAGTTTAACAAGATTGTATTACGCGAAGAACAGCACCACGTTCTCAAACGTAGCATTAACAAATTCAGGCGGCATGAACTGGACAGCGAATTTACCGCTTTCAGGCGCAGGTACGTATAACTATTATCTTACAACTACCGACTCATTAAGCAGAACCGGTACAGCGCCCGCGGGAGCGCCTTCTTCATACTACTCGTTTACAGCGTCATCGGATACGGTAAAACCCGTAATCACGCATACGGCATTAGGCAACGTTCCGAAAGTCAACTGGCCGGCGACAGTAACAGCCAGCGTAACGGACAACATCGGCGTTGACTCTGTATGGGTAAGATGGTACAAGAACAACACGGGTACGGGAATAAAGCACTTCAAACTCCTTCTCACGACAGGCACGAATTACGCGGCAGCGTTCAATTCGGTACAGGCCGACGTGAACTTTAACGATTCGATATTCTACAGAATATTCGCGCGCGACAATTCATCGGGTCACAATCTCGATTCATCGGCGCTTAACAAATTCAAAATCATCAACCAGTTCAACGCTTGCGTCGGCACGGGAACCTCATCATCGAACTATCCGTTCACTACATACTGGATGGACGGAAGAACACAGATGCTCTTCACGGCTGCTGAACTTACAGCGTCAGGAATGACAGCGGGAACACAGATAATGAAACTCGGCTTTAACGTAATCACTGTCGGCGGACCCGCGATGAACGGCTTCAACGTCCGTTATCAGTTAACCACGCAAACATCTCTTACGGGTTTTGTATCAAGCGGATGGACAACAGGTTATTCAGGCACATATACGGTAGCGAGCACAGGTTGGCAGTACATCGATATGACGGCTCCTTTCTTTACGTACAACGGAACGAGCAATCTTCTTATTGAAGTGTGCTATGATAACTCGTCATACACTTCATATTCTCCTGTAAACGCCACATCGGCATCAGGAATGACCTGGGGATACTACACGGACAATGTAACAGGATGCACAATGACAGGCGGCTCGTCTCAGACTAACAGGCCTAACGTATGTTTCGTACTGACCTCGACAGGCGCGGGCAACATTTCGTCACTCATTCCGAGCAAGTACGAACTGAGCCAGAACTATCCTAACCCGTTCAACCCGACGACGAAGATAAACTTCGCAATTCCGAAACAGGGATTGGTAACAATGAAGATTTATGACGTACTCGGAAGAGAAGTAAGGACACTCGTAAACGAAGTGAAACAGGCAGGAAATTACACTGTTGATTTCAACGCAGCGGAATTCGCCAGCGGCGTTTACTTCTACAAACTGACATCAGGCGATTTCAGCGACATAAAGAGAATGATACTGGTGAAGTAAGACAAGGGTAAATATTTAATATAATGAAGAGGCGGTTATACCGCCTCTTTTTTATTGGACTAAAATACTGTCGTCCCTGACGGGACTTTTCGTATCATAAAAGAGAACAGTGTCCTGATTTTATTTCATAAAATCAGAGACATTCTATAACGGTGAAAATTTTATGAGATAAAGCAAGCACTAATGTGAAGGTGTATAAAAGAACTGCTGACTGATCTATATTATGAATAAACATCAAAATCATTCAATTTAATATAAATGGAAGCGAAAAGTCGTTATATTATTTCTAAAATATTGTAATAACAATAAATTATATTGCTTTATATTTGACTTAACATATATGCATAAATTTCATAAATTATAATATGAAGTTGCATATTATAAAGGAACAGTCGAAAGTAAATCTCGATGATAATCAAACAAGGTTTATCCGCAAAGGGTGGGGTGATGCCGTTGTTGACGGAGTTGATATTAACGCGATATTATATCACTCGGACGGTTATTTAATAGACGGATATCTTGCGAAACCAAAAAAAATAAACGAAAGACTTCCTTTGATAGTATGGAACAGGGGAGGCGATGAAAAGGACGGGAGGCTTGATGATTTTCTCGCGTACGGAATACTGGGAGAGATAGCGTCCTGGGGGTACATAGTCATTTCTTCGCAGTACAGGCAGAAGGATGAATTCGGCGGTGCCGAAGTAAACGATGTAGTAAATGTTTTAAAAGCGGGAATGGAACTTGAGGAATTTGACGGTGAAAACACAGGCGTGGAAGGGTGGAGCCGCGGAGGCATGATTACGTATCTGCTTCTCACGCGCGTGAAATTTCTCAAATGCGCGATATCCGTGGCCGGTCTCGCGAATTTAAGACGCAACTTTGAATTGAACGTGAAACTGAAAAACAAGTTTTATTCAAAATTCAGTAAATACAGTCCCGATATGGTTACGCGTGAAATGGATTCACGTTCGGCGGTGAACTTTTACGGCAGCATGAACGTAACAACACCATTGCTGATGATTCACGGTACAGGCGACGACAAAGTTACTTATAAAGATTCGGCTGATCTTTACCGTCTGCTGAAACCTATATATCAGGCGGATATTGAAGTAAAATTGTTTGAAAACGGCGACCATTACCTGAGAATGTACAGAAAAGAAGTAAGCGAAATGCGCAGAAACTGGTTCGATAAATATTTGAAATTAAATAATTGATACACGTGTTTTATTTTATAAAAACACAAACATATGATATTTGAACTGAACACATACGACCCGAATTTAGTAAAACCGATGAGAGAAGAAGCGGTTGCGATAGGATTCAGGGAGTTATACACACCCGAAGAGGTGAATCGGGAATTAGGGAAAAAGGGATATACGCTTGTTTTCGTTAATTCCGTATGCGGATGCGCCGCAGGAAAAGCGCGTCCGGGACTGAAATTAGCGGTCGAAAATGCCCGCGTGAACGGGTATTTGCCCGATAATCTCGTGACAGTATTCGCGGGAATGGAAAAAAGGGCTGTAGAAGAGGCGAGAAAGTATTTCACCGGCTTTCCGCCATCATCACCGCAAATTGCATTGTTGAAAGACGGCGTTTTAATTAGTTTGATACAGAGAAAGGACATAGAAAATTCGGATGAATTCCGTGTTTCGGAATTAATCAGAAGCACATTAAAGGAACACGTAAAAAGGAGCAATTATGGACAGTAATTTTTCACAAAGGGTACAGGAAGTAATCAGGCTGAGCAGAGAAGAAGCAATCAGGCTTGGTCACGATTATATAGGAACGGAACATTTGCTTCTCGGTATATTCAGAGAAGGTGAAGGTCTGGCTATTAACATCCTTAGAAACTTATCAGTTGAGATAGCGCAATTAAAGAAAACTATAGAGGATACGGTAAAACACTCAGGCAGTTCTCTTACTGTCGGAAATATACCTCTGACGAAACAGGCTGAAAAGGTTTTAAAGATAACTTATCTTGAGGCAAAATTATTCAAATCGGATATAATCGGAACGGAGCATCTCTTGCTCTCGATGCTGCGCGAGGATGACAATCTCGCGGCACAGATTCTTCATCAATACGGAGTTACGTATGACGCCGTTAAGACCGAACTCGTGAACATATTAACAGGAAAGCCGACGGGAAGCGTTACGCCGATGCCGCAGAAGCAGTCGCAGGATAAGAAAACCGACAAATCGAAGACTCCTGTTCTTGACAATTTCGGACGCGACCTTACGAAACTTGCGGCAGAGAACAAACTCGACCCGATTGTAGGCAGGGAAAAGGAAATTGAGCGTGTTGCTCAGGTATTGAGCAGAAGAAAAAAGAACAATCCCGTGCTTATAGGCGAACCGGGAGTCGGTAAAACTGCAATCGCCGAAGGGCTTGCATTAAGAATAATACAGAAGACTGTTTCGAGAGTGCTTCACAACAAGCGCGTTGTAACGCTGGACCTTGCCGCCCTCGTAGCAGGCACGAAATACAGAGGGCAGTTCGAGGAAAGAATGAAAGCGGTGATGAACGAACTCGAAAAAGCGAGGGACGTGATTCTTTTCATTGACGAACTTCATACGATTGTAGGCGCGGGAGGAGCGAGCGGCTCACTCGACGCGTCGAATATTTTCAAACCCGCTTTGTCGAGAGGCGAACTGCAGTGCATAGGAGCGACGACGCTTAACGAGTACAGGCAGTACATAGAAAAAGACGGAGCGCTCGACAGAAGATTCCAGAAAATAATGGTCGAGCCGACGACGGTTGAGGAAACGATACAGATTCTTAATAACATTAAGGGCAAGTACGAGGAACATCATTCGGTAAGGTATTCCGACGAGGCGATACAGGAAGCGGTAAGACTGAGCGACAGATACATCACGGATAAATTCCTTCCAGACAAGGCGATTGACGTAATGGATGAAGCGGGCTCGAGAGTTCACCTTGCCCACATCATCGTACCTGAAGACCTCGCGAAACTCGAGGCTGACATCGAATCTGTAAAGGTGGAAAAGACGCAGGTAATAAAGCAGCAGAATTACGAAGAGGCGGCAAAACTCAGAGACAAGGAAAAGAGGCTTTTATCCGAACTCGAAGAGGCGAAATTCGACTGGGACCTCAAGTCACAGAACACTTTTTACGAAGTTAACGCCCAGAACGTGGCGGACGTCGTCGCAATGATGACGGGCATTCCCGTGAATCAGGTAGCGGAATCCGAATCGGAGAAACTCGTCAACATGGAGGAATACCTGAAAAAAGTTATTATCGGTCAGGACGAAGCGATAGAAAAAATCTCCAAATCCATCAGAAGGGCGAGAGCAGGCTTGAAGGATCCGAACAGGCCGATTGGTTCGTTTATTTTTCTCGGTCCGACGGGTGTAGGAAAAACCGAACTTGCGAAACAACTCGCGAAATTCCTGTTCGATTCCGAAGACGCATTAATCCGCGTGGATATGAGCGAATACATGGAAAAATTCAACGTGTCGAGACTCGTAGGCGCGCCTCCGGGATATGTCGGATACGAAGAAGGAGGCCAGTTGACGGAGAAAGTAAGGAGGAAACCTTACAGCGTAGTACTTCTCGACGAAGTTGAGAAGGCGCATCCCGATACGTTCAATGTTCTTCTTCAGGTGCTTGATGACGGCTCGCTAACTGACGGGCTCGGACGGAAAGTTGACTTCAAAAATACGATACTTATTATGACGTCAAACATCGGCACTCGCGATATAAAACTCGATAAGGTGCTCGGGTTCGGCGATTCAAAAGATGTTACGAAATACGAAAAGATGAAAACATCGATTGACGAAGCCGTGAAAAAAGTTTTCTCGCCCGAGTTCATGAACAGGATTGACGATTTCATAGTATTCCATCAGTTAAACAGGGACAGCATACTGCAGATTGTGGATATCTCGATAGAAAAAATGCAGAAGCGCCTAAGCCATCAGAATATTGTAATTGAAATATCAAAGCCCGCGAAAGAACTAATCGCGGATAAGGGTTTCGACCAGACATACGGGGCGAGACCTTTGAGACGGGCGATACAGAACTACCTCGAAGATCCTCTCAGCGAGGAAATATTAAAAGGCAACATTAAAGAAAATACTAAAGTCCGTGTCAAACTGAAGAAAGGTTCGGATGAGTTCCATTTCGAAACTCACAAGAGCGGTTCGGCAAATACGGATTCACCGGACGAAACCATAGAAGAGCCAAAAGAAATTAAAGGATAAACAATGAGCAAAAAAACGCCTTACAATGCATTTGTCAGTGCAGTTGGGCATTATTTCCCCGACAAGACAGTTACAAACAAATATTTTGAAGATTATCTCGATACGACCGACGAATGGATAAAGACGCGGACCGGCATATCGGAAAGAAGGTATCTTGAGAAAGACCAGCCGACATCGTATGCGGCGGTGAGAGCCGCCCGGATGATACTGGAAAAAAGAGGCATCTCGGCTGAAGAAATTGATTTGATAATCGTAACAACCGTAACACCTGACATGTTCTATCCTTCGACGGCAGCGCGCGTACAGAAAGAACTCGGTGCGAAGAATTGCTGGGGGTTCGATTTATCTGCCGCCTGCTCGGGATTCATTTTCGGGCTTAACACCGCGGTACAGTTCGTTGAAAACGGAACTTGCAAAAAGGTGCTGTTAATTGGCGCCGATAAGATGACAAGCATAATAGATTTTGAGGACAGAAACACCTGCGTGCTATTCGGCGACGGCGCAGCGGGATTTCTGCTCGAGCCGACCGAAGACAAGTCTGCGGGCGTTCTCGATTCGATTCTGCACATAGACGGTAACGGAGGCGAATTCCTGTATCAGCCCGGAGGCGGAAGTCTGAATCCTCCGACACACGAAACAATTGACAAGAAGATGCACGTCGTTCATCAGGACGGAAAGACAGTCTTCAAGGAAGCGGTTAAGGGAATGGCGGACGTTTCTGTCGAGTTAATGGAAAGGAACGGTTTGAAATCGGATGACGTCGCGTATCTCGTTCCTCATCAGGCAAACATGAGAATCATACAGGCGACTGCAGACAGGATGGGTGTTGAACTCGACAAGGTAATGATAAACATTCACAAGTACGGAAACACGACATCGTGCACCATACCTTCGTGCGTTTCGGAATATTTTTACGAAGGAAAAGTCAAAAAAGGAGATTATCTTATTCTATCCAGTTTCGGAGCGGGTTTTACCTGGGGTTCCGTGCTGCTGAAGTGGGCGATATAACTTTTTTTGAAAAGGTATTGTTTTAATTACTGTCGTAATTTTTCGATACCTTTTCTTTATATTACAACAAAACGACTGAAATGATAATAAAGGCTCCTGCGAAAATAAATTTAGGATTAAGAATACTGAACAAGAGAGACGACGGATTTCACAATCTCGAGACGATTTTTTATCCGGTCAAACTCTTCGACACGATAAACATATCTATTGTTCCGAGCGGGAGCGATATGAATTCCATCATACTGAAGTCTGAAAAGCATTCCGTTCCTCTGGCGAAGACAAATACTTTGATAAAAGTCATCGAAGCGTTCTTCAAGAATTTCAAGATACGCGACACGTACCTCATAAACATATTTCTTGAAAAGAACATACCAATCGGCGGCGGACTGGGCGGCGGAAGTTCTGACGCGGGCTCGCTTTTGAGGTATCTGGTTAATTTTTTCAAGATAGACATAAACCTGAACCGCAAACTTATAATGGACACGGCTTTAGCTGTCGGCAGCGACGTGCCCTTCTTTCTGATACAGAAGCCCTGTTACGCGACGGGCAGGGGAGAGAAGATGAAGATTCTGAACAATTTCGTTCTGGATTATGACGTGCTTCTTGTAAATCCTAACAGGCATGTAGCAACTAAGTGGGCGTACGAAAGCCTGAACTTCGACGAGTCTATGAACAAGGAGACGATTCTGGCGGGTGTCGAGGAATTCGATTTAAGCAGGCGTGAAATATACGTGAATGATTTTGAGAAAGTCGTTTTTGATAAATATCCCGAACTCGCGGAAGTGAAGAGCAGCCTGCTCGAATGCGGCGCCGCATTCGCGTCTCTGAGCGGCAGCGGAGCGGTTCTGTACGGGCTTTTCTCAAAAGAGGATTCCGCAGGATTCAGAAAAGCGCGCAGACTCTTTCAGTCATCAGGATACTTCGTATTTCCCGCTGTTTAAAATCCGATCTTCAGGTTAAAGAACGGCGTAACCTTGCTTCTTCCTTCGCGGTATGAATATACGGGCGCGAAACTTACATTTCCCTGAACTGACAGTTTGTTGTTGTACGAATTGACGCTTATTACACCGTCAACCGCTGAAGCAATGTGGTTAAGTATCACAACCATCATAGTTGTTGTGCCGTTATCATAATAATTATTGGCTTTTTGTCTTTCATCCATGTAGTAGTTCACCTGTGAAAGGATCGGGAACGTTTCGAAGTTTTGCTTTGTAATTCCTTTACCAACGGACTCTGCCCAGCCGCAGGTATAGGTCCTGTACTTGCCGATGACTTCGTAATACTGCTGATCGCCGTAATTCGGCAGCGTGTGAGAAAAACCGCTTTCCGTTTCGCAGGCATTGACCTGCATTCTCAGCGTAGCGGGGTCGCTGGCGAGATTAATCTCGCCCGACTTTGGGAAATTCTGATCCTTAAGCCACGAGGCGTATCTAATAATGCTCCAGTTCTGGTCAGCGTAATCCTCGTAGAAGTTCGTCTGGTCGTTTCCTTTTTTCTGGAATGTGGCGTAAGTTATCCAGAGCCCGGCTTCGATAGCGAGGAAAATCGCGCTCTTGACATATTTTTCGGCATAGAATTCACCGGCGCCCGGCACGACTGCCGAAAAGAGACCGCCGAGGAAAGGACTTTTTTCTTTAGCGGTTTCGGTTCTGACGATTCCGCCTGTAATGGTATTTTCGTAAACCGAATTTCCGTCAATGATTTTTGTCCGCAATTCCTGAATCGAATTATCCCTGTCCGCTACTTTTGTTTCCCTGTTTACCTGACCTTCGGATGACTTGAAGGCGAGCAGGCAGAGCAGTAACAGGACGGAGACCAATTTAATTGTTTTCATCAATAATAAATTTTGTTTAGAAATAGGGCGTTAGCCGGTAAATATGCCGCTTTAATTTTTTCTCCTTTTTGAAATTTCCCGATAGTCTCTTCAAGACCGAGTTTGCCTCTTCCGAGATCGACAAGGCAGCCGATAACAGCCCTGACCATCGAATGAAGATACCTGTCGGATTTAATCGTAAAATCAATAAGGGATTCTTTTTTATTTATAACGTATTTCAATTCTCTCAAGTCGCAGAAAAAATCGTGCTTGTCAGAATGATTCTTGCAAAGTGATTTGAAAGAATTATATCCCGTTATAATTTTAATAAATTCGTCAATTATTTTAAAGTCAAGTTCGTAATTGAGTTTAAAGAAATATTTTCTTCCAATCGAGATTTCCCGCGTCGTCATTCTGTAAATATATTCCCTTTCTTTCGCCGAGTATCTCGAATGGAATTCGGCGGGGACTTCGGATATAGATTTTACGGTAACCGTGTCCGGCAGAATTGAATTAAGTGAATAGAGGAATCTGCTTTCGGCGCCGACGTCCGCGGCGGTCCTGAAGTTAGCGGTTTGGTTATAAGCGTGGACGCCCGTATCTGTGCGTCCCGCGCCGGTGATTTTTATTTCGCACCGAAGGATTTTTCC
The DNA here is from genome assembly GCA_015657505.1 of Ignavibacteria bacterium. Lineage (GTDB taxonomy): Bacteria > Bacteroidota > Ignavibacteria > Tepidaquicellales > Tepidaquicellaceae > CAIKZJ01. The sequence continues at coordinate 2,483,791 of JADLKE010000002.1, forward strand.
AAGGGCGTTTTCGAGAACTTCCTGAACCGTGTTTCTGTGCTTCTTCTGTCTTTGCCAGCCGAGGAAATCCGAGCCGTCGTATTCAAGAATAATCTTATAGTTCCTTGTCAAATCAGAATGTTTTTACGAAATTCAGTTTAAGTCCGTCGATTTTATTTTCGGGTGTCATCATCAATTCGCTGTTCATACGGATTCCGCCGGAATTGTTGCCCTTGTTCGTAAGCACGAGCGCGCTGATTCCGCTGACGAGCCTGTTGAGAATCATTCCCGTGACGAATATAGTTCTGAGGTTGTACGTTCTTTCGCTTCTCTTTCTTTGCGACTCGAACGAATCCATGTTTGCGCTCAAATCCCAGTTCCAGAAATGCGTGTTCACGTCGTATATTTTTTCGTACTCGCCGCGCGCGAGTTTATCGTTGTTATAATCGTATATGTTCAGGTAATTACCAACGTTCGAAAAGTAATCGTCGTCCTTGCCGCTCTTGTCGAGTCCCGAATGAGTCGCGGCGAAAGAGCGCGAATCGTCTCTGAGTATGTTACCGTAGTAGTTCACACCGAAAAGACCGAGCCACATGCCGACTTCCGCGCCGAAGAAATACGCGCCCACGTCGCTTCGTCCGGCATAGTAATGCCCCGCGCCGGGAAGCACGAGCGAAAGAAGTATCGAGAGACCGGGGGATTTTTTATCAGCCTGCATATTCGGCACGTCGAGCGGACCTTTATCATCCGCGTTTACGACTTTATCCCTTATTCCAGACAGTTTATATTTGCCGTCGTTATCGGAAACCTGCGCGTTCAAAAACGCAGCAGTGAAGAGCATTAATATTAATAAAACAACTTTCTTATTTTGCATCAAGTAATTTTTCTATTTTTTTCGAAAATTCTTCCGGCTCAAGGAATCCCGTAACACGCAATTCCTTAATTTCCTCTCCGTTCGGTTTCATGAATAAAACCACGGGAAGCCCTTTAATACCGTACTTAGTTGAAATATCCGAATTTTCTTTCGTTAAGTCAATCTTAATGTTATTCAAGGATTTTGACAGTTCAACTACCTTGCCGTCAACGTAAGTGTACTTGTCGAGTTCCTTGCACTGCGCGCACCAGTCGGCATAGAAGTCAATCATAATCGGTTTATTCTCTGATTTGACAGATGCTTCAATCTGTTCGACCGAAGAAAGGTTCTTCCAGGCAACCTCGGCGGTGTGAGATTCGGGTTTCAGCGTCCACACTCCGAAAGCGATGCCCGCTATAGCGATGGCGTATTTAACCTTCGTGTATCCTTTCGCGTTCAATCCCTTGTTGTCGAAAATAATCAGGTAAATTCCCGAGAGTATTATTGAAAGCGGGAATACGATAGAATAAATGTTTTCGGGAATAAGCGGCGCGAGCGTATTAAGCGCCATAATAATCAGCACGAGACCGAAAATTATTTTCACGCTTATCATCCATTCGCCCGAGCGCGGGAGTTTGCTTATTGAACTCGAAAACGCAGCGAGGAAAATGTAAGGCACTCCGAGCCCCATCGAAAGAACGAAGAACAGGAAGAAGCCCATTAAAGGATTACCGAGTTTACCAACGTAAACAAGAAGACTGAGTACGATCGGTCCGATGCAGGGAGCCGCGATGAATCCGACGAGAAGTCCCATGAAGAGCGACCCGAAGAGCCCTTTGCGGTTCTTGTTCCCTTCGACAGCGAGTTTCTGAGGAACTCTGATTTCCCAGAGACCGAACATTGAAGTCGAAAGCGCGATGAAAACGAGTGCGATTACGATTATCACAATCGGATTCTGCAGCGCGGTGCCGAGTATGCTTCCAGTCAGCGCGGCGAAAAGCCCGAGCAGGGAATACGTCACCGACATGCCCAGCGCGTAAAAGACGCCCATCATTATACTCTGGAATTTGTTGCCGCTCGACTGCGAGCCGAAATAACTAATCGTTATTGGTATCAACGGATATATGCAGGGTGTAAGGTTAAGCGCGAGACCCCATACGAAAATAATAAGTATCCCGAGTATCAATCCTTTTTCCTCGATGAACTTAGATACTTTTTCCTCGTCGGGATTCTGTCCTTCGACCCTTTCGTTTTCTTTCAGGGTTTCCTTTACGGTGGTTTCGGATTTGTACGGTTTCGCGAAATCAATTTTAGCAAAAACGTCCTTGTTGATTTCGGCGCCCTTTTTCGAAATATTAATTTTAATATCGCTTTTCAGAGATTTTGGAGGATAGCAGGCGGCGTTATCGCAAGCCTGGTAACTCAATTCAACAGGTAAGGCATAAACGCCTTCCTTTATATCCTTTTTCGGAATCAGGGTCAGTCCTATTACGATTTCGCCTTCGTAAACCGGAATTTCCGTCGTGCTGAATTCAAACTTGTACATTTTATGCTGAGGATAATAGAAATTCAGCGCCTTAAAATCTGCAGCCGACGTAAGCACCTCGGTTTTTATGAATGATTCGTCCGAAGGTGAAACAGAATTAATATGATATTTTTCCTTAATTTTTATCTTTAAGGCTATTTTTACAGTGTCGGCAGGGGAATATGATTCCCTGTCCTGAAATAATTTATAGGAAAGGTGGTCCGTTTCCTGTGAAAAGCAACTTGCTGTAAGAAAAAGCAGTGAAATTGCCATCAGGAAGAAATTTTTCGTAATACCCATTGAAGATAGATTTTATGATTTTGAAACAATTTAGAAACAAACATACCTTTAAAATGTTATATATTCAACTGAAAAAGCCCTAAAACCACGTATATGCTTGATTTACTCTTGATTTTTTGCTATTTTTGTATAGGTAATTAAAAATTAGATAAAATATATCGAACAAACGACAATTACTTCTTTTTTTCATTTGATTTTAAAACTAATAAAGGAGAGAAATTTTGAAGCCAACAGCAAAAGCAAAATCAAAAAGTGATAATCCTCTTAGTGAACTGATTGACGACGAAGTTTTCAACACACTCAAGAAGTACAAATTGCTCGATGAAAAAGCCATCAGAGACTATAAAATCAGACAGATGTACAAAGATATGAGAAGAGAGATGAGCGCAGGCGAAGCAATCGACAAGATTCAGGAGATGTTTCCGTATTTACAATTCGATACAATTAGAAAGATAGTTTATCAGGTATCAAAGTAAATTTGTTTCAGATTATTAAAGCCGTCAGATTTTCTGGCGGCTTTTTTTATTTTCCTTAATTGATTAATTTCCGAAAAATTTTATGAACAAGGATTATAAGGCGATAGAAGAAAAACTCACCGGTTTCCTCCGCGGGGAGTTGAATAAAATCGGTATCGGAAAAGCCGTAATAGGCTTATCGGGAGGAATAGATTCCGCGGTTTCCGCGTTTCTCACCGCGAAGGCAATCGGGGCTGACAACCTCCTTGGAGTGCTTATGCCTTACAAGACCAGCAGCAAGAGCAGTGTTACGGACGCCGAAAGCGTCGTGAAAAAACTCGGAATGCGCTCGAAAAAAGTCGATATTACGGATATGGTTGATTCGTATCTCGGAAAACTTGACGGCGATGTTTCATCAGTCAGAAAAGGAAACGTGATGGCGCGTATGAGAATGATTGTTCTTTACGACGAATCGGCTCGCGAGAACGCGATTGTCATAGGAACCGGAAACAAAACCGAAATCTATCTCGGATACACGACTCTGTGGGGCGATTCCGCCTGCGGAATTAATCCCGTCGGCGACCTATACAAGACACAGATTTTCGGACTCGCGAAACATCTCGGCGTTCCCGAATCAATACTCAATAAAAGACCGTCCGCCGACCTGTGGGAAGGGCAGACTGACGAAGGTGAAATGGGAATCCTTTATGCCGAGGTGGATAATTACCTTATCGCTAAGTTCGACGAGCAGCGCTCAACTGAAGAACTCGTGAAACTCGGTTTCGAAAAATCATTCATTGAAAAAGTCGATAAGATGATTGCGAAGAACGAGTTCAAGAGATTTCCTCCGAAGATAGGAAGAATAAAATAGCATCTGATTTTATAGAATTCATAATCTAATTTCGAATGACGAAGGGAAAAAGATATTTCAAATATTTCTTTACGGTTCTCATCGTCATTCTGTCTTTAAACTTCACTGATTCAGGATATAAAAAACAATCCTCAAACTTTGCGTCCGGTTTCATGAGCGGAGTCGTCGTTTCCGCGAACGAAATAGCCTCAGAAGTCGGTGTTGATATAATGAAACGCGGAGGAAACGCCGTTGACGCGATTGTAGGCACTGCATTCGCGCTTGCGGTAGTTTACCCGCAGGCGGGAAATATCGGCGGTGGAGGTTTTATGGTCGCTAAACTTTCGGACGGCAGGGAAGTGTCTGTTGATTTCCGTGAAACGGCTCCATCGACAGCATACCGGGATATGTATCTTGATTCAAACGGAAACGTGATTCCTGATTTAAGCACCGACGGGCATCTGGCTTCGGGCGTGCCCGGTTCGGTAGATGGTCTGCTTCACATTCTCGAAAAATACGGAACGATGAAGAGAGCGGACGTGATGTCGTACGCGGTCAATCTCGCGGAGAACGGTTTCAGCATTAACGCCGAACTCGCTTCAGCGCTGAACTCATACGGCGGTGAATTCGGAAATTACGCGGGTTCAAAAGAAATTTTCGGCAGAAAATTTTCCGAAGGCGACTTGCTCGTTCAGAAAGACCTTGCGAACACGCTTCGCCTGATTTCGGAAAAGGGAAGAGACGGCTTCTACGCAGGCGAAACCGCTGACAGGATTGTAGTGGAAATGAAAAGGGGTGGCGGAATCATTTCTAATGAAGACCTCGCGAATTACAGATGCGTTGACAGGAATCCGATTAAAGGGAAATACAAGGGCTATGACGTGATAACAATGGGGTCTCCGTCGAGCGGCGGGATGTGCCTGATCTACCTTCTGAACATTCTTGACAGTTACGACCTGAAGTTTCTCGGATTCGGGAGTTCGCGGTACATAAACCTGCTTGCCGAGGCGATGAAAGTCGTTTACGCCGACCGTTCGGAATATATGGGCGACCCTGATTTTTATAAAGTGCCGCTGAAAGATTTGATATCAAAAGAATACGCGGCAGAGAGAATGAGAAATTTCGAATTCGGAAAAACGAGAAGGGAAATTACACCCGGAAAGATTAACCGCGAAAGCAGCCAGACGACTCACATATCGGCTGCCGACTCGAAGGGAAATCTTGTTTCGCTGACGACGACGCTAAACGATATTTTCGGAAGCAGAGTCGTGGTTCAGGGCGCAGGATTTCTTCTTAACAACGAAATGGACGATTTTTCCGTCAAGCCCGGAGAACCGAACATTTTCGGACTGATAGGAAATGAAGCAAACGCGATTGCACCGGGAAAGCGGATGCTGAGTTCGATGACTCCCGTCGTTATGATGAAGGACGGAAAGCCGTTTCTCGTAATCGGCTCACCGGGAGGCGGGAAGATAATTACGAGCGTGCTTCAGTCAATAATAAACATAATAGATTTCGGAATGCCGTTGAACGAGGCAATAGACGCGCCCCGCATACACCACCAGTGGCTTCCCGATTACATACAGGCGGAAAGAAACAGTTTAAGCGAAGGCGTGATTGACGAACTGAAAACCATAGGCTACGAAATTAAAACCGTTAACAGTTTCGGACGCGTCGAAGGAATTATATTCGACACGGACGGCGTGATGACCGGATACTCCGACAGGCGCGGCAGCGGAAAAGCGGTCTCGTTTTAAAAGTGTACTTCTTGTAAATTCCAGCATATATTTGACATCTAAGAACACTCAAGTCACTGAGAAATAAGCGATAGCATTTTGTTATCTTTCTTTAATCATTTCTGATACGAACAATTCATATTTCTCATTTGATTTGTTTTTTCATCTTATGGCAGGTGATGTCGTGGAAAGGGATTTCTTTATAGATTTTGTAACCCCAGTGCTCGTACAGTGAAACATTCTTCGGGCTCGTGGCGTCGAGAGCGGTGCAGACCGCTTCGGGATGCGCACGGCATTCGTTTTCAACGTGTTCAAACAATTTTCCTGCTATGCCTTTTCCTCTGAATTCTTTCAGCACGGCAACGTCATTGATATAGAAATGAGTTTCTTCTGGTTTGTACATCCCGCTTATTTGCGCGAACTCGCCGATTATGTTGATCGCTTCGTCATTCGCTTTTCTTCTCATATCTTTGACGGCTTCATCCAGTTCTTCCGACCATAACGCGTTTTGATTCGGGGGAGTATAGTCGAGCGCGCCGACGAGATTGCCGCCGATGTAGGCGCCGATGATTTTCATCTTCAGTCCGGGAACAAGATGATAGACAACGAGTTCGTAAACGAGTCGCGTGCATCGTCTCCGCTTTTCAATTTCGGGAAACGCTAATATGTGAAGCGGTTCTTCGAGAAAGCATTCGGTGAAAATACCGATAGCGGTTTCTAATTCGTTCGGTTCTATTTGTTTTATTTTGATTTCCATTACAATCGCTACTTTATATTGAATCATTGTTCGCTACAACGGATGCAAGGAATGCAAATTTAAAGAATGGAAAAGCAAGTACTGCATTTCTTAAGTGCTGCCTTCGGCAGCGTGTCAGGTAAATATCCCGAGTTCTCGGGACAGGCTCTGACACCACAAAACGAAATCCTGTTTACAGTCCGAGGCCGAAGCCGCCGGTGAAAGCGAACTTTGCTCCGTAGTTCACGTCGGCATTTATGTGGAACGGTCCGACGCTAAGAGTCGCGCCCGCGATTCCCCTGAACGAGTTATCGCCTTTCTGGTTGAACGCTATGTTTATATTATTATAAATGTAATCGACGTCAACGCTGTAATTTTCGTACTGCCCGCCCGCGTATATAGTGACAATCGCAAGTTTCTTGCTCAATTGCAGGTTCGCGAAATAGGAATCCGCAGTTATGAACTTGCGTTTGTTCTTGTCGGTTATCGCGAATGTCTGGTATCCGAACTGAACTGAAATGTCGAAAGGCATTTTCGCATATGCGCCGATGTTGTGCCTGAGTCCGAGACCGAAAAGTTTGAACGAGCCGTAACTGCCCACGTCGAATCCCGGAAGCCCTCTGACGGTGAGGTCCGTTCCAAATATTGTGCCGATACCGATCTGCGGAATGAAAAGGGGAACGAACTTCGAGTCTTCCAATCCGCCAACGAGCGTTATTGACGTATCACGCTGATGACCCGCATAAGTGAACGTTCCGTGAGCGACGGCGGGAGTTCTGCTTCCGAATACGGTCGGGGCGTTCAAGACTGTCCAATTGACGGGTAAGGACTGACCTCCGTAATTTATGTTAGTCTGAAAAGCGAGATTGAAGGATTTGTCCGCGTCCTGCATAACGACACCGCAGAATTTCACGCCAGCGTAGAAATGAGGCCAGACGGGAATCTTGCTGTATCCGCCCGGATTGAAACCGCCGATGAATCCTGAATTCAGGTTCGTACCGAGACCCGTCGTCAGCGGCTCGAGGTATTTCTGCGCGTAGTCTTTGCCGACTTTGGAGAGGACTTCGCTGAGGTCCTGAGATTTCGATTCAAATGAAAAGAGCAGAATAATAAGAGCAATGAGGAAAAAATTTTTCATCAGTAAGAAATTTTAAATTTAATTAAAATCGCGAAATATCCTTTAAAAATAAATACATTACTTCAGACGGGAGAAACCCCCGACGGATATTAATAAAATCGCGGACGCTGTTTCACGCGCGATTAAGGAAATGGAATTTATTAATTTTGAGAGGTTTATATCTTGAAAATCGTGGTAAAATGAGGTAATTTTTGTTTTTATAAATTTTATAGACCACATTGGATTTCAAACGAATCAACTGGATTACAGGAGGGTTTGTATTCTTATTTTCGTTAGTCGTTTACGTGCTGACGGTACAGCCCACTATGTCCTTCTGGGACTGCGGCGAGTTTTTAGCCTGCGCATTTACGTTATCTACACCACATCCTCCCGGAGCTCCGCTCCACATACTGGTAGGGAAGATATTTACGATGTTACCGACCGCTTCCGATATCGGATTAAGGATGAATTACCTGTCCGTAATTTCGGCGGCGTTCTCGGTACTGCTTCTATATCTTGTAGCGACGAAGGTAATAATGAACTGGAGAGGCAGACCCGCGAATTTGAAAGATATGCTGATAGTCGCCGTGCCTTCGGCTATTGGAGCGCTTTCGTACGCGTTTGCCGACAGTTTCTGGTTCAACGCGATGGAAGCGGAAGTTTACGCTTTCGGAACGTTCCTGATAACTCTAGTTATGTACATGATGATGCTCTGGTGGGAAAAGGCGGATGAGCCCGGAAGCGACAAGTACATACTGTTCTCCGCTTACATTGTCGGGCTATCGCTCGGCATACACCTGCTGGTGGTTCAATGTGTATTCTTAATAGGTCTAATATTTTATTTCAAGAGATACGAATACAACAGAAAATCGTTTATAATAGCATCAATAATTTCCGCGCTTTCATTCTTCGTGGTTTATCCGCTGATAACATCGAAGATGCCCGCGGCGATTAAATCATCTCCGATTGTAGGATTCGTAATCATTGTCGGCGTAATAGTCGGCGGTTTCATTTACGGATATCAGAAGAAATCAAAGGTGGTGCAGTTCGCATTCCTTTCTTTGTTCCTGATAGTAACGGGATACACGACTTATATTTCCGTTATACAGCGTTCNGGGGTTCTTAATCTACCGCTCGACGAGAACAACCCGGACAGTGTCGAAAGACTGATTCCGTACATCAACAGGGAACAGTACGGCGAGCAGCCGCTTATCTGGCCGAGAAGGTATTCACAGGAAGCGATGCATCAGAGGACATGGAACAATTATTCGAGCGACCTCGAGTTCATGTGGAAATACCAGATTAACGAAATGTTCAACAGGTATCTTTTCTGGCAGTATATCGGAAGAGCGGGATATGACCAGGGCGACGGAGTTGATTTCAGCAAACTTTACGGGATACCGTTCATACTAGGATTGATTGGAGTGTTCCATCATTTCCGACGAGACTGGAAAATGGCGCTCGTGTTCCTTGCTATGTTCCTTATGATGGGCGTTGTGACGGCGCTTTATCAGAACCAGCAGGATCCGCAGCCGAGGGAAAGGGACTACTTCTACGAGGCTGCCTTCTATGTTTTCTCGCTCTGGATTGCTCTGGGCATAGTAGGCATAATCGAAATGATTGCCGACGCGAGCAAGAAGGAGATTGGAATGGGAGTCGCGGGAGTCGTAATGGCGGTGTCTTTCATATTCGTTCCCGTTAACATGCTCCGCGTGAATTATCATTATCAGAACAGGGCGGGAAATTATTATCCTTACGATTATGCATACAACATACTTCAGAGCTGCGAGAAAGACGCCATACTCATAACCAACGGCGACAACGATACATTCCCGCTGTGGTGTCTTCAGGCGGTTTACGGCGTAAGGCAGGACATAAGAATCATAAATCTTTCACTCGCGCAGATGGATTGGTATTGCCTGCAGTTGAAGAATGAAAGACCTTACGGGTCGCTGACAGTTCCGATGTCGTACACGGACGCGCAGTTGTCGAGCATGGACTTCCTGCGCCCGCGCGAATGGGATGAAAGGAAACTTCAGACAATAGATGTTCCGCCTGAGGCGTATCCCGACACGATGAAGACAAAACCCGAAAGAATAGTCTTCACTATGCCCGCGACTATCAGGCAGAAATCGGGCAACAGAACGATAACCGGAATTAAGTTCACGGATCTGCTTATGCTCGATATTCTAAAGGCGAGCAAGTGGAAAAGGCCATTCTATTTCGCAGCGACAGTTTCGCCCGATAATTTCATTGGATTGGGGGATTACCTTCTGCTTCACGGAATGGCATACAAGGTGATGCCGTATAAAGTAAACGACGGCACGGAGATAGCGGTAAATGATGAAGTTACAAGGAAGTGCCTCATGGAACCGCCTTCACAGCCGAGCAAGACTCCGCAGTACGGTTTCATATTCAGAGGGCTGAACGACGACAAGTTGTTCTACGACCAGACACAGCAGAGAATGCTTGAGATGTACAGGACAATCTACATTTGGCTCGCGAACACATATTCCGCGGATACCACCAGAACAAGAGACTCAAGGGAAGTCCTGAATAGGATGGAAACAAACATCTCCGGAAGTGTCGTGAAAATGGATTACCGCCAGCAGTATCAGATAGCGATGATCTATCATCAGGTAGGCGACAGGAGAAAATTTGAAGAATACGCAAAGGGCGCGGAAGAGGGCGCGCTTCTCGACAAGAGGAGCAGGAACGTGAACATGCAGGGTTATTACAATCCTTACAGGATTCTACTGGATATTTACGAAGCGCGTGAGGATTACCAGAAGGCTCTTAACCTGATGAACGAACTCGACCCGAAGGACCCCGGTGTTATACAGAAAAAGGAAAGCCTGCGATTGAAGATGACAGGCGGAATGCCGAATACAGATACGAATAAAAAGTTGAATGAGAAATAATAAGAAAATCGGGATACTGATAGTCGCGTACAACGCGGCGACTACCTTGAACAAGGTGCTTGACAGGATTCCCGCGAATGTTTACGATGAGATTGACGAGATAGCCGTATTCGACGACGCCAGCAAGGACAACACGTATATGGTCTCCGTCGGTTACAAGGAGATAAAGAAACTCGACAAACTGAAGATATATCTCAACGAGAAAAATCTCGGTTACGGCGGGAATCAAAAAAAAGGATTCAGGTATTTTTCGGATAACGGTTTCGATGCTGTTGTGCTGCTACACGGTGACGGGCAGTACGCGCCTGAAATACTTCAGGATATGTACTCTCCGATTACGGACGGCGAAGCGGACGTTGTTCTCGGTTCGAGAATGATGACTAAATACGGCGGCGCGCTTAAGGGCGGCATGCCGTTTTACAAATATCTGGGGAACAGAGTGCTCTCTACTTTCCAGAACAAACGCCTGAAAATGAACCTGACGGAATTTCATTCGGGGTACAGGGCGTATTCGATTCACGGGCTAAGCCTTCTGAACCTCGAGAACACGACGAACGACTTTCATTTCGACACGCAGATTATTATCAAGGCGCATCATCATAATCTTAAAATAATCGAGATACCTATTCCTACTTATTACGGAGACGAGATTTGCTACGTCAACGGAATGAAGTACGCGAGGAATATTTTCTCGACTACCAATGAATACATCAAGACCGTAAAAGGCAAGCGGAAATCGGAAATATATTCCGAGTATTACGTTCCTTATCCACTTAAACTTTATCCGTATTCAAGCCACAGGACTGTAATAGACATACTGAACAAGAAGGAAAACCAGAGAATACTCGATGTAGGATGCGGCGACGGCTTGTTCGCGGAGCATGTGTCGAAAGGAAATTACATAGTCGGCGTCGATTTCATAGACGAATCGGAAAACACGAAAAGAAATTTCGCGAAGTTCTACAAGTACGACCTGAACAGGGGACTGCCGGTGGAACTCGAAGCGGAAGAGAAGTTCGACTACGTGCTTTTCCTCGACATACTCGAGCACCTGCTCGATTACGAATCGATACTCGAAGACGCGAAGAAGTTTCTCAAAAAGGACGGCAGCATAATCGTGTCGCTTCCGAACGTCGCTAATATTTTCGTCAGGCTGAATCTGCTAATAGGCAGGTTTCCGTATTCGGACAAGGGAATACTTGACAGAACGCATCTTCATTTCTACACTTACGGCTCGATAAAGAAACTAATAGCGAAGCACGGATTCTCGGTCGCGGGAAAGAAAGTTACACCCATTCCGATTATTGAAGTGCTTCCCGGGTTCCTGAAGAAGAACGCGGGTTATGTACTTAATTTTCTTCTATACATCAAAACAAGAATATTCAAGAGATTGCTCGGCTATCAATTCATATTCATAATTAAAAACAGCGCGCGGCAGATTGGCTAAAAAAGTAAAAACGGTCGAAGTTAAGAAGGAAGAGAAAAGTATTTTCGAGAACGATTATATCGTTCTCGGCATTTTACTCGTCTTTTGGATAATTTTCTTCAGGGAACTTCTGACGGGAAGCGCTTATCTGTTCGATGATTTCATCGAGCAGTACTACCCGGGAAAGTTCATGGCGGCAAACATGCTGAGCAAAGGAATATTTCCGTTCTGGGATCCGTACCTGTTCAGCGGAATGCCGTTCTTCGCGGACATGCAGATAGCTGTGATGTATCCTTTCAATTTCGCTCTTACGCTGTTCGTTTCGGGCGGAAAACTGTCCGCGCTAGCGATTCAAAACTCAATCATAATTCATTACCTGCTTTGCTCCGTGTTTTCGTTTTACCTTGCGAGGCATTTCAAAGTATCGGGTATGCTGTCGCTTGTTTTCGCGGTTATGTACACGTATTCGAGTTACATGATGATACACATGATGCACATGCCGCTCGTCGAAGCGGCAGTCTGGTTTCCGTTGTTTTTCCTGCTGTGGCTGAAGTTTGTAGAAACGAAGAAATATTATTATCCCGTGTTATCGGGACTGGTGATGGCGTTATGCATACTCGCGGGATATCCGCAGGTTCCGTTCTTCGCGTTTTTCTTCGCGGCGGTTTACACGCTTTTCCTTGCGTATGAACATATAAAGGAAAAGAACTACAAGGAGATTGCGAAACTTGCTTCGGGATTCGGTATAGTTCTCGCGTTCGCTTTCGGTCTGACCGCGTTTCAACTCCTGCCCGCGATGGAATTCATAAGCCTGTCGAACAGGGCTGAGTTCGATTATAATTTCGCAAGGCAAGGTTCGTTTCATCCTTATGAACTCATTACGATTTTGATGCCGAAATTTTTCGGCGTGTGGACGGGAAACGAGAAACTCACCGACCTTCAATACTGGTCAAAGCATTCCGAGGGACCGTGGATGTTTTCTATTTCGAACGCGTTCATATCCGCGCTCGTTATTTTGCTCGTGATACCCGCGTTCAGGTATTTCTTCAGGGAGAAGAAGAACATAAATTTCGCGGTTTTTTCGATTTTCATCGCCGCGTTCTCGATTTTGTTCGCGTTCGGAGGATATTTCTTCTTTCATAAATTGCTCTATGATTTCGTGCCTTTCTTCAACAGGTTCAGGAATCCGGCGCACGTCTTGTTCATGTTCACGTTCGGCGTGTCGTTAGCGTCTGTGATAGGGGTTGACAGGATTATCAAAGAGGATAAAACAGGGATTTATTTTTCGAAGAAATATTTTATCGGAATGCTGGCGTTCGCTGTTGTTTTTCTTTTCATAATTTTATCGGGATCGCTCATACCGGATTACGCGAAGAAAACAGAGCAGGTCGCCTCATGGGTACGAAGCCAGTACTTGATTTTCTTCGTATTCTTTCTTTTGTTCGCGGGTATATTCTATCTGTATTCGATTAAGAAGTTAGAGGCAAAAATATTCGGTTTTCTCCTCGCCGCGGTGTTGCTTGCGGAGGTGTATTTCATCTGGTTCGACCAGAACAACGGCACGAAGAATCCCGAGCAGTTATACACGAAACAGCCGCAATTGGAAAGCAGGTTCAGGGAGGAAATGAAGAACGAGATTTTCCGCGTGAATATGAGAGACGGAAATTACATGTTGTTCCAGAGAAATCAGGGATTCGTGAGCAACATTGAGTTCATTGAAGGTTACGGAGCGCTTATAATGAAGGATTACATACCGCCTAACAACAGCGATTCCGGCAGCACGCAGACTCACGACCTGATGAACGTGAAGTATAAAATCATTAATGATCCCGTGAAAGGGAAGTATCTTGCCAAATGCGATACGTACCTGCCGAGAGTGAAGATGTTTTACGATGCCGTGAAATTCGGCACTTCCGCGGAAGTAAAGAATCACATGGAAACTAAAGGCTTCGATTACAGAAAGACACTCGCGATTGAAACGAAGGATAATGTTAACCTGCCGAAACTCAATCCACAGGACACGGTTCCCATGAACAGCGCGAAAATCATGGAGTACGGATTAAACGGAATGAAAGTAGAGGTTGATACGCCCGCGGACGGTCTTCTTTTCTTCAGTGAAGTTTATTACCCAGCTTTCAAGGCTTATGTTGACGGGAAACCCGTTAAGATACTCAAGACAGACTACTGCCTCAGATCTGTGCCTGTTGAAAAGGGGAAGCACATCATAGAAATGAGGTACGAATCCGATACTTTTAATACTGGTTTTGCAATCACGATGATTTTCTCAGGGCTTTTCATAATAGCGCTGCCAGCGGCGATTTTCCTAAAGAAAAAAGGTATAAAAGAATGAATATACTCATTAATGCATTGTCGGGTATAGGCGATGCCTTAATGTTTTCGCCTTCCTTGAAATTACTTCATGAAAAGCTGCCTAATTATCATATAGACATGATGGTTATGTTTAAATCTGTAAGTGAACTATACAGATGCTCTCCGTACATTCGAAACATATATTTCATAGATTTTCTTAACCAGCCGAAGGCAAAGTCGATTAAAGAGTTGATTGCACTGAGAAAGAACGACTATTTCATTTCGATAAACGTTTACCCGTCGAACAGGGCTGAATATAATGCTGTGAACAGGGTCATAGGGGCAAAGAAGCGGCTTGGGCACGAATATCTGCATTCAGGATTGTTCAGGGGTGAATTTCTGAACAACATAAGGGTGCCTGAGGAAAAGAACATACATAACGTGCTGCAGAATACGAATCTAATAAAGAAAATCGCGGATTTCCGGGACGAGGAGATTGGCAGCATGGAAGTATATTTGAGCGAGGATGATGAGAATACGGGAATACTCTGGCTTCAGAAAAACGGTATTGACATCAAGAAGCCGATAATCGGTTTTCACTGTGGTTCTTCGACTCTAAAGAACCACATTCACAAGCGCTGGGCAAAAGAAAAATATGCCGAACTGGGAAAGAGATTGATTGGTGAATACGGGGCGCAAATCCTGCTGTTCGGTAGCGAGACGGAATTAAATGAGGAAGTTAAAGCAATGCTTGGCGGCAAGGTGCTGCTCGCGTCCACCCCGAACTATATGGATTCGATGTCGAGGCTTAAACAGTGCTGTCTGTTCGTGTCGAACGATACGGCATTTCTGCATTCGTCCGCTGCATTCTTAATACCAACGGCAGCGATTTTCGGATATACGAATTACAGGGAATTGTATCCGTGGAAGACTAAAAGCGAAATAGTAAGAAAAGATTACGATTGCAGTCCGTGTTTCTTCAATTCTCCGAAACCCGCGCATTGCAAGTGGAAAGGCGAAGATGAGTTCAAGTGCATTCGAAACATCAGCGTTGATGAAGTGTTTGAAGCCTGNCAAGAGGCTCCTTTCTTAGTTCCAGAAATCCCAGGTAATAGTAAACCTCGAAAGTGACTTCAGGAATCCGCCTCTCTCATCCCACGGATAAATGTAGGTATCGTAAATCAGAGAATTGAACAGATTCGCGAAAGTCAGATTGATGTTAGCTTTTCCGATTCTGGCGCCGATGTAGAAATCGACGTTGAAGTTATTGTCTTTTGAAGTTGTACCATTTCCGAAATTGTCGCGATACGGCCAAAAGTTACCAAAACGCGCATCATAGAGTCCTGTATTAAACGAACTCATAAATTTAATATTGAAACCTGTTCTCAGGTGCAGTTTATTGTTAAAAAGAAAATTATGGTATGATATATCAGCTTTCAAAAAATAATGCGGAAAACTTCTGTTATCTGAATCAAAATAACTTCCATAAGTAGTCAGGCTAGCAAGAACGTCAAAATATTTTGAGGTAAAAGTAACGTCAGACAGAGTTTTCCTAAGGGCGGCATCGTAATCTGTAAAAAAGTCGCGTACAAGAAATTTATATTTTAGATTTTTGTATTGCAGTGCAAATCCAAACTCATTGATGCCGCTTGTGAACTTGTTATTAAATATAAAATAACCTATTACAAAGTCCTCATACTTGTAATAACTTCCTCCCGCAATGAGTTTAAGCGAAAGATCTTCGTCGAATATAAAAGTATAATCCGCCTGCCCGCCGAATCCTATATATTTTTCACCCGGATAGAAATCGCCTTTGACGCCGCCGGTGAGATAGAAATTACTGTATTTCAGGTCGAGTCTTGAGTAAACGCTGTTAAGATTCGTGTTGAAACTTCCCGACGATACAACGGGCGTCTGACTGACTTTATAAAGAGCGTACAAGTCGTAGTTAGCAAGATTGTATGTCGATGAATATCCGACATTAAGTTCGCCTACAACGTCCCTGGCGAATTTTACATACAGGTTCTGGTTCACATTAAGTCCATAGAGAATATAGTGATAGTCGTCCGAGATAAATTTGCCGTTCGGGTCCGTTCTGTTCTCCTCGTCACGGTATGACCTTAAGAGGTTATGCGTGAACAGCTGGATTTTTGTCAATGAGTTCCGGTCGTTGAAGAGCCGTAAAGTTGTCTGCAGGTCAGTATAGTTATTAGTCCATTTTTCGTAGGCGTCAGTATTTTTCACGTCGGCGAGTTTCGGGTCCACCAGAGTATCTTTCGTCGAGTTGACGAGCCCGCCGTTCAAACCACGCTGCAGTTTATTCTGGTAAAAATTGAACTTGATGTTTATCCTGTCGGAAGGGTAGTAACTGAGCCTGATTCTTCCTCTCCAGAGCGCGAAGTCGCTGTTGTTGTAGTGTCCGTCCGAGCCATGGTTCCCGAGTCCAAGCTGAATACCGAATTTTCTTGATACGGGGAAATTGAAATTCATATCGGCATATAGCGCGCCGTCGCGGTCCTGCGAATATCTCAATTGCGAGAACATATTCGGTACGAACTTGTCTTTCGTAACTATATTGACCGCTCCGTTTGAAGAATAAGGTCCGTAGAGGAAAGAAACAGACGGGCTTATTTCCTCAATCTTTTCTATTTCGTTGACGGAAATATTTTCGATGTCGAAGCCGTCGATATAGACGTCATTAAGGGGGATGCCGTCTCTGTAGAGTCCTACGCGGTTTTCACCGAAATAGTTCACTGCCGAACGGCTTGATCCGCCGAAATTATTTATGAAGTAGCCGGCTTTTTCATTTAGGATTTCGCCGAGCGAACGTTTGTCGTGCCATATCCAGGCATCATTTCCAGTTGTATCCGAATAAACCGAAATTACGTTATTCTTTATAATCCTATTTGCATCGAAGTGTATAAGAGTATCCTTTTTTTCCGTTTTAACAGGCAGGGTATCATTCGTTTGAGCAAAAAGGGAAGAGCACTGAAGCAAAGCGGACAAAACAAATATTTTAACGAATGACTTCATTGTTCAGAGGACTTCATCTGGCTTCACGCCTAAATCATCGAGATTTTTTTTGTGCTTAATAATTTTCGCATCAACGAGGAAGACCACTTCTTCCGCAATGTTCGTCGCGTGGTCCGCGAGCCTTTCGAAATGCCTGAGCAGTATTATGCAGTGCGCGCAGGGTTTAATTATGGACGGGTCGTCTTCCATTCTCGCTATAAGTGAACGGAAGATATCCTGTTCCATTTCGTCGATTACGTCATCCGATTTAATCACCCCGAAAGCGAGTTCGTGGTCGTTATTAACCATAGAGTCGATTGTCTTGTTTATCATCAACTTCACTTTTTCAGCCATATCGCACAGGCCCGCCTGTTTAAGCAGTTCCAGATTATCTTTAAGCGGTTCGGCTCGTTCCGCGATGTTGACGGCTATGTCGCCGATTCGTTCAAGGTCGTTGTTTATCTTCAGCGCAGCCATAATGATTCTCAGATCGACGGCAACGGGCTGCGTCAGCGCGAATATTCTCTGGCATATCTTGTCAATTTTCACGTCGTATTTGTCGACCTTTTCGTCCCTGTCGATTACAATCTTAGCCAGTTCGGGATTGTTCTCGAACAGGCTTCTCGTCGCGAAGTCTATCTGCTCTTCGACGAGGCTGCCCATCTTTATGAGTTTTGTTCTCAACTGGTCGAGTTCTTCTTCAAGATAATGATACATATAATTTTATTTTATCCGAATTTACCTGTTATGTAGTTTTGAGTTCTTTCNGTCTTTCGGTTCTGTAAAAATATTTCTTGTCCTGTCGTATTCAATCATTTCGCCGTTGAGGAAATACGCGGTGTAATCGCTAACTCTTGCCGCCTGCTGCATGTTATGCGTCACGATAACGATTGTAATGATTTTTTTCAAATTAAAAATAAGTTCCTCAATTTTCGAAGTTGAAATAGGATCGAGCGCGCTTGCAGGCTCGTCCATCAGAATAACTCCGGGATTTACAGCGAGAGCCCGCGCGATGCAGACCCGCTGCTGCTGCCCGCCCGAGAGTCCCGCGGCGTTCTCTCCGAGCCTGTCTTTCACCTCGTCCCAGATAGCCGCTCTTTTAAGACTCGTTTCGACAATATCGTCGAGCCACTCTTTTTTCCGTATTCCGTTAATCTTCGGTCCGTACGCAACGTTATCGTAAATTGATTTCGGAAACGGATTTGATTTTTGAAAAACCATTCCGACGTTTCTCCTTAGGTTCACGACGTCGGTCTTCTTATCATAGATATTCTTCCCGTCGATAAGCACGGTACCCGATATCTTAACGCTTCCTATAAGGTCATTCATCCTGTTCAGAGTTCTTAGAAACGTCGATTTGCCGCAGCCGGAGGGTCCGATTAGCGCTGTTATCTTATTGGTTTCAATTTTAAAAGTTACGTTCTTCAACGCCTGCGTTCTACCGTAATACAGGTTTAGACTGTCAATCTCGATTTTCGCGTTTTCAATATTCATTCGTGTCCAAAAAAGTAAAAATATTGTTTACGTAAAGTAAAATTATTGTAAAGAAAATGTTAATTCCTTCATAGTATCTTTCCGTCCGACATTTTTATAATCCTGTCGCAATTAGCCGCGAATTCCTCGTTGTGCGTAACGATAACGAACGTTTGTCCGAACTTTTCCCGCAGTCTGAAAATCAATTCTATTACAGCGTCCGCGTTCTGCGAGTCGAGATTTCCCGTCGGCTCGTCTGCGAGAATTATAGCAGGGGAGTTAACAAGCGCGCGNNCGGCGATAGCGACTCTCTGGGCTTCGCCGCCCGATAGTTCTGAAGGCTTGTGGTTTATCCTGTCTTCAAGTCCGACCTCGACAAGAAGTTCTTTGGCTCTGTCCGCGTTAACACTGCCTGCAATCCTCGATGCGATTTGCACGTTTTCCAACGCAGTAAATTCCGGCAGAAGATGGTGGAACTGAAATATGAAGCCGACGTCCTTCGCCCTGAAAGCAGCAATCTGCTTGTCGTTAAGCGCGAATACGTCAGTTCCGTCGAATGTCATACTGCCCGTGTCGGGCTTGTCGAGAGTGCCGATAATGTGCAGGAGAGTACTTTTTCCCGCGCCGGATTTACCGACAATCGCCGCAATCTCGCCCCTGTTAATCTTAAGGTCGATGTCTTTCAGTACATTCAGCGAATAGGTTTTCGTAATCCTGTAAGACTTTGAAATATTAGATAATTCAATCATAGTTTTGTTCATTTTGTTACTCCCATCTTATTGATTCCACGGGTTTTTGTCTTGCCGCGCGTATTGACGGATAAAGCGATGCGAGAAAACACAACACCAACGCCGCGAGCGGAATGAAAATAAAATCCGTGAACCGAAGTTCGACGGGCAGCGCTTCGAGTTTGTAAACGCTCGTGTCGAGTTTGTAAATCTTGAAATACATCTGCGCGAGGGAAATGCCGAGTCCGAGAAGCGAGCCTGCAACCATTCCGACGAGTCCAACAACTATGCCCTCGAACATGAAAATTCTCGTAATCACCGCGTCAGTAGCGCCGAGCGCCTTGAGAATTCCGATGTCCCTTTTCTTTTCTATAACTGTCATCGTAAGCGAGCCGAGTATGTTGAAAGAAGCCACCGCGATTATGAGACTCAGAATTATGAACGCGACCCATCTTTCAATTTTTAGTATGGAATAGAAATCCTCGTGAAGGTCGTACCAGGTCATTATGTTGTACTTATCAGTTCCTATCGCCGACTGCAGTTTAAGTTTCATGTTGTTCGACTCGTTCATGTCGTTCAGCCTCATCTCGATTCCGTTCACGGTTCCGCCGAGTTTAAAAAGCCCCTGCGCGTTATCGATGGAGATGTACGCGTACTTCGAATCATAGTCGCGGTTATCGGAATCGAAAATTCCGCGAACGATGAACTGCCTTGTAATAGGTTCGATGAACTGAGTCAGAGAATATTCAAGTCCTACGGGGCTCACGATGGTGAGCGTGTCGCCGATGAAAACCCTCAAGCTGTTCGCGAGAGAGAATCCGATAATAATGCTGCCGAACCCGCCTTCGTCGCGCAGGTCGAATTTTCCGTAATGCGTGTATTTCTTGATTCCCGACACTTTCTCGATGTTGTTCTCGTCGACTCCCTTAATCAGAAGAACTTTATTGACTTCTTTAGTCGCGAGCATTCCCTTGTTAAGCGTGAACGCCGACGCGTTTTCGACGCCGCTCGCGTTTATAGTGCTTAGCAGAGATTCGTAATTGTCGATTTTCGACGAGCCCTTCGCTTCGATTCGTATATGCGGGTCAAAACCTATCAGAACGTTAGTTACCTTCTTGCTGAAACCGTTAAACACCGACAGGACAATAATCATCGCCGCCACGCCGATAGTCACACCCAGCACGGAAATCGCCGAAATAACCGTAATGAAATTGATTTTTCTTCTTGAGAAAAGATAACGCTTCGCTATGAAAAGTTCGGTCTTCATCATTCGTCGAATACGATTACAGATTCGCGGTATTGTCTTACCTTGTTATTATCGATTTTCGAGAGCAGGTAAGCATCGAGTTCCTTTCTCTTTTTCTCGAGCCCCTCATCGTCTCTGAGTTTATTTATGTCGTACCTGACGTGGAGAACGCGGTTATCAAGGATGTGCCTCGAAATTCCCGCGGGAAGTTTCACGTCCGCTCCCGCGGTCTTGATTATCTGCTGCTTTGTGAATCTCGGGAACTCAACCAGAATTCCTTCGCGCCTGGAGTATTTTCTGAGGTCGGAGAACCTGATTTCCTCTTCCGACCTGTCGAACGGGAATTTGTTGAAATAAAATTTTGTGAAATCGTTCAACTGTTTAAGCAGTTTGAAATACGACGTGTCGAGTTTGAAAAGAAGGGATGTTCCGTTCTGAATTTCGGAAACGAGCAGGTAATTGAATGCGGAGTTAATCTTTTTGTACCCTTCCGCGTACGGCACGTTCTTCCACTTGAGTCCGATGCTGTCGCAATACCCGCACAAATCGCGAATGCCGGTTTTGTAAACCAGGTGATTCCAGTTCTTTAATTTTATTCTCGGGTTATTGTAATCTATTATCTGGGATATGACGAGTTTGCATCCGATTTCCTGAAGCGTGCTCAGCCTGTTCGCTCCGTCAATGAGTATGTAGTCGCTGTTATTCTTTCCGACGATTACAGGATTCAGAAGAAACTTGCTTCCGGCAATCCTGTCGTATATGTTCCTGAGCCTGTTGAATTCAGTCGATTCGTGAAGTTTAATCTCGGCGATCTTCAGCAGGTCGATATTAAAAAATTTTGTAGTGTAATTTATCATCCTATGTTATGGCAATAAGTCCTTTATCGTTCACGGTTATGGTGATAGTATCTCCGGGGAGAAAAGCGCCCTCGAGAATTTTTTCCGACAGAGGGTCGGTAATATATTTCTGCAGCGTTCTTTTAACGGGACGCGCTCCGTATTGCGCGCTGTATCCCAGTTTGCCGAGCCAGTCCTTCGCGTCGCCGCTCACGACAAGTTTCATTCCGTTCCTTTCTACCTTCGCGGCAAGATAATCCAGTTGTATATCAACGATTTTTCTGATGTCGGATTTAAGAAGGGGCTTGAAGAGAACTATTTCGTCGATACGGTTTAGGAATTCGGGACGAATTGTCGCCTGAAGGAGTTCGACAAGTTTAACCCGCATGCCGCCCATTATTTCGTCCCTGTTTTTGTCGTTTATGAACTGCATCTGTTCCTGAATCATCATCGAGCCAATGTTGGAAGTCATAATAATCACCGTGTTCTTGAAATTCACGGTCTTGCCCTGCGAATCGGTCAGTCTTCCTTCGTCCAGCACCTGCAGGAGAATGTTGAAAATATCGGGATGGGCTTTTTCGATTTCATCCAGAAGGACGACCGAATAAGGTCTGCGCCTGACTGATTCTGTCAGATAACCCCCTTCTTCGTACCCGACGTATCCCGGAGGGGCGCCTATGAGTTTTGTGGAAGAGAATTTTTCCATATACTCGCTCATGTCGATTCTAACCATAGCTTTTTCATCGTCGAAAAGAAATTCGGCGAGAGCCCTCGCGAGTTCCGTCTTCCCGACGCCGGTCGTGCCGAGAAAGAGGAAAGAGCCGATAGGCCTGTTCTCGTCCTGAAGTCCCGCGCGCGACCTTCTTACCGCATTCGATACGGCAGTAACGGCGTCTTCCTGTCCGACGACCCGCTTTCGCAACTGCTCTTCCATTCCGAGTAATTTCATCCTTTCGCTCTCGAGCATCTTGTTTACGGGGATTCCCGTCCACTTCGATACGACTTCGGCTATGTCCTCCGCGTCAACTTCCTCCTTCAGAATTTTTTTGTCTTTTTGAAGTTTCAGAAGTTCAGACGATTTCAACTCAATTTCCTTTTCAAGAGAGGGGATTTTGCCGTAGCGCAGTTCCGCTACCTCGGCAAGTTTGCTGCCTCGTTCGAGTTTATCCGCTTCGAGTTTCAACTGCTCCGCTTGCTCCTTCAGTTGCCTTATTGACTTAATAAGTTCCTTCTCGAGATTCCAGTGAGAATAGAGCTTGTCCCGTTCCGATTTGAGTTCGGCGAGTTCCTTATCTATTTCCGCGATTCTTTTCGCGGCAGGATTCTTATTTAAATCTTTAGCGGACATTAAACTAAACTTAAATATTTAATATCTTGTCTTCAATACCGAACAGATAAGCGATAAGAGCGGCTCTAATCCACATACCGTTTCTTTCCTGTCTCCAGTACATGGCTCTCGGGTCGCTGTCAACCGCCACTTCGATTTCCTGTCTTCTCGGAAGCGGATGCATTATTATCGCGTTCTTCTTAAGCAGTTTCAGGTGCTTCTTCGTAAAGTGGAATTTCGAATAATCTATGTCC
Organism: Ignavibacteria bacterium; assembly: GCA_015657505.1. Classification (GTDB taxonomy): domain Bacteria; phylum Bacteroidota; class Ignavibacteria; order Tepidaquicellales; family Tepidaquicellaceae; genus CAIKZJ01. The sequence goes on from JADLKE010000002.1 coordinate 2,506,875, forward strand.
TTCGATTCGCCGTTAATGTCGTATTCATCCTGAATTCTTGTCATGTAAACTGCGTCAGCTCCTCGCAGGGATTTTTCAAGGTCCGCGGTTTCCCTGAATGGTATCTTGTGCTTCTTAAGAAAGGCTTTAATCTCATTATCGATGCGCAGGTAATCGGGCGATACGTAAACAATCTTCACGCCCTTGTATAGTTTCAGCAGATAAGAAAGTGACCTGACGGTTCTTCCTCTTTTCAGGTCGCCGACCATTACTATTGTTTTGTTGTTGATGCCGCCTCTTTCGGCGAATGACAGGTCGAGCGTGTACAGGTCGAGAAGCGCCTGTGTCGGGTGCTGGTCTTTACCCGAGCCTCCGTTTACGATACTTATCGGTCGTTTGATCTTATTGAGCATCCATGCTGCTTTCTCCGCCATGCCTTCTTCGAAATGCCTCATTATTATCATGTCGGCGTAAGAACTGAATGTTCTTATCGTATCCTCGGGAGTTTCGCCTTTTAGTTCGGATGACGTGGAAGTCGAGCGTATTTCGCTCACTTTCAGGCCGAGAATGTAGCAAGCGCTCTGGAACGAAACGAACGTCCTTGTCGAGGGCTGCACGAAATACAGCATCGCCCTTTTGTGAGAGAGCAGTGTCTGAAGCCAGTCGAGCCCTTCCTCCGCCTTTGCGATTTTCCTTATCTTGTTCGCGGTTGCGAACAGTGTGTTTATTATTTCGGGAGTCAGTTGCTGGGAGAAAAGCATGTCGAACAATCTGCCGTTCTTTTCGAAATACGTGAGTTTCTTTTTCAGGGGAGTCCCGTAGAACTCTTCCCAGGTAAGGCTTTTTAGCGCTTCAATTTTTCTTGCTTCTGCTTTTGTCATAAAATGATTTAATATTTTTATATTCTAAAGATGTATTGTGGTTCCCGCTTTGCCCTCGAGTGCTTCGGGCAGTTTGGTAATGTGAGTTATTATCGCCGTGCTGCCTGTATTCTGAACGAATTCGATAACGGACTGCACTTTCGGTCCCATGCTTCCGGCGGAAAAATGTCCCTGGTCGTAATATGTCGACGCTTCGTCGAGATTCATTTCCTTGAGTTTGATTTCATTCGGCTTGTTGAAGTTTATGCAGCACTGATCAACGTTAGTCAGAATTACAAACTTATCCGCCTTCAGTTCTATCGCGAGTTCGGCTGAAGCAAGGTCCTTGTCAATAACCGCTTCGACTCCCGCGATATCGCCGTTCCTGTCGTGATAGACCGGTATGCCTCCGCCTCCGACGGATATTACGACGTAGCCGTCTTTCGTGAGATCGGAGATTATTCCCGTTTGAAGTATTTTAATAGGCTTCGGCGATGCGACGACTCTTCTGAATCCTTTTCCCGCGGGGTCTTCCTTAAATTTCCAGTTCTTGGTTTTAAGAATTTCGCGGGTCTGTTCGGGAGAATAGTAAGGGCCGACCGGCTTTGAGAGTTTCTCGAAAGCGGGGTCTTTTTCATCGACGAGAACCTGCGTAAGGAGAGCAAGTATACTTTTCTTAATGTGGTGTTTCTCGAATGAATTCTGCATCGCTTTCTGAAGTATGTAGCCGATCTCGCCCTGCGTTTCCGCCACGCATACGTCGAGCGGCATCGGAGGAACTTTGGCCGACGCTTCCTCCTGCTGTATAAGCAGATTTCCGACCTGAGGTCCGTTTCCGTGAGTCAATATTACGTCGTATTCGTCCGATTTGAATAAGGGAATCAACTGTTCCGCCGTTTCGGCGGCTGCCGCTTCTCTTTCTTCAACCGTACCTTTGGATTTTGAATCCAGTAATGCATTGCCTCCAAGCGCAATTACAAGGAGTTTCTTTTTATCCGGCATAAATGCGAGTTAATGTATTAAAAGAATATGAAAATTATCGATAATATGTTCAATACTCAATTCAGTTTTTCGGTCTGTACGGGATAAGGGCAAATATGAATAAGACGGGTAAGTGAAAAATTAAGGTCCACCATAATGAAGGTGCGCGTTGAAATAATGGAACAAATTCAGATTATTCTTGTATAAAATTGTGAAAATGGATATTTTTAGGAAAAGAAGTTTAATGAACTATTTCGCCGCGTTTTCAGAAATGAATTTTTCATTTCTTTGGCGTCCGCGAAAATATTTTAATGTATCATATTAAATTTCAGGGAGACGTTATGGAAAAGAATAAACGCATTGCATACATTACGCTGTCGGTTCTTGTATTATTTCTGACTGTTTCGATATTTTACAGTTGCGGAGCGAATCTGTTTTCCGTTTCCGACGACGTTAAACTCGGCGAAGACCTTGACAGGGAAATAAAAAACAGCCCGAGGGAATATCCGATGATGCAGAACAATCCCGATGTAACCAATTACGTTTCGGGCATCGGAAAGTACATCCTGAATTCTTCTCCGAAAATCGAATACAAGTCTGTGTTCCCGTACAAGTTTCAGGTAATTGACGATACGATAATAAACGCTTTCTGCACTCCGGGAGGATATATTTACGTTTACTCGGGGCTGATGAAATTTCTCGATAACGAGGCGGCGCTGGCGGGCGTAGTGGCGCATGAAATAGCGCATGCGGAAAGACGGCACATGACCCAGCGGCTTACATCGTATTACGGTGTAAGCATACTTATGAGCCTCGTGCTCGGAAACAATCCGAACGCGGTTGCAGAAATCGCGGCTAACCTCGTGGCGGGTCTGGGCTTCCTTGCAAACAGCCGTTCCGACGAACAGGAAGCGGATGATTATTCGATTAAATACCTGATGACTTCTAAGTATTATCCCGGCGCAATCGAGTTTTTCTTCAATAAGATTCTTGACGAGCAGAAGCAAAAGAATACCGTGGGCGGTACGTTCGACAGACTTCTCTCGACGCACCCGCTTCCGCAGGACAGGGTAGAGAACGTCAAGGAGCAGTTGAAGAAGAACAAGATAACGTATGACCCTAACAAGGGCATATACAGGGACGAGTACCAAATTATTAAATCAAAACTAAAGTAAGCATAATGAAAAAAATACTGATTATACTGTTCGCGATATTTTTTGTTTCGTCTCTGCAGGCACAGAACGGAAAGACAATAGAAGATTCGCATTATAAATTCTCAATAACATTTGCAAACAAGTGGACTTCGAGGACTACGGTCGAGACGAACAAGAAAGACGTTATCACTTACAGTTTTGACAAGGACAACGGAAAACTGACGCTTTCTCTTATCGCGTTCAAGTTCACCGATGCAAGAAATCTCGAAGACTTCATATACACGCTCGAAAAGGATTTTAATCTGAACATTCCGGAAAAGATAAGCGGCTATACCGATATTAAGGGAGACGGATTCAGCGGCAAATACGCCGACTACAAGGACGCAGAGTCACACGAAAGAATATATTATTACGCGACTAGCAAGGATTCTTCGGGTGAGTATTTCTGCTACATGCTGCGGTTTATTGCCGATATAAAATCGAATCTCGGCGAAGCCGAAAAGGAAGCGTCTTCAATCGCGGACAGTTTCAAGATTAAACTATAATCATTTCAGGAAAGGATTATCGGCTCTTTCCCTGCCGATCGTGGTATATTCCATGTGTCCGGGAAAGAGCTTGTAATCATCGTCGAAAACATTTAAGAGTTTCTTTTTTATTGAGCCGATTAAAGTATCGTAGTCGCCTCCGGGCAGGTCGGTTCTTCCGATGGACCGGCTGAATACAAGATCTCCGCAGAAAACAATTTTTTCAGTGCTGTCGTAAAGGCAGACGCCTCCGGGTGAATGTCCGGGTGTATGAATGACTTTGACGGTGTTTCCGCCCAGCCTGAATACGTCGTTCTCCGACAAGAAGTTTTTTATCGCGGGAAGCCTGCCGACATTTATGCCGTAGAGCAGTCCCTGCTGTTCCGCTCTTTCGTAAAGGAACAAGTCATCCGCGTGCAGATAAGAATTAACGCCGAACTGCTCTTCAGCGAAATCGTTTCCAAGCACGTGGTCAACGTGTCCGTGCGTATTGATTATGTATTTTATCCGTATCTTGTGTTCGTTAAGAAAATCAACGATTTCGTCCTGTTCATATTTCGTGTAATACCCGGGATCGATTACAATTCCTTCGCCCGAGTTTTCACAGTAGTAAACGTAACTGTTCATCTGAAATGGATTTACAACGAACGTTTTGATTTTCATTTATTATTAAATTGATTTTACTTCAGTTATTAAATAATTTTAATGTTTGAGAAAAATTGTCAGACAACGATAAAATAAAGATAATAGCCACAAATCGTAAGGCTAATTTCCAATACGAAATCCTGAACAGGATTGAGGCGGGGATTGTTCTTAAAGGAACGGAAGTGAAATCGCTCCGTGATTCGAAAGTAAACCTTAGCGATGCGTACGGAAAGTTCATCAAGGACGAATTGTGGCTGGTCAACGCGCACATAAGCGAATACAGGTTCGGAAATCTTAACAATCACGATCCGCTGAGAAAACGGAAACTCCTGCTGAACAGGCGCGAACTCAAGCGGCTCAGATCCGGGCTTGAAGAGAAAGGGCTGACGCTGATCGCGGCGAAAATATATTTCAAGAATTCGCTCGTAAAGGTTGAAATGGCAGTGGCGCGCGGCAAGAAACTTTACGACAAGCGGGAGACCGTGAAAAAAAGAGAAACAGAAAGGAAATTAAAAAATTACTGATATGTTTGCACCGTTAAACGAACAAATGGATGTTCTCAAGAAGGGGACTGTCGAAATTATTCCCGAAGAAGAACTCGTAAGAAAAATTGAGAAAGCAATCAAGGAAAAGAAACCGCTGAACGTGAAACTCGGCTGCGACCCCTCGGTTCCCGACCTGCATATAGGGCACGCCGTAGTTCTTAACAAACTCCGTGAGTTTCAGGACATGGGGCATACCGCCTTTTTAATCGTCGGGGATTTTACAGGGATGATAGGCGACCCGTCCGGCAAGAAAAAAACGAGACCGCAATTGACGTTCGAGGAGACACGCGAGAACGGTAAATCCTATTTCGAGCAGGCGTCGCGAATTCTCGACGGCGGCAAAACAAGGATAGTTTACAACTCAGAATGGCTGAGCAAAATAAGCCTTCACGATCTGATTGGCATTCTCGGGAAATTCACCGTGCAGAGAATTCTTGAAAGGGACGATTTCACTAACAGGATGCGCGAGCAGGTGGAAATATCAATGCACGAACTTCTGTATCCGATAATGCAGGGTTACGACTCATACGCGATAAACGCCGACGTGGAACTCGGCGGCACAGACCAGAAGTTCAACAATCTTATCGGGAGAGACATGCAGAAGAGATTCGGCAAGGAACCGCAGGTCGTAATGCTGATGCCTCTGCTCGAAGGCACGGACGGCTCCGAAAAAATGAGCAAGTCTTTGAACAATTACATCGGAATATCCGAAGAGCCGAAGAACATCTTCGGAAAAACCATGAGCATACCCGACGTTCTAATTCTGAAATACTTCACGCTCGGCACGAGGCTCGCATCCAAAGAACTCGCTGAAATAAAGGCGGAACTTGAAAAGCCCGAAACAAATCCACGTAACCTTAAGAGAAGACTCGGCTTCGAACTCGTAAAGTTGTATTATGACGAAAAGACCGCGGAAGAAGCGATTCAGGAATTCGACAAGATTTTCATCAAGAAGGAAGTGCCCGACGACATACCCGAAGTAACCGCGAATGACAGGACCATGAAACTCATAAATCTGATAACCGCTAATAAACTCGCGGATTCAAACGCGGCGGCGAGAAGGCTTATTGAGCAGGGAGGCGTGACGATAGACGGTAAAAAAGTGACGGATATTAATTACGTGCCCGAATATAAATCGGATTTCGTGCTTAAGGTCGGTAAGAGAAAATTTTTAAAAGTAAAAATTAGTTAGTTATATTTTATCTAATTTTTTTATAAGTTTGTAACATTTAATAATTGCAGGAAGGGGGCGGTATGTTTCAACCAGCTAAGATGTTTTTCACCAAGGGTGTCGGAAGGCACAAGGATTATTTGCAGTCTTTTGAACTCGCGCTGCGTCAGGCGGGGATTGAGAAACTTAATTTAGTTATGGTTTCAAGTATTTATCCTCCCGGATGCAAGAGGATTACGCGAGAACAGGGCATGGAACTGCTGAAACCGGGTCAGATAACATACTGCGTTATGGCAAGGAATTTCACGAACGAACCGAACAGACTAATAGCCACGTCTATTGGAGTCGCTCTTCCGTCGGACGACAGTCACTACGGATACATATCAGAGCATCATCCCTTCGGCGAGACAGAAAAACTTTCGGGCGAATACGCCGAAGACCTTGCCGCGACAATGCTCGCTACGACGCTCGGAGTCGAGTTCGATTCCGAAACCGCGTGGAACGAGAGGGAGCAGGTTTACAAGCAGAGCGGGAAGATATTCAAGACTTTCAACGTTACTCAGTCCGCTGAAGGCGATAAAAACGGTCTTTGGACGACCGTAGTCGCCTGTGCGGTTTTTGTTCCGTAATAGTTATTTAATTTTAAGTATAGACCCGCGTACGCGGGTTTTTTTATGTGTGTTTGATAGAATTAATTTGTTAAGATATTTTAATATTAAATTATGTATCTTATGGGCGGGGAGGATTATGTAATGAACAAAACCAAAACAACTTCGGATAAAGTTCTGGCTATTGTTGGTCCGACAGCCTCAGGAAAAACAAACGTCTCAATTCAACTTGCTAAAGTAATTAATGCTGAAATAATTTCCTGCGACTCAAGGCAAATTTATAAATACATTCCAATCGCGACGTGCGCGCCGACTCAAGCCGAACTGGGCGAGGTCAAACACTATTTCATTAATGAATTGAAGCCCGAAGAGGAGTTCAATGCGGGTTTGTTTGCCAGACTGGCCAGAGAAAGAATCAAGGATATACGGAAAAAAGGAAAAAGGGTTATTATTACCGGCGGCAGCGGTCTATACCTTAAAGCGCTGATAGACGGTTTCTTCGAAGCCGATATTAAGGATAATACTATAAGGGAGAATCTTAACCTTCGCCTTGAGAAAGAGGGCAAGGAAAAGTTGCATGAAGAACTCAGGAAAGTGGACCCTGAATCTGCCGAAAAAATGGGAGCCGATAAGCCGAGACGCGTTCTAAGGGCGCTCGAGGTGTTTTACGGCACAGGAAGAAAAATATCCGAACTGCAAAAAGAAAATATTAAACCTGATTTCTCCTGCCTGCAGATTGGTATTTCTTACAAAAGGGAAGTCCTGTATAACAGAATTAATGAGAGAGTGAACGGTATGATAAATAACGGGCTTCTTGACGAAGTACGGCGGATACAGAAGAAAGGATACCATCCGAAAACGCATAATTCCCTGAATACCGTGGGCATAAAAGAAGTATACCGCTTTTTCGAAAACGACATAAAGCGTGATGAAATGATTAATCTGATTAAACAAAATACCAGGCAATATGCCAAAAGGCAGATGACCTGGTTCCGAAAGGATCACAGGATTAAATGGCTCGATATGGAGGAGTTGCAGGGGGATATCGGCGCCGTTTCGTATATACTTAATATATTATTAAATGAATGAGGCTAACTGATATAAAAACAAAGATATTACTCGATTCACTTTATACTAAATATAATATTAAAGAAAGTTCGAAAGACCCTGTTTGGAATCTTAATGTTCTGCCTTCTGAAAGCGATATCGAAATCGCGGCTTTTATCATTTCCTGCTATTCCTACGGCAGCGTGACTCAGATTAATTCATTTGTGGGTAAAGTTTTTGATTTTTCCGGCTACGGGCTGTATGATTTCGTGAAAAGTTTCGGCAGACCAAGGCGGGAACGAGCAGTAAAACGTAATTTTGCGTACAGATTTAACACGACGATGGATTTTATTCTGCTTCTTGAAGCAATAAAAATTACTGTCAGGGAATATGGTTCCTTAAAGAATCTTTTTCTCGAAGGATATGATAAATCGCATCCGAACATAATTCCCGCATTGGAAAAATTCACAAAATACCTAAGAGGCTCAGTTACCGGTTCAAAAACATTCGGTTACCTCGTGCCTGATGCGTCGGATGGCTCGGCGTGCAAGAGGCTGAATTTATTCCTCAGATGGATGGTGAGGAAGGATAACGTTGACTACGGACTGTGGAGCGGGGAAATTGATAAGTCGAAACTTCTCATGCCGGTTGACATACACGTTTACAGGCAGTCTCAGAAACTTAAACTCGTGAAAAGGAAGACCTGTGATTTAAAGTATGCAGTTGAACTAACGGAAAAACTGAAAGAATTCGACCCTGACGACCCTGTGAAGTATGATTTCGCGCTATGCCATCTGGGAATGGAGGCTTAATCAATTGACAATTAGCAATTAACGATTAGCAATTAAGAGAGGGGGGAAAATCTAGAAGTTAGTAGTTAGTAGTTAGTAGTTAGGAGTCAGAAGTAAAAATCTAGAACAAGAACTTACTAAAGAATAGCCTGCGAAGTGGCGGCATCCTGGCAGTGCAAAAAAGGGATTTTACCTAATTTTAAAATTGGATTCGCTAAAAAATAAGTAATGAAAATGATCCGGAATAAAAAAACTCCCTTCTTTCGAAGGGAGTTTTGCCTTATAAGTGTCGAATCATTTTAGCGTTGCTAAACGTCGTATCGAGGACTAATCATATAATCCGGCTGAATCCATCGTTTCTTTTTGCTTCTTTCTTCTCTCACTTTGTATTACCATCCGGTTTACCGCAATTTAGAACATTACTTCAATATTTTTGAACTGCGGAAACTCGCGTGCTAAATCACAAATTTAAAATTTGAAATTTAAAATTTCAAATTGCTCTTTAGTACATTCCGCCCATATCGCCCATGCCGCCCGGAGGCATCATCGGCGCTTTTTCCTTTTCAGGTTTTTCGCAGATTGTTGTTTCCGTCATCAGGAGCAGTGAAGCCACCGAAGCAGCGTTCTCGAGCGCGACTCTTGTAACCTTAGTCGGGTCTATGACGCCGGCTTTGATGAGGTCTTCGTAAACTTCCGTTGCCGCATTGTAACCGTATCCCGCTTTTCCGTCTTTCACCTTATTCAGTATTACCGAGCCTTCTTCGCCCGCGTTCTTAACTATCTGTCTAATCGGTTCTTCGATTGCTCTCTTTATTATCTTTACGCCGAGCATTATATCCTGATTGTCGTTCTTTAAGGAATCGAGTTTATTCGAAACGCGGAGAAGCGCTACGCCGCCGCCCGGTACTATACCTTCCTCGACAGCCGCTCTTGTCGCGTGCAACGCGTCTTCGACTCTTGCTTTCTTTTCCTTCATTTCGACTTCCGTCGCCGCTCCGATTTTAAGCACCGCAACGCCGCCTGAAAGTTTCGCGAGTCTTTCCTGAAGTTTTTCCTTGTCATAGTCCGATGTTGTCTTTTCAATCTGCGCTTTTATTTCGTTAATTCTTTTCTTAATGTCCGCGTTCTTGCCCGCGCCTTCGACGATTGTGGTGTTGTCCTTGTCGATGACGACTCTCTTCGCTGTGCCGAGATAAGCGACCGTCGCGTTTTCGAGTTTGTAACCCTGTTCTTCAGAAATCACCGTGCCGCCCGTAAGTATCGCGATATCTTCGAGCATTGCTTTTCTTCTGTCGCCGAATCCGGGAGCCTTAACCGCCGCAATCTTAAGAGTGCCGCGCAATTTGTTCACGACGAGAGTCGCGAGCGCTTCGCCTTCGAGATCTTCGGAGATTATGAGCATGCTTCTTCCTTGCTGCGCTACTTTCTCGAGTATCGGAAGAAGATCCTTCATTGTCGAAATCTTCTTATCGTGAATCAGAATCATCGGGTCTTCGAGTTCCGCTTCCATTGAATCCGCGTTCGTGACGAAATACGGCGAGAGGTATCCTCTGTCGAACTGCATTCCTTCTACTACGTCAAGCGTCGTGTCCGTGCCTTTTGCCTCTTCGACGGTGATCACGCCGTCTTTTCCGACTTTGTCCATCGCTTCCGCTATGAGCGAGCCGATAGAGGCGTCGTTGTTAGCGGATATCGAACCGACCTGGGCAATTTCCTTGCTTTCCTTAATCGGCTGTGATAATTCCCTGAGTCCTTTTATCAATGTTTCGACTGACATGTCGATTCCTCTTTTGAGGTCCATAGGATTCGCGCCGCCTGTTACGTTCTTAAGGCCTTCCCTGAAGATTGCCTGCGCGAGAACAGTCGCCGTAGTCGTGCCGTCGCCCGCCACGTCTGATGTCTTTGACGCGACTTCCTTTACCATCTGAGCGCCCATGTTTTCAATCGGGTCCTCGAGTTCAATTTCTTTTGCAACAGTGACGCCGTCCTTTGTTACGTTAGGCGCGCCGAATTTCTTGTCTATGATTACATTGCGTCCCTTGGGACCGAGTGTTACTTTTACCGCGTTTGCAAGTTTGTCGACGCCTTTAAGAAGGGCTGACCTTGCTTCAGTATCGAATGTTATTATTTTTGCTGCCATAATTTATTTTAATTTTTCTTTTTAAAATTCTTTTAGATGATTGCGTAAACGTCTGATTCTCTCATAATAAGATATTCTTCTCCGTCAATAGTAACTTCGGTTCCTGAATATTTACCGTACAGTACCTTGTCTCCGACTTTAAGTTCGAGAGGGGATACTTTGCCGTCATCTGCTATGCGGCCTTTGCCTACCGCGAGTATTTCTCCCTGCATCGGCTTTTCTTTTGCCGTGTCGGGAATAATGATTCCCGAAGCGGTTTTTTCTTCTGCCTTGGAGGGCTTAACAAGCACTCTGTCTGCAAGCGGCTGAATTTTTAATTTTGCCATAAATTTTCCTTTCGTATATTTTTGAGATTTAGTTGTTTACATTTATAGTCTGTTAGCACTCGCTAACGTACAGTGCTAAAATAATATGAACGATTTGGTTTGTCAAGGGAAAAATGAGGAAAACAAGAGAATTTCATGATGAAAAGTGACTAATAATGCGTGATATTGACGGATAGTGCATTTTTTTATGAAAGAGATGAATGGAAGAGGCATAAAAAAAAGCCGCTCCGGGCACCGGAACGGCTTTTTTACTCAACTTAAAATCTTAATAATCTTCGCTTTCAAATTCATTTCCTTAATCGTCATAGCGTCTTTCTCTGCGCCGCCTTCATCATCGTAGTAACCTACGTAAACTTTAAAGTTGATCGAATCACCATTTACAATCTCAACCAGGATTACGTCGTTGAACTGTGATTCGAGTTTGTCCATCAGTCTAACAGCGTCGGATTCATTTCCGAATTCATCAACCTCAATTGAATAACCGTTAAAAGTGTTTAACTTATCGGATATATCCAGGTAATGCAGCCGGTTGTCATTCAAAGACGAACCTGCGATGCTGTTCAAGATACTGTTATTGTTATCAACTATGACCTTTACCTTCTTGAAGGAGTTCAGGACTCTGCGGAATTCATCACCGGGACTGCTCTTCAGGCTGTTTAAATTGCCCGTAGGATCGTTGTATTCGATGAATACCCTTGAGTTCTTGGAAACGGCATCTTCAAAAAGCGTAAGTAGTGAGATATCTTCGGATGTTTCTTCTTCTTCGTTAGCATTTACAATTTCAATCTTAACCTTAGCCAATCCGCCCATACCTATTTCAGTTTTTGCCGCGTAAGAGAGGTCTATTATCCTACCTCTTGCATACGGGCCCCTGTCATTCACCCTTACGATGGTATATCTTCCGTTTTCAAGATTGGTGACCCTCAATAAAGTATTGAAAGGCAATGATTTATGTGCCGCTGTTAAATCATTTGTGTTGAACCTTTCGCCGTTCGCGGTTTTTCTGCCGTGAAAACCGGGGCCGTACCAGGAAGCCATACCTTCTTCCGTATATTCAGAGTAACTGCCAGAGGTCTGTGCCAAGACAACAGTATCTCGTCCGCTGAATGGAACAATAAAAATTAATGCGAGTAACACCGCACTAAGGAATTTTAACAAATTACATCTCCTGTTTATTTATTCAAAAAACTCTTCGCTTCAATTTTTTTTTATTCTATCAGTGAGCGATTCTCTTATTTCAAAGAACAGGTAAATATTATTGAATTATTACCTATAACGTTTTATAAGGAAGCAATATATGAATAACCGATTTTATTGTCAATTCCTAAACAGTATTGCCCGTGATTCGTATTTTACCCCATACGGCAGCGCTCACCATAAGTATTGAAAAAACAATATAATAATTAAATAGTAAACTTCGGGGTCATTTACAAAAAAAATTCACGGCCGAAAGCGTGGCGGAGAAAAACCAGCCAATGACAAAAAAAAACTCGTAAATTAGCCGTCTAATAATATACTGTTAAAACAATAGAATAAATGAAATTATCGCCGATTTACGAAAAATTTTGAAGTTTTTACCTTCTCAGGGCTTCAAAATTACCCCTAATTTTTTATGGGGGTTGACTATGATTTGCAGAGGCTTCGGCAGTCTTATATGTTTCACAAAGCGCATGCCGTCATTAACATTCTGTGAATCGAGCCATCTCCAGTCTATGTATGCGTGTCGGGAGTCGTTCCTGACGGTAAAATAACTGACAGAGAATGAGGTCAGGTTCTGGAAAAAGTGAGAGCCCTGAGACGGCTCGACGACCAGGTCCTTCATATCGGCTTCAATTATCGCTTTCGCGCCTGATATATCCGACCAGATGACGGGAATCCCCAGCCACGGGTCGAGAGTGCCCCAGCGTCCGTAACCTATCAGCAAATAGGGGAGTTTCTTATCGGTTAAATTCAGGTTATACTGCTTGACCTCAGAGGCAATTTCCTTGGTTTTGCTTCTGTCAAATTTCTCGAAATCAACGTACAAAATATCTGTTATTTCGCTATTTATACCGCTTCCGAGAACTTCGTTAGACTTGCAGATTAATTCTGATTTCGAATAGGTATGTATGTTTATGATTTCACTTTCTTCATTAATTACGAGCGGTCTCATTTGAAGCACGCCGAATTCTTTATTCGGCCTTTGCAGGTTTACAGCGAACTCAATCTCAACCGCGGAGCCCATTCCCTTGCTTCCGAGTTCAAGCAGTGTTTCAACGATTTCAGGCAGCGGGAACGTCTTATATTTTAATATGGGTGAAAATGTCACCATTCTGATTCCCGGTCTCGAAATGCCGTCGTATATAATGTCGTTCTCTCTTGAGTAAGTAGAGCCCAGCATATCGAGCGTTCCGTCATCCTCGGAATCCTTTAGTGTGTATGATTTGGTGAAAAGGTCCTGTATTATGCAGTCGAGAGGGTTATCCTCGGTTTTCGTATTGAGGTCGAGTGCGAAGAAATTCGTCTGGTTATTATTAAGAAACGATTTCGTGGAATAAAACTGTATCAGATGCTCGGGATATTTCGGCGAGAACTTCACGGTGTTTCCGCCTTCGACGATAGTTTTACCGAGTCCGAGCGCGACCGACACGATGCCGTCTTTAGTAGTCTGCGGATGAATGGGATAGAAATTATAAGATTTCGCGACGCCTGAAATATCGGGATAAAAACGGCTCGAGTGTTTTTCTCCGACCATTTTCTGAATGATCACCGCCATCTTTTCCTCTTCGATGCTGTGCGATGTCATTTTAAAGTATTCCTTCGAGGCGTTATAATAAGTCGAAGCGAAGACAAGTCTAACAGTGCTGAGCAGGTTTTCCAGCCTCTCTACAATGTTGGACTCGTTATTCGGAATCATATAAGTGTCATATACTCCCGCGAACGGATGATACTGGGAATCCTCCATCAGGCTTGACGAGCGTACGGACAGAGGAACGTCTATCAACTGGAGAAAACTTCTCAATGCTTCGCGAATTTCTTCGGGAAAGAATTTCGCATCGAGGAATCTTTTTCTCAGCAGCGCGTCGTCTTCGCATTCATAAACAAACTTCCCGAGATTATTGTACTTGATAAAATCGTCGAAGACATCCGTTCCGATAACTATTCCCGGCGGCACGTCTATGGTTATTCCTTCGAACTTGTCGCCAAGTCCGTAACTGCTTATGAGAAAATTCAGGAAACTAAGACCTCTTGCCTTGCCGCCGAGCGAGCCGCCGCCGACGCGCGCGAAAGAATAAGATGTATCGAAAGTATCGGGATTGAAGTCTTCGACAATGCCTTTCTGAATTATTTTCCTGTACGTCTTCAACGCGTTGAGCAGGTGAAGCCGTATTTTTTCAATTGACTCGAATTCCGATACCTTTGTAGGTCTCAGCCTGTCGGCAAGCCAGAACTCGGTTCTTGCCTTCAGCCAGTTCGAGAAGTGGTTCCTTTCGCCGTGGTATTTAATCGAACTCGCGGGCACTTCGTTCAGTTTTTCCTCAAAGTCGAGAAGATTCTCCGCGTGAGCGATAGTTCTGCCGTCTGGTGTCCTGAATACGAAATCACCGAAGCCGAGATTATCAGTCATGAAATGCGCAAGTTCCTGATTCATCAGAACGGAACCTTTCCTTATGAAACTGCATCCGAGTTTTTCCGCCTGCTCGCGGTTCGATTCGTCCGACGACTGAAGAAGAACCGGAATGTCGGAATATCTTTTCCTGACTTCCTTCGCGAATCTTATTCCTGCTTTACTGTCGGGCACGCCGTTTCTCGGAAACTCAACGTCGGAAATCACGCCGAGCACGAACTCCTGATATTTTTTCAGGTATCTCTGCGCCTCTTCGTAATTTCCGCAAAGCAGGATTTTAGGCCTTGCGCGCATTCGAAGAAATTTGTTTGAAAGATTTATTCCCTCCGAGTTGACACGCTTCGACTGTCGTATCAGTTCCGCGTATATAACCGGAAGGAACGACGAGTAACTTCTTATGTTATCTTCAATAACAATTATCGACTGCACGCCGACAGTCGCGGTGTCGTGCTCGACATTGTACTTGTCTTCGAGATATTTGATTATTCCGATTATGAGTTTATAGTCGCCTGACCAGATGAATGTCTTGTCAAAGACCGAAATGTCCCTGCGAAGAATCAGGTTATGCAATTCCCTTGAGTCGAATGACAGCATCACGACGGGTATGTCGGGGTGCGTCTTCTTTACGCTTTCGGCGAACTTTACGGGGTTCGAATCCTCGATGTGAAGCGTCGTGATAACGAGGTCAATTTTCCTTTTACCGTTAAGTACCGCGTTCGCTTCCTTCACGCTTGAGACGCGTATTATATCGGGCGACTGGCTTAGTTCTAGGTCCTGATACTCGTTGCGTATTTGTTCATAAAGCCTTCCGTCCTCTTCGAAAAGATACAGGTCGTAAATACTAGAGACCAGGAGTATCTCCTTGATTTTTATCTGCATTAAATCCTGAAAGCGCTGGAATTTCCGGATGTATCCGGTTTCGATCGACGTATTATCGATGCAAGAGGGTGACATAGTTTTCATACCACAAAAATATCGTTTTTGTCCGTAAGTAACAATTAACAATGAACAATTAGCAGTGAACGATTAGCAATCAACATTTGTATTCTCTCATTTTAAATGCGGCGTGCTGCTTCAAACGTTATCAAATTCGATATTGTGAAAACACTCGAAAAGCCCCGTAGGGCCGAAGGGTCGCCGTGGCGATGCGGCATCAAACCGGCAGGAATAAAATAAAACGGCCGTCAACAGACGGCCGTCATTATATCTTAAATTTTTATATCAATTATTACACGAGACCCTGATCCATCATTGAATCGGCGACTTTCAGGAATCCTGCAATGTTGGCTCCGTTGACGAGGTTGCCCGGAGTGCCGAAATTTTTCGCTGTTTCGAATGCCGCTTTATGAATGCTCTTCATTATTCCGAGAAGTTTCGCGTCGACTTCTTCTCTTGACCAGCCGTATCTCATTGAGTTCTGAGACATTTCGAGACCTGATGTCGCTACGCCGCCCGCGTTTGCAGCCTTGCCCGGACCGTAGAGAATCTTCGCGTCGATGAACTGATTGACGCCTTCGATTGAGGTCGGCATATTCGCGCCTTCGGATACGACATATACTTTATTCTTGAGCAGGTTCGCCGCGTCTTTTCCGTTGATTTCGTTCTGTGTCGCTGACGGGAACGCGCAATTCGCTTTATGATTCCAGAGAGGATTGTAGTCGAGTTTCGGATCTACCGCAGTGTAAACCGCTGATTTGAACTTATCCGCGTATTCTTTTATTCTGCCTCTCTTGACGTTCTTAAGGTCCTTAAGAAAAGCGAGTTTTTCCCTGTCGATACCGGCTTCGTCATAGATGTAGCCCGATGAGTCTGAGCAGGTAACGGGTTTTCCGCCGAGGTCAAGAATTTTTTCAATCGCGTACTGCGCGACGTTTCCGCTTCCGGAGACGAGGCAGGCTTTGCCTTCAAGAGTTTCATTTCTTGTCGCGAGCATTTCGGCCGCGAAATAAACCGCGCCGTAACCTGTCGCTTCGGGTCTTATTAACGAGCCGCCCCAGTTCAAACCTTTTCCGGTAAGAACGCCGACGAATTCATTGCGTAATTTCTTGTACTGACCGAATAAGAAACCGATTTCTCTTCCGCCCACGCCGATATCGCCCGCGGGTACGTCAGTGTCCGCGCCGATGTGTCTGAAAAGTTCGCTCATGAATGACTGGCAGAATCTCATAACTTCGTTATCGCTCTTTCCCTTTGGATCGAAGTCCGAACCGCCCTTGCCGCCGCCCATCGGGAGGGTAGTGAGGCTGTTCTTGAACACCTGTTCGAATGCGAGGAATTTAAGAATGCCGAGGTTCACTGACGGGTGGAATCTGAGACCGCCTTTGTAAGGACCGATAGCGGAGTTCATTTCAATCCTGAAACCGCGGTTGACCTGAACGTTACCCTGATCGTCCATCCAGGGAACCCTGAACAATATTACTCTTTCAGGTTCAATTATTCTTTCGATGATTTTGTGCTTGATGTATTCAGGTCTTTTCTGAAGCACTAATTCCAGCGATTCGACAACTTCGGTTACAGCCTGTATAAATTCCGGTTGTCCTGCATCTTTCTGTTTAACCTTAGCAAGTATTTCCTGAGCAAATGACATAGAAAATTTCCTTTCTTTAAATTAAAGAGTTGTAGATTGGGTTTTAAAAAGTTTTTTCATTTGAATGAGGTGATGTTAGTAACATAAAAAATAAAACAGTACCTTTTATTAATGTTACAAAATTATATAGAATATTATCTCGAAACAATATAATTTTTTATGAATATCCGTCCTCATTGAAGACATCGGAATAATATTCATTATAGTAATGTCCCGCCCGTCTCCGAAGGATGGTCTCCAGTCGGATTATGTGCACCGCGGCGCCTGACCGCTTAATTAAATTGATATGTTGGCGTATATCGTGTAATTTAAACTTAGAATACCGTGTTTTTGATTTATAAAAATTTTTTCGAAGGAAATTCCCGTGATTGGTTTCCGTATTAAAATATTCATAACCGCTTTTTCTCTGATTACGCTCTTCGCCGCTGTATGCGAACCGCAGGGAATTTTCATTCTTCAGAATCCTTATTACTCTCCCGAAAGCGTTAACAGTATTGATTTCTACGGCAGCGCGGGCAGGTGCGCGGGAAATTACGGAATAATGCTGAACACCCTGAACGGCTTAAACTGGACGGGCTCGCCCGCGTTCACACATTTCGATTTCAGGAAAATATTTTTCATAAACCAGAACACGGGTTTTCTCATAGCGGATTCGAACAGACTTTACAGAACTTCGGATGGCGGCTCGAACTGGCTTCAGATATATGATTTCAGCGGCAGGCTTCAGGACGTGATTTTTAAAGACGCGAACGCAGGATTCGCGGTAACGGGAAACAGGTTCGGCAGGACGGTAAACGGAGGGCTGAACTGGAGTTTCACATATCCCGTTTCAAACGGGGATTACAATTTGTACGGCGTTTATTTCCTGAATTCTCTGACGGGATTTGTAAGCGCGAAGGAACCCGTGACCACGTACGCATGTCTGCTTTCCACGACCGACGGCGGGAACAACTGGTCGGTCTTCAATACGTACATTGACGAGTTCGAGGCGGAAAAAATTTTCTTCCTGAATCAGTCAACCGGTTGGTTCGCGGGAAGCAGATTCGAAAAAATTTTTATAATGAAAACTTCGGACGGAGGGCTGAACTGGAACGAGAGCATTATTCCTTTCGAGTACGGCGTGCCCATCGTTCTGAATTATTCGGCTGTTACTGGCGGATTCGTTACGACCGTAAACAGAATTTACAGGACAACCGATAACGGAAACGTATGGACAGCGTTCAGGACCGGCAACGGGCTGACGTCTTCATTTCTTAAAGACGATTCGCTGCTCTTCGTTTCGGACTCTTTCGGCAGGATTTTCAGGATAAACGTATTTACGAATCGCGCGGATACCGTGCACGGAAAAACAAACGAGGTTCTTACGGGCGTGCAGGCTCTACCGCAGGGAGTTGTCGTGGCGACAGGTTATGATTACGCCGTTAGAAAGACATCGGACGGAGGGCAGAACTGGCTCGCGGATGAAGTCACTGCGCGTCAGGAATTCAGCAAAATGGTTTTCACGGACGCTATGACTGGTTACGGAATATCGGGCAGGGGACACGTAAAGAAAACGACGAACTTCGGCTCGAACTGGTTTATGGTATATGATACGCTGGCTGAACTGACATCTCTCTGTTTTGCGAATCAAAACACGGGCTGGGTATTCGGCGGCGGCTTCATTCTGAAAACCACAAACGGCGGAATTGAGTGGATAAAGACGGTTACNACAGTTATCCCTTTACAAGCCGCTGTTCTTCAACGCCCTGACGGGATACGCGCTCGGCGACAACATTCTGTACAGGACTTCCGACGGCGGAAACTCCTGGACTCAGAAAGGCAGCGAACTNNAATAACGGAATATTTTTTCATAGACGAAAATACGGGATGGAACACGGCTTCATTCGATACTGTAACTTATGTGTACAGGACGACAGACGGCGGCTTGAACTGGAGCGGCGCGTCGCACGTAAACGAAAGCACGTCGAACGTTAAATTCCTTAATTCTTCGACGGGTTATCTCGCGGGGCGGAGGAAACTCTACAGGACTACCAATTCGGGGTTCACCTGGAAGTCTTCTGCTTATCCCGTATCGGAGAACATAAGAATTTTCGGAATGGACATAATCGACGACAACAACGGCTGGGTGTGCGGCGACAATTCCGCAATAATAAAGATTGTAAACGGCGGAATGATATACGTGCAGGGAAATGAAACGCCTGCCGGTGGCTTCCATCTTTACGATAATTATCCTAATCCATTCAACGGCAGTTCAAGGATAAAATTTGAAATTGCGAAGTTGTGCCGTGTAAGTATAGTCGTTTACGACGTGCTCGGAAAAGAGGTCTCAACATTGGTTAACGAAAAACTTAATCCCGGAAAGTACGAAACCGTGTTCGACGGCTCGTTCCTGCCGAGCGGAATTTATTTCTATCGTATAACCGCGGGCGATTTTGTCCGGACGAAGAAGATGGTTTTGGTAAAGTAATTGATTTTTCTTGATAGTATTTTTTTACATATCAAATAATATAAAATAAGGTAATAATTGGCGTTACCTAAATGGAAAACGATTCAAATCCAATAAAACTGGTAATCAGTCTTGATTATCTGTTTAAAAAAAGCAATATTATATAAGAATATTGTGTAAATGAAGTAGCTATAATCGAAAATTCTTTTAATGATATTTATTATGCGTTATGTAATAAGAATATTATTTCTGTTCCCTGTTATTCTTTTCAGTTTTAATGTATCCGCCTTTACCCAATCTCTTACCTGGCAGAAATTATACAGGGGTATTGACAATTACGATACATACGGTGCTGATATTTGCCAATTAAACGACGGGGGATTCCTCATTATAAGCAATAAATATAATCCTCATTATGTCTTCATTTTACATGTCAACAAATTCGGCGGTGTTCTTGATTCTAATTCATTAAGTCTTACAAATTGTGTAACCTGCGTTCCAACTAACGACAATTGCTGTATGATTATCGGATATGAATACCCCCCTTCCGCCTCAGTTTTCGCTGCCAAAATTAATTCAACGGGTCAGATAGTGTGGAAGAAAAATTATGATTCAACAGGGGCCACTGAGTGTGAAAAAATCATAAGGACAACCGATAATAAATATTTATGTTGTGGGAGAACCAACTATTGGTATGGCTTTGCAATGAAAATAGATGAAAATGGAAATTTGCTCTGGAAGAAAACTTACCTGGTTCCATTTATAAAAGAGTATAAATGGGTGTGTGAATCGAATGTTTCAGGATATGTGTTAGCAGGCATAATTTTAGATTCGGCTACTTCACCAGCACAAGGAATTATTACAAAAATTGATACGTCGGGGAATATTTTTTGGGAAAGAAGATATAAAGAAGTGATTTTTACGATAAATAAGATTACAACTAATTATCTATTAAGTATTTATTACCCTGATACTATTAGTTATCAAGCCGATCATACAGGAATGCTAAAAATTGATGAATCTGGTAACATCTTGACAAAAAAAATATATTTTTCACCGGGATATGAACTTGAAAATCAAGATTGCAAGGTTATTAATCCGAACAAATATCTGTTTCTGAATTACAGGCAAAAACTTCCGAATGATACTTCAAGCGCCTATGCTTTCTTTACTGATTCATCCGGAAGCGTTTTGAGAACTTATGTTTACGGAGGTTTCGATTATTCAATATTGAATAAAGCCATAATAACATCTGACGGAGGTTTTGCGTTTGCGGGATCGTGTAATAATATCACCCCACATGTTAACAGCGCGTTTGTTATAAGAACCGACAGCAATCTTTATGCGCCGCCTGTAGGTATTTTCGGAAGCGGACAACAAATTCTCAATGGTTATACGCTGGTTAATGTGTATCCTAATCCATTTAATAGTCAGTTGAAAATAAGTATGAACATAAGTAAAACGGGTTATTATCAATTGATTTTATATAATATATTAGGAAAGGAAATACAAACTATTCTTAGAGAAACAATTGTTGCAGGTGCATATAAGAAAATAGTTAATATGAACAATTATCCATCAGGGATATATTTTTTAAAATTTCATGGAGAAAAGATAAACATTTGCCAAAAAATAGTATTTATCAAATGATTTAAATTTGGGAAGAGGAACGCCATATTCAATTATCAAGCCCGATAATTCGATAACTTTTTAAAAAGCGCAGTCTTTTTTTATAAAATTGAAATATTTTATTATGAAAACCAACATAGCAGTAATAATAATTTTATTCCCATTAATTCTGTTGTCGCAAAATAAAAATTTTCAGTATGAAATATATTTTGAAAATACTTCGTCTGATAAAGACTGTCTTGTTAATGTATATCCGATTAGCGCAACAATTAATGGCTTGTTCGAAATGAACTTAAAAGCATATAAACCGGAACTAATCTATTATCCTCATATTTATTATAATAATGGTGTAAGATATGATGGTACAAAAAAATTACAACAAATATGGATTCCTAAAAAGAGCGGAGCCATAACACCCAGTGAAGGATTCAATTATGATTTAGGTGTAGCAGAGCCCGGAGTCGATTGCTCCGGTTCTTTTGGTATTGGTATTTACAAAATAGTTTTCAATTGGAACGATGATGACGTTGAGAAATATGATTCTTTAATAGTAGAACAAGATGCCGGAGATAATTATGATTTGTATGTTACTCTTGTTGATGACGTTTTTCCTTATGGAGGTTCGACTCACAGACGAGGATTAATCTATCATTTCTGTGCAACTGCTGCTGGCTTGCCCACAACCCCTTATTCTGTTGAGTTATTGAGCAACTATCTCGAGATGTGGCGTCCTTTTAGATTTAACTTTGATCTTTGGTCAAGGAATAGAAATTTTGGGAACAGCAAATATAGCAATACGACAACGCCAATAAATCCGTATAACAAATTTCCCTTATTTTGCAACGCGGATTGCATTGGTAATAATCTCCCTGAGCAAAACCATGATTCAACTTATGAAGTAATCAGCAGAGAAGGACGGATAAATGTCGATTTGTGTTTCATGAAAGATATAGTAACGCCGGATATTTTCCCAACCTATAATTTGATAAATTATAACGTTGTCATTTCTGCCGAACCGGACGTGGTATTATCTATTGATAAAGGCGGTTACTATAACAATGTGCCGTATTCAGTGTCGTTAACGCTTAAACCATATTCAGATTATTCGACCAATGGCAATGATTTAATAATTAAAGAATCAACCGGAAGCATAGAGCCTAATGTCAGAATGACAACTTTGAAATTCTTTGACGCCGCCGATCTGAATAATGGTTATAATACAAATTCAAGATTATACATAAAAAACAGATGCCGTGCTATAATTCAAAAAAATGCGAAATTAGATATGGGCAAATATTCTCAGATAATCGTTAACGAAGGAATGAACACTCAAAATCCTGGTTATATGAATTGGGATTACGGATCAATCGTCGAAATGAGAGATTACAGTCAGATAATTATAAAACCAAACGGAATCGTTACAAATTACGGTGCAAATTTTTCTAATGCATTAGGATCAGAAATTAAAGTCGAGTCTGGAGGTATTTATGAAATCTACAATAATCAGATTCAGACCTTTACAGCAGGCGGTAAATTAAACCTTGAGGGAGGTATGCTAAAATTAGATGATAATGCACAGTTAATTTTTGATGGTTCTGATGCAAATTTTTATCTAAGTAGTAATTCTACCGTTTTATTAGGTACCAATGCAAAAATCTATTTAAAAAATGGCGCTGCAATAAATACTACTGGCTCAGACATAACGTTTGAAGGTAATCAACACGCAATCTGGCAAGGTATCGAATTCATTAATGCAAGTTCAAAATCAATTATCGACAACTGCACATTTCGCGATGTAATTTTGCCGATTAAAATCGACAACAACCAGTCAAGTGCTTCTGCCGAAAAGTGGATTACAAATAATAAATTTTATCTTGCCTCAAACGGAACATACGGTATCTATGCTAAAAACATATCGCGTCTGAAACTTCAGTACAATACTTTCTATTTGACTCCGACTTCAAACGGGGTTAGAATTAATAATTATTACGATGTCATTCCCCCAATCGGAGACGAGATAGAATATAATCTAAATATAAAAGATAATGATTTTTATAACGGTTATGTTGACTTACTCTTAGCTAATTATACTTCAAGTTTTGTTCCCTATGAGATAATCGGTAACACATTTTGTTCTAATACATACATTCCTATTCTCGGCAGAATGATTTCCGGAAATATTAAAAATAACGAAGGTCTTAACAATACAAGTCAGCGGGCTTTCCATTTCACCCAAAGCAACGTTTATTTATACGGGAATACGAATTTTCAGGCTAATAACGGAATGTATGCGGGCGACGCAGCAATAAACCTATCACCCGTTATCAGTCAACAGGGACTGATAGGATACGGAGGAAGAAATAAAATTAACGCGACGATATATGACGTTTTAAGTTTTGATAATTCATCTATATCATTGGATAACGGAGAGAACTATTTTTATAAATCAGTTACTTCCGCATATCATCTGTTTGGAATGCTGAACGTAAACGGATCGACCTCTCTTTCTGCAAAAAATAATTGTTTCAATCTAAGTTGGACGCCATCTTACGTATTATGGAACGAAATGAATGATCCGGTTGATTTGCAATGGGCTGGTTCGACATTTAATTGTGATAATTCTACAAGCAGCGGTATCGGCTGGATTGTCAGAGATATAGGTTACGGATGTTATGATTCGGTTATTATCACGCCGCTTCCTTCGGGTTCTCAATTAAGCGACGAAGATTTGCTTTATTCACAGGCAATATACTACTATAACGAAGGAAATTATTTCAATGCGGTTACTGATTACAAATCGTTTATAAATCAATATCCCGCAAGCAATAATATATATTCGTCTGTCTATGATTTATATACCTGCTACGAACAACTAGATACAGTTCCTTCACAAAGCCACAGAAACATACACTACGGAAATTTACTGACTTATCTAAACGAAAAAATTAATTCCGGTCTTTACGATGACAATTTCAACAGTATCGCTTACAGTCTTACTTTATGCTGTTATGCGAATATAACGGATTATAATTCAGCATTAGACGGGTATGAATTCATATCTTTATACCACCCGAATCCGGATATTCGAATACTGGCAAGTTGGGATTACGCGGAGGTTCAGGCGTTGCTCAACAGCGGGGCGGGATTAACAAATAAGAATGAACAAATGACAGAAAAGCAATTTCTTAAAGAGAGAATAAGAAAAATGGAAAAACTCATTAAGGAAGATCCTGTGAAGAATAAAATGAAAAAATCTTATTTGAAATTGACAAAAGAAAAGAAAAAACAATGGAAGTGGCGTTGAATAAATTCGCTANNAAACAGAGACAAAAAACAAAATGCAAAACATNNTAAAAAAGAGGAGGCAAATTTAAAAAACAAAGCCGTTTCAAATTTAAAGAATAGTGTAACATACACTAACGAAGAAAGGGAAAACAAACAACTTGAAGATTTAATATTGATTAGCGGTCTGAAGAACATAGAAGATCGTAAGAGCAGTATTGATGATAATAAAGTACCGGAAAGTTACGAATTATCTCAAAATTATCCCAATCCGTTTAATCCCGTCACTTCAATAAAGTACTCAATTCCAAAAGATGGTCTTGTGACGATCACAATATATGATATTACGGGAAAAGAAATGAGAAAACTCGTGAATGAAGTAAAGAAAGCGGGTTATTATAACATATCTTTTAATGCCTCAACATTATCATCCGGTATATATTTCTACCGTATAACCGCGGGCGATTTTGTCCGGACTAAGAAGATGGTTTTGATAAAGTAAAAATGGCTGCACTGTTTTTCTCAACAGTTTATTTGCAAAGCAGGGATGTCCGGTGCAGTACATTCCTGCATTTTTATTTTGTTCATAAAAAGTGATTTTGCGTGTTATAAGAAATGGTTAAAAATTGAAATAGCGAAAATTTGTTCGGAATCGGCAATATGATTGAAGAAAATTTACAATTTAGTATTGATATAATGATTCATATTTTTTAATTTACTCTAATTGTTCTTTTAAAATAAAGTAAAAAGGGAGTAGAAATGCTCAAGAACGGAAAGTTACTGTTATTATCCGTAATTGTTCTTACTGTTGCGATGATAACCGGATGTTCCGCTACGAGAGATCTCTCTGATAACGGCTCGGAATTAACTTCGAAGATTAAAGGTGCCAATGTTTACAAGAATTCCAAAGAATTAGTAGCCACCAGTACCTTAGTTAAAAAATCTTCAATCTCGAAGAGTAGTCTCGAATCATTATCAAGTTCTCTGATTGGTTACGTTCCTTCATCCGACAATTCGTCTGAAATGATTAGCGATGAAGTAATGTACAAAGTAATTGAATACCTAAACACTCCGTACTTATGGGGTGGAACTTCAAAAAGAGGAATAGATTGTTCAGGTTTCGTTCAGGCTGTAATGTACCAGTCGCTCGGAGTAATGCTGCCGAGAACTTCGTACGAGCAGTCGAACGTCGGTACTGATGTAACGAGAAGCGAATTGAAATTCGGAGATTTGCTTTTCTTCGATACGATGCACAGAGGCAGAGTTACACACGTCGGCATCTATTTAAGCGATGGATATTTCGTCCATTCCGGTTCAAGGACCGGGGTAGCAGTCGCTTCACTCGATTCCGACTTTTATTCGGGTGTGTTCCTGAAAGCAAAGAGAGTCATTCAGGAGTAATCTTTAAGGAGTTCATTAAAAGAGTCTCATTTCCATTGAAGGATTTGAGACTTTTTTATTTTATATGAGAAATTTCATAATAAAAAATCTTGCCAATTCACTGCTGATTATTTTCGGCGTGCTCACCGTTTCCTTCATTCTGACTTTCCTTCTGCCGGGCGACCCCGCGAAGATGATGCTTGGACAGCGCGCTGACGAAGAGTCCGTTCAATCCGTCAGAAAGGAACTCGGGCTCGACAGACCCTTATATGAACAGTACACTTCTTTTATAGTAAGAGCCGCGAAATTCGACCTCGGAAAATCTTACATAACGAACAGGGACGTCGCTTCGACGATTCTTGAAAAATTTCCCGCGACAATCATTCTCTCCGTTGCCGCGATGGTATTCGCCGCTTTCACGGGGATTCTCGCGGGAGTAATATCGTCTGTCAAACCCTACACGTTTTACGATTACATATCCACGGTTATTTCTTTGTTCGGGATTTCAATACCTCAGTTCGTTCTCGCGCTTCTGATGGTTTACATATTCGGGGCGGAGTTGAAATGGTTTCCCATATCGGGTTACATCGACGGAGGATGGCAGTATCTCGTGCTTCCCGCGTTTGCTCTTGCTCTGCGGCCGATGGCAATCACCGCGAGGATAACGCGCACGTCGATGCTCGAAGTGCTGGGAAAGGATTACATAAAGACCGCCCGCGCGAAAGGGCTATCGGAATTCAGTGTAGTTATGAAGCACGCGCTGAGAAACGCGCTAAATCCGACCGTGACCGCGTTGAGTTCTTCGTTCGCCGCAACTCTCGGAGGCGTATTCTTCATCGAGTATATTTTCAACTGGCCGGGTATAGGCTCGCTTGCGATGGATTCGATAATGAAACTTGATTTTCCGATGATACAGGGAAGCATACTTTTCAGCGCGGTTATATTCGTCATAATAAATTTTCTCGTGGATATAGCGTACGCGTATCTCGACCCGAAGGTTAAACTTGGATAAGCGGGAAACAAATATCGACAGNNGGGCAGAAGCCTCTGGTATTACTCGTACAGGAGATTCAAACGTCATAAACTCGCGGTATCGGCTTTCTTCTTTTTATGCATACTTATTATCGCCGCTGTTTTCGCCCCGCTGATTTCGCCTTACGACCCCGACAGGCAATTGCTCGAGTTCACATCAAAGCCGCCGATGTTCAGTTCGAAGGTTCTGCATAAGAAGGAGAACGGCACCGAAAAAATCATTCCGGTAAAAAAATTGATTTCCGAAGACGATAAATCGGTGAAGTACGTCGATTACACGGACAAGGAAATTACCGAAAGCATCGCCGCGCTCGTTAAGAAGGACGGTAATTGCATTTTTGATATGAAGTTTCTTCTCGGCACAGACAGGTTCGGCAGGGATATCTTGAGCCGTCTGATTTACGGAGCGAGAATAAGTTTATCCGTCGGCTTGATATCACAGGGCATCGCTCTTCTGCTTGGCGTCTTTCTCGGTTCAATCGCGGGCTATTTCAGGGGCGCGCCAGACAGGGTGATAATGTGGCTTGTAAATGTCGTGTGGGCTTTCCCGTCGATACTTCTCGTTATCGCTATATCGATAGTTCTCGGCAAGGGATACTGGCAGGCGTTTGTAGCGATTGGATTGACGGGCTGGGTTGACATAGCGCGCGTAATCCGCGGACAGATAATTTCGATTCGCGAAAGCGAATACGTCGAGGCTGCGCGGGCGGCCGGATTCGGCAGTTCGCGTATAATTCTCAGGCACGTTTTGCCTAACTCTTTTTCTCCGGTTATAGTAACTTCTACGGTCGGGCTCGCAAACGCGATTATATTCGAATCGAGCCTGAGTTTTCTCGGACTCGGAGTCCAGCCCCCGACGGCGAGTTGGGGTCAGATGGTCTTTGACGGATACAAGTTTTTGATAACGGGAACAAATTTCGGGATGGTCTTATTTCCGTCGCTCGCGATACTTCTCGCGGTATTCGCCGTAAACCTGATAGGCGACGGATTAAGGGACGCTTTTGACCCGAAACTAAAAAAATAGGAAAATGGAGAACAACGGAAATGAGAATTTCCGCTACGTGTATTTCCTTAAGAATTTAAAGAATGCGGGAGACGTAAGGATAAAAAGGATTCTTGAGGTTTACAGGAACGCGGATATGCTCGAATCGGCGTCCGATTTCGACCTGATTAGGATTGAAGGAATTAATAAGAGTCTCATCGACGGCATTCACGCGCTGTTTAAAAGCAGGAGGGAAATTTTTCAGGCAGCGGACACGATGCTTGAAATATCGGAGAGCAAGGGAATAAAACCTGTGACTTTGCTTGACCGCGATTATCCGGAAAACCTGAAGAATATATACGACCCGCCGCCCGTTTTATACTGCAAAGGGGAACTTTCGGGGCGTTTGAATCATTCAATTAGTATCGTCGGGACGCGTTATCCTTCCGATTACGGAAGAAAAGCCTGTCTTGACATTGCGTGTGAGTTGTCATCCGACGGTATTCCGATTATAAGCGGGCTGGCGATGGGTATTGATTCTGCGGCTCACAAGGCGGCGCTCGACGGGGGCAGTCTCACGTATGCCGTACTCGGCGGAGGAATCGATAAAATCTATCCTCCAGTAAACAGGCCTCTGTCTGAGAGAATCGCCTTGCAGGGAGCGTTGCTATCCGAATTCGATACGGGTATGCAGGCGGAGAGGATGAATTTTCCGAGAAGGAACAGAATCATAAGCGGACTGTCTCTCGGAACGGTCATAATCGAATCGGGAATCAAGGGCGGCTCTCTTATTACGGCGGAATTCGCGATAGACCAGAACAGGGAAGTATTCGCGGTGCCGGGAAACATCGGATCACGGAAATCCGAGGGATGCAACAACCTGATTAAAAAAGGAGCGGCGAAACTGATAATGTCCGCGGAAGATATTGTTTCGGAGTTGAGTTACAAACTGCGCGATGTTCTCGATAAAAAGATTAATCCGAAGCCCGCGAAGGAAATTCCGCAGATGAGCGTATTCGAGACGAAAATTTACGCCGCGCTCGACGGCGAAGAGCCCGCGCACATCGACAAAATCAGTGAAATGTCGGGCTTGAATATTTCAGACTGCCTCGTTAACTTATTAATGATGGAGTTCAAGGGATTCGTAATTCAAATTCCCGGGAAATATTTTTTAAAGAGATGACTGATAAAGAATACAATATTGACGAGAGAATATTCTCGATAAATTTTTCCTGCGACGCGGATAAATGCAAGGGCGCCTGCTGCACGGTGGAAGGTACGCTCGGTGCTCCGCTTAACGGGAGCGAAATCGCTGAAATAGCCTATTCGTACGAATACGCGAAGAAATACTTGAGCGAAGTAAACAGGGAAGTTATTGACAGAGAGGGATTTTATGTAGTGTATGACGGCGGCATCTGGATGAACTGCGTAAACAACAACGAATGCGTTTTTTCATACTACGACGGAGACGTAGCGAAGTGCAGCCTCCAGCAGGCATACAACAACGGGGAAATCAAGTTCAAGAAACCGATATCCTGCGAACTTTTCCCTATAAGAGTAGGAGGAGAAAAAGGTAACGAATTAAGGTATGAAAAATCGTATTTTTGCCAAGATGCATTGTTGAAAGGCGAAAGTGAAAAAATTCCGATTTTTGAATACGTAAAGGACGCCGTGATAAGACGTTTCGGAACTGAATTCTATAACAGGTACACAAAAGAAAATAAAGATAAATGTTAAAACAGACACAATCTCAAAAGCAGCTTCAAAAGTTAATACCGCAGATAATACAAAAACAGAATCTGCTTGCGATACCTACGATTGCTCTGGAGCAAATGGTGAAACAGGAACTCGAGATGAATCCTTTCCTCGAAGAGTCCGACGAACTTCTTGAGGATCAGACTCTCGACGAGGAATCACCCGTCGAGACAGAAACGGAGAAGGAAGAAGCCGCGGGCGAGGAGCCCGTTGAGAAGACGAGCAAAGAGGACGAGGAATTCGATACTGACGATTTCGTTGATTCGGAATTTGAAGGATACAAGGCGAGCGAGGACACGAGCGTGAAAGAGCGCGTCAATTACGAAAACATGTGGAGTTCGAAAGTAACGCTGAAAGATAACCTGCTGACGCAGCTGCATCTATCCGAACTGAGCGAGAGGGAAATGTTTATCGGCGAAGAACTGATTTGGTCGCTCGATGACGAGGGTTATTTCAGGGACGATCCCGAAGAGATAGCCGCCGACCTCGAGAAACAGAAATCCGAGTCGGGATATCCCGGAGAGACGTTCACAACCGAGGAAATCCTTAAAGTGCTAAAAGTAATTCAGACGTTTGAACCCGTCGGAATAGCGTCAAGGAACCTGAGCGAATGCCTCATTGCGCAGTTGGAGGACCTTGAACTCGACGAGCCGCTTAAAAGAAAATGCATAGACATACTGAATAACAACTTCGAGGAATTCAGGCTAAAGAACTACGAAAAACTGATGAAGGAATACGGCATCAGCATCGAAACGGTCAACAGGATTTTCGAAGTGATTTCTAAATTGAATCCGAAGCCGGGCTACCTTCTCGACACTTCGGACAACATTTACATCTATCCCGACATTCTCGTGTACAAGGAGAACGAAGAATACAAGGTTGAACTTAACGACAGGTCTGTGCCTTCGCTCAGGCTGAACGAAATGTACAGCGGACTTGTAAAAGTTCAGGATAAGAAAGCAAAGGAATTCATCAAGACTAATTTCGAAAGGGCTAAGTGGTTTCTTGAATCTCTGAGGTCGAGGAAAGAGACGCTGATGAAGGTGATGTACGCGATTCTGATAAGGCAGAGGGAATTCTTCGACCTGAAAGGGAAGAATCTGAAACCGATGCTCGAGAAGGAAGTCGCAGAGGATATATCGATGGACATATCAACCGTCAGCCGCACTGTGCGCGGGAAGTACGTTCAGACGGATTTCGGAATATTTGAACTGAAGCATTTCTTCAGTTATCATCTCAAGACCGACATGGGCGATGATATCTCGACTAAGGAAGTCAGGAACAGGATTGCGGAACTGATACAGGGAGAAAACGCGAATTCGCCTTTAACTGACGATGAACTTACGACGGAACTTAACAAGGTTGGATACAAGATAGCGCGGCGCACCGTCGCGAAGTACAGGGAATCACTTAAGATTCCCGTGGCAAGGCTAAGAAGAAAATTATAACGTATGAACGAAAGAAAAATCAGGTCAACAACAGTCATCGGATTAATCCGCAACGGAAAGCCCGTTATCGGAAGCGACGGACAGGTGACAATGGGCAGCACCGTTATGAAACACACTGCGAAAAAAGTCAGAAAGATATACAACAATCAGGTGCTCGTCGGTTTCGCGGGCGCGACATCGGACGCGTTTACACTTTTTGAAAGGTTCGAGGGAAAACTCGAGCAGTACAAGGGCAATCTATTGAGAGCAGCGACTGAACTCGCTAAGGAATGGCGCACGGATAAATACCTCAGAAAACTCGAGGCGCTTCTCGCAGTCGTTGGAAAGGACAAGACGCTCATAATATCAGGGACTGGCGACGTCATAGAGCCCGACGACGGAATAGCCGCTATCGGTTCCGGAGGCGAGTTCGCATACGTGGCAGCGAGAGTAATGCTGAAATACACGAAACTCTCCGCGCGCGAAATCGTAGAGGAGGCGCTGAAGCAGGCATCCGAAGTCTGCATTTACACAAACAACAACATTACAATCGAAGAATTAGAATAACACAAGAGAACATGGCAACAGCAACAGACNGGAAAACCGGCTGCAGAAAAGAAGCGAACCGGTAAGGGAATATTCGGACAGTTAACCCCATCACAGATTGTCGAAGAACTTGACAAATACATAATAGGTCAGGAAAGCGCGAAAAAATCGGTGGCTATCGCGCTTAGAAACAGGTGGCGCAGACAGCAGGTCTCGGAGAACATGAAGGACGAGATAATGCCGAACAACATAATAATGATCGGGCCTACGGGTGTCGGCAAGACGGAAATTGCGAGGCGCATATCCAAACTCGCGAACGCTCCTTTCATAAAAGTCGAGGCATCGAAATTCACGGAAGTCGGTTATGTAGGACGCGACGTAGAATCAATGATACGCGAACTCGCGGATTTGTCAGTCAACATAGTAAAGACTGAAAAACAGGAAGAGGTCAGGGAAAAAGCCGAGGAAAATACTATTGAAAGAATTCTCGATATAATTCTACCGCAGGTAAAGAAGAAGAACGGCGAACCAAGACCAGCGGAAGCGGGAGTACCCGCGGAGCCACAGGAAACCGAAGAGACGAATAACAAGAAGACACGCGATAAGTTCCGCGAACAACTCCGGGAAGGCAAACTCGACGGAAGGATAATCGAACTTGACATGTCGTCCGACAGCATGCCGATACTTCAGGTGCTTGGACCGATAGGTCTCGAGGAAATGGGGCTTAACCTTCAGGACATTTTCGGAAACCTGATGCCGAAGAAATCACGGAAAAGAAAACTTACGATTGCGGAAGCAAGAAAGTTCCTCATGCTCGAAGAATCGCAGAAACTAATCGATATGGATTCGGTAATAAGGGAAGCGGTTGACAAGGTTCAGAACTCGGGAATCGTGTTCATAGACGAAATAGATAAAATCGCGGGCTCGCAAAAGCAGTCTTCGACCGCCGATGTGTCTCGCGAGGGCGTGCAGAGAGATTTGCTTCCTATAGTCGAAGGCTCGACCGTTATTACGAAGTACGGACCCGTGAAGACCGACCACATTCTTTTCATCGCTTCAGGCGCGTTTCATATTTCGAAACCGAGCGATTTAATTCCCGAAATGCAGGGGAGGTTTCCCATCAGAGTCGAACTCAACAGTCTGAACGAGGAAGATTTTTACAGGATACTTACGCAGCCGCAGAACGCTCTTATCAAACAATACACTGCTTTGCTCGAAACGGAGAATGTTAAACTGAAATTCAGCGATTCGAGCATAAAGGAAATAGCGAAAGTCGCGGCTGAAGTTAACGAACAGGTCGAAAACATAGGCGCCAGAAGGCTTCACACGATTTTGACGAACTTGCTCGAGGATATTCTGTTCGACGTGCCAGATAAAAACAAGAAAGCCGTAATTGAAATCAACAAAGAACTCGTCTCGGAAAAGTTGAGCAAGATAGTCAAGAACCGGGATTTAAGCAGATACATATTATAAAATCATAATCATGAAAAGAACAGCAGTCATACTATTATTGATTTGTTTAGCGGTCCCGTCATTTTCTCAGGTGAAAACAGGCGGTTCGGGATTGTACGGCGGGCTCGCTTATTCGCTCGTCTTTTTTACGAACTCGGATGTAACGAACGTTTATCCTTCATTCGACTTCAGGAAGAATTCGCTCAAGTCGGAGGTAAATCCTTATCTGGGTTATCAGCCGACAAAGAGCATCGCTTTCGAGTTCTCGCCCGGGCTGATGTACTCGAACTCGAACGCGGAGAAGGGATTTTATTATTCGGCTCCGGGCACGACTTCGGAGCGTTACTATTACTATCCCAGAAACGCTTTCCTGCTTACGCTTCCGATAAACGTGAAAGTGAAATTATTTCCCTTCGCGCAAAAGTTCGTTTCGCTTGCGGACGGAATATTCATAAGCGCTGCTGGCGGACCAATGATGATAAGGGAAGAATACGATAATGAAATTTATTACAACGAGAACATGCAGAGCCTGAAAGAGTTCAAGACGGTCAACAACACGACGTGGACGGGTAACTTTCAGATAAGCGCGGGATTCACATCACAGTCCATACTCTCTTACGGGATTGAAATCGGATACAGGTTCGTTCCGCTTTCCGTTGACAAAAAATATCCTCTGATTTCATCCGTCGCGGGAAACTTCAACAGCGTGATTCTTTCCTTGAAAATCGGTTATAGTTTCTAAAAGGTTTTATTAAAGCAAAAACCCGCTCCTTGAGCGGGTTTTTTTTTCTGAAAATCGTCCGATTATTTCGAATCAAGTATCAGTTTCATCGCGTCAATGTTTTTGACGATGACAGTGCCGGGTATCTTCACGACAGCGCCGATTTGTGCGATGAAACTTCCTTTCACGTCGCCGGTTTTAAATGTAGTGAAGCCGATTCTGTAAAGTCCTTTGACGAGTGATTTCGCGGGATTGCTTGTATTGCTCGTGATTCTCATCAGGGAATTGTATTTGTGTCCTGACGGCTGTTTCGGCAATTCGCTTGAATCATCATTCTGCCCGAGCAATGTCCAGTTAGCGTTCTTAACGTTTTCGACAAAATTGGAATCGTTGAAGTAAACGTCAGACTTCTCAAGCGACACCCACGTGTCGAAGTAACTCGATTTGTCGCCGGTGTTTTCCTTGTATTCATCCGTTACGTAATCGAGTTTTTCGGGTTTTAAATCTTTCGGCACCGGCGACACCATACGTATTCCGATTTCGGGAATCGCGGCGGGAATCCAGAGGTACAGATAGTAGTATTTTTTTCCTCCGCGCTCTTCGTCAGGAACCGATTCAGTCTTTATGTAACCGAAATAACTGATTACATCGGTGTAAGGAATGCGGATTTCCTGACCGAAAACTGTCTTTTTTCCGAAATCCGCGTCGAATGTCGGAAGTTCCTGTGATTTGATTCCTTTTGCGAAGAAAAAAATCAATGCTGCTAAGATGAAATATTTTGTCATGTCAATAAATTTATTTTACCCTACTCTTATGGCTTTTCGGAAACGCCCAATTTTACGCGTGAAATGTCTCCACCCGGACAAATTGTATATAGATTATAATGAGATAGATTTTAAACCGCTTTGATTTACAAAACTAATAAAAGTTATTGCAAAAACATACTGATTTAATTCGCGTATTTATAATGAATTAAATGGTACAAAAGCAGTGAAAGGGGATAAAAAAATCCCGCCGTATCAGCGGCGGGATTTTAATTATTCGAAGTATATAAAAAATTAATCCTTAAGCAATTCCCTGGCAATTACAATCTTTTGAATTTCGCTCGTACCTTCGTAAATTTCGGTTATCTTGGAGTCACGGAGATATCTTTCCACGAGATACTCGCGAACGTAGCCGTAACCGCCGTGTATCTGTATCGCTTCCAGCGCGTTCTGAACAGCCACGCGGCTCGCGTAAAGTTTCGCCTGTGCGGCTTCTTTCGCGTATTTCTCGCCTGCGTCTTTTTTCAGGGCAGCCTGCAATATCAGCAATCTCGCAGTTTCCACGTTGACAGCCATATCCGCGAGTTTGAATTGTATCGCCTGAAGTTCGCAAATCGGCCTGTCAAAAGCCTTGCGCTCTTTCGAGTATTTTAACGCCGCATCTAGCGATGCGGATGCAATTCCGAGTGCCTGAGATGCTATGCCGATGCGTCCGCCGTTCAGCGTTTCCATCGCTATCTTGAAACCGAGCCCTTCCTCGCCGAGCACATTTTCCTTTGGAACCCGGACATTATTGAGACCTAATGTGCAGGTGTCGGAACTTCTAATACCTAGTTTATCTTCCTTTTTCCCGACCTCGATACCATCGAGTTTTTGCTCGACAATAAAGGTCGTAATGCCTTTATATCCTTTGGACTTATCCGTCTGCGCCTGAACCAGATAATAGACCGCTTTCGTGCCGTTTGTAATCCAGTTTTTCATACCGTTCAAAACGTAGAAATCACCGTCTTTTTCTGCAACGGTTTTCTGATTAGTAGCGTCGCTGCCCGCTTCGGGTTCCGAAAGGCAGAAAGCGCCGAGTTTTTGTCCCGAGGCAAGGGGAGTGAGGTACTTTTCTTTTTGCTCTCTGGTGCCCCATTTTTCGATGCCGTAACAAACCAGCGAATTGTTAACCGACATAATCACCCCAACGGATGCGTCAACTTTTGATATTTCCTCCATCGCTAGAACGTAACTGACAGTATCGAATCCCGCTCCGCCCCATTCGGGAGAGACCATCATACCCATGAAGCCGAGTTCGCCGAGTTTGGAGATTATTTCGGCAGGGAATTCGGCGGTGATGTCGCGCTCTACAGCCGAAGGCGCTATTTCATTAACGGCGAAGTCTTTCGCGGTGTCCCTTATCTGTATGTGTTCTTCGGTAAATTTAAAGTCCATTATATTGAATTTAAGTTTTAAAAACTCCTGTTATGCGCGTAGATTTTATTTCGCGTAATCATAAAATCCCTTGCCGCTTTTTCTGCCGAGATGTCCCGCCGCGACCATTTTCTTTAGAAGCGGGCACGGGCGGTATTTCGAATCTCCGAGTCCGTTGTGCAGAACTTCCATAATGAATAGACAGACATCCAGTCCGATAAAATCGGCAAGCGTGAGAGGTCCCATCGGGTGATTCATCCCGAGTTTCATTACTGTATCAATCGCTTCAGGCTCGGCAACGCCTTCCATTACGCAGTAAACGGCTTCATTAATCATCGGCATGAGTATTCTATTCGAAACAAAACCCGGATAATCATTGACTTCGACTGGCACTTTCTCAATTTTTTCCGAGAGCGATTTTATCGCGTCGAAAGTCTCGTTTGACGTTGCCAGTCCGCGTATGATTTCAACTAATTTCATCATCGGCACGGGATTCATGAAGTGCATTCCGATTACTTTATCCGGTCTTGATGTGATACCCGCAATTTCGGTTATTGAAATTGATGACGTGTTCGATGCGAGAATTGTTTCCGCGGGACATCCCCTGTCAAGAAGATTAAATATCTTTTTCTTCGTATCGGGATTTTCAGTCGCGGCTTCAACTACGAGTTGCGACTGCTTCGCGTCCGATATATTCAACGATGTCTTAATGCTGCCGAGAGTTTTCATTTTATCGGATTCGGTAATCGTTTCTTTCTTAATCTGCCTGTCGAGGTTTCCTGAAATTACCTTGAGCGCTTTGTCGAGATATTCCTGCTTGACGTCGATAAGCATAACATTGTAACCGTACTGTGCGAACGCGTGGGCTATTCCGTTACCCATCGTGCCCGCTCCGATAACCGATATATTTAAGATATCCATCTTCATAATTTAATTATTAAGAAAACAAAGTATTATTTTAAATAATTCATTTTTCACGAAACAGAAACTATAATCTTTCTATAATAAGAGCGCTCGCTTCGCCTCCGCCTATGCAGAGTGTTGCAAGTCCGTATTTCTTGTCGTGCTGACTCAGGACGTGAATTAAAGTCGTTAAGATTCTTGCTCCGCTCGCTCCAATCGGATGTCCGAGAGCGACTGCTCCGCCGTTTACGTTCACCTTTGCAGGGTCGAGTCCGGCGACTTTTATAACCGAAAGCGCCTGAACCGCGAATGCTTCATTGATTTCGAACAAATCTATATCCTCAATTTTCATTCCCGCTTTTTTTACAACGTTTTGTATCGCGTAAGCGGGCGCGGTGGTAAACCATTCGGGTTCCTGAGCGTATGACGTCTGAGCGACTATTTTCGCAAGCGGTTTCAGCCCGAGTTCTTTCGCTTTTTCCGCAGACATTATCACGAGCGCGGACGCGCCGTCGTTTATCTTTGAGGCATTGAACGCCGTTATCGTACCGTCCTTTTCAAAAGCGGGTTTAAGCGCGAGCCCTTTTTCGAAATTCGTTTTCTTCGGCTCTTCATCATCGGAAACTGTTACCGTTCCTTTCCTGTCTTTAATCTCGACTTGAATAATTTCATTCCTGAAAAGACCTTTATCAATCGCGTTCAGCGCGCGCGTATAACTCTCAACCGAAAAATCGTCCTGCTCTTTTCTCGGAATCTTTAATTCGCGTGAGCACAATTCGCCTGCGCTTCCCATGTGAAAATTATTATAACAGTCCCACAGACCGTCGTGAACCATACCGTCAATGATTGCACCGTTTCCCATCCTGTATCCGGTTCTCGCTTTCGGAAGGTAATAGGGAACATTGCTCATCGATTCCATACCGCCCGCTACGACGATTTCCGCGTCTCCGGCTTTTATCGCCTGCTCCGCGAGCATTACCGCTTTAAGACCCGAGCCGCATACCTTGTTAATCGTCATGCAGGGTACGGAATTCGGAAGTCCCGCGTAAATCGATGCCTGTCTGGCAGGCGCCTGTCCGATTCCCGCAGGAAGCACGCAGCCCATAATAACTTCGGATACGTCTTCAGGCTTAATGCCGGCACGTTTAACCGCTTCCTTGATTACGATTGCGCCGAGTTGAGGAGCCGTGAGAGACGATAACGCGCCCTGAAAACTTCCTATGGGCGTTCTTACCGCAGAAACAATAACAACATCTTTCATATTTGAATATTATTGATTTAAGTTCAATTTTGGATTATTCCAGATAACAATTATAAAGAACAAAATAAATTCCAAAAAATTGCATTAAGATGAGGATTTCGATAATAAGTGAATCCGAAAGTCTTTATTTGTACGAATTGTTTTACCTTAAAAATATCTTAATAGCACGATGAATATTTCATAAAAATCTCTGCAATCCCGCAACTTGAAAAGGGGGAAGCGGAGTAAAAAAGCATTCATCCCGGGGATTTTTGCTATCACAAAATTTCACTTATTTATATCATTCCTTGTTGTTAAATTCCAAAAACAATTTTTAAATTCAATCAAGGGTGAAATGAAAAAACTTCTTCTTATTGCTTTACTCACTATTTCAACGATTTTCATAAATTCAGCCGATGCGTTTTACATCTGGCAGGATTTTGACAATCCGAGTTTTCCTCCCGCAGGCTGGACGCTTGCCACCACGAACACTTTCAACTGGGACTGGGCGATAATTTGTTCAGGTTACGGAACGAGTTACGGTTCCTGCAAGGCGAACATGTCAGATGCGAACACGGGGCTCACTTACGATATGATTACTCCTCAGTTCACTGCAGCAACGACAGGGGATTCGCTTGTATTCGACCACGCGTACGCCACTTACGGCAGTGCGAACGACCAGTTGAAAATCTGGTATTCGACGGATGGCGGCGGAACGTGGACGCAATTGGTGCTTCTAAACGGCGGCGCTTCGGGCGAGTTGACAACGGCGCCTCCTACAGGTCTTGCATTCGTACCTACTCCGGCGCAGTGGGCGACGAAAAGATACGTGCTTCCGGCGGGTACGAATAAACTGAAGTTCACCGCGATATCAGCATACGGCAACAACCTTTATCTCGATAACATAAAAATCGGGACACGATATTCTAACGACGCCGGCGCGAGCGGATTCAAGAGATACAACAAGGTTTTTTCTCCCGGTGCGATAGATACTCCGAAAGTTTACGTGAGAAATTTCGGAACGACTACACAGAATATTCCGGTTACGCTGACGATAACACCCGGCGGATACACGCAGACACAGACAGTAACAGGTCTGGCGGCGGGTTCGTCGTATCTCGTAACTTTCCCTCAATGGACAGTTCCTGCATCCGGCACGGTTACTATGAAAGCCTACACGACGTTGAGCGGCGACCAGAACGTTTCGAACGATACGGTTTATAACACGTATTACGCTTCGAACAATCCGAGAAATGTTTTAATCGAGTACTGCACGGGCACGTGGTGCCAGTGGTGTCCCTGCGCGAAGGGAAGAATAGTGGATCTTGAAGTGTTTTATCCGCAGACCGTAGTAATAGCGTATCACGGCGGAAGTTCTTCCGACCCGTATATTAACTTCAACGGCAACAATATTCTATCTCTGATGGGAATGAACGCTTATCCAACGGGGACGATTGAAAGGACGACAAATCCGCAGACCTGCGGTTACAGTGATTTTGTCGAGAGACCTTTTATGAGGTATCTGAATTCACCCGTATCTCCCGTGAAGATTGACATAGTCAGCAAAAACTACAATTCAGGCACGCGCACGCTCGACGTTAATCTCAACGCGACCGCGCTCGAAAATCTGACGGGACAATACAAGATTAATTACGTCATCACTGAAGATAATCTCGTTTACAATCAGTCGGGCAACTCGTACTGCACCGGCGGTTCTTCCTATGTCCACAAATGGGTAGCGAGAAACATGGTAAATACCGCTACAGGCGAGAACGTTAACACGGGCGGCACCTGGACAAACGGACAGGTTATAAACAAGACTTTCAGCACGACTCTCGGAGCGGGCTGGCTCGAAGCTAACTGCAAACTGATTGTTTTCGTTTACAAGGATGCTTCGCCGATATACACGGCCGAGATTCAGCAGTCTATTCAGACTGGAATTACGATGACGGGAATAAACGGACAGACGGAAGTGCCGGTCAGTTTCGAACTCGGTCAGAACTATCCGAATCCTTTCAATCCCGTAACAAACATAAAATTCTCGATTCCGAAGAACGGGAACGCGAGCCTTAAGATTTACGACGTGACGGGAAAACTCGTCGATACGTATCTTGACGGCTACGTGACGGCAGGGTATTACAACGCGGAAATTAACGGCAGCGAACTTTCCAGCGGAGTCTATTTCTATACTCTTAAATCGGAAGGATTCTCCGAAACAAAGAAGATGATGCTGGTGAAATAGTTGAAAATGCAAAATTGAAATTTCAAAATTGCAGTTAAAAATTAAAAGTTATTATTTATATGAAAAGCCCCTCGGATGAGGGGTTTTGTTTATTTGGAATAATAATATTTACTTCATCAAAACCATCTTTCTTGTTTCTCTGAAACCACTTGTTGTAAGTGTATAGAAATAGACACCGCTCGGTAAACTAATCCGCGTGTTATCTGACGTTGAAAATGGGACTTCATATGTTCCGGGCTTTAGATTCTGATTTAATAGTTCAATGATTTCCTTCCCCGTAATATCGTGAACTTTAAGTGTCACTATTCCTTCTTTCATTATTTCGAATTTAATAATTGTAGAAGGGTTGAACGGATTAGGATAGTTTTGGTGAAGAGCGAATGAAGAGGGAAGCGGAACGTCTGTACTCTTTATTCCCACTGAACCGCCAGTTACGGTTTTAAGTATGGTGCCGTTATTACCGAAAATATATCCTGTATTCGCAGTTGGGAAGGTTATATAATTTAGAGAACCGGTTACAGATGTCTGCTGCGTTGTCCAGTTATTGCCGCCGTCGGTTGTCATTTTGACAATACCCCCGTCGCCGCATACATAACCGGTGCTTAATTCATAGAAATAAACGGATTTCAAATTTGCACTTGTACCTAAATACGGATAGGACCAATGATGCCCTCCGTCTGTAGTTTTTAAAATCTTTCCTCCGTTGCAGGCAATGTATCCGGAATTTGCATTAGCAAACCATATAGAATTAACATCATCGTTTATCGCTGTAGATAAGTCCTCCCAGTTGGTTCCGCCGTTTGTTGTTCGCGCAAAACCTCCGAACATTCCGCCTGCAAAAAAAGTTTGGGAATCAACCATATATGCGGTGCAACCGATGACAATAGCGTTGATCATTTGATACGACCAATTTAATCCACCGTTGGTTGTTTTGTAGAACTTCGACGCATTATCAAAACAGTATCCCGTATTTTCATCGATGAATTTAATCCATAAAAAGTCTACAGAATTTAACGGTGTCGGAACTATAGCCCAATTTAAACCACCATTGGTTGTTTTGCTCATATATCCGTTTCCGCCCGCGACATATCCCGTATTTTGCGATAAAAACGAAACAGCGTTATTGCTCGCAGCGTGATTCAGGTTTCGCAAAGTCCAGTTTAATCCGCTGTTCGTCGTTTTGATAAGTTGTCCCCCGGATGTAACTGCATAACCCGTATTCTGATCGTAAAACCATGCGGAGTTTATATTCGTGTTAAGCAACGGTGTTTTTTCATACCAGATATTACCGCCATTCGTGGTTTTAGATAATGTCCGATTTTGACCAATTATGACGCCGTAATTCGGGCCTAAAAATTCGCATCCGTAAATACTGTTTGATGTTCCTGCGTTTTGTGTTGTCCAGTTTATTCCTTCGTTGGTTGATTTGTAAACTGCGCCGTTATATCCTGTAACAAGTGCAGTATATCCATTTGCAGATAATGAGAAGAATCCTTTATTAATATCCTGAAAAACCTGATACCAGGTATTTCCTGCGTCGGTTGTCTTGTAAATACGTCCGTCGAAATTGCCGGAGGCAGACACCGCGAATCCGGTATTTGAGTTTATAAATCTAACGGCATTGAAGTATTCAGGCAAAGGCCTCGAAAATTTTTGAGTCCAATTATTTCCCTGGTTTGTCGTCTTATAAATAGCGCTTGTTATAGTTCCTCCCGAAACCGCAAACCCCGTATTCTGACCAATGAAGTATATGCCGGTGAAGTTAATATTATTATCGGGCGAACACGAATTCCAGTTCACGCCTCCGTTCGTAGTTTTAAGCATTGAAGTGGAATTATTACCGCCTATGAATCCGGTTTGGTTATTCAGAAAATGTACATTATTATAAGTTCCGCTATTCGAGGAAATAAGCAAAGTCCAGTGGACTCCGGCGTCCTTCGTCATCAGTACTCCGTTATTACCGGTTGTATTTATGTTATGCCCTGCAACAAACCCCGTATCATAATTTATAAAGTATATGCTTTTTATATCGCACCCCGTGTTTGTCGCTGAAGGAATTATGGTTGTTCCGTAATTGAAAGTTTTGTATATAATTCCGGAATTTCCCCGATATAACCTGAATTTGCATCAACGAAAAAAATAGACGTGAACTTGTACGACGGCTCGAGTATATCCTGAATATTCCAACCTTGCTGCGCTTCACATCTGTTGTAAAAAATTGAACCACAGGCAAGAATCAAAATAGAAATGCTGAAGGTAGTTTTCGCTTTCATAATTTATATTTGATTATGAAAAAAAACCTATTAATTAAAAATGCATCAGGTATTAGTTAAATATACTTGCATTGTATCGGATTATCAAGATAATTGATATGTATTTTATGCATGCAAATTATCAAAAAAAAATCATTCAGCACGTAACGAAGCGCAGTAAAAATGTTGAACCGGTTGCTATACTGCCGCTTCAATTATCGCTATGAAACTGTCGGCTTTTAAAGCCGCGCCTCCGATAAGTCCGCCGTCAATGTTGTTCTTGCCCAGCAGGTCTTTAGCGTTCTTGTCGTTCATACTGCCGCCGTAAAGTATTCTCGTCCTGCCCGCCACTGTGGCGTTGTAAAGGTTTTCGAGTGATTTTCTTATTCCGACGTGCATTTCTTCAGCCTGTTCAGGCGTCGCGGTCTTGCCCGTGCCGATTGCCCAGACAGGCTCATAAGCGATTACCACGTTTTCCATATCCGCGGCGCATACGTCTTTTAAGCAAAGAGTAACCTGCTCGTCGACGATTTTTTTCTCGACGCCCTGCTCACGCTGTTCAAGAGTTTCTCCGACGCATAAAATCGGTTTCAGTCCTTTTTCGAGAGCCTTCAAAACTTTAAAATTTATCAGATGGTTTGTTTCGTGGAAGTACTGCCTGCGCTCGCTGTGCCCGAGTATGACGTAATCACAGCCGATTGCCTTCAGCATCGATGCCGATATTTCTCCAGTGTAAGCGCCGTCATCCTTGAAATGAATGTTCTGTCCGCCGAATCTGATGTTTGTGCCCTGAAATATTTCATTAGCCGACGGTACGCATAAAAATGGCGGGCATACTACTGTTTCAACCTTTTCGGAAGTTTCCTTCCCGAGTTTCTCTTTTAATTCGTTCATTAATGCTTTCGATTCTTCGAAAGTCTTGTTCATTTTCCAGTTGCCTGCTACAATTTTTTTTCTCATTTTGTTATACTGAATTTTCTTTTTTTATTAAATCATACAAATTTAATCATAATATTAAATCGTTGAAACGGTTTTATTTATGCACAATACTAGAATCCTAACCGTTCGATAAAATGAATTATAATGTTCTCGAAGATTACAAGGACCTGAACTCTTTCATAATCCTGTCTTTCGCTTTTGAATGCTCGACAACAGGCAGGGGATAGTCCCTGCCTAATATGACTCCGAGTTTATTCTGAATTTCATCAGGCATCAATGAAGGATTATGTATGTATTTCGGCGGCACGTTTTTAAGTTCGGGGACGTATTGCTTAATATAATTTCCTTCAGGGTCGAATTTCGCGCTTTGAAGATACGGGTTGAAAATTCTGAAATACGGCTGGGCATCGCAGCCTGTTGACGCGCTCCACTGCCATCCGCCGTTGTTGGAAGAGAAATCGAGGTCTATCAGGTGTTCCGCGAAAAATTTTTCGCCGAGTTTCCAGTCGATAAAGAGGTCCTTCGTGAGAAACATCGCGGTTATCATTCGAAGACGGTTATGCACCCAGCCTTCTTTTTCCAACTGTCTCATACCCGCATCGACTATCGGGTAACCCGTCTTTCCCTCGCGCCACTTTTTGAACAAATCTTCATCGTAAGACCATTTTATTCTGTCATACTGCCGTTTAAACGCTCCGTCTAATATGTAAGGGAAATGATGGGAAATGTTGTAATAAAACTCGCGCCAGAGGAGTTCGTTTATCCAGGTCCGGACTTCGTCCTTGTCGTCCGCCGTTTCAAGTTTTCCGAGAGCGGCTCTGTAACATTCCCTAATGCTCACCGTTCCAAAATGCAAGTGAGGAGACAACCGGCTCGTACCGTTTTCAGCAGGGAAGTCGCGAAGTGTATTGTATTTTTCAATTCCTTTTCTTTCGAAAGATTTCAGGAGTTTAAGCCCTTCTGTCCTTCCGCCTTTAACAAATCCTTCTACATTTGTCCGGAATTTGTAATTCTCAACAGCATTAGTCTTATATTCTTTGCAGGAAGCAGGTTTTGCAAAATTACAGGATTCTTCCGACCAGTGTTTTTCTCCTATAAGCAATTCGCATCGTTTCTTAAAAGGCGTAAACACTGTGTATGGTTTTCCGTCAGGCTTAAGAACCTCGCCTGATTCGAACAATGTCGAGTCATCGATGGTAATCAGTTCTGAATTCATTGTCCTGAGAAAATCGGCGGTTCTTTCGTCTCTGGTTATGCAATATGGCTCAATTTGACGGTCGACATATACCCTTGAGTCAGATTGTATTATTTGCTTAAAGACATTCAGGGTATTTCCCTTAAAAATATGAAGATTAAACCCCCTGTCTTTTAGTTGGTTC
Organism: Ignavibacteria bacterium; assembly: GCA_015657505.1. Classification (GTDB taxonomy): domain Bacteria; phylum Bacteroidota; class Ignavibacteria; order Tepidaquicellales; family Tepidaquicellaceae; genus CAIKZJ01. The sequence goes on from JADLKE010000002.1 coordinate 2,551,627, forward strand.
TTTAAATCATCGAGACACTGATTGAGAAAATGAACGCGCTTCTCTCCGAAGTACCTAAATGTGTTTTTATTCTTAATGTATAGGAATAAATATCTGTCCCCCGGATTGATTTCATCCAGAAAAACCTTGAGAATCCTGTTATCCGAAATGCGCAGGTTCTTTCTGAACCAGAGAATTCTAACCATTTTCGACTTGAGGCTTTCTTTCAAGGAAAGAATGGCTCGTCAGTTTTACAAAAGTGGCTTTTTGCTGATATTCATTGATTGTAAGGGAATTCAGATAACTCATCGACGATTGAAGCCCTTCGCGGTATTCTTTTATGAGTTTAGATACGTTTCCTTTGTACGGAACGAGCGACTCTTCGCCTTCTATGTAGTTTTTATTCTCCTGTTTCACGGCAAAGGAGGCGCTTCCGCAGTATTTTTTCCATCGCTGGTTGTTGTATTTAAGAACATCGCCCGGTGATTCTTCCGTGCCCGCCAGCACGCGTCCGAACATTACCGCGTCGCAGCCGAGAGCGATTGCCTTGCACATCGCGCCGGGGTTGCTTATGCCGCCGTCGGCGATTATTTTCACACTGCTTTTCATCTTGTCCCTTGCGGAAAGCGCGCGAACTATCGCGTCAACCTGACCGATTCCGATACCTGATTTTATTGATGTAGAGCACATTGCTCCGTTTCCAATACCGACGCGAATCGCGTCGACTCCGAGATTAATCAGGAATTTTGTCGTTTCGGAACTCGCGACATTACCAGCGATAATTTTGAGTTTATACTTATCCACAATAGGTCTGATTTCGTTCAAAAACCGCTCAATCATCTTTGAGCCGCCGTTGGCAATGTCGATGCAGATTATTTTAATGCCGTAGTCCGCAAGTTTCTTCAGACGGTCTATTTCCGTATCTGAATTTATTCCGATTGCAGCGGCTTTTAAATCGGTTTCGTGCATTTCATTATCGGCGAACTCCGAAATCTGTTCGTCCGCCGAATTGAATCTGTGTATGACTCCGAGACAGTTCAGTTCCGAAAGTGATTTCGCCATCCTGCCGCCGCAGACAGTGTTCATCGGAGACGCGATAATGGGAACCGCGAGTTTGACGCCGCAAAACTCAACAGATGTATCGCAGTCTGCACGGTGCTTGACCGACGATATCTGGTTGGGGAGCAGCGAAACGTCGTCGTAGGTAAGTGAATCGTCGAATAAAATGTTTTTGTATGACATAAATTTTTGTTTTCAATCAAAAAGGGAAAGAGAAGAGACTTCTTCCTTTCCCCGATAAAAAAATGTAAGTTAATGTTTACTTAGCCAGTGCCTGCGTGACCTTATCCGCCGCGTCCTGCAAAGTGTCCGCGGGAATCAGGTTCAGACCCGAATCATTCAGTATCTGTCTCGCCTCCTCCGCGTTTGTTCCCTGCAGTCTTACGACGACAGGAATGTTCAGGTTAAGATTTCTCGATGCCTGAACGACGCCGTTGGCGACGCGGTCGCACCTGACTATACCACCGAAAATATTTATAAGAATCGCTTTCACGTTCGGGTCGGTAAGAATAATCCTGAATCCGTTCTCTACTGTTTCAGCGGATGCCGATCCGCCCACGTCGAGGAAGTTGGCCGGTTCGCCGCCCGCGAGTTTTATAAGGTCCATCGTTCCCATCGCGAGTCCCGCGCCGTTGACCATGCACCCTACGTTGCCGTCGAGTTTTATGTAATTGAGGTTGTATTTTGACGCTTCAATTTCGAGAGGGTCTTCTTCGTTAAGGTCGCGGAGCGCTTCGAAATCTTTGTGCCTCATAAGCGCGTTGTCGTCAAGATTTATCTTCGCGTCGAGCGCGACTATCCTGTCGTCATTCGTGATAATAAGCGGATTGATTTCGAGCAGAGACGCGTCGGATTCGCAGTATGCCTTGTAAAGAGTCATTATGAATTTCGTGAAATCCTTGAAAGCGCTGCCTTCCAGACCGAGACCGAATGCGAGTTCTCTTGCCTGATAACTCTGCAGTCCGATTGACGGCTCGATCCAGACCTTAATAATCTTCTCGGGAGTTTCCGCCGCGACTTTCTCAATCTCGACGCCTCCTTCGGTTGACGCCATTATGACGTCCTTGGAATTTGTTCTGTCGAGTAGAATTCCGAGGTAGAGTTCTTTCTTGTAATCGAGACCTTCGGCGATGAACATAGTCTGCACTTGCTTTCCTTCAGCGCCCGACTGGTGCGTGACGAGAATGTTGCCGAGCACTTTAGAAGCGAATTCCTTCGCTCCTTCGACGTTCGAGCCGAAGAACTTTACGCCTCCGTTAACCACTACTTCGGAGCGGTTGTTCTTGTTGTAAACAATACCTTTTCCTCTGCCGCCTGCGTGTATCTGCGATTTCACGGCGAACTGCGTGACGCCTCTTTCTCTGAGCGAGTTAACGGCGTTATCGAATTCATCGATGGACTTTATGGCGACACCGTCCTGTACGGCAACGCCGTATTTTTTAAGTATCGCCTTTGCCTGATATTCGTGTATTTTCATTAATTATTGTTTTTATTTGTTATCGTCTTTATTGATTTTTTTTGAAAGCGAATCGAGTTTTTCCATCACCTTCTTGAGCGAGTCCGTATTTATCTTGTTCATCGCGGAATCGACCTTCTGAAGGCTTTTGTCGATTGTCTCGTCAATTTTCTTATTCACTTTCTCTTCTACTTTTTCGGATACCTTGCTGCAACTGAGTATCCCGAACAATACCGCGGCAGCGGCGAAAAATTTTATATAGTTCATTTATTTAATTATTTTTTTGCTTGTTGATTTCGCCTGCATGAAGAGCAGCAGATAGTCTCTTCCGCCTGCTTTTGAATCCGTTCCGCTCATGTTGAAACCGCCGAACGGGTGGACGCCCACGAGGGCTCCGGTGCATTTCCTGTTAAGATACAAATTTCCAACGAAAAATTCTTCATCCGCTTTCGCGATTTTCTTTTTGTTCTTTGAGTACGCCGCGCCGGTCAGACCGAATTTGGTTCCGTTCGCGATTTTAAGTGATTCGTCGAAATTCGGCGATTTTATTACCGCGAGAACAGGTCCGAAGATTTCTTCCTGCGCTATCGTGTCAGTCGGTTTTACGTCGCGAATGATTGTCGGCTCGATGAAATGTCCGCCCGGCAGTTCGTTTCCGCCGTGTATCACTACTCCGCCTTCGGATACCGCAGTCGCTATGTACTGCATTATTCTTTCTTTCGATTTACTGTTGATTACGGGTCCGAGGTTCGGGTTTGTATCCGCGGGACCAACTCTCATAGCCGACGCTCTTTCGACGAGGGCTTCGCAGAACCTGTCGTAAATGTTCTCGTCAACTATTACTCTCGAGCAGGCTGAACACTTTTGCCCCTGGAATCCGAATGCGGATTGAATCGTGCCGATGACAGCGTCATCGAAACTATGAAGTTCCTTATCGACTATTATAGCGTCCTTGCCGCCCATTTCAGCGATGACTCTCTTAATCCAGATTTGTCCGGGCTGCGCCTTCGCCGCGAGTTCATTAATTCTCAGACCGACTTCCATAGAGCCCGTGAACGAAATGAATCTTGTCAGATGGTGCTGAACGAGCGCGTCGCCTATTGAACCGCCTCCGCCCGTTACGAAATTCAAAACGCCTTTCGGTAGTTTAATCTCTTCCATAAGTTCGACGAACATCTGCGCGATAGCGGGGGAGTCGCTCGATGGCTTGAGGACTACTGTGTTTCCCGTTACAATCGACGCTGTCGTCATACCGACGAGTATGGCGAGAGGGAAGTTCCACGGTGGAATCACGAGACCGACGCCGAGAGAATGGTATTCAACCTTGTTCTTTTCGCCAGGATATTTTACGACGGGTTGTTCTCCGCTGTACCTGTGCATCTCGCGCGCGTAGTATTCGAGAAAATCAATCGCTTCGGCTGTGTCGCCGTCGGCTTCCGCCCAGTTCTTGCCTTCTTCGTAAACCATCATCGCGGAGAAAATGTGTTTTCTCTTGCGCATTATCTTCGCCGCCTTGAAAAGGAATTCGGCTCTTTTCTTGGGTGAAACCCTTTTCCATTCGTCGAATTTTGCGTGCGCCGTTTCGACTGCCTTGAGGGCGATTTCAACGGAGGCTTTCTGGAATGTGCCCACTATCTGCTCGGGATTCGAAGGATTGTATGTATACAGTTTTTCTTCAGTGTATATTTTCTCGCCGCCAATTACGAGCGGAAATTCTTTCGTGAATCTTGATTTTACGTCTTCGAGAGCATTCTCGAATGCTTTTCTGTTTTTCTTGTCGGTGAAATCTGTAAACGGTTCGTTCTTGAATTTTGAGATTGACATAATTTTGTTTATTTATTTGTTAATGTTTGTATAGTTAAGTTATGCAGTTCAGGTCGTACTTCCTTGATGCCGTCGTTGTTTCTCGACGGGTAAACCCTGTTAGTCAGGAATATAATTATAATATCCTTCTCTTTATCACACCAAATGCTTGTACCAGTATAGCCCGTGTGCCCGAAGCAGTTTTCGGAAATCAGTTCGCCGCATTGAGAGCGGTAACTTCCGATAGGGGGCTGCTTCGTGTCCCAGCCGAGAGCGCGGGTGTTCGGGTAATCAAGCGCTTCGTATTTTTTGAGAAACAGATTAACGGTCGTTTCTGTGAACATTCTTTCTTCTCTAAGGCCGCGCGTGTAAGGATTGTAGTACTTTCCTCCGTTTGCCAGCATCCTCACGAATGTGTATAAATCCCTCGCGCGCGAGAACAATCCCGCGTTTCCAGAAACACCGCCTATCAGCGCCGCGGCTTCGTCGTGAACTTCTCCGCATAATTGCCTGTGTCTCCAGTTCGAATCGTATTCCGTCGGCGCGGTGAATTCCTTAAGCCTTTCAGGCGGAGTGAAGCCCGTTTCTTCCATCCCGAGAGGATTAAAAATGCTGTCTCTGCAGAAATCCGCCAGAGATGCTCCGGTTATTCTTTCGGAGATTATTCCAAGAAGAATGAAATTTATGTCACTGTAAAGGTATGCCGATCCCGTCTTGTATTCGAGAGGAAGTCCGCATATTGCTTTCAGAACGTCATCCTTGCAAGTGCAGGTCTTATAAAACGGTATCCAAGCCTTAAGTCCTGAATTGTGAAGAAGGAGGTTCAGTATCGTTATGTTTCCCTTATCGTTCGAGGCGAACTCCGGTATGAAATCCGAGACCCTGTCGTCGAGTTTTATTCTGTTTTCGTCGTAAAGTTTCATTATTGCCGATGTCGTCGCCACCGCTTTCGTTACCGATGCGAGGTCGTAAATGCTGTATGAATCGACCGCTCTTGAGTCCTGTTCGTAAGTGAATCTGCCGTAGTACTTCTCGTATATTATATTTCCGGAAGTTCCTATTATCAACTGCGCGCCCGGGAAGTATCTTTTTGAAATCGAATTTTCGATCAGACTATCGATTTTTCCGAAATCGTATCCAAACGCGTATGCGTGCGATATCATCAGGATTATTATAATGAAAAGCCTCTTCATAGTTTTCAAATATATCAAAAAGCGCCGCTTACTTCAATTTAGAAATAGGTAACAGCCGGGCGGATTTTCCGGTGATTGAATTTTTATATCTGTATAAGAATTTATGAATAAAAAAAGGCTGTCGGTGACAGCCTTTAAAATCGTTCTAATCCGGTTTTATTTTTTCCTTTTGAGGTAAATCAAACCCATTCCGAGGAGGAATATTACCGGAAGTTCCAGACCGAACAAGCCGCATTTCTTTCCGCCGGCTTTTACCGTTGCGGTTAATTCTACGTCCTTAACGAGGTCTGCAACTGTTTTGTTCCATTTAACTACCTGACCTTCTTTGTTGCCGTTCGTGTTTAGGATTTCGCCCGGGAATTCAAACTCATACGTGAGTTTGTATTCGTTCATACCCATGTTCTTGGCGTTCGCTGAATCGTTGAGGAGAATATACTTGAAGTCCATTCCTTCTTTGCCCTGTATCCAGCTGGCTTTCACCTTGTTGAATGCTTTCGCTTCTGAAAGTTTGTTGATATCCTTAAATTTCAGTTCAAGCGATACTTCCGAAAGGGAATCATTCGTCTGATTCTTCTTGACCACTATCGCAGACGGTTCTGTATTGGATGAAGTATAATTTGATTTTACCTTTTCTTCTGTGAAACCGAATCCGGAAAGTTCATCGCCCGTTACGTTTGATGACTTCGTCCAGTATTTAATTTTCATGGAACCGGAACCGTCGGTTTTCAGTACAGTCTTCTGGTCGAGGTTAACGCAGCCCGAAATGAAAACAGCGATTAAGAAAAGTATGGATACAGACAGTAAAGATTTTAAGAGCACTTTCATTTCACTCTCCATTTTAATTTTAAAAATTCAAGTTATGAAGTATTATTCAAATTGTCAATAAACAAATATTAACAAATGCCGCGCGCTATTGTTTTAATGTATTGCTATTTGTTCAGATTAATATAAAATTATCAATAAATAACATTTACTATTTTCTTTTTTTTATCTGAAATTCACAATCGTTGTTTTTTCCCCGAGAAAGATTTCAGATGTTTTACGGGACGATATCATTTTGCAAGAGCGAAAATCAAAATAAATCTTATATGAAAAAAACACTTCTTACGGTTAGTCTCTTGTTTTTACTATGCGGAATTTCGTATTCCCAGATAACAAACGGGAGTTTACTGTCTACTCTGCTGGATCATTATACTTTGAATTTTCAGTCCGTTGAAAATGCCGGAAGGGGTTTTACGGGTATAGGTTCGAAAGGAAGCCTTTTGTCATCTGCATTGAATCCTGCTTCCCCTGATTTCGAAAAGCATCAGATTTATGCGGAATACAATTTCAAATCAGTGCCCGATAACTTGCCCGGTTTCAAGCAATTCCAGCCGCTCTTTTCCGCGGGGTTCGGTTACAGTCCGGTTAAGGATCTGCATCTCGGCGTTCTGTACAGGAACGACAGGGGATTCCGCATTACAGATTCATACACGACATACAATTTCGTAAATCATACATTATCTTTTCCCGTGAACTACAGGTACAAGTATCTGCGGTTTGGTATAAACCTTAACGTGACTCAATATCATTACTCTTATAAAAGTGAAACTTCGACTATATATGATGAGGAGGCCAACGAATATACTTTTCTTCCGGAAATCGGTATTGCCATAGACCCTGATGAATCGTTCTCACTTGGACTGGTTTTTTCGCCCAAAGTTGAACAAGATGTGGAAATCACAGGTACCAATTTATCAAATCCCGAACACTCGAAGATATTCTACCCGATGAGATTCGGCGCGGGGGCTGAATTCAGGATACCGGATGAGAATCTCAAGTTTTTATTTGATTACAGGTTCGAGAAATTATCGGACTATAAGATGTTCAGCACTTACGACGAAGCCACATTCAACGACAGGCATAATTTCCATCTGGGCGCGGAATATAAGCCCGAAAAGAATCTTACTCTGAGGGCGGGTTTCTTCACGATGCTTGCGCTGACGAGCGAAATAAAGAACTTTGATAGGGTAATTGATGACGAGTACTTCTTCACGCTCGGCGCGGGATACGGGTACAGAAATTTCAAATTTAATTTTGCGTACCTGAACAGCGCGGTGATAAGGATAACCGATGTTTCCCATCAGGCTTTTAATTTCGGTGTAATCTACGATTTCTAAATTAAAAAGAAGAAAATGAAAACCATAATTATAATTATATACTTTTCAGTTGCTTTGCTCATCAATTTCAGCGCAACCGCGCAGATTCACGAAAGCATAATTAATCCTTATTGGGACTTTTACTCGCTTAACTACCAGCCGGTTGAAAACGCCGGCAAAGGGTACACCGGCGAGGCTTCGGAAGGAAACATAATGTCGGGACTGCTGAATCCTGCTTCCGTGAGTTTTGAAAAGAAATATCAGGCATACCTCGAGTATGATGTGAAGAACTCGTTGCCATGGACCCAAATTCTGAGTTCGGACGTTAAGATGAAACAGATTCAACCTGCTTTTGCAGCGGGATTCGGTTTCAGGCTGGGCAAAGATTTCCACGCGGGCGTAATAATCAGAAACGAGAGAAACTGGATGCTTGACTTTGGGAGAACCCGCAGTTATCCGGGAATGGAATATTACGACAATTACGAAACCTATACTGTTAATACTCTTACCGTGCCCGTTGCGTGGCATTACAAGGCGTTTGATTTCGGAGTCAACCTCAATTTAATGCTTCTTCACTCGAGACTAGCATATTATATACCGGAGATTCAAAACCCTGTATTCGATGAATCAACAAACAATATAAAGTTTGTACCGGATATCGGCATCAGGGTCACACCGGTAAAGGATTTTTCTCTTGGCGCGACATTCACGCCCGGATTCGAGCAGGAACTTGAGCGAAAATATCCGACACTGCCCGCGCCGTATAAGACAGTGGCATATTTTCCGTGGAAATTAGGAGCGGGAGCGGAAGCGAGATTTCTCAACGATAAACTGAAAATATCAGGCGAGTACAGGTTTGAGCACACTTCAGTTTACGACGGTTCGGGTTCAATGTTGAATTACAAATTCAAAGACCGTCATAACGTCCGTTTCGGCGCGGAATTTTCTCCTGATGAAAAGTTCACGCTGCGCGGAGGTTTTTTCACTTTACTTGATATGAGACCGGAAGGTAATCCGGAAATTCGAGACGGGAGCCTTTCACAATACAATGTGACCGCGGGATTCAGTTACAGGCTCAATGACGTGAAATTCAGTTTCGCCTGCGTGAACGCTATATCTAAACAGGTCGAGGTGATGTGCGTCAGTTTTGGCGCTGTATATGATTTCTGACATATAAACCGCCTGATTTAAAGGGCTAAATGAAGATATTTTTCATTTCAATCTTGAAAATTATTGTTTAATTTTCATTTTAGACAATTTACTGTATAACAATGAAAAAGTATCTACTCACGGCATTATTCTTAATGCTTTCATTCAATCTACTCTCCCAGTCCATAGTAGGAGTGTATCCTTTTGCGAATTATGCTCCGTACAATTATATGTGGGGGCTTACTGCGAAAAATGATACGCTTTGGGCGGGAACGGATTACGATAATACAACCTATTATCCATTCACGATGCTGTACAAGATTACTAAGAACGGAATATTTCTTGACAGCCTCACAACGCCATTAAAGTTTAATCACGGTCTTGCCTGGGACGGAACGGGATTCTGGATTGCGCAGGACTATACATCAAACGGCGCGAAACTCTATAAAATAAACACCGCGGGCGTGAAGGTCGATAGTATAATAACAGGCACGTACGCCGCGGGTATAGGCGGACTCACCATAACGGGAAACTTCCTGTGGTTCGCAACATATTATCCGGATTATTCGACTTATCCGTTCGCTTATGCCTATAAGATGAATATCGCCACGAAGCAACTCGTTGACACGATTCCTCTAAGAGGCAGGCAGGTTCAGGGTATAGCCGTAAAAGGCGATACAATTTTCTACGTAACGGATAATTTTCAGGGCGACGAGGAAAGAATTTACGCTTACAGGAAAGCGGTAGGCGATACGTTGTTCTCTTTCCCGGCGCCAAGCACGAACTGCGACCCGAGGGGTATGCACTGGGACGGACAGAATCTGTACCTTCTTGCTTACGGAACGGGAAACATCAGGACTCTTTATAAATATATGTTATCGGGCGCGAGCAATCCTGTGATTTCGACTTCGACGAATCTTATAGATTTCGGAAATGTAGTCGTCGGCACCACCGCAAATCAGACTCTGAACATCGCGAACACCGGCGGCTCGAAACTGATTATCACAGGCAAGACAATTACAAATCCGAGGTTCGGTATAACACAAAATAGCGTTCCCGATACGATACAGCCGGGACAGAACAAGAATTACACCATCACTTTTAATCCTAATGCGTTCGATTCGGTGTCGGGGCAATTGCAGATTGCGAGCAACGATATATTGACTCCGGTTAAAACCATCACGCTGAAAGGTAAGGGCGTTTACAACGGAGGATATATCGGATTGTCTGTAACTTCCTATAACTTCCAGCAGAGGCGCGTTAATTCTCTGTGCGGCTACTATTTCACCGTAACAAATCAGGGACAGAGCGACCTTAACATAACTTCGATGGTATGTAATACGGCGAGATACCGTATCGATACCGTGATGAACCAGTTCCCGCAGACGATTGCTCCGCAAATGTCGAAAGCATTCAGAGTCTGGTTCAATCCGAATTCAGGCACGACGTTCACGGATACGCTTACTATAAATTCGAATGCGGTTAATCTTCCCGCTGCGAAAATATCGTTGAGCGGTTCGGGAAACGCGGCATTGACAGTGCTCGGTGATATAATGTGGACTGCTAATACTCCCGACAATCCGTTCACGAGCGTCGACGACTTTCAGCCTGTCGCGATGAAACAGATAGGAGACGTGAACGGCGACGGAATTAACGACGTTATTGTATCTTCCGGAAATTACTATACTGCTTGCTGGAACGGAAACTCCTCCGTAACGGGCGACATGCTCTGGATTTTTAATACCGGCTATAACAACAATAACACCGGCTCGGTAACCTGGGAAGATGCGATGCAGGTGCGCGACGACATTAACGGAGACGGAATACAGGACGTCGTGATCGGATGCGCGGGCGGCAACGAGATGGTTTATACTCTGTCAGGCAGAACGGGAAGACAGATATGGGCATGGGGCGATTCGGTTACATACTCTGACGGTGATATTGAAGGAATAAGATGCGACAAGGATTTCAACGGCGACGGAGTCAAGGACGTGCTCGTTTCGGCGAGCGGCTCGGGCAACGGAGCGGGAAGGCACGCTGTAGTCTGCCTCAACGGACTTACCGGCGCGCAGATTTTCTTCTACACCGAAAATTCCGAATTCACGGGTGACGTGGTTCCGACTCAGTTCGGAGGCGCTATCGGACTCGGAAATAATTCGGGAGTGTATTCGCTGCAGGGCTTTGACAACATGGGTAACAGCGTCTGGAATTACGCGAATATAAACGGGAAAGTTTGGAACATGAAGACAATTCCCACTATCAACACGGATACGACGAGAGAAATACTCGGCTATTACGGATTTTCAGGCAAGGTATTCTGCGTGAACTCCGCGAACGGTTTTGAAAACTGGACGGTGACTACGGGCTCCGCGAACGCCGGATTCCTGAAAATTCTGGACGACCTCGATTCGAACGGATACGTTGACTTCACGCTTTCAGGACCGCAAATGCTCTGCAGGATAGATACGAAGACTCAGACTTTCCTGTGGCAGCAAGCGCCGGGAATGTCCTATATCAGAGGCGTTGATTTCCTGAGCGACGTTAACGGAGACGGCAAGCGCGACATAGCGTACGCGATGCAGGCGCCCGGCAACGTTCTCGTTGTGAACGGCGCGACGGGAACGACAATGTTCACTTATTCTTTCGGCTCGACAGTCGCGTTCAGGGCTGACAGAGTCGCTGCGATTAACAGCATAGACGGAAATTCGACGACGGAATTCCTTGGCGGATGCAGGGACGGAAGACTCGTTTGCTTCAGCGGCGGGCAAAACACACCGATTGGAATCAGGCAGATCTCTTCGGGAGTGCCGGAAAAATTCAATCTTTATCAGAACTATCCAAATCCGTTCAACCCCGTGACGAATATAAAATTCGACGTCGCGAAGTCATCGAAAGTAACATTGAGCATATTCGACATATCGGGCAGGGAAATCACGTCGAAAACATTCGATAACTTATCCGCGGGAACGTATGAATACAGGTTTGACGGCTCTGCATTCTCTTCCGGCGCGTATTTCTTCAGAATATCCGGAAACGGGTTTACTGCGACGAAGAAAATGATACTCGTAAAATAAAAAGTCAGCGGTTAAAAGGAAAATACAAGGATATTGCAAGGGCTGCTTCGTTAAGGCGGAGCAGCCTTTTTAATTATGAATTGCCGCGGCAGGGGAAATCAGTTGTAGCATTCGTACTGTATCAACTGCCATTTGAAATCGTTGAGGTTGTACGCGAGTTCACAGACGACCTTCTGCTTCTCGCATATAACGCTGAAGTGGTATTCAAACGCTTCGCCCGTGGGAATCTTCCACGTCGAGTTCACGCGGGAGACGTTGTACACGTCGTTCTTCCACTTGAACTTCACTATTTCCACCTTCAGGTTGTGGAAAAAAGCAATCACGTCAATTGGCTCAAAAATCTGATTTTCCATAATTCATATACTACCATACAAAATTAAGGTATGTTTCGGGAAATGTCAAGAGGAGGCGTATTCGGAGTCTCGTTGCCGCACGTTTTAAGAACCGCGTCACCCCGGATAACAGAGGAGGCAGAGGAGTACGGCTCTGACTATACGGGAACGTATCGTCCGGAATTGATCAAAAAAGTGCCGTAGGCACGGTAGTATTTTAGATAGAGAAGTCACCGGGTAAAGAGTGCCGTAGGCACGGCAGTATTTATTTTGCTATACAGAGAAATTTTGAAACCGATTATATTTGTGAAAAATGGAAACAACATCATGCCTAACACATATACACAAATCTATATACAGGCAATTTTTGCCGTCAAGGGTCGTCATAACCTCATTCAGGATGAATGGAAAGAAAATTTGTGCAGTTACATTGGTGGAATCATAAACAATCTTGGACAGAAAACAATTATCGTTAACGGTTACAGGAATCATGTTCACTTGTTCTTTGAGTTCAAGCCTGCTACTAATTTATCTGAATTAATAAAAAAAATAAAATCGAATTCCTCAAGATATATGAACGAAAAAAGGTGTTTACCAAGCAGATTTGAATGGCAGGAAGGGTATAGCGCTTTTTCCTATTCCCAATCCCATATTGATAACGTTTACAAATATATTCAGAATCAGGAGGAGCATCACAGGAAGAGAACGTTCAAAGAAGAATACATCGGATTTCTGAAAAAGTATAATGTACCGTATGACGAAAGATATTTATTTGAATGGAATGAGTGAAATATACTGTCGTCCCTACGGGACTAATGTATCTCTGATCTCTTTTTCTAAAAAACTGTCGTCCCTACGGGACTAATGTATTGCTGATCTCTTTTTCTAAAAAATTGTCGTCCCTACGGGACTCACTTTTCTAATCGCTAAATGTTAAATGTTAATTGCCAATTGAATCAGTGTTTTTCGACGTAATTCAAATCCTTGCCGTATGTCTCTTCGAGCCTCGTTATGGCGAAGAAGGCGATTGCGAGCGTTGACATTCCGACAATCAGGGCTGAAAAGACGATTCCCGTAACGGGAGTAAGGTACTGGAACGCGAGAGTCGCGGGCACGACGGCGCCGCGCACGAAATTCGGCACAGTGGTCGTCACGGTCGCGCGTATGTTCGTTCCGAACTGCTCCGACGCGTTCGTAACGAAGACAGCCCAGTATCCGCCGGATATGCCGAGCACCAGGCACATCGCGTACAGGAAGGTCGCGTCGAATATATTGAGAAACAGATAAACGGAGACGAACAGCGCTTCAAGAACGATAAATGCCATTATGATTTTCTTCCTCGTCTTTAAAATCTGGCTGAGGAATCCGCTGAGGAAATCGCCCGCCGCGAGTCCGATATAACAGAACATTATGGCTTTTCCGGTGCTTATCGTTTCCTGAATTCCGAATGCCTTAGCGAACTCCGGTGAGAAAGTTACAAGCACGCCGACGATAAACCAGATTGGAACTCCTATGAATATGCTGTAAAGATATTTGAAAAACATTCTTCTGTCCGTGAACAGTTTATGAAAACTGCCTTTCGCCACGGCCGCTTGTTTAATCGAATTATATATCCCTGATTCATAAACTCCGATGCGCATTATGAGCAGCACGATACCGAGACCGCCGCCGACGAAGAAAGCCGTGCGCCACTGAAAAATATCCGCGATGAATGCGGCAACTACAGCACCGAAAATTCCCACTGTGGCAACCAGCATCGTTCCGTAACCGCGAGTCTCTTTAGGCATTACCTCCGACACGAGCGTAATGCCCGCGCCTAATTCTCCCGCAAGACCTACACCCGCGATGAACCTCAGTGCGGCGTACTGCGGAATCGTCTGAACGAATCCGTTCGCGATATTCGCCAGCGAATACAGGAATATCGAGCCGAACAGGACGGAAATTCTTCCTTTCTTGTCTCCCATTATGCCCCAGATTATGCCTCCGATAAGCATTCCCGCCATCTGCATGTTAAGAAGCAGAACCCCGTCCGGAAGCAGGTCCGCGTCGGATACGCCGAGCGATTTAAGAGAGCCGATTCTGACTACGCTGAAAAGTATAAGGTCGTATATGTCGACGAAATATCCCAGCGCGGAAATAATAACGATTGCAATTACATTCCTTTTAGATGCTGATTCGTTCATCACTGAATTATGAGTTAGCGCAATATCGGAAAATTATTTTAATATTTAAAGTTTATTTAAACAAATCAGACAGCACACCCGCCAAACAAACGGCGGGCAGGCGCCAAGAACGGATTGAACGGATAAGAGCGGATTTTATTCATAAAGAATCTTTTTGATTTTTGATATGTATTTTTGATTTTTGATATTTGATTTTTATATAAAGAAAAGCCCCGCGTCGGGGCGGGGCTTTAAAGAGTGATAACAAAAAAATTATTTTACTATCGCGATTCGTTTAGCATAGGAGTTGCCCGTTGTTTCAAGCCTCACTATGTAAACGCTGCTCGGAAGTCCGCTTGATATCCAGTTCCTTTCGTATTCTCCAGCTTTTAGGAATTCGTTAGCGATCGTATAGATTTCGCGTCCGAGAAGGTCGTAAATTTTTATTCTTGTTACGCCGTCGTTCGCGATTCTGAATTTAATCATTACTTCGGGATTGAACGGATTCGGGTATATGTCGAGGAATTCGAAATTCTTAACAACGACGGGATTTCCCGTAACAACGGTCGGTCCGCCGATTGGCAGAAAATCAACCACACCAAGCGTTGTGCTGTCAACTTTGTGGAATATATGCGCCTCGATTGAATCAAGGTTTGTCGTATTCCAGAAGTTGTTCTCGGCTTTTATCGAGTCGGGAGTATTATTATACACGTCATAGATTTTTCCGCTGTTTCCGTTTCCGTATATTAAATTCATTCCAATATCTGTCGTGTCGGAGTTTCCAAGGTTGCCTATATTCGGTTTCGATGTGTTCTGAATAGTGATGCCCCAGAGATTCCATCTGATTTTATTCCTTGTAACTATAACCGAGGATGTTGACCACGCGCCTGCAAAGTTGAGACCGCTTCCGCCGAGAGCGGGGTTGCCCTGCGTGTTGTTGCTGTCTATAACGTTGTTGTTAATGTAAGCGTTGATTCCGCCCGCAAGCAATGCGATTCCGTAACGGTTATTTTTAATTACGTTGTTCTCTATTATGAGCGATGATATCGTACCTATAGGCAGAAACGCGATTGCGCCCGAATTTGTCGACGACTTCAGTATGTAGTTGTTGCTGATTATAATCGGCGATGTGCCTCCCGCGCCGAGATTTATCTGCGCGGTGTTGTAATTTGAAGTGTTATTGTCAATCAGCGTGTTGTACATAATGGTGGGAGAGTTCGCTATGTTGGCGCCTCCAACAATTGCAGCCCTTACACTTCGCGTAATGAGGCAGTTTGTTATTACGGCATTTGACCTGAAAAGGGAAATTGAACCGCTCTGCATTCCCGATGCATAATAAGAGTTGTTCCTTATTTTGCAGTTGTCAATTAATGGACTGCAATCGAGAATCCTTATGCTATTTGCGTATTCGAATATAAGTTTCTTCAAAGATGACGAATGAGCGGAATCCAGCACGATACCCTTATACCTCTGTGTCGTGTCAGCCGCGGTGAACTTCACGGAATCGGGCGGATTTATAAGGAGAGTTCCCTTGACGTAAAGCAATCCGAGGTTCGGGAATTTGAAGATCGCGTTTGTGAAAATCTTCAAAGTATCGTTCCTGGAAATCGTCAGGGTATCGTCGTTAAGAAAATAGGAGCCCGAACTGAACGTGACTGAACCGCCTGAGAACGCCACGAGACTGTCAAGCGTCCAACTCTTTCCCGTTCCCGGTGTATTGTAATCCGCAAATCCTGAACTTAGAGCAAAGAAGGAAAATAAAATTCCTATTAATAAATGTTTCATTATTTAATTTTTTAATTTGAAAATACTCCTGTAAACTGAAAGTGATTATCTCGAGATGTAAAAGCCCTGAAGCTGCAACACTCTTAAAACACCGAATTAAAACATAACAAATTAATGTAATATTTGCTAAATTCTTTGTTACAATTTAATATATTCAAAGACAAAATATAATGCAAATTAAAATGAACATACCGTATGCAAGCCTTCCGGGTTATAACGGCTTGTACATAGATTACGTTCATCATTTTGATAAAGTAAGGGCGTTTTACGAATTCCCGTTCGATAATGAGGGCATATTCAATTCCATTACTTCGAAAAAAGAATCGTATAACAACAGCGCTATAAGCAGAATTGAAGTATGCGAATTACTTAAGACCCAGAACAAGTTTTTCAATTCGGGCGAGTCGGCTTTTCTTAACATTGAATTCCTTAAAGAGCCCGATACTTTTGCCGTGGTAACGGGACAGCAGATAGGGATGCTTACGGGCAATCTCTATACGATTATCAAGGCGCTTAACGCGGTTGATTTATCCAAAAGCCTTTCGCTGAAATACCCTGAGTTCAAGTTTGTTCCCGTATTCTGGCTCGAGGCCGACGACCACGATTTTCAGGAAATCAACAACATCAATATTTTAAATAAGGAAGGTCATCCTGTCAATATAAGTTATCTTCAGAAAGGAATCGAAAAGGAGAGATACCTCACACCGACCGGGAAGATTGTTATCGACGAATACATAAATACTTTCACGCAGACCCTAAAAGACAATCTCGTTCAGACTGAATTCACCGAGCAGTTGTTTTATCTGATTAACCGTTCGTACAAGGAGGGAATTGACCTCATTACCGCTTTTGCGAGATTCTTCAATTACATTCTCGGAGATACGGGTCTAATTTTCTGCAACCCGACTGATAGAGAAATCAAGAAAATAATGACGCCTGTTTTCGAAAAGGAATTGAACACTTTTCCCGCGACCTGCGAACTTGTAGTCAACAAATCCGCCGAGATGGAACTTAAATACGAGCCGCAGGTAAAACCGCGCTCAATAAATCTGTTTTATACTTATAACGACAACAGGCATCTCATCGAGATGAAAGACGACAAATTCTCTCTGAGAAATACACGCCAGAAATTTGAAAAGGAGGAATTGTTTAATCTTCTTGTATCGAATCCGGAAAATTTCAGCCCGAACGTAATTCTCCGCCCGATATGCCAGGATTACCTCCTTCCGACAATCGCGTATGTAGGCGGACCGTCGGAAGTGGCTTATTTCGGTCAGTTCAGAGAAGTGTATGAGTTTTACGGTTTGAAGATGCCGGTAATTTTTCCCAGAACATCCGTTACGCTGCTTGAAAGCAGGGTAGAGAGTTTTCTTGAAAAGTATGACATAAGTTTTGACGAACTCTTCGATGAGGAGATTGTTTCGAAAAAACTTTTAGGCAAGGTCAACGAAATTAACGTGGATGAAATATTTGCGAATTTTACCGACGAACTGAACGCGTTGATTTATACATACGGTATCGAACTTGATAAGATAGACAGAAATCTTGTTCAAGCGCTGAAGAACAGGTACGAAAAGTTCATCGAGAATATCGGATTCCTGAAACCGAAATTCGTGGATTCGCAAATGAAACAGAACGATACTACAGGGAAAAGGCTCGCTTCTGTCCTGGAAAGCGTTTATCCGCAGGAGACGCTTCAGGAAAGATATTTCAACATAACATATTACCTGAACAAATACGGATTTGATTTTATCAGGGAACTGTCAAATACGATAGAAGTTAGGAAACTTTTTCATCAGGTAATCAGCGTGAGCATTAAAAAAGATGTTGAACAGCCTGCGCTTTTCGATAACAGCATCCGATAATTTGCCGGAGAAACTGAAAATATTGGCGGTACGTTTGTCATCGCTCGGAGATATTATTCTAACGTATCCCTTCGTGAACGAAATCAAAAGACTTTATCCCGGCTCCGAACTTGTTTTTCTTACGAAAGAACAGTATGCGGAGGCCGCGGAAATGCATCCCGGTATCGATAAGATTTTAATCTACAAAGCGGAAAGCCGGAAGGAAATTGCAGGCTACGGCTTCGATGTCATTTTCGACCTGCACAGAAATCAGAGAACATTGAAAATGCTGTCATCGGCGGGAACCCGCGTAATAAGGGTAAAGAAAGACTCGGTAAAAAAGATAGTTCTCGCTGCTTTTAAGGTTAACCTCCTTAAAGAATACGCTCCGGTTTACAGAAGATACCTGAACGCCTTGAAAGAATACAACAACGCTGCGTCGGATGAATACACGGGAACCCCGGGACTTTTATCAGGCGAAAGCCGTATAAACGGCAGGTACATTCTTGTATCGCCGTCGTCGAAACATTTTACGAAAAGATATCCTGCAGACAGGCTGCTGAACCTCGTCAGGAATGTAAAGACGACAATCGTCCTTACGGGTGATTCGAATGAAACGGATGTTGATGTATCTTCGTATCTCGAAAAGAATCTTAATAATGCAGTAAACCTCTGCGGCAAAACCGGTTTGAAGGAACTTGCGGGTCTTATAAGAAACGCTGAACTGGTTATTTGCAACGACAGCGGAGTGCTGCATCTGGCGGAAACTCTCGGGAAGAAAACGTTTGTGTTCTTCGGCAGCACGGTGAAGGAATTCGGCTTCTATCCGCAACTCGATTCAACTGTCGTGATGGAAAACAATAATCTCGAATGCAGGCCCTGCACTCATATCGGCCGGTCCGATTGCCCTAAGAAACACTTCAGATGCATGCTGGATATCGATACAACACCGCTCGAAAAGGAATTAATAAATTATTGATATGAAAATATTTTTAAAGAAGAATGAAGAACGGCGTCTTAAAATAGGTCATCAGTGGATTTTCTCGAACGAGATTGAAAACGTCGAGGGTGAAATAATTGACGGCGGCGTCGCCGAATTGTACTCGAACAGAAACGCGTTTCTCGGTAAAGGATTTTACAACAAGCACTCCCTTATTGCCGTCAGGTTTCTTACGGGAGGCGAAGAGAATATTGACAGGGAATTTTTTAAAAAGAGGATAAAGACCGCCGAGCAGAGACGGCTGAAGATTTTTCCGGAAAGGAAATCTTTCAGACTATGCAACAGCGAATCGGATTTCCTGCCCGGTCTTATTATCGACAGATACGGCGATAAGTATTCGCTTCAGATATTCTCGAAAGGGATGGAGTCGTTCAAGGACGACGTATGTGAGATACTAAAGGAATTGGGAGCCGTGTCAATTGCGGAAAAGAACGATAATGAACTGCGTACGCTCGAAGGACTCGATAAAAAAGAAGGGATGCTGTTCGGGACAGAATCATCCGCTGAAGTGGAAATTGATTCGATTAAATACAACATAGATTTGCTGAAAGGCCAGAAGACCGGCTTCTATCTCGACCAGGCATTTAACAGGATGAAAATCAGAAATTATGTTTCGGAGAATTCGAGAGTGCTTGACCTGTTCTGCAACGAGGGAGGCTTTTCGCTGAACGCGGCGTATGCGGGTTGCAGGGACGTTACGGGCATAGACTCGTCGGAGCATTCAATATTGTCCGCGGAGAAGAACGCTGCATCGAACGGATTCGGCTCGATTAAATTCGAATGCTGCGACGTGTTCGATTATTTTGACAGGGTGTTTCAGACGAAAGACAAGTTCAACCTTATAGTTCTTGACCCTCCTTCATTCACTAAGTCGAGAAAGAACGTCCCCTCGGCTGTGAAGGGCTATACGGAACTGAATTATAAGGCGATGAAACTTCTTCACAGGAATTCGTATCTTTTCACATACAGTTGCTCGCATCATATATCCGAAAAACAATTTGAGGAAATTCTTGTAAAAGCAGGCGACCTTTCGGGAAGAAGAATACAGATAATAGACTTCGCGAACTGCTCTTACGACCATCCGCTGCTTCCGCAAATGCCCGAAACAAAATATCTGAAGGGATATATACTAACCGTAAACTAATTAAACAAAATGAATACTGCGATTAAAATCTTAACCACAATTCTAATGATTATTCTGATGAGCGGCATTTCGGATGCCCAGAAAAAATATGAGTACAGGACATACGAAAACGATCCGCTTGGAACGAGAATATACAAACTAGATAACGGACTGACGGTTTACTTATCAGTCAACAGGGACGAACCGCGCATCGCGACGCGCATAGCGGTAAAAGCGGGAAGCAAGAACGATCCCGCGGACGCGACGGGTCTCGCGCACTATCTCGAGCACATGCTTTTCAAGGGTACCGATATATTCGGTTCGAAGGATTTCGGAACGGAAGGCAGACTGATAAATGAAATAATCGATTTGTACGAACAGCACAGGTCCGCCACAGACCCGGACGAAAGAAAAATGATATATCGCAAGATTGATTCGGTTTCATACGTTGCATCGGGATACGCGATACCGAACGAGTACGACAAGATGTTGTCGTCAATCGGCGCGACAGGCACTAACGCTTACACTTCGTCCGAGCAGACGGTTTACGTTAACGAAATACCTTCCAATCAGTTCGCGAAGTGGCTGGAAATCGAATCGGAAAGGTTCCGCCAGCCGATAATGCGCCTTTTCCACACTGAACTCGAAGTAGTTTATGAAGAAAAGAACCGTTCGATGGACAACGGTTTTTCAAAGGCATTCGAAAATCTTTACGCGGGTCTTTTTCAGAAGCACTCTTACGGAACGCAGACTACAATCGGTACTGTCGAACACCTTAAGAATCCTTCATTGAAAAAGGTTATTGATTATTACAAAACATATTACGTTCCGAACAACATGGCGATTATGCTCGCAGGTGATTTCGACCCCGACAAGGCAATCGAGATGATAGACGGCGCATTCGGGAAAATGCAGCCGAAGGACGTGCCCGTATTTATTCCGCCTGCAGAAGATCCCATAACTTCTCCGATTGAGAAAACAGTGTATTCGCCGGAATCAGAAAACCTTTTTATTGGTTTCAGATTCCCGTCGGCTTCAACGGATGAAATGGATTTACTGAACATGACCGCCGCGATATTGTATAACGGCTCGGCAGGACTCATCGACCTTAATATAATGAGACAGCAGAAAGCTCTGAACGCCTCGGCGAGCGTCGACGGAATGAAGGATTATTCCGCGTTTATTCTGTCAGGCAGCCCGAGAGAAGGGCAGTCTCTCGAGGAACTTAGAGACCTTCTTCTTTCCCAGATTGAAGTTGTAAAGAAAGGGGAGTTTCCGGATTGGTACACCGAAGCGGTTGTAAACAATTACAAATCGACACTGACGAGAATGTATCAGAACAACAATTCGAGAGTGGGCGCGTTCGTAAAGTCTTTCACGACGGATATTCCGTGGGATAAGTACATCGGCAACGCCGACAGGTATTCGAAGATAACAAAGAGTGATATCGTGAATTTCGCTAACAAGTATTTCGGGAATAATTACGTTGTCGTTTATAAGAGGACTGGAGAGGATAAGGGCGTTCAGAAAATAGTAAAACCCGAAATCACTCCCGTTCAGGTAAACCGCGATTCGGAATCCGGGTTTCTTAANAAAATTACCGCGGAAAAAGTTGAAGACATGCAGCCGAAATTCCTTGATTTCAAAAAGGAAATCAGCGAATCGATCGTTAAACCTATGGTTCCGCTTTATTCACTGAAGAACACCGAGAATGATTTGTTCGAACTTTCATTCATATACGAATTCGGAAACAACGCGGATAAGAGAATTTCTACGGCTCTGAACTATCTGAAACTTCTCGGCACAAGGAGCAAAACTTCCGCCGATATAAGCCTGGAGTTTTTCAGGCTTGGCTGTTCTTACAACGCTGTCCAGAACGGAGACAGAATCACGATAACGCTTTCAGGTCTGAACGAGTACTTCAAGCCGGCGCTTGCTTTGCTGATGGAACTGTTGTATGATGTTCAGCCTGATGCGAAGGCGTATGAAAATCTCGTCGCGGATATGCTTAAAGGCAGGGCAAACGCTAAACTCTCTAAGAATACAATTCTGCGTTCGGCCCTATTGAATTACGGTATGTACGGTCCCGAATCCCCGTTTACGAACATTCTTTCGGAGAGCGAACTTAAAAACTTGAATCCTTCGGACCTGACGGATATTATTCATTCACTCCGCAATTACTATCACTCTATAACGTATTACGGTCCCGACAGCGGTGATAAACTCGAAAGCGCAATAAGGAATTTTTACAGAACAAAGGACATGCCGAGAGAAATTCCCAAAAACAAGAAGTTTGAAGAGTTGCCGACCGACGAGAACAAAATTTATTTTGTCGACTACAGGATGAAGCAGGTTGAAATAATGTTCATCAACAGAAATGAAATGTTTTCTGCGGCGGATATACCGATTATTAAAATTTACAACGAATATTTCGGGAGCGGAATGTCATCCTTGGTTTTTCAGGACCTTCGCGAAGCGAAGGCGCTTGCGTATTCGGTTAATTCTGTTTATACCGTGCCCGATAAAGCGGACAAACATCATTACATAATCTCTTACATAGGCACGCAGTCAGATAAACTCGGCGAGGCGATGAACGGATTCACGGAACTGCTCAACCGCATTCCTCTTACGGAAGTGAACTTCAACTCCGCCAAGGAAGGTGTATTGAAAAACATTCAGACCGAGAGGATAACCCGAAGCGGAATTCTGAGAACATTCCTCGCAAACAGGAATCAGGGAATTGATTATGACATTAGAAGGGACATTTACGACAAGGTTCCCGGTTTCACGCTCGACGATGTTAGAAAATTTAACGAGAACAATGTAAAAGGAAAGAAGTACGTGTATCTCCTGATAGGTGACAGGAGCAAACTGGATTTTGAACTTCTTCAGAAGTTCGGCAAGGTTGAAACTCTTACTCTGGAACAAATTTTCGGATATTAATGGAAATCATAAACAAAATATTCGGACTTTGCGTGAAAGCCCTTCATACTGTCGCGGACCTGACGGGAACGTCGTATGAATTCGTCAACGTGATGTTATTCTGTATTCTGGGTCCGTTAGTGTTGTTGATATTCATATTCAGGGTCTATAGTCTGAAAAAGGAAATGAACAAATACAAGGGGCTTTACGAAAAGTTCGTCAGGGATGACATAAACAACAGAGAATAAAGAATTGCCTGCAGCCTCGCGGCTGCAGGCATTGTAATCAATAATTCTTGTTGTAAATCTCAAAGTATGACTGTGGATGCCAGCATGCCGGACAGGCCTTGGGGGGCTCGTTCCCAACGTGTATGTGTCCGCAGTTCCTGCAAATCCAAATCGTGCTTTCGCCGCGCTTGAACACTTTCTCGTCCTTGATGTTTTTTAGAAGAGTCTTGTATCTCTCTTCGTGTTTCTTTTCAATCTCGGCGACACGTTCGAATAATCTGGCGATTGCGTCAAATCCTTCTTCCTTCGCCGTCTTTGCGAATGACGGATACATTTCCGTCCATTCGTAGTATTCACCGCCGGCCGCGGCTTCGAGGTTTTCAATCGTAGTTCCGATGCCGTTCAACTGTTTGAACCACATCTTCGCGTGTTCCTTTTCGTTGTTCGCTGTCTCTTCGAAGAAAGCGGCTATCTGTTCGTAGCCCTCCTTCTTCGCAGCCGAAGCGTAATACGTGTACTTGTTTCTTGCCTGCGATTCTCCCGCGAATGCAGCAAGGAGGTTCTGTTCCGTCTTGGTTCCTTTAAGTTCCTTCATAAATGAGTGATTAAGTTGTTTGAAATTAAATACAAAAAAGAATTTTTAAAATGAATAAATTTTTCTGCCTTTGTAAATTAAGAAACATTAAGTACGTGTTTTATGAGCGTGCAAATGCATATATTGTATTAAATTAAAAACTTATATGAGAATTATCGTTCTGTTCCTCATCCTCGCTTCCGCGCTTCTCGTCAGTTCCTGCAGCGACGATACGGTAAGCAGTTCCGAAACAAAAGATAGTTATACCGTAAACACTGTTAACGACACGACAACTGTTACTTTTGAAATTGTCGGTCTTAAGATCTCGGATAAAAGAACTAACATGCTTAACAACGCTGCGTCACGCTTCAGCACGAGAATAAAACTCGAATCGATTTCCGAGGGAAGTTTCATTTTTAACGTTTATCAGGACGTTACACTCTGCTCGACGATGAAGGTGACGAAGGTTGTTGATACGACCACATACTCCAACGGAAAAGTATCAAGCATATCCTTTATACCCGATAATTTCACGGGGAAGGGAACCATTGTGGTTAGAGGGAGGAACTAATCCGGACTTCAATGGTTCAGTGCGGTTAAGCTCCGTTCTTCCTGAAAATATTTTATAGTTTGAATCAGGCCGCTTTCGAATGTAGTCTCTGGAGCGAAGCCTGTAAGTTTTTCCATTTTTTTCGATGAGCCGAATCTTCGGCCTGTCTCGAAGTCGTATCTACCGTCAGCCGGCTCGACCAGTCTTACTTCGGATTTCGAGTTCATGCGTTTTTTTATTTCTTCGGCGACATGCTTTATCGTGTATTCCTTCTGATAAGCGACATTCATAATGTCGTGTCCGCTCATCATGTTCATCACTCTAATCATCGATTCAACTACATCGGCAACGAACGTAAAATCCCTCGTCTGAGTGCCCGGTTTGTAAACAGTCATAGGCTCGTTGTTTTGCGCCTGCTCCATGAATCTCGGTATTACCATTCTATCGTCCTGACGCGGACCGTAGACATTGAAGAAACGTAGTGCGAAACTATTCAACCCGGTTTCCTGAAAAATCGATTTCAGATATAATTCGCTGAATCTTTTTGCAATTGAGTAACTCGAATTCGGTGACGCGGGAAAATCTTCGACCAGCGCGTGCATTATTGCTTCTCTACCGTATACGCCGCTCGTAGATGAATAAATTATTTTTTCCGCTGAATTTAAAAGAGCCGCTTTTACTGAATTTTTTAATCCGAAAAATTCTGTATCCATCGTTTCCACAGGGCATTTCGCGATTACGTCAACGCCCAGCATCGCGGCAAGATGAAATATCACCCTGCACCCCTTTGCGGCATCAAGCACTTCTTTCTCGTTTCTTACATCGCCTATGATTAAATTAATGTTTCTAAGAGTCTCCTTCGGGACTTTATTGCCGTTCTTAAGAATATCGAGAACAGTAACTGCATGCCCTTCTTCAACCAGTCTTTCAACGAGGTGAGATCCGATGAATCCCGCTCCGCCCGTTACGAGTATTTTCATACCTATCGTTTTATTGAATAAATGGGATTTCTTTATGGTTTATTCGCGTCATTAATAGCGAATATCCCAGTACTATTCTGTTTAATTGCCTGTAAAGAGTATTGACGATTTGTGTTCCAAAATGATTTTTATGCCTTCGCGTTTTTCGGTAAGAATTATGGAAATTTTAAATTTAAAACATTCTGCCGATTACGTGAATATTCGAATTCAGCGGATAGTAATGAATCGCGTATATAATTATCTGAGATACGGTTTTTAACTGTTCATTTAAATTATACAAAATACACTTTGCAAAATAAAGACAAATTTAAAACGTCGTTTGTTGGGATATTACAGCTTCTTTATGTCTGACCATGTAATAATTTGATACGATTTTACAATTTCTTAATACAGATTATATTCCATATTCCATATTTTTGTTTTATAAATATTGAAACGGAAATAGAAAACAATAAGAAAATAATCAAAAGCAGCAGGAAAATTTCGGATATTCTTTTTGAGAATATCACGCTGATTTTCGCTCTTGTCATTATAGCCTCCGTACTTCTAATTTTTTACGAAATGTTTAAGGACTCCGCTGTCTCCAGGGAGAAGTTCGGGTTCGGATTCATAACTTCAATGAAATGGGATTCGGTACGCGAAGAATACGGCGCGCTTACATTCATTTACGGTACCGTTGTATCTTCATTGCTTGCTCTGATTATCGCGCTGCCGGTCAGTATCGGTGTAGCGGTATTCCTGACGGAGATTGCGAATTCATTCCTGAAGACTACCGTTAGTTTTTTGATTGAAATTCTCGCCGCAATTCCGAGCATAATATACGGTTTCTGGGGAATTTTCGTGCTGGCTCCTTTCATGCGGTCAACTGTTCAACCCGCGCTTCAGGAATCACTCGGATTCCTGCCAATATTCGGCGGTACTGCAGCTGGATTCGGACTCTTAACCGCAGGTATCATTCTTGCAATAATGATAACGCCGATAATTACTGCGATTACAAGGGACGTGCTTAAAGCCATACCTGTTTCTCAGCGCGAAGCCGCTTACGCTCTCGGTTCCACGAAATGGGAGGCGATTAAAATGGCTCTGCTTAACGCTAAAAGCGGTATACTCGGAGCAACGGTGCTCGGGCTCGGCAGGGCGGTAGGAGAGACAATGGCGGTAACAATGGTGATTGGAAATAAAGCCCAGATTAAGGAATCATTTTTCGAACCCGCTTATTCAATGGCGTCCGTAATCGCGAACGAATTCGCGGAAGCGTCCGGAAGCCTTCATATATCGGCTCTGATTGAAGTCGGACTGATTCTTTTCGGGGTTACTTTCATAATAAATTCAATGGCGAGACTATTAATATACAGTTTCACGAGGAAGACACAGGCGAGATGACCGACTATTACAGCAAAATAAAGGATAATNTCTTCACGAAGAAAATTCAAGAGCAGATTGATGCTGACTCTGTGCATACTCGCCGCGATGCTCGCGATACTTCCGCTGGTTTATATTTTCTTTTATACTACCATTCAGGGAGCGTCGTCATTAAACCTCGCGTTCTTCACTGAATTGCCGAAACCTGTGGGCGAGACGGGCGGGGGAATGGCGAACGCGATTGTCGGCACACTTATACTCGTCGGTCTCGGTTCCGTTTTCGGAGTCCCGGTAGGAATTTTAGCGGGAATATACGTGACGGAATATTCAAAAAGTTTTTTCGCGAATGTTGTAAAATTCGTTACTGACGTACTTAGCGGCATTCCTTCAATAATAATCGGTATATTCGCTTACGGTTTGATAGTGATTCCGATGCAGAGATTCTCGGCTTACGCGGGAGGATTCGCGCTCGGACTACTGATGATACCGACGGTTACGCGAATAACTGAAGAGATGCTTAAACTCGTTCCGCATACCATAAGAGAAGCGGCGCTCGCGCTTGGAATACCGAGATGGAAAACTACTTTAAGAATAGTGCTGAGAACCGCTTCAGGAGGAATAGTGACGGGAATTCTGCTCGCGGTCGCGAGAGCGGCAGGGGAAACTGCGCCTTTGCTTTTTACATCATTCGGTAACAGTTTCTGGTCATCGACTCTTGACAGTCCGATGGCGTCAATTCCCGTTCAGATATTCAACTACGCGATTTCACCTTACGACGAATGGCACGGTAAAGCCTGGGCGGGAGCATTCGTCCTGATTTCGCTCGTTTTCATAGTAAGTTTATTGGTGAGATTAGCAACAAGAAATAAATATTCACAGAACTAATGACGGATGAAAGCATAAAAATAACATCAGTAGAAGAAGTCCTGACCGCGAATGATGCAGCGNCAGACGGAAGAGGAAATTTACGAGAAATCTAAATTTTCCCTTGAGACTGAGAACCTGTGCGTATCATTCCACGGACGCGAAGCAATTTCGGATATTAACTCGAAATTCAGGAAGCATTCTATCACTGCGATTATCGGTCCCTCAGGCTGCGGAAAATCAACATTTCTGAGAGCGCTTAATTTCATGCACGACCTGACCCCCGGCGCGCTCGTATCGGGCTCGATTAAAATTCACGGTAAGGATATTTCCGAATATGACATGACCGACGTCAGAAGGCGGGTAGGAATGGTATTTCAGAAACCTAATCCCTTNCCGACAATGTCAATCTATGAAAACGTTTCCGCGGGTCTTACGCTTTATAAAAGGCATAAAAGAAAAGAACTCGATGAGATTGTCGAACGCGCTCTTGTTCACGCGGGTCTGTGNGAGGAAACAAAAGACAGGCTGAATGTTTCCGCTATGGCGCTTTCAGGAGGTCAGCAGCAAAGGCTTTGCATTGCGAGAACACTTGCCATAAATCCTGAGATTATTCTCTTCGACGAGCCGACATCCGCTCTTGATCCGATTTCAACATCCAGAATCGAAGAGACACTGCATACTTTGAAAAAAGATTATACGATTATAATTGTTACACACAACATGCAGCAGGCTTCGAGATTAAGCGATTACACATCTTTCTTCTTCCTCGGAAAACTTATTGAACACGGAAAAACCCGTACAATTTTTACGTCTCCCAAAAATACGCTTACAGAAGAATACATCATCGGAAAATTCGGCTGATTAGTTTGAAGAAAAACATAGAATTTTAATCCTGAATTTGATATTTTATATATTACAAATTAACAGGGCGGAACTCTGGAAGAAAATAATCAAATATCGCGCAGCGGAAGGAAGACGTTAATTTTCCCGTTTGCAGTAATTTGCTTTTTCATCATGTCGTTCGCTTTGGGCGAAAGCAATTATATCCCCGATGCAAAGATTCCAAAAACGGAGGGATTCTACGAATACAACCGCTTTTCTAAAGGAAATTCTTCTTCGAAGATAAATATACTTTCCGAGGCTGACGTGTCAGTCGGACTCAAAGACACTGTATACACCGATAAGGACTGCTGGCTTGAACTAAGAATCGACCAGCAAATGCTTTATCAGCATTGGCGGAACGGAAAAGTCGAAAGATATCCTGTATCCTCGGGAAACAAGTACCTCGACAGAAGCGTCGAATCACGCCCGGGTCTGTTCGCGATATTTCACAAAGAGGAGCATCACGAATCTTCTCAGTATAACAATGCGGATATGTACTATTTCATGCCGTTCAATCAGGGTATCGGTTTCCATTCTCTGAACGGAACGGGTTATTACGGCAATCTCGGCGTTAGACCCTCATCCCACGGATGCATCAGGATGCGCCACGATGACGTTAAAAAAGTATTCCGCGATTGTCCGCTCGGGACTCTGGTTCTGGCGCACAAGGGAGAGACCGCAAGGGTAGTGGGATTCGCTCCCGAAGATTTTGAGATGAAAGATTCGCTTACGAAAGACGAGGCAAAATATCTTCTTGCCGAAAACCTTTACAACATTCTCGAAGGTAATTATTTCGTTTCGGACAGAAAGTTTTTTGTGGTTGACCCGAAAGTAATACCTGTGTCGGGTGTATATATAGGATATGACAGGAAACTTCCGAAAAAGCAAAGAATATTCAAGAGCATAGGTATTTTTATGTTGAATCCCGACGTCGTGAGCAATATAAAAACGGGTGAAATCCTCGACAGCATTAAAAGCGCGGAATATACAGCCGATATATATGTGGACGAGGAAGAAATAACTTCAAACGATGAAAGCGAATTGTCGTCGGTAGAGATTATTAAAAAATTCTTTAACAACCCGATTGGAGTGCTGCCGTATTTTCCGCCTAAAAACAATTAATTTAGTTGTTTTCGGCATTTTTCGATATATTTTATGATTTATATTGACTATATTTGCAGTACGGGAACAAAATATATTTGAATTAGTAAATAAATTAGATTAAAAAATAATTAAAACCTTTAATACCGGAGGTTAAAATCATGGCAAACGATAATATAAAGAACTTTCAGGAACCACTTGAAACCCGTATGCAATACGGCGCTCCTGAATTAAAAAGGATATATAAAAAATACGCGTACAGAGGTCTTATTCTTGCCGTAGTTATTCATATATTCCTTATTTCCGCTTATGCGGTCTCGATATACATCGAGAAACTTCAGGAGGAAAGACAACTCCAGATAAAACGTGATATCGAACTCAAAGACATTCAGACACAGGAACAGGAAAGTCAGGACGAAGAAGCTCCTCCTCCTCCGGATGTGCAGGTACAGCAGCCCGAAGCGTTGAAGGACCTGGCGGCATTGACGCCTGAGCCGGTTGCCAAGGAGAAAGCTGACCTTGAAACTATCAAAAAAGTTGAAGAGACTGAGAAGATAAAAGCCTTCGTGTCGTCTGAAGGAAGTGAAAATGTTGATCCTAACAAGGAAACAGGCAAACTTCAGGTTGACGTGAAGAAGACGGAAGAAAAGCAGGAAAAGGAAGAGAAGAAGGAAAAGAAAGAAGTCACGAAAACTTACCAGCAATTTGAAGTCGATAAGGCTCCTGTTGCGGTGAACCTTTCACAGGTCAGGTCGTCGATGAGATATCCTGAAATTGCTCGTTCAAGCGGAATTGAAGGTAAAGTTACCGTTAAGGTTCTTGTAGGTCCCGACGGGTCTGTAGTTTCTGTTGGCGGTTTCAGCGGTCCGGACGTGTTCAGGGATGAAGTATCTTCAAAGGTGATGAACCTGCAGTTTACACCCGCGCTTCAGCAGGGTCAGCCCGTAAGGTGCTGGGTCAGCGTACCGTTCAGTTTCACTCTGACGGGTAAGTTCAAAAAAGATACGGAAGAAGACAAGAAAGAAGAGAAGGGAGAAAACTAAGTTCATCGATGAAGATGAATGGTGCTCTTTACATAAATATTTTTACGTCGATAGTCAGCATCGGGATGGGCGTGCTACTGATAGGCGGTATGATTCTGCCCCAGATGCAGCAAGGTACAAGGCTCGTTTTCGGATTGGTTTTTCTCGCTTACGGAATTTACAGACTGCTTGGCGTTCAGGCGAAACTGAAATCGAAGAGACAACAGGAAGAACACGAACGGCTCAAGAAAGCGCAGGAGGAACTTATCAGAAAACTCAAAGACGGGAAATAAATCTAATTTTAAAGGCGGCCGTTGAAAAATTGCCGCCTGTTTTACTTATCGGATTAATGCATAAAATTTCAAAAATATTGCTGCTTCTTTTGATTCTGCCTGTTATCATTTTTTCATCCTGTGATTACAGCCAGATAAAATCTAAAGCCACTATCGGCGACATGTCTTTTATCGCCGACGAAAATCTTGAACCGGTAATGCCGTTTCTCAAGAGCGAGTTTGAAAGGATTAANCCCGAAGCGCACGTGTCCTATGCTCTCGCGCCCACGCGGAATACTATCGCGGCCCTGCTTAACAAGGATACGAAACTTATAATGATAAACGGGGACTTCAATCAGGAAGACCAGAATTACATAAAGCAGTACAAACTCGAATTCCAGAGGCACGAAGTTGCGATTGACGCTATCGCGTTCATCGTAAATCCCGATAATCCCGTACTGAGGCTGACTTCAACAGATCTTCAGAACATATTTACCGGGGTTTATACAAACTGGTCGCAGATTAAAGTTCAGGATACAGAGCAGAACGACAAGGTATCGTCGGAAATGCGCGGTAATGATAATAAGATAAAAGTATTCATTCAAAGACCCAACTCATCCACACACCAGTACGTGAAAGACACGGTGCTCTATGGCAAGGATTACGTCAACACTGCGCAGATTTGCTCTACGAGCGCGCAGATGCTCGAAATGATAAGGACGAACAAGAACGCCATAGGTATTTCTAACCTTTGCTGGCTCTCACAGGGAAATCAGGATTCCCTCGACGCTACGGTGAAGGCTATAAGAATTTCAAGGATATATCCGAACGGAAGGCAGGACGATTTCGCCGAACTTCATCAGGGGCTCGTCGCCACTAAAAAATATCCTTATATAAGAAAAGTAGTTTTATATACATCAATATTAGATATACAACTCGCGACCGGCTGGATATCGTTCTTAAGGAATAAAGACGGTCAGAAGGTATTTCTCGAAAGGGGAATGGTTCCGATCAGTCAGCCGGTTAAAGTTATACAATTAGAATAATTTAAAATCATACCGATATGTTTAAATTGAAAAATTTAGTTCCGGTCATTTGTTTGCTGTTTGTATTTATTCTGAACGCTACGGCGCAGAATGATTTGCAAAAAGGTAAAGACGCGATTAACAGAGGTGATTATGTTTCCGCGGTGAATTATCTCGAGAACGCCGTGAAATCGAAACAGAATTATGACACCTACTATTATTATGGTTTTGCACTTTATAAAACAGGCTCACTGGATAAAGCGGAAGATAACCTGAAAAAGGCTCTGAAGGACGACGACGAGGGAGTTGACGCGATGCTTGCCCTTGGCAGTATATACGGTGACCAGAAAAAATACGACGAAGCGAATACCTGGTTCAGGAAAGCGCTTAAAATTGACCCGGAAAACATCAACGCGATGATAGCGCAGGCGAATAATTTCTCGATGCAGGGAAAAATTGACGACGCGATTAAATCACTTACTCTCGCAACCACGATAAGCAAGGAGAATCCGAAGGTTTATATCGGTCTCGGCGACGCGTACAGAATCAGAGGCACTTATAAACTCGCGGTTGATTATTACAAGAAGGCTATAGCGCTGAAGAAACTTCCGAACGCGTTTACGGGTCTCGGCGATACCTATTACAGGCAGAAAAAATACAACGAAGCGATAGCGGAATATGACAACGCTATCCTCGCGGACCCGAATTACGCTGACGCGTATTTCGGCAAAGGAAAAATTCTTTACTTCGGCGGCAGGTACACGGAAGCGGCGGATGCCTTCGTAAAGTACAGCCAGTTAAGGCCGGGCTCGCAGGAAGGAAATTCGTATTACGCGAAAACCCTTTACGCGCAGGGCGTCGACCTCGTTGATAAGAATCAGATAGAACAGGGCAACGAAAAATACAACGAAGCGCTGAAAATGCTCGCGGACGTTCTTAAAAACGACCCGAAGTCAATAGCCGGAAATCTTTATACCGCCTATATCTATACTGAAAAAGCCGATATCGACGAGAATAACAAGACCGATTACCTCAATAAGGCGGTCGAGTTTTTCGGCAAGGTCTCGATTAAGGATTATGAACTCGAGGACCTTCAGAAACTCGCGAAAGTGAATTCGAGCCTGAAGAATTTCGACGATGCGGATAAATATTATGCGATGGCTGTCTCGAAAGACAGTTCGGATTACATAACGCTCTATGAATGGGGTAAATCACAGTACAAGGCGGAAAAATTCGAACCTGCTCTCGAAAAATTCCAGAAGGCGATCGACCTCGGAATGAAAGGAAAACTTCCGTACCTGTTCAGAGGTTTCTGCTATTATTCGATGAAGAAATACGTCGAAGCGGCTCCTATGTTCCAGGCGGCTATCGACGCGGACCCGAATTATCTCCTCGCGAGAGAGTTCCTGGCGCGCGCTTACAGGTTTGCTTCGATGAACGATGAATCAATTAAAGCATACGAAGAAGTTCTGAAAATGGATCCCGAGAATAAGGAAGCGCAGGATATGATAAAAGCATTAAACGCAAAGAAGAATCTGCAAAATTAAAATTAAGGAAATATTTAAAACTTTTAACTGATTTATGCGATTATATGTTTAATCGCATAAATTTTATACAAAACAATGAGTGAATTAGATAAATACATAGATAAAAATAAGAACAGGTTCCTTGAAGAACTTAAAGAGTTTTTGAGAATACCTTCAGTGAGCAATGAAGAGAAACACGCGGACGATGTTAAAAAGGCTGCGAATTGGCTGCGTGATAAACTCGCAGACGTCGGGATGGAGAATATTAAAATTTATGAAACTGACGGACACCCGATAGTTTATGCTGACCACCTTCACGCTGGAAATGACAAACCCGTTATTCTTGTTTACGGTCATTATGACGTTCAGCCTGTCGATCCTGTTGAGTTGTGGAATGCGCCTCCTTTCGAGCCTGTAGTGAAAGACGGAAAGATTTATGCAAGAGGTTCTGCCGACGATAAAGGTCAGATTTATATCCACGTAAAAAGTCTTGAAGCACATCTCAATACAAATAAGAAACTTCCGGTAAATATAAAAGTAATATTCGAAGGCGAAGAGGAAATCGGCAGCCCGAATCTCGGAAAGTTCATACTGAACAACAAGGAATTGCTGAAATCGGATTACGTAGTTATATCGGATACTTCGATGTACGAAAAAGGACTTCCTTCAATTTGCTACGGTCTTAGAGGCCTTTGTTTCATGCAGGTCGAAGTGACGGGCCCGAACCGCGACCTTCATTCAGGCACCTACGGCGGCGGAGTCGATAATCCGATTAACGCTCTGGCGAAACTAATTAATCAGTTAAAAGATAATGACGGCAAGATTATGATTGACGGTTTCTATGATGACGTCGTGAAACTCGCTAAGAAAGAGCGCGATGAATTTGCAAGGCTTCCGTTCGATGAAAAAAAATATATGAAGGAACTTGAAGTTGACGGACTGTTCGGAGAAAAAGGCTATACAACTATCGAGAGGGTTTCGGCAAGACCGACTCTTGACTGCAACGGCATCTGGGGAGGCTATCAGGGACAGGGTGCGAAAACGGTCCTTCCATCAGTTGCAGGCGCGAAAATCTCCATGCGTCTTGTACCGAACCAGAATCCTGAAAAAATTGCGGAACTTTTCGAAAAATACATAAAGAAAATTGCTCCTAAATCCGTAAAGGTAAAGGTTACTTACCTGCACGGCGGGATGCCTTCAGTTACGGCGATAGACACGCCTGCAATTAAGGCGGCTGTGAAAGCGCTGAAAAACGCTTTCGGCGTAGAGCCCGTGTATTTCAAAGAAGGCGGGTCTATACCTATCGTCAATACTTTCAAGGAAGTTCTCGGCGCCGACGCGATTTTGTTGGGTTTCGGTCTATCGGACGATAACATTCATTCGCCGAATGAAAAATTCGATCTCGAGAATTTTTATAAAGGCATAAGCACCGTTACAAATTATTACGAAGAATTATCAAAAATATAAAACATAATGGCAAAATCAGTTAAGACAAGAAAATCACATCAGCCTGCGGATAAATTCCATATCTCGCTGACGAAGAAGAACTATGCGATAATCGGAACAGGTATCGCTTTAATCATTCTTGGTTATATCTTTATGTCGGAAAATTCAGTTGACGGATTTATGCCGACTGTTATTGCTCCGATTCTGCTCGTTCTGGGCTATTGCGCCGTGATTCCGTTTGGCATCTTGTACAAGGACAAATCGGAAGGACAGAACGAAATTACGGATAAAACTGTTTTAAGTACTGAAAAGGCTAATATAAAGACCAAGTAATTCAGGGAATGCAACGGCTTCGACGGATTGCAAAGATGGTCGAAACAGCATACAGTGTTCCCAGTCCATCACTTTAAAACGGCTGGAAAACAATAAACGCAGAAAATAATTACGCTTTAGCTGCCTAATTAAAGGCAACTCGTTGACGAATTCCGTCTCCTGCCCGGAATCGATCAACGCCGACAGACAGGATAGCAGTGCCGGTTTCCTGTGACAGCATTGTGAAACTTAACGGGATAGGAAAGAAAGGTTTGTTTGTTTGGACTTTCAATCTGAAATTTAAAAACAAACTAAGTATGTAGAAGTTTTGATGGTCTTCTTTTCGGACCCGGGTTCGACTCCCGGCATTTCCACTAATGTTATATCATACCGCTTATTGCCGCGCATACTTTACCGGTATCTATGGAAATACTATTTTCTTCATTTGATATAAGTACCGCCTTTTTATCCGACAGGGGAGCAAACCTCTTAATGTTCCATTCGACTTTGTGATATACCGCGACAATCGGTACGTTAAAACAGGAAGCGATGTGCACTAAAGACGTATCAGGAGTTATTATCAGGCGCGCATTTCGGACAATTTCAGCCAATTCCAGAATTCCGCCGTCGAAATAATTCAGTTTCTGCCCGGCTTTCGATTCAATATTCTTAAAACATTCCCTGTCTTTGTCTACAAACTGAAATACAAAATCGAGCTTTCCGGAAAAAGTTTTGTAAATTTTAACAACGTCATCGGGATTCCAGTTGCGGGTCTCGTCTTTGAC
This sequence comes from Ignavibacteria bacterium, assembly GCA_015657505.1. GTDB lineage: Bacteria > Bacteroidota > Ignavibacteria > Tepidaquicellales > Tepidaquicellaceae > CAIKZJ01. The sequence goes on from JADLKE010000002.1 coordinate 2,587,577, forward strand.
CGAAATGTTGAAAAGGACATAATTCTTAGGGTATCCTTTTAATATTTCGCTCGCTTTTTGACGAATTTCGTCCGGAATGAATATTTCAGGCATTATATTCGCAAATTCAATTCCTTCCTTTAGAATTTTCAGTGGAAGTTTATTAATTTCCGTATAATGCTCTCCGGTTCTTATCGGCGTCAAATCTATATCGAAGGATTTCGCTTCGAAATTAAATCCAATTGATTTTCTATAACGGGCGATTTTCAGTAGTTTGGAAGACGTGTTTGAATGTTCCGGCTTCGTATCAATCCAGTAGTCAAATTTCCTTTTTCTTATTTGTAGAAATGACTTTATGTAGCCATATATAGTCTTATTAAAAATAATGGTGTTATCTACAGATTTGTGATTTTTTGCTATAATATCATTCGAAGCGCTTGTCAGGACGGTTACCTTGCAGTCAGGATACAATTGTTTCAAACCGGAAAAAAGGGGGGTAGTTAATATCATATCCCCGATTCTTCCGATTTGAACAATTAAAAATTCCATTATCTTTTTCTCTTTTGTATTTGCTTCTGTTGCTGCTGCATTTTCTCCATCATCCTCTGCATGAATGACGGTTTTATCGGCTTCTTGATTTCTTCCGGTTTCGGAGGCCTGATTTTGGTGGTGTAATATTGCTGGCCAATTGACAGTAGGTTGAACACGAAATAATACAGGTTTAATCCTGACGGCAGAGAGAAGAACAGCAATGTCATCAATACCGGCATCATGTAAACCATGCTCTTCTGTTTAGGGTCTGTAACGGTCATTTTCTGCTGAATGAACATCGTTATACCCATAAGCGTTGCCAGTCCTGATATCTGGTCAATTCCGAAAAGCGGTATTTTAAACGGTAAATGAAACAATACATCCGGAGCGGAAAGGTCCTTAATCCACCATATAAATTCCGCCTGCCTTAACTCTATCGTCGAACGGAATACCGCGAATAATGCATAAAGTATCGGCAATTGTAGAAGCAGCGGAAGGCATCCGCCCATCGGATTTATGCCTTCTTCCTTGTATAGTTTCATCACCGCGCTGTTCATTTTCTGCGGATCGTCCTTATACTTCTCCTTAATCGCAGTGATTTTGGGATTGAGAGTGCCCATCTTCTGCATCGATTGCGTCTGCTTCTTCGTCAGGGGATTCAGTAAAATCTTGAGAACGATTGCAAAAACTATAATCACGAGTCCCCAGTTTGAAATAAACAGATGGAGAAAATTAAAGAACGGTATAATCATGTATTGCGCGATTGGTCTCACTATGAAATCGAGCGAGAACCTCATCGTCTTTTCGAGTTCGAGATCGTAACTTTTTAATATCTTGTAATCAATTGGGGTGATGAGTATCCTGAACGTGCTTTTTTCCGATGCGCCGTTCTTGATATCCATTTTCACGGCTGCAGAGAACAGATGCCGTGAACCATCATTCGGCAGATGAATTTTATTCTCCGTCAGATATGCTCCGTCGCCCTTGCGTGAGTCGGGGATTATGAAAACGCCGAAATACTTGTTCCTCAAAGAAACGTAATCGGTATTTCCGTTAAGGTCGTTATTTACTTCCTTGTCAAAATCCTTCGGAGTCATCTGTTCGAGTTCACCGCCCATGAATGCGAATGCTTCTGAGAATTGCGCCTCTTCGTCGCTTCTGTATTCGGTAAGATTTAAAGAACTGCCCCAAACAACCTGATATTTCCCGTCGGCAATGAACTGGCCCGGATTCACGAATTCATATGCAACCGAGAATTCGTATGAATCGGGTTTGAACTTATATGATTTAATTATTTTTTTTGACGAGTCTCCATTCACAAGAAGTTCATACTTCAGTGTAAAAGAAGTGTCCTTTTCTATGTCAACTGCCTGATGCTCCCTGTAAACGGAATTGAAAACAAGTTCGCGTGTATTAATCGATTTGCCGTCTTTCGAAGTGAAAAGCAGATTTAATTCCCTGTCCCTTTTCCAGTCGACTAATTGCACGGGATGTCCGTCCCAGGTCTTGAATCCTTTCATGTAAACTTCCTTAAGCGAGCCGCCAAAATCGGAGAAAACAAATCTGTACTTGGCATTGTCAACATACATCACCTTTTCCTTTGCCGCCGAAGAGTCATTCGCGCTGCCCGCGGCATTCAGTGAGAAATAAATACCGTACCGGTCATTCATAGCGTTTTGTTTGGCGGAATCGTTTTCAGTCTTTTGAACCTCGACCTGCTTTGTCTCCTGAACTTTCTGCTTCGTCGTGTCCTGAACGTTTTCCTGCGTCTGCTGTTTCTTCTGCTCTACGGGTTTCTGCATCTTTGACGTCCATACCATCCAAACTACGAGTATCACGCCTATAACAACGAAACCAATTACCGATTTTTTATCCATCTATTTATTATATGTTTTTTTCTTTGATTTGAATATTTCAAGCGGAACGGGATCCGGTCCGCCTTCGAAAAACGGGTTACACCTGAGAATTCTCTTAACCCCGAGATACGTGCCTCCGAAGAACCCGTGCATCTTCAAGGCATCGATGAAATATTGTGAGCAAGTGGGATAAAACCTGCAGGACGGGGGGAACAGGGGAGAAATAAGCGCCCTGTACAGGTAAATTATTCCGATTAACAAATACTTCATCGAAGGTTATGTGATTTTATCAAATATATTTTTAATATCTCCGCTGAAAAGCCTGAAACCGTTCCTGATCATTTCCTCAAAACCTCTTTTTTCGTTTACGGTAAGTATCATGTCCATGGGTTCAATTCCCGCCTTGCCGTACAGTATATGCTTGTTAAGCCTGTATGCCTCCTTCAGCAGCCTTTTTATTCGATTACGCCGGACAGCGCCTTTAAGTTTCTTTTTAGAAACAGTAAAGCCCACTCGAATCATTAATTGTGGGCTTAATCTAAAATCAGTTTTTTGATAGTATAATTTTAAATATTTTGACTCAGCAATTCTCGAATTTCTGAACACCCTTTTGTATGCCTCGAATCCCCTTAGTATTTCATCCTTGCCTAAACCGAACCCGTGTTGTGTCTGCTGAGACATTTTCAAAGGCACTGTTACTTTCTAACAAATTCGTCGCTGACCGTGAGTTTCTTTCTGCCTTTTGCTCTTCTGCTCGCGAGTACTTTTCTGCCGTTCTTTGTCGACATTCTTTCGCGAAAGCCGTGTTTATTCTTTCTTTTCGTATTGCTTGGTTGATACGTTCTTTTCATTATATTTATGTATTAACTTTAAAATTCAAAAACTATAAAATAACCTTATTTTTAAACTATTTCAAGTTATTATAAATTCAATAACATCAAATAGTACTGAAAAACTGTATTTATGACTTTTGCTTCAGGTTGTTTATCTCCAAAAGTTCATCGTCAGTCTTGTTTTTCCATAAAACAAGCATTACAATCCCGAACAATATCATTATGATCGAAATCAACTGCGCTTGAGTTAATATCGATATTACCTTCGGATTCAATCTGATGAACTCGACAATCAATCTCTCCGCTCCGCTGAAAATCAGGTAAAAAAAGAACAACTGTCCGTAGTAGCGGGTTTTCTTCCGCATCCGCATCAGAATGAAGAAGATTATTATCGAAACCGCCATTTCATAAATCGGAGTCGGATGAACAAGCACTCCGGCGTGTGTCGGCACGATACCCTTGACGTAACTGTAGCCGAGGAATTCCCACATCGTTCCATTGACCGGAAGTCCGTAGCAGCCATCGCCCGAGAGATGGCAGCCGATTCTTGCTATGCCGTATCCGAGCATCACCGCCGGTGACATCGAATCGAAAATTAGAAGCAGTTTCAGATTTTTCTGCCTGCTGTAAATGTAAATGAAAATAATCGCAAGTATAAGTCCTCCGTAAAAGGTTAGACCTGCGGGAGAAAACAGCACGTCAGACCTGAAGTATGAAGCAAGCGTGCCTCCTTTCCCGAAATTCCATTCCTCTATGACGTAGAATAATTTCGCGCCGAGCAGTCCGCCGATAATCGCGAGAAACGTAATCGTTATGCCGGCATTTTCGTCCTTTCTTTGTCTCTTGAGTTCCTTCGAGAACAGAGTGCTTCCTATCAGAAACGCTATGCCGAGCATAAGACCGTAACTGTGTATTGCTATTGGACCTATTTCAAATAATTTCGGATACATTAAACCTCAACCTTTATAAATTTTTTAGATGGTTCCTTCGTTATCTTTAAACTCTTTTCCGTTATTTTAAGTTTAAACAAATTCTTGCCGACGTCAGGTTTTGAAAGCCGTAATTCGTATTCGGTCTTTGAATAACCGTAAAGTTTGTACTGATACCTCGCGTTTCCCGATTTCGCGATTGATAGAACAGGTGCGGAGAGTCCTTCCACGAGAAAGCCGATTAGTTTATTCGGCAGGTCAATCTGCGGAGTTACATTAATCGTGTAAATGAAACTCTTAAAGATTTTTGTCGTGATAAAATCAAAAAGTATGTAATCCGCTTCCTTAATTTTATCGTAACCTCTTGAAATGTGAAGTTCGAATTCGTACTTCATTTTTTCCGGCCGTACCTGTCTTGTTCTCATATCAGATAAAATTATAATTTTTTATGTCGCCGATTCCCGTTTCCTGCTCCGAACCGTCGTTCATTCTTTTTATCTTCACCTTACCCGTTTTAATTTCGTCGTCTCCGATAACTGTTACGTATCTTGCATTAAGCCTGTTCGCATCCTTCATCTGCGCTTTTATGCTCCTGCCGAGCAGGTCGGTTTCGCATGTAACTCCATTGACCCTGAGTTCGTTCGCTAAAATAATCGACTGTTTTTTCGCTTCGTCTCCCGCCGATACAATGTAAATCGCGGGACTTTCATTTTCGGGAAAATCGTATTTGTTCGCCTGAAGCACAAGCGTCAGCCTTTCGAGTCCGCAGGCGAATCCTATTGCGGGAGTGGGTTTTCCACCGAGTTGCTGCACGAGCATGTCGTACCTGCCTCCGCCGAGCACCGCGTTCTGTGCGCCGAGGTCATCCGAAGCGATTTCAAACGTGGTAGAAGTATAATAGTCGAGCCCTCTTACGAGAGTATGGTCAATTTCGTAACCGATTCCGAGTGACTTAAGTCCTGAAAGAACGTTTCCGAAATGCTCCTTATTTTCGGGTCCGAGATATTCTAATATAACAGGAGCGTTCTTAACTATCTCTATATCACGGGGGTCCTTCGAATCAAGTATGCGCAGTGGATTCGTGAACAGCCTCCTGTGGCTCTCTGAAGATAAATGCGGCGTGTAATCGCTTAAGTATTTCTTCAGGTCTTCGAGATACGTTTTCCTCTCCGCGAGGTTTCCTATGTTATTAATTTTTATCTTCAGGTTCTTTAAACCGAATTCCGAAAGGAAAGTTGTTCCGAGCGATATTAAATCAACGTCCGCCGTATAATCTCCGCTGCCTATTACTTCCGCGCCGAACTGTGAGAATTCCCTGTATCTTCCTGCCTGTGGTCTTTCGTGACGGAACATGTTCGATATGTAATACAACTTCTGCACTGCCGAGACGTTGTACAGGCTGTTTTCTATATACGCTCTTATTACGGGCGCCGTCATTTCGGGCTTCAGAGTGAACTCGCCGTCGTCGAATGAATACATTTCCTTCGATACAATGTCCGTCTCCTCGCCTATGCCTCTCTTGAAGAGTTCTGTTTTNNTTTCGAAAGCGGGTGTTCGGATTTCCCTGTAATTGAAAACGGATGCTATGCGCCTAAGTTTGTCTTCGACGTGAAGACGCCTGAAAGCGTCATCCGGCAGGAAATCAAGTGTCCCTTTTGGTTTCGTTATCATAATCAAAAATATCCGTTAAGTTACTCAATTATCAAAAAATTAAAAAGGGGAATGTATGAGCGGTTCGTTACGCGTTTATTTTCGATTTAAATCTTGGAATTTGTGAATCGATAATGTCACGAATTTCTGAATTTAGATTATTGATTAATAATTTTATATTGATGAATCTAAACTCAAATTTAAATTATATCATATGAATAACACTCCGGTCTTTGACAGTTTTAAATCCCGCCATATCGGTCCGCGAAACAATGACATAAATGAAATGCTGAAAGCAGTAAATGCGGAATCTCTTGATAAATTAATAGATGAAACGGTTCCTGACAGCATTCGAACGGATAAACCCCTGAACACGGGAAGCGGAATGAGCGAGTATGAATTTTTAAACAAACTGAGAGATATAACCTCCAAGAATAAACTTTATAAAAATTATATCGGGCTGGGATATTTCCCGGCTGTGCTTCCTGCGGTAATTCAGAGAAATATTCTTGAAAATCCGGGCTGGTACACTCAATACACGCCTTATCAGGCGGAAATTTCGCAGGGCAGGCTCGAGGCGCTTCTGAACTACCAGACAGTAATTGCGGATATGACCGGTTTTCACGTGTCGAATGCATCCTTGCTTGATGAGGGAACTGCCGCGGCGGAAGCGATGCTTATGACTAAATCGTTGAGGAAGGGTCCGAAGGCTAACGCTAACGTGATTTTTGTTTCCGAAGAATGCTATCCGCAGACCATTGAAGTTGTTAAAACAAGAGCGGTGCCCGTCGGAGTGAAAGTCGTTACAGGCGACCACAGGACTTTCGAATTGACCGATGACGTTTTCGCCGTGCTCGTTCAGTATCCCGCATCCGAGGGACAGATTTACGATTACACCGGGTTTTTCGCGAACGCGAAATCGAAAGGAATTAACACGATTGTCGCCGCCGATTTAATGAGTCTTGCTATGCTGAAGACACCCGCGGATATGGGCGCCGATATTGCTGTAGGTTCTACACAGCGTTTCGGAATTCCTCTTGGTTTCGGCGGTCCGCACGCAGCTTATTTCGCGACTAAAGAAGAATATAAAAGACAGATTCCCGGAAGAATAATCGGGATTTCAATCGACGTGCACAACAAACGCGCACTCCGTATGGCACTGCAGACAAGGGAACAGCATATAAAGAGAGAAAAAGCGACAAGCAATATTTGTACATCGCAGGTACTCCTCGCGATAATGGCAGGAATGTACGCTGTATATCACGGTCCTGATGGTATTAAGAATATTGCCGCGAGAATTCATAAATACGCTTCCGCTTTGAATGAATCGATAATATCGGCGAATTATGAACAGTTGAACTCCAATTTTTTCGATACACTTAAAATTAAAGCGGACGAAAAAATTATTAAGGATGTATGGAAAAAAGCCGAAGCTCTGAAGATTAACCTCAGGTACGGCAGGGACTTCATCGGAATTTCCATCGACGAAACAACAACCGCGAATGACATTGCGGTTCTTGCATCCTTATTTACGGGCAGGGAAAACATTGACCAAGTGGAAAAATTAATCGCTGACGAGCAGTTAAGCGGTAAGTATATTCCCGAAAGCATGAAAAGGACGACACCTTTTCTTACAAACAGAATTTTCAAAAGGTATCACGCGGAAATGGAGATGATGCGTTACTTAAAATCTCTCGAGAATAAAGACCTTTCTCTTACAGGCTCGATGATTCCACTCGGCTCGTGCACGATGAAACTGAACGCCGCGACTGAAATGCTCGGTATTACTTATCCCGAAATCGCGAACATTCATCCGTTTGCTCCCGCCGACCAGTCGAAAGGTTATGCGGAAATGATTAACGATTTAGGTAAAGATTTATGCGAGATAACCGGCTTTGACGGAATTTCATTCCAGCCGAATTCGGGCGCGCAGGGCGAATATACAGGACTAATGGTAATTAGGGAATATCACATTAAGAGGGGAGACACGCAAAGGAACATAATACTGATACCGCATTCCGCCCACGGAACGAATCCCGCAAGCGCGGTAATGGCGGGAATGAAAGTTGTCGTAGTCGAATGCGACGACCACGGGAATATCAATATGGAAGACCTGAAGAAAAAGGCCGAAGACAACAAGGAAAACCTTGCTGGCATTATGGTTACTTATCCTTCCACTCACGGAGTATTCGAAGAATCGATTGTCGAACTCTGCGACATCATACACAAAAACGGCGGTCAGGTTTACATGGACGGAGCCAATATGAACGCTCAGGTCGGACTTACAAGCCCCGGCAGGATTGGCGCGGACGTGTGCCACCTCAATCTTCACAAGACATTTTCGATTCCTCACGGCGGCGGCGGTCCCGGAGTCGGCCCTATCGCGGTAGCGAAACATCTGACGGAGTATCTTCCTGCGCACGCTTTCGTAAAGACCGGCGGGGAACACGGAATTTCTTCGGTTTCATCAGCCCCGTTCGGAAGCGCGGGCGTTCTGGTAATTCCTTACGCTTACATTAAAATGATGGGCGGCGAAGGACTTACGGAAGCGACTAAGATGGCGATTCTGAACGCGAACTACGTTAAGGATAAACTACAGGGATATTACAAAGTACTTTACACGGGCAAGAACGGCAGGGTTGCGCACGAACTTATCTTTGACACGAGGGAATTCAAGCACAGCGCGAAAGTTGACGTAATCGATATCGCAAAGAGATTGATGGATTACGGCTTCCACGCTCCGACGGTTTCTTTCCCGGTCGGCGGAACTCTCATGTTTGAACCGACAGAAAGCGAATCGAAGGAAGAACTCGACAGGTTCTGCGAAGCGATGATAAAGATTCGCGAAGAAATTGACGAAGTTGAAAAGGGTATCGCGAGCGACACGGATAATGTTCTTCATAATGCACCTCATACCTGCGAATCAATTTGCTCGGACAAATGGGAGCATCCTTATTCGCGCGAGAAAGCGGCGTTTCCGGTTGATTCGCTCAGGACGGGAAAATTCTGGCCCACAGTCGGAAGGATTAACGATGCTTACGGAGACAGGAATCTCGTTTGCAGTTGTCCGCCTGTCGATGATTACCTTTAATGTTTAAGAAAGAGCGTTTAGTTTTGTTTAATTTAACATATAAGAATCCCCTCATGTGAGGGGATTCTTCTTAAGTCGATGTTTTCATTAATCGCGTTTAATTAATTCTGATTGAAGAGAATAACTTTCATATTCTTCGCCGTTTTTACTGCAGCCAATCTGTACTGGGTTTTATCTCTTCCGCTCTTGCCCTTTACCGACCTGCCTTTCCACCTCGCGGAATCGTTTATCGTTAAAAATTTTAAAGACGGGAGTTTTTTATTTGAAAAGTTTTATGTAATTCCTTCATTCCTGAAATCGAATACTTTTTATACATTCTTCTGCTCTGCAGGAATATTTCCGGATGTTGAAACAGCGAACAAAATTTATTACGCGCTGTATGTAATCCTGCTGCCGTTGTCCCTTCTCCAATTTATCCGCCTGCTCAACGGGAACAGAGTATTCGCGATTTTGTCATTCCTGTTCGTCATACATTACAGCGTTCATTGGGGATTCACAGGATATACGATGTCGGTTCCTGTTCTGTTTCTAATTTTCTCAGTTCTTTACCTTTACTTCGTCAGAAAGAAAATCATGTACGCGTTTGCCTTGCCGCCGCTGCTTCTTATTCTTTTCATGCTCCATTTCCAATCCGCGATATTCGCTGCGCTCGTTTTTACCATAATGCAATTCCTGTATTCGTTCAAGCGGATTCGTTCCTGGATTATTTTCTTCTTGACGCTGTTTCCTTTAACGGTTGTAATGTATCTGGCGTATAACGTTGATTCGCAGGGAGGTTCGTCTTTAACGGCGTTTCTGACTAAATATTACCTCGATGATTTCGCGGGTTCTCTGTTTCGAAGATTTGGAATATTTTTCATACTGGACAATTTCTTTCTGTCCAAAGGCGCGGCGGGAATTGTATACGCGGCGTTTGTATCTGCTTCAGTTATTGCCGTATTTGCATTCTGTATTAAAAGGTTTTACAAAGGACCGGATGAAAATCTCAAATACGTTTTTGTTCTGCTTGCGGTATCGGCTGCCTGTTACGTATTTCTTCCGGACAACATCAACGGGCAGAACATAATTTTCGAAAGATTTTCTGTAATCATTTTTTTGCTTATGATTGCCGCATCGGGCGCGCTTTTCCCGGCAGATAAAAACGGAGGTCGCGCGAACAGGTATTTGACGGCTTTTGTATTTATTGTTGTATCGGTTCATACTGTTATTTTACTTGATTACATGAACGACTTTCGCAATGAATCCCGTGATTTTAATGAAGGGATTTTCCCTACGGGAAGGGAACTCGTTCTTGCGGGCGTTATAAAGGACAATGATTTCCGCGGACGCAAGATCTGGACTCATTTTCCTATGTACTTTACCGTGTGGAAAGGCGGGATTACAACCGGTCTTGTCGATTATAAATTCGGGCTTATCAAACGCAATACGCCCAAGAGTGTTCTGCCGCAGTTCAGAGAATGGTTCGATGGAAATGATTTTGATTTTGGGAGTTATTATTCTCCCGCGAATTACTTGATTATGCGAAACGAAAACAAGGATTCGCTGAACAACTTTAATTTAATATCGACATCCGGAAAATGGAAACTTTACAGAAACATCGTCAGGACTTGTCCCTGACAAAATGCTTCATCTCCCGTGGTATTTCGAAAGAAAACTCGACAAATCCGCTGTATTCTCCTTCAATGTTATAAGGTGATTGCAATATAAGTTTTTTCTTTCCCGCTTTTTCAATCGTATATACGTTCTTAGTTCCGTTTTTAAGCATCCCGGACAATTGCGTACGGGACGGTTCGGGGTGGCAGTCCAGAACATTCGTGCCGATTAACTTTTCTCCTCCGTCGTCCTTAAAAGTGCTGAGAGCCTTATCATTCATCGAAAGTATTATGCCGTCCTTGCCGCAAACAGTTATCGCGATGTCGATTTCCTTAATCCAATCGTTCATTTTCTATATATTTTTTATTTAAATTTAAGGTAATTTCGTTGTATTTTATATAAAATAATATGTTTAAATTTATAGAATTTAAAAATTAGCAGAAATGAAGAAAGTACTATTACTCGGTTTATTACTCGCTGCCGTAACATTAATATTCACGGCAGTAAAACCTTACAACAATAAAATTTCCGAACGGCTTCAGCACGTTATTAAAACATCACAGGAAGACAAATTGATAATATATGTTTATTTTGACGACAAAGGACCCGATGTGCAAAAATATCTTTCAAATCCGTCGTCGCTCGTTTCGGAAAAATCGATTGAAAGAAGAAGGAAAGTCCTTCCCGCAGGCTCACTCGTTGACTTTACGGATGTGCCTTTATACCAACCGTACGTGAATGAAGCAGCAGGACATACCTTGAAAGTTCGAAATCAACTTAAATGGCTTAACAGCATATCCGCAGAAGTCACAAAATCTCAGGTTGATGAACTCGCAGCGCTGACATGCGTCAAGAGTCTTGATATAGTCGAAAGATTCAGGATGACAAAAGAAGAACTTCCTGAAAACGCTCCGGAAACTTTTTCTGAGCCCCAGGAGCCCGATAATCCCAACGTCGATTCAATGAATTACGGCTCGGCCGCCTGGCAGGTCGTTCAGATTAAAGTGAATTACGCGCACAATCAGGGCATTTACGGTCAGGGAATAATCGTCGCGAATTTTGATGCGGGATATCAGAATCTGAACCACGAAGTCTTCTCTACTTTACCGACTAAGATATTAAGGAAAAAAGATTTCCAGACAGGCGATACGGTAACTCTCGCATCGCATTCTCACGGTCAGGCGACATTCTCGCTATGCGCAGCGTATAAACCCGGTCAGATGATAAGTCCCGCGTTCAGGTCGAGTTACATACTTTGCAGGACTGAAGTTGACCCGACCGAAACACCTGCCGAGATGGACCACTGGATCGCGGCGGCTCAATGGGTTGACAGTCTCGGAGCGGATGTAATCACAAGTTCGCTCGGTTATCTTACTTTCGATTCGCCTTATACAAGTTATTCCTGGACTGACATGAACGGCCGCACGATGCCGATTTCTCTCGCCGCGGTTATTGCCGCGCGGCACGGGATTCTCGTCAGCAACTCGGCGGGTAACGACGGATACAACTCATCACATAATACTCTCGGCGGTCCGGCGGACGCGGACAGCATTCTGACTGTCGGCGCGCTCGACAGCGCGGGTAACAGGGCATCGTACAGTTCCGTCGGTCCGACGACTGACGTTCCTGCCCGTATAAAACCCGATATTATGACAAGAGGGTCGGGAAATAAGGTCGCAACTTCGACCGGTTACAGCACGTTCGGAAGCGGCACATCGTGGGCTTGCCCGATGAATGCAGGAGTCGCTGCTCTTATACTCTCGGCTAATAAGAACCTGACCCCGATGCAGGTAATCAACATAGTTCATAAATCCGGAAGCAATTCAACTTCACCCAATAACTCAATCGGATGGGGAACTCTCAACGCGCAGTTCTGCGTCGATACGGCGAGAAAACTCGATGTTACAGCGCCGGCGATTCTTCATACACAACCGTTTACCACGACAACCGACACGAGTTACAAGATATTCAAGGCAAAGATTACGGATAACGGAATAATAAGATATACAAGATCTAACGAAGCACCGAGAATTTATTACAGAAAAAATTCAGGAAGCGGCTGGAGCGTTTATTCGCAGGCAAATTACTATTATACGAACCTTGATACGTTCTATTTCAGGATTCCGGGAAGCCCTCTCGGAACTACCGTAGAATATTACATAGCCGCGCAGGATATCGCGCTTCCGAATCCTCTCGTTAAGACTGCGCCCGCCGGCGGAAGCGGCGCTAATCCTCCGGGCTCTACTGCGCCGGGCACGCGATACACATACACTGTGCAGGTGACTTCGGTAATAAGCATCGGTTCTGACGTGCCGAAAAATTTCAGTCTGTCTTATAATTATCCGAATCCGTTCAATCCTTCTACTCTGATAAAATTCGATATTGCGAAACCTGAATTCGTTACGCTGAAAATATATGATGTAACCGGCAGGCTGGTAAAAACCGCGGTTAACGAAAATCTAAAAGCAGGTTCGTATCAGTTTGATTTCAACGCTGAAGGTTTGTCCTCAGGCTTGTACATTTACAGAATTACTGCGGGCGATTTCGTTCGGTCAAAGAAGATGCTTTTAGTGAAATAATTTTAAATTTCGGAATAATGAAAGCCCGCTTTATGCGGGCTTTTTCATTAGCGTCTGTTCGAAATTCCGATTAAGCAGAAACACTATCTCGTCAGAACTGCTTTCTGTATAACGAAAACAGGATATGATTTTACCTCGTCGTCGCCTTTACCCGTCACGTTTGGAGTGTCGCTCTTGCACGAAAGTACCTCGAAAACAATACTGCTGCCGTTGTTCGTGTAAATGGAATTCAGAATTGACCCTTTTACTTCAAACAGGCTGTAAAAAACATTGTCCGTTAAAAACAGGTCGATTAGTATTTCGTTGTCCTCGTCGAGAATCCACTGACCTTTAGCCTCATCTTTGGCGTAAATGAAATATTTTTTCTCCAGCGTCTTTGGAGCTTCGCCGTAAACGGTCTTCCAGGAATATCTTCCGGGAGTTTCAGTTTTTGAAATTTCAAGCGATATGGATACCCATTGCGTGCTTGACGGATATACGATTTGCAAAGTGCCTTTCCAGACACCGAGCCATTTTTCCTCGCTGAATTCGTAAACGCCCTGAGCATAAACTCTCATGCAGGGTATAAGAAACAGAATTAATAATATTTTTATTCTCATATTTGGTCTTTCTTAAAAATTATAATAAAGACGTTTTGAAACAATGAAAAAAAATACGTTGAATGTATATTAAAAATAATTTAGATTTCTTTATGAAGCAAATTATTGTGTTCATATTGATGCTTTTTCCTCTCATTGCTTTCACGCAGATAACCGTTGATACTTCGTTTGAAGGTGCGAACGCGCGCGTTTTGAGCGTCGACAATACGAATAATGTGCTTAAAGTCGAGTCAGTCCTGAAAAGAGGGGATACGCGTAATATCGTTTTCTATTTCAGGATTTCAGGCATCGATTCGACAAGGACCTTCAAGATTCGCGTACAGTTTTCCCAATCGTACTATCCTCCCGTAAATGCCGTGTACAGTTACGATAGAATTACATGGTACAGGATATTGGGAACGATATCCGGAAACTACAAGGAATATTCCGGCAAATTCAACCGCAGGACGATTTATTTCAGCCACGGATATCCTTACGTTTATTCGGACCTTATAGCGCTTCAAAACAGGCTTGCAGCAAACCCCTTCGTGAATGTTTCAAACGTCTCGTACAGCGAAAGCGGCAGAGCGGTGAAGTTGTTCAGAATCACAAATCCATCCGTTTCCGATTCAGGGAAGTCGCTTGTCTGGGTGCTCGGCAGAAATCACGTGATGGAATCAAACTCGAATTATGTCGTGGAAGGTCTTATTGATTATCTTGTTTCTTCCGACGCTGGCGCTGAAACATTAAGAAATCAGGCAATTGTATATCTCGTTCCTATGATGGACGTAGATATGGTTTTTGTCGGGGGATCGGGAAAGGACCAGTTGCCCGTTGATTTCAACCGCGACTGGGACAGTCCGTCTTATTGGAATGCCGTGCGTGACGTCAAGACGAGGATGCTTCAAACCGCCGCTTCAAACCGCATGCGGATATTTATTGACAGCCATAACCCCTTCCCGGGAGAGACCGATACAACCGGGAGATTGTTTTTCTATTCTATGCAGTCTTCGGGCGTTAAGTTTCAAAACCTGAATAAATTCAGAACGATGCTATTTAACGCAGGAGGTTATTACTGGGGCAGGAAATTACTTTACCCGACAAGCGGTCAGTCTTCATCTAAATGGGCTGATTCCGTATTCACGAATATTGACTTCTCCGCGTCGCTTGAAACAGGCTGGATACAGCGTACTGATAACGCGCTGTGGTCGTTGCCTCTTTACAAACTGAACGGGAAAGTTCTGGGTAAAGGAATCAGCGAGTATATTAACCAGTCAACATCAATAAACGGAAATGAAATGCCCGTGCGATTTTCAGTGGATGTCTTTCCGAATCCCTTCAACGGTATAGTGAAATTCAGAATTTCGTTAGAAAAGATTTCCGTTGTCAAAATCAAAATTTATGATGTACTCGGGAATAATTTAGCAGCTGTTGATTTCGGAAAAATCAGCGCGGGCTCGCATGACTTCACATTCGACGCTTCTTCCTTTTCGTCAGGAATCTATTTTTACGAGATAAATGCGGGAAATAATTACCCGCTAAATAAAGGAAAACTTGTCCTGGTTAAGTGATTTCAGACTCTGTAATTTTCTGTGCAATCCATAGCATTTCTTAACGCTAACTATCCAATTTTACGAAAATAATCATAGAAATTCAAATAAATTTCGATTATGTTATTGAATAAACTAATTGGAGGCGATTTGAAAAAAATATTTTTTCTTTTTTTCTTTCTTTCGATTTTTTCTGTATCATTATTTTCTCAAACTGCAGGCAGGTACAGCATAAATAAGTATATTAACGGCGTTAATTCGGATATGATCATCACTGTTCCCGAATCTTGCAATGGTAATGGCTCTTATAATCAAAATCCGCCTTTCATTCCTTCTCCCGATTACAGCAATTCATCATATGTCCGGTGGAACTTGTCGGAAGCGACAGGCATTGGAAACGACATTGCTGTATCCGGAAACGGACTGATTTCCGCTAACGGCTGGAGTCTTAATAACCAGCATCTTGATGTTTACGGCAACGCGAACAATACTCCGCTCTGGCAATACGGCCTGTATCCGTCGGGATACAGGAATTACGTTGCTGTGTCGGATACGGGAGGATTGATAGCAGTTGGCGCTTACAAGAACATTCTGTTCTTCGATAAAGGTTCGAATACGCCTTTCTTCAACTTCGACCTTACAACGATGGGAGATACCGGAACTGCAAGTTTCCTCGACGTTACTTCAAACGGTTCTTTCGTCGTCGCGGGCGCGAGCAGGAGCGATTCGAGCAAAATACTCGGTTTTGCGAAAGGCTCATCCACGTATTCCTGGCGCGTGTATATACCGGGAGGACAGATTTACGGTGTCAGGATTTCGGGTAACGATTCGCTTGTAATCGTCAGCACTTACTCGAATTATATGGTTCTTAATACGTTCACCGGCGTCGTCAGGGCGCAGGGCACAATATCCTACGGAACGCAGTGCGCGCAGGGAATCAGCGGTAACGGGAACATAATTGCAACGGTGAATTACCACGGACAGGTCAGAGTGATGCAATGGAACGGCTCGGCATACGCTCAACTTTGGCAGTATCAGGAACCTACAGGAACATATTACAACTGGATTAACTGCATAGATATTTCAAACGACGGTAATTATATCGCCGCCGGAACACTGAATTTCCTCAGTTCAAGCACTTATGACGGCAAGGTGAGATTCTTTAAGGTCTCAAACGGGAACACGCCTATATGGTCATACCAGAACACCTCGGATGAAATTTCGGCGATTTGTTTTTCGAAAAACGGTAAAGTCCTTGCAGCCGTCTCGTACGGTCCGATGGATTATTCCAAAGACAATATTTTCGTATTTCAGGCTAATCCCGGAAACGGAATTCCGGTTTTCACGACAAAATCTCCAGGATCGCCGTTCGCTTGCAGCCTTTCGGACGACGGAACAACGCTCGTAACCGCCGGTAAAGCCGTGCACGCGAGAATTATGGGCTCGGGCGGAAATGTCTATAATATTTTTGTCGATACGAATTTCACGCCGAGCGGCATAATCAATATTCCGGGAGTGATTCCCGCCGATTACAGTCTCCATCAGAATTATCCGAATCCTTTCAATCCTGTTACAAAGATTAAATTCGATGTCCCGGTTTCAGGTTCGGTGAGGATTGTAATCTATAATTCGGCAGGCGAACTTATCAGGACATTGTTTGACGGTTATGTCAATCGCGGCAGTTATGAAACATACTTCGACGGCTCGGGTCTCGGAAGCGGCATTTATTATTCCGTGATGGTTTCGGGAAACCGCAGGGAAGTAATTAAAATGGCTTTAATAAAATAATAATATAAATGAAACAAGCATCGTTCGTACTTATTTTTATTCTGGGTTTTTTTGCTTCGGCTTATTCTCAGTTCGCGGTATCGTATAAAAACCCGAAATATAATTACAGCATTAACCTTCCGAAATTGATGGAAGTAAAGCAGTATCCTTCGGATAATGACCCCGATACAGTCGTGGCGTCTAATTCGGACGGCTGCGAATTCATTATAGCGGCGGGAAAAGACCCCGTGTATAAAGGAGTCAACGGAAGTCAGTTAGTGACAGGCACATTCATGCCCGCACTGAAGTTCGCTTATAAGCAGATTGAACTGCTTGAGAATGATTACACTGACCTCGGAGGCGAGCCTGCGCTTTACATGAAACTGGCGTACAATAACGGAGAAGAAGAAGGATTCATATCGCAACTTGTGCTGATTCGGAATGAAAAACTCCTTATTCTTAAGATACGGGCGAAAAAAGATTTGTACGATAAATTCTTTTCGGAACTTACGGGATACATATATACGTTTCAGTTTACAGAGAGTTCGGCAAAGGAGTTTTATAAGAATGAATTGTATTCGTTTGTTATGAATTTCCCTTCGGGATGGCAGTTTGACAGAAATACTTTTCCCGTACAGGCGAATAGCCCTAAGGGCTCAAGTCTTTACATCGAGGCTATCAAAAGTTCGGAATACGCTGATATGACCGCGTATGACCTCGAGCCCGAAGTAATGCTTGAAGCGTTGAATGCAAAGTTTTCGTCAATCTCAATTGTCGCTAAGAAGAAAATGAATTTTGACGGCAATCCTGTATTGTACGTGAAGTATAAATGGGTGCAGTCGCAAACAGGTAAAGGGGATTCGTTCTACATAATACATTATTATCTGATTAAGAAAACCGTGCTGTTCGTTTTACAGGGAATGGTAAGGGAAACGGATTCAAAAGATGAGGAGAATCTGATTCAGCAGTCCGTGGAATCATTCCAGTTTACAAAATAAATATTTAAAAAAAAATAGGGAGATAGAAATGAAAGGAACAATTTTAGTCCTTCTTGTATTGCTTTTATCGTCCGGCGCTCAGGCGCAGTTCGACGATTTATTGAAGAAGGCAACTGATAAAGTGACGAAAGTTGAACTTCTTGAGGAAAAAAACGTCACTACCTCGATTGATGACGCGATGCCCGTTGCATTCTGGCTCAAAGACCTTAATGAGTTTTATGAACCCGTCGAACCTGCGGTGTATGATTTTAATCTTGAACCGGGGTATTACAGGTTTATCGTTCAGTCGTACTGCCTGAAAGCGGGAACGCACGGTCCGACGAAAGGCTCGGGATATCTTCTCGCCCCGCTTAAGGGCAAGAGGTCAGATATCGTTTACAACATAGTTGAGCGCTCGTCGGCTTATCCTGAAATAGAGCAGCGCGATATTCAGGTGCTCCTCTGGGGAATAATATACGGCTCTAAGTTCACCGATTATGATATAGCGTTTCAGAATAAGGTTCGCCCTCTTCTCACACCCGCCGAGATAGCGGATTTAAGCCTTGACCTGATGAACGTTCCGCTCGACGTTATGCCCGATGACGTGAAAAAAGTCGCTTCGTTTTACAAGGACTTTCGCTCAAGGCTTACGAATCCTTCGGCTACTTACACCGACATCGAATCGATGGCGATGGTCAACGGAGTTCTTCCGGAAGACCCGTTTTCCAAGTATGTTCAGAAAGGTCTGTGGGCATATATCGGCGACGGTTTCTACGGCAGGGGAATGCCGGAAAGTTATCCGAAAACGATTTATGAAGTTTACAGACCCGAAAAAATTAATTCGACACGCGACGCGAAGAACAGGCTGTCGATGCTCGAAAAGAACGGGTACAGCATTGAGATTGTCTATGACGACGAACCCGGAAGGGATGTAATTTCCTTCGGCTCAAACGGAAACTATCCTATCTGGAGAATGAAATCGATTAAACTCAAAGGTGTAAATCCCGAAGAGGAATACGTTCTCGAAAATTCCGGATGGATTATAAAAGATAAGGGCGAAAAAATTAAAAATACAGGACAGGGTTTCAGGGACGCTGTTGCGACTGATGACCCAGCATACGGCGATTATACGTTCAGGCTGAATAACGGAAAGAACTCGCTTAAGAATTACGACGATTATATGAAAGAGAAAAAAATGCAGTCCTTGAAAAGCAAGCAGGATGAATACTGGGCTGACTATCATACAATGGAAGGCCTGAGAGTCGCGACAAATCCTTTAAATAAAAAAGGTCAGATGGGATGGATTGAAAAGACGCTCAAGATGGTGACTGAATGGTGGAACAGCGCGTCGAGCGCGCTTGCGGGAGAAGAAAACACGAATCAGGGTCCTTCTAAGGTTGATATAAGAAAGAATCCCGCGGTTCCCGCGACCAACGGAATGCAGAGAATAATTTCTTCGCACAGAAAATATAACGAATAACCGAATCTATGATTTTTTACGGCGCCCGGTTGTATTTGGGCGCCTTTTTTTTATAAAACTATTTAACTTTTATTCAATTCTCACAATTAATAAATTAAATGTTTGACTAATGGAAATAAAAGAAATTCTNTCAAAATATAAAGTAATTGCTGTTGTGGGTTTTTCCGATAATCCCGACAGGGATTCGTACGGCATATCGGATTTCATGAATAAAAACGGCTATAAGGTAATTGGCGTGAATCCGCGGCTCGATGGAAAGACAATAAACGGAATCGTCTGCTATTCAGCGCTAAAATACATTCCCGAAAAAGTCGATATCGTTGACATTTTCAGGAAGCCTGAGGCGGTGAAAGGTATTGTGGAAGAAGTGCTTCAGATGAAAGAAAGACCCGCGGTCGTCTGGGCGCAGTTGGGAATTACTAATGAGGAGGCAAAAAAACGCGCCAGGGAAAACGGCATTATTTATATTGAAGACAAGTGCATCTACGTGGAACACAAACTTAATCATATAAATTGAATATTCTCGGTAATAAAAAAGTATTTTCGGTACTGTCGTTTCTGATACCGTTTTTCGTTTACGTGCTCACGCTCGCGCCGGGCCTGTATTTTATCGACACGGGAGAACTCGCTGCGGCTTGCGTGAAACTCGGAATCGCGCACCCTACAGGATATCCGCTGTTTACGCTGATTGGCAAGGTCTTTACTCTTTTGCCGGCAGGGGAGAACATATATAAATTGAATTTAATGTGCGCTTTCCTTACTGCCGCGACAATATTCATGATGTTTAATCTCGTTCATTATGTCATTTCCGGGATGGACCTGAATAAAGCCGGAAATAATACAGGCGTTTTCAAGAAGTTTGTATCGAATGAGATGCTCGTGAACCTTGTGTCGCTTTCCGCTTCTCTCGTCCTCGCGTTTTCGAACACTTTCTGGAACGTCGCGAACTCTCTCGAGGTCTATTCGCTGCATACTCTGCTTATCGTGACAGTGATTTTCGTCTTTCTGAAAGCGTCGGACATTTATGTTCACGGAAAAGGAAAAGATGACCTTAGATACTGGTTCATGTTCGCGTTCGTGCTCGGTCTCAGTTTTACAAACCACCTCACGACTATTTTCCTCGGAGTGGGATTTCTTTATCTTTATTTTGCCGTAAACGGCTTCAGAAAGCAGTCATTCATAAAGATACTGTATATGGCGGTTCCTTTCGCGCTGGCGTTCTCCGTTTACGCTTACTTTTTCATAAGGGCTGATAATAATTCAATCAGCTGGGACTATCCCGTGAACCTTAGCAATTTTTACAGGCATATTTCGGGTAAGCAGTTCAGCGTTTGGATGTTCTCATCAACGGAGGCGGCGTCTAAACAGTTCTCTCATTTTGTTTCCGTCTATCCGAAAGAGTTCTTCTATTTCCCGGTGATAATTGCTCTTTTCGGACTCGTGTATTCCTTCTTCCGGCAGCGCAGGTTCTTCTATTTCACGTTGCTGCTTTTCGTGTTCAATATACTTTACGCTATCAATTACGACATTCACGATATAGATACTTATTTCCTTCTGGCTTATATCGTTACTGCCGTTTGGTTTGCTCTCGGACTGATTTTTATCATTGATAAACTTAAATTAAATAATGCGGTTATCGTTATTCTCGCGGTTTTTCTTCCTGCCCTTTGCGTTTACTCGAATTTCGAGGAAAATGACGAAAGCAAGAGCGTTTATGTGCGGGAATATACGGAAAATGTCTTTAATTCAACCCGGAATCGTTCTATCGTGTTCTCTACTCAATGGGATTTCTGGGTTTCGGCTTCATTCTATCTTCAAATGACAGAAAACTACCGCCCGGATGTAGCAGTGCTCGATAAGGAATTGATGCGCCGTTCGTGGTATATGAGGCATATTAGGATTCATTATCCTGAAATATACGAAAGAAGCAGACAGGAATTTGAGGATTATTACATAGAATTACTGAAATTTGAGAAGGAAACAGACAGGTACACAAGCCCGAAAACGGAATCGGATAAACAAAATCTCATAAAAATACAAAATTCATTTGCCGCGCTTCTGAACAGCATCGTCGACAGAAATTACAAAGACTACAGCATTTATCTGACATTCGAGATAGACGATACAAAAAACGAAAGATTCGCGCTTGGTTACAGAAGAATTCCCGAGGGTCTGCTGCTGAGACTGACGGAATCAACGGATTTCGATTCGACTTATTCCGACCCTGAAATAAAATTCGTTAAAACCAACAGAACGGATTATTATCATTCGTTCCTGATGAATGCCTATTATATGATGTTCCTGAACAGAGCAAGTTATCTTATGAATTTCAGTAAACTCGATGTCGCGGAGAACTACGTGAAAAGGGCTCTCGAATTGAAACCGAACGACAAAACCGGTATGGGGATGCTCAGGAGAATTAATGATTTACGCGGTCTGAAATAATGCTTAAAAAATATACTATAATCGTATTTATATTATTTAATTTAATTTGCATAAAAATATATGCTTTAAATGATACGCTTAAAGTTGATTCGACAAAGATAAAACTCATTGAAAAATTCACCGTTGGGAGAATACTTTTAATCGGAAATGATGTTACGAATGACGACGTAATACTCCGCGAGATAAAGACCAAAGAGGGCGGGAAATTCAAACTTGAGATTCTGGAGAATGATGTAAAACGTTTGTATAATCTCGGACTTTTCAACCGAATTGACGTAATTCCTGCCCCGATTAGTGATACATCGTTGAATCTTGTATTCGAATTTGAGGAATTATTTTATTTTCTGCCTGTGCCTCAGGGCGGCATTAAGGAGGGCTCTTTTAAAAAGATTTGGGGCGGCTTGAATTTTCTGTGGAAGAACTTTAGAGGGATGAACGAAACATTGAACCTGAGTTTTGGCGTTGGTTACGAACCTTTTATTTATGCCGGTTTCAAGAATCCCTGGATATTTGGTGATTCACACCTTTTTTATCAGTTCGGCGTGAAATATTCCCGCAGTTATCCCAGGAGTACAGGCATTTCAACGGACACAACCGTCAGGATATTCAATAAAGACGATGTTCCGACCTATACTCTCGATAATTTCCAGACAGATTTGAGAATCGGCAAATATTTCGGCGAATATCTTTCGTTATCAGGAATTCTGATGTATAACTCATTGTCAACATCGGATTATGAACCCGGGAAAACTTTAAATGTAAACGGTAAAGACAGGTTTCCAACAATATCCGCTGATTTGACATACGACTCGAGAGATTATATGAAATTTGCGACTTTTGGTTCATATTATAACGTGAACTTCTCAAGAATCGGATTGTTCAGCAGCGTTTTCGATCTGAACAAGTTTCGAGTCGATTTAAGAAAATATGTTCCCATCAGAATTTCGAATGATTATTCCGTTACGCTTTCCGCAAGATTCAATACAGTTCTGTCATTCGGCGGAGGCGAATTCCCGGTTTATCTGAGGGAAAGCATAGGATATACGGATATGATTAGAGGATGGGACAACTACGTGCTTGAAGGTGAAGACAAGGTGCTCGGTTCTCTCGAATTGAGGATACCGGTTGTTAAGCCGTTTTATGTAAAGGGGAAGGACCATTTCATCGTAAAAAAAATGCCGGTGTTCAAGTATTTATCGTATCGATATGGATTGTACGCTACTTTGTTTTTTGATGTCGGCGGCGTCTGGGCTATGAAGGAGCAGCCTGTAAATACGCGTTTCAGAAACGGATTCGGAGCAGGTCTGAATTTCTTGCTTCCGCTTGATTTTGTATTCAGAACCGACCTTGCTTTCAAAAAAGTCCGTGACATATATAAAGGTCAGATAATTTTTTCACTCGATTCATCATTTTAGTATGGAGTATTATTACACTAAACCGGAAAATATAGACGAAAAGAATGCAGTCTTGACTGTATCAGGACAGGATTCGAAGCACATTTCGAAAGTCCTGAGGAAAAAAACCGGTAATATCGTTAAGATTACTGACGGCTGCAGGAACATTTACACCTCAAGAATCGTAGAAATTAATAAGGATTCGGTTCTGTGCTCGATTCTTGATAAATCTTATAACCTGTTCGAGCCCGAAATGAATCTGATGTTATTCGCGGCGCCGCTTAGAAATCAGGACAGATTCGAGTTTCTCGTTGAAAAAGCTGTTGAAATCGGCGTCGGTGAAATTACACCTGTAATCACTCAAAATACAGTCGTAAAGTCGGTGTTCTCTGATAATAAAATTGAGAGGCTAAAGAAGATTATGATTCACGCGATGGGGCAGTCGCAAAGGTGTTTTCTGCCTCGTTTGAACGATGCCGTAACGCTCGATGATATTGTTAAAATGACTGCAATTTTTAATAATAAGATTGTATTTTACGAATTTGCTGAGTCGGCGGGGGGATTTGTTAAAGCGGATAATGACAAAGACGTATGTGTTTTGTTCGGACCCGAAGGCGGATTTGATAAGAAGGAGATTGATTTGCTTGTTGAAAATAACTGGCAGGTCCGCTCTCTAGGCGAAAGAAAATTGAGGTCGGAAACGGCCGTGATATTAGGAATTTACGAAATCATTAATAAATAAAAGAGAAGGAAATGAAAACAAAAATTCTTTTTGTAATTACTGTAATCTTATTTGCTTTTGCAGCACAGACGTACGCGCAGTTCGATAAATTTTCTTTCCAGATAAGCGCGGGACTCGCGAATCCCGACAAGCAATTGCGCGGGAATAATTATGTGAACTATTCGAACACCTATCATTACGTTAACGTGCCGCTTGGTGTCGATACTGTTTTTACTTTTCCGTATGAAGTATCATACGTTGATTCGTCCTTGATGACGAGAAATTACGGCGCCAAGACAGGATTCTTCGTGCAGGGGATGGCAAAAGTAAATCTCGACAAGTATGAAACAGTTCGTTTAATCGGTTCTATAAGTTTTAACGCGTTCAACGCGTTTGAGGGCTCAAAATCCGGATACATGCCCGAATTCGGCAGCCAGTATATTACGCAGACTCCTGTGGATTATGATTACAATTTCAGTAACTTCGGACTTGGCATAGGCGTTGAGGTCGCTCCGCTTTCATTTACGAAGGTTGTTTCTCCTTTCGTGAACGCGCAATTGACATTTAATTTTATGAGCGCGAGCCTATCGAAGGCTAAAGGTTTCGACACTACAAAAATTGATTTCCTTGGATTCAGAATGGGCGCGAATGTCGGAGCAGGCATTGAATTCAGGGTTAATCCGCAGTGGGGATTGATGCTGGGCGCTAAATACGATTTCGGAAACCTTCTGTTCAAGAGTTCCGCAAGAAACGAAAACCTCGAATGGGGAAGAACTAACGCTTCTCTGAACGACGAAGAAGGAAACTACAGTGCGACCATTTACGATCCGCTCGGAACGCCCGTAAGGCAGAACATTAAATCCAGTCAGAAAGATATAAACTGGGCGACTTTCTACATCGGAGTTAATTTCTATCCGAATTTCGGTACGACTACAAAGAAGAAATAATATAAAATAAATATTTACGAGGCTGTCCGATATTATCGGACAGCCTTTTTATTTTTCAGGAATTTTTTGCGCATTACATTGTTTTACTAATAAATCGTAAAAATATGAAAAAATACTTTTTATTTGTTTTATCCGCCGCGGTATTGATCGGCGTTTCGTCCTGCTCGAAAAATAATGAAACGGCGGATTTGAAGAACGATAAGAATTCAGCCGGAGATATCGTCGCCAAAGGGAAAGAACTTTTTTATACCTCCTCGAAACTGACCGGGCTTAAATGCGCCGACTGCCACAGCGACGGAACAAATAAGGAAAACCTTAACACGAAGTACTTTGCCGACGTTATCGGCGCGGATAAAAGACAGACCGTGTTCGCAGGAACTATTACAGGCGACGAGGTAAAGAATACAGGCGCCGGCTCAAGCGTATGCTGGGAAACTTTCGTCAAGATGGGAAGACCGATTACAACCGAAGAAATTCAGGCATTCAACGCTTACTTCGGGTCGCTCTCGAAAGGGGAGTCGAACGTCATGAAACATACGACCATCGCGCTTCCTAAACCCGACAAGGCTAAACTCAAAGAGGACCAGAACAGGATTGCAGCGCTGACACCCGACATTAAAAACGGCGAAAGAATTTTCAAGGAAACCTGTAATTTCTGCCACGGAGGAACGACGGTAAAAAGAGTGCCTTCATTGTTCGAGGATTTCGAGGGTAATTTGAAAAGTATCGTGTATCATATCAGAATCGGAGCCAAGTTTATGCCTTTCTATCCGTATGAAATTATTTCCGACCAGGATATCGCTGATATCTCTGAGTACATACTTAAAAATCAGAAAAAGTAAATTTACTATTTAAACAGGAAGAAAAGAATTATTCCGATTATACCGGTGATTGCGAGGGCTGCATAATCCTGAACGACACCGGTTTGCAGTTTCTTCCAGTCCAGACTGAACCGGGACGCCGTGTTTGCTACGCCGTTCACAAAACCGTCGATAATCTTAATATCGAAAATCTTCCATAGGAAACTTTCAGATGAACGGAATAACGGATTAACGACCGCTTTGTCGTATGCCTCGTCGACATAATACTTGTTCCCGACAATCTTCCCGAATCCTTTTTCTTCCTCGAATTTTTCCTGCTTCGAATACTTCCTGAATGAAATAGTAATCGCTGCGGCAGCCACTATTACCGATACGATTAATAATATCCACTCTGTCAATGCCGGATGCTCAACTACAGGCTTATACATGCTTACAGCAAGATTTGCGTTCCTGAAAACAGGCTCGAGCCAGTGTTCCAGAACGTTAAAACCAATAATATGAGGAAGCCCGATGAAACCGCCGATAGCGGATAATACAGCGAGTATGATTAAAGGAACGGTCATAGTCTTAGGCGACTCGTNGGGATGAATATGATTTTCATCGTATCTCGGTTTACCGAAAAATGTGAGTCCCGCAAGCCTGAACATGTAAAATGCGGTGAATCCCGCTGTTATAAGCACGAGTATGTATGGCAAGATTCCGGCTCCGATGAACGTCTTGTATAAAATTTCGTCTTTACTGAAGAATCCCGAGAGGGGAGGAATGCCGGATATCGCGAACGCGCCGATCAGGAACGTAATATATGTAACCTTCATCTTGTCCTTTAAACCGCCCATTTTTCTGACATCCTGTTCCTCGTGCATTCCGTGAATTACGGAACCGCTTCCAAGAAACATTAGCGCCTTGAAAAAAGCGTGTGTTACGAGGTGAAATATCGCGGCTACAAATGACATCGTTCCGAGGGCAATGAACATGAAGCCTAATTGCGATACTGTAGAATATGCTAGAATTTTCTTTATATCATTTTGTTTAACCGCTATAGTAGCAGATAAAATAGCCGTCGCAATTCCAATAATTAATACTATATTGGAAGCATACGGGGCAAGAGCATATAAGAGTGACGTTCTCGCGATTAGATAAATGCCTGCTGTAACCATTGTAGCGGCGTGAATTAGAGCGGATACGGGCGTCGGACCCGCCATGGCATCAGGAAGCCACACATAAAGCGGAATCTGAGCGGATTTCCCGGTCGCTCCAAGGAAGAAAAGCAACGCTATTGCAATAAGAAGGGCATTATTCACGGGATATCCCGCGATTTGTCCTAGAAACGAAGATACTTCAAGTGTGTGGAAATTTGTAAAAATAAAGAACATTGCGACTAAAAACCCGAAATCGCCGATTCGGTTCACTATAAATGCCTTTTTTGCCGCGTCTCCGGTGAATTTTTTCTCGTACCAGAATCCTATCAGAAGATAAGAGCATAAACCGACACCTTCCCAGCCTAAAAACACAAGAAGGAAATTGTCCGCAATAACGAGATGCAGCATCGCGAATATAAACAGATTCAGGTACGCGAAAAACTTAGCGTATTCTTCGTCTCCGTGCATGTAACCGATTGAATAAACGTGTATCAGGAAGCCTATGCCTGTTACCACAAGTATCATTACAAGCGAAAGGGGATCGATGAAGTATGAATAATTTACCGTGAGTGTGCCTGCCGATATCCAGTCGAAATAAGTGAATACGATCTTCCTTGAATCTTCAGGAAGGCTCAGTAACTGAAATAACGCCGCCACGCCTATTAAAAACGGAATTAAGACGAAAACCGATGAAAGCCATCCTGAAAACTTTTCCGAGTTTATTTTCTTACCGAATAAAATATTTATAAGAAAACCCAATAATGGCAGGACGGTGATTAAAATGAAGTAATTCTGCATCTGCATCACCATTTTAAGATGTTTATTTTATCTATATCGAGAGTCTCTTTGTTTCTGTAAAGCGATATTACAATAGCAAGCCCTATTGCCGCCTCTGCTGCCGCGACAGCCATAACAAAAAATACAAACATCTGTCCGCTTTCATTTCCTAAAAAACTTGAGAATGAAACGAGCGAAAGATTTACCGCGTTTAGCATTAATTCAATGCACATGAAAATAATTATAGCGTTGCGTCTCGTCAGAACACCGATTACTCCTATCGTAAACAATAACGCGCTCAATACAAGATAATAATTTAAATCTACCATAAAATATAAAATTGAAAACGAATTTAAATAATTCCCGTTTTAAATGAAATTGTAAAATAAGTTCGCAGAGATTGATAGGGCATTTGTGAAACCAGGAGGTTTTTGATTAGATATAATAAGATATTAAGAAGATACTAATATACAACTTTACATAATATATATTATATAACAAGTTTATTAACTTTTATCCGTACTGCTTCATTTCTGCCGTCCCTTATTCACGCCGCATTTGTCCTCTTCCAACGACTTTGCAATTGTAAATTGGTTTAATCATTATTATTTTGATTTAATTTGAAATTAATTGATAAGTATATACTCCGGCATTTCATACTGAACTTTCTGTTCGGGCTTCTTTGCTTTGTTCTGATTTTCATTATGGTGGATTTGTTTGAGAATCTAGACAGGTTTATAGACAGAAAATTAACCATAGGAATGCTTGCTTTATATTACACTTATTTCATTCCCGATATATTAAAACTAATTACGCCGGTTGGAATGCTCATTGCCTCGCTTTTTACGGTAAGCCGTTTTGTCAATTATTCGGAATTAACTGCAATGAAATCGGCAGGAATATCAATTTACAGGTATTTACTTCCGATTTTGACGTTTGGAGTCATAATTACTGTGTTTGCCGTATATTTTAATGGCTGGGTTGTTCCGCAATCGAACAGGCTCAAGTATAAATTCGAGCGTGAGGTGCTCGGACGTAATACGGTATCCGGTAATATTGCAAATATCTATATTCAGGATAAGATAAACCGCGTAATCATCATAAATAATTATGAGAAAGCCACGCAAATCTGCAGTAATACATCAATATTCATTTCAAATAAAGATACTCTTACTCATATTACGAAGAAAGTTGATATCGTATCAATGAAGTGGGATTTTGAAAAGAAGGACTGGAAGATAACAACCGCGTTTTTAAGGGAATTCAAATCGATAGACAATGAATCGCTGAACATAATAAAAGACGTATATTTGTCCTCCATTCAGAACATCGATAAGATAAATCTCGATCCACAGACACTTGAAAAGAAGCAATTGAAGCCGGAAGAACTGAATTTGAGTGAATTTAAGGAGTTTATCGACAATCTTGAAGCGAGCGGACAGGAAGTATCTCGTGAAAAAGTCGATTATTACTCGATAATATCCTTCCCTTTCGCGAACATAATCACGATAATATTCGGTGTGTCGATTTCTTCAAATAAAAGAAAGGGCGGAGCGGCGCTTCATTTCGGTATAAGCCTGATAGTCAGTTTTATTTATCTCGGCTTCGTAAAGATATCTCAGGTTTTTGGTTACAACGGAGATTTGAATCCAATGTTTACCGCCTGGCTTGCCAACATTTGTTTTCTTGCCGTTTCACTCGTGAATTTCTACAGACTGAACAATTAGTTCACCTTTTCGCCGTCCGGTTTTACGGGAATCTGAAATCCGAACGCGTGGTCTCCGGGTCCGTTAAACAGTTTGATTTCGCCGTACTGGTTTTCATACCTCTCAATGTTATCCTTAAGCGCGTTAAGAAACATCTTGCAGTGCTGCGGAGTCATAATTATTCTCGAATGAACTTTCGCTTTCGGTATTCCCGGGAAAATCCGCGTGAAATCTATTATGAATTCCGCCCCCGAATGTGATATTATCGCAAGATTCGAGTAATTCCCTTCCGCTTCTTTCTCGTTAAGTTCAATGTTTATCTGCTGCTGCGGTTGCTGGTTTTCTTCCATTTTGTTTTTTAATTTAAGACAAATTTAATCAATGCGGAATTAAATTAAAGTCAAATAAAATTATAAATTCCGTTTCATTGATTTCCAATTTCATTTCTCTTTATAAAATTAAAATATATTTTTGAGCGAAATAAAACTAAAAAATTACAAAATGAGTTTACTCGTCATTGGTTCACTGGCATTAGATACAATAGAAACACCGTTCGGCAAGGCTGAATACACTCTCGGAGGTTCCGCGACTTTCATTTCTACTACCGCAAGTTATTTCCTTGACGGAGTCCGTCTCGTGGGAATAGTCGGAAACGACTTCCCTGCAGGCGAAATAGAATTCCTGAAATCAAGGAATATTGATATTTCTGGTCTCGAAATCTCGAAATCAAAAAAGACGTTCCACTGGCACGGAGTATATCACACTGATATGAACCAGAGGGATTCGATAACAACGGACCTGAACGCGTTCGAGGATTTCGATCCCGTTATACCCGAAAATTTCAGGGACAGCGAATTCGTTTGTCTCGGCAACGTGAATCCCGAAATACAGAAAAAAGTAATACTGCAGTTGCGTAAACCGAAATTCGTGATGATAGACACGATGAATTTCTGGATTGAAGGAAAACTACCGCAGTTGAAAGAGACGATGAAACTAGTAGATATGATGGTCGTCAACGATTCGGAGGCGAGGATGCTTTCGGGTGAAGACAACCTTATAAAGGCGTCGAAGAAGATTTTTGAAATGGGACCGAAGATGCTGATTATAAAGAAGGGCGAACACGGCGCTCTGCTTATCACGAAAGATTTTGTTTTCATCGTTCCCGCGTTCCTGCTCGAAACCGTATTTGACCCGACGGGCGCGGGCGATACATTCGCAGGAGGGTTCATGGGATGGCTCTCGAAAACCGGTGACCTCTCCCCTGCCAATCTTAAACTTGCTGTCGTTTACGGAAGCGTGATGGCGTCGCTAGCGGTGGAGAAATTTTCTCTCGACGGAATCAGAAGTCTGAGCAGGGAGAAAATTCTGAACAGACTTAATGAATTCAGGAACCTTACTCATTTTGACTTAGTATCAATTTAACGAAACAATTTAATGATTTTGAACGTATGTCTAACATAAAAACTGATGCAATAGTGCTGAACGGTTTCAAATACGGCGATACGAGCAAGATTGTGTCCCTTATGTCGGATGCGTCGGGTAAGTTTTCCGCGATAATCAAGGGTGCGAGAAATACAAGGTCGAAGATGGGCGGTGTTTTCGAGAACATGAATCATATCAGCGTTATATTCACGAAAAAGGAGAGCAGGGACCTTCAGATTATATCGAAAGCGGAATGCATTTCTTCGTTCGGCAAATTAAAAGCTGATCTCGACAGGTTGTCCGCGGCGTACAGGGTGCTTGAACTTACATCCAGATCGACGTATGATTATCATTCGAGTCCCGAAATATTTACTCTGTTAAAAGATTTTCTTTACGGGATCGAAAAATGCGAGGGAAATTACGAACTGCTGTTCCTGCAGTTTCAGGTCAGGCTTTCAGTGCTCCTCGGAATCGATCCGTTCGAAGGTTTAAGAAATTCAAATGACAATAATTTTGTTTTAAATGACAGGGAAAGAAGGCTTCACTTCGGAAGCCTCAGCGATTCACAGATAGACTTTCTGCATGAGTTATCAGGAATGAGCATTAAACAAATCGCTGATGCGGATTGTCAAAACATTGATATAAGCGCTATGCAGAACTCTTATGAGATGCATTTTCTGCAGAACACGGGAAAATACGGAGTTCTAAAGAGCAATCAAATTTTTAAAGAATTAAAGAAAGCGAATTAATTGACCTTTGTTTACAACTTATTAAGTAAAAGTTAAAGCAAAAGGAGATATAAATATGTCGAAAAAAGCAATCTTTGCAAGCGCGTTTCTGCTTGTGTTCGCGCTCGCATTCGGAGCAATCATGGCGGTGAATTTCAGCAACGTGAAAAGTCTCGTTGCGAATTCACAGATAGATTTCAAGACCGATCCCCCTGTTAAGACGGGAACTGATTTAAAAGGTCTGAATGACGCATTCGTTGAGATATCGAAAACGGTGACTCCGGCGGTGGTGTTCATCGACGTCACGAGCAACGTGAAGCAAAAAAATGATGACAAGAACTTTCAGTTCTTCTTCGGTCCTGATTTCCAGATGCCTGAAGATATGCCTCAGCACGGCTCGGGCTCGGGCGTCATAATAAGCAAGGACGGTTACATAATGACGAATAACCACGTCGTCGCGAATGCTTCAGATAAAGGGATAAAAGTTATTCTAAGCGATAAGCGCGAATTTACTGCGAAACTTATCGGACGAGACCAGAACACGGATATCGCCGTCATTAAGATCGACGCGGAAGACCTTCCGGTCGCTTCTGTCGGAAATTCAGACAACGTTCAGGTCGGTCAGTGGGTGCTTGCCATAGGCAATCCCCTCGGTCTCAATAACACAGTAACCGCGGGTATCGTGTCGGCGCTCGGTAGGAACATCAACATCGACGGCAACAGTTACGCGATAAATAATTTCATACAGACTGACGCGGTAATCAATCCGGGCAACAGCGGCGGCGCGCTCGTTGACATTAACGGGCTCGTAGTCGGAATTAACGCCGCGATAAAAACGACAACGGGATATTATCAGGGCTACGGTTTCGCGATTCCTATGAACATCGCGAAGAACGTCGCGGCTGAACTGATTAAGAACGGCAAGATTGAAAGAGGTTACATCGGCGTCTCGATAAAGGACGTGGATTCCAAAGACGCTAAAGGACTCGGGCTCGATAAGGCGAGAGGCGTGTTGGTTCAGAATGTAATCAAAGGCGGAGCCGGTGACGAAGCGGGACTTAAGACCGGAGACGTAATTCTCTCGGTTGACGGAAAAGACGTCAACGCGGCTAATGAACTTCAGACAATCGTCGGTTCAAAACGGCCGGGTGAAAATGCCGCGCTCGTGGTATTCCGCGACGGAAAGAACATGGACGTAAACGTGAAACTAAAACCCCGTACGGAAGGTGATTTGTCTCTGAATAATCAGAGTCAGGAAAAGAACAACAGCGAATCCGAAACCAATTCGAAAAAATTTGAGTCGCTCGGATTGCTGGTGACTGAACTTCCCTCTTCGATGAAACAGCAGTATGACGTCGATTACGGCGTGCTGATAAAGGATGTCGCGCATTTTTCGGAGGCTTTTAACCGCGGAATGCGTTCCGGCTACGTCATCGTCGAGGCGGATAAACAGAAAATCAACTCGATATCCGACCTGGAATCGGTTCTCGGAAAGAAATCTTCGGGCGATATAGTGGTTTTCAAAGTCGTTACTCAGCAAAAAGACCTCAGGTTAATTGCGGTTGAAATATCCTGAGAATAAAAGTATGAAAAAGGGCGCTGATGCGCCCTTTTTCTTTAAAAAAACAAGGAACTTTTACTTCGTTATGCTTGTATAAATTGTAAGTTGGACTTAAAAATATATATTGAAATTTCGAATTAAGTTTATTATAATAGTAAAGTGATGAAGGGATTAAGTAAAATATTATTGTTAGTGTTTATTCTTTCCGGTACATTAATATACGCCGGTAATAATAAGCATTCCAACATCGATCCGATTAACCTTGGCAATACGTCAATGCAGCAGTCGGATGACTACAAACTTTACCAAAATTTTCCAAATCCATTTAATCCCGTCACGCGAATAAGTTATAAGATTCAGAGGGAAGGCTTTGTTTCCCTTAAAGTCTATAACCTTGTTGGACAGGTCGTGGGATCTCTTGTAAACGAGAAGCAGTCCGCGGGCACGTACGAAGTTGAATTCGACGCTTCGGACCTTACCTCGGGTGTTTATCTTTACAAACTCCAGATTAACGGTTTTTCTTCCGTTAAGCGCATGACCGTCATTAAGTAATTTTGAAATTAAATATTGACAGAATGACAAAAATTGTAAACACTATTTTTATTGTTCTCTGTTTCGCTGTAACGGCATTATCTCAGGGAAATATTTACAATGATTTTTCGAAAAAAGATTTAAGCAAATGGATATGGGGCGGTATTGATATGAAATATTCCCATGAAACCGACAACAAGGAAAACGGTTTCGTGGAAATCTTCACCAAGACCCCCGTCAAGTCTAATTCTTATCTCGGCAAGACCGCGATGTATCAGGATATGCTTTTTTCCGCAGGCAACTACATCAACGTTATGCTGCAGGGTGTAAGCAATGATGTCAGCGTGAAAATAGAACTCATGTACGACATCGACAACAACGAAAAATACAATGACGACAAGGACATTATGCTGATGTCCAAGCCCGTTTCCCTGAACTTCAGCGGATGGAAAGAGATTAAAATAAAACTCGACCAGGAAAATTTCAAACTCATTTCGAAGTTCGACGACGACTTCACGGTTACCGAGGAAGACGCTCTCGCGATTCAATTCGAGTATGAAACCGGAAAAAACTACAAGGAAAAGAAATTCGAATCGGGCATCGCGCTGATATCCGAAATTCCGAACAAGGAAAATCTCGTTTCAAAAGAAACCGAAACGCATACCACGGAAAAGGAATCTTATTTCGACGCGAAAAATTATCCGAATCCCTTCAACCCGGCAACGACAATTAATTACACACTTAAAGAAACCTCGTTCGTAAAACTTACTGTTTACGACAGGCTCGGAAGAGAAGTGAAGACACTGATTGACGAGAATCAGAATGCGGGAACACATACGGTTGAATTCAACGGCAGCAATCTTCCCAGCGGAATTTATTTCTACAGGATAAAGACAAACGACAAGACTGAAGTGCATAAAATGATCTTGGCAAAATAAAAGGTTAAAATAACTTATTATAAAAAGGACGGCCGCGGCCGTCTTTTTTTGTTATCTTATTAAATCGCATTTCGGCTCGAAATCAATAATCTCCTTAACGAATTTTTCAGGCAGAGCCTCAGGCAGGTTCGTTAAAGGATTCACGTTTACAATTATCCCCTTCCCCGTAGCCAGAACTTCTTTCGTGGCGTTCCGTTCAATGTAATGCTCGAAACAGAAACTCGAGTTCTTTATCCACGATACGCGCGTGTAAACGTCAAGCAAGTCGTCAAGTACCGCGACTGAGCGGTAATCAACAGAATTATGCACGACAAATACTTTCAATCCGTCGTTGAATGTGCCGTCGGGACTCAGGTCGTAACCGTAACGGCGCCTGTATTCTACCCTGCCTATCTCCATGTATCGAAGGTAATACGAGTTGTGAACTACTCCCTGCCAGTCCACTTCCCAGGTCCTTACGCGCAATTGCGTGCAATGCCTGAACAATTCTTTTTCCAGTGTATTTTCCATTGAAATGATTCGTTTTTAGAAAAACCGATGTGTAAGATACGGGAAATTCACTTAAAAATTAATATTAAAATTCTTATATTCTTTTTTAGCATTTCTAAAAAACCAAAAAACAATTTTAAAGTAAAAAACTTTTTTATGGACAAAATTAAAGTTCTAATTATGGGTGCCGCCGGCAGAGATTTTCATAATTTTAATGTAGTCTATCGTGATAATCCGAGATATGATGTTGTTGCCTTTACAGCAACACAAATCCCCTACATAGATGATAGAAAATACCCCGCAGCTTTATGCGGAAAATTATATCCAAAAGGAATTCCTATCTTTCCAGAAAGTGAACTTATTGGTTTAATAAAGAAACATAAGGTTGATGAGGTCGTTTTCTCTTATTCCGACTGCAAGTTTGAATATGTAATGTCGAAAGCCGCAGAAGTAAACGCTGCGGGCGCGACTTTCTCGATGCTCGGAGGCGAACCTACAATGGTTAAATCCAAAAAACCCGTCATCGCGGTTGTCGCTAACAGGACAGGCTCCGGAAAAAGCCAGACCTCGAGAAGAGTCATCGAAATTCTGATGGAACTCGGAAAGAAAACCGTAGCCGTGAGACATCCGATGCCCTATGGCGACCTCGTGAAGCAGAAAGTCCAGAGATTCGCTACTATAGCCGACCTGAAGAAACATAAATGCACTATTGAGGAAATGGAAGAATATGAACCGCACGTGGCAAGAGGAAATGTGATTTACGCGGGCGTGGACTACGAAGCGATTCTCCGCCAGGCAGAAAAAGAAGCGGACGTGGTAATCTGGGACGGCGGCAATAACGATTTGCCTTTCTATAAATCCGATTTGATAATCACCGTTACAGACCCGCATCGTCCGGGACATGAACTGAGTTATTATCCTGGAATGACTAACCTCGTTCTCGCCGACGTGGTCGTTATAAACAAAATCGATTCAGCCGCTCCTGAAAATATTCAGACGGTAAGAGATAACATCCGCAAAT
Source organism: Ignavibacteria bacterium (assembly GCA_015657505.1). Classification (GTDB taxonomy): domain Bacteria; phylum Bacteroidota; class Ignavibacteria; order Tepidaquicellales; family Tepidaquicellaceae; genus CAIKZJ01. The sequence continues at coordinate 2,623,610 of JADLKE010000002.1, forward strand.
GCAACAGCAAGGCGACTATCGTCGAAGCGGCATCGCCTATCTCTCTCGATAATCCTGCCGACCTGAAATATATTAAAGGCAAGAGAGTGCTCGTGGTCGAAGACGGTCCGACACTCACGCACGGTGAAATGAAGTTCGGCGCGGGCGTTATAGCGGCTCAGAAATTCGGAGCGAAGGAAATCGTTGACCCGAGAAAATATGCCGTGAAATCTATCGATGAAACTTACAGGAAATATCCGAATATCGGCACGCTCCTACCCGCCATGGGTTACGGTCCGCAGCAAATAAAAGACCTTGAAACTACAATCAACAGAGTCCCCTGCGACGCGGTTATTATAGGTACCCCGATTGATTTGAGAAGACTCGTGAAGATTAAAAAACCAGCTCCCAGAGTCGTGTATAATCTGCAGGAAATCGGTAAACCCGATCTGTATGACATCATCTCGGATATGTTTAAAAAGAAGAAAAAATAAATTCAAATATTTTGTCATTCCTGCGAAAGCAGGATAAAAAAAGGGCTGTGAAAACAGCCCTTTTTTATTATGTGTACTGAATTCAAGATTATTTCATCTTCGATACCTTCTCGTACTTTTCCTTCGCGTCCTTCAGTTTCTGTCTTTCTTTTTCAATGACGTCCGCTGCCGCCTTCTCAAGAAAATTCTTGTTGCCTAATTTCTTTTCGATTCCCGTGATGTATACTTTCAGGCTTTCGAGTTCCTTAGTCATTTTTACGCTCGCGTCACCGTTTTTAAGTTTCGGCGCCGCACCTTTGAAATCGAATTTCACCGCAAAATAATCTCCGCTCGTTCCGGCAAATTCGTCAGCTGAGTGCTCAATTGCCGTTCCGCCTTTGTTGTTTATAAGCATCTGCAGCGAATCGGTAATTTCGTTTACGCAGTCGGCTGCCGTAGTGTTGAGCGGCTTTATGCGTATATCAAACTCGTAATCGTTTATTCCCGCGTACTTCGCCCTTTCGTTCCTGCTTGTCGTGACAAGGTCCTTGAATATTTCGAATAATTTTTCTGAGTTCTCGTCGTACTTCGTTTCATCCAGCGGCGGGAATTCGATTTTTGAAATCGTCTTGCCTTCCCTGCCTTCATCAAGTATATGCCAGATTTCTTCAGTGACGTATGGAATAACGGGATGGAGCAGTTTCAGTATGTTTTCGTATATGTCTATAGCCCGCTTGATGGCTTTTCGTGACGTTGAGGGATGTTTGCTCAGTTTAACTTTAGTAAGTTCAATGTACCAGTCGCAGAAATCGCTCCATACGAATGCGTAAAGAGACTTCGTGTAGTCGTTAAGCCTGTAAGCGTTCAGGTAAAACTCTATGTCACGAATTGTATCATTGAATCTGCTGTCAATCCACTTTTCCGCAAAATCATACTCGGGTTCTTCGTCTCCGGAAGCGCTGTCATTCATTATCCTGTCGTAATTCATTTNTAGAAATCTGCCCGCGTTCCATAATTTCGTTATGAAGTTCCTGCCGATTTCCGTATTCTTTTCATCGAACAATACATCGCTTCCTAAAGGCGCGAGATATACAATCGTGAATCTCAATGCGTCCGTGCCGTACTTGTCCATTAAAACAAGCGGGTCGGGTGAATTTCCGAGAGACTTCGACATCTTTCTTCCCTTTCCGTCGCGCACCGTGGAATGAAAATATACATCCTTGAACGGTATGTCGTTCATATACTCAAGACCTGAGATAATCATTCTCGCAACCCAGAGGAAAATAATTTCAGGCGCTGTCGAAAGGAAATCCGTCGGATAATAGTAGTTTAAATCTTTATTCTCTTTATCTTTCGCGCTGTTTTCCCACCCAAATACGCTGAACGGCCATAGCCAGGATGAAAACCACGTATCCAGAACGTCAGGGTCCTGAGTCCAGTTTTTAATATCCTTCGGAGGGGTGGTTTCACAGTAAATTTCACCTGTTTCATTGTGGTACCATATCGGAATCTGATGCCCCCACCATAATTGGCGTGAAATGCACCAGTCTTTCACGTTATCCATCCAGTGATAATACGTTTTTGTCCATTTATCAGGATGAAATCTTACCTTTCCTTCTTTTACGACCTGAATCGCGGGTTCAGATAGTTTTTTCATCGAAACAAACCACTGGTCTGATAAGTACGGCTCAATAACCGCCCCTGAACGCTCGGAAACCGCTACGTTATGTGTGTAATCTTCCTCTTTAATAAGATATCCGTTCGCTTTCAGGTATTTTAAAACATTCTTACGGGATTCGTTGATTCCCTGTCCTTTATATTGTAACCCGTTTTCGTTTATTTTTCCGTCTTTTGTAAGAATATTTATCGCCTCTAAGTTATGTCTCTGTCCGACTTCGAAGTCGTTCATATCGTGAGCAGGTGTAATTTTCAACGCACCCGTTCCGAATGACATGTCAACGTATGAATCAAAGACTATAGGTATCTCTTTGTTTACAACGGGTAATATCACCTTTTTTCCGGCAAGATGACTATACCTTTTATCCGCCGGATTTACTGCAACCGCGGTGTCACCCAACATCGTTTCCGGCCGTGTTGTAGCAATTACAAGCGCATCATTACTACCTACTATAGGATACTTGACATAATAGAGTTTATCTCTTTTTTCTATATAACTTATCTCGTCATCACTTAAAGCGGTTTGTGTTATATTGTCCCAGTTGATTATACGCTTACCTTTATAAATGTAACCTTTTTTATAAAGGTCTACGAAGACCTCTCTGACCGCCCGTGAAAGCCCCTTGTCGAGTGTGAATCTTTCTCTTGACCAGTCCACGGAAACCCCGAGTTTTCGTAACTGCTTAAGTATTATTCCGCCGTATTTTTCCTTCCAGTCCCAGATTAATTTTACGAACTCTTCCCTTCCGAGGTCATATTTCGATTTGCCTTCGTTTTTCTTCAGTTCCTGTTCGACTTTTATCTGCGTCGCGATTCCGGCGTGATCCATACCCGGCACCCAGCAGACTTCGTATCCTGACATACGTTTCCACCTGCAGTATATATCCTGAATCGTATTATTCAAAATATGTCCGATATGAAGCATTCCAGTAACGTTCGGAGGAGGAATGACAACTGAATATTTTTTCTTTTCTGAGTTCACTGATGATTTGTAAATACCATCGGCTTCCCATGTTTGCCGCCATTTTTCTTCAATGCTGACGGGTTCGTATTTTGACGGAAATTCTATCATTTCTTAATCGTTTATAGTAACTTTATTTTTGTTTATAATTTCGTATGCGAGGTCCATATAAGCAAGAGCGCCTTCCGAGTTAATTTTATACAGACACAAAGGTTTTCCGTAGAACGTCGCTTCATTTAGCAGATTAGTAATTGGGATTGTGGTTTTCAGCATATAGTCTTCGTATTTCAACCTGAGTTCCCTTTCTGAAATTTCGGTAACACGCGAATTTTGCTCGTACATAGTCAATAATATTCCCTCTATGTCAAGGTAAGGATTCGATACTTCCCTAACCCAGGAAATATAATCGAATAATTTATCCACGGCTTCAAGAGAAAAATGTCCTGACTTGACGGGAATTAATACTGAATCCGATGCTGTCAGCGCATTTAACGTTATTCCTCGAAGAGTCGGCGGACAATCGAGTATCACGAAATCATACTTACTCCTGATATCTTTTAATGCATTCTTTAAAACAACCCTGTTTTCAGTCATTTTTGCAAACTTCTCATCGTTTTGAATCGAATTTATATTCGCCGGAATGAAATCGAGAAACGGAATTTCTGTGTTGTGAATTGTATATTCGACTGACTTTGAGAAATTAAATATATCCGAAATCCCGCCTTTTATCCTGTCAGGTGTGAATCCCATCGCAACTGCGGACGAACCGTACGGGTCAACATCTACAAGCAGAGTCTTTTTCTCCGATAAAGACAGAGATGCTGCAAGATTTACGGCGGTAGTCGTTTTGCCCACGCCGCCTTTCGATATGCATATGCTGATTATCTTACCCATCGACTTCAACTATTAATTTCAATAAACCATTTCCAAGCGTCGCCTCCAGCAAGTCTTCAGGGTCAACTTCGCCAACGCCTGCAGGCGTACCTGTGAAAATCAAATCGCCCTTTTGTAAGGAGAATATACTGGAGATATATGATATTAACTTATATATATTAAAAATCATTACACTTGTGTTGCCAAACTGTTTTCTAACATTATTTATTTCTAATTCCAAATCCAAATTCATTGGATTTATAGAATCGTTTCTACGGATTATCTCGCTCAAAGGGGCGGAGGTGTGAAATCCCTTAGCCGTTGTCCACGGATATCCTTTTTGCTTTGCCTCGTTTTGTATGTCTCTCAATGTCATATCAAGCCCGATTGCGTAACCAAAGATATGTTCTTCTGCACTCTCTTCGCTAATATTTTTACCGTTCCTGCCAATTGCGACAACCAATTCCGTTTCGTAATGCAGAGATTTTGAGATTTTTCTGCCTTCATATTCAGGAATCGCAATTTTTTGACCTGATTCGATTATTGCAGAATTCGGCTTTAGAAATACAACAGGCTTTTCCGGTTTTTCAGTCTGTCCGAACTCTTTGATGTGGTCTAGATAATTTCTCCCGATGCAAAATATATTATTTACTTCGAAAAGTTCATCTGAATCCTTTATTTTGAGGTGTTTCGACATTATAAATCCGAAAATATTATCTGTTTGTTGTTTACGACTGCATAAGGCTTACACCTCACTGAAAATCCGCCGAAAGGCGTGTTCCTGCATTTGGTTTTAAATCTTTCAGGATTGATTTTCCATTCCGCATCGAAGTCAACAATCGTGAAATTCGCTTTCTCACCTTCACTGATGACTACTCTCGGCATGTTCAGAAGTCTTCTCGGATTGTCGGACAATTTTTCTATCCATTTCTCTTTGGAAATAATGCCGTTTTCCACAAGATACGTATAAGACAGACCAATACACGTCTCGAGACCGATTATCCCGAACGGAGCCTTGTCCAGTCCGCTTTCTTTTTCAGCAACCGTATGGGGCGCGTGGTCCGTGCAAATTACCTCAATAGTATCGTCCTGCAGCCCTTCAATAATCTTAACCACATCTGGCTGACGTCTCAGAGGAGGATTCATTTTCGCGTTCGCGCCGCTTTTAATTACATCCTCGCCCGTCAATATGAAGTGGTGAGGGCACGCTTCCCCTGTTATGTTCTTGTTCTTCTTTCTCGCATCCCGCAGTATATCGACAGTTTCGCCGCATGAAATATGCTGAACATGATATCTCGAATTTGCAATGCTGTTGGAAATTCCGATATCCCTGTTTACAAGTCCGTACTCGCTTTCTTCGGGTATGCCTTTTACTTTAAGTTTCTCCGAAACGCTTGAGTTGACCGCGCCATTACCGCTCATCCTCGTATCCTCCGCGTGCTGCATGAACGGAGCGCCGCTTATTGCTGAAAATGCCAGAATGCTTCTTAGTATATCCTCATTCATAACCGGGCTTCCGTCGTCCGTGAATGCAACCGCCCCCGAATCGAGCAGAGTATGAAAATCGGCCGGTTCTTTATCGTTTCTCGATTTCGACGCGCAGGCGGAAACAAAGACATCGACTAAATTATCTTCGGCTTTTTTCCTTATGTATTCAATCGTATCCGGGCTGTCTATCGGCGGTTTCGTATTCGGCATGCACAGCACGCCAGTGAATCCGCCGTTCGCGGCGGATGCGCACCCGCTTGCGATATCTTCTTTTTCTGTTTGTCCGGGGTCTCTGAAATGGACGTGCATATCGAAGAAACCGGGTAAAAGTGTTTTCCCGGCGCATTCTACGACTGAATCTTTACCGTTCAGCGTTGTATCATCGCAGTATCCGATTTTCTGAATTAAACCTTCCGATATGAGCACGTCGAAAACACCATTCAGGTTATCTTTCGGAGAAAGGATGGAAATATTTTTTAACAATATGTCCAAGCGCATAAAAAAAGTGGGCAATACTGGATTCGAACCAGTGACCTCATCCGTGTGAAGGATGCGCGCTAACCAGCTGTGCCAATTGCCCGGATATGCAATTTACAAACAATTAACCAATAAGGAAATTCCATAATAAAGCATCAAGTATAAGAATCATCGCCGCGCATATTACGAAAGACTTAATCGTTGAGTTGCCGACGCCTTCCGCGCCGCCAGTCGTCTTGAATCCGACGTAACAGCCGATTGAAGAAATTGTAAATCCGAAGAAAAGCGCTTTAATGAAACCCGCATTCACGTCCTTGAGAGCGAATGACCTCCTGAAACCGTTTATGAAAACTCCTCCCGGAACTTCAAGAAATAGCATCGACACGAGATACGCTCCGAATATTGCGATTGCGCTAGCGTAGATTACCAGAACCGGAAGCATGAACGTCGTGGCTACGATTCTAGGCATTGCCAGATACCTGACGGGATTAATTGCCATTGCTTCGAGCGCATCAATCTGCTCCGTCACTTTCATAGTTCCGATTTCGGCGCTTATCGAAGCCCCTACCCTTCCTGCAAGAACGATAGCTGCGAGAACCGGACCGAGTTCAATCATAATCGCTCTCGGCGTCGCCGAGCCGAGAATGCTTAACGGCGCGAAACCCCTCATCTGATACGCGCCCTGCCAGGCTGTTACTGCGCCCGTGAACAAACCGATGATTGATATGAGTACCAGCGAATTAACGCCGATGTGAACCATCTGGTCGAAAATCAGTTTCCTGTCTCTGAATAAATTCGGAAGATTAAATATTAATCCCCTCAACAGACGGAAATAATCTTCAATGTCCTTGAAGAAGGTATAAACTTTTCTTAAAATTAGTTTTAACACGTTATCTTATTTTATAATCTCTGTACTTTTATCTGCAAAAGTTTGTTGCCCGATTTTTTTGTAACCGTAAAAATAAGCCCCTTGTAATCTATACGCTCATATATGTCGGGTATATGCCCTGTTACCGTCTGAAGAAAACCGCTGAGCGTGTGATAGTCGTCGTTGTCAACCGGAACATCGGCGGAAAACCGCTGATTGAACTCCGTAATTCCTATCTCGGGATCCACGAGATATATTCCGAGTTTGTCCTTCTGCACCGTCCTTGTTTCTATGTCGTACTCATCCTCGATTTCTCCGACTATCTCTTCAATTATGTCTTCGAGCGTAACTATTCCTTCGACGCTTCCGTGCTCGTTCACGACGATTCCAAGGTGTATTCTTTTCTTCTGATATTCTTTAAGAATTTCACCGATGCGTTTCGTCTCGGGAACAAAAAACGCCGGTCTCAAAATATCCGACAGTACTATCAATTCCCTGTGCTCCGCCGCGCTTATGAGATCCTTCGAGTAAATAATCCCGATTATGTTGTCTATACTATCCTTGTAAACGGGTATTCTCGAAAATCCCTCGTCGATTACCTTACGAATTATCTTATCGCGTTCCTCGCTTATGTTAATCGCGAAAATTCCGTTGCGAGGTACCATAATATCCCTTGCAAGTTTATCATTAAAGTCAAAAATCTTTTCTATCAACTGGTGTTCGGTTGAATCGATTATGCCCGTCTTTCTTCCTTCGGAAATCAGATACCTGATTTCCTCTTCCGAATGTATTATGTCGTCTTTCGTGACCGTCTTCAGTCCGATCAACTTAATTATGCCGTTTGCAGTGTAATTAAGCAAGAGTATAAGAGGCTTGAACACCTTATAAAACAGCCTCATCGGAAACGAAAGCCAGGACGACATTTCCATCGGATACTGTATTGCTATCATTTTCGGCGCTTGCTCGCTGAAAACGACCGTTATGAACGTTATCAGAAGCACACCGCAGATTGACGCCGCAGTCGAGTTTATTTCGGACGAAAGCCCTGTGAATTGTATTAGAGGTAAAAATATTTTTGAAAGAGACTGCTCGCCTATCCAGCCGAGCAGCACGTTTATTAGCGTAATGCCTAACTGTGCCGCAGAAACGTACTTGTCTAGATTGTCCTTTACGATACGGAGGTTTTTTATCCGGATAGTATCTTTTACCTCTTCATCGGTCTCAATTTCGGATTTCCTGACCTTCACGAACGCGAACTCAGCGGCTACAAACAACGCGTTCAGGATTATCAGAATGCTTACGATAAGTATATCGAATATTATCGATTTCAAATTATAGTATTATCTTTTTTCTTTCAGGAACTTAAGCCTGCTCTCGAGATTTTTCCGCGGCACGAGCAGTTTATCCTTGCCGAACACCGCTTCATTCTGAGAAGTGAATACAAGTTCGTACTCATTGCTCATTACTATTGCCTCTTCAGGGCAGACTTCCTCGCAGAACCCGCAGAATATGCATCTAACCATGTTTATCTCGAACTTTTCGGGGTAACGCTCTTTCTCAAGTTCAGTCTCGTTCGCCTGTACTTCAATAGCAAGAGCGGGACATACGCGTGAGCATAGACCGCAGGCAACGCACCTTTCAACGCCGTTGTCCTCCTGCACGAGCACAGGCCTTCCCCTGAAACTCGCGGGGGCTTCCCACTTTTCTTCAGGATACTGCCTCGTGAATTTCGGACGGAATACCTGTTGAAGCGTCAATGCCAGACCTTTCGCTATCTGAGGCAGATACGTCTTTTCGAGTAATGTTAAGTCCTTGTACTTAATGTAATCCATTCAGACTTTGTCTTTTTTCAGTATAATTTAGTATATAAAATAATCGTTCCCCGCAATGCACAGAGAACGATTATTTCAATAAAATCTTATTTTACGAGAATCATTTTCTTGGTTGATACGAAATTCCCTGCTCTCAAAGTGTAATAATAAATTCCCGAAGAGAGTTTGTAGGAATTCGCGTCAAATTCAACCGAATAAGAACCAGGTGCGGCGACCTTATAAGGAATCAGGTCGGCGACTTCGTTTCCGAGTATGTCATAAACTTTCAGCGACACCTTTTCCGATTTGGGAACTGAAAAATTAATCTTTGTTACGGGGTTGTACGGATTGGGATAATTCTGCCCGAGTTCGTATCCTTCAACAACGGTTGAAATTTGTCTTATCCCGACTGTACCCATTTGTACGCGGAATGTATCTGTAATGAAATTACTCGGATTGGTTTCGACGAAACATTTTATCACAATCGTTGCAAGACCCGGCGTAGGCCCTATTACGTCAATAAGGAGACTGTCCTGACCGTTTGGCGGAAGTGAAATCGGAGGAGCGCCTAAAGGCGGTATTTCGCTTACTTCGGAACTATAACAGAACTGAACACACATACTGCTTGACCATGTGGTATCCGGCAGATTGTTAACAACTCTGATGAACTTGTAATTCTGGTTTCCTGAAGAAAGATTCTTGAAATACGCGACTGTTACAGCGGGCATAATAGATGATGTGTCTCCATATACTGTCGGAGGAGATACCCTGTAAAACTGAAATGACTGACTCTGCGCGATTCCCGCAAAGACAAATAAGACCAATAACAAGGGGATTACTTTTTTCATTTTACTTTTTTTATTTATGAAATTAATTCATTTTTGATTGAAGCCTTTCACGGCTTTTTTCCGCAATTACGTATCCCTGATTCAATTCGTACGCTTTTCTGTATTCAGCCAATGCCTCGAACCATAAACCGAGTTTTTCATAAACGACTCCAAGGTTGTAATGCGCGAATTCCTTGCTCGAATATTTCTCAGCCTTCAGCGCGAGTTCAAGCCAGGCGATTGCCTCTTCATACTGCTCAAGATTTATAAGATACGCGCCTATGTCGTTATACGGATTTCCGTATTCAGGGTCTATTTCAACGGCTTTCTTGCACTCTTCTATAGCCTTATCATATTCCCCTTTCATGCTGAGGCTCCAGCCGAGAAACGTGTATGTCTCCGCTGTCGGAAACGCCTCAAGCGATTTCTCGTAAAACGTAATCGCTTCGTCGTAATTTCCGTCTATGTGAAGACGGTATCCCGTCTCGAAATATTCCCTCGATTTCTCTATTAGATATTTTGTTCCCATTTAATTCATTTTATTAAAATATCTAACTGTACAAATATATTAAAAGTTAACGTCAATTTGAATTCAAATATTACTTTTCATTAGCAAGGAATTTCCTTAAAAATGAATTGTGGCTTAAAAATAAGACAGATTTTCATTATTTTCAATAAATGTCGAAAATTGGTGTAATATTGGGCTCGGGGCTGTCAGGATTCACGAAGGAACTTGAAAATCCCGACGTGATATATTCCGAACTCGGAGGTATTCATAAGAAATCCGTCCTGGAAGGAAAAATAAACGGAAAAACAGTTTTCCTTTTTACCGGCAGAAACCATTTCTATGAAACTTATTCGCGCGAAAAAGTTTTCAGGAACATTAATCTCGCGAAAGATCTCAACCTGGATTTTCTTATTATTACTAACGCGGCCGGCGGTCTTAATCCGTTGTATAAAGTCGCCGACTTGATGCTTATAAAATCACACATAAATTTTTTCGGAAAACGCATCGTTCAAAAACCCGTGCGATTCAGCGGCGATGACGTAATTAAATGGGCGCGCGATTGCGCCGTCAGAAACAACCTGAAGGTTTACGAAGGCTGTTATATCGCCTCAACGGGTCCTGTTTACGAAACACGCTCCGAAATCGCTTTCTTGAAAAGAACGGGCGCCGACGCCGCCGGGATGTCAACCATACCCGACCTGCTTCGGGCAAATGAACTCGGCATCAGCACGCTCGGCATTTCCTGCATTACGAACAGGCTCTATTCCGGAATGCCCGTAACCGTTACGCACGATGAAGTCGTCGAAGCGGGAGCGAAAGCGTATAAAAGGTTTTCCGAATACTTAAAGAGACTCATAGATGATTATTGATACGCACGCGCATTTTTATTTCCCCGAGATTCTCGATAACATAGATGAAATTATCGATAACGCAGCGAACGCGGGAGTCGATAAGATCATTATTCCCGCCGTTGATTTAAGAACCTGTGATGTAATTCTCGAACTAACATCGAAATACGAAATGCTCTATGCCGCTCTGGGCTTCCATCCCGGCGATATTAAGGAAATTAATGAATCGGAATTTCATAAACTCGAGACCCTGCTGAAAGAAAATAAAGTCGTTGGAATCGGCGAAACAGGTCTCGATTATTACTGGGATAAAACTTACATCGAAAAACAAAAGGAATTTTTCAGGATACATCTCGAACTCGCCGTAAAACACGGTCTTCCCGTTATAATTCATACGCGGGATTCCGTCGCGGACTCAATTGAAATAACCGACGGCTACAGGGGAAAGGTCAGGGCGCAATTTCACTGCTTCTCGGGAACGGAAGATGAACTTGAAAAAATAATTTCCTGTGAAGCTTTCTTCGTCTCGTTCTGCGGCAACATTACATATAAAAAATTTGCGGGTCTCGGGCTCGTGGAAAAGACACCCGTTGAAAAAATGCTTTCGGAAACCGATTCCCCGTTTCTCGCGCCGATGCCCCACAGAGGGAAAAAGAATCAGCCCGCCTATGTTGTCGATACGATAAAGAAAATATCAAAGGTTAAAAATATTGAGGAGACGAAATTGATTGCGCAACTGAGAAAGAACGCGGAAATAGTGTTCCCGGGAATATTTTAATAAGCGCGTTGATTATTTCTTAATTCCCGTTTTCAATTTACTTTTTTCTATTTTCAAATTAACTATCTGATTTCTATCGAACTTGAATAACTTTATTTTTTATTTTATATTAGAACACCTTTAAACTTAATCGAATGCTATGAATAATAATTTACATTTTCAGGACAGCGGAACAGGCTTCGCGCCTCCACCTCCGCCTCCTCCTCCCCCTCCTATGGGCGGCAGTCCGGTTTCTTCCGGTAAGGCAAGCAGCAATGCGATTTGGGCGCTCGTGCTCGGGATTTTGTCATGGGTAGCATGCGGAATTTTCTCTGCGATCCCCGCATGGATTATCGGTAAAAAGGAAGTGAATGCGATTAATGCGGGACAGTCCGACCCGGCGGGCAAAACCATGGCGCAAGTGGGTATGTGGCTCGGTATTATACAGGTTATTCTCGGAATTCTCGGGATAATAGTCGTAGTGATATTGCTCGCGCTTGGAATGCTTGGAAGTGCAATTAACAGTTGATAAAAATGATTTTCTAAACGGCTGCCGGTTTTTCAGGCAGCCTTTTTTTATATGGAAATAAAATTCACAAAATATAATCCTGAAGAAGACTGCGTCATCCCCTCGTATGCGACCGACGGCTCGGCGGGTATGGATCTATCTTCATCGTCAAAAGATTTGATTACCGTAAAGCCGGGTGAATCAAAACTCGTTCCTACGAATCTTCTAATAGAGATACCGAAAGGATACGAAGGGCAGGTGCGTCCCAGAAGCGGACTTGCTCTGAAACACGGCATAACTGTCCTGAATTCCCCGGGTACGATAGATTCGGATTACAGGGGCGAAGTGAAAGTTCTTCTCGTCAATCACGGAACGAAAGATTTTCCAGTGAATTTCGGTGACAGAATCGCGCAGTTGATTATTGCGAAATATGAGAAAGCGGTTTTAAAATTCTCTGACAACATAACCGACACCGAAAGAGGCAGCGGAGGATATGGCAGCACGGGGAAATAAGAAGAAACGACGTCCGCAGGATTTCGAAGTGCCCGTCTTAAAGGATGTGTTGACGGATGCAGAAGATATTCTGTCATCATCTTCACCAAAAGGCAGATTGTATATTGTCTCCACACCTATCGGCGATTATTCCGACATTACTATCAGAGCGTTGAACGCGCTTGGCAATTCCGATTACATAATCTGTGAAGATACTAAAATCACTTCGCGGCTGCTGAGGTTCTTCGATATAAGAAAAGAACTGCGTGTGCTCGATGAGCACAACGAGAATGAAACCGCGGGCGAATACATAAAAGACTTGCTCGGCGGGAAAACAATTTCACTCGTTTCCGATTGCGGCACACCCGTCTTCGCCGATCCCGGTCTGAAACTTGTACGCCTCTGCATCGATTACAAAATCCCTTTCGAGTTTGTTCACGGTGCAAATTCGGTAATATCAGCCGTTGTGCTTTCGGGATTCGACATAAGCCGTTTTTATTTCTACGGATTCCTTTCACCAAAAAAAGAAGTTCGTTCGCTCGAACTTAGTTCGCTTTCGGCAATGAATCATCCTGTTATTTTGATGGACACTCCGTACAGAATGATGACGCTCATAAACGACATCAAAGATAAAATGCCCGAACGTGAAATATTCATCGCGCTCAATCTCTCAACGGAAAACGAATTGCACTTCCGCGGAACACCCTCCGAAGTCGAAAAAAATATCAATGAACATTTCGGCGATTCAAAACCAAAAGCGGAATTCGTTCTTGTCATCAAGAATGCCTGATTCTTCCCGCATCAATTTTTCTAAAAAGCAAAACACGCTTTAAACCGTTTAAACACAGTATTTTTCCCGCAAAATGAATTGAAAAATGGGTTTTATATGCATATTTTTGTTTATGACTTCATATAAATCCTCAGGCGTAAATATTCAAAAAGCAGATGCATTTTTAGACAGGATTAAACCGTTGGTAAGAACCACTTTCAGCAAAAATGTTCTGTCGGGCATCGGAAATTTCGGCGCGTTTTACGAATTAAACTTCAAAAACACGCGTAATCCTGTCTTCGTGGCAAGCACGGACGGCGTAGGAACAAAAGTGAAAATTGCCGCGATGCTCGGGAAGTACGATACGGTAGGAGAAGATTTGATTAACCACTGCGTGAACGATATCGCTGTGTGCGGAGCAGTTCCCCTCTTCTTCCTCGATTATTACGCGACGGGTAAACTACACGTTGAAAATTCCGTGAACATAGTCAGGGGTCTCGTTAGAGGATGCAGTAACAATTCAATGTCACTCATAGGAGGCGAAACCGCGGAAATGCCGGGCGTTTACGGCGCAAGCGACTTTGACCTTGCGGGAACAATTATCGGCGTCGTTGATAAGAAAAAAATCGTGAATCACGCGAATGTTAAGCGTGGTGACGTGCTCATCGGATTTGAATCGAACGGGCTTCATACTAACGGCTACTCGCTCGTCAGGAAAATTTTCCGCAATAAGGATTATAAACTTCGTTTTAAAGGTCTGAGAGGCACGCTCGGCGCGGAACTTCTCAGAGTACACAGGTCATACCTGAATATCATACAGGTTTCATTGAAGCACTTCAAAGTTAAATCAATATCTCACATAACAGGCGGCGGGATAATCGGAAACACGAAACGCGTCGTTCCGAAAGGAATGGCAATCATTATCGACTGGGATTCCTGGAAACGCCCCGCATTGTTCGGCGTGATAAAGCAAAAAGGTGATGTCCTCGAAAACGACATGCAGAAGACCTTCAATCTCGGTATCGGTCTCGTTGTTATAATCGCGAAATCGGATGCGGATAAATACACTGCTTACTGGAAAAGACGCAAAGAAAAAACACACGTAATAGGCTACATAAAATAATTCACAAGTCAATAACTTAAATTCAGGAGTTTTATGATTAAAAGACACAGCATCAAACCGGAAGAAGTTCAGGATGTACTGAGGAAAAGAATGCTTGTTGACGGATTCGACATGACGCTGGACCTGAAAGAATCGAAAGACGGGTATCTCTTCGATTCGAAACGGGGCAAAAGAATGCTCGATTTCTTTACATTCGTCGCCTCGAGTCCGCTCGGAATGAACCATCCTAAACTTAATGACGAGAAGTTCATAACGGAAATCGGCAGGATTGCGCTTAACAAGCCTTCCCTGTCAGACATCTACGCGAAAGAACAGGCGGAATTCGTCGAAACCTTTTTCAATATCGCTGTACCTTCGTATTTCAAGTATTCGTTCTACATAGAGGGAGGAGCGCTCGCAGTCGAGAATACGATTAAAGCGGCTATCGACTGGAAAGTGCAGAAGAATTTTCAAAAAGGATACAAGGAAGAAAAAGGAAAGAAGATTATTCATTTCAAGGAAGCGTTTCACGGACGCTCGGGTTACACGCTGTCATTGACGAATACGGACCCTGTTAAGATTTATTATTTCCCGAAATTCGACTGGCCGAGAGTTTCGAATCCTAAGATTACCTTCCCGCTCAATGAAGAGAATCTGAAGAAAGTAATCGAACTCGAAAAACAATCTCTCAATGAAATAAAACAGGCCATACACGATAACAAGGACGACATCGCGGGACTCATTATCGAAGCGATTCAGGGCGAAGGCGGCGATAATCATTTCAGGAAAGAGTATTTCATGCAGTTGAGGCAGATTTGCAACGAGAATGACATTATGTTCATAATCGACGAAGTACAGACCGGCATCGCGATGACGGGTAAATGGTGGGCACACGAACATTTCATAAAACCCGACCTTATTTCTTTCGGAAAGAAAACTCAGGTATGCGGTATTCTTTCTACAGACAGGATAGATGAAGTTGAAGAGAACGTATTCAAAAAGCCGAGCAGAATCAACTCGACCTGGGGCGGCAACATCGTAGATATGTTCCGGTTCAAGAGAATTCTCGAAATTATCGAGGAAGAAAATCTCGTGAAGAACGCCGAAACCACGGGCAAATACCTGCAGGACAGGATTCACGAACTTGAGAATAAATATCCCGGAAAAGTAAGCAACGGAAGAGGACTCGGATTATTCTGCGCTTTCGACGTCAAGGACACCGATATGAGAAACGCAATCGTCAAGAACGCTGTCGACGAAGGAATGCTGATACTCGGCTGCGGTCCGAAATCCATCAGGTTCAGACCTCCGCTTACTGTAACTCCCGAAAAGATTGACGAAGGAATGAATATTCTGGATAAACTAATTAGTAAATTATAAAAGTCGTTTAGATTAACTATATTATCCCTGAAATTTTGTTTCAGGGATTTTTTTATGCCAAAAAAAGAATTAAAAGAAATATTCATCTCCTATCTGAAAGATAACGGACACAGGATTACGAACGAGAGAATTCTTATTCTCGATTCCGCCCTGTCGATGGGAAACCATTTCGACGCCGATGAACTCTACTCAAAAATGAGAAGCGATTTCATACGCGTTTCTCGGGCGACCGTGTATAACACTCTTGAACTCATGAACAACTGCAAGATTTTAACGAAGCATAATTTCAAAGGCGACCGCGCGAGGTACGAAACTAAACACGGACGGAAAAACCACTATCACATAATTTGCCTTAGTTGCAATAAAATTCTTGAGTTTGAAAACCAGTCGATTGAGAAAACTCTTCTGAAAGTATGCAGGAATAAGAATCTCAAACTTACCGATTATTCCATACAGGTATTTGCCGCCTGCGAGAGCGCGGATAACTGCACTTTAACTAATCAACCCTGTAAAATACAGTAATTTGACTTGTTTTTGAGGAATATCTTATTTAGATTTAGTCTAAATAAAATGAGATGACCGTAGCAGATTTAAATTTCGGGCAAACCGCCGTTATAAAAAATATAGACTTGAAACACCCTTCTTCCTGCAGGGTGATTGAGTACGGCTTTACACCCGGGCAGGAACTTCAGGTCGTCAACAAATCTATTTTTAACGATCCCCTTTCCGTTTCGCTTCGCGGCGCTTTGATTGCAATTCGCAAGCACGATGCAAGATGTATCGAGGTAATTATTCCAAATGAACTCTGATACCGTCACGGAAAGAAAAAAATTAATCACGCTCGTAGGACCTCCAAATTCGGGTAAAACCACATTGTTCAATCTTCTCAGCGGAAAAAAACATAAAACCGTTAACTACCCTGGAGCGACTATCGAATACAGCGTGTCAGGATTTCTGGAGCAATACGGCATCAGCGCGTATCTTATGGACTCTCCGGGAATCGTTAGCCTGATACCCGTATCACCAGACGAGAAAGTTACGATTGACAGTTTATACACGCATCCCGATTACGGTAAGCCCGACCTCGTTATAGTTACGGTTGACACTTCTCAGTTTTCAAGACACCTTCTTCTTGCAAAGCAGATAATTGATTCGGGATTTAATACTGTTGTCGTTCTTACTATGAACGATTTGCTCGAAGAAAAGAATTTTACGATTGATGAAAATGAATTGAGCCGCAGTCTCGGCTGCAATGTTATTAAATTTGATCCGAGAAAATCGGACGGCATTGACACGCTCATTAATATTCTGAAACAAGACCTTAACGCCGGGCAACTAAAAATCCAGAAAAGAAACGACCATACGGAAGAAGACGTGCTTTGCATATATAGGGAAATTGAGGAACTTGAAAAAAAAGTCCTCCGTGATTTAAACAACAGTTCGAATAATAATCCGCATATAGCGAAAGCGAACAGAGAACTCGTAATCGCGGGACGAGGCGCAGGGATAAAGATTCCCGACAGTCTCACGCTGAAAATCGACAGCGTTCTGCTTCATAAGTTCTGGGGCATATTCATTTTCATATTGATAATGGCTCTGATGTTCGCTTCAATATTCTGGGTCGCGTCCCCCGCCATGGATTTAATTGACACGGGAATTCATAATTTTGAAAATTTCGTGAACGAAGGGCTTGGCGACAACTGGTTTTCGGATTTGCTTTCGCAGGGAATTATCGGCGGGCTCGGCGTGGTGCTCGTGTTTCTGCCGCAGATTGTGATTCTGTTCTTTGTTCTCGGCATACTCGAAGATTCGGGCTACCTCGCCCGCGGCGCGATGATTATTGACAAGCCGTTGTCTCTTCTCGGACTTAACGGAAGGTCATTCGTTCCTATGCTTTCTGGTTTCGCCTGCGCCATTCCCGCTATTATGGCGGCGCGAACTATTCAGAACAAGCGTGAAAGAATTTTAACGATTTTTATAATTCCACTGATGAGTTGCAGCGCAAGACTCCCTGTTTACGGACTCCTGCTGGCTTTTCTTTTTCCCGGGAAATATTTTCTAAGCGGACTGATACTCGCTTTGATTTATGTCGTCGGCGTAATCATTTCTTTAATTGTGGCGGGAATTATAAACCGGTATAAGAGAACATTTCTGAATTTCGAAGATAATTCTTCGTTTATAATGGAACTCCCTGTTTACAGGGTGCCGAAAGTATCGAATGTGCTGAAGAACACTTATTCGAACGCGGTTCAATATCTCCAAAAGGCGGGTCCCACGATTGTTATATTTTCTTTGATACTCTGGCTTCTTACAAATTTTCCCGCTGACGTGAAGACCAATCCGGATGACGTTTCAAACGGCGATTCGGTCGCGGTTCAACTTTCTGAATCCGAGAGAATATCAAATTCATACGCGGCTGACATCGGGAAGGTCATGGAGCCCGTAATGCGCCCGCTTGGACTCGACTGGCGCGTCGGCGTTTCTCTTATTGCGACATTTGCTGCCCGTGAAGTATTCGTGAGTTCGCTTGCATTGATGTTCAAGGTAACCGAGTCAGACGAGAATATGAGCCGGTCGCTCATTAATGAGATGAAAAACGCGAAGATAAACGGTACGGGGCAAAATCTATTCACGACAGCTACAGCGGCAGGACTGATTGTTTTCTTCATGCTTGCTCTTCAATGCATCTCTACTATAGCGATTACGAAGAAAGAAACCGGCGGATGGAGAATCCCTGTTCTTCAGATAATAGTCTATACCGGCTCCGCTTACCTCCTCACTTTCCTTACCGTCAACGGTCTGAGATTCTTCGGGATAAACTAACCCACTAACAATTAATAATTAGTAATTAGTAATTAATAATTAGTAATTTGATTTCGTAAAAACGATTCTGAATCTTTTTAGTTATGGATAGCCGCAATTTCGGCATCAAATAGCCGTAATTTCGTCATCGAATAATTTTCAGTGCTCTTAGCCGGCATAGCCGGCGTCATCGAATAGCCGTAGCATCTAATAATAATCAGTGCTCTTAGCCGGCATAGCCGGCGTCATCGAATAATTTTCAGTGCTCTAAGCCGGCATCGCCGGCGTCATCGAATAGCAAACGGTGTAAGAAAACAAATAGCCCCGTAGGGGCGGCATCGAATAATTTTCAGTGCTCTAAGCCGGCATCGCCGGCGTCATCGAATAGCCGTAGCATCTAATAATAATCAGTGCTCTTAGCCGGCATAGCCGGCGTCATCGAATAGCAAACGGCGTCCAAATAAATACAGCCCCGTAGGGGCGGCATCGGATAACTATTTTTCTTCCCACAAAAACAAATATTTCTTATCGAACTCTATATTGAAATTCTTCAATATCGAAATATATTCTTCTTTGAAGGATTTCTTTTTATGATGTTCCGGTTGAGAAGAGATGTAATCCTTAACGGCTTTAATCTGTGATTCTGCATACGAAAACGCTCCATAACCTTCCTGCCAGAAAAATCCGAACGGCATCCACCTTTTTTCATTTATAAATTTGGATGAATTTGATTTTATTATTCTTACCAATTCTGAAATCGAAACACTGGGATTGAAACTAATCAGTATGTGTATGTGATCCGGATTACAATATATATTAAGACATTTGCATTTGAATTTATTAATTATACCGGATATGTATTTTTCGAGTTCATCTCGGTGCTGCTCCGATATATGGCATTTCCGTCCCTTAACTGCAAAAATAATATGTATGTAAATTTGCGAATAAGCGTTCGGCATAATAATCCTCCTTTTATTGCTGCCCTCCCGGACTTATTTAAAAATATTTTATTTGATGCCGCCCCTACGGGGCTTATTGCCGATACATTTTGTTTCTATTCGATGCCGCCCCTACGGGGCTTATTGCTGATACATTTTGTTACTATTCGATGCCGCCCCTACGGGGCTGATTGCCGGTACATTTTATTTCTATTAGATGTCGCCCCTACTGGGCTTATTGCCGGTACATTTTGTTTCTATTAGATGTCGCCCCTACGGGTCTAATATCAACAGGTTTTGGATATATTTATTTCAGTAAAACAAATTTCTTTGTAATGAGGGCTTTGTCTGATTCAAGCCTGTAGAAATAAATTCCCGAAGACAGTTTCTCCGCATTGAAATCCGTCTTGTATTCTCCGGGCTCAAGATTCTGATTGAACAATTCGTCGACGAGTTTCCCCGTGACATCATAAACCGATAATTTGTAAATCCCTTTCTTTCTTATTCCAAAAGTAATTTGAGTAGAGTTGTTAAAAGGATTGGGATAATTTTGGTTTAGGTAAAATTTATCCGGTACCGTTTGTGATAGATTCCGTACTGAAACCGGTGGAGCGTAAAGCATTGTATCTGTTTTAACAACGAACGGATTATCAAACCAGATTGAATAATGATCCGAAATACCGGTAAAAAAGAATGTATTTGAATTTAATACGAATATTTTTTGCAGTTTTGTATAATCAGCACCCGTGTATTCCTGAGTACGAATAATATTTCCCGATGTATCTATTAGCATGGCGCCGGCAATCGTCGAATCGTAGTATTTATGTCTATTAAACAATAAAACAATTCTGTTGTTAGAAACCAATTTCATATCCCAGAAAAATTTATTGTAAACATCGCTGGAAGGAAATTTAATCGTGTCTTTTACATTACCGTTTAAATCAAGTTTAAATATCGTAATGTTATATTTCCCGTTCGGGGCGGGATCGCAACAGTATCCCCCCACAAAATATGAATTGTTGAATTTCAATATTTTCATATGCAGCAAGCCGTTATTTGCATCACCTACAGAGTACCTTTTATCCCATAACTTCGTTCCGGCAGTATCAATTTGAGTTACAACCCCGAGTGTGGGTAGTCCAATGCTGTCGCAAACCTCACCCGAAAGCAAATAACCTCCGTTATTGTCTTCTATAATATCGTAATAAATTCTTGTATATTTTGTTGGGATGTTCTTTTGCCATATGAACCCGCCTTCAAGGTTAAATTTCATTATACTCTCTCCAGCGGTTATATAACTGTTGGATGTCCTTATAATGCAAGAAAATTCCGGAGTACCAATACCTGAGGTATAATTGTAGTCCCAATATACTAAACCCTGAGCAGTGAGATGAGTAGAATAGGGTTTATTAGCGCCCCGACCTGTAAATACTATGCCGCCGTCGCCTGATGATATACAGGTATATGCTGTTCTCCATTGGATAGGTATAGAAGTGATTGAATCACCAAATGAATTTATTTTATAGATCATTACACCATTACGGCGCATAAGTAAAAAATAATTTCCATAATCGCTCTGACAAATTCCTTCGCAATACATATCGCCCGAATATCTGTATGCTCTCTGCCAGTTGTTAGATTGCGAGAAAGAAATGTTTGAGAAGAGCAAAGTGATTAGCGTAATTTGAAAAACTATTTTTAATGAGGTTGTTTTCATATCCCATTAAACTTTTAAATTGAAAATACGGAACTTGGTGACGATGTTAATCACGTAACAGGGATAATATCGCTCTTGTTAATTGTGTTTTCAAGTTATTTAATTCGTGAGGTCATTTTTCGCTTTGATTTTGTGCTGCGGATTGGTTGTGAAGTTCTGTAATCTCCGTATGGCGGTATAAAATAGACCCGTAGGACCATATGGTCGCTGTTGCGATACGGCATTCTTTTAGAAAAAGAAATCAAAATGTTAAAAGTCCCGTAGGGACGACATTCTTTTAGAAAAAGAAATCAAAATATTTAAAGTCCCGTAGGGACGACAGTTTATACTGCCGACCCTACGGGTCTCAAACAAAAATAATCTACCGCTCAAAAATAATAACGTCCCTACGGGACTAAAACAAACACAATTGCTTGCTCCAAAATAATAACGTCCCTATGGGACTAATATCAACAGGTTTTTGAAATAATTATTTCAGTAAAACAAATTTCTTTGTAATAATTGCATAACTCGATTCAAGCCTGTAGAAATAAATTCCCGAAGACAGTTTCTCCGCATTGAAATCCGTTTTGTATTCTCCGGGCTCAAGATTCTGATTGAACAACTCATCGACGAGTTTTCCCGTGACATTATAAACCGATAATTTGTAAATCCCCTTCTTTTTTATTCCAAAAGTAATTTGAGTAGAATTGTTAAAAGGGTTCGGATAATTCTGTTCAAGGTAAAAACTCTCAGGAACAGTTTGAGTACTATTTTGTATTGATACAGGAGGTGCAAATAGTGTTGTATCAGTTTTTATTAGATAAGCATGCTCATGCAAGCTAATATGCTTTGAATTCCCAGCCAAATATATTGTGTTTGGAGGTATAGGATAAATTTTTGAAATCCAGGTAAAATCAGTACCACCATATTCGCGGTTAACCAATACATTGCCCAATGTATCGATGATAAACGCCGATGATAATGCTGTGTCACCATAAAAACTCTGCCTTACATAAGTAACAATAATTTTATTGCTGTTGAATCCTTTTGTATCCGTAATATAATTATCTGTATTGTAAAAATTGTATTTAAACGTATCAATGATATTACCGGAAAAATCTAATTTGAAAATTGATATATAACACTTATCATAAACCGGTTCGTATTCCCAACCAGATAAATAGAAATTATTTGCTGTTTTTGTAATTCTTACATTGTTGAAGTTATACAAACTATTTAAGGTATATTTTTTCTCCCAGATAACCGTTCCAGATGTATCGACTTTTGTCACCACTCCGATTAAGGGGGCTCCTAGAAATTCTCTTCCATAACCGCCAAATACATAATTTCCATCCGGACATTCTATAACGCTTGTGAATTCGTGGCTCACCCCCATCGGATATCCTTTTCTCCAAATAAAATCACCGTTGGTTTTTATTTTTATTCCATATCCTCCCCCGGCTAAGACAAAAAATCCATCACAAGTTCGAATAATATCGTTGCAGATAGAACCACTGCCGCCGAAATTGTAGGTCTTGAACCATATTTCTTCACAATTAAAATCAATTTTTGCAGAATATGGATTGTTTGCGTCACTTGAAAAAACCACCCCTCCGTCTCCAGATGATACTGAAGCTTTTCCGATTCTATCCGTATAATATTTAGTTTGTATAATATCGCCAAATGTATTCAGTTTATAAATACATTCGCGATGATTGAAGTTATCTGTTATAAACAAAATAGTATTATCCCCGTCGCTTTTACACACAGATTCCGTTTTGAAATCAGAAATAGTAGAAGGACCGGAATAAATCCTCTGCCAATTGTTGGATTGCGAAAAAGAAATGTTTGTGAAGAGCAAGAAGAGCAAAGTGATGAGCGCGGTTTGAAAAACTATTTTTAATGAGTTTGTTTTCATTTCCCATTAAACTTTTAAATTGAAAATACGGAATTAGTTGACGATGTTAATCACAGTAACAGGGATAATATCGCTCTTGTTAATTGTGTTTTCAAGTTATTTAATTCGTGAGGTCATTTTTCCTTTGTGATTTTGTGATGCGGATTGGTTGTGAATTTCCGTAGTCTCCGTATGAGCGATATTAAATAGTCCCGTAAGGCCGTAGGGTCGACGCGCCGAAGGGTCGCCGTGGTGATGTGATACGGCAGTATTAAATATTGACACTTATACGTTAAACCTGAAAAATACCACGTCTCCGTCTTCGACGACGTAATCCTTTCCTTCGACTTTCATCAGGCCTTTTTCCTTTACCGCCGCTTCTGAACCGAGTTCAATCAGGTCGTCGTATTTTATAACTTCCGCGCGAATGAATCCTTTTTCGAAATCCGTATGAATCTTTCCCGCCGCCTGCGGAGCCTTTAATCCTTTGTCGATTGTCCACGCGTGAACTTCCTTTTCCCCTGCCGTGTAAAAAGTAACCAGTCCGAGCAGCGCGTAACTTTCTCTGATGAGCCTGTTCAATCCCGATTCTTTCAAGCCAAGGTCATTCAGGAACTCGCGTTTCTCCTCCATCGTCTCGAGCGCGGCGATTTCGGATTCAATCTTCACGGATAGCACGAGGCATTTCGCGTCCTCCTTCTTCGCTATCTCTTCGACGATTTTGGTGTATTCGTTTCCTGTCGCGTCCTCTTCGTTCACGTTCGCTACGTATATCACGGGCTTGTCCGTAAGTAAATGCACTTCATTAAGTAATTCCCTGTCCTCCTGCGAGAGGTCCAGCACAAAATAATGAGCGAGTCTGCCCGCCGCGAAATGGTCTTTAAGTTGATGAAGCAGTTCGGTCTCGCGTATGAATTTCTTGTCGCCTATGCGGACACTCTTCTCAATCTTTTCGAGCCGCTTTTCTATAACATCGAGGTCCTTAAGAATAAGTTCCGTTTCAATAATCTCGATGTCTTCCTTCGGGTCGATTTTATTGTTCACGTGAATAATGTTCTCGTCCTGAAAACACCGCACAATATGAATTATCGCTTCGACCTCGCGTATGTGCGACAGGAACTGGTTTCCCAGCCCCTCGCCTTTTGAAGCGCCTTTCACGAGCCCCGCGATGTCGACGAAACTAATCGTTCCCGGCGATATTTTTTTCGGATTGTATATCTCCACGAGCCTGTCGACTTTCGGGTCGGGTACGATTATCGTCCCGATGTTTGGTTCTATTGTGCAGAAAGGATAATTCGAAGCCTCAGCGTTCTGCGATTCTGTAAGCGCGTTAAACAACGTCGACTTTCCTACATTCGGTAAACCTACTATTCCGCATCGTAATGCCATCTTAAAGTAATTTGATTAATATTGTTAATGTGAATCCGAATACCAGCGGTATCGTCAGATTATCGTTCAGTTTGTCAAGAAATAATTCCGCAAGCGTGGTGATGAAAAGCGCGACAGACGCGAGCAGCAATGAGGGAAATCCGGAAAGAAATACCGACAGAATGAAAAGAATCAACGCGCCGGACGCGAAAAATGCCGCCGAACCCTCAAGCGTCTTTCTGCGGTAAATTTTTATTCTGCCGAACATCCTGCCTGCGAGCGCCGCCAGCGTATCCGACCATATCATAATAAGTATCGATGCTGCCGCAATCTCCATAGTGAAAAAGACAAGCGAGAGAAGAATGCCGAACGCGTAATAAGTGCCTCCGGTAAAAAGTTTTTTCCCGAATTCCCTCTCGTCTTCTCTCAGTATCCGAACGAATACCATTTTATAAAGCGAACCTATGGGTCTTGAATACCGCTTTAACACATCAATCAGAACCATCAGCGCTGTTCCCGTTCCAACGAGAGTAAGGATGAACTCTTTCGAAGTTAAGAAATACAAAACCGGAATTATTGTTGAGATTATGTGAATCAGTTTGCGGTAGATTTCGTATTTTATATCAATTTCTCTGTTCATATTCGTAAAAGAAAAAAGCGGGATGACCCGCTTTTTTCAAAATCGTATTTTATGATTCGGGTATTACTGTTTCGCTTGCCTTCGCGGTTTCCTTGCTTTCCTTAGCCTGCTGGCCGTTGTTTGCGTCTCCGTTCTTTTCTACAGGAGGAAGAGTTTCGCCTCTTATAACCTTGTCAATCTCGTCGGAATCAAGAATTTCCCTTTCGAGAAGTACTTCAGACAGCCTGTGAAGTTCGTCGATGTGTTCCGTAAGGATGCGCATCGCTCTATCCATTCCAGCGTTCACTATCTTCTTTATCTCGTCGTCTATTAAAATCTGCGTCGTCTCGCTGTAATTCTTATGCTCGTGAAGTTCCTTGCCGAGGAATACTTCTTCCTGCTTGTTTCCGTAGGTTATCGGACCGAGTTTTTCGCTCATACCGAATTCGCATACCATCTTTCTCGCAATCGAAGTCGAGCGCTCTATGTCGTTGCTCGCGCCTGTTGTATATTCGTTGAAAACGAGTTTCTCCGCGGCGCGGCCGCCCATCGCGTATGTTATCATAGCCTCGAGGTATTCTTTCGAATACGTGTGCTTCTCATCCATCGGCAGATATGTTGTTACGCCGAGAGCCCTTCCTCTTGGAATTATGGTAACTTTGTGCACAGGGTCCGCTTCGGGCGTGTATTTCGACACGAGCACGTGTCCCGTTTCGTGATAAGACGTTGTCCTCTTCTCTCTTTCCGAAATTATCAGGCTCTTCCTTTCCGTTCCCATCATAACTTTGTCTTTCGCGTCTTCAAGGTCGCGCATCGTCACGGAGTCGGAGTTCCTTCTTGCGGCAAGAAGAGCCGCTTCATTCACGAGATTCGCGAGGTCCGCACCAGAAAATCCGGGTGTGCCTTTAGCGAGTACGTCAAGTTTTATGTCTTTCGATAACGGAATTCTTCTTGTGTGCACCTTCAGTATTCCTTCGCGTCCCTTAACGTCGGGCCTGTCGACGACAACCTGCCTGTCGAACCTTCCCGGACGCAGCAATGCAGGGTCGAGAATGTCGGGCCTGTTTGTCGCGGCGATAATAATAACCCCGCTGTTCTGTTCGAAACCGTCCATTTCGATTAGCAGCTGGTTAAGCGTCTGCTCACGCTCGTCGTGACCTCCGCCGAGACCCGCGCCTCTGTGCCTTCCGACCGCGTCAATTTCATCGATGAAAATTATGCAGGGCGCGTTCTTCTTTCCCTGGTCGAACAGGTCGCGAACCCTCGATGCGCCTACACCGACGAACATTTCGACGAAATCCGCTCCGCTGATAGAAAAGAACGGAACTCCCGCTTCGCCCGCAACCGCGCGCGCAAGCAGCGTTTTTCCCGTTCCCGGAGGACCGAGCAAAAGCACGCCGCGCGGAATCTTTCCGCCGAGTTTCTGAAATTTTCCGGGGCTCTTTAAAAATTCTATTATTTCGGATAATTCCTGCTTCGCTTCATCCGCTCCCGCGACGTCCGCGAATGTTATTTTCATCTGCGAGCCTGTCATCATCTTAGCCTTGGATTTGCCGAATGAAAATATTCCTTTAGTTCCGCCCGAACCTCCGTTCTGCATTCTCCTCATCAGGATTATCCAGAACGCGATAATGAGTATCCAGGGAAGAGCATTCAGAACAGGACCAATCCAGCCGCCGTCGTCCCTTTCTATGTTGTATGTCGCTATGTTTTCGTTCCAGGCTTTTATAACGCTGTCGTCAACGTTCGTGTAAGGAAGATAAAGCGTGAACCTGTCGATGTTTACCTGCCTGCCGCCGACTGTCAGCATTTCAGGGTTTCTTAACTTTCCCGCGAACTCGTAGTTGTTATCGGATTTTTTTATTGTCGCGGATTCAATTTTCTTTTCCGTAAGAAGTTTCTGATACTGGTCAAAAGTTATCTCGGTGCTCTTCGATTCGCCGCCTTTTGTATAAATCATTATAAGAAAAAAGCCGATCAATATCGCCGACCAGCCGAGTACGATTTTAAATACCCTGTTCCAGTTGAATTCTTCGTTGCTGTTTTTATTGTCTTTATTTTCTTTATTTATTTGTGCCATACGTTAAATTTATTATTTATAACACATATATGCCTTTTAAATTCCTGTACTTCTGCGCGAAATCAAGCCCGTATCCTACCACGAATTTGTTGTCAATTTCGAATCCGAGATAATCGATTTTGAAGTTGAATTTCGGCGTGCCCTTCTTAATAAGAAGGCTTGCAATCTTAACCGATTTCGGCTTGTGCATCTTCAGCCTCTTCAATATGTATTCCATCGATAATCCGGAATCAATTATATCCTCGACGATGATAATATCCCTTCCCTTAAGGTCGCAGTTGAGTTCCTTTAATGTCTTGACCTCGCCTGAAGATATTTTACTGTCGCCGTAACTCGAAAGTTTCAGGAAATCGATTTCGCAGTTAACTTTTATTTCCCTTATCAGATCGGACATGAAAATAAAAGCGCCGTTCAGAATCCCGATGAATATCGGTATTTTATTCTCGTAATCGCGGTTTATTTCGTCCGCTAATTCCTTTATCCGCTTCGTTATGTCGGACGGCTTTATATAAACTTGAAGTTTCGTTTTTTCCATTTATATAATAAATTATTGATTTTCGATACAATAATAAAAGAATTTTAATAAAAAGAAAACCCACAACCTTTAGGTAGTGGGCGAAAAATCATCTGTAATTACTTATATTAATTGTTTTCTTCCGCGATTATTCTTTTCGATTTTCTAATTGCTCTTTCCTTGTTCATTTTCTTGTCCACAGAAGGTTTTACGAAGAATTGTCTTCTTCTGAACTCTTTAAGCACTCCCGCCTTTTCATATTTCTTTTTAAATCTCTTTAGAGCTTTGTCTATCGATTCATTGTCTTGTACAACTACTTTTATCAAATGAACCCCTTTTTTTGAAAGTTTTATAAAAAATAAAATTACGATTTTTTTTCAAATAAATCAATGAAAATACAACGGAAAATTTGATTTGAATGAGATAAACACCGAATGGATTTATAAATTCTGCAGCCGGACAATCGGTAAAAATGTTTACAGTTCCTTAATCATAAATTAACGTTTCAAGACAAAATTTGTATGGTTATTTTATAAAATTATAACTATAATTAAGAAATATAAAATATTTCTATAAATTAATCCCAAATAAAATTATGAGATTACGTATCTTTTTGACCATTTTTGCAATAGCGGCATTATTCGCTACCGCCAATTCACAGATTGTTTTCACTGAAAATTTCGATTATACCGCGGGCGACTCGATAGGCGCTCACGGATGGATTCCGAATACGGGAAGCACGAACAATATTATGGTTGTTTCGCCGGGACTGACATACACCGGCTATCCCCTTTCAAATATTGGTAATGCTTGCAGGCTTAGAAATAACGGCATCGACGGATACAAGCCGTTCTCAGGAGATTCCGTTTCATCCGCTTCCATTTATGCATCGTTCATGGTGCAGGTGGATTCAGCTAAAGCGACGGGTGACTATTTCTTCGCGTTCCTGCCCGCGACTTCAACGTCATTATACTCAGCAAGAGTATATGCCAAGGATTCGGCAGGCACGATTTCTTTCGGATTGAGCAAATCAAGCGCGTCGGGCGGTCCTATCGTTTACGGCGCTAACGGTTTCGCTTACGGAACAACTTACCTGCTCGTGGTTAAATACACTTTCAATACAGGTTCGACTTCCGACGATGAAATGAAACTTTACGTGTTTACATCACCCAATCTTCCGGCAACAGAACCCACTACGGCTTATGTAGGTCCTGTAACAGGTACCGCATCAGACGTTAACAGCATTGGAAGAATGGCTATCAGGCAAGGCAGCGCATCGAACGCGCCTACGCTGAACATAGACGGAATTAGAGGCGCGAGAACCTGGGCGGATATCACGACATCAATTATCCGTAACGAAATCACCGCTAAGAATTTCGAACTTTCACAGAACTATCCGAATCCATTCAATCCCGTTACAAACATAAGATTCGCGCTTCCGACTAACGGTTTCGCGACACTTAAGGTTTATGACATACTCGGTAATGAAGTGAACACGCTCGTTAACAAACAGATGAATCAGGGAGTTTATACAGTGAATATGAGCGGCGCGAAACTCAGTTCCGGAACATATATGTGCAAACTGACTTTCAAATCGGTAAACGGCACGATCTACAACGACATAATGAAAATGACTCTGCTTAAATAATGTATTGAAATTTTTATACGGGCGCTGTTCTTAACGGACAGCGCCTTTTTTATTTTTTGTAGGCTTCTTTGATATACTTTTCGGCGTCCTTGTGGCTGTTTGAAAACTCCTTCATTTCAAGCACTCTGTTGTAATTCTCCTTCGCTTTATTCCTGTCGCCGGCGGCGTCGTACTTCATTCCCAGCATCAGGAAAGTAAACGCTTTGAACGACGTTTCGTCTTTGTCGAGTTTCTCGTTCAGTTTCAGGAGTTCGTCTATGTATTCGTCCGACTTGTCTATGTTTCCTGTTTTAAGCAGACAGAGAGTTATGTAATAATCCGCCTCGCGAAGAACCGCGTCAATATTGTATCCCGTCGTGTTCGACTTATTCTTGTTTCTGACGCCCGTCCATCCGTCCAGTGCGTTCTGAAAACGCCCCTGCCCTACGTAGCAACTGTAAAGCATCCTTTCAAACACGGAGTTCGATGGAAACAAATTAAAAAGATACGAAGAATAAGTTTCTCCTTCATAAAAATTTCTCTCGTAAACGATGTTAAGGTACGCTATTATGTAATGCGCTTCGTATGTCGCGATTTTCGAATTTTGGGCGGCTTCCTTTATCTGCGCCAGCCCCTTCACTTTGTCTCCCTTCGGGAAAATTATAAGCAAAGGCTTCAGAAAAGGATATCTGAACGGCACGTATTCCGCAAAGTAGTTGTAAATGCCTATGCCGAGAAGCGCTTCCTTGTTGTTGGGATTTATCTCGAGCGCCCTGTCCATCAGGTTCAACGCCTGCTTTCCGTCGTCCGCAGCCGAAAGCCAACTCTCTCTCAGACTCTTCAGAAGCCCGCGGTAACCGAGCGCGCCTCCCTTGTAGAAAAGAGCGTTGAAATCATCGGGATTTTTATCGAGTATCGCATCGCAGATGTCGAGGGTTTTGTTTACCTTTTCGTTGAAATCCTCGTCGAGTTTCTCGTTCTTTCTGTCTATGTTTATCTTCCACCAGCCGGAAAGAACGTCGAGAAAATTGCTCTGCGGTGGATTCTGATTGGAACTTATGTACCTGTCGATTAGGATTTTTGAGGAATCGAAATTGCACGAATAAATGTATTTCATTATTCTTACGGTCTCTTCCTCGCCCGTCTGAGCTTGCACGGCGCTGAAAGCCGCGAAGATTAAAAATATCAAGATAAATCTTTTCATCAGGATATTCTTTTGATTACAACCATCGTCCTGTCGTCGGAATATTTTCCGTTAGTCGAGTAACGCTGAACGTCTTCGATTATTTTCTTGCACATGAAATCAGGAGCCGCGTTTTTATGCTTCACTATTAGTTTCTTCAGTCTTTCCTCGCCGTAGAACTCGAATTTTTCGTTTGTCGCCTCGACTATGCCGTCCGTATAAAGCACGAGGTAATCGCCTTTCTCTATGTACTGGCTGTCAAGGTAATACTCCTGATTAGGCGACGGACCGAGAACCGGACCTGTCGAATGAAGGCTTAAAATCTGACCGTTCGATTCCTTGAGAATGAACGGCGAGTTATGTCCCGCGTTTACGTAAACGCAAAGTCCTTTTTTATCCCTGTAAAGTTCGCAGAGAAAAAGCGTCACGAAACGCTCGTCGGGAAATGTGTCGTTCACGAGATTGCTTATCTTTTTTATTAGAGTCGTGAAACCGACGTCGTAACTCACGCCCATCTTAAGCGCGCCCGAAACATACAATGCCTGCGCCGCAGCGGATATTCCCTTCGAAGCCGCGTCCCCGATTACTATGCACAACTTGTTTCCATCCGCTATGCTGATGTAATCGAAAAAATCGCCCCCTACTATCTTATCGGGTATTGAAATCCCGAAAATTTCGTAATTGCCGAATTTATAAGAATGCTCGGGAAGTATGCTCCTCTGGATTTCGCTCGCTTTCTCGAGATCAAAAATGTTCTCGTTTGCTTTCTTCTCTATTTTCTTGGCGCGCATTATCGAATTCAGCGTAACGCCGATTATATTAAGCGCGTAAAGAAATTCATCGTATATTCTCTCGACGTTGAATGCAAGCAGGTACTGGTATAGAAATATTGTCTTTCCTTTGTGCTTCACTTTGAATTTATCGCCAAGACCCGTCGCGGAAAAAGCGTTTATTCCTTTCTTGCGGAGATAATTGTTCGTCTCGTTCGCGGTAACCGTGCGTCGTTTTGATATCTCGTCGAGAACGGGAAATTCGGATATCTTCAGTTCGTATTTGCGGTCTATCTTCGGCACGTCCCCCATCTGCTCGAGAAGTGTGTAAGATGTCTTGCCGCTGCTAAGTTTCCATATTCTGCCGCCGGTAATCCCGATATGCTCATAACTGATAATCTGATTCAGCACGTATTTGAGGAGGTCCTCGATGCGCTTGAAATTCGGAGCCTCCGTTATGAATTTTTCAATCGTTCTGGATAATTTTCTCTGTTCCATATTTTTCTTTATTGTAAAACTTGATTTCAAGGTTGTGAAGTTCCAGATATATTTTTCCCGTCGCCGCACCCACGCAGAAAATCAGCGATATGACGTAAACCCAAAGCATGAATATCACGAACGCCGCGTATGCCCCATATATTTTCGAGTAGTTTGAAAAGTTTAGTATGTAGTATGCGAAAATGTTCTTTAATATTTCATACAGCACAGCCGATACGAGCGAACCGAAAAACAACGCGTTCGTCGGAATCTTGTAATGAGGCACGAATCTGTAAAGAAAAAAGAACATAACGAATGAAATGAAGAACGGAAACAATACAAGGAACAACTTGTTCGTCGAAAAATTGGAATCAATGAAACCGAGCACGAGTTTTAGCGCGTCATTGTCAATCTGCTGCACGGACGTTATCACCATAGTGAGAGTGAAGAGCACGATAATTGCAAGCAGGAGTATGAAATCCCTGACTTTTCCTCTGAAGAAATTCACGGATTCCTTCACGTCGAATATCCTGTTCATAACGTCGCGCATGTAACTGAACATGCTGCTCATCGCCCAGAAAATACCCGCGAGACCGATTATCAGCGTTATGAAAGCGTTCTGTGAAAGTTCGTATGCCTTGTTCGAGATTGTATCAAGAAATCTATCCTTCGCCTCGAAACTGAATGGAAGCATCTGGTTTATATAACTGTTTATCTTGGAAATCGCGTCCGACTTGTCGAAATAAAAGCCGAGTATTCCGAGAAAGACGAGCAATGTCGGTATAATAACCCAAAGTATGCTGTAAGAAATGCCCGACGACAAAAGCCATATCTGGTCCTTGTCGAATTTCTCGTACAGGCGCTTAAAGAAAAATATTATATTCTTGAGCCGTTTATTCAAATCAGCATTTTAATTTTCCAACCGTCATCTCGACTTTTTCACAGAACCCTGTTTTAAAAACCGCCTCGCGCGTTCTGGATATCAGTTCCGACATGTTCCTGTCGGAAGAAACAAATTTAACATTATCTCTGATTAATTCATGTGCTTTTTCCACTCCCCTGCCGGCTTTAAGCGGTCTCAGAAAATCCAACGCCTGACAGGCGCATAAAATTTCAATTGAAACTATATTTTTTACGTTCTTTACGATTTCATAACACATCCTTGACGCTATTGAACCCATCGAATTGTGGTCTTCCTGATTCGCGCTCGTCGGGATTGAATCGACTGAAGCCGGATGAGCAAGCGCCTTATTCTCGCTTGCGAGCGAAGCCGCCGTGTATTGGGCTATCATGAATCCCGAATTAAGTCCGCCGTCGGTTATTAAAAACCTCGGAAGCCCGCTAAGATTACCGTCAACCAGACGCGCCGTCCGCCTTTCGGAAATGTTACCGAGTTCGGATAACGCGATTTTCAGGAAATCCGACGCGAGAGCCAGAGGCTCGCCGTGGAAATTTCCGCCTTCCCTGTGGTGTGCTTCATCCGCGAAAATCAAAGGATTGTCCGTCACGGAATTCATTTCCGTATTCAATATACCGATGCTGTAATTTATAGTGTCCTTTACCGCTCCGTGTACCTGCGGTATGCACCTTATCGAATACGCGTCCTGCACTTTCGAACAGGCCTCGTGTGATTTCATGATCCTGCTGCCGGCAAGAAGTTTTCTAAGATTGAATGCCGTATCGGATTGCCCTTTGTGCGGTCTTATCTTCTGAATTTTGTCCTCAAATGCCGTATCCGTGCTCTTTGTCGCCTCGACCGTTATTGATGACGTTATGTCAGCGGCTTTCATCAGTTTCACTGATTCATAAAGAGACTTGCATAAATACGCGCTCATCATCTGCGTGCCGTTAATCAACGCCAGCCCTTCTTTGGAAGAAAGTACGAACGGCTTCAATCCTGCCTTCTTCAGCGCTTCACGGCTTTTAATTATACTTTTCCCTTCTTTCACGAAACCTTCGCCGATGAACGTGGATGCGAGATGCGCGAGAGGAGCAAGGTCTCCGGAACATCCAACCGAACCCTGTTCGGGAATGACGGGCACCAGACCTTTGTTAAAGAACTTCACGAGGAAATCTATCAGTTCAACCCTTACGCCCGAAAATCCCTTTATAAGCGAGTTAATGCGGAACAAAATCATCAGTCGGGCGATGTCATCTTCGATAATTTTTCCTACTCCGGCCGAATGGGATATTATTAGGTTTCTCTGAAGGTCTTTTGTCTGTTCTTTTGAAATCACGATGTCCTTGAATTCTCCGAACCCCGTGTTTATTCCGTAAACGATCTCGCCGTCGTCAATCCATTTCTCGACGAGTTTTCTTGATTTCATAACCCTTCTTATCGAATCAGGTGAAACCGATATTTTCGTTCCGTTTGTTACGATGCTTACCGCTTTAAAAACGTCTAAATTGCTTCCGTTGAGTGTAAATATTTTCATTTGCTAATTAAAAATCCGGCAAATATAATATTCCCGGATTCAGTTTACTTTGATTTATCAATATTTCAATCAGTACTGAATGTATGACTGTAAGTTTCTATAAATATAGTCAAAATGAATAAACTTTTAAATTTTATAATTTTGTACATACATTAAGTAGTTCTCCGAACTTTTCCTGATTTTCGCGATTTCATTTTCCGTCAGGTCTCTGATGATTTTTCCGGGCGAGCCCGCCACAAGCACTCCTGACGGCACTTCGAAATTCTCCCTGACGAGCGTTCCCGCGGCAATGAATGAATTCGAATTCACAACACAGTTATCCAGCAATATCGCCCCCATTCCTATCAGGACGTTATCCTTCAACGTGCAGCCGTGAATGACAGCCGCGTGCCCTATGGTCACGCCGTTCCCGATTATAAGCGGATACTTCAAATACGTGTTGTGCAGGACGCATCCGTCCTGAACGTTCGTCCTCTCGCCAATGCGTATATAATTCACGTCGCCTCGAACGACCGCGTTGAACCACACGCTGGAATCTTTTCCGATTTCCACGTCTCCGATTATCTTTGCTCCTTCACACACGAAGACAGATTCGTGCAGTTTCGGGGTAATACCCTTGTATGAAATTAACATTTGAGTAAAATTTATTTGTACATTAAAATTCTTCTCGGCGCAACGCCAGCCGTGAATGCTTTCTGCAACTGCCCTGACGCATTGTATATGCTGAACGACCCGCTCGTTGAAAAGTTTTTCGCGTCGAGAACATAATGAGCGTTGTTTACCACGTCATATGCATAACCGTAAATGTACGATGTCCCCGCGGGAGCCTCGATGAATTTCGTGAATACCTTTGTATCGAGATTCAGTTTTACAATATCGCCCGCGTATCCGATAAAATAAATATCTTTCGACAGTTTATCAGCGGAAATATCCTTCGAGAATCCGTACGGCGACGTTAGCGTGTCCGTCAGCGAGTATCCGAACGTATCGAAAATGAATATCCTTCCCTCGTTGCCGGGACATCCCGCGATTAACTTACCGTCATTCGTTATTGCAAGCGAAGACGGGTCGCGGTCAACCCTTAATGTTTTCAAAACTTCATTCGAATTTGCGTCTATTACGGTTATGGTTGAATCATAAGGACCTCCGTAAAGCGAATTGTTGCAAACGTAAACCCTGCCTGATGAAGATACAATTTCCTGCGGATAAACACCTGCCTGTATATCTTTCACGAAATTCAGATTGCCGTCAAGTACCGAGACATTTCCCGCAGGTCCGTTCGTAATGTAAAACTTTCCGTTCTCGTAACAGAGCGAATAGGGATTAGTGCCCACCTGTTTCTGCTCGAGAATCGTTCCATTCATGTCTGTTTTGTATATCGTGCCCGCGGAATTGTAGTTACCCTGCTCCGTTATGAAAAGAAACCCGCTGTTACTCACAATGCCGTCTGGGAACAACCCGAATGAACCCTGATTAAGAATGTTAATGTGAAATGAATCTTTCGCTGTATCGTAATACGATAACTTTCCTGTACCGGGCGACATTGTGCCTTCCGATAAAATATAAATCCCTTTTGTTGCCGTGATTACAGTGTTGTTGACAGGATTATCACTGCACGATGATATCAAGAATACAGATGTAAGAATAAACAGATATAATGTTTTTTTCATTTTATTATTTTTAATATTCAATTCCCTCCCTTGCGGGGATTCCATTATCGAAGTAATGTTTTACCTTCCTCATTTCGGTTATAAGGTCCGCAGATTCTTCAATCTCTTTCCATATCTTGTGTCCCGTCATCACCATTTCAAACCGTCTGTTCTTTTTGAACAAGGCGATTATTTCGTCGACGTCGGATTTAGATATTAAATTGTAAGCCGCGGCTGCAATAGATTCGTCAAGAATCAGCAAATCCTGTTTCCCCTCCTTGATAAGCGCTCTGGCTATATCGAGTCCCCTTCGCGCTTCGGCGAAATCGCTGTCTTCGTTATTGAACCTGAATGTCCCGTCAGCGTTCATCCTTTCGCAGCCGGTAGGATATAAATCGATATCGTATCCGGTTTCCTTGAGTTTCCTTATTACGATTCTCTCTGAATAATGCTCGTTGCTGCCGTCGTATCCTTTGTCGAACTGAACTATCGCGACTTTCTTGCCGGCTCCGAGCGCCCTGATTGCGAGCCCTACGGCGCTTGTGGTTTTTCCTTTGCCGTAGCCGTAGTAAACGTGCAGGCAGTTCTTCTCCTCGGATGTGAGTTTCGAGTAGTTCTCTATTGTCTCGAGAACTTTCTTCCTGTGCCTGCTTCCGCCTTTAATGTTTGTGTCGGACATGTTAGTAAGTTAATGTTATTGTAAATTTGTAATTTCGCAGCGGCATAGGATATCCGTAAACTATCTGATAATCCGAATTCGTTATGTTGTTTATTTCTAATGCCGCCCTGAAGTGAAATGCACCCGCGTTTATGTTCGTGAACAAGTTTCCGTCAAGAGTGAAAGCAGGTTTCATCTTAATAGTGTTTTCGTAATCCGCGTAACGGCTCCCCGTGTACGAAACGAATAAATTCAATCCCGACTTCCGGTACACTATGCCCGCGTCTATTTTGAACATGTCGGAAGGCACGAAAATTAACTGCTTGTTCAATGACGGATCTCCTGAGAAATCGGATGAAGTCTTGATTGATGTCGTATGCGTGTAATTTGCCTTTAAACTGATTTCTGTTTCTCTCGTAATGCGCGAACTATGCGAAATTGCCGCGGTGATTACATCCGATGATGATGACGATATGTTAACGGGTGTCCAGTAAACTGACGCGGAAGGTCGCCAGACGATTTTATTGTCTGCCTTTACATGGCTGTAGTTAATCTCCACGCTCGCGTTTCCGAAAAATCTGAATTCGGATAAAACTCCCGCGTCAATGTTGAAAGACGTTTCAGGCTTCAACGACCTGTTGCCCCCCGTTTTCCAGTATAATTCGTTAAAAGTCGGCGCTCTGTATGAATTCCCCGTACCCGCTTTCAGAATGAGCAAATCACTGCCCAGCGGTTTATAATTTAATCCTAACTTTCCCGTAACTACGTTCTTACCGATATCGGATATATTCTCAAACCGTACAGACGGATATAATCGCAGATTTTTTGCCGCCGCGTAATCTATGTTTGCGTAAACCGCCGTTGAAAATCTTTTTCTTCCTTCTTCGAGTTCGTTGCTCTGTATGCTGCCCGTGAACAAATCCGCCCCTGCAAGATATTTTATGTCCGCCATCTTAAACTGGTAACTTAGCGATATTCCCGACGTGAGATTTTTATAGTAACTGTCATCGAAAGGAAGCGACAAATAATTCATCAGGTAGTTCTGAAAATTGACGGATGCACGCAGAACGCTTCCGCTGTGAGATGTATGCTCGTAGTTTAGTATGTTATTCCATATCTTGTCCTTTTGAAAAGCGTTCATCGGAGCCGAACCTATTTCAAGTCCGGGTATCTGCCTGTTCACGGCGCTGTAAAGAGTCATGAAATTCAGTACATCGTTCCTGCTTCCGTAAGAATACTGGACAAGTATGTTTTTTCTTTCAAGTGAGTTGTTTTCGCGGTGTTTCAGAATATTTCTGTAACCATTGAAATAATAATAATCGAAATCGTCGTCCGACTTTTCAAAGTCGAATGCGGTCTTGAAATCGTGTTTACCGCTGTTATACTTCACGCTGGCTATCGTGTTCCTGTAATTGTAAGAACCTGCCCTCGCCGTGAATACCGCCCGGATTCTGTCCGCGCTTGCATCGTCTGAATTTCCGAAAGTCGAAATGTTGACAACGCCGCTCAAAGCGTCGCTTCCGAAATAAGAACTGCTTCCCGATGGAATCACTTCAATCGATTCGATGTCCTCGTTCGAAATAAGCGACAGGTCGAATTGCGAGTTCTGAATTGTGTTTAATCTCGTTCCGTTGAGAAGTATAAGCGTATGTTCGGCGTTCATTCCGTTAACGGATACCGTTTTAAGAGATGAAAGCCCGCCGTACGATTTTATGAAAACATTGCAGGCGCGCTGCAGCACATCCGAGACCCGGCTTCCGTTTGTGTTGGTAATTTCCTGTCTGTCAAAGCGCTGAACGGGATAAAAAGAATCTTCTTTGCTTAGGCCTAAACGGCTTGAAGACACGTTTATTACGGGAGCAGTAAATAAGAGCGAATCAAAGTCGCTTTGCGAATTTGCTGCAGAAAAACTTAGAAATGATAATAATATTATGATTGTGAATCTCATTAACTCATTTAGTTTATCTGCGCGGGAAATAAAAAATAAACTCAAACGAGTTATTGTTTCATTTTCTTTCCAGCGAAGAATTTGAAAAAACGGTATCCCCGGCAGGTCTCCTGACTCCAGAGCGGTTTCCTGTTCTCCTTCCCATTTTAAAAACAGTGGTATATCGAACGGTCTTCTCTGTTACAGTTGCGTGGACAGTTCCGGTCTTGCACCGGATTCCCTGTTACACCGGAAATCTTTAAAAGAACTAATCGTATTCTAAAATAACTTTTTTATTCTTTACTATCAATTGTCTTTCCTTAACTCCTGCGAGCCTGAACATCTTTCTCGACGCTTTTACGGAATCCGTATCCTTGTACTTGTCTGAAAGATACACCACTTCCGCTATTCCCGACTGAATAATCAGTTTCGCGCACTCGTTGCAAGGAAACAAATCGACGTATATTCTCGATCCGTGAAGGTCCTTTGTCGAATTCAGAATCGCGTTCGCTTCGGCGTGAACCACATAAGGATACTTCGTTAGATTCGTTTCATCCGCTGTACGCTCCCACGGAAGATCTTCATCGGAACATCCTATCGGAAAACCGTTGTACCCGATACCGACTATCTTGTTCGAAGCGTTCACTATGCAGGCGCCTACCTGAGTGTTAGGGTCCTTGCTCCGTTTTGACGAAAGAAGCGCGATTCCCATGAAATACTCGTCCCAGGTTATGTAATCTTTTCTCTTCATAAATATTTTAAAAGATTCTTGTTTAGTTCGTCGAGAGTCGAGTCGTTTATTTCCGTGAAATCCGCGAACGCAATCGGTCCGCCTTTGTCAAGTTTTTCTATCTCGCTCGTGTCCCTCGACAATGCCTCTTCACCCGTCAAAGGCCTGTATTCTCTGTTCTTCAGCCTTTCATACCTGATTGACTTCGTCGTGTATATGTTAAGCAGGCTGAATGCGTCTCCGAATTCCTTCTTGATTATCTTAAACTCTTCCCAGGAATAAAGGCTTTCGATTACTACGTTGCCTTCCTTCACGAACTGCCTGATTTTGTCAATGCTCTTTAATGCCATTACCCCCATCCCGAATTCTTTCCTGAGCGATTCCCTTACATTCCTCTCGTTCGCTTCGTTCACCTGCAAACCTCTCGATTTCAGTTCGTCAATTACAACTTCGCCGAAATAAACTTTCCGGAATCCGCGGGATTCAAAAAACTTTACCGCTTCCGATTTACCGGAACCGCACATCCCTATTACAGCGATAATCTTGTTCATTTTATTTCAGAAATAGTTTCGTGTTGTCGAATGTAGTTTCGGACGATTCAAAGAATATTGCGTCATCCTTCGGATTGTAGTATTTCTGAAGCAGCAGGTTTTTCTCCGTGCCGTTTTCGAAATACTTTATTATGAAAAGTGAAGATGAAATTTTGTCGATTGTAACTTTGGGGCTTCCTGATATTTTCGGATAAATCGTTCCTGATATGTAATCCTCAAGTTCGGGCTCGTTTTCCTCGTTCAGTATATCCTGTACAAGAGACGCCGCGAATATTTCGGCAGGCGTCAATTCTTCCGTGTCTGTGTCGTCCGCTGTCTGCTGTTCGGTCGTCTGGTTTGTAGTCTGTGTTCCGTCTTTGCTCTTGTCTTTTCCGCATCCCGCTGCAATCAGGAAAGAAATCAAAAACATTATAAGATACAGATTTCTCATTCTAAATAACTCCGAGTTCTTTTCCAATCTTCTCGAATACTTCAAGTATTTTGTTCAGATGCTTTTCTTCGTGAGTCGCCATATATGACGTTCTCAGCATCGATAGGTTCTGCGGCACTCCCGGAGGTACAAAAGCGTTCACGAAAACGCCTGAATCGTACAACTGCCTCCAGAAATGAAATACCTTGACATCGTCTCCGAGAATTACCGGCACAACGGGTGTTATTCCGTCAAGCACGTAAAATCCGAGGCTCTTTAACCCGTCTCTCATCTTTTTCGCGTTCGCGAGGAGCCTATCGACCCTTTCCGGCTCCGATTCGAGAATCTCGAGAGCGGCTATTGCCGCCGCAACGGATGAAGGAGTCGGCGAGGCAGAAAATATGAGTGCAGGTGAATGGTGCTTCAGGAAATTAATGACTCGCTCTTCCCCGACTACGAATCCGCCAAGAGAAGCGAGAGTCTTCGAGAATGTGCCCATTATAAGGTCAACTTCATCGTCCAGATTGAAATGCGACGCTGTTCCCCTGCCGCCTTTGCCTATAACGCCGAGTGAATGAGCGTCGTCAACCATTATCCTCGCGTTGTATTTCTTGCACAAAGATACTATGCTCGGAAGGTCAACTATCGTCCCCGAGGTTGAAAATACGCCGTCAGTCGCGACCAGCTTCGATGCTTCAAGCGGAATGCTCTTCAATACTCTCTCGAGATCGTTCATGTCGCCGTGTTTGTAACGCACGAGTTCAGCAAGAATTCCCTTCGCCATAAGCGTTCCCGCGACTATACTCGCGTGGTTATCTTTGTCGGATATTATATATTCGCCTTTATTCACTAATGTAGGAATTATGCCCTGCGCCGTCTGATATCCCGTGGAATACAGAAGACACGCTTCCTTTTTAAAGAATGCGGCAAGTTTTTCCTCCAGTTTTATATGCAAATCCAGTGTACCCGTGAGATATCGGGAACCTGAACACCCGGTACCGTAATTCAGCAGAGCCTTCTGAGCCGCTTCGACCACACGCGGATGTGTCGTTAATCCGTGGTAATTGTTCGAACCTGCCATTATAATTTCCCTGCCGTTCATTTTAACTACGGGTCCTTCATTCTGCTCAATAGGCCTGAAATAAGGATAAAAACCGGCTGCTTTTACTTCATCAGCCCTCGTAAACGTGTAACATTTCGTGAATAAATCGTTCATTCTTGTTTTTAATAGTTATGTTGCATCAATTTTAACATAGAAAATACATATAATTATTAATAACTTCTATGATAAAATTAAAAAAATTGATGATATGAAAGCATTCGTTACCGGTGCAACAGGTTTTGTCGGAAGTCACCTCGTCGATTTGCTCCTGAAAGAGGGTTTTGAAGTTTTTTGCCTTAAAAGAAGCACTTCTTCGACCAAATGGCTCGACGGCAAGAACGTTAAGTACGTCGAAGGTGATTTATTCTCCAATGAAGCTCTGGAAAACACGATAAAAGATATGGACTACGTGTTTCACGTCGCAGGCGTAGTTAAGGCAAAAAATAAGGAAGGATTCGAAAAAGGAAATGTCCTTGCCTCAAAGAACATCATTGAAATTACGGCTAAAGTCAATCCGAACATAAAAAAATTCGTTCACGTTAGTTCTCAGGCTGTCTGCGGTCCGAATCCCGACAGCACCCCGATTACAGAAGATTACATTCCGAGACCAATCACTACATACGGCAGAACAAAAAGACAGGGCGAAAAAGAAGTACTGAAGTTCAGAGATAAAATACCCGTAGTAATCGCGAGACCACCTGCTGTTTACGGTCCCCGCGATACCGAAATACTCGTTTATTTCAAAGCGTTCAGGAACAGGCTTAACAGCATTATAGGATTCGACAATAAATATGTCAGCCTCATTCACGTGAAGGACCTCGTTAAAGGTATTTACCTCGCGGGAATCAAAGAAACAAAAAGCGGTGACGTCTTTTTCATTTCCTCGGACAGGAGTTACAACTGGGATGAGGTCGGAAAGATTACGTCCTCTGTTATGGGAAGAAAAGCGCTTAAGATTAGAATTCCGCATTGGCTTGTTTTTACAGTCGGAGCATTTGCGCAGTTTTTCTCGCTTTTCAGTAAATCCGCGGCTACATTGAATATTGAGAAGTGCACGGATATAACGCGCAAATACTGGGTTTGCTCGAATGAAAAAGCGGTAAGGCTTCTCGGTTTCAGGGAATCAATGACGCTCGAGGAAGGTTTTAAAGATACTTACGAATGGTATAAGAATCAGGGATGGTTATAAAATAAAATCATGAAGAATAAAATCGCTCAAATATTAAAAGACACGATCAGTCTGAAGAACTATCCCGAGGTCGGTTTCAGCCTTGAACCTCCGCGCAACAAATCGTTCGGCGATTTGTCCACAAATGCTGCGCTTATAATCGCGAAAAAAGTCGGAAAAAATCCCCGCGAAATCGCGGCCGTAATATCGGAAACGCTTTCTTCGTACAGCGATATTTTTACATCGGTTGACGTTGCCGGAGCGGGATTCATAAATCTTAAAATAAACGACAATCTTTATCTTCATACTCTCACTGATATTCTTAAAGAAGGCCGGAACTACGGAAAGAATAAGAATAATCTTGGCAAGAAAGCCAACCTCGAATGGGTTAGCGCTAATCCGACCGGACCGCTTCACGCGGGACACGGCAGGCAGGTGTGTCTTGGAAAATCAATCGCCAATCTGCTTGAATGGAGCGGCTATGAAGTCACGCGCGAATATTATTACAACGATGCGGGAAATCAGATGAACAATCTCGCAAAATCCGTGTTCGCGAGGTACATGCAGATATTCGATTCATCATTCCCCTTTCCTGAGGACGGGTATCACGGCGGGTACATTAAGGAATACGCCGAAAGGATTTACGCCGATAAAAAAGACTCGCTGAAAAACGCGGAAGACGTTTCTTTCTTCAAGGAATTCGCGGAGAAAGCCAATTTTGAAAGAATAAAGAACACTCTGGAAACTCTCGGAATAAAACACGACGTCT
Organism: Ignavibacteria bacterium; assembly: GCA_015657505.1. Classification (GTDB taxonomy): domain Bacteria; phylum Bacteroidota; class Ignavibacteria; order Tepidaquicellales; family Tepidaquicellaceae; genus CAIKZJ01. The sequence continues at coordinate 2,666,780 of JADLKE010000002.1, forward strand.
TTTTCAGCGAAACCGAACTATACAGGAACGGCGATATTAAAAACCTGCTCTCGGATTTTAAGGCAAAGGGAGTCACCCGCGAGGAAGACGGCGCTGTCTGGCTTAAGATGGACAGGGACAGATTTCAAAAGGATAAAGTCATTGTCAAGTCGACGGGAGAACCCACTTACCGCCTTCCCGATATGTCTTATCACATAAATAAAATTAAGCGGGGCTATGATTATATAATCGACATCTTCGGCTCCGACCACGGAGACACTTACAAGGAAGTGCTATACGGTATTGAAAAAGCGGGTTACGATACTTCAGTCATCAAAGTAATAATTCATCAGATGGTGACGTTCAAGTCGGGCAGCGAATCGGTCAGAATGAGCAAGCGCAGCGATAATGTTTATTATCTCGACGACCTGATAAAGGACGTAGGCGCCGACGCGACTCAGTTCTTCTTCGTGATGCGCGCCGCTAACACTCATCTCGATTTCGATATTGAACTCGCGAAGGAACAGTCTGACAAGAATCCCGTTTATTACCTTCAGTATGCTCACGCGCGGATATGCGGTATATTCAGGAACGCGGAATTGAATTTCGGTAAAGACATTAGCGGCTCGGAGTTTGACCTTAAGAAATTAGCCGAACCCGGCGCCGTGGAATTGCTGAAAGTTCTTTCCCGGTTTCCCGAAGAAGTGGAAAGCGTTTCCGAAACTCTTGAACCGCACAAGATAATAAATTACCTGAATATCGCCGCGGAAACTTTCCACAAGTTCTACCACGATAACAGGGTGCTTGATGCCGATAACATCGATACTACTGTCGCGCGGCTCAAATTATGCGAAGCGGTAAGAACGGTGTTGAGAAACGGATTCGAAATAATCGGTATAAGCGCTCCCGAAAGAATGTAAATATTAATGTTGAAACACTGATATGAATTTTATAATTTGATTCATTATGAGAAAATTCATTGTTATTATTCTGATGCTCTGCGCCCTGCCCGCTTTCACGCAGGACGAAAAAGAGAAACTCGGAATTCAGGATGAGATAAAACTCGGCTTGAACTATTATAATTACGGCGATAAGGACAAGGTCAACATAGAAGTCCTCGTATGGGGCACTATTCCTACTCCCGGAAAATACCTGATTCCGCAGGGCACGAAACTGATTGACCTGATTACACTTTGCGGCGGCCCTTCCAAGGATACCAAACTTGAAGATATCAGAATCGTCAGGACGAAAAATGATTCTCTGGGAATAAAAGAGGATAAAGTTATTAGATTGAATTATGACGATTATCTCTGGGATGAAAAAATTTCTCTTTCCGCGAAACTGAATCCCGTGCTTATGGCAGGCGATATGATTGTTTTTCCCCTCGACCAGAAATTCAGTTATCGTGAAAACCTTTATCTAATTCTTTCAATTACATCGACACTTGTTTCTATAACGACTTTTCTTATAACTGTCCTTAGAAAATAAAATTATTTTAACCAAAATAAAAAGGCGGTGCTTTTGACACCGCCTTTTTTATGAAAGATAAGAACTTATTTCTTCTTTTCGTCTTTCTTTTCTTCTTTCTTCACGTCTTTCTTTTCTTCCTTCTTCACATCTTTCTTCACATCTTTCTTTTCGTCTTTTTTCACGTCCTTCTTCATGTCTTTCTTTTCTTCTTTCTTCACTTCTTTGTTGTCGCCTTCAACTTTTTCTTTTCTTACTTTTTTCTTCGGGGTCATCTTGCACATCTTGTCTTTTAATGGCGTGAATTTAGTGATCTGGTCCTTTGTTAATGTTTTTTCGACTTCCGCCAACGTGCCGTCGTGTAATTTCTTTACTTCGGCTTCGTAGGACTTCTTGTCCATCTTCTTGGCTTTTAAATCATCAACTTTCATTTCGAAATTGAGGAATGCCGGGTAAATCTTCATGTACTGCTCGTTCGTTAATTTGAGCTTCTTGTACATATAATCAGCTTTCCATCCGGCTCTGTCTCCGGGGAAATTTTTCGCAAATGCCGTACCGAAAAATCCTAATACGACAAATAATACCACTAACGCTTTGATCTTTGACATTTTTTGTTCTTTTAATTTTAAAAGGTTAATTTAATAACCTGCAAATATGATAAGAATAAATTAAAAAGTAAATATTAATTTTAATATAGTTGTATATCAGACAGTTGGAGGGTTTTGTTAAAGGAAATAGTAAATTATTCTACATTTTGAAACATAGAAAATCTAAAAAAGTGTACGGTAGAGTTGGAACTTTTCTTTGAAATTTTATGATAACAAATATGAGTATATTTGATTAAATTAAATTATGCTGAACGATTTTATAAAAGAACCTTTCCTCGGTTTCGACGAAAGAAGCGTCGATTTCCTCGGAAAACTCAAGAGCAAGAAATACAATAATAAAAAATGGTTCGACAGTAACCGCGAAACCTACGAATTTCACCTTAAAATTCCTATGAGGCTGCTGATTGATTCACTCGCTCAGGAATTGAAAAATATTGACGAACGAATTTTCGTATCGTATAAGTCGATTATGAGAATTAACCGCGATATAAGGTTCAAGAAAGATAAAACTCCTTATAAGACAATTTATGCCGCCGCTTTCACTTACGACCGCTTAAAATCTCCTGAAATCCCTTTGTTCTATATACACTTATCGTCTGACGAATTTCTTTTTGCCGCAGGTCAGTACAGTACTGATAACGGTATCATTAAGAAAATCAGGAATCATATCTTCAATGATTTTGATGATTTTTTATCTATTGTCACTGACGATGATCTAATCGGTGATTTCGGCTCTTTGCACGGTGAATCGCTGCAAAGGCTCCCGCGCGAATACTCGGGTCTGACTCTTGACGGAGAAATGGAAAAGTATCTTAAGATGAAACAGTTCTATGTTGAGAAATACTTTTCACCCGAAGTTGCTTTCGATCCCGGACTGACTGACCTGATAGTTCAATGCGTCAGATCAACGAACAAACTTAATAAATTCCTTTACGATTCATTATAAAACCATTGAATTATTAAAAATTTAATATGATAAAAAAGATAATAAATAATCTCGCTGTTTATGATTCAGAAGGCTCGAATCCCCCTCTGGTTTTCGTTCACGCTTTCCCGTTGACTTATGAAATGTGGGAAAATCAATTGTCATTCTTTGCTGGTAAATTCAGAGTGATTGCTTACGATGTCAGAGGACTCGGCGGAAGCAAATCGGATGATAATCAATTCCTGATGCAGCATTATATAGACGACCTCCTTGATATCTTAATAAATCTCGATGCGGGAAAAGTTCACGCCGTTGGACTTTCTATGGGAGGATATATCATTCAGGGAGCCGCGATTAAGAAACCGCAGGCGTTTCGCACCTTGACTCTGTCCGATACTAAAGGCGAAAGAGATACTGACGAAGCGTTATTATCCCGCGCGGAAACCGTCAGTCTGATTAAATCGGGAGGCAGAACGGAATTCATTTCATCTTTTGTGAAAAAACTGCTGAGCGAAAAGAATTTTAATACAGGTCTTAAACAACGTCTCGAAAACATAATTACGAAAAATACCGATGACGGTATTTGCGGAGCAGTGCTCGCGCTCGCGACTCGATATAATTATCTTAACGGTTTGAAAAGCCTCAAACTGCCGTCGCTCGTCATTGTCGGCAGAGAGGATAAACTCACTCCNCTTTCCGAAGCCGCTAAACTAAATGACGCGCTCGGAAATTCCGTGATGAAAATTATCAACGACAGCGGGCATTTGCCGAATATGGAGAATCCTGTTGATTTTAATTCAATGCTGTATAATTTTTTACTCGAGAATAATGAAAGAAGTTAAGGTCCTCGGCGTGAACGTTTGCGATTATGAAGGAGAAGGCGACCCTCTGATATTCGTCCATTCATTCCCTATGAACAGCCGCATGTGGGACGGGCAGACGGAGTATTTCAAAAAACATTTCCGTGTGATAACGTATGACCTTAGGGGAATGGGAAAGAGTTCGTCCGACGATAACGTTATCACTATGGAAAAACTCGTTAACGATTTTTTTCATATTCTGAATAACCTGAAACTCAGTAAGGTTCACGCCGTGGGGCTTTCAATGGGCGGATACATACTACTTCGTTCTGTTATAAAAGACCCGGACAGGTTTATTTCACTTACAGTCGTAAATACTAAATCCGAAAAAGACGACGACGAAACTCTTCTCAGAAGGTCTAACGCCGTTATCAAGATAAAATCAGGCGGCAGAGATGCTTTCACGGGCAAACTCCTGAAAAACCTGACCGAAAACACGGATGAAAAGTTAATCGGAGAGATAAAGAACATAATAGAAATGAATACTGACGACGGAATCTGCGGTAATCTTCTGGCGATGTCGACAAGAGTAAATACCGCCGATGACTTATCCGCTTTGAAAATACCTGTCCTTCTCGCCGTATCAGGTAAAGATAAAATAACGCCTCCCGAAAATCTGTTGAGGTTATTCAGTCGGTTTCGGAACAGCGCGCCAAACGGCATGAAGGCTTTCTATAACTTTTCCGATTGCGGACACCTGTGCAATATGGAAAAGCCGTATGAATTCAACCGCCTGCTTTATTGGTTTCTAAATTGTATTGAAATTGAACACCGTAAAGGATAATTTTAAGAAACGGCGAGTATAGCTCAGTTGGCAGAGCGTCAGATTGTGGCTCTGAATGTCACGGGTTCGAGCCCCGTTACTCGCCCTCATTTTCAGGGAACTAATACAATTCTTTAAAACCAAAATATTTCTCACTTCATACTTTTCGGGAACTTTTTTCAAACTTTATTTTAACTTGACTATAATTTTATAAATAATTAGTTTGAATTGTTAAGTTTATGGCGAAAAAGAAGACAATACAGGATGCCAAAGTTAAGGATAAAATTTCGCGAAAAGATGAGGAACTGAAGAACGATTATGACAGCGACTATGAAGAGGAAAAAGACGAGGAAGAAGAGCAATCGCTGGAAGGTTACCTTAGCGAGGATGAAATAGAAAAGCTTAAAGAGGAATTTAAAAAGGAAGCGCTTCCCCACATCGGCTTGTTGTATAACTATGCGTATAAAATGACGGGAAACTCCGATGATGCAGATGACCTTCTTCAGGAAACGTATCTCCGCGCCTACAGGTTCTTCCATAAATTCGAAAAAGGTACGAACTGCAAGGCCTGGCTCTTCAGAATAATGAAGAACCTCTTCATAAACAATTACAGGAAGAACCAGAAAACTCCCGGACAGGTCGATTACGATGAAATCGAGAACTTCTTCGAAACAATAAAATCAGAAAGGCTCGATACAGGTGACCTTCAGGAAAAAGTCTTCAACAACCTGCTCGATGATGAAGTTACAAGGGCGCTTAATTCTCTTCAGGACGATTTCAAAACCGTCATAATTCTCTGCGACCTCGAAGGTCTTAGTTACGAGGAAATCGCCGATTTCGTGCAATGCCCTATCGGTACCGTAAGAAGCCGGCTCCACAGAGCGCGCAAACTGCTCGCCCAGAAATTATACCGCTACGCGAAGGAGAAAGGATACGACGTCGAAAACGTTGTCGCCTGACCACGTACACATTCATCATATTTGCTATTCTGCGATTTTACTGTTTTTTCTTTTGCAAAAACTATATTTTATCCCAAAATTCATAAATTAATTTTTACATAATGAAAATACTTAATATCATAATCGTAATGTCTGTCCTCCTGTTCTTATCCGGTTGCGGAAAAAACGATAAGAAACCCGTCACTGAACAAAAGAAACAGGATGCGACGCAGCAAACTAACACGCAGCAGTCAAACACTCAAACTTCCGGAATGAAGATTTATAAAATCTCTGCAGTTGAAGAATCAAAAGGCGAAAAAAACGTTCCTGAAATTTCATGGGACGAAAACGGAACCAAGGTATCACTTGCAGGAAGCAAAGGTAAAGTCTTGTTCCTGAATTTCTGGGCAACCTGGTGCGCGCCCTGCAAGAAGGAAATGCCCGAACTCTCTGAAATAAACACCGAGCTTAAAGATAAGGATTTCGTGATGTACGGTATTAATGTCTTCCAGAGAGGCAATACAACTATCGAAGACGTTCTTAAAACAATACCCGTCTCTTATCCAATTCTCGACGGTAATGAAAATGTAGTTAAGGCGTTCGAAAAAGCATCAGGCGCTCCGATGGACGGCGTTCCTACTACCTTCATCGTTGATAAAAACGGAAAAATTGTCGAAACACTCGTCGGCTCCAGAGATAAAGCCGCATTCATGACGATTATAAAGAAGTATTTGTAAATAATTCCTTTTTTTTAAAAGCCCTCCTTCGGGAGGGTTTTTTGTTTATATTAGGTTTTTTGATTTTATATAAGTATTTTTAATGCATATAGAATGAAAAAAAGGATTGGAATACTCGGTTCAACTGGCTCAATCGGGACAAGCGCTCTCGAGGTCATTAGGAACCTGCAAAAGAACGGATTTGATTGCGAAGTTGTATTTTTATCGTGCAATAACAATATTGAAAAATTTAAAGAACAGATAGACGAGTTTAATCCTCTCACCGTTATTCTTCATAATGAATCAAGACTTCAGGACCTGAAAGATGCCGGAATATCTCCTGCGACAGAAATTTTGACTGGTTTTGATACTTTGAACGAACTCGTCAGCCGTAATAATTACGATATTTTGATAAATTCTCTCGTAGGTTTCGTAGGCCTGATTCCAACTCTTGAGGCAATAAAACACAACAAACGCATTGCGCTCGCCAATAAAGAAACGCTTGTTGTCGCGGGAAAATTAATAAACGAGACACTGCATAAAAGTAATTCCGAACTCATTCCAATAGACAGCGAACATTCCGCAATTTTTCAGTGCCTCACGGGGGAAAATAACAGGAATATTAAGAAAATTATACTTACGGCTTCAGGAGGACCCTTCAGAGGCTATACCGAACGCGAACTCTCAAAAGTAACCGTCAAACAGGCGCTTCAACATCCTAACTGGGTCATGGGTAATAAAATCACGATTGATTCTGCTACTCTTATGAATAAAGGGCTCGAAGTTATTGAGGCTAAATGGCTTTTTAATATAGAGGTTAAGGATATTCAGGTGATAATTCACCCGCAATCTGTAATTCACTCGATGGTAGAATTCAAGGACGGCTCAGTTAAGGCGCAACTGGGCGTTCCGGATATGAAAGTACCCATACAGTATGCATTGACTTATCCTGAAAGATACGGAAATGATTTCACAAAAATTGATTTTTTACAGACCGGAAATCTCGAATTCGGTAAGCCTGATTTAGTAACTTTCCGGTGCCTTAAACTTGCTTTCGACAGCATTGAAAACGGGGGAACGTACCCTACAGTGCTTAATGCGGCGAACGAAGTAGCCGTGGATTTATTTCTTAACGGACGCATAGGATTCACCGATATTCCTGATATAATTGAATCGGAACTGGATAATCACGTAAGTGTAATAAATTATGAACTTCAAGATTTGATAAAAATTGATAAATTAACCAGAATTAATGTTTTAAAAAAGAATTCATAAATTTTAAAGAACTTTTTATTGTTTTAATCGTATAGAATCGATAATAACTGATTATGGAAATTATAAGCACAATATTTTATTTTTTAATCGTCATCGGTGTACTTGTGTTCGTTCATGAATTCGGCCACTTCTTCGCCGCCCGTATGACCGGCATGCGCGCTGAAGTGTTTGCTTTTGGAATGGGTTACAGATTATTCGGATATAATAAGATAACAGGTTTTACATTCGGGAAACTTTCCGAAAGCGCGGAACTTGGAAATCATACCGACTACAGAATATGCGCGTTCCCTATCGGCGGATACGTTAAGATACCGGGTATGATTGACGAAAGCATGGATAAGAATTTTATTAAGACCGAACCGCAGCCCTGGGAATACAGGGCGAAACCCGTCTGGAAAAGAATGATTGTAATTACCGCGGGTGTTTTAATGAACGTTTTTCTCGCTTTTCTGGTATTTTATTTCCTTTCTATCACCAGAGGCAAAAATCTTATCGATACGACAGAAATCGGTTATGTATCGAAAGGCTCGACTGCTTCTGAATACGGCTTAAAGGAAGGCGATAAGATTCTCAGAATAAACGGAAGCGACATTAATTACTGGGACGACGTTCAAAGTTCGCTTTACATCGACAACCTCGGTGAATCCATTAAACTTGATGTTTCAAGAGACGGCGCTCCTGTCACTATCTCAATTCCTAAGGATAAAGTCGGTATTCTCGGCGACAAGCCTTTTGGAATTTATTCAGCGAAAGTATTAACGAACATTAATGGCGTAATATCGGGTAAACCGGCGGAACAAATCGGGCTGCAGAGAGGCGATGAAGTAACTTACTTCGCGGGTGAAAAGATTACAAATCCTCTTAAGTTCGTGGAACTTATCAGGGCTAATGCGAATAAGGAAACCGAGATTAAATTCATTCGCAATGGCGCTGAACTAACTTCAAAAATTACGCCCGCATCGGATTCGACTATCGGCGCGGACATCGTCTCGAAGTATGTCGGTCCCGTAAAGGAAAAAAAGTATAACGTTGTTTCCGCCGTACCTCACGCGTTCGGCGAAATGTATTATTACGGCATCGAGGTGTTCTTTAAGTCTATCGCAAAAATCATAAAAGGAGATATCCCGTTTAAAAAAGCAATCGGCGGACCGATTAAAATCGCTCAGGCTTCAGCGCAGTCCGCGGAAAGCGGTTTCTTCTCTTTCATCGGTTTTGTCGCTCTGCTATCGATGTCGCTCGCTGTGATAAACATACTTCCCTTCCCCGCTCTCGACGGCGGTCATTTTATGATTCTATTGTGGGAAGCGATATTCAGAAAACCTGTTTCATACAGAATTCAAATTGTGCTGCAAAACGTCGGATTCATTCTTCTTATAGCGATGATGCTTTTTGTAATCTATAATGATATCATTTCGATTAAGTAAAAACTTTTAATCAATAAAAAAAGGCGGTCATAGACCGCCTTTTCTTTTTTATATAAAAGCAATATTACTTTCTGTGCGTCACCATTGCCGATGCCTGCGCCTTCGGAAATATTATCATCTCCGCGATTACTGTATTCTCGTCCCTCGTGGCGATGAAAGCCACGGCGTCCGCTATGTCTTCCCCTTTAAGCGGCTGCATTCCGTTGTACGTCGCATCCGCCCTCTGCTTATCTCCTCTGTATCTTACGAGACTGAATTCGGTGTTCACCATACCGGGGTCAACCGTCGAAACTCTGACTGAAGTACCGGCAAGGTCGAGTCGCATTCCCTTTGTAATTGCGTTAACCGCGTGCTTGCTTCCGCAGTATACGTTTCCCGCGGGATATACTTCGTGCCCTGCAATCGAGCCGATATTTATTATGTGAGCAGATTTTCTTTTCAGCATATAAGGAAGCACCGATTTAGTGACGTAGAGAAGTCCCTTGACGTTAGTATCAATCATCTCTTCCCAGTCGAGAAGCACTCCGTCCTGTATCTTGTTCAGACCGCGCGAAAGCCCGGCGTTGTTCAGAAGCACCTCTATGTTTTTCCATTTTGCGGGCAGCGAATCAATAGTTTCCTTAACGACATCGAAATTCCTGACATCCATCTCGAATGCGAATACTTCCGTTTTGTATTTCTTTACAAGCGACGCCGCGAGTTTTTCGATGCGCGCTTTCCTTCTCGCGCACATCAGCACTTTGGCGCCCATTGACGCGAACTTTTCGGCGCAAGCTTTTCCTATGCCGCTCGATGCGCCTGTTACGAATACCACTTTGTTCTTGAGATTTTTCATTCCTTTTTATAATATTTTATTTTCTGCTGTTCCTTGCGGGCTTATCCTGCTCCGTTGAATTTTCAATTCTCAACTTTCTGATTTCGGAAAGTTTTTTCCTGGCATCGGAAAAACCGGGGTCGTCTCGTTTAACCTGAGCAAAATATGTCTCCGCTTTGTCGTATTCTCCGATTTTGAAATACATTACACCTTTCTGATAATTGTTCATGTTCCGCACCGATGTTAATGTGTCGAGTATATCCGATGGCTTCAGGCTTTCCTTCATATTTTCAGGTTTTACTTCATCGCTCTGAATCTGCTCAACGCTCTTTTGAATCTCTTTATCTATCGCTTTATCCAATTCTTTCTCCGCTTTTTCCTCCGATAGGAATAAACTTACCGCCGCAACGCCCGCGATGAGAATGAGAATGGATACCATAAATAACGATCTGACGGCGCAGCCGCCTTTCTTCGATGATGTTGACGCGAAAAAAGGATTATTGTAAAAAGGCGCGATATTAGTGTTGTAATACTCGGGATCTGTTTCCTTGTATTGCCTTGCAATCGAATCGAAGTACTGCCTGTTGTTCTTGAAATACTCCGCGAGAATCTTTTTTGAAGGACCTGTCTGCATGGCGTTAATCCATTAAACTGTTTTCGAAATCATAATCCATCTTGAAATATCTGACGGCCTTGAATATCGACTTCGCTATTTCGTCCTGACCTTTTTCAGATTTCAGATATTCCTCGTCCGTATTGTTGGATAAGTATCCGCATTCAACGAGAATGCTCGGCATGGAAGGCGCAAGAAGCACCCAGAAGCCCGCCTGAAACAATCCTCGGGAAGGTATTCGTGTTCCCTTGATAAGTTCGGTCTCGATAATTGAGGAAAACCGTTCGCTGTAGCCTAAATAAGCCTGCTGGTAAAGAGAAGCGAGTATCTTGTTCTTCGATATGAAACTTGAATCTATCTTTTCGTTAAATGCTATGAACTTGTTTTCTTCCAGTGTTATGTCCCTCGCCTCGTCAATCCGCGCAAGGTCGAGCAGGTATATCTCGAATCCACTCTTGTCATTCTCTTCGCTCTTTCTCGCGTTGCAATGTATGCTCACGAACAGATTCCCTCCCTGCTCGTTTGCCGTCTGTCCCCTTTTCTTCAGTTCGATGAATTCATCCTTTTCCCTCGTCATCACGATTTTCATGTCATCGTATTCCTTCGAAAGATAATTCTTAAGTTTTGTTCCTATCGGAAGAACAATATTCTTTTCATAAACACCGGACAAACCCGTTGTACCCGGGTCCTTGCCGCCGTGTCCCGGGTCAATTATTACAGTGTAAATTCGCTTGTCGCTCGCGCTCTGAGGTGTGGATGTTTTATTCGTAAATATTGTGGCCGTTATTGATATTGCAAGAAGTGATAATATTAGTATAATTTTCTTCAAATCATCGTATGATTTAATCTTATACAAAAATAGCCTTAAAAATATTTTAAGGCTATTTATTTTGTAGCGGGAGCAGGACTTGAACCTGCGACCTTCGGGTTATGAGCCCGACGAGCTACCAACTGCTCCATCCCGCGATCATTTTATAATATACCTGATATTTTCTAAATTTTCAACATCTTAATTGAGCATTAAACCGCTGTCAAGTTACCCAACTCGGTATCCGAGAGTCTCCTCCGATATACATTGGAGGGGCTCTCGTTTATAAAATTTGTCGTGCATGGTCAAACCCGTTTAAATCACAGAGACATTCTCATTTCTTAGTGCATAACCGCGCAATTAAATAAGTGTTTTACAATGTCTATCGATTTATTATCTTCAAAAATGAGCATTTAATTGAATTTTATAAAATAATCACTTGTTAAGTTAGTAATTTGCAAATTTAAACTCATAAAATGAAAATTGTAGTTTGTGTTTCTCTTGTTCCCGACAGTACGACAAAGGTTAAAATCGGGGCCTCGGGAAAATCAATTGATGAAACGGGCGTAACGTTCATCATAAATCCATATGATGAATTCGCTGTTGAAGAAGCGGTGCAGTTAAAGGAGAAAAACGGAGGAGAAGTCATTGCGATTTCCGTTGGTACCGACCGCTCAAAAGAAGCGATAAAGAAAGCGTTTCAGATGGGCGCCGACAAAGGAATTCTCTTAAAGAGCGTCACTGCGGATTTCGATTCATATTCTGTTGCGAAAAATCTCGCCGAAACAATTAAAGAATTAAATCCGGATGTGATATTGTTCGGAAAGCAGTCGATTGACTTCGACGGCTCAATTGTTCCGGGAATGACAGCGGAACTGCTCGGACTCCCGGTTGTTAACGTTGTTACTAAACTCGAAATCAGCGGAAACGAAGCGGCTGCCGAACGCGAAATCGAAGGCGGAAAAGAAGTAGTGAAGACTTCCCTACCCGCGGTTTTCGGCGCCCAGAAAGGACTTAACAATCCCAGATATCCTAACCTTAAGAGCATAATGGCTTCAAAATCTAAACCGATAGAAGAAAAACCATTCCAGACATATGGTATGACCGAACTGACAGGTATGTCCCTGCCGGATTCTAAAGGAAGCGGCAAGATATTTACCGACGGTGTGCAAAACGTCCCTGAACTCGTTCGTCTTTTAAGAGAAGAAGCAAAAGTAATTTAAAACGGAGAATCAGAATGAATAAAATATTAATAGTTGCTGAAACAAAAGATAACATTTTTAAATCCAATGCCTTCGAAGCCGTTACAACCGGAAAACACATTGCCGAAACGCTCGGAACGGGTTTCGACGTTATAACTGTTACGGATGCTTCAGATGAACAGTTAAAAACTCTCGGCAAGTACGGCGCTTCGAAAGTATTTCATATTAGTTTGACCGAACTCAATTCAAAAAGCCCTGCCGCGGGAATAAAGTATTCGCATTCAGCAATAGCGTCGGCTGTATCTAATTTCGCGAACTCGGGAGGTTATGAAATAATAATTATTTCGGGCACCGCATTCGGAAAAGAAATCGCTCCGGCTATATCTGTTAAGACCGGTTCGGCTGTGATTACCGACTGCACGGGATATACCGTAACTGACGGAAAAATTTCAATGAAACGCCCTTCGTATGCAGGCAAGTGCAACACGAATGTAAACTATACTTCGGGAAAGATTGTAATAACACTTCGCCCGAACGTGTTCAAGGCCGAAGTATCGGAGACCGGTTCCGAAATCGCAAATGTTTCACCTGATTCCCTGAACATAAGCGCAGCCGATTTCAAAACCTGCGTTACGGATGTGGTGGTTTCAAGCGGTAAACTCGACGTCGCTGAAGCGGATATAATAGTTTCAGGAGGAAGAGGACTCAGGAATCCCGAAAGTTTCAAACTTGTTGAAGACCTCGCGGAAGTCCTCGGAGCGGCTACAGGCGCCTCAAGAGCCGTGGTCGACGCGGGATGGCGGCCTCACGGCGAACAGGTCGGTCAGACAGGGAAAACCGTTTCACCGAGCCTGTATGTGGCATGCGGTATAAGCGGCGCGATTCAGCATCTCGCGGGAATGTCGTCGTCGAAGTTCATCGTCGCCATAAACAAGGACAAAGATGCCCCAATTTTTCAGGTTGCTGATTATGGTATCGTGGGAGACGTATTCGAAATTCTTCCCGCCTTGACCGAAGAAATTAAGAAAATTAAAGGTTGAACGGTTTATTGCCTTTAAACTTAAATCCGTAAACCGTAATTTTATTGAAACAAATTAAGGTTTTAGGTTGTATTAGTAATAGAGAAACGTTTTTATATGGATAAAAAAGACACAATAAAAGTTGATATTTTCGGACTTACGATGTCGACGACAGTAAGCGGAGGAGGATATGCAATAATTTTAAAGGAATCCGAAGGCAGCAGACGTCTCCCGATTATTATCGGTCATTTCGAGGCGCAGGCGATTGCATTCGAACTCGAAGGAATTAAACCCCCGCGTCCGCTCACTCACGATTTGTTGAGAAACATAATCGAAACTCTCGGTTACCACGTCGAGTACATTGTCATTAACGAACTCCGCGATTCTACATTCTTCGCGAAGATTAAACTCGATTCGTATGAAATCGACGAAATCGACGCGAGACCGTCCGACGCTATCGCTGTCGCTCTTAAATTCTCTGCGCCGATTTATGTGGCGTCTGATATAATGGATGAAATCGGTTTCATACCCGAGGACGACAAGAACGAACCTGTTGAACAACTTGAAAACGAAGATCTGATTCTTCCCGAAAGCGACGAACTTAAACAGAATGAAACAAAGGAATCTAAACTTGACCAGTTGAAATCCGAACTCGAAGATGCAGTGAACAATGAAGATTATGAAAAAGCCGCTGAAATAAGGGACGAAATAAAAAAACTTGAAATATCAAATTTAAACTAACAATATGAAGATTAAATTATTTCTCTCATCACTCATCCTTCTGTTTGTAGTTTCTACCGGGTACTCGCAATATAATTTAAAAAATATCGGCGCGGATATTAAAACTCAGCCGATGCATATTGTAAACAGGACCGCCGGGTCGCCTCAGATATCTCTCGGTGGCGGTTTGGGTCTTGCTAACATAGATAATAACGCGGGATTCGGCATTACGCTCTTTGCCGAAATCAAGACCGAAAGTTTTTCATTCGTCCCGCAGGCAAACTACTGGAAAAACGACGATATGAATAATTTTGAAGTTGCGGGTCTGATGCGCCTGCGATTCAAAGGCGCGACGATTGAACCTTATGTCGACGGCGGTATCGGAGCGAACTTTCTTACGAGAAAAGAAAACAGCGACAACAGAACACGCGTTGGTCTCGACCTCGGCGGAGGCATTGATTTCGCCGCGGGAGTGAATTACACGATTTTTGTTGATGCGAAATACAAGATTATAATAAATGATAAGAATATCACCGGTTTCACGCTGATGGGCGGTATTAAATTCTCGATGTAAAATATTAGCGGTTTCAATTTTTTTGAGGGGACTTTTAAAGTCCCTTTTTTTATTTTGTGTTATGGTCAATATTTTAATAGACATAGGCAACTCAAGCATTAAAGCCTGCCTTTCGGTTGACGGCGTTCTTTCAAGACATCGCGCTGCCGCCAACAGCAAAGTGAAGTTTCAGGTATTATTTGGAAAATTGTTGAACGAATTCCGTGATTCCGGCATTTCATCTGCGTACGTGTCGTCTCTTGATAAAACGAAAATGAAAATTATCGCGGAGTCGGTTAAAAAGAAAACCGGCGCAGGGAAAACGCATTTCGTCAGCGCCGCTACTCCCGCGCCCTTATTGATTGATTATGAGAAGTCTCTCGGCAGCGACAGGATTTGCTCGGCGCTGGGAGCAGTATCGAAATATACCGGACACAGAAATATACTCGTGCTCGATTTTGGCACAGCCACTACGGTGAATTTTATATCGAACGGAGTTTATAAAGGCGGTATGATAGCAGCAGGACTTGTCACTTCCGCGCGTTCATTAAATTCAAGAACAACTCTTCCGAATGCCGCGCTTTCACTGAAGGCGGATATAGAAAACAGAAAAACAAAAAATGCTATAGCATCGGGATTAATTCTTCAGCAGGTTTTTTTCGCGGAAAAAACCATAGAAACATTCAGGAAGAAGTATAAGAGATTGTTTACCGTCTGTACGGGAGGTAATCTCGCTATTCTTAAGAAGTATCTTTCATCCGCAGATGCTTTCGACGCAAACCTCGTTATTGAGGGTCTGAACACTATTATGAAATACAATGAAAATATTCGGAAATAAATCTATGCTTTCACCCGACTGGTCTTTCAGCCAGACAGGAAATCTCTGGAAATTTATTTTCGCTGGCAGGAATATTATCGCGGGCGAAACGCGGGATACGGCGCAGAAAAAACTTTTTCTGTTCAGCCTCGATGTAAACACAGGAAAGTGCTTTATGAAAAATTTTCTATTTGAAGACGGCAATTACTGGGTATCGATTGAAGGCGGAAACGAAAATATACTTTTTCTCAACAGGTTCAGGAGTCCCGAACTTCCCTATCCCAAAAACATTATCGCGCTTGATATTTTGTCCGGGAAAAAACTCTGGGAGAATGAAGAATACGTTTATTACTTCTGCGAAAAGGATAAACTTTACGGACGAAAGAGCAGTTTTGAAAAAGACCTCTATGCCGTTATAAACCTGACCGACGGTTCGGCCTCTCCCCTGTCGGATAACGATGCCGCGAAACTCAAAAAGATGAAAGCGGATGCCGATGATGACCTGTTCAGAGAGTATTACGATTATCCGAAACCCGATTCGGCTTACCCAGCGGACAAAGAGTGCGCGGCGATAATCGCGAAAGAAACCGGCGGGAAAATTATTAAAGGCGACGTCGAGTATATAACGAAAAATGAATTTCTTTTGTTCAATTATTATCTGGAATCGGACAGCGCGCCTGAAACCGGCAGAAAAATGTATAAGAATGTATTCTGTATTTATAATGTTCCGGGCGGTGAAAAATTATACGGCGACGTGCTGAATGAAAATTCGAATTACAACGTGCCCGATAATTTTTTCATGAAAGAAGG
Source organism: Ignavibacteria bacterium (assembly GCA_015657505.1). GTDB lineage: Bacteria > Bacteroidota > Ignavibacteria > Tepidaquicellales > Tepidaquicellaceae > CAIKZJ01. Next base: position 2,683,091 of record JADLKE010000002.1, read on the forward strand.
GCGTGTGTTACTGCTAAAGGGCAGAGAAAATCTTGTTTCAATAAACCTTGTAAAAAAATGATGACGTTCTACGAGGAAATAATAAAGGAATCTGACGGGAATTGCAGTATTTTGAACATAACTGATGATGCCGCGAGAATCGCTGCTAAATCGGGAATAAAAAACGGGCTCGTAACGGTTTTCTCAATCGGCTCGACGTCATGCATAACGACGCTTGAATATGAACCAGGATTGCTGAAAGACCTTCCGGCGCTGATGGAACGGCTTGTACCATCGTTTTCGGATTACAAGCATAATGATACCTGGGGCGACGGCAACGGACACTCACACCTCCGCTCCGCGCTGATGAAGACTTCCCTTTCCGTGCCTCTGGTAAACAGGGAGTTGGTGCTCGGTACCTGGCAGCAGATAATATACGTCGATTTTGATAACAGAAAAAGAACAAGACGAATTGCCGTACAGATTCTCGGTGAATAAAAATATTGTTAATGTATAATCATTTGATTAAATTCATCAAATTTTTCTCGATATGATAAAAAGTATTCTTTTTGCCCTTCTGCTTCTGTTTGCAGTCGGATTTTTTCTGAACTCGATTATTAAGATAATCGGTTACCTTAAAATCGGTAAATCCGAAGACAGGCTGAACAACATCCCTGTCAGGCTCGTCAACACATTGAAAATTGCGCTGCTGCAGTCTAAGTTGTTCCGCCGTAGATTCGCGGGACTGCTCCATTCTTTTATTTTCTGGGGATTCGCCGCTTTGGTAATTATTATCGTCGAATCATTCATCGAAGGATTCATTCCGAATTTCTCTTTCAGGTTTCTCGGCTGGGTCTATTCGGTTATCACTTTCACTCAGGATATATTCGGAACGCTTGTGTTTTTTACTGTACTCGTTTCTCTTATTAGAAGATTCGTCGGGACACCGGACAGGCTTAAAGTTGACAGGTCGTCAAAAAGTGACGCCGTCTTTATTCTCGTAATGATTATGCTTGTTATGATAACGATGATGAGCGCAAACGCCGAAAGAATACTCCTCGGGCAATCCCACGGTTTCAGGCCTGTCTCTTCACTGCTTGCGGGAATGATTGGAAGCGGCAGCGATTCTGCGTATGAGTTTTTCTGGTGGGCGCATAATATTGTCGTGTTGTTCTTCCTTAACTATCTTCCTTTTTCAAAACATTTTCACGTTCTGTCGTCCGTCCCGAACACATTTCTTTCTAACTTTGGCATTGATAAAAAGAATACTCTGAAGCCGGTTAACTTTGAGGATGAATCGATTCAGCAGTACGGCGCGAAGGACATAGAAGACCTGTCCTGGAAACAGTTGCTCGACGGTTATACCTGCACTGAATGCGGAAGGTGCACCGAAGTATGTCCCGCGAATTCGACGGGTAAACTTTTGAATCCGAAAAAGATAATCACGCAAATAAGAAGAAGAACGATGGATAAAGGTCCTCTCGTCGCGAAGGGAATCGGCGAAAGCGAAGTCCTTGAAAGAACTCTCGTTCACGATTATATCTCTCAGGATGAACTCTGGGCCTGCACCACATGCGCTGCCTGCGTCGAGGAGTGCCCCGTTATGATTGACCACGTAACATCAATAGTCGATATGAGAAGAAACCTCTCGATGATGGAATCCGCATTCCCTAACGAAGTCGGAACGGTTTTCAGAAACCTTGAGAACAACGAGTCTCCGTGGGCTTTCGGACCCGAACAAAGAAACGAGTGGATTGAGGAATTCATAGATGAAACCGAAAAGTCAGGAAAGGAATTATCATTAAAAAAACTTTCCGAAACGGGAACTGCTGACGGACTCGACGTGGTCTTCTGGGTCGGCTGCGCGGGAGCGTTCGACCAGAGATACAGAAGCGTCACGAAGGCATTCGCTAAGATTATGAACGCCGCGGGTGTTAAGTTCGGAGTGCTCGGCAGCGAGGAAAAATGCAACGGTGATACGGCGAGACGCCTCGGCAACGAATTTCTCGCTCAGCAGTTCATAATGCAGAACATCGATACATTCAATAAATACGGAGTTAAAAAAATCGTTACCGCTTGCCCGCATTGCCTTCATTCTTTAAAGAATGAATACGGGAAGTTCGGTATCGAACTTGATGTAGTCCATCATACGCAATTCATAGGCAGACTCGTGTCCGAGGGAAAAATAAAACCGGAAAAGAAACCGAATGGTAAATATACATACCACGATTCCTGCTATCTCGGCAGGTATAACGGCGTTTACGGCGAACCGCGCGAACTCGTCAGGTCTGCTTCGGGACAGGAAGTTATCGAGATGGAACGCTCGAAAGACAGGGGCTTCTGCTGCGGAGCGGGCGGCGGAAGAATGTTCATGGAAGAAACCGAAGGAAAGCGAGTTAACATAGAGAGAACCGAAGAAGCGTTAAAGACAGGAGCCGACACAGTGGCTACGGCATGTCCTTTCTGCATGACTATGCTGAACGACGGCGTCAAGGCGAAGGAAGCGCAAATGAAAGTACGCGACGTCGCGGAAATAATCGCGGACGGTTTATGACGTATCATTTATTTTTAACTGAATACTGAATTTTATTTTTTATAAATTAATCGAATTGTTTAAATAGAATAATAAATTAAAAAGGATTAATATATGTCTTANTTTTTCACGTCGGAATCGGTTAGCGAAGGACATCCGGATAAAATCTGCGATCAGATATCGGACGCTATACTTGACGACATTATCGCTCATGACCCGTACGCAAGGGTCGCTTGCGAAACCTTCTGCGCCACGGGACTCGTTCTTGTAGGCGGCGAAATTACAACGAAACATTATGTCGATATTCCGGCACTCGTGCGTAAAGTGGTTGCTGAAATCGGTTATACTAAAGGCGAATACAGATTCGATGCTCATTCAATAAACGTGCTCTCGGCTATTAACAAGCAGTCGCCCGATATCGCGATGGGCGTGAACACCGGCGGCGCAGGAGATCAGGGAATGATGTTCGGTTATGCCTGTAACGAAACTAAGGAATATATGCCGATGACCATCGTTTTCGCTCATAATCTCGTAAAAAAACTCGCGGATATAAGGAAGAAAAATCCGAAACTAATGCCCTATCTCAGACCCGATGCGAAGTCGCAGGTTACGATTGAATACGGAAACGATAACAAGCCCAAAAGAGTTGACGCGGTTGTTGTCTCAACACAGCACGACGGTTACGTGTCACAGGCAAGAATAAAATCTGACGTTATAAAACACGTGATTAAAAAAGTAATACCCGCGAAATTGCTCGACAAGAAGACGAAGATTCACGTCAATCCTACGGGTCGCTTTGAAATCGGCGGTCCGCATGGAGACTCAGGTCTCACCGGAAGGAAAATTATAGTCGACACTTACGGCGGTAAAGCCCCTCACGGCGGAGGCGCGTTCTCAGGAAAAGATCCGTCAAAAGTCGACAGGAGCGCAGCATACGCCGCAAGGCATATAGCGAAGAACATTGTCGCGGCTAAACTCGCGGATGAATGCCTGATTCAGGTTTCCTACGCGATCGGTATCGCTCAGCCCGTCTCGATATTCGTTAATACGTACGGCACCGGAAAAATATCCGACGAAAAACTCGCGAAAATTATCAAGAAGGAAATCGACCTTACACCCGCTGGCATTATAAAAAGACTCGACCTCAGGAAACCCGTTTACAGAAACACTGCCGCGTACGGACATTTCGGCAGAAATGAAAAAGGATTCACCTGGGAAAAACTTGACCTCAAGAACAAACTGATTAAAGCGGCAAAGAAATAGTTTAATTTGATATATTATTTAAAACCCGCATCTCATTGCGGGTTTTTTTATTTCCGTTTTTATTTGTTTTATTCCTTTAATTGAATCATTTTATTGAGTAATTTTATTATCCTATAATATGATTAATTCCTGAAAAGTTTTACCGGATGAATTAATCAAATAATCGTCGAATATTTATGTATAAAGAACCCGAAGTAAATTTATCTCTGGCTAAAGAACTTGGGCTTACAAAAGAAGAGTACGATAGAATACTCGATATTTTAAAACGCACACCCACTTACACCGAACTCGGAATCTTCTCCGTGATGTGGAGCGAACATTGCTCTTACAAGAACTCAATACTGCAGATAAAAACACTGCCGCGAAGCGGAGGAAGACTGCTCGTTTCGGCTGGCGAAGAAAACGCAGGTCTCGTCGATATCGGAGACGGTCTGGCGGTCGCATTCAAGATTGAGTCGCACAATCACCCTTCTGCCGTGGAGCCCTATCAGGGAGCCGCAACGGGAATCGGAGGCATACTTAGAGATATTTTCACTATGGGAGCACGACCCGTCGCAGCACTGAATTCTCTCCGCTTCGGTAAAATTGAAGGCAACGAAAACGCGTCTCTCGATGAAAGAAGCAGGTTTTTATTTAAGAATGTCGTGAAGGGAATCGGCGATTACGGAAATTGTTTCGGCGTTCCTACGGTCAGCGGCGAAATTTATTTCGAAGAGTGTTATCACGATAATCCGCTCGTGAACGCAATGGCTGTGGGAATCGTGAAACACGATGAAACCGCCTCGGCTACTGCTAAAGGCGAAGGTAATCCGGTTTTCATCGTAGGATCATCTACGGGAAAGGACGGCATTCACGGCGCTACTTTCGCTTCCGAGGAAATTTCAGAAGCTTCCGAATCGAAAAGACCAAGCGTGCAGGTCGGAGACCCGTTTACCGAAAAACTTTTGCTCGAAGCATCTCTCGAAGTTATCAGGTCTGGCGCCCTCGTGGGAATTCAGGATATGGGCGCCGCGGGAATAACCTGCTCGTCAAGCGAAATGAGCGCGAAAGGCAAATGCGGAATGGAAATTAATCTCGACCTCGTGCCGCTCAGAGACAAGGATACTTCAGCCTATGAAATAATGCTTTCCGAATCTCAGGAGAGAATGCTGATTGTCGGTAAAAAAGGAAAAGAAAAAAAAATTTACGAAATCTTCAGTAAGTGGGACCTGAATTGCGTCGAGGTTGGAAAGGTAATCAAGGAAAATCTCATACGTATTTATTACAAAGGAAAACTCGAGGCTGAAATTCCCGCCGACGTTCTCGTTCTCGGAGGAGGCGCTCCCGTTTACAAGCGCGATATGAAAAGACCCGATTATCTTGACAAAGTAAAAACTCTCGACCTGAACACGCTTAAGGAACCCGATGATTACAACAGGACTCTCCTTAAATTGCTTTCCGCACCGAATATTACGAACAAGCGCTGGGTTTATGAGCAATACGATACTCAGGTGCGCACGAATACGGCAATAATGCCNGGAGGCGATGCTTCGGTTGTAAGGATAAAGAAGACGAACAAGGCTCTTTCGATGAAAACCGACTGCAACAGCAAGTACTGCTACCTCGATCCGTATAAGGGCGGAATGATAGCCGTTGCCGAAAGCGCCAGAAACGTCGTGTGTACGGGCGCTCAGCCGCTTGCGATAACGAACTGCCTTAACTTCGGTAATCCTTACAATCCCGGGATGTACTATCAGTTCGCAGAGTGCATTAGAGGTATGGCAGACGCCTGCAGAGTATTCGACACGCCTGTCACGGGCGGTAACGTGAGTTTTTACAACCTGTCAAAGGATTATGCGGTGTTCCCTACTCCGACTATTGGAATGATCGGGCTTATTGAAAACGTTGACAACATGCTCACAGCTTATTTCAAGAATGAAGGCGACATTGTTTTTGTAGTCGGCGGTGACAAACGCGAAATTGGCGGCAGCGAGTACCTGAGTTTCATTCACGGATTGATTCAAGGCGAGTGCCCCGATGTGGACCTTTCGAAAGAAAAACTGATTAACGATACTTTGCTTGAGTTGAACGACAAAAAACTTCTCAAATCCGCTCACGACGTATCCGACGGCGGAATTGGAATCGCGCTCGCGGAGTGCTGCGTGATGAACAGGGATGCGAATATCGGATGTTCCGTAAAATTGAATTATAAGGACCGTTTCGATTATTCACTGTTCAGTGAATCACAGGGAAGAATAATCGTATCCGTCGATAAAAAGAACAGCGAAAAAGTTGCACACTTGCTTTCGGATAAAAAAATACCGTTCGAAGAAATCGGCGTAACAGGCGGCAATGAACTTGTCATTAATGATAATATAAAACTTGAATTGGATATTATTTCGAACATGTACTATAACTCAATTCATAAAATAATGGAAGGAGATTCGGAATAATTGAATCTGCCGGCAAAGTCATTCATTATTTTATTATCTCTTTCCGCTTCCCTCATATTGACGGGATGTATTGCCTCACCACGCCATCCGAAGTACGAAGACGATGACGAATCCGATACTGTTTCGGTTTCGGAATACGAAAACGAATCCGAGGAAAACGGAAATCTTATAATAAAAACTGCCCTTATTGAGCGGAAAAATGAAATGTACTCCCCTGACGCCGATACGACGTATCTTTACTGGCTCAGGAATAAACCGGTGCTTCTCCGAAAAACAACGAAATGCAATATTTTCGCTCTCAACACTTTATATAAGGCGGGATTCAAAACTCCGAAAACTAACGCGCTGTCGAGAGACCTGTACAACGAATCCTTGTTCGAGGATATTATTCCCGTTGTCCGTTTAAGAAGTCTCGAAGACATACGAAAAGGCGACCTCGTTGTTTGGAAATATCACGTAATCATATTCGAGTCACTCGTTTACATCAAGGATGATCCTTACGCCAAGGCGATTTGGGCGGGAACATCAAAAAAAGACGACGGGAAAAAAGTAATGAACAACGTCATGCGGGGCAATTATCCCTTGAAAGGAAGTTACATTGTCAGGCGTCCTGAACGCAGGTAAGCAGTTGTTTCAAAGGAAATTAGACATTTAAAATAATATTACTTTTATACTTTAAAATTTTTATATATATACCTATATTAAGAAATTAAATATTTAAAATTAATAGGAGTAAAATTAAAATGACAAAAGCAGAAATCGAAGCCAAAGTAAAACAAGCAATTATTGATAAACTTGGTGTTGAAGAATCAAAAATCACACCCGATGCGCATTTTATCAATGATTTAGGTGCTGATTCTCTCGATACAGTTGAACTCGTTATGAAATTCGAAGAAGAATTCGAAATTAAAATTCCCGATGAGGATGCGGAAAAAATCACGAAAGTTGACGATGCAATAAATTACATACAATCAAAATTAGGTTAATCAACATATCATAATGAGAAGAAGAGTTGTAGTTACAGGCTTAGGTGCCCTGACTCCCGTAGGTCTAAATGTGGAAGATTCCTGGAAATCCATGATAGAGGGTAAAAGCGGCGTCGATTTTATCACTTATTTTGACACAACGGAATTTGTCACGAAGTTTGCCGCGGAATTGAAAGGTTTTGACCCGCTCAATTACATGGACAGGAAGATGTCACAGCGAATAGATCCCTTTACTCAATATGCTATCGTCGCTTCCGACATGGCAGTTGAAGACAGCGGACTGACATCCGCCACGATAAATAAAGACCGTGTCGGTGTCGTTTACGGTTCGGGAATCGGCGGGATGTGGACGTATCATAAACAGCAGAATATTTTATACGAACGCGGCGGAAAACCCGACAGGATTAGCCCGTTCTTTATTCCTATGCTTATTGCGGACATAGCAGCCGGAAGAATTTCGATAAAATACGGCTTCAGAGGTCCAAACTACGCCACGACTTCAGCCTGTGCTACATCTGCTAATTCCATTATTGATTCTGTAATGATAATTCAACGCGGCGACGCCGATGTAATGGTTACAGGAGGCTCGGAAGCGGTCATTTGCCCCATGGGCATCGGCGGTTTCAACGCGCTGAAAGCGATTTCAACCCGAAACGATGCTCCGCAAAAAGCATCGAGACCGTTCGATAAAAATAGGGACGGTTTCGTTATGGGCGAAGGCGGAGGCACCTTGGTTCTCGAAAGTCTCGAGCACGCGAAAGCGCGCGGCGCGAAGATTTATTGCGAGATTAAAGGTATTGGAATGACAGCCGACGCTCACCACATCACTGACCCGTCGCCGAACGGTGATGGCGTTGCGCGCGCGATGAAAATTGCGCTCGATGACTCAGGCTTAAAACCCGAAGAAGTTCAGGTCGTTAATGCACACGGAACTTCTACACCCCCGAATGACAGGAACGAAACCGCCGCTTTAAAAACGGTTTTCGGTGAACATGCCTATAACCTTAATGTTCATTCTATTAAATCGATGGTCGGTCATTTATTGGGAGCGGCAGGAGCGGTTGAATCTATTGTTTCTGTTCTTACAATTCGCGACGGTATTATTCCGCCGACTATCAATTATGAAGAAAAAGATCCGGATTGCGATCTGAATTATACTCCGAACTCAGCAGTAAAACGAAATGTAGATGTTGTTCTCTCTGATAATTCAGGATTCGGAGGGCATAATACTGCTATAGTATTCAAGAAATTCGAAGAGTAAAACCGGTAACGGATTAGAGATAATTGATTATATGCTTAATACCTTAAAAAAATTAAGGATTTTATTCCCTTTCGGGAAAAAAGAAGTTAAAACTGAAGATTCCCTTTCAAAAGCAGTAAAGAAAATTGATTTTGAAAAATTCCAGGAATCAATTCATTATAAGATTATCGATAAAGCGTTTTTCATCAATGCTTTAACTCACCGTTCATTTCTCAAGATAAAAAAAGATACTCACAAATTCGACATGATTTCCAACGAGCGGCTCGAGTTTCTCGGCGATGCCGTTCTTGACCTGATTGTTGCCGAATTTCTTTACAGGAATTTCCCTCTTAACGAGGAAGGCGACCTAACAAAATTCAGATCAATTCTCGTGAATAAAAGATTCCTCGCGGAAAGAGCCAAGAACATTAATCTCCAGGATTTTCTTCTCGCGTCTAACACTGCTCTGAAATCAATCGACCAGGGCTATGACGCGATACTCGCTGATGCCTATGAAGCCCTTATCGGAGCAATATTTCTCGATTCCGGGTACGAAAATTCCAAGAAATTTCTTAATCATGAAATATTTTCCAAACTCGACGTGAAATGGCTGAATCAGTTCGATGAAAATTATAAAAGCAGGTTCCTCGAATACGCGCAGGCTCACACTGAATTTATTCCTGAATATAAAGTTATAAAAGAAGAGGGTCCAGAACATCATAAATTATTCACCGTAGAAGTTTATCTCGCCAGTCATTGCCTCGGTATAGGTAAAGGGAAATCAAAAAAACAGGCTGAACAGGAAGCGGCTAAGAATGCGCTCCAGAATCTCGACGCAATCGATAAATTAGGGCTTAAAAGAAAGAAATAATTGATTGCTTTTAAGTATTGACAATATTTCGTAAGAGATATATCTTTGTATAAATAAAAAGGAGCCTGTTAAGCATATTAAATACGATTTTATAATTTAAAACAATTGATGCAGAGTTTATAAACCATTTATTAAGGATTCGATTTAACGGTGTCTTTAATAAATGGTTTTTTGTTTTCAAAAAACAAATAAAAAATATGAATAAGTTTGGAATTTTCATAACATTAGCGGTATTTTTTTCTGTCCTGACTTCTTACGCACAACAAAATAGCAAGTCGGAGGAACAGAAGAATAAAACTTACGTAAGCGATTATAAATTGCTTTCGTCCGGGAACTCATCGGTGGAAATTGAATTTACCCCGGTCTATACTTCAAGCACGGAGTTCAGGTCCGTCGTTCATTCTTCGGGCGATTACGGGAAACCCGATATCGGCTCCCGGAATTTCCCCGTCTTTTCTCCTTCTGACAGAAATAATATACTGGACATTTATGAGGTCACTTATGAGGAAATTCAGAACGTTGACGTGAAACCTGTTCCGACACCGAAAAAATCGAATAACAAACTCGAAGTACTCTACGATTATAAATACGATAACGCCGCCTACACGTCGGGAAATTATTTTCCTGCAAGCAACGGTATTCTTGAAAACGGCGGCATTATGCGTAATAAATATGTTACGCTCGTTAAAATTAATCCCGTGCAGTATAATCCCCTTTCGAAATCCGTAAAGAGAATTAAAAGCATCAAGTTCAGGATTGTCTTTGGCGACAGACCCGTTTATGTTTCCAAACCTCAGACTAAAGCGGAGATTGATTTCTTCAGAGGAGCGGCTCTAAACTGGGAAAACTCGATTAATTGGTCGACTAATGACTTTAACAGAAAAGCATTATTCCAGAACAGTGTTCTGGAATCCGGAGACTTTTACAAAATCGAAGTAAAAGAAACCGGTATGTATAAACTGGAAAAGAATTATCTCTCGCAGAACGGGATTAATCTGAACAACGTTGACCCGAGAACGATTAAAATATACGGAAACGGCGGAGCCGAATTGCCTTACAACAACGGCGCGAATGTTCCCCTTGACCTTGTTGAGAATTCTATATACGTCGAAGGTGAATCCGACGGTCAGTTCAATGACGGCGACTACATTCTTTTCTACGGCCAGTCGCCGCATCAATGGACATCCGCCTCTACTCCCGAACACTCGATTAACCATTATTCGAACTCCAACTACTACTGGATAACTTATGGTGGAGTTTACGGAAGAAGAATGCAGACTGTTAATTCCACGAACATTCAGGGCCTGAGTCCCCTGCCTCACTTTCAGGACAGGCTTTTCGAAGAACCTGAGGTTAATAACCTCGGCTCTACAGGGAACATTTGGGTCAGTCAGAGAATCGGATACGGTGAAAGCGTGAGTTTCAATAAAGAACTTAAAGGTTATATTAGCGGCTCGGACATTACTCTTAAAGCAAAAGTATGCAACGGCACGAAAGGACCAATCGACGCGTATTATCTTATAAAAGACGATAACTCAAATCTGGCTGTTTTGCTTCAGTCAATTCCGGGCGTCACCAGTACATTTGCACATCTGAATTCATACGGTTTTTCCGAAACCTATCAGTTGAATTCGGGTCAGTCGAGCATAAATCTTAAATTCATGCTGCCGACACAGTATAATTCTTCCTCGGTCTCGGGTTATTATGATTATATGGAACTCTTCTACAGACGTTCGTTCTCGAGCGTTAACGGAAACTATATGAGATTCACTTCGCCCGATTCTATCGGCACGATGGAATATCAATTGTCTCCTTTTACATCTTCTACGGTTAAATTATTTAAAGTAACGGATTATAACACCGTCGAGAAAATAAATCCTATATCCTACTCGGGCGGCACGTTGCGCTTTCAGGACTATATCTTTATGGGAATTCCGAGAGACTTTTATGCGGTTGGCGATATGAATTATCTGACGCCCGTTTCCATCTCTTCAAGAGTCGCAAATCAGAACCTGAAAGGAGTAACCGAAGGAGCGGATTATATTATTATAGCTCCGTCCGATTTCATGTCGGCTGCGAATAAACTGAAGTCAATCAGGGAAAACGGAGGGCCCGGTCATCCGAATTATCTCAAAACTCTTGTCGTAGACATCAATCAGATTTATAATGAGTTTTCAGGTGGTCTTCAGGACCCGGTAGCAATGAGAAATTATCTCAAATACGCATACAATAACTGGCCGATTCGTCCCGTTTACGTTCTATTCCTAGGAGACGGCAGTTATGATTATAAAAATATTTTCGGCCTGTCGGTCAAGAATTTCGTTCCGCCAATCGAACGCTCAAACTTTGCGATAGATGAAATCGCGAGTTATAACAGCGATGATTTCATTACGGATATTAATGAAAACCATGACTCGCCTGAACCCGCGAAGACTGACTTTTCAAACGGGAGATTTTGTGTCAATTCGCTCACGGAGGCTGATTACGTCGTTGATAAAGTCGCCCAGTACGAGTCTAATCTGTACAACGGCATCTGGAAAAAGAAAATTATGTATTGTGCCGACGACGGCTGGACTACGGAGCAAAATCAGGGACAGGAAGGCGACCTGCATACAAGACAATGTGAATCGGTTGCCGAGTATTATACGCCCCGCGATTTCGAAAAGGAAAAAATTTATGTAGTAACTTATCCGACCGTGATTACGCCTCAGGGCAGGAGAAAACCAGGCGCGAACATCGATATTATCAAAGGCTGGAACGAAGGACGGCTGCTCGTCAACTGGACAGGCCACGGCAGCACTGACCTATGGGCACACGAGCACGTATTCGTTAAAGACGAATCCATACCGCAGTTGAACAACAAGGGTAGGTATCCTATTGTAACCATCGCGAGTTGCGACCTCGCAAGGTGGGATGATCCTTATCTCTTAAGCGCCGCCGAGGTGCTTTTATACGTGCAGAACGCCGGTTCTATAGGTGTTATTGCCGCGACAAGACCCGTGTACGCCAACTATAACGAAATCTTTAACGATTACCTGTGGCTGAATATGATGGGTGTGAAGGATACGCTTAACCTCCCTGTCAGAATCGGCAAAGCGCTTTACCTTACAAAGAATCAACTGCCCCTGTCGCTCGTCAGTGAAAATGATATGAAATTCTGTCTGCTCGGTGACCCCGCGCTTCGAATCAATATTCCACAGTACTTTACAAGCGTCGACAGCATAAATAACGTAACGGGCAGCGATACAGCCGTTATCAAGGCGCTGCAAAAAGTCAGAATCACGGGACGCGTGCTGAGAACGGATTCAACCTTCTGGGATAATTACAACGGAGATATCTCTATTAAGATTTTCGACGTCGACAGGCAGATTACTATGTACGATTTCGGAATGCCGTTTAACTTCCGGCTCGACGGCGGTACAATATATAAAGGCAACGCTAAAGTAGTGAACGGAAACTGGTCTGTCGAATTCATCGTGCCCAAAGACATTTCCTACAACAACGGTACGGGAAAAATACTCGCGTACTTCAGCAACAGTTCATCCGAAGGTTCGGGCTTTTCAAACAGGTTCAAACTGAACGGTCTTGACGGAACTGCGCCGAATGACACTACGGGACCCGCTATTTCACTCTTCATGGACAGCAGGAACTTCAGAAGCGGCGATTACGTTAACCAGAACACAAAAATTATCGCCGACCTTTTCGATGTCAGCGGCATCAACCTGACAGGCGCGATAGGACATAAAATTGAAAGCATAATAAATAACGACGAGAACAGCAAAATTGACCTGACCTCGTACTATAATACAGTTTCAGGTTATCAATACGGCTCCCTCGAATACCCCCTTACGGGTCTCGCGGACGGAAATTATACAATTAAACTTAAAGCCTGGGATACGTACAACAATTTCAGCGAGGTCAGCGTTACTTTTAATGTTAAAAGCGATCAGGCATTGAGTGTGAATAATGTTTTCAACTATCCGAATCCGATGACAGACGCTACAGCTTTTACGTTCCAGCATAATTTCGATATGCCGCTTTCTGCTGAAATTGACATATATACGGTCGCGGGTAGAAAAATTAAAGTTTTGAAAAGAACTAATATTATGGATAAATTTGTTTCTATTGAATGGGACGGTAAAGATGACGATGGCGACTATATTGCTAACGGTACGTATATTTATAAACTGATTGTAAAAACTGACGACGGTTCGTACTCAAAGGTACATACCGGCAAACTTGCAAAACTAAAATAATTTTAACAAATACTTAACGGAGGTAAATTTAATGTATCACAAATCGAAAGTAAGAACAGGAATCCTGCTTGTACTGTTGATTATTTCTTTGATATCGATTGATAATGCGTATTCTCAAAATACAATTTCAACAGGCGTTCCATTCCTGCTCATCGGACCAAATTCAAGATTTTCAGGTATGGGCGAAACAGGCACCGCAATAGCCGACGATGCTACTGCTATGCACTGGAACCCTTCAGGTCTCGCGTACCAGACAACCGGAACCGAGATAAACTTCACTCACTCGCCATGGCTGGCAGGACTGGGATTATCGGATCTATTCTACGACTATCTCGCCGCTAAAAAATATATTAAAAGCATTAACGGAACAGTCGGAGCGAGTTTAACATACCTTAATATCGGCGACGTCATAACTACAGATGAATTTGGAAACAGAACCGGTAAAGATTATAAGGCTTATGAATTTGCCTTCGCTCTCGCTTACGCCACAAAAGTGCACCAGAATCTGGGCGTCGGCGTCTCCGCAAGGCTTATCTACAGCAGACTTTCTCCGAACGACTATCAGGTCGGTAACGAAAAAGGAAGCGGCACGGCTTTCTCAACGAGTTTTGACCTGTCTCTTCTGTATAAACCGACTAACGGACCAAAATTCATAAAAGATAAGTTTTCACTCGGTGTCAACCTATCCAATATGGGACCGAAGATAACGTATGTCGACGCTTCTCAGTCGGATCCGCTCCCGACTCAGTTAAGGTTCGGTATCGCCTACAGGCTTCTTAAGAATGAAGGCAACGAACTTACTTTGTCGGCTGATTTTTCCAAACTGCTCGTCCACAGAAACGCTGACAATACCGCCGATCCTTTCTATAAGGCGTTCGCCACCTCCTGGCGCGGCGGCATCGAAGGTATAGGAAAATCTATTCAGTCTTCCGTCGGTATGGAATACTGGTACGGAAGCCCCAGACTTATTGCTCTCAGAGCGGGATACTTCTATGAGGACCCGTCGAACGGAAACAGAAAATATATCACGCTCGGCGCAGGCCTTAGATATTCTTTGTACGGATTTGATTTCAGTTACATTACCGGCACGGAAGAGAATCATCCGCTTGCCAATACTTTAAGATTCGGCTTAATTGTTAGTTTTTAATAATTGATTAATTCCTTTATTAAAGTTTATATAAGGCATATATTTCTTAATATATGCCTTTTTCCATTTAATACTTATAATACTTCTGATTCAATGAAAAAGATAACTTTATTATTACTCGTTTTGGTTTTTACCTGCGCGGTTCATTCACAGGACTTAAAGAAATTGACGCTCTCGCACGGCTTCAAGCATCCCGCTGAAAATTTTGCTCAAAAGCGAAATTTCCTCACTGTTGCGGATACTATTAAAGTCGTTGCTATTCTCGTGCAGTTTCAGCAGGACGATGATACGCTTACTACAGGCAACGGTAAATTCGACCTGTCGAACAAATACTATAATCCCTCTCTGCAAAGGGATACTGTCATTGACTCTCCCCCGTATGACAGCGCGTATTTCGCGGACCACCTTGAATTCCTGAAGAACTATTATTACAAATCATCGAAAGGCAAACTCGTCATCGATTATGATTTGTACGGTAAAGTTATCACTCTTCCGAATAAAATGAAGGACTATTCTCCTTCGGGAAACGATTACACAAAACTCGGTCAGATGTATGCCGATTCCTGGGCAATCGCCGACAGCATTATCGATTTCTCAGGTTATGATGAAAATAAAACAGCTTTCGTCCTCTTTCACGCAGGCGTCGGCAGGGATATAGACCTGGCTTCCGTAATCGGTTTTGACCCTACACCCTACGATTTGCCTTCCGTTTATCTCGGTCTGAGAACTCTGAAAGGAATCTTCGGGCAGAACTTCGAAGGATATCCTGTAAATAATAATTTTAAAATTAAAAATTCTCTCGTAATTCCATCAACGGAATTGCGCACGCTTAATCTGACAAGCGGAAATTTCCTGCTTCAACTCGGAATGAACGGCATTCTTACGGGAGCATTCGGAAGTTTCCTCGGACTTCCCGATTTGTTTAATACCGCTACGGGCAAGACCGCGATAGGAAGGTTCGGACTCATGGACGGACAATCTATTTTCAGTTTCAACGGGCTATTCCCTCCCGAACCGTCGGCGTGGGAAAAAATTTATCTCGGATGGATACAGCCTGTTACCGTCTCTTACGGTGATGCGTACTTTAATTTGAAATCTTCTTCTACCCCCGAATTAAAGGACTCTACGGTTCTCAAGGTCCTGATCAGCAGCAAAGAGTATTTCCTTGTCGAGAACAGGAACAGGAATCCTTTTAACTCCGGTCAGAAAGTTTATACACGAAACAGAGCGTTCAGGGATTCAGTTCTGTTTACAAAGGACGCGCCCGGTTTCGTCAATTACGACATCTATCAGGTAAACGGAAATTTATATGATGTGTCTTACCTCGACTGGAGCCTCCCGGGAGTCATTGACGACACTGCGAATTTCAGGGGTGGTATACTAATATGGCATATCGACGAAAATGTTATCGACGCGAATATTCTTGCAAATACCGTAAACAATAACATAAACCATAAAGGCATCGCCGTGGTCGAAGCGAAAGGCTCTCAGGATATCGGCGTTACTTACAGCACACCCATCGGCGACTATACAAGCGACGGATTGTTCGTTGACTTCTGGTATAACGGCAATCACTATGTCCCGTCGTCTATTTATAAAAATGAATTTACTCCGACTTCAAAACCGAATTCATTAAGTTATTCGCTTTCCAACAATAATATTTTTATTACGGAATTCGATACAATATCTTACAGCATGCGCGTTAGAGTTAAGATAGGCAGCGACGTTTTGTCACCCGTTACGGGATTTCCGAAGAATCTCGGAAAACCCGTCACTAACGAGAATTCACAGGTAATTCCCGCCGACATTAATAAAAACGGAAAGGAAATTCTTCTCGTGAATAACGGACAGGACCTATACGCGTTTAATAATAACGGCAGCGGGCTTCTGAATCAAAACGGACTTTTGTTTTCGGGTATCGGAACGATGCCGCCCGCCTTCGCGTATCATTCGTACCTTAACGATAACAGGATATCGGGCATTCAGAACGGGCTGAATTCATCATCGATGGTGTCTTTCCGCCTGAACGCTGGTGTTATCTCGGATACGGCGGTAATTAATTTCCCCAACAAGGTATCGACTGCCCCGCTGCTTGTCGATTCTTCAAAAATTATTCTCGGATTTGAAAACGGCTTTGTTGTTGAAAGACTCCTTTCGTCTAATCAATTGAACTATCGTGATACGGTTCCGAAAGGTCCTGTCACCCGGTTTACTAAAGAATCATATTCGGTTTACAGGTATTCCAATTCTCCGTTTGCGGGTATTCTTACGGGTAATTTCCTTCAGGGCAATTCGGTTGATTCCCTGCAGATTTATAATGGGAATGAAATCCGCCTTAACGGAAATAAACTGAACATTAATTATTCGGGTTCTTTTAAGAATGTAATCGCCTGCGATATAAATAAGGACGGAAGACAGGAAATTATTTATTCCGAAGGAAATAAACTTTATTCCGTCAATTCAAACGGCATTATGCTGGATAACTTCCCTGTTAAAGTAAGTTCAGAGATAACCTCAGGATTTTCAGTTTGCGACATAGACGATAACGGAATTTTTGATATTATGTTCGCTACCGCTTCGGGCGATCTGTACGCCGTAGGCTCGAACGCGAAAACCGTGAATGGCTTCCCCGTTAAAATCGGACCGAATACATACTCTACGCCCGCTTTCTTCAATTATAACGACACGCTCGCGGTATCAATGATTTCCGGCGACGGTTTCGTTTATGCTTTTAAAACTAATCATTTGTATAAATCCCAGAATATACTCTGGAAAAATTTCCTTAAGGACAAGGATTTTTCAAACAGTAATTTCCGCGGCGTTTACAGCGCGCCCGTTTTCTCGGATAAACTCCCGAAAGAGAAAGTGTATAACTGGCCTAATCCTGTTTATGATTCGAAAACATTTATCCGCTATTACATTAACGGAAACGCTTCCGCCGCATCGGTTAAGATTCTTGATTTATCGGGCGAACTCGTTGTGAAACTGAACGGTACTGCAAATTCTTTCGCCGAGAATGAAGTTGTCTGGGATGTAAACAGCGTCCAGAGCGGCATATATTACGGAGTTGTGGAAGTTACTATAGACGGTTCAACCGAAACACGGATAATAAAAATTGCAGTGGTAAAATAATCTCAACCATTGAGTCTGATATTTGTGATATTGATTATCGCTTTTGCGTATTTTCTTCTACATCTCGTGTTCCTTTATGGTTTGAGGAAATCCGCCTCGACACAGTACACCCCGGCTGCGTCAAAACCGTCTGTTACTATTCTTGTAGCTGCGCGTAACGAAAAACTGAATATCCGGACTTGCATCGAATCGCTAAAGTCTCTCTTGTATGAAAAGGAACTTCTGGAAATTATACTCGTTAACGACAATTCCGATGATGATACTCTCGAAATAATGCTCCGGGAAACAGCAGGCCTGAATCATTTCAGAATTCTGGACACGAAAGACTGCCCCGTCAGTAAACTCAAGGGAAAAACACGCGCGCTCGACTTCGGATTCTCAAATGCGCGCGGTGATCTGATAATGATGACCGACGCGGACTGTACGGTGAGTCCGGACTGGGTAAATGAAGCGGTGAAATATTACGACGATAATACAGGAATGATTTGCGGATTCACGCGGATAAAACATACACATTCACTTTTTACGGGACTTCAGTCGCTTGACTGGATTTATCTTCAGGCTATCGCCGCTTCGGGCGCGGGAATTAATTCTCCGCTGAGTTGCATCGGCAACAATCTTTCCGTTTCACGCAAGGCTTATGAAGCGGCAGGAGGATATTCGAACCTTGAATATTCAATCACTGAAGACCTTTCTCTTCTTAATGCCGTTCATAAGAAAAACTTCTCGGTTAAGTATCCTGTCAATCCTGCAATGACCGCCGAAACCGCCGCGTGTGAGTCCGTCCGCGAACTCTACAGGCAGAAAAAAAGATGGTTCAGGGGAGGCGCAGGAATCAATCCGCTCGGTTACTTTCTCGGATTCCTTCTCTACGCTATGAACATTTTTCTTGTTTCGGGATTCCTCTATATGGATTCTGTTTCCTATATCTTAGTAGTGTTCCTGAAGTTGGTTTCCGAATTGATGATAACAATTCCTTTGTATAGAAGGCTTGAATTTAAAAACCTGATGGTTTACTTCCCTCTCTTTCAACTGTATTTCGCTGCGTACGGTCTCTTGCTTCCGTTCACTTTTCTGACGGGGAAAAAAGTACACTGGAAAGGACGCAATGCTTAGAACTTAAGCAGCGGAAAATGGAACTGAGTCTTTATGCTCAATGACGAATAATCACCTGCAAAATTGTATGACGTGATTATGTCGAAAATGTACAGGGTAAAACCCAATCCTCCCGACAATACTACCTTGCTCTCGCTTTTTTTCAAATCCGGTAATTCAATGTCAGGCGACACGATTCTTTCCATGTTGTAAAATTTTACCTCGCCTACAATAAAAGGCGACGTGAAATTCATTCTGAGGTACTTGTTTGCAAGAAAATAAAATCCGCCGCCGAAAGCGCTGATCCTCGTTTCAAGCGTGTTAAGGTAGTATTGCGACTTGAATACGTCCTGTCCGGGATGCTTTGAAAACTGATACTCGCCGAACAAGACTAACGGATATATGTGAAACGATGCGAACTCAAGACGGACGCCGTATGTAATAGCGTTTCGAGAATTATCCGCGAAACCCTTCATTGGGAAATCTACTCCGAGAAACGGCGCTGCGAATAAGCCGGAAGGCTTCCCTGATACCGATTGGTAGGAAAATACCGTCGTCGTATCCCTTTTCTCATCTTCGCCCTGCGCTGATACAATATTGACTGATGCAAATAAGAATATTAATATTAAAAAACAATTTCTTTTTGTCATTTCCCGATTAATTTCGTTAATTTTTCCGTTTTAAGTTTTTTATTCCTTTTGAGAGCCGCTTTCATCAATGCCCTTGACGCGCTCCTGTAATATTCAACAAATTCAGGATATTTTCTATGCATTACGTCCAGATGAATTTTTATTGTTTCAGCGTCCCCCCTCGTAATGGGACCTGTTATCGATGCGGCTGCCCCGCGTTTTTCCAGATTTTCAATAGTCGCGCGTATCAACGGTTCCTGAGAAACAAAAAGTTTGTCCGCCGATATGCCTATGGACTTCGATATTAATTCCGACAGATAAAAATTCGCGAGTATGAAATTTGACGCCAGCACACAACTTAAATGATACTCAGGTTTCGCTTTCTCCGGAATAATTATAAAATCCGATTTCAATTTCCTTGTGATTTTTTTCAATACCGCAAGCGCAGCGCTTCCTCCTTCAATCCCGAAATATATATTTTTCAGAAAACCGCTGTTTTTAAAATTCCTGAACGGTATTGTCTGAATAGGATGAAACGATGCGAGATTCGATTTCTTAATGCCCGTTCCGGAAAGAACGGATGCGGTAAGAGCTCCGCTTGTGTGCGCCAGTATCGCGTCCGTCGGAATATTAAATCTTCGGGATTCCTTTACAACCTGCCGTATGTCTTCATCCTTAACCGCGTATATGACTATATCGGCTTTGTCAAAACAACCCTGCCGGATTCCGCCGTAAACATTCGGACACCCTGTCAGCCTGCCTACCTTCCGGACGACTTTTATTGACCTGTCTGCTAAAGCGTGTATTGTATAACCCGCTCTCCTTAATTCGAGGGCTAAAGCCGTGCCTACATTACCCGTGCCGATGATGCTGATTCTCATTTTTCCAGAATTATTGTGACAGGTCCGTCGTTTATCGATTTGACGAGCATCCTGGCGGCAAATACTCCTGTCTTTATTTTATCTTTATTATAAAAATTTCTTAATGATTCGTTGAATCTTTCGTACAGTAAATTGGCTTTTTCGGGCTCTTCGGCGAATATGAAACTAGGTCTGTTGCCGCTCTTTCCGTTATCCGTGCATAAAGTGAATTGCGATATAACCATTATCTCCCCTTTTACGTCTTTCACGCTAAGGTTCATCAACCCTTTCTCGTCCTCAAATATTCGCAGATCGGAAATTTTTTGAGCCAGTTTGTCGGAATTCTTTTCCTCATCACCCTTCCTGACACCAAGATATACAAGCAGACCTTTTTTCGTGCTGCTGAATATATTTCCGTCTATCGTTACCGATGATTCGAGAATCCTTTGTATAACCGCAATCATTATTCTACTATTAGAACCCTGTAATTTCCCGAATAATCCTTCAGAAATTCGAAATCTTCCAGGTTTTTGCTTTTTAATAATTTGGTCAGTTCATCCTTCCTGTTATAGGCAGTCTCAAGAAAGAGTTCCCTGTTTCCCTTAATTTCAAGAAGTTTTCTGTAAAAAACAAGTCCGTCTCCGTCGTCCGTTAATGCTTTTTTTGGTTCATACTTCCTGACCTCCTCCTCAAGAAGACCGTATTCCTCAATCGATATATACGGTGGATTCGATACTATGCAATCGAATACTTTCCCGCTCTCTTTTTCCAGTTCACCTATATCGAATTGCGATGAGAGAAAATCTCTTTTCAGGATTAAATATTTACTGCTATCTGCTTTATTTTTAAGTAAATTGCGTGTTGTCATTTCAATAGCATTATCGCTATTGTCAACGGCAGTATAAAAATACTTCCTTCCCGCCTTTTCAAGTTCTCTCACGATAGCCGTTGCTATGCAGCCCGAACCTGAACCAATTTCGAGTATCGATATTTCGTCAGCCCGTTCCGTGCGCTCTAAGAATTTTTCCACTAATACTTCCGTATCCGGCCTAGGAATAAGCACGTTTGCATTCACCTCAATATCATAACCGTAAAAATTTGTCGAGCCGAGTATGTACTGTAAGGGTTCTTTGTTCAATCGCCTTTTAAGGAATGATTTGAATGCGGCAACTTCGTTTTCGAGAAGCGGTTTATCAAAATTCAGGTACAAATCCAAACGTCTGCACTTAAGAGCTTCCGAAAGCATCAGTTCCGCGTTTAACCTCGGATCCCTGATGCCTTTTTTTGCTAATAATCCCGCCGAATAATTCAGAATTTGCAAGAGCGTTGTGAGTTTTTCCTGCATCGGATTACATTTGTGCAAAAACTGTTTTCCCGTTCAATACAGTGCGGATTACTTTTATTTTTATTATATCCTGAACGGGCACGGTGAATATATCATCCGAGAGAACCACGAAATCAGCATACTTGTCCTTCTCGAGCGTGCCTTTCATTTCTTCCTCGAATCCCGCGTATGCCGCGAAAACTGTCATTGACTTCACTGCATCGAGAACTGTGAGTCTTTGATTCGCTCCCGGAAGGTTCTTTATCGCCGTGTCCAGAGGCTGCCTGTTAACAAGTAAATGAATTAACGCTATTGGACTTATTATGTTGCTGTACGGAAAATTTGAGCCTGCCGTTATTCTGCCCGCGCTCTGCAGCATTGAATTCCAGAGACCGAGATTCAACGCGTTTGATTCGGGTATCAGGTCCTTAATACCGCCTTCTATGTTCCCTATTGTAACTTCAGGACGCACGGAAGGAATAATTCCGAATTCCGACATTCTCTTTATATCGGCGGGCTGTATGAACTCGACGTATTCAAATATGATTCGCGCGTTATCCTGTTTCTTATCCCTGAATATCTTCTCTATGCTGTTCAGATTATCGTTAACCGCCTTGTCACCTACAGTCTTTATGCAAAACTGGAAATTCTTGTCAAGCGCCTTCTTCAGGTTACTCTCCACTTCCTCCGTCGTAGCGTATAATCCCGCGTTCTTCGAATCTTTCAGATAACCGTCCTTCATCGACGCGGCCTGAAGATTCAGCGCACCGTCATAATCTATTGATACCGAACGAACAGTAAGATGGTCTTTGTAATTTTTTTCGATTCCCTTCTGGAGGTATTCTTCAAATGTTTCGTCTCCTACGCTCAGAACTCCGTAAACCTTTACGGAAAGCGCGCTGCTGTCGATTAATTGCTTTAAAAGCCCTATCGATTCCCTGTTCACTGTTCTGTCGTGGACCTCGGTTATTCCGTATTTCGCCAGTTCGAGTGATGCCGCTTTTACCGACTGGTATAAATCTTCTCTTGATATCTCGGGGGACTTATCGCGGATTAAATTCACCGCGTTGTCATACAATAACCCGGTAAGTTTTCCATTCTCGCCTTTTTCTATTTCCCCGTCGTTAGGATTCGGAGTTAATTCGGTTATCTGAAGCGTCTGAAGCATCTTCGTGTTGCACCACGCCATGTCGCCTGTAAGGTTCAGCACGTAAACATTGTAGTTCTTTGCCGCGCTGTCCAATATGCTCTTATCCATCGCAAGCAATTCGCTTTCAGGAAAGTTCATCTCGTTCATCGCGAAGCCTACTATCCAACTGCCTTCTTTCTTCTCTTTTGACTTTTCAGATATCACTTTTTTTATTTCATTGATCGATTTCGCATTAATGAAATTGATGAAATTGAGATTCTTTCCGAATTCAATTAGCGAACCCTCCATATCAATAAAGCCGGGAAGAACAGGCTTTCCTTTTAAATCAATAATCTCATTCCCTTCAAATTTCTTCTTAATGTCATCGTTTCGGCCGGTTTCAAGTATCTTTCCGCTCTGAACCGCCATCGCTTCGACAATCGTGTTCTTGCCGTCAAGAGTATATATTTTGCCGTTCGTGTAAACCGTTATGGGTGATTTTGAACACGAAGTCAGCAGCATTACTAATGATATTATTAATAAAGATTTAACTATTTTCATTATCCTTTAATTTAGTTCGAATTCGTTATTATACCGATAACATAACAAATAAATGGTTTTTATAAAATGCAAATTACCTGAAATCGTATAATATTTATGAAAATATGGGTAGAATCCTATAAATCTGAACTGATGCTTTAACTGGTATTGCATTATTAATTTTTTATTGATATTTTAATCATTATGAAACAAAGTAACGTATCAATGAAGGAAAAGTTCTCTATGAAGAAACTTTACTATTCCATCAGTGAAGTTAGTAAAATCACTGAGCTGGAACAGTATGTTCTTAGATACTGGGAAACGGAATTTGAACAACTGAAACCCGCAAAAAACCTCGCGGGCAACAGAATTTATACGAACAAGGACATAAAACTCATCCTATACATAAAACGTCTTCTTCGTGACGAAAAATACACTATAGAAGGCGCAAAAAAACTGCTCAAGACCTATAACTTCAAGGAAGAACAACAGGATGAGCAAAAGCCCTCTGAGAAGAGAAAATTTTCTCCCCAGTATTATCATAAAGAACACAAGCCTTCAAAGGAATTAAGTCTCTTCAACTCCGATTCTAAAGCCGATGAAAATCAGGAATCGGGAAAGACAGAAATAAAAAGAGACCTGAAGGAACTGAGAAATTTCCTTTCCGAACTGCTCGAGGACATAGATTAAAGAGCTCCCGTTACAAGTTTGCTGAGAGTTCTAATGACCCCGTCCCTGTCGGTTCTCCCGAAGTTTATTATTATCGAATATAAATTCCCGTCTTCAATATTTTTGCTGTAATACTTCTTTATGTATTCGCGTCTGCCCTTATCCTC
Organism: Ignavibacteria bacterium; assembly: GCA_015657505.1. Lineage (GTDB taxonomy): Bacteria > Bacteroidota > Ignavibacteria > Tepidaquicellales > Tepidaquicellaceae > CAIKZJ01. Next base: position 2,707,343 of record JADLKE010000002.1, read on the forward strand.
AGCATCAATGAATTTTTTCGCTTCCGTCTTATCAATGTTAAAATATTCGCACGCATGCGCGACCCGTTTCTCGTACGGTTCTATGAGCCTTAAGTGTAGTCCGTGCTTCAGACCTGACGTGATTATATTAGCTCCCCTGCCGACAAGAATTATGTTTCCGAGATAAGCGAGATGATAGATTGTCAGCGTGATTTTATGTATTAGTTTGTGCTCCGAAGGATGCAGACCGAAAAGTTGTTCAATCACCGTCTGCATTTCGGGTATTTTCCGTTCCGGCATGTACCTCGCTATCTCTTTCGGCAATTCGTTGTCGTCGATAACTTTCTCAAGTATATTCTTGTCGAAAAGAGCCCATAACTCATCACCGCTGTTGGAATTTATTCTGTCAAGGAGTCTGCTCGGAAAATCAAAACCGCCCGCCCCTGTTTCACGCGATATAGTGATAAATGGCTTTGTGTTGCGGGCTATTATCTTCTCGACTTCGTGCCTTGAGGAAAGCCGCGCTATATATTCTTCGATTATCTCTATTCCTGACCTCTTGTCCATAAGCCCTCCTTTTTTTAAATTGTAAGCAAACGGAAGTTTAAAAGGTATGAAAAAAATCTTCCGTAATTGTGAATTTTAATTTATATGAATTCTTATCGCGGAAATCGCTAATTTTATATTTAAATTATTCGTATGGCTGACAACAAAATCATCTTTTCTCTCGTCGGAGTGAATAAGTTCTTTCCTCCTCACAAGCAGGTTCTTAAGAACATATATCTTTCGTTTTTTTACGGGGCGAAAATCGGCATAATCGGGCTCAATGGCTCGGGTAAATCAACGCTTCTTAAAATTATTGCAGGTCTGGAAACCGAGTTCGACGGAGAACTGCATTTCACGAAGGAATACTCCATAGGTTTTCTCTCTCAGGAACCCGAACTCGATAACTCGAAGACCGTGAAGGAAACAGTGATGGAAGGAGTTGGTGAGATTGTCGCCATCCTGAAAGAATACGATGAAATAAATAACCGCTTCGCTGAACCGATGTCCGACGACGAAATGACGAAACTAATAGAACGACAGGGCGAACTCACTGAACTCATAGAACATAAAGGCGGATGGGAACTTGACGCGAAACTAGAAAGGGCTATGGATGCCCTGCGATGCCCTCCCGAAGACGCCGTAGTCGGCAACTTGAGCGGCGGCGAAAGAAGAAGAGTGGCGCTCTGCAAACTTCTTCTAACTGAACCCGATATTCTCCTTCTCGACGAGCCTACAAACCACCTCGACGCGGAATCAGTAGAGTGGCTTGAGATTTTTCTTCAGCAGTACAAGGGCACCGTTATCGCCGTAACGCACGACAGGTATTTCCTTGATAACGTGGCAGGATGGATTCTTGAACTCGACCGCGGCGAAGGCATACCCTGGGAAGGTAATTATTCTTCCTGGCTCGACCAAAAATCGAAACGTCTCGAAATGGAAGAGAAAACGGAAAGCAAGAGAAGGAAAACTCTCGAACGGGAACTCGAATGGGTGCGTATGTCCGCAAAAGCCCGCCACGCCAAATCAAAAGCGCGTCTGCAGGCGTACGATAAACTCCTTAACGAGGACACAAAAGATAAAGAAGAAAAACTCGAAATATTCATTCCCAACGGACCAAGGCTCGGGAATAAAGTTATCGAAGCGGTTAAAGTGAAAAAATCATTCGGTGATAATCTGCTCTTTGATAACCTCGAATTCTCACTTCCTCCTGCGGGTATTGTAGGCGTCATCGGACCGAACGGAGCCGGTAAAACCACACTGTTCAGGATGATTCTAGGTACGGAAAAACCTACGGGTGGAAGCTTTGAAGTCGGAGAGACGGTTAAAATCGGATATGTTGATCAGAGCCATGTCGAGCTGAATCCTGAAGACACGGTTTGGCAGGCGATTTCAGAAGGCGCTGAATTAATTGAACTCGGCGGAAGACAGATTAATTCGCGCGCTTATGTCGGTAGATTCAACTTCAACGGAGCCGACCAGGAAAAGAAAGTACGGATGCTCTCGGGCGGCGAAAGAAACAGGCTTCATCTCGCGCTTACACTTAAATCACAGGCAAACGTACTGCTTCTCGACGAGCCGACTAACGATATTGACGTCAACACTCTGCGCGCCCTTGAAGAAGGTCTCGAGGATTTCGCGGGCTGCGCCGTGATTATCTCGCACGATAGATGGTTTCTTGACAGAATAGCCACGCATATACTCGCGTTTGAAGGCAATTCGGATGTTTACTTTTTTGAAGGAGGATATTCCGAATATGAAGAAAATAAAAAGAAGAGACTCGGAGATACGGGACCAAAACGTATTAAATTCAGAAAATTAATTGAGTAAACCGAATTCAATATTGTCATTGCTGACATTATTGAAAAATGACCTGGTTGATTTTGTCTTTCCGAAAATATGCCTGATTACCGACGAACGTCTTCCCGAAGATAATTCGAATTCATTTATTAAAGACGAGGTTCTTCACGGTATCGAAAAAGCGGATGCCGATGACCTCGTTCTTCTTAAAGCAAAAATCAATTCTGATTTTTTCTTTTCTAAATTCGTATTCAGGCACGAGAACGAAGTTCAAACGCTCATCCATTTCCTTAAATATAAAGGCTTCTCCTCTATCGGAACGTTTCTTGGCGAATTGCTCGGAGAAACAATTAAAGAAAAATACTCCGCTGAATTGTCGCGTTTTGGCTGCATCGTCCCCGTTCCCCTGTTCAGAACAAAAGAACGTGAACGAGGATATAATCAAAGCGCGTTCATCGGCGAAGGCTTGAAAAAATCAACAGGTCTCGAATTAAGAAATGATATCGTCTTCAGAAGACGTTACACCCAGTCGCAAACAGGATTGTCTTACAATGAACGCGTCGAAAACGTTAAGGATGCATTCGACATAAAAAGTGATTTCAGCCCGGAGAGCGTCGTGAACGGTATCCTCGTCGTCGATGACGTCGTAACAACCGGTTCAACGATTAAGGAAGTAATACGAACACTCAAAGAAAACCTCAACGTCAAAATCGGAGCGCTTTCAGTCTGCATCGCTAAAGAGTGATTTTCTCAAGACCGCGCAGCAGCGCTTTAATATCTTTCTTGTTGTTGAATATGTGCGGTGATACCCTCAGAAAGCCTTCCCTGAGCGCGATAAAAATATTTTGCTTCTCCAGTTCTTTATGCACGTATGCGTTCTTCGTTTTATCAGTGCACGAGAAAATCAGTATGTTCGAGCGGTGCTTCTCCGACATGTCGGACTCAACAACAAACCTCTTGTTCAATCCATCGGCAAATACATCGAGAAGTTTCTTTATATGTCTGAAAATATTATCCGTTCCGAGTTTTAAAAAAAGTTCAAGACTCGACTCAAGCCCTATCATACCGAGAGTGTTCGGCGTCGAATTTTCGTAAGCTGAACCGTCCTCGTTGAAATCAAGTTTGTAATCAAGAAAATTCTCAAAGTTGTATTTCACGCTCATCGTGGATACGTACGTGGGCTCGATTACTTTTTTCATTCTCACGGGAATGTATGAGAAGCCTATTCCGGCGGGAGACATCATCCATTTCTGCGAGCCTGCCGCGAGAAAATCAGGATTGATTTCTTTTACGTCCATAGGAACCACCCCCGCGCTTTGAATTGCGTCAACTACGAGATATGCTCCGTAACGCGTGCATAATTCCCTTAATGCTGCAAGGTCGTTTCTGAATCCTAGGAATTCCACGGAACTTACAGTCAAAACGCGCACTCTGTTATTTTTTAGAACGTTCTCTACGTCCTCTTCCTTGATAACACCGTTCGCGGACGGTATTCTTATGTTCCGTATCCCGCGGAGTTTTTCCTGATTCATCCAGGCATATACTATCGCTGGAAATTCTGAATCCGCGTACGCGGCGCAATCCCCTTCTGACAGCCGTATCCCGTTGGCGAAAATGTTTAGTCCGTGCGTCGTGCTTCCCGTGATTATTATCTCGGATTCATCCGCGTTAATCACTTTCGCAGCGAGCGCCCTTATTCTCTTCATTATCGAGTTGTTGAACACGCTCAGGTTGTCGTTCGTGTGCGTGAACCTTTCTATATATTCTCTGAGTCTTCTTTCAGTCTCCAGAGAATAAGGCGCGTAGTGCGCCGAATCCAGATAGACACACGATTCCGCCATCGGAAAAAATTTCCGCGCTTCGCTGATGTCTTCAAGTTCACTGAATCTTTTCTTTATGTTCTTCTGCTTCACTTGTTTTTCTTCTTCTTTGACTTTTTTTCTTCCGTCAGGTTACCCGGATATATTTTTTTGTAATTTTCGTAATAGAACATTATGTACTCTACGTACTTGTAAGGCTCCTGCCAGTTGTTAAGCGTTCCGCCCGGCGGACGTCCCGTCTTCGGCCAGACAAGTCTGTGTACGGAATCCTGATTAGACGCGAGATAAGGATAATATTCCTTCACGTTATCCCACTTGTTGTAATCTTTTCCGAAATAATTGGCGATTGTCATTGCGTCGACAACCCTGCCCAGCCCTGCGTTATACGCGGCGAGCGCGAATTTTATTTTGTCCTCGCCCGTAAATTCGAACGACGCCGCTAGCGTTGCGTAATAATACATTCCCGCCGTTAGATTGTTGTAAGGCGTTTTGGTATCTTCGAGTTTCAGTTCGTTCTGCAAGCCAAGACCCGTTCCCGGCATTATCTGCATCAGACCGTACGCCCCCGCTCTCGAAACCGCCTCAGGATTGAAGTACGATTCCTGACGTATCATCGCCAGTATGAGCCTCCAGTCAAGTTTATAATGATTGCATTGCTCCTTTATAACGTCGCCGTACGCCTCGACAAGTTGATTCACGTTGCCGTATGTAAATGTCATTTTCTTGTTGAACAGATTCGTCCGCAGGTATTCGAATTCATTGAATTTTCTCACGGAGTCCTTTGGAAAAAGCATCGTGTTGAAGCAGACTATGTTGAAAATATTGCTCCACTTCAAATAGAATTTTTCGAGTTCAAATGTCGTTACTTTGCTTTTTTTATCCAGTACTTCCGAATTGTCAGTCTTCAAATTCTCGCTGACAGGCGAAATCGGATCTTCACTCCCCTTTATTTCTGTCTTCAATCCGGCTTCTCGTTGTGTCTGTATTGATGTAATAACCGCTATCGCTAATGCCGTCAAAACCAGCGCGATAGTTATATATGTAATTATGTTCTTCTTTGTAAAACGCATTATACTATTGGTTTTACAGTATATTATATGCTTTCATTTTTTAAATTAACAATATCAGCCATTAAATTCAGTATATTATTGTTTCCATTAAACTTCCCGCCCCCCTGCACTGTCTAATTATTGCTGAACGGTTTAGATTGTTGATTTTAAAGATAATAATCGTAATTTTAGGCGAATAAATATTAATGCTTGAATCAGGGAATAAATTTACAAAGCAGCGACAGCGAAATAATATCTGACTTCCTGAAAGGAAACAGCAGTTCTTTTAATTTTATTGTCCTGAAATATCAGAAAAAAGTTTACTGGGTCGTTAGAAGAATGGTGCTGGATCACGATGACGCCGATGATATTACGCAGGAAGTATTCATAAAACTGTACAGAACGATGAGCGATTTCAGGGGCGAGTCTTCTCTTTTCACGTATCTGTATAAAATAGCGGTTAACTATTCACTGAATCATTTGAAGAAGAACAGAAACAAGTTTGAAAAACTTAAGAATATCGACGAAGAAAGTTATAACATAAAGGATAGTTCACAGGGTCAGGATGCCGTTATGGCGGAGAAAGAAAGGGAAAAACTTCTTAAAGATGCGATGCTCGCTCTTCCTGATCAGCAAAGGGCGGTTTTCAGCCTCAGGTTTTATGACGAACTTAGTTATGAAGAAATATCGAAAATACTCGGCAAGTCTGTCGGCGGAATGAAAGCAAATTACTTTCACGCGCTGAAAAAAATTCAGTCTTTTCTGTTAGAAAAGAAAAATAAAGGCGAAATTGATTACACACTATAATGGGTGAGAATAAATCGAATACAGGAGAGGAGTTGTTGTTTTCCCTCCCCGATTACATCAACGGGAAAATTACCGATTCCTCGCTTAAATCGGAAATTGAAAGTCTGATAGAAACTGACGAAGAGTTCAGGAATGAATATATTGCGATGAAAAATACTTTTCAGTTCGTCGCCGGTTCTTCTCTTGAATCTCCGCCTGAACATTATTTCACAGGACTCGTTCCGCGAATTAATACACGGCTCGAAAACAGCGCTTCCTCTAAACTCTCTATACACGGTATTTTGCACTTATGGCGCTATGTAGTTCCGGCGCTGACAGTAATACTTGTTATAATAATCGTATCGATGCCCGGGAAAAAGCAATTTGAAGTTTCCCTTTCGGACTCGCAAAATGTTACAGGCACGACGTCATTAACGAACGATACTCTTAAAGTGCCTGTTACGGAATCGACGGTTGAAAATGTTGTATCAAATACCGAAAACAATAACACCACGACAGGCTCGACATCTGTCCGAACAAAGAAAGTTTCAGAGAATGAGCCTGATAATATTCTTGAGGGGCTTTCCGAATTTATCGACGGTGAAGTTGAGCAGCCGGTTGACGCGGACTATTATTTCGACGAAAACGAATTCGGTAATTTGTCGCCTGCGGAACAGAACGAATTAATCGCAAATTTGTCAAAAACAAAATTCTAACATAATGAACAATCTTAAAATATTTGCTGCCGTATTTATTATCCTCGCCGTGTGCTCGTCGAGCCTTTATGCTCAGAGAGACTCTTCAGGAAGGAAACTGAAAAAAGTTATCAGGGAAAAATTAGTCGAAAAAATCGGCATCGATGAAACTACAGCGGATAAAGTAATTACACTTCAGGTTAAACACAGGAAGGAAATAAAAGAACTCAGAAAAATGCAGGCTGACTACCTAAAAGATATTACCGAAAATCCCGAAAGCCCTGATATTTCATCTAAACTCGACGCCTTCGTTGACTGCGACAACAAGATCTATCAAAAGAGAAAAGAATTCCTTGATGATTTGAAATCAATCCTGACTACGAAACAAATCGCGCAGATGATGTCGTTCTCCAATGACCTGTCGAAATTCATGAAAAAAGAAATGAAGAAGAAACACCGGGACTCCGACGACAGATAATATTGTCTGAAATAACGACTCCATACCTGTTTTAATGCGTGCAGATATATAATCTATTGTAATATCATATCTTTAAATCAATTTCCCGCCGTCTTGATTCATTTTTATATATTGTTATTCTGCATTTTTTTATCTAATTTTAAAGTTTATTAATTTTTGAAAAATGTACGAAAATTTACAGGACAATATTAGTTTACCGGCTTTAGAGAACGAATTACTTGAATTCTGGGCTAAGGATAAAACCTTTGAAAAAAGTATAAATTCGAGGAATCCCGAAAAACATTATACTTTTTACGAAGGGCCCCCGACGGCTAACGGTCTTCCGGGCATTCATCACGTTATCGCAAGAACGGTAAAAGACATCATTTGCAGGTATAAGACAATGTGGGGATACAGAGTAACCAGAAAAGCAGGCTGGGATACGCACGGTCTTCCTGTAGAAGTCGAAGTGGAAAAGCAACTTGGACTGAAATCCAGAGACGATATTTACGAATTCGGCGCGACTAAATTCAACGAAGAATGCAAGAAGTCTATCTTCAAGTATCTTTCGCAGTGGGAAGATCTTACAAGAAAAATGGCGTACTGGATTAACCTCGACGACGCTTACGTTACTTTTCATAACGAATACATCGAATCTGTTTGGTGGGCGCTGAAAAGGTTCTTCGATGCAGGACTTATGGTTAAAGGTTTCAAGATTCAGCCTTTCTGCCCTATTTGCGAATCGCCACTTTCTTCTCACGAAGTTGCTCAGGGGTACATAGATTTAAAGGACCCCTCGATTTATATTAAGTTTAAGATATCAAGCGGTAAATATAAAGGGAATGACGTACTCGTCTGGACGACGACTCCCTGGACACTTCCGTCAAACGTCGCGCTATGCGTAAACCCGGCGGCTGATTATGTTCTCATCAAGACTGAAAACGGCGGCTCGATTCTAGCCGAATCAAGGCTCGAAGTTATCAAGGATGAATACGAAATCACGGAAAGATTTAAAGGTTCCGAACTTGAAAATACTGAATACGAACCCCTGTTTAATTATTTCAAACTCGAAAAGAAAGCATATTACGTAACGACGGGAAATTTCGTGACTCTCGATGACGGAACGGGAATCGTTCACATCGCGCCCGCGTTCGGCGAAGACGACTATAACATAGGCCTGAAATACGACCTGCCTCTACTGCAGGCTGTCGGACGTAACGGACTCTTTAAACAGGAAGCTGGACCGTACGCCGGAAGGAATTTCAAGGAAGCGGACCCCGACATTATTCTTGAGTTGAAGGCTTCGGGAAGACTGTACAGGAAAGAAATGTTCACGCACTCATATCCCCACTGCTGGAGACATAAAGTGCCGCTGATGTATTACGCTACGGATTCCTGGTTCATTAGAACTACGACCTACAAGGACAAGATGATTGAAATGAACAAGCGTATTAACTGGAATCCCGAGGAATTCGGAAGCGGACGATTTGGAAACTGGCTCGAGGAAAATAAGGACTGGGCTTTGTCCAGAAACAGGTTCTGGGGCACTCCCCTTCCTGTCTGGTATTACACCGATGATGAAGGAAAGGTCCATTACGAATGCATCGGCAGCATCGATGAAATGAAATCGAAAGCGGTTAATTTCGATAAAGTATATAAAGATATTCCTTTCGACCTTCATAAACCGTACATCGATTACATTAAGATAATTTCTTCGGACGGAAAAGAAATGAAAAGAGTCAGCGAAGTAATCGACTGCTGGTTCGACAGCGGCTCGATGCCGTTCGCTCAGTATCACTACCCGTTCGAGAACAAGGAATGGTTCGAACGTAATTACCCCGCGGATTTCATCGCCGAAGGCGTCGACCAGACGAGAGGCTGGTTCTATTCTCTGCACGCCATCGGTACGTTCTTGTTCGATAAACCGGCTTATAACAACCTTATCGTGAACGGGCTTATACTCGACAAACATGGGAAGAAAATGAGCAAATCGCTCGGCAACGTCGTCAATCCTTTTGATATGATGGACAAGTACGGAGCCGACGTGCTTAGGTGGTATCTTGTCGCGAATTCGCCCATAGGCAAATCTAAGAATTTCGACGAGGATGAGCTCATAGATGTAAAGAATAAATTCTTTGACACTCTGATTAATACTTACAAGTTCTTTGTGATTTATTCTAACATGAAGAACTTTACTTATGACAGCGGAAACACGGTTCCTCTGAAGAAGAGAGCGGAAATCGACAGATGGATTATTTCAAAACTGAACACTCTTAAAAAGAAATATTTCGAAAGCCTGAACGGATACGAAATTACTAAAGCATCGCGGTTCGTTCACGATTTCACTATCGATGAACTTTCTAACTGGTATGTAAGGCGGAACAGAAAAAGATTCAGAAACCCTGACAGCGATATCGATATGCAATCCGCCTATCAGACGCTCTATGAATGCCTGCTTGAAATCGTTAAAATGGTAGCGCCGGTTTCACCTTTCCTTACGGAAAAAATTTATTTGAACCTGACCTCGGGCAGTCAATCCGTGCATCTTTCTGAATTCACTGATTTCGACGAATCCGCGATAGACATCGGCCTCGAAGAGCAAATGCACCTTGCACAACAAATTGTGTATCTCGTGCGCGCAGTAAGGGTCAAGAATAATCTGAAAGTCCGGCAGCCGCTTAAACAGATACTCGTTCCTGTCTTGAACAGTCATTATAAGGATGCTCTTCTGAAAGTGAAGGACATAATACTCGAAGAGATTAACGTTAAGGAACTTAATATAATCGAAGGCGATTCTAACATTATTGTCAAGAAGGCGAAACCAAACTTCAAGTCGATTGGTCCGAAATTCGGGAAAGACGTAAAGAAGGTGCAGCAGTTGATTCTTAATCTCGGCAAGGACGAAATAAAAATGATTGAATCAGAAGGCTCGGTCGTGAAAGAGGGATTCACTCTAACCTCGGCTGATATCGAAATTCTGACTGAGAACATCGAAGGCTGGATCGTCGAATCGTCCGGGAATATCACTATCGCTCTCGACACGACCCTAAACGAGAAACTTATTGAAGAAGGAATCGTAAGAGAATTCATAAACAGAATTCAGAATTACAGGAAAAATAACGATTTCGACGTTTCAGACAAAATAAAAATAACTTTAAGAACAACGGAAAAGATACTTGATATTGTGAAAAACAATTTCAATATTATCTGCAATGAAATAGGATGTACTGAAATTGTTGATTCAAATTCAGCGGATAAGGAATTCTTTGCAACTGACATAAACGATATGAAGTGTGAATTCTTTATTGAAAAAGTTTAATTAAAAGGAGATATAAATGGCAAAGTCAAAAACAAAAATTAAAACGGGCAAGGCTAAACCAAAGAAAACAGTAAAGGCTGTTAAGAAGTCCGTGAAACCCGCGAAGGTAAAGGTTGCAAAGAAACCGGTGAAGAAGGCTCCCGTGAAAACGGCCGCTAAAACGAAAACCGTTAAAAAACCGGTCGCTCCGAAATCCGTCACCGTCGTCAGAAAAAAAGAAATTAAGCAGCCGGCGAAAAAAGTGAAGAAGTACAAGAAGAACAGCAAAATCAGATACACGACGAAAGAACTCCAGCATTTCAAGTACATACTCACTGACGAAAAACAGAAAATTATCGACAGCGCGAGAGCAAACATGATGTCGCTCGTTGACAGCGAATCAGGCGATTATGTCGGCGACGACCTTTCATACGCATCTCACATGGCCGAACAGGGCACCGATGAAATGGAAAGGGAAAAGAACTATATGTTCGTTCAGCGCGATGAGAAATATCTCGGTTACATCGAGGAGGCTCTAACGAGAATCGACCAGGGAACATACGGTGTTTGCATCGATTGCATAGATGAACCTAAGAATCTTTGCAGCACATGCCCGCTGATTCCCAAGGAAAGACTCGAAATAGTCCCCATTACCCAGCATTGTATCGAATGCAAAAACCTGAGAGGATAATTTGAGAGTTTTTTATATCACACTGGCGGTCGTAATTATTGATCAGATTTCAAAAATCTACATCAAGGGAATTGACATTCCGTTCCTCGGATTGACAATTCACGGCATGCCGTATAATTCAAGCATAAATGTAATTGACAATTTCTTCTTGATTACTTTTATTGAAAACCCGGGAATGGCTTTCGGCATCCAACTCGGAGGCAAACTTCTCCTTTCGATTTTCACGCTTATAGCTACTGTCCTGATTATTTATTTCTTGATAAAGAATAAAAACGAGACTCTGTATCTAAGGATGTCTCTTGCCTTCATACTCGGAGGCGCCGTTGGCAATCTCATCGACAGGCTGTTCTACGGCGTTATTTACGGCTACGCTCCCCTGTTCTACGGCAGAGTTGTTGATTTCTTTCATTTCAACATGCCGGACTTCTCAATATTCGGAAAACATTTTTATACTTTTCCGATTTTCAACGTCGCCGATATATCGGTAACCATTGGATTCGTAATGATTCTTTTCGGATACAAGAAAATATTCAGTTCGGCGAAGTTCAATGAAAAAACGGATGCAAGTTCCGACATATCGGAAATTACATCCGCGGATAACACTATCGAAGAAACCGGAAACACGGTATCAGCCCCGGTCCATACTCATAGCGAAAATAAAATTGAGAACTTACCTTCCTAACCCGTCCAGATAATCTTTCTTTTTAAGCAGAGTTTCCTCGTCTTCAATGTGATTCGGATCAGGTACGCAGCAATCTACCGGGCAAACCGCCGCGCATTGCGGCTCGTCGTGGAATCCCTTGCACTCCGTGCATTTATCGGGCACTATGTAGAAAAAATCGTTAGAGAAAAATCCCGTCGCGCCTGCTGGAGTCGCCTCTCCTTCATTGTATTCCTTGTCTCCGAGTTTCCAGGATGATCCGCCTTCGTATATTGCGGTGTTCGGGCATTCGGGCTCGCACGCTCCGCAATTTATGCACTCGGAAGTTATCATTATTGCCATAAGTAGTCCTTTCTTGTATTGTGTTTTGTTCTATTATCAAAATAAACGTTATGATAATAAAGTTCAATTATTAAAATCGCGTTTTCATTCATATTTTTCTTCTCTGCCCTCTCTGCCGATTATTTTCTAGATACACGCCCTTCCTTTGATTTCGCGCCTTGCGTCAAATCCGTTAATCCAAAATTGCTTTTCCGCCGTATCTCTTTACGAATTTGCGATTTTAAAAGGAATTGTGATTCTTTTAGTAATATTATTTGTTTTAGGAATATGTTAAATTTAGTGTTTATAGAAAATTATACGACTTATGTTAAAGGTAATATCAAAATTATTCCCGAGCAAACACGAAAAGGATGTTAAATCACTCCGGCCTATTGTGGATGAAATTAACACGTACTACGAAGAATATCAGAAATTGACAGACGATGAACTTCGCGCAAAAACCGCGGAATTGAAATCGAGAATTAAGGATGAAGTAAAAGAACTCGAAGAGAAGATTACCGGGTTACGGGAAAAACTGAAAGAAGACCTCCCCCACGAGGAAAGATATTCGATATACGAAGAACTCGATTTAACGACTAAGGATTATTACGAGACCATTAAGCTCACACTTGACGAACTGCTTCCCGAAGCCTTCGCGGTTGTAAAGGATACCTGCCGAAGACTCCTCGGCAAGGAATGGGAAGCCGCGGGTACCAAGATTAAATGGAACATGGTTCCTTTCGACGTTCAGTTGATTGGCGGTATCGTTCTTCATCAGGGCAAGATTTCGGAAATGGCGACGGGAGAAGGTAAAACCCTCGTTGCTACTCTGCCTCTGTTCTTAAACGCGCTCGCCGAAAAAGGAGTCCACCTCGTTACGGTTAACGATTACCTAGCGAAACGCGACAGCGAATGGATGGGCGAGATTTTCAAATTCCACGGTATGACAGTCGGCGTCATTCTAAATGATATGGACTCCGAGGTCAGACGGAAGATGTATAACAGCGACATTACTTATGGAACAAATAACGAATTCGGTTTCGATTATCTTAGAGATAATATGGTTGTTGACAGGGAGCACCTCGTTCAGCGTGAACATTTTTACGCGATAGTTGACGAAGTTGACTCCGTTTTAATTGACGAAGCGAGAACGCCTCTTATTATATCGGGTCCTGTCGAAGCGCCGACTCACAAGTTCAATGAAATGAACACGAGAATCAAACGCCTCGTTGACGCCCAGAAATCGCTGATTAACTCAATTACTGCCGAGGCTGAACGAATTCTCGAAAACGAAAATCCCCCGAACGATATGCTCGAGAAAGCGGGACTCCTGCTTCTGCGCGCTTATCACGGGCTGCCTAAACATAAAAGGATTCAGAAACTTCTCGCCGACCCGCGTAATAAAAAACTTATGCAGGATACGGAAACTTTCTATAACAGGGATAAAGCAAGGGAAATGCACGTCGTTGACGATGAACTTTATTTCGTGATTGATGAGAAATCACATATAACTGACCTTACTGAAAAAGGACGTGAATACCTTGCGCCTTCGACTCAGGAAAGAGACTTCTTTACTCTTCCCGACCTCGGAAGCGAAGTTGCTCATCTCGAAAACGACGCTTCTCTGAACCTCGACGAAAAAGAAATTAGACGCGAGGAATTATATAAAATTTACGCCGAGAGAAGCGACAGGCTCCATATCGTTGAGCAATTGCTCAAGGCTTACGGACTGTACGAGAAAGACGTCGAGTACGTCGTGCAGGACGATAAGATTATGATAGTCGATGAGTTTACAGGACGTATTCTTGCCGGCAGACGCTATTCCGAAGGTCTCCATCAGGCCATAGAGGCTAAAGAAGGCGTGAAGGTCGAGAAGGACACTCAAACGCTTGCTACAATTACTCTGCAGAATTATTTCAGACTGTACAAGAAACTCGCGGGTATGACTGGTACAGCCGAAACTGAAGCGACGGAATTCTTCGAAATTTATAAACTCGACGTGGTGGTTATTCCAACGAACGTCCCCTGCGTCAGAGACGACATGAACGATTTTGTTTACAGAACGAAACGTGAAAAGTATAACGCCGTAATCGACGAAATAGATTTGATGAGAAAAATGAAACGCCCCGTGCTTGTCGGTACAACGAGCGTTGAAGTCTCGGAAACGATTTCGAGACTCCTTAAAAGACGCGGCATTCCTCACGAAGTCCTTAACGCGAAACAGCATCAGCGCGAAGCGCAGATTGTCGCTAACGCGGGTCTTCCTGGAGCCATTACTATTGCTACTAACATGGCAGGACGCGGTACCGACATCAAACTCGGTCCCGGTGTTCCTGATGCGGGCGGTCTCCACATAATGGGAACCGAAAGACACGAGTCGAGACGTATTGACCGCCAGTTGAGAGGACGCGCAGGACGCCAGGGCGACCCGGGCTCTTCAAAATTCTTCCTTTCCCTTGAAGACGACCTTATGAGACTCTTCGGAAGCGAAAGAATTGCAAGCGTAATGCAGCGTCTCGGTGTGGAAGACGGTCAGGCGATTGAACACAAGATGATAACAAACTCTGTCGAGCGCGCGCAGAAAAAGGTGGAAGAGAATAACTTCGCCATACGTAAAAGACTTCTAGAGTATGACAACGTGATGAACCAGCAGAGAGAAGTTATTTACGAAAGACGCAGACAGGCGCTGATGGGCGAGAGACTGAAAGACGAACTTTTCGAAATGGTCGATAAGAACATCGATAAAATTATTGAAAAGTATAAACCTGATTCCGATTTTGAAGGACTCAACGAAGAAGTCCAGAGAACCTTCCTCGTCAGGCTCGGTTTGACTCCGCAGAAGTATCAGGACCTCGGCGAGACTGGCCTGAAAGAACTTATACTCAATGAAGCGCGTGCCTTCTACAAACGCAAAGAAGAACGGTACGGCTCTGACCTTATGGGCAAAATAGAGAGATTCGCGATGCTGAGCATTATCGATGAAAAATGGAAAGAGCACCTGCGCGAAATGGATGATCTGAAGGAAGGTATTAATTTCAGGGCTTACGGACAGAAGGACCCGCTCATCGAGTACAAGATGGACGGATTCAAACTGTTCGAAGCGATGCTTGACGGTATAGCGGTCGATACGATTAACTTCATCTTTAAATTTACCACGCAGACACCTGACGAAGCCGCGGAAATCCGGGGACCAAAGAGCGTCAATACGTCCCGCCTACAGGCGCAGCACGACGCTTCCGACGGAATGGGATATTCCGGAAACCTTGAGCCCGTCGAAAACGAAGCTGCAAGAACAGGGAAACATCAACCGGTTAAGGTCGGCAAGAAAGTCGGAAGAAATGAACCCTGCCCCTGCGGCAGCGGAAAGAAATATAAAAACTGCCACGGCAAGAACGAATGATGTTCTCGGATGAGACAAATAATCTTGCGCTGGAAATAAGCGATTTTTCGGGAGGAAAACTCAAAAATATTTTTGAGCTTTCCCTTTTTATAGACATTTCGGAAAAAAATAATCGGAAAAGTGAATTTCAGGATATACTTTTTGACTCTAAATACCTTTACGGACTTGCCGCCGTTCTTTCGGACGTGCGGAATTCGGAACTGATAAACGATAACCTTAAATCGGAATTCTCTTCGACACTGCTTTGCCTGAAGAATAAAATAACGGTTTACATCGAAGGTCTGGAGGGTGAAAAGGAATTCACTGACAAATTTCTCGGTATGTCTCAGGATTGCCTGAGTAACTTTTTAAGCCTGGTCGCCGATTTCGCTTTAGCCAAAGAATATTACAACAGCAAAAAGTTCAACGGGATTTCCTGACTTTCATAATCTCTTCGTGCAGTTTCTTCGACTGCATCATGAATATTTCAATCTTAGATTGCGTTATTTGCGGAAATACGTTTCCGTCTGTTTCTATGTGAAGATAAGGCAGATTCGTAAGCGTCTGTGGATATCCGTTCCTGTGAAGCCTTCCGAACCTGTACTTCCCGTCAAGCGTCATCTCCTTGTTCAGTATGCCTTCTGCGAACCTGCTCGGTATGCAGTTAAACGGTCCGATTGTGATTATGCCGCAGGCGTCGTCGAGTATCTCCCTCAGCGCAAGTCCCACGGTTAGTATGCTCTCGCCTATCAGTTTCTCCGAAATCAATTCCCTCCCGTATCCCATCGTCTTGTCCACGTCAATCATGCTTTCTTCGCAAAGCCCTGACTTCGACAACAGTTTTTTAACTTTACGCTCTAATCTAATCTGAATTCTTTCCTTAAGAAAAAGTCCGAGTTTATCTTTAATCCCTAAGTCCTTGACTATGTTCCGCTTCTGAAGGTAGTTAGTGTAATAAACGTACTCCGTAATCGGCGCTGTCCTGACGATAAATCCGTTTTCATTCAGTATCTTTATCAGGTCAAGCCGGGAATATTCCTCCCGCCTGACGTATATCTCTCCCGTAAGCGAAATAACCATCGCTTCTTCGAGCGGGATTTGAAGTTTTATTTTCTTAAGTTCAAGAGCGGATAATTCAATCTGTGAAAATACACTCTTGAAATCCCCCCTTTCAATTTCAGTAAGAATTTTCTTCCATTCCGTGTTCAATGAAAATTTGGCACTCTCCTTTTCCACTGCCAGTACCTCGAGCGCGTTTTCAATGTCGTGAATTGTATCCGCTATCACAAGACCAAGCCACTGTTTTATGAAAAATTCGTTTCCGAAATCCGAGAATGATGATTCGTCATCCATCGATATTACCCCTGCGTTGGTTATACCTGAAGTATTAAGTATGTCCTTGAGCCTTACGTGATACTGCCNCTGCCTGCACGGACCGTAGCCGTGAGGCATGAAGAATAATGTCTTCGTATTTCTTGACCGCATGCTTGAGAGATATTCCAGCAGCGACCCCGTTGTTATCAGAAACGGAAGGCATTCCTTGCAGGTAGCAACTCCCCTCCCGTGCTTTAAAGTCTCGAATGTCGGAACGGGCATGGGCTTGCTGTTTATTCCGAGCGAGCGGAATACAGCGGAAAAAGCGTCCGTGCTGAACTTCCCCATCGACGGAACAAGCACTTCGACA
The DNA here is from genome assembly GCA_015657505.1 of Ignavibacteria bacterium. GTDB lineage: Bacteria > Bacteroidota > Ignavibacteria > Tepidaquicellales > Tepidaquicellaceae > CAIKZJ01. Next base: position 2,724,506 of record JADLKE010000002.1, read on the forward strand.
TCATTGTTCCTGATAGAATACTCTTTTCCGTAATGGTCGCGGACAAAAAGTTTATCCCCCCGGTTTATTACCCTTAGTATGTCCTTCTGTATTTTTTCTTCGTCTCTCTTTCCTCCGCTTAACGAGATGTAGTTTTTTATTATGTCTATCGCCGCTTCGATTCTCGTTTCAACTCCTACGTCGGCGGAATGACTGTCCAGTTCCAGCGTCAGAGAAGGCTTCGAGTCCATTATTTTTCTGAAATATGGTATAACAAACGAGTCGGGTCCGCAGGAAAAATTTGTGATGAAAATACCGTATAACTGCGGATGCTCCTTCACGTATCTCGCCGCCGATAAAATCTCGTTTCCGCTGTACCAGTACATGTTATCGTACGAATACTGGTCCCCGTAATCCAGAAAATCGTACGGAATTATTTTATATCCCCTCGAAGCAATTTTATGCGGTATGTTGAGATTGATTTCCCTCGCGAACGCGTTGTAAGGCCTTCCGAATAACACGAATGCCGTTTGCTCCCTGTCGCTCTCGAGTTCCTTTATGAATTTTCTTCCGATTGCCTTGAATTCCTTTTGCATCTCCAGAAACTCCGCGTTCGCCTTTTCAAACGCTCTCATGGAATCGTCCGCGCTTCGGTCAAGCAGTTTCCCGATTTTTATGAATTGCTTCCTTGTGTCTTCCGCGCCTCGTGAAAAGTCGAGAACAGGCGATACAATCTTTATATTGTTGTTCTCGGACTCGATATCATCCCTGAACGTTGACTGTAGGAAATATGTCTCACCCTGTACAAATACACACATCCTGTTGTATTTGTAATCCTCCCTGCCCTCCATCTCAGTTATATGAGGCAGAAATATATAATCGATGTCTTTCTTGAGTAGGTTCTGGAAGAATCCGTGAGACACCTCGACAGGATAACAGTATGAACTGCGAATCTTGTCGGAACCTTCTCTGTCTATCTCATCCGAAAGCACGACCTCAAATCCCAGTCCTGAGAAAAAATTGCTGTATAAAGGATATAAACTGTTTGTTAGCAGGCTTCGTGAAATGCCTATTCTGGCATTTCCCCGCTTGCTTGCCGATACGTATTTGGTAAAAACTAAATTCTGTCTGATCTTCACATAATCATTCTTCTCTGCATCCGCCGATATGTTGTGCCTTTCATTATAGTATTTGTTGCAGGCACCCCCGAATGGATACTTTTTTCCCTCGATTTCTATCATCGATATGGAGCATTTCAGGTCGCATTTTTCTTTTCCGCCCTGACACGTGAAGGACTTCGAATAACTGAATTCACGGTTAATCAGTTCATCGAGTTCAAACCTTTTCTTATCGTATAATCCGAGTTCTATCCTGTTCTTTATCTCAAGCGCTACGCCGAACGCGCCCATTAATCCGGGCTCCGGCGGAACGATGATTTCCTTTCCCGTCAAGAGAGACATCGCGTAAGGCACGGCCTTATTGTAGCATACACCGCCCTGCATGAATACTTTGTTCCCGACCGGTCGGTTGCCTTTCACGCGGTTGACGTAATTCAAACAAATTGAATAAACCAGACCCGCCACGATATCGTCCACCCTGGCGCCTTCGTGCCCCGCGTTCTTTATATCGCTCGATATAAAAGCCGCGCATTGATCGTTAAAATTTATAGGATTCGTCGACCTTAATGCGATATCTCCTATTTCAGTATAATTTATGTTTAATGACTCACGCGCTGCCTCTTCCAAAAACGACCCCGTTCCCGCCGAGCACGCCTCGTTCATCGCGTAATCGCTTGCCACTCCATTCGTAAGATGCGTGTATTTTGCGTCCTGCCCGCCGATTTCGAAAATCGTATCTACATCCCTGTCAAAATATGCCGCCGCGACTGCGTGAGCGATTATTTCATTCACATCTCCCTCTGTAAGCGCATGTAAAGATGCTATTAATCTGCCTGAACCTGTAACGCCTAACCCCGTTATTTTTATGTCTGCTAATATCTGCTCCTTAAGTTTTTTGTAACAGTTGACTGATGCCTCGACAGGGTTTCCGTTCGTGCGTAAATATACCGACCCGATTATTGAATTGTCCGCTATCCGCATTATTACAGCCTTCGTTGTCGTTGAACCGACATCCAGTCCGATTATGCATTCATCACCATTTTCCGCTACTTCCCTGTTCATGCTTTTAAAACTCACCTTCCCCTTTTCGCTGTAAAGAGGCTCCATATGCGCGAACTGATGTTTATGTTCCCTGAACAATTCGGTAACGTTAATCTCATATCGGAAATTTAACCCTTCAAGAGATGCTCCAAGCGCCTCTATTTGTGAAGAGTATTCGGGAATTACCGTATCCGGATATTTATTCTTAATGAATTTAACGACAGAATCGTTCTTCGAAACCCCGCCGATTAGAATGATATTCGAATTCCTCTGCTTGGAGAGCAATTCAATTGCCTTATCGGCGAGCATCTTGCTTAAACCGGATACAACCTTTGATTTCGGTATGCCCTTGTTAAGCGCGTGAGTGCAGTCACTTTTGCAGAAGACGCTGCATCTTCCTGAAACAGAATAAGGCTCCGATGTACCGGATAACTCTACCGCTTCATCGACTTTGAGGTCCATCCTACTGATCTGCTGAAGAAAAAATTCGCCGGTTCCCGACGCGCATTTATTTCCCGTCAGCACGTTCTCTATGCTTCCTGATGCATTGATGCAGTAAACCATAAAACTTTCCGCGCCCATGCTCGCGACCGCGTACTTTGAGCCTTTATATCCCAGAAATCCCAGCGCTTTTTCCAGCGCTTCAGGCTCAGAAATGCTTTTTACGTTAAGAATATTTCTGAATTTCCTGCCTGTAGCAACTACGGATATATCTATGCTTCCGTAATTCTTGAAATATTCGGAAAGCAGTTTTTTGGGATTGCCTTCGTGCTGAATGGATTCGGAAGAAATCACTACGGGTATTCCGTCTCTTTTCTCCGTCGTTACAAAAGAAACTGTCGATGCGCCTATACATATTCCGAGCGACGATATTTTATTCGTATGATTCAAATTTTCTTTTTATGTGTTCGGCGCATTTTTTTCCGCTTGTAACGGCGCTTTCAATAGTTGCCGGAAGTCCCGTATTTGTCCAGTCTCCCGCGATGAACAGATTATCAATCCTGCATTCGGTATCAGGCCTGTTGAGACCGCTGTCAACGGTCGGCAGAAAAGTTGCCCTCTTTTCCCTGAAATATTTCACACGCTTGAATTTAACGTCTCTGAACTCAGGAAATGATTCTCTTATTTCTGATACAACAATATCACAGATATCTTCGTTTCCGAAATTGTCGTATCCTTCGACCGTATACTCGGGCGCGCTGATTACCGCGCAGATGTAATCTTTCTTGAAAAACAGCCAGTGCGACTTTGTATCAAGAAGTCCTATCATTCCGTGATAAAATCTATCGCTAAAACCTTCAGGCATCTTCTCTGGCACGACGAAAACCGATACTATCGATGCGGGCTCAAACTGCTGCGGGGCATTGAAATTCCCTTCATAATCTTTTTCAGAAAACAAATCGGGGAAATTATGAAACGGAACGGCGCTGACATAAATATCCGATACAATCTTTTCTCCGTTTTCAAGTTCAAGTTCCGTTATTGTCTTTTCATTTATAACAAACCTCCCTGCTTTTATACTCGTTCTTATCGTAAGTCTTTTTTCAGCGTACTGCAGAAAAGGTTCGATGAACAGGCTTTCAAGCGTTTCATCGGGAATTATTAGTGACAGATTCCCGTATTTCTCGAACGCCTTTACCAGCACGTTAAGAAAAATCGACGCGTCCACGTATTTTGGCGATGTGTTGAAAACCGCGTAAACAAAGGGTTCCCAGAAATATTTTTTCAGGTTGTCCGTCTGCTTCAGGTGCTCGAGAAGCCAGTCCAGATTCCTTCCCTTCAGCAGCCTTTCCGCGATATCAAGTTCGATTAATTCTCTTAGAGAAAGCAGATGATATTTGTCTTTCAGTGTTAAAGGATGATAATCAAGAAACCCTTTTGCCACGGCGATGAACGGATTGTCTCCCCTTGCTTTGAACTCGTAATGCCCTCCACCCGGCTCCCTGAAGTAAACTTCAAGATTCGGATTCGACCTTAATCTCGGCTTCTTGCCTATCGCCGATAAAAACTCGAATGTGTTGTCGTACCATCCCGCTAATATATGCTGTCCGTTGTCGAACGTTATTCCCGTCTCCTCGTCATGAAAACTGTACGCGCGTCCTCCGATTTTGTGAGTCGCTTCGAGAACCGTGACGTCAAATCCTTCTCTGAACAGGAATACGGCTGTCGACATTCCTGCTATTCCTCCTCCTATTACCGTAACGCTATTACCGCCCATATCAGCCGAATAATTTGTTTTTAAGATATACGTTTAATGNNCTATCAGTATTTTTTTCCGTTTTGCGATGCCGATCTTCCATCCGAATACGTTGAAACCTTCATTCCGTATCTTCTCGAGCATCGCAAGATAAATTTTCTGCATTATTGTTGCCGGTATCATGTTCCGCCTGTCATCCTTGTGAAGACACTCGTCGGCATGCTTATAATATTTCTTCGCTCTCTCGTACTGATACTCCATCATTTTCTTGAAATTATCATTATATGTTTTACTCCTTAAATCATCTTTCGTATACCCGAAACGTTTCATATCCTCCAGCGGAATGTATAACCTGCCCGACTCGAAATCTCTGTCAACATCCCTGATAATATTCGTCAGTTGCAATGCAACTCCTAAATTCTCCGCGTATTTTTTCGCGCTGTCGTGACTGTAACCGAAAATCGATATGCTCATCATTCCGACTGTAGAAGCAGCGTAGTAACAATATTTGTAAAGTTCTTCGAAATTTTCGTATTCTTTCTTTTCAAGGTCCGTCTCCATCCCCTTTATAAGTTCGTAAAATGGCTGAACCGGTATGCTGAACCTGTCAATCTGTTCTTTTAAATCCCGGAAAAAGTCGTCGCCGCCTTCCCCTGCAAGAGCCGAGCGTAGTTTATTTTCCCAGTTCTTCAGTTCAAGCCTTTTTGTATCCGCGTCTCTTCCTTCATCATCCACTATATCGTCAGTCATCCTGCAGAAAGCGTAAATCGTTCGAAGCCCTTCCTGCTTGTGCTTCGGAAGAAAAAGAGATGAATAAAAGAAGTTGGTCTTGCTTTTCCTCATCACGTCAAGCGTCCGTATGTTCTCTTTTTCTTCAGACATAAAAAAGCGATTTAATAAGTATGAGTAATTTTCGCGCCGGTTTAATCTTAACCCTTCTTGACAGAACCTTGTATTTTTCCTTCCGTATCATTTTAAGTACTGACATCCCGCCGTTTATTATTGCTCTTAGTTCGTATTTTAATCTTCCTTTGAGATGCGAAGGAAGCGCCTTGCCCGATTTGAACAATGCTTCCGTCTCATCTGCAAGATGCGACATCAGTCTCTTGAAATTATCGTTCTCAACGCTCTCGAATAATTGATCCTTCGTGTAATTGTATTTTTTCATCAAATCCTCTGGTATATAGACCCTGTTCATTCTCATATCTCTCGAGACGTCCTGCCAGAAATTCGCGAGCTGCAAAGCGGTGCATATATCGTCGGACATTCTGTACAATTCACCGTATCTCTCTCTTTCGTACCCGAAAATCTGCAGGATAAGCCTCCCTACAGGATTCGCCGAATACCTCGAATATTCGAGAATATCTTCAAACCTCTCATAACTGCTCTTAACGGCGTCCTGCCTGAATGCTTTTAGTAAATCAAAAAAATCCTGTTTGCTCAACGATAATGCGCTTATAGTATCCGTCAGCGCCGTGAATATATTCCTGAAATGCATGTCATTCTTTACTCTGGCTTCATCAAATTCCGACACCATTTCACCCATCTCATCCAGTTTCTCAATCTTATCCTGCGGTTTTAGGTACTTTGAATCCGCGATGTTGTCCGCAGTTCTGGCGAACGCGTAAACACTATACATGTACTTGCGCTTCGGCGCCGGAATTAAAAACGATGCCACGGGAAAATTCTCGTAATTGCTCTTCGCTATGTTCTCACAGTAGTAATATGACGCTTCAAGATAACTGATATCCGTATTTTACTTTATATAATGAATTAAAATAATATATAATATATATTAAATTATAAATGTAAACAAAAAGGATTATAATTTTTTACTTTATGGATAGCATTACGGTTTTCGGCGGGTCGGGATTTTTAGGAAGGAGACTTATTAGCGGACTTAAATCAAAATACGATTTTGTCATCGCGTCCAGAAACGCTGCGGGCAAAAACACGTTCCCTTCCGGGATTAAAAAGGCTGTAATCGACGGGACCCTCGAATCTTACACGAGTGCCATTAACGGTTCTGCTGCCGTTATTAATTTTTCCGGCGCTTCCATAGCGGGAAAAAGATGGAACAGCGAATATAAAAAGGAAATTTATAACAGCAGAATCGGAACTACGGAAATGATTGTCAGTGCAATTGAAAAATGTTCTTCTAAGCCTTCTGTTTTCATAAGCACTTCCGCTTCGGGCTACTACGGAGACCGCGCGGATGAGATTCTGAACGAAGAATCAGGAGCAGGAAGTGACTTTCTGGCTGATTTGTGTTCGGACTGGGAAAAAGCCGCATTCCGCGCGCGCGATTTGAATGTCCGTACCGTTTGCATTAGAATCGGTATCGTGCTGGACAAATACGAGGGCGCTTTAAAAGAACTTATTTTTCCATTCAGGTTGTTTGCCGGCGGCAAACTCGGAAACGGACGGCAGTGGATGCCGTGGATTCACATCGATGATGTAACAGGAATAATTTCATTTGCTCTCAATAACGCTTCAATAACGGGTCCCGTAAATACATCATCGCCAAATCCCTCCACGAACAGGGATTTCAGCAAACTCACAGGAAAAATAATGCGGCGTCCTGCATTCTTCGCCGTACCGAAGTTCGCTCTCGGAATTATTACAGGAGAATTCGGTAAATACCTGCTTGCAGGCCAGCGGATGCATCCTGAAAAGATTCTTAAAACGGGATATAAATTCCGATACGAAAAACTTTTCGACGCCCTTAATAATTTATTAAACTGAATTGGAAAAAATCAGACAGCAAATAGTAGATACTTACGAAAAAAGATTTAAAGAAATTCCGTCACGCGTCGAGGAACTTAAGCGCGGCGTTTCGGAGAAGCTTATACTTAGAATCAGTTCACCCGGAAAACAGGTAATCGGCATATACAACAGGAATCTTAAAGAGAACAGGGCTTTTCTTGAATTCACGAAAGCCTTTTCACGGGTCAACCTGAAGATTCCCGAAATCCTGCACGTCGAAAAAGGATACGAGCTTTATTTCATTTCTAATGCGGGCAGAAATACTCTGTATGACTATATAAGAACGGCGCCCAGAAGAGAATACCTTATGAAACTTTATCGTATGGCGTTGAGAGACCTTATTGACTTCCAGTTTTACGGCAGGGATTTAATAAACCTGCGGTATTGTTATGAGACGAAATATTTTGACAAAAGCCAGATACTTTTCGATATAAAGCGGTTTTATAAATATTTTGTTTCAAAATTCCTGAACGCTGAATTTGATATTTCGGAAAGAAAAATATCCGAAATAATATCTCCAAAAATACTCGACAGGAATAATTTCTTCATGTACAGGGATTTTCAGCCGCGGAATATAGTGAAGAACAGACAAAGCCTGTATTATCTTGATTATCAGTCGGGCAGGATCGGTCCGCCTCAGTATGACCTTGCATCTTTTCTCTATTCGGGAAGCATCGACGTCACGCCTTCCGAAAGGAAAGAACTCGTTCATTATTATTATTTGAAATCGAATAAAAAACTTCACGATAACGATGAAAAGTTCGTCGACGGTTTTGAATACTTTGCATTGCTGAGGCTGATGCAGGTTCTCGGAAGTTATTGCTATTCGGGCTTCGAAAGAGGAATGTATGAAACAATGAGCAAGATTCCAAAAGCGGTAAAAAACCTGAACACGATAGTTATTCAGGAGTCCGAACTAAATCGTTTGATAAGGTTTGTGAACGACGCTTACCTTACTCGTATCTCAAAGCGTCGATAGGATTGAGTTTCGCCGCTTTGTACGCCGGATATACTCCGAACACTACGCCTACTATAGAGCAAATCACGATGCCGATAATAACCCAGTCTATGGGAACAACGACTTTCGATTTCAGATAAAGCCCGAGCAGATTTCCCGCCGTAACGCCGAGCAGTATTCCCGCTATTCCGCCAATCTGGCAGAGTATTATTGCTTCAACGAGGAACTGCGTCAGTATGTTGCTGCTCTTTGCCCCTATGGCTTTTCGTATTCCTATCTCACGCGTTCTCTCCGTAACCGATACAAGCATTATATTCATAATGCCGATTCCTGCCGCGAGTAGAGCGATGAAAGAAATAAATCCCGCGCCGTATTTGAAATACTTCGTGAAACTGTTTACGGAGTTTATTAATGATTCGTTAGAAAAAATTTCAAAACTGTTATCCTCACCGGGCTTGTCGTGCCGCACGATTCTCATTATGCTTATTACCTGCTCGACTGTATCGTCGTATGCTGCTTTTGACGGCGCCTGAATCGCTATGTTCAGCGAATACCTCGTGCTTCCGTATATCTCTATCATCCTCGTAATCGGTATTATCGCGAAACCGTCCTGGCTTTGGCCGAAACTTTCCCCTTTCCCTTCAAGTATTCCTATAACCGTGAACTCGTTTTTGTCAAGTATGATTTTTTTACCGATCGGGTCCAGTTTTGGAAATAATTTGTTCACTACCTCCATTCCTATGACGGTCACATTCGCGCTTGAACTTATCTCGTTATCCGTGAACATCCTGCCGGATTTAATCGTGTATGTGTTGCACGGAAGAAAACCCGGCTGCCCGCCGCATAACTGCATGTTAGGATTTGTCGCCTCCTGACCGTACTTGAATGTCTTTCCGCCTTTCCAGTATTCGAGTGAAATGTATTTCGGAAGTGTCGCCTTCTCTATCAACCGAAGACCCTGTTCGTATGTTATATCCTGCCGGTTCCTGTATTTCGCCTGGCTGTGAGGGTCACCGAAATTCATTGCAGGAAACTTCTGAACCTGAAATGAGTTGCTGCCCAACTGGCTCAAGCCGCCTTCTATACCCGCCTGAAGCGCGTCGAGAAGCGTCATTATCGCGATAATCGAAAATACTCCGATAGTGATGCCCGCGAGCGTCAGTATCGCGCGGAGCTTGTTCTCGCGTATCGTATTTACAGATAATTTTATTGTTTCACCAATTACCAACTTAATGTAATTTAATTATTCATATCTTAATGAATCTACAGGATCCATTTTAGCCGCGTTGTAAGCGGGAAAAAATCCGGAAAGAACGCCGAACATTAGCGAAATAAATATTCCCAGAACCACTACCCATAAAGGCATTGCCGTGGGAAGAACAAATGCGTCGATAATCAGGCTTATCGGAAACGCTATTCCTAAACCTACGGTTCCTCCGAGCAGACATATTACAACCGACTCGACGAGAAACTGCATCAGAATTGTTCGCCGCTTCGCTCCTATCGCTTTCCTTATGCCGATTTCCTTCGTCCGCTCCTTCACTGAAACGAACATTATGTTCGCAATGCCGACGGAACCTACTATCAGTGATAATGACGTTATCAGCAAGCCGATTATTTTTATAAGGGAGGTTAACTGGTCATATGTCTCTCTGAAGGCAGACTGCTGGTTTATGCCAAAATCGTTTTGCTTGCCCGGAGGTACTTTTCGCGTCTTCCGCATGATCGAAGTGATTTCTTCCTTCGTCTCCTCCAGATTTTTTACGTCGCCGGCCTTTACGTTTATTGATAGCGATCTTCTCGTACCATATAATTTGAAGAACCTGTGTATCGGTATGATTACCCTGTTGTCGAGACTGAATAATCCGAGCATGCTTCCCTGTTTCTCCATTACTCCGATTATCCTGAAAGAATAAGACCCTATCTTTATGTCCTTTCCTATAGGATTTACATTCTCAAAAAAAGCGTTCTTCACATCCGTTCCAATCAGGCAAACAGGACTTCCGCCTTCGGATTCCTTCGCAGTAAAAAATCGACCGTCCTCCATGTTCACGCCTAAAGTCTTTTGGTACTCATCTGTCGTTCCAATAATAAAAACACCCTCAAGGTCCAGACTCCCGTATTTAACCGTCTTCGCGGATCCTACCGAAGGACACATAGTTTCTGCCGTTTGCGAGTTCTTCTTTAGGTACTCATACTGCTGCATCGTAAGGTCTTTCCTGTTTCTGTAAAATTCGAAATCCTGAGTCCCGAACCACTCGAATTTCTGCACGTACAGAACGTCGGCGCCGACTGACGCTATGCTGCTTTCAAATGCCCTGTTGATACCTTCGATGGCCGTCTGCATCAGCGTTACAGCCGTTATACCTATAACAATCCCCAGTGTGGCGAGAAACGACCGCATCTTGTGCGCTATAATCGCCTTGTATGAAATTACAATATTTTCCTTTATTTCGAGAAAAAAATTCATCTGCCTTTCGTCATTGTTTGATTCCGCTGTCTGATTCTATCATGCCGTCGCGTATCTTGACTATCCTGTTAGCGTGCTTTGCTATGTCCTCCTCGTGCGTTACGATTATTATTGTGTTGCCTTTCTCGTTCAATTCCCTGAATAACCCCATAATTTCTTCACCCGTTTTCGTGTCGAGATTTCCCGTCGGCTCGTCTGCAAGAATCAAGGATGGATTGTTCACAAGTGCTCTGGCGACCGAGACCCTTTGCCTCTGTCCGCCGGAAAGTTCATTCGGCTTGTGTTTCATCCTGTCCGCTAAACCGACGTTTGTCAGTGCGTCTTCGGCGCGTTTAATCCGTTCCGCCTCGAAACCNNCCGAATAAATCAGCGGCAGTTCAACGTTGTGAAGTGAATCGCTCCTAGGCAGCAGGTTGAAAGTCTGAAATACAAAACCAATTTCCTTGTTCCTTATAGTTGCTAGTTCGTCATCGTCCATCTCGTGCACATCCTTTCCGTTCAGTATGTAATCTCCTGATGTCGGGGTGTCAAGACATCCGATTATGTTCATCAAGGTGGATTTGCCCGACCCCGAGGGACCCATTATCGCTATGTATTCGTTTTTTTCGATGTCAAGATCCACGCCCCTCAACGCGTAAAGTTTCTCTTCACCCATGTCATATACTCTGGTGATATTTCTTATCTGAATGAGTTTCATCTGTTTGATTTCAATTCTCCGAAGTTATTCGCTATCGGGTTTATTTTTCTTCTTTGCATTGTCGACCTTAACCTTGGTTCCTTCATCGAGATCCTTATTTATAGCCTTGAACGTACCCTTGACCACTTCATCGTTCTCCGCAAGACCCTCGATGATTTCTATGTACGAATCGTCGCTTATTCCTGTCTTCACCTCTTTCTTCTTGACCGCCCCGTTTTCGACTACAAAAACTATTTCTTTAGGCCTCATCTTCTTTTGCGACTTTGTTTCCTTCGTGTTTACAAGATTCTCGGGCTTGTCCTTGTCTTCGTTGAATTTGAATGATGCCGAGTCGTCGTCCCTCGTAGTTACGGATTGTATAGGTACCGCGAACACGTTATCCTTCTTGTTGACTTCTATATCGACGGTGCAGCTCATTCCCGGCCTGAGATCGAATCCTTCATCGTTGAATATTCTTATCTTGACTATGAAGTTGACGACTTCTTCCTGCGTGCCCGTTCCCTTCGCAGTTGCGGTGTTAGCGATCTCGTAAACATAGCCCGTGAATACCTTGTCCGTGAACGCGTCTATCTGTATCCTCGCCGTATCTCCTAATTTAATGTAAGTTACATCGGTCTCGCCAACCTCGACCTGGCATTCCATCTTCGACAAATCCGATATTGTCATTATCTGCGAACCGATATTGAAACTCGTTCCAAGCACCTTTTCTCCGAGTTCATTGTTCAACTGCGTTACTGTACCCGACATCGGAGAGTTAATCGTGGTTTTCGATATATCGTATTCGACTGCCGAGAGTGAAGCCCTCTGCTGGTTTATCTGCGCCCTTATGCTGTTAATCTGCGCGATTGTTCCGTCGTAATTCGCCTGAGCAGTTTCGAGATCGCTCGAAGACGCAAGACCCTTTGAATACAACTCCTTAACCCTGTTCAGGTCAAGTTCGTTCTTTCGCATGTTAACTTCCTGTGCCTTGATGTTGCTCTCAAGAACTTTTATAGCCGCTGTCTGCTGCTTCAACTGCGGATAATACGAGTCGGGTTTTATCTTCACGAGAAGGTCACCCTGCTTTACTTCATCGCCCTCTTTAAAAGGCAGAGAAACGATTTCTCCGCTGACTTCGGCGCTGATGTTCACCTTGGTCTCCGACTGTACCTTGCCGGTTGCAGTGACTATTTGCGTTATGCTCTGTCTCTTTACTTTCTCGGTCTGAACTTCAATGATTTTTTCCTTCTTGCCCGATACTACTACTGCAATCACAATCAGGAAAAACAAAGCAATTATAAAAATCCACAGGATTTTTTTCTTCCTGCTTCTTTTTTTCTTCTTCGCTCCGTTCTGCGCTCCCTTTGTATTTGTTATATCTGCCATATAGTGTTTTTAATACTTTAATAATCCCGATAGATAATCGATTTGCTTCTGCAACAGCAGAAAATTATATAGATAGTTGATTCTGTTTATCCTTAGGTTGTTTAAATTCGTCGTCGCGACCTGCACGTCGAGCAGTGTTCCGTATCCAATCCTGAAATTCTCTTCCGATAATAACTTATCCTGCTCGGCTGATATTATGTTTCTTTCCGTTATCTCTATCTGCTTGTACGCCGTTTCAAGGTCGAACACCGCTTTCTTTATGTCTGTGCGTATCTGTCTTTCCAGTTTTACGAGGTCTTCCTTTTTCTGCTTTATGTTGACTTCGTAAGTTTGCTTTGTAACGTCCGTCTGGAATCCCTGAAAAATCGGATAACTAAGCGTTAAACCGAATGTGAAAACCCGGTTGTTGTTTATTTCATCAATTTTCGAACCGCTAATGTTGTAATTTCCGAATGCCGATAATGTCGGATAATAAAGACTCTTCTTCGATATGCTTAGCCGCTGCTCGCTTAACGTTATGTCGTGTATTGCTGATTTATAATCGTAACGTGATTCGATGGCGTTTTTCACGAGATTGTCGAACGACGAATATCTGCCGAGAACGGATTGCAGTTCGCTTAATTGAGTCGGTACGAATATTCCCGTGTTGTCAACGATTATTGTCTTCGATATGTCCTCGTTCATCGCGTTTAGAAGTTCTACCTTCGATTTCGAAAGTTCGTTTGCCGACGAAAGAACGCTCATCTCGTTCTGCGCGACCTGCACGTCCTGCTTGTATACTTCCGACTGTGTCTTCTTCCCAACGTTAACATATTCCTTTATCCTTGCTAATTGCTCCTTCGATACCGCCAGATTGTCCTCGTTTGCCTTCAATATCTGCTCTTTCTTAAGCACGTCGAAGAAAAACTGGTATATTCCCATTACTATGTCGCTCTTTGCCTGCTCAAGATTCAGTTTCTGAGACGCGATGTTCTGCTTCTGCAATTCGATGTTGTCGTAGTTTGCGAATCCGTTGAACAACGTTACGTTAGATGACAGTCCGACCCCGAAGTTGTCCGATGTCGTGCTCAATGTCGTCGATATGGGCAATCCGTTTTGATATATGATTCCGCCCTTTGAATATGTGTTCGACTTGCTCCAGTTTCCTGAAAAGGATAACGAAGGTATTAAATCTCCGTATGAACTCTTTAAATTCAGTTCCTGTATCGATATGTTATTGTTGAACGTGCTTATAGTCAAACTGTTGTTTAGCGCCGTCCTGACCGTCTTGTTCAAATCGTAACTCTCCTGAGAAAATGATGTGCCTGCCGTAAGTATTATGAAGAGAATCAGAACTAGTGTTTTTTTCATGAAAGTTATTGATTTAATATTAATTAGATTAACGTTTATTCTTTGAAAAGGTTTCATAATGAATGATATTTTAACATAACTTTTAGCCTAAAATTTATTTATTTTATTGCCGAAGTAAAAATTAACCTAAATAAATTTTATATGCTATTCATAACAAGAAAAGAGCATTTTTCCGCTTCGCATATACTCAGAAATCCGAATCTCAATAATGAAGAAAACGCGGATTTATTCGGTAAATGCAGCAATCTCCACGGACATAACTATTATCTCGAGGTTACAGTCAAAGGAACTCCCGACACGAAAACAGGCTACGTTATCGACCTAAAAGTTATGAAAAGCATAATAAATGAATGCATTATCGATAAAGTCGATCATAGATTTCTTAACGAACTCGATATCTTCAGCGATATAATTCCGACTACTGAAAATATTGCCGTCGTTTTCTGGAATCTTATAGTCGATAAACTCAAAGGAAATAACTATTCTCTTCATACCGTTAAAATATTCGAAACCGAAAAAAATTGCGTGGTCTATGATGGAAAATCTTGAACAAATTACTGCCGAAGAAGTAAAAAGACTTTCAAGCCTTAAAATAAAAAAATTCAGGGAAAAATACTCGCAATTCGTAATTGAAGGCGAACACCTCATAGAAGAAGCCGTGAATTCGGACTTTTATCAAAACATCATTTATGTCATAACAAGAAATGACTACGACAATTTGAATTTCCTTGACATGCTCTCGGAGCTTAAGATTTTACACGCAAGCGCGAAGGCTTTTGACAGGATTACGGGGACGGAAAATCCTCAGGGCATCGCTGCTCTTCTGAAAAAACCTGACACGGATTTCGAATATGAATCGGATATTATTGCTGTACTCGACAACGTGAATGACCCGGGAAACGCTGGCACCATCTTAAGAACATGCTACTGGTTTGACGTGAAACAGGTTATTCTCGGGAATAACTCGGTAGATTTATATAACCCGAAAACCGTACGCGCGTCTCAGGGCGCTCTTTTTAATGTAAGGACTAAAGAAACTGTAGATTTGAAAACGGAAATCGACGCGCTAGAATCTTCAGGATATAAAATCCTCGTAACCGGTCTTAACGGAAACGATATCGAGCAAATGCAGGTCTCGAAGAATGAAAAATACGCTGTCTTGTTCGGCAATGAGGCGAACGGCGTCTCGCCGTCTTTCATTAATAATAAAAACTATAAATTGGTCGGCATCAAAGGCTATTCTGCCTGCGAATCCCTTAATGTCGCAATTTCCTGCGGAATTATTTTGAATCGCCTGAGAATTAGATTGACTTGACGTTCTGGTAGGTTAAGACGAATTATTATTTCTCGTTAAGTTCTTTCCTTAATAAATTTAGACAGGCCTGAACAGCCCGTATTCTGTTCCTTTCTCTGTTATCGCCGAAATTGAATTTCAGCGCGTAGCACTTGCTTTCATCGCTGTATCCGATATATGTAAGCCCGACGGGTTTTGACTCTGTGCCCCCTCCGGGTCCTGCTATTCCTGTTACCGAAATCCCCGCGCTTGTTCCGAATTTCTTTCTTATTCCTTCCGCCATTTCTTTCGCTGTTTCTTCGCTTACGGCTCCGTGCTCTTCAAGTGTTTTCTCCTTTACTCCCAGAAATCCCGATTTCACTTCATTTGAATATGTGCAAACACCTCCCGCATAATAATCCGAACTTCCCGCAATATCAGTTATTCTCCCCGAAAGAAGACCGCCCGTGCACGATTCGGCAGTTGAAAGAGTCATTCCCTTCTTCCTTAACAGAGCCCCTACGACCTCCTCGAGAAGTTCATCGTTCACTCCGAAAATATACTCTCCTACCCTGCTCCTGATTTTCCCCTCAATGCCCGCTATTATTCTATCTGCTTCGCTCTCACTCTTGCCGGTTACGTCAATCCTCAGCCTTACTCCAAGAGGCGATGGCAGGAATGCCATCTTGTTATTTCCGATAATGCTCTTTATGTCTCCGATTTTTTCGAAAAGCAGCGATTCGCCAATGCCTGTAGTCAGAAGTGTCTTGCTCTTCAATACGTAGTCGAGTTCCGAAGCGAACTTTTCCTTCAGCATCCTGATTACGTCGTTCTCTATCATTGCTTTCATTTCAAACGGGACACCCGGCATTGCGATGAAAACCCTGTCATCATTTTCAATCCATATTCCCGGCGCGGTTCCGTTATGATTCCAGATTACTTTCGACTTTGACGGCACCATCGCCTGCCCTACGTTTGTCTCCGGCATTGGCAAATTTCTTTTGGCAAAAAAATTCCTGACGAATTCCAGAATATCCTCACGCAAAATCAGTTCATCGTTAAAGTATTTCACGAGTATCGGCTTTGTAATGTCGTCATGTGTAGGACCAAGCCCGCCCGTTATAATCGTTATTCTGAAATTTCTCATTGAATCATCAAGTTCGGCAAGTAAATCTTTCTCGTTATCTCCTATGGTTATTACTCTTTCCGGATTGAATCCGTTCGAATACAACTTCGCGTTTATGTATGAAGAGTTCGTATTCACAACCTGCCCTATTAAAAGTTCATCCCCTATCGATATTACCTTCGCATTTATCATCAGAAATATAAATAATAAAGTTTCACAAATAGAAATGTCAGAAGCCCGCCGTAAACTCCCGCTGCAACGTCATCCGCCATTATTCCGAACCCGCTCTTCATTCTGTCGAAATACCCCGCTGGAAATATTTTAAAAATGTCGAATAACCTGAAAGCCGCGAATGACAACGCGGCGGAGGCGAAAGTAATCTCAACCCCGAACGCGCTCATCACGAGCAGTGTCGTCCACATCCCTACTACCTCGTCGAGCACGACTACAGACGGGTCGTCCCCGTAACGCTGCATCATTCTTTCCGAGGTTACTATGCCCGCAAAAAAGAAAATCAAAATAAGTGTTCCGAGAGCCACAGGATTGTAGAACCCGGGTATTAATACGAAAAGCAGACCGAAGAGGCTTCCGAAAGTGCCGCTTGCCGCGGGCGCATATCCCGTGTAGCAGGCGCTTGAAATGAATACGGTGAAAAAATCTATCCTGACGTCTTCGTTTACTATTTTCTTCTTCTTAATTAATCTCATCTTTTTTTAAGTATTGCTTCCTTACAAGATAGTCAATCCCTGTATATAAAGTGATAAACGTAACCGCAAGAAGAAGAAAATAATTTATCGCCGAGGAAAATATGAAATCGTTAATTCCCGCTCTCGTTGCGGAATCTATGTCGTATGTAAGAATGAAAAAAAGCATTAGAATGAAGAATATATATGTCATCTGCAGGAACGTCTTCGTCTTCGCGATGAACGACGTTTTCATTGTCATTCCCCTGTATTCGTCGTATGAACGTATCACCGTCACGACGATGTCCCTCAGAGCAATTATGATTAGCATCCACACGGGCATGAATCCCATTACGGTAAATAGCCCGAACGCGAATGATGTGAGAATCTTATCCGCCAGAGGATCTATGAATATTCCGAAATTCGTTACCGACTTGTATTTCCTCGCATGCCAGCCGTCATACCAGTCAGTCAGCACCGCTATGAAAAACACTGCAAAAGAAATTCGCCTGCTTATGATATCATCTGATAAAAATAATATCATGAATACCGGTGACAGAATTATTCTCAGCACCGACAATATGTTCGGAAACGTCATTATATGATATTGCTAAAATGGTAAATCGTCGTTCGAGCCGGAGTCTTCCTTGATTTGCCCCGTTGTTTCCTGAGAGCCGGAGTTCTGCTCCCTCTTTGAATCCAGCATCATCATTTCCGTCATTTCAACGCCCGTGTATTTCTTCGTCGCGTCTTTCGGGTCGACGTATGTTCGTATCCTTCCTTCCATGTATATCCTGCTGCCCTTCTTAAGATACTGCCCGCAAATCTCGGCAAGTTTTCTCCATACGGTAATGTAATGCCATTCCGTCCTGTCTATTTCCTTCCCCTCGCTGTTCCTGAATGTCTCCGTTGTCGCGAGCGAAAACTTGCAGTAAGCATCCCCCTTTTCGGTATATTTTACTTCGGGATCTTTTCCAAGATAACCGATTAACAGAACTTTGTTTAATGCTCTCGCCATAATTGTTGTTGTTTTTATTTTAATGAATATTCGGATATTTTGTTCTTCTCCAGAATATAAAACTTCCCGGAATTAAGCACTAATATATCCTTAATCTTTTCGGATTCGATCTTTTCCGCGAAGAGAATACTCCCCGTGAAACCGCCTCGTTTAGCCTCATACACGAGCAGTTTGTTTCCGTCAAGAATGTATAATAAATTATTGTAAACCGCTATGGAATAAACCGTTTGGCTTTCGATTATGCTTATGTAATTGCCGAAGTTATCGAATTTAAAAACCGCGTTTTGCTTCCTGTCTAGAATGTATATGTTGTTGTAACCGTCTTTAATGATTTTTGTCGGATTGACGAGCGGCTTCTGAGCCGACTGGAACCCGCCGAACGAAAAAACCGGTACCGCGGTATTCTGATACAGGCTCTGATACGCGACAACCCTGTTGTTCTCTCCGTCTATCACGTAAATGTATGGATTTACATAAACCGATGATAATGGCGTCTTGAATTTCAGGTTCTCAGGATAAGTTTCGTACTCCGTCAATATAGTCCCTACATATCCCAGATTCAGGTCAAACCTCTGCAGCCTGTAATTTCTTCCG
The DNA here is from genome assembly GCA_015657505.1 of Ignavibacteria bacterium. Lineage (GTDB taxonomy): Bacteria > Bacteroidota > Ignavibacteria > Tepidaquicellales > Tepidaquicellaceae > CAIKZJ01. Next base: position 2,743,141 of record JADLKE010000002.1, read on the forward strand.
TCCGAAACGTATATGTCAAGTCCCGACGAACCGTCGATTGATGTGGGTGAATCGAACTCCCCGTTGCTCCAGCCCTTCCTGCCCGCTCTCTTCTCTATTTTCAGGCTGCCATCAAGTTTAACGATTTCGTTCGCGTCGGAATCAAGTACGTATATCATCCCCTTGCCGTCCGAAGTCATCGAAACTGCGTTCGTAAAATCACCCGCTTCGCCCGATTTGACAAGCAGGCTGTCTGTCTGTGACAGCAATATGTTGAGTATGAATAATAGTATCATTTCATTTCAAAACAAAACCGAATATGCTGAAAAACAACTGCGGATAAAATCCGAACAGGAGTGTGCCAATCAGGGAAATTACAAGCGATACGGTAACAAGCGGCTTGATTACCACGCGCGATTCCCCTTCTGCCTCAACCGCGTCGTGAAACCACATATATACTATTACCTTCAGGTAATAATAAACCGATACGACGCTTAGAAGAATCGCGACAATCGACAGCCAGATTAAATTTTGCTTTATTGCCGCATAGAAAAGATAATACTTGCCCCAGAAACCCGCCAGCGGCGGTATCCCGGCAAGCGAAAACAGAAATATAGTCATTATTATCGCTGCGAAAGGACTCTTCTTCGCGAGTCCTTTGTAATCGTCAAACGTTACGTTTGCGAAATCCTTTCCGTCAGCAGTAGATTTTTCGTATGCCGATACGACTATGAACGCGCCCAACTGCATGAACACGTAAGCGAGCAGATAGAAAGATATTCCCCTGTACGCGAAATCGTCCATCGCCGTGAAACCGACAAGTATGTAACCCGCGCTGGCAATTGAGGAATATGCAAGCAGTCTTTTCAGGTTTGTCTGCGTAAGCGCCGCGATGTTTCCGTAAAGCATCGTCAATGTCGCGAGTATGGCGAACATCAGTCTGTATTCGGAGAAGTTCATGTACGAAAAAACATTGACGAGCACGCAAACCGCGGAGACTTTTCCCGCCGCCGCCATCATTCCCGATACGACTGTCGGCGCGCCTTCGTAAACGTCGGGTATCCACATCTGAAACGGGAATATTCCTAACTTGAAGAAAAAACCTATCAGGAACAAACTGATTCCTGTCAGAAAAACCGCGCTCTTGTAATTCGCGAATGACGCGAATATCTTTCCAATGTTCGTGCTTCCCGTGACTCCGTATATAAGTGATACGCCGTATAGAAGGAAACCCGTCATGAACGCTCCGAGCAGGAAATATTTCATCGCGCTCTCGTTAGACTTCATCCTGTTACGCATCATCCCCGCGAGTATGTAAAAGCAAAATGACATCGTTTCAAGCCCGAGAAAAACGACGAGCATGTCGTTTCCGTATATCATTATAAGCATTCCCAGCAGAGCAAAAAGAAGAAGTGAGTAATATTCTCCGTAATTGATTCCCAACCTGTCAAGATAATCGTACGACGCGAGAAAGGTTATCACCATACCCGTCATTGCGATTATCGCGAAAGCGCTGCTCAGCGGATTGATTCTAAGCAATTCATTAAAAATTATGACGTCCTTGCTTATATTGAAAAGCGCTGATATTAACGATGCTGCCGCGGCGGCAAGCGAAAACACGTAAACCGGTACCTTCGACTTCCTGAATATAATCCCTGCGAACAAAGCGATTATTGCCGACGATGCGACTATCAGCATAGGTATGATATACAGCAGCTCTGTGGTTTTAATCATTTTTAATACTGCAAATAATTTTTCGTTTATAAAAAGTAAAATATACAACAAGCATTCCGGCAGCCGCGCCGGCAGCGTCTGCGAGAAAATCATAAAACTCGCAAGAACGCAGAGGTACAAAATACTGATGAAGTTCGTCCGATATTCCGTACAATACCGCCAGTACAAAACCTGCAGCGTAAAAATGCTTCTTCATCAGACTGAACATGCTCTGATTGTAAAATGAATAAGAAGCCGTTACATAAAGTATAAGAAACACGAAAAAGTGTATCAGTTTGTCGTTCAGGTTGAATGTTTCATCCGGCAGTTTGTCCCCGGGTATCGACGACATAATAAAAATCAGAACCAGCCAGAACCAGAATGGCAGGTGATACTTTATAAACCTCAACGCCGTCATTCAAGTTCTGATTTTATTTTCGGAATCAAATCGATTAAATCCGACGCTATGGTTCCGCTGCTTCCGTATTCATCGTACAGCGTGTCCCCGCACAGTCCGTGAAGATACGCTCCCGATATCGCGCTGCTTAACGCATCGCCGTTCTGTGAATATAAAGATGCGATAATTCCCGATAAAACGTCGCCGCTGCCTATCGTCGCAAGATTTTCCCTGCCGCTTGAATTTATGTAAAATGTTTCGCCGTCGGTTATAACCGTCGGCGAGTTTTTTAAAACGAGAACGAGATTGTTCTCCGACGCGAATTTTTTCGACAACGAGAAAAAATCTTTTTTTAATTCGTCAGTCGTTATGCCGAGCAGATTCGCGAATTCGCCGAAATGAGGCGTCAATATAATTCGCCTGTCTTTTTTCTTAAGAAAATCTCTATATCCCTTGAACGCGAATATTCCGTCAGCGTCAATGACTATGTTCTTATCGCTGCTCTTTACCAGATTTCGCGCGAGCGAAAGCGTATCGCTGTTTCGCCCTATCCCGGGACCTATCAGCAGCGTATCGCACCATTCGATTTTTGGTTTAATCCTGTTGAGTGATTCGTTGTTGAGATAATTTTCTTTTTCGAGAGGCTGCGTTATGACTTCAGATGTCTTGAGTTCCATTATCTGATTCAGTCCTTTCGGCAATCCTAATATTACAGCCCCGCTTCCCGCCCGTATCGCGGATTGCGCGCACAGGTAAGCCGCTCCCGAAAAACCTTCGCTGCCCGCGAGTACGTAAAGTTTTCCGTTCGTGTACTTGTTCGAGTTGATGTCCCTGGCCTTGAAGCCTTCCGATGCATCGCGCTTTTCAATTTCGAAAATCTTTTTCCCGTTGTATTCTTCGAAGAGAGCCTCGGGCAGTCCGATGTCGGCTACCCTGATTTCGCCTGACAATCTTCTTCCGTCGTAAAACATAGTCTCGAATTTCTTTACTCCCATCGATACCGTCACATCAGCCTTTAGGCATTTATTTGAGTTTAGATAATTGTCCAGTCCTGATACGATATCAACTGCAATTATGAACTTGTTCTTCAGCCTGCTTATTTTTCCGAAAGTCTCTTCGGCTTTTGCATCAAGTTTATTCCTGAAACCAATTCCGTAAACGGCATCGACAATAATGAATTTTCCCGTGTCCGGTCTTCCAAGCATTGACGGGTCTCCTGATATCTCAAGATTCCTGTCTTTCATTCCCGCGATGATTTCATAATTCTTCAACGCGTCTCCCCGTAATTCTTCCGGCGAATTCAGCAAATATACAATAACTGGAATCTGTTTGTTGCGGAGATGCCTTGCTATGACAAAACCGTCACCCGCGTTGTTTCCTCTGCCGCATAAGATTAATACGCCCGTGCAGTTTTCCATGCAGTAAAACTCGGCTATTATTTCGGACGCGTTCCTTCCTGCGTTTTCCATCAGCACCGTTGGAGATATTCCTATACGCCCGATTATTTCCTTTTCGGCTTCGAGTATGTCCCTGTTGAAATAAACGTTCTTCATCCCTGAATAATTTTTTTCATCCCGGCAACTGATTTCTTTACATCTTCTGACTTAAAAACCGAAGCGCCGCAGACGAACATGTCAACGCCCGCGTCCGAAACCTCTTTTATGTTAGCGGGCCCTATTCCCCCGTCGATTTCTATAAGGCAATTGTAATTATTCTTTAGAATTATTTCTTTTAACTCCCTGACTTTTTTCAAAGAATTTGACACGAATTTCTGTCCGCCGAATCCGGGATTGACACTCATTACAAGCACGAAATCCGCGTACTCGAGCACATATTCAAGCGCTTTAACAGGCGTTGAAGGATTTATCGCCACGCCCGCTTTTACTTTTAAATCCTTGATTCTGTTCAACAGACGGTTAAGATGATAGTTGTTTTCCAGATGCACGGATATGTAATCCGCTCCGGCTTTTTGAAATGACTCGATGAACTTCTCGGGAGAATTTATCATCAGATGCACGTCAAGCGGAAGGTTAGTAATCTCATTTACCTTCGAAACGATGTCTGGACCGAACGTCAGGTTAGGGACAAAATGACCGTCCATTATATCGCAGTGGATTATGTCGGCTCCGGCCGATTCAACCGATTTTATCTCTTCCGCCAGTTTTCCGAAATCAGCCGAAAGGATTGAAGGACATATTTTTTTCATGATTATTTTGTCTCCGGTTTATCTTTTGACTTCTCTTTTGGTTTATCGTTTTTATCTTTCGTGTCAGTGCCCTTTTCTGTTGCCTTATCCTTCGGCTTGTCATTCTTGTCCTTCGGATTCTGCGGGTCGGGCTTGTTCTTTATCTTATCCGTTTCTGTCTTAGGCTTTTCCCCGTTATCTTTCTTGTTGTTCTTGTCCGTCGTCTGGTCAACGTCGCCTTCAACGTCAACCGCCTTGTCCTTCTCGACTTTCTTCTTCGCTATTATCAGGTCAACGGGAGTATTTTCTTTTGCCGATTTTTCTTTCTTCGGATACTGGTCGATTACCGTTCCCTGTTCGTTATCACTCGGTTGATATGTTACCTTGCCGACTTTCAGTTTCTTTTCTTCAATCAGTTTCTTAGCGTCGTTCAGTTTCTTGCCCATCACGTCAGGAATAAATATATCTCCAAGCAGCGCGCCGTTGCTGATTATCAAATCGATTTTTGTCGATTTCTTGACCTTGCTTCCGGGCTGTATTATCTGCGAAACCACAACGTCTTCAGGCTGCTCTATCGTAAACTTCTTCACGATTTCACCAACTTTAAGGTTTCGCTGCTCAAGCGTAAATCTCGCATCGCGTTCGGTTTTTCCAACTAATCTAGGCACTTCGACAAGTTGCTCTCCGCCGCAAATCGTCAGGTAAACACGTCTTCCCTTCTTTACCTGCTCACCGTTTGCGGGATTCTGGTCCAGTACAATCCCAATCGGCTTTGATTCGTCGTATTTTATATCGCCCTGTTTCACGTCAAGTCCGGATTCCTCAAGAACTTTCTTCGCATCAAGAAATGTAAGCCCCGTCACCGCGGGCACCTGCACTAATGAAGCCTGTTTTACGTAAAGCGGCATTAAAATATTGTTGAAAAGCAATATTATCCCTATGACGATTATCGCCAATATTATAAATTTCTTCAGCATTTTTGAAAACTAACTAAAAATTGAAAAATAAAAAACTTAATTAAAGGGTTATAATGAATGTTTTCCCATCCGAAAAATAAAAAACCGGGATTTACCCGGTTCTTGGAGGTTGAGGGACCTGTATGCTATGTGTGATTAGTTGTCTTGCTTTTTCTTTCGGCCTTCTCTGTCTTTCATCTTCTGCTTAAGAATCGACTTCTGTTCATCAGTCAGAACTTCGCCTATGCTCTTCCTTAATTCCGTTCTGTACTCTTTAATTGTCTGCTTTAATTCAGATTTGTCTTTATCCTTGTTTGCAATCCTGTATGCGTGCATTTTCTCGAAATGCTTTAAATACAAATCCTGTATTAATTTCTGTTGATTTGCATCCAGATTTACCGCGTCTGTCAGTTTTTCTGTCATTTTCTTTGCTCTCTCCTCAGGACTTTTTCTGGGTTTCGTGTCCTGTGAAAAAACGCTGCCCGCAAACACCAGAATCAAAAGAACGATTATTACTTGTAATTTCTTCATTTTTTGTATCATTTAATTGGTTTTATTGATTTGACAATAAAAGTCCTGTCAAGGTTTAATACATGGAGTTATTTCATCAGTTAGTCATTTTAATCAAAAAGCAACGCGGGTACGTATTCTTAAATTGAATAACTATCTTATTTTATTTATATTTATGGACTATAAAATTTTAACAATTATTCGGAGTATATTTTATGAAATCCTACAAAGTATTTATATCGTTATTCGTACTTATAATTGCATTCTCAATTTACATAGCCGGATGCTCTCCCGCTGAAACTACAACAGGCAAACTTGCTTATAACAGCAAGGACTGGGTAAAGGCTGAAACCGAACTTGCTAAAGGGCTCGCGATAGATAAAAATGATGCCGAAGCTTGGTTTATGCTCGGTTATTCACAGATAGAACTCCAAAAATTCTCTGAAGCCACGAAATCTTTTAAGAATTGCCTCTCGATTTCTCAGGATTTCAGTACACAAATAAAATCTTTCTGGATTGATAAATTCAACGCGGGTATCTCTGATTTCAACCTTGGAACGAAAGCCCTCGGTAAGAGCGACAAAGAAAATGCTAACAGGTCTTTCACTAACGCTATCAGAAATTTTGAAGCGGCATCAAGCATTATTCCGGACAGCATATCAAGTTATCAGTTAATCGCGGACGCGTACAATTATATGGGAGAAACCGATAAAGCCCTCGCGCTGTATCAGAGCATCCTCGATAAATCGAAGAGTAAAGAAGACGCTATTATGATTGCAAAGATTCTTTACACTGTCGGAATTAAAGAAAGACAGGCTGAAAGATATGATAAAGCGATTTCGATTTTTGAAAAAGTTCTCACTATTCAGTTCCTGCCTAAAGACAATATATATTACGAAACGTCGCTCTTTAATCTCGGCTTCGCTAATTACCAGATTGCGGTTAAGATGGCTACTGATGGAAAAACAAAAAGTGAATATACTCCATATTTGAACAGCACGATTAAAAACCTTGAAGAACTGACGTCCGCTACAAAGACAAAGGAACTTCTGAAAGATTCGTATGAGATTCTTTACAACGCCTACGATGCGTTAGGCATGAAGGATAAAGCAGAGGACGCTCTTAATAAAAAGAATGCTCTTCAATAAATAAAAAAATGAACGGACAAAAATCAAATAGCGGCAGATGGTTCTGGGGTATTATGATTAGCCTCGTTATAATCGCCATCATATTTTCCGGAATCGCTTTCCTCGTTCTTGCGGTCTCCGTTTCGGGGACGGGCGACAGAACGTACGAATACGTAACGTCAGGTTCGGGTAAAGATAAGATTGCCGTTGTCGAACTCGATTTTACGATTATTGATCCGTCGTCAATTGTCAGACAGTTCAAGAAGTACCGCGAGGACAAAAACATAAAGGCTATAATTCTTCACGTTAATTCACCCGGCGGCGGCGTTGCCGCTTCACAGGAAATGTACGAGGAAGTAAGAAAAACCAGAGACTCGGGCAAACCCGTCATTGTATCGTTTGGCTCAATCGCAGCGAGCGGCGGTTATTACGTGGCGTGCGGAGGTTCCTTGATTGTCTCTAATCCCGGCAGCCTTACAGGCAGCATCGGCGTTATCGCGACTTTCACGAACTTCAAGGAACTTGCCGATAAACTCGGCGTCAAGGAAAATGTAGTTAAAAGCGGCAAACTTAAAGATTCGGGAAATCCGTTCAGAGATATGAACGCTGACGACCTCGAGTATTTTCAGGAAATTATCGATAACTCCTACGAACAGTTTCTCGATGTCGTTTCGACAGAAAGAAAAATCGATAAGGAAGAACTCAGGAAGATTGCTAACGGAAGAGTCTTTACGGGCAAACAGGCGAAAGACCTGAAACTCGTAGATTCGCTCGGAACATTCCAGGATGCAGTCAGGATTGCAGGACAAATAGCTAAGATAGACGGCGAACCCTCGATTGTTAGGGAAAAAAGAAAACGAAATTTTATCGAGTTTTTCCTCGAAGGTATGTCGGGCAGCCAGTTAAAGGATATTAAAGAAGAAATAAGTTCGGAATTCTTAAATAAACCCGTGTTGCAATATAAATTCGAAAGGTAGAATCATGACCAGAGCACAAATAGCGGCGCAGATATCCGATGCTACAGGCATCAGCAAGAAAGAGGCTGAAATTGTTATTGAAGGTTTTATTAGCATCGTAATCGACTGCCTTTGCAATAACGATTCGATTGAAATCAGAGGTTTCGGCACTTTTAAGAATGTCGTCAGAGAACCGATGAAAGCCAGAAATCCTAAAACGGGCGAAACTTTGCAACTCGACAGAAGATTTATTCCGAAGTTCAAGGTTTCTAAAGAATTTAAAAAATTAGTTCAGGAAAATTTATCAAAAAAATAAATAAACGAAAGGAGCAAACTATTAATGCCTTGCGGTAAAAAAAGAAAAAGGGCTAAAATGTCAACTCATAAGAGGAAAAAAAGATTAAGAAAGAATCGTCATAAAAAGAAATTAAGATAATCTTTTGAATATAAGCGGTTTAAACATAAACCCCGTTGCTCTGCGGGGTTTATGTTTCCCTTCTGAGTAAAATCCCACGCTGCGTTTAAATTACCCGGACGAGATATCGCGTTTTGATGCGTAATCCGTACGTTCAATACCTGAATTCACCTTTTCAGGAACAAAATCACCTCTCTTACAGTAAAAGTATTAAACTTTAACATTACAGCCATGGAAACTAAAAAAAGAAATTATCTTCTCGTTAGTCTGGCTGCTTTTATGTTGTTATCCTGTCTCATTTTTCTTGCTTTTTCCACCGTGAGCAGCAGACTCTCAGGGCTGAGCGGGAAAATACTGGGTCATAAAGGCGAAAAGTCCTCGGGTCCCATCAGATTCAAAGCAAACCTGAATAACCGTTTCTATTATGACAATAATCAGGTATATCTCCATATAAACCTGAATGCTGATAAAGTGGTGCTTTCTCAGGAAAGAACTCCCCTTAATATCTCTATCGTCATCGACAGAAGCGGCTCGATGGATGACCGGAATAAACTGACCTACGTGAAGAAAGCAGTCGAACACGTTATAGATAATCTTAACGAAGGCGATTATGTATCAATTGTTTCGTACAACGACGACGTAACAGTTCTCCAGGAGACTGTTCCCGTCGGAAGCAAATACGACCTGAAGGAAAAAATCAACAAACTCAAAGCGAGCGGTTTCACAAACCTGAGCGGCGGTATGTTCGAAGGTTTCAATCAGGTCAGCAAATCGTTTAAAAGAGGCTACGTGAACAGAGTGCTTCTTCTTTCAGACGGACTTGCCAACAGAGGATTAACCGACAGGTATAAACTCGCTGCCAAGGTGCGTGACCTCAACAAAGAAGAAGGCATCGTCGTATCCACTTTCGGCGTAGGCAACGACTTCAACGAGGATTTAATGACCGATATCGCCGAATACGGAAGAGGTAACTATTACTACATCAAAGATTCCGAGCAGATACCCGATATCTTCGCGCAGGAACTTAACGGCGTCAGAACTCTTGTCGGTCAGAACACGAAGGTTACGGTGAGATTCCCCACCCGGAACCTCATCCTGAAAAGAGTTTACAGCTATCCGTACGATTCCGAGAACGGCATAGTCACTATAGATTTCAAGGATATGTTTTCCGGTCAGGTTAAATCGGTCCTCCTGAAATTTGACATCGTTCGCCCGCTTAGCCCGGGAGTTGAGTTCGAAAACGAACTTACGTACGAAGACGTTACGAATAATTTCAGGTTCGTCAGGGAAACCGAATACTGCAGGCTTAATACGGCTGTTGACAGAGCTGAATACGATAAAGGTTTCGATGAATCCGTTCAGCAGAATGTCGCGATGTTCGAAACAAATGACTTGATGGAACAGGCGCTTCAGGAAGCCGACAAGGGAAATTACACCAAAGCGAAAGACTACATTGAAACTGGCAGGCAGTATATGAACGAGCAAATGGGCTCAATACAGGCATCACCTGAAATGAAAAGGCAACTCGAAGGAATAGAGAAATACAAGAAAGACCTCGATAACGTCGAATCCAAGTCGGAAGAGGAAAAAAAGGAAATGCAGAAATCGGGCAAGTACGAAAATTATAACACGAGAAAAAATAATCAGTGATTATTATATTAAAATGAAGTGTTTGAAAAATTTTAAAATTACGGAAATGAAAACAATAATCCTGTTCTTTCTGATAACCGTTGCCGCCTGTTCAGTGCATTCGCAGACGATCCAATCCGAAAGTTACAGCACGACAGGTTACATAAAGCCTGACGGTACTATTCAGAACAGCAGTTACAGCACAGTCGGCTATATAAAATCCGACGGCACGATTCAGAACAGCAGTTACAGTACAATCGGTTATATAAAACCCGACGGCACGATTCAAAACAGCAGTTACAGTACTGTCGGTTACGTGAAAGACGATGGAACTGTGCAAAACAGCAGTTACAGTACGATAGGCTACGTGAAAGATGACGGAACAGTGCAGAACAGCAGTTACAGCACCATTGGTTACGCCCGCGGTATAAAGAAAGAATGGGCTGCCGTAGTGTTCTTCTTCTTCCGCTTGAATGATGATTAAATTGCATCTCCGCAATTCAAAGATAAAACAAACGCCCGTTCGCGGGCGTTTGCTTTTATCCTCTGTTATTCCGCCCGCGATGCGGGCTAAACAACCATTATCATCTCTCAAATTACTAATTATTAATTACTAATTATTAATTACCTGCTCCCTACCGCTTTCGTAAACGATTCCTTTAACGCTACAGTGCGGTTGAATACAAGCAGCTTCTCCGTTGACAGCGAATCCACGCAAAAATACCCGTTACGTATGAACTGATATTTATCTCCCGCCTTCCCGTTCGCGAGCGCAGGCTCTATCAGACATCCGTCCAGTATCTGTAGCGAATCCGGATTTATGAATTCTCTGAAATCCTTGTCATCGTGTCCTGCTGGGTCTTCGTCAAGGAATAATCTGTCATAAAGACGAACTTCCGCCTTCAACGCGTGTCTCGCCGATACCCAGTGAATCGTACCCTTGACGCTTCTGGGGCTTCCCGACCCGCTCTTCGTTTCGGGATCGTAACTGCATCGGAGTTCGATGATATCGCCGTCTGCGTTTTTTATAACCTCTTCGCATTTTATGATGTAAGCAGATTTCAGTCTCACTTCTTTTCCCGGAGAAAGCCTGTGGAATTTCTTGTGCGGTGTTTCCTGAAAATCCTCTTCCTCGATGAACAATTCCTTCGAGAACGGTATTTTCCTGTGACCTTTGGTTTCGTCCTCGGGATTATTTATTGTCTCGAGTTCTTCGACTAAATCATCCGGATAATTCGTGATTACAACCTTCAATGGTTTCAGTACCGCCATCATTCTTAAAGCCGTCTTGTTCAAATCTTCCCTTACGCTGTGCTCAAGCAGCGCTACATCCGTAAGAGCGTCTCTTTTAGCGACACCGACTCTGTCAGCGAAACTGCGTATCGACTCAGGCGTGTATCCCCTTCTCCTCAGACCGCAGATTGTCGGCATTCGCGGGTCGTCCCAGCNCGACACGTATCCTTCCTGTACCAGTTCAAGCAGTTTGCGCTTGCTCATAACCGTGTACGTCAGGTTAAGTCTCGCGAATTCAATCTGCCTCGGTCTGTTCTTAAGGTTAAGCGCTTCAAGAAACCAATCATATAGCGGTCTGTGAACTTCGAACTCCAGCGTGCACAATGAATGCGTTATTCCCTCCATCCAGTCGGATATCGGATGCGCGTAATCGTACATTGGATAAATGCACCATTCGTCTCCCGTGTTGTGATGCGTCGCTTTCTTTATTCTGTNAACCACGGGGTCGCGCATGTGCATGTTCGGCGACGTCATGTCGATTTTCGCGCGAAGCACGTGCGTGCCGTCTTCATATTTTCCTTCCTTCATCTCGTTGAAAAGCCTCAGATTCTCATCAGCAGAACGGTTGCGGAACGGAGAAAACATTCCCGGCTCTGTCGGCGTTCCGCGCATATCCTTTAACTCCTGCGCCGTTGAAGAATCGACATACGCGTTACCGTCCTTTATCATCTGCACGGCGAATTCGTATAACTTCTGGAAGTAATCAGAGGCGTAATACATCCTGTCGTCCCAGTCGAAACCGAGCCACCTCACGTCTTCCTGTATCGAGTCAACATACTCGATATCTTCCTTTTCGGGATTCGTGTCGTCAAACCGCAGATTGCATAAACCGTTGTAATCGCGCGCTATTCCGAAATTCAGGCAGATCGATTTCGCGTGCCCGATGTGCAGGTATCCGTTCGGCTCAGGCGGAAATCGCGTGTGAATTTTCGTGTGCTTTCCAGTCTTTAAATCGTCGTCGATTATTTCACGTATGAAATTCGTCGGTGTTGAGTTTGTCTTTTCTTCCATTTGTTGCGTTTAATATTTCAATAAAATAACTTTTACTCAAATCATTTTCAGTGTAAAATGCACCGCGTTTTTTGTTCCCGCTCGAATCAGTGATTAAAAGATTTAAGTACATTTGAAAGATTAATGAAATATTTATAATTTATTTCAAAATAATTCCTTTTCCCTGTTATCTGTCGAATAAATGAATTCTGAAGCAATAACATATTCGCTTAAACCTTCGGATAAAAACTCTGACCGCTATTTCGAAGATATTTCCGCGTTCACGGGTGAAATCCTTCTGTCGCTTGAAGAACAACTGTCACCCGTCGTCACTGACTATATGAATTTTCTTTCGCAGTTCGGACTCGAAGAAGTACGCACCCGCGAAGAGTACCTTTTCGAACTTCTTAGTTTCGGAATGTTCTGGAAGATCTACGGAAAAGCCGCCTGCGCCATCAGGAGAGCACCCTTTCTGACGCTCTCGAAAATGGCGGATGTCAGAAAACGCAAAGCCCGCGGTTAAACCGTCGAATATGAATCATCGCGCCACAAACGGAAGGACAATAACTGTTACCCCAAACCCCCTTTTCTCTTCCACCCCAAACCAACCGCACACAACTACCACACAAAACCACACACTACAACACATAACCCAGCACAACCCCATGAACTCAACCAAAAACCACCCCAAACACAGCTGACTTTAAGGAACGAACACTACATCGTACCTTATGTCTCTTTCTCGATCGACAGCAGAATTAATCGGAACGTCTTTCAGAATCATCATCTCGGCCGACCGGGACATTTCTCTAGCGAACAAATCCCCACACAGCCATTCACTACAGACCGGACCAACTCGACGACCACACAACCAGCAAAATCACCAGACCAAAACTCCAACACACAGTAACATTCACAAAGCACATGTAACTCCTCCTATCAATACGAAACAACGGAACGTTACAAGTCGGGACATTACCCAGCAAAAACGTAGAAAGTATTCACTTCGAAATATACAGGATGACAAATATCACTGAGCGGAGAAGAACTGAATCCAGTAGCGGCACCAAGCAAAAGAAAACAACGACCAAACACCACCACAAACCCCCTACACCAAACAAAGCACAACCCGTCAGACTGGACACCCATCAATATCTCTCTCACTCGTAGTTGGCAGCTTCTAATGAACCACGTTTCCAGAAAAGCCCCAACGGTAAATACAATCGGCCGCAGGCAACAAGAGTTCTGCTCTCTCCCCACACCAAGGGCACTGCAAAACCGCGTACCCAGACACACAAAAAAACTGCCCGACGATTTGACAACAGTAAACCACGACAGAACAGGTCTAGCACATGTATGGATTCACGACAGCGGATGCGCATTAGATGGCTTAGAAAAAGGTTGAAAATTCGATGTCTTTATTATTCCTCACTCATCGACTTGTCGTCTGCGACTCGCAAACCGGATGCGAACGCGGTTCGTCGCTGTATGTACAGTGACTCGTTGAAGGAGGCTGGGAATGAAACGCTAGAGTTGCGCACATGCTGCTCTCGATTCAGCGGATGTCGAACAACACCTGCACAGAAAAACGGTCTTCCTACCGCGACACTGAATCACGAAAGAACTTAACAGGATTTTAAAACTACATTCCTGTTCATCGAGTATAATAAATCGTCGAACTCGTTAAATAAATATATAATAGTAGTATATGCCTGTCTCTTGTCAAACAAAAATCTGCGCGGTTACGTGTTTAGGTAATAGGTTCCTTGTATTGGACTGTTACAATGCGGGTTAATTATATTTTCGGACTTAAAATCGATAGTCCCTTCGGCTTGCCATCGGATATGCTGCCTTCGCTGTTTGGAATTTGGTATGATTCGTGAAAAAATCGCGAACTTTATTCCGAGATGAATATACGCGCTTGCTGCTTTAAGTATACATATTGAACGCGCCTTCTATTCCCAGTTTTTCTGTCGCCCTGTGTATTCTGGATTCGTCCTGTCTTTTCCCAATATGTAGCAGATTCTGACTATTCCCGGTCCCCCGCTCACACCCGAAACCGTGCCAGCGCTTAACGGAAAACACCACACCCCACAATAGAGATGACAGAGCCGCCGTTCCCCACGGACATTTCCGCCGCCGTGCCCTTCAATGCGGATTCATAATCTTCTTTCAACGGTGTTTACAACAGACCGAAATTTTTTCGGCGAATTTTTCAGAATTTCCGGCGACTGCGGCTTTCCTCTCCTTCTTTACGTGCTTCTCCTCGTATTCTTCCGGGTCACTCATAAAAGTAAACGCGTTCGTTATGAACTCCTTAATCGAATGAAACTCTCGGCTTCAATTGCAATCAATTATTTTCAAGAAGATTATCTTCGCGCAACGTACTGAATATTTTGAATATTAGTTATCTTTAAGTATATCATCTCGGCTACCGTAAATGTCGGTTCGCCGTTAGTTTTTCATATGAATACGCCCCACTTTTTATCTAAAGTGAGAAACTTATAAGTGTCAAGATAATAAATCCTTTCCGTCCACAGACATCACCTTATACAGCGGCATATCTGTAATCCTCAACTTCCGCCTGACGTTTGTCTGAGTTCCTTGACTGCTGTCCTCGTGGATTTAATTTAAGAAAAGTCATATACTGAAATGTTCCCATCCATCTCTCTCTTTTGGTTTTAA
>JADLKE010000003.1 GCA_015657505.1 Ignavibacteria bacterium
ATGGCACGGGTAATCTATTTTCAGAGGCAGCAATAAATATCACTGTCATCCAATCATCCAATTTGCCTCCTGTAATTTTTAACCAGCAATTCATAATTGCAGAAAATTCAAATAATGGTACAATTGTCGGAACAATTGCCGCTTCCGATCCTAATGCCGGTCAGATTCTTGAATACACCATTCTTTCAGGAAATTCAGACAATACCTTTTATTTAGATACTCTGACTGGTGAGCTTTCTGTCAATGATTCGACATTACTGGATTTTGAAAGCACCCCCTCCTTTGATCTTACTATTAAGGTTCAGGATAATGGGCCCGGATCGCTTTCAGCACAGGCTAATGTTACCATATCATTAGATGATATCAATGAACCTCCATTGATCATTAATCCTGGTGCAACTAATATTCAGACCCTGGTTGCTTTGCTGGACAAAAACTACAATCTCCTTGAAAATTCATCAGATGGCACATTTGTATTTACAGTGATTGCTAGTGATCCTGATGAAGGTCAGATACTTAGCTACAAGATTCTTGAAGGAAACACATCAAATGCTTTTGCTATTGATCCTTCAAACGGAATTGTGACCGTCGCAAACTCCCTTGTAATTAATTATGAAGAAATACAGAATTTTGATCTTGTAATTGAAGTAACAGATAATGGTCAGCCTTCATTAAGTTGCCAGGGAACATTTCATGTTAATATTCTGGACGTCAATGAAGCACCCGTTATTGAGAATCAGGCTTTCGAACTGTTGGAAAATGCTGCAGCCGGCACTGTTGTTGGTGTTGTTCAGGCGAGCGATCCTGATATGGGTCAGATACTCACTTATATGATACAAGCAGGTAACGAAGGTGAAAGCTTCAGTATAAACAGTAGCACCGGTGAAATAACAGTTCAAAATTCGACTTTACTTGACTTTGCCACACATCCTGAATTTAACCTTATTGTCACTGTTCAGGATAATGCTGCAGATCCTTTGTCAGCTTCTGCCATTGTCACAATCAATATAAGGCAGGGCAATAACAACCGTATTGTTTATATTGACCCTGCCAGCGCCAATGATGCTGGTGAAAACGGAACTATTTCACATCCATATAATTCATGGTATGACTTCACCATTAGTGATGGAGTAACTTATTTGCAGAAGAGAGGCACCAGTTTCGAAGCGATCAGCCCCATTCTTATTGATCAGAAAATGAAAATCCAGCTTGGAGCATATGGTTTTGGAAGCATGCCGGTGATTTATAATAACCGATTACAATCAAAAGTGATCGATCTTGAAAACGCAATGAATTGTTCAATAAGCGACCTGGAGATAAGATCAAATGGCAATGCTTTAGCATGTATATACATAGCTGGAGCTACAAGTGACGGAATTATTATTGAAAATTGCTTTATCCACCATGCACAGAACGGAATACTGTCAGTGGGTGTAAATGGAAGTACAACCGTACGATACAATAAAATTTCCAATAACACTTTGGGGCTTAATACTGATGCAGCATTTAACCAAATATACTACAACCAATTAGTAAAAAACAGCACTGCTATCAGGATACTAAATAACAGGAAAGCTGATGTGATTAATAATACTTTCTACGGAAATTCCACATTCTCAATCGAATCCTTACAAAATACAATTGTCAAGTCTCTAAACAACATCTTCTTTCTAGATGCCTCATCAACTAAAGTTTATAAATTAAGAGGATTGACAACTTCAAACTACAATATCTTCAACATTGAGAAGCCGGGATTCCTTAATGGGTATAGCACGCTACAGCTTTGGAGAAAGAATTCAGGTCAGGACAAAAACTCTAAAGTAGCTGATCCTAAATTTGTGAATGCCAGCAATTCTGACTTTAGGATAAAGACCGGATCACCCTGCATTAACAGGGCATCAGATGTGAACCTCCACAGAGATTATTTCGGAACAGAAGTGCCTCAGGGTGGTATTCCTGATGTGGGGTTTTTTGAACTTATCACTTCAATTGCAGATAATGGTCAAGCACCCGGAATAGCCCAGATAATCAGTTACGATTCAGCTATGCTGCTCAATAATAATATTCAAATCACTGCTTACCCTAATCCAACAGCTGGTATTGTTCACATCAAAGTGAATAAAGCTGAGGATACTCCGATTGGTGTTAGGGTCATCGATCTTTACGGGAAACAGATTTACTCAATTGAGGATAGTTATGATTCCGAGATCGAAATAAATATGGAGAATCAATTAACAGGAACCTATTTTGCCTTGGTGAGTGTTAACGGACAGACTATTTCAAAGAAACTTTTAGTACAGAAATAGCAGAATTATCTGCTGAAATCATAAATCTCCCTAAACCAGGCCCTGGTCTAGGGAGATTTCATTAATCGAAATCGGAATCCAGAAATNCAGGATCATATGTATCATCTAATCTGATAGTTAGTTCAATATAAGGATTACTTTGCAGACCAAAATTAATATAAGACGAAAGTGCGCTACAGTATCCTGTTGATAAATATGTTAATAAATAGTTCTAAACCGTATGATGCTGATTATGTGACACATAAAGAATTATCTGAATATCTGGAAATTCACTTATTTCACTATTATGTTTATTTTATTTTTATATTTATTAAACAATATTAATTCATTTTGGTCTTTGAATTTACCAAATATCCTTATATGTGATGTTGAGATTTTCTCTTATTTATTACTGAAAACACAATGACAGGGTGTAGTATNGCTTTTGATAGTCAGTCACTAACTTTATAGATTTATTGTAATATATTCTTGACTTTCGCTTATTCCTTACCATTAAGTAAATCAAATTCTGTTGATATGATCACTCCTGTGATTAAACATTTTTTNACTATATCTAAATTTTTAATAATTAAGCCATTAGTGCATGATATTATAGACTTTTGTGCCTTGATTCTGTGCCAGAAACAGGCACTGCCTGCAATGATAAGCAATGGTAAAGACCATTGCAATATTNNTTTTTATTTAGATAAAATGGGAAATCGCTCAACTAGTATAGCTGGTACTTGTGCCATTGTGTTAAAAGTACAACTTATTCTGTTAGCTATTTTACTGAATTCCTACCAGGTTCTAGGAAGGAATTTCTATTTTTCAAACACCAATGGAGATGACTCAAGGACTAGTACCCAAGCTCAAAATCCAGCTACTCCCTGGAAAACAATTTACAAACTAAGAAATACTGCTTTTGCTCCGGGTGACTCAATACTTTTCAGACGTGGTGACACTTGGATCATAAACCCTGGTGAACCAATTCATTCTGACTATAACGGCACTTCTGCCGCCCCTATTATTTTCGGAGCTTATGGCACAGGTGAAAAACCTACTTTCAGTGGTTTCGCCACGATTAGTGATTGGATCGACGAAGGTAATGGCATTTATTCTAAAGTCATTCCATGTGAAGCTAACCCGGAAATGGAAACGTTTATAGTAACCGTTGATGGTATAAATACACCTATGGGCAGGTATCCGGATTCCGATTGGTTGACATATGAATCAGTAGGATCTACTGAATATTCAATCACTGATAATCAATTATCAGGCACTCCAAATTGGACAGGAGCCGAAGCTGTTATAAAAAAACACTATACTGGCTGGATGGTTGACAGGAATAAGATTACGAACCATATCAATTCAAAACTTGTATATATTCCAGGGTCCAACTGGGGACCTATTAGCGGTTACGGATATTTCATTCAGAACGATATCAAGACCCTTACAACTCTGGGTGAATGGTATTATGACGAAGCGTCATCTAAGTTTTACATGTATTTTGGCAATGTCGACCCAGCATCTAAAATTGTAAAGTTTGCTACTATGAACNNTACGGGTCCCTGTTTTACTATAATTCTTACATGACCTTTGTCGACCTTTCTTTCAGCGGTTTTAATAATTATGGAATCTATAACCGAGGAAGTCACCATATCACTATACAAAATTGCAATGTTGAATTGGCTGGATTTGCTGCATGTTACGTCAGCAGATGGGATGGTGGAGCTTCCTATTTGTCTNTTTATCGGCAATACCATCAGTAATTCATCATCGGGTATAGCTATCCATGGCACCGGTACCAACATGCATGTCTCATCCAACACAATATATAACATTGGTACTTTCCCGGGTCAGTGTGCTATTTATACTGATGACAATGCCGGTGATGGCATAATTCTTTACCATAATAATTCTGTTGTTGAGTACAATAAAGTTACAAATGTCGGCCACAGCGGAATCAGATTTGGCGGAGAAAACATCGTAGTGAGATATAATTATATAAATGGATTTGCCAAAGTTAGAAATGATGCAGGAGGTATCTACACATGGAATGCACAAGGATCAAATTATCAAGGTTGTAAGATTCTAAACAATATTGTTGTAAATGGAAATTTTGTATCTTCCGGAATGGGCAATTTGTCAGGTGCAGATCTATTTGAATGGGGAATCTATCTTGATGAAAACAGTCATAACATCCTTATATCCGGTAATACAACAGCAAATTGCCCAACAGGAGGCATTGTAGTACTGTCATCTGTAAATGATACTATAGTAGGTAACACCTCATACAATAATAGTAACCAGCTCGAACTAAGTTCTATGTGGTTCAATATTCTGCTCAGAGGGTTCAAAATCACTGATAACATTTTAATCGCTAAAGAAAGTAACCAATATGCGTTTAGCTATCATACCAAGTCTACTGATCTTGATTCTCTTGGCTTGCTGAATTTTAATTACTATGCAAGGCCCATTGACGATAACAAGGTCTTTAAAACCAAATACATGTATAATAATCCTATATTATACAATCTCAATGAATGGAAATCTGTATCACTTCAAGATGTAAATTCTCACAAATCACCAATTGCAATTACCGACACCAGTGATTTCTATTTTCTCTATAATACTGCAAATGAGAATCTTATTGTAGATCTTCCCTATTCTTATATTGACGTAAAAGGTGTTGAGTACAACTCCAGTGTCACTCTTGAACCATTTACCTCTAAAGTCCTCATAAAAAAAAACTCAACCGTAAATAATTTATCACCTGTTATTCTCAATCAAAACTTTCAGATCAACGAAAACAGTCCTCTAGCTACACTTGTAGGCATGGTTGCTGCCTCTGATCCTGACACTGGACAGATGCTTACATATTCAATCATTGACGGAAACAATAATAACGCATTTGCCATCGATGCCATTACTGGTGCACTAACCGTTAATAATACAACAGCTCTTGACTATGAAGTAATGCCTGCATTCTCACTATTAATTAATGTTGAGGATAATGGCCCCGGTACTCTTAGCAGCCAGGCTACCATTACAGTAAACCTACTTAATGTAAATGAGCCTCCTGTGGCTGAAGATCAAACATTCAATATTTCTGAGACCCCCGCAAATGGGACTATTGTTGGTTATATTCCAGCCGATGATCCTGACACCGGACAAATACTTAATTGGACTATTCAATCAGGTAATACCTCCAACGCGTTTAGCATTAATTCTACGACAGGAGCTCTTACGGTTGATAATTCATCAGCAATCACTTACCTGACAAACCCTCTATTCAACTTAGTTGTCAGGGTAACAGAGGTTAACGGTGACAATCTTTATGATGATGCCAATGTAACTATCAATGTCCTGCAAGGTACCAATCAAGCCCCAGTCATTCTTAACCAGACATTCACCATTGCTGAAAATTCTCCTAACGGCACATTTGTCGGGACAATTGTCGCAAGCGATCCTGATGCAGGTCAGATACTCACATATTCTATAATTTCAGGAAACACTGGAAATGCCTTCACTTTAAGTCCCTTTTCCGGGTCACTCACAGTCAATAACACTTCAGCCCTGAATTACGAAGTAACCCCGTCATTCAACCTGGTTATAAAAGTTCAGGATAATGGTATTGGTTCCTTGAGCAGTCAGGCCTCAGTAGTCATCTCTTTGCAAAATATTAATGAGGCGCCCATCATTTCGTCTCAATCTTTTAGTGTCTTTGAGAACCTCCCCAATGGGTCTGCTGTTGGTACAGTGATCGCTTCCGATCCTGATGCAGGTCAGACTCTCACCTATTCCATCGTATCAGGAAACACCGGCAGCGCTTTCGCTATCAATGCTTCAACCGGAGCTCTCACTGTCAATACTTCTTCTGTTCTCAATTACGAAGTAAATCCTTCTTTCGCTCTTGTCATCAAAGTTCAGGACAATGGCACCGGGTCACTCAGCAGTCAGGCTACCATTACTGTCTCCCTGCTGAATGTTAACGAGGCTCCCGTTATTGCTAACCAGGCTTTCAGCATCAACGAAAACTCTGCCAACGGAACATTGGTCGGTAATGTTGTAGCTTCCGATCCTGATGCAGGTCAAATACTCACATACTCAATCGTATCAGGTAACACCAGCAACGCCTTCAACATCAACGCTTCGACAGGATCAATTATAGTTAATAATGCATCCGTTCTGAATTATGAGATTAATCAGACATTCCTGCTTATCATAAAAGTTCAGGATAACGGTACCGGCATGTTGAGTAATCAGGCAACAATAACGGTTAATATATTGAATGTTAACGAGGCTCCAGTTATTGCTAACCAGGCGTTCAGCATCAACGAAAACTCTGCCAACGGAACTTTGGTCGGTAATGTTGTAGCTTCCGATCCTGATGCAGGTCAGACACTCACCTATTCCATCGTATCAGGAAACACAGGCAGCGCCTTCGCTATCAATGCTTCAACCGGAGCACTCACTGTCAATACTTCCTCAGCACTCAATTACGAAGTAAATCCTTCTTTCGCACTTGTTGTCAAGGTTCAGGACAATGGCACCGGATCACTCAACAGCCAGGCTACCATTACTGTCTCCCTGCTGAATGTTAACGAAGCTCCCGTTATTGCTAACCAG
>JADLKE010000001.1 GCA_015657505.1 Ignavibacteria bacterium
AAGAGAGAGATCTAAAGCCGTCTTGTTCAAATTCTTCCCTTACGCTGTGCTCAAGCAGCGCTACATCCGTAAGAGCGTCTCTTTTAGCGACACCGACTCTGTCAGCGAAACTGCGTATCGACTCAGGCGTGTATCCCCTTCTCCTCAGACCGCAGATTGTCGGCATTCGCGGGTCGTCCCAGCNCGACACGTATCCTTCCTGTACCAGTTCAAGCAGTTTGCGCTTGCTCATAACCGTGTACGTCAGGTTAAGTCTCGCGAATTCAATCTGCCTCGGTCTGTTCTTAAGGTTAAGCGCTTCAAGAAACCAATCATATAGCGGTCTGTGAACTTCGAACTCCAGCGTGCACAATGAATGCGTTATTCCCTCCATCCAGTCGGATATCGGATGCGCGTAATCGTACATTGGATAAATGCACCATTCGTCTCCCGTGTTGTGATGCGTCGCTTTCTTTATTCTGTAAACCACGGGGTCGCGCATGTGCATGTTCGGCGACGTCATGTCGATTTTCGCGCGAAGCACGTGCGTGCCGTCTTCATATTTTCCTTCCTTCATCTCGTTGAAAAGCCTCAGATTCTCATCAGCAGAACGGTTGCGGAACGGAGAAAACATTCCCGGCTCTGTCGGCGTTCCGCGCATATCCTTTAACTCCTGCGCCGTTGAAGAATCGACATACGCGTTACCGTCCTTTATCATCTGCACGGCGAATTCGTATAACTTCTGGAAGTAATCAGAGGCGTAATACATCCTGTCGTCCCAGTCGAAACCGAGCCACCTCACGTCTTCCTGTATCGAGTCAACATACTCGATATCTTCCTTTTCGGGATTCGTGTCGTCAAACCGCAGATTGCATAAACCGTTGTAATCGCGCGCTATTCCGAAATTCAGGCAGATCGATTTCGCGTGCCCGATGTGCAGGTATCCGTTCGGCTCAGGCGGAAATCGCGTGTGAATTTTCGTGTGCTTTCCAGTCTTTAAATCGTCGTCGATTATTTCACGTATGAAATTCGTCGGTGTTGAGTTTGTCTTTTCTTCCATTTGTTGCGTTTAATATTTCAATAAAATAACTTTTACTCAAATCATTTTCAGTGTAAAATGCACCGCGTTTTTTGTTCCCGCTCGAATCAGTGATTAAAAGATTTAAGTACATTGAAAGATTAATGAAATATTTATAATTTATTTCAAAATAATTCCTTTTCCCTGTTATCTGTCGAATAAATGAATTCTGAAGCAATAACATATTCGCTTAAACCTTCGGATAAAAACTCTGACCGCTATTTCGAAGATATTTCCGCGTTCACGGGTGAAATCCTTCTGTCGCTTGAAGAACAACTGTCACCCGTCGTCACTGACTATATGAATTTTCTTTCGCAGTTCGGACTCGAAGAAGTACGCACCCGCGAAGAGTACCTTTTCGAACTTCTTAGTTTCGGAATGTTCTGGAAGATCTACGGAAAAGCCGCCTGCGCCATCAGGAGAGCACCCTTTCTGACGCTCTCGAAAATGGCGGATGTCAGAAAACGCAAGCCCGCGGTTAAACCGTTTGTTGATATCGCGAGAGGAATACTGTTTACCCTTTTTCTCTTCCCGAAAAATACCGTATACAACAATGCTCCTGATTTAAAGGACGTTGACCGGTTATGTCTCTTTCTCGAATCGACAGGCGAATTCAGGGAACAGTCTTTCAGATTCATTCGCTGGAGGGCTTTTCTGGAAACGGTTCCCGATTCGTACTGGGAAAATGGACGTGATTCAGTATTCAAAGCCGTGGATTCCTTCATCGAAAAATCACGGACTTCAATCGGGGAATATACCGCGAACGTAGAAAGTTTTCTCGAATCATCAGGGAAAAAATATCACTGGCGGGAAGACAGATTTCAGTGCGGAAGAACGCGTGAGGAATATCATCTCAATATGGTTGGCGCTGAAATAATGAACCGCGCTTTCAGAAAAGGATACCTCGGGACGGGAAAAAGAGTTCTGCTTCTCCCGGGATGCATGCGGAGAAACATCAAAGACTGCAAGGGTTTGAAAGTCCGCGAAGGTCTGCAATGTATGGATTGCGACAGCGGATGCGGCATTAATGCGCTTAGGAAAAAAGGTTTGAAAGAAAATTTCGATGTCTTTATTATTCCTCACTCATCGGACTTGTCGCTCTGGGCTCCGAAACCCGGAATGCCGAAACGCGGTGTCGTCGCTGTTGCCTGTATTCCGTCGCTCGTTGAAGGCGGCTGGGAATTGAAACGCTACGACGTCTGCGCGCAATGCGTGCTCCTCGATTTCAGCGGATGCGAAAAACACTGGCACAAAAACGGTCTTCCTACGCGACTGAACATCAAAGAACTTAACAGGATTTTAAACTAATTCCTGTTTCATGCGTATAATAAATCGTCGAACTCGTAAATAAATATAATATTAGTATATGCCAGTCTCTGTCAAAACAAAAAAAATCGGCGGTTACGTGTTGACGGTAATAGGTTCCTTATTGGTACTGTTAAATGCGGTTAATTATATTTTCGGACTTAAAATCGATGTCCCTTCGGCTGCCATCGGAATAGTGCTGCTCGCTGTTGGAATGGGTATCGTTAAAAAATCGCGACTTCCGAATGAATAATACGCGCTGCTTTTAAGTATACAAATTGAAGCGCCTTTATCCCAGTTTTTCTGTCGCCCTGTGTATTCTGGATATCGTCCTGTCTTTTCCCAATATGTAGCAGATATCGAATATTCCCGGTCCCCCGCTCACACCCGAAACCGCCAGCCTTAACGGATGAATGACGGCGCCGTTCCCCACGGACATTTCCGCCGCCGTGCCCTTCAATGCGGATTCATAATCTTCTTTCAACGGTTTTTCAAAAACGGAAATTTTTTCGGCGAATTTTTTCAGAATTTCCGGCGACTGCGGCTTCCATCCCTTCTTTACGGATGCCTCCTCGTATTCTTCCGGGTCCTCATAAAAGTAAACGCAGTTTGTTATGAACTCCTTAACGAATGAAACTCTCGGCTTCATTGCATCAATTATTTTCAGAAGATAATCGTCGGCAGGAATATTACCTGAATATTTTGATACTTTCAGTTCATCTTTAAGCATCACCAGTATTTCATCGTCAGGCTTAGCCCGTAAATGCTCCGCGTTCAGCCAGTTAAGTTTTTCAATATCGAATACCGCGCCCGACTTGTTTATTCTCTCAAGTGAGAAACTCCTTATAAGTTCGTCAAGATAATAAAATTCCCTGTCGTCTCCCGCCGTCCAGCCAAGCAGCGCTATGAAATTAATTAACGCCTCTTTCAGGTAACCTTTCTTTCTGTAATCCTCAACCGCCACGTCCCCCTGACGTTTGCTGAGTTTTGACCTGTCGGGATTAAGAAGCAAAGGCAGATGAGCGAATACGGGCTTTTCCCATCCGAACGCCTCGTACAGCAGAACATGCTTCGGCGTCGAAGGAAGCCATTCCTCGCCTCTTATTACGTGGCTCACTCCCATCAGATGGTCGTCGACAACGTTAGCAAGATGATAAGTCGGAAATCCGTCCGACTTCATTAGTATCTGGTCGTCAATCATATCGCTCTGAAATTCCACGTCCTCCCTAACGTAATCCCTGAACTTTATAGTCTGACCAGGCTCTACGTTTAATCGTATTACATAATGCATACCCGCCTCAATGTTCCTCTTAACTTCTTCATCGGTAAGATGCAGGCAATGCTTGTCATATTTAGTTTGTGGAAGTTTCTGCTTCTGCTGTTCTTCGCGCAGCGCCGTTAATCTTTCAGGCGTGCAGAAACAGTAATAAGCCCTCTTCTTTTCAAGCAGCGTTATCACGTGCTCATTATATATTTCAAGTCTCTGCGACTGATAATAAGGACCGCATCCGCCTTCCTTCGACGGTCCTTCGTCGTAATCAAGACCCGCCCATTTCAACACGCTGATTATATTCTCAACCGCGCCTTCGACTTTTCTCGTCTGGTCTGTGTCCTCTATCCTTAAAATAAACTTTCCGCCGGCGTTCTTCGCGAAAAGATAATTGTAGAGCGCGGTTCTCAGATTACCTATATGAACGTATCCTGTCGGCGACGGCGCGTATCTTACTCTGATTTCCTTCATCACAAAAATTATATATTATTTATTACTAAAGTAAATTCCCCTTTTTCTTTTATAGCGGATACATATCCCGCTATTTCTTTCATTGTCCCCCTGTATGTCGTTTCGTGCATTTTCGACAGTTCCCGCGAAACCGATACTTCCTTGCTTCCGAAATATTTCGACATTTCGGTCAATGTCTTTCGTATCCTGAACTTTGACTCGTAAATAACTATTGGCATCTTAACGCTTTTCAACCTGCCGAAAAGATTCTCCCTTCCCTTTTGCGGAAGAAATCCCTGAAAGAAAAATTTCCTGCTCTCGAATCCGGAAACAACAATCGAGTGAATTAACGCCGTCGCGCCGGGTATTGATATTACCTTGATGCCTTCCCTCACGCACTCGGCGATTATTCCCGCGCCCGGGTCGGATATTCCGGGAGTGCCGGCGTCGGATACCAACGCTATCGTCCTGCCTTCCTTCAGTTCGCCCGTGAGAAAATTCATCTTTGAGTTTTCCACCTTCGAGTAATAACTTACAAGCCGCGATTTTATGCCGTACCTGTTTAGCAGCACCGAAGTAACGCGTGTGTCCTCGCACGCGATGACATCCGCGTTTTTTAAAATGTGCAAAGCGCGGAACGATATGTCTTCGAGGTTCCCAATCGGCGTCGCGACGATATACAGCGCGCCTTTCTCAAACCTTGCCGCAGGAAAATGATTTTCGAATTCATCTATGTACTTGTCATAAACCATTGCTTAAATTATGAATCCGTCCTGTTATATGAAATGCAAAATAATTATAACCCGTGCCTTTGAGTTTAAAGGAGACTAATTAGTTCTTTTATTATTTGCTTATTTTTATATATATTTAAACAGACTCTTTTATCTGATTATGCTATGAAAAGACTAATTCACAAACTGATTCCGCCCGACAGGTGGAAAGTTCCCGTTATTATCGCGCTGGGGATTCTTACCGGCTTTGCTGTGCTCGTTTTTCATATCAGCAATGCCTCGTCTTATATGTCCGACAATCCGGATGTTTGCGTAAACTGCCACGTTATGTTTCCTCAGTACGCTTCCTGGCAGCATAGTTCTCACGCCCGCGTTGCGACCTGTAACGATTGTCACGTTCCGCACAACAACGTTTTCAGCAAGTATTTCTTTAAGGCTAAAGACGGCCTACGGCACACGACTATGTTCACTTTCAGGCTCGAGCCGCAGGTCATTCTTATAAAAGACGCCGGTAAAGAAGTAGTCGAAGAAAACTGCGAAAGATGCCACGATGTCCGTATGGGATATTATCACAGCATCGGGAGCGGCAAGGAAGATGAAGAAAATGAATCAGAAGAAACTATAAGATGCTGGTCCTGTCACAGGGAAATCCCTCACGGCAGAGTCAGCAGCCTGTCTTCGTTTCCGTATGCAAACGTTCCGAAATTATCGCCTGTGCTTCCCGACTGGCTCGATAAAGCTTTGAATAAAAAATAAATCAAAATTTTAATCATAAAACTATGAGCATATCCGACAAAATTAAAGCGAAACCCTGGCTTGGCTGGGTTCTTTACGGCGCGACTGTCGTTGTCGTTTTTATTATTGGGCTTTTTGCAAGCACGATTATCGAACGCAGAAGCGAATCGAACCTGATTATTCAAAACGTGAAACCGATTTCCGACTGGGAACCGAAAAATGAAGTCTGGGGTGAAAATTATCCGAGGGAGTACCAGACGTACCTTCAGACAAAAGACACATCTTTCGCCAGCAAGCACGGCGGCTCAGCGACAATTGATATGCTGGAAAGATATCCCGACCTCGTAATTCTGTGGGCGGGTTACGCTTTCTCCAGAGAATACAGCCAGAGCCGCGGACACTATTGGGCGATTAATGACATAAGGCGGACTTTAAGAACTGACGTTCCTCAGCCCGCTACCTGCTGGACCTGCAAGAGCCCCGACGTGCCGCGTATGATGAACCAACTTGGCATCGGAGAGTTCTATAAGAAACAATGGAAAGACCTCGGCGCCGAAATCGTAAATCCGATAGGCTGCCAGGACTGCCACGATAACAAAACTATGAGCCTCAGAATTTCCCGCCCCGCTCTCGTAGAAGCGTTCCAGAGACAGGGCAAGGATATAAAGAACGCGACTCATAATGAGATGAGAAATCTTGTCTGCGCTCAATGCCACGTCGAATACTACTTCAAAGGCAAGGAAGAAAAGTACCTAACTTTCCCGTGGGACAAAGGCTTTAACGTCGAAGACATCGAAAAATATTACGACGAATACGAATTCACAGACTGGACTCACAAACTTAGCCGCGCTCCGATGCTGAAAGCCCAGCATCCGGATTTCGAACTGTTCCAGATGGGTATTCACGGACAGCGCGGAGTTACCTGCGCCGACTGCCACATGCCGTATAGGAGCGAAGGCGGTATTAAATTTACAGACCATCACGTCCAGAGCCCGCTTAACAACGTCGCAAATTCCTGCCAGGTATGTCACAGGGAAAGCGAAAATATTCTCGTCAATAACGTCCAGGACAGACAGGACAAAGTTTTTGAACTCGGTAAAATCGCTGCAGGCACACTGTCTAAAGCGCACATTACAGCCAAAACCGCCTGGGATAACGGCGCGACTGAAGAACAGATGAAACCCGTTCTCACTCTCATACGCCACGCTCAATGGAGATGGGATTTCGTCGCGGCTTCTCACGGAGGTTCGTTCCACGCCCCGCTCGAATGCGCGAGAATTCTCGGAACGTCAATACAGAAAAGTCAGGAAGCGCTTAACCTGCTGACCGAAATCCTTATGAAGCAAAACGTGAAACTGCCGGTGCAGATGCCCGACATTTCAACGAAACTTAAAGCCCAGCAGTTTATTGGGCTGAATATGGACAGCCTTTATAAAGCGAAATCGGTCTTCATAAATGACGTCATTCCTATGTGGAATAAGACCGCTAACGAAAAAGGAAATAATATTAAAGATTATTAAATCATAACTTGGGAGTGATAATGAAAAAATTTTTATTCTTGTTCCTTTGTCTCCTGTCGTTCAGTCTCCTGTACGCTCAGGAAAAACCAAAAGGAAAATTCAACGGAGTGCTGTTCGGTGATTATTTCTATAAAATAAACGGCGATTCTTCTGGCAGTTCGGGTCAGTACTCGCCGTACAATAAAGATGTTCAGGGCTTTATGATTCGCAGAACACGCCTTCATTACGAGCATTCGTTCACTGACGATTTCATCGGAAATATCGGCATGGAATCCAATGATATTTCAAAACTCGACAACAAGGTAAGTTTTTTAATGTACGACGCCAATCTCGAATGGAAAAACGTCGTGCCTTATTCGAGTTTCCTCTTCGGTCTGATGCCTACCCCTGCTTTCGTATGGGGACAGTCTGAAAGAATGTATGGATACAGACCCGTCGAGAAAACAATCGCGGATAAGAACGGTCTTGAACCCGCGGTCGATATAGGCGTTATGATGAAAGGAAATTTCGATAAGGAAAGCAAATACGGCTACCTCGTTATGATTGGCAACGGAAAAGGCCTGAATCCCGCCGTTTCAAGATACCTGAAATATTACGCTTCGCTGAACGCGAAACTGTTCGGTGATTTCGTCGTCGAAGGATTCTTCGACTATCAGGCTGGAGCAAACGAAACGTACAGATATACTGTAAAAGGACTGCTCGGCTATAAGGGCAAGCACAGCGAATTCACTCTCGAACCGGTGTTCCAGTGCAGGAATAACGCGGACGGCGGACTCGCACCCGTGAACCCTTTCGGTGTATCTGTTCATACAAGATATAACTTGCTCAGAAAAACCGACAGGGAGGAAACCGAAGTCATTAACGCGTTCGCAAGATACGATTACTTCGACCCGAACAGTAATAAAGGTTATGCGGGATTCCGTGAGAATTTCGTGTCCGTGGGAATCGACATAATACCCTTGAAAAACTTTCATATAATGCCAAACGTGTGGATGACTTTCTACAAGGATAAAAGTCCACTCGAAGTTGAAAAGAAATCCGATTTAGTCGGCAGATGCACATTCTGGTTCGTGTACTGATTTTAATATTATTGATGTAGCCGTGCCTGTCAGGAGTTTCCTCCTGACAGGATTCTACAAACCGATTCTAATGTGACGGTCAGGAGTTTCCTCCTGACCGTCTGCACAAAAACAGATACTTTATAGTGACGGTCAGGAATATCCTCCTGACCGTCTCCGTAAGACTGCTTCATACTCTCTTTCGCAATGCAAACCCGCGTTAGCGGGTTACATCGAATAGCAATGATAACAGACCAAGAAAAAGCCCCGTAGGGGCGGCATCGAAATTCCTTGCCCATCAGGAGGAAGCCGCAACGAATTCCCCCCTCCGCAATATGTCAAATCCCGTGAATTTATTTCAATCTCAATATAACGTATATTGAATAAAATTCTTGAAATGATAGTAATCGGCAAAAATCCAATACTCGAAACGCTAAAATCTTCCCCGAAAGATTTCAATAAAATAATATTCCTGAAAACCGTAAAGCCCGAACCCAGACTGAAGGAAATACTCAGCCTCGCCGAGGGAAACGGAATACGCAGGATTTTTCTGAACAAATTCGACTTCGAAAAATATTTCCACAGCAAAAATAAAAAAGAAGGTATCGCGCAAGGTGTTATCGGATTCATTAAGGATTTCGAATACACGCCGATAAAAAAACTTCTCGAAGACATAGAAAAAATTCAACTTCCCCTGCTTCTCATTCTCGACGAAATCACCGACCCGCATAATTTCGGAGCAATAATACGATCCGCTGTTTGCCTCGGCGCCGACGGCATAATTATTCCTCGCCATAATTCCGTGGAAGTCAACCATACAGTGATAAAAACCTCCTCAGGCGCCGTGAATTACATACCGATTGCTATGGAAACCAATCTCAATAACGTAATAAAAATACTGAAACAAAACGCCTATACCGTGATAGGCGCAGATATACTGGCCTCAAACACGACCTTTGAATTCGATTTCAGGAAACCCGTCTGCCTTATTATCGGCAGCGAAGGTAAAGGCATAAGAAAATCTCTAAGGGATAATTGCGACGAACTTGTCAGGATTCCTATGTCGGGTGGATTTAACTCGCTTAACGCCTCTGTGTCTTCTGCCGTATTCCTTTACGAAATATTCAGGCAGAAGAATAAAGTTTAAACGTAAAGAATTATTTTATATATTTTTATGCGTGTTATGCTTGTTTATCTTGAGCATTTTCCCCGTCTTTATTCTCCATCTTTTCGACAGGTTTTTCTACAAACTTCTTGTGCAATACCGTAACCGAAGTCAAAAATGTAATCAGAATTATGACTACCGTTGCCGCTATTATCAGGAACCAGATGCCGCTTTCATCCATATTATTATAATGTCTTTCCGAACCAGTTTAAGATTAATGAATATATTTCGGGATTCTGTACTATTAAATCTTTCCCGTGTTTGTCCGAATTGTATATCTTCAGTTCCATCGGATTGATGAGAAAATTATCACGGATTTCCTTGTTCTCGCCCGCGTGCTCGCCGTCACCGTCTCCCGCTATCAGCATTACATTCGAAATCCTCAGAAGCGGTCTCGACATTGTCATCATCCTGTCGTCGTAGCCCGTGAGCGGAGCGAATGTTAACTTCCCCGTCGATACAAGCACAGCCGATTTGCCGCCTTTAAGCCTGCCGTAAAAACTAAGAGCGCCACCAATCGAAGTGCCCGCGAATCCGATTTTAGTCGTGTCCACTCCCTCGTTATTAAACGCCCATTTCATCACCGCGTCAACGTCCTTCGGAGTCTGCTCGGGGTCGGTCAGAAGTTTTTCAATCTCCACCTTCGCCTTGTCGGATTCACCGT
Organism: Ignavibacteria bacterium; assembly: GCA_015657505.1. Lineage (GTDB taxonomy): Bacteria > Bacteroidota > Ignavibacteria > Tepidaquicellales > Tepidaquicellaceae > CAIKZJ01. The sequence continues at coordinate 9,956 of JADLKE010000001.1, forward strand.
GGCTCCGTAAATCAAACGCCATCACCTTGTAACCCTTTAAAATCAGGCTGTCCGTGAAATTCTTCGACCATTGTTCCTTGTTTGAGCGGAACTGATGAATCAGAACTATCAGCGGCTGACGCGTTTTCTCACTGCCCGAGCCGTAAAAATAATTTCCCGCTAAACGGATGTTGTCCGATGTGAACATTTCAACACGGTCGTTTTTTATCTCGACCGGAGCCTTCTTATTTACTTCGGTTACGTTGTTTTTCGCCTTCTCCCCGCAGGATATGGAAATGAAAGCAAAAACCAGCGCCGCGCATATTATAGTTTTCATTGCTTTCAGATTTTAAATTAAAAAACCCGTGCCGAGGCACGGGTTAAGATAATCATATATAATATTTATTGCGATTTAAAAAGTAACGTGTATGTTCCAGTTATGCTTGTCCTCGATTTCGCCGTACTGGATTCCCGTAATCGTATCGTAGAATTTCTGAGATACGGGTCCTATTTTCATATCGTTTATAATCATATCGTTTCCTTTGTATGTCAACTGCCCGACGGGCGATATAACTGCTGCCGTACCCGTTCCGAATGCTTCCTGAAGTTTTCCGTTTTTGTGCGCTTCGGTTACTTCGTCGATCGATATGTTTCTTTCCGTTACTTTCATTCCCCATTCCCTTGCCAGCGTGAGGACAGTATCGCGCGTGACGCCCGCGAGCACAGTTCCCTTCTCGAGCGATGGCGTGATGAGTTCGCCGTCTATTACGAACATTATGTTCATCGCGCCGACTTCGTCGATATCTTTCCTGTTAACGCCGTCAAGCCAGAGAACCTGCGAGAAACCCTTCTTGTGAGCGTCCATTCCCGCGTACAACGAAGCAGCGTAATTCGCCGCGGTTTTCGCCGCTCCGACTCCGCCCTTTACCGCGCGTACGTGGTCGTCGCTGACCATTATCTTCACGGGATTAAGCCCCGCCGCGTAGTACGATGCCACGGGTGAAGTCATCACTATGAGCATGTATTCCGACGACGCCGTTACTCCGAGAAAATTCCCGCTTCCGAAAACGACCGGACGAAGATAAAGCGACTGACCTTTCTGATTCGGTATGAACTTATTGTCAATCTTTATGAGTTCCTTCATTCCGTCTATGAGCGTCGGTACGTCGTAATTGGGAATGCAAACGAGCGACGCCGAGCGGTTAAGCCTCTTCGCGTTCATGTCGCCTCTGAAAAGATTCGCGCCTTTTCCGTCAATACGCCTGAACGCTTTCAGCCCTTCGAAAATCGTCTGACCGTAATGAAGCGTGCAAAGCCCCGGCTCCATCGGCATTTCGCCGTATGGCATTATCTCGCCGCCGTCCCATTTCCCGTCTTTGTATCTTGATATGAATATGTGGTCTGAAAAATATACTCCAAACCTTAAATTGTTCCAGTCAATGCTGTCGTATCTTGTCTTTGTATTTTTTGTTGTTTTGAACCCCATATTAAGTTCCTTTCCTAAAATTGATTTATGGAAATTAACCCGCTTTCTTCATCAGTTCCGCGCCTACTTCCAGCGCTTTCCTGTTTATCGGAAGAAGGTTGTGATACCTCTCGGGCAGTACTTTCTTTAAAGCCTCCATCACCCCGTCAAGGGATATTATCGGCTTCTTCTCAAGAAACGCTCCGAGCAGTATCATGTTCGCTACTTTCACGTTATTAAGTTTGTTTGCTTCGTCCGCGGCTGGTATCGCGTATATCCCAATATCCTTTCGGTCCGAAGCGTGAAGTATGTTTGTTGATTCATATACTATTATTCCGCCCGGTTTAATTCTGCTTTCGAATTTTTCCATCGACGGCTGGTTCAGAAGTATTCCCGTGTCGAATCTTGAGACTATCGGCGAACTTATCGTCGAATCCGATACTATCGTTATGCAGTTTGCCGTGCCGCCCCTCATTTCGGGTCCGTATGAAGGCATCCAGGAAACATTCTTTCCTTCCACCATTGCGGCATATCCTAATGTCTGTCCCATCGAAAGGACTCCCTGTCCTCCGAATCCCGCGATGATTATTTCTTCGTTCAACATGTTATTTTATTCCCCTTTCGGCTTATTNNTTACTAAATCTTTTAAATCTTCCTTCGACGGTACCTTGATGTCACCTACAGTATAATATTTCAGCATCTCGTTCTCTATGAACTGATTTGCCTGTACGGGCGTCATCTTCCAGTTTGAAGGACAGTTGGATACTATTTCGATGAAACTTGTTCCCTTGCCGAGTTTCTGGTATTTGAAACCGTTCTCGATTGCTTTCTTTGTCTTCCTTACAGCGTTCGGTGTGTGAACCGTCTGCCTCGTTACGTAGAATGCTCCGGGAAGAGGCGCGACAAGTTCGGATACCTTTATCGGATATCCCATCTTGTGAACGTCCCTGCCGTATGGCGACGTGGTTGTCTTCATTCCTTCGAGCGATGTCGGCGCCATCTGTCCGCTTGTCATTCCGTAAACACCGTTGTTTATGAATATTATCATTATGTTCTCGCCGCGGTTTACGCAGTGTATCGTCTCACCCGTTCCGATTGCCGCGAGGTCGCCGTCTCCCTGATACGTGAAAACGTATCTGTCGGGAAGGCATCTCTTGATTCCTGTCGCCACTGCCGTCGCCCTTCCGTGAGCGGCTTCCTGCCAGTCGATGTGAAGATAATCGTACGCGAATACGGAACATCCGACCGGCGCTACGCCGACTACGTTATCCTGTATTCCCAGTTCCTGTATCACTTCCGCCAATATCTGGTGAGCAACACTGTGCCCGCATCCCGGGCAGTAGTGAAGACGCGTGTCCGTCATAACGTGCGATTTCTCGAATACCAGATCGTATGTGTCTTCGCCGTCAACTATGCACTGTGGAGTTGTTAATTCTTTATTATCCATTGTCGAAATTTTAATTTTCTTCTTAAAGTGTTTTGATGAATTTCTCGAATTGCTCTTCGACCTCTTCGGGACTCGGTATTATTCCGCCCATTCTTCCGTAATGCTCTACCTTGACTTTTCCGTTTACCGCGAGCCTCACGTCTTCAATCATCTGCCCCGCGTTGAGTTCAACAACGAACATTCCTTTTATCTTATCTGCAAGTTTGTTCAGCACCGGCGCCGGATACGGCCATAAAGTTATCGGTCTCAAAAGCCCCGCCTTAATTCCTTTTTCCCTCGCCAGTTGAATTACCTTGTGGCTGATTCTTGCCGACAAACCGTATGCCACGAACAAATATTCGGCGTCATCCGTCATTATTTCCTCATACCTTACTTCGTTCTTCTCTATTTCCTCGTATTTCTTTAAAAGTTCAAGATTCACTTTTTCCATCTTCTCGGGCTGAATGAACAGAGACGTTATTATGCTTCTTTCCCTGTCGGGAGTCTTTCCCGTCGTTGCCCAGGGTTTCGGGATTTTGTTTATTTCTCTATTGTGGAAAATAACTCTTTCCATCATCTGTCCTATCGCGCCGTCCGAAAGCATAAGCACGGGATTTCTGTACTTGTCCGCTAACTCGAAGCCGAGAAACACGAAGTCCGCCATTTCCTGTACGGAATTCGGCGCGAGAACTATCAGCCTGTAATCTCCGTGACCGCCGCCCTTCGTCGCCTGAAAATAATCGCCCTGCGACGGCTGTATCGTTCCCAGTCCGGGACCGCCGCGGTTAACGTTAACCAGCAGACACGGCAATTGCGCCGACGCTATGTATGAAACGCCTTCCTGCATCAGTGACCAGCCCGGTGAAGATGATGAAGTCATCACCCTCGCGCCCGCTCCCGCCGCTCCGTAAACCATATTTATAGAAGCGACTTCGCTCTCCGCCTGAAGAGCCAGAAAATTCCTGTTCGGCATCTCGCGCGTAAGGTACTCGAGCACTTCCGATTGAGGCGTGATTGGATATCCGAAATACGCGTCCATCCCCGCCTGAATCGCAGCCTCAGCCATAGCCTCATTGCCTTTCATTAATCTAATATCTTCGTTTTGTTTCATGATTTATTCCTCTTTTAATATGTCTTTTTTCAAATCTTTTTTAAATTTTTTATAGATAATCCATCTTCGAAAGGTCTTCCATCGTTGGATTATCGAGTTTCACGTTAAGCGAATCCGTGACGTTTGAAATCGTCGCGACAAGGTCCTTCTTTTTTCCTGACGTCCTGTAAACCTTGATAACGCCGTCAGGACATACAAGCGCGCAGTTCGTGCAGCCCGTGCATACATCGTCGATTACTACCGCGTAACGGTATCCGAAATTGTTTATGTCCTTCGAAAGTTTTATCGCGTCTTCCTTGCAGGCTACCGTGCATAATTCGCATCCCTTGCATTTTTGTATGTCGATTACAGTCTTGCCTTTAATTTTGCGAGGTTTTGCCGCCGGAGTTTTTGTATTATCACTCATAATTTTCTTATTTTGGATTTTAGGGAAAGATAAAAACTAATAACATTACAATTTATCTAAATACCTTATAAATTTAAAGGAAATTATACGGTATCGTATGGAAAATATAAGAAAATTTATATAATATCGAGTACTAAAATTATATTCCTTTTTCCCAGCCTCCAACCCTATTTACCACTGTAATTTTGCATTTTACACTTTCAATTTGAATTGTCCCCCGCTGGCGGGGGTGCCCCGATGAATATCGGGGCGGGGGTGGGTGCGTCCTTTATACAATTATTTTAATTTTTCACTGAAACTTTGCATTTTGAATTTTACACTTTAAATTAGAATTGTCCCCCGCTGGCGGGGGTGCCCCGATGAATATCGGGGCGGGGGTGGGTGCGTCCTTAAATCAATTTTAAATTTTTCACTCAACTTTGCATTTTGAATTTTACACTTTCAATTAGAATTGTCCCCCGCTGGCGGGGGTGACCCGATGAATATCGGGGCGGGGGTGGGTGCATCCTTAAATCAATTTTAAATTTTGCACTGAAACTTTGCATTTTCAACTTTCAATTAGAATTGTCCCCCGCTGGCGGGGGTGCCCCGATGTATATCGGGACGGGGGTGGGTGCGTCCTTAATACAATTTTAAATTTTTTCACTGCACCTTTGCACTTTCAACTTTACATTTTAAATTTGCAAAGTTCCTCCCTTGCTCATTATCGTCTCCTTGATTTCATCGATGCAGTAAGACGTTTCGGCGATTATTTGATTCGTGGAATACCTGAGTATGCTCCACCCCTTCTTCGTAAGGAAATTGTCGCGCTTGTAATCCTTCACGACTTTATCGAAACGCGAATGGTATTTCTCGCCGTCACATTCAATATCAAGATTCCCCTTTCGGCAAAAAGCCGCGAAGTCGAGACAGTAATAGTTTTTTGATGTGCCGAAATAATACTGCCTCTCGGCATTTATATTGTTCGTCTTGAATTCCGACCAGAGTATATCTTCAATCGGACTGTCGTGAAATAAGTCGTTAATTTCTCCCGCCTGAAGAAGTTTTTCAATAGTCGTGTTCAGAAAAATTACACGCCTCGCCCGCCTGCTGTATACAGGCCTGTCAAGAATGTTCATATCCTTCATCCTGACTTTGTAATACCTCTTCCCCGTTTTTGCATTCTTCTCTTCGTCAGGAAAGAGTTCCTCGCGCTTCTTGACGAGAATGTCCTTGATCGCCCCGTAATGCTTTATTATCAGGCTTTCCTTTCCGAAATTATGCGACTGGTAAAACGCGAGATTCTTTACCTTAAAAAGATTTTCGAGTTTAGTAGTAACGGGAATTCGATACCAGCCCTGCGTGAGCAGTATACCTAGGTCGGATTTGCACTTCAGCCAACAAACAATAGTATCCGCAGGAGAATATTTTGTTATTTTGCCTGCCATACATATTTAATCTATTAATTAACAGTAAACCAAAAAAGACACAATTTTGTACCTAAATCCGGTTAACGTGAAATTAATTTTTCTGATGTGTATATCGTTCGATGCTTCCTCAGACTCCTGTCTGGGAAGCGGAAACATATTAGGTAAATTTTGAATGGCTTCGCCCTTGACCTGTCAATATCGCAAATCGTCTCGAATACCGTGTTCTTACGGGCTATTCATCGACTCTGAAATCAACGAAATTTTTTGAAAATACTTCTGTTGATTCTTAACCCTATTTCAAAAGCACCATCTTCCTCGTCTCCGAAAAATCCCCCGCCGTCATCCTTACGAAATATACGCCGCTGTTAAGTTCCGAACCGTCGAACCGAACTTCATACGTTCCCGGCTGTAACGTTTCATTCACGAGCGTGCTCACTTCCCTTCCGGTTATATCGTAAACTGAAACATTCACGTGACCTTTCATTGAACATTGAAATTTGAAGATTGAAGTTTGATTGAACGGGTTCGGATAGTTCTGGCCGAGCGAATAAGACGTGGGCACTTCGTTTGATATATTAAAGACAGATACAGGAAAGTTTGTTTCATAAACGTATTTCGCCGCTCTGCATAAGTCTTTAAGTTTCGTTACTGAATTTACATTGTTCGTTCCTCTCGCGACCATCTGACCGAATAAAATCCTCATCGTGTCGCCTGCATTCAAAGTATAATCGATGCCGCCTGTATTCAATAAAAAACGTCTGTCTCTCGGAGGACTCATATATGTCGTTATGGAATCACCTCCCGCGCAACTTCTTATTTCCGCCATGTTCACGTTACCGTTATAGCCGTATTCTGTCCATCCTTCAAGGGTTTCGGGATTGCCGGTATAGAGTTTTTTTGTCCTTTGCTTAGTGTATGGGTGGAACCAGGGAGAACCATCCCTCTTTACTCCCGATAAATAGTGGTAGGAATCCATCTGTGTTCCGGGATCCCATTCGCACATTATACCGCCGCCCCCGGTTCTTCCAAAGTACGTAAACGAAGTCATCCCGAGTTCTCTGTATTGTTTCTTCACAATCCTGTTATTTGAACCCGGCGGGTTATAATACACTATTGAATCATTAGGATTTCCTGTGAACAGATGCGGCGTAAGAAAATAACTTATTCCCGCGGCAGGAGGAGTTTCACCGTAAGACGGTGGAGAACCGGAGCCGTCCGTATTGTCCCAGTTGTAAATATATCCGAGTTTCAAAATAGTATCGGAGCCTATGTAATCGTCAGTCGGCTCGCCTAAATCCGGATCTGTTGAAACGCTTATAACTGCGTTATTCCAGGCTTTCGTGCTTTTATTTATAATAACATAACTGAAATATTGAACATCGTTAAGCGGTTCCGTCGATAAACTGTCGCCCTTTTTATATGCCCATGCCGTTAATTGCATTTCAGAATATATAGGCGCTGTGCCGCCGGGAAACCCTTCACCCTGGTTGTGCGTTTCAGGAAATCCGTCAGTCATGCAGACAAATATCGTCTGCGAAGCATTCTTTATCCCGGGTCGGTCGATACCCGCGTCCCATTGACCGTTATTGTTCCTATCAACATAAGGAGCGCCGTATGGAATCATTAATCCCCAGTTTAAATAATCTGGAGAAGTCGAATCCTTGTTTGTAACTTTGTATAATTTAAAATTCGTGTTTGTAACGGGGGTGGGAACTCCTCCGGAAATATTTATATAACCTGCTTTATATTCTCCGATGAATGTGCAGGTAGCCATTCTTAACTGACCTTCAATATATGCCGCGATTGAAAGCCCTGCTGTATAAAATGCAAATCTGTTCGTGCCTTTCGGCCACATAAAACCCGGAGTGTTGCTTGTTCTTATATCGTGATCGAATATTCCTGAACTCACTATCCACGAATCGATATTATTCGCGTCTAACCTCGCTTGTTCGCGAAGTAAAGACGGAAAAATACCGGGATAACTGTTATTTAGAATATTTATCTTCGGATTTGAATAAATATTATTCAATATTAAAAGAATGATAACCCCCGTAAGCAATAAAATTTTTTTAGACATAATATTTTCGATTATTGTTTATTTTTTCTATTTCAGCAATACCATACGCTTTGTATCCGTAAATTCCCCTGCCGTCATTCGCACGAAATACACGCCGCTGTTAAGTTCCGAGCCGTCGAACCGAACTTCATACGTTCCCGGCTGCAATGTTTCGTTCACGAGCGTCCGCACTTCCCTTCCGGTTATGTCGTAAACTGAAACATTCACGTGACCTTTCATTGAACATTGAAATTTAAAGATTGAAGTTTGATTAAACGGGTTCGGATAGTTCTGGCTTAAAGCGTACGACGTAGGCATTTCAGAAGATATATTTTCAACATCCGTCAGTACCGTGTCGCCGTACAAAACACCGTTGACGTAACATCCAAGCAATGATTCGCTTGCCAATGCCCAAAAATCGGAATAAGTCGCGAACAGAATTCCGAAATTCATTCCGTAAGTAACGGTTGTCGTCGACTCGGTCGTGCTACGCTTAAATGTTTTACCTTTAATTTGAATGCCGAAAAGCGTGGAATATCCGGTATCGATGCAATAATGCTTTGGGACATAACTCGTACATACTAATGTCGAATCGCCCCTTCTCGCGCGAAGACTATCCGTTAATTCTTCGAATGGACTGTAAGAACAGTACGAACTGCTTCTTACGTATAAATTCCCCGAGTTTGAATCCAGTCGAAGAACCTGTCCGATAGAACCGGGGAAATAATTGCTTGCTACGAAATATCTTCTTGAATTTATTATCGTATCCTTTACTATTCGAATTTTGTAATTGTATTGATATCCCGATGAGGACCCGAAATGATATTTATACACGTTCCCTACTGCCATGGGAAAATATTTTATTGAAATTGTATCNNAGTCAGTAAAACGGCATCCGAATGCCTCACGGAATTATTTGACGACCGACCTTGCAGTTTTTCAGTCGGCAGCCACTGCGCATCGGAATTTGATACAAGAAATGAAAAGTATGCGGTGAAAATCAAAACGAGTGAGATTGCGATTTTCTTCATTTTTCCTCCAGTGAAAAATAAATAATATTATGTTAATATAGTAATATTATTATTCATTAAACACAATGAAATAATGTCAATTTATACTGGCTACTGAATTCCTGTGCAGCACGCATAAACATAATTTGAGGCGCTTCTTAATCAACGCTTTCCGAAGCAGGTAGTTGTTTCAAACGGAACGATGGTATATGAAATTAAACCGGAATGCCTTCTTTATTTCATTCAGGAAATTTCTTGAAAATATTTGTTAACTGTTTTACTGACTTGATTTTTTTGAATATTCTTTCAAAAATGTTTATCTAACTCAAAGGCAGTATTATCAAACTAAAATGAAAGGTAAAAAAATGAAAAAGTTATACCTTTTAATCCTCTTCCTACTTTTTGGATCGTTCCTGAATCTTATGGCTCAAACGCCAATGTATTACAATCTTAATAATGGTACTTCAGGAAACTCTTTCCCCTTTAACGTCGCGGGCGGGAAAGCCGTTAATTCGCTCTTTCTGGCAGGAGAGTTCAATCAGCCTACTCCCCTACCTGCAGGAATGAAAATCACAAAAGTTTATTTCCGCCACTCAGGCACGGGAACAAGAACTTACACTGACCTTCGTATTTTAATGGCTCAGGATACAATTACAAGTCTCTTTACGGGAGCATTTTATACGGGTACTTTCGATACGGTTTATTATGCCGCATCGACAACCTTAACCCACACCGCAGGTCAGTGGACAAGCGTTACTCTCGACCACGCCTTCAACTATGACCCGACTAAGAGCCTCGTGCTGTTCGTCGGTCAGTGCGGCGCTACAGGCTCAGGCGGCTCAGTTTACAATTCTACAACGTCCGGCATAAGAAGAGTCTGGTCTATCGGCGGCTGTCCGTTTGCTCCTTATAACGGCGGTGACGCTTCAACCGTGAATATCGGTTTCGACGTTGAAAATGCAACACCGACATACACCCTGCCTGACCTGCTTTATTACAAATTCCTCAACAACCCGACAACCACGTCGATTCATAACTACGCGGTTCCGGGCGCGGGTACATTGGATCCGGTGCTTACAAGCCTTACGCTTACTGACGGCGGCCAGTTCGACAGCTGCCTCGCAGGTACTGCAACATCAAGCGCCAAAATCGTTACAGGATACAGCCTGACAACAGGGACAAGCAGTTTCACTATAAGCATGTGGCTCAGCAACCTCGCAACTCCTCCTTCAACAAGATATCTGTTCGGTGACCCGGGTCATTCATTCCGCTGCTTCGTGGGTGGTGTCGCTCCCTCAGGCGGCGCAGTTCTTAGAGGCACAGGCGTTACGGACGTTCAGATAAACGGTATTTTCCCCGGTCCTAATGTGATTCATATCGTTTATGACTCGGCTGCTTCAAACGTTAAAGTCTATAAAAACGGCTCGCTCATTAATACAGTTTCGCAAACTCCGTTTAACTTTACGGCGGGCACGGGATTCAGCGTCGGCGGCTACAGTTCATCGGCTGGTATTGATGGGAAAATGGATGAATTCAGATTCTATAAGAGAGCGCTCGATTCCGCTGAAATCGCCGCTACCTGGAACGCGAACCTCGGTGTCGTTACAGGCGTAACACCGGTTGTTTCGCAGTTGCCGAAAGATTATAAACTCTCTCAGAATTATCCGAATCCGTTCAACCCCGTAACAAAAATTAATTTCAGCATTCCGAAAAACGGACACGTTTCTCTGAAAGTTTATGACGCGCTTGGAAGAGAAATTGCCTCGCTCGTCAATGACGTGAAGAATGCAGGTAATTATACCGTTGAGTTCAACGCATCGCATCTGTCAAGCGGCGCCTATTTCTACAGACTCAATGTGAACGGTTATATCGAAACAAAGAAGATGCTTCTTATCAAGTAACAAAAAGTTATTTAAATACATCTATAAAAAAAGGACCGGCTTCGCGCCGGTCCTTTGCTTCCAGTGATACAAATTCTATACTTGTTATCTACAAATTAAACTTTTGTCACGTTAGCAGCCTGAGGTCCTTTTGGTCCGTCTTCAATCTCGAATTCGACTGTATCTCCTTCGTTTAACGATTTGTAACCTTCGCCGTTAATGGCTTTGAAGTGTACGAATACATCTTTTTNGCCTTCTACGGTGATGAATCCAAAGCCTTTTGAAGCGTTGAACCATTTAACAGTACCTTTTTCCATTGTGTTTCCTTTCAAGAAATTTTTTATTTTGTTACGGTAAATCCGGTTTAAATTTTTTATATAATTTTGCTATTTAATGTAATCGTGATTTGTTTCTCAGGATCTGGATGCAAACTTAGCAGTATCTGGCAGCGATGCGGCAAAACCGAGAGCAAAAACTATTACAAATAACTATTTATATACCGCATAATATGTATTTTAAAAAAACAAATTTCAAGTTATTAAAAATAATACATTAAGTTTATACCTTTTACCCCCGTTTACCGCCTTTTTAAGCATTATTGGTTTTTCTCAAAAATCAGCCCGATATACTCAAATTAATCGCCATTCTTCCTGATTTCCTGATTCAATAATATTATTCATTGAAAAAAATTCTTATCTTAATCCAGTACAGGAATATATCGATGAAATTATTTCTGCTGTCGAAAATTCTATTTCAACAGTATCATTTTTCTTGTTTCAATAAAATTCCCCGCCTCCAATCTGTAATAATATACTCCGCTCGACAATTTGCTGCCGTTATACCTGACCTGATACGTTCCCGGATTTAGCATCTCACTAACCAACAAAGCGGCTTCCCTTCCCGAAGCGTCAAACACTTTTAATATTACTATTTCTTTTTTTGAACATTGAAACTTGAAAATTGTAGATTGATTGAACGGATTCGGATAATTCTGCATCAGTGAAAATGACTCGGGCAATTCACTGCCTATTAATGACACTCCCGCGTAAATGCTCTCGTATGCGATTGAATGATCGAATATTTCCGTTACGAACTGCGGAGCCACGAGCGTTGTCGCCGCCGCGTTCGGATGGCTGTCCGAAGAACTCTGCGCGTACTGCGAAAGCATGTAACCCGTCGTGTCCGTCAGTTTCAAAAAGAAATCGAACACATAGATGTTCTGCGGAAAACTTCCGATAACAGGATCAAGCCCCGCCGCAAGAGTGTCCTTTGCCCATTTGCAGAACTGCTTCGACCATCGCGCCGCGTTCAGGTTCGTCGCGCCCGACACGAGCGGTGCATTCGTCCACATCACGAAAAAATTCTGCGGACGGGTCCTCATCTTCTGAATTATATGCCGCCAGTGCCACTTGTAATTATATATCGTCTTGTTCGTCGGTGACAATGTATCCGAAGGCTGTCCCACTCCCGACATTGACGAGGAAGGGAAACAGGATTTGATTACAACTATTTTATTATTCTGAAGTATCGGACGTATGTCCGCTAGCGTGGTGTCTTTGTTTTCAAATATCCTGTGCCATCTCTCCCACTCGTTGTCCCACGGAGTTTCAGGCCAGCCGCTCTCCGTCATCGTAACCGCGTTCTGCCCCGTGTATCCGTGCAGAGTGTTGTATGCCGTCATCTGCAGCGGCACGCTCGTTGAACTTCCGTTAGGTCCCCAGATACATCCCCCCGTCGAATGATGAAGGAACTTTCCGCTCCTGAAGAGCACCGTCTGTGACTGCAGATTTATAAAACCTGCCAAAAGAATAACCAGCAATAAAATTATTCTTTTCATATTTTTATAATTTGAAATTTAAAAATTATTTCAAAAGCACCATTCTTTTCGTCTGAGTAAACTTATCACTTTCTATCCTGTAAAAATAAACGCCGCTCGCGTATCCGTCCCCGATGAACTCCGTCTGGTGTTTACCCGCGTCAAGCAACTGCCTGTTCACAAGTGTCGCGACAACCTGTCCTAATATGTTATAGATTCTTATCGTGACTATTGCCTTCTCCGGAAGGTCGAATCTTATCTTCGTTGCGGGATTGAACGGATTTGGATAGTTCTGCATCAAATCGTATTTATCGGGAATCTCAGTCGAAATGTTTATAACGGGAACTGTCGGCGCTACTGTGTAGAATTCATAATAAGCGCCGGGCATCGTTATCTGATAAGGATATATTATCAACGAATCACCTTCGTTGAAATTCGCTGAAGAACTTAATAATCTGGGCGCCCATACATACATTATATCAAACAACGTGCTTATGTAAAGGTTCTTTGTCTTATAATTCGCAATGTTCGTATCGTAACTCGAATTGAATACATACATCAGAAGTTTCCTGCCAAGCGAATCCGCGCCCGGAGCCCACTGACCCGTCGCGGGCTGAATGTCGTTCGATTCAACGAACGCGCAGTTCAACTGCCGCGGAGCCGTGCTGTCAATCATGTAAACCCTGAATGGAACGAGCGTCGCGTTCCGGTATATGAAATACTTGTCGTCAACGTATGATGTGTCGAGATATCTGTACGCGTACTGCTTGTTCACGTTTGAGAAAACAATTTTTATTTTTCTTGTCTGATATGATTTCAATTGCGATGAAAGATTATTGAAAGTGCCCGCCACAGGGTAAGACATTGACATTGACCTCGATTGAAATCCGTAAAAAGTGGTGAAATGCTTGCTGCCTGTCACGTATTGATTTACTGGCAAATACTGGTAACCGAACGACCTTGTCTGAAAAGAATCAGGAGACGCTGTCGGGTCTTTTATTACACCTATATTGTAATTTTTGATTCTGTCTGTCTTGAAAAGTATCCCGTCATATATGCGCGAAGAATCGTGCGCTTTGCTATAGATAGGTATTGCTTTCAGTCCGCTTTTTAAAGTATCAAATGAAACTCCGTTGTTCATCGAGCGCAATATGCTGTACGCCGTGTCGGGTGCCCTGAATATAACTCTGTAAAAAGCGTTCTTTACGTATTCCTGCCCCACGACCACAGGTTTTAAACCAAGGTCGCGGCGGTTAGTGCTAACCGTGTCGCCGTTATGAAGATTGTAAGTTACGTTTGAAGGCGGCGGCTGCGGCACGATGCTCAGCAATACCGATGAAAGCGGATTTCTTATGACCCTGAATCCCCTGTGGAAATTCTCCGATTCACTTACAGCGTAAGCGCATATTATAAATTTGTATGTCTGTCCGTATTGTATATCAGGATTGCCTCCGTAGTTCTGCGGGAATTGAGTCTGCGTGATTTTTATAAGTCTGCTTAAACCCGATTCGGGAAAATCCGCGGGTGTGCCGAGTCCGTAAGGAGGTACTATCGGCAAAGGCGAATATAGTTCTTCACCGTTTATGAAAACACCAGTCGGAAGCGTATCTACAACAACACCGATATTGTCCCGCCTGTCGAATATCTTCAGAAGTTTAATGTTGTTCGAATTTATTGTCGCCGGTTTGCCAAAATCGGGCAGACTGCTGACCGGCAGATTCTTGTCTACTTCATAAATCTCGTATCCTTGAAAGCGATATGTGTTGTTCTCGGCAGGAGTATGGAAAATTGTATCCTTAACCGCGAAAAATTCCGCAATGTCGTTCCAGTAAAGATTCATGTCGCAGGTCGTCGATGTCTTCGGCGTTACGCTCTTAGTCACTACCGGCAAAGGCAGAGTCGGAAACGAAGCCTTGAAATTCAAATCATAGAGCACCTGCGCTGTCCTGTCTAGAAGTTTGAGTTTCGTTACCGCGTTTTTGTTGTTGAGTCCCCTCGCCACCATCTGCGACAGTACTATGCGCATCGTATCGTTCGCATTAACGTTGAATGTCAGCCCTGCGGTATTGAATATGTATTTCCTGTCTCCGGGAGGGCTAAGAAATGTCGTCACTGTGTCACCTCCGACGCAATTCTTTATTTTTGCCATATTGACATTTCCGTTGTATCCGTATTCGGTCCATCCTTCTGATGATTCAGGATTTCCCGTGTATAGTTTCTTCGTTCTTTGTTTCGTGCTCGGGTGAAACCACGGTGCTCCGTCTTTCTTTATTCCCGATAAATACCTGTATGCTTCAATCGGTAATGAAGGATCCGACTCGCATGTTATTCCTCCTGAACCTGTTCCTGCAAAAAAAACAAACGACGTCATCCCGAATTGCTTGTATCCTTTCTTAACTACCCTTCTGTTTGAACCGGGCGGATTGTAATAAACAACTGAATCATTCGTGTTGCCCGTGTAGTAAATCGGACTCAGCAAATAATCAAATCCGCAGGCGGGAGGATTCGCGCCATATGAGGGTGGGTTGCCCGTTCCGTCCGTATTATCATAATTATAACAGTAAGACAAATTTGCAGCGGTATCGCAACCGATATAGTCGTCTGTTGCATCTCCCAGATCAGCGTCGTTCACGAGTCCCATCACCGTGTTGTTCCAGGTCTTCGTGCTCTTATTTATAATCTCATAATAAAAAAATTGCACGTCGTTCAAAGGAAGTGANNATACAAAGTATCCCCTTGTATCCCACGCCGTAAAATGCATCTCGCAAAACATCGGAGCCGTTCCGCCTGAAAATCCTTCGCTCTGATTGTGCGTTTCGGGAAATCCGTCTGTCATGCAGATGAAAACCGTCTGCGCCGCGTTCACGATGCCCGGCTTATCGATTCCCTGGTCCCATTGTCCGTTAAGATTTTTGTCAACATACGGCGCACCGTAAGGAACCATCAGCCCCCAGTTAACATAATCCCAAGAGGTCGTATCCGTGCTCGTTACCTTGTACAACTTGAAATTCGTATTTGTTACGGGTACAGGCACTCCTCCGCTGTTGCTTATGTAACCCGGCGCGTATTCACCTTTGTATGACGCGGATGCTAATTTTAACACTCCGTCGATGTATGCCCCCATGCTTAAGCCAACCGTGAAATCAAAAAATTTGTTTGATCCTTTCGGCCACATTCCGCCGGGCGTGTTGCTCGTGCGTATGTCCTGATCGAATATTCCCGTGTTCTGTATCCACGTATCGATGTTGTTCGGGTCAAACCTGACCTGCTCCTGTATCACGCGTGGGAAAAATCCCGGATGCGTGTAATCCATAAAACGAATATCGGGTTTTGACTGTATCTGCCCCGTAAATAGAAAAACTAAAACCGAAATTCCCAGGATTATTTTGATGTTCATGTTGTTAGTATTTATTTTTTCGACTATTTTTTATTGTAGTAATTTGTATTAAACTGTATAAAGAAATTATTAAGGCTTGATTTAATACCGCAAGTGTGTAATAATTTCTTTTTTTATATTCTGAATTATTGCCTGATGCGAAAAAATTATCTACATTGAAGTTACCCTTTTTTATAATCTGATGCGAATAATATTCTGCAGAATATGAAATGATTGGCATAATAAGAATTAGCGAATATTTGGGGATTTTATTCATAACCTTATCTGCCTGTAATATAAAAATACTTTATTTAACTAACAACAGTATTTAAAACATTTTTTTGCAATGTCTTAAAAATACAGAATAACATTGGATAATTATCGAAGTATATTTTTCAACTATTAATTCGGGAGTATACGCCGGTTATTCAGAAATGCTTCAAAATATCTCTCTTGATTTTGTATTCAGGATTGCCTTTACGATTAAACGGTCGGTTATTTTCGATTTTTAATACAATTCTTTGATTTTTTATATTTGATATTTAATATTTTGAAGCCTGTAACTTTGATAGAATAATTAATTGATGACTCGCAGTTCCTCGGGAAATAACTCGGGATTGAGCGCTTTCCTGATGTGTATGTAAACGTCGTCAACCGAAATGTGAGTCATGCAGGTAGGGTTGTTGCATCCGTAATCGTGCCCGAGATAAAGGCAGGGACTGCAGTATTTGTCGCTCTGTATCAATACCGTGTTCGGAGAATACGCTCCCCATTTTGCGGGATTCGTCGGACCGTGCAAGCCCATAGTCTTCGTTCCGACACATGAAGCGAGATGCAGCATTCCCGTGTTGCTGCATACT
Organism: Ignavibacteria bacterium; assembly: GCA_015657505.1. Lineage (GTDB taxonomy): Bacteria > Bacteroidota > Ignavibacteria > Tepidaquicellales > Tepidaquicellaceae > CAIKZJ01. The sequence continues at coordinate 26,750 of JADLKE010000001.1, forward strand.
ATCAGCGTCACGTTCTTTATTATTGCGACTACGTCGTCAAGTGAATACTTTCCCGTTATATTTATTACCCTCGAACCTGACGGGAGAATTTCCAGCAGACCCCTTTCAAGTTCCTCGTTTTTCTCCTCTTCGTCCCCGGAACCGGTTATCAGTAGAACAATGTCTTTCTTGTACTCGATTAATCTCTTCCCGAGTTGTATGTAATTCTTCACGTCCCATTCCCGCGGTTTCCCCGTTCCGCCGCATCCCTGATGAAGAGTTATAACCGTCCTTCCTTTTAGCGAATTCTCCTCGAAAAACTTATCCGCCGTCCGGTAATTGCCCTCGTCAAGGAAATATTCAAGCACGTAATCCGTTTTCCTTACGGGAACGAATAAGGGCAGAAGAAGGTCTATGAAAGTTTCAAGTTCGTGCTTCTCGCGCGAATGATTGATGACCCTGTTGAACATGAAATGCTTATACTGACCCTGAGTCTTGAAACCTACTGAAAAATCATATTTCAACAGCGCTATTATAATCGCGCTTATTCTCGACCACTGTTCCGTGTCGATTACTATGTTGTACTTCTCGTTACGTAATTTCATTATCATCCTCAGAAACAGAAAAGGATTCTTCAGGAAATCGTGCACGTTCTCAACAAGCACTTTGTTAACGTAAGGCGTCTTCCTTACAATCGATTCGTTGATTCTCGAGCAGAGAAATGTTATTTCGGAGTCGGGGTATGCCCTGCGAAGAGTCCTGAGCATCGGTATCATCATTATGCTGTCGCCTATTGCCGCAAACTTGACTACAAGAATTTTCTTGATCTCAATCGGTAACTTCTTTCTTCTCTTGAGAAAGAGAGCAAGTATTATCAGAATCGGAATGCCGAAAAGTTTGTCGAGTTTACGGTATAGGGCTTTCCTGTCCATTCAATCAAGAAATATGTTTTGATAATTTGCTCATAAATTGATAAATTAATAAATTCCTTGTTTATTTGATAGTGATTGAATTCTTGCTTGTGATTGATTCTGTCTTGAAATAACCTCGGATACAATTTTATATTAACTTTTTACATCTGATGTACGAAAAATTAATAAGCGAATCGCTTAAGGCGAAAAGATTCTCGCATTCACCATACTCGAAATTCAGGGTAGGCGTGGCGCTTCTAACGAATAAAGGTAAAATATACTACGGCGCAAACGTCGAATGCTCCTCTTATTCGCTTACTATTTGCGCCGAAAGAGTAGCCGCCGTCAAAGCGATTACCGACAGGCAGAAAAAATTTAAAGCGGTCGCGATTTCTTCCGATAGTTCCGAATTCGCTTTCCCCTGCGGCGCTTGCAGACAGTTCCTCTCGGAGTTTTCGGATAATATGGACGTTATTCTCGTGAAATCAAAAACGAAATATCAGATTTACAAACTTCAAAACCTTTTTCCTCATAAGTTTAAATTAAAATAGAAAGGAATTCCGTCGATGGATATGAATGAACACCTTCAGATTAGAACGTTTAAAAAGACCGGACACATTGAAGTTATTTGCGGCAGCATGTTCTCGGGAAAAACCGAAGAACTGATAAGACGCATCAGAAGAGCCGAAATCGCCAGACAACGCGTGAAGGTTTTTAAACCTAAAATCGACGACAGATACAGCGAGTTCTCAATCGTATCCCACAGCGAACAGTCCTTTCCGTCCGAAATGATCGAAAACGCGGATGATATCCTCGAAAAAAGTTTTGAAACGGAGGTAATCGGCATAGACGAAGCCCAGTTCTTCGATAACAATCTCGTCGAAGTCTGCCAGGCGCTTGCCGATTCGGGAAAACGCGTCATCGTCGCAGGACTTGACCAGGACTATAAAGCCGTGCCCTTCGAGCCTATGCCGCAGCTGCTCGCCGTCGCCGAGTATATTACTAAAACTCTCGCCGTCTGCGTTATCTGCGGCGCCCCTGCAAACAGAACACAAAGAGTTTCTAAAAGCACCGACAGGGTTCTCGTCGGCGCGGAAAACCATTACGAAGCACGTTGCAGGCTTCATCACATAGTTCAGGAATAATAAAACCAATAACCATGAATAGAATTTTCTTTACGGCGCTGCTTATCGCGGCAGTTATGATTTCCTCGTGCGGGAAACAGGAAGATAAATCAAACACTAATTCGGATAAGTCTAAATTCAAAGTCGGTCTCGTTTTTGACGTCGGAGGAAGAGGCGACAAATCGTTCAACGACGCCGCGTATAAAGGACTCGAAAGGGCAAAAAAAGATTTCGGAATCGACTTTGAAGTTATTGATCCCGGCGACGGAGCGGACCGCGAATCGGCTCTCCGTAAACTCGCCAGCAAACCCGATATAAGCCTGATTTTCGGCGTAGGTTTTATTTTTACAGAAGACATTACTAAAATCGCTCAGGATTTCCCTGATAAAAAATTCGGCTGCGTTGACTATTCAATTAATCCCAATGTTAAAATTCCCGATAACCTCGTTGCGCTCGAATTCAAGGAAGAAGAAGGCTCTTTTCTCGTTGGCGCACTCGCATGCCTAACTTCAAAGACGAAAAAACTCGGCTTCGTCGGCGGAATGGAATCCGCTCTCATTCGCAAATTCGAAAAAGGTTTCGTTCAGGGCGCGAAGTATATTGACCCCGAATGCAAAATATTCGTTTCGTACGTCAGCGTTACGGGCGAAGGGTTTAAAAATCCGGGCAAGGCGGAAGAGATCGCGATAAGTCAGTATTCAAGCGGCGCCGATATCATTTACCACGCCTCCGGACTCTCGGGAATAGGCGTCTTCAAAGCCGCGAAAGAAAATAAGAAGTTCGCTATCGGTGTTGACCTCGATCAGTACACCGAAGCCCCCGGCTTCGTCCTCACCAGTATGGTGAAAGTAGTCGACGAGATTATCTATAACACTATTCTCGATATGAAGAACGGCCCTTTTAAGGGCGGAATTAAATCTCTCGGACTTAAAGAAAACGGCGTTGGCTACGTTTACGATAATAACAACAAGAATCTTATCAGTCCTGAAGTAAAGGAAAAAATCGAAGGAATTAAGAAGAAAATTATCGACGGCGAAATAAAAGTTTCGGCGGAATAATTACTGTATCGTTACCCGAATGTTTAATCCGCCTTCGTTCGACGTGCGCGGCGCCGTGTTCGCGTTTCCTTCAGTCGGCTCTGTCTTGATGTACTTGTAAAATAACTGCATCTGCACCTTTGAACTCAGTGAATACGAGATCGAAGGATTGAAAGTCGTTACCGTCGAACCGTTTCCGGGTACTTTCTGCGGCGTCGAATATTCGGTCGTAAATTTGTAATCCGTAGGCTCACTCACATTCTTGGACATCGTCAGAGAAAATGTTATGTCGTTCTTCAGTGAAAGCCCGAATAGCGGTATTTCGAATCCCGCCTTCGCGTAATTCGCGTTTATGCTCCAGTCGCTTGTCTTTGTTACCTGAATCATGCTGCTCGTCGGCGTCAGTGTGTTGCTCGTGGATTTGTTTATTCGTATGCTCGCCGATAGGCTGCCTCCCATCAATTCCTTGAAAGTTATATTGAGCCCTATTAAAGGATTGAACGACTGCGTAACTGTCTGTCTCTGAATTACTTCGCTTCCTGATGTAATGTCCAGATATGACGCCTCGTTGTATTCCGATGTAAACGAATTCTCGAAAGAGACGTTCGTCGCTAATTCCGAAAAGAGCGGCAGCTTCTCGAGTCCCGATATGTTTATGTTCCAGTTCGGGAAAGGCATCGATGCTATGCTGCTTTTGAATGACGATGTGATGTTCTTTACGTTCTGGTTCGGATCGTTTGAACTTTCAAATGAAAAATCATCCACGCTGCCCGCGAAGAACATGCTGTATCCGTCCGTCTTGCTGCTGCTTAGATTGCCGATGGTCGCAATATTGCCGTCAGGTCCCGTAGTGAATGAATTTGTATTGCTGAATCCCCAGAGTTTCTTGAATGTTAGGCTCATACGGATTTCCTGCGGAAATATCGGAGCGACCGTCGTATTGAATGTTATGTTGTTCGATAAATTGTAAGCGTCCGTAAGGTTTAATCCGCCGATTCTCTTTCCCGGATCGCGGTCAAAACCTAGTTGGTACATCCTCGACGGTCCCTGATCCTCGTTCGCTTTCAGGTTCACCCAGAAATTCGTAAATCCGGGCTTGCCAAGAACTCCCTGATTCGTTACCGCGTTCGTCTGGTTGAAATTCATCGTGATCTGCTCCGGTATGAATGTGCCAAGTATCTTCAGTATGTCCTTGAGGTCAGGCTTGTCGTCGTAATTACTCGCCGCGCCCCTTCTGAAAGTATTCCTGTTTTCGTTCGTCGTCTTCTTGATGCCGAATAATCCGAGTATCTCGGAGAATTTTATCGTCGCGCCCGCAGTCATGGTGTTCGAAAAACCTACACTGCTCCCGACGTTAATGTTCGATATCGGATTCGTCCAGGCGTACGACACGCTGTAAGCCAGATTCGCCTCCATGAAGTTGCTTATTATCGGCAAATTTACCTTCGGATTGAATGTTGACGATTGCTGGAAATCAAGGTCCCTGCCGAAATTAATAAGCCCCTGATTGAAAAATATATCCTTGATTATCTCGCTGTCGGGACGCTGAAGCGTCAATGAATCCCTCGTAGTTTCCAGTTGCGTAAGGTCGCTTCCGATTCTTACGTTGTAGGTTCCCGTCAAATCTACTATCCAGTTCTCTATGAATTTCCAGTTGAAACCGAATCCCCTGTTCGCGTGAAATTGCCTGCTCGTCGGGTCGTCGAAATTGTAAAGCCTTTGACGCGACTCTATCCTTGACCTCGAAAAATCTATGTTGGCGGTGAAATTAGAACTGTAAGCGGGCACGAGACCTATGAACGGGAAGAAAGCATATATCTTACCGTCCTTGTATTTCTCGCCTAAGTTTATGAGTTTTCCTAACTCAAGGTTCAACTTCTCCGCTAACTGAAAATCTGTCGCGTACGCTAATCCGCCCGTGACGGTGAAATCTGTCTTTCTCTCGTACGTTATGTCGCGCTGTGAGCCGAATGAACCGTTGAAATTCATTGAGAACGCGTTGAGTATCGTCCTGACAAAATAATTATTGCCGGGGAACTTGAAACTCATACCTGTTACGGATATATCGTTCCTTATCGCGAGCGACTGGGCCGACTTTATGAAATTGTCTCTTTCGCGAGCCGCTAACGTTTCGTCGTTTGTTCTTAATAATGTCTGCTTGTATTTCTCCTGAGCAGCCTTCTCAAGTTCGATGTCAGTTCCGGGATAGTATTTCGGGTTTATAATGCTCTCACTGTGCCGGATCGATATCGGGAAATTCAGGAAATCCTTCCATTCCGGCGAAAAGAACGAAGCCAGCGCGTTGTTTATAAGCCTGTGCGCGTTAACCGTTATCCCGACGTCCCAGTTCGTACCGGTGTTCCTTGAACCCGCCCGCGTGTCCAGCGCGTGAAAGTTCGGGTCAACTTTTGAATAGTTGAATCCTACTGTCGCGAAGTCCGCTACCTTTAAGCTCGTGTTTACGTTGTACGCGTAACCGTTATCGTCGTTAACCTTCAATACGCGTATCTCATTGAACCATATGCTTCCCGATACGGTCGCGTTCATCCCCGTTCGGTTTTTCTCTACTCCGACGACAAATTCCTTTATCGATGTTAATGCGGGTGAACCCCTTACCCTGTAATAAGAGCCCGGCGGACCGTTCGGCACAGGCATGTCGATTATCTGATTCGTCGAATCCCTCGAAATTTTCAGTGACGTTAAATCTGCGAATACTATGCTTACTTCATTGAGACTGTTCCACGGCTGGCCCGGACGTATGTCGGGATGTATCGGCGCCCTGTATTCGTAATAATTGGTCGAATCCGAACCGAACCTTACAATCATAGTCGCGTCGTAAATATACTCGTTCGTGTAGTTTAATGTCGGGTCGCCGTTTACGAATAACTTTATCACCTTGTAATTGAACAGGTCGAGTGTCTGGCTGCGGTAATCCTTTATCGCAAGCCTTTGCTGCCCTACGGTTAAATTATTGACCGTCATCGATAATGACTGCTCGTTGGATTTTGTGTTTACTCCGCTCGTGTTTCTTATCGTCTGCCTCAGAACGTCTCCCGCTACGGGACTCATGTATATCTGTGAGTTTTCCTCGATGCTAACAACCGAAATATTATACGACGAATCCTGCTTGTTCGGCTTGAACCACTGGTTGCCAACGAGATTAAAATCAACCAATGATAATTTCACCTTATCATTCACGCCCCTTACCCATACTCTTATGTACTTGACGTTCGAGAATGTAGCGTCGTGGAAATTCTTCTGGTAAACCGATAACGGCACCCTGTACTGGAACCACCCGCTCCCGGGAGCCCCGTTTCCCGTTATGTACCTGTTGTTTGTCGTGTCAAGACTCACTTCATATTCGAAGTACTTGTTTACGGGACTCATCTGACCGCCTCGGTGAAGGTCCTCTGAATCAGGCCGCTTGCCGGCGTCTAACTGACGGTTATTCTCAGTGCCGTTAATGGATAGAAAATCTATATTCGTGCCCGAGGAATTTTTATTGGAATCAAGTCCGGGGTCCGTATCACCGTATTTCGCAAAATATTCCGCCATCGTATAATTCGTCCCGTTTTCGGCGTTGAACCTGACCAGTTCCTTGTCATTTCTCTCAAAATCAAGACCGATATCCTCAACGTCCTGAAGTATTCCGTTGCCCAGTGAGTCCTCAGTATCCGTTTTTCCGTTTGGTATGGCGTCTTCGGAAATAATTCCAAGGTCGATATAAAACTTCGCGCCGTTAAGAGGCTTATTGCCTATATTCTCAACGCGCATGTTGAACTCAATGTAATTTATGTTCTCGCTTATAAGGTCATTCGACGTCGTGTTCAGATACTTCATTATTCCGTTCCATTTATCGCTTACAATATTGGTGTCGTAGTTAACCTCATTATAATTGTACGTGCCTCTGTGCTTCGGGTCAAAAAAGATATCGAAAGGAGTCATCAGGTCCTGACCCGCCTGAACGTCCCTTAACGGATATACATCCTTTACCCTTACGGTATTAGGATTGTTGTACCACGCCATCCTGCCGCGCTTGCTTTGCTTTAAAGTCGAATCCACTCCCGAATAAATGCTGTCTATCGGCAGTGATGACATCGACCACGTCGCGTAACTCGTTCCAAGTGAAACAATTTTCTTCGCGCCTTCCATGTCGTCTATATACGCTATCGCTTCCCCGTTGTCCTGCGGTATCATGCTTTTCTTCGTATTCGGATCAGGCGTCAGGTAAGCAAACTCGCCCTTGAGTGAAAGTATCGATTCCTCTTTCGAATTGAACCCTGGAAGCATGTTCAAAACCTTCGTGAGGAAATTCGGCTTCACCTCTGTAGTGAAATCAACGCCGAACATCGAATTGTTTGTCGGCTCCTCGCCTATCCTTACCTTGTCGTTAAGAGTTTCCTGCCGGAGATTCACGAATGTAAATCCGAAGTTGGTTTTCTCTGACATCTTGTAGTCGCCCCTCAATCCCAGAAATGTCTTCGATGCCAGCGAGAATAAATCATTCGACTCGTATGTTATTCGCAAATCCTTCGCTGTGAGCGCGCTCGCGTTTCTGATTACGACAACACCGGTAATATAATCCACCGAATAATCGATGTTCTCCTGCAGCGGCGTCTGACCGATGAAGACCTTAACGCTTCCTGCGACAACGTTCAAACCGATATTAAAGGAGTTCGTCAAGCCTGACTCTCCCTTCGCCGTGCCCTTCAAATAAAAGTAACTGGCTTTCGGCGACTGCTGAGCGTTAACTTTCGTCTGCAGGTATATTTCCGAATACTGATACGTCGTGTCCGCGCCGGCGTTTCTGATTTCATCAAGGAATGGCTCAAGCGTCGGAAATATTATGTCTCCCGTCTCCTTGTTTATGGTTCTTCCCGGCCGAAAGTCGAATATACCATCTGGCGGAGGACTGATTGTCCCCGATTTAAACCTGTCAAGTTTCAATATCTGCATCAGCGGTTTCGTTGATATATTGTTCGGCAAATATGACGACGGCGTATTTGTGCTTCCGATATAAACAACGTCTATGCTGAATCCGTCTTCAAGAACATTTGAAACAGGAAGCCTGTAAATGTTCTTCATCTTGAGTTTCCACGCTCTCGGCGATACTTCCTGACTTTCAACATCCGCCTTTATTAATTTCAAAACCAGAATGTCGTTTGGAAGCGAACTGCTCGATGTGGTTCCATAAACTGAAGACGTATCGTTGAATAACCTGTATGCGACCGCGACGTGAAGATTCTGCGCGCTGACTTTAAGACTCACGAATCCCGCGTACTGGTCGACAAAATATTCGTCCTGCTCGAGTTTCCTGTAATATCCGTAATACCTTTCCCCGGTTATTGTCGTTGGCGCCCTGTATGTCGAATCGTATCCGCCCGCGGGCCTCTTGTCAAGATATAACTGCCCGACGCATAACCTTTTGCTCGCGACCGTGTTGTCGCACTGTATCCATACTTCGAAATTTCCGTTCGTGACGTTAATCCTGTTCTGAGTTACGTACGGAGTTTCGATGAATCCGCCGCTAAGCGAGTCATTATATATATCTAAAAATGACCTTTTATAAAGCGAATCAATGAAATAATGACTGTCCGAATAATCCCAAACCCCTATCTGAAAATTCTGGTCCTGTGTTCCGCCGGAATATGTCTTTTCTTCCTGCTTGCTCTTTTTCTGCGAGACTACTGTCGATAGAGTGAGCGGTCCGAGTTTAAAATCTCCCTTTATCCCGAACAATGCCTGTGTCGATTGTATCAGCGATGACTTCGTGTCAAGCGAAACGTTTCCCGCCTCGATTTTCTGTATGACTTCGTCAGCATATCCCGTGTACCTTATCTTCAACTGATTCTCAAAATCAAAAACACGCTGCGTGTTCCAGTCCGCGTCAATGGTTAGTTTATCACCTATCGAACCTTTTGCGGTAACCTGCACTTCCTGCTTGAAGTTTATATTGTTCTGATTGTTGGTTAGAAAATTTACCGTCGATTCGTCGCTCTTCACGTTCTGAAATGATGCCGTGATGTCGACTGTTCCGTTTATCCTTAGATTGAATGTCGGCGGTCCGAATATTGTCTCGGTTTTAAATGGCAATGGTATGGTTATATCCGTGAATTTCTCGAACAACTTCGTAAGGTCGTCCGTCGTGCTTCCCTTGAATGTTTCCGAAAAAATGTCATAGAACACCTTATCGTTATTGTTTTTTTCCAGAGTCTTGATATAATCCTTGAATTCCATAACGAGAGGCGCCTTGATGTCCTCGCCGTCTATCTTTTCCCTGATTATAACCCTGTTGCTGTCCGTGAATGTAACCTCGCGCTGTATCTTCGATGAGTTCTCCAGCAAAAGCGGATGCGTCTTTTCTTTGATTTTTACGCCGTATGAATATGTCGGCTTGTATTGGAAGTATTTTACTCTCGATAATGAATCGACAGGCAAATAAAGACTCGAATCGTAAGTAAGTCCGAGCGAGTCGGCTAACTTCTTGCGAATCGAATCGTTCATTTCATATCGGTAATTCGAATAAGGCCCTAAATCTCTCCTGCCTTGAGAAAAACTAACATTGCAAATCGTCAATATAATTACTATTATTGTCGATAAGAAAGTTAGTTTTTTCCTTATCGGGAACTTGTTCTGAATATTATTTGTATTTACTAAATTGAAAATCAATAAATTTTTGTGATAAACGGAAAAATAATACTCAATAAATACCCTTTTTTAGTTTATAAAAATTTTTATTTAAATTTAAACTGATCATTTAGCCTATTCGAATTTCTACTGAAACTTTCATTATTCAATAATAATTAGTAAAATAAACATATTCAATGATTAATAGACGGGAAAATTTTTCTTTTTTCGGTGTGTCTTTTTGGATTCTTTTTTTCATTTATTCCGTTACATTCGCCCAATTTGAGTCGCATCCGTCCGAAGAATGGTTCACGATTGAAACCGAACACTTCACGGTTACTTATCATCCGGGCGCTGAAAGAACCGCTCAGACAATCTCCAAAATTGCTGAAGATGTCTACGGACCTATTACAGGACTCTATGACTACAAACCGAAAGATAAAGTGAATTTCGTTGTAAACGACCTTTCGGATATAGCAAACGGCGCGACAGACTATTTCGGGAACAGAATTGAAATTTTCGCCTCGGCGCTCGATTTTGAACTCCGCGGAACGCATAACTGGCTGAGAAACGTTATCACGCACGAATTTACACATATGATTCAGATTCAGGCTTCTCTGAAAATTACCAAAAATATTCCCGCGATTTATCTTCAGTGGATTAATTACGAAAAGGAAAGAAGACCCGACGTGCTGTACGGATACCCCAACCTCATAGTCTCTTATCCCGTTTCAGGTATCGGCGTTCCCGCATGGTTCGCCGAAGGCACCGCACAGTACCAGAGACAACAGATGGGCTACGATTACTGGGATGCCAATCGGGATATGATTCTTAGAAGTTACGTCCTCGATGATAATATGCTGACCTGGAACGAAATNGGACAGTTCTCCTCGATTACAAGCCTTAAAGCCGAATCAATATATAATTCGGGCTACGCCCTTACCAGATATATCGCCTGGAAATACGGCGAGGATAAACTTAAACTCCTTTCGCAGGGTCTCGGTAAACTAACGAACTTCAGCATGGACAAAGCCGTAAGGGATGTTCTCGGAATCGACGGGAAAGAACTTTATGATGAATGGAAATCCTACCTGCAAAAAGACTATGCCGCGAGAATTTCAGACGTTAAAAAGGATTTAATCGACGGCGAAATAATTACGAAGGAAGGCTTTGCCAACTATTATCCGAAGATTTCTCCCGACAGCAAAAAGATTGCTTTTCTTTCAAACGGCGATTATGATTACGCGATGACGAGTCTCGTTGTCTATGACATCGCTTCAAAAACACAGGAAATGATTGACGCCCCTGTTTCATATAATTTCTCCTGGGCGCCGGACGGGAAAAAACTTATTTATTCAAAAAGAAACTCCCCTCCTACAATTGATGAAAACGTAATTTATGATTTGTATGAATATGATATCGCTTCAAAACAGGAAAGAAAACTTACTGAGAATCTGAGAGCGTTCTCACCCGTTTATTCGCCTGACGGCTCTAAAGTGGCATTCCTGTCAGGCAGCGACGGCACGCTCAACCTTTTCGTCGCTGATAAAAACATTTCCGGCAAAATTAAAATAACCGATTTTAAAAACGGCGAACAGGTTTATAATCCCGTGTTCACCCCCGACGGGAAAAACATTATTCTCGATTTTTCTTTTCTTGAAGCGAGAAAGATTGCGAAAATAAATCTCGAAACCGGAAGCATGGAATTTCTTATTAATAAGGATGGATTCGATGCAAGAAATCCCGTGCTCTCTAAAGACGGCCGGAAGATGTACTACTCGTCGAATGAAACTGGAATATTTAATATTTATTCTCTGGATTTCGTTACAGGCAAAACACTTCAGTTGACAAACGTTCTCGGCGGAGCGTTCATGCCGGACGTTGACAGCGAAAACAATCTTGTCTATGCCTCCTATAAATCCACAGGTTTTAAAATTTGCAGGCTCAAAGGATTTTCCGAAAGAATTCCGTCCGAACTCGGCGCGTATAAACCGCCTGATAGGCTTATTGCAAAATATACCGTCCCTGATTCCCTGAATACGTCTAACGAAAAATATGACTGGAATAGTCTCAAGAAGTTTAATGACGTCAACATAGACAGGAAACCTTCAAAACCTTATACAAGTATTTTTAATCAGCTTTCTATATTTCCGGTCCTGCGTTTCGATAACTATTCGAAGACAAATAATTTCCTCGACGGAATAAAGCCTGGCATCTACGTTTTCTCGGATGAACTTATGACCCGTTTCTCGATTTTCGGAGGTTTCGCGATGAACAGAAACGCCGAGCGCGACGTGTTCATAGAATTCTCTTACGATTACGGCATGCCCGTAGGTAGAGAGTTCTTCGCTAAAAAACTTCACTTCGAACCGAAATTCACTTTAAGCGGTTATAATGTTACAAGAAAAACCGTTGCCGACCTCTACGCCGGCATCGATACAATTCCCGTGGACGTGAAATACAATCTTCTTGAGTTTGAACTCGCAATGGATTTTAAACTTATTAATTACAACCATAATTTCAGGGCGGGCCTCGGAATCTCTAAATATGAATCCAGCCTGTCCGATTTTTATATTCCGTCAAGCAGGCTCGCGGTTTCGGGCTCCACGCAGGATTATTTCCGCGCTACTCGATTCACGTTCGAATATAAATACGACAGGTCTTTCCCGTCGAAAAACGCAGATATAAACAACGTCGGCAGAAAAGTTGATATTCGCTATGAATTCGAGGCGAGCAAGATTAATCCCGAATACACTGTTGACGATAACGGGAACCTTCATACTGAATTTACACAGAATAATCTTCATAAAATCGAGGGCACCTGGATAGAAGGTTTTTCCCTCTTTAAGACTCATTCGCTTACTCTGAAACTTAAAGCCGCCGCGGTACTCGGAAAATCGGTTGACAGTTTCTACGATTTCTACGCGGGCGGACTTGTGGGAATGCGCGGTTATCCGTTCTTCTCGCTCGGCGGAGGCAGACTCGCTACGGCCAAACTCGAATACAGATTCCCGCTCGTTCAGAAAATCGATACAAGAATTTCTCCGCTCTATCTTGATAAATTGTATCTCTCTTTCTTCGGTGACTTCGGTAACGCCTGGTACGGCGATGAAACTAAACTTAAAGATTTCAAGAAAGATATCGGCGCGGAACTCAGGCTGCAGGCGTTTTCGTCATATGTATTCCCGACGAGCATCTTCGCGAGCGTCGCTTACGGTCTGGATAGTTTTACAAAAAGATTTATCGGCAAGAATGTTACTTACGGTAAAGAATGGATCTTCTACGCGGGCGTGCTGTTCGGTTTCGATATTTAAAATATCTGATTTTGAAATAAAAAAAGGCTGATTTTTATTCAGCCTTTTTTATTAAAATTCCGCGTTTATCCCCGCCGTGTAATTCCTGTTCGGAGCGGGTATACGCTCGAGTTCCTGATAAAACTTGTTCGTTATGTTGTTCGCAGCAACGTAAAAAGTGATTCTGTCCGTTATTGACTTGCTGAGTTTCATGTTCAGAAGAAAATATGACTTCGGCTCCTCATACTTGTAAAATATCACCTCTTCGACATCACTTACGTACCTTCCGTTGACGTTGTAGTTGAATCCGAGATAACTGAGATTTACACCTGTATTGAAAACGTGCTTCGGCTTGTAAGGAAGAAAATCGTCCTTTCGGTTCAATGATAAATCTCTCGCGTCTATGTAAGTGTAATCCGCGCTTACTGTGTACTTGAACTGATTGTCAAATAATCTGAATGATGATGTGTAATCTGTCATAAGTTCTATCCCGCTTATCTGCGCCTTTGCCACGTTCTGCACCTGAAAAGGTCCGTTGACCGCTCCGCCTATGTTTACATACTGAATCAGATTGTCGTAAAGATTTATGTATGCCGCCGCGTCGAACGTGAATCTCGATTTGTACTGCTTGCGGAATCCTATCTCGAATGACAACATGCTCTCAGGCTTCAGATTCGGATTGTATATGAAATCGAATCCCCCGAACAACTCTTTCTTAAAGTATAATTCTGCGATTGACGGCGAACGGAACGCCTTGCCGACAAGAACCCTGTATGATGTGTTTTCGAATACCCCTGATTTTATGTCGGGCGCGAACAATAACGATATCTTCGGGCTTACCTGCTTTTCCTCAAAACTTCCGATGAACTTGTTGTAATCGAACCTCGCTCCTAATGTTGTCGATAATATCGGCATCCTGTCCTTGTTCAGAATTAAGTTCCACTGGTCCTGTAAATATATTCCCGTGTTGTACTGCTGCTGGTCGCCGTAAAGTATCGATGCGGGCGATGAGCGCACTACATTCCATTGAAGGTCGAGTCCCGCTATGAAATAATGCCTGTCGCTTGCGGCGTAATCCATTTGAGAAATGTTTCCGAAATTGTAAGACGTTATCGTGTTTTCGAAAGACAGGCCTGGCGTGCCGTATGCAAGCGCTACGGGATTTTTTGGATTGTACTCCGAACGGCTGTACAGTTTGTAGTAGTAAAATCTCGAACTGTACTTTGTCGATGAATTAGGAACTGCCTTGTAAAAAACATCGATGCTCTCCGTCTCCTTGTATATCTTGTCGCCGATATAAAATGGACTGACCTTGTATGGATCCGCGGTCCGCCCTGCGTCCTGCCTCCAGTAATGTGGATATCCGCTTTCCGAATTCGTGTACTGGAGAGTCATTTCGAGGTCCCTGTTTCCGAAAAGGTCGTATGTGAACTTTCCAAGTCCGCTGTAAAATTTGTAATCGTTCTGTTCTGCGTATCCGTCGTTTTGCTTGTAATCAAGGTTTACTAAATATGAAAATTTCGATATCGTATTGCTGTTCATTAGATTGACGCTCTTGAAAGTCTGAAGCCTGTCCGAGAATTTCAGGCTGTCAGATAGTTTTTCGTAAAATCCTCCGCTCAAACTTATCGATGTGTACGGCTTGTATGTGGGTTTCTTCGTGATTACGTTCACTACCCCGCCTATCGCGCTCGACCCGTAAAGCGAAGAGAACGCTCCCTTAACTACCTCCGTTCTTTCGATTATTGATACCGGTATCAATGACCATAACGCCCCCTTGGAGTCCCCCGTCAGCGAAGGCCTGCCGTCAAGCAGAAGCAAAACTCTGTTTCCGATTCCCCCTCCCGCTACGTCTGAACTTCCTCTTATGGATAACGCGCTGACGTTGATTCCGCTCGTCCTGTTTATCGTAACGCCCTGAACGTCCTCAAGCACCTGGTCAAATGTGAATTTGTTCCTGTTCTTTATATCATCCGATAATATCAGCGATATCGACGATGGCGTCTTCTGTAATGTCTGCTCAGTCTTTGTCGCCGTTACGTTTATTTTTTCGGTTTCGATTTCCGACGGATTTAAGTAAATGTCGAGAACCTTTTCCTCCGACGGCTCGACAAGAAAATCTATCGAGTATTTCTCGTACCCTAACCTGTTTACTTGAAATCTATATTCACCGGGCGGTACGAGTTCGTACACGTATCCTCCCGATAAATTCGATTCGGACTTCAACTTGTCGCCTGTTTTCTTGTTCTCGAGAAGAATGCTGGCGCCCGAAATGATACCCTTTGTATCGTTATCAATAATAAGCCCGGAAATTCTTCCGGGCTTGTTTTCCGTTAAAGCGTTTGCGCTTGAAATCCCGAATAAGACAAGAATTATTACTGAAATGTACCTGACCAAAATTCGTTAGAATTTATAAATTTTATTCGTCGTGTCAAGCCACGATATGAAATTGATATTGCCTACTCCCGCGTTGTTCTGAATCTGTACTCTCGCGTTTGTAGTGTCGAATATCCTTGCGGGCGAATGACTCGTGTCGCTGCCGTACTTTCCAAGTCCGTACACCGAACCTGGCATGTAAGGCAGCCTTATGTACGATGTCGTTATCGTGTAGAAACCGCTCGCGGGTACCGTTAACTTGTAATCCGCTACCATCTTCCCGTTCTCCATCTTCAGTGTCATCTTGCTGTTTGCCGAAGCGTTGCCCGTTGGAGGCCACGTCGCGAACGCCGATATGTCGTAATATCCCGCCGTGGTGTCCCTGAATTTGTAATATCCCGCTGAATCGGTGAATGTGATTCTTCCGTTGATTGAGTTGTTATCCCATGTAGTCGTGTTGTTCACGGGATTATCATTATTGCTGCAACTGTATGCCGCTGTTAACATGGCAATAACGAACATGAATAGAACTATGTTCATTAAATTTCTTTTCAAAACTTACTCCTTCTTTTTATAAAAGTTTTTCGAATATATTCACTATAATACTCGGATAGGCTAATTAGTTCCTGAAAAATGGAGGCGTAAAATGTTGTTTTTCTATATAAGAAGTTGATCTAACAGTATGGTTTTGTCCTTTTATAAAAAATTCATCGCGTCGATGTCATATGTAATCCTGATGCCGCTCCCTGAATCCGAATTCTGCCTTAGATGCCTGAATGATTCGATGAGTATTTTCCCGGATGGGTCTGTTTTTCTTGATGATTTCACGACTACGTGATACCTGTAAAAGTCCTTTGCCTTTGAAATTAAAGGCGGCGAAGGAGTGAATATTTGTAAGTATGAACCGTATTTGAAATTCTTTAATGTGTCGAAAGCGTTTCGTGATATTCTTTCCGCTTCCTTCTGATTCTTCGATTTTATCTCGACAAGTCCTATTCTGCCGAACGGCGGATACATCCCCGCCTCCCTTGAACTCAATTCAGTATTGTAGAATCCTTCATAATCATGCTCCGCTACTTTCTCAAAAAGTTTGTACTCGGAATGGTTAGTCTGAATTAATACTTCTCCCGGTTTCTCGCTTCTGCCGCTCCTGCCCGACACCTGAGTGAGAAGTTGGAACGTCCGCTCTGTTGCCCTGAAATCTGGAAATAGCATCCCTATGTCCGCGTTAATAACTCCCACGAGTGTTACGTTCGGAAAGTCAAGCCCCTTCGATATTATCTGCGTGCCGACAAGTATGTCCGTGTTCCCCTTGTGAAAATCGGAAAGCACTTTCATGTACTTGTACTTCGATACCATCGTGTCCGAATCCATCCTCTCAATTTTCGCCTCGGGAAATAAGTCTGCGAGAAATTCTTCGACCTTCTCCGTCCCTGCTCCGCTTTCTATGAGTTTCTCCGACCCGCATCCTGAACATTTCACCGCCGCTCGCTTTGTGTATCCGCACAAATGGCATTTTAAAAGATTTATTTTCTTATGATACGTCAGAGATATGCTGCACCTCTCACACATTTCAACGCGCCCGCAGTTAATGCATTCGATGTATGAATGATATCCGCGCCTGTTTTGCAAAAGTATCACACCCTCTTTCCTCTCAAGCCTCTTCTTCACCGCGTAAGCGAGTTCCTTAGAGAAAAACCTGTTTCGCAGTTTTTCTATCTCTTCCGAATACTCGAATCCGTCGGTTTCGCTCTTCCTTCGTAGATCAATTATCTTGACTTCGGGCATGCTTGATTCGGTAGCCCGCCTGCTTAACCTGATTAATTCGTACTTTCCTTTTTGAGCGTTGTAGTAACTCTCTATGGATGGCGTTGCGGAGCCAAGGACAACCGTCGCGTTGTTTAACCGTGCCCGTATTACCGCCATGTCCCTCGCGTTGTAACGGGGTGACGTCTCCTGCTTGTACGAACTGTCATGCTCCTCATCGACAATTATAATTCCTATGTTTTTCAGCGGCGCGAATAACGCGGAACGCGGTCCTATCACGATGCCGTACTTCCCGTCCTGAATTCCCCTGTAAGTGTCAAGCCTTTCTCCCTCCGATAACTTGCTGTGTATTACCCCTACCTTCTCTCCGAACCTGTTCTTGAAACGCTTAATGAGTTGCGGCGTCAGTGAAATTTCGGGCACAAGCACGATTCCTGTCTTTCCCTCCG
This sequence comes from Ignavibacteria bacterium, assembly GCA_015657505.1. Taxonomy (GTDB): domain Bacteria; phylum Bacteroidota; class Ignavibacteria; order Tepidaquicellales; family Tepidaquicellaceae; genus CAIKZJ01. The sequence goes on from JADLKE010000001.1 coordinate 44,313, forward strand.
CTATAACTGTTCCGAGCGAGCGTATGTAAACCTCCGTCTTTCCGCTTCCCGTAACTCCGTGCAGTAGGAATGCTTTGAACTTACCCGAAATTACCGCGTCGTTTATTCGGTTGAGACAGATTTCCTGCTCTTCGTTCAGTACTAATTGTTTCTCCTCTTCTTCGAATAACTCCGTAGGGCTTCTTTCTTTCTTGATTTCCTCAATCTTTAGAAGCCCTTTCTTGTAAAGCGAGTTTATAGTTGATGACGATATTCCGTGGCTCTTCGATAGCGCCGCTGTCTCAACTTTAGCGTTCTCCGATAGTATTTTTATCAGTTCAATCTGCCTGGGCGTCTTTATTCCGTGTTCTGCGATTACTTCTTCCGCGCTGCTTCCCTTGAAATTTCTCACCGCGCATTTTACCGTTAGTTCCCTCGTTGCCCTGCTGTATTGTTTTTCCTTAACGAGAATTCCTTTCCTCACAAGATATTCCGTGTAATATGATGTGTTGAGTCCGAGTTTTTTGTCTATCTGCTTTTTAGTCAGTTTAGCGCCGGCCGACAATGTAAAAAGACTTATTATATCGTAAAGCACTTCCTTTGCGCCGCGAAGTTCGTTCACTCTTGCCGCATAATCCTCTGCCGCCGCGTATACTACTTCGCTTTGTATGGATAACTTCTTGGGTATGAACTGCGCGAGAATTTCTCCCGGAGGTGAAAGATAATATTCGGAAATCCACATTCCGAAGTTTAACATTTCATCGTTAAGTGCAGGCTCGGTATCCAGCGCGGACTTGATGTCTTTGACTTTGTCAATATCGCTTTTATCGGTTGTTGAGACTACAAATCCCGTTAGTATTCTTCTGCCGAATGGTACTAAAACCCTTGAGCCCCTTTGTACGCTTTCCTGAAGATAGTCGGGTATGCTGTATGTGAATAATGAATCTAAAGGTATATCAAGCGCTATGTTTGCAAACTTATCCATCCGCCTCTGTGTGCTATTCAATTATTTTGTCTCGGCGCGCTCACTTAAACCAATTTACACGCCTGACGTCATTCGGATATTCTACCGTGAAGTCAAGCGAGGGATTGTTCATCGTGTACGTCTCGTTGAATATTCTGAGGTATTCTCTCGAAAGCGGTTTGTTTATTTCTACCTTCCTCGAATAATTTCCCTTGCCTGCTTTTACAAAGTTTGAATATGTTATCGAAAGATATTCCCTGAGTTTCTTGTTGAAATACGCGTACTTCACGACGTATTGGTTCGCGTCGTCTACCCAGTATTTCACGAATTTTTTCCCGTTCTTCACCGTTATCACGGAGTTGTTCTTTTCCTTGTCCATTACCAGAGTGTCGTTGTCCGTGTATACTATGATGCAGGTGCCCGACATCACGTTCATTAAATCGTCGAATGAGCACTTTATCTTTACTATGTACCCGATGTTCGCGTCCGTCGTCGGTCCCTCTATCACCTTATCGTTTAGATTATCGAAATAAATAAATTTCTTCCTGTTGAAATGCGCTATGAACGCGTCCTTCGATATTATTCCGAAACTTCCGGATATCCTGAACCATACATCGTCCCTGCGCTTAATTTTTACCTCTATGTTTCCGGTCTCGTCGAACGATGCCGCTTTCATCTTTAATACATTCTCGCAGTGAAGCATGTCAACGTCTGATGCCTTCTCGTTTACGGACTTTATAAGTTCAACAATTTTCAGGCGCGTCGGGTCATTCAAAAATGCCTTTTTTAAAGAATCCCTTATCGATAAAGTGTCAACTGCCGGCTGCTCGACGAATAGACTGTCGTCTTCAATCGCTTCCGTGCTGTCTTCGGTCTGAGCATTAAGAAAAAATACCGGGAAAAATAAAATGAGTATTGATATAAAGTAGATGTTTTTTCTCATAAAATTGTTTTATTCATTGTTCCTCGAGATGTTTAATTTATCCATTTTTTTGAAAAAAGTAAACGTATAAGATTTTGAGTTTTGGAATATATATCCACGTTCCGTTCTGCAGAAGACGCTGCGCTTATTGCGACTTCTATCTTACTACAAACACGCGGTTGATTGATGATTTCATTAACGCCCTTAATAATGAAATTAGAATTTTCTCCGGACTGACCTCCGATCGCAATATCGATACCGTTTACTTCGGAGGCGGTACGCCGAGCATGCTCCTCCCAAAACAAATAAATGAAATTCTCGATACTCTCGACAGGCATTATGCCCTTTCAGCCAATCCCGAAATTTCAATTGAATGCAATCCCGAAGATATACTTGCGGAGAATAATATTCTCGAAGATTATGCGAAATGCGGAATCAACCGCCTCAGCATCGGAGTCCAGTCTTTCCTTGACGACGAACTTAAATTTCTTACGCGCTGGCACGATGCCGCAGGCTCTTATAAATCCGTTCAGATAGCGAAAAATTTCTTTGATAATGTCAGCGTCGATATTATTTATTCAATACCGGACAAATCAAAAACATCCGCTTTGAAAAATATCAACGCCGTCCTTAAACTCGACGTTCCCCACGTATCTGCTTATACTCTCATATTTGAAAAAGGAACTCTCCTTCATAAGACATTTCAGAGTGGTAAGATTATCCCGAACACTGACTCTGAAGAGGCGGAATTGTATTTTACTATCGGCGAAACGCTCGTTAGAAACGGTTACAATCATTATGAGGTTTCTAACTTCGCTAAACCGGGATTCGAATCCCGGCATAATCTCAAGTACTGGAATTTCAGCGAATACGCGGGTTTCGGACCATCAGCCCATTCTTTCTTCGGGAATAAAAGATGGAATAATGTGCGCTCGGTTTCGAAATACATCGAGATCCTCGGCAAAGGCGAACTTCCCCGCGAAAACATTGAGGTTCAGACTCCCGATAAACTCGAGAAAGATTATTTCATCTGCGTCCTCAGAAGCAGAGGCGTTGATATCGGTGTGTATAATAAATTGTTCGGTAAAGATTTCCTGAACTGCTATGATTCCGTCATTCGAAAACACCTTGAATCCGGAAACGCTGCCCTCGCCGAAGGCTTCTTCCGGCTCACCCGNAAAGGCTTCGCGCTCGCCGATAGCATTACACTCGATTTCCTTATGTGAAATCAGAACGCGTATTCGATGTGGTTGGTCCTGAATTCGTTTTCGTTTCTCACAATCGTAAAAACTATCGAAACGTATGGCGTGTCTGTTGTATTCCGGATTAAGTTTGATATATAAAACCGCGCATTTTCTTATTTGTCCTGCTTAGTATGCGTAATCGATTCCTCGGGAAGACCTATTCTGTCTGACTTTCGTGTCTTTACTTCAATGAATATTATCGTCTTCTTCTTTTCATCCTCGAATATCAGGTCTATCTCGTACTTCTTGTATGAGAAGTTTCCCGCAAGGAACCTGTATCCCTTCTTCAGAAAGTATTCCTTCGCAATGCCCTCGCCCCAGTCTCCGAATTCCCTCTTCAACGTCGTCATTTCAGAATAAGNGGTATTTTTTATCAAAATATTTTTCAGAAATGTTTTTCTGTGAATTTCGCACGGACCGTACTTTAGTATCGCCTTTATGTGCCCGGCCGTTCCGTATCCCTTGTTCGTCCTGAAACCGTAAACGGGATATATCTTGTCGTACTCTTCCATAATTCTGTCCCTCGTTACTTTCGCGATTATCGAAGCGCAGGATATTTCATAAACCTTATCGTCACCCTTCACGATTGTCTCATAAGAAAATTTATTTTCCTTCCCGTTCTCTAGCCTGAAATAATTTCCGTCAATCAGGAATTTCATGCCGTCCGCTTTTACCGCTTCAATGCACTCTTCCATACCTTTCATTACTGACTTTAGAATATTGTGCTCGTCAATGTAATCGTTGCATATTACTGCGGTGTGGCATTTGATAACTTCCCTGCTTATAATTTCGTAAAGGACCTCGCGTTTCTTCGGACTCAACTTTTTTGAGTCCCTTACTCCCTCTATCTTCGCGCCTTGCCCCATTACAGCCGCTGCGATTACCACGGGTCCCGCCAATGGTCCCCGACCCGCTTCGTCAATTCCGCAAATTAATCATTTCAGAATTTATAAAATGGTGGCGTTTATTTTAAGTGAATTTTTGGTTCCGGTCCTAATCAGCCTTTACAAGCCGCCTGCCGCATACCGGACAATATTTTGATATAGGATATATGATTGGCTCGCAGCAACCGGGACACTCTGAAATCAATCTTGTCCCGCAAATATTACAGAATTTTTCTTTCGCAGAATAGATGTTGAAATTTCCGCACTGAGGACATAACTTGTAAGTGTCTTTGGTTACCTGGTGCCTTTCTTTAATATTGCTTCGGGATAAAACCATTATTCATAAGAATATAGTTTATTAAAGAAATGCCAAATACCCCGGTTTTACCTCCCTTATTTCCCCCCTGTGCTGATTGGGTAGAACAAGGGGCAATTAGGGAGGGTTAACAAAACCGTATTTATATTATTTCAATTTATATGCCATATGAATATGTCAATTACAGACTGCTATTGCGGTTTTTTATCAAAAATCTATAAAAAGGAAACGTATGTTTCTTTCTGAAAGGAAACAATTGTTTCTTATTTTTAATACGTTTGTTTCGTCGTTTTCGGCTTCCTATATTCCAATTGGTTCAATTAATAGTCCGAATTCTTTCTGGATGAATTTAAATTCGGTAAACTCTGATAATTAGAAACGTTGTCATTTGTTTTCATATTTTTGTTTTTTCTTGTAAACCGTATTTCCTTCCAAAGTATTATTCTTTAATCTTCACTCGATTTTTATCATTTTCAATTATGCATATATTAATTAAATTGCATTTTTTAATTAAAACTGGCGATTGTCACGAATTCTCAATATCAGGTTCTGTGTATTTGTTTTTATTTTTATCGCTTGGTGCGGTTCTTTGCTTCCGCAGATAAATATTTTTGAAAGAAAACCTGCTTACGATTTAAGAAATAACGAGACAGCATTTGAATCTCCGACTCGATATAAAATCGACCTTAACGGACAATGGCAGGCGTCTTTCGGTAGTTCGGATTTCTTTAACGTTACCGTGCCTTTCTCATCGGATTATAACGGCACGCTCCGCCTTCGCAGAAATTTTGACATCCCCGATTCTCTTTTCAGAAATCATACTTTTATTTTCGTCGCCGAAGGCATTAACTATTATTCTGAAGTTCGGATAAACAATGTAATCGTCTCGAGAAATTCCGGAGGTCTGAAGTTAGTCTCTACAGAAATACAGGAAAATGTGCTCGCCAGGAATAATGATATTTCCGTGCAGGTGGTTAATAATCCGGATAATGAAATTACGCTTCCTCTCGCATACCAGAACAATTATTCCAGAAACTATACAGGCGTCTCTGCAAACATTTACATTCTCGCGGTTCCGAAAATTTATATAAACGATTTTCTTCCTGACTTCGTTTTCGAAGGCGGCTCCCTCGTTAGGTTTACCTCGACTGCTCACGTTAACACGAACCTTATTGATTCAACTTCAGGCTCTCAAAAGACGTTTTATGTTAAAACCGAATTAATTCGTAAAAGTACGCTTGAAAAAATTGCCGAAAGCGCTCCCGTAAAATTCGAAGCCGGCAATTATCAGACTTATACCCTGGTCAATGAATTTATCGTTAAAAATTTTGAGAATTGGTCGCCCGAAAAACCCGAACTGTACCTCGTTCGCACATTTGTATACGAACAGGAAGCCGTTATCGACGAACTCTCGTCCGAAACTGGATTCGTTAACGCAGTTGTATCAGGACCCGACTTGCTCATTAACGGAAAGAAATATAAACTGAACGGCATAAATTATTTTCAGGATATGCCAAGATTCGCAGACGCCCTCGAATATTCCGCGGTCGAAAGAGACCTGCAGAAAATTAAAGAGTATGGATTCAACTGCATAAGGATTCCGGGTAAACCGGCGCATCCTTTCGTTGTTTCCGTTTGCCAGAGAATCGGCTTGTTCCTTCTTGAGGAGATTCCGTTCAATGAAGTACCCGCGCGCCTTCTGAAGTCGGAACGGTATCTTAAAGACGCTGCGGATTACGCCGAGAACCTGGTAAAACGCGATAAGCATTCGCCTGCCGTGCTGTTCTGGGGCATCGGCAACGATTTCGACCTCTCTGTGCCGGAATCGGAAAAATACGCGTCCCGCGTTAAGGAAACAATTTCGTCTCTCGATAAGCGGGGAATTTATTACACGACTCGCAATTTCAAAAATGACAGGCTCGATAAGATTATCGGCTTGAAAGGGTTGAACCTGGTTCAGGATGACCTCGAATCAATTAAAGAAACTGTCTCTGCTCTCGAAAGAAACAAATTCGTCTTCATATCGGGTTACGGCGTTTCAATCAACAATAAAAACAGAAACGGCTCAGGAGACAGGCAAAGCGTGGAGTTTCAGGCGAAACTGCTTACGGAATCGTACAAACTTTTCTCGGGGCTTCCCGCCTCTTTCGTGAACTCTTTCGCTGATTATAATTCCGAATGTCCGATCATCGCTCATTATGACGAAAGCAATTACTACCTTGTTACAAACGGTCTCTTCGACTACGCGCGCGAGCCGAAATATACCGCGGGAATATTCAAGAAACTGCTTTATNNAATCAGGGATATCAGAAAATTCCGGAAGGCACGGACATTTCCGAAAAAACGCGAATCGTTCCTCTTCCTTATTTCCGCCATCGCGGTGCTTTTTCTCTTCATAGCTGCTATCGGACGGGTCTCGTATCTGAAAGAGAATATGCTCAAGAGCATTATGACACCGAAAAATTTTATGCACCTCGTCAAGGAACTTTCCCCTATTTCGGGTTTTCAGAATACAATCGTCCTTTTGTTCGTATCGTTCTCCGTAAGCCTCTATGCCGGTGTGGTTGCGTATTACCTTCGCCTGAATGCTGACTTCGATTTGCTTCTGTCGAAATTCGCAGGTAACGGGAATATCAAGATTTTGCTCATTAACATTTTAAACAATCCCCTTTATCTCCTTATCTTCTTCACAACGGCTTTCATATTGTTCGTTCTTTTAATATATTGCGCATCGTCGTTTTTCTCCGCTTTTAGCAGACGCAAGGTCAAGTCAAGAACGGTTTTTACAGCCATCGTTTGGTCTTTTATTCCTCTGATTATTTTCTTCGTGTTCGGGGTTTTATTCAGCAAGGCGCTTGAATTCGGAATGCTATTAAATTTATCATTTTATTTATTCGTATTATTGCTAATTTATTGTTTGTATAAAATTATTAACCGTATTCGGTACGTCTACGAATACTCGTTCTTTAAGTCTTATATTTACGGCACGTTCTTAATCGCTGCCGTCGGAGGTTTGTTGTATTTTTATTTTATCGTTTATAAATCGATGCTTGATTTCTGGTATCTGATTAAAACTTTTAATTGATTCTTATTGTATCTATCGAAACTGGAAATATTTGGTTTTAAATCCTTCCCGGAAAAAACCACTATACTTTTCAGCGGAGGTGTTTCCGCTATCGTCGGTCCTAACGGCTCCGGCAAATCCAATATCGTGGACGCGCTTCGCTGGGTGCTCGGCGAACAGGGCGATAAGGCACTTAGAAGCGAAAAACGCGAAGACGTCGTCTTCAGCGGAACCAACAAACGCAAACCCCTTAGCGTTGCCGAAGTCGCGCTAACAATACAAAACAACAGGAACATACTCCCTACGGAATACTCTGAGGTCCAGATTGCAAGAAGATTCTTCAGGAGCGGCGAAACGGAATACTACCTCAACGGTACCAAAGTAAGGCTTAAAGACATCAAGAACCTCTTCGTCGATACGGGAATCGGTCCCGACGCGTATTCCGTTATCGAATTGAAGATGATAGAAACAATCCTCTCCCACGTCAAGAACGAAAGAAGAAAAATGTTCGAAGAGGCGTCGGGTATAGTATCGTACAAGCAGAACCGCGAACTGACCTTCAAAAAACTCGAAAGCGTGAAGGAAACTCTTACGAGAGTTAACGATATAATTCGTGAAAAGCAAAGAAACGTCAACGCTCTTGAAAGACAGGCTAAGAAGAACGAAGAGGCGAAAATTGTATTCAACGACCTTAGACTTCTCGAAATCGTTTTTTATTCGTACGAATACGAAAAACTTGTCGGTGAAATTAAGAACATTCGCGACCACGAATATGAAAACATTTCCCTGAAAGAAAAACTCGAACGCGAACTCACTTCCGATAACGCGAAATATGATGTTCTGCAGGAGGAAATTAAAGTCCTTGAAGATATCTCGCAAAGTATCAGCGACGAGTTCGAAGACGTCAGGGAAACCATCAATGGCCTTGAGCGGGACAACCTTGTTAAAGTTGAAAAATCCAAAAACTTCGGAAGGAATATTCAAAGACTCGAAGAAGAAAACGATAATCTCGCTGATTCTATCGCGAAGAATACACTGAAACTGGAGGAACTTACTTCCAGAATTTCCGTTCTCAACCGCACGATAGAAATTACCGAAGTCTCGCTGTCGGAGAAGAAAAATAACGTCGACAAGACTATCAATCTTATTAACGAAAAAAAGACCGAGATTTCAGACCTCGGCGTCCGCCTTAAAGCGTGCTCCAGACAACTGGCCGAAAAACGCAGCGAATACGACATAAGCAAGATTTCTCTCGAGAAGAACATCGAAAGAATGAAGAAAATTTCCGAATCGAGCGAAGAAGCGCTTACGGAAATATCCAAACTCGAAAATGAAAAATACGAAGACGAAAAAGTCTCGGAAGAACTCGCCGCAGCCCTTAAAAAAACCGAAGGCGAACTGAAACTCCTTTCCGACAGGGAGACCGCGCTTCAGAATGAATCCGCGGAACTAAATAAGAGCATTACCGAAAACACTATTCTTCACCAGAATAAGAAAAGTAAGGTCTCGTACCTTAGAAACCTGATTGAATCCTTCGAAGACTATGCCGAAGGAATTAAGTACCTCAAGAAAGACAGGAAATATGAATATGTTAACAGCGTCATTGAATCACTTGACGTTGAAGATAAATTCAAGATTGCCGTTGAAACCGCGCTCGGCGAAGTTTCAAACTACCTTATTCTTGACGACGCGCGGTATCTCGATAAACTTATTTCTGAACTTAACGAAAGCGGTAAAGGCAAGGTTACTTTTATTCTCAACGATAAGTTGTATTCCGACACCGCGCTTCCTGTCTATTTCGATTACGATTTTTTTAATCCCGATTTTCTCGGTACACAAGGCGTTTACGGATTTGCCGATACCGTAATAAAATGTAAGAATGATAATTACAGGCTGCTTATGCGCTACCTCCTCGACGAATATGTAATCGTCGAAGACCTCGATACGGCGTTCAAACTTTCAGGCGATAATTATTATAAGTTCATTACTCTCGACGGCGATATAGTTACTCAAAGCGTCGTCCGCGCGGGCGGAAAGACCAAAGAAGAAAATCTCAAAATCGGTAGGGAGAATCAGATTGTTAAACTCGAATCCGAAATCGAATCGCTCGGCTTAACCCTGCACGAACAGAATAGCATGCTGCTTGAATTTCAGGATGAACTTAAGAGCCTTGATATTGATAACGTCAGGACTGAACTTGAAAAGATTACCAGGGAGTCGGGAGAAAACAGCAACCGCATAGCCCTCATAAACTTCAAACTAAAGGAACTTAACAATAAGGTTTCGGGAAATGACGAAACGTACGGGCAGATAAAAAATGACAACCTTAAACTCAACGGAAGAATAAACGAACTCATAAGCGAACTTAGCAGTCTCGAAAACGAACAATCAAACTACGAGAAGGAACTCGCCTTCCTGTCCGATGAATTCACTGAAATCGACATAAAGCATACCGAGAATCAGGCTGATTACAACACCTTCCTTATTGAATTCAACAGGCTGAAAAATGAACTCAGAAACGAAGAAGGTAATAACACCCGGACCATCAGCAGCAAAGAATATCAGGAAAACCAACTTACACGGAATAGAAGGACCATCGAAGACGATGCTATGAAAATGAAGGAGTTCGATGAAGTGGTTTCAGAAAACAACAGACAGATTGAAGAATTGAAAATCAAGCGTGACCTTGTCAAGAAGCGCCTCGATGAAAATGACCTCAAACTCGGTGAAAAGAAAAACGCCAAGGAAGAAATAGAAATCGAGCAAAGGAACAAGCGCCGGGAATTCGACAGGGTCTCGAAACTCCTCATTGACTCTCAGATAAAGATCAAGGAATACGAAATTAAATCCGACCAGCATCACGAATTGATACTGAAGAAATACGAGATTGACGTCCTCAGCGTTCCTCCAGAACTTAAAGACGAACTCAATAGCGTTAAGATTAAGTACTCTGACGCCGACGGAAACTTCGATGAATACGCTGCAGGTAAAGACGTAGATGAACTTTCGGAACGATTGAAAAAACTCGGCGGCGGCTATCAGCAGATTATCTGGGACGATTACCAGACCGAAAAAGACGAACTCGAGAAAATGATAGTCCAGAGAGATGACCTCCTTGAATCCGAACGCGATATTAAGAAAACGATAGAACGCATTAACAACGAGGCTAAAGAAAGATTCCTTAAGACTTTCGAAGAGATAAGACAGAACTTCATTCGCATCTTCAAGGAACTCTTTCAGGAAGGCGACGAATGCAACCTCAAACTCGTTTACGAAGAGGACGAAGACGGAAAACTCGAAGAGGATCCGCTGGAAGCCAAGATTGAAATCACCGCGAAGCCCAGAGGCAAACGCCCGACTTCTATCGAACTTCTTTCGGGCGGTGAAAAAACTCTCACTGCTATCGCACTCCTCTTCGCGATTTATCTCGTTAAGCCGTCTCCGTTCTGCGTTCTTGACGAGGTCGATGCCCCTCTCGACGTCGCAAACCTTGCGAGATTTAATCGAATGATTCGCAAGTTTTCCGAGAAGACTCAGTTCATACTCATTACTCACAACGAAAGAACAATGGAAACCGTCGATACGCTTTACGGTGTTACTATGCAGGAACCCGGCGTTACCACGATTGTCGAAACCAGATTTAAAAATCAGCAGAATTGAAGAAGAAATATACTTTAAAAATTTTTTGCGATTTCGACGGCACCGTTACAAAAAAAGATGTGTGGGTTGACGCTCTCGGTAGATTCATTAATGACAGCGATAAGTTCGCTCTCGTATGCAGGGACTTCGCTGAAGGCAGAATAACTTCCCGCGAATGCATCCGCCGCGAACTTGACCTCATTGAGGATTTTGATTTCAGTGTATTCAATGATTATATAGACGCTCAGGAACTCGACGATTATTTCCTCGAGTTCATCGATTTCTGCAGGGAAAATAATTTCGGGTTGGTTCTTGTAAGCGAAGGGCTCGACTATTACATAAAATATGTTCTCGGGAAATTCAATATAGACCTTCCGTTTTACGCGAATGAACTCGTGGTTACGGAAGATGAATCCGGCAGGAAAAAACTTTCCTGCAAATTTCCGCATTCAGACGAAAACTGTACCGCTTGCGGTATGAGCAAGAGAAACGTTCTGATTTCAATGACTAACGAACTCGATAAAGAAGTATCGGTTTTCATCGGAGACGGCGTGTCGGATTTCTGCGTCAGCAACTATGCCGATATCGTTTTTGCAAAGAAAGGACTCGCTTCGTACTGCTGGAAAAATAACGTGACTTATTACGATTTTTCGGATTTCTCCGACGTGAAAAAGAAACTCTTGAAACTGATCGAAAAAAATCAGATTAAACAAAGGCAATACGCCAGAAACTTAAGAAGGGACGTGCTCCTTGGAGGTTAAACTATGAAAAGTTTAGGAAATTTTTTATTCAAGTACAGGAGTTATACTCCCCTGCCGTTCGTTTTTCTTATGATTCTGTTCATGCGGCCTGATGTAATCTCAATCCTTGCGGGACTCGTTCTCGTGCTCTTCGGGGAATTCATTCGCGTGTGGTCGGTGAGTTATGCGGGAAGTGAAACCCGCACCACGACAGGCGTCGGCGGCTCGAATCTCGTAACGCAGGGACCCTATGCAATAATTCGCAATCCGCTCTACTTCGGAAATATTTCGATTTATGTCGGCATCGGAATTATGAGCAACGCGATGTTTCCATTCCTGACGATTCTCGCTTTCCTTTTCTTTACTTTTCAGTACTACCTGATAATTTTCAACGAGGAAGATTATTTGCGCGTGACCTATAAGGACTCTTTTGACATCTATTGTAAAACAGTGAAAAGATTCCTGCCGCTGCCTAAAAAAATGCCCGGTGAGATTTCATCGCATCTCCCGCTCGACGTAAAGGAAGGCTTCAAATCGGAAAAACGTTCGTTACAGGCAGTATCCATAATCACAATAATCATTTTAATAAAATTCTTCTTCCTGTAATAACTTTATATCTTCATTTATTAAATTATGATTTTGATTCTTGTTCTTGATTCTCGTTCCTGATTCTTTTACTAAATTCTAGATTCTAGATTCTAAATTCTTTCTTGATTCTTGTTCTTGATTCTTGTTCCTGATTCTTTTACTAAATTCTAGATTCTAGATTCTAAATTCTTTCTTGATTCTTGATTCTTGATTCTCGCTCCTGATTCTTTTACTAAATTCCAGATTCTAGATTCTAAATTCTAAATTCTTTTCTTGATTCTTCATTCTTGATTCTCTTTCCTGATTCTCTAACTAGATTCTAGATTCTAGATTCTAAATTCTTTTCTTGATTCTTGATTCTTGATTCTCTTTCCTGATTCTTCATTCTTGATTCTCTTTCCTGATTCTCTAACTAGATTCTAGATTCTAAATTCTTTTCCTGATTCTTCATTCTTGATTCTCTTTCCTGATTCTCTAACTAGATTCTAGATTCTAGATTCTAAATTCTTTTCTTGATTCTAATCATCGCTTCCCCTCGTCTCTCTCCTCAACGCTTCCCTCTCTATCTCCAGCTGCTTTATCCTTCTCTCCAGTTTGTCAAGTTCTCCGGGCATTGAGTCAATCTCAATCCTTAGTTTCGAAGCGGCTTCGTCTATTAAATCGATCGCCTTGTCAGGCAAGAACCTGTCGCTGATGTACCTGTCCGATAATTGCGCCGCCGCTACTATCGCCGCGTCGGTGATTCTTACTCCGTGATGCAATTCGTACTTTTCCTTTAATCCCCGTAAAATTGAAATCGTATCCTCAACGCCGGGTTCGGTGATAACGACAGGCTGGAACCTTCTCTCAAGCGCCGCGTCCTTCTCGATGTATTTTCTGTACTCGTCGTATGTTGTCGCCCCTATGCACCTTAAATCTCCTCTCGCGAGTGCGGGCTTAAGCAGGTTCGACGCGTCAAGTGAACCCGATGTCGAACCCGCGCCGATTACCGTGTGAAGTTCGTCGATGAACAAAATTACCTTCCCGTCCGAATTCTGAACTTCCTTTAGAACCGCTTTCAGCCTTTCCTCGAACTGTCCCCTGAACTGCGCACCCGCTATCAAAGCTCCCATGTCAAGCGCGATTATCGTCCTGTCCTTCAGGCTTTCAGGAATGTCCCCCTGATATATCCGGATTGCTATGCCCTCCGCTATCGCAGTTTTTCCTACACCCGGCTCGCCTATCAGAACGGGATTGTTCTTCGTTCTTCTAGAAAGCACCTGAAGCACGCGCCGAATTTCATCTTCCCTTCCGATTACAGGATCCAGTTTTCCCCTCGATGCTAATTGATTCAGGTTTCGTCCGTATTTTTCCAGCGCCTGAAACGTGTCTTCCGGATTTTGTGATGTGACACGCTGGCTGCCTCTCACTTCTTTAAGCACGCTTAAAATCGCGTTCCGCGTAACGTTAAATGATTTCAATAAAACCGATACGTTGTTCTTCTCCCCCGCTAACCCTAATAACAAATGCTCTGCGGATACATAATCGTCTTTCATCGCCGTCGCTTCTCTGTCCGCAGCCTCGAGAATTTTACTCATCTCTCTCGAAATAGAAAGTTCGGATACACCGCTTCCCGATACCTGCGGTATATTATCGAGCAACCTGCTGTTTCCGTTAGCCAGCGCTTCCTTGTCGGACTTGAGCGCGAACAATATTGAATTAATGATGCTGTCATTGTCTTCAAGCATCGCCGCGAAAAGATGTTCAGGCTCGATCAACTGATTATTCTTTCCCGCCGCTATCTCCTGCGACCTCTGAATCAGTCCGCCGGACTTCTCCGTCAACTTATTTAAATTCAATGCCAACTTATAATTTTAATCTAATTTTATTCTAATTTTCTTCTTTCTAATTGTTAAATGCTAATTGCTAAATGCTAATTGCTAAATGCTAATTGTTAAACGCTAATTGTTATTAAATTTATTCCAAAAAATTTTATAATTCAATAGATGCGCAAAAGACTCGAAGTATTATGCGTACATTCCGGTTTATGTTTCTTCTATATCCCCTGAAACACGAACGGCTTTGTCTCTTTGAATAATTCGGATGTTTCTCCGGAATATATCTGAAATTTGTCCGCCTCAAGCTTCCTTACAGGCGCATTCGAACTGAAGTCTAACTTATTCAAATCCACCCAGAATGTATTCGGCGTTAAAGCATTCTCAAAATAATAGACAAGATTTTTCTGGTCCGCTACCGTTCTCCATCTCGTCGACGATATATTCGGCTGATCCGGGGTCGATATCCCGTATGGCACCGAACAATTACGTATTACGCTGAACACCGACGCAACGGCTATCCTCATATCGTCAGTTTTCGGTATCGCCTCTATGAAAAATGATGCCCTTACAAATCTGTCCGCTGCCCTGTTCGTCCCCGGAAGCATTACTGTTCCAGGTATGTCTTTCCAGTACTTGTTTATTGAAAGTTGTTCGTCGAAAGTCGGCGAATTTGTCATGACGTTGTACGACTTGTCATGATGTATTACAAGTTTCCCGTCAATGTATTCGAATATGGCATTGTCGCCTCCTTCGTCTGATATTGCAAGATGAAGAGTCGTGAATATTTCCGAACCGGGTATGTAATCCGTTACGATAACGAATTCTTCTTTCATTAAATTCTCTACCGCTTCGGTAACTGTCGAAAAATTATCAAGCACGTATTGAGCCCATAAAGATATTGCTATTCCTTTTTTAGTTCCGTTCGGGTCAAACACAGGATATTTTGATTCGGCTAACCATAAGACATTCGCTGCTAAGCCCTTTTCGTTTATGCCATCTGCCGACGCCATGTCCCAAGAGGTCGTAACCACACTTCCGTATTTTGATTTCCAGACTGCAGAGTTTGCGCCTACCTGTCCTGTCCTTTCAATTCCGCGCGGTAGTACCCAAAGATTGGCGGGGATTTCACTCTTCCAGTCCATCGAACGAGCAGTTATTACGTATCCGTTCAGACCTTTGTAAACAACTCGTGTGCAAGCGCTAAGCGGCGGCGTAAATAAATTTGCTGCGATAAAAGTTATTCCTAAAACTAATGTGAATAAAATGCTCGGTTTTTTCATAAATAATGGATTTTTATTGTTTAAACACTTTTTTCCGTTGGGTTGAAGCGGCATTGCTGTTAGAATAAGATTTTTGGTTTGAACTTTATCGAACATGATCAATCTCTTGAAAAATAAATCTTATTTATTGTATTTTCAATATAACTGAACTCGTATGCTATTTCAAGGTACACTGACTAAACACTCTGTGCTAAACGGCTCCGAAGTGCTTTTTCCCTTTCGAGTTAATCGAAAATAGATTGCTTATTTTAACCAAATTATTGATTTTCCATTTAATACTTCAATTAAACATATTATTATGATTTCCGCATTGGTCATTTGCCGGAATGAAGAAAAAAATATTGAAGATTGTCTGAAAAGTCTTTCGTGGACGGACGAAATTGTCGTCGTCGATGCCGAAAGTTCCGACGAAACTATGAGCATCTCCCTCAAATACACTAAACACGTGTATGAAAAAAAATGGGAGGGCTTTTCTGAACAAAGAAAATTCGGCGTCGCCCACGCTCTCGGAGATTGGATTTTATCAATCGACGCGGACGAAAGATGCACGGAGTCGCTTAAAAACGAAATTATCGACGCTGTTAAGAACACTCCGTATAAAGGATTCCTCATTCCAAGGAAGAATTTCTTCCTTAATAAATGGGTCAGGCGCGCAGGCTGGTACCCCAATTATCAGTTGAGGCTTTTCAGGAAAGATTCCGTCGAAATTTCAGGCAGGATGGTTCACGAAAGTTATTCGGTTAAAGGCGGTACGGGAAAACTCAAAAACCCGATTGAGCATTATACGGTCCGGTCCATAAAACAGTACGCCGACAGGATTAATGAGTATTCATCCCTTTCCGCGAATGAAAGGTCGGCGGAAATTAAAGTCGGCTTCTTCTATCTTTTTTTCAGACCGTGCTTCGACTTCATGCAGAAATATATTTTCCAGTTGGGATTTCTTGACGGGACAAGAGGACTCATGGTCTCTTTCTTTCATCTGTACACGAAACTCCTGATGTATATGAAAATATGGGAATTACAAAACCGGAAGAATAAATGAACACATATAAACGTCTGTTAAGTTATCTCAAGGAATTCAAGCGCGTTATTTTTCTCTACGTATCTACGTCATTGCTCTTTTCCGTGTTCAGCGTTCTTTCCGTCTATCTTACTATTCCGCTTTTGAAAACTCTGTTTCTCGGCAGCAGTCCGTCAGGAAATACAGATACTTCTGCCGGAATCGCAGGACTGTACCAGAAACTTCAAATTGCTTTTGATAAGTTTATTTTTTCAAGCGGAAAGGAAAACGCTCTTATCACTATATGCCTGCTTATAATCGCGGCATACCTGCTTAAAAATTTAACGGGCTTTCTGCAGTCGATGCTGATGCAAACCATCGAAAACAGAATGGTCGTTAAAATCAGGATGCAGTTGTATGAGCGTTTAAACCAGCTATCCCTGAGATTTTTTACGCGTGAAAAAACGGGCAATATTCTGTCGAGAATGACAAATGACATCACGAACATTCAAAGCGGCATCTCCGCCCTCTTCTACGACCTGCTCAAGGAACCGCTCGTGATTATTGTCTTCCTGTTTCTAGCACTCTCTATAAGTTGGCAGATGACTGTGATCGCTTTTGTCGTCTTCCCGGTAACCGTTTTTATTATTTCTAGAATCGGCTCGTCGCTCAGAAGAAGAAGTATAAGAGTGCAGGAAAAACTTTCCGACCTTCTCAGCATAGTAACGGAAACTATTTACGGAGCAAAAGTAATTCGCATTTTTTCCGCGGAGAAGTACAGGAACAATATTTTCAGCAAGGAACTCTCGCGGTTTTATCACCTCACGATGCGCTCGGTTCGCGCCAGCGAACTTACATCTCCCTTGACCGAGACTCTCTCCATTATTTCAGGAGTTCTCGTCATCTGGTTCGGAGGACGCGAGATTATCGTCAACAATAACCTGAAACCCGAAGAATTCCTCGGCTTCCTTTTCATTCTATTTCAGATAATTCCCCCTATTAAGAATCTGAGCACCGTTTATAACCGCCTTCAGAAATCTTTTCCGTCAGCTGAACGCATTTTCGAGATTATTGACCATCCTCTCGAGGTGGAAAACAAAAAAGACGCGGTGCAGGTCGATAGTNNTTTTGAAAAATCCATCGAGTTCAGGAACGTTTCCTTCGGTTACGATAAGGATAAACCCGTTCTTGAAAACATTAACCTGAATATCGATAAATCCCGCATAGTCGCCGTAGTCGGCTCTTCAGGCGCAGGTAAATCGACTATTGCGGATTTGATTTCAAGATTCTACGACGTCGTGTCAGGTGAAATTCTCCTTGACGGTATGAACATAAAAGATATTGATATCGCCTCCCTTCGTAAACTTATTTGCATCGTCCCGCAGGAAATTATACTTTTTAACGATACTATACGCAACAATATAATTTTCGGTAAGGAAAATGTAAGTGAAGAGAAACTCGTTGAGGTTTGCAGGTATGCCAACGCCCATGATTTTATTGTCAACACGGAAAAGGGTTACGACACTGTTATCGGCGAAAGAGGTCTGAAACTTTCAGGCGGTCAGAAACAGCGTCTGTCTATTGCGAGAGCGCTTTTAAGAAATCCGCAGATACTTATCCTCGACGAGGCGACTTCCTCTCTTGACAATGAATCCGAAAAACTCGTTCAGGAAGCGCTCGATAAACTCATGAGCAATCGAACTTCTGTCGTGATCGCTCACAGACTCTCGACTATTATTAATGCCGATAATATTTTTGTTCTGGATAATCGCAAAATCGTTCAGCAGGGCAGACATAAGGATTTGATGTCCGATGATAAAGGAATTTACAGGAAACTTTATGAACTACAATTTGCGGAATAATATTGAACAGGGAAAAAATACTTCGGCTTACTGACAACATTATCATTGTATTTCTTACCGTACAGATTTTTTCAGTCGGCTTTTCAATAGCATTGTCGTCAATATCTTTCGGAATATGGGCGGGATTGTGGATTCTTCAGTTGATTTTCTACAGGGATCTGGGACTGTCTCCTGAAATGCGGAATGAACTTAAAATCCTTACCCTGTTCATCTTCGCATTCATCGTTTTTGACGTGCTTTCACGCGTATTCGCGGTTTTACCTGAAAATCCTCTCCTTAGCCTTAAACGTTACCTGCTGTTTCTGATACTTTATGCCTGTATCGCTAAGATTAAAACCGGAAAAGAACTATACGGCATGCTGAAAGCGGTTTTGCTGGCAACGTCGGTTATATCCCTGATAGAAATCATTCTGTTTGCAGTCGCTCTCCCCTCCTATATAGGAAAGATGAGCCTCGGTGAAATTCGCCTTGATGCATTTGCGCATTCAATTACAACAGGTGAGATAAAAATGCTCGTGTTCCTCTCACTCTTTCCCCTCGTGTTCGTTAAGGGGGAAAATATTCTGCCGAAAAAATATCTTATACCCGCCCTCGCTCTGATTTTAATTTCGCTTTATATCACTCAGAGCAGGAACGTCTTCGTAGCCGTTTTCGTTTGTTTAATCATTACAGGTATTGTAATCAACAGAAAATTTCTTTTTGTGTTCCTTGTCTCCGCTGCCGTTCTTTTTGCCGTTTTGCCTACGCAGTTAAGACAAAGAATAACAAGCATCGCTGACCCGTCTCACCCGAGCAATAACACGAGATTGATTATGTGGAACGTCGGCTGGAAAATGTTTCTTGACAGACCTCTGCTCGGCGTCGGAGACAACGAGTTCCGGGACGTTTACAAAACGTATAAGGAAATCGAATTTGACGGTGAAGGCTCACACCTTCACAGCAATTACATTATGGTCCTCGCGACTCACGGTATTTTAGGAATGGCCGCCTATCTCGGCTTCTTCATCGTTCTGTTCCTTAAACACCTGAAGTTCTACAGGGCAAAACCGCCGGGGCGCGATAAACTTCTCGTTTTCGGATGCCTCCTCGCGGTTATCTCATTCCACGTGTCGGGGATTTTCGAGTGGAATTTCGGAGACTGGGAAATACTTACTTTACTCGTGTTCTTCGCGTCACTGCCGTTTGTAATTTCAAATCTGAATGCGGTTGATGCCCGCGGGAACGGACGTTTACATTAAATATTCTATTTTCATTTTAATTTATTACTTATAACTTGTGCTGATAAAAAGAAAGGACTTAAATGGAAGACGATAAATTATCGCAGTTGTTTTATTCTCTTGTCTATTCTTTCCAGATGCAGACCTGGATGAGCCTCGGCAAGATTAAAAGCCCTGTCAGCGACAAACTCGAAAAGGATTTGAACGCGGCGCAAACCACTATCGACATACTCGATATGCTGAAAGCAAAAACAAAAGGCAATCTCAACGATGATGAGTCCAGGTTTATCGAGCATGTCGTCGCAGAATTGAAGTTAAACTACGTCGAAGAATCGAAAAAAGAAACCGAAGAACCTAAAACCGAATGAATATGACTTTCGGCATACTTGGAAATAAAACAAAACCCGGCATTTCCGGCGTAATATCGGAAATACTCGAGTTCCTTATTTCAAATAACATTGATTTCTATATTCACGATAAATTCAGGGAATCCGTTAAACTGAAACTGCCGAGAGGTAAATTCCTTCCTGGTAAAAAAGTAATGGAAAAATCCGATTTCATTATATCAATCGGCGGCGACGGCACTTTCCTGAACTCTGCGAGAATAATCGGGAAAAGCGGCAAGCCCGTCATTGGTATCAACCTCGGCACTCTCGGATTCATGGCCGACATAATGCCGAATCAGATAAAACAGGTGCTGAAGGAAATTGTATCAGGTAAGTATTTAATCGCTGAACTTTGTATGCTGAATTGCTCGGTCGGCGGCAAGCACCTTTTTGACGCTCTGAATGAGATCGTAATCGATAAATGCGATTCGATTAAAATGGTTGAACTTGAGATTTTCTATAATAAAGACTTCGTGGGTAAGTTCTATGCTGACGGCGTGCTCATTTCCTCTCCTACAGGCTCTACGGGATATTCACTCTCTTCGGGCGGCCCGATAGTGTCCCCTATCAGCAAGGTTTTCATTATCACTCCGATTTCTCCGCATTCACTTAGTTTCCGGCCCGTAATTGTTCCCGATGATGGAAAGATTTTAATTAGAACAGTCAGCAGGGAAAATGTCAGGATTACTTCGGACGGTTATAACAGTATCGTTCAAAAACCGCCCGTCGAAATTTGTATCGCGAAAACAAATTACTCTCTAAAAACAATAAAGAGACTGAATTGGTCGTACTTTAGCACATTGAATAAGAAACTCTTGTGGGGCGAGGATGTGAGGAAAACTAGAAGGTGATTAGTATGGGATCCCGTCCGCCGCGGGAGGCTTTGTCTTGCCTATGAACCCGATGAGAACGAGAATTGTAATTAGATAAGGTAACATTTGTATAATTTGAGACGGAAGGAATGAGCCCGATATCTGAAGCGTGATTTCAAGCCCTTCGAAAAACGCGAACATTAAACAGGCCAAAAATATGTTGACGGGTTTCCACTTTCCGATTATCATCGCCGCTATCGCTATGTATCCCCTGCCCGCTATCATCCCGTCGCTGAATGAACTCTGGTTTGACGCAAGCCATATTCCGCCTAACGCCGATAGTGCTCCGCATACAAGCACACCGTACATCTTGTATAACCTGACCTTTACGCCGAGCGTCTCGGCCGCCTCGGGATTTTCTCCGACAGAACGAAGCCGTAAACCAAATCTGGTCCTGAATAATAAATACTGAGAGATTATAACTAACGCGAATCCCGATATTATTATGTAATCCCCGGCTACTTTTCCGATTACGGGAATGTCGCTCACGTAAGGCAATCCGGGTATCTGCTGGAAATTCGGAGTGTTGCTCGAACTTTGATATACCAGCATCATCAAAAATTTCGCCGTGCCCGCCATCAGCAGATTAAATCCGACACCCGTTACTATCTGGTTTATCTTTAACTTTATTGTAAGAAAAGCGTACAGTAGACTGAAAAGCAATGACACAATAACGGATAGAATAAGACTCAAAAAAGGATTTCCGAATGAAAGCGTGAAGAACGCGTAACTGAACGCGGATATAATCATGAATCCTTCAATGGCGATGTTTATAACGCCGCCTCGCTCCGAAAAATTCGCCGCGCTGGCTCCGAGATAGTACGGCGTGAACATCCTGAGCACCTGTGCGAGAAACGTCAACGATAATATGCTCTCAATCAAATCACTCTTCCTTTAAATAATATATTTTAACCGTCTTATCGACAGCAAGTATCGAAAGTATTACAAGAGCCTGAAAAACAAGCATTATTTCCTTAGGAACTGCCGTATTCACCGCAAGTCCGCCGTAATCCAGCACGCCGAATAATAATGCCGTGAATATTATCCCTATCGGATTGTTCTTGGCGAGTAACGTTACCGCGATTGATGTGAATCCAAGATTGTTTGAAAATCCAAATTCATAGTAGCCCTTGTATCCGAAAATGAAATTTATACCGACGAATGATGTTAATCCCGCCCCTATTAAAAATGACCACAGGATTACCCTGTTGGTTTTTACGCCGAGATAACGCGACGCTACAGGGTTTAAACCTACCGAACGTATTTCATAACCGAATCGTGTACGGTAGAATATGTAATACATTAATATTGCCAGAAGTATCGCGAAGAAAAATGTAACGTTTGCGGATGAACCCTGAAACAATGACGAATACTCTGAAAGTTTCGGTATGAACGCTACTTCCATTATCTTTTCTGTCCTGACCGTCGATTTCACAGCGAGAAATTCTATCAGCAGGTAATTAACGAGAGCAAGCGCTATGAAATTCATCATTATGGTTGTTATTACCTCGCTGACTCCTCGCTTGATTTTAAGATACGCTGGTATCAGTCCCCATAAAGCCGATGCGGCGAATCCTCCCGCTATCGCTGCAGGAATTACCATCAATCCCAGATAATCGTCAAACGTGTACGCGATTACGCTCATTACAAATGCTCCGACGTTTAACTGTCCCTCGGCTCCGATGTTGAATAAGGAAGCCTGAAAACAAAGTGCTAGACCGCATCCGCAAATTATCAGCGGCGTCGCCTTGAATAACGCCTGACCAAAACCGTACCCCGTCCCGAACACCTCTCCCGCAAGCATCGAGTATATCTGCATGGGATTTCTGCCGATTACCGTCAATAGCAGAGAAGTGAGAAGTATCGTGACTAAAAGCGATACCGTAATTGATATTATGTTCGCTTTAACTTTCCTGCTCAAGGTGCCGCCCCTATCATNCGCTTTTCCTATCCGCGTCATGAATTCCTTTTTAACCTCTTCGTCGGAAAAATCAAACTCGGATCTTGCGTATTCGCTTGCGATCTTCCCTTTGTATATTACTCCTATCCTGTCCGATAATTTCAATATTTCCTCAAGATCGGAAGAAATTATCAATATTCCCTTGTTCTTGTTCCGTTCCTCTATGATAATCTTGTATATGAATGCCGATGAATTTATGTCCACTCCTCTCGTCGGATGAACCAGCACCATTAATTTATTGTCCAGTCCGGTCTCCCTTCCGAAAATCACTTTCTGCTGATTTCCGCCCGACAACGACTCAAGCGCTGACGTCTCATCTGACAGCCTTACGTCGAATTTATCGATTAAGTCTCTTGCTTTATCCCTAATTCTTTTCTTGTCGAATCTTATCGAATCGCGCTCCCTTAACATTACATTTTCGCCTATCGAGAATTCCTTTATCATCCCTTTGCCTATCCTGTCGTCCGGCACTATCGATATGTCCTTCGCGTTTATTATTAGTTCGCCGCTTTGACAGCGTTCCGTTCCGAGTATCGCTTCCGTTATCTCGCTCTGTCCGTTGCCTTCCACTCCGCATATGCCGTATATCTCGCCGCTGCTTACCGTGAAAGTTATTCCGCGAAGTTTTTCAACATTATCTTTCTTCAATGTTACATCCTTGAAAGACAGCAGTATTTCCTTCTCTTCGAATTCCTCCCTTACCTGCGGCATGCTTGCCGTTTCAACCTGTCCGATTATTTCCCTGCTTAATACGTCTAGGTCAAGACCTTCCGCGTCAACTTCATAAACAAGCCTGCCTTTTCTCAGCACAGAAACACGGTCGGAAAGTTCTTTAATTTCATTCAGTTTATGCGTGATAAGGATTATTGTCTTGCCCATCTCCTTGAATTTCCTGATTATCCTGAAAAATTCCTCGACTTCAACAGGTGATAAAACCGACGTGGGCTCGTCAAATATTAGTATATCGGAATTGCGGAATAAAAGTTTTAGTATTTCGACTTTCTGCTTCTGGCTTATGCTTATGTCGCAGATTTTTTCCTCGGGTGATATCCCGAGATTATATTTGTCTATCAATTCTGCTATCCGCCGCCTAGTCTCTTGTATTTCTATTGCTCCCCTTTTTACAGGCTCGCTCCCCAGTATAACATTCTCGAATACGGTAAACTCTTCTATCAGTTCGAAATGCTGGTGCAGCATTCCTATATTGTTCGCTATGGCCTCCAGCGGACTCCTGAACCTGCTCGGGATTCCGTTAATTAGTATATCTCCCGAATCGGGCGCGTACATGCCGAAAAGTACCTTCATCAGCGTGCTTTTTCCGGCTCCGTTCTCGCCGATAATCGAATGTATGGAGTTTTTCGAGATGCCGAACGAAATATCTTCGTTCGCCGTGAAATTACCGAACCGCTTCGTGACGTTTCGGAATTCTATGATGTGTCGTGTTTCTGCCCTCATTAAAAATCAATGCGGAATGTGCCCGAGAAGTAATTGTCTTTGTATTTTGTTGAATTGTAAAGAAGATTGTAATTGATAAACTTATACGAGAAATCAAGGAAGAACTGCCTTATCGGCTGCCAGACAAAACCGAAGTTTATTATGTCCCTGTCAACCCTGTCGCCGTCAAGAAATTTGTTGTCCCTGTCAACGTCGCCGTCACCCCTGTTTAATTCCCCTCCGTAATTCGCTATCAGCGTATCACCGTGAAGTGTGACTCTGCTCGCCGACCTCTGATGCTGGTAAGTCAAATTGACTCTTAGCCTGTTGTATATATTCGCGCTTAGTTTGAGCGCTATCTCATCGGAGTTTGGCGGAAGATTATGCCCCAGCGGCAGTGTCCAGTTCGTGTACTGGCTCTTGTTTGTCCTGTGTGTGTAAATGAATGGCGTCAGTTTGGTGTATTCAGCCGCTGCTGATAACGTTGGAATGCTGAACGCGTCTGTCCATAACACTCCGACCTGATAAGCAAATCTGTTATCGGGTGAAGGAGATTTGAATAATGTCGAAAAATTCAAATCGTCTATGAGAAGTGTCGTCTGCAATGCGACGTCCTTTAGAGGATGAATTTCGCAATCGAATCCCATTATGGCGTTGTTCTTGTTCGATGGCTGATTCTCGCCCGCGTTGTAATCCGCCGACCTGAGAAAACTCAACGGATTCAGATACGTAAAATTAAAATAACTGTCCGCGATTACGATTGATTCCCAGAACCCGAACCGGAGCCCCCGCGTTAGGTTGATGTCGAGCCTGTGAGTCGCTATGCTCTTGCTCATTATGTCCCGCCCGAGAGAGTCGCCTTTAAGGCTTCCGTACATGAACGAATACTGAAGCGATTTGTACTCCGCTTCGAGCCTTATGAAACTGAATGGAACCGAGTTTGTCGAAAGAAACATTTTGTCAACGTATCCGAAACCGTACGTCATCGCTTCCTTGCCCGCAACCAGCGAAAGCCATTCGCCGGGCGTGCTGTACTTGATGTATCCCTCGTACGTGTCGAAATTGTTTCCTTCGTAACGGAACTTTGTATTCGCCTTCAATTTTGGATTCACGTTAATCGCGTAGTCTATATCCTTCTGCTTGCCCGATAACTTCTGCCCGTTGGACATCCTGAGGTAATACCCCACCGACCCGAACAGCGTCCCCCTTATACGTGTTCCAAGTTCACCGAGCGCTATCGAATTGTTTCCGAGAGAGTCGGCCTTTGAGCCTTTCTGGGAAATAGAACCTGTGGCGTCCCAGAAAAATGTCGCGTTTGAATCCGCGTAAGCGTAAAGATACTTCTGTTTGCTGTCCTTGAACACCGAAAATGACTTAACGTCAGAGAATAATGAGTATGAATCGGATAATGACTTCTTAATGTCGTATGAATACTCGACCAGAAAATCATCGAGTATTTTCCTGTCCACACCCGATAATTTGTCCCTGCTGACTCTTATTTCCTGAAGAAAATTCCCTATCTTATTCCTTGAGATTGGAAGCGATGCAGAATTAAACCCGGTAATGACGTTCTTCAGACTCATCCTCTTCAGAAAATCATAAACAGGATGGTCAACCGGCGTGTACTCCATTTGAGCAAGTGCGAAATTCGATATGGCAAGGAATAAGAGTATTATTTTTTTCATCAGGAACTTCTCGCTTTTTTAAAAATAATGTTATAAAATGCTTTGAAAAAATATTTAACGTCTGTCTTGAACTTGCTTTTCTCGTACTCTAAAAGATATTTCTTCTCCGATTCAACAATCTCCTCAAGCGATTTCGGCATGTCCGCGTAATATGGAGGCACTAACCCCGGTTTGTTCTTTATACGGAGTTTCTTTACCTCGTCCGGATATAAATCGAAATAATGCTTAGATAACGGTCTTACACCGACTATCTTCAGGTCGCCCTTGAGCACGTTGAAAAGCATCGGCAGTTCATCAAGCCAGTACTTCCTCAAAAATTTTCCCCATGACGTTATCCTGAAATCGTTCTTGAACTTCCCGCCTTCCTTTAAATTGTGCATGTCGTATAGATATCCCTGAAGATACTCCGAATAAGGATTCATTGTCCGTATTTTGTATACTTTGATTTTCTTTCCGTTCTTGCCGACCCTCTTCATCTTGTATAGCAGCCCCATCTGATATGTCCCGACAGTTAAAGGTCCTTTGACTTTCTTGGCGACGAAATAAAGCAGGTTGTTTATTTCCCGCGAATCCCTTATCTCAAATCCGATTGAGTATAACCGTCCGAATACCTCCGATTTCGATATCGCGTTATTTCTCGTCCTTAGCCACCTGATGTTTATTTTTTTCGTAATGGCGAGTTTCGGAATTATCCTGTTTAATACGAAATCAAGAAAATACGCCGGCATCCTCGTGAACATCGGAAACCTTCCGTATATGTGCTTCTTCCTTTGCTCGTATGTTTCCGCGCATCCTATAAAGTAACCTGAATTGTATAACTTTTCGTTCGTTACGTAAAAGAGCCTGTTCAAATCATCGAAGTAGTTTATTTTTCTGAGATTTATCAGGTTCTCTACTGGCTTTGATATCGTCTCGATGTTGAAAATTGTTGCGGTGTCTAATATCCTGGTGTTCTCGTGAAACGGATTTATGAATTTGAGAATATAAGAGAGTACAGATTCGTCAATCTGGTTTAAAGGCTTGTTTTTTTCCTTATATTCGAAAATTGACTTAAACAATTACCCCGTTTTCGTTAGATAACTTAAGTTATTTAAATTTTTCAAAGTAATCAGTATTATTTTTAATATCTTTAATGCTGTCAGGATACGAATCAATTAACTCGACAAGAAAACCCGTTACGTCTATCTTATCGTTCAGCATTACGCGTCTCCTCCGTTGCCACTCTTCTTTCAGATTTTCAAAGGACATTAACTCTTTTATTTTTGCCGTTAGCGAATCAAATTCCCCGGGCTTGAAACCGAAAGCGAGTTTGTACTTTTTTTCCTGCTGCTCAAGATAGGATATCCTTCCGACAAATGAATTCAACCTCAGCGAAGGCGTCCCGAGAACTGCCGCTTCATTCGTCATTGTCTGGCTGTCGCCGATAAACATGTTGGAATAATAAAGCAGCGAGAATATTTCCTCGGGCTTCGATTTTAACTGATACTCCTCGAATTCGCATTCTATTCTGTCCTCTGTCGTTATGAAAACTTTTCCGTATTCTTTTAATGTATTAATTAATTTCCGCTTCTGCTCGTGGCTTAATCCCTTGATTCCGATGTCGTGATGCGCCTTGAAAGCGTTGAACCTTAGTATGAAGAATTTTTCATTCTCCTTTATTCCGAGCGATTCAGGTACTTTCCTGTCGGGTGTGAATCTGTTCGGATGAAGATATGCGAGTTCGTGGAATCCCGGGTAAACAATGTGGCTCTGCTTTTTCCGCTCGTATGCTAGCACATCCGGTGAAACCAGATAATCCGCGAAGGGATGTGCGAACTTTGAGAATAATGGCTCGACGCTCGAGTCGTCGTCGTCAAAAACAAATGATTTCATTCTCGATATCTTGGACGCGTGGGCTATGGTTATTGATGTCCCTATTCCGAGATCAATATCCAGTTCGTTTACTATGTTCTTTATCGAATTATCATATTGAAACTGGCGCAGCGTCTTGCCGATTATTGAATCGGACTTGAATCCGTATTCTATGAACCTTATACCGTATGTCTTTAAAAGTACTTTGGCCGCGGGTATGTCTTTTACGGCTATGTAAACATTGTGCTCCCGCTCTTTCATTATTTTTATGAAATTCCTGAATAAATGAACGTGTGCGGGATGACATATGTCGATTAATAAATTCATCTGGCGTGAATATGTGTTTTGTATTTTATTGCCGTACTTCCGTGCAGATATATGACTACATCGTTTATGATTCCCTTTGTCTTCTTCTCTTGCTCCGCGCCGCATTCAATCATATATCCGTCTTTTGTTGCTGAATATTCACGGTAACCGGTATCAGCGAGGAATTGTCTTGACGCTCCAGTCAGCCTGTCCTCCGTAAATATGAAGGGAAGATGTTTTGAAATGGATCTCCTGGCTCCGAGAATTACCTTTGCGTCTCCGCCCTCGGTATCAGACTTTAAAAAATCAAGCCTCTCGATTCCGTTCATTTCGATATAGTCATCTACTGTGACAACCTTCGCCTGCTCTGTCGTGTATTCGCTGAATCCCGTCTCCCTATCCGTGCTTTCGAGCGCGGCTTGCGTATCTATCCTTATCATTCCGATTAAGGGTATTTTTAAATTCGATTCTCCCGTGAAATCGCTCACAGCAAGGTTTTCGACCTTGACGTTGTCAAATCCTGTGAAATACCGCGAAAGCATTTCGTAATTCTTCGTTACAGGCTCGAATAAATAAAGTTTTATGCCGCGCCGACTATGCCTGCAGAGACGAATTCCATACTGCCCCAGATTCGCGCCTATGTCGAAAAACACGTCGCCCTCGCTGAGTATTTTTTTCAGCAGCCCCGTTATTTCATACTGTTTACCCGACAGGTATTTGATGCGTATCTTAAAAAACTTGAATCCCGTGTATTTGCTTTCACCGAATATTCGGTGAATTAGAAATTTCTGCCCGAAATGCTTAGTCCGCTTTTCCATTGTTGATGTACTTCATTACTGCGTCATAGATTAGTTCCGATACATCCGACCATTCAGACTTGAGGTCTTCTCTGAATTTTTTCTGATTAACCTCAAGATATTTCATCTTTTTCAACTGTAATACTCTCTCTACTACGTCCCCGGGCTTTACGTGAAACAATATATTCTTGTTTTCGAGTATCATATTTGCCTTCATATTCCTGAAACCGCAGTAAATGCTCGGAACACCAAGCATGGCGCCTTCCCGCGCCATACTGTCCCCCGATGATATTACAAGTTTGCTGTAATAGATTATGCTGTGAATGTCCTTTATCGGCTCTTCGAGTATCTGCCATTTGTCCGGATAGTATCCTGCCTTCTTTTTGTTCTCCAGCGATAAAATAACATTTTCACTCTTGTCAAAATCCCTTGCGAACGTTGCGATTATATTCGCCTTCTGCTTTGAATAGTTCAGTGATCCGGTGCTTATTTCTCTTATAAATACATAATCCTTTACCTTGAGCCTGTATTCGTCAAGGACCGAAGGATTCGGTGTGAAATAATTCGGCGACAG
Organism: Ignavibacteria bacterium; assembly: GCA_015657505.1. Classification (GTDB taxonomy): domain Bacteria; phylum Bacteroidota; class Ignavibacteria; order Tepidaquicellales; family Tepidaquicellaceae; genus CAIKZJ01. The sequence continues at coordinate 73,694 of JADLKE010000001.1, forward strand.
GTATGCCCATTCCTTTAATGCCTTGAAGTTCCTTATGTTCCCATAGTTCTCTATTATCGGCGGGAAAAATAACTGCGTAGCGGTTAGTTTCTCAAGTATAGTGTTTAATCCGCGCTCGGGATCGTCGTCGAACTGAAGATTAGGTAGCGAAAAAAGTTTCAATACCCCGCCGAAATTGAAACTTCCTACGCCTAGACCGATGTCGAACCTGTTTTTGTTCAGATATTTGAATAACTGGAAAAATCTCCTCAGGTTCGCGTCGAATATTACGGATAATTTCGATCCCCTGTGAAGTCCTATCCTGACTAATTTGAATTCCTTGAACTCCTCTTTTACGATTAATGGGAGCTGCCCTCTGTCTAAATAGATTATTGTTACTTTATGACCATCGTTTAAAAGTCGCCTCGCTGCTACCTTGAAGAAATTCACGTGAGCAGGATGCCCGATATCGATAGCAATTTTCATTTTCTTTTCCGTATTATCTGCCATAACCTGAATCCCTTTTTCGAAAATTTCATTACTGACGGCTTATGAACCAGTTCAAATCGCCCTGTGTTTATTTCCATTCCGCCGAATTTTTTCTTGAAATCCCGGACTCCGTATTCTTTTCCTGGACTCCCTGCTCCCCCGAAGTCGAATGTTCTGTATCCGTTATTCGCGCCCCACTTTATTACTTCCCACGTGATTAAATCGTTCGGACATTTTTTTAGATACTCCGGATAGCTTCCCGCGTACCAGTCGTACATCACACCTTTATAACACAGTATGTACATTACTCCGATTAATTTACCTTCAAAATACCCGCCGAATATTCTCAATACGCCGTCTTTGCCCATTATTTCAAACGCTGAGTCGAAAAACCCGGCTTCAGGCAATGGCAGCCTTGCTTTTCCGTAAATACTCTTAAGTATATTGTAAGCGGAATCCATTTCAGTATCGTAACGTATTTCCGAAAACGTTATCCCTTCTTTTGTTGCCTTCCTGACTTCATTCCTGCGTTTAGAATGAAGATTCTTCCAGCACTCTTCCTCACCCTTGCTAAGGTCTATTATGTAATTTAAGTGATCGCTGTAAACGTATCCGTTCCGTAAAAAAAGTCCCGTGAAATCGTGATTCTGATACAATCGCCTGACCTGTGTGTATACTAATCTGTTGCGTATGTATTTTCCGTACTCTCTCAGAATTTCTTCGATTACTCCTGAATCATTGTTTGCCGAATGAGGGCCGCCTGTTATTACTGCGCGTTTAGATATCATTCCCAGCGCCTTTCCGAAATAATTCTGAATCTGAACAAGCATAATTCCCGCTATCTTTCCCGACTTCCTGCAGGTAATAATAATACCGTCGGTACTCTCAGACCTCTTGTTGAGTTCGTGAAAATATAGGGATTGGAAAACCGATATATCCTCCTGCGAATCTATGAATGATTTTATGTCTTCGCCGGCGTGAATATCTTTATGTATAACCGTTTCAAGCATATTAATTAATGAAATTCCTGTACCACATATCAAGATTTATCCATTTCCATATGTCCTTCGATATATTTATCTTCTTCTCCGTGTGAAGTTTGAATAGCAATATCGCTTTATCCGTATCGATGCATTTCAGATTCCTGAATTCCTCGGAATTAAGCATCTCCTGAATGTATTTCGTGAATATTCCTTCTCTGAACCAATCGTCTTCAGGTGTATCAAAACCGATTTTATCGCTGCGCTTCCTAATATTCTCTGGCATTATCCCGGACATTTCTTTTCGAAGCGTATGCTTCGTTTCCCCCCTGTATATTATTTCTTTCGACGGCAGCGTCAGACAATGCTCAACTACACGGTAATCCAGAAAAGGAAGCCTCGCTTCAATTGAATGATGCATCGAATTCCTGTCCTCCCATTTTAGCAGATGTTCAAGTTTCATTTCGAAATGCTTGTACAATGCTTCGTTTAGCGAACCGGAAGAATACAGTTCTCCTGCGATTATGTTGTTCTTGCTGTACTCGCCGTAAAACTCCTTGCCAAGATATCCCGCCTTGTCTCCCCTGAGTTTCGTCTTTAAAAAAGCGGGAAGCAAATAATATGCGAATGTCTTGTAGGCATAATTCGAATGATGTAGTTTCCTGTAACTTATAATTTCTGATGCAAGCGCCGCAAGCCTGAATCTGATGAGAAGTTCCTTGAAATAATTGCCGAAGAAATAATGATAACCCGCCAATTCCTCATCGGCTCCCTGCCCGTCAAGTGTTACTTTCACGTAGTTCCTTGCAAGTTCCATCACTTTAAATTGCGCGTACGGAGATGTCGAAGGTATTGGCTCGCCTTGAGCGTTTATGAATTTTTCCTTGTCATCGAACAATGTTTTGTACGTCGGTGTTGTGTAATACATTTTGTCAATTTCTTCCTCGTATTCCGATATGAAACGCTTTTCGTCATACTTAAAATCCGCGCCGTACACGGCGGAAAACGAATTGATGTCACGTCTCCCGAATTTTCTCGTCAGTATTGACATTATTGCCGATGAATCCAGTCCGCCGCTCAGACAGACACCGACAGGTACGTCGCTTCTAAGCCTTAACTTCACCGATGATTCCAGTTTTTCAAGGAGGCCGCCCGTATTAACGTGATTCTTCAGCCTGTCTTTAAGGTCGTACCATTTTCCGGATTTAAATCCGTTGTCGATTTCCGCGTAACACCCGTGACCTAACTTCTTTATCCTCTTGAAAAATGTATCGTTGTTATAATCTGTTCTGTTGAATACAAGATAATTGAACACCGCCTCTTCATTCGCTTCCTTCAACTCGGGCATTACTTTTAATATCGGCTGTATTTCGGACGCGTATATCAGAATGTTTCCGTTATGGTAATAATATAGAGGCTTGACTCCATACCTGTCTCTTGCAATCAACAACTTTCCGCTGTACCTGTCATAAATTGCAAACGCAAACATCCCGTTCAGCATTTCGAGACAGTTCTTCCCCCATTCGATGTAAGACTTCAATAATACTTCGGTATCCGAACTCGTCCTGAAAGAATGCCCTTTCTCTTTTAACTTTTCCCTTATCTCAATGTAATTGTAAATTTCGCCGTTGAACGTGATTACATACCTGCCGTTTTCGTCCTTCATCGGCTGGTTCGCCGTTGAACTCAGGTCGATAATGCTTAAACGCACGAATCCCATCGCGATTTTATTGTCGCTCCAGAGACCCCTGTCGTCGGGACCTCTGTGATTCATCGCGTTCATCATTTCGGACGTTCTTCTTTCGTTATCAGAATTTTGCCCTGTCCTTAATATTCCGCAAATTCCGCACATCTATTTTATCTTCCTGATGTATAAATGATTTATGTACGGCAAAAATGCCGCTATAGGTATCCTGAATAAGCCCGATAGTATTCTCTCGGCTGCCCTGTAAGGCAAAAACAATAATTTCCTTTTCCTTGTCATAAGCCTTCCGTGTTGTCTGATGTAGTTAGAGGTAAATCCCTTTTCGAGATTTATTATCTTATAATTGAGTCCTTTTAGCCATCTCTTGATGTGCCAGTATGACGTTCCTTTCCTTCCTGCCAGTTCAAGGTCCTTTCCTTCTACCCACTTTCCCCTTTTAAGCGCGTACCTGTATGCTGCCTTGCGCGGCAGCCAGGGTATGAAATATAGTCCGGTCGTGTGCATGTCCTTCGGATAAATTATGTTGGGTGTTCCTGTGATTAGAATTATTCCGTTCTCCTTCGTTACCCTGTATACTTCTCTCAAATATTTTTTCCTGTCGGTTACTATGTGTTCTATTACCGCGGCTATGACGGATATATCGAAATAATTATCCTCATACTTCAGCGGATACGTGTCTTCTGAGTGGTACAGTTCAAGTTTATCCGCTGCGCCGTATGCCTCGGCTTTAATCATTGTCTTCCTTATCGCGTCTTCGCTTATGTCAACACCGTAAACCTTGCCGCTCTTAACATGAAGAGCGCAGGCAACAGCCGTGCNCCCTAACCCCGTGCCGAATATAAATACTTTTTTGCCCGATATCCCGGTTACGTATTCAAGCCACGGTACGACCGAATCTAATGAGGATTCTACTGAAAACAACTGGTCGGCCGGGAATAGATTCTCGAGCTCTCCCTTTAATACCGGATGCTCCTCGCTTTCATAGTGTTTTTTATCTCTCGTTACGTACATCCTGCTTGCTTTTTGGCGCGAGTCTGCGCTTGTAATTCATGTCGAAATTTATTGCCGATAAGAGAAATTGCATCCCGAATATTACGAGTACGGCGGGAATCATTACCGTGCCTGCGGTCGACGGAACGTTCGTTTCATAACTGACAACCCACTTGTATATTCCAAATCCTGTTCCGAATGAAAGAAGTAATGTGCTGATTAAAATGTAAATGGAACCGAGATTGAAATCCCGGAGAAAATAGTTGTAAAATATACGCTTGATAAATCTGATGAAATACTTGAACGGGAATGTTACAAGTATCCCGGGTATTCTCATGCTGCTTCTTTCATTTTTGTAAATTGAATCCACGGGCACTTCATCTACCGCTGCCCTGAATGTGCCTAATCTGAACAATACGTCATTCTCGAAAAAATATCCGTTGTCAATCTTGTCAAGTGGAAGTACTTTCAAAGCAGGATTCGATATCGCCGTGTAACCGTTCGCCGGGTCCATCAACTCCCAGTAGCCGCTCACGAGTTTGCTTAAAAAAGATAATCCGAAATTTCCTATCATCCTTATCTTCGGCATCTTTAAGAGGTTGTCGGGAAAATAAAACCTGTTTCCCTTCACATATGCAGCCGCTCCCGACTCTATCTTTTCTATGAACTGCGGAATATATCCCGTATCCATTTGTCCGTCACTGTCAATTTTGATTATTATATCGTAATTCTCTTCAAGCGCCGCTCTGTATCCCGTCTTGACTGCCCCGCCGACTCCTTTGTTTCGGTCGTGAAACAATACTTTCAATCTCGGGTCCCTGACTTCGGATAACAGATATTTTCCCGTATTTTCCGGACAGCCGTCGTCAACCGCGAAAATCCTTTCCACGATACCGGGAATGCTTTTTATGACTTCCGCGGCTGTGTTTTTCGTCCTGTAACAGGGCATTACTACGCATGTTCTCATCGGGGTTTATTTAAATGATTTATAACTTAATGAATACAATGACGATAATATTAAAGACATTGGAAAATACCAAAGCCTCTTGAAAATGAGCCTGTCTTCAGTCCGCCTTTGTTCTATGTTTTTCGCGGTTTCAGAACCGTGATGTATTCTGTGTTCCAGATATTTTCCCCTGTTGTAAATAAATCTGCCGTTCTCTTCCGCGAGCCTGAGCCATGCATCCCAATCAGGATTAATTCTGAATTTTCTGTCGAAAGCGAAATTGCGAATATTTTCCTTATTGAAAAACACCGTCGGACAACACACAGGACAACCGAACCGTAAAATCAAATTCTTAGCAAACCTGCCTGCTATGCCTTTCCTTCGTATCCTGATAGGCAAAAGCAGAAATTCTTTGATTATTAATTTAAGATTCGTTCTCGAGATATCGGAGTCTTTCCTTTCCTTATACCCTGTGAATATTATCGAAACATCCTTGCTGGATTCAGCCTCCAAAAGATTGCTCTCCGTATACCCCGGCAGATAAATATCGTCCTGGTGAGCCAGTGTCACATATTTTGTGCCGGCAATACTGTACGCAAAATTCCAGTCATCCGCTATGCATTCCGATTTTTCGTTTACTATTAATTTTATTCCGTATTTCTCTGCCGCTTTCTTGATGCGCTCGCTACTTTGACGTGTTGTTATAAATATTTCCGAGTGCACCGTCTGATTTAATAGTGACGCTATGCATTCATCAATGTACGGTGAATCACCGTACACCGGTATCACAAATGTGTGAAGCCTTTTATTTTTTAACGTATCTTCCAAAATATTGAGTATTCATTCGCTGGTATTTGGTTCTGCTTCTCCGCCAAATCTCTTGGTTAATCCGAATCGCGACATCATCGTATATATCCCGTATCCGGAAAATATGTAAACAACAGGCAGTATCGGAAATGAATAACGAACTAATGAGACCGTGATGGAATGAGGTATACTGAACAATATGACCAGAATAATCAGTAAATCCGCGGCCGCTTTGTTCTTATTTCTTCCTTTTATGTATCCGTAAATCATGAATATGAGTAAAACAAAAGTAATCGCTGTATTCGCTATGTTGCCTAATCCGGGCTTGTAACTGAATGGGACATTAAGCCAGAAACGTGAAATCTGCACTATCATCAATTTAACGGCGCTCAATGGTCTGTCTCTGAAATTTTCCCTCAACTGAATTTTTGCTATCTCTGTATACGCGGAATCTTTCTGTGTATTCGTCCAGTTGTTTTCTTTGCTTAACTTATCAACAATATTCTTCGGATGATCCGGCATGTTCTCTATTTCCTTATTTGAATACTCACCCTTACCGGGTATGTTTGTACCTATCGCGAGATTTCCCCCGCCGCCGGATGATGCGAATACTATCTTGTCCGTTTGAACGTAACCCAGATATGTCCACGGAAATTGTATTATAAAAAAGCCCAATAATGCGAATATTATCCTGTATTCGTACTTTCTCTTTCTGACCAGAAAGTATATGAAGTAGGCAACTGACATAAATATGAATACATAGAATAATACGGCGCGCGTCAAAGTCGCAATTGAAAATATTATTCCCGATATGAGATATATCAACCATTCCGCTCTCTTATGCCTTACAGATAATATATAGAATATTCCTCCGAAGAACAGAAATGTGAAAACCATTTCCGTGAGCGGTCTCGGTATCGTGAAAAATGCGGGATAATAAAATGCCCACAATATGCCCGTTATCAAACCTGACATCTCGTTCTTGAAAATTCTGACCGATACCTTCGCTGCCATTATGCAGAGCAGCGAGGATATAAATGCCTGAAAAAGAAAAAGTGGAATCAGATTCATCGAGAATTTCAGGAACATCGCGACTACGAAGGGATAAACATATCCTCCGTACATTATCAGGCTGCCGTTTTTCGACGGGTAACCGTATTCAAGAATTCCGTTTGCGAGATTCACGTATGTCTTTCCGTCGGATATTTGCTCGTACGAATAATAATTCACGGGAAAGGTTTTCGAGTAAACGTCGAATGAAGGGAAAAATATGTATGCCGTCCTGACCGCAAATGCAACCGCGAATAGGATTATATATTTATTCTTGAGCAGTTTGGTAAAATTCATTATGCTATATATTATTGTTCCTCTGCTTTTTCTTCAATCAATGAAATCCATTCTTCTCTTGTATTTTCCCACGTGAAACCGCCGACTTTTACTTTCAGATTTTCGATTTTGCAAGCATATTTGTCAAATTCCTTTAGAACATCGCATAATTTCTCCCTAAAATCTTTTACATCACCGCGTTTGAAAAAAACTACTTCGTCATTCGTGTAAATCGAACTAATTCCCTCCGCGTCTGAAGTTAGCACTAACATTCCGTTCATCCCCGCTTCGACAATGCTCATCGGAAAATTGTCATAATCGGATGTGTTTATGAAAAGAGAGTGCTTTCTGTACTCCTCCATCAGTTCGCTCCTTTGAATGAAGTCATGGAAAATTATTCCCGCCGTACCGCCGTACCTGCTCTTGTATTCGTTTCGCAATGAACCGCCTCCGAACATGTGAAATTCCGCATCGGCATTTTTAATTGCTTCCGTCGCGCCTTCAAGAGCAATGTCAGGTCTGTATAGTTTCTCGAAACTCCTTGCCCATAATACTTTTCTCGGTTTGCCTGAGTCCGTGTTTTCCTTGAATTCAATCTTGTTAAGATAATTGCTGATTAACACGGCATTAAAACCAAATTCCTCGAAACAATTTTTCAGAAACCCAGTTGCCACAATGATTTTCTCCTTACCGAAAAATAATCGGAGCAATCCGTGGTATTTCCGGAGGAATTCCCTCGCCTGACCGTCATGGAAATTGTATAAAATCCGCTTACCGGTTATCAGGGATGCCGACGACGAAATCAGCATCGGTATGACTCCGTAATACGCGCACCCGACACCTATTAACAAATCACTATTCCGCGCTTCTTTGAACGATGTTACAAAACCTTTTGCTCTTTCCTTTATATTACCGTGAGTCGAAACTAAAACTACTTCATATCCTTCACTCTTTAGGGAATCTGCCAGTTCAAGCGTTTGCGTCGTTATCCCGCCTTGCTTCTTCCTTATATTTGCGATTATTAGAATCCGCATAAGTCGCTCAACCGCTTTTCATCTTCTATAATCCCCTTCCGTCGAGAAAATTTACGTATTCCGTTGCTGTTGTCACCCATATCTTATCCCTGTTGTCGTTTATATATTTGCACATCTCAGGAAAAATGCTTTCGAAAAACCTTATGTCCATCGATGGATGAAACCATAAGACACATACAGTTCTGCTTTTTATTGCCCGCCTGAATATTTCACAATACCGGTAAACATGATACTTCCTGCTCCATTCTTTGAACAGCGCGAACTCCCAGGTGCTTTTCAATTCCCATAAACTGTTCTTATACTTGTCTGGATAGCCCAGAATATTGTCGTAATCGGTCCTGTATGACGTGAAACCGTTTTTTATCAATCCGTCAAGATTGCCTATCGTATGCGCGGGATGAACGAATGACTTGAGTTCTATGCCGAATGACGATGCCGCATTCTTGCATTCGGCAATCTCGGAATCAAATACAGCAGGCGGACAAAATCTATCGGTACAGTCTATGTGCGAAAATGTATGACAGCCAATCTCATGTTTAACCCCGCTCTCCATTATTTTTCTTATCAGATCCGGACAGTACCACTCGGGATTTGCTTTGTAATCAGTGCACGGGTCCGCGTCGAACCAGTCTCCTTTGCTGTATTTCCAGAATTCATTCTCGAAATATTCCGCGCGCCTGATCTCTTCGTGTGCCATTCTCGCGTTTCTCGAACAGGATTCAAGAAACAAATGCCCGATGGTAGCCCACGTTATCGGTATGTTATGCTCGCTGCATAAATCAAGTATGACCGGCATGTTGTTCCTCTCCTTCAATCCTTGCTCCGCTGCTTTCTCGACACCTCCGTACTCGTTTTTCGCGTAACGCCACGCCCACCCTAATTCAAAGTCAGCATATATTATTAGTACGGTTTCTCTTCCATCGGGTATATATTTTCCGCCGTCGGGCCTCTTCTCGATCTTTGGATCAAGGTGAAGTCCGAAATTTATTTTCTTGAAAAAACTATTCATCCGTTAATTCCTTGTAAATCGATTCTACCCTTCCTAATGTTTTTTCTGTGGAAAATTTATCTCGTATTGAAATCATGCAGTTCTCGCTTAGTTTATCCCTGTACTGCTTGTCGTCCTTTAGTCTTCTTACAATGTCCGCGATTCCTTCAGTATCGTATTTGTCAACAAGGAAACCGTTTATTCCTTCGTCAATTAGTTCATTGCTTGCTCCAATGTCCGATACTATCGGTATTACTCCCGATGCCATGTACTCCTGTACCGAATTTGATAATCCCTCGCTGAATTCTTCTGTCGAGAAAAGAAAGCCTGCTGACATTTTTGTAAGGAGTTCTTCAACGTTATTTATATTACCTGTAAGTATTATCCTGTTCTTTACTTCAGGTTCCAGAGAATTTATAACATCCTTGTAATGATTGAAATTGTATCCGGATCCTACTGCGTATGCCTCGTCAATCAGGTTTTCGAGTATCAAAAATCTCATTACCCTGATGAATGAGTCGTAATCTTTGTATTTCGTGAAGTTCGCGACCATTACAACGTTGAACTTATCCCTCTTGTCTGGAGGAAAAAACCTGGAAATATTCATGTAATTGAAAATCACCTCCCCGTTCACTCCGTATTCGGTTAGTCCCTTTCTGGAATTGCTTATCGCGATATCAGATATTTTGAGCAGCAATATTTTCAATTTCCTCTGCCAGCCTTTATCTAATCCCGTATCCTGTATGGATCCGTTTACTATCTTGCTTCCGTAAAGTTTAGAGGGAAGGTAAGAATAAAGCGCCGATATAATGTCGAATGAATGTGTGATGTCGGGCTTGAATCTCTCATATGTGTTGAAGATGGAAAAAAACGGGGTAAAAACGTTGTTATCTTTCCTTATTATTTCAAAATAATCCGCGGTCTCGGATGCGGTTTTCGTGTAGTGCTGATTGTAATTAAACGTCAGCACCCCGGGAGAGAACTTTCTTCTGTCAATGTTTTTGATTGTTTCAATTATCTGCCTTTCCTTGCCTCCGTTGCCGAGCCCGTCAGTTACGTATAGTATTCTTATTCTTTCACTCATGTTATAATGACGAATAAACATTTACCATTTTCATCGCTATCGCATCCCATTTAAGTATTCCTTCTCTCTTAATCTCCGATATATTGGATTCCATCTCTTTAACCTTGTCCGTGTTTCCGCTCAATTCGATAATCCGCGCCGTTAAATCTTCTTCACACCCCGTCTGAAACAGTAGACCCGTCTTTTTATCGATTACTACTTCTTTTATTCCTCCTGTATCGGATGCAATAACCGGCTTGTTGAATGCGTATGATGTCATTATTACGCCGCTATGCGTCGAATCAGTATACGGTGTCACTACGCAAATGCAATTCCTTATAAGATGAACCAGTTCATTGGGACTTATATACCTGTTCAATATCTTTATGTTCTCACATTCCCTTAATTCGAACCCGGGATCACCCGCTCCGGCTATTACTAAATGAACCTCTTTATTAGTTTGCATCACTTTACCGAAAGCGCGTACCAGCAAATCAATTCCTTTGTACTTCGAAAACCTCCCGAAAAATAATATGTACTTCGAAGGTACCTCCGTAACCGCGGGCTTGAATGATTCATATACATCGAAAGCGCCGGAATAAACCTGGAATACTGAATCTATTTTCACCTTGAAGTAACTTGCGAACTCTTCCCTTAAATATTCATAGTGTTGGATGTACTTTATGTTGGATTTTACAACTAACCTGTTAAGAAATTCTCCCGTCCTGTTTTCCTCCCCTGTGTGCGGTTTATAGTCGTGCAGCGTCCATACTCTCTTCTTGCATTTAATGTATCTCATCAGGTAAAGTAAGAAGCCTGAAGTACCGTTAAAATGGACCGCGTCGAAGTCAATATCGGATAACTGTCTTGCGGACTTCCTTATAATTCTGAAATTTGTCATTCCACCGCGCTTGTGAATAAATTTCCTGCTCGGCGTCTTTAGAAACCATAATTTGAACCTGCCGTCAATGTACGATTTTACTTCTTCTCCTGCGGCTTTCCTTATTACACCTTCGTCTGTATTTAATCCGTTCCTTAGTAATGACAAATCGGCATCCATCACTCCTTGCCGGAATCTGTCTCCGCTGACAGTGAACACCAGCGTGAGTTCAACTCTCGCCGATAAATGCCTGCATAGAGTCAGAACGTTATCGGGATTTCCGAATGCAAGTAATAAAACCTTCATCACCAGCTGATTCCCTGATAATTTTTTAGTTTCCGCATTTCGGGAATGTGTATTAAATCAATTATGCTCTTTCTTGTCCTGGATTTTATGATTTTTCTCGTGACTTCCTTGAATCGCGCATTCATTATTATTATATCGGATTCCTTGAGAAGCCTGCCTATATTATCCGTCATTAAGTTCTTTATATGTGGCAACCTGCTGAATACGAAATTCCTGTTCGCGCCCATTATGTTCGCGAGAATAACATTTTCATCGTATACCTTTACTTTATAACCCTTGCCCATAAGCCGCTCAATAACGTCTATTATCGGACTTTCCCTTAAATCGTCTGTGCCTTCTTTGAAACTCAATCCGATTATTCCAATCCGGTTTTTTCCTATCCCGGTTACAATGTCATAAACGAATTTTTTCTGCAGATAATTTGAATTCTCTATGTTGTTTAGTATCGGCAACTGAAGATAGTAGTCGTGCCCTATTGTGTTTAACGCCCTAAGATCCTTCGGCAGACAGGATCCGCCGAACGCGAAACCCGGTTTCAAGTACGCCTTCGAGGTGTTTAGTTTGTCGTCCGATGCGAATATCTCCATTAGTTCAACGGCATCTATGTTTAATTTCTTGCATATCGCTCCGACCTCGTTTGCAAATGTTATCTTTAATGCGTGAAACGAATTATTAATGAATTTCAGAATCTCCGCCATTTCAATCTTCACGACCCTGAACGGCGCGTCAATCCTTTCGTAGATTTTCCGCGCTACGCCTATTCCCCTGCTGGAATCCGAAGCGACTACTGTTAGGCTCGGGTGGAAGTAGTCCTCAACCGCGTTACCCTCCCTTAAAAACTCTGGATTCGACACGATACAGAAATCCCTGTTCTTTCTTTTGCCGCTCCGTTTCTCAATCAGATCCTGTATCTTTCTGTTCGTTCCGGGAAGAACGGTGCTCCTTATTATTACTGTATGGAATCCCTTCTTGCCCTTTATGCCTTCAGCTATCTGTATTGACGCGTTGATTATGTATTCCATGTTGAGATGACCCGCTTCGGTGTTTGGAGTCCCTACGCATAAAAAAGTCACTTCGCTTTCTTTTACCGCTTTCTTGTAATCACCCGTCGCCGTTATCTTTCCGGAACTGAATCCGTTTTTTATCAGTTCGGAAATGTTCTTCTCGACTATGGTGGCTTTCCCCCTGCTTATAAGCTTTACCTTTGCCGCGTTTGTATCAACGCCGATTACCTCGTGCCCGAGATCGGCTAGACAACCTATGCTCACGCATCCCACATAACCCAGTCCGAAAATACTTATTTTCATATCATTATTATTTTACTTTGAATTTGCTTTTCCAAATAATACCGTTTAACGACCTCCATAACTTGCTGTCGTAATTCCTCCGATCCTCCAGCATTCTGTCTGTATTATCTAATAGATAATTCCTGTTGAATATGCCGTCCGTACCGTCAAGTTCCTCAAATTTCTCCTTTATAAAATCTTTTGATTCCCGCATTAGTAAATATTCATCAATGTAAAATCCGATTTTATCTGTACGCCTTAGAATTCTGTCCGGCACAATACCCCGCATAGATTCCCTGAACATGTATTTAGTAACGTTCCCCCGTATTATATGCTCGGCCGGTAACGAAAAAAGAAATTCCGCAAGCCGGTGGTCTAAAAACGGCACTCTGGCTTCGACTGAAAATGCCATCGAATTCCTGTCAACCTGACGCAGTATTCCCGGCAAATTTATCCTCCGCGTTAAACTGTGACTTTTACGCTTGAAATCATCATTCCTGAGATAATCGTCATCTTCATATTGCATCTCGTATAATTGCGACTTGAGTATGTTTTCGCTTATGAAATCATTATCGAACCATCCGGCCGCCGTTTTCTTTAATTTCATCCTGAAACGTCTCTCAAACGTTTTATGAAAAATCTTCCTTAATGAATACCTGTATCCGGAAAATATTATCCCGTATTTTGAAAACTTTTCGTTCTCTGTCAGGAATTCTATCTGAGATTTGAGGAAATCCTTTTTTCCGTTTCTTTTCAGCGCATTCAGAAGTTCGGGATAAGGGGGTGTGAAATATCCGCCTGAGAATTCATCGTGTCCCTGACCGTCAAGTATTACCTTCAATCCGCTCTCTGATGCGAGTTTGTAAACGCTGTAACCTCCGTACATGCTCGCCTTCAACAGCGGCTCGTCATTATGCCATATGAGATTTTCAATTTCTCGCTTTAACTCCGATGAACTTACTGTCTTGGTTATGTGCTCGCCGTTTACGCACTTTGATACTTCGCTTGCGTATTCGTACTCGTTCAGTTTTCCTTCACCCGACAGTATCGTGAAAAGCTTCTGCCTTCTGCCGGCAAGGTTGTTGACGCTGTTAACCGCGCAGACTATCGATGAAGAGTCTATTCCACCGGAAAGACACGTGCCCACTTCAACGTCGCTCCTCAAACGCATCTTCACGCTTTCAAAAAATAACTCTCGGATTTTTTCTTTTATGTATTTTTCGTCCGTAAGTTCGCTTACACCCCTGTTAACCTTCAAATCCCAGTATTTCCGGCGTTTTAAAATAAATTCCGCTTTGCCTGTGTCCACAATTATGTTGTGCCCGGGAAGCAATTTCATTATTCCGGTGAAAAAAGTCTCTTCGGTCTCGTTCCCGTAAGACTCCGCCGCAAGATAATCGAAAAGTACTTTTCTGTTTATTTCGCTTCTTCCTCCGATTAAATGCAATACCTGCTTGACTTCCGAACCGAAGTGGAATTCCTTCGCTCCGAAATGATAATAGAAAGGCTTTATACCGAACCTGTCGACACTGCAAAATAATATTTTCTCTTTTCCGTCGACGATGCAAAATGACCACATCCCCTCAAATCTGGAAACACAATCCGTTCCCCATTCGATATAAGAATTTAATATAACTTCAGTATCGCTGTTGGACTTGAAAATATAACCCTTATCTTTCAGCGTCTCCCTGATTTCAATGTAATTGTAAATTTCCCCGTTGAATACTATCGCGAATTTTCCCGACGCATCACGCATCGGCTGATGACCCTTCTCGCTGAGATCAAGGATCGATAACCTTCGGAATCCCAGCCCTCCGCTGAATGAGATATCGCTTAAACCGTTCAAAGAATCGCTTCTTCTCACCTCCCTGATTTTATCGTCAGGACTTAATAGCAAATATCCGTAATCGTCGGGTCCCCTGTAATCAATCATGTCGGTTGCTTCGCGCAGCCTGCTGAGACTTATAGGTCTCCCGCTTTCAAAACTTCCTGCTATCCCGCACATATACCGGGGATATTATTTTGTGTTGGGAGTATCACCATTTTTGTTCTAATCGTTCGAGTTCGATTGGTATATTGGCTAAGTTTTGTATCTCTTTATTTTATCGACGACGTAATTAAATTCATTATCTGTCATTCCCGGAAATAAAGGCAGCGCTAGCGTGCATTTTTCGGCAATGTACGAATTACGAAAATCTTCCGGTTTCAAATTGTACTTGGTCGAGTAATACTCCTGCAAATGTACTGCGTGAGTTCCCGGCCGGGTCGCAATCCCGTTGTCGGATAAGTATTGCATGAATTCATTGCGCTGGATATTTATTTCATCCGCATTTCCGGAGTTAATTTCTTCCGGTCTGAACAGACAAACATAAGACTGGTAGCCGTGCTCGTAACCATCGGGACAAATGGGAACAACGAGTCTCCTGTCGGCTTTTAAAGCCTCATCGTATCGCGATGCGAGCTCTCTTCGTTTTTTAATGATTTCTCCCGCCCTCTTCATCTGCATTATCCCTAATGCTGCCTGTATGTCTGTTAACCTGTAGTTATATCCCAGTATTTTAAAATCAGGAAGTAAGTATGGTTTTCCCTTGCCTTCAACCTTTACCTCAGCTCCGTGGTCTCTCAAACTCCGCAAGAGAGCCGCGTCATCGTCGTTCTGTGTGACTATCATTCCGCCTTCGCCTGTCGTAATCGCTTTTCTCGGATGAAAACTGAAACACCCGAAGTCCCCCTTAAGTCCGGAATGTACTCCGCTTTTGTAAGCCCCGAATCCGCAGGCGGCGTCTTCAATAATCTTTATGCCCTTCGCCTCTGCTATTCCATTTATCTTATCCACGTCCGCCTGTAAACCAAAAAGATGCACCGGCATGATTGCTCTGGTCTTTTCAGTAACGCGTTGTTCAACTTTTTCGGGATTAATGTTGTAAGTATCCGGATCGATATCGCAGAATACAGGCTTAGCACCCGTGTATTCAACTGCATTAGCCGTCGCTATCCACGTGAATGAAGGCACTATTACTTCATCGCCCCTTTTTATTCCGGCAGCGATTAATGCGAGATGTAGCGCCGTCGTGCAGCTGCTGACTGCTATTGCGTGCTTCGAGCCCGTAAACTCCGACCACATGCTCTCAAACTCCCTGACCTTCGGTCCCTGTACAACCCATCCTGTACGAATAACTTCTTCAACAGATTCAATATCCTCCGGCAAAATACTCGGCCTGGTTAAAGGTACTTTCATTCTATTTCTTATTTGTGATTTCTTTGTTTATGTAATTCAGCATTTTTTTAGAATTCAGCAGTTCCATTGCCATTCTGTAATCATCTTTCTTGAATAGTTTTAACATGTATCCGATAACAAAATAAACGACTAAAAATATTGCCGATGAGATTATATGCAATATGAATCCATCCGGCAGTAACCTGTAAAGAATTAAATACCCTAAACTCAATCCAATACCGTATGCGAATAATATTTTGTCCTTCACGATTTTTATTTCCGGCACCCTCTTCCTGGCGTTATATACGAATAGAAGCCCGAGTACAATGTTGACGATGATTAATGACAAAGCAATCCCTGCACCCTTTAATCCGAAAAATGACGGCGATACTAGGAAATATGTTGTTATTGCATATATCGGTAAACAGCATACATAGATTATTGCGGAAAGTTTAAATAATCCCTTTCCGGAAATTAAATTTATATAAGGCAGGTTAACAAGTGATACGTACATGGAAACGCTCAATAAGCCAAGTACGGGTACCGTACCCGCAAATTCCTTTCCAAGCGCTATCTTCACAACAACATCAGAACTTATCGATACAGCCGCGACCAAAGGCAGTATGAACACGACGTTGAACCTTTCATATTTATTAATATCGCTGTTAAGTTTATCGTATTCTCCCCTTGCAAGTAAGTTTGAAAATAATGGGAAGAAAAGTAGACCTGCCGATGATTCAATCAATTTGATGAACTGGCTGATTGAAAATCCGGCGGAGTAATACCCGACTTCAACCGAATTTGAAAGATACTGAAGTATGACTCTGTCCGTTGAATATATACCCGCCTGCACGATTATTATTATTAATACGGGAATTGAGATTGCAAAATACTTCTTCGCAAGTTCTTTGCTGTATTTACCAACCTTATAATCTTTAAATAAATAGAAATAGACTGGTATGACAAGTAATACTGCCAGAAGGTTCGAAAAGGCTATACCGATTGCCCTCAATCCTATTAAAGCCGCAATTACCCTGAATAACTGGAATAGAAAAGTTTGAATGAAAATTGGAATATCTTGTTTTGCCTGCTCCGTCTTGGCCGCAAACGTTGTGCCTGGAATCCTGAAAAACTGACCTATAAAAGTAATGACAAGATATATGAATATTACTATTTCCTGTTCTCTGCTTTCAAATGCTATTCCTAATATATGTTTCTGTATTAGATAATATCCGAATACTACCAGTGCAAACAGTATATTAACTCCGGTCTTCAATACCGAAAAAGTGCCTATACTGCTGGCTTCGTCCTGGCCCTCCGATATTAATTTAACATGGGCTGAACTTAGCCCTAAATCGGCAACAAATAGAAACATTGATACGAATGCAAGACCGAATGCGAGCGTCCCAAGAACACCGGGTCCCACAATCCTCGCAACGATGAACAGCGCTATCATCTGCAGAAGTTGCGCTGCAATCTTCGAAATATAACTAAGAACTAATTTTTGTGCTAACAATTATGCTTAAAACTCTAGTTTTTTCTTCAAAACTGCTGGTGAACCCGCTATGAATGAACATGAGCCGAATGATTCCGTTATCGTGCTCGAGGCTGCGGCAAAACACTTGCTCCCAAGTTTCACCCCCGGAAGTATGACGCTGTTCGCCCCTATGTAACAATCATCTCCCACCTCGACTGCATCCGTCTTTGCCCTGTACAACCTGTCGAGTTCAGAACGCTTCATGTCTATATGCGTTATGAAACTGGCATTCATCGATATCACAGCGTTATTTCCTATCGAAACATTATCTGCCAGATCAAAGAAACAATTCTTGCCGACGTGGCTGTTCTTGCCTATCTTTAGATTTCCGTAATCACTGCAGTTGTGAAACGTCAACCCCGATTCAATATCGCAATCCCTGCCTATCTCAGCTCCGTTTCTTATCAGTACTTTAATCAGAGATATCTTATCCAGATTCTTTACGGTTATGTTTGCCTGTTCAAACCCAAAAAGAAATTTCCTCGCGCTGAAACAGAAACAACGCTTCTCCACGGATAACTTGCTCAGTAGTTTCCTGAAACCGATTCCCATTTTATATGAAATGTTTAATTGAAAATTTCTTGTTGTCCATACCCCATTTCAAAGATGAAAAAAAACCTGCCCAGATTTTTTTAAATATTTCGAGGTCCGAATTCTTTAGATATATAAGGGATGAATATATTATGTCCTTTCTAAAGTGAAGCCAAAAATATTTTTTAAATGCGGACGCGTCAAGATATTTCAGAAGCACTATCATCGGGTTCCTTGAATCGTAATACAGTTTTAATGCTGATCTTTTGCCGATCGTCATGCTTTCCTTGTGCCATATCTTTGCCTTGGGCGTGAACATTATTTTAAAACCATGTTGCTTCGCTCTCCATTGCCATTCAAATTGTTCGGCCTGAAGCACGAACTCCTCGTCGTATCCCCCTGCCGTTTCGTATAGTACCCTGCTGATGAGCATGAAAACGTCGTCCGAAAGATATCGCTCTGCTTCCTCGTCGTATTGCCCCGTGTCCTTTTCTCCGTTTCCAATGTGACCGCCGTTGATCCTTATCGGATCGTATGACATTCCAACCGTCTGTATTATGTCCCTGTTATCGTAGAATAAGACTTTTCCTGTCGTGAATCCGTTTCTCTTATCCTTTGTTGCCGTGCGTACAAGTTCGCATATTACGTTCTCATCCGCTCTAACGTCGTTGTTCGTTATCAAAACATAATCCGATTTCTTCTCTCCGAAAGCGTATTCCAGACCTGCATTGAATCCGCCGGAATATCCCCTGTTCTTTTCCAGCCTGATTACGTTTACTGTCGGATATTTCTGAGCCACGTATTCTTCCGTCCCGTCCTTTGAACCGTTGTCAATAACATTAATGTCGAAATTATCGTATGTATTCTGCTGGTATGATGTTATTGATTCGTCCAGAAGATGTTTTCCGTTGTAACTTAGTATTAATACAGAAACCTTGGGATTATTCATCTTAAAAATGTGTCCTCTCGAATTCGTATAATTTCTCCAGTACAAATGAAATTTCATCATCCGTCAACTGCACGTGAAGCGGCAGCGTGACGAATGACTTCCATATCTCCTCCGCTGTCTCGCACTTCGAATACCATTGTTTGAAATAATTGACTATGTTCAAAGGTACGTAATGCACTCCGGTCGCTATTCCGTTCTTTTTCATGAATCGTATCAGTTCGTCCCTCTTCTCGCACCTTGCTCCGAACAACCAGTACGAATACTTAAAGGGTTCGTACGGGAGAATCGGTTTTATATGATTCAATAACTTCATTCCGTCAATGTATTTTGAAATAATCCCGCTCCTTATTCTGTTCATCTCGTCTAATTTTCTTAACTGAACAATTCCGATGGACGCTGAAAGGTCGTTCATGTTGTACTTAAAACCCAGATCGTTGATGTCGTAATACCAGTGCTTCGAATCGTCTTCGGTATTGTGGTTCATCCTCTTCCACGTATCCCTGTCTATGCCAAGCCACCTCTTTGATCTCAGGCTGCTGATTAAAGATGCGTCGTCGCTGCATATCATACCGCCGTCCCCTGTCGTCATCGCTTTCTTCTCTTCAAAACTGAAACAACCTATGTCACCCCATAAACCGAGTTTCTTTCCCTTGTATTCCGCTCCTATCGTATGAGCGCAGTCCTCTATTACTTTTAGATTCTTTATCTTCGCGAACTCGGTAATTTCATCCATGTGCGCAGGCTGTCCGCCGTAATGTACCGGGAGCACTGCTGCGCAATCTTTGTCCCATTTCTTTTCAAGGTCCGCAACCGAGATTGATACATCGTCTCTGTTCACGTCCACGAAAACGGGCTCTAATCCGTTATATATTGGTGCGAATGCAGTTGATGCGAATGTTATGTCGGGCACGAGTACCTTCTTGCCGCGCGGGAACCTGAAAACAGATAAAGAAAGATGTAATGCCGCTGTGGCGGAATTGACTGCTATGCTTGATTTGCAATCTAAATATTCACAAAAGTCTCTTTCAAAAATCGCTACTTTCTCGCCGAGCCCAACCCATGATTTCTTGAATGAATCTTTAATTTCATTTAATTCATCATCTCCTAAATGCGGCGCAAATAACCTTACGTTCATACCTCTTCTTCTATTAATGTTTGCTTGCTTATAAATTCTTTAAGAGTGGGAAGTTTGCTGTCCTTAACCGACACGATAGGATTATCTGTCGGCCAGTTTATCCTCAAATCCTCGTCCTTCCATATTATACCCGATTCGTGGTCCTTGTTGTAATAGTTATCCACCTTGTACATAACTTCGCTTATTTCGGTTAATGTGCAGAATCCGTGCGCTATCCCCCTCGGCAGAAAAAGCATCTTTCGGTTCTGCTCTGTCATCTCCAGAGATTCCCATTTCCCGAATGTCGGTGAATTCTTTCTCAGATCGACATACACATCGAATATCGCTCCCCTCGTGCATCTGATTAATTTTGCCTCCGCAAACTGAGGATACTGAAAATGCAGCCCCCTTATGATTCCTTTTTTCTCCGACCTCGAATGATTCTCCTGTACCCATTTCCTGTCTATGTTGAAATATTCGAATATCTTCTGGTCGTAAGAACGCATGAAAAACCCGCGCTCGTCGTTAATTGACGTAAGGGTTATCTCAAAAACCCCTTTAATTTTTTTCTCTGATATATTCACTTCATTTATTTATTAGTTCCTAACCAATTATGCAATTTACCCATTTATTTGTTTCATTTCTACTTACGTATTTGTCAGTATTTGTGCCCGTGCAGCGCGCTCCTGTAAATATCGATAAACCTTCGCGCAACAACATTCCAGTCGTACCTTTCCTTCGCTTTTTCCCTGTCTGCCGCTTTGATTCTTTTCCCCTTGAAAAAAGATTTCACCTCCGCCTCAAATTTCTGGAAATCGTTCCTTTGCACAATGACCCCGGAGTTATCCCCTTTCAGAAAATCGCATACGGCTCCAGTATCGGTCGTGATTATCGGTACACCGCACGCTATTGCCTCCATGCTCGATACGGGTCCTGCTTCACTAAAAGATGTCATCAGAAAAACATCAGCAGAATTATAATACTTGACCAGTTTCTCTCCCCTTATATATCCTGTGAAAATAATTTTTCCCTTCTCGAGTAAGGCACTCGAAACTTTCTTTAATGATTCCTCCTCTTCCTCTAATCCGTGCCCGATTATAACAAGGACAAAATCGAAATCCGGGTCAAGGCTGTTCATTAGTTCTATTAGTTCCGCCTGCCTTTTGTTGCTGTTTATTCTGCCTACGTTTAATAATATTTTTTTATCCGGAGGTAACCCCAGTTCTTTCCTGCACGCTGCTTTATCAAGTAACCTGAACTTTTCGAAGTCAATCCCCATCGTTGCCGTCTCTAACCTTCCCTTATAGTATTTCTTTAGTTTTTTGAGACCCCTTTCACTTTGATATGTTATTACGTCGTATTCGTTTATAGTTTTCCTGAACTCCCTCTGTTCCGTAATTTTTCTTGCATAGTTTAAGACATTTTTCCTTAATCTGAAAAAATTGTCGATTGGTAGCGTTATCTCACCGTGAAAACTGCCGACCTTTACTCCTTTCTTTATTCTGCCTGTGATGCCTGATAAAAACTTTCCCCCGATGCTCGTGTGTATGATTGTATTCCTGTTCTCTTTATCGATTAAATCTTCAATTAGTCTTTCGGATACTATACTCCTGCTTGCAGCGTCGTATTGGGCTGGATATAACCTGTGCGATATTCTGTCGCCGAAACTGTGCTCGTAAACTTCGTTTGCTCTGAAATCAGGCTGCCTTACTTCAAAACTGAAATCAGTATCGTTCTTAACCACGTACTCCCCTAACACGTTTCCCCAGTCGTACCCCCATATCCCTATCCACTTCCCTTCGCCGACCTCCCAGTTTACCGTTGGTCTGCCTGATTTCTTATACAAGTCGTACGAAGGAGCCTCATCCATTATGTACACCACCTTTATGTAATTATCAGATGACATCCGGAATTATCCGTAAATAAGTTTTCAGTACTGGTAATATCTATCGGTTTTTCTGACTTTATATCCCTTGTTTTCACCATTAGGCAAAATATACTGAATATTTTTAACCGATATCTGCTTGATATTATTAATTGTTTCTGTTCGTTAAATCTTTTATATACGCATTTAATTGTATCTCGCTTATCTCCTTGGCTCTGTCCCTGTTTTTGTAATATTCTTTATACCACTCCGAGGTCTTTTCTATGCTCTCTTTCGTGCTCCAAACGCTCCTCCAGCCCGCTTCGCTGTACACTTTCGTTGAATCAAGCCTTAAATACTCTGTCTCGTGAAATTCCGGATTAACGTAAGTGATCTCGTCACGCCCGATGCCGAATTTTTCGGCGAGCATTCCTGCCACATCAGCGACCGTAAACTCCTCCGCCTCCGTTGGGCCGAAATTGTAAGAATGATAACGGGATAGTTCTCCGCTCAGCAATTTCTCGCCTATTGTTAGGTAACCAAAAAGAGCGTCGAATACGTGCTGCCACGGTCTGACCGAGTTAGGATTTCTTAATATTATCCTCCTGTTTCCTGTTGCCGCTCTCACTATGTCGGGTATCAATCTGTCTTTCGACCAGTCTCCGCCGCCTATTATGTTGCCCGCTCTTGCTGTAACCAGTGATATTCCTTCATTTTCCAGAAAGGACTTGTAATATGATTTCGTTATAACTTCAGCGCAGCCCTTGCTTGCGCTGTAAGGGTCAAGCCCGCCCATCGGATCTTCCTCTTTGAAAAATTTAATCCCGCGTTCCGTGTCGTAACACTTGTCACTCGTGATTATTACTAGTTTCTTTACCGTTCCTGCTGACCTTACCGCCTCATAGAGATTTATAAGCCCGAATATGTTTGTTCTGAATGTCTCGGCGGGCTCTTTGTACGATACCGATACCAGAGGCTGTGATGCCAGATGAAAAATAATTTCAGGCTTCGATTCTTCTATTATTTTCTCCGCAAAACCCTTTTCAAGTATGTCCTGTATTATAATCCTGCCTTCTTTGCCGTATTCGAATATTTCGTAAAGACTTGGATTAGTGTCGGGCTTCAAGCCGAATCCCGATACTTCCGCGTTTAGCGTCCTCAAAATTTTTGTCAGCCACGTGCCCTTGAATCCAGTCGCGCCCGTTATTAAAACCCGTTTACCCGCGTATGCACCGAATCCTTTAGTCATTTCCATACCTTCCATAAAGGATTCTCCTCCCACTGCTTGTTCAGCATCAGGTANATCCCTGTATGTATCCATGCACTGCCAGTATCCCTCGTGCTTGAAAAAGGATAATTGATTTTTCGATGTAAGTTTGTTCATCGGCTCTTTCTCAAGGTCGCAGTTTGGATCATCAGGAATTAAATCAAGGAATGATTTCTTAAAAACAAAATATCCGCCGTTAATCGGATACTTGTTCTCTAGATTTACGATTTTCTCTTTGAAGTTCTTCACCAGATAACCGTCGCTTTCCAGATCGCCAAACCTCGACGGCGGATACACCCCGGTTACAGTTCCTACCGTGCCCTGCTTTCTGTGAAAGTTTACCAATTCGCGTATGTTGACGTTGCTGACGGCATCGCCGTATGTTAACATGAACTCCTCCGTATCAATGTACTTGCCGCACAACTTTAACCTGTAGCCCGTCATTGATTCGTCTCCGGTGTTAATCAGCGAAACATTCCAGCCTTCGGTGTTCTTCTCGAAGAATGTTATTTTGTTTTGATTGCCCATTTCAATCTTGCAGTCGGTATTGTAAAAGGAGTAATTTAAAAAATAATCCCTTATCATACTTCCCTTGTAACCTAATGCAAGTATGAAATCTTTATACCCGTAATGCGAGTATGTTTTCATTATGTGCCATAATATCGGCTTGCCTCCGACCTCGACCATCGGCTTGGGCTTGTATTCTGTTTCTTCCCGTAATCTCGTGCCCATACCTCCGCACAGTATGATTATTTTCATGATGTAGTTAAAATAATTTTATACTTGAAATATTGTTCTTCTCTCTGATTTAATGTTTGTTTCGCTTAACTTCTTTCTGATAAAATATTCCCTTTTCCCGAAGTTTATGTATTGGTGTAATAATACAAGTACTATAAAAAATTCCTGCGGTTTCCATGAGAAATTGAGAACAAGCATTGGATTAATGAACGTGTTCAGAAGAACGAACCCTGACATCCCGACAAGCAAAGATTTTAGCGAATTTGTTACCGTATTTTTATCACTGAATTTTTTTATATATAAAATTGTAATCTTGTATATCCTTACTACATACAGTGCGTAGAAAAAAAGTCCCGTAATACCTGCTTGAAGCAATGCCACCATTATTCCGCCGATATGACCGTCGTAGTAATTGAAATACTTGTCAGAATAGCCGTATCCGAGAATTATACTCTGCTTTATATAACTCCATAATAACGGCAATCTGTAAGAGAGCCTGTAATCAAGAGTATCTTCTGCCTCAAAAGTCCCGTTTTTTATTTGAATTGCCCCTATTAGCCTGTCAAAAACAGCACTAAGCGTAAAATTTAAATCGAGTATGTTGAAATAATCAAATACGAAAAATATGACTACCATTATAATGACAAATTGCACCATAAAACTCCTCTTATTCTTCAGAACAAATATTACATACAATAAAAACATCAGTGCGAACATTATTATTGATTGTCGCGTCGCGGATAAGAACATCGATAAGGTACCTAATAGCATTATTACTATCAGATAAGTCTTCGAGGTCATCCTGTCAACCGAATCGTATAATACGAAGCAAAATATGAATGACATTACGACGATGGAATAACCCGGGGCTAAACTTCGTATGCTTTCTTCCATTAATTTGTCCCTGTATACTACCAGATTCATTTCAGGAAAAAGCGTGTTTTGAAGAAAATCACCGGTATAAAGAAGATAACCCTGGGAAAATACCTCAAAGAAAACAAATGGTAAAAACATGTATAAAAATTTCGCAACATCCTTCCGTTTATGGACTAAAGACGGAAACGAAAAAAAGATAGTATAAAAAAACAATCCCCTTAAAGGTTGGCCGATAAATGTCTTCAGCGATATTCCGTGGAATAATGTGACTATGCTAAGTACTATTGCAAAATAAAATATATACTTTACACCTAATACATCTTTAATTTTGATCCTTTTCCCCTTTACATATGCTTTTATAAGCGATAGGATTAGGAATACATCCATGACTGATAATGATGCCTTCGGTACGATCGATATCAAAGGTAAACGCCTGGCTACATCTGATGATGTCTCTTGGAAAAATCCGGACGGAGTAAGTGTGATTATGATAAAGAAGGCAAACCAAAAATAGTCCTTGCTTGAAAACCAAAATAGTATAAAAAATATTAAGAATATTAGTTTACTTATGCCGATCGGGAAAACATATACGCTTAATACGCTTAAAATAAACAATAGAATGATCATTGAGGTCATTAATTTAACCTCCTGTGAATCGCTTCTTTTCGAATTAAGGCTCTTTATGTATTTCCCGATTAACGTTTTCATCTTTTTCTCATGCTCTTCCGCTGTGGAATAATCTGTACTTTGTTTTCACAATTACAATCTATCTGAAATTTGATAAGATTCTTTTTATCAGATGTATTCCCGTATCGCGCATTTTATAATATGTGAATTCCGCTATACTGTCGCTCCATCTTTCCGGATGTGTTACTAAAATAATCTTGCCGGGTCTTTCGTTTCTTATAAAATCAATTAAATCCTGCGTTCGTTTAACTTTACCGCTCGTTAATCCCCCGGTATGATCTTTATAATTCGCTTTTGTGTTCGATTTCCAACTCCTGCCCGTATCTGAAAAGTAGTACGTTTTACTGTAATCAGGTGTCAGATATGCCTCCCCTGTGATTCCATAATCCCTGAAATCGTAACTTTTCCATAAATCCAGATTGTTGTGTTTCGACATCGGCTTTCCGTGCATCGCTATAGTTTTTACTTCTGTGTACTTCCTTATCTTATTTAAATTTGCTGAAAAACTTTCTATTGCTTTCGCTTTGTCCCCTCCGTGTGTAGACAAATCCTCATAATGATACCCCGTCTCGTGTCCAAGCATGTATGTTTTCTCTATAATTTCACGTCTGAATGAACCCTTCGTAATTCTGAAATAATACGTTGCGTGTATTCCTAATGAGTGCTCTAGTTCCGCCGTACGTAAAGAGTTTGGCGCACGCCTGTCAACGTCGTGCCGGATAACGATTCCGGTTTCAGGTTTTCTCTCAATCCATTCGGACATCGTGTAAAAATTATAGCCGCAGCCTTTCGTGACTTCTAATAATTTTCTGTAGATTGTTAATGTAAAATCAAATTCCATCGGCATGCAATTACGACAGGCTCTTCTTTCCTGTCCTGCTGGGTTTTGAATAATAATAATAGTAATTATAATAATATCCGTATGAACTCTTTATCGCGAAATCGTTTAGGACACATCCCAGTATATTTCTCGGATTTATCTTGTACAACCGTTTGTATGTCTTGATGAAAGCGTCAAAAGGCGTCAGATTTGCCCTCGACACAAGTATTGTCCCGTCACATACATTGAACAATATCTCTGAATCTGTTACCGAAATAAAAGGCGGCGAATCGATTACTATCATGTCGAACATTTTCTTCAGTTCCTCGAGCAGATGCTTCATCTGAAGTGAACCAAGCAGTTCCGATGGATTCGGCGGGATTGTTCCGCTTGTTATGTAACTCAGATTTTCAAGTTTCGTTTTCCGTATCACATCTTCAAACGTTACGTTCTCGAAAAGTTTGTCGCTTAAACCCGGGTATCTGTCACTCTTCATAAGGTTGTGTATCCTCGGCTTCCTTAAGTCACAGTCAAGTAACAGCGTCCTCTTACCCATTAAAGCGAAACTTCCCGCAAGATTCGTCGATACTATCGTCTTTCCCTCTGATGGTATCGTGCTCGTTACGAGTATTGTCTTGATTGGCTCGTCTTCGATTTTCGAATACTGTATCCTCGTCCTTAATGCCTTGAATGCCTCCGATACTGTCGATGATGGCTTCAGTTCGACTATGAAGTCCGTCTCAGGCGAGTGCACCTCTACTAATTCCTTAAAACTGGGTATCCAGGAAAGTACGCTCGCGCCGGCCGCCTCCAGTTGATCAGGACTCTTTATTGATTTGTCGAGATAATTTCTCCCGAACGCGAAACCAAGACCTAATGCTATACCTATGACTATACCGGACATTAATATAAGATTCTTGTTCGGCGATATAGGCCCGATACTGTCGTATCCGGGATCCAGTAATTCCGCGTACCCGAGCCTCGAACGCTCGTTAATTGTTGCCTCCTGATATTTCTCCTCGAGTGCAAGATATAACTTCTCGTTCGATTTCCGTTTCCTTTCGAGTTTTGCAAGTTCGATGCTCTGTGACGGTAGTTTGTCAAACTCCGATTCGTACTTCTTCAGCACATCCGTAATGCTTCTTATCGTTGTTTGTAGCGAACTCGCTTTTAGTTTCCCGTCGAATATCTTCTGTGATAACTGCCGTTTCTCGTCAGGCGTCTCGCTCAAAACGCCGACCCGCATTACCTCCGTCTTCTCTTCGAGATTCTTGCGGAGCATTTCTATCTTCGTCCTCGCATCTGAGGTGATTTTATCCTTTACTCTCGTATCCGTCGTCGTCGATAAATCAATATCCCTCTTAATTTCAAGTTCCGCTATCTGCCTCTGCAGTTCTGTTATATAAGGCTCGGCTACCTTGCCTGAAACATAATCGTATAAACTGGGATCGGATTTATCAGATTCTTTCTTGAGATTCATTAGTTCGTTGTCAGTCGCTTTAAGTTCAATCACTGCCATGTTCTTTTTCTCATCGTAATTAGATATCGACTCGATTAAAAGTTTAGATTGATTATCCAGTACTACGTATCCCGACCTTTTTTGAAAATCCTCAAGTGCAACCTCGGAAATTGATAGTTCGTTGTATTTCTTGTCTTTCTCTACTTCAAGGAATTTCTTCACATTGATTAAATCTTCCTTGTTGATTTCCTTGGAATACTCTACAAATACATTCGAATATATGTTAACCACCATCTGTATCTCGTGAAAAGACAAACCCTCTAGTGAAACCGTTACAGCGTCCACGTTCTTCTTCACGTCAATCTTTACGTTCTCAAGCAGTTTACGCCGCAGTGCTTCCTGCGAAAGTAACTTGTACTCGTTCTCTCCTACCTTCGTCGTCACGAATGTGAATCCCTTTAGATTCTGTACCGTCTTCATAGAATCCAGTATCGTCCTCGAAACTATGTCCCTGATATAGTAACTTTTCATTACTTCTATCTGGTTCAGCAAAAACCTCTCTAATGTTCCCGACAAATTAACGTTCAGCGATAAACTCTGCGATTCGAGTATCCCGCTTCGGGGCTTGTCTATCTTCACTATAGTCGTCGCTCTGTAATTTGTAGTGTAGTTCTTTATGTAGATGTACGTCACAATCATCGATATAATAAATATCAGAATAATCGGTAATAAATTACCCCTTACTATTCCGATATAATCCATTATATTTCTCTGGTCACTCTCAAAATCTTCTTCAAGTAACTCTTTTTCTAATAAATTGTGGTTTTTCATCTCTTTTATTTTGTATTATATTCTAAATTATTGTTTTATTAATATGATATAAATAATTTTGTATATAGCTCCGCTTTGTTAGTCACATTTTTTAAAAAAATTCTAACAATCAAATAAAAATTATTTATTTCGCTGTTTTTAAATTAGTTAAATCACGGCCTATTTTCAAGTTTTTTATTTTTTCAGCCGCTAACATAACTAACCTAATTCTATAACTGAAAAATTCTTTTCTTAAAGTATTTTATAAAGTTATTTCCTCGGATGATATGTCTTGTGTACCTCTATCAGATATTCCCTGTCAACGTGTGTGTATATCTGCGTCGTCGATATGTCGCTGTGTCCAAGCATCTCCTGTATTATCCTTATATCCGCCCCGCCTTCCAGCAAATGTGTGGCAAAAGAATGCCTCAATGTATGAGGATGTATCGATTTCTTTATTCCCGCCGTCTTGGCATACTTTGATATTATGTTCCATACCGCCATTCGCGACATCTTTCTTCCCCTGTGATTCAGAAACACTGTATCGTCTGAATATGGTTTCTTCAGATACGGCCTGCTCTTCTCTATGTACTTTCCCAGATACTGAAGGGCGGAACTGCCTATAGGCACTATCCTCTCCTTCGAACCCTTTCCGAATATCCTTAGTATGCCTTCGCCCGTTAATATGTTCGATATCACTAAACTCGTGACTTCGCTTACCCTGAGTCCCGATGCGTACATCACCTCCATAATCGCCCTGTCACGTAATCCCAGTACGTCTGAATTATCTGTCTTCGAAAACATGCTGTCTATCTCCCTGACACTGAGCACCTGCGGCAGATTCCTCGCGGTCTTCGGCGACTCGATTATCTCAGATGGATTCTTTGATATTACTCTTTCCGAAAGTAAAAATTTGAAAAATGACTTTAGTGTCGAGATATATCGGTTTATCGACTTAACTGAATAATAATCCCCGTTCTTGTTCTTCTGATTCCTCAGAAAGTATACGTACTTTTCTACAGTCTCCTCATCAACGTTTTGAATATCGCTCAACTTCCTCTCGTCCGTCAGGTAATTGATGAAGTACTTGATATCGTATGAGTAATTGCTTATAGTATTTTCCGAAAGGGCCTTTTCAAGCCTTAAATGATTGAGAAATTGCTTTTCAAGTGAGTAAAAGTCATTCATTTTCGGTTTTTTCTTCGGGATATTTTATCCTCTGATGATAAATTCCGATTAGTATCTTTAGAAAACTCTTCTTTATTCTCGTCAGATCCTTTAATGTCAGATTGCAGTCGTCAAGTTCCCCTTCAATAAATCGCTTCTTTATAATCTCGTCAATCTTGTCCTCGAGTTTCTTTGGTGTCGGGTCCTCTATCGCCTTAGTCGAAGCCTCAACAGTATCCGCGAGCATTACTATGGCTGTTTCCTTGTTCTGCGGCTTCGGTCCGGGATACCTGTATATGTAATCCAGCACGTCTTCCTTGTTCTCGTCCGTAAGATTCTTCGCCTTGTTGTAAAAGAATGATACAAGCGTTGTCCCGTGATGCATCGGAATGAAATCAATTACCTCCTGCGGAAGCCTGTAACGCCTCGCGAGTTCGATTCCCTCTTTCACGTGCGCTATGATTACCTTCGCGCTCAAAGTCGGGTTCATTCCTTCGTGCTTGTTCTTCTTCTCCAGTTGGTTCTCTACGAAAAAGTCTGGTTTCACGGACTTTCCAATGTCGTGGTAATAACTCCCTACACGCGCCAGCACCCTGTTCGCGCCTATTGATGCCGCCGCTTCCTCCGAAAGATTTCCCATCACTACGCTGTGATGAAAAGTCCCGGGAGCCTTCGCCGATAACTCCCTCAATAGCGGCTGGTTGAAATCAGCAAGTTCGATTAACGTTATATCCGTCGTTATCCTGAAAACTTTTTCGTAAAAAATTAATAAACCGTAAGCGATAACGGGCGACATTATCGCGTTCACCGCCGCGTATGACAAATTCACGGCGATTTTTGAAAGGTTCTCCGACCTGTCAAGCCCGACTGCGATTATCGCCACGCTGTATCCCGCGATTACAAAGAAGAATGATCTGAAAATCTGTGAACGGTTCTTGATGTCACGTACGCTGAATATCGCCAGTATTGAACCGCTTAATGATATGAACGCTATAGTGTAATCCCCGCCCCGTATCGCGGCAACGAGAAACGTGATTATTACTACTACAAAAAATGACAACCGCGAATCAAAAAGTATTGTCAGTAATATCGACGCGACAGATACGAAAATTAATAACTCTACGGGCGCGTTAACCTTGAGATTTAAACTCATGAACGCGAAGAAACTAACCAGTATCATCAATGAACTTATCAACGCCATTCTCGAATTTTTCTCGAATACGTCACGCCTTAAATGAAACAGATAAAACCCGAGTATGATGATAAGCATTATTACCGTTAGAATCTTTCCGAGCGCCTGCGCGAAAAAGTCCTGCACGCCTAAACGATCGAGCCTTATCTTCTTGAACGAATCGAGTTTTAATTTCGTCAGTTTGGTTATCGGGTCGTGCTTGCTTATTATCCTCTCGTTTTCCCTGACAATCCCCACGGTCTTCGGTATCTGCTCAATCCTGTTCTTGATTTCAAGTTCAGTCAGTTCCTTGTCGTAAAAAAGTGTTTCCTTTATGAAATTATCCGATATCGCTTCGGCGATTACCATTAAATCATTGTCTTTTAAGGACGACGAGACACCTATGCTGAACGTTTTCTTCGCTTCGCCAAGTGTGTTGTATCTTTCAAGCGCCTCAATCTTCTGCGTCTTGTCGTCGTTCCTCTTAACGGCGATTTTCTGTGACACTATCTTCGCCTTGTCGTAATTTATGATGGGATAACGGAGCGACTCGACAATTCCTTTCTGAATCAGTATTTCGAAATCGGAAAACTTTATTCCGCCCTCGGGCTTGACTTCTCCTTTTGAAAACCTGACAAGATATGACCATTGCTCGTCGGTGAGATTTAAGTTCAGTTCGTCCTTAAGATTCTTGTAACCTTCAGGCTTCTTTACCTGCTTGTCCTGCTTCGACATAAGCGAAATGAGAGCGTTGAATTTCCTGAAGTATGATGAGAGAGTGTCCCGTAGTCTCGGACCGGAGCCCGTAACTTCAATGAATACAGGGATTATCCTGTCGTAAACTTCCTTTTTCTCGGATTCCAGGTCCGCCTCGTCCTTGTATATAGGAAAAGAAAACGGAGCTATTAAATCCTCGCTCGACCATATAGTGCCGACCTCGATGTTCGCATCGATATTCTTGTAAGAAGGGAGCATCAGGCTGATTATTACGATGGTTACAACTGCGATTAGAATCTTTACGTAGATGTTCTTTTCGGGTTCGGATACTTTTAATTTCTTAAAATAATCCTGAAAATTATTTTCTTTTGCCCTGGGCATATTGTGAGCCGTTTATTAATTTACGGCTGAATTTCCACGAGATTCTTTGTTTTGTATTTTACTTTTTGGTCAACGACGAGTTCGCTGACGAGAACCGATAAGAGATTGTTGACCTCTTCGTTGCTGTCATCCTCGAACTTTTCAAAACTCGCCTCGTCGGAAAAGATGAAGACTTCCGTGAACTCGTTCGGCTTCTTGTCGTCCTCGTAGAGTTTGTAGTCCTCAATACCGTTTTGAAGGTAAAAATTCTTGAGTTTTTTTACCAATTCGAGGTATTCTTCCCTCTTTTCCCCGTGAACTTTGTACCTGATTTCGAATAAAATACCCATAAATTTTTTTAATTTGTTCTCTTAAACTATTTAATTTGTAACCTTAAAATATAAAAGTATTCTATCAAAATAAAGATATTATGTAAATCTAATTTAACTATACGTATTCTAATTTCCGTAATAACAATTCCCAAAAGTTTATTGGAAAATGCGTTACGTCTGCCGCATACCCTGTCTGAACTGTAATTCTGCTTAATCGGTTATATGTGTATTATGGTTAAACAATTTTTTCAAAGAAGAGAACAGGATATTCCCGCGTCAATCGCGCTCTTGCTTATCAGACTTGTTACGGGAATTGCGTTCGTTTTTCACGGCTGGGGGAAAATTCAATCGCCGTTCGGATGGGTGCCTGAGCAGGCGCCGGTACAATTTCCGCCGTTCTTTCAATTCCTTTCAGCTTTAGCGGAATTCGGAGGCGGGATTGCGCTTGCGATTGGGGCGATTACGGCTCTGGCAGCGCTTGGACTGGTTATTAATATGTCTGTCGCGACTTATATGCACCTCGTAGTTCTGAAGAATCCTTTTGTAAGTTTGGACGGTGGAATGTCGTACGAACTCGCTTTAGTGTTCCTTGTTATTGCCGTTCTGCTATTCATATTCGGCCCCGGAAAATTTTCGCTCGATAGATATATTTTCGGGAAGAAAAAACCATCACACTTAGACTGATTTCTAAATAAATATATTTTTTTACAACAAAGGAGAACAAACAAAATGAAAATCAAAATCAATCCGTACCTGAATTTCAGCGGCAACACTGAAGAAGTATTCAATTTTTACAAATCTGTTTTCGGCGGCGAGTTTATGAACGTTACGAGGTTCAGGGATACGCCTGAATCGGCGAGAGTTCCCGATAACGAAAAAGACAAAATTATGCATATCGCTCTGCCTCTCGGAGACGGTAATGTCATTATGGGAACAGACGCGCTCGAATCGATGGGGCATAAACTGACGGTTGGAAATAATATGTCACTGACGATTACCGCGGAGAGCAAGGAGGACGCGGACAGATTTTATAACGGTCTTTCGGCAGGCGGAAAAAATCTAATGCCCATGGCAGACCAGTTCTGGGGCGCGTATTTCGGGATGGTTACCGACAAATACGACATCCACTGGATGATTTCTTTCGACGCGAAGGCAAGATAATAATCCGGAAATTCTATTCAACGCGGTATTGAAAATAATATTCCCCCTGAGTTTCATAAGAATTTCAGGGGGAAATTATTTATCGTTTACTATCATTAATTTTTAATTTTAGATTTGATTTCTTCGAGGGCTTTTTTAAATTCTTTGCGATAATTCGCGTCAATTAGCGGCTGTTTACTCTTGTTTTAATCCGTGTTAATCTGTGTCAATCTGTGGCTAACGCTCTTGCTCTCATTCGTGAATATTAGTGTCAATTCGTGGCGAAATGCTCTTGCTCTTAAAATCCGCGTCTTCCTTTCCTTCCGCCCTATCCCGCGGGATATAAAAAAAAGTTCTTGCTCTTAATTTACGATAATTCGCGTCAATTAGCGGCTGTTTACTCTTGTTTTAATCCGTGTTAATCTGTGTCAATCTGTGTCAATCTGTGGCTAACGCTCTTGCTTTAATTTGCTTACCGCTATTTGAATTTATAACTGATTGTTATTGTTATATCTTATACACAAAAACATTAGGATGGAAGAAAAGAAGCCCAATAATCTTATTCACGAAAAAAGTCCGTATTTGCTGCAGCACGCTTACAATCCCGTTGACTGGCACGCGTGGAATGACGAGTCGCTTAATCTCGCGAAGTCGCTCGACAAACCGGTTTTTCTTTCAATCGGCTATTCGACCTGCTACTGGTGCCACGTGATGGAGCGGGAGTGTTTCGAGAATCCCGAAATCGCGGCAATGATGAACAAGGCTTTCGTCAACATTAAGGTGGACCGCGAAGAGCGTCCTGATTTGGACAGGGTCTATATGACGATTCTTCAGTCGATTACCGGCTCGGGCGGATGGCCGATGAGCCTTTTTCTGACACCCGGACTGAAACCTTTTTACGCGGCAACTTACATTCCTCCGAAAGCGAAGTACGGAAGGAACGGTCTTGAGGACGTCATCGCGCAGATTGAGAAGTTGTGGAATTCCGATAAGCAGAAAATAATCGACAGTTCAGAGAAGATTTTCGAGACTCTTTACAAGAATGAAAGCGCTTCGGGAGACGGGCTCGACGATTCGGTTTTCGCGAAGGTTTTCGAACAGGCGGAAAGGATTTTCGATTATGAAAACGGCGGATTCGGTTCGGGAAACAAATTCCCCCGCCCCGCGATGCTTAATTTTCTTCTGACGCATTACCATAAGACGAAGGATGAGCGCGCGCTCGATATGGTTACGTTCACTCTTAAAAAGATGAGCGAAGGCGGGATTTTTGACAACATCGATTACGGATTTCACAGGTATTCGGTTGACGAACTCTGGCGGGTTCCGCATTTCGAANNAAAAATGCTGTACGACCAGGCGCAGATTGCTTCAACTCTGTTCGACGCTTATTCGGTTACAGGAAAAGAAATTTTCCGCGACACTGGCGCAAAGACGCTTGAGTACGTGAAGAACTTCCTGACGGATAAGGACGGAGGCTTCTATTCAGCCGAGGACGCCGAAAGCGCCGTGTCGCCCGATGCGCCCGGCGATAAACGTGAAGGCTTCTTCTATCTCTGGGAAAAAGACGAGATTGATTCTCTGCTCGGACCCGAAATTTCGAAAATTTTCTGTTACAGGTTCGGGGTTCTGCATAAGGGGAATACGCTTTTCGACCCGCACAACGTTTTCGGCACGAGTAACGTGCTTTATGAAGCGGGAGATATTTTCGATACTGCGAAAAAATTCGGACTTGCTCCCGAAAAGGCGGAAGAAATAATTTCTGATTCGCTCGCAGCGCTGAAGAAGGCGCGCGACAAGAGAATAAGACCTTTCCTTGACAAAAAAATCATAACGTCCTGGAACGCGCTTATGATTTCCGCTTTCGTGAAAGGATACTCCGTAACGGAGCGTCACGAATTCAAGACTTTTGCCGTGAGAGCAGTGTCGTTTCTGATTAATCAACTTTACAACGAAAAGGAAAACAGACTTTATCACCGCTGCATCGACGGCGAAGTTAAGCACGACGCGGATTTGGCGGACTATGCCTTCCTGATTAAAGCTCTGCTGGATTTTCATAACGTTTCCTTCAGCGGCAAACTTCTTAAACTGGCGCAAAAACTTTTCGATAACGCTGCCGCTTTGTTCTATGATTCCGAAAACGGCGGATTCTTCGATTCGGGCAGCAATAAGAAGGATGTGATTTTCAGGACGAAGGATGTTTACGACGGAGCCGAGCCTTCGGGAAATTCAGTTATGCTCGAAAATGCCGTCAGGCTGTTCGTAATTTTCAAAGACGATAAATACAGAGACATCGCGGACAAAAGCATTAACGCGTTTACCGATAAGATTAATGACGTGCCTTTCTCGTATCCCGGCCTCCTGAACGCTCACTATTGTCTGAAGCATTTCACGACAAGCGTAATACTTACAGGCAGTCTCAGAGATAACAAGTTTAATGAAATTCACGGCGCTCTTTTAAAACGATATATCCCTTTGAAGTGTTTAATTCATTATGACAACGTTTCTTTAAAAATTCTTCCTTATATCGGAGACATCGTGAAAAACGGAGATGACAACTCCGTTTATGTGTGCGAAAATTTTTCGTGCAAACTGCCTGTATCGGAGTTAGAGGAACTCGAAAATGTCTTTAAATAAAACTAACATTGTTCATAGAAATAATTTTATATTCAGGAGATTAAAATGGCATTCGATTTAGATTTAATAAAACTGGTTTACAAATCCCATAAGGATAAGGTTGACTTCGCGAAGAAAATCCTCGGCCGCGCTATGACGTACACCGAAAAAATTCTTTACTCGCATCTGTGGAGCGGTGATTTTAACAAGCCTTTCGGGAGAGGCAAAGACTTCGTTGATTTTAAACCCGACAGGGTCGCGATGCAGGACGCAACCGCGCAGATGGCGCTGCTTCAGTTTATGTCCGCAGGAATTAAAAAAGTCGCCGTCCCCTCTACTGTCCACTGCGACCACCTGATTCAGGCGGAAACCGGAGCGAAAAACGATTTGCTCAGAGCGGAAAGCGACAATAAGGAAGTTTACGATTTCCTTCAGTCCGTTTCCTCGAAATTCGGCATCGGTTTCTGGAAACCGGGCTCGGGTATTATTCATCAGGTCGTGCTCGAAAACTATGCATTCCCCGGCGGGATGATGATTGGAACGGATTCGCATACTCCGAATGCCGGCGGTCTCGGAATGATTGCTATTGGCGTGGGCGGCGCGGACGCCGTCGACGTGATGGCGGGCCTGCCGTGGGAACTCAAATTTCCGAAAATTATCGGCGTCCGCCTTAAAGGTAAACTTAGCGGTTGGGCTTCTCCGAAAGATATTATTCTTAAACTCGCGGGTTTGCTTACTGTCAAAGGCGGCACAGGCTCTATCGTTGAATATTTCGGCGATGGCGCTGAAACAATTTCCTGTACCGGAAAAGCAACCATCTGTAACATGGGCGCGGAAATTGGCGCGACGACTTCTCTCTTCCCGTTTGATAAAAAAATGTCGGATTACCTTGCCGCGACTGGCAGAGCGGAAATCGCTAAACTTGCCGGCGAACTTAAAGATTATCTTAAAGGCGATGAGGGATGTGAAAAATATTACGACGATATTATCGAAATTGATTTATCGTCACTCGAACCTTTCATCAATGGTCCGTTCACACCCGACCTTGCAAGACCGATTTCGGAATTCAAGCAGGCGGTTCTTGACAACGGTTATCCCGAAGAACTTAAGGTCGGGCTTATCGGAAGTTGCACCAATTCGTCTTACGAAGATATGGGAAGGGCTGCTTCTCTCGCACGGCAGGCATTCAATCGCGGTCTGAAAACTAAATCCGAGTTCGTGATTACTCCCGGCTCCGAACAGGTTAAAGCCACCATCGAACGTGACGGTATTATCGACGTGTTCACGAAAATCGGCGGAACGGTTCTCGCCAACGCCTGCGGTCCCTGCATTGGTCAGTGGAAACGCCACGACGTAAAAGACGGAGAGAAAAATTCAATCATAACCTCTTATAACAGAAATTTTTCCAAACGAAATGACGGCAATACCGCGACGCATTCTTTCGTCGCGTCGCCTGAAATTGTTACCGCGCTCGCTCTCGCGGGTAAATTGACATTCAATCCACTTAAGGATAAACTCGTGAATGATAAAGGTGAAGAATTTCTCCTCGCTCCTCCGGATGGTGATGAACTTCCAGCGAAAGGTTTCGACAGCGGTAATTCCGGCTACATAACACCTGCGCCTGACGGCGGAAACATTGACGTTATTATAAATCCCGATTCGAAAAGACTTCAGAAACTTGAAGCATTCAATGCGCCTGACCTTGACGCTGATTTCAATGATTTGCGCCTTCTCATAAAGGTAAAAGGCAAATGCACAACAGACCATATTTCGATGGCGGGTCCCTGGCTTAAATATAGAGGACACCTTGACAATATTTCAAATAATATGTTCATCGGGGCGATTAACGCTTTTAATGACAGGATGAACTTCGTTAAGAACCTGTTGTCCGGCGAATACGGCGCAGTCCCGCAGGTCGCCCGCGATTATAAATCCAAAGGCATCGGCTGGATTGTTGTCGGTGAAGAGAATTACGGTGAAGGCTCTTCACGCGAACACGCCGCTATGGAGCCGAGATACCTCGGCGGAAAAGCGATTATCGTGAAATCATTCGCGAGGATACACGAAACCAACCTTAAGAAACAGGGAATGCTTCCGCTTACTTTCGCGAATCCCGATGACTACGATTTAATAAAGGAAAATGACAGGTTCAGTATAGATATTAAGAATTTCAAAAGCGGGAGCAAAATTAAAATGACTGTAATGCATGATGACGGGAATGAAGATACAATATTGCTGAATCATACTTTCAATTATCAGCAGATAGAATGGTTTAAATCAGGTTCGGCGCTGAATCTGATTTCAAAATCAAATTAAAGCAATCGGCGCTGTTGCTCGGTGTTCTCTTAAATATTTTTATGACCCTGCTTCTTTTACGATAACTAAGTGTAAAGTACTGTCACGCTAAGATTGACATTATTATCACGAAGATTACCAGGACAACGACCAGATAGAATAACGGATTCGTATTTTTCATTTTCCGATTTGTTATCATAATTTGGAAGCATAAAAATGCTTCCTAAAATTTCTTAAACATTTTGTTGTTTAAACTTATTGCAATTTGTTAAGATTATCAAGATTAATTTTCCTATGGCAATGAATTTTGTTTTTGTGAATTACATGAAAATTATTTTTAGTATATTTAGTGTGAAAGTAGTTTCTTGAACGGCCTTATAACTTGGTTCATTTATCGGATTCGTTTATTTTAATAACTTAAACTCCGTACGTTATGGCTGTAAAAATTTTTTTCCTAACTTTATCTTTTTTGATGTTTAATCTCGGGATGTTCGGCTTTGCGCAGGTTGATTCTGTCGATGTCGATAAATTTGAAGAACTTAAGAATCAGGGCTATACTATTATTGACGTGAGAACGGCAGAGGAATTCGGCGAAGGCCACATCGATGCCGCGGTGCTTATTAATATGCATTCTTCGGACTTTATCGATAAAATAAATGCTCTCGATAAATCCGGCAGATATCTCGTTTATTGCAGGAGCGGCAGAAGAAGCGCGAAAGCCGTGCAGATTATGCTCGAGGCGGGAATAAAAGAGGCGCTTAATCTCTCGGGAGGCATTATTGCCTGGAAAAAAGCCGGCAAGACTGTCGTGAACTGATTTTATATATCGAAAGTCTTTCCGAATTTTACTATGTCGTAATCGTACTTCTTGCGTATCTTGTCTATGTTGCGCACCAGCCTGTTCAGTTTCTCTTCGTCCCTGAACATGTCTTCCTGTATGCTTTCGTCATTCGACACCAGTTCTCCGAACCTGACTCCGACAAGCCTTATCGGTTTCCCTTTCTTCATAAGCGTCCTGAATAATTTTATCGAGTCGTCGTAAAAATCCATCTCGACGTTTGAATGCCTGTCGGTCGTCTTAGTTTTCTGATTGACGGTGAAATCCGCGTACTTCACCTTCACCGTCAGGTTGTTCGATTTGTATCCCTTCTTCCTCATTCGCGAACACGCTTTCTCAAGAACGTAGTATAGTTCCTTTTCTAAATATGCAAGGTCGTCGCTGTCAAAATTCAAAGTGCTCTCCTTCGACAGCGACTTCTGCTCGTAATCTTCGTACAGCGTTACTTCCCTGCTGTCTATTCCGTTAGCGACGTTTATAAGGTATGACGAATGCATCCCTATTTCTTCTTCGAAAAATGTTCTGTCGAAATTCCTGATGTCCTTTATTTTGTATATCCCGTACTTGTTCAATAGTTTCAATGTGGCTTTCCCTACCCCTGGAATTCTCTCCACTGGAAGTCCGTCAAGAAATTCCTTTTCCTTGCCCGGCTTTATGTGCGTTATTCCGTCAGGCTTGTTCTGCTTTGACGCTATCTTTGAACACACCTTGTTGGTTGATATTCCTATTGAACAGGTAATCTTTAACGAACTCTTTATTTCTTCTTTAAGTTTGTAAGCAAGTCTGTATGAATCCCCGCCGTAATCTCTAAGGACGTCCGTAACGTCAAGATACGCTTCGTCAATCGACATCGGCTCTATAAGCGGAGTGTATTTTGAAAATATTTCACGCACCTTCTTCGAAAAATGCCCGTATAATCCTCTTGTACCTCGTATGAAATTTCCGTCCGGTGCAAGTTGCATCGCCCGTGTCAAAGGCATCGCTGTCCTTATACCCCTCTGCCTCGCCAGATAATTCGGACAACTCACAATGCTTCGCACGTCCTTGCGCGTCCCTCCTACTATCAGTGGCTTTCCTCTTAGTTTCGGATTCACGGCCTCTTCGCAGGATGCGAAAAATGCGTCCATGTCAACGTGCAGTATTGTCCTGTCCTTTCCCATGCTTTAAAATATTAAATCTGCATCGCAAATACATCTCAAAATACATTCCTTTACGATTAGTTCTCCCATTTAAAAAAATTCTTTGTGAATTTCTTTTATATTTTACGAGACTTTATTTTTAATTATATTTATTAGATGAAAAAACTTCTTTCGCTAATATTACTGGCCTTTCTATGTTCTGGTGCTGTGTATGCTCAGAATAATCCCGTTATTATGAACGGCAATCCGGAACTTAAGGGGTTTAAAACGAGAAATTTCGTCCAGTTAACTCTGCAGGGCGGTTTCATGGTCCCCGTAGGCACGTACCTTTCTGATAATTATTTCAACAGCGCTATCGTAGGTGCGGATGTCGCGTACAGGATTAACACCGAAGTAGCTCTTTATGCTGAAGTTAGATACATTGCCCTCTCCCTTAAAGATACTCTCGGTCCGTCATCAGGATACCTCGAAGCGAACGTGGGACCAAGATTTTATTTCAGACCGAAATGCTACCGCTCAAGTTTCTTTATTGAAGCGGGCGTAGGTCCGTACATTTTCATGCAGGGCTCCGCGTTTACTCCGGATTTAAACTATGAATCCAAGACCGAATTCCGTATGGGCGCAAACGCGGGTGTGGGCGGAGAACTCGTTCTCACGAATTCACTTTTCATTACTCTGAAAAGCAAGATTAACACAATTTTTTATCCATTCGGTTCTACTACTTTTATTAGCGGCATCGGCGGATTTACTATTAGATTTTAAAATTATGACTGGGACTGATGTTTTCATTATTGCGGGTGAAGCATCGGGCGACTTGCACGCTTCAAATCTTATAAATCGTATTAAGTCATTTAAGCCTGACTTGTCTGCCGAAGGCATCGGCGGAAGCAAACTTGAATCCGAAGGCGTCAAACTCATTTTCAATTACTCCGAAGTCAATTTCGTCGGCTTTCAGGAAATTGCTAACAACTACAAACATATACGCGAAAAACTATTTGAGACAAGAGACTATATAATTAAAACTAATCCTTCCGTCGTGATTCTGACCGACTTCCCTGGTTTCAATCTCAGACTCGCTAAAGAAATCCGCTCTGAATATAAAGGCAAAATTATTTATTTCATAACCCCTCAGGTCTGGGCGTGGCACCCGGGACGGGTTAAACAGTTGAGGAAATACGTCGACTTGTGCCTCGTGATTTTTCCTTTCGAGGAAAAGTTCTTAAAGAATGAAGGTGTCAATGCCCGTTATGTCGGCCATCCGCTGATTGCTCCCGTTGATGAATTTCTGAAGAACAAAGAAAAAAAGATTAATCCGATGCCCGTCGTGACGATTATGCCCGGCAGCAGATTGCAGGAGATTAAGAGAATCCTCCCCGTTCTCGCGGATACCGCCGCCGAAATGATTGAAAAATACGGATGCCGCGTGAATCTCCTCTGTTCAGAAAATATTCCCGGCAGCGTCTTCGAAGAATTTGAACTCCATCACGAAATCCGTCGCGTTGATTCTAAGCTTAATTACGAAACCATTTACGATTCCGATTTCGTGATTACTAAGTTCGGTACGGCGACTCTCGAATGCGCCCTTCTCGGCACCCCGTTCTGCGCCGTGTATAAATCGGGAGGACTGAATTACTATATTGCGAAAATGATGATCAAAACAGAATTCGTCTCGCTCGTCAATATAATTCTTGAAAAGGAAGTCGTGAAGGAATTCATTCAGAAAGATTTTACGAAGAATAATATGATCAGAGAATTTCTTAACGTGTTTAATGACGATAAGTATAGAAACATAATGACTGCGGAATTTATCCTGCTGAGAAATTACTTCGAAAATGTTATTATCGAAAAATCCGCTCCTCAAATCATTTCTGAACTNTATAACCTGAACGGCATGAGCATTCTAAGACTTTTGCTTTACCCGCTCTCGCTTATCTACGGCGCATATATTATCGTAAGAAATATTCTCTTCGATATTAAAATTCTGCGCTCTTATAAATCAACAGCGCGGATTATCTCAGTCGGTAACATAACAACAGGCGGCACGGGCAAAACTCCGTTCGTTATATTCCTTGCGGAAATGCTTTTGAACCTTGATAAATCTGTCTGCGTCATCTCAAGAGGATATAAAAGGAAATCGGAAGGTTTGATTGTCGGATTTGACGGAAATAAAATCCGCGGAGATATTTCTTCCCTCGGCGACGAATTGTCAATGATTATAGAACGCTTCAGCCGCTTCACTGACAGGTTCTACGCGCTCGCCGACGGTAATAGAGTACGTGCCGTGAAATACG
This sequence comes from Ignavibacteria bacterium, assembly GCA_015657505.1. Lineage (GTDB taxonomy): Bacteria > Bacteroidota > Ignavibacteria > Tepidaquicellales > Tepidaquicellaceae > CAIKZJ01. The sequence continues at coordinate 116,405 of JADLKE010000001.1, forward strand.
CGGAATCGGAATTTAAACCCGACATAATCTTGCTCGATGACGCCTACCAGCACAGGTATATAAAAAGAGACCTCGATATAGTTATCGTCGCTGCGGACCAAAACTCTCTTGTGTACAAAACTCTTATTCCGTCAGGCAACCTTCGCGAACCGTTCGCTTGCCTCTGCAGAAGCGGTCTGATTGTGAGAAATTTTAAATTTTCTGAATGCAAGGATGGTTATCCGCTCAATACTGTCCCCGAAATCCGCGTGTGCTACGATTACGATGGCATCTTCGATGCGCTTGGTAACCCGCCGGAGGCTGCAATTAAAGACATCGTTGCGATATCCGGCATCGCCGACAACAAAAGTTTCTTTAACGCCCTGAAAAAATTCGGATATGATGTAATCCGCGCTTTCGAGTTCGGTGACCACCATTCATACTCGCTTCAGGACATCGATTCCTTTCTCAACCAATCGGCAGACGATGACGTTTTTGTTACAACGGAAAAAGATTTTATTAAGTTAAAAAATTTCGCTAATTTTACAATTGAGCATAAGGTATATTACCTTAAACTGAAAATTAAATGCGACTCCGGACGGCTTAAGGATATTTTAGTCGAAAAAAGAATCTTATGATTGGAATAACATACTCCGAAACAATGTTCGATGAATACCTGAAATGGCTTGACCATTTTAACGCGGATTATTGCGTCCTCGATTACAGAAGTTCGGATGCTTTCTCAACCTTTGATAAATGCAAAGCCCTTATCCTCACTGGCGGAATCGACATTTATCCCGAACTCTTCAATGACTGGGATTCAAAGCCTGACGCGGTAAAATACAATCCCGAACGTGACGGCTTCGAGTTTAAGATTCTTGAATCAGCCGTCTGTCGGAATCTTCCAGTGCTCGGCATTTGCAGGGGATGCCAGTTCATTAACGTCTATTTCAACGGCTCTCTTATTTTTGATATCGAATCTGTCAGAAAAGTTAACCACCGCGCGCTCGATGATAAAAAGATGCGGCTTCATTCCGTTAATGTCGTCGAAGATTCAGTGCTGTATAATATAACCGGCAAAAAAGAAGGCGTCGTTACCAGTTCGCACCATCAGTCGGTTGACCGCCCGGGCGAAGGCATAAGGATTACTTCAAAATCACCCGACGGCATTGTCGAAAGCATCGAGCACTCTGACAAATTTATCCTCGGTGTTCAGTGGCACCCGGAATGCTTGGAAAATTTTGATGACCCGTTTTCAAAAAATCTGATAATGAAATTTATTGAGTTATCCCGATGAAAGGAATTCTGATTCTAATATTGTTTTTCTGCCTCGCTCCTCGTCTGTTCGCCGACTATAACTGGCTGGAAGATAAACGAAAACAGATTTATAACTATAAAAGAGACCTCGAGAACTATGAGAATCTGATTCAGCAAAAGAATAAAATAATTTCCGACATCGGTTACAGAATCCGCGACATAAACGAACGCATAAAAGTCCTCTCGCAGTTGATTAGCAATATGTCATACGGAGGTTCGAAAGACGACCTTTTCAAGCAGGAAGCCGAATTCATTTATAAAAAAGAAAGCGTCGACAGGCTTAAAGAGGAATTTAAAAAACGTATTATCTGGCTTTATAAGCACGGCAGCGACTATCAGGCGCAAATACTGTTTACTTCCGAGTCCCCTTCAATAATGTATGCGAGGCTTCAGTATCTGAATAAACTATCCCAATCAAGAAAGTCCGATTTCGAGCGTATCAAATACGAAGAAATGTCGCTGCTTGAAAAAAAGAAAATCAATACTCTCAACAAACTGGAATACAAAAAGTACTTTGCTCAGAAACGCGAAGATAAGGATTTGCTCCTGAAAGAAAAAATTCTTGCGGAAGATTCCCTTACAATCGCCCGCGAAGATGTCGATAATGCGGGAAGACAAATTGAAAAGATTAAATCAAGAATTCTTGACCTCGAGTTCGCCGTTAAGCAGGTTAAAAAACCGTTTATATATAAGTTCAATAATACTCCCGACTATTCATCCGATAACCTCGATAATGCAAAAGGACGGCTCATCGTTCCGGTTAACAGCATCGAGATAATTAAAGACTTCGGAAGAACTATCAATCCGCTGACAGGCACAATATCACTCAATAACGGCATCGACGTTTCCGTCGCGGAAAATACCGAGGTGCTGTGCGTTGCTGACGGTATCGTCGAAAGCATAGAAAATATTCCTTCGCTGAGAAACGTGATTATTATTAAACACCCCGGCGGATTCACAACCGTCTACGCTGTTCTCGGAAGAATTCTCGTTAAAAAAGGTGAAACCGTTAGAACGGGTATGGTAATCGGCTACTCGGGAAGCACCGTCGATAACCAGTCCTTCCATTTCGAAATCTGGAAAAATGATTCTCCCCTTGATCCCAAATCCTGGATTAGAAGAGGCATCGCGATATGATTCCTGTACCAAACATGGGCAAAAATCCCGCGGTCAGTATCGTCATCCCCGTTTATAACAGGAAGAAACTTTTAACGCGCGCCGTTGAATCCGTACTAGCGCAAACTTATCAGAACTTTGAACTGCTCATAGTCGACGACGGAAGCACCGATGATTCTTACAGAAATATATTTAAACTCATTAACTACGATTACAGGATAAAATATCTCAGACACTCTAATCGGAAAACTCCGCTGTCCCTGAATGCGGGGATTAATCTCTCGTCCGGCAGGTTCATAACCTTCCTCGACTCCGATGACGAATATTCCATAAATCATATTGAACAGCGCGTTAAACTTTTTTCAGGAAATAAAAAACTTGAATTGGTTTACAGCGGCGCAATGCTGATAGGCAGCGAAGAGGATATGTACGTGCCCGATGCGGGAAATCTAAAAAAACTGATTCATCTTGATAAGTGCGTTATCGGTGCCACGCTGTTTGGAAAGGAATACGTCTTCAGGCAGCTCGGCGGCTTCAGAAATGTTTATTCCTATGATTCGGACTTTGTCAGAAGAGCAAAAAGAAAATTTTCAGTCGGTAAATTTGATTCTCCGACCTATATCTATCACCGGGATTCCCAAGACAGCGTTCTGACGCAACTAAAAAAAAGTATGAAATGACTTACGATGAAAAAATAATGATGAACTGCATCCGACTCGCTGAAAAAGGCAGAGTTCTTCCTAATCCGATGGTCGGCTGCATAATAATAAAAAATTCCGAAATTATCGGAAAAGGATTTCACAAAATGTTCGGAGGCCCCCACGCCGAAGTCATCGCTCTTAATGACGCGAAAAAACGAGGCTATGACCCGAAAGGCGCGTCCCTCTACGTGAATCTTGAACCGTGCTTCCACTTCGGCAAAACTCCTCCGTGCGCGGATTTGATAATTTCCGAAGGCATCAAAAAAGTTATTATCGGAATGAAAGACCCTAACCCCCTCGTTTCAGGTAAAGGCATGCGAAAACTTCAAAGGAACGGCATCGAAGTCGTTTCCGGTATATGCCAAAATGAATGCAGAGAACTTAATAAAGTCTTCATATCCGTAATTTTAAAGAAACGCCCGTATGTCATCCTGAAATCCGCCCAGAGTATTGACGGGAAAATTGCTCTTAACAACTTTAGTTCAAAGTGGATAACTGGTATAAAATCAAGAACGTTAGCCCACGAGATCAGAAGTTTTTGCGATGGTATTTTAATCGGCAGAAATACCGCTGAAATCGATAATCCTGAACTTACCGCGAGACTGAATTTACACCCGAAAAATCCCGTGAGAATTGTCATCGATAAGAACCTTAAACTTAAAGGCAATCTTAAATTATTTAATGATAAATCTGCACCGGCTGTTATTGTCCACTCGTCCCTGAAAAAACCCGTGAAGAAAATATTAAACGCTGACTATTTGCCCGTAAAAGAAAAAAACGGTGCGCTTGACCTCGCGGATTTGCTCCGTAAATTATTTCTTAAAGGCATCTATTCCCTCCTCGTCGAAGGCGGAAGCAAAACCCTGTCAGGCTTCGTGAAGCAGGATTTGTTCGATGAACTATTCGTGATGATTGCACCAAAGATATTCGGCAAAGGTATTTCGACATTTTCGGAATTTGAAATAGATAGAATCGCGAAAGCAAAAGAATTATTTTTGTATAAAGTTATCAGGCTCGATAACGATATCGTATTAAATTATAANACCAATTCATTAATGTTCACAGGCATAGTTACAAGCACGGGAAAGGTAGTGAAAATAACACCGAGAGGTGACAGCATTGTTTTTCTCGTTCAACCGCAGTTAAAAAATTACCTCAGGGACAGGCGTAAAGGCGATAGTATAGCGATTAACGGCGCCTGTATGACAATTACGGGAATAAAACTCGGAAAATTTGAATTCACTACCGTAAACGAATCGTTGAGCAAGACGAACCTCGGCAGTCTTAAAATCGGCTCCTTCGTCAATCTTGAAAAACCGATGAAACTTCACGAAAGCCTCGACGGTCATATCGTTCAGGGTCACGTGGATTCAACCGGAAAGGTTTATGATATAAGGAAACTGAAAGACAGTTGGGAGTTCTTTTTCGAGTTTCCGCTCAAGTTCAGAAAAAATCTTATTTATGTCGGCTCCATTTCGATTAACGGAATCAGCCTGACTGTCGCGGATTTGAGGGAAACATCAAAGAAGGTGATTATTAAAACCGCTATTATCCCGCATACATATACCGCTACTAATTTTCAGTACCTTAAAAAAGGCGATAGCGTGAACCTTGAATTCGATATGCTGGGTAAATTTGTGATGAGAATTTTAGGCAAGATTAGATAAAGTCTTTTTTATCTCGGCGTATATTTCTTTTTCGTCTATTCGATTGAAACAATCGAGAGTTTTTATTTTGCAATAATCCTTACCGTGATTCGTGCAGGGCCTGCAATCAAGTCCGTTCACTTCGAAAACCGAGTCGCCCTTGCCCGCGGGGTAAAACCCGAATCCCTTGACCGTTGAACCGAATAATGCGATTACCTTTGTGCCTGCGGCATAACCGAGATGTAGCGGTGCCGAATCATTCGTTACAAGAACCCCGCTCCTCTTTATCAATTCAGCCGATTCAAGAAACGAAAGCTTTCCCGCAAAATTGTAAACTTCGTTGTTGGCTGAATTGCCGGCAAGGTCACCGCATAATTCCGTGTCATCGTCTCCTCCAATGAGCGCTATCTTGAAACCGTCATCCGAGCAAAGGTTGATTAAATTTCTGAACTTTTCCTTCGGAAATCTTTTTGTGTACCATACCGAACCTGGCGCTATGCACACGAGTTCCTTCCTTGATTTAATATTCAAACCTTTCACTATTTCATCCGTCTTTCTGACTTCCTTTTCGGAAGGAAATAGTTCAGGCCTGATTATTTCATTCGCGTTTATTCCGATTGGCTTTATTAAATCAAGCACGCGGAGTATTTCGTGCTTGTCCGCGTAGTTCACTGTATCCGTGTATAAAAATGAAAGCGCGGAGTTTTTATAAGATATCGTTCTTCCATTTTTACCGAGATACGCCATCAGTGTCGTCCGCAGATATCTCTGAACCCCGAATATGTAATTGTATCTCTCCGATTTTATTCTGCCTACTAACTTGAAAAAACTTGAAACTGTTCTGTCAGTCGAGCGCTTGTCGTACACTATTACGTTCCTGATGTATGGATTACCTTCAAGCAGCCCCGCTGTCTTTGGTATGCATAAGAAATCGGCTTCAGATGAAGGATATTGTTTCTTCAACGCCTGCACGAGCGGTAATGTGAGAATTACGTCGCCCGGAAATGCGGTCTGTATTATTAAAAATTTCATTTCTGTACGTGCTTGAATCTCCTGTGCAGCCATAACCACTGGTCTGGATGCTCCCTTATTACCCGCTCCAGCGCCTTGTTGAACCTCTCGGTCAGTATCTGTACGTTCTCGTCTGTAGCGCCCCCCGTCAGGTCGTCGTATTTTAACGGCTCCGTTACTATCATGTACTTGTTCGTTTTGCTTCTGTATGCGTACGCGAAAACTATTTCAGTCCTGTTCTTTAGTGCGATTTTTGCAGGACCGGAAAATGTCGCTACCTTCTGCCCGAAGAAATCCGCGTAAACCGAGTAATCCGGATTCGCCGATTGGTCGAGAAGAAAACATACCGTCTCATTCTTTTTTATCAGCGTGTAAATGTTTCTCAAAGATCCGCCGATTTCAAGCATCTCGTTCCCGCACATCTCCCTGTACTTGTTTACCGTCTTGTTGATTCCCTTGTTCGTCTGAGGCTTCACTACTACGTTAAGCCGCGACCTGAATATTTTCGCGTATGAAAATGCCATCAACTCCCAGTTGGATATGTGTCCGCTTAAGAAAAACTGACCCTTCCCTTTCGATATCGCCTGATATATATAGTTGTAGTCCTGAAATGATACGAACGTCTCTATCGTTTCCTTCTTCAGTTTTGGAAAGTATAACAACTCGAACAGAGTTATGCCCAGATTTATGTAAACGCCCTTTATGGTTTTTTTCTTCCAGACATCGTCCTTTTCGGGAAAACAAAGCGTGAGATTATTATATGCTACCTGCTTGCGGAAGGGTAATAGATAAAAAAAAACAACCCGAAAACTTTTCCTATCCCTTGTATAACCTTGATGGGAAACCTTCGCATCACGAATCCGAGTGATATTAAAAATAAATATATTAAAAAATTCACCATTCTCTATGTTTCTGTTCTCTCGGCGAATAATGTCGCCGAATTTGATTTTATTATTTTAACTTTTAATAAATCTCCCGCCCCGCTGCTGCCTCTCGGAAATATTACTGTCTTGTTACAGTCCGTTCTTCCCATCAGAAAATCCTCTGACTTCTTGCTGCTTCCCTCAATCAGTACTTCCTTCTCGCAGCCTATTAATTTCTTGTTGATGCGTGACGACAATTTTCTCTGTAAACTTATTATTTCTTCGAGCCTCCTCAGTTTCACTTCCTTCGTGACGTCGTCTTCGAGCCTGTATGACTTCGTGTTTTCTCTCGGTGAATACGCGAATGTGTAAGCGCTGTCATATTCCGCTCTCTCCATCAGTTCAAGCGTCATTCTGTGGTCTTCCTCCGTCTCCGTCGGGAATCCCGTAATTATGTCCGTCGATAATCCGATTCCCGGCATTATCTCTTTCGCGTATTTAAGAACATCAAGATACTGCTTCACGGAATACAGCCTGTTCATTAGTTTTAGGACTCTCTCCGAACCCGACTGCACCGGCAGATGTATGTACTTGCAAATATTATCATATTTAGCCATCGTTTCAAGTAATTTCCTCGAACAGTCATATGGATGCGATGTCGCGTATCTTATTCTCATTCCGGGAACCGCCTCTGCAACTTGCCTTAGCAAATCGGCAAAGTCGTTCCCGCTTTCATTGTATGAATTTACGTTCTGACCCAGCAGAGTCACTTCCTTTACGCCTTCCTCAAAAAGCGATGCCGCTTCGTTCACTATGCTTGATACTTTCCTCGACCTTTCCCTGCCCCGCGTGAACGGCACGACGCAGAATGTGCAGAACTTGTCGCATCCTCGCATCACAGATATCCACGCCGTTACTCCTTCCTTGCGCACAGGTACTATGTCGTCGTATGTTTCGTCCCTCGACAACTTCACGGCAATTCCTTTCTCACCCGTGCCGTATAGGTTCTCTATAAGTCGCGGAAGCTTTCTGTATTCGTCGGGACCGACAATTATATCAACTATCTTTTCATTTTCGATTAAGTCTTTCTTCAGCCTCTCTGCCATGCATCCCAGAATACCGATTACTTTTTCGGGACTCTTCCTCTTTATCCCTTTCAATTGCTTGAGCCTGTTGTATATCTTTCGCTCGGCGTTTTCCCTGACGCTGCAAGTGTTCAGAAAAATTAAATCGGATTCGCTTATTTCCGTCGTCTCGTTGTATCCGAAATCGCTGAGTACGCTCAGTATTATCTCCGTATCCGATACGTTCATCTGGCATCCGTATGTCTCTATGTACACCCGCTTGTTGTTCGAATGTAAGTTGAACTTGCTTTTCACGGCTGTCTCACCGTTGTTTAATATTAATCCATCAAATGACATCAAGACGTTACTTTCTTCCTCATTAAAAATTCAACAACTGTTTCAACTATTCCCTTTGCGTCAAGTTTCAGGTCCGAGTGCAGTTCTTCAGGCTTGCCGTGCTCTATGAACTTGTCGGGCAAACCGTGTATTAATATGTCGTTCTTGTATCCGTATTGCTCCGCGAATTCGGATACTGCGCTGCCGAATCCTCCGAGTATGGAATTCTCTTCTATCGTTATTACTTTTTCGAATTTCTCGAACACCCGCCTAAGCATTTCCGAATCAAGCGGCTTGACAAATCTCATGTTCACTACCTCTGCGCTTATCCCCCGCTCTTCAAGCGCTTCTGCCGCCTTCATCGAATTGTGCACCATGCTTCCGACCGCTAATATCGCTATGTCATTCCCCTCTTTAACTACTTCACCCTTGCCGATTTCAAGTTGCTTGAATGCCCCGGCCTCTACTCCGAGCGCGTTGCCGCGAGGATATCGAAGCGCTATGGGTCCGCGCTTGTAAAGAGTCGCCGTGTATAACATGTTTCTCAGTTCACCTTCGTCCTTCGGTGCCATTATTACCATTCCGGGTATCAACCTTAAATATGAAAGATCGAATGCGCCGTGATGCGTCGGACCGTCGGCCCCTACGAGACCTCCCCTGTCAAGCACGAATACAACGCTCAGTTTTTGAGTCGCTACATCGTGTATTATCTGATCAAATGCCCGCTGAAGAAACGTCGAATAAATCGCTACAACCGGCGTGAATCCCTCCGTCGATAGTCCCGCCGCGAATGTTACAGCGTGTTGCTCCGCTATGCCTACGTCGAAATACCTTTCGGGTATCGCTTCATTCATCTTGTTTAAACCCGTGCCGTCCGGCATCGCCGCCGTTATTGCAATTATCCTATCGTCTTTCTTGGCGAGTTCTACCAGCGCTTCTCCGAATACCGAAGTGTACGCGGGTACCGTCGATTTCTTCAGTTCTATTCCCGTCGTCTTGTCAAACGGGTTTAACGCGTGCAGTTTCTGATAGTGCTTCGGCGCGTATGATGGTCCCTTGCCTTTTTCAGTGAATACGTGAACGAGCAGCGGTCCCGAAAAATTCTTGATTTCTTCGAATGTCTTTACGAGATTTACGACGTTGTGCCCGTTGATGGGTCCGAAATACCTGAATCCCAGAGCCTCGAACAACATCCCGGGCGTTAACACGCCCTTCAAACCACCCTCTATCTTCGCCGCCATCGCCCGCAGCCTGTCGCTGTTCTTCTTGTCAACTTTTCCCGTCAGGTTCCATATCTTGTTCCTCAGCCTGTTGTATGATTCGTTTAACATAAGGTCAACGAAATAATTCTGCAGCGACCATACGTTTGGCGCTATCGACATCTTGTTGTCGTTAAGAACTACTATCATGTCCTTCTTCAGAAGACCTATGTTGTTCATCGCCTCGTATGCCATCCCGCCCGTCATCGAACCGTCTCCGATAATCGATATTACCTTGAATTTCTTTTTCTGGAAATCCCGCGCGGTCGCTATTCCGAGCGAAGCCGATAATGAAGTTGTCGCGTGCCCCGCTCCGAATGCGTCGTACTCGCTCTCAGTCCGTTTCAAAAATCCGCTTATCCCGCCCTTCTGCCTTATCGTATGCAGAAGTTTCTTGCGCCCCGTAAGTATCTTGTGTATGTATCCCTGATGACCCACGTCCCATATCATCTTGTCCTGAGGCGCGTTGAATACGTAATGTAGCGCTAACGTTAGTTCTACTACGCCGAGAGATGAACCGAGATGCCCGCCTATCCTCGATATCGTGTCCATTAGAAAATCACGCAATTCATCCGATAATTCGCGAAGGTCGGGAAGAGATAGTTTCTTTAAATCAGACGGATATTCGATGTCTTTCAGAAACTTCGTGTTGTTGATATCGAACTTGAATTCGTCAATCATTTTTCTAATTTAATTTTTTCAATCTTTAGTTCGGCTTCAGATAGTTTGTCCCTGCATAGTTTTAGTAATTTAAGCCCCTCCTGATAATTCTCGATTATCTCATCAAGAGATTTCTCCTCAATATTCTGTTCAAGATCGTCGAGTATCTTCTCCAGTTTCCTGTATGCGTACTCGAATGAATCCTTGTTTATTTTTTCTTTAGCCATTTTTAGTCTATCATTAAAAATAACATTTATAAAACATATAAGGAATTGTATTTTTCTGTTACAAATCCCCGTTTTTACTTGATTTCCGCATCCGCCCTGCCGTCCTGAAAGTTGATTTCAACCGCGTCGCCCGCCTCAAGTTCTTTCTTCTTCGAAATGACTTTCCCGTTCCTTACCACGTAAGCGAATCCCCTCTTCATCGTCGTCTCGGGACTGACGCTCAGGAGAATTCTCTCCTTGTAATTCAACTCGTTTAATAAATATTTCAACCTGTCTTTCGTGCTCCGTCCCAGCGTCTCGCTCATCTCGTCAATCCGTATCTTGAAATCGTTCAGTATGTCACGCGGTCTGTTGAATGCGTAATTGCTCTTTATCCTCTCAAGACTTTCCTTGTAAAAATCCATTCTACCGCTGACTAATGTGTCTATCGAATATTCGTAACTCCTTATCCGCTCAAGTAGTTCGCTCTTATCAGGCAAAATCATTTCAGCCGCTGCCGACGGCGTCGGCGCCCTTAAGTCCGCGACGAAATCGCAAATCGTGAAATCTACCTCGTGTCCTACAGCGCTTACTACTGGTATCTTCGATGCGAATACTGCCCTCGCTACGCTCTCTTCGTTGAATGACCATAAGTCCTCTATCGAACCCCCGCCCCTTGCTATTACTATTACGTCGAAATCCGTTTCGATGTTATTCGCTTTCTCTATCGCCCTGCAAATGCTCTCCGCCGAACCCTTCCCCTGTACTAATACGGGAAAAAGATAAAGTTCGATTAAAGGATATCTCTTCCTCGTGACCTTCTTGAAATCCTCTATAACCGCTCCCGTTTCGGAGGTGATTATCGCAACCTTGTGCGGAAATTCAGGAATCGGCTTCTTGTACTTCTCGTCAAATAATCCCTCGCTTATTAACTTTTGTTTCAGTCTCTCGAATGCCTGCTGCAATTCTCCAACACCGTACTCTGACATCGACATCACTTCAATTGCGTACGTGCCCCTCGGCTCATAAACAGTTATCCTTCCGCGAACGAGAACTTTCTTGCCGTCCTGCGGCGTGAATTTTAATGTATTGTACCTGAAACTCCATAGATTGCAGGATATCTGCGACTTGTCGTCCTTGAGTGTGAAATATGAATGACCGGAAGGAAATGCGCGCTTGTATCCCGATATCTCGCCGATTATGTAAACCTCCTTCAGCGTCGTCTCAAGCGTCTCCTTTATGTATCCCGTTATCTCCGATACCGTTAAAGGCTGCTCCTCCTCCGTGTTGTGAAATAAATCATTCATTAAATAAATATACAAAAATTATACTAAAAGTATTATTCTCTTGTACCTCCGTGCATTTAGTGGTGTCAGGTGTTTTCACCTGACGCGCAGGCGAAGCCTGCACATTTGCCTCTCTCGTGGCGTCAGGTTTTCACCTGACGCGCAGGCGAAGCCTGCACATTTGCCTCTCTCGTGGCGTCAGGTTTTCACCTGACGCGCAGGCGAAGCCTGCACATTTGCCTCTCTCGTGGCGTCAGGTTTTCACCCGAAGCGCAGGTGAAGCCTGCACATTTGCCTCTCTCGTGGCGTCAGGTTTTCACCTGACGCGCAGGCGAAGCCTGCTATTTTGCACTATAGACTTTAATTACAAATTATTTTCTTTTCACTCGAATCAGAAGCTAACTCCTAAACACAAACCGCTCTTCAATTACCAATAGACCTCTGTATAACGATTTCCGAAATCTATTTTCGTAACCCCGCCTTTTAAGGTGGGGAAAAGGATAAAAAACAAAAAGCCCCGCGTTCCCGCGGGGCTCTCGCTCGAAGAGCGGGACTCGAACCCGCAACCCTTCGGTTAACAGCCGAATGCTCCACCATTGAGCTATCTTCGAATAGACTACAAAAATACCGCTTTCCCTAAAAATAGTCAATGTTAATTCGAATCACTTACCTCGTTAATATAGTCGTTCCCCTTATCCTGCATACTTCTGTTGTCCTCAAAATCATATTCTTTTTATATGATTACCCTGAAATAATAATTTATTTCTTTAAATGATAATTTTTCCTCACTTTCCTCCATTCCCGTACAATATTTTTTTCACAACCGCTTTGTTTATAATATCATTATACGTTTTTGCACAATGAAAACCGTTTCCTCTCATTCGTATCTTACTGTTTCCCCTGTCTTTACAGGCCTTCCCGGTCATTTATTGAATATTTTTTCGATTCGTGATGTATATTTGTATATGAATATCGTTCTTTGAAATTTTCGAATAATGAAATGACTACCTCTTTCCGGCGCTTCTCGAACCTTTTCTGAACTCTTTCAGCTTCCCTCTCCAATGACACTGACCTGTCATTAATTCCTGTAAATGCAAATGCCGTAGAAACAATTTATTAGATGCCTGATATGATACCGAGTGACACTATTTTGATACGATTTCACGATTTTCCGCCTCCGTATATTGTTTTTTCAATATTTACAAAAAAAGAAGTGATACTTTTCGTGTCATTCGTGTCATTCAAATGATACTTTCGTGTCATACTTTTTTTTTATTAAAACAATCGATTTATTCCGTGATTTTAAATCTCACTTCAGACTCATATTGCATTTCCCTCTCCCCTTTTTCGTATTTTTTGATTCTCAAAAACTGTAAATTTGCCTATGATTGAATTGAAGAATGTCTATAAGAGTTTCGGCGATAAAAATGTGCTGAATGGCGTGAATCTGACTATCAATAAAGGTGAAACGCTCGTCATTATCGGAAAAAGCGGCTGTGGTAAATCCGTTATGCTTAAGCATATTATCGGTCTGATGAAACCCGATAAGGGAGAGGTCATTATAGAAGGTCAGAATATCGTAAACCTTTCACGCAAAGAGGTCTATACCGTTCGCAAGAAATTCGGCTTCCTCTTCCAGGGCGCCGCGCTCTTCGATTCAATGTCCGTTGAGGAAAACGTCGGCCTCGGCCTGAGGGAAAACAGACGACTGAAGGATAAAGAAATTTCCCGTATCGTCGCGGAGAAACTCGAACTCGTTGGTCTTCCGGGCATCCAGAATATGAGCCCCTCCGATCTCTCGGGCGGTATGAAAAAAAGAGTCTCACTCGCCCGCGCCATTGCCGATGAACCGGAATACATTCTCTACGACGAACCTACTACGGGCCTCGATCCCGTTATGAGCGACAATATCGATGAACTTATTCGCGACCTCGCGGATAAACTTAAAGTTACGTCCATTATAGTGACGCACGATATCTTTAGCGTGATTGAAGTCGCCCAAAGAGTTGTTATGATGGAAGGCGGTGTGGTTTACTTCTCGGGAACGCCGAAAGAACTCTTCGACTCTGACGATACAAAGATTACTGAATTCCTCAGGAGAACTAACAAAACCCGTAATAATAACTGATTACTTCCCGTTCTTCTCTTTTAATGCGCTGGTCCTTACCAGCGACGCGATGACTGATACTGTCAGAACAATTAGAATCACCATAAGAGACGTAACCGTCGATATGTGAAATACTCCCGACACGAGCATCTTCATTCCGATGAATACAAGTATTACGGAAAGTCCGATCTTTAAATAATAAAACTTGTCCATCACCCCGGACAGCGCGAAATATAATGCCCTTAGCCCTAGTATCGCGAATGCGTTTGAGGTGAACACGATGAATGTATCGTGCGTTATCGCGAGTATCGCGGGTATTGAGTCGAGCGCGAATACAAGGTCTGATGTCTCGATTACTATCAGTACTATTAGCAGCGGTGTCGCGAATAGCCCGTTCTTTCTTATGAAGAAATGGTCTTTGTGATATTCGGGTGCCACTGGTAAAAACCTCTTTACGAATTTGACGACGGGATTCTTCTCGGGATGAACCGCTTCGTCTTTCTGAAATGCCATCTTCAATCCCGCTATTACGAGAAACGCTCCGAAGATTAGCATCACCCACCAGAACCTCGCTATCAATGCCGCGCCTATTACTATTAATACCGCTCGCATTACGAGCGCGCCGAATATCCCCCAGTACAGAACCTTGTGCTGGTACTGCTTCGGTACGTCGAAGAACTTGAATAAAAGTATGAATACGAATATGTTGTCAACGCTCAGCGACTTCTCGAGTATGTATCCGGTGAAAAACTCGAGCCCTTTGTCGTGACCCATTTCGTAAAATATTAGGAGGTTGAATAAGAGCGCGAGCGTTATCCAGACCGCGCTCCAGACTAACGCTTCCTTGATTTTTATCTCGTGCTGCTTTTTATTGAATACGCCGAGATCCAGAGCAAGCATCAACACCAGAAAAGCCAGAAAACCAAACCAATGCCAGAACCCTATTTCCAATTATATGTCTCCTTTTACGGGCCTCAGTATTATATCCTCGACCATTACCTTCTTCGGCTGCTCGAATACCTGCAGGGCTATCGCCCCGATGTCCTCCGGACTCAGCATCCTGTTTTTGTATCTCTGCCTCGTCCGCGAATCCCACATCGCCGTCTCCGTCGCTCCGGGAAGTATGTTTGTTATTTTTATGTTGTGCTTCCTTACTTCATCTCGCACGTTGTTCGATAAAGCAAGTAATCCTGCTTTCGAACACGCGTAAACCGCGCTGTTGTCATATACCGTGTTTGCCGCGACTGACAGTATATTGATTATATGCCCCCTCTTCATCTTTATCATCCGCTTCAACACCGATTTCATGCACAGGAAAGAACCCCTTAAATTGATGTCCATAACGTAGTCGTAATCGTAAACCTTTGTCTCCAGTATGCTCTTGAATACTGTCACGCCGGCGTTGTTGACAAGACAGTCTATCCTGCCGTACTTCTCCAGTATCCGCTTCGTTGTTGAAGCCACCGAACGCTCCGACGCTACGTTGCAGACGAATGCCGATGCCTCCCGCCCTGCGAACTTTATCTCTCCCGCAAGATTTACCAGCCTCGACTTCCTTCTGCCTGTCACGACAACAATATACCCTGCTCTCGAAAATGCCGATGCAATTTCTTTACCGATACCGGTCGATGCGCCGGTTATCCAAACGACCTTGTTGTTCATATAATATTTTTTAGTAAGAATTTTTCTTACATTACCATTCCGCCGTCAACCATTATCACCTGTCCCGTTATGTAATCGGCTTTCGGTGATGCGAGGAATGTTACCACTCCCGCTACTTCCGACGGATTCGTGGAACGCTTCAGAGGTATTATGTTAAGGTACGCCGCTTTCTGCTCCTCTGTCAATTGATGCGTCATCTCTGTTTCAACAAATCCGGGCGCTACCGCGTTCACTGTTACGTTCCTTCCTCCCAGTTCCTTTGCCGCTGACTTAGTGAGCCCTATCATCCCCGCCTTGGACGCGGAGTAATTGACCTGCCCGGCGTTGCCCATCACGCCGACAACGGAACTGATGTTGATTATCTTTCCGCTTCGCTGCTTCGCCATGTACTTCGTCACCGCCTTCGTCGCGTTGAACGCGCCCTTCAGGTTCACGTCGAGCACCAGGTCCCAGTCTTCCTCTGTCATCCTCAGTAATAATTTGTCTCGCGTTATACCCGCGTTGTTTACGAGTATGTCAATCGAGCCGAATTCCTTCGCCGTCTCGTCTATCGCCTTCTGAACACCTTCCGTATCCGTTACGTCCACGGCTTTCTTAAAAACTTTCTGCCCCTCCTTCGCGCGCTCGGATGCGAACTCGTCGAAGTCCGCCGGAAAAACTTTGTCGTATGCTATTACAGTCGCGCCTTCGTTCAGGAAATCTATTACTATCGAACGTCCGATTCCCCTGCCTCCGCCCGTGACTATCGCTATTTTATTTTCAAGTGTCTTCATTGTTATGGTTTATTTTTAAAATATTTTCTGTCTTCCTTTCTTAATTGCGACGCCTCTACTATGAACGTCTGACCGTTTATTAGGTCCGAATCGGGCGACGCCAGAAATGCCGCGAAGTCCGCTACCTTGTCGGGACTCGCGGGTTTCGTTCCCGTCATCTTGTACATCTTTTCCCTGACTTCTGAGCTTAGTACCGATAACATGTCGGTTTCAACTAAACCGGGCGCTAATGTATTGACCTGTATGTTGTACGGTCCGAGTTCCTTCGCAAGCGCCTTCGTGATTCCTATCTGTCCCGCCTTCGATGCCGCGTAATTCGCCTGACCCGCGTTGCCCGTCGTGCCGACTACTGAACTGACGTTTATTATCTTTCCCGAATGCTTCTTTACCATGCTCTTCGCAGCGTGCTTGCAAAATAAAAACGTCCCTTTTAAATTCGTGTCTATAACCGAATCCCAGTCACTCTCGGACATCCTCATTAATAACCCGTCCTTCGTTATGCCCGCGTTGTTCACTAATACGTCAACGCCGCCGAATTTGCTGATGACGTTCTCGACTACCTGCTTAACTCGCTTCGCGTCCGCTGAATCACACTTGAAATAGTGTATTCCCCGCGGCTTGAAGTGCCTGAAGTCTATCCTGCTCTTATATGTTATTACAACCTTCGCTCCGAGTTGCGCGAATTTATCAGCAAGCGCTCTGCCGATTCCCCGAGAACCCCGGTTATTAAAACAACTTTGCCGGTCAGGTCGTACATCAGAATTTAGTCGTGTTTTTGTAATGCTTCTGGTAATAATCGTTCACGTAGTTGTAACCGTCCTCACCCAGCACGAATCTGAGTTCCTCAGTCATTGCCTCGAATACCGTTTGAGTAAAATTCTGCTTCTTGTCTATACCGCAGTAATCCAGTTTCTGCGCGTGGTCGTCATCATACGTGAGCACGTTGTCAAGTATTGTAAGCGGATACATTATGCAGTACTTCGGCTTTATTGCCCACTTGTGCATGTTGTTCTTTACCGCCGCGACCTGAATCGAACAGTAACCGTGCTTGTCCTTGAACACGCACTGCGAATGATTCCTCGGCGTCTTGTATACCTCCGTACCTATCGCGAAACCCGATGGAAAATCAGGGTCCACCTCGAGTTCCTTTTCGAACCACTTCGTGGTATCCTTTATCTGATGCTCGTCCATCGCTTCGATTATTTCTTTCTCGAATTTCATAATGATGTTCCTGAAATCCCTGTCCATGTAAACGCCCCAGTCGCAGCACTGCCCGTGGCATATCTTCATGTTGCACGCTGGAACAAATCCCTGCGTGAATATTATTGGATCGATTTTTATTCCGTTGTACTCTATCGGATATTCTTTCAAGTCTGCTCCCTTATATGTTTTTAACATCTTCGAACGTCGAAACGTTGTACGTCTCGACCGAAGAATCAATTTTCTTTATTAATCCGGCCAGGACTTTCCCCGAACCGATTTCGTAAAACTTTGTTACGCCGTCTGCTATCATGTTCCTTATTAGCATTTCCCACTTAACGGGATATACAAGCTGCCTCGACAGCGCGTCCCTGATTTCATCCTTCGACGTTATTGGCTTTGCGTCAACGTTCGTGTAAACGGGAATCGCGGAGTTTTTCAACTCCGTGCTCTGTAACGCGTTCCTTAATTCCGTGTCGGATGTCTTCATTAGTTCCGAATGAAATGCCCCGCTGACTTCCAGTTTCTTCGCGAGCCTGCATTTGAACGGCTCTCCCTTCGCGACCTCTACCGCTTTGTCTATTGCCGCTATGTCGCCCGAAACGACTATCTGACCGGGACAGTTGTAATTCGCCGCCTGCACTATGCCCGCGGCCGACGCTATTTTACATACTTCAAGCACCTGCTCTTCGTTAAGCCCGATTAATGCCGCCATCGTTCCCGGCTGTATGACGCCCGACTGCTTCATCAGTTCGCCCCTCGTCTTTACTAATCTTAAACCCGTCTCGAAATCAAATGAACCCGCGTACGCGTTGGCTGTGTATTCACCTAACGAATGCCCCGCCGTGCAGTCCGCTGCTGTCTTTCCTTCCAGCAGCGATGCGAGAATGTATGAATGGACAAACAATGCGGGCTGCGTGTAGTTCGTCTGCTTTAGTTCTTCCTGAGGACCGTCAAACGAAAGTTTTGATAAAGACATCCCCATTATCTCATCTGCTTTGTCGTATAAACTCTTAGCCTTCTCCGAATTTTCATATAGGTCTTTTCCCATGCCCACTGCCTGAGAACCCTGCCCGGGAAAAACAAACGCTGTTTTACTCATAAATATTTTTACCTTTCCTTATTTTCAAAATTATAATTATTAATCGTCGGAGTCTTCGAGCCTCGGAAGCGCTCCGTATGTCTCTATAAGATAATTGTCGTAATAATCCGCTTTCTTTACGAGCGCCTTGAATTCTTCCAGCCCTGTCTCGTACGTCAGGTAATGGTCGTAGATTATCATCGATAGCACTATGTTCTGGTTGTTCACGCTGAACGCTACGCTCTCAAGGTCGTAGTTCTCTTTTAAAAGAAATTCGTATAGCGCTCCGATGTTCTGCTTCGGAAGCATGCAGATGTATGCGTCGCCTATTATGAACCCGCTTTCCGAATACGTGAAAAATATCTTCGCGCTTCCCTCTTCCACTTCCCATCTGTTCGGGCCTCTCCTGCAGATGACAGGATCCTTGCCTAATGACTCCAGTATCTTTTCAACCGTCAGCGCTGCGCCGACCGGCTTGTATTCCTCTTCCTTTTTAAGTTTCGGTATCGAAAGACCGGAACCGCATTCGGGACAATACTCGCCGTCTATGTTCTCTTCCGTTATTATGTTCGAGCACGATTTGCACCTTATTGCGGTCTTTCCGTTATACGGCGTGTAATCGTTGAGCGCCTCTATTAGATATTCGGAAGGTAATGCGAATCCGAGATTGTCTCCTCCCGATATTATGAAAGTGTTTACTCCTACTATTTCGCCGTTCTTGTCAACCAGCGGACCTCCGCTGTTGCCGGGATTTATCGCCGCGTCTATTTGTATGTAGTTTAGTCCGTTCTGAAGCCTCTTTGCCTTCGATACTATTCCCTCCGTCGCCGTGTACTTCAGTCCGTAAGGATGCCCGATTGCTATTACCCTGTCTCCGTCGTGAACGGGAGCCTTACCGATTTTCCTGTCAGGCAGTTCTATACCTTCGGGAACCCTGATGAATGCGAGATCAAACTTCGGATCGTAGAACATCACAGGCGAGGTCGCCTTCGGTACGTGCTTCCCGCTTATTACCGCTTCTGAACTTTCTTTTACTACGTGGTCGTTCGTGACGAAAAGATTGTAGTCCTTTACGTAAAAACCAGTTCCCGTTCCGAATGCCGTCGCTATCTGTATTATTACTTGCTGATAACTGTCTATGATTTCCTGTGTATGCATATTTAATTTTTGTAACTTAGTTTAACAATACCGTCATAAAATGACTTTATGAATTCTATCTTGCTCCCGAACTTCAACTGCGATACGTCAAAATTCAACGTCGGGTACTCTTCCTTGTCCGTTGCGATGTATGCGTTGATGTCCGATATAATCAGATCGCTGTTGAGCGTTCCGTTGATTACGTACTTTTTCGCGTAACCGATTTCATCGATATAATCCTGATTGAGCATTTCTATCACCATGCCGAACAGCCTTCTGAGCGACTTGTTTAGCCCGTAACTGAAATGACAGTACCCCGCTATGTACTCCAGAATCGCCAGAGCGAAATCCTCGTGCTTGTTGTCTATGTACCATTTAACGTTGCCCGTGTTCTTATTAATTACGTCGTATGCCGATTCGCTCACGGACGGCGGCGCCAGCCCGAAGGTTGACTTTATTCCGTAAAAGTTCTTCTTTACGGATTCGTCCGTACGCGCCAGCATCTTGTTCAACTGCTCCTCCATCGACTCTATGTGTTGAAGCAGATTCATGTTCTCCTGATTGAAGTAATTCCAACTGATTTTCTCTATGTCGTTCATTATGCTCCCGTGCGGCTGAAGCAGGTAATCAATGCGGTATATCAAGTCGAGGTACAGGTAGGTTATTCCCCCGGAAAACTGCTCCTTGTTCACGAGTTTAACCCTGTCAAGCGCTTCCTTTATCCATCTCCTGTAATAGTTCATTCGTATGTTGATATCCCCGTCCGTGAACTGCTCGATTTTCATGTCGGCTGGTTTCAGTATCGTGAAATCATCAAGCAGCGTGTCATCCTGCTTGTCCGCTTTCAGGCATACTTCCTTCAACGCGTAATATAGTTTCGTTGGAGAACAGTCCAGTACGCTGGAATCAAACTTTAGTACAATCCTGTTGTCCTTTACCGCGAACCTAGAATAATAAAGCGTGTAGTTCAGTTCCATCAGCCTCCGCATAACCGCTACTCCGAGTTTGTCGTAATCGGCGACTATCGCTATGGCCGAAATCTTTTTCCCGTCAGAGAAACCCCTTATTTCCTTTGAACCCTGAAGCACCTGAAATTTTATCACCCCGTTGTCGACGGTTGCAAAAACATTGTTCTCTTCCTCGTCCCGCAGGTATTCAAAGAACTTTGAATAGGAAGCTGTGTAATTCTTTTCTTTGTATAATTCCTCGCATTCATTCCATAAATCGATTTTTATCTTTGGCTTGAATGCGTCTGAGTACCTTCCGAAAAACTTTATCATGTTTACTTTATTTTACGATTAGCATTTTTTTGACTCTTTGAAAATATTGCCTGTTTTAAGATCCCGCGTTTCCAGAGTGTAAAAATANTACGCCGCTCGGCAAATCCGCTGCCTCGAACGGCGAATAGTACACCCCTTCATTCATGTTCTCATTTATAAGAACGGCGATGTTCTTCCCGAGACTGTTGTAAACCTTGAGCGTTACGAATGATGCGCTGTTTATCGCGAACTTTATCTTCGTTAAAGGATTGAACGGATTCGGGAAATTCTGATATAATTCCGGACGCGCAGGAATCTCTTCCTCCGAATAATTTATGTTTGTCACTTGCCAGTTGTTGAACAATGTCTGCAGCGAATCTATCGGGTCCTTAGTCGTCGGCGTGTTCGGAACAACTAGGTTGCAGTAGTAAGTTCCAAGCGTGTCTCCTGGTTTTGCCACCCTTAGAAAAGCCGAAATCGCAGACTTCCCGTATGAATTGCATCTCGTATCCGCGCCTACCATTTTTGCTCCCTGAAGCGCTGCCATCAGTTTGTCTGCAAGCGTTCCCTGCTGCCTGTTGAATCTCGCTTCCATTGAATCGAGCACTTTCTGCCCGAGAAGAATGTTCCCCTGTATCGTGTATGTGGGTCCGATAATGTGATTCTTGTAATTCGTACAGTTTACTCCGGTGTATGCGGCTGTTCTTCCTCCTCCTGTTAGGTCAACCATCCCGTACTGACGCACCGTCGGATTATTGCCGTAATCATGCGCTACCAGTGAATCCCTTATCTGTATCGGTGAATAATGCTGCTGCATCAGATATGACGCGTAATTGTAATTGCCCTGAAGCCAGGATGCCTGAACGTGAACTACGCCCCAACCGGGCTGCACGTAACTGAGTATGAGACAGTTCGCGATGCACGAAGCGCCCGCGCTGCCCACCTCCCCGGTGACAGGGTCTATAGCGCAAATCGAGAAAGTTGATTTTGCTGTCTCGGAACGGAACAACGTAATAAATAGAATAAATAAAATCAGTATTGCTTTCCGCATAAAAGAGTAAATATTTTTTTAATTTAACTCTTTTATGTTTTAATAATATACTTTTTCTAAGAACAACCCTGATGGAGGCGCCGTGAAGAATGCCGGCTCTTTTGAATATGATTTTAAAAAGTCTTGGATATCATCGTACGAAACATTACCTCTTCCCGCCTCCGCCAGCACACCGGTAATCCGACGCACCATCTTCCATAAAAAATGCGAAGCCTTTATTCTGATAAAAATTTTCTCCCTTGATTCCGTTACGCTTATTTCTTTCACGTCGACAAGAGTCGATTTGTCCTCGGGAAGTTTTTCCGCGAATGATATGAAATCGTGCATTCCTTTCATTCCGGATGCTACCTCCTGCATCGCCTTAATATCAAGCCTGTCCTTTATCCACCATACTAAATTCTTTTCAAACGCCGTCCTTCTTTTCGAGATTACATATAAATACTGTCTCGCTGTCGCCGAATGCCTCGCGTGAAAATTTTGTTTCGCCTTTTCAATCTCAAGTATGTTAATGTCAGACGGCAGCAGGTCGTTTACCTTCATCTTAAGTATTTCCGGAGCAAGCATCGTGCTGCATTCGAGATGCGCGACCTGTTCGATGGCGTGTACTCCCCTGTCTGTCCTGCCTGAACCCTGAAGTTCCGTGAATTTTCCGGAGCCTTTTGATTTTTGAATCGCTTCCGTAAAACATTTTATAAGCGTGCCCTGTATAGTCTTCGCGTCCTTCTGTTGCTGCCAGCCCGCATAGTTTGTACCTCTGTATTCCAGGAATATCTTAAATCTCATATCGGTTTTGTTTTCATTAATGCTGACAATATATATTATTTCGCCGCGAGGATAAATATAGAAATAAAAAAGAAGGCGTGAAAAAACCGCGCCCTCTTCATTAGTTATGAGAATTACTTATATTTTTTTCAGTTCGTCGTGTGTAAGTTTGTATATGTTATCAAGCCTGTCTATCAGACTTTCAAGTTCTTCTCTCGTGTTGTTGCCGTTCAGGGATTCAACCATTATGCAGACTTCGGCCAGCCTGTTAGCTCCGAGATTGTGGCTGATGCGTCTCAGGTTCGATGACGCCTTCTTGATTGCAGGCAGATTATTGCTCCTGAATGATTTCTTTATCTCCGATATTAGTTCTGGAGCTAGTTCCATGTAAAGGCTTATGACTTCTTTGAAATTGCTGCTCTCATTCAGTTGCTTCAATCCGAAAATTATTTCGGAATCAAGCATTAAACTTGATTTTATGTTTCTCGATTCCGTTTTCCTTGCTTTTAAATTCTCCGACCACTTCTTTATTATATTCTGCACATCGTCGACAACTACCGGCTTGCTAAGATAATCATCCATTCCCGCGTTTATGCATTTTTCTTTGTCCCCCTGCAAAACATTCGCCGTCATCGCGATTATGAAAGGTCTTTCCTCGGAATTCCAGTTCTGAACAATGTATTTCGTTGCCTCGATTCCGTCCATTTCCGGCATCTGGACATCCATGAAAACTAGATCGTATCTTACACGCTTCAGTTCATCGATGGCTTCAATTCCGTTACTGACAACATCCGACTGATATCCTAATTGTGAAAGGATTTTTACTATTAATTTCTGGTTTATTATGTTGTCCTCGGCTACAAGAACTTTCAAAGGAATTTCTTCGGATAATTTTTTCTTATCCGGTTTGGTTTCCTGACCGGTTTTATATAATTCTCTTTCTTTCTTCTTATCCGTTGTATCAATCGTTGGGCCGAGAATTGACATTAGCATTTTATACAACTGTGCCTGTTTTATCGGCTTTGATACTATTGCGTTCAAATACTCGTTGATTTCCTGCTTGTCTATGTCCTGAGAACCGCCCGAACTTAGAATTACGACCGGAAGCGATTTCTTGTCTCTGTACTTTCTTATTTCTTTCGTTAGTTCAAGACCGTCCATCTCAGGCATTAACATGTCAAGTATCGCTATATCGAACGGGTCGTTGTTTATAATCCATTTTACCGCATCCTTTGGATTTCTTGTTGTTCGCGGCATCATACCCCAGTTCTTGCATTGTAGAGTCAGAATGTGCAGGTTGGTCTCATTGTCATCGACAATTAAAACACGCTTGTTCTTCAATGCGGGAGTTGATGATTTTAAGAACACCTTCGGAGGAATTACCTTCGATACCTTGGTCTTTATAGTGAAATAAAATGTCGAACCCTGCTTTTCCTTGCTCTTCACCCATATTTTTCCGCCCATGAGTTCAACAAGTCGCTTGCATATTGCAAGCCCCAGCCCCGTGCCGCCGTATTTTCTTGTAGTTGAAGAATCTACCTGCGTGAAACTGTGGAAAATGTGATTCAATTTCTCATCCGGTATTCCGATTCCCGAATCCTTTACCATAAATTGAAGTTCGACTATATCATCATCCTGACTGATTTTCTTCACGTTGACAAGAACTTCCCCGTAATCCGTGAACTTTATCGCGTTATTGATTAGATTAACGAGTATCTGCCTGAGTCTCGTAACATCGCCGATAATGAAATCCGGAACGTCCTGCTCTATGAGATGCAGCAGATCAAGTCTTTTCTTAACCGCTTCAGACGCGAGAAGTTCAAATGCCTCTTCGATGCACTCCTTGACTTCGAATGGGACCTCCTCAAGATCCATCTTCCCTGATTCTATCTTAGAGAAATCGAGAATATCGTTTATTAATGTAAGCAGCGTGTCTCCGCTGACTCTTATCGTTTCTACATATTCCCTCTGCTCAGGCGTAAGATTCGTTTCGAGTAGCAAACCGGTCATTCCCAGAACTCCGTTCATCGGCGTCCGTATTTCATGGCTCATTATCGCAAGAAATTCAGACTTAACTCTTGCTGCTTCCTCCGCGGTCTCTTTTAACTTAATTAATTCATCTTCCGCTTTCTTTCTTTCAGTTATATCAGAAATGATTCCGTATAAGCCGACAATTTTTCCGTTTTCATCATATAAGAGCCTCGAGAATACATCAGCCCAGATAGGTGTGTTATCTTTTGCCCGGAGCCTTACCTGATAACGGCAATAATCATTTACCTTTCTAGAAAGTTTGCTGTAACATTCTTCATACAGATAAAAATCACTCGGATAAATAAAACTGCCGAATGGCCTGTCCAGTGATTGTTCGATTGAATAATTTGTGATATCGCACCAGGCTTTGTTTATGTATATCAACTTCCCCTTTGCATCTGTCTGAAATATTATATCTTTTATGTTATTCGTAAACGTATCAAAATTACCTCGGCTGATTAAATAACTGTCTTGAGGATTCTGTATTTCTTTAACGAGCGCGGAAATCGAGTCCAGCATCTGCTCCATGCTCAATCCCTCGATGTTATCTACTTTTTTCCCGAGATACTGTAGAAGGATAAGAAGTATTTCCTTTAGTGTCAGATAAATAAACTTTTGCCTCTTCGATTCGGCAAGCAGTAGTTCGTTTGATTTCTTGAGGTCTTCTGCAATTAATCTCAGACTGTTAATCTTGCTCTTGCTGTCATCTTCCAGATTTGTGTAATGAGTATCGACAAGTTCTAAGAGATTGTACAATTTATCCGGAATGGATGTCGCGTATTCCGGAATTTTGATAAAATTTGATATTTCAGATAACCAAATAAGGAAATCTATAAATTCCTTTTCCGATTTCAGATTGAATACCGTTTTTATTTGGTCAATTAATGCCCGATTTTTCATCCCTAATAGTGAATTTACTATATAAAATTTTTTTATACTATATGGCGTTTATGCTCTTTATTATAAAATAGCGTATAAACAACGATTTATTTTGAACGCCAAGAGCGAAATTGCAATATTCATACTAACAATTGCAATTTCTATACCATTATTATAGAGAATTCATTGCCTCGATTGTAAGTCCGTAAACCTGTTGTATTTTTTGAACCAATTCTTGTGTCCCTTCTGAAATCCCGTTTTTAGAATTGAGTTCAATGGTCTTACATATTGATGCAAGTTCTTTTGCGCCGATATTCAGGCTGGCGCCTTTTAAAGCATGGGCAGTTTTGGAAAGTGAGTCAAGGTCATTGGATTTTGATGTTTCCACAATTTTATTGTACAGTTCCGGATATTGCTCGATATAAAGATTTAATATTTCCTTAAAAAAATCATTTTCATCATCATTCATCTCCTTCAAACTCTGAATGATTGAAAAATCCAGTAGATCTTCTTTTTTATAGTCCATATTATTATTATAAAGTTCCTCTTAATGCCTGTTCTCTTTCTATTGATTCAAACAGAGCCTTGAAATTACCTTTCCCAAAACTCCGAGCGCCCTTACGCTGTATTATCTCGAAAAAAAGCGTCGGCCTGTCCTCAACAGGTTTTGTAAAAATCTGAAGCAGGTATCCGTCTTCATCTCTGTCAACCAGGATTCCTGTTTCCTCAAGCAATTTAATATCTTCGTCTATTGTTCCGATACGGTTTATAAGTTCGTTATAATATGTCTTTGGTACCGTAAGGAATTCGACTCCTCTTTTTTTCAAATCGGAAACAGTCGTCAAAATATCAGTGGTTGTCATTGCGACGTGCTGAATGCCCGGAGATTTATAGAAATCAAGATATTCTTCTATCTGTGATTTTTTCTTACCGGGTGCAGGCTCATTGATAGGGATCTTAATCTTGCCCGTGCTGTTCTGCATAACTTTGCTCATCAGTGCCGTATACTCCGTTGAAATATCCTTATCGTCAAAAGAAAGAAGTTGGTTGAATCCCATCGTTTTTGCGTAAAAATCCACCCAGTGAAGCATCTTGCCGAGTTCGACGTTTCCCACCATGTGATCCACCGAACGAAGTCCTGTATCAGTTATTCCTTCAGGTGCTTTCGATTTCGCATCAATGAAACCCGGGATAAAGAGTCCGGAATAGTTCTTCCTTTCAATAAAAGAATGTATCGTATCTCCGAATGTTCTGATTGCGGATTTTATAATATATCCGTTTTCATCCTTAAATGTTTGAGGTTCAATAAACGGTATCGCCCCTCTTTTCACGGTTTCCTCGAAAGATTTCGCTGCGTCCTCCACTTCGAATGCTACGTCGAATACCCCGTCGCCGTGTTTTTTCACGTGCTCGGAGATTGGCGAACTATCATCGTATGATGAACTTAGAACAAATCTAATCTTACCCTGTTCGAGCAAGTATGAGGCCTTTTGATTGTTTTTTGTTTCCAGACCTGAATAGCCTGTAAGTTTGAAACCAAATCCGTATTGGTAGTATAATGAGGACTGTTTGGCGTTGCCGCAATAGAACTCGATATAATCAATTCTTTTTAAAGGGAGAAAATCTTTCATACTCATTTCTTTTGTTTTATTCATAAAACAAAATAAATCAGGAATAATTCCAATCAGTACTTATATTCACGCGGGTCAATACCCAGTTTTGCAATTTTCTGTCTAAGACTTACAGGATGGAAATTTATAGCCTTAGCAGTTGCGGCAACATTTCCCTTGTATAACTTGAGATACTTTATGATAAAATCAATTTCGAAATCTTTAATGACAGCCTCTTTATTCTCGTTGTAATCCGCGGAAAATTTTCTTTCGCTAGTCTTACCAAGAATGTTCACAGGAAGTAGATCGGGTGTTATTTTATTATCTTCGCAAAGAATCGTCGTCCTTTCGGCAACATTCTTCAATTCTCTAATATTGCCCGGCCACGGATAGTTCAGGAGAATATCCTTCACTCCTTTATCGATGTGCGGGACTGGCTTCTTGTTAGTTTTACTGAATTCCCGGATAAACTTGTCAAAATAATATTCGATATCTTCTTTTCTGTCCTTCAGACTCGGAAGTTTAAATTCAAATACGTTTAGCCTGTAATAGAGGTCTTCTCTGAATTTACCATCAGAAATTAATTTTGTCAGGTCCTGATTAGTCGCGGCAATTATTCTCACATTCGTAGTCTGAATCCTTGTGTCGCCTACTTTTGAAAACTCTTTCTCTTGAAGTACTCGCAGCAGTTTCACCTGTATAACGGTATCAATTTCGCCTATTTCATCGAGAAATATCGTACCGTTATCCGCAATTTCGAAATATCCTTTATGATCTTTTATCGCGCCTGTAAACGAGCCTTTCACGTGACCGAAAAGTTCCGATTCAAGGAGATGAGGCGGCAATGCAGCACAATTCAAAACAACAAATTGCTGGTCTTTTCTGTTACTTGACCTGTGTATGTATTTTGACAGAACTTCCTTACCGGTTCCGTTTGCTCCGGTAATAAGCACAGTTGAATCCGTCCTAGCGACTTTCTTCGCTTCGGATAGCATATCTTTGATTTCTTTGCTCGAAGTGTCGTAAACGAATTCTGCCTCGGCGTCATGCTCAACCCTTTCGAGTCTCTGCTTTAAAAGAATATTCTCGTGCAATAACTGGATCCGTTCTATACCTCTCTGAATTGAGAGAAGGAGTTCTTCCTTATTCACGGGTTTAGTAAGGTAATCGAACGCTCCAAGTCGTATTGCATCAACTGCTGAACGTATGGTTGCGAACGCTGTAATAAGTATGACTATGAAGTCAGGTTCTATTTTTAGAGCCTCTTCGGTCAGTTCGATTCCGTTCATGCCCGGCATGTTGAAATCGGTAAGTAAAATGTCATACTTGAATTCTTTGATCTTTTCGATAGCATTCTCGCCGCTGTTCACAGTTGTTACGCTGTGCCCGGCGTCTTCGAGAACTTTTCTCAATATTGCTATCGAAGTTATTTCGTCGTCTACGACTAGTATTCTCGCCATCTAATAGGTTTTATCTAACCATTAATTTTGTGTATTATGTTTACTTTTTCAATACCATTTTCTTAACATCAAGTTTCACACCGTCAGCAATTAGCTGATAGAAATATACACCCGAAGGTAATGAAGAAGCGTTCCAGTTAAGCGTGTATTCTCCTGCTTCTACCTTTCTGTCAATAAGGTTTGCGACCTGCCTTCCGAGAATGTCGTGGATAACAACCTTTACGACCGCGTTGTTAGGTACGGATAATTTAAACTGTGTAGAAGGATTAAACGGGTTCGGGAAATTCTGGCTTATTCTGAAATTTTCCGGGATGTTAAACGAAGTTCTTTTAATATCGACAGAACCCCCGGCGTCAGTAATTCTCTTGACGAAATCCTGATAATACTGATTCGCTATCAATGAATCATAAATGAACATCATGTTTTCGTCATTGCCCTGATCCGCTGCGTTCGTATAATTGAATGAACCTGTTTCTACGACAGGATTGCTTGTCATTAAATCCGCGTCTATAATTGTGTATTTATCGTGCATCAGTCCATTGAACGTTTCCAAATACACTCTTGCAGGCGGATTCCATGGTGAAGAACCTCCGATGCCCTTCATTTCCTGATAAAGCGTGTTGGAAGCGTTCGACTGGTCAAAGACTCCCCGAACCATAAGATTCGGCAAATTGTATTTAGCCTTCATCTTGTTCGCAATCGTGAACTGCGTGAATGAATAGATGCAAAAATTAATAGACTTATTTGGCTCATTGTTAAGGAGATTAATAAACTTGGCGGTGCATCCATCCGAAGGTCCGAAATATATCTCTACGCGTTTACCGTTTACGTTGAACACGTGAGGAGTGTTGTCGGATTTTGCTGCGCCGAATTTCGCCTGCGACGGATTGTTTACATTATTATGCGAACCCCACATTTCTTCAAATTCCCTCGTATAAGCGTTGCATATTGACTCGTCCTGAATCAGGATTACATTCTGCGCATCGCTTACGAACTGGTCGTAAGTAATATTAGCCGAGCCGGCCCACAGCCATTTTGTAGAATGTGCGGAGGTATCCCTTCCGTTAAACACAAAGAACTTATTGTGCATAATATATGAACTCGATGGTCTTATCTGAACCGGAATTCCCGCTGCAATTAACTCCTGCATCAAAGACTGTACTACGCCTTCCCGGTAGTCATAAACGATTCTGATTTTAACTCCTCGTGAAAATGCATTTATTATTTTATCTTTAATCGGAGTCAAATCGTTAAAAGAATATATAGCAAAATCAATTGAAGAAGTAGCTGCGTCTATCATCTGCCCCAGTCTCGTTTGGAAATTAGTGCTTCCGTTCGCCTTGTTGTTAGGGAGAGCAACCGTTGTATCGACAGGAAAGTTGAAATATACTTCCATTGCCCCGGTCGAGCCAATTGGAGACGCGGTTGAGAAATATTTTACGACAGAACTAGTTCCCGTTGTATTAGTCGATGAAACAAGCGCATAATATATTTTTCCCGGGAGAAGATTATTAAGGTTTACAGTATGTGAAGTCACCTGTGAGGCATTATATATTGAATCCGTAAATACAACCGGCTGGAATAGCGAATCTGAAATGAAGTATTTCACTTTTGTATCACCCGCAGAGACTGTGGTAAAATTCAACGTAACCGAGTTGCGTGTAATGTTCGATTCAACCGGTGAAGATGAAATAACCGGCCCCCCAGATGTGATTATGATATCGCTTAGATCTCTGGGGATTATCTGATAGCCCCCGAAATACGGAGATGAAGTTTTATACTGACTGTTCAAAGCAACTACAGAAAACGGATATGCCGGAATAGTAGTGTTCGCTATATTCGAAGTCCCGTATATCCTGATATCACAGGAATCCACTCCGTCAAAGATCCTATAATTCGTTCCCGATCCTGACACGCTCCACTGTGTTACAGGCAGATAAGTCGTCGTGCTTCTTACTGATGTAATATTATTAATTCTGATTAATCGGCCTTCATAGTTCTCTCCGTTGACTCGAATAGCATTTGTCGTAACAACCAGTGGTGTGGGAGTCGTTATTCCGGTAGCGAGAATTTGGTGACTGCTAACAGGCTGAAGTTCTGTAAGTCCGTTATAGTTTGTAACGACACCCGTCACCTGCACGCTGTCACCGCGGTGAACCGCCGCTCCGAATACGGCATCATAGGCGACAAGCCCAGCTGACGGTACCTGGAAATAAACTGTCGGAACACCTAACTCACCGCCGGTAGTAACAACACCGCGGACCGTAACGGTTTGACCAAGTAAAAGCGAGACTCCGTTCGCATCCTGTTTTCTAACGGAATCTATTGTTATCCATTGCGCTTGAGTGAACGAGACAAGCGTAAACATAATTATTAGAGAAAATACAAGTTTCTTCATTTTGATTATTATTTAATTATTTGATTTTATTTCCTGTTGAATTTAAAAAAGAACCGAGTATAATGCCGTTCGGGTCTTCTGTTTTTTTACGATTCACTTCCGCCTTCACTTTCGAAATATTTTCCGCTATTCCTTTGTCGAGTGCTTGCTTCTGGAATATGTAATTATAAGGTGTGAAATAATCGTACGAATACTTATCAATAAGTTCTTTGAATTTCGGAATATTTCTTACCCATAAGAAGGATTTATCGTCCCAGAACAAGAGTTTCCAATCAGGACTCTTGCAGAAATAAGAAATGACGGAATTTTCCATCTCTCTCGTATCCCTGACAAGGTCCGGCGCGAGATAAATCGCGTAATCAATATTATATTCGTCGAGTTTTTTCTCAAAACCCGGACGCTTAGATAGAATCTGCTGATACTTGTTGAATATATCGTCGTTTAGGTTTCTGCTGTCTATGAAATTTTGCTTTCCTTCAAAACTCCATACAAAATATCCTCCTGTACCGAAATGGTTGAAAACCCTACCCCCAATATCCTGTATGTTATTCTGCTTTATGAAATCAAACATCTGTGTGGGAATAAATTCCGAATTTATTCCAATGCCCGTTATCCTGTAATACTTAAGTTGTTCAAGATATAATTTATTACTCGGTATAAGAGTTATTACAAATATCAGGAATAAACCCAGCGCCGATTTAAAGATAGGCTTTTTAGTAAGGGAGTCCTTTAGATTCTCATTCTTAAGTGAATCGAACAAGTAATTTATCGAGATAAAAACAAAAGGCGAAACGATTATCACATAATCTATAGTGAATCTCATCGCTCTGAATGAATAAAGCGCGAAGCCAATGTACAGTATCGCGGGGAATATATCTTTCTTTTTTAATGAAAAATAAAGTGTAAGCAATCCCGAAAACAATAAAACCTTATAAAGTATATTCACAAAACCGTCTCCATTATTGCCAAAAGGAGACATCCATTCGTTCACAGTCTCAAGCATTTTCATTTTCGTATGCTCGTAAGCATAAACATATGTCTGAAAAAAGTTCGGATTAACGAGCATTACGAGCGCCGATACGGCGAGTATAACGAACAAACGCAGGAGTTCCTTCTTTTCCAAAGGACGCACGTCGGAATTTAAGAATGAATTCTTTTTATATGTGTTTATAAATTCCGAGATGAAATAGAGGAAAAGTATGAATCCGCCCGCAATAATTCCCATGTGCATGTTTGCCCATATCAAAAAAATCAACGGCAGGAAATAAAGAATTTTATAATTATCTCTGTTAAAGTATCTGTATCTGCATATTATAAACAATATCAATACGTAAAATAAATAGGACATCACGTGAGGTCTCGGTGTGAGCCTGTCAATGGATGCAAACGCCAGAATAAACATAAACGTAACTGAAAAAACAGTACTCACTTTAAATTTTCTAAGAATCAGATAGATTATACCGAACACGGCTAAAAAAACAATAGTCCTTAAAACCGAAATTCCCGTAAAACCGAATGCAGTGTATAGAGCATAAGTGAGCACATCCCAGCCCCATTCGAACGGCATCCATTGCTGTCCTTCGGTAAGGAATCCGAATACATCCGTCGAAGGCACGTGACCGGTATTGATTATGTACCTTCCCGTTGCGAGATGCCAGAATACATCGTCGTCTCCTGAAATCTTAAAAGTTGTGAAGAAAACGATAAAAACGAAAAAGATACCAAGCAATACGTAATTCAGGTACGGGTTTTCAACGTACACTGGTTTTAATTGCTTACTTTGTTTCTTTTTTTCCTTTGACATTAAATTAATTTAAGTCTGTTGACAATTTGTATCTGAGAATCCTGTTGTTGCCAGTATCTGCTATGTAAAGGACCTTATTGAAATGCGCGACACCCATCGGAGAATTAAATTCCAATCCTCCGCTTCCCAGTTTGCCGAAAGATTCAACGAGCTTCCTTCCCGCGGTATTGAACTTGTAAAGATGATGCCTTAGGGCATCTATCACATAAAAATTGGAATAAGAATCCTGAGTCACCGAACCAGGTGCCCCGAATTTCGTCAACACAATATCCTGTGAAGAAGAAGTAAATTTCGGATCATAGGCTCCGCTGCTGCCGTTATAATTAAACCAAAGCACTTTATTAAGCGATACTGTATCCTGTGTATTACGGGTAATGATAAAATCGGTGCTGGAATTACGGGTAATAAAGATAGCGGATATGTTTTCAATCGAGTAGAAACTGTTGCCGGATATCTGGAAGCCGGTCAGTTTCTCAATTGAACTAACTGATTCAATTCCCTTTACGTTTAATATCGCGTTGCCTGGATCAATTCCAATCGGATCACCCGGTCCAATCCTTGTCAGAACGAAAGAATTATCAGGATATACTGAAATACCCGTAAACTTCCTGAGCTTGCTCGAATTAGGAGTAGGCTGCAGACTCGTGAGCAAAGTAATCTTCCTCGCATTTGAGATTAAACCTCCGCCCTCCACTACTTTAAAACGGTGAAGAACAGTGATTGTATCAATTGAAGTTGTCGAATCGCTTAAAACAAGCAAATCGAAATTATAATCCTGCGCAACTTTGTTCGGGTAAATGTTTTCACCGAAGTTTATCTGGCTGACGACTCCACCCGAAATATCCATTTGAAGCAATCTGTTATTCTTCGTGTCACAGACATAAAGCAACTGGTCGTTTCCGATAATAATATCCTTCGGATAATTAAAACCTGTCCAGACCGGCGACTGCAGAATATACAGTGTATCGCTGACATTGATTGTTCCATTGCTTGTAATCGGGAACTGACTGAGGTCGAGTTCTTTACCGCAGCCACCGAATGCTATCAACAGTGTTAAAATGTAGAGATATTTGTTCAAAACTTTTTTCATAACAATATAATTATTATCATTTGTCAATTGTGTTTCTTTGGAAAAAGAATGCTCAGTGTAAATCTGTGAGCGAAACCCAGTTCTCCGAAATTTGCTACCGAGTAATCGAGACTTCCTTTTGCAAATGAAACGGGAAATTTCAAACCTATACCGCCGGAAAAATTTTCCGCGTCGACATTGAACTTATAGCCTCCCCTTACGAAAAGAAAATTCTTATACGCGTATTCAGCGCCGATACTGAAATTTTCCTTATTATCATTCGGGCTGTTTAGTTGTATGCTCGTCGTCAATCGGTTCCTTTCATTCATCCATGGTTCAAAAGCAAATCCAACCCTGAATACTGTCGGAGGCGGAAAACTCTGGAATTCATCTACCGTTCTTCCGCTTACAAGATTTACCGAGCCCGTAGGCGAGACCTGTCCGCCAAAATTAGTGATCATAACCGCGAATCTCGAGGTTCCGAGACCAGTTCTATAATAAGTCGCAAGGTCTCCTACAACAGTTCGCATCTTCAAAGCCCCGAGTTCTTCTTCGACGTATCTCACAGTCGCTCCGAATGAAAACTGGTCTGTCATTTTTCGTGCGAAGGTCAGTCCGATTGCAAGGTCGGAGAACCTGAAGTAGTCTCCTGTTCCTTCGTGCTGGAACTCGGTTGTGACTTTCATATCCTCAGTTCTGAGAGACGTCACGCTTAAGCCCAAAGCGTTGCTTCCGAAATGGAAAACTCCGGCGGCGCTTTCAAGTCTTGTATCGACGAACCATTGAGTATGCGTAAATGTCACCCCGTTTTCGTTGAATAAAACTATGCCCGCAGGATTGTAACTCAATGCCGAAATATCGTCCGACACGGCCACGACTGTTTCTCCCATCCCAGTTCCTCTCGCGTCTGTACCGATTTTCAGAAACTGAAACGACGATGTTCCCGTTCTTTGACCGCCAAGGTTCGGGATTAATTGAGCGCGCAGGCAATTCACAGACAATAAAACAATGATTACTGCTAATGCCCCTTTTCCGATTTTATATTTTCTCAATTTGAATATCATTGTAAACTTATCATTTTTAATTTAGAATTTGACCGTAACACCGAATTTCACTTGTCGCGGCGTCAGGTACCGAGCCGGATTATAGGGATACGGTGAAATCGGATACTGTAAATCCGGATAAAGCGGGTCATTCCAGCTGTTTGGAGTCGGATCACCATATTCGTACGCGGACCCTGTTATCGGATTGACAATTGTCGAGTTCTTATTGTTGAATAAATTTGTAATTGATAGATTTATGGAAAAATCAACATTATAAAGAGTAAAATATTTACTGATGTCAACGTCTACATAGAACCAGTTGTCACCGACATTGGCGTAAGCATTATCATAATTCGCAGTATATTCGGGTCTTCCATTCTCAAGGTAACCTGTAAGAACGTAAGGAGTATATCTCTTTCCTGATTCAAAAAATATTCTCGTCTTTAGATTAATATCATCAAGTATGTTCTTTCCAAATCCGAAAAGTCCTTTTCCTTTTTCAAGCCTGAAGAAAAGGTTAGCAGATGCAACTATCGGTCTGTCCCAGGGAAGGAAGTTCTCGGAGATTGATTCCTGCGCACCAGTTGTCGCTATCACATATCCCTGATCCGCTGATGAACTTTTTCCCGTTGCAACAGAATAAGTAAAATTGAACTTTCCGCTGAACCATCCTCCGATTCTCTTTTTGTATTCTATTTCAATCCCTCTTGTTCTCGCGTAATCCTGATTGAAATAACTGATGAATGTTTTACCTATATACCTGCCGCTGTTTATGATTATATTTCTCGTAGCCACGTAATCATAAATATTCTTGTAATACGCCGTTATTGTCAATACATCGTCATTTGTAAACTGATTTCTCAAGCCGAGTTCATAAGATACCGTAGTCTCAGGATTCAGATTGGGATTTCCGAATTTCTGGAAGGTAGATTGAGCGGACTGCGGGTTCAACTTTGCATAAATGAACTGCGGGTTAGGTCTCTTGGAGAACTGTCCATAAGAAAAGAACAAGGTCTGATTATTAGAGATGGGATGGGAAATACCCAGCCTTGGCGACAGTCTCCCTTTCCATCTTCTCCCGAATATATTGTAGGTATCTTCTTCATATTGATTCCGCAATTCGTCAGGTATTGTAACAACCGCCGGATTTTTCACAGCATCGTCCACAAATTTACCCGGCATCCAGTAATCGAATCGTAGTCCGTAATTAAGTATCATACCCTTAAACTGAAGAGAATGCTGCACGTATGCAGCTCCGAATGACGGATACACTTTGTAAACATCGTTGTTCAGTCCCATCGGTTTTATCCACGGCTGGTAAATGTCTATCAACTGCATTTCCTGATAACTTGCCTCAAGCCCTGCTTTCAATTTGCTCTTCGGTGTAAAATCATTCGTAAAACTCAGTTTAGCGGAATATTCAATTACGTGGTGGTCGTGCCAGGTATACGGATTTCCGACGTCGTAAAATCCGTTTCCGGGAATAATTCCAACATGTGTCGAGTCAATATAATAATATTGGAAAGGAGGCTTAACTATGTCAAGAGGTTCTTTGTACTGGTCCCAGTTCAATCCGTTTGCATCAACACGAAGGTTAGTGAAGAAACGGCTTAACTTGACTTCATAATACGACCTTGCGGAAGTTGTATGCGTCCAGCTAAGAGTATGAAACATAGATTGAGAAGTATAAGTGCTCGCGTTGCCGAGGATGTCCTGAAAACTGTACTGATAACCGGGAGACGGCTCAACGT
Source organism: Ignavibacteria bacterium (assembly GCA_015657505.1). Classification (GTDB taxonomy): domain Bacteria; phylum Bacteroidota; class Ignavibacteria; order Tepidaquicellales; family Tepidaquicellaceae; genus CAIKZJ01. Next base: position 152,926 of record JADLKE010000001.1, read on the forward strand.
ATTCGAGATTATTCTGAAGCGATGTTGAATTCTGGTTTATTGAAATCGATTGGTTGAAAGAATACGAAAGTTTCATTTGAGGTGTGAACCTCCATGTCAGTTTCCCGAGCCAGTACCAGTTATTGTCCTGTCTCGGCGCGAAACGCGTACCGCCAAAAGTGGAAGAATACAACTGATTCGCTTTCTGTATTCCGGTGAACCTGCCTTCCTGTTTCAGCCTGTTAAGATAAAATCCGTCAGACAATCCCATATAAAAATTGCCAAAGAAAGTAATTTCGCCCGGTACGTTTATCTTTAATTTAGGAAGTATATATTTTGTAATCGGTTCCGGTCCGCCAAGATTCATTTCAATAATGTCGGTATTGAAACTCGTGCCTTCGTTCTTGTTTAAGCCGATATTATCTCTTGAATAGTTCAGGTAGAAATTGTACATCGCCCACTTGCCTTCCTTCGTACGGGCATTGATAACACCGCTAGTCGCCTGTCCGAACTCCGCGTTATAACCGCCTGTGATTACTTCAACTTCTTCGAGCGAATTAGCAGATAATTGAAGTCCGATACCGGTTCCCGACAACGGGTCCTGTACCGAGACGCCGTCAAGTAGAATTGAGTTCTCATAACTCCTGCCGCCGCGAATAAAAATCTCATTATTCTCTTTGACGATACCAGCCTGCTGAGTAACGATGTCTTTAATATCAGTAACGATAGTCTTGGAAACTTCTTCGCTCGAAAGTATGTGCGCACTGGATGTTTGCTCGATATCCAAAAGCGGTCTTTCTCCGATTACCACGATTTCCTGATCAACCGTAAACGAAGTTATCTTCAGCGTGATATCCATCAGTTTTTTCTCGCCTTCCTTAATCGTCACGTTGGTATATTCAACCGTTTTAAAACCGATGTAGGATACCTGCAGAGTATATGAGCCGTCGGGAATGTTTTCGATGTTATATTTCCCGTCGAGGTCTGTAACCGCGCCAAAGTACGAGCCCTTAATCTTCAGCGTAACACCTTCGAGCACACCGCCCGACGAATCCTTTACTACTCCATAAAGCGAGCCGTTCTGAGCCTGCGCTTTCGTCAGCGCGGCAGCGAATAATATCAGTAAAACCAGTAAAATTTTTCTCATATCACTTAAATATTAAAATCTTTTTTTTCATTTCAAATAAAAACACTTTCAGGATTATTTTGAACCATACCCAAAGTCCCTGATTAGAGTCTGCCTTATGAATGTTCTTGACGCTTCTACGTCACCATTCAGGAAAAACACCGGCATCAACATGAAAACAACGTTTGGATTATTCGCGGAACTCTTCATACCAATTGTAAGTGTATCATTATAGCATTGTGCTCTTGGAAGCAATTGATAAAGTGTTTTTGTCCCGCCCGGAATGTAAATTCCCTTTGAACCCGATATGAAGTAACTTGTTCGTAATTTTGGGATAGTATTATCCGTCAGATTATAAACCGAATCGTTGAAATTCAGCAATTGAATGAAACAACTTGTTTTAACGCTGTCTATCGGGGCAAAGTTGAATAATGAACCTTGAATTACCGATACATTCGGAAATCCGGAAGACCAGAACAACTTCCCGCCGGTATTAATAAAATAAGGCAGAGAATTCTGCGCCAGGTTTAAATTCGGATCATCTGAGGGAATTTGACTTCCATTATGATCCGCCATCCACATCACTATATTAAACAACTTTAAGGTCTCGATGAACATCGGATTGATAATCTTCGGAATCAGATTCCCGTTATTTGATCTTATGTCCAACACGTCGTAATGAATAGTATCCATTACCTGACCGAAATAAGATTCCGCAACACCAAACAAACTCAGCGGCATATCCTTAATAAGCAATATCTTAGATGTGACATTTCTCACCCTGAAATACTTCGTGCTGTCAGCGGGTATTCGTACGATATTACTGAAAGCGTGCGCATTATCCTGCGCTTTCATATAAATACACGTATTTCCCGCTACAAGACCGCTGTCTTTTGTTAAAGTCATCGTGTTTATGCTGCCCGAGAGAGGTCTGAAGTTCAAGGTATCGTTTATCGAGTACCAGTATTTCGCAATTGTGTTATCTCCGTCCGGGTCGCTTCCTATCCATTTCAGAGTTGCAACAGGGAAAATCGTATCGGGCATCGTAACAGCAGGGTCGAAAACCATCGATGGAGCGCTGTTTATAACCGGGTAGAGATTCGAAGCCGGAGTCGGGTCAACAGTGCCTTTATCATCAACGGCTGCTACCCACATCCTGAAGAGACTGTCCTGACCGCTAATCGTAAAAGTAAATGTGCTGTCATTTTGAGTTGTGTACGACCAGTGCAGAGAATCAAAAGATATGTTGAAACCTGTTACGAATCCCGTCGGGCTGTCTCCCCACCACGAAATCTTTTTAACTGTTTTTCCCGGAGCAATCGTGTCACCCGGCATAGAAAATACTGAAAGATAAGTATTCGGAGGAGCATTATTTTTAAGCCCCGTAATCGGGTCGCTGCACGATGAAATAAAGACAAACCCAAGAATTAATAAAAATAAAGCGGTAAAATATTTAATCATTTGTTATATGATGAAATTTCTTCTAAAATCACTTTTCAAATACTGTTACTTTACTAAACCTATAAAAAAATATTATATCGAACTTTTCTAAAAAAACATTGCTATTTTCGACCTTATGACAAAGTTTGTTATAGCGTTGGTAAAGTTTGCCATGATGATGAAATCTTAGCCGAACATAGGCTTTGTTTAATAAAATCAATTTCTTGACAATACGCACTTATGTAAGAACTATCCTGTTCAGGGACAAAGGCCCTGAACAGGATATTTTATCATAACCTTAAGTTGTCAACAAGACACATTAACAGTAATGACACTTAAAGAAATTAAAAAATCTATATTTTTCCAATTATTTTATAAGAAGCATTTTCTTCGTATCGGTAAACCTCATTCCGGTTCTGCCGTCTGCGGTCATTCTTACGAAATAAACTCCGCTTGATAAATCCGAGCCGTTGAAATCAATCATAAATGTTCCCATATTCATATTCTCATTTACCAATTGTCTGACTTCCCTTCCGAGCAAATCATATACTTTTATCGTTACCTTTGAGTATTCGGGCAGAGTAAAACTGATTCTCGTAACAGGGTTGAACGGATTCGGAAAATTCTGATTGAGTTTAAATGAATTTGCGACTTCTCCTGAAATCGATTTAACACCAACCGGAGTTACAGTACCGAAATCCGCATTGGTTCTCGGACAAATTTTATAATTGGAATACGCATAATACAGGACTCCCTGGACATAAGATATCGAATCATATTTTGTAAGTAAAGTTTTTCCAGAGGTAACACCATCCCAGTTATTAGTGTAAGTAAGGTTTGCTCCGGGCAGCATCACTCTTGCTTCGACATTTGAATTATCAATCACAAGGAATTCGCCGAAATTTCTTCTGAACGTAGTATCTATAAGCGGTTCCTGTGTGGTGCATGCAGTACCGCGGCTTGCGTTGATACACGTTATCCAAACCGGTGTATTAAGTCTTACGATAACGCTTTCCCATTTCTTTATTGTCAAATCGCCGCCCGCTTTGTTGTTTGCTAGCACGGATGCCGTAAGAATTTCAGGCGCAGGAAGCGGATTGCTTGATGACAACACCTGAACGTCGGTTGGAGAAGAAGTAAGAATCGTATTTATGCCATAACTGTAAGTTACTGTACCTCGTATTCTCACTTTCTGGCCTTTCTGAAGAACGTCAGTCGGAGGACCGCTAATCCAAATGCCGCTGAATGGGCCCGTACCGTTCTGTATTATAACCCTTGCGGGCGCTGTTACTGCTCCGCCCTGGCAAGTCGTGCAACTGTAATTCCTGAAATCCGTCGTGTCTGCCGTTACAATTCCTTCAACTCCTCGAACGATTGCATTTTCGTAACCTGAACGTCCACCGTTGTTAACACAGTACTGAACTTCCTGAATCGAAAGTGAATCGCTTGCTTTAACAACATAGAATAATTTTGAGATTGATGTGTCAGCGGGAAGAAGCCTTGTTAGACCCGCCTGATTAGACGCGCTGAAATAATATTCCACGAGATTATTCAAAGCTGTTGGCGGCATTTTGGTAGAAAAAATGTTGCCTGCAGTATTTGACATCGATTTTTGCGTGAACGCGCCTCCGTTTATTCTGTAATTGACTTTAACTCCGGTTAACGTTGTAGAACTTTGCACAGTAACCGTAACCTGAACGCTGTCAGAGGGTGTCGGCACGCCCGGATTTTTTGTAGGGCTCGACAACTGCGGAGGAACGCCACCAAGACTTAAGTCGTTTGGATATATCGGAACAATCACATACGGCAATTGATTTCCTAACACACCTTCATTGTTGCAATTGATAATCACACCTTTAATGTAATTGACGATAGTCCCCTGCGCGGGTACCGACCACGGTCTCAATGTGTCTCCCGGAGGAGAAGGTGACGTCGAGAAAAAGTTTGAATAATCCCTTACATATAATTTGTTTCCGTTAGCATCTACAATACTGAAAGGCTGCCTGTTCACTAAACCGGGACCAACGGTTACATTTCGTATCTCAACATACATTCCTTCGTATTTCTCACCGCCTACATAATTAATATATCCTCCCGCGTTTGGATAATCGCCGATAGCAAAATCGGTTATGTTAACCAATTTCGGAGCAGGTCTGCTTCCGCCCGGTGAATTCAATGTAATTGGTCCTGACGTATCAAGAGCAATTTGCGTAAGATATCCTGATTTGTTTCTGTCCAATCCCGTCACCGAAGTCGACCAGAATTCCTGCACTATACCTTTTACGGTAATGATATTCCCCGTATCAATATTCTGTATGAACGTATTTGTGAACCGCGATCCCTGTCTAATAACAATGCCTCCGTATACACTGTTCGAAGTATCCTGAGCATAACAGGTCCAGCTGCTCGTTCCTCTTAGTAATGAGTGAAAAGCACCGTTTACGTAGACCTGAGGAGGCGCAACTACCCTGCAGGTAAACTGTACGGAATCGCCTATCATAGGAGACCAGTCCTTACCGACAGTGAGAGAATCGTTTGATACAGTCTGAACCTGCATAAGAGTTACATTCAGCCATGTCATTATGTTTGCCACTACCACATAAGAAGCGAACGCGAACACGGCTGCTAATGCGAAATATTTTAACTTTTTCATAAAAATATATTTTTAATAATTATAGAATAAATATTATTATTTTACTATAAGAAATTTCCCTTTTTTAATTTCGCTTGAGGAAGCGTCTTTAACAGTGAAGAAATACAGACCTGTCGCTACCGCCTGATTATCTTTTGTTATCAAATCCCAGGCGTGTTCTCCTCCCGCAAATTTTTGTGTACCGTCCGAATATGTCTTGAACCATTTAATATCATTTCCGGAATATGTTGCGGCGTCGTGATACATTTTGATTACAAGATCGCCTGACAGCGTCCATATCGATATGTCGCATTTCGATGGAAGGTTGTAAAAATAGATTTTCCTCAGAACCTCTTTCGAGACTCCGGTACCGTCCCATACCGCGCTACCATAATAAGGATTCGGATAGACCCCCACCTCGGCATCTGAATTGTCTTTCGCTGTCGTGCCGACAATAATTCTTTTCACGTTTGCGAGTTCGCTGCTTTCCAACGACTCGAGTCCCTGCGATGGGTCTCCCTTATCGTAAGAAGTCACAGTGTATATATACTGGAATCCGTTAAGTTGATTCGGGAATTCAAACCTATACCAGTATTTATTGGTATCACCCGAAAATGTTTTAGGCGAGGTTTCGCTGTACTTAATGAATTTAAATCCCGTGTTGTTGAAATAACCATTGCAGCAGGAATCAAAATCACCGACAACTTTTAACGCTGTCATCAAGTCAAGGCTTGATGTAAGATCCGCTCCGGCATTCGTCCTGAAAATTCTATAACCTTCAAAATCTTTTTTCCCTGAAATCGGATCAATTGAATTCTCCGCGTTATTGGACCACCATAAGGTAACCTTTTTGTCGTCAATTTCCGCTCTTGTTATTGGAATATCGGGAGGCGACGGAAGTTTGTACCCGTTATCGTATGACCTCTGCGCCCAACCCGCGTTCTTATAGAGATTTTGCCTCTGAAATTCTGTATCGAACTTGGCGGGGTCAGTCCCATTCTTCTTAGCGCAGACCACTGTAAACACTGCATTCAGCGTATCAATCTGGTATCTCAGCGAAAACGACGAACCGTCTGTTTTCTTATAAGGGCCATAGGATATAAGAGAAACTCTGTTCGACGGATTCAATCTTAAATAATTTATCCTGTTTGTATCAATAGCAACACCAGGCGCCAGGAACCCCTTTAACTTGTCATACCTTTGAGGATCCGTAGTCGGCATGAAATAAATCGGATCGGCACCTTTGTAATTCCATATAGTAAATCTTGAACGAAGGTTCTCGGAGCTTGCCTTAGGAGAAACACCTAATAACTTAACGCCTACATAGTTATCAGTAAATCCGGGATCCCCGTTGTTATCATAAGTATATTCCATTCGCATAGAGTCCACAAAACCTGTGCATCCCTTAGAAAAGAACGATGTACCCGGATTGCAACCGTTTGTAATGTTTAAATTCCTAACCACGCAATCTTTCCATAAACCAACATATATGCTGTCAATCGGAGACGTATCCCCGTTATAACCTACATTTACTATTTTGTAATTAAGAATGACGAATGAGTTTGCAAAGTTCAGATTATAAGTATACGATTCAAGCAACACTTTTATGCCCATCGGGATATGTTCAATCATACCGGTAATGCTTGTATCCGAGAATTCGCATATGAAATCCTGATGCGATACGGCTGTCGGATCATAAAAAGCGGAAGTTATCAACGAGGATTTCTCCGTTATTATCGAACCTCTGGCATTTGTGAATTCAAATCCTTCAACCTTATTAGCGTTTGAAACATCCACAGCGCCCGTTGTAACGTGTATTTGACCGTTTTTCAGCCCGCCTACCCAGAGTCCGCCGAGCCAGAGGTTTTCGATTCCGGACCCAGCAGGGTACATGCACGACGGCTGACTACCGCAATACCCCTTACCGATTGTTCCGTAATTCGTCACTGTCATCTGAATGTTACCGACATTTGTGTATTTGTTATTGATATCATCCTGAGCGTCGTAGGGCCTCGTTTGTAGGCTTTCAATACTGATGAACGTCAGTGAGCAGGTAGAAAATAAAAATAAAAAGGCGATAAATATCCTTTTTATGCTTCTTGTAGGCATAATTATTGTAGTATTAATTTTTCTATTCTATATTATTTGATATGCAGAAATTAGGGGAATTAATCTTAAAAATCTATTGAGTTATTTGTATTATGACATAAAAAAACAGTTAAGGATTTGTAAACTAAAATCGCTTGATGATTTGTATCCATATTTTTATTATTGAATATTAATTAATACACCGTTATCCGGCTTATGCCAGCAACAAATAATACGATATACTATAAATAAAATTTTTGGTACAACTCTTAATTACAATATTATTTATATTTGCAAATAATATTAAGGGCAGATTTTGAAGATTGTATATCTATTTAAAGAAGCACTGAGAGGATTCTCGTCGGCAAAGCTTTCCACGATAGCGTCAATTATTACTATAATGCTTTCACTCGTGCTGATGGCAGTTTACTTCCTCTTTACGATTAATTCGAACAAACTTGTTAAGAATTTAAGAGATAAGGTTGAAATAGAGGCGTTTCTTAATGACGGTATAAAAACAGAAGAATTGAATGCGCTCAAGGACAAGATCCGGGCGATAGGCGGAGTCAAGAGCATCAACTACATATCTAAGGAGGAAGCCGCGAAAATTTTCGAAGCAGAATTTGGGAAAGGTATGCTTGAGATTTATGACTATAATCCCCTGCCCGCCTCTTTAAAGATAAACCTTTACGATGAATACAAGACACTCGAAAGGATAAATAAGATTAAGATGCAACTGTCGGCTATCCCTCAGGTATCAGACGTACAATTCCCTGCGAAGAATCTTGAATTGATAGAAACAAAAGCGTCCGGATTCCTGCTCATAAACCTTGTAATAATGATAATAATAACAATCTCGTCAATATTTCTTGTTTCAAATACAATCAGACTTATAATAAATTCGAGAAGCCGTATTATCGAGACATTTAAACTACTCGGCGGCACTAAAAGTTTTATAATGATACCTTTTTTAATTGAAGGTTTTATACAGGGACTGCTCGGGAGCCTTGCATCATTAGCCGCACTTTTCTTGTTCTTCAGTTATTTCACCTCAAAATTCGAGAGCAGTGATTTCAAGATAGAACTCCTCGGTACGGATTTAATTGTATATATTGTCATTATAGGCATTTTACTCGGCATTGCAGGCAGTTATTTTTCAGTAAAAAAATATTTAAAATTTCAAATATAATTTTTCATATGCTGAAAGTAGGAGATAAGGCGCCGGATTTCAAACTCGAATCAGACAGCGGAGAAACGCTTTCATTGAAAGAGTTAAGAGGCATGAAGGTAATAGTATATTTCTACCCTAAAGACAATACATCGGGATGCACGAAAGAAGCATGCGATTTCAGAGACAGCATAAAAGCGTTTAAAAGAAAAAATGCGCTTGTAATAGGAGTTAGCAAGGACAGTGTTGCATCACACAGGAAATTTAAAGATAAATTCGAACTACCGTTTATTCTTCTCTCCGACGAAACAGCTAAGATGCTGAATGATTACGGCGTATGGAAGGAAAAGAGCATGTACGGGAAAAAATACATGGGTATTGAAAGAACAACATTTCTCATCAATGAAAATGGCGCCATCGAAAAAATCTGGAACAAGGTAAAAGTACCTGGGCACGTCGAGGAAATATTGAATAATCTATAATAATATAACATGGGCGATATCAGAATCATCAGAGTCGAAAACGAAGTCGACAAAATGCGTTTTATAAAATTCCCGTGGAGCATTTACAGGGACTATCCAAACTGGGTACCGCCCTTGATATATGACGTCAGGAAAAACCTGGATACTTCAAAAAATCCTTTCTATTCACACGCGAGAATAAAATTATTCCTCGCCCTTGACGGAAGAACTCCTGTAGGGCGAATCGCTGCGATAGTCAACGATTACCATAATCAAAAATACTCAGATAAGGTTGGTTTTGTTGGTTATTTCGATTGTATAAATTCTAAAGGAGTATCGTCCGCGCTCTTCGACGAAGCAGGCATTTGGCTCAAAGAACAGGGAATGGACACAATGAGAGGCCCAATTAACCTTTCGGTTAACGACGAGCTCGGAATGCTTACGAATGCATATGATAAACCGCCAGTGCTTCTTATGACGTACAACCCTGAATATTATTTAGGTCTTTTTGCGAATTACGGTTTTGAGAAAGTAAAAGACCTTTATGCGTATTACATCGACCAGGATATGTGTAACACCAATACCAAGGCTATGGATAAACTTGAACGGGTAAGTGAACTCGTCAAGAAAAGGGAACATATAAAAATTAGAAATGTAGTTTTAAAGGACCTTGAAAACGAACTATTGAAAGTAATGGAGGTTTACAATTCCGCTTGGATTGATAACTGGGGTTCTGTACAGATGACTGCCGAAGAATTCAAGCATGTAGCCTCGTCATTGAAACCGCTTGTGGATGAAGATATAGTATATTTTGCCGAAGTTGACAACAAACCCGTCGGATTTTCTCTTTCTATGCCCGACTATAATCAGGTTTTCAAGAAAATGAACGGAAGATTGTTTCCGTTCGGTATTTTTAAACTGCTTACAGGGAAGAAAAAGATTAACGGTATCCGAGTGATAATGATGGGAGTGATTCCCGAATACCAGCGCAAAGGCATTGAAGCAGTTTTCATTCAGAATACTATTAGGACAGCATTGACAAAAGGATATACAAAAGCGGAAATATCCTGGATACTTGAAGATAATACCCCTATGGTGCAGACAGCCGTGAATTTAGGCTCCGACCAATATAAAACATACAGAATTTTCGATAAAAAGATTAACTAACGGATTTATTTTAGTAAGGGAAAAACTGAACGTTTCAGCAAGGTTTTCGAGTTACTTTTTATATAGTTAACAAATCTTTATTTATTTATATTTGTTAATTCATTGTTAATCAAAGTTCAGGGGGATAAATGCTGTTCAGTAAACTGCAACGCGAAAAAAATTCGCTCTTCTTTTCTTTTATAACCTATATACTGTTTTTCGGATTCCTGTTGTCCATATCGGGTTGCGAGAACACAAAAGTCAGCCGAGAATCACCGGAATACATCGAACTTTTTAACAATTCCCGAGTTCAGGCATCGCAAATAATACTGAAAGACGGCAGGTTCATCGACGTTACGAACAATATCGTATATTATTATAAAACGTATAAGGATACAACGAACGTGCTCGTTTTCATCACTAATTTCGATACGGTAAAATCATCGGAAAACGGGAAGGAAATCAAGAGACTTATTCCGAATGAAAGAATAATACCGCTTTCCAATGTACAGGAGGTTTACGTAACGCGCACTGAAATCGATGCGGGTAAAACCATTCTGCTAGGTCTCGGAGTCATAGCCGTATCTGCCTTGATTTTCCTTATTGTCGCCTTTGTAAGTTTCGCAAATTCCGATCATCAATCCTGCCCTTATGTATATTCCTACGATGGAGAAAAATATATTTATGATGCTGAGCCGCTTGGCGGAGCAGTTTGCAGCGGGCTTTCCCGTACAGATTACTCAAGACTCGATTATCTCGCGCCTTCTGACGGTTATTTTAAAATGCTCATAAGGAATGAAAACAAAGAATTTCAATATCTGGATGAGATGAAAATCGTTTCCGTAAAACACGACGGGAACAAACAGGTCTCCTTAGGACAGGACAATGAATTTTATCAATTTTCTAAAATTTACGATCCGATATCCGTGACAGATGAGAATAATAAAGATGTTACGGATTATTTCATTCATAAAGACAAAGTAAAATGGCAGACTGTGTTTCCAGATGATTTATCATCCAGTAGTTTAACTAAAAGACAAAAATTACACTTCAAATTTAAGAAACCTGAAAATGCGGGAAACGCGATGCTATTTGTTAACGGCGGAACAGCTCAATGGGGGTCGGATATGGTCAAGAAATTCCTTCAGTTAAGAGGCAGAGATATTGACAAGTGGTACGAATCAATCTACCCTGGCAGCGAAGCCCAAAAAGAACTTTATTCGCTAATGCTGAACGAGGAATTGTACTACCTCAAAATCAACATTAATTCTAATGGGACATATAAACACGGAGCAACAATAAAAAGCGGCGGACCGCTTATTGATGAGGACGTTTTAATTAATATTCCTCTAACAGAGACATCAGGTGATTTCATTGAATTCGAATTAAATCCCCCGCCCGGGTTCTGGAAATTCGACAGAATCGGAATGGTCTTCGATTATGAAAAAATAAAAAACAGTGAAATACAGACGCTTTCGGCCGTGAATGCAATTGACGATAAAGGTCAGAGCATCAAGGAAAAACTTGATGCGGCGGATAAGAATTACTATAACATGGAAAAAGTAGGAAGCCGTTGCGATTTAAGTTTTCAAGTACCTGCGGATTATAATTCGAAAGAATTTGCAGTATTTTTCAAATCAACCGGCTGGTATGAGATTGTACTCGACAAGACAAAAGAACCGCAGAACGAATTACTATCGTCGTTTCTTGCAAAACCGCTGAGCGTGCTAAACTTCTCTCAGAAAATGCTTTTGCAGGAATACAAGAAATTTTCAGTTGAATACAATAATTTATTTCACTAACAAGATGGGTCAATACAAAGGATTTTATTTTTTCTTCATCGCATTCTGCGCGTTCACGTACACAGGACTTAGCGCACAGCAGGATACATCAAAAAGATACATTATCTTTTCCGATACAGTATACATCGGAAAATTCTACAGTATTCAATTGTCTGATAAGTCTGAAGACATAGGTAAACTGGTCGGGGTAAATAAATCGAGTTTTCTGATGTTAATGGACGGTGAAATCACTGAAATTGATTTCAGCGAAGTAATTCGGATAAGTGAATATACGACAACTGATTATTCCAAACCAGAACTTGAAAAAGGGGTAAAGGCAAGACATCATACATTTTTAGGCGCAGGAATTACTCTCCCATATAAGACTGAAAATTCGCATCATGAATTTAACGCGGGATTCAATTTAATGGCAGGTTTTCAGGTTGTATTCAACAGGAATTTCGGTATGCGGGGCGACTTTGATTTTGTTCATCACCCGAGGAAAGATGATACAGAAAAAGCCCCATACTACACGAGCATAACGACCGGAGGCTCGGTGAATGCGCTTACATTCAGATTCAATTTTCTATTCGGTAATTTTATCAAAGAAGAAGCGAATTATTTTTTCTCTATCGGAGCCGGTGCCGGATTCAACAAGCGGGGGGAAATCAACTCGCATTTCATAAACTATTATAACGGAGATACAACGACCTACGATAACAAATCTTCAGGGGAAGCATTATTTCTGATTCTCGGATTTATCGGAGCAAGCGTTAATTTCGACATAAGCCCAAAGATAAGAGCATTCATCGAGCCGCAGATAAATTTCTGGGCAGGAGACGATGTGCCAAATTTCTTAAGCCTGAAAGCAGGAATAATACTTTAAAATTTTATGGCACAAAACACCAGAATTTCAGCGGTTTTCATAATTCTTTTTACTTCATTATTATTCCAATCCGGAAACGCTCAGAATGATACTTCATCGATTCGTATAATCAAAAATGACACGATTACGCTCGGCAAATACTACAGTATAATAGATAATGAAGGCGGAGAGGTTATAGGCAAAATTATTTCAGTCGACACGAGCAGCATACTAATTACATTCGGGGATGAGACGGAGGTCATTGAATTCAGTTCAATTGCTTCCATACGAAAATCGATATCCAAAAACTGGAGCAAAAGTGAGCATTTAGATAAAGGAGTCAGGAAGCAAAGCACTGTATTCGGAGTTGGGATTTCATTCCCGATGGATGAAGGATACAATTACTCGGATAAGTACGCGAAGGGATTCGACGTTATGGCAGGATATACTTATATTCTCGGCAAGTACACAGGGTTCCGAAGTGAAATTGATTTTCATCATATGAACCGGTTCGATCATATTGCCGAAAATGATACAGATAAAGGCGGTCATATAAACTGTATCTCGGCAAGAACGAGTTTTATACTTGGCGAATTATACCCGAGTGACATCGGTTATCATTTCCTGGGCGGAATAGGTATCGGGATTTGGTTCAGAAGCGAGCGTAACATTGAATACTCCTACTTATACAACGGGATACAGGTCACTTATAGCTATACTGATCGTTCGGAAACAGGGATACTGCTTTCCGGCACTTTCGGTTTTAATCTGAGTTTTAAAGCATCACCAAAGGTCGGAATATTCATCGAACCTCAGTTGAATTACTTCATTCTGAACGGAGGCCCAAATTACTACGCGATAAAAGCGGGGATAATTTTATAATCAAAACTTAATACTTTGAAATATATCATAGTTTTAGCCTTAGTTGTATTAGCGACTCTATTTCATACGAGTCTTCGGGCGCAGACGGACTCAGCAGCAACATTCAGATTAAGGTTGTTCACGGTAACAATGAACAAGGATTATTACATCCTGATGTTTGATGACGAAATCATTCACGGGAAAGTCATTGGTAACAGTACGCGCGAAATAACAGTCAAAACGGATGAAGGCGTAATATCAGTGAACAAAGATGATATCATAGTAATATCAGAATATTACCCGAAGAAGATAGAATCCTTGAATGACGAATCATCATCAATTTCGAAACCTGTATGGAGCATCGGAGGAGGCATTGTATTTCCTTCGGACGATATCCATTTCAACGCCAATCACCCCACAAAATCATCAGGAGATTATCAAAAGGGATTCACAATATGCGCAGGCGTAATTATACCTTCAAAAAGGATTATGGGATTCAAAGGAGAGATTGATTTCTCTCACATACCGAACGGGGATAACAAATATACGCCCGAAAACTCAACATACACTTCGTATCAGAAAGGCGGAAATATAAACGAGATTACGTTCAGAGGCGGGATTTGCGCCGGGAATTTCAATCCGCAGGACAGGATAATAGTTGACATTTCACTGAACGCGGGAATCGGAATAATGTTCAAGGACGAATCTACGTTTTACGAAACCATGACGGGCAGTTACTCATACACCAACGAGTATTACACAAGGGCTTTTTCGCAATTCACGTTATCGATAGGAATGTCACTTTCTTTGAAAATAAGACTGAAAAAAAGGATTGGAATATTCTTTGAGCCTCAGGCAAACTTATATTCAATAGCAAACACGACATTTCAGACGAATCTGAAAGCCGGCGTGATTTTCTAAAATGATTATTTCCTGCTAATTAGCAGTCAGTTTTATATCGATGTTTTTCTCGTCTCCTCCGCGTACGATTTTGAGTTTAAGAATTTCCCCTACTCTCATATCGTTCACCTCGAGGACAAGATCCTGTTCGCTTCTTACTTTCATTCCGTTTACCGAAATTATAACGTCTTCGGGCTTCAATCCCGCGTTATCCGCGATACCGTTTTTCTGGACCTGAGTAACGACAACACCGTCCTTATTCTTCAGTCCAAGGTACTTTGCGATCTGGTCGTCAATCCCCTGAATCCTGAATCCGACGTTGAAATTTCTTTCAATCTTTCCGCCGGATTTAAGTTCTTCAAGAATTTTTTTCACACGGTTAATTGAAATCGCGAAACCGACTCCGATGCTTCCCTGGCTGAACTGGCTTCCCGTATATATAATCGTGTTCATTCCGATAACTTCCCCGTCGACATTTATAAGCGGCCCGCCTGAATTCCCTGAATTAATCGAAGCGTCAGTCTGTATCATATCTTTATACGAGCGGTTGCCTTCCGCCTGTACTTTCATATTCAGGGCGCTTATAACGCCCACGGTGACTGTAGGTTTATCGTTAATCTCGAAGAGTCCGAAAGGATTTCCGAGGGCGATTACCCATTCGCCGATAATGTTATTGTCGGAATTTCCGAGCGTGACGTACGGAAGTCCGCTTTTGTTGATCTTGAGAAGAGCAACGTCGGTAACGGCGTCAGAACCGATAAGTTTCGCTTCAACGGTCTCGCCGGTAGTAAGCGTAACCGAAATCTTAGTCGCGTTTCCAGCTACGTGGTCATTTGTCAGTATATATCCGTCCTCCGAGATGATATAACCTGAGCCCAATCCCCTGACTGTTTGTCTTTGGGGTCCCACATCACCGAAAAACTGCCTGAAAAACGGGTCGTTCATGAACGGGTCCCTAACTTCCCTAACTTCTTCAACATTAATACCCACAATTGCGGGAGACACTTTTCCGATAGCCCTGGTTACGGCTGTCTGCCTGTCCTGGCTAACCTGTTCATTCTTTTCAGTCTTATCGAATGAAGCAGTATTGACATTTGGAGAGTTTTTGAAGAAGAACTTAGAAAAAATGACTCCGCCGATTACAACTCCCGTAAGAAGGAGGAGAGCCGCGACGGAAGCAATCATGATTTTTGCTTTTGAAGACGATGCATTCAGACTTAAAGTTGACATAGTTTTATTTCTTTAAATGTTTTTTGACTTTACGAATAATTTCTTCGTGATTTATTTTATATTTACGCATTAGTTCCTCCATTGTTCCGCTTTCACCGAAAGTATCTTCAACGGCAACATAGTCCATCTGAGTCGGCCGCAGTCTTGAAAGCACTTCGGACACGGCTCCATAGAGCCCTCCGTGAACCTGATGGTCTTCACAGGTAATCACGAGATTAGTTTCATTAGCGGCATTCACAAGAGCGTCCTTATCGATAGGTTTGACAGTATGCATATTCATCACTTTCGCGCTAATCCCTTCTTTTTCGAGTTGAACGGCTGCTTTTAACGCTTCCCAGACGAGCAAACCGTTAGCGACGAGTGTAACGTCTTTTCCTTCCCTTAAGATATCCGCCTTACCGAATTCAAAATCGGCATTAATATCAGTAAAATTCGGCGTTTTATCGCGGTAAAATCTTATGTAGAAAGGCGCGTTAATCCCGACGCATTTCTTAACCGCTTTATAGGTCTGGTTATAGTCGCAAGGCGTGACCACATTCATATGCGGAAGAATTCTCATCAGCGCTACGTCTTCGAGAGACTGGTGAGTAGCACCGTCAGGGCCGACAGAGATACCGCAATGGGAAGCGCATATCTTAACGTTCATTTCGCTGTACGCTATCGACTGGCGAATCTGGTCGAATGGTCTGCCAGTAGCGAATTCCCCGTAAGTCGAAGCGAAAGGAATCTTGCCTGCAACCGCCAATCCGGCCGCGGTTCCCATCATATCCTGTTCGGCAATACCGACAGAGAAAAACCTATCCGGATACGCATCCCTGAAAATATTAGTCTTCACCGAACCCGACACATCGCCGCCAAGAACGACTACGTTGGGATTTTCTTTTCCAAGCTCCAGCAGCGCGTCGGCGAAGCCCTGTCTTGATTCTTTCAATTCCGGATTTTCAAAATTAATATCTGTTTTGCTCANTAATGATTTATTCAAATATATTTTATAATTTTAATAAAAAAAATCGAATAAGTTATTATAATATCACTTATTTCGATGTCGAGTTACGACAATAATATAACGTTTAAAATATTATTATAAATCCTTATATTTCAAAAAAATAACGTTATGGTTTTGTTTCCCCTATTTACTTCTTTTTTATGTCACTGATAAAGAGAAAACCCGAACACGGTCTACTCGACTTCGAGACAATTTTCAACAATGTCACGGACCTTATATTTCTATTAAGAATAGAAAGTGATTCACAATACATTTTCGAAACCGTTAACAGGTCGTATCTTAAGGTTTCAAATTTCAAGCCGAACCAGATTATTGGAAAATCGCTTGATAAAGTATTGCCCGAGAATACGTTTAAAAAAGTGAATCTGATATACAAAAAAATCATAAAGACAAAGAAGCCGTACAGAGCGGAGGAAATCTGGACAGAATACCCGAAGGACCCGATTATAGTCGATACAAATTATCTTCCGATAATAAGCAGGAGCGGCAAGGTCACGCACATTCTTGGTTCCTCAAGAGACATTACGGACAGGAAGAAGAAAGAGAAACAGCTGCTGGATATTGAGATTACGTACAAGGATTTGTTTGACACAGTAACAGAAGCAATCTATCTGCTTGACAGGGAGATGAAATTCATCGATGTGAATGAAGGCGCCGTTAAGATGTACGGTTACAAGAGAAAGGAGTTCAAAGGGAAGACACCGGAGTTCCTGTCAGCACCCGGGATGAACGACCTAAATGAAACGATAAAACTTGTAGAGACGGCTTTTGAGGGTAAGACGCAGAAGTTTAAATGGTGGGGAATGAGGAAGAACAAGCAGATATTTCCCAAGGAAGTGATTCTGAACAAGGGAATGTACATGGGGAAAGAAGTGATAATCATTACGGCTCGTGACATTACCGAAAGCGTCAACAGCGAGCGGATACTGAAAGAGTACGCAGCAGAATTACAGAACCTTAACGCTTCGAAAGACAAATTCTTCTCAATAATCGCGCACGATTTAAGAAGCCCATTCAACGGACTGCTGGGATTTTCAAAAGTTCTATATGAAGAATACAAGGATTTATCGGAAGAAGAGAAAGAAGAATACATAGGATATGTTTACAATTCGTCAAAAAATATCTTCAAACTAATCGAGAATCTGCTTCAATGGTCGCGAATACAGACGGGGAGGCTTGAGTTTCAGCCGAGGAAACTCGATTTGCACGATGAAGTGTACAGAGTAATCAATCTTTTTACAAGCGCAGCTGTTGAGAAGAAAGTGACAATAATAAACGCCGTACCGTTAAACACGATTATATCGGCTGATCAGAACATGATTTCATCCATACTGCAGAATCTTATATCGAACTCGTTAAAATTTTCGAAAGCGGAAGGAAGGATAGTAATCAAGACGAAGAACACGCAAGACGGATACAGCGAAATATCTGTATCAGACACGGGCGAGGGGATATCGGAAGAAAACATGAAGAAGATATTCAAGATAGACGAGCATTTGTCGACGATAGGAACTGCTAACGAAGAAGGTTCAGGGCTCGGGTTGATACTCTGCAAGGAAATGGCTGAAAGAATAAACGGTTACATAAAAATTGACAGCAAGAAAGACGAAGGAACAAAAGTCACATTCGCAATTCCCATACAATAATAAATCCCGTTTTTCATGAGCAAGCAGGAAGTAAGACTAACACAGATGGTAAAGTCAGCCGGATGCGCGGCTAAGATTTTTCCGTACATATTATCGGACGCGTTGAAAGACATCAACTGGTACCGTGACGAGAATGTAATGGTAGGTTTTTCGGGTTCGGATGACGCGGGAGTGTATAAAGTCAGCGATGAACTGGCGTTGATACACACGACGGATTTTTTCACGCCCGTAGTTGACAATCCGTTTACATTCGGACAGATAGCGGCAGCGAATTCTCTAAGCGACATATACGCGATGGGAGGCAAGCCTGTAAACGCTCTTAACATAACGGCATTTCCGCAGAACGAGGACATAGGGATACTGAAGGAGATTTTAGCGGGCGGAGCATCCAAAGCCGAAGAGGCAAAATGCTCGATAATCGGCGGACATTCAGTCGATATACCGAGCATTCTATACGGGTTAGCGGTAACGGGGTTTATAAATCCCAAGGACATCAAGGAAAACAATTCGGCAAGACCGGGCGACGTGCTGATACTAACGAAAGCACTTGGAACGGGTATCCTCAACAATACGGTGAAGTACTCGAAACCCGAGAAGAAACATCTGGACGGATTGATAAAATCGATGTCGAGGCTGAACAAGGATGCTTCGGAGGCAATGGTCAGGCACGGAGCGAGCGCGTGCACGGATGTAACGGGATTCGGGCTCGCGGGGCATTCGATGCAGATGGCGAAAGCGTCGGGTTGCGTATTTAATTTTTACGCAGACAGATTACCTGTTCTTGAAGGGGCGATGCAGGCAATAAAAGAAAAATTCCTGACGCGCGGTGATAAATCGAACAGAATATATACGCAGGAGTATGTGAAAAATACTGGTATTATTGACGCGGACAAGGAACATTTAATTTTCGACCCTCAGACATCCGGCGGACTTCTGATATCAATACCCGAGAAAAACTCAGCCGCGCTGTTAACCGAGTTAATTGAGAGGGGCGATGAGATTTCGACTATAGTTGGTTTTGTATCCGAGAGCAAGAAAGAATACATCCCCGGCACTTTAAATATAATTTACTGATGCATTTCGAATCGCAGAAAGAATTGTTCGAATACGTAAGGAAGTACGACGCCGACAGCATTCCCACACTTAATGAAATATTAAGGGATTACAATCTGAGATTCATTGAAATAGACGACCTCGAAAAGTTAATTTTCAATAAGGACATACTAATCATTGACGCCCGCTCACCGAAAGAGTTCGAGGAGACGCACATACCGGGAGCGGTAAATTTTCCGGTTATGGCCAATGAAGAGAGGCACAACGTAGGGTTGGTATATAAAAAGTACTCGGAGAAAGCCGCTCTCAAACTCGCGATTGAATACGCCGAACCAAAGACAGGACATCTTGGACAATTTCTAAAAGAGAACGATGCGAAGGGGAAGAGAATAATCGCGCATTGCTGGCGGGGAGGAGGCAGGAGCAAATATCTATCGAAGATGATAATTGACGAAGGGTACGACGTTGTAGTTTTAAAAAACGGCATTAAATCATATAGAAATAACGCAGTTAAATATTTTTCCTTAAATTCGTTTCCATATTCCCTGCTGGAAATATCCGGACTGACCGGATGCGGTAAGACAGAAATCATACGGAAACTATCGGAGAGGTTTCCGGTCATAGATTTTGAGAAATCGGCGAGGCATTTTTCCTCATTGTTCGGATACATACCATACAAAATTCGCAACTACACTCCCGTTCACAACCAGACGGCGTTCGAGAATAACATATACGGAGAAATATTATACAACCGGAAATTTCATTCCGAGGCAACGCTGTACTTTTCTGAAAGCGAGTCTAAGAAGGTCGGAGATTTCTTTATTCCCGCGACACTGTATTCAATGTTAGAGACCGCAAAGACGATTAAGATTCAATCTTCATTTGAGAACAGGGTAAACAGAATAGTGAAGGATTACTTTGACGACGACAACAGGGGTCTTGAGCTGATGGAAGAAATATTCAGGAAGAAGGAGAGATTCTTCAAGCAAGAAATCAGCGGCAGAAAGTACGAAGAAGCCTTAACGGCATTGAAGCGCGGCGATCCGCGGACATTTACGGAAATTATGCTTAACTATTATGATTCACGGTACAAAAAAAAGCCGAAAGAGCCGATAGCAGAAATATCTTCGGACAATATTACAGTCTGCGCCGAAGTGATAGCGAAGATATACAAAAGATTAACACCATCCCGAGCCTAAGCCCGGGAAGGCATAATCTGAAATCAATAAGGAGTAACGCCCATATTATAGAACATAAACGACCACTTGTCTGTCTGCTGTTCGATAATCATACGTGTAGGTCTTCCCGAACCGTGTCCCGCGTTAGTCTCAACTCTTATGATCACGGGATTGTTTCCTTTATACAATTCCTGAAGGCGCGCCGCATACTTAAATGAATGCGAAGGAACGACCCTGTCGTCGTGGTCGGATGTCGTAATAAGAGTTGCGGGATAATTCAGACCTTCCTTAAGATTATGGTACGGTGAATACTTTATCAGATTTTCAAATCCCTCTTTATCGTCGCTTGAACCGTAATCAGTCGTCCATCCCCAGCCAATCGTGAACTTCTGGAATCTAAGCATATCCATAACACCGACAGCGGGAAACGCAACGCGGAACAGTTCGGGACGCTGATTAATAACCGCGCCTACGAGGAGCCCTCCGTTAGAGCCGCCTTCCACGGCGAGTTTTTCAGGGGAAGTATATTTATTGTTAATCAGATATTCGGCAGCGGCGATGAAATCGTCGAACACATTCTGCTTATTAAGTTTCGTTCCCGCCTGATGCCATTCTTCGCCGTATTCTCCACCTCCCCGAATATTTGCCAGAGCGTACACTCCCCCGTTCTCGAGGAGTATTATGTTGGAAGCATTGAAAGACGGTTTCATACTTGCATTGAAACCGCCGTATCCATACAGAAGGGTTGGATTGTTCCCGTCGAGAACGAGACCTTTTTTATGCACGATGAACATCGGTATCCTTGTTCCGTCCTTGCTTTCGTAAAAAATCTGTTTCGTTTCATATTTATCCGAATCAAATCTGATTTCGGATTTTTTATAAACCGACGTTTCTCCGTTAACGATATCGAATCTCATAACAGTCGCAGGATAAAGAAACGACGTAAACGTAAAGTAAATTTCGCTCTCGTCACTGTCAGCACTGAAACCCGACACGCTACCGAGCGAAGGCAATTCGTGCTCTTTGAGCAAATTGCCATTGAGGTCATATGTATAAATTCTATCGGTAACATCCTTCATATACTGCACAAGGATTTTCGACTGTGAAATCGAAGCGTTTGCCAGTACATATTGGCTCTCGGGGATAAGGTCCGATATTTCTCCGCTGCTAACATCGTACCTGACAATTTTATTTTTTGGCGCGGCTTTATTCGTATTCAGATAAATATAATCTCCTTCATTTCCAACGACTCCGTAATCTATGTCAAATCCAACGGCTATAGGCGTGAAGTTTCTTGACATCTTTCTAAGGTCCTTGAAGTATAGTTCGTTGCCGTTGAATCCTTTCCTGCTTTTTGAAAGGTACATATATTTTCCATCGCGCGTGACCCAGACGCCGAATGACATATCGGGATTTTCTTTATCCTCATAGAACAGGACATCGCTGCTCTGGCCGGTGCCTATTTTATGATAATAAATTTTCGGCGACTGATTTTTCGCCGAGAGTTCCATACCTTTTTCAGGCGCGTCATACCTGTTATAATAGAAACCGTCATCGTGCCAGGATACGCCTGAGAATTTAATCCACTTGAGATGGTCATCGAGTTTAGTCTTAGAGGCGATATCCATAACGAAGAATTCGTTCCAATCGGAGCCTGCTTTCGAAACTCCATACACAAGGTATTTACCGTCATAGGAGCCCGAGACAGTCGAGAGAGCAACGGTGCCGTTATCGGAAAAAGTGTTCGGGTCGAGGAACAATTCAGGAACGCCGTCAATGCCTTTACGGCAATAGAGCGCGCTCTGATTCTGTAGTCCGTTATTCATATAGAAGAAATAATACTCCCCTACTTTAAACGGAGCGGAGTATTTCGGATAATTCCAAATTTCAGTGAGTCTCTGCCTGATTTTATCCCTGAAAGGAATTTTATCGAGGTAAGAGAATGTAATTTCATTTTCCTTTTGAATCCAATCTTTAAGTTCGGCGCTGTTCAAATCTTCCATCCACCTGTAAGGGTCGGCGACGACCGTACCGAAATATTCGTCCGTGTGGTCTGTCTTTCTTGCTTTCGGATATTCAATTGTCTGGGCGGTAACAATTTCCGCCGCGAACAAAACCGAAAGTAAGAGAATAAGAATCTTCATATATTATTCAAATGATTTATGAATTAACTGTTTTTGTGTATCGGCGAAAACTTTATATGAGCCCGGAGCGGGGCTGGCGCTTTCTTTCCGAGAGACAAATGACAAAATTTTTCCGCCTGTTATATCCTCCGTAATTCTTGACCTGATGAAATTCAGGGCGCCCATATTTTCGGGTTCTTCCTGGACCCATCTGATTGCGCCCGCGTTATTATATTTACCGAGGATACTCTTCAAACTTTCCGCCGGGAACGGATAATACTGTTCAAGCCTTAATATCGCGGTACCCTTAATACCGTTTTCTTTTCTGTGTTTTATGAGTTCGTAATAAATTTTTCCGCTCGTGAGTATAATCTTCTTCACGTTTTTAATATCCGCCGGATTATCATCAAGGACTTCTTCAAATTTACCATTTGTAAAATCAATAATATATGATTTTACTTCAGCATGGCGGAGCAGGCTTTTCGGCGACATAACTATCATAGGTTTTCTTGACGAAGATTTCGCCTGTCTTCGCAGGAGGTGAAAATACTGCGACGGGGTCGTCGGGTTACAGACGAACATATTATCCCCGGCGCAAAGGGTGAGAAATCTTTCGAGTCTCGCGCTCGAGTGTTCAGAGCCCTGACCTTCGAATCCATGCGGAAGGAGCAGGACGATGTGATTGGGCAATTTCCACTTCGTGTAAGAACTCACTATAAAGTTATCGATAATTACCTGCGCGGCATTCGCGAAATCGCCGAACTGTGCTTCCCACAGAACGAGAGTCACGGGGTCCGAGGTAGTGTATCCATATTCAAAACCGAGGACAGCGGCTTCCGAAAGGAGGCTATCGACGGTTTCAATTTTCGCCTGAGTATCAAGATTATTAAGCGGAATAATTTCTTTTTCATTTGTAAAATCCGTCAGCACGGCGTGCCTGTGAGAGAAAGTGCCTCTGGATACGTCCTGACCGCTAAGGCGAACAGGTATTCCATCCAACAGCAGCGAGCCGAATGCGAGAGTTTCAGCGACAGACCAGTCCGCGCCAGAGTCATTGCGCAGGAAATCACTCCTGTTTTCAATGAACTTTTTCAATTTCGGATGCAGATTAAATCCCTGAGGCAATTCAGTCACGCCTTTGATTATTTTTTCAATAATCTCAGGAGTAATAGACGAAGAAGAGTTATCGCGGTATTTCCGGATTTCGTCTTCAGAATAAGTAAGCGATATATCGTTAAAGTTTACGTTACCGTTCCTATCGAGTTTTTTCACTCTGGAATAGTTCGCATCCATATTCTCAATAATATCCTTCTCCATTGTTTTTAATTCATCAGGTGTGACGACCCTGTCGGATAGAAGCATATTTTCATAAATCTCTTTAACTGACGGATGCTTTTTAATCAGTGAATACATAACGGGTTGAGTGAACGCGGGTTCGTCAGTTTCATTATGCCCGAGACGTCTGTAGGAGAAAATATCAATCACGACGTCCTTATTAAATTTCATTCTGAACTCGTACGCGAGTTTCGCAGCCCAGATACAGGATTCGGGGTCATCGCCATTCACGTGGAAAATCGGCGCCTGAATCATTTTCGCGACGTCGGACGCATAGACAGTCGAGCGCGCGTCAACGGGAGGAGTAGTAAAGCCGATTTGATTATTCACGATAAGGTGAATAGTACCGCCCGTGCTGTAACCGCTGAGTTGAGAGAGGTTGAGGGTTTCAGCGACAATACCTTCACCAGCGAAAGCGGCGTCACCGTGAATTAGTACGGGAATAATTTTCGATTTCGTTTCGTCATTAATTCTTGTCTGTTTCGCCCTAACGATACCTTCAACGACGGGGTTTACAAATTCAAGGTGCGACGGGTTCGACACTACTGAAACATTAATTTCGGTATCATTCATTGTTTTGTACATACCCGCGGCGCCGAGATGATATTTCACGTCGCCCGAGCCCTGAGTTGATTTCAGGTCAACGATATCTTCGAATTCGGAGAAAATCGATTCGAGCGGTTTTCCGATAATATTTGCGAGGACGTTGAGCCTACCGCGGTGCGCCATTCCGAGAACAATCTCCTGAACGCTGTCATTCCCCGCGTCGTTGATTATGAAGTCAAGAACGGGAATGAGAGTTTCGGAGCCTTCGAGAGAAAATCTTTTATGCCCGAGATATTTCTTATCGATAAATTTCTCAAAAGTCTCCGCCTGAATGAGTTTATAGAGCGTATTCTTTTTGAACCTATTATTCCATTCGGGTTTATTCCTCACGGACTCCATATTATTCTGAAGCCAGAGTTTTTCTTCCGGGTCCTGAATGTGCCTGTATTCGACGCCGATATTTTCGCAATATGTCTGATGGAGCATATCGAGTATATTTCTCAGAGTCGCTACCTTATAGCCTCCGAGCCCGTCGCAGAAAAATTTCCTGTCATAGTCCCAGACAGTAAATCCGTAGTTGACCGGGTCGAGTTCGGGGTGGTACATTGCCTTAGGATGCAGCGGGTCAAGGTTCGCGAGGAGGTGTCCTCTGACGCGGAACATATTCATCATCTGAATAACGCGCGCATATTTCTCGACTTCCTTAATATTAAGTGAAGAGTCAAACTCTTCTGTTTCGTTATCGGGATTCCATTTAACGGGTTTCACGAGCAGTCCGAGGTCATCGAATATTTCGTCATAGAAATTATCTTCGCCCGCGAGCAGTTCGTGGATTTTCTTCAGAAAAAGTCCCGACTCAGCGCCCTGAATGATTCTGTGGTCATAAGTGCTTGTAATATTCATCACCCTGCTGATACCGAGTGACGAAACGACATTCCTGTTAGACGCTTCGAAGCCCGGAGGGTAGCCTATACTGCCGGTAGCGACGATGCAACCCTGCCCGAGCATAAGTCTCGGATTTGACGATGAAGTTCCGATAGTGCCCGGATTAGTCAAAGAGATAGTGGTTCCGAGAAAATCGCTGAC
This sequence comes from Ignavibacteria bacterium, assembly GCA_015657505.1. GTDB lineage: Bacteria > Bacteroidota > Ignavibacteria > Tepidaquicellales > Tepidaquicellaceae > CAIKZJ01. The sequence goes on from JADLKE010000001.1 coordinate 178,576, forward strand.
TTCAATTTTATTCGCACGGGCTTTCGCAATAATCGCGTTATACGCATCGAAGAACTGCCTGAAGTTCATTTCATTCGCTTTCTTGATATTCGGAACAATAAGAGAGCGGGAGCCGTCTTTCTTCACGATATCAATCGCAAGTCCTATGTTAACGTCGTGTCTTTTAATCATAACGGGTTCTCCGTCAATAACGGAATAAGCGTTATTCATTACGGGCATAGTTTTCAGCGACTTTACGATAGCCCAGCCGATAATGTGAGTGAATGAAATTTTCCCGAGGCGTTTTTTCCTGAAATAATCATTTATAAAATTCCTGTTCTCCTCGAGGACTTTCACGGGCACAGTTCTGAGAGAAGCGGCGACAGGTATAGAGAGGCTGCTGTCCATATTTTCGACAATCTTAACGCCCGCGCCCCGAATCGGTATTGTATCATCATCATTAGAAGGCAAGGGAAACTTAATTTCTTTAGTCGAATGTCCCCTACCGTTATCAGTTTTCTTTTTATCCGTTTTAATTTCAATCGACCTGAAAAAATCCTTCCAGTAATCGCTAACGCTCCCGGGCGCTTTTTCGTATTCATCGAGCATTTCGAGAACGTACCAAGTATTCACGCCGAACTCAGAGATTCTCGCTCTTTGTTCGGGTTTTAACTCATCAATATTCAATTATTTATTATTCCTTTCAGAAATATTTTTTTGTACTGCCGCGCACAGCATACGGCATTGATTATAACAATTTTTTGAGCAAATTAATCCTATAAAAAATCCTTTTTTTTCGCTAATTTTCAGTTTGCATAAATTATTCACACTATGAAAGAATTGTTTGAAAAAATCATTTTGTTAGGCAGGCCCGCATCGGGAAAATCGGAGATAATAAATTACCTGAAAAACACGCCTGACGACGAAAGGCGAAAAAGGTTTCACGTCGGCAAGTTAGTAGAGATAGACGACTTTCCGATGTTATGGACTTGGTTTGAGGAAGACGACATACTTGAGAAGGTTTTCAAGAAGCCGCGTTTACACTCGACACCTGACGGATATTTCACGGAAGAGCATTTATGGCATCTTTTAATAGAAAGAATTTCTCTTGATTATAAGAAGAGCAAGAGAGACCTCGCGGGTAAAGCGGCTGGAATCACGCACCTGATAGAGTTTTCGAGAGGGACGGAGCACGGCGGATACAGGACGGCATTCAAGCATCTTTCGAAAGAACTGCTCGAGAACGCGGCGATACTATACGTTAACGTGCCGTTCGAGGAATCGCTGAGAAAGAACAGGAAGCGTTTTAATCCCGACAAGCCGGACAGCATACTGGAGCACGGTCTGCCCGATTCGAAACTTGAGAGGCTTTACAAGGAAGTTGATTTTCACGAAGTGATTGCGGGAACGACGACGCATCTGAACATAAACGGAGTCGAGGTTCCATACGTGATTTTCGAGAACGTACCTTCGAAGACGGACGACCCGGCGACACTGGGACCGGCGATGGACGAAGAGATCGGAAAACTCTGGAAGTTGTACAACAAATAATTGTAGCATTCTTATTTTTATCATTCATAATGAAAGAGCGGGAGCAGTCCCGCTTTTTTAATTTCCCTTCGATTTTTTTCCAGACAGATAGGACACAGAAAGAGCGGATGGGACAGATTTACACAGATCTTTCTTCAGATAAATGGAACGCAGAAAGAGCGGATGGGACAGATTTGCACAGATTTTTTTCTTTGTCATCAGGACACAGAAAGAGCGGATGGGACAGATTTATACAGATTTTTGGCAGATTTTTACAGATGCTTTAATGTGATGCAGGTTAGAAAATCACGGGAAAACGGGTAAAAACAAACAAAAGCAGACAAAAAAAAAGTATCATTTTAATGACACGAAAGTATCACACCAATGACACTTTTGACACGAAAAGTATCACTTCATTTTTCATAAATTACTGATAAAACAACAAGCGGGGGTGTAAAATTCGAAAATCGTATCAAAAAAGTGTCATTCAATATCATAAATGAGTTTAAATTTCGGAATAACAGAGTTTTAAGATTTTATACCGAATGACAGCACAGTGTCACAGGGCGAGTAAAATGAATTCGGAGAATTTTGCGAGACTTCCGAATAACTCTTTTGAAAGATAATGAGCAATAACAACTACGCTATTTAGAGTGGGGAAAAAGAATCCCCGATAAATGGACTTTAGCCCGCAGTGTATATTTTCAGGACTAAAGTCCTATTGTTTTACTTATCTATCACCCCACCTTAAAAGGTGGGGTTACAAAAAGAGATTACATAATTCGTTATTCCGAAGTCTATATAAATTAATCGGATAATAAAAAATGAGATGAATGAGGGCGAAAATGTCAAAGAACGAATCATATACAAATATAATATACGGGAGGAAAAATTATTCAATAAATGACCGAGAAGGCCGGTAAAGGGCTAATTAACAATAATTTGGGAAGAGGTGAAATCAGGTTTTGACAGGGGAAAAAAACCAATTTAAGTTTCTATTCGATGCCGCCCCTACGGGGCTTACGCCAATCATCAATCTCAAATTTCTATTAGATGCCGTCCCTACGGGGCTAAAAGCAATTAGTAATTAGTAATTAGTAATTAGTAATTAGTTGAATTTAAAATAGAGACTTTTAAAATGGAATTCTCGAAACTGAGTTCGCCACGGCGAAACTTCGATTGGGAATGAGGGATTTTTAAGGGAATAAGGCTTGCAGTGATGAAAATGAAAAAGGGAGTTGCAAGCAACTCCCTTTAAAACTGCAAAGCATTTTCAATTCCAAATATATATCGTTATTTAGATTACTTTTGTTCTTCGGCTTTTTTCTTTTCGTAGTCAGCGATAATTTTCGTTTCGACTTCTTTAGGCACGTCCTCATAGTGCGAGAATTTGCGCGTATAAGTACCGCGACCCTGCGTGAACGAGCGGAGTTTAGAAGAGTAGCCGCTCATTTCGGACAACGGGATATTGCATTTAATCACCTGAAGTCTTCCTTCGGATTCCATACCGAGAATTTTTCCGCGTCTCGATGACACGTCGCCAGATACGGCGCCCATAAATTCTTCGGGGAAGAATATTTCGACTTCATAAATCGGTTCGAGGATAACGGGACTGGCTTCCTTGAAGCCTTTCCTGAACGCCTGTGACGCCGCGAGTTTGAATGAAAGTTCGTCCGAGTCAACGGTATGGTAAGAGCCGAAATGGAGCGTGACTTTCACGTCAATTACCTTGCATCCAATCATAACGCCGGACTGCATCGTTTCGATTACGCCCTTTTCGACGGCAGGAATGAACCTGTTCGGGACGACACCGCCGACTATAGCGTCAACGAATTCGAATCCCTGTCCGCGGGGCTGTGGTTCAATTTTAATAACGACGTGACCGAACTGACCGCGGCCGCCCGTCTGTTTCTTATGTTTATATTCAACGTTATCGACGCTTCTTCTAATTGTTTCCTTATAGGGTATTTTCGGTTCCGAGAGCACGACATCGAGTCCGTATTTCGCCTTCATCCTGTTTATGATAGTATTGATATGGATTTCGCCCTGGCCGTGAATTAGGGTCTGGCTGATTTCGGGGTCATAGTTCATAACGAACGTCGGGTCTTCCTCGTGGAAAGAATGCAGAGCGGTACCGAGTTTATCTTCCTCGCCCTTGCGGGACGGGGCTATAGCGAGAGTCATATTCGGCGTCGGGAAATCAATAGGATTCAGAACGACTGGGAAAGACTTCGCGCAGAGTGTATTATTCGTATGCGAGTCTTTAAGTTTGACAACGCCTGCGAAGTCGCCGGTAATCACCTCGGCGATTTCTTTTCTGTCCTTACCGTTCATAGTATAAGTCTGAGCGAGGCGTTCGGATTTACCGGTCGCTTCATTGATCATATCCATACCCGGAGTAACTTTACCCGAATAGACTCTGAAGAAAGAAAGTTCGCCGATATTCTTTTCAGAGATAGTCTTAAAAATAAACAGCACAGGTCCTGCGTTTACATCGGGTTTCACTTCTATAACGTCGGAGCTGTTAGGTCTGTGACCTTTTTCAGGCGCTTTATCCGCGGGCGATTCGGAATAATCCGCGATGAAATCCATAAGCGGTTTTATACCGACGTTGGTCGTAGCGGAAGTACAGAACACCGGGAAGAGTCTTCTTTCGCGGAGACCGAGTTTAAGGCCGTTGGTTATTTCCTCTTCTGAAAGCGAGCCGCTGTCGAAGAATTTTTCCATTAAGGCGTCATCTTCAGAAGCAATGGCTTCGACGAGTTTCTGATGATAGTCATCGGCTTTATCCTTGAAGTCGGCGGGAATATCGAGCAACTGATATTCGCCTTTTCCGTCGGTATTGAACTTGAGCATTTTCATTTTAATAACGTCGATGACCTCATTAAAACCTATGCCGTGATTGACGGGAAACTGCACGACAGCGACCTGCGAGCCGAAACTTTCCTTAAGTTGTTCGAGAGTATCTTCGAACACGGCGTTTTCGGCATCGAGTTTATTTATAACGAAAATTATGTTATTGTTATTTACCTTTGTAAATTTAAAGCAAGCCTCCGTACCCACTTCAACACCCTTGAAAGAGTCAACCACCATCAGAGCGGTTTCAGTGACTCTTAGAGCCGACTTAACCTCACCGAGGAAATCCATAAATCCCGGGGTATCGATTATATTTAATTTAACCGTTTCGGTTTTCGAATTTTTCCAGAAACAGTTTAACAATGACGAGTTGATAGACTGCTGTCTTTCGATTTCGTCTTTATGGTAATCGCTGACCGTATTACCTTCCTCAATCTTTCCGAACCTATTCGTAATTCCGGCGGCGAACAGCATACCTTCTGCCAGGATGGTTTTGCCGCAGCTGCCGTGCCCTATGATTGAGATATTTCTAATTTGTTCCGATTTAAAATCCGGCATAAGATTTATCTCCTGCTTGCTTTATTTTTTAAAGTTTTCAAATTCAAAATGATGTAAACAATTAAGATAATAATTGCTTTTAAGATATTAAAGCCACTTTTTAATATCGATTGTTATTATTAATTTGGGAATACAGAGGGAATTTTAGAATTTAAGAAAGCCCTCTTTCCTGTTCCGAATTTCACTTGCGGGAAGGGATATTTGTCACTAAACCAGAATTCGGGAAGCAGGACAAATGTAAATTTTATTCAATTATTTACATAAATGAGAAAATTATATAAATATCTGGTTCTTACGCTATTTATAGCGTTTATACAGCAATACTCTTTTGCTCAGATAACGCTGGCGGGAAAGAGCATAGACGATTACATAAACGAATGCATGAAGAGATGGGAAATACCCGGAATGTCGGTCGCGGTGATAGAGAACGGCAAGGTTACATACCTGAAAGGATTCGGCGTACGAGAGAAAGGCAAGAGCGAGCCCGTTGACGAGAACACGATGTTCGCGGTCGCATCCAACACGAAAGCGTTCATAGGAACGTCAATCGCGATTTTAGAGAGCAAGGGACTTTTGAAACTTGACGACCGCGTTGCAAGTTACCTGCCTTATATAGAGTTTTACAATCCCGAAACAACAAAACTTCTTTCAATAAAGGACATACTAACGCACAGGGCGGGTATAGGAACTTTTCACGGCGATTTCATAAGTTGGGGAACTAACGTGAGTTCATACGACCTAATAAAGAATCTTCGGAACATAAAGCCCGCGTATGATTTCAGGAACGGATACGGATATTTCAACATGGGTTACGTGATAGCGGGAGAAATCATAAAAGAAGTATCTAGACAGGACTGGAGCGCGTTCGTCTCGGACAACATACTCTCCCCTCTCGGAATGACGAGGACTATAAGCACAATAACGAGATTGAATGAATTCGACAACATAGCGGCGCCTCACACATACAATTACGATTTCAAAATCACGCCGATACCTTGGCGCAACGTTGACAACATAGGTCCGTGCGGAGGTTTGATATCATCCGCGTCGGACATGGCAAAATGGATTGAGATGCAGGTAAATGACGGAACTTACGGCGGCAGAGAAATCGTACCGAAGAAGGTCATACTAAGGACGCACACGCCTTTCAATCTGATACCCGCGCCGTCGCACGGTTCGGGGAACCGCACGTTCAGGCATTTCCGCACGTACGGGCTTGGATGGGGCATTGCGGATTTCAGGGGAGAATTATTCCTTGAGCATTCAGGGGGATATGACGGAATGGTATCGAGGACGGCATTCATGCCTGACAGGAAGTTCGGTCTTGTGATACTGACGAACAACGACCAGAACGACGTGATATCGTCGTTGATGTATCAGTTGTTCGATTACGCGCTAGGCAACCAGACGACAAACTGGGACAGTCTAATATTTTCGGCAATGACGGTCGGCGGAAAATCGCGCGACGAGATTTACTGGAACGAGATAAGGGACAAGAAGGACCCTGCGCTGAAGCCATCGTTTGAAATGACATCGTTAGCGGGGACATATTTCAACGAGCAGGTGGGAACGCTGAAGATATATAAGGAAGGGAGCGATATGGAATTCACGCTTTCGACGAGACCCGGCACGAAAGGAATATTCAGGCACTGGCGGAACGACACATTAATCTGCAAGTTCGAGGATGTGCTTGTCGGAAGGTGTCTTGCGCCCGTCAATGCAGAGAACGGGAAGATAATAAGCATAAAAATAAAGGGTTCGGACTTCATCGACCCGCTTTATTACGAGTTTACAAAGAAAGATTAAAACGATAAATAGTTTTTGATTGTTTACAATATAACAATGATATAAAGGAACTAACAAATGCCTGAACAATTACCGATAACGACATACGGGATGGAGATTCTGAGAAAGAAGACGAAGCCCGTGGAGAAGGTTGATACGGGTTTAATCCGCCTCGTAGAGAACATGTTTTACACGATGGACAACGCGGAAGGAGTGGGACTCGCGGCACCGCAGGTAAACGAGAACATATCGCTTTGCGTAGTGGACGTTTCCTGCGTTGAAGAATACAAGAGGGCGAAGCCCGTAACATTGATCAATCCAGTAATAGTTGACAAGCACGGAGAGGCGATTAAAGACGAAGGATGCCTGAGCATACCCGAAGTACGCGGCAACGTAGCGAGGGCTGACAAGATATTCGTAAAGTACAACGACTTTGACATGAAGGAAGTCACGCAGGAATTCGAAGGATTTTTCGCGAGAGTAGTCCAGCACGAGATGGACCATTTAAAAGGCGTGTTATTCGTTGACCATCTTGACGAGGACGAGAAGAAGAAAGTCGCGAGCATGCTCAGAAAAATAAAGAAGAACAAAGTAATAACGAGTTACCCTCTTTTTTTAAACGAGATACAGATTTAAAAGACAAACCGATGCTTAAGGGGAATTTGAGTATATTACTGATGGGTTCGCCCGATTTCGGCGTACCTTCTTTCGAAGCGATACTGAGAGAAGGTTACAGCGTGCCGTGCATCGTGACAGTTCCCGACAGGCAAAAAGGCCGGGGGCGGAAGATACAATTTTCCGACGTAAAGAAATTCGCGATTGAGAACGGTATACATGTGCTTCAGCCCGAAAATCTCGGAGACCCCGATTTCATAAAAGGACTTAAGGAATACAATCCCGATTTATTCGTCATTATTGCATTCAGAATCCTACCGCGCGAAGTTTTCGTAATACCGAAATACGGCTCAATAAACCTGCACGCGTCGCTGCTTCCGAAGTACAGGGGCGCTGCTCCGATAAACCACGCGATAATCAACGGGGAGAAAGAGTCAGGGCTAACAACTTTTTTTCTGAACGATAACGTGGATACGGGAAACATAATTCTTCAGAAGAAAATCAGCATCGGCGCGGATGAAACATTCGGCGAGGTTTACGGAAAGATGTCGCTTGAAGGTCCAGCGCTCGTGCTTGAGACCTTAGAGAAAATCATTAACGGTAATTACGAAGCTGTACCGCAGGACAATACGGGATGGACAAAAGCGCCGAAGATATTCAGGGAGAAATGCAGGATAGACTGGAGCAGGCCCGCAAAAGAAATACACAATTTCGTCAGAGGGCTTTCGCCGGTTCCGGGGGCGTACACGACGCTGGAAGGAAAGAACATGAAAATTCTCAGAGCGGGGTTAACGGAGAGGGATTCACGTGACACTGCGGGAACGTTTTTCACTGAAGAAAAGAAACTTTTCGTAAACACGTCCGACCAACTTCTTGAGATAAGGGAATTGAAACCCGAAGGAAGGGGCGTAATATCATCGATAGAATTCATCATCGGAAGAAGAGGCAATAAGGAATCAAGATTCGTATAGACAAATCTTCAGAACACATCAGAGCCCTTTGATTTTTATTTCATCAGTATCATTTTCGTTGTTACCGCAAAATTTCCGGTAACAAGTTTACAGAAATACATTCCTGACGAAAGTTTGCCGGCATTATAAGTCAACTCATAATCGCCCGGTTTAAAATATCCGTTCGCGAGAATAACCACTTCCCTTCCACTGACATCGAAAACAGAAATCCTCACGGGTGAATCCTGCGAAAATTTCAGAGCGGGCACCGAGAATTTAATTTTAGTTTCGGAATTAAAAGGATTGGGATAATTCTGGCTGAGCGAGAACCGATTCACAGTTTCATTATAATCAGAGAGGAAATCTATAGAAGCGGAATTTGACCTGAAGACAATAGTACCGTATTCGCCTACTGCCCAGGCGTAGCCTGAATTCCGCGCGCAGACGTCATACAGGTTATGAATTTTAATCCTGAGCGATTCGCCGTAACCGTCGTGCACGGGATAAACACCTGCGCCCAAAGGATGCGCTTCGGTGTACCAGCCGGTGTTTTCGTCGACAAAAGAAATTCCCGTATAAGTTGCGGGCGGGCTGTCGCTTTCATCTTTCGAATCAGATGATGACCAGTTATATCCTCCGTCGGTTGTTTTGAGGAGAGTATAACTTCCTCCGCAGGTATAGCCTGTAAGTTCGTTAAAGAAATAAATTCCGTATTGGGGGTGACCGAAATTATGAATAATGGTCCAGGATTCTCCGCCGTCCGTAGTTTTCGCGAGTCCGCCCGGCTGGTCAGAGAACGTAAACCAACCTATCTTCGAGTTTAGGAAATAGAAAGCAAGGAATTTTCTTGCTTTAAACGGCAAGGCGACATTCCACCTGTAGCCTCCGTCCGTTGTTTTCAGGAAAGTTCCGGTATCGCCTGCCGCCCATCCAGTAGACGAATTCAAGAACCAAAGCGCGTAAAGAGCACGGGTTGTTCCTGTTTTTTGGGTTTCCCACGTATCGCCGCCGCTGGTAGTTTTAAAAATTTCACCTTTATCAGAGATGACCCATCCGGTATATCCGTCAATAAATTTCACATTATTCAGTTTATTGTCCGAAATAAACTGACGCGACCATTTCAAGCCGCTGTTAGATGTCTTCATAACCAATCCTGAATCACCGACGACAAAGCCGGTAAAATCATTCGGGAAACAAACCGCATGCAGGGTAACAGTAGTAGCAGATTTCTGGTACATCCATTGAGAAGTTGATGTATTTGCTATCAGGATAAAAATTGCAATAAGAGAAATACAGTAAAATTTCATCCCGGATGGATAAAGATGAATATTCATATTCCTTCACTTAATTTTGCGAGTTCGAGACTCAAAATAAGTTATTAACAATGAACGATAAAAGCAACAGATGTAACACTGCATAATTGTGACATCAGACTTCATTACCTGACGTCAGGAGTCTTGAATAATTTTTGTGAAAGATACCGGATTTTACAGATTTTTGGCTTTCATTAAAAATTGAAAAACATAAATTTCCGAAATAAGGGATGAAAGAACAATATTTTAAAATCAAAATAATAACATGTCAAAGGAGATATCCAAGGAGTTAATCAGGCAGATAGAGATAATTTCGATGGTTCTGGAGAAGCGGAATTTCTATTCGGAGGATGAGCTGTCGGATATATTCAGCGAGAGTCTGCCGAGCATAAGGAGGGATTTCGCGAGAATCAGGGCGATGGGAATACCGATACATTCTGCGCGTAGGTGCCTCGACATAGACATACAGAAGTTTGACGTAAGGACGCTGAACAAACTAATTAACACGTATCTCGCGTTAAACGACACGGAGCCGATAAAGAACCTGAAGGAGATATCGAACGTATTCGGGGACAAGACGCTTTCGGTATTCGTCAAGATAGTCAAATCGATAAACGCGCGTCAGATGATAAAGTTCGAGTACGAACTTGACGCGCACGGGCAGCCGATTCGGAGGACTGTAACGCCGTTCGGATTTTTCAAGACGAACAGGTCATTCATACTCGCGGGATGCAAGAACGACGATACGGGCAGGATACGATACTATCTTATAGAGAAAATAGGCAACATAGAATTCCTGAGCAGGAAATCGGGGATAAAGGATTTTCCGTCGATGCACGATTTTCTGAGCAGCACCTGGGGCATATATCCGCACGGGAAACTTGAGAAGACCGAACTGTTATTCGACAGGTCCTGTGATTTTTTGAAAAGCCGTATTTTCATTAACAATCAGGAATTTGAGGACACGGAGGACGGGATATTATTCAAGGCGGAGATAAAGATATCGAACGAATTTATTTCCTGGATACTCGGCTGGGGCAAACTTGTAAAAATAATCAAGCCGCTTTCGCTGAAAGCCGAAGTAATAAACCGCGCGAAGGAAATAATAAGCGCAAACAAATAGTTTTTAAATACGTACAATACTTTAAGACAAAATACATAATAATGAATAAGATATTTTTACCGATATTATTGGGCTTACTTTTGAATGTACTTCCGCTGCATTCTCAGGATATATACATGCCAGCGGAATACAGGAAAGCGCTCGTGAAGGACACGAGGTCGCTTGACGGAAAGCCCGGGACGGCATACTGGCAGAATTATTCGGATTACTATATAGAAGCGGACGTCAATTCGAACACGAAAGAAATCAGCGGGAAGGAAAAGATAATATACCACAACAAGAGTCCTCACGACCTGAGTAAACTTGTTATACGATTATATCAGGATTTCTTAAAGCCGGGCAAATCCCGCGACTGGGAAGGAGACCCGAAGTATTTCGGTGAAGGAACGGTTATAAAGAAGTTAACGATAAACGGGCTCGACATTGACACGGATTCAAAGGACGTGACAAGACCGGGAACGAACATGGTCATCAATCTTTCGAAGAGCACGCTGAAAGCGGGAATGGACAACGTGGTTGACATCGAATGGTCTTTCAGGATACCCGAAGAGTTTCCGAGGATGGGGATGTACGATTCGACTTCATACATGATAGCATACTGGTATCCGCAGATATCCGTATTCGACGACATCGAAGGATGGGACATGATTGATTACAACGGCGTCGTCGAGTTTTACAATGACTTCAGCAACTTTGACGTGCGTATAAAGACGGACAGACCGAACATGATAGTCTGGTCGACGGGCTTGCTGCAAAATCCAGAGGAAGTTTTCAGTGACGGTTTTCTAATAAAATACAGGGACGCGGCCGCGGGGAATTCAAAACTCGAGATTGACTGCTCGGCACTTAATTCTTCGAATCAGATAACACGCAACAACGGTTCAAGCGTCTGGCATTACAAGGCGGAGAGCGTGCCTGATTTCGTTTTTTCGATGAGCGACCATTATTTCTGGCAGATGAAGAGAATAGAGGCAGCGGACAACAATTTCGTATTGCTGAGCACAGCATTCAGACCGAACGCGCTGTCGCTGAAATTCGACGTATACAAAATCGCGGAGGAAGCGATAAAATATCTCGCGACCACGATGCCGGGAGTACCTTTCCCCTATCCGTCGATGACTGTATTCAACGGCGAGGGCGGGATGGAATTTCCAATGATGGTTAACGACGGAGACGATGGTGTCTGGGAATCTTTGATTTACCTGACGTCGCACGAAATATCGCACACGTATTTCCCGTTCATGACAGGAATTAACGAGAGAAAATACGCATGGATGGACGAGGGATTCGCGGTATTTCTTCCGATGGAATTTCAGATAAAGATGGACAGGTTCGGACCGGACAACAAAGAGCGGGATCCCGAAAAAGCAGACCAGAGGGAATATTTCGTGAAGAGTTTCAACCATTATTCTGGAACGTTCAACGATGTTCCTATGCTCACGCCTTCAAATCTGCTGAAATCCATTCCATACCGTTTCAACGCATACGGAAAATCAGAAATTGTTTTCGAGATACTGAAGGACATGCTCGGAGAAGATTTGTTTAAGAAATCTCTACAGGAATTCATCGCGCGATGGAGCGGCAAGCATCCGATGCCGTACGATTTCTTCTTCACGTTCAACGACGTATCGAAGAAGGACCTGAACTGGTTTTGGACGAGGTGGTTCATGCAGTCGGGCACGGCGGACCTCTCAATATCGGCGGCAGTTGTAACAAGCGATAAGATGGAAATTAAGGTCACGAATAAAGGCGGGATGCCGGTTCCGATTGCGGTTACGCTGACGTTTGAGGACGGAAGCGAATCTTATCACAAGACTACCGCCGAGGTATGGAAGGATGCAAGCGAATACAGATTCACTGTTGAGGTAAAGAAGAAAGTTAAATCGATAAAGCTCGGGAACGGGTATATACCGGATGTTAATCCGGAGGACAATGGGCTTTAACAATTAGCAATTAGCAGTTAACGGTTAACAATTAACAATTAACAGTTTACAGTTAGGAGTTGATAATATACAGTGAATAAATTTTATTGCTAAACGATAATTATTAAGTGATAATTGATAATTGAAATTGAAAAAAGAAAAAGCGGGTGAACCCGCTTTTTCTTTTATACAACCGGTGACTATATTTTATTATTTTTTTGCTGACTCTCTTTTCACGAGAATATTATCGATAAGTCCGTATGATTTTGCTTCTTCGGCAGTCATATAATTATCCCTGTCAGCATCCTTCGTAATTTGTTCAACGGATTTGCCGGTATGTTTCGAAATTATTTTATAGATCGTATCGCGGGTTCTGAGCATTTCCTTCGTATAAATTTCGATATCGGTAGCCTGTCCCTGAGTTCCGCCGAGCGGCTGGTGCATCATAATTTTCGAATGCGGTAGAGCGATTCTTTTACCTTTCGCGCCTGCCGTGAGGAGTATTTGTCCCATAGAAGCCGCCATGCCGATACAGGTAGTAGAGACATCGCAGCGGATATAGTTCATAGTGTCGTAAATGGCGAGACCCGCGGAAATGCTGCCTCCGGGGGAATTTATGTAGAGCAGAATATCCTTATCGGGGTCTTCATACTCAAGGAACAACAACTGCGCGACAATGAGTGAAGATATTTCGTCAAAGATTGCCGAGCCGAGGAAGATAAGTCTTTCTTTAAGGAGTCTGGAATAAATATCGTAGGCTCTTTCCCCTCTTGAAGTCTGCTCGACTACCATAGGGACGAGTTGGTTTTTAATTTTCGACGCTTTGTCGAGTCCTGCCTTAATTTCGTCCTCGCGAGATTTGATGATGCTGTGAAAGTCCATATTATTTTTCTTTTTTATTTTCTTTTTTTGTCTCTTTTTTAGAGTCCTTCTTAGTTTCTTTCTTTTTTTCTTCCGCCTGAAGTTTAATGGATTTCTTGACTTCCTCGACTTCAGTCAGTTTCGCATTTTCAATTATGAAATCAACGACTTTATTGTTTAGAACAGAATTTCTGACGTCCGGGTTCTCCTTATAGAATTCGAATAGTTTGTCAGCCGGGAGGCCGTACATCGCGGAATTCTTTTCGGCGAACTTCATAATATCTTCGTCGGTTATTTCAATTTTTTCCTGTTCGATAAGTTTTTCCTTTATAAGGAACCATTTGCCGGTAAAGACGGCATCTCCTCTGTTTGACTTTCTGAATTCCTCTTCATTGATATCGTGTCCGTGGCCTTTATGTTCTTCCTTATAACTTTTGAAATAGTCGTCAAGAATCGAATCGACATATCTGTCCGGAAGGAGTACTTCATTTTGTTTTACAATTTCGGACACCGCTTTATTCCTTATTTCCTGTTCGCCGTGTTCGTTGTACGCTTTTGAAATTTCTTCGCGAAGGTGATTTCTCAGTTCTTCTTCGGTTTTAATATCATCTTTGCCCGTAAACTTTTTAAAGTTCTCTTCATTCATTTCCGGATAAATTACCTTTTCAATCTTCGTGCATTTCACGCGGAGTTTTACGGGATTGCCTTCTTTATCTTTAGAATCGAGTTCCCGCTCTTCATTTTCCTTAATATTTTTCAGAGCGGTTCTATACTCTTTCGAGAGATAATCGCTGTTGAGATAGAACCTCAGGTTTTTTTCTTCCTTTCCTTCTTTCGGGTTACCCGAGTCATCGAGTTCGACCGTGTCAATCGTCACCATATATTCTTCGTCGAGCGCCTGTCCGTCGAGTTCGAAGGAAGCGTTTTTAAATCTCATAAACTGAAGTTCCTCTTCGACGAGGGACTCGTCGATAACGTATTTTGTTCTTGTAAGTTCAATTCCTTTAACGTTCGTGAGCACTACTTCAGGAATAATCTCGAACGATACTTTTACGGTAAGGGATTCTTTAGGTTTATAATCGAGGTCAGTGATGGTACCAGAGCCGACGATCGGTATTTTATTTTCAATAAGATAGTTTCTAAAGACTTCATTGGCGATATCTTCGAGCGCGGAATATTCAATGGCGTCGCCGTAGATTTTCTTAATCATCGCGACGGGGGCTTTGCCTTTTCTGAAGCCCGGAATCTGCACTTTTTTTCTGTAATCAATTACTGCTTTATCGAAATGGGGAACAAGTTCCTCGTAAGTTAATTTCGCTTCTAATTCTCTTTTACAATTTTCGGATTCTATTAAATTTATGTCCACTTTTTGGAAATTTTATTTGAAAAAAGGTAAGATACTCAATCCGAAAAGCATAAACAATGCAGTAAAAAAGCGGATTCCCGCCGAAAACAGCGGGAATCCGGGATAAAAATTTAATTGCGGCCTCTGAATTCCTTATCGATGATAGTAATTTCACCGGGGTAAGTGAAGGGGCCGAGAAAAGTGTCGACAGTGGGTTTAATCTTCAGGCTCAATCTTGCAGGCGAGCCGTTGGAGCCGCCGATACCGAGAGCGAGGCCGACGAGGCTTTGCAGTCCCTGATTTTTAAAGAACTGAAGCAGGTCAACCGACATGCTCAGCGGGATAGTCGCAGTTTGTCCGACGCCGGGGATAGTAATGGGGCTTGATATATCGCCTTTAATAGTTTCGACGTTATCGATAAGCAGTCTCCAGTTAAGGGCTCTAATAGCGTCGCTTGAATTCGGGCTTCCCCCGCTGCCTTCGGGATTCTTCGCGAGCAGGTTAAGGGTGAAATTAGCCGGCAGTTGACCGGAACTGAACGCGGAGGTAATTTTCACGATATCGAGCGGATTAATATTTGAGAAGCCGGAAACGCCCGACAGATTAATGCCGGCGACGCTCATGCCGGAAACGCTGCCAAGTTTCCACTGTAGTCTTTCGGCGTTTGTAACCGCATCTTTAATAGAAGAGCACGATGACAAAGCGAATGCAAATATAACGAGCAATATTAGTTTTTTCACAGTGATAAAATAAGTTTATAAAAAGACGTTTGTATAATTTAATAATTGATACCTAATTGTTTCAAGATTTTTCGGAATCCCTGCGGAGTTATTCCGGCGATTTTTGACGCTTCCGACACTTTTCCTCTGCAGTATTTCATAAGCGACTCAAAATAATACTTTTTTGTATTAAAATCGTATTCCCTGTAGTCGATGAGGAAGTCGTTTTTATTTTCCGTGTCATTAAGTTCGCCATAGGGTGTCCTGCTGATAATGTCAGGGAAATCCTTCAGGGAGAGTTCAGAATTAGCGGAGTAAATGAGAGCGTTTTTAACGGCGTTCGAGAGTTCGCGCACATTTCCTTTCCATTCATATTCGAGGAATGCATTTCTCACCTGTTCACTTAAATGAAAGCCCTGCTTGCCGAATTCGGACGAATATTTTTCAAGGAAATAATTCGCGAGGGGGATAATATCCTCCCTTCGTTCCCGCAGCGGAGGGATATTTAATCTAACACCCGAAATCCTGTAATAGAAGTCTTCCCTGATTCTTCCATCCTTCACGAGTTCTTCCAGGTTTTCGTTCGTCGCCATAATCACCCTCACGTCGAGTTTGATTTCTCCCTTACGCATATCGTGTCCTACGCGTGTTATGGATTTATACTGCATGAAGTGGAGAAGTTTAAGCTGAATAGATTCCTGCAGATTCGATATTTCCGGAATATAAACGAAGCCCTGGTTTGCCGATTCAAATTTACCGGGTTTCATCTTGTCGGCGCCTGTAAAAGAGCCTTTCTCATGACCGAAGAGTTCAGACTCGAGCAATGTCTCGCTTAGAGTCCTGATCGGGACGGGAATAAACGGCTTATCTTTTCTTTTGCTTCTTAGAAAAATCTGCGCTGCCACCATATCCTTGCCGACTCCAGTTTCGCCGCAAAGCAGAACGTCAACGTTAAGATTCGCGAGTCTGGAGATTTCATAACTTATTTTCTTCATTACTTCGCTCGCGAGAACAAACGAATCATCGGTAAGAACGTTGTTCCCCATCAGTCCAGAAATTCTGACACGGAGTTTTTTCTGATTAAGAGCCTGTTCGATTTTTTCGTTAAGCAGGTCCAAGTTGAAATCCTTGGATAGGAAATCGTGGGCACCGAGTTTCATCGCTTTAACGACGTGCTCCATGTCATCATATTCGGTAACGACAATAACGGGCAAATAAGGATCGACGTCATTGTGAATTTTTTCAAGTACGTCGAGTCCGTGAATATCAGGCAGTTGGAGGTCGAGGAGGAGAACGGACACGAGCGTGTTTTTCACAATCCCGAGACCTTTTTCGGCAGTATCCGCCGTAAGGATTTCGTATTTATCGCCGAGCATAAGAACGAGGTCTTCGGTGAACTCTCTGCTGTCGTCGATTATTAATAGTTTATGTTTACTCATACTACACTAAAATGAATGATATGTGGAATCTCGCGCCTTCCCCGAAATTCTTATCCAGCATAATATCTCCGCCGTATTTTCCGATTATGCTTTTCGCGTAATACAAACCAAAGCCTCTATTAACGCCTTTCGTGGAGATTCCCCTGACAAAAATCTGTTTTTTAATTCTATCAGAGAATCCAGGACCGTTATCAGAATACGAAAGGAGAATCTTTCCGTCATTTTCGGTCAACTCAATGTTGATTCGTTTTTTGAAGTCAGCCTTATTAACATCGGTAAACGCCTCAATAGAATTATTTATCAGTATATCCGCAATTTCTTTAAGTTCCACTTCATTGAATACAGCATATGTCACAGCAGCGCTGCACGAATAATTCAATGATATTCCCGGATTTTCGAGCGATTGTTTTTCGCAAACAGATTCGAGTACGCGATTAACATCTGTAATAAAATTCTCTTCGAGATTTTTAGCAATTTGCTTTATGCTCGTAATGCAGATTTTGACAAGTTCGACAATCCCGATGGATTTATTAATCACACCGTTTTCATGCCGCAGAGTAATGCGCAGTTCAACGAGTTTATTCTTAAGAATTCTTGAGTTCGTCATTAATTTTTCATTCGCACCGCTAATGTCATTATAAACCGATACTCTAGGCATTTCATTGAGTATCACGTTGAGATGAGCGGATATGAATTCAAGTTGCGGATAGACGGTTTCAATATACTCAGAAAGCAGCCTTTCGAATCTTTTCCGCAAGAGGATGCCGTCATTATCCGTTCCGCCATCACGAGCGGTTTCGAGATAATCTTTGTTTTTCAGAAAGAGCGAAATCCTGTTAAGGCACATAAGCGAGTTCTCTCCGTGCTTAAAGGCTTTGACTTTAGAAATCAGGCTTGAAAAAATATTTATTCCTGGTTCGGAAAGAGTGACGGCTTCTGTTTCTTTTCTCTCCCAAACGATAGCCTGAACGAGGTGATTAGGCAGAAGTTTGGCATTTCCTTCGAGGAACACGCTGTTACCGTCATTTTTTCTGAAATACGCTTTCATCAAGACGGTTTTACCTTCGATAATTTCATTGAATTTTACGGGATCGTCAGTCAGGTCCTTTTCGAAGAACAAATCAATAAAATTCATACCAGTCATTTCAAAGTCATCATACCCGAGAATACCGCGTATAGCTTTGTTCGCGCTGATTATAATGCCTGAGGTATTAATAATTATGATACCCGCAACCGCCTCTTCAATAATGATGCCGAAATCTTTCTGTGATTTAATTGTTTTCTCATACAGAGTTTTGTCGGTTATATCTTCGATTAGGAAAAATCTACCGATATACTTATTATCGGCATCCGTAAGCAGGGTTGAGAAACGGCGGAGCACCTTACCGTTTTTAAGCGGCATTTCGTCTTCAAAGGCGATATCATTGCCGGGAATTCTGAAGAACATCGCATTTTCTATGAACTTTTCCGTATCGGCAGCCTTTTCGGAACAGAGGTCTCTGATGTAAGAATTTTTCAGATTATTCTCATAATTTCTTGTGAGTCTTGAATCTATGCCCCACAATTCACAGAATCGAGTATTTATATATACAACATCGTCGGTATTATAATTCACGATATAATATCCGAATCTGGCGCTTTCGGTCATTATGCGAAGAAGGGCTTCATTTCTAACTGTTCTATTTTCAGATTTAATTCTTTCGGTAATATCCTGGAGCACGCCGCAATAGAAGACACCCTTTGAATCCTGCGCTTTCGTAAGGAGGTTTTCGACCCAGATGAGTTCACCGTTTGATTTTACGCATCTGAAATTTCGTTTGAACATGCCGGAATCGTCTTTCTCTTTCCATTTATTGAACGCATCAAAATATTTTTCCGCATCCTCACTGAATATAACATTTTCGACAAAGTTGCTTCTTTTAAGTTCTGAGACATCGTAGCCGAGCAGGTCACTCACGCGTGACGAGATGAAACTATCGTCTCTGCCCGCCTCGTAGAGGATAAGATTTGAAAAGTTGCTGAGGATAGCACCGAACCTATATTTCGTATGAATAAGTTCTTCGAGTGTATTTCTAGTTTCTGTAATATCGCGTCCGATTGCCTGCACTTCTTTAATAGACCCGTCATCGTTTCTTATACCGACGCTTTCAAGGTGAAGCCATTTAACGCCGTTCTTCGTCACGACTCTGAACTCGATGTCATCGCGGGTTTGCGAACTCATGAAGTTATAACTTCTTTCCATAACGTACTGGAGGTCATCGGGATAAACCATCGTGAAGATATTTACTCCAAAGAGTTGTTCGCGGCTGACGCCGATGAATTCACAGCAGGCATCGTTGACGTAAGTAATGTTGAAACCGCTGTCAATTCTAAGAAGAAGATTAGTCTGCAGACTTACAAGGCTGCCGTATCTTTCCTCGCTCGCCTGCAAATCCCATAGAATTTTTTCGAAGCCTGTAATTCTAAAGAAACAGAGAGAAACGGAACTCACCGTATGGTTTTCATCAAAGACCGGCGTGAAAATGCATTCAAAATATTTCGTTCCATTATTATCCGTCCCAAACTGAAAGTCTCTTTTTACGGGATTACCGAAGAAGGACTCGTCAAGGGCGGAATTCATTGATTCCATATTGTATTCAGGCACGAAATCGAGCAACGACATTCCGATTTGGATATTAAAGCCAACCTGAGTTTTAATATGAGATGAAGTATCGGGTGAAATATAGACAATTTCCTTATCCCTGTTTACAATCATATAGGGGACGAAAGACATGCCAATAAACTGATGTGACGATACCGGGTTCATTAAAACAATCTATAATATTATAAATTATTTTGAAATATAAATAATAATATAGGCAGTTGAACGCAATTGAGAGTACTGACCGTATAAAAAAGTAGGAGGGCTGTTTCCCCGTCAGCCCTCCTCATCTACCTCATTTATAAGGAGTGAAAGTATAGGTAGGTAAAAATCATTTACTGTTTGATAGTATAACAATAAAGGGTTCAATAAAAATTCCCGGAAAATAAAATTTTTTTAAAAATTTTTAATAATCATAAAAATTCGTATTTTAAAGCATGAGAATCGGGAATAAGAGATACAGGACGATATGGGATGACAGCCGGGAATACGCTTCAGTGTTTGCTATTGACCAGAATGCGCTTCCATTTTCTTTGAACGTAATCAGAATGAAAACAGCACGTGATGTTTACACCGCGATAAGAAAGATGAGCGTACGGGGCGCACCATTGCTGGGCATAGCGTCTGCGTACGGGATATATCTGGCGTGCGTTGAGGCAAGGAAGAAGGGATTATCCCGCGAGATGGCCGAAGAATTTCTAAAGAAGCGATTCGAGATGCTGCTTTCAGCGAGGCCGACATCCATCAATCCGGAATGGGCGATGCGTGTTGTTCTAGACTCGATAAGCAGATACAATAATATCGATAAAAAAACCGGAGCCGCATTAAGGACGGTTCGCAGGTTAGCGGACAACGACGCGAAAAACTGCCGAAGGATAGGTATACACGGCAAGAAACTGATAGCGGACATATACAGAAAAAAGCGGGGTGAGAGAGTAAACATACTTACTCACTGCAACGCGGGCTGGTTAGCGTGCATTGATTACGGTACTGCAACGGCTCCCGTTTACCTGTCCGCGGAATCGAAATTACCCGTGCAAGTATGGGTTGAAGAAACGAGGCCGCGAAATCAGGGAGCGAAGTTAACGGCGTTTGAGTTAAAGCAAATGGGAATACCGCACACTATCATAACCGATAATGCGGGCGGTTACGTGATGCAGAAAGGCGATGTTGACATCGTGCTCGTCGGAGCGGACAGAATCGCGCAAAACGGGGACGTGTGCAATAAAATCGGCACGTACAAGACGGCTCTGGCGGCACACGATAACGGGATACCATTCTATGTTTGCGCTCCTTTATCGACAATCGACGTATCGAAGAAGAACGGTTTTGACGGCATAGACATCGAAGAAAGAGACGAGGACGAAGTGAGGTATGCGATGAGAGGAAGGAGCAAAATTGAATTATGCTCTCCCGGGAGCGGAATAAAGAATTACGGTTTCGACATTACACCATCAAGGTTAATAACAGGGATCATAACCGAAAGGGGCATTATCAAGCCTGACAAAAAAAGCATATTTAAAATTAAAAAATAGCATATGGTCGGAAGATTTCTAACGATGTTCTTTCTTTATTTCTTTCTCATTGCCGCGGCAGTAATTCTCGGAATGTATCTGATGTCAGAAGGGATAGTCGGGCCACTGGGATACGTAATAATAGTCGTTGCAGCGGTTCTCATACCGATGATATTTTTCAACAAGACAGTATTCAAGACGTCGGGCAAAGAGAAGAAGATTCTTCAAAACGGAATCACAGCAAGGGCGGAAATTCTCGAGATAAAGGATACGGGCATGACGATAAACAACATATATTACAATGTCAGCCTGCGGCTGAGAGTAATGCCCGAGAGCATGCCTGCGTTCGAAGTCCGGACATCGCACCTGTTTTCGAGGGTTAACATGCCAAACGCAGGCGAGAGCCTGTACGTGAAGTATCTAACGAACGATTTGACAAAAGTCGTAATACTAACCGAAGGTAATCAATCATTAGACCGCGATTCAGCGGAAGAAATGCTAAGAAGCATTGACCTTCAGAACAAGTCACTGCTGGCGAACGGGAAGGAAGCAGACGCGGAAGTATTGAAGTATTCCGAGACCGGAATATTAGTGAACGGAGACAATCCGCTTGTAGAATTTGAGCTTGAAGTGACGCCCGATTACGGACCGAAATTTTTCGCGGCGGCAAAAGCTCCGATTCTTTCGACATCGGTATCAAAGTACAAGAAAGGCAGCAGGATAAAGGTTAAATACGATCCGGAAGATTTAACGAAGGTTACAATATTTCATTCATAAAAAAAATGCTGCCCGTGAAACACGGGCAGCCAAAAATTTTAAGAACGGGAACTATTTAAATCTGATTGTAAGGTACGAGGAAGCAAGCGTTGTTCCATAGCAATCACGCACGTAAACGTGATAATATCCCGACTCGTAGAAAGTAACTTTTTTCCAGAACCAGGTCCAGTCAACGCCCATATCGTCCTGGGTAATAGTAGTGTTATAATTTTCGGAATAGTCGCTATAAACATCGTAAATATCATAACTTACGTATCTGCAGCCAACTTCATAAGGAAGTCTGACGAGGAAATAAAAATATCCGCCTCCGCGCGGGATATTAAAAGTGCTGCTTTCGGTTATCGGGTAACCGGATTTATCAACCCCTTCGCAAAAATAAAGAGTTTGAGATGACGCGGTGCTGCTGAAAATTGAAATCACGCTAAGAAATGCTAGAAGGAATAAAAGTTTTTTCATATTGTCCCCTTAAATTATTAGAAAAAATTTAATAATCTAAATATTAAAAAAATATTCATCAATATCAATGACTGACGAGAAAAAAAAAACGGATATTATCCGCCGAACGAAGGCGGATAATATCCTGAAAACCGTTATTTTAGAATCCAGAGACTACAGTTTCGGCTTATATTCTCTTATTTCAATTTTACCCGTGCCGCCGCAATAAGGGCACATTATTCTGGCAATTCTGATATCTGTCGTTCCGACACTTCTATTGGACCTTGAAGTTACCTGATCGTTTCTCTTGAAATCGAACGTAGCGGTATTCAGGTAACCGAGTCCCTGACAATCGGTGCATTCAACATTTTTGATAATCAGATAAACAACCTTACCCTTGTTGGTTTCTTTATCCGTGACCTGAGCGTAAGTAAAAAAGGAAGGTAATAACACCAAACCTAATATTATTATCGCTGTTTTCATAATTGCTCCCTTTAATGTTTCTTATGATACGAACTACTATAAAATAAAGTTTCGGTAACAGATATTCAATATAAAGGGAAGAAATAAAATAGTTTTTTTTGTACGGGATTGAGGGAATTCTCACAATTTGGTACAAAACTTGGCCGGGGATTCGTAACAGCCGATAATATTGACTGATGATGAATGCACTTCGCCGACGCCGGTAGCATCAACAATATGACGGATATTATCTTTCCTCATATTGCCGCCGGGCATAACAATAATTCTTCTTTCGGACCTTTTTACCAGATTTTTAATTACGCTAATACCGTCGACAGCATTTCCCGGGCATCCAGATGTAAGAAGTCTGGCAAATCCGCAACCAATCACATCTTCGAGGCTCTTTTCGGGTTCGGGCGACATATCAAAAGCCCTGTGGAATGTCGCGCTCATCGGGCGGGCTAATTCGACGAGTTTCAGGTTTCGCTGTACATCGATTTGTCCGAGGTCGTTAAGGATACCGAGCACGATGCCGTTCACGCCCGCGTTCCTGCAATGAACAATGTCTCTTTTCATTATTTCGAATTCGGAATCAGAGCAGCGGAAATCCCCTCCTCTTGTTCTTATAATCACGTTCAAATCAATCTTGATTTCACCGCGTATCTTTTCAATCGTACCGAGAGAAGGCGTAACGCCTCCTGACGACTTATCGGAGCACAGTTCAATTCTATCCGCGCCTGCGGCCGCGGCTTTCACAGCAGATTCGTAGTCAAAGCATGCTATTTCATAAATTATTTTCATAGGATTATACGGTGAGCAAACTATTGTAGTTCGAAATTTCTTTTTCGGACGAAATCACTCTGCAGGAATTAACGTAAGTAATTTTACCGCTGCCATTTTTATTAAGAAGGTCGTTCTCTACGAGAATCGATTTCAGTCTTTTCACCGTACCTTCGTTTCCGTCAATAATTTTAACGTCATCAATACCGATAATATCCTTAATCATTTTTTCATAGTAATTAAAATGGGTGCATCCGAGAACGACAGCATCATAGTTCTTGAAATCAATATTTCTGAATTTCTCTTTCAGGTAAACAGCGGGCTCATTGCCGGTAAAATTTCTATCCTCGGCGAATCTAACGAGGCCGTCGAGAGCAATTTTATCCGCGATACCGTTTATATCAATTTCATTAAGCAGGTTCTCGAGCTTTTCTTCTTTAAGTGTAAGGGTAGTAGCGGCGACGAGCACCCTCTTATGAGACGAATTTTCAATCGCAGGTTTCACGGCGGGTTCCATTCCTATAATCGGAAATGAATATTTCTCCCTAAGATGTTTAATCGCGAGGCTCGTTGCAGTATTGCACGCGACAACAAGGAGTTTTATATTTATTCCGTAAAGATATTCGACGGCTTTACCGATAAATCCTTTTACTTCGTCGTGGGACTTAATTCCATAAGGAACGTTGTCGGTATCGGCGAAATAGATATAATTTTCACGAGGAAGCGCTTTCAAGGCGTCCCGCAAGACATTCATACCGCCAATGCCTGAATCAAAAAACGCTATATTCTTTTCACATTCTTCCATATACAGACTTTCCGAATAATTATTTTTTAAATTTCTTTAAAATCTTTTCTCCCGAGCCAATCGAATAACCGTCAAGCAGAACCTCCGCGGAACCATTACCGGAAGGGGTCAACACTACGGGCAAATCTACTATTTTATCGGATTTAAAAGAATTCCTAATCTTATTCAACAACGAATTCTCTTTATCATAAGCAAATACCGAGTTAACGGGCAGGTTATCCCGTGTAAGGCTTTTCAGAAAATCCTTATTCAAACCAGGTTCGACCAGAAATATGAATTTCAGGTTTAAAGCATCGAGTTCGTACTTCACCGCGGCAATATCGTTCAGAAGGTGTTTAGTGGGTTCTTTATCGGGATCGATTAATGAGACGACGCAATCGTTTCCCTGCATCAGTCCGCTCAAAGAGTAGATTTCACCGTCAGCAACATTTTCCGCCAGAACAGTTTCGAAATCAATTTTAAACGAACGTTCTGTCAGGCTCACGACATCCGACACTTTAACAACAACGGTTTTAATTTCGTTTTCCTTAACCTCAAAGAAATAAATTCCATTCAGGACAGAGCCGTCATTTTTCCTGTTACCCGTGACGAGCATATATTTCCCTGCCGGAACTTCAACCGAATCGGGAAATGAGTCAAGAGGTTTGCCCTCATCAAATTCAAGGGAATTGAATACTCCGTTTTTGAAGATTCCGATGGTGAAATTGATATAATATTTCGGAACAAACGAACCCGCATTTACAAAATGCACAAAGCCTTTTTTACCCGCTTCCGACACCTGACCATCGAATATCACGTCTTTCCAGTTTGAACCGGAGAGATACTGAGGAACCAAAGACGCCGGATTCAGGCGCGCGGGAAATCCGAAAGCCCTGCAGGAAGCGACGAACAGTATGTCTCTCGATTTAGAATCGCAGACACCGAGTTTCAGGACACCCTGAGGTGAAAGCGGAGCACGGGAGTGCATATTGGCCACATTATCGATTTTAACGTTCGCGAGTATCCATCCTGCAATAGATTCCGGATCGATTTCCATTCCGCTCTCGCGAGAAACCTTTTTATAATGTCCGATGACGGGTAATCTCCAGGCAGTCAGCATTTCGTTAGCGATTCTTCCCGACAGCACATATTTTTCGAACACCTTTTCATCATCCATAAAATTACCCGAGAATGCGAGGGAGTTATTCAAGTGGTCGTGAAGAATTGATTCCTTCGTATCGCGCAAATCTTTAGCGGATATTACGCCAAGCAACTTAACCGCCAATGACCGATGCTCCGCCGAAGTATTTTTAAGGAAAGAGATAATTTCTTTCCAGTTTCCAGCACTTCCTGTAATATACCCGACGGCGGATTTATCGGTAACTCCGATTTCTTTCAGGAATCCGAGCGCCCGGGCGGAATCCCTGAAAGTGCTCATATATGTATTCCTGATTGAATCCTCGCGAGCAAGTTTCAGGTCATTTAGTTTTACATCAGCATCCTGAACCGCAGTAATTTTCTGTTCCTGAGGAGGCACGAGATGGTATTCCTCATATTTCCCATCGATAAAACCATCCCCTATCACGACGCGAATTGTATCGGCGTCTTTAACGGATACAACCTTATAGCCGAAATCGTCATTCTTGCTTGCCCAGATAAGAAGCGAGCCAAGACCCGAAGTGAAGTCGGTAATGCCTGACGCATCCGTATATGTTTTTGCAAGCGGATAGAACTCGGCGTAATTATACAATCTATATTCCACCTTTGCATTTTGAACAGGAACGCCCGATGCATCACTGACAACAACGAAAATTTTCTTAACCGGAGTATAATTTCCGGTTCTATTTAATTCAGCAAATCTTTTTTCACGAACTATAACGGGTTCGTCACCCCTATACAAGCCAAAGGCTCTTGTATTAACGAGCATAGTTCGGGTTGACGGAGCTGCAAACCAGCCCATATTAAGAGCGGGAGAGGGTTCGCAGGCACCAAGGAAGTACCATTTCCCATCCACCCATACTTCAACCCAGGCGTGGTTATCGTCAGTATGCGCCCAGCGCGGGGTATATACCTGTCTTGCGGGAATACCTGCGGTTCTCAGGGCGGCTACGAAAAATGTGGATTCTTCCCCGCATCTACCATAAGACGTCCTGATTGTACTCAGCGGGGCGCTTGTTCTTTCGTCAGTTGGTCGATAAGTAACTTTTTCGTGGCACCAGTGATTAATCTCAAGCGCGGCCTGCTCCATTGTCAGGCCTTTCACTCTATTTAAAATCTCGTCATACATTTCAGTCCTGAAATCATCGAGGTTTTCATTATTCACGCGCACGGGAAGAACGAAGTTCAAGAAAATATCGCCCGGAATGCTCTTTCCCCAGTTTGTTTCTTCGCGCGCTTTTAAGGACATACGCACGTTATCGAGGAAATAACTCCCTTCATAGTCGGCGAGATCACTCAACGGCAAACAGGCGAGCATAAATTTCAGAGCCTGCTTTTCATCGGTATTTTTAACGTCATTAAGAACGTTAAAGACTTTGTCCATTCTTTTTCCCGCGAGTTCAATCTGGGTCCGGTACAGAGTTTCCAGCGCTGAATCGAATTCAGAATCACGAACAATCTGAGCGCTCGTGAGCAGAGGCAGACCTTGAAGGCAAAAAGTGAGCGATAAAACGAAAAGCAGTATTCTCATCAGGTATTGTACGCTAAATATTATATAATAATATTCAACTTATAGGAAATGCAGACATATTTCAATTCTCTAAAGCGGTACGGGAAAAGCAATCAGGAAATAATCTCAAATTCAGGAATCACGTTAACATTACCTTTTATCATAGACCAAACGGGACAGACAGAGTCTTCGGAAAGTTTGATAGCTTTCGACACATCGGCGGCATTAACGTCCGGTGATTCGATCGTATATTTGATTTTAATTTCCCTGAACGCGCGGGGAAGTTCTTCGTTTTTAATTCCTTCGGAATTAATAGTCATCGACTCGATTGATTTTCCCATTTTCCTCAGCAAGAAGACGACCGAAGTCGCGCTGCAGCCCGAGAAACTCATAAGGAGAAGTTCGAGCCCCGTATAACCCGCACCATCGCCGAGCGGAGGGAAATAGTCCATACTAACTTCTTCATTATCCCTCGACCTCCCTTTGAACAAGAGTTTATCGTTAGCAAGTTTCATAGAAACTTTAAAATTGTCATCCATAAGTTTTAAATTATTTTAGACTCCGAATTGCAACAGATGGTGATTCAAGTGCTTGTAAATAAGCGAATCCCATTCCTGCATATTCAATTGTCCGAAATACGGATGTTTTCCGCAATCGGAATATTCGGGACCCGCGCCTGCGAATCTTTTAACGTAAGCGGTCAATAGTATTTTATTATCATCAAACTTACCGTTATCCTCGACAAGGAACTCCTTTGTAGTGGCGAGGTTCTTATTAAAGACATCGGTATCGAACAGCCTGTCACGGACGAGCCTGCCGATATTAAGATATGATTCATTAAGTTCGGGAATCATTTCACCGAAGGCAAGTTTGAAACTAACTGTACAATGCATCAGCATTTGCGAAGAGGTCATAGAACCCCAGAGCGGCTTCGAATCCGCGGATAAAGAATCAATTCTATTGATTAGTTCAAGATTCACGGATCTGTCAAAAAGGCTTTTCAAATAATCCTCCCGATTATGATTAAACTGTTTTGAACATATAAAGTATCAAAAAGAAAAATATAATGAAATTGAATATTTCGTCCATTAATTACATAAAAAAACAAGGTTTAATAATATCTTTTTCCTCTTTCCAGCAATTCCTCATTATTAAACTTCGGATTTTTGCAGATAAAAACGGTCAGATTTCTTTCGTGCGGAGTGCAATACACATTATCGAATATTTCGCCTGATTTTTCAACATACCCAAAGGATTCTTTCAGGCCATTATATGAGCCTGTATCTGACAATTGAAGAAGGATATTGCCATTCAATCTTTTTTTACTCCAGAGATAATAATTATTATGACCGCTCACGACGTTAACGAATCCGTATTTCTTCCCGTAAAGTTCCAATGCTCCCGCAACGCCGTAATTAGACGCGGCAATCAAGGTATTTTTTCTTTCTTCATCGGAAAGCGACTGATACACTTTCCCTACCATATCAACTTTCTCTTCCCATCCGATTCTGTCGGCGATGGTTTGCGCAATGAGCGGGCGGTTACCCTTTTCGATTTCGGTATTCAGACCTACAAAGGAAGTGAGTTTAGCAGTATTCCCGTAATTCAGATAAGGAAGGAACATAGGCACGGCAATAAACGCATACGAAAAGACGAGGAAACCCGCTGCCGTGAACATCCACCGTGATTTATGTGTTTTAATAAAGTTTTCAATCAAGACCGCTCCTGCGGGTATGACGCATAAATAAGAAAATGCAGTTCTATCGAACCTGCTGTTTCTTGTCAGCAGGAAGAAAATTATCGTAAAGAGAAAAATCATTCCGAAAAAACGGAACTTCCGATTTTTAAATATCAAGGAACCTGCGGCAATTATAAAAAGAGGAGCGAGAAACGGATTATAAGTCAGCAATTGCATTTTTAAGAATTCCGTATAAGGTACCTGTATGTTTTTCCTAGTTATGTTTGTAACATAAAATTCAAGAGAGGGATATCCGTTAAAAACCTGCCAGATTACGTTAGGCAGGAAAATAATAAAAGCAATAAGGGCGCCATACAGAAAATATTTTGATGCCAATAATTTCCTGTGTTCCGTGAGAAGCAAGGAAAGAACGATAAATACGATGCAGAGCGCCGCGGTATGCTTATTCATCAACAGCAGGCCGAAGAGTATTCCAAGTTGAATCCAATATTTCTTCTCGTTTTCGAAAATCATTTTCGCCAAATACCAGAAAACGAAAGAGCAAAGAAGCGGTTCAAATACGTTCATAGAATAAAATCCTCCAAAGACAGGGAAAACCGGAGAGGCAATAACGCAAAGGGACGCGATTAATTGAGAGATTTTTCCCCCGCCGAATTTTTCAGCAAGCAAGCCTGCCATAAAGACAGTTCCTGCTGAAGCAAGAGAAGCAAGGAACCTGATTGAATAGACAGAGTCACCGAAAATAAAAGTAAATACGGTTAAAATAAGCGGCGCCAGTGGAGGGTGGTCGACATATCCTGCGGCAGGATTGTTCGCGCAGGCAATGTAATAAAACTCATCGATAAAATATCCGTAGCCTTTCGTAAAAGAAGACGAGAATAAAACAGTGAAATAAGCGAGTGAAACAATAATTAAGTGCTTATAATCAGAAAGTTTATATTTCATAAGGGAAATTTCTTTAGTTCTATACGTAAGAACACGACATTACGTTTCGTAACACGGAAATCTACGATAAATCGAATTAAAAAATAAACAAAAAGGATACAAGAAACAATAAAAGCGGCGCAAAAAGAGCATTTATTACAGATTTCGAAGTGTTTTATAATATTATAAACGCGTGAATATCACAGTTTAGTTAAGAATTTTTTCGCAAATTTTATTGTTCTAATATTTAACTTTTCAAAACTAAGGGAATAATCTATGAAAAAAATCTTATTACTTTTATGTCTGACAGGAATATTCGCATCAGGCATTTTCGCGCAAGACGACGACATGAAAAAGTGGATGGACTACATGACGCCTGCAAAAGAGCATCAAGGTCTGGCAAAACTGAACGGTGACTGGACTTACACTTCGAAGATGTGGACGGACCCGTCGACCGAGCCTCAGACATCATCAGGTACGGCAAAATTCGAGATGCTGCTCGGGAACCGATACAGCCAGATGAAAGTTTTCGGGAAGATGATGGGAATGGATTTTGAGGGCATCGGCGTTACGGGATACGACAATGCAGCGAAGAAATACTACAGCACGTGGGTGGATAATTTCGGAACGGGTATAATGTTGATGGAAGGTGTATATGACGAGGCATCGAAGAAGTTTGTTTACACCGGCAAATTCAACGATCCGATGACGGGCGGAGTATCGACGATGAAGGAAACTATAAAAATAATCGACGATAACACATTTGACATGGAAATGTTCAGCGTCGTTGAAGGGAAGGACGTGAAGAACATGGAAATGCACTGCACGCGCAAATAGAGGATTGGATAAACAAACGAGAAAGGATAACATTGGAAACAAGAAAATGGCTTGAAGCCATAAGCAAGACGATTGATACAAAAGACGCGGCCGGTTTTTCCGAGTTTCTGACTGAAGACTGCACTTTCAGATTCGGCAATCAGCCCGAAGTAAAGGGAAGGCAGGCGACGAAAGAATACGTCGCAGCTTTTTTCGAGATGATAGGCGGGAGCGAGCATAAGATCGAGGATATATTCGAAAAGGAGAATTCATACGTATGGCAGGGTGAAGTGCTGTACACGAGAAAAGACGGCAAGAAAGTAGGTGTGAAGTTCGTTAATATTTTTCACAGGGAGGGCAAACTAATAAAAGATTACCTTATATACATAGACAACGCTCCGTTATTCGCGTAACAATTTAAAGCGCCGGCAGGAACAAAGCCGGCGTTTTATTTACCAATTATTTGAATAAACTCGACCGGATAACCATTCTCTTCGATGAACGCGACGATGCAGCCTTCGGAGGGAGAGTTCGGTTCAATAATCACGTTTCGACCTTTAACGGCTTCAAAGACGTCATCAACTTCGAAAGCGACGTGCGGTTTAGTCTTAACAATTTCAGGCAGAGTGCAGTCGTCTTCATACCTCATAAGTTCGATGCCGAATTCGCTTGTTTCGAATCCGACGTGATACGTTTTATAATCTTTCAGGTACACTTCATCAGACTGAGGTTCTTTAACCGGTATACCCAAGTGATGATATTTAAGATTAGTTTTCATTTCCGTAGAAAGTATATGAGTAAGCCGCATTCATTAAAACGCCCCCTGATAATTCGGAGGACTGCGAATCAATCAGTCCGTTATTTCCGTAGGTATAAACCGAAGTCACAGACAATTTGTCATAATAATCCGGACCAAGTTCGGAGAAAGAGATTTTTGATATTCTGTTATCATCATAGAAGAACCTGCACTCCATAGACTGGAGTCTTTGGACAGAGAGAGACAATCTTTTCACTCTGCCTTCGCCGTCGCAGAAGTAAGTAATATTCTGTCCTTCGCCGCCCTGCCGTTTGTATAAGAAGAAAGCGTCGTAATCCGCTTTAGGCGAGCCGTAAGTAAAAATTACCCTTGCTTCCAAGTCACCGAACTTTTCTATATGAATTACGATATCCGAGACTCTTCTGTCATCATAATAATTATAAGTTATAACGCCTAGACCTTCTATAACAGTTTTTTGTTTAAGCCCGTCTTTTCCGACGTCAATTATAATCTTCAGCGAATCATACGAAATGCTGACAGTCTTTACTCCCGCGTCTCTGAATGCATCCTCTGCGAAATTATAATTATACGGCGACATAAACAGCATATCGAGAATCGCAATCTCACCGATTGCATTTTCCTGAGCGCGGCAATCAGCGCAAGCGAGCGCGACGAGAATCGGGACTAACAATAATATTTTTTTGACAGACATAATCGAATTATTAAAAAACTTAAACATAAAAAGTAACTTTTAAAAGAATAATATTATCAAAAACGGAGACTGAAAAAAGGCGAATCGGGATTTAACGGGCATTGAAGAATCGCGGGCAGAACTTTTAAAAAAGCATGAGCGTTAAATTTTATAAGGAATAAAAGCCACTCATTCCCGGAGTACTCTGTAGATTCCTGCAAAGATAAATTCTTACTTCGGGAATGAGACCATAAAACATCCGCAAAAAGATAAACAGAATCACTTATTTTATTACGAAATAAGTACAAATTCCACATTGAAACATGCGGCATTACACAACGAGAAAGACGACTATCGAGATAATAATCATCAGCGGTAAGAATAAAAGCGTCAATAAGCCGAATACGCGTCCTGATTCGAACCTCGACGACCCATTTTTGTCAATATACGTAAAGACTTTTCCTTTTCTGTAGTAACCGGCGCCCGTTATATAATCGCAAACATCCAAGGAAAGTGAGCCTTTCCTATAAACGCTCAGACTTTCAAGAATTCGTATAGAGAGAGCGGGCAAAAGCGAAATAAGAACAGTCGGGATGATTATACCAAGAAACGCGCCGAACAAGACATAGATACCTAACATTTTGTTTTATTGTTTTAATTAAGTAATCACTTTTATGCCAGATAATTTTATAATACATCACCAGTCGCCGCTAGCGCCGCCGCCGCCGAAATCGCCGCCGCCGCCCGAGAAACCGCTGTCAGATGAGGAGGACGAAGATGAGTATGAATCCGAAGACGAATACGAGGACGAAGAATAAGACGACGACGAATATCCGCTACCCGAGACGTAGCCGCCGCTTCCCGACTTCCTGCCGAAAATAATCCCCAGAAATATACTTATGAATATGACTCCCATAGGAATAGCAACGGCGAGCCAGGTATAATCGGCGGATTTATTTTTATTGTACTCATTGTTATCTCGGGCTGAATATTCGCCTTTCACGGCGGAGATAATCGCATTCACGCCTTTTTCGATACCCGCATAATAATCACCCGTTTTGAACGAAGGCGAGATTTCGTTTTTAATAATTAATTTTGAGAGAGCGTCAGTCAGAGCGCCTTCGAGCCCGTAACCGACCTCAATTCTCAGTTTACGGTCATTCTTAGCGATAAGAAGCAGCACACCGTTGTTGCTGCCTTTTCTTCCGATTTTATTTTTTACCGCGATGTTAAGCGCGACCTCCTCAATCGGTTCGCCATTAAGAGACGGAATCATATAAACCACTATCTGCGTCGAGGTCGAGTCAAAAAAACTTCTAAGTTTTTTCCTTAGAGAGCCCAACTGAGCGGCAGTCAGAGTTTCCGTATTATCCGTAACGTATTCGGTTAACGCGGAGGGGCTGTCGATAAGAGATTTGCCGTTTTCCTGCGGACAGGATGAAGATATTGCAAACAGCAAAAATACTGTGATGAATATAATTCTTTTCATTTCACGCTTTAAGAATTAACCGTTTAAAGCAAACGGCGTTGTAAAATAATCAGAATATTAAACACGGGAAACAGAAAACAACATATTCATCTTACGAAATGCAAGGGAATATTTGCGTTGATAATCGGATTATTACTTAATAAATTAGGAACAATTCCCCTATTATGAAAACAAATATCACAGCACTAACAGCAATTATAATAATCGCACTTTCGTATTCATCAACCACTTCCGCGCAAACATCAAATTTTGCAATTAAGAGAAGTCACAATTTCGGCGTTTCGGCAGGATTAATCAATAAGACTTCAGTATTTGTTTCCGGCACGGACGTCGAGACCAGGATAGGATTTTCGGGAGGGGTATATTACGGTTACGGACTGAACGATGAATTCGAGATGAATTTTTACGCCGGTTATCTGCAGGGCGAGGTCATCACTGACAATTCTTTACATGTCATTGAACCGACATTCAGGCAGACGTCAGCATTTGTAATGCCTCTTCTCGCCGGAATAAAATATTATCCGATAAAACTCGCGTTTAACGAGAATGTAAGGCCATACGCTTCAGTCAGCGCGGGCATCGTGACGGGATTTTCCACAAGAACGTCATTAAACTTTTATTACCAGAACGTGACGGAGCATAAATCGCAGTCCGTTGCCGCGTTCAGGTTAGGAGCGGGAATAGAGACGGCGCCTGCGCGCAATTTCAGAATCGGTTTATTCGCGGGATACATTCTAACGGGCGAGTTCGACGAGCCGCTAGGCACGCTAACAAGGTACAACGGAGCGGAGTTCAACGTAACCGCGGGGTTTTCACTTTAAGAAATGGATCAGCAAATGTTCAAGTTCGAGATATAACTCATTAAACGGGACTAATTACTAATCATATCCTTCTATGCCTGCTACTGCATCGCAGGAATCTATCATTTTCTTAAATTCCTCTCTGGTTCTTCCCACGGTATAAGCGTATTTATTATATTTCGACATAATTTTTCCCAGCATGCAATCACAGTACACTTTAATTTTTTCCTTCGGGATGTCCGGGTGAGAACCGTCGCTACAGTCTTTCAGGAACGTTTTCTTTTCTGATTCGGTCCAGCCGGAAGAGGAACCGTTATTAAGCGAGACAGATTTATCGCTTTTAGCGCAGGCTATCATAAGAATAACCACAACAAGCGCGGAGATGAAAAACCGGAAATAAATTTTCATAATGCCGCATATAAAAAGTTTAACAATGTTCTATTGAGCCGCAAGCCAGTCAATAGCATCCTTGCGGGAATAAAAAGCGCGGACAGTGAATCCTTTATTGCCAAGGGCAAGTTCCCAGAATTCGATTTTATCCTGCTGCAACTGCTCTTCGGGCATAATCAAGGCTTCGCGGATGTTCTTATCGAGTCCCATTTCGTTAAGAACATTAATCTTTTCGTAAAGGTCAAAAAGAGAATGTCCGCCCTGAAGCCCGCTGCAATCGGCTAATATTTTAAGCACTTTTCTTGACGCGCATTCTTCCAGCGTGGCTTTAATAGCGTCGTCCAGTTCAGATTTTTTCATCGTACCGAAAAATGCGGTTTCAACTATGTTGTGTTCGCTGATAAAAGATACTTTCCACCCCATACAATTACAAGATTAAGTATTTTTTAGAATAAGATAATTCCTGTTTCCGAATCCGGATATTCGGTAAAAAATCCGGGAATATTTACAACAGTTATAAAATAAGTGAAGCGGAATAATATATCCATGACAACTTTTATCAATCAGGCGCCGCGGTTTCAGCCGTAACATTTAATGAGAAGACAATATTTGTCAGGTAAGGAACAAGAAGTTACGTAATTCCCCTACTTCAGAAGCATCATTTTTTTAACGCTCGAATAGCCGCCTGATATCAATCTATAGAAATATATTCCGGCCGAGAGATTACCTGCATCAAATGTAACGGAATGATATCCGTTTTTCAGTATGCCATTAACGGGCTCCGCGACTTCCCTTCCGAGCGCGTCAAATATTTTCAACGAAACAAATCCCTGTTCGGGGACAGAGAAAGAGATTACGGTCGAGGGATTAAAAGGATTCGGAAAATTCTGATTAAGTTCAAAACTGTTTGCGCCGCCCACGGGATTTTTTATACCAGTAAGACCGCCGGCGTTCAGCGTTTTAAACGCCTTGCCGTACTGTCCGACAATCCACCCGTTGACGCCGGAGGTGAACCTGACCTTCGTCAATCTTCCGGAATGAACGACTCCGCTTTCGGCGAGCCAGTCAGAGCCGCCGTTTGTCGTGTAATAACAAGATACTGAATTTTGCCTGTCGCCCGCAGTCCATCCCGTTTGAGAATTGATGAATCTGATAGAATACAGGCCGGGACCGCTTTCAGTCTCGTGCTGCACTTCCCAGTTCGCGCCTCCGTTCGTCGTTCGGGCGATATAATGTCTGTATCCTGAGACCCATCCAGTATTCTGATTCACGAAAAAAACGTCATATAAAATACGAAAACCGGTTGTTGATAATTGAAGCGTCCAGTTAACTCCGCCGTTCGTGGTCTTATGCAATTCGGAATTTCCGCCGCCGAGATATTTTGTCGACCAGCCCGTCAGGCTGTTAAGGAAATATATATTACCGTCCGCGGGAGCGGATGAAGTCGTCCACGACGCACCCGAGTTTGTAGTTACCGAGAACTTGTTATAACCCGAAGCAAATCCGTTCATTGAGTCAAGGAACTGAATGTTCATAACCGGATATCCTATAAAAAACTTATGGTACCATGTAAAGCCTCCGTCAATAGTTTTATAGACTGTATCGTTTGATGAAGCAAGGAAACCTGTCAGATTATTAATAAACTCGACGGAGTTCAGGTTATGCTGAGTGCCTTCGAAAGAGAGGTCAATCCAGGTGACGCCGCCGTCGGTTGTTTTTTGCAATCTGTTGCCGTAACCGCAAACATAGCCTGTCTGGCTTGAGAGGAAACTTGCTCCAAAGATGTCAGAGCCTTCAGTAACATTAATGGGCTGCCACTGCGCACCCGCGGTTTTGAACGCCGCAAGCAAAAGGACGAGTAAAAGGATTCTCATTGTTGTTTTTCATTTTACTCTATTAAACCCCTATCGGCGTTAAATAGTTCTATCCTTAACAGAAACTATTTCAGGAAGTATCTATGGATTTCCATTAAGCAATCATTATTCCGTATTTACACGAGCGAGGTTTATCTATCATCATTCCTTAAGGCATCGAGATATTTCTTCAGACCGGAAAACATTACAGTCATAGTTCTCGAGTGAATCGCCGAAAAGTCAATAAAGTTAGAAAGCAGTTCGGGGATGAAACCGTGAGGTACGAGGTCGAGATTGTAATGCAGGCGGCAGGAATCTTCGCCCGTTTTATCAATCAGCCACACCGCGGAGCCCCGCAAGACGCCGCCGTAATAATTTACCATCACTTCCTTATCCGCAACGAACGAAACTATTTCGCATTTGAATCTTCCGCCTGACGAACGAATTTCAACTTTGGAGCCCGAAATATTTTCGTTACTGCAAATCACTTTTATTTTAACGTCTTCGGGCCACCAGAATTCATAAGCGTCGACATCCGAGACAGCGGCGAAAACTTTTTTTACGTCGTATTCAAGTTCGCAGTAATCCCTGCACACAATTTCCCGCATACAATTTTCTTACATAAAAGGAACGAGCATTTATTTCAGTAGGAAAGTTACTTTAACTTTCGCGGTAACGGTGACCATTCCCCTGCTGAACGTCGGGCCTGAATCGCTTTCAGTTCTTTCGCCCGGAGTATATACATTATTCAAAGTATTCGAGAAATACGAATACACCGGTTCCTCCGAAATCATAAGCGGATCGCCGATTTCTTTTCCGAAGACAGCCGCCATCATTTCGGCTTTTTCTTTCGCGGCATTAAGCGCGTTAATTCTCGCCTGTTTCCTCGTTTCGATTTCATTCGAGGCGGTCAGGTTCGTACTGTTAATGTAAACGTTGTCGAACGAAACGAAATAGTCGGCAAATTTCTGATACAGGTTAATATCATTTACGCTGAACCAGACGTAATTGGTTACTGTGTACTTCTTTACTTTCGAGTCATAATAAGTATAGTTCTTATTTACTCTAAGGCCGCTCGTCAATATTTTTTCTCTTTTCACGCCCTGCGATTTAAGGAACTCGAGAATTTTTTCGACGGATGATTCGTTATTGTTAACCGCCGATTTAAGGTTGTCGTAATCGTCCTGCACGCGAATGTCCCAGTCCATAATATCAGGCTGGACTTCAATTGTAGCGCTGCCAGTCACTTCTACTACTTTTTGCTTATCCTGCGAATACAGAGTCGTACAAACGAGAAAAGACAGGATTAAAAAGAGGATTTTTTTCATAGCCTATGTTTTGAATTAATAAATGATTTATGTAAGCCGGTTTCAAAATTCAAGATATGAAATTCCGATTACAGAAAAAATGCGTGAAAAGGACTGAGACAGGAAAAGTTTTTGAGCAATTCTTCTATTCTTTTTTTCCGAACCGAAACGATATAAAGATACCTATTGCCGCGATGATGCTGATTACAAGGATGCCATATTCTGCTGTCAGGTCGGGCTCATCGTTATTAATAATGTCCTGCAGAGCCAGAAAATCCAGAATCACTAGTATCAGCACGGATATTACCGCCAGAGTAATTTTCATACTTTCAAAATATATCATTAAAACTAAACCAACAATGGATTTCCCGGCATATATTATCCGGATATATTTTAAAAGAGAAGGTGTTTCCGCGTATCCCGGATAGGTTACTTTACCAGCAGCATCTTCATCGTTTTCGAGAAACCGGACGTTTCAATTTTATACAAATAAATTCCGCTTGAAAGAGCGGACGCATAGAAGTCAACGAAATAATTCCCCGCCGGTTTATTTTCATTCACGAGCGTACTCACTTCCTTTCCGAGTATGTCATAGACCTTCAGAGTGACGAAGCCATTTTTCGGAACCGAGAAAGATATTTTAGTCGAAGGGTTGAACGGATTAGGATAATTCTGTTCGAGTTTATAACCGTCAGCAACGCCAATTTCATTACGGATGAAAGTAGTACCTCCGTTCGTGGTTTTAAGTATCAGACCGTTGTAGCCCGCAATCCAGCCTGTGTTTTCGTTCGCGAAGGAAATATCGAAGTACGGATCGCCCTGACCCTGAGCGAGAGTATGCCAGTTCACGCCCGCGTTGGTTGTTCTGATTAGTTTATACGTCGCGACTTCCCACCAATTGCCGACAGCGAAGCCGGTGTTCTGATTTACGAAGCACACGGATTCATAGCCAATAACGGTGCCGTGCCGCTGCGACGTCCAGTTAAGGCCGCCGTCAGTAGTTCTAATCACGGTCTCGCTGTCGCAGACGGCGTAACCGTGCTGGGCGTCAGTAAAGCAGAGCGATGATATACGAAGGTTCGTCGCCGAAGGCATCAATGACCAGGTCTGTCCGCAGTCGGTTGTACGGCGCAGCATACCGAGGTCGCCCGCGATGAAGCCGGTTGTCTGATTCACGAAAGCAATAGTCCAGATTGTAACGCCGGTAACGGTCATACCGTTCCACGACGCGCCGCCGTCAGTTGTTTTATAGAACTTACCGTCGTATCCGCCGTTAAATCCCGTATTTTGATTCACGAAGCAGATTGCGAAATAAAATTCAGTGGGACTCTGAAATTGAATTGTCCAGTTAGCGCCGCCGTCAGTTGTTTTAAGAATTTTACTCGTACCAGAGCCGTTCATAAAGCCGCCGCAAACGTAACCCGTCGAAGCGTTAACGAAATGTATGCCCGTGAAATAATCGTCGTGCGAAGTGCCGGTCTGAAGATTAGTCCAGTTCGCGCCGCCGTTCGTGGTTTTCAGAACGTGAGAACTGTCACCGATGATGTAGCCTGTGCTTGCGTCAATCATCCTGACTTTTGAGAGGAAAGAATACGTACCGGAATTCTGCTGAATCCACTGTGAGAAAGCCAATCCGGGGAACAGCAGGAAGAAAAATATTATTTTTCGCATTTTTCTACTGATTGTATTTCCGCTATT
The DNA here is from genome assembly GCA_015657505.1 of Ignavibacteria bacterium. Lineage (GTDB taxonomy): Bacteria > Bacteroidota > Ignavibacteria > Tepidaquicellales > Tepidaquicellaceae > CAIKZJ01. Next base: position 218,056 of record JADLKE010000001.1, read on the forward strand.
TACACCACTAAGAAAATATTTTTTACCACTAAGGCATAGGACTTCATCATTTCTATATACCACTAAGGCACTTAGGGCACTAAGATAATTCTAATATATTTAAACCATTAAGAGCACTAATAATTACAACACAGAACACTTAGAAATTTCTTATATATAAACCACTAAGGACACTCAGAACACTAAGGAACTAGCATATATAATAATACCACTAAGAGTAAAGTGCTTAAACACAGAGTAAAGAACTTCATTGTTTCTATTTACCACTAAGGCACTTAGGTTACTAAGCACCTATATAGATACAACTAAAGAACTTTAAAAAAAGCAATAAGTTACTTTACAAGCATCATTTTTTTCATCGAAGAATAGTCACCTGCCGTGAACTTACAGAAGTACACGCCTGAGGGCAGAGCCGACGCGTCGTACATAACGCTGTATTTACCCGGTTCGCGTACATCATTCACGAGTGTCGAGACTTCCCTGCCGGCAATGTCAAATACCTTCATCGAAACAAATCCCTTTTTCGAAACGCTGTAAATAATATTCGTCGAGGGATTGAACGGATTCGGATAATTCTGTTCGAGTTCGGAAGTCACGGGCGTTACAGAACCGCCGACACTTGTCGGCACGCCGAGAGTGAACGTTATAATCGAATCCTGATAAGAGCCGACGTTCGTAATATTCAGGCCGCCTTGAATTCCCGTTGAGAGAAACGGAGTCGGGTTCGTTGACATATTAAACTGCGTCCTTCCGACTTCGGTGCAGAAGTTTGCCTGGGTCGGATAGCCGTTCGCGGTCAGCGTTCCGTTCGGTCTGTAGACATAGACCTCGTCGGGCGGACCGTTCGAGTTGCCTGATGCGGCGGTATTAATCCTGAGCACGATAAGCCCGTCTCCGGGCACCATACCGTCGAAGAGGGAGACTCTCCGCCTGAATTCAACTACAAAAAATTCCGTCGATGAATACGGCGAAAGAATTTTATAAGCATTATTTGTCGGCGAAATAAGATATTTCATAGTATAGGTTCCGGGCGCCGAAATAACCGGAATCGAAGGAATCCAGGTCAGGTATTTCATTTTCATATACGAGCAGGAATACTGCGGCGGATTCGTGTTAGAGCACATAACGTCCCATTTTTGCATCGGGTCGATGCCGTTGCTCGTGTAATGATAAAGGTCGGGCGCTCCGAGCGAGTGCGACATTTCGTGGCACAGGACTCCGACGCCGCTCGACTGCAGGCTCACCTGCAACTGGAAATTATATGTGTATACTCTTTTCCCGCGGATGTAGGCGTTCATCGAATACAGCGACCACATATGAGGCCAGAGCAAATCAGCCCAGGCTGTTGTATTTCCGTAAACGATGAAGCAGACGTTATCGACTCTTCCGTCATTGTCGCCGTCAAGGTTCAGGGTATCGGGGACCATATTCGCGACGTACTCGGACGCTCTCTTGAGCAGGGAGTGTTCACGTTGAGTCGAGTTTGAACTCGTATATCCGAGCGGATTCGTCGAGGCGTTATAGGGTTTATAGTACGCTCTCACGCCCGTATCCTGAAAAGAAGTGACGATATAATTGTTCAGGTTCGGGAACATCTTCGTTTTAACCGACAGTTGATTGTAGGACGATTCCTTAAAGTAACGGTACATTGAATTTGTATTCGCCGATTCATTATTGAACAAGCGGTTGTAATACGCGAGCGAATCGGTAAATTCGTTCTCGCCGGCGAATCGGATGAACACGACGAGATTATTAATCGCGCCGGTTTTCGGCGCGGCGTACTTTTCACTATTGAGAGTGCTGTAAAAATTTTTCCGCTTGGCGTAGATTTCCGATTCGGGAATCATAAGCCACGGCTTAAAGCCGAGAAGGAAAGGCGAAGAGACGCCCGCGACGTAAACGGAAGCAGTTAGTTTATTGCCGTCCTGAACGGCATAGCAATAGTAACCTGTTGTTTCGTTCTGAATGATAGTGTAGCCGTCTTTGTCGTGCAGCCAGTTGTAGAACTCGTCGCCGGAAGCGTAGATATTCAGTACGGCGCCGTTCGGCTGAGTGACGGTAACAGGCTCGAAATTAAGATAGGCGGAATACGAGACACCGGCTATCAGGAGAAATAACGCGAGTAAAAATTTCTTCATAAGGTAAATGAGTTTTGTAAAAATAGCGATATTTGAGGGAAAATAAAATTTAATACGCCGTTTTCGGACAGAAAAGAGAAAGGGACAGTTCTTATATGTTATAAGGCAAGCGGAACTTTCAGAAATCTATCATTTCTTTGTACAGGATATCAGGCGGGGCAGTCATCAGGATATTTCTTTCGAACGACCTATCCTTATCGCTCCGGAAGGAAATTTTTTCCCTGTCATTCAATTCAATCAATCCGTTGAACGCGCGCCACAATCTGCCGTCATCGGATTTAAGGATACAACCGCGGTACCCCGTAAGGGTTTCATCGAATGTTTCTCCTTCCGCAAACGGCAAAGAATCAAAATCTAATAAAATACTTTCCGCGAGCGTATCGGATATTTCCCAGTAAGGGTCGGGCAAACCCGAATAAACAAGAATTCTACAATACCATTTTTCCATATTTCAAAAAAATTAGCGAGGTCTCCGCGCGAGACGGGGACCTCAATAATAATAACTTTTATTTCAATTTAAAATGACCGTGAAGAACTTTCATAAAAGTACAGAACAGAGTGTAAGAACCTCTTTTTGCCGTACGCGGGTCAGAGATTGTATTACCAACGCTGTCGAGATTGGTCGCCGCACCGCCACCGGGTTTATGCGTCCACAATCCGTTATTGCCTTTTCGGTACCAGTGAAAATCTCCCGAGCCTCCGAAAGCGGGCGGAGGCGCGACCACGAGGGCGACGAGATGCCCGGGTCTGGGGCATTTATTATTCGCTCCCGGCGTATCAATAAGCCCATCGCTTATCGCGGCTGATTTCGGGCTTACGTATCCCGCGGAATCGGTACAACTTGAAATCGGCACCGTGCGCAGGTTTCCCGACGCCTTGCCCGGCTGGGCGTAAGTATCGGTTCTGTAATTAGTGGCGTAATTATAGCAGTTGTTCCCGTACTGAACAGTTCCGCCGTCGTTCCACCATTCGGGTTCATATTTGGGCGCGCAGAAGCAGGGACCCGCAAGAACAAACGGAGGCCATATCAACTCGAATATTTTATCATAATCGAGTTTGGCGCGGATGTCCTTTGCAATTTCGAGTTCCTTGACGATGTAATTGTCGAAGCCGCGTTTCAAATCTACGTTCTTCACCTTGTTAAGAAATTTCAGAACGTATGACTCGGCGTCTTTTTCCTCAATCGAATAATTTTTCTCTTTGCCGAAAAGATGCTTGCCGCTGATGTACATATGAAGAGGAAAATCCTTTACAGGCTCCTCGACCTGCTCCACGATGATTCCCCTGTAGCCGAGATGGAACGGTCTGATGATTTTTTCAGAGGCGCGGAGTTCGGATTGCAGTTTGACTTTGTTCAGGAGGACTTTTGATTCCCTGTCTGCAAGAACGAACGTAGGATTTTCGAGTCCGCTGAAAATGTCGATTGTTACTTTCAGTTTCATTGTTGCTCCTTTCCTTTTGTTGTTTTTTAATATTGTTCCCGTGGACATAGCAGTTGTATACGGGCAGTATTATAACGAAAGAGAATGATTTTCCTGCTGATAAATTCCGGAGAAGATTTGTATTATTTCAATGTCCTTCGATTTATTGTAATATAATAATATTTATTTTTAATAACACAAGTTTTTTTTATGTAAATGTTCTTTCCAGGAATGTAAATTTGCGGTTTTTTGGAGGGAGCGGGTTTGCGAAAAAAGTCTGCTTGATTTTAATTTGTTACGCGGCTCTGCGGCTTCTACGAGGAACTCCGTTTAATGCTATTATTCGGGAAACCGATTTCACGGAAACGTCAGCAGATGTAGAGACTATAGCGGCCTGATTTAATATTTCCGCTCTGAGTAATCGACCCCTTGAAATTAATTTCGCCTATGCGCGCTTTTTTTATTATGCAGAGCACGACGGTGGCGGATTTGCTGCATCCGCCGAAACTGTTCGCGAATTTATAGAAGAGCGAACCGCCCGAATACCGCGGCACTCCTTCGGGGAGCAAATCGCCGAATCCCCTTTTGACGGGTGTGTCGGCTATGCCGGGAAGAATGAGTGCGGCGTCAACCGTAACGCCGAAGCAGGTTTCGTCGTCCGAGGACAGGTTCGTGTCGAATTCATATTCAATGTTGTAGCGGAAGAAAATCCTGTAAGTACGCGATGTGTGAATGAAGAATCTGAAATCGAAATTGCCGCCGTTAGCGACAATAACTTCGTGGAGTTTCTTTTTCGGCATATTGCCGGAAATATACAGCCCGAAGAAAATTACAATTGCCGTGAGCAGGAAAGAGCCGATAACGATGAGTGCTTCAGTCATAGAAAAATATTTTAAGTTTTTCGGCGGCGGAAACAGGAGAGGAAATCGCAAACAGAAAATGCCGAGAGCGCAGATACTTTTTCAATTAAATAAATTCCTTTTGGAAATTCAATGCTGAACTAATTAAAAATTTAAAATTAAAATTTTCCGCCGCGGCGGATTACAGTGGAAAAATAGTTGAAAGTGTAAAATTGAAATTTCAAAAGTACAGTGAAAAAATAGTTGAAAGTGTAAAATTGAAATTTCAAAAGTACAGTGAAAAAATAGTTGAAAGTGTAAAATTGAAATTTCAAAAGTACAGTGAAAAATGTAAAATTGTTATTACTCTCCTTGGTGTGATTCTGTGAATCTTTTATGAGACTCTATGTCGCCTTTATTTAAGAATCAGAGATTCTGGACAGACGCGACGATATTCTTTTTATCTTTTTCGAGGTATTTCACGTCTATGATTTTGCCTTCCTGAAGTTTATAAACGTTATCGTTCTTTATCATAATATTTGTTTCGGCTTTGAACGAGAGTCCGTTCGGCTCCTTCACATCGAGCAGGGCTTTATAGAAACTGAGATTTTTCTTCGTGTTAATGAGCACGAATTTCAGCACCGTGGCTTTCGTCCATTTTACGCCGGCAAATTTTATTGTAGTGATTATCGCGCGGAATATGGACGCGATATTAATCAGCATGAAAATCAGCACCATCCAGCAGAGCACCTGAACGGGTTTCGTATCAGCAGTATGCGAAGCGAGCAGCCAGAACGTCACCCCGGCGACAGCGAAGAAAAACACCGCGAAGATAATCCCTTTTCCGCTGAGCGGGCGGTTCAGTATGATTCTGTTCGTTATGCTCGCGACGATTGCATTGACGAGTTTTTCGGCAGCGTCCTTTTCTATGCCGGCGGATTTCATATAGAGTTCGACAGCTTCGGCTTTCGAGCCGTTGAGAATGAGTTTTTTCACTTCGGCGATGACCTCGGGCGGAACGTCCATATGCGAAGCGGTGTCCTCGCCTGTATCTTCGTGTTTGGTGATTCTTATGCTCGAGTGGCAGTATTCGCAGAAAGTAAATTCGCTGCCTTTAGCGAGGTTGAGCGGCGCGCCGCAGTTGGGGCAATCGAGAGCCTCTGCTTTGAAATCCATAATGATTTTATTTTGTGTTTGGAAACACGGTATAATTGGGATATTTGGAAATTTAAACAAGGCAATTTAGAAACAATGTTAAATTGTAAATGTTAAATTGTAAATGAATATTAATTCTCCGTGTATCTCTGTGTCCCTCTGTGCATCTCCGTGTGAATGCTCTTTTACGCGGAACATACGACGAGAAACGGGGTTTAAGAGATAAAACAAATAGATGCGAATCACAAGAATAATACTCGCGATAATGCTCTTCTTCCCCGCGTTCGGATTCGGACAGAACATAATCACTTACATCACATTCGAAAAAATACCGAATTTCGTTGAGACGCCGGGATACGAATCATACAAAATCGAAGTCAGTCCGGGATACGAAGACCACGCGTTCAAATTCGAACTCGTGAGAACGGACACTCCCGGAACGGAAACGTCACACATCACGCCTCTGATAAAAGTGGAAATGAAAATTTACAGGAATAACCACAGAATGCCGGACGGCAAGGAAGAATGGGACTACGAAACGGAAATCATATCGAACGACACCTACAGCGACGAAAATTTCGATATCGGCAAATGCACCGACTCGAAGCATCTCGTCTGCCTTGTGAGCGTGAAGGAAGGCGCGAAGTACAAGGTGCGTGTTTGGAACGCCTACGAAGTGCTGGAGGAAAAGGAACTGAACTTAAAGTAATATTTATTCCACTCACGGAATACCGGAATAACTCCCCACTTTTGACAATTTAAAGTGGAAAGTTGAGAATGCAAAATTGCAGTTAAAAATTTAAAATTGGGAGTCGTTGAACAACCCGGATTATGAGTGATTGATAAAACATACCTCTTGAGGGGCACGAAGTATATATCTTCCGGATTTATTTGTCTTTAACCTGCAAAGCCAGTTTATCGATGAAATTAACGGGATAGACAAAATTCTTTTTAAATTTAATACCCAACTGTGCGGCGGGATTCAGGAGTTCTACACCAACGATTTGCCCATCAACATTGAGGTCGACAATAATATCGTCGTTAATCTCAACGGTTCTGTTAATCTTCCTGTTCTTCACATCGGTCTTCAGATAACCGATATTTTTTTCTATATTAATTTTAAGGTTCTTCATTTTTTAAATTTAATAAAATTCCGGATAAACGGAAATGACATCTATATCCTTGCCGGTAATTTGAGCGATGACGACAACCTTCTTTTTGGAATACTTTTTCTTTTTATCCGGATCTGTGACGGCAAATAACTTTTCAAATTTCATCCTACCCTGTTTTGCCGGCCGGGATGAACCAAAATTTATAGTTTTCCTCACTTCGTATTCGGACACGCCTCTTTCTTTCATTCTATCAAGCGCGTGCTCTATGAAGATAATCGGAGACAAATCAATTATTATGAAATTTAAAGTACATACCTTAGTCCGCACTCGACCGAAAACCCGCGCATATTGCCGTCGGATTTTTCGATATTTCGATAAAGATTATATTGGAATTCAAGATTGAACTTCTTGCTAAGTTTAATATTGAGTCCGGCGCCTGCGAAAGCCGAGATACCGTAATACCAATCCTTGTTTATTTTTTCCAATGTTATAGGTTCAAGACCGGGGAATTTATGGATTTCTATTTTATACGAACCTATATATTCGAAATGATGGCTAAAACCGAAATTTATATAAGTATTCACCTTTGCAGAGCTAAGGTAATATCTTCCGCCAAGGTCAATTTTTCCGAGATGATGTGCCGGGTTTTGCGATATTACATATTCAATTGAATTATATCCAGGTATCATCGTTTTCAAGTCACCATCCGTAAAAGTATATGTTGCATTCGCGAAGAAAGCCCAGTTCTCTGATTTCCTGTACTCCATTTCGAGTGTAACCGAATTCAGGAAATCATTTATTATATCATCCTTCTGATATCCAATAAATGTACCGCCGAAGAGCGCGAAGGAATAATGTCCTGTTGAGTCCGCGCACTGAGAGAAAGAATTGGTTGTAAAAACGAGAGATAAAAGAGCCGCAAAGATAATCGGGGAAAGTTTCATACGAAATTTTATTTCGTTAATATAGTAAGAAATGTTTAATAAAAAAATTTAATATCCGTTGTACCGGAAGATTGTGCTTATTGCATCCTGTTAGCCAATTCAAAATGTAAAATGCAAAATTTAAAAGTACATTTAAAAATTTATAATAGGATTTCGGGGAACGCGCATATGGAAGTTTCGGCGGTACATCAGAATATTTTAGCGGAACAGCGGAGAGTCGTGGCGGTACTGCCGGAGAAATCGGGGAATATCAGAAAGTTTCGGGGAAATATCCCGGGATTTCGGGGGAATATCCGCGGGTATCAGGGGAATATCCGGGATGCCGGGGGAATATCCGCGGGTTGCGTGGAAATATCCGAAGGTTTCGGGGGAATATCTGCGAGTTTCAGGGGAATATCCGAGACGCCGGATTTATCGCCGGGAACTTCGGCGGGACAGCGGAAATACCCGGATGTGAAGGAAAATAAGGGGAAAGTGGGAAAATGGGAAGAAAAGGAGGTTTTTGTAACGCGTCACGAAGCAAGGGCTTCGTGACGAGAAGAAAATATATGAAGGCATATTCTTATATTATTTCACTATATTCAGTTCTCCCAAAACCAGCCAAATCTGCATTATTAATAGGCAAACCTACGAATTCTGTGGGATATTTCTCGGTTAATATTTCTTTGAATTCTCTTGAAATAATAATTTTATCAGCAGATGACAGTTTATTTAAACGAGCACATTTATCTACAGGTGAACCAATTGGATCTAGTTTCTTATTGTNCAAAATATTTCCATTATAACATTCCCCATAATCAACACTAACTTTTGCTTTGATTAAATGATTGCCTTTAAATGTTCTTAACTTGCTCAATTTATCAAATATTTCTTTACAACACTCTATTATCTGTTTTGGGTCAAAGTCCTTATCAAAATATATCATAACTTCGTCACCTATCGTTTTGATTAAAATACCTTTAAATTTTGTTACTATTTCCTTGCACAGTGAAAGAAATGTCTTTTGCCTTTGAACCCATGTAAATTCAGGAAAATCATGTTCACGGCACATTACTTTATAATTCGTCGAATTACACATATCTATAAAAAGAATATAAATATCATATGATTCGCTTGATTCTTCATTGAATTTTATACTTTCTCGAAGTTTTCTTTCATAAGGTTTTCTAGCCATTTTTGATAGAATTAATTTGTTTCATTAATTGAGATTTCAGAATTAATAAAATCTTCACCAGTTATTGTTAAAGACCATTCGTTATTAACCTGATTCAAAAGCGCCTTATTCTTTGCTTTATTTAAAATATCGCTATAGTTAATGGTATTATATGACGGATACCCAATTTTTTGAAACATAGATTTTACATCTGACATGCTTACTGTATTTTTATTTTCATAATTTTTTAAATAGAATATAAAAAATGTTGCTAAATCAGGTCTAGAAACATTTTTGCTTTTCAAGTATTTATTATAAAATTCATTTACAGTAATTCCAGTAATAGATAAATCTTTATTATCCAATTTATTAATACTATCGAACTTGTTTGGTGAAGTATTAGGAGAATTTATATTAACAATTTCAAAATACTTCACATATTTATCGATCTTTTCTTCTACCCAATTTTTGTTACTACTAGATATTTCAAGCACAATATCTTTTAATGTAAATACTATTTTATAGTTTTCCATGTTATATAAAATTTTAAATTTATGAATTAATAATATAAATACCCGTTAGGGATATATCCCTAACGGGTGGTTAATAATTTACTTCTTTAGTCTTGCTTCTATTTTGTCGAGTTCGGCGGTGAGTTCAGCCGGGAGGCGGTCGCCGAATTTTTTATAGTATTCGCGCATTTCGGATACTTCCTTGAGTCCCTGTTCATTGTCGACGGTGAAGAGTTTTTTCAGGTCTTCGGCTGAGATGTCGAGTCCGTCGGTGTCGAGCGCGCCTTCGGCGGGCAGGCGTCCGATTGGTGTTTCGACGAATTTGCCGGTGCCGTTTACTCTTTCGATTGCCCATTTCAGAGCGCGGACGTTGTCGCCGTATCCGGGCCAGATGAATTTGCCTTTTTCGTTTTTACGGAACCAGTTGACGAAGAATATTTTCGGGAGTTTATCGGGCGATGATTTCTTTCCGATTTCAATCCAGTGTTTGAAATAGTCACCCATGTGGTATCCGCAGAACGGAAGCATCGCGAACGGGTCGTGGCGGAGTGTTCCGACCGCTCCCGTTGCAGCCGCGGTGGTTTCGGAGGCGCAGGCGGAGCCCATATAAACGCCGTGGTTCCAGTCGTATGATTCGTTGATGAGCGGCGTGAAACTTTCTCTTCTGCCGCCGAAGAAGAACGCGCTGATAGGCACGCCTTTCGGGTCTTCCCACGCGGGGTCGATTACCGGGCACTGCTTCGCGGGCGCGGTGAATCTTGAATTCGGGTGCGAAGATTTTCTTCCGCTGTCGGGCGTCCAGTCGTTTCCGTTCCAGTCAGTAAGGTGCGCGGGCGGTTCGTCCGTCATTCCTTCCCACCAGATGTCGCCGTCGTCGGTATAAGCGACGTTCGTGAATATTGAGTTCTCTTCGCAGGAGAGCATCGCGTTCGCGTTCGTCTTCATAGACGTTCCCGGGGCGACGCCGAAGAATCCGTATTCGGGATTGATTGCATAGAGGCGTCCGTCCTGACCGAATTTCATCCAGGCTATGTCGTCGCCGACCGTTTCGATTTTCCATCCGGGAATGGAGGGCGTGAGCATAGCGAGGTTAGTCTTTCCGCAGGCAGACGGGAAAGCCGCGGTGATGTATTTCTTTTCGCCGTTCGGCGGTGTGATGCCGAGAATCAGCATATGTTCCGCGAGCCATCCTTCGTCGTGAGCGAGCACTGACGCAATGCGGAGCGCGAAGCATTTTTTGCCGAGAAGGGCGTTTCCGCCGTAACCCGAGCCGTAAGACCAAATCATTCTTTCTTCGGGGAAGTGGCAGATATATTTTGTTTCGCTGCAGGGCCAGGCGACGTCTTTCTTTCCGTCCGTCAAAGGCATTCCGACGGAATGGAGGCAGGGCACGAAATGCCCGTTGTCACCGAGGACGTCGAGGACTGCTTTTCCCATACGCGTCATAATGCGCATATTCACGACGACGTAAATCGAGTCGGTGAGTTCGACGCCGATGTGAGCGATATTCGAGCCGAGCGGACCCATCGAGAAAGGAATCACATACATAGTGCGTCCTTTCATACAGCCGTCGTAGAGGCCTGTCATAATTTTTTTCATTTCGGCGGGCGCCATCCAGTGGTTTGTCGGACCCGCGTCTATTTCTTTTTCGGAGCAGATGAAAGTTCTATCTTCGACGCGCGCGACATCTTTCGGGTCAGAGATTACCCAGTAAGAGTTCGGGCGTTTAGGAATCGGTTTGAATGAGCCGTTATCCATGCATTGTTTTATGAGGCGGTCGTTTTCTTCCTTTGAGCCGTCGCACCAGTAAACATTGTCAGGTTTGCAGAGTTTCGCCATTTCGTCAACCCAGGCGATAAGTTTTTTGTTGTTGGTCATTGTGTGCCTTTCTTGAATTATTATTTTTTCTGTTCTGTTATATGAAATCCCGTAAAGGGTGAAAATATTTTTGATAAAACGGTTTTTTCAATTAGTAATTAGTAATTTCCCTGCCTTTAGGGCGGGGTGACAAATCATTTCAAAAATCAAAAATAAAAAATCAAAATTTATTGATTCTAAATTCCGCGTTCGTGGGATGAAAAAGAACGTTTTTTTAAACCGTTGAAACGGTTGTGTTGCGCTTGCTATTCTAACCCACGGTTAAAACCGTGGGCTAAGTCGGAGAGCAGTGTTCGTTTTGCTCTCGTTTACTTATTCGCGTTGTATTTTATTGTTACTCGCGAGATTCCCTCTTACGAGGGAATGACAAGTCATATTAAAAATCAAAAATAAAAAATCAAAAATCTTTAATTCTGGATCCCGGCCTTCGCCGGGATGACAAATCATATTAAAAATCAAAAATAAAAAATCAAATTTATTGATTCTAAATCCCGCGTTCGTGTGATGAAAAAGAACGTTTTTTTAAACCGTTGAAACGGTTGTGTTGCGCTTGCTATTCTAACCCACGGTTAAAACCGTGGGCTAAGTCGAAGAGCAGTGTTCGTTTTGCTCTCGTTTACTTATTCGCGTTGTATTTTATTGTTACTCGCGAGATTCCCTCTTACGAGGGAATGACAAATCATATTAAAAATCAAAAATAAAAAATCAAAAATCTTTAATTCTGGATCCCGGCCTTCGCCGGGATAACAAATCATTTCAAAAATCAAAAATAAAAAATCAAAATTTATTAATTCTAAATCCCGCGTTCGTGTGATGAAAAAGAACGTTTTTTTAAACCGTTGAAACGGTTGTGTTGCGCTTGCTATTCTAACCCACGGTTAAAACCGTGGGCTAAGTCGAAGAGCAGTGTTCGTTTTGCTCTCGTTTACTTATTCGCGTTGTATTTTATTGTTACTCGCGAGATTCCCTCTTACGAGGGAATGACAAGTCATATTAAAAATCAAAAATAAAAAATCAAAAATTTTTGATTCTAAATCCCGAGTTCACGGGAATGACAAGTCATATTAAAAATCAAAAATAAAAAATCAAAAATCTTTAATTCTAGATCCCGGCCTTCGCCGGGATGACAAGTCATATCAAAAATCAAAAATAAAAAATCAAAAATTATTGATTCTAAATCCCGCGTTCGTGTGATGGAAAAGAACGTTATTATAAACCGTTGAAACGGTTGTGTCGCGCTTTCTCTTCGACCCACGGTTATCCGCCACGGCGGACGTGGGCTAAGTCGGAGAGCAGTGTTCGTCTTGCTCTCGTTTACTTTTTCGCTTTGTATTTTATTGTTACTCGCGAGAATCCAATTCGCTGAAATGGAAAAGAACGTTATTATAAACCGTTGAAACGGTTGTACCGCGCTTTCTCTTTGACCCACGGTTAAAACCGTGGGCTAAGTCGGAGAGCAGTGTTCGTTTTGCTCTCGTTTACTTTTTCGCTTTGTATTTTATCGTTACTCTTTGACCCACGGTTTCCGCCGCGGCGGACGTGGGCTAAGTCGGAGAGCAGTGTTCGTTTTGCTCTCGTTTACTTATTCGCGTTGTATTTTATTGTTACTCGCGAGATTCCCTCTTACGAGGGAATGACAAATCATATTAAAAATCAAAAATAAAAAATCAAAAATCTTTAATTCTGGATCCCGGCCTTCGCCGGGATGACAAATCATATTAAAAATCAAAAATAAAAAATCAAAAATTATTGATTCTAAATCCCGCGTTCGTGTGATGGAAAAGAACTTTATTTTAAACCGTTGAAACGGTTGTGTTGCGCTTTCTTTTTGACCCACGGTTAAAACCGTGGGCTAAGTCGGAGAGCAGTGTTCGTTTTGCTCTCGTTTACTTTTTCGCTTTGTCTTTTATTGCTCCCGAGATTCCCTCTTACGAGGGAATGACAAATCATATTAAAAATCAAAAATAAAAAATCAAAAATCTTTAATTCTGGATTCCGGCCTTCGCCGGGATGACAAATCATATTAAAAATCAAAAATAAAAAATCAAAATTTATTAATTCTAAATCCCGCGTTCGTGTGATGGAAATGAACGTTATTTTAAACCGTTGAAACGGTTGTACCGCGCTTTCTCTTTGACCCACGGTTAAAACCGTGGGCTAAGTCGGAGAGCAGTGTTCGTTTTGCTCTCGTTTACTTTTTCGCTTTGTCTTTTATTGCTCCCGAGATTCCCTCTTACGAGGGAATGACAAGCCATATCAAAAATCAAAAATTAAAAATCAAAAATCTTTAATTCTGGATCCCGGCCTTCGCCGGGATGACAAATCATATTAAAAATCAAAAATAAAAAATCAAAATTTATTAATTCTAAATCCCGCGTTCGCCGAATGACAAAGAACATAATTGCTTATGGATTCCTGCGTTCGCAGGAATGACAAAAAAGGTGCTAACTATTAACTTCTAACTACTAACTTCTAACTTCTAACTACTAATTATTTTTCTTTGAACTCTATTTCAGTTTGGTGCGCGTCATTTTTATTGCTTACCTCGTACGACATCATAATTGCGACGGGGCGCGTGCTTTCGAACTTGCTGAGAACTATTTTTATCATACTCATAACCGGTACGGAAAGAATCATTCCGACGACTCCCCAGACGTAGCCCCAGAATATCAACGAGAACAGAAGGAGTATGGGGCTGAGGTTCAGTCTGTCGCCGAGGACTTTCGGTTCTATAATGTTTCCGAACACGCTTCCGACTACTGCCATAATCACGAGCAGGACGATGGGCGTAACGAAATTGTCGTACTGCATAAGCGATGTCAGGAACGGCAGAATTGTCGCAATGAACGCGCCAATGTTCGGGATATACGCGAGCACGAACGTGAGCAGACCCCAGAGTATAGCGAAGTCGAGTCCGAAAATCCAGAACACAATAGTAATCGTGAGCGCGTGCGAGAAGTTAATCAATGTTTTTCCGACTATGTATTTCCTGACGTCGAAAAGTATGTCGCCGAGGGCTTCCGTAATTTTCCTTGACTTCTCGGCTGAGAACGCTTTCACGACGCGGCGGCGAATGCTTCCGAATTCCGTAAGAAGAAATATCACGTATATGAGTATGAGGACAAAATTCGTGAATATTCCCGCGATGCCCGAAATCAAATCGGTAATGACGCCCGCAATCTTTTCGCCGTTGAGGAAATTCGTGATGTTCATCGACTGCTTATACGATTCGGGAATTCCGAGGTTATCGAAATACACGAGCGTCGAATTAATGAGCATCTGGCTTTTCTCGACATATTTCGGGACATCATTCTTAAAAGCGATAATGCTCGTATAGACAAAGACGCTTGATATGTTCGCTATTATAAGAATGATTAGAACGATTATAATAATTCCCACGAAGGACGGGACTTTCTTTCTCTTCAGGAACTCATAGAATGGCGCGAAGAGGAAAGAAATAATCAGCGCAACGAAAAACGGCAGAAGAATCGCCTGCAGTTCTTTCATAATGAAGAACGAGAAGCCCGCGAGAAAGAGGGCAGCGACGATGCTTAGAAATTTAGAGTATTTTGTGTCCACGGTTAATACTTTAAAATTTTCTTATAAGGGATTGGGTCTATCCTCCCCGCCATTTGAAAGCCGCGAAGTCTGAGAGCGCAACTGTCGCAAACGCCGCACGCTTTATCCCNCGACGAATAGCAGGACCAGGTCAGGTGAAGCGGCGCATTCATTTTAAAAGAATACCTTACTATCTTTTCTTTCGTAAAATCTATTATCGGAGTTTCAATTTTGATTTTCGTTCCCGGTTTAGTGCCGAGAGAAATCATTTTTTCAAACGCTTTAAAAAATTCCTTCCTGCAATCGGGATAACCGCTCGAGTCCTCTTCGACGGCGCCGATGAAAACACTGCGCGCGCCGATAACTTCAGCCCAGGACACTGCAATAGAAAGCAGGTTCGCGTTCCTGAAAGGCACATAAGTCGCGGGAACGCTTTTATTCTTCAGGTCCGCCTTCGCGACTTTAATTTTCCTGTCAGTCAGAGACGAGCCTCCTATCTTTTTTAGATAACCGATATCGGTAATTAAACGTTCTTTAACGCGGTAATAATCAGCGACGTCGTGGAACGCTTTAAGTTCGCGGCTTTCGGTCCTCTGTCCGTAATTGACGTGGAGGAAAGCGAGGTCGAATTTTTCATAAGCAAACGCGGCGGTTAGGGTGCTGTCCATACCGCCGCTAGCCAAAACTACCGCTTTATGTCTCTTTACCAGAGCCATTTGAACTCTTTTGCTTTCCGTTCGAGTTCTTCCCTGAAATCGGGATGCGCTATGTCGATGAGAAGTTTAGTTCTCTCGCGCAGAGTTTTCCCGTACAAATCCGCGATGCCGTGTTCGGTGATTATAGTCATCACGTCGGCGCGTGTCGTTACGACGCCTGAGCCTTCAGTGAGCATCGGAACGATTTTTGAAATCGTGTTATTCTTAGTGGTTGACGGGAAAGCGAGAATCGAGCGTCCGCCCTTGCTGCGCATCGCGCCGCGGACGAAATCGAGTTGTCCGCCGAAGCCGGAGAATATTCTCGTGCCCATCGAATCGGAGCATACCTGACCGCTGAGGTCAACCTGAATCGCGGAATTTATGGAGACCATATTATCATTTCTGGATATGTTCACCGGGTCATTTACGAATTTCGACGAGCGGAATTCGATCAAGGGATTATTATTGATGTAATCGAAAACGGTTTTCGTACCTATAACGAAAGACGCGACGACTTTATTCGGAAGAAATGTTTTTTTCTCGCCGTTGACGACTCCGATATCAATCAGTTCGATAAGACCGTCGGAGAACATTTCGGTATGAATACCGAGGTCCTTTTTTTCTTTAAGGAACGGAAGCACGGCGTCGGGAATCGCGCCGATACCCATCTGCAGCGTAGCGCCGTCGGAGATAAGAGACGAGATGTGTTCGGCAATCCGCCTGTAAATATCTTTTTCCTCCGCGGAAGCGTTCGCGTCGACCATCGGAACATCGAGAAGCGGCCTGTCTACTTCTACTATATATTTGAGTTTACTGACGTGAATAAAATTGTCGCCGAGCACGCGGGGCATTTGGGGATTAATCTGGGCGATAATGACCTTCGCGTTTTCAGCCGCAATTTTCGAAACTTCGTTGCTGACTCCGTAGGAGCAATAACCGTGTTCGTCGGGAGGCGACAGGTGTAGCATACAGACGTCAATGGGCATTCTTCCGAGTTCCATAAGCCAGCCGATTTCGGAAAGGAACACGGGATAGCAGTCCGCCCTGCCCTCGTTAACAGCCTTTCGAACATTTCCCGCAGTGAACAATGCTTCGTGCACGAAGTGCCCCGTCATTTTAGGGTCAACATAAGGGGCTTTATGGAACGTGGTCAGGTGAGCGACCTTTACGTTTTCAAGTTCTTTATATCTATCACACATAGCATCAACGAGCACATCGGGAAATGCACTGTTGGCGTGCAAGTAAACTCTATCATTGGACTTAATCACTTTGACAGCTTCTTCTGCTGATACGACCTTACTCTTGTAATTGGGTACAGGCATACGTGAGGTATAGTTTTAAATTTTTGGATAATTTTTTATATGCATAAAAATAAGGTATTTATTCAATTTAAGAAACTCCTTTTTATTTCATAAAAAAAGAATGATCCGGACCGTTTAGCATACCGGGGATAGTTTTACGACAAATAATAATACGCATGAACCCGGGTTTAACAAAAAAATAATATTTTGGCTGAAATTATTTTTTTCTTATGAAATCAAGCACCGAATTAATAAAATTCAGAGGATGCGGAGGGCAGCCGGGTATATATAAATCAATTTTTATTTCATCGAAGAACTTCCGGTTTAATTCATCCGATTCAGCGAAGATGCCGCCGCTAATGGCGCATGCGCCGGCAGCAATAACAATTTTCGGTTCATTGACACTGTTAAAAGCGTCCATCAATGCGGGGGCCATATTTTTGGAAACAGGTCCTGTTATCACTACTCCGTCTGCGTGTCTAGGAGATGCAACGAAATCAATTCCGAATCTTCCCATGTCAAAATTTACATTCGAGCATGCCGCAAGCTCCATTTCGCAGCCGTTGCATCCTGCTGCAGAGACCTGACGGAATTTCAGAGACCGTCCGAATAATTTGTGAATTTCCTTTCTCTTAATTATCGCATCTTTCCTGAATTCTTCAAATGATTTATTTGATGTGATAATTAATTTTTCCCTGTCAGTACTTCCTGATTTATATTCGTTAATGAATTTTACGGAGCCGTACCCGCACACTCTTTCGCATTCGCCGCAAAAAGTGCATTTCCCGATATCTATTGATAATGGTTTAAGAGAAATTGCGGAAGCCGGGCAAATATCGCTGCATTTTTGGCAGTCATCCATGCATTTACTTTCGTCAATCACGGGAAAACCGCGATGCATTCCGGATAATTTCGCGTTAGGAATATCCCGGATACTCTGATAACCGTGCCGATTCCTTAATTTTATTAAGTCTAACAATTTTTCATTATTTATATTTTATAAATCAGTACCGCAGTATGATAGATTAAAACTTTTATTGCATAACGGGAAATCGGATACTCCCTCTTCCCTTACTGCCAGCGCGAGGGCAAACCAGTTATGGAATGAAGGGTCTTTGATTTTAACGCGTTTTATATTTCCTGATGAATTCGTGATTATTACATGGGCGATTTCACCTCTCCATCCTTCGGCAAGAGATACAACCATTCCATCGGGCTGCAGAGAATTTGCCGGACATTTTAATTCACCATCCTGTAGATTTGCCAGCTGCTCCAAAATAATTCTTATTGAATGCTGAATTTCAATAAACCTCATGTAAGCCCTTGCAAAGACATCGCCTGATTCAAGTGTTAATTTATGTACGGTAAAATACTGATAAGCATCAAACGGATGGTCGGAACGAATATCCAGGGAAATTCCGCTAGACCTCGCTGCGGGTCCTACCATGCCAATCTCCAGAGCAGTTTCCTTTTCAATAACACCTGTCTGCTCGAATCTTTCAAGCACGGATGCGGAAGAGAACAAAACTTCGGCAGCAAGATCCGCATCATCTGATAGACGGTTTAAAATTGATTTAATTTCACTCTCGAGTTTTGAAGATATATCGTAATTAATTCCGCCGATGGTCATTATTCCGCGCCCGAATCTGTTCCCGCAAATAGCCATTGTAGTATTAATTATCTTAGTGCGGAGAGCGCCGAATACTGAATTTCCCGTCAGGTATGCTACATCTCCGGATAGCGCGGATAGGTCGCCCAGATGGACGGCAATCCTTTCAAGTTCAAGCATTATCGTTCGAATGAGTTGTGCTCTTCGTGATATAGCAGTATTGCCGAGCGATTCCATTGCTCTGACAAATGCACCCGCATGTCCGATGACCGTATCCCCTGCGACAGATTCGGAAAGCTTTGTAAGATACAACGATTTATTATAATTCTTAACGAATAAATCTTCTATTCCGCGATGCTGGAATCCGTGTTCAATCTCCAGATAATAAACCTTTTCACCATGGCATGAAAATCTGAAATGCCCGGGTTCAATCACGCCTGCATGAATCGGGCCGACACCGACTTCATGCATTTCTTCACCCGTCATATTAAAGAAGTTATATGGAATTTCTTCACTGCTGATCCCCGCGATTCCTTTGCGTACAGGCTTCAGCCAGGGATGCCCCTTCGGCTCAATCCCAAATTGCTCATAGAACTCCCTCTCAAATAAATGAGCCGCAGGTATTTCCGGTGTAATGGATTGATATTCCTTTTCATTTCCGAATTTCGAAGAAGCAATAAAAAGACGCGAAGTAAGATCATCTGCCAATACGGCATACAGTATTAAGCGGCCGTCCTTTTTATCGCCAAAGAACTGAACCAGTCTTCTTCCGTTTTTAATTCCGTCAATAATCTGTGTCCTCAGTTCATTCATATGAAGCTGCGGAATATCCTCTAATGAAACAGATTTAAGATTTTTTGTTTCTGTCCAGTTCAATTTAAATATGCATTAATGAAATAATTCCGCAATCCTGTTCAATATATCTATCATTTGCGGAGGAAAATTTATTCCTATAATTAAAAGTATTACAATCAGAACCACCTGAGGCGCGTATGCATAAAATGACCGATTTATTTTTCCAGACTTCCCGGCAGCATCATCTCCAAAGGACATTTTAAAAACCGCTTTTCCCATACCGAAAGCGACTATCAGCATAAACAAAAAGAACGGTATTATAAGCCAGCTGTTTCCGTTAACCCAGAATGCTTTAACAATAAGGAATTTGCTGAGAAATACGGGGAACGGCGGCATGCCTATAATAGAAAGCATTGAAATAATCCAGAGCCACCCTGTAAGCGGATCCCTTTTCAGCAGCCCGCTCACATCATCAATTTTTTTGCTTTTATAAATATCAAGAATTTTGCCCGAAGTCAGAAATAATGATGTCTTTGAAAGCGAATGCGCGAATGTATGTATCATTGCTGCATACATGCCTAAACTGCCGAGAGACATTCCTATAAAAAGAATTCCCATATTCTCTATCGAAGAATAAGCAAGCATTCTTTTGTAATTTTTTATATGCAGTATAAATACCGAACTTACAATCAGCGACAGGAATCCTGAAATCATAAATAGAAAATTCGAAAAACTTTCAAGATGAGCCAGAACCAGAATCCCCTGAACACGTATTAATCCAAGAAATGCCATATTAAGCAGTGCGCCCGATAATAGCGCGGATACAGGCGAAGGCGCTTCCGAATGCGCGTCAGGAAGCCATGCATGAATCGGGGCGATACCGATCTTCGTTCCTAAGCCTACAAAAATAAATGCAAATGACAGTTTAAGCCATAAAGGATTTATTTCCGATGCGCGGTTGTACAGATCAGCAAAGAACAGCGAGTTAATATTCTTACTACCAATTGAGAGAAGAATAATTCCTACAAAAGCCAGTGCGATGCCAATCGAGCAGATGTAAACATATTTCCAGGTAGCTTCCAAAGCTGATTTTCTTTTCTCGAAATATATCAGCAAAGCGCTTGTTAATGTTGTCGCTTCGACGAAAACCCAGAGCATAGCAAGGTGCGTTGCAAGAATCACTCCTGTCATTGACGCCAGGAAAAAAAGCATTTTCAAAACGTAACTTGCTTCCCTGACAGCGGGTAATCCGGATTCTTTAAAATAGAAAAGGCTGTAAACGTAAACACCTCCGAACACCATAGCCATTATTGTAAAGAAGTACAGACCTATGTCATCAAATTGGAAAAAGACCGACAGCCAGTCAGGCAGCCAGGGTAATTCCAAATGAAACCATCTCGCCGAGGCAATTATGATATACAGCGCTGATGAACTAAACAAAGAAATACGGTTGAAGACTTTATTTTTTACCAGCAGACCCGCAAGGCCCATAATTACAGGGAATATTATGATAGTCGTTGTCATATTAATCCTTAAGCTCCGTTAAAACATCGATGTGGCTGTCGTCATACTCTTCTGTGATTTTGTTGAAAAAGATTGCAAACAAATATATACCGACGAACAGGTCGAGAAGTACTCCTATATTCACAAGCATCGGTATTTCATTTGCGACAGAAAGCGAAAGCAGAAATATTCCGTTTTCGAGCATCATATAACACAGTATATGCGTAATAATTTTTTTCCTGCTTATTATTAAGAACAAACTGGATATTATAAGTACTATGGAAATTCCGAAATACAGCGGCTTTATTTCAACATTCGTTTTTGCCGCCCAATATGCCGCGATAAAGCCGAAAATAAAAATTATTACGGCTATCAGAAGCGAATAAAACTGGGAAATAAACGGTTCAACTTCTCTTCGTATCTCGTTTTTCCTGATAATCGTCAGAAGGAAATAAGGAATAACTATTGTTTTGATACCAAGCGTTTCAATGCTCAGAAAAACAATATTCAGCCAGTTAATTTCTTTTATGTCGATTATAATGAGAAGAAATAAAATGAATCCCTGTAAAGCCAGTGTTTTCACATAAGCTTCGATTCTGCTTACTGCAAAAACGTAAAGCATGGTTGTACCTATAAGTATCATCAGAATTTCGTCCATCAGAATCCTCCGTTTAAAAAGAAAATTATCACTGCAAATGCTGTCAGTGACAGCGCTGTCATAAGAAAAATAAATTGCGGGACATGCGACATTCTCGACCTGGCAATAAGCGATTCAACGAGACCGACGGAAATAAATGAAAGCGATATAAGCAAAACAAAAAGAAGTATTCCCGGGACTAATGCAAGTGAAGCCGGTATAAGTAAATTTACAATAAGTATTGTAATCATTACCATTTTCAAAACCGATGCATATAAAATGAATGCCAGGTCCGGTCCGGAATAATCCAGAATCATTACTTCATGAATCATAGTAAGTTCAAGATGTGTATTCGGATCATCCACGGGAACACGGCTTCCTTCCACAAGAAGCATTATAAATAAAGAAATTACAAATAATATTTTTATCAATATTGTATAGCTTGCGCTCAAACTGAGAGCAGTGAAAATCGATGTAAAAGACACCTGATTCGTCAACAGTGCAAGCGAACCTATAATGATGAAAAATGCCGGTTCTACAATCGTGGAAAATGTAACTTCCCTGCTTGCGCCCATACCTTCAAAACTGCTCCCGGTATCCAGCGCGGCAAGGACAGTCATAAACTTTGAGAATCCGAGAATATAAGAGAATAAAACAATATCACCCTGGAAACTTATAACAGAATTTGAGAAAGGCAAAGGAATAACTAATATAGCAAAAATTACCGAAGCAATATTTACAGACGGGGTAATCCGGAATATTAATGATGTGGTTCTGCTGATTACAACACCTTTTTTAAGCAGTTTGTAAAAATCATAATACGGCTGGAATATTGACGCTCCTTTTCTTCCCGCCCAGACAGCTTTGGTTTTATTAATAATCCCTATAAAGAAAAAAGGAGATATTAATACAGTTATCAGTGTAATAATTTTTATCATGACTCAGCTCCTAAAATCCAGATTATCAGCAGAATCAGAAAAATTAATCCATAAGTTATATATTGCTGCAGCTTTCCGCTTTGTATCCAGGTAAATCTATTCAGAGTTTTATCAAGATAACCGATAAACGGCTGAATTAAAAATCTCTCCGAATAATCCTGAGTCTGGCTTTCTAAAGAAGCATTTGCGGGAAACAGAATCCTGTCTTTTTTAAATTTTATTTTCAACGGCACCAATTCACCAACCAGTTGTAAGAAAGGACGGGCAAAAGAACTGGCGGTATATTGCATACGGCTGTTATCGGTCTGATATCCGCAATCCCAGGTTTTAAAAACGGAGACTTCTCTTTTTCTTAAAAGTAGAATTCTTAACAAAAAGAAAAATCCGAACAATCCTATCAAAATTATATATATATATCCGAGCGAGCTGTATATTTGTGTAATGTTTTCAAACTCAAATGAGATATCGCCGGGAATAAACTGTTTTACAATCTGCAGCAGAAACGGCATAACCAGCGCCGGCAATAATCCTATGAACAAAACAAAGGAAGATAGAATAATCATAGGCAGAATAAACAGAAACGGTTCTTTGGTACTTTTGTCTTCATATTCTGTTCTGGGTGTACCTAAAAAACAAATTCCGAATACTTTTGTAAAGCAAAGGACCGCCATTACCCCGATAAGGGCGAGACCTGAAAACCCTGTCAGCATTGTTATGTTCAAAGCAGGATTATTGACCGTAAAACCTTTCGCCATTCCGAGATAAATCGCAAACTCACTTATAAAACCGTTGAACAAGGGTAATCCGCTAATGGCCAGAGACCCGAGTAAAAACATATATGAGGTCAGCGGAATATATTTTAAAAGACCGCCAAGTTTTTCGGTATTCCTTGTATGGTATTTAGAATAAACCACTCCTGAACCAAAAAACAACAAAGACTTGAAAGTAAAGTGATTGAAGACATGCAGTATGGCGCCGAGAAAACCGAGTATTGCAAGCGATAGGTTATTATATGTGAGTCCGAGCATTCCCAGACCAATACCCATCCCTATTATTCCTATGTTTTCAACGCTGTGATAAGCAAGTAATTTTTTTATATCATGCTGGGCAATTGCATTCACGACACCAAAAATACCTGTGAGAAGAGAAATTAAAAATACAGCATAAGATAATTTATAATCAGGTGTACCCGTTAGAAGAATTATCCTTAAAATCCCGTATATGCCCATTTTAATCATCACTCCGGACATAAGCGCTGAAACTCCCGTAGGCGCTGCGGGATGAGCCTTGGGAAGCCAGGTGTGCAAGGGAACAAATCCGGCTTTAATTCCGAACCCGATAAAGAAAAGGAAAAATAACAAAACTGTATAGTCAGAACTGCCGAGCATGTTTTTAAAAGTAATAAAATCTGCCGAGCCTGAAACAGCCGCTGCCCATCCGAAGGAAGTGATAAGAAACGCAGCCCCTATCTGCATAGCGATAAAATAATATATACCCGCTTTGCGGACTTCGTCTTTTCCGTTCTCAAAGTTTACAAGGAAGAATGAGGAAACTGACATGAGTTCCCATACAATCAAAAATAATATTGCATTCTGTACGATGACAACAAGCAGCATGGAAGTAACCATTAATCCCAGGAAAAAATAATATCCTGACAGTTCAGATTTCTTCCCGGGATACATTTTCATATATTCGATGGAATAAACTGAGGCAAGCAAAGCGCCGATGGAAATAATTAGAGAAAAGGCAGCAGCCAATGAATCCAGACGGATGAATGCCGTCCCTATCGGTTCGGAAAATAATAAAGCAGACTCAAATTGTCCGCCTGATTTCAGAATTGCGAATATAACAGGCAGAATAAAGATTTGCGCAATGGAACTGAAAATTAAAAATAATACTGCTTTATAATTCTCTTTAACAAAAATTGAAGCAATTCCGCCGATAAAGAAAAGAAATATTCCGATTAATAAATTGTTCATTTATTTTTAAAATCTTTGATAATCCATTCTTTTTCTTTGATTCTGACATAATCTAAAATATTATCTTTTGATTGTCTTTTTTTCAGCATTACCGAAAATGCTTCATCCTGGCAGAGATATGAAATTTTTGAAAGTACGTCAAGATGCATGCGCGGATTTGATGCAAGAATGATAAAGAGAGTATGTACAGGCTCTCCGTCAAGCGCGCCAAAGTTTACGGGGTTTTCCAAAGTGCAGATTGAGACACTTGCATCTTTTATATCCGTAATGATAGGGTTCCGCGGATGGGGTATTGCAATACCTTTCCCTATTGCCGTAGGCATTAATTCTTCCCTGCTTAATACCATCGAAAGCAATTCCTGTTTGGATATTGTTGAAGGAGTATTAATCATTTCTACTGCATAAGCAAGAACATCATTCACTGTATCACCTTTAATATTCGTGATTATACCGCCTTTTTCCAGAAGCCTTGATAAATTATTTGAATTCTGGAATACATCTAAGTTTACCAGATTTGACGACAGTTCGATTTTATTGCTTAATATCCATTCGTTTATTTCGGAAATGTTGAATCTGTACTGATGATTAATTTTGTAGCAGGGTATCTTATTCTCTTTAATCCACCTGTAAACAGTTTTTTCCGAAACCTGCAGCATATCGACAATATCTTTTATTTTCAGTTTCATAACTTTTTATCTCATTGAAAAATACAAAATTCCCATGAACACTTAAATGTTCAAATATTTCACTTATTGTCTATTGTTGTCCGTTAATATATAAAATTTGCATAATCGTGAATCGAATTTGAATATTCGTAATAAAAAAGCGGGAAATAAATATGAATTTCCCGCTTAATATTTAAGTATCAGGATTAACTCAGAGGTTTCCGACCATCTTTTTCGGGTCAACCCATTGCGTGAACTGCTCGTCGGTAACGAGGCCGAGTTGAATAGCGGCTTCGCGCAGAGTAAGGTTTTCCTTATGCGCCTTCTTAGCAATCTTCGCAGCGTTTTCATAACCGATATGAGTATTAAGAGCCGTAACGAGCATCAAAGAATTTTCGAGATGCCTTGCTATAATGGGATAGTTCGGCTCGATGCCGACTGCGCAGTGGATATTGAACGACTCGCAGGCATCTCCGAGCAGGCGAGCCGAATGCAGCAGGTTCGTAATCATAAGCGGCTTGAACACGTTGAGTTCAAAATGCCCGTATATGCCGCCCGTATTTATCGCGACGTCGTTACCGAGAACCTGCGCGCAGACCATCGTAAGCGCTTCGCACTGAGTCGGATTCACCTTACCCGGCATAATCGACGAGCCCGGTTCGTTTTCGGGAATAATCAGCTCCCCTATTCCGCTGCGCGGACCCGAAGCGAGAAGGCGTATGTCGTTGGCGATTTTCAGAAGGCTGACGGCGAGAGTTTTAAGGCCGCCCGACGCTTCGACAACACCGTCGTGTGAAGCGAGCGATTCGAATTTATTTTCCGCCGTAACGAACGGAAGTCCCGTGAGTTTTGCGATATGCTTCGCGACGATAACGTCGTAGTTCTTCGGCACGTTAAGCCCCGTACCGACAGCAGAGCCGCCGAGACCGAGTTCGGACAGGTGCGCGAGAGTATTTTTTATCGCTCTCAGGCCGTGGTCAATCTGGGAAACGTATCCCGAAAATTCCTGACCGAGCGTGAGGGGCGTAGCGTCCATCAGGTGCGTGCGTCCGATTTTAACGACTTCGCGAAACTTCTCCGATTTTTCTTTCAGCGCATTCATAAGCGCTTCGGCTTTCGGGAGAGTATTTTCGACAATCATTTTATATCCCGCGATATGCATTGCCGTGGGGAAAGTATCGTTAGACGACTGAGACTTGTTCACGTCGTCGTTCGGGTGCAGGACTTTTTTCGCATCAGTAAGTTTTCCGCCCGAGAGAACGTGCCCCCTGTTGGCAATAACTTCGTTAAGATTCATATTTGACTGCGTTCCCGAGCCCGTCTGCCATACGACGAGGGGAAATTCATCGTCGAGTTTTCCGTCGAGAATTTCATCGCAGACCTTACCAATCAATTCCATTTTTTCCTTCGGAAGAACGCCGCATTCGAAGTTCGCAATCGCGGCGGCTTTTTTCAGAATAGCAAAAGCATATATGACTTCTTTCGGCATTAGCTGCCCGCCGATAGTAAAGTTTTGTTTGGAACGCTGTGTCTGTGCTCCCCAGTATCTGTCTGCAGGCACTTTCACTTCGCCCATCGTATCGTGCTCGATTCTGTATTCCATGATTATATATTATGATTAGGAAAAAGTTATTTCTTGCCGTGTTCGGCGGTAACGGTCGTGAACAGCCCGCCTCTTCTGGTAAAGACGCCTTTAACTTCCATCCATCTCGGTTTAAGCACAGAAACAAGGTCGTCGAGAATCCTGTTAGTAACATTTTCGTAGAAGATACCTTCGTTCCTGAACGACTGGAGGTAATACTTCAGCGATTTCAGTTCGACGCATTTCCTTCCCGCGATGTATGAAATTACGATGGTACCGAAGTCCGGCTGTCCGGTTTTCGGGCAAACGGAAGTGAATTCGTCGGTAGTATGGACGATTACGTATTTTCTGCGCGGGTGTGAATTATCGAACGTCTCGAGGATTCTCAGTTTTTTAAAATCCGCATTGGCTTTATTTTTCATTTAACCGTAATTATTTTACATTGAATTTATGAATTCAGGATAATAATTGTAACATAAATTTTTTAACAGATGCGGATTTATGAAGCAGGGTCTATTGAGCAAAATATTCTTTCTCGATTATAAAATCCTTCACACGAAGGGTTTCCACGTATCGTACTGCCCATCCTGCCGCGAATACGCGTCACTAGAGAGACTGCCTCACAACACTTTATATGAGAAGTTAATAAAGATATTCGGATTCAGAAAATACCACTGCACGAAATGCAAGTGGACGGGGTTCAGGCACACCGTAACATTCACGGATAATCCGAAGCGTGTATTCAGGAATTACATAATCGCTTTCTTCTGGTTCATAATATTCGGAATAATCCTTTTTTATTACCTGACGTATTATTACGATACATTATAATACTCCCCACTGCCCCCTGGAATGCGACGTCTATCGCTTATACTAATTTATATACCTTCGCGGAGCGCACGTCGTTTTTATATTTTTTTATTCGGGATAATATTTTATTATAGTATTGCATGTTAGCTTCGGCATCAGCCGAGGTGACATGTTTTGAGCCCTTTCGCTGAGAATGCGAGGGGGCTTTTCAATTAGTAATTAATAATTAGTAATTAGTAATTGTAGTTAGTAGTTAGTAGTTAGTAGTTAGTAGTTAGTAGTTAGTAGTTAGAAAATAGGAAATGGAAATGGAAAATGGAATATAGATAATGGAAAATGGAATATAGATAATGGAAAATGGAATATGGACTTTAGTCCTCAATAATAAAAATTTGCGGGCTAAAGCCCGGTTCTTATATACTCTTTTACCCCACTCTGAAGAGTGGGGTTAGTATTTTTGCTCCGAAGAATGGGATTAGTATTTTTGCGGGCTAAAGCCCGGTTCTTATATACACTTTTACCCCACTCTAAAGAGTGGGGTTCGTATTTTTGCTCCGAAGAATGGGATTAGTATTTTTGCGGGCTAAAGCCCGTTTCTTATATACTCTTTTACCCCACTCTGAAGAGTGGGGTTCGTATTTTTGCTCCGAAGAATGGGATTAGTATTTTTGCAGGCTAAACTTTTACCCCACTCTAAAGAGTGGGGTTAGTTTTTTGCGGGCAAAGCCCATCTTTTATAGCATTCTTTTACCCCACTCTGAAGAGTGGGGTTATTATTTTTGCTCTGAAGAGCGGGGCAGGTATTTTTGTTCGTAGTCTTTTCAGGTGGTTTTTTCGGAAGCCTCTAATTAATTATTACCAATTGCTGAATGAAATAATTATATTTAAAAACAATTCAAACAAAAGGGAGTAATTCATGGGAGAGGATTATTCTAATCTCCAGAAAATGTACCAGCAGAGGTTCAGCCAGGGGCAGATGAATCAGGACCTCAAGCCCAACAATCCAATGCGCGGACCGCAATTAAAGTCGGGATGCGGGATAGTAGTATTTCTTGCGGTTGGAATATTCGTCGCGGCAGGGATAGCGTTATTTCTCTTTCTGAACAAGGGTTCCTTCGACAGCGTCAAAGAAAAGTTTGAGGAAATCACTACGGAAGAAAGCGAAGGACCGGTAAAGAAAGTGAACTCGAAAAATTCTCTTGCCGGCACGCTAACAAACGCTTTGATACTGCCCGGCAAGGATGGCAAGCAGAGGCTTTATTTAATGACTTATGAGTTGAAAGGTACGAATTACACATACAACACATACATATACGAGCCGTACGAAAAAGAGATAATAAAATATACCGGAATTAAATCGAGCGCGTATCCGCCGCCTACAAATCTCATTTACGCTAAAGGTGAAATCTGGAAAATCAACAACGAGTCGGGACCGAACAAGCCGGGAGTATTCACTTACAATCCTGAAACCGGAGAGGAAACGATGGACACTCAGGGATTCTCGACGAGATTCGCGGAGTTAAACGACGGCATAAGCAAGATATATTTTTATCCGACTCCGCCGAGAATGAACATCGAGACAACCGACGGCAGGAAAGTTCTTTACGACATAACGAACGACGCGCTCTATCCCGGGGACACGGAGTTCAGGAACACATTCAAGGACAAGAAGAACCCGATAACAGTTTTCGCGCTTGGGGTTGAGAACGCAAACGAGAGCGCGAGAAAGAGATTGTTTCTCGTGACCGGACCCGAATCGAGTCTATGGAGCAGGAACGTCGAGGAATATTATTTCACGTCGTCTTCGACGCTTAAATTCATGCTGAACGCGGAATCGAAAGTAATAGCGAAGGGAAAAGTTTTTCTTGAGGGCGTGATGCTTTATCAGGACGACGATGCCTGTTTTATTTTCCATCAGGACAAGGCGGGCAACAACGCTGAAAGGATTATATCATGCATAGACAAAGCCGGAACCATATTATGGACGGTTTCGACAGAAAGCGAACTGAGCAGTAAACTGCGCGCGTCCGACGAGAACTCCCTATCGTCGATGTTCTTTATAAAGAACAATGTTCACCTGACGCGTTCGGGGAATCTGGTATTGTTCTATTACGACAAGACGGGATTCATCGGGTTTGATTTCAGCACCGGAAAAATACTATTTGAAGATGATATAAATACTGATTAATTTTAAGCGAGGTGAATTTCCCTCCGGGGATTTGGAATCGAATCTCCGGATAATATCACCTCATTAGCAAGAGATCTGCCGCTAACGCTGAGTACGGGGACACAAAACAAGAATATTCGTAATCGAACATCTATATATTGCTGTTACATATTATATCTTAATTTTGTATAAATTTAAATTAAGGCATATGGATAGAAAATTACTCCTCGGTTATTCAATCCCACTGATAATTTTTCTATTTCTTATTTCACACGAAATCTGTTTCGGACAAAAGACCGACAGCACGATTATCAGGTTAAATCAAATGCTCGGAAGATGGGAGGACGGCAAGGGCGCCGTAGTTGACATACAGTTAGTAAATAATAATCCGCATGAAATCAAAGTTCATATTGAGACAAACAGGTACGACGAATACGGGAATATAGCAAAGACAAAGAATATTTCCGATTTTCAGGGCGGATGCAACGTAGACATCGGATATTTGTTTGTAAAATATACAGTGAGTCAGAAAAAGGTAAAGGTAAAAGATAAATCGACGGGAAAAGAGATTGAAAAACTTTTTTATATAATCGACCACGAGAAAATAAATGAACGGCCGCCGTGCCTTAGAGTAGGTTGGCTTTGCGGAGAGGAGCATGACGTATACAGTGTATTTGATTTCACCAACGGTATATTATGGCCGCGTTACGAGAATTACAATTTAGAGCCATTAAAAAGAGTGACGAAGGGTTCATATACGAGCACTGAGCGGGAGTATGCATTAAAGACGAGTCAGGACACAAAAGAACTGAATCCTGACGGACAATCTTCATGCGAAATAGAGGCCGTATTATACGACTACACACCCGGAGAGTCAAATTCCAGCAGACCGCTTGAGAATAAAAAAGTATATTTTTATGTTGAGCAACAAAACGGCATTTCACCGGGTACAATATCGCCCATCGAGGGTTTCACGGATGCAAACGGAAAAATCAAGATAAAGTATATATCACCTTCGCCGGGCACAATAGCCGGTAAAAACATTCTCTCAGCATCCATCAAAGCGAGATGCGACGAATACAATGTTGAGGACATCGCGTACATCAATTTCAATTTAAGCAATGGCGAGGTTACAGTCGAGCCGAACGTGAAAGGGGTCGTATCGAACTACGGCATCGTGCCTCTCGACGGCCGATATCCTGCGTTGATTAAGGCGAAGATAAGGGACGCGAACGGAAAGAGTAAGGCTAACGCAAAGGTAACTTTTACAATATCCGGAACCGAAACATACGGTGTGCTCAAAACCGCAGACGGTCAAACAGGCACGAGCGTAGCGGTAACATCAGACGGGAACGGAGAAGCGGATGTACAATACGTTTATTCATCCGGCACACCTGAAAACGACGCGATAGAAACCATAGAGATAAAATCCGATGACATGAGCAGCGTAATGAAAGCGCATATTTATCTCGGATTCAAAATCGCTGCCGAGAGAGTAGAGAACAAATACGAAGGCAAAGGCATCATAAACGCGGGCGAGGAAGTCCCAATCTTCATACAGGTAAAGGACGAAAGATACAGTGACCTTGATATTCAGAACGCGCTTTCATACTGGGGGCTCGGAGGAAATACGGGAAACAGCAGGCTAAGCCTTAAACTTGAAATGGAACCGACGGGCACACTGCCTGATTACCTGCTTGAAAGGCTGCAGTTAACGAAACAGGAGCCGCCGAAATTCAGCGAAGAGGTAAATGTGATATCATTCCCCGACAAAAAGATTTACAATATCCTTTACGTGAAGGAGTCGTCTCTCTTGAATTACAGGGGATATCCGAGAATAAAGCCAATCACATCCGGGCAGACGAATTACGAAGTAAAACTGTCTCTTGTAGATAACGAAGGCAGTGTTGTATCGGGTAACAATTCAAGTCCGTCAATAATAAGCATAAAGACGGGACTGCCGGCGGACGCGACGAGCATTTTCATTTCCGAAAATCCATTCGGGCCAAATACGGATCAGGCGATTTTTGTGAGAACGGCGCTTGACCTCGCCGGATTCGGAACATACATTTCCGTGGCGGACGCGATATTCGCGATAAACAAAGGCGATTTTGCCGGGGTTGTAGGTATAATTCTCGGAGAACTCAAGGGAAAACTTTTTGATTACGGTAAGGAACTTCCCGACCTGAAGGGAGATTTAATATACGTTTATACCGAACTCGCGACAACGGAGAAGTACGCTAGTCTGGCATTTGGTCCCGGACCGCTGCAGCAAATGGAAGACGCCGTAATTTCTAAAATCGCATCAATGATGACACGCGGCACGAGCAAACTAATAGTGCTTAACGGAGACGGGGGCCAGCAATTAACCGATTCAAAAGGCAGTCCGATACCTATCAGCGAAAACACTTTCACTCACGATGATAATTTGAAGACAATATCGGTAAAACACGGGAACGTCAGCGTTTATCTGCTTCCCGACAAACTTGAATATAAATACAACAGCGCAACGAAATGCAAGGAGTACGGCAAGGGCGGAAATCAGGTGAGCAAGGAAAAAGAGAAAACGAAAGAGAAAGAGAAAACGAAAGAGAAGAAATCGAACCTGTTTTCGGGCTCGTGGGAAACAGGAGAGTTCGGGACTGTTACGTTCGTGATTTCAGGAAGTTCTGTAATCGGAACGTGCAGCAAGAATCTCGGCGGAATGAAAGGGACGCTGTCGTCAGACGGCACAAAAATAACGGGAACGTGGGCGCGATTCCCCACGTACAGTTCTCCTAACGACGCGGGTTTGTTTGACATATCCGTATCCGCCGACGGGAAAACATTCACGGGCTTTTTCAGCAAAGGGACCGACTCGAAAGCAAAACTTGACAAGTCGTTGGCCGGAAAGAAGAAATGATTGTACGTTTTCGGATAAAAAAATCCCGTTTAAGAAAATAAACGGGATTTTTTTACAATCGAATCAGATTTATACAATAATCAGTTCCGAAGTATTCGCGGGATTATACTTTACGTTAAGTTTATCCCCCGCTCTCGGGACTGCAATTTTTGATACAGCGGTTTCGATTTCAGTCTCGAATTCAGGACCGTACTGCGGCTGAACTTTCAGTTTGAGTTTTACGACGGGGTTATAATTAATCATAGCCCCCGTATCGGCGATTGAGAGCACTTCGGCCGTGCCTCCGAGCCCTGTAGCCATCAACTGGGCTTTTCTTCCGTCATAATCGGTGTATTGCTTTGCCATATCGAGGCCTTCGTTAGCCTTATTGACAAAATCCTTTCCCATGAAAGTCTTTGCCATGAACCCCGAGACACCCTTGTTAAGGGCTTTATCGGCTTTATCGAGAGCGTCTTTCGGGTCCTCGTCCTTTTTCTTTCCGAAACCTAGCATTTTGTTCTCCTTTTTTATTTTTCGAAATTGTTTATTGAATATAAGAAAGATAAAATTAAAAAAATATACTCGCGTCGAATCAAACCATAATAAGAAGAAATTTTGAGGTGAAATATATTGTTATCCGTCATATTTTTATAAAAAAACAAGCATGAAAGAAAAAATCAGGACACTGCTATTGAAGGAAAATTTCGAAATCAAAGAGAACTTTTCCTTTACCGCATATTACTCAGACGTCTTCGCATTCCGCAAGGGAAGAAATTTTGTTTTTCCGCAGAGGGATTACATTTTCTTTCACGATATAGACGGGAGGAAAATAGACGCGGGACTCGCCGCAACGCTGCACGAGGAAGCCCGCAAATACGTCAACGGCGGTTACAAAATGCCGAAGGCATTTCGATTCACGGTGCCGAACATCGCTTCAGTATTTTATTCAGAAGGAAACATAAGCGGTGAAATGATCGAACTCGCATCGAAGAACACGAGAAGCGTCATCGGCGGAGAGATACAGCAGATTTTTTTCATCGATACAGGAAGAAAGATTTTTTATTCACAGGGCACGAACACGGTCCGCGCGATGGTGGAGGGGGTTTCTGTAAGGATGAAATTCAACAAAATTGACCCGCAGAACAGGGCTTATTATATAATTGAGAATCTGCTGAGATAATCGGAACAAACCTTTTAGCCGGCGGAGATAGCGGAAACTCAAGCGGTGGGAACATCCGCGGCAAAATATAACGTCCAATACATTTCTGACTTTACATTGGAATTTATTTTTAATAAATCTTAAAAAAAACGTTCTAACAATTCACACATCAATATAAAACATTAAAGGAGTACATTATGAAAAACGTAATGCTTACTTTATTGGTTTTACTGTTGACAAGCACACTAACCTCCGCGCAAACCTGGACACAGGCATCCACAGGACCGGAATACATTCAGTATAATCCCTCAGACTGGGGCGACGACATCAAGATATCTAACACCGAGCCGTTCGGCAAGATTACCGGCGTCGCAAAAACAAACGGCATAATATACGTCGCGATTGCCGACACTGCAATTCAGGCGGGAAAGAGCATAGTGATATTCAGGACAACTAACTACGGCACGACGTGGACAAATTTTTTGAGTTACTCGGGAACTATACTGCCGCCGAGGGCAAAGATGGTGAGAACGGGGCTGGACTCCGTCTATTATTTTTACCTATACAACAGCATAATTTACTGCCTGAACGTTGAGAACAACAATTTCAATTCAATCACGGCGACGCAGTACCGTGATTTTGACGTTGTAGGCTCTTCGACGGGAGGTTTATATGTTGTAGCGGACGCGCTTACTACAACATCAATCCCGAGATATTCTTCAGCAGACGGTTTTACGACAATCAGTCAGACAGGGTCGGTATCGACAGGGGCATTCCCGAGGATGTATATGTCGGGCTCGGGTGACACGCTCGTCCTGACATTTTACGGATCGACTTTAACTTCGGATACAATTTCATCAAACATAAGGCAGGGGCGGTATAGGGAGACAGCGCCCGGCACGATATCCTCAATGGGTTTTCTGAATGCAGTTACGGAATCGGGACCGAAGAGCGAAGTACAGCCCGTGATGTACAACGGAGTAGTATGGTTCATCTATACTTTAGGTTCGACAGGTTCGATAGACATAAAGTATATGCTGAGCACGAACAGCGGAGCGAATTATACGGGACCGAGCATATTAGCGGGCAACATAAATACGGATGAATACTGGTTCGAGGCGAGGCATTATAAATCCGGCACCGGAGGGCTTGACATCGCATATTATTCGGACAGCCTTCAAGCGGGTCTTCCGACAAATTACACGGACAAGATGCTTTACAGGTATTCAAACGCGACGACGCCCGGCACGATATCATCACCGGTGCAGTTCAGCCAGCACATTCCCGGATGGTCTGCCAGAGCATACATTCCCGCGATGGTTGAAATCTACAATACGAGCGACGTCGGAGTAGCGTGGGTTGGACTTGAAGGCACGAACAAGCGAGTCTGGTGGGACAGGTACACGGTCATATCCCGCGTTACAGGGAACGAGAACGAGATTCCCGATAATTACGCTCTTAATCAGAATTACCCGAATCCATTTAACCCCGTTACGAAGATTGATTTCGCTCTACAGAAAGCAGGATTCGTAAGCCTTATAGTTTATGACTACATCGGCAGGGAGATTTCCGAACTTGTTTCGAAGGAAATGAATCCGGGAGTTCACACAGTAACATTTGACGCTTCAGGTTTATCGTCGGGCGTATATTTTTACAGGCTCGAAGTAAACGGATTTACGCAGACGAAGAAAATGACGTTCGTGAAGTAGAAAAACATGCTAGAAATAGATTGCAATACGGCGCGGAGCGATACCGCGCCGTATTTTTTTCATCATTATTCCCGGGGAAATCACATCAAACATATTTTTCCAAAACAAGTTACCCGTGAAGTAAACGGACTAATTCTACAATGTGAAATAAGATATAACGATACAATTTAAGTATATTTTTTGATAAAATATTTTTTTTGTAATAATTTATGATATTTTTTTAGAAAGAGAAAGTTGCGATACAGGTCCATTATTACTTGATTTATTCAGTAATCCCCGGTATTTTTGGATAACTTACACACGGATTAAAATGAAAAATATATTTTTTTATTTATTATCCTTTTCCCTTATCATCGCAAGCAATTCTTATTCGCAAACGGGATGGACAATACAAAATTCAGGAACGAATTATTTATTGAATTCATTGCATTTTTTTGACGCCAACACTGGATTCATAGCCGGCGGGAATCCATCGGGATGTATAATTGTAAAAACAAATAATGGCGGTAACAACTGGACAATTAACTATCAGTCATCGAGCAATGTAAATATAAAAGCCATTAAATTTTTAAATTCGAATACCGGGTTTGCCGTCGGCGGATACTATCCAATATCTGTAATAATGAAGACAACGAATCAGGGACAGACCTGGATAAATCAGAACACGACAATAACGGGCAGCATGTATTCATTATCGTTCATAAATGCCGAGACGCTGTATGTTGCATCAGATTACGGGCGAATCCTCAAAACGACAAACGGAGGCACTAACTGGACAGTATTGCAGGCACCGATAACAGATCATTTCGAATGCGTGCAGTTTCTCGATTACTGTACAGGCTATGCCGCAGCAAGGGGCGGACAGATTATGAAGACTACAAATGCGGGCAGTAACTGGTTCATATCATTTAACTGCGGCGTATGGTTAAATTCTGTAAGTTTTAAGAATGCAAATATGGGTTATGTTGTTGGGCAAAACGGTATGACTCTATACACGAGTAATGGCGGCACCAATTGGCTCTACCAAAATTTAGGTACAAATAATATTTTAAATGAAGTTGTATTTATAAATCAGAGTACAGGATTTATACTTGGAAATTCCGGGTACATATTAAAGACTACAAACGTAGGCACGAACTGGACAATACAAACACCAGGGACAAACTACGACTTATATTCTACTTTTTTCATAAATGATATTACGGGTTTTATATGTGGTGACCAAGGATTAATCTTAAAAACCGTTACAGGAGGCAACCCGCTTGTGGTACCGACTCTCGTTTATCCGCCGAACAATTCAACGAACATATCTTTGACGCCATCACTGACCTGGACGTGCAATCCGCCTGCGTCTTATTACAGGATTCAGGTATCCGGATTGAGCGACTTCTCTACAATCATCGACTCGGCAACTTTAACAACTACTCAAAGAACGATTCCCGGCGGGAGATTAAACACGAACACGACGTATTTCTGGCGTGTGAACGCGACGAATGCAACAGGGACCGGGCCGTGGTCGGAGGTTTGGAATTTCGGAACAACATCGACGGGTGTAAGACAAATAAGTTCTGAGATACCTGACAGGAATTTATTATACAATAATTACCCTAATCCGTTTAATCCATCAACGAAGATAAAGTATCAAATAATGAAACGAGGCAATGTATCATTAAGAGTTTATGATTTACTGGGCAGAGAAGTGGAGGTTTTATTCGACGGAGAACAGTTACCCGGCACATACCAGATTATTTACGAGAACAGGAAGGGACAGAGCGGAGTTTATTTTTATTGTTTGAAAACGGATAAATATACAGAAGTGAAGAAGATGGTGCTGATGAGGTAACAAGATCACCATATTTTGCGAAGGCATCGAGTAAATACTGCCTTCGCAGAACTGCTTCATCTCAAGTCGGAAACTTGTAGTCATACGCAGTATAATTGAAGACGCACGCACAAGTAATGTCGGTCAATAATCATAAATGATTAGCCTACAAATTACACTGCCGATACCTATTTACAACATTAATCTTTACCGGGGCGGACTCTCATAACATAGTCAACAATTTTGTCAAGCACATCACGAGGGAAATTGTACGCTGCCTGAGGATATTTCACGAGCATTATTTCGTAATAAATGTACGAATAAGGCATCTTATTAATTATTGCATTTTCGAGAGCTGCCAACTCGGGAAGGTCTTCAAAATCATAGTCTAATCTTTTCAAGCCCATATACAAATTAGCAAGGGACTCCCATTCTTCGGTAGTCGAGAAATCAGACTTTACATCTTCCATTGATTCTCTGTATCTGTATTCAAATGCCCAGACGGCTTTTACGAGAGCGTACATCATCCAGGTTTTATCAAAAAGCACCTGCACAGAATCTGTACCTCCGAGATCTTTTAATTTATATTGCGGATTAAAGTAAAAGTTATTCCACTTCATATTTGCCTTTTTGTATATCTCCGACATTTTCGCCAGAATTCTGGGATTATTTCTGTTCAGGACACTGGCGATAGTGATTTCTTTAGCAGCGTCTTTCCACTTTTTTTTAATGCAATAAATATCACTCAGAAACCAATGCGCCATATAATCGATATAATTTTTATCGATAACGGATTTATAAATCCTTTCAGCCTCGTCATACTTTTGCATTAATCCATTACACTGACCGACATAGGTTAAAGCATTATAAGCAGTTGAATCCTCCTCCAAAGTTTTTATATAATAGACCAACGCGCTGTCGAGGATATTATTAAGGAAAAAGGTTTCAGCAAGTTCAAAATTATTTTTTGCTTTTTCGTTCAGTGAATACTTATACACCTTAATATTACCATTTTCTTCTACTCTGTAAAAATCATTCGTGTTTAAATGGTTAGAATAATCCGGGCATTTAATCTCCTTTTCAAGATAATCAATTTTATATTTTGTCGCGGAACGCGACATTATCAGCAATATTTCTTCGGGTGTGTGAATTTTCTGCGAAAAGGAATAAGAACTTGATAACAACAACAGAATTATCAGAAATTTTTTCATAACAATTAAATTTGGTTAGGGGAAATAAATAAATACTGAATCAGGAACGAGCAGAATCAATATTCATTCAATTTGAATTATAATTT
The DNA here is from genome assembly GCA_015657505.1 of Ignavibacteria bacterium. Taxonomy (GTDB): domain Bacteria; phylum Bacteroidota; class Ignavibacteria; order Tepidaquicellales; family Tepidaquicellaceae; genus CAIKZJ01. The sequence goes on from JADLKE010000001.1 coordinate 256,315, forward strand.
AAAAGTTATACTATTTTTCGCGTAGATATTTCAATCCCGAATCATAATTAAAAGTTGATAAAATTTAATTCAATATATCGGTCAGTATAGTATTCGAAACCAAAGCGAGAGATATGACACAAGTATAATCCGGGTATGAATTGATATTTCGAACCAACAGATATAAAATAAGCAGACATTAGTTATAGAATTCGGGTTATTCGAACTAATATAATTATTTATAATATTTATTTCTATACTAACATAAATATTTTACGATAAAATTCCATATTCGCCGCAATTACTTTTAAAAGTTTGATTTCAAAAAAGGCATAAAAAAAGATTCACAGGTAATAGTTTAACAATAATCCCGGATGGTTCACCTGTCGCAAACGTAAGTATTTATTTATTTAAATATTTTGATTAAGTTAATGGGCAAAATAATACGCGGGAGTAATTCAGTGGTAGAATGTCAGCTTCCCAAGCTGGACGTCGCGGGTTCGAGTCCCGTCTCCCGCTCACTGCACACAACATTCATATAGCACTTCGGGAAAAATTTTTCATACGGCATAAATTGTTTTATTTCGGTTCATAGGACGGGCTGTATCGCCCCGGCGATCCTTCGATACGGCAGATACCAAGCAAATGGATGCCGGTCCTTCCCCGCGGCTAAAGCCGCACATCGCCACAGCGACACTTCGGCACGGTGACACTTCGGCTCCTCCAAAGGGGGACAGCAGACTCATTTTAAATTGCATATTTTTAGTTGTTGATTGAAAAGTGGATTCCTGCCAAGATCGTGCAGGAATTATAGTGTGGATTGAAAAGTGGATTCCTGCCAAGATCGTGCAGGAATGACAGTGTGGATTGAAAAGTGGATTCCTGCCAAGATCGTGCAGGAATGACAGTGTGGATTGAAAAGTGGATTCCCGCCAAGATCGTGCAGGAATGACAGTGTGGATGGTTGTTTTCTGTCCGCATCGCAACTGCAACCCTTCGGCACAGGGGGTGAAAGGGCAGCCCCACCCCTGAATGACTACGGAAAGACGGATTGCATTATTGTATTGATAGTTTTCAAGTATTACCATAAGTTATTATGGATATTTGATATACTACGTTATATATAAACGGTGAAATAATATTATAGAAATAAAATTATGTTTTTGTAATTGCGCTTATTCCGTAAATTGAAAAATAATGAATAAAAAATTTTTTACGGTCGGACCGACGGAACTGTTCCCCGAAGTTGCTGAGATGTATAAGGGCGCGGCGGCAGAAGGGTTTTTTTCTGTTTCTCACCGCTCGAAGGAATTCGAGGAAATAAACGAGGAGACGGTCAACTCTCTCACGACGCTTTTAAGTATTCCCGAAGATTTTTATGTATTCTTTCTATCATCGGCGACGGAGTGCATGGAGCGAATCATAGAAAACACGGTCGAGAAAAAATCTTTCCATTTCATAAACGGGTATTTCGCGGAAAGGTTTTACAACATTGCTGTTCAGTTGAAAAAGGAAGCCGGATTCGTAAGAGCGGACTTCGGCGGCGGTTTCGACTTTGAAGCAGCTGATGTTCCGAACGATGCGGAGATTATTTGCATTACGCATAACGAAACGAGCACGGGCACAGCATTACCTTTGGACGATATTTATGAATTAAAGAAAAGAAATCCGGATAAGATTATCGCGCTCGACGTCGTAACGTCCGTCCCCTACTATCCGCTTGATTTTAATTTCATTGACACAGCGTTCTTCTCTGTTCAGAAGGGATTCGGGCTTCCTCCGGGACTGGGAGTAATGATTTGCAGAAAATCTTTGATTGAGAAAACAAAATATCTGCTTGCGCGGAACATTAACATCGGGACATACAACAATTTCATAAAACTTGCAGCGAACGCAGATAAGAATCAGACGACGATGACGCCGAACATACCTTCAATTTTTCTTCTCGGAAAGATTTCGGATTTGCTAATAGAAAAAGGCATCGATAATGTGAGGTCTGAAACGGACAAAAAGGCAAATTTGATTTACGGATTTTTCGACAAGCACGATTCTATTAAGCCATTTGTCAAAGACACGGCATTGCGTTCAAAAACCACCATAGTTCTTGAAACAGAACTCGATGTGATGAAGGTGCTTGAAAAAATCGAGTACAACGGTTTCGTATTAAGCAAGGGTTACGGAGATTTTAAAAGCAGGCACATACGAATCGGAAACTTTCCCGTTCACAGACAGGAGGACGTTTCAAACCTGATTTATTTATTCAGAAAATTCTAACATGGATTTATTCGATAATAATAGTCCCGAAACACTGATGTCGAGGCCGCTTGCGGAAAGGCTTCGACCGAACAAACTTGACGAATTCGTAGGGCAAAAGCATTTAGTCGGCAAGGGCAAGCCGATAAATCTAATGCTCGAGAGCAAATCGATTGTATCGATGATTTTCTGGGGTCCGCCGGGTGTAGGAAAGACAACGCTGGCCTTACTGATATCGAAACTCGTGGACGCGGATTTCATACAGTTGTCGGCAGTGTCGGCGGGGGTAAAGGACGTTCGTGAAGCAATCGACAAAGCCGAAAGAAGCCTGAAGTATTACGGCAAAAGAACGATTCTTTTCATAGACGAGATACACAGGTTCAACAAATCGCAGCAGGATTCTTTGCTTCACAGCGTAGAGAAAGGGATATTAATACTAATCGGCGCGACGACGGAGAATCCTTCTTTCGAAGTAATATCCCCTCTTCTCTCGAGGTGCAGGGTTTACACGCTCGAAGAACTCGGCAAGACAGATTTCGAAAAAATACTTAAGCGAGCAGTCGGGGAAGACATTCTTCTGAAGGATTTTAAAATTAAGTTCGAGGACGAGAAATTTCTCATATCACTTTCGAACGGCGACGCGCGTAGGCTTCTGAACGGACTTGAACTCGCGGTAAAACTTGCCGGCGCAGACGAAGACGGGGTGACAAACATAACCAACGCGATACTAAAGGACGCGTTTCAGACGAACTACATAAAATACGACAAGAACGCGGAAGAGCATTACAACATTATTTCGGCATTCATTAAGAGCCTGCGCGGGAGCGATCCCGATGCGGCTGTTTACTGGCTGGCGAGGATGCTGAAAGGAGGCGAGGACCCGAAGTTCATAGCAAGGAGAATGGTAGTTCTTGCTTCGGAGGATATCGGAAACGCGGACCCGTATGCGATAACGATGGCTGTAAGCGCTTTCACCGCTTGTGATTACATCGGGATGCCCGAGGCGAGGATAATATTATCGCAATGCGCTACATATCTCGCCTGCTCTCCGAAAAGCAACGCTTCATACATGGCGATAAGCGCGGCGGAAGGAGACGTCAATACACTCCCCTCTTACGACGTTCCGCTGCATTTGAGAAACGCGCCCACAAAACTAATGAAAGAACTCGGGTACCATAAGGGATACAAGTACGCTCACGATTTTGAAGGACATTACGCGGAGCAATTGTACCTGCCTCAGGAACTGAAGGATAAAATTTATTATAATCCGTCGGAGATGGGGCGAGAGGAAAAGTTCAAAAAATATTTAGACGAAACAAAAAGAAATAAAAAATCAAAAATAAAAAATAAAAAATAAAATTTTTAAATTTGTTTTGTAACCGGGAGTCTTTCAGTTTTAACTGAGGACTCCCGGTTTGTTTATACACCCGAGAGTCCTCTCGAAGAACGCGGGGGAGACTCTCGGGACGGTTTGATGTCCCCCAAGTTAGAGATTGGGAATGAGGGAAATATAAAAATAATTTGGACGTCGTTCTTACGCTGGAGCGTAGGAACGAGTTATTATAAAATAGCCTTCCCAAGCAGGAGTTCGCCGCAGCGAATCTTTGACTTGGAGAGGAGTAAAGGAAATATTGTTCTTTTACTTAGTGAAGTTTTCTATGTATTCGGGGACTTCGGGTTCGCCCTTAAAGAAGTCGCCGCGTTTGCCCTGCGTTATTGCCCATCTGTGGAGCCATGTTATACCGGCTTTTCCATAGAATTCGTCCTTGCTCTTATAGCAATCGTCTTTTACGGCATCATCGAAGTCAACAAACTTATATCCTTTTTCCTGATACATCGCGAACAATCTGTCGAAATTATCGGCATTGATAAGGCTCGCGTGAGAAAGGAGAATGTGGCTGATGTTATATCCGAAAAGTTTTATCGACTGTACTTCGTAATAATCCAGAACTTTTCCCATATAATCGAAGTACTCGTCCGCGATTAATTTCTTCAGAGAATCATTTTTTTCAAATGCCGCTTTCTCGTAAGCGGACGCAAATATATAGTCGGCGTGGTCAATCGTAACGGGCGTGACCACGTAACCGCGCTCGTCGAGGTAAATCTGAAGAGAATCGGCTTTCTCTTTTGTATCTCCGCGGAAGAGAAACGGATGTCGGAAATATTTTAACTCTTTACCGTACGGCTTCAAGAGATCGTTAAGAATCGGTTCGCCGTCAGTAATATCCAGAACGAATTCAGCAAAGGTAATCTTGTTATAATTCTTGTGCGCGAATGTATGATTGGAAAGGTCTTGACCCGCGTCAAGCCATTTCTTCAGGAGTTTATAGCGTTCGGGGTAAAATGTCCTGCCGTTGTATAGTTTGCCCGCGTTAACCGCGCCGATTGATTTGATTCCGTACTTTTTCAGAGCAGCGAGTATGTTATCAGTAATGTAATTATACGTAACGGTATCCTTGAAATATTTAGTAACTACCGGAAGGTCGTCGACGGTGATGCAGATTTCGCGCTTTATTTCCTGCGAGCGGACAGTTGACGAAGCCGAGAAGAGTAAAGCGATCAGAATTACCGAAATTATTAATTTCATTTTATTGTCTCCCTGAAATCGTTCCCGTTAGCATGAATTTCGAAAACGAATATTCGGCAAGGGAACGGTAATAAAGCAAAGTTATTTAAAAAACGCTTTTAAAAATTTTGACGGCATCAACGACTTCGTTCATCGAGACGTCCATATGGAAAACCGCGCGAACGCTCGTCGTCGTTCCGGCGGAGAAGAGCACGCCTTTCTGTTTCATCATCGTCAGGAAATCGCTTCTCTGCATACCCTCAATTTCAAAAAGGACCATATTCGTATGTACGGTATCGAGGTCGAGTTTCACGGCAGGGACGGAAGAAATTTCCCGCGCAAAATATTTCGCTTTATCGTTGTCTTCTTTCAGGCGGTTCACGTTGTTATCGAGAGCGTACAGCGCGGCGGAAGCAAGAATTCCCGACTGCCTCATTCCACCGCCGAGAATCTTTCTCCACTTATGCGCGCACGTGATGAAATCGGTATCTCCGCAAAGAATAGAGCCGGCGGGGGCTCCGAGGCCTTTTGAGAAACAGAACGATACCGAATCGCAGTAAGACGCATACTCCTTCAGAGTAATACCGGTCTCGACGAACGCATTGAATATCCTCGCGCCGTCCATGTGAACTTTAATTCCGTTATCGCGGGCGAACTTTGAAATCTCTTTTATATTATCGATAGGAAGAATCGCGCCGCCTCCGCGGTTGTGCGTGTTTTCGAGGCAGATTAATCTCGTAGCCGGGAAATAATATTCTTTTGTACGAACGCGTTTCTGAATATCTTCAATCCGCATAACGCCGTTCCTGCCGGGAATCGTGACCATCTGCACGTTTGAAATAATCGCAGGAGCGGATGTTTCGTAATTGAATATATGGGCTTCGGCTTCGCAAATCACCTCGTCGCCCTGAATCGTATGCGATTTAACAGCGAGTTGATTACCCATGCATCCGGTCGGCACGAAGAGCGCTTTCTCCTTGCCTGATAATTCCGCGCATTTATCCTGCAGCCTGTTGACTGACGGGTCTTCGCCGAACACGTCATCGCCGACTTCGGCGTTCAATATCGCATCCCTCATCGCTTTGGAAGGTTTCGTTACGGTATCGCTTCTAAGGTCTATGTATTTCATTTCCCGAAAAGTTTTTCCTGGCTTTGACCGTTGCCGTTTCCGTTGCCGTTTTCCTTGTCATCTTCGGCTATGCGGGCAACAGCGGAGATTCTGTCGTTCTCGCTTATCCTAATCAACTTGACGCCCTGCGCGTTGCGTCCCATCACGCGAATGTCTTTCATTTTTTGTCTTATCAAAATGCCGCGTGTAGTAATAATCATAAGGTCATCCGTATCGGTTACTTCTTTAATCGAAATCAGTTTCCCGACCTTATCGGTTGTTTTAACGGTAATGACGCCCTTGCCGCCTCTGTTAGTAATTCTATAGTCGCTGAGGTCGCTTCTCTTGCCGAAACCTTTTTCAGTAACGACGAGAATAGTCGCGCTTGCGCGCACGACCGCAATCATACCGACAACGAAATCACCTTTGGCGAGTTTCACGCCGCGCACGCCCGTCGCCGTTCTTCCCATTTCGCGCACCTGAGATTCGTTGAACCTGATTGCGAGACCGTTATGGGTGCCGATTACAATTTCCTGATGACCGTTAGTAAGTCTCACCTCAACCAAAGCGTCGCCGTCGACTATATTAATCGCGTTTATTCCGTTTCTTCTGATGTTCGAATACGCGTCAAGTTTTGTTTTTTTAATGACGCCGAGTTTGGTTATCATAGTCACGAAAAGTTCTTCCTTGAAATCCTTAACCATAAGGAACGCGGAAATGTTCTCGTCCTTTTCTTTCTCGATAAGGTTAAGAATGGATTTTCCGCGCGAAGCCCTTGAGCCTTCGGGGATATCGTAAACCTTGAGCCAGTAGCATTTTCCTTTATCGGTAAAGAACATTATGTACTGATGCGTGGAGCCGATGAACATGTGCTCGATAAAATCCTCTTCGCTGCTGCCGGTAGTGGCCGCGGTGATTCCTCTTCCGCCCCTGCCCTGCGACTTATACGAAGAAACGGGGATTCTTTTTATGAAGCCCTTGTTCGAGATAGTAATCACCACGTCTTCTTCCTTAATAAGTTCCTTGAGCATTTCATCGTCTGACATTTTTTTCACGTCATGAATTATCGCGGTTCTTCTCTCGTCTCCGTATTTCTCTTTCAGTTCTTTAAGGTCGCCCGCGATTATTTCTTTTCTAAGGTCTTCGCTTGCGAGTATTCTTTTGAGTCTTTCGATTGTTTTTAAAAGTTCCTTGTACTCTTCTTCGATTTTCTTTCTTTCGAGACCGGTGAGTCTCTGCAGTCTCATCTCAAGAATCGCAACGGCCTGAAGTTCAGAAAGTTTGAATTTCTTCATAAGTCCTTCTTTTGCAGTAGGGGTATCTTTTGATTTCTTGATGAGTTTAATAATTTCATCAATGTTATCGAGAGCGATTATATATCCTTCGAGAATATGCGCCCGTTTTTCCGCCGCGTCGAGTTCATATTTAGTCCGTCTGACAATCACATCGAGTCTGTGTTTTATAAAATAAGTCATCATATCCTTGAGATTGAGGACTCTGGGGACTCCGTCAACGAGAGCGAGGTTAATAATGCCGAAAGTAACCCTCATCTGCGTGTGCTTGTAGAGGTTGTTCATAATAACGTTCTGGTTGGCGTCGCGCTTCAGACCGATTACGATCCTCATTCCGTCCCTGTCGCTTTCATCGTTAATCGACGCGATGTCTTCAATCTTCTTATCCCTAACGAGTTGCGCGATAGTTTCGATGAGCGAGGCTTTATTCACCTGATAAGGCAGTTCGGTGATTACAATATTCTGTTTTCCGTTTCTGTCAGGTTCTATGGACGCTTTTGCCTGAAGAATCAGTTTTCCGCGTCCGGTTTCATATGATTCGATAACAGGTTCATAACCGTAAATTATACCGCCGGTCGGAAAATCGGGAGCGGTAACATATTTCATCAGTTTCTTAACTGTCGCGTCCGGATTCTTAAGAAGGTAAATCAAGCCGTCGCAAATTTCGGTAAGGTTATGAGGCGCTATATTGGTCGCCATTCCGACAGCGATACCGTTCGAGCCGTTCACGAGAAGGTTCGGAAGAACGGAAGGAAGAACCGCAGGCTCTTTAAGGGTTTCGTCGAAGTTCGGAACAAATTCCACTGTATTCTTATCAATATCCTGAAGCATAGTTTCGGCAATCTTCGACAATCTCGCTTCCGTATAACGCATAGCAGCGGGCGAGTCGCCGTCAATAGAGCCGAAATTTCCCTGTCCGTCAACGAGCGTATACCGCAGCGAATAATCCTGCGCCATTCTCACCATCGTATAATATACGGCGCTGTCGCCGTGCGGGTGATACTTGCCGAGGACTTCACCGACGATTCTCGCGGATTTTTTATAAGGTTTATTCGAAGCCAGACCGAGTTCGCTCATACCGAACAGCACGCGTCTGTGAACGGGTTTAAAGCCGTCGCGCACGTCGGGAAGGGCTCTTGAAACAATAACGGACATCGAGTAATCTATGTAGGACGTTTTCAGTTCGTCTTCAATATTGACGGGAATAATTTTTTCGTTGGGCATTTACTTCAATAAATTTTAATCGTGAAATCAAATTAAAAATCCCGCGTTGTCACGGGAAATTTTGTGGAGCTAACGGGAGTCGAACCCGTCACCTCTTCGTTGCGAACGAAGCGCTCTACCAAATGAGCTATAGCCCCGAATCATAGTAAAATACGAAATTTTGAGGTTTTTCTCAATGAACTTTTCAATAAAAAAGGGGTACGGGAAAAAGCCCGAACCCCTTAAAAATTCAATCGTTTTTTCTATTTACCGAGATTCTTCAGGTCGTCCATGCTCTGGAACTCAATATCTTTTGGAGGATCGAAAAAGTCTTCCGCGATTTTAGCGTCGGGGTCGAAAGCCGTGGCTGTCATAGTTGTCTTTCCGTCGGTGAACTTGAGGGCGGCCATATCGTTGTACACCCAGATTTTTTCTTCGCCTTTTGAGTACACGTCGCATTTATAACCGAGAATTTCCTCTGTCGCGCCTTTTGTGTAGTCTTTCAGTTTATCTTTAACGTCAAAGAGTTTTCCGAATTCCTTGTTGAATTCTTCGTCTTTCGAGACATCCATTTTCATACCCATTTTCTTGCCCGCCATATCGAGGACCATATACATCGTGCCGTCCTTGACGTACATAACCGAGTTCATATCCTGCTGGGCTTCTTTGGAAATGATTTCAAGTTTGGCATTCTTTCCCTTGAAATACATATCGAGCGTTCCGCTTTCTTTTTCGCCCTTCATTTCGTATTTAAGATGTTTCGGTGAGTTAATGTCGCCGGTAGTTTTTGTCACTTCCGTTTTGCCTTTTTCGTCTTTCGATGCTTCCTTCTTGCCGCATCCGGCAGCAAATCCGAGACTTATCATTAAAACCACTAACAGGTAGAAAAATCTTTTTGTCTTCATAACTTTTTGGTTTAGTTTTTGTTTTAGGTGTTGGATGAAAATAAATAATTCAGTCCATTATTAAAACATAAAATTATTTTACCTGAAAACAACCACGAAGAATATAATACTTTTTGACGGCGTGTGCAATTTCTGCAATTCATCCGTCAACTTCATTTTGAAAAGAGATAAGAAGAAAGTGTTCAAATTCGCATCCCTGCAGTCGGATTTTGCTGGAGAAATATTGCGGCGGAATGGAATCGACGAGACAACATTAAACACACTGATTCTCACGGAAAGCGGCGGGATGGTTTACACACGTTCATCCGCCGCGCTGCGAATCGCGCGGAGACTGCGTTTTCCGTGGCATCTGTCTTATGTTTTCATAATAGTTCCTCCGTTCATACGGGACTACTTTTATAACATCATCGCGCGGAACAGGTACAGGTGGTTCGGAAAGAGAGACGCTTGCAGGATACCGACAGCGGAAGAGAGGGAGAGGTTTGTTGAGTAGAATTAGTAATTAATAATTAATAATTTGTATTTAATAGTAACTTGAATTGAACAAAGAAGCCGAAAAAATAATAAAGGCATTGAACCTGCAGAAGCATCCCGAAGGCGGATACTTTTCGGAGATATACCGTTCGAAGGAGGAGATTTCATCGCTGCCCGAAAGGTTTAAGCACGCGCATTCATTATACACATCAATTTACTTTTTGCTTCAGGAAAATGATTACTCGGCATTTCACGTATTGAAGAGCGACGAGATATGGCATTTCTACGAAGGGACAGTTCTGGATATTCACATCATACGGAAAGACGGCTCGCTTGAGACCGTATCGCTCGGCAGGGACATAACAAAAGGCGAGAGATACCAGTATCTGGTTGAGAGCGGTCAGTACTTCGCGGCTGAAGTCCGGGACAAGTCGTCGTTCGCGCTTGTTGGCTGTACAGTCTCGCCGGGATTTGAGTACGAGGATTTTGATATGCCGAAGAGAGAAGAACTTATCAGTAGATTTCCGAGGAATAAAAATTTGATTTTGGAACTTACTCAAGAAGATATATCCAATACAAGTAGTTAGGCTTAGAATTAAGGTAAAAATTTTATTTATTTCACGTTCATATCAGGAATTACATCTTTGGGTTTATTATTTAGGTAATCTTTTATTAAAGATAGTATTTTATCATAATCCTTATCTATTTCATCAAATTCCCTTATGTGTTTCGACCATACATCATCTATACGATTACTATCAATATCATATCTCAGTCTTGACTCAAATTCATCCATGAATTCATCATTATGTCTCAAATGTTCATAAATTATATGGAGGTTATCATTTTCAATTTTACTTAAATATATTGAAAGCATAGACAGATACTTATTATAAACATTACTTGCAGAATGGACACTTTTACCAGTTAGAATTCTTTCTAACTTCAAGTTTTCAATAATCTGACGAATAATATCCTTCTTAAATATTACCGTACTCATATTTCTTTTAAGTTCATTTCGCAGAGCTTTTTTAACTCTTTTACGTAAAAATACATCTCGTAACCACTTTATTATAACATTACCAATAATAGCACCTACGAGTGCCCAAAATCCATTATTTTCAATGATTTTATAAATTAAGTCTCTCATAACTTATACTCCTTTATTTAATTATTCCTTATACTGTTCTGCTCTTAGCAATGATGAAACAGTAATAGGAACTATTTCTATTTCTCCTTCTTTATCGAGTCGTCGGATTTCAGCTATTGCATCTTTTGTGAAGTCGAATGAAACGAAATATCCTTTTATTCTGCCGTCACGGCGTATTGCAGTTTGAAATGAATCTATGTCAGGTCTTCCAACTTTATCCATTTGTTTTACTTGTACTGGATAGTATTTATCTATATCGCCGAATAAATCTTTATCTTCTTTCTTCTTCTTTTCAAGTTCTACGGGATAAAGTTTTCCGTCTATTCCAAAGTCACCCGATTTAATTTTGTTCGGGATTCCTGACATATTCGTAAGTTGTCCAAGAGCAATGACAGCCCAGTTCTGAAATTCAAAATGTGGAAGTTCGCGAAGGTCCGCTTCTGTTTTCGGAAGGTCATCCACCCAAAAATCTTTTCCTTCACGAAGTTTATAGAGTTCATAAAGTCTTTGTCCCATCACACGGCAGGCAGTTGGAGAAATATCTACTCCAATCCATTTACGGTTTAGTTTTTGTGCGGCAACAAGAGTAGTTCCGCAACCGCAAAAAGCATCAAGCACAACATCACCTTTATTAGAACTTATTTCAAGAATTCTTTCAAGAAGTGATACCGGCTTTTGTGTAGGAAAACCGAGACGCTCTTTTGCTTGTGACTGAACTGGTTGAATATCAGTCCAAATATTATCCAAAGGCGTTCCCTCTTGTTCGTCCAAATATCTTTTGAATCTCGGAACCGAACCCGGTTTTAATTGAACAATCTGACCATCTTGAAAAGCCTTTTCCATCCTTTCTTTTGTCCATCTCCAAACTCTTTTCACTCCTAAGAATTCATAGGTAAGATTAGGTCTATCTCTATTTGGATTTGTCAAATCGGTCAATTGATATCTTCTTCCATTTTCATCTACTTGCTTATAAAATTTATCAATATATTCTTCCCTGTGAGGTAAATATTTTCTATTAAAAGTGAATTTCTCATCTTTGGTATAATAGAATATTGAATCGTGATTATTTGGTAGAGACCGAAATGCTAATCCTTTTGCGGCTGTTCTTTTCCAGATAATTTCATTTCTAAAATAATTCGCCCCAAATATTTCATCAAGCATAATTTTTACATAATGCGAGGCGTGCCAATCGCAGTGATAATAGAAACTTCCGGTCTTTTTCAGTACACGATAAATCTCGTTCACTCTTGGACGCATATAATCAATATATGCTTTTGCATCACCGAACCTGTCATTGAAAGCACGTTTCTCCTGCACGTCTCCCCAGAACACTTCATAATTCCTGTTGGAATTAAAAGGCGGGTCAATATAGCAAAGATCAACACTCTCATCGGGCAAATCCTTCAACATCTTGATGTTATCCCCGCAATAAATCGTCTGTATTTTTAATTGGTACGAGGTCATGAAATATTATTTTTTATCTTTTGATGGCTTATCTGATTCACCATCCATGCTTTTCTTAATAACCACAAAAGTAGGCGGCATTATTTCGATATTTGGCTTTTCTTCTTTTGGCTTTTCTATCGGTTTCTTATCTTCTTTATCCATTATATTTTTAATTTAATTTAATGAGTCTATAATTTCGATTTAAGCATAATTCTCTCTAATCCATTTCCATACTGACTTAGGTAACCATCCTTGTCTATTTGCAAGTTTTAATTCGCAAATGAAAACATGTTCTCCTTCACCTAAAAGCGTTTTTATCTTATTATATATTGTGTCAATGCTTTCAATAGAAACAACTATATAGCAATTTGGCATATACTTTATCCAATTAATATGTTCTTCTAATATTCTATTAATTTGTAAATTTTTTACGATTAAACCTGTTTTCAAATTAATGCTAATATGATAATATTGTTTTTCAAGTTGTAACATGTTTATTCTCCTTCTGATTTGAGTTTATCGGGATTATCATCTTTATTATCACCTTTTACCTCGTTTATTTTAATCTCATTTACTGCTTCACTTTTCACATCGGTTTTTCTTTCATCTTCAGGCTTATCCGGAAGAATCCCCAAGTTCCCTTTCATTTCAATCATATTTTTGATAGTATCAAATTTCTCATGCAATTCTTCGATTCTTTTTGAAGTAAGTTCTAATTTATCAATCATACCATCAACTTTCACTAATTTATCATTTGATATATTAATTTTTTCTACAACATCATTTAATTTGCTAATTTGATCTCGCAAATTATTACTGTCGATTTTTTGAGAGTTATTCAGATAATAAGAGTAGATTATTGCAAGAAGAGCTAATACAATTGATGAGATAGAACCCGCTAAAGATATATGACTGACTACATCTTTATTCTCACCATTGTAAAATGTAAATATTATAATACCAACAAAAACAACGGAAGGTATAATCACTCTAAAATATGTTCTCTCTTCTAGGATTGAATATTCGTCATTATTATTGTTCATTTTTAAACTCGATTTAAGTTATAATTATTCGTCTTCGAATAAATGTTCTAATTGCTCATCTTGATCTTCATCCTCACATTCTTCTTCCTTGTTAATTGGCAAAGATAATCCACCTTTCTTATCGTGGAATTTTGGGGGATTAATATTTGTATTTGGTTTTTCCTCTTTAGGTTTTTGCTCTTCATTATCCATTTAATTTATTTTTTGATTTTATCAATAAAATTCATTGTTTCACCTTTATATGTGTGTTTTTGGGATTCAAACTTGGGGGGCTGAATCTTCGTATTAGGTTTTTCCTCTTTTGGTTTTTCGACAGGCTTATTTTCATCTTTGTCCATTTTATTTTTTCTCCTTTTCCATTGTTTCTTCATCTGAATTTTTATTTGGGTTTACACCTTCAGATAAATTATAGAATTTCGGGGGTTCAATGTTTTTGTTTGGCTTTTTTTCTTTAGAAGAATCCTTTTTCCCTTCTTCTGATTCTTCCTTTTCGTCTTTTTTATTTTGATTTTCCATTTAAGTAAAATATTTTATTGTATATAAAACTAATGATAATATTATTAAAATAGTATCTATTGTAAGCAAATAATATGATAAGTTCAATAATCCAGATTTCTTATTATAATTCGTATTGTTTGTTTCTACCGATTGTTTAATTCCTTTTGCCAAAGTATAATAGATATCAATTTGTTTATTATCTAAAAAGAAATTTAGAACCTCATCATCTAACGGCAATACTTTAAAGTTTTCTACACGTAGTATTCGCAATATTGTAAACCACGTGAATATTAAAGAACCAACTAATATTGCAGATTCAGCAATCATAATCCAATCGATGAGAACATATTCCAATGGTAATTTATCAATTAACCATTTAATATAATAAAGTGAAAAGCCAAGGAGAAAAGTAAGAATGGTTAAGTATTTTGTTGCTTTTTCCTGAATATGCTGAAAAGAATTTGCTCTATCTTTATATACTTCAAGCGATAAGTTATATAATACTTCATATTTATCCATTACTCGTTTTATATTATTTAATAAAGTTTTCTTTGTGTAATATTGATTACGTTTTGCAAATAACTTTCTAAATCATTATTCCTAGTATTTTCTTTTGTATTGAGTAATACTGCAATCATATCCCTATCCGAAAATAATAAATCAATTATAAATGCAATTCTTACCTCTTTTAACATTAATTCTTTTTCTGAGAATAACTGATACCTTGAATCATCTTTATATTGAGGATAAATAATATCCCACAGAATTATCTCTTTAGTGGTCTCAATTGCATGCTCGAATAAGAACGAATCTAAATCCTTCTCATAAATACTTATAAAATCAATTGTACTAGAGTAATATTTATATGTTTTATCGAATGATGCAATTTCATTTTTGAAATTTTTCATGATAATGAAAATTTCAACGATTACTCCGTTATCCGCTTTACTTTTCACGACACTTACCAATACGTATAGGTATTTGAAAAAAATATTTGATGCTTTATAAAATTTAAATGTTTCCATAATTGTTCATTTATAAATTTCTTATAAAATGCAAATTTAAAAAATTATAATATTATCATCTCGTGATAATAATTGACAATTTAGATTTTTCCTCTATCGCCATAATGTATATGAGGAATAATGCAAATGAATCATAGTACTTTCTTTTAAAAAAGTTTTGTTTTTGTATCATCTTCCTATGCTTTATAAATGATAATAAGGGTAATTTATGTTAGACGGGAGTTTAATTCTCCCGTCTAATATTAATAATTCTACAAATTAATTGTAACAGCATTTTCTACGGTGCTATCTTTGTTGCAACATCGCTCCAGCCGCTTTTGCCTGCTGAGCCTACCGCGGCAACCCTTATCCAGTATCGGGTTCCGCTAACGAGATTCTTCAATGTGCTGCTTGATTTTGTCGGAAGAGTGTTTTCTTTCCAGTCTTCTTCCTTCAACGGGTCAACACTGTTTAATTGGATGATGTAACTTTTCGCGCCAAGAACGACATCCCAATGTATGTCAAGTTCTCCGGCATCATCACCGGTTGTTACTGCCAATCCCTGCGGGGCGTGAAGTTCTCCGATAGGCGTGGGTTTAGACGCGGGAGTAAACCCTGCGCTTTCAATTACCGCAACGTCGTCGTTTGCTTCTACTTCTACGTAGTTTGCAAGTTTCGTGATAATTGAATCCATTACTTTTTCCTCCTGATGTAGAATGGCTGTTTTTTCTTTAGAAATTGTTCTTGCCGCATCGGCATTTGTTTTTGCATTCTCTGTTTTAGTCAGTTGTGTTTGGACATCAGCCAGAGGTGGAACCGGAGTCGTGAAATTTGGATTACCCGTCATCATTTGAAGCACTTTTTTAACAAATGCAATTTTCACTTCAAGCGGCAGGTTCCCGAGTTTTAAAACGATTCTTGTCATAGTTAAAAAATTTAAAATTTAAAAAATATTATGTAATGATGGAGCAATATTCAAATTAAATTTTAAGTGGTTTTTGAATCGGCTTTAAAAAAGCATATGAATTTTGGGAAGTATGCTTTTTGTGCGGGAATATTTACGTATTGTTTTCATTTCATCCTAAAATTCCAATATAAGTTTATTTTTGTTATTAACAAATGGAAAATATTGTCCCGAGAATTATAATTACGGGTATGCTCGCCAAAAACAATAAAAATTTCATATTTTAAAGTATCTTAATGCAATTCCTGAATTACAAGTGTATCTATAACTAATTTTCTTGAATTGCTTGGATAAAGGTAATGTTTGTTTTTTGCTTGTTTTGGCACTATCAAATTCGGAAATGCTCGTTTTCTTCTGTTTTCGCGATTTTCTTTATTGTGATTGCTTTATTCTTCATCGTGTTTGCTCTAATCTCTATCAATATTGCTCTAATCTTTATTGGTATTATTCCAATTTTTGTCAAAATTGACTCTTCCTTCACGAAGATTACGCTAATCCATATAAGGTTTTAAATAATATTTTATAAATTCATTTCTATCTTCATAGATTTCTTCGTCGGCATTTGAAAGAATGTTCCAAACTTTCATTAGAAAATTCACTTTATTATCCATTTATACAAACCTGTGATTTAGGTATATTTAGAGATGAAAAATTTTGAAAGGTTACTGGTTACGGCGGCTTTGCCGTATGCGAACGGATACATACATCTCGGGCACATAGCAGGGGCTTATCTTCCCGCGGATATATACGTCAGGTTCAAGAGACTGTGCAATGAGGACATAATTTTTATTTGCGGTTCGGATGAACACGGCACTGCTATAGAGATTTCGGCGATGAAGGAAAAGGTAACGCCAAAAGAGATTATCGACAGGTTTCACAACGCGAACAAGAGCGCTTTCGAAAAACTCGGCATATCATTCGATATTTATTCGAGGACCTCGAACGAAATTCACCATAAAACATCTCAGGAGTTTTTCCTGAACCTGTACAACAAGAATCTTCTCACGACAAAATCGGAGAAGCAGTTATATTCGGAGAAGGACAGGAGATTTCTCGCCGACAGGTTTGTTGAGGGCACGTGTCCTATATGCGGCTATGAAGAGGCGCGCGGCGACCAGTGCGAGAACTGCGGGAGCAATCTTTCGCCTCTCGAACTTAAGAATCCAAAATCGAAGATTTCGGGCGATACGCCCGTTGTGAAGGAATCGGTGAATTTCTACTTCCCTCTCGAAAAGTTCCAGCCGGAACTCGAGAAATGGATTAAGACGAAGAAGGACTGGAAAGCGAACGTAAAGAATTACTGCGAAGGCTGGTTCAAAACGGGACTAAAAGACAGGGCAATCACGCGCGACCTTGACTGGGGCGTGAAGATTCCGATTGAAGGATACGAAGGGAAAGTAATTTACGTATGGTTCGAAGCGCCGATAGGATACATATCTGCGACGAAAGAACTATTCGAAGCGAAAGGAACACCAGATAAGTGGGAAACATACTGGAAGGACAAGAAGACGAAACTCGTTCATTTCATCGGAAAAGACAACATAATTTTTCACGCGATAGTGTTCCCCGCGATGATAATGGCGCACGGCGATTACATACTGGCGGAGAACGTACCCGCGAACGAATTCCTGAATCTCGACGGCGGGAAACTTTCGAAGAGCAAGGGTCACGGGATACTTGTAAAGGACGTTGTCGAAGCGTACAATCCCGACGTAATACGTTATGCCATCGCGGCAAACCTGCCGGAGAACAAGGACGCCGACTTTTCGTGGGAGGATTTGCAGAGCAAGAACAACAACGAACTTGCCGCCATACTCGGTAACTTTGTAAACAGGACAGTAGTATTCGCTCAGAACAAATTCGGAAATAAGATACCCGAACATAAGGGCAAGACGCGTCCCGAAGTTTTCAAATACATAGAGAATCAGAAAAAGGTAATCGAGGACTGCCTGAACAATTACAGGTTCCGCGACGCGCTAAACGAGATAATGAACATCGGGCGCGCGGCGAACAAGTATTTCAACGACAGCGAGCCCTGGAAAGTAATAAAGGACGACGCGGAGAAATGCGGAGGAATAATAAACGATTGCCTTGAAATCTGTCATTCGCTCGCGATAGCGATAAATCCGGTGCTTCCGTTCACTTCGGAAAAAATACTCGGAGTGCTTAACGCGGGCAAAGCGAATCTCGCCTGGGATAACATCGGGAAGCCGTGTCTGAAGCCGGGAACAGAACTCGGCGGTAACGCGATTTTATTTCCGCAAATCGAATTAAGCGCCGCGAAGGAAGAGGAAGCGAAGGAAGAGGACAATCTGATTACGATTGACGATTTCAAGAAGGTGCAATTAAGAACAGCAGTCGTACTGAAAGCGGAGAAGGTCGAGAAGAGCAAGAAACTTCTGAAACTTCAGGTCAGGTGCGGCGGTAAGGAAAAGCAGATAGTAGCGGGCATAGCGGAGCATTACACTCCCGAAGAGATGCTCAACAGAAAAATCGTGATAGTGGACAACCTGAAGCCCGCGAAACTAATGGGGCTTGAATCACAGGGAATGCTTCTCGCCGCGAAGATTGACGGCAAGTTGAAACTCGTCGGAATCGACGGAGACCTTCCTGACGGAGCGGATGTAAGTTAAAATTTTCAAGCATCGATATTTGAAGTACAAATTCGGAAATAGCGAGTATGACCTTTCCTCCCGCACATTCGTGATGGGAATACTTAACGTCACGCCTGATTCTTTTTCGGACGGCGGGAAGTTTTTCGATTCGAAGCCCAACTTAAAAAAGATCACGGAAGAAGCGGTAAGGATGAAAAAGGAAGGCGCGGACTTCATAGATATAGGCGGCGAATCAACGAGACCGGGCGCGGATACCGTTTCAGCGGACGAAGAAATTGAAAGAGTCGTACCCGCAATTAAAGAGATATTAAAGCACATCGACATACCGATATCAATCGACACATACAAGCATCAGGTCGCGGACGAAGCGCTGAAAGCGGGCGCCGTGATAGTGAACGACATAAGCGGATTTCAGTTCGACGAAAAACTACCAGAGATAACGAAAAAGCACGGTGCATCCTGCGTACTGATGCACATAAAGGGCACTCCGAAAATAATGCAGGACAATCCGGTTTATTCAGACGTGATGGAAGAAATTTCCGAATATCTCAAGAAGTCCGCAGGCATCGCCAAGGAAGCGGGCATCGGACAAATCATAATCGACCCCGGAATCGGATTCGGCAAGACATTCAGCCATAACATCGAAATCATAAAGAGTCTTCACAGGCTCAAGCCGCTCGGTTTTCCGATACTTCTCGGGCTGTCGCGCAAACGTTTCATAAATGATATTTACGAATCCAATCCTCAGGAAAGACTCGCGGGAACGTTAGCAGCGAACGTTGCGGGCATACTCAACGGGGCGAACATTATTCGCGTGCATGATGTTTTAGAGAATAGAAGGGCCGCATTAACGGCTGATAAATTAAAGCAATGAGAATTGGCAGACAGAAAGAAAAGACCCGAAAACTTTGAAGAAATTGAACTCGATGTGGCAGGAATGGAATGCGTAAACTGCGCAAACAGCATCAAGACTTACCTCGAGAAACTAAACGGAATCCACAACGTAAACGTGAACTTCACATCTGAAGTCGCGTCCGTTGAATTCAATCCGAACCTCATAGAAGTCAGCGACATAATCAAAGACATACGGAAACTCGGTTACGACGTTATTGAGGAAGAGGACGACGACAAGATTGAGGAGCAGAAGAGGAACAAACTCAGAAACGACAGGAACAACATAATACTTTCCGTAATTCTTACAATCGTCTTAATGGCGATATCGATGAGCGGTCATCACGGATTTTACGACCTGAAGATACCCGCGAACAAGGGACTGGCGATACTGTTCGCGCTGACGAGCATTTCGGTTTTCTGGAACGGGAAAAAGTTTCTCGCGGGGGCGTACAACGCTGCGAGGAATCTGACATCCGACATGAACACGCTGATTTCAATCGGAGTCATGTCGTCATACATATACAGCAGCGTAATCGCATTCAATCATATATTCCATCTGAACATATACGCGTTAAGAAATTCGCACGAGGTGTATTTCGAAACCGCATCGATGATAATAACTCTGATACTGATAGGAAATTATCTTGAATCGGTGCTCAAGTCAAAGACACAGACTTCGATAAAGAAACTGAAGGAACTTCAGGCAAAGTTTGTGAACATAATCCGCGGCGGCGAAGAAATGTTCGTTCCTTTTAAGAAGGTAAGGCAGAACGACACGGTAATCGTCAAATCGGGCGACAAGATTCCTGTTGACGGGCACATCACTGAAGGATTCTGTGTTATTGACGAGAGCGCGATGACGGGAGAAAGCATACCCGTCGAGAAGAAAGCGGGCGACGCGTTAATAAGCGGCACTCTAATGAAGAACGGTTACGTAAAGATGAGCGCGTTCAGAGTCGGCAAGGACACGACACTTTCGAGAATCATAAGTTTAGTAAAGGAAGCGTCGAATTCAAAACCGAAGATACAGCGTCTGGCGGACAAGATATCAGCGATTTTCGTTCCCGTCGTCGTATCAATCGCGGTCATAACATTCATTATCTGGTATCTCGCGATAGGCAAGCC
This sequence comes from Ignavibacteria bacterium, assembly GCA_015657505.1. GTDB lineage: Bacteria > Bacteroidota > Ignavibacteria > Tepidaquicellales > Tepidaquicellaceae > CAIKZJ01. Next base: position 276,834 of record JADLKE010000001.1, read on the forward strand.
GTTCGACGAATCTCTTCTTTACGCTGTATCGGTGCTCGTAATTGCCTGTCCGTGCGCACTCGGGCTCGCCTCTCCGATGGCGGTTGTAATCGGCGTGGGCAGGGCTGCGGAGAACGGCATACTTTTCAACAACGTGGAATCGATTGAGAACATAGTGAAGACGGACACGTTGTGTCTTGACAAGACGGGCACGCTGACAACGGGTGAAATGGAAATCAAGGATATAAACGTTTTCGGAGATATGCCACGCGATGAGATGTTAAAATATGTTTTCTCTGTCGAGAAATATTCGAATCACCCAATCGCGAAGTCAATATCGGATTACAGCATAGAGAACAAGATTGATATAATCGAAAATGTCGGCAAGATAACGAATGAAGACGGGCTTGGTATTTCGGGCATTGCGGGAGACAGGAAGGTGTCGATTGGAAGCAGAGCGCTGATGGAGAAGCAAGGCGTCGCGATAGACGAAAGCAAAATTCCGCAGGGCAACGGAATACAATTCATAAGCATAGACAACACGCTTGCCGGTACGATAACCTTCGAGGACAGGATAAAACCCGAAGCGAAGGACACGGTTGCAAGGTTCAAGGAAATGAATCTCGGTTTGTTTCTCATCTCCGGCGACAGCGAAGAAGTTACGAAGAAAGTCGCGGGCGAACTCGGCATTGAAAACTATTCATTCAGAACGATGCCCGAGGACAAGGAAAAGATTGTATCAAGGCTGCAATCGGAAGGAAAGAACGTCGCGATGATAGGCGACGGAATAAACGACGCGCCGTCGTTGGCGAGGGCAAACGTAGGGATGGCTGTAGGCACGGGTCAGGACATCGCAATCGAATCCGCGGACGTGATTCTTGTAAAAGGCGATTTAAGGAACGTCATAAAATCCATTAACATATCATCAAGGACGGTTTCGATAATAAAGCAGAATATTTTCTGGGCATTTTTTTACAACGCGATTACGATACCGGCCGCGGCGGGAATACTGGCGCCTGTCGGGATAACGATAAGCCCCGTAATGGCGGCGATGTTCATGGCATTCAGCGACGTCGTAACAGTAATGATTAATTCATTAAGATTGAAATACGTAAACATAAATTAACAATATGAAGAAGACAGTACTTGCATTACTTGCAACAGCATTTATTTTCGCGGCGGGCTGCGGGAAACCGGACGCAAGCAAAACGACGGACGTAAAATCCGTATCCGAAAAGATAGAGAACGTGGAATACAACTGTCCCGGGATGCACTGCACGGGCTGCGAACAGACGATATCCGACGAAGTGATTAAACTCAACGGAGTAAAATCGGTAGTCGCCGATTCGAAAGCGAAAACCGTAAAGGTTACATACGACGCAGGCAGGACCACAAAAGAGGATATCTCGAAATCGATAAACGCCGCCGGCTACGACACGGAAATCTCGAAGTCTGAGAACAAGCACAACTGCGAAGAAGACATGATGAAGGACAAGAAGGACTGACATGGCGGAGAAAGTTAATTTCGACCTGCACGCCGAGAGTTACGAGAAACAAATGGCGGAGGACCTTAAATTCTTCATCGAAGAAACGGGATATCTCGCGGAATACAAGGTAAGGATAGTAAAGGAGACGCTCGAGGACAAGAAGCCGCGGAACTTACTTGAATACGGGTGCGGCATCGGAATGAACATAAATTTTTTCAACAAGCATTTCGGACAATCGGAAATTTACGGATGCGACATATCGAAGAAGAGTCTTGAAGTGGCGGAAGAGAGAAATCACGAAAGAGTAAAATTCTTTCTTATAACAGAAGAGAACAGCGCCAGGTACAAGAACTTTTTCGACGTCATTTTCGTGTCCTGTGTTTTTCATCACATACATCCTGCTCACAGGCAGAATTCGATGAAGAACATATACAGCCTTATGAAGCCCGGAGGAGTTTTTTACCTGTTCGAGCATAACCCTTACAATCCGATTACAAGAAAAATCGTGAATGAATGCATCTGGGATACGGACGCGGTACTTCTGAAGCCTGACGAGTCATACAATCTGATAAAGGACGCCGGATTCACGCCCGAGCACAGGAGGAAGTACACTTTGTTTTTTCCGGGCTTTCTGAGATTTTTGCGCAGGACTGAAAATTTCATTTCATTTCTTCCTCTCGGCGGTCAGTATTACATCAAGGCAAGAAAAGACAATTAGCCGCGCTGCAATTCTTTTTTCTTCCGCATTTCCGCGGCATATTCTTTTCTGTAATCGAAAATTTCGCGAATCGTTCGCAGTATTACGGACGGTCTCGCGCCCGTTGAAACTCCGTCGAGACGCGGCAGGTGCTGCACTCCGAGTTCAGTGACGGTATAATCGAGAAGGTTCGCCTTCAGCATTATCTCGGCGTCGATGAAAGCGTCGATTGATTTTATTTCAATCTTCCTGAACAAATCAGTTTTGAAAAGTTTGAAGGCGCAGTCTATGTCCCAATAATGAATATCGAAAATAATCTTCAGAAGATAGTTATAACAAAGCGACGTGAATTTTCTGTAAAGCGAGTACTGCTTGTGTTTCCTGTAGCCGACCACGATATCCGAGAAAGGAATAAGTGCAATAAATTTTTTCATTTCCGTAAGGTCGAACTGGTTATCGCCGTCAGTATAGAAAACGTAGTCCATTTTAGCGTTCACGAATCCGTCTTTAAGAGTGGCGCCATACCCCATATTTTTCTCGTGGTGAATTACTCTCACCTTCGAAAATTCTCCTGCGAGTTCATCCGCGACCTCCCCTGTTCTGTCGGGGCTTCCGTCCTCGATAATAATTATTTCGTAATCTTTAAGTTTAAGTTCTTCGAGAATCTTCACCGCGTTTCTTGTAACCTTACCGATATTAAGCTCATCGTAATACGCGGGGAAAAATACCGACAGTGTAATTTGTGAGTTATCGGGGAAATTCATTCAGAGTAATTCCTTTTTTAAGTATTCGTAAGTTTTTGTTATTCCTTCCTCAAAGTCCGTTACGGGTTTCCAGCCGAGCGTTTTCGAAATCAACGTGTTATCGAGAACGCTGACGGGCACGTCGATTTTTCTTTTTTCGAGATATTTCACTTCGGCTTTTCTGCCCGATATTTTTTCCGCAGTTCTGACGATGTCATTCAGCGTATGACCTTTGCCGCTTCCGAGATTAAAAATCCTTTCGTCCGTTTTCACTTCGAGCGATTTTACGAGCGCATTCACGGCGTCACCGATATAGATGTAATCTCTTTCGATGCTACCGTCGCCCCATATTTCAATCCGTTCACCGAGGATTATCTTCTTAAGAAAGACCGCGACCGCGCCCTGCGCGGCGAGCGGATTCTGTCTTTCGCCGTAAGGGTTCGAAAGCCTGAAGACGGAGTAATCCAGCCCGTAAAGTTTTTCAAACATGAACAGATAGTCTTCTATCGTTTTCTTGATTATACCATACGAGCAAATTGGTTTTCTGTGATGCGATTCCTTAACGGGAGTTTTTTCCGGAATTCCGTAAACAGTGCCGCCTGAAGAAATAAAAATGACTTTCGAAGTTTTGTTAATAAGCGCCTCATTCAGGAATCTCAAAGACGAGACCAGATTTGACTCGACGTCGTAAATCGGATTTTCGTTTGAGTTCGCGGGAAGCGTTGAACTGACGAGGTGAAACGCGACGTCTATGCCGGCGAGCGAGCCTTTTATATCCACTTCATTATTAAAATCGCCCTCGATAATCCTTACCTTATCGAGGACATGATTAATGTTCTTTCTTGAAAAATTCAGTTTGTCGAAAATCGTGACGCCGTATCCCCTATCCAGCAAGGCATCCGCGAGATGCGAGCCTATGAAACCTCCGCCTCCGAGTATAAGACAATTTTTCTTCATAAAATATTAATTCAATTTTTCAAAAAAGTACATCGCGAATCTTCTGTCGGACGCGGGAAACTGGTTGATGAGTCTGTAGTCCGGATTATTCTGCAGGTCTTCGAGTTTCGTATCGAGTTTCCAGACAGAATCAGGTCTGTACCCGTAATGCGTTTCCCAGGCGAGTATGGAGCCTTTCGGCGCCGCAGAAAGATTCTTCGAGTTCAAGGTACGGAATTTAGACGGGTCGTGCTTATAGTCCGCCGAATAGAATTTGAACACGGGATGATTCGCGTAGAAATCCCTGTCCCGGAAATTCTGCGCGTTTATGTATTCGGCGGCATTCCTGACCGTAATGTTTTCGGAAGAAAGCACTTTCGGCTTGAAATCGATTCCGAGATAAAGTACAGACACAAGAATCAGGATAACCGAGACCTTGTTCAAGTATCCGATGCCTGACTTCTTCGAAATTAAAGCAGTGACAGCGATAACCGCGATTAGGAATAGCACCTTAGTGAAATCGGAAACGTCAGTAAGCACGCGTCCGTCGGACACTTTCGAAAGGAAAGCGAATGTCATGAACACGGACAAGCCCGCGATAACATAAAACGTCCTGCTGTATTTTTTATCCGCAAGACAATTCAGTCCTATCGAGCAGAACACGGCGCACACGGGAGCCGCGTGAAGCATATATCTCCAGTTGCCCGGGTTTGATTTCGTTACAAGCGTCGCAGTATGCGCGGCGAGCACGAGTATGAAAATCACATAGAGGAAAAGATATTTTCTGAAATGCTCTTTCATTCCGTTCTTATCCGCGAAGAAAGAAAAGAAGCCCTGAAGAAAGAGAAGGAACGCCACGGGACCCGCGATAAATATGTAAAGCTGAACGTAATGATAGAACTTAGGATACTCCATTTTATATTCGAACGCTGAAATATTTCTCATTTCCGACCAGACATAGAGAATGTCGCCCGACATCAGGTAGCCGAGGAAATTATACAGTAGAGGAACGATTGCGATTGCGGCGATGTCCTTGTACCGCTTATCTTTCAGGAACACAATTGCAAGAACCAGACCGAACAGAACAATTTCCTGCCTCACGGTGAAAATATAACCCACGACGAGACCGGAGAAGAAATATTTTTCTTTCCTGTAAAGAATCAGGAAAGCGGCGAAAAGCAGACCCGTAAATATTTCGGGATAGGAGCGGAAAGAGATATCGAAGAAAGCGGGCTGCGCGGCGAGCAGAAGCGCGCCGAAGAAAGCATAATTAATCCCGTACAACTTTATGAGTTTATACGTCAGAAAGACCGTCAGCGATGCAATCAGCGAATTCACGAGCAGGACGGCGTCATAACTTATCAAAGCGGGCAGCACCATCAGGATTTTGTAACCCGGCTTCGGGGCGTTTCCGAGAATCGCCCAGGGATTTTTCCAGAAGTCGAGCATATTAATATACTGCGCTACTTCGTCATCCTGATAGAAACCTGTAGAATACCTGCTCGAGACAAAATAAACGATTGCGAGAACGGGAATAACGAGCCAGAAGTACTTATCGATTAAAGGCTCGATGCTAGCGGTCATTTCGACCGTGCTTTTATTAATCTTCGTTTTTGCCATAATTAGTTGATGAAATTATGAAAATAATTCAAGGATTTAAAGGGTAAAGGGAGGGGCAGGGGTAAGGAGATTTGATGAATCGGGCGGGTAATCGAGAAAATGGGTGCAAGTTCAGACGTAAACAAAAAATGGGAATAATCATATTACAAATACAAAGACTGCCTGATTGATTAGTGGAGCAAGCAGGTTGAGAGAATTGATATTTGTGGCGGCGAATAATAATCTGATATTAAATTATAACTAATATTGGACCTCGAAAAATTGTCAATTATCTGTACAAAGAAATTTGTTTTACCGCCGGAACGCGCAACTTATGAAATTTTTAAATTAATCACTATATTTTTTTAGATATACCTTGAAATATTACGAATAAGTTAATAATATATGTGCACGGAATTTACAAGGGGCAGAAATGAATAATTCAACTTGCGTTACTATCATCAAATTTCTTCGAAAACCGTTTACAAAATTACCGCTATGAAAAAACTAATTTTTCTGCTTGCTCTCATTTGCAATTTAACATATGCAATTTACAATTGCTCTTCGCAGTGGGTCTATCAGTCATTGCCAAGTTATTACGATGTTTCCGGGATTAAATTCTTTGATGAAAATACCGGAATATCTATTGGCGCTTTAAATAGTCCCGGTCTGCTTAGAACAACAAACGGCGGATATAACTGGCAACTTATAAGCAGTACATATTATTGTTCAATAGAAAAAATTGACAGTACAACATTATACCTGATTGCCGACAGACCCGGCGGACAATACTGGTTTAAAAGAACATTTGACAAAGGAGCAACCTTCGATAGCATTTATTTACCTTATAGTTATCGGGGAATTTCATTTATAAATCAAGATACAGGCTGGATAAGCGGTTCAAATGAACTTTTTTACCATGCGATTTTTATGACAACCAACAAAGGAGTTACGTTTAATCAACTAACAGACACAACAGGTTGGGGCAACATATTTTTTCTGAAACACAAAGTTAATGGTGAATACATCGGCTGGCATTACAGTTCCAACGGCGATGAAAAATTCTGGAAAACGACAAACAGCGGTTTGAATTGGTTTCAACTTCAAAAGCCTGCGCAATATTTATATGTTTTCCAGTTTTATGATGAAAATACGGGATGGCTATCCGGGGAGCCTGGGGTGAGGNNGGAATATGTATAAGACGACAAACGGAGGGAGTAACTGGATGATACAAGGATTGCCNNTTCGGTACCGAATATTAATTTTGGTATGGGGCTTTTTAAGATGATAAATACAGATACAATATACGGAATTGGAGGCGAACGGAATATCGGCTCAAATGTTTATGCGTTGTTGCTTAAAACAACAAATGGCGGAGCAAATTGGGGTTATCAGGATATTGATACATCTTTTCATATCGGAGGCTTTGGCGCAATAGAATTTATCAATGGAAATACTGGTTGGGCTTATCAAGGCAACGGCGTTCACACAACAAACGGCGGAGGACCGATTACATTTACCGCAATAAACAATAATACGCAGGTTATTCCAAAGGACTATATACTTTTTCAGAACTATCCAAACCCGTTTAACTCAATGACAAATTTTAAATTTCAAATTTCAAATTCCGGTAACATTAAAATAATATTATACGATATATCAGGTAAAGAGGTAAGGACGATTATGAACGAAAGACGGCAAGCGGGAGTTCACGAAATAAAATTCGATGCCGGGAATCTTTCATCCGGAGTATATTTCTACTCGCTGTTTGCAGACGGGAAACGAATTGATACGAAGAAGATGGTGCTGATAAAGTAATCTTCAATGTTCAGTCTTTCCCGATTAATCGGGACGCCCCGAGTTATCGATGTAAACGCCGAACGCGCAATGTTCAATTGAAAACAGTGGAAGTGAAATAATTATAGTTAAAGTTAAGTGACAGTTTAAAAATAAATCCCCGTTGTGAGACGGGGATTTTCTTTTTTAGAATTTAATTCGGCAGTTCGCGGGACGAAATGAGATGAAAATTTAAACCGTTGAAACGGTTTTTCTTCGATTGAACTTTACCCACGGCTAAAGCCGTGGGCTAAGTCGAAGAGATAATTATTTCGTTGTTCGAGAAAAATTTTGACAAGTCCGGATTGGGTTTTTTTCTATAAGTCGGTGAGGGATTAGTAACTTTTAGGCACAAGGGCGGCGGTTTGTGACAAATCTGTCACTTTTATTTATCTTTAAATACCTTATTGATAATGTTATATTTGTAATGATGGAATTACTCGGGAATTCAATACAGATTAAGGAAATTAATGAAATTATAAGGCAGGTCGCACCGACTGACATAAGCGTCCTTATCACGGGTGAAAGCGGTACGGGCAAGGAAGTCGTGGCGAACAAGATACACGAATTAAGCAGGCGCAGCGGCAAGCCGTTCATCACCGTAAACTGCGGAGCGATTCCCGAGGGAATAATCGAGAGCGAACTTTTCGGACATCAGAGAGGCGCGTTCACGGGTGCGATTGAGACGCGCGAGGGTTATTTCGAGATGGCTGACAAGGGAACAATTTTTCTCGATGAAATCGGCGACATGCCTCTCGCGACTCAGGTGAAGATACTGCGAGTGCTCGAGACGGGAGAGTTTCTCCGCGTTGGCGGGAACAAGAACGTCAACGTAGATGTAAGGGTTGTAGCAGCGACGAACAAGAATCTCGCCGACGAAGTTATTAGCAGAAATTTCCGCGAAGACCTATACTTCAGGCTCAAACTCGTGAACATACACATTCCACCGCTCCGCGAAAGAAAGTCGGACGTGATTGTGTTGTTCGAATACTTCATAAAGAACATTTCGGAGAAGAACGGAATCACATTCAACGGCATAGACGAAGACGCGATGGATTTTCTAACGAACTACGTCTGGTACGGGAACGCGCGCGAACTCAGGAATTTATGCGAGAGCATAGTGGTGCTACATCCCGACAAGAAAATCACGCTTGCGGACGTGAAGAAGAACCTGCGTCACGATTACACGCAGACGAGGCAACTGCCCGCCGTTCCATTCGTAACGAAAGATTTTTCGGAGAAGGACATAATACTGCGGGCGTTATTTGAACTGAAGACAGACATACTTGACATCAAGAACACGCTGAAGAACAAAGGCGGAGAAGTTTACAGCATGAACGGCGACAGCGATTTCATAATCAACAGGGACAGGATGAAGAACATGGACAGCGAGGAGATTGACAAGGAGGTGCTTATATATCTTTTAAAACTCCACGACTGGGACATAAAGCGTGTATCGGACAACCTGAACCAGTCGCCGAGGAACATTTACAGGAAAATCAAAAAATACGACATAACAAAATAGTTGAAAAAACTTATTGCATTAATATTCGCCGCTCTGCTGTTTCAGTCGTGCGGGATATACAGTTTCAAGGGAAACAACCCGCCCGAGGGTATAAGGACGATATCGGTCCCGCTGTTCAACGACAACAGCGGATTTGCGGAATCGGGGCTGAAGGAGCAGTTCACGGAACTTCTCAAGAGCAAGATAATAAGCGACAACACGCTCCGCCTTGTCGATAAGACAACCGCTGACGGAGTACTAATCTGCACGATAAACACCGTGAGGGACGACGCGCTTGTTATCAGCGGAAACGAAAACGTTACGAAGAGAAAAATCACAATCGTCGTGAACGTCGTTTTCGAGAACCTCAAGAAGCAGAAAAAAATCTGGGACAGGAATTACGAGAACTGGGGCGAATACAATTCCTCGACGAACTCTTTTTCGGAAAGGCAGGCGGGCATAACGCTCGCGCGCGACAAGATAACGGAAGACATACTAAACGACATAATTTCAAACTGGTAAAAATGAGAATTGAATCCGTAATACTTATTGTATATATAATTTCACTATCAATACTTTTTTTCTTCGCGAGCCACGGTTTCAGCATGGTTTATCTTTATTTCAAGACGTTCAGGAAGAGGACTGAGGACCTCGACCCCGAAGATTTCAAACTAAGTGAATATCCTCCCGTAACCATACAACTTCCGCTCTACAATGAGAAGTACGTTATATGCAGACTGATTGACGCGACGCTCAGGATGGATTATCCGAAGGACAAACTTGAAGTGCAGATACTCGACGATTCGACGGACGACACGACGGAAATAATCAGGGATCACATCAAGCCTTACATAGAGAAGGGATACGACATAAACCACATACACCGCACGAACAGACAGGGATACAAGGCGGGAGCGCTGAAGGAAGGACTTGCTATCGCGAAGGGAGATTTTGTCGCGATATTCGACGCGGATTTCATTCCGAGAAAAAACTTTTTAAGAAGGACAATCCCTTATTTCATAAAGTACGATAAGATGGGACTGGTGCAGACGAGATGGGAGCACATAAACAGGAATTATTCGGTGATAACGAAGACGCAGGCAATCGCGCTCGACGGGCATTTCGTAATCGAGCAGGCGGTAAGGAACAGGGCGGGATACTTCATACAGTTCAACGGCACGGGCGGAGTGTGGCGCAAGGAGTGCATATTCGACGCGGGCAACTGGCAGGCTGACACGCTGACGGAAGACCTTGACCTGTCATACAGGGCGCAAATGAAGGGATGGGAAATAAAGTACATAGTGAACTTCACATCTCCGGCGGAACTGCCCGTTGACATAAACGCGCTGAGGTCGCAGCAGTTCAGGTGGACGAAAGGATCGATTGAAACCGCGAAGAAGCTTTATCCGAGAGTGATGAAGGCGAAACTTCCGTTAAGCGAGAAGTTTCAGTCGTTCATCCGATTATGGAGCAATCTGGCATATCCTTTCATACTCGTCGCCGCTTTGCTGAACCTTCCGCTAACGCTCATAAAGGAAACGGGAGAATACGACCCCGTGTTCAAGTTCATGTCGCTTTTCATATTCGCGTTCGTCGCGTCGTTCATGTTCTACCTTTATTCACAGAAGGACGTATATCCCGACTGGCAGCAGAGAATAATTTATTTTCCCGTGTTCATGACGGGAAGCATGGGGCTCGCGGTAAACAACACGAAAGCGGTTTTCGAGGGACTGGTTAACAAGAAGTCCGAGTTTGTAAGGACGCCAAAATACAAAATCGTTCATCACAAGGACACGATTGGAGACAAGAAATATCATTCAAAGAAAGTTCCGTTCATCGCGTACATCGAGGCGCTTCTTTCGATTTACTGCTGGGCGGGAGTAGGCATATCGGTGGCATACGTACAAATCGCTTCAATACCGTTTCAATTCATGTTCGCGGCGGGTTTCGGTGTAATTTCTTTTTTATCATTTAAACAAGTATATTTGTACAACAAGGCTCAAAGGGAATTAAGGACAGCGAATGTATAACCTCGACAACTACATAGGCTTTCTGAAGGAGAAACTTGAGAACAGGTTCTTCTCGCCGCTGCTTATAAAACTCGCGAACCTTTATTTTTTCAACGACCAGTTCGACAACTGCATAAAGACCTGCGACATGGTTTCGGAGATGTATCCGATGTATCTTTCTCCAAAACTCCTGAAGATAAAAGCGCTAATAAAACTCGAATACTTCAACGAAGCGGAGCACGAACTGAGCCGGATAACAAACAGGATACCAGACAAGCCGCTGGCGGACCTGCTTGCATCCTCGCTGGAAGAGTTCAAGAACAAGCAGAGCCAGGCAAAGATTTTTTATCCCGAGATGCTCTCGGACATAGAGAAGTTTGAGGATTACTCCGAAGCACTTGAAGAATTACCGAACTGCGGGAGCATAAACGACAGAAGTGAGCCTGAACTTCTGCTAATCGACAATGATTTTCTCGAGAACATAGCGAGCGAGGAAAATTTCAGGAAGTTCAAGGAAGAAGTAAGCAGTCTCGTGATTTCCAAAGGCAGCCAGAAGAAGAGCGAAGCGAGCGGAACATCCCAGAACGGAAAGAGCCGGACGGAAGACAAGGAGACGCTATTGCACAACGTCAAGATTATCACGGAAACAATCGCGGACATACTGGTAAAGCAGGGGCTTTACAGGGAAGCATTCGACGCGTACACGCTATTGCTCCGCGCGGGACACAAGAACAAGAAGAAGATACTTGATAAGATAGCGGAACTCGAGAGAAGAATGTAGATCACGATTCGGGCAGACCCGGATTAACGAATACCACTTTTTCCTTTTCCATCACAACCGCGCCTGATTTAAATCCTTTTTTCTTCCTCACGTATTTTCTTTCGCAGTAAGCGACGGGAACGTTTCTGGCGTTTCTTGCCTTGCTGTAATACGCGGCGACCGACGCTGCCTTAAGAATCAATGATTTATCGGGAACGACGTTCTTGTCGTCGAATTTCAGAATCGTGTGAGAGCCGCTGGCGCCTCGGACGTGGAACCAGAGGTCGAACTGATTGCTGTGTTTCATAGTAAGCAGGTCGTTGCTGACGCTGTCCTTGCCGACCCAAACCGAGAACTTTTCGTGAATCCTGAAAATCCTAAAAGGAAGTTTTTCGTTTTCTTTCGTTTCGGTTTTCATATTCCTTACGGCTTTTCTTATATCCGTTTCCGCGGAGACTTCGTCCCGCTTCTTTTTCAGGTTTTCAAGTTCCGATTCAGATTTTCTGATTTTTTCTTCGAGCAAATCGGTAGACTTTTTCAGTCCCTTGAACTTCGCATAATACTGGTTCGCGTTTTCAGAGGGCGACAGGTTCGGATTGAGTTTAACGACCTTGTTTTTGCCGTAAATGAGGTCGAAGAATTCGTAACTCTTTTGTCCCTTTCTGATTTCCTTAATGTTCTGGATTATAATATCGCCTGATTCCTTGTACTGCGAAGCGTCTTCGGCGTGTTTGAGATTGGCTTTAAGGTTAGAAATCTGCTTTTCAAGCGCCTTAATTTTCTTTTCTTTAGATTCAGTAACTACCTGTTTAACAGCAGCGTGACGGGACTCTGATTTAATTCTCGTGTATGCAGTTCTTATAATTTCGTTAATGGAATCGAAAACTTCGGGTTCGTTATATTGCCCGTTCCGCAGTAGGACGTGCGACAGAAAATATGAACTGTCTTTATAAAGATAGAATTTATCGGAGCTGCCGATTCTTTTCAGAAGCGATTCGGCTTCTTTTTCGGGAGTCGTCGCGGATGAGCCCGGGGCATATCTATTGAGCACCGAACTCGAGATTATTTCACCGTAATAATGCTTTCCCAAGTAGCCGAATTTTTTCTTAAGTTCGCTTTGAGCGTGAGCATCGGTTTTCTCGAACGACAGTTCGGCAAGTTTTCTTCCCGCGGCGTCCTTTCGGTTTCTAACGGCGTCAACGACCTCTCCGTTTTTAACAAGAAGCAGGTTTCCCTTCCCCGGAATCAAAACGAGGACAAGGGTATATTCCCCTGCTTCAAGGAAAACAATCCTGTCCTTATCTTCGATTCTGATTTCTTTCAATGACGCGCCGTAAGCGGTTTTAAGGAAACTCATAACGTTCTTTTTCGGGCGGCTATAATCATCGACGAGGAAGAGCGTTTCAAGATTTTTTTCAAGGCTGATTTTAAGAAAGCGTTTTCCCGAATCCGAAGAAAACTCAATTATGATGATGTCTTTTTCCGGAGAATACACGTCCGAAACCGTGAGACTTTTCAGAACCGTGTTCAGGAACGACGATTCAGATTTCAGTATGAAATAGTTGTTAACCAAATCTCCCCCGCCTTAAATTTATCCTTTGCTTAACGCTTCCGCTCCGCTTACAATTTCGAGCAGTTCATTCGTAATCGATTCCTGTCTCGCGCGGTTGTAATTGAGGTTCAGGAATTTAATCAGGTCGCTCGCGTTGTTTGACGCCGAATCCATCGCAGTCATTCTGGCTCCCTGCTCCGAAGCGTTAGATTCGAGAAGGGCTTTCCAGAACTGAATGTTCAAATCTTTAGGAATCAATTCTTCGAGTATGTCTTTCGACGAGCGCTCGTAAATGAAATCAAGATTTGTCACGCTCTTGTCAGCCGCGGCGCTAACGTCGAAAGGCAGGAACAGGTCTTTAGTAATGTTCTGCTTAACGACGGATTTGAACTCGTTGTAAATTATTTCTATGCTGTCCGCCTCTCCGCTGAGATAACGGTCTTTAAGGTAACTCACAATTTCGTTCGACTGCTGAATATTGAGATTGGCAAAAACGTTAGGAAAATTTTTCACTACATTGTATTTCCTCTTTGAGAAGAAGTCGTATCCTTTTTTACCGATTGTCACGACGGCAGTATCCTGACCTGTTTCAGCGATATAAGCGGCCGTAAATTTGATAATGTTCGAATTAAACGCTCCGCAGAGTCCCCTATCTGAAGTTATGAGGACGACGGTTCTTTTTTTAATGTCCCTGCTTTTCGTGAGTTCATTTCCGCTTGCATCGTTAAGAGCAATCATCTGAGACATCAACTGATTCAGTTTATAAGCGTAAGGTCTGGTGGACAGAATCCTGTCCTGCGCTTTGCGCATTCTGACCGCGGCCATCATTTTCATTGCCTTGGTTATTTTCTGAATGTTCTTAACCGCGTTAATGCGGATTCTTATTTCCTTAAGCGATGCCAATTTATATCTATAATCCTTTTTCTTTTAATTTTTTCGTTACCAATTCCTCAAGTTTCCTGAAGTCAACCGTCGAAGATTTCGGCTGCGCCTGCTGAATTGCTTCGGCTACGGAAGTGATTTCCTTGTTGACGTAAAGGTTCAGGCAGAAACTCAGCCTGTTCCTGTCGTTATCCACGGGGATAACGTCTTTCAACTCGTCGATTCCGGTGTAAATTCTCTTGACCGGTTTATCGTCGCTGAAATATTCAACATCTGCTGGTTTTTTAGTTGTCATAAGATTATTTTTTTAAGGAATCCTTAAATCTGTTTGTGAATTCGTCGAGAACCGACTTCAGTTTCGCAATCGTTTCCGCCGACAGGTCCTTAGTATCCCTGATGTTATTAAGAACGTCAGAATGCAGGTTATCCATTTCGGAAAGGAATTCTTCCTCGAACCTGCGAATGAAATCAAGCGGTATTTCGTCGAGATAACCGTTCGCAGCAGCGAAAATAATCACGACCTGTTTTTCAACTTCGAGCGGAGAATACTGCTTTTGTTTCAGAATCTCGACAAGTCTTTCGCCGCGTCTCAACTGCTGCTGTGTAGCCTTATCGAGGTCGGAGCCGAATCTCGCGAACGATTCGAGTTCCCTGTACTGCGCGAGGTCAAGCCTGAGCGTACCCGCGATTTTCTTCATCGCTTTAATCTGCGCGCTTCCGCCTACCCTCGACACAGAGATACCCACGTTGATAGCGGGTCGTATGCCGTTGTTAAAAAGGTTCGGTTCGAGATAAATCTGTCCGTCTGTGATAGATATTACGTTAGTCGGAATATAAGCGGAGATGTCGCCCGCTTTAGTTTCGATTACGGGAAGAGCCGTAAGGCTTCCGCCGCCGAGTTCATCCGAAAGTTTCGACGCTCTTTCCAGAAGTCTTGAATGGAGATAAAAAACATCGCCCGGATACGCTTCGCGTCCGGGGGGTCTTCTGAGAAGAAGAGAAAGTTCTCTGTACGCAGCCGCCTGTTTTGTAAGGTCGTCATAAATAACGAGAGCGTGCTTTCCCCTGTCCCTGAAAAATTCTCCGATTGTCGCGCCAGAGTAAGGCGAAATATAAAGCATAGGCGCGGGGTCAGAAGCGGTAGCCGCAACGACCGTCGTGTATTCCATCGCGCCCGCGTCTTCAAGGCTTTTCACTACCGACGCAACGGTCGAGCCTTTCTGACCGATAGCGACGTAAATGCAATATACATCTTTACCCTTCTGGTTTATAATTGTATCGATGGCGACCGCGGTTTTACCTGTCTGTCTGTCGCCGATAATCAACTCGCGCTGGCCTCTTCCGATAGGAATCATCGCGTCAATCGCCTTAAGACCCGTCTGCAAGGGTTCTTTAACTCCCTGTCTCTGGATGACGCCGAGAGCCTTTCTTTCAATCGGCGAAAATATTTCGGTCTTTATTTCCCCTTTGCCGTCAATCGGCTGTCCGAGCGGGTTAATAACTCTTCCGAGCATTTCCTCGCCGACGGGAATCGAGATAATTTTTCCCGTTCTTTTAACCGTATCGCCTTCCTTAACGAGATGGGATTCACCGAAAAGAACGCAACCCACGTTATCCTCTTCGAGGTTCAGGGCAACGCCGAATACTCCGTGCGGGAATTCGACGAGTTCGCTCGCCTGGCAGTTCGAGAGTCCGTAAACCCTCGCCACGTTATCGCCGACGGAGAGAACCGTTCCGACGTCATATATATCAACTTCCTTCTCAAAACCCGAAAGTTGTTTAAGTATTACCGCTGATACTTCGCCAGCCTTTATTTCCAACATTTAAAAACTCCTGTTAAAATTCTTTAGTTTGATTTTGTTCTCAATGATTTTTTCATCAACTCCAATTGTCTTTTCACGCTGCCGTCTATCACCGAATCTTTCATTCTTATCGTAAAGCCTCCGACGAGCCCGGAATCCATTTCGAAAACGGGTTTTGAATTCTTGCCCGTGAATTTATCTATATCTTTCTTGATTTTAGTTTTTTCCTTTTCCGTTAAAGAAACGGCCGACGTGAAGAGAGGCTTGATTATTCCCTCTTTCTCGTCGAGCATATCCAGAAAACCACGAAGCACATCGGCAGTGTTCATTTCTCTGCCGTTCCTTATGAGGAGCAGGAGGAGATTCAGGGTCAAAACGGAAATTTTCCCCTTAAACAGTTGAGAAATTATTTTTTCCTTTTTCAGTTTATCGATAATCGGGCTTCTGAAAAGCAGTTTCAGTTCGGCGCTGGCGTTTATGACATCAAGGATGCCGGCGCAGTCCGCTGCGACTTTTTTCACCTTTTTTTCTTCGACAGAAGCCTGATACAACGCTCCCGAATACCTGTATATTAATTTGCTCTGCATTTAGTTCTTCGGAATTTTATTCATGAATTCGTCGATTATATCCATCTGTTTGTTCTTGTCGAGATTCTTCGCGATAATTTTTTCCGCTGCCTTAAAAGCGATGTCGGTGATATCGTCCTTCATCGATTCGAGCGCGGTGTCTTTCATCGACTGAATCTGCTCTTTAGCTTTTTGTATGTTCCTGTTCGCCTCTTCATTGGCTTTGGAAACAATCTCGTCTTTAATCTTAGCCGAAAGTTCGCGGGCGTCATTAAGGATTCTGGACGCCTGAACGTTCGCTTCAGCGATAATCTTCTTGTTCTTCTCGAACATCTCCGCCGTTTCCTTGTTTGTTTTTTCGGCGTTATCGAGAGCGTTCTTAATAGTTTCTTCGCGGTTGTTCAGCGCCTTAATAAGAGGACCCCACGCGAATTTCTTAAGAAGAAAAAGGAAAATCAGAAAGACAACGATTGTCCAGATTATCAGTCCGGGGTTAACGGACAGCAGCGACGGTTTATCGTGCGCGTCTCCGCCCGAAAGGAATATACCTAAGACTATGTTATGTAATAGTATTAACATCATATTTAAAGTTTCAGAGTTTAACTCTTAATTGCAAGCAGAATGCAGATAACGAGACCGAAAAGCGCAACGCCTTCGATAAGCGCCGCCGCGATAATCATAGAAGTTCTGATATCGCCGAGGACCTCGGGGTTTCTACCGCTCGCGTCCATCGCCGCGCTTGCTATCTTACCAATTCCGAAAGCGGCTCCGATTACCACCAAACCCGCTCCGATGCCGGCTGCAAAAAATGCTAAATCCATAAAATTTACTCCTTCGTATTATTAAATATTTTTAAAAAAATTAATGTTGATGCATTGCCATGTTGATGAAAATAACGGACAACATCGTGAAGATGTACGCCTGCAACAGGGCTACGAATAACTCAAGAAAATAAATGAACAGCGCGAAAGGCACTGCTATCGCTACACCCGCCCAGTTCATAATGAAAATCAGTCCTAGAAGCGACATAATAATAATCGAGCCCGCGGTTATGTTCGCGAACAACCTCATAAGCAGCGCGAAGGGTTTCGTGAACAGGCCGATGAATTCGACTATAATCATAATCGGCAGAACGAACGCGGGTATTCCGTGCGGGACGAGTCCCTTGAAATAACCGAGCACGCCGTTTTTCTTCATTCCGTTAATCTGTATCATCGCGAAAGAGACGAGAGCGAGACCGGTTGTCACGCTAATGTTCTTCGTGGGCTGCGCCATGAACGGAACCAGTCCGATTATGTTCGCGAAAAGAATGAAGAAGAACAGAGTCAGGAAGAACGGGAGGAGGCGCAAGCCATCCTTTCCCATATTAGGAACGACAATTTCGTCGCGGATAAAAACGATCACGGGTTCGATGAAATTTCCAACTCCGCGCGGCACGGGATTCTTAGTATTTATGACTGCCGCTCTCCTGAGAACAATCAGGAGAATAATCGAAGAGAGGAACATCATAAAAAGGCTTTTCGTAACGGAAAAGTCGAATGTTATACCTCCGATAGTTACTTTTGGAATTTTCGGGAGAGGAAGTTTCCCGAGAAAATAAAAATCGACATAGTCGTGATCGACAACTTTTTCAATAATATCGAGTTTATTCTCGTCGCCGTGTTGTTTATCAGGCTCTTCGGCAAGCGCTTTAAATGAAAATAGCGCCGTGAAAAGCGTTATGATAAGAAAACTGTATAAAAATCTGTATCTAACTTTCAATCCGTTTATGTAAATTTATTCTTTTTACCAGTATAAATGTTTCTATTGCCAGAAATAAAAAATAAAAAGAGAATAGTGCAAATATAAATGAAATTTTGCTCAATTTAAATGCCAAAAGCCCGACAATTACGGCTATAAGCACCAGAAAAAGCCTTGCCGTCATACTTCCCAGCGCGACAATGAAGAACCGTTTCTGTCCGCTGTTTATGGAATTCAGTATCAGTTTCAGGCCGAAAACGGAGTTCAGAACACAGATTAAACCCGCGGTTAAAAAACTGATAAAATCTATTCCCGTTTCATTTTGAAAAATTAAAATAACGGCAGATGCTACAATAAAAATCGTTACAGTAAGGATAACAAAATTCCTGAAATAAAAATCCCTATTTCCCATCTTTTTCTTTATTTTTTCTGTCGAGTTCTTTTGTCACGGCGATAAGCTTCAAAATCACGCCTGCGAAACCGAGAAGCGTAAATATGAGCGTAAAGATGAATTTGGAGCCGAACTTGCCGTCGAGCCAGATGCCGATGAACAGAAAAACGATAATCGTCGCGGCGAGTTGGATTCCCAAACCCGAATACTGAATGAATGACGGATTTACGTTCACGACCGGCTTGAAGAAAAAGTCTTTAAGTTTGCTTCGTTTATTATTTGTATTATCCTTTTCCATTTTCGCAGAACAATTTACACAATTCGTACCGGCTATTCAATTCAAAGGAAACGCGGATACACCGCCGGTAATATTCGCTCACTAATTGTTCTTGACAATTATCAATACTATTCATAAATTTTATTAACATACAATTCCCCTATGAAAAGGATAAGCGTAGTTTTCGTTGTTTTTTTCCTTTCTTACGTATCTGTAAACGGTCAGTGGATACAAACTACAGGTCCGGAAAGAGGATTTGTGAGTTGCATCGTCACGACCGGGAACGATGTATATGCGGGGACACACTACGCCGGCGTTTTCCGTCTCAACGACTTCAGGAAGAACTGGTTTCAAGTGAACACAGGACTGACTTCTTCTTATATAAATGCATTAATAGTCGTGAATTCCTTTTTATTTGCCGGAACATTCGAAGGAGGAATATTTCGTTCTTCGGACAACGGAGGAAACTGGACGGCAGTGAATAACGGGCTTACCAATTTGGATATTTTTACGCTTTATAAAAAGAATGACTTCATTTATGCGGGAACTTCATCAGGGCTCTTTCTCTCGACAGACCTCGGTACAAACTGGTCCGCGTTAGGGCTGGAATATAAGTCTGTAATGTCGTTATTAATTCAAAATGACACAATATATGCCGGAACAAATTCCAACGGACTTTATCGATCAGCGAATAACGGACAAAACTGGGTTGCGGTAAATAACGGTATTGTCAGCACCACCATAGCAACGCTTGCAGCGATAAACAATTATCTTTTTGCCGGAACCAGGACAGGAGTTTATCGTTCATCGAATGCAGGAACAAACTGGAGTTACATCGGATTATCTTCTCAAAATTATAATATTATTACGGCCAAG
This sequence comes from Ignavibacteria bacterium, assembly GCA_015657505.1. Classification (GTDB taxonomy): domain Bacteria; phylum Bacteroidota; class Ignavibacteria; order Tepidaquicellales; family Tepidaquicellaceae; genus CAIKZJ01. The sequence goes on from JADLKE010000001.1 coordinate 296,470, forward strand.
GGAAGCAATTTATTCGCGAGCAACGGATACGGCAGCGCTTATAAATCGACCGACTTCGGACTGAACTGGATACAGGTTTATAACAGTTTACCACATCACTTAATAAATACAATATATACGAATGGAACGGATTTGTTAATAGGCAGCGAATTCGGTGTTTACATTTCTACCAACGACGGTGAGAACTGGTCAGCGCTTAATAACCGTTTCACGAATGAAGTCGTTATATCTTTTTCATCGTGCGGACCGTATATTTTTGCCGGTACAGAAAGCAACGGAATATTCAAATCATCAAACGAAGGTATGCAATGGGTGCCGTGCGGGCTCGAAGAAAAATCCGTATTTTGCATTGCGACAAGCGGAACAACTATTATCGCCGGGACGGTCTTAAGCGGCGGAATATATTTCTCGACGGATTACGGCGCGAACTGGACAGCGAAGAACAACGGGCTTACAAACATGGTCGTACTTGCTCTCCTTGTCAAAGGCAGCAGCATATTCGCCGGAACAGAGGTAGGGGTTTTCCGTTCTACGAACAACGGCGACAACTGGACGCTTGTAAACAGCGGGATGACGAATAATTACATCTTCGCTCTTGGAGCAAACAGCAACTTCGTTTACGCCGGTTCAGACAACATGCAGGGAGATATGTTCCGCACATCCGATGACGGACTAACCTGGACGACAATCAACAACGGCCTTACGTATAAAATAACCCGTTCAATTTTGACAGTTGGTTCGAATATTTATGCCGGTACTCAGGGAGGAGTTTTCTTCTCTACAAACAACGGTGATAACTGGGAAACGATAGGACTTTCAAACGCAAAGGTTTATTCGCTTCATAGAATCGGCAGCAGATTGTACGCCGGAACAAACAAAGGAGTATATCTTTATGATGCCGAAAGTAAGACATGGTTGAACCGGAATCAGGGATTCAACTTTGTTCCATTAGTTTTCTGCCTCATGAACTCGCAAAATTATATTTTAGCCGGAACGAATTATCAGTCCGTTTGGCGTCGATCATTGGAAGATAACGTAGGCATAAATCCGAATACAGGGTTAATTCCGATAAGCGCCTCTCTATTCCAGAATTATCCGAACCCGTTTAATCCGGAAACGAGGATAAGATATTCGCTACCGCGTACATCGTTCGTGAATTTAGTCGTGTATGACGCTTTGGGAAGAGAAGTTCAGACTTTAGTAAGCAATGAAAATCAGGCGGCGGGAACGTACGAAGCTGCGTTCAACGCGTCCGATATTCCCAGCGGCGTGTATTATTACAGGCTGACTGCGGAGGGATACAGTGAGACGAGGAAGATGGTACTGTTAAAATAATTCATATTAAAAATTAAATATTCAGAAGCATGAAAGCACTGTTTAATCTGTTCGTTCTTTTAATTTTTATAATTTCATTGGATTCTAATGCACAATGGATACAACTTGAAACAAACAATACAAGCGGTTTATTTTCAATTTCCGCAGTAAATGATAATGTTATCTGGTCCTGTTGTTATGCCAGCCGAGTAATAAAGACCACAAATGGCGGAGTGAACTGGACTATTTACGACCCTGTGATGCCTTCTTCATATTATATGGGGAATATATACGCTGTAAACGAATCGAAAGCATTCATTTCCGGTCAGACATATTACGGCAACGCGTTTTGCTACATGACAACAAACGGAGGAACAAATTGGACTCAAGTATTATATTTGTCATCTGGAATGGTAAATGCAGTAATTTTTAAGAATTCAAACGAAGGAATACTTACATGCGATCCAATAAACAATAATTGGAGAATTTACAAAACGACTAACGGAGGAAATAACTGGAACATATCAGCAACTTTCCCATCATTATCCTCCGAAACCGGATTAGCAAATTCGCTTGATTGTTACGGAAATAACGTATGGATAGGCACAAACCACGGGAGAGTTCTCATCTCCTCTAATTTCGGGGATAACTGGAGCATTGTTGACTTAGGAACAACGCAGGAGGTTTCATCTCTTCACTTCATAAATGCGCAGACCGGAATCTGCTCCGGAATGTCGCTGCTTAAATATACAACTAACGCCGGAGCAAATTGGAGCAATATGAATTATCCGAGTACAACGCAGGGTGTGGGAATCGCAGGGAATTTGAATGGATTCATAATCGGAGTGCTGGGAAGAAGCATTTACAAAACCACAAACGGAGGAAGCAACTGGGTGGTTGAATTTGCACTCGATACAGGTATGACGAGACGGCATATGACTAAATCCAGAGATGGCGTATATGTCTGGGATGCCCGTTCAAATGGTAAAGTTGGGAAAAGAACTATACCGATATCCATAAGGAATTTATCATCAGAAATGCCGTCTGGAAACCGTTTATCGCAGAACTACCCGAATCCGTTTAATCCTGTCACTAACATTGTGTATTCATTAATGAAGTCATCGTTAGCTACACTGAGGGTTTATGATGCATTAGGGAAAGAGGTGCGGACGCTGATGAATGAAAATCAGGCGCCGGGAACGTACGAAGCGGTGTTTGACGCGACGCGTCTTCCGAGCGGCGTGTATTATTACAGGCTGACAACAGAGGGGTTTAGCGAGACGAGGAAGATGGTGGTACTAAAATAAAATTTGCCTGATGAGTTAATACCGTAGGAGTAAAAGAATTTTATACATAAAATACAATATGAAAAGAATCTACTTAATATTTGCAGTATGCGTTTTTATAAGTACAAATTTGTCATCACAAACTGCCTGGTTCGAGCAACCGACCGGTTATGGATTAAACAAAACCATTAAATGTGCTCACTTCTTCAATTCTCAAACCGGAATTATCGGCGGCGGTTCAGGGACCTTGGCGAGAACAACAAATGGAGGAGTAAACTGGATACAATTTTTAACTAACGTAAATAACCATTTTTCATCGATAAGTTTTATCAATGATAATACAGGTTGGATTTCAGGTGGATTTTATGATTATACAAATACCATTGAATTNGCTCAGAAGAACTACTGACGGAGGATTGACCTGGGATTCATTATATTTTGAGCCGACAGACAGAATTAATGACATTAAATTTATTGATATTAATACAGGCTATATNNGGCAGGCAAATATATAAAGAAAACAACAAACGGCGGTTTGAATTGGTTTATGATTGATGATTATATGAGTATATTCGCAAACTATCATTTATTTTTTCTTAATTCTTCGACAGGCTGGGCAGCTAAGTTGTACGCAGCTCCGCAAGCGAACACATTCATAAATAAATTAGTAAAAACAACAAACGGCGGTCAGAACTGGATTACGCAGATATGTGATTCGAATTCAATTAACAATTCTATAGAGGGGATATATTTTATTAATGAAAATACGGGATTTATAAGTTTAGTTCATTTTGGCATTAAGAAAACAACCGACGGAGGTCAAAGTTGGGTAAGCGTATTCAATTCACAATCTTGTTACGATATTAAATTTATAAATGATAATACGGGATGGGTTGGTTCTTATTCAGACATTTTAAGAACGACCAATGGTGGTTTAAATTGGATTAAAAATTCGGTATCCCAGAATTGTGTCTTTCTGGCAATAAACTTTATCAATGATTTAACCGGCTGGGCCGGCGGCGGGACAGGAAATTTCCCGAAATTATTTAAGACGACAAATGGCGGCTCTGTGTTTATAAATAATATTTCAGCGGAAATGCCGAAAAAATATTCATTACATCAAAACTATCCGAACCCGTTTAATCCAACTACAAAAATTCGGTATTCAATCCCAAAAACAGGTTTTGTTAAACTCGTTGTCTACGATGCAATGGGACGCGAAGTAGAAACTCTCGTGAATAAAACACACCAGGCTGGAACGTATGAAGCGTCGTTCAATGGTTCTGCATTAAACAGCGGAGTATATTTCTATAAACTTATCGAAGACGATTTTTCAGAAACAAAAAGAATGTTGATGATTAAATAGCGACAGCTATTTAATCAGAAATCCGCCATTTTTTTGGAGGATTGATGATAAAGTGACTTTACTGGAAGTTCCGATAGTAAAGCATATTAAGAACATTAATGAAATGTTATTGGCTTTAAAGAAACGGCTGTGTTACTAAATATCACAGCGTTTCCGTGCTTTGTATTGTAACTTTATATTGTTATATTTGAGCACTTAAACGTAGGAGGTTTAAATAATGAAAAAATCTATCCTCATTTTTGCCATTGAAGTATTCGTATATTGCACATTTCTCACTGATAATTGTAACGCACAGGGCTGGACTAATATCGGCAGCGGTATGAATCAAACCGTAACTGCTTTAACGGTATTTAACAACGAACTAATTGCAGGCGGATATTTTACAACTGCAGATGGAGTAAGTGCAAACCGGATAGCAAAATGGAACGGAACAAACTGGGTGCCGCTTGGAAGCGGTATGGATGGCGCTGTTCAGCAACTAGTGGTTTTTAATAATGAATTAATAGCGGGAGGACAGTTTCTGAACGCAGGAGGAGTGAGTGCAAAACACATTGCAAAATGGGACGGAACGAACTGGGCGCCGCTTGGCTCAGGTATGGACAGTAGCGTTTATGTTCTTGGTGTATATAACGGCGAATTGATTGCCGGTGGAAACTTTATTACTGCGGGAGGAGTGAGCGCAAATAGAATGGCGAAATGGAATGGAACTTCCTGGTCGCCACTTGGAAGCGGTATTTCTTCGAGCCCTCCTTATAAGCCTGGTGTATATAGTCTCACGATTTTTAATAATGAATTAGTTGTATCAGGAGAATTTACGATTGCAGGAGGAGTACCCGTTAACCATATTGCAAAGTGGAACGGTACAAACTGGTCGGCATTTACCACAGGAGTTGTTTTTCATATAAGTTGTATAGGGGTTTACAATAATGAATTTATTGGGAATAATGTTTTAGGGTATTACATGGCAAAATGGACAGGGACAAACTGGTCGCCTTTAGGAAATGAAATAACGGGTCATGTTAAGGATTTTACAACATACAACAATGAGTTGATTGCAGGCGGGGTTTTTTACTATTCAGGAATAGATACTTTCAGGAATATCGCAAAGTGGAACGGCACAATCTGGTCGTCGCTTGGAAGCGGATTATCAAGTGATGCTTATGGTTTGACTGTATACAATAATGATTTAATCGTAGGAGGAGACTTTACAACTGCGGGAGGAGTAAGCGCAAATAAGATTGCAAAATGGAGACCAACTTTTCCTGTCTCTGGCTCTGTGCTTTATTCTGACAACAGCCAGCCCGCAACAAACGGATATGTTAAGGCGGTTAAACTTGAAAAGGCAACAGGCAATATTATTACTTTCGATTCTGCGCAGATACAAACAAACGGAACATATACTCTTGCACACGTTCCGCGTGACTCTGTTGTACTTGTATTTTGTCCGAATTCGCCCGGAACAAGCGACTGGGTGGTGTCATATTATCCATCAACAATTTACTGGCGGAATGCATCAACGCTTTATCCTGCTGCAAACATGACTGGCGTGAATATCGGTGTAACGAGAATAACTTCCTCAACGAATTCAAATTCAGTGAACGGAAAAGTTATGGGACTTAACAATTCGCAGTCTGTGAACATAAAAGATGCAGTGCTGTATGCAAAAAGCGGAAACACGTTTGTAAGATGCGGAATGTCGGATGCTGCGGGAGTTTATCATCTGTCGTCGTTACCCGCAGGAAGTTTAAAAATACTCGTCGATCGTTTCGGATATTCAGGCGATAGTACAAATGTAACCGTAACATCTATGAGCAATACCGACTCAGTTAATTTCCATCTATACAGAACGATTGTTAATATAAAGCAGGTTGAAACTACGGTGCCAACTGAATACAGACTTTATCAGAACTATCCGAACCCGTTTAATCCGGAAACGAGGATAAGGTATTCGCTGCCGCGTTCATCGTTCGTGAATTTAGTCGTATATGACGCTTTGGGCAGAGAAGTTCAAAACTTGGTGAATGAAAGCCAACGGGAGGGAACGTACGAGGCTGAGTTCAACGCGTCCGATATTCCCAGCGGCGTGTATTTTTACAGGCTGACGGCGGAGGGATACAGTGAGACGAGGAAGATGGTACTTCTAAAATAATTTTCTCTTTAATGTTTATGAATTTTGGTATGACTAAACTGAAAGTTATAATCTCTGTAATGTTGATACTGATTCTGACATCCAGTTCATTCGGGCAATGGGGATGGAACTGGTACAATCCGTTACCTCAGGGTAACAACTTAAGGAAAGTCGAATTCATAGACAACAACACAGGATTTTGTTATGGCGACCATGGCACATTTTTGAGAACAACAAACGCAGGAATAAACTGGTCAGTTTCTCAGGTTACAAGACTTAAAATCAGCGCTATGGATTTCATAAACGATCAGACCGGCTATATCAACGCATCCGGGTGGATGCTTAAGACTACGAATTCCGGTTTAAACTGGTTCACGGAAACACAAAACCAAAGCGCAGTTTTCTACTGCATGAAATTCTTAAATGAAATGACCGGCTTCGCAACCGGAGCATATATATATAAAACGACGAACGGAGGAAAGAACTGGGAAGCAACCACCTTGAATGTTGGAACATTATACTCTGTAACTTTCTTGAATCAATCTACAGGATTTGCCGTCGGGGACTACAGTACAATAATAAAAACGACGAATACCGGAGTAAACTGGAGCATAGTCAAGTATTCAAGTTCAAACGTCGAATGGTATTTTGGAATCGCATTTGCGGATTCATTGAACGGGCATGTGATTAGCGGCCAGGGCAATATAATATCAACAAGGGATGCCGGGTACAGCTGGAATTATGTTGTTCCGTTTACCGGTGAATTCAAAGGAATTAGATTCTTTGATCAGAATACCGGCTTGGCATTTGGGACTATAAGTCAGGGAGGATTTGTAAAAACAACGAACAAAGGACTAAACTGGACAGCAAGCAATACTGGAGGTTATAAAATTAACGGACTTGATTTCCTAAATGTAAATTCCCTTTTAGCAGTTTACGACGGCGGAAAGATTTTTAGAAGCACAAATTTCGGACAAAGTTGGGATACAATAAGTAAAAGTATCACCGGGTTCATAAACAGAGTATATTTTACCGATTCATTGACCGGCTGGACCGGCGGCGACAGGATAATGAAAACAACTAACGGCGGTATAAACTGGACTAAACAGGTTCAGGCATCACCATACGGAATCAATGATATGTTTTTTCTCGACAGGAACACGGGCTTTGGTATCGGCTACAGCAACAGTTCGATGGAGATGAATTATTTCCGGACAACAAACGGCGGGGATAACTGGTCATCACAAACCAGTAACGTCACATACGGAAAATTTGACGGAATCTCGGCTACATCAAAAGATACCGTTTTTTTTGTCTGCCGAAATATGGCAGGTTTATTAGGATATGTATACAGATCTATAAACGGGGGCAGCAACTGGACATTGATTCAGGAGTTTTCTGAACAAATATATGGTATTCGCTTCGTCGATAATACGACAGGGTTCATATGCGGCAGAGGGGGGCTGCTTTATAAAAGTACAAATAAAGGATTAGGTTGGAATCAGATACAAAGCAATACCGTGAGCAGTTTATTCAGGATGCAATTTCTAAATCCAAATACCGGCTGGGCCTATGGTTCGTCAGGTACGATAATAAAAACTACGAACGGAGGGATTAACTGGTTTACTCAATTGTATATAAATGCTGATGTATATATTAAAGGCGTACATTTTCTGAATCAGAATACAGGCATTGCAGTAGGAATTTATTCTAATATTGATTCTGTACCCACTTTCCTTACGGTAAACGGCGGAAATAACTGGAACATCCTAAACAACATAACGAATAATATCGCTGATATAAGTTTTATTTCCAGTAACAGAGTATGCGAAGTCGGCAACGGCGGAATTATGTTGTTTTCAAATTCGATGGGGTACTCTGTTCCGGATGCGCCCATACTGCACTATCCTTATAATAATAACACAATTAATACTCTCTACCCATCGATGGATTGGTACGCTGCTCAATATGCCGATAGTAACAACATACAGATTTCCCAAAATACCGGTTTTGATACACTGTTAGTTAATTCAGTAACAACATCTCTGCATTACATACCGGGAATATGCATATTAAACAGAAACAATACATATTATTGGAGGGTGAGGTCTAAGAATTTTGTCGGCTACGGCCCCTGGTCTCAGGTTTACTCGTTCAGCACCTTTGCAAATTCATGGAGCTGGTACCGTCAGATGACGCCTGATTCCCTTAACAACAACAGTATTTTCATGGCGGATTCAATCCATGGCTTGATTGCAGGCAATAACGGAAGGTTACTGCGTACCATAACAGGGGGCGACTGCTGGGAAATTGGATATTTGCCAGAAACAAAGAATCTGCGGTCGGTTTTCTCCACATCGGTTGTTAAGAGCTGGATAGCGGGTGATAACGGTTTGATTTACAAAACAAGCAACGGCGGACAAAACTGGATTAATCAAACCGTACCTTATCAGATTGACCTGAACTCAATATATTTTCTTAATCAAGATTCAGGATGGACAGTTGGAAAGCAGGGATTAGCGCTAAGGACCATCAACTCGGGAATAAACTGGAACAGCGTACAAACCGGCACAACAAAAAACATTAATTCCATCAGATTTTCAGACCAGCAAACAGGTATTGCTGTATGTGACAGCGGTTTAATTCTAAGAACCACGAATCGAGGAGATAACTGGATTGCCGTCAATTCGGGTACATCAATTAATTTAATTTCCATATGGTTCGTTAATTCAAATATATGCTGGATTGCGGGCGATTCGGGTAAGATTCTGAAAACATCTGACGGAGGGAATAATTGGATCACGCAAAATACAACAATTCATACTAATCTTAAGAGTATACAGTTTACATCCGAGAGCAGAGGATGGATTGCCGGCGACAGCGGTTATGTATTTGCAACAACAAATTCCGGGACTACTTGGCTTAGACAATTGAGACTTACGGAATTTTCGTTTAGTTCAATATTCTTTTCAAACATTATAAACGGGTGGGTATGCGGGAAAAACGGAGTAGTATATGCAACTCAAAGTGGAAACTACGTCACTCCTGTTATTAATAATAATCAGATTGTACCTTCTGATTTCTCTCTTTCGCAGAATTACCCTAATCCTTTTAATTCAGAAACGAGAATTGAATATTCCATTCCACACACGTCATTTGTGAATTTGACAATATATGATGTAATCGGCCGTGTAGTGGATAATCCCGTAAACCAGAAACAACCGGCCGGGACATACGAACAAATCTTCAATGTCACTGATTATCCCAGCGGCGTGTATTTTTACAGGCTGACGGCGGAGGGATACAGTGAGACGAGGAAGATGGTGGTAATCAAATAATATAACATCAGTGAATGAGACAGTATTACGTTTACAGAATGGAATATGAAGCAGACGAAACCGAATACATAGCAGTAAAAGACGGATTTTCTTTTCCTGCTTTTTTCTTAGGTATTATCTGGTTTCTAAAAAAGAGGCTCTGGAAATATAGCCTCGCATTATTAGGTTTCTGGCTCCTCGAATATATTGGCTTGTTCGTATATTGGTATTGGTTTCTGTTTTTCGTTATGCTGGCTCAAATGATCTCCGGAACATTCGACCCAAAACAATTCGCAAGCAGTGAACATATTTTGGGAATATTTGCCTTATTTAAGAAACTATTAAGTTTTACAGCATATTTGCTTGCCTTTGGGAGTGGAGCGTTTATTGGAGTGGAGGCTAACGGATTCCTTAGGAAAAAACTCGTCGATGACGGCTATGAACTGATTGGAATCTATGAAGGAAGCAGGCGAAGAGCGATAAAGGAAGCAACAAAAATTTAATGATAAGGCTGACAAGATTTCAGACTTTCATTACGTCGCCAACTTTATAAGTACCGACGCGGGCAAAACAGCACACTATATGGGTAAACACACGCGGAGAAACCGGTTCCTGGAGCGAGACAATCAGCGTAACTATCAGCGCGTAAAAAAGGATGGATACCGGCCTTCGCCGGTATGACAAAAATGAGAAAAAAATAAACGGGAGATTGTTTCCCAGTCTCCCGTTTTTCAATTATTAATTATTAATTACAATTTAAAGAGGTATGTTTCCGTGTTTGCGTCTCGGATTGAAGTCAACTTTGTTTTCAATGAGTTCGAAGTATGTGATTAGTTTCTTGCGCGTGTCCTTCGGTTCGATTATGTCGTCTATGAATCCCCTCTCTGCAGCGATGTAAGGATTGAGGAATTTGCTGTTGAATTCACCGATTTTTTCGTCGAGCATTTTCTGCTTGTCTTCCGCCGCTTCCAACTGTTTCCTGAAAATAATTTCGGCAGCGCCCTTCGCGCCCATCACTGCTATTTCGGCGGACGGCCAGGCGAGATTCACGTCGCCTCTAATGTGCTTGGAGTTCATCACGTCGTACGCGCCGCCGTACGCTTTCCTGACGATTACGGTTATTCTCGGAACTGTCGCTTCGCAGAAGGCGTAGAGAAGTTTCGCGCCGTGGCGTATTACTCCGCGCCATTCCTGGTCGGTGCCGGGGAGGAATCCGGGAACGTCTTCGAAAACGAGCAAAGGAATATTAAAGGCGTCGCAGAACCTTACGAACCTTGCGCCCTTAATCGAAGAGTTCAGGCAAAGCACGCCCGCAAGGACGAGCGGCTGGTTCGCTACAATGCCGACAGACCTTCCGTGAAGTCTTCCGAATCCGCAAATTATATTTTCAGCGTAGTCCTTATGAACTTCGAAGAAAGAATCCCTGTCAATGACTTTCGCGATCAGTTCCTTCATATCGTAAGGCTTATTCGGATTGTCCGGAACAAAATCATTTAATTCTTCGAGGTCTTTTTCCTCTTCATCATATTCCTCGTCGGGAGGAATTTCCATATTGTTAGAAGGCAGGTACGAAACAAGTTGTCTTATTTTTTGGAAGCAATCAATTTCATTCTCGCAGGTGAAGTGGCTGACGCCGCTTTTAATGCCGTGTGTGTTCGCGCCGCCGAGTTCGTCGAAAGTAACGTCTTCGTTCGTCACGGCTTTTATTACATTCGGTCCTGTTATGAACATATGCGAAATCTTATCGACCATAAAAATGAAATCGGTAATCGCGGGCGAATAGACCGCGCCGCCGGCGCAGGGACCGACGACAGCGGAAATCTGAGGAACGACGCCGCTTGCGAGAGTGTTGCGGAGGAAAATGTCGGCGTAGCCCGCGAGTGAAAGCACGCCTTCCTGAATACGCGCTCCGCCGCTGTCATTAATACCGATGACGGGCATACCAACCCTCATCGCCATATCCATAATCTTCACAATCTTTTTCGCGTAGAATTCCGCGAGAGAGCCGCCGAGAATAGTAAAGTCCTGAGAAAAGACCGCGACGCTTCTTCCGTTGATTTTTCCGACGCCCGTGATGACGCCGTCGGTATAGAAACGCGTGTTTTCTACGCCGAAGTCGCGGCACTGATGGCGGACAAAGATGTCCATTTCTTCAAACGTGCCTTTATCGAGCAGGAGGTTGATTCTTTCGCGCGCGGTGAGTTTTCCGCGTTTATGCTGAGCGTCAATGCTTTTCTGACCGCCGCCGAGCATCGCTTCGCTTCTTTTTTTACGCAGTTCTTCGATTTTCTCTTTGTTCGTCATAAGGAATATTGATTTGGTTGGTTTTAAACTCTGTAAATTTCAGCCCCTAAGCCTTTGAGTTTTTCATCAATATTTTCATAACCGCGGTCAATATAATTTATTCCGTTTACAGTCGTTTCGCCTTCGGCAATCAAACCCGCGATTAAATATGACATGCCCGCTCTGAGGTCGGGCACTATAATTTCCTCTCCGCGGAGAGGTGTCGGACCCTTAACGACGGCGCTATGAAAATACTCCCTGTTTACGAACCTGCAGTTCGAACTACCGAGACAGGTATTGAACAGTTCAATATCGGCGCCCATCTTTTTCAGTTCGGTCACGTAACCGAATCTTTTTTCATAAACCGTTTCGTGAATAATCGAGACTCCTTCAGCCTGCGTGAGAAGGATTACGAGCGGCTGCTGCCAGTCGGTCATAAATCCCGGATGAACGTTCGTTTCAATCGCAATCGGTTTGAACTTACCGTCATAGAAAAATCTGATTCCGTTCCCTTTAACCTCAAACCTGCCGCCGATTCTCCTGACGGTGTTGAGGAAAGTGATCAGGTCGTCCTGATTCGCGTTCTCGACGAATACATCGCCTTTCGACGCCAGACCCGCTACGGCGAACGATACCGCCTGATTTCTATCAGAGATAATGTTATGTGAAGCGCCTTCGAGTCTGTCGACGCCTTCGATAGTAATTTTCCTGTCTGTGCTGATTTCGATAATCGCGCCCATTTTCTGAAGGAACTTGACGAGGTCCATAATTTCGGGTTCAATCGCGGCGTTAGTAATTATAGTCCTGCCCTGCGCGAGCGTGCTTGCTATGATAATGTTTTCGGTAGCGCCGACGCTCGGATAATCGAGATGAATGTTATTTCCTTTAAGGCGGTCACATTTCAGGAGATAGAAGTTGTCTTTAATCTCGACGCTGCAGCCGAGTTTTTTCAGACCTTCGATATGGAAATTCACCGGACGCGAACCGATTTTGCATCCGCCCGGCACGGGTATTTTCGCCTCTCCGCATCTGTTCAGCAACGGTCCCGCGAAGAGAATCGATATGCGGTTGACGTTTCCGAATTCGAACGGTATCTGAGTCGTCTTAATTTTTTCGGTCGTGATGTTAAAACTATCGCATTTAATTTCAGTCACGCTACCGAGCAGATTGCAAAGTTCGGAGGTGACTTCCATTTCGCTAAGTTTATTCGGAGAGTTAGTGAACTCGCATCTGCCGGAAGTAAGCATAGAAGCGACGATTAGTTTCGTCGCGGAATTTTTCGCGCCTGATATCCTGACGGAGCCCGATAACGGGCGTCCGCCGTTGATAATAAATTTTGTGCACTTTTTATCGGTCATTTTACTCTTTCCAGAAACCCATTTTTTCGAACTTCTTTATGCGGTTTTCGAGCAGTTTATCCTTTTTAATCTTTGACACCAGTTCAAGTTCTTCGAGCAAAGCCGCTTTGAGAATAGCCGCTGCTTCCTGATGGTTTCTGTGCGCGCCTCCTGACGGTTCATCGATAATTCTGTCGATGATACCGAGTTTTAGAAGGTCAGTCGCTGTAAGTTTAAGCGCTTCCGCCGCCTGTTCCTTGAAGTCCCAACTTCTCCAGAGAATTGACGAGCAGGATTCGGGTGATATAACCGAATACCAGCAATACTTCAGCATAAGGATTCTGTCGCCGATACCGATTCCGAGCGCACCGCCCGAGGCTCCTTCGCCGATAATCGCGACGATAATCGGAACTTTCAGACCCGACATTTTAATAAGGTTGCTCGCGATTGCTTCAGCCTGACCGCGCTCTTCAGCCTCGATACCCGGATAAGCGCCCGGCGTATCGAGAAGGGTAATAACGGGTTTATCGAACTTCTCGGCGAGTTTCATAAGTCTTGCGGCTTTCCTGTAACCGTCCGGGCTCATCATTCCGAAATTTCTATAGAGGTTCGATTTGGTGTCCCTTCCTTTTTGCTGGCCTATAATCATTACAGTCTGGTCGCCGAGTTTCGCGAATCCACCGACGACGGCTTTATCGTCGCGGAAATTCCTGTCCCCGTGAAATTCAACAAAATTTTCCGTCATCAAGTAAATATAATCGAGAGTGTAAGGTCTGTTTGGATGCCTTGCCAACTGGACAATCTGCCAGGGAGTCAGGTTTTCGAAAACATTCTTTCTAAGTTCGTTGACTTTTTGTTCGAGCCTGTTGATTTCATCGGAAATGTCAAGGCTGTCTGACATTTTGCGCATTTCATCTATCTTCTGTTCTAAATCGAGAATCGGTTTTTCAAATTCGAGTGCCATAATATTATTTTTTATAATTTTNNTTATTAATGATTTCAAAAGTATTTCAATATCAAACTGAAGCGACTGATTTTTCGCGTAATACAGCAGGTATTTATTTTCTTCGTCCTTCGTCCAGTTCCCGTCGATATGCAATTGAAGCAGTCCCGTAATTCCCCTCTTACCGAGATATTCCGCATCATACTCCACATACCAAACGGGCACTCCTACGAAAGAGTACCTGCCTGTCCAGACGTAAGGAATCAACGATATCTTCCTGATGAGCCTGCTTTTGTTTTTTCCGAACAGGAGCCCGAATATCTTCAGCACGGGATAAGCAGTCACGAGAAGCATCGTTGATAACAAAAAATCAAATAACCTCTTGGAAAATATATTTAATTTATTATTAATATTATATTCAATTTCAATTAATGAAGGATTTTCCAAATCCCCTCTCAATTTTGACAGGATTAATTCGTTACCGGAGGGAACAATCTTGAATTTTATGTTCTTCTGCCTGAACGTCCACATCAGTTTTAGAACATCCTTATTCGACAGAACATCGCCAGAGAAGACCACCTCGTTAATATTCCTGATAATAATTGTTTCCTTGATTTCCTCGTAATTGTATTCCGTTCGCGTGAAATAAATTATATTGTACTTGGACAGAAATTTTTCTTCGAGTTCCTCGTTGAGTTTTCTGTTACCAACAATCAACAGATTGATTTTTCTGAGAAGTATGTTCTTGCCGACTATGAATCTGTAGACATTAACGACGGAGCGCCATCCGAGGAGTAATATTATCGCGCTGATTGTCGACCTCAGGATGACCTCGCGCGAATAAGCGTATTCGTTGAAGAAATATGTTATAGAAGAATTAACGAAGAGCCCAATGAAGATAGCATTGAACATTTTCATTAACGAGAATCTGAACCTGTTAGTATAAATTCCGTAAAGCGTGAATGAAATCAGCCAGATTATGACGTAGACCGTTATAATGAACCTGTAAGAACTGTTCGGGAAAATATGAAACCGCGTATAGACAGAAAGAAAAAAAGAAAGGAACAGGAACACCGCGTCTATGAAAACGGGCAGAAGAATTTTTGACGCTCTTTTTATGTAAGAAAGCAAAGACCTGTAATAGATACCCGCCTGAAGCAGGAACAGCAGGAGTTTTGACGAATGCTCAAAATTCTTTTTAACGAAAATGCTCATCGCTCCGTAAAAATTATTCACGTACGAAAATCTTGTCTTTCTCGTGCTTTCACCTTTAAGGTGTATCGTGGTTACGGAAGGATAGTAAAATATCTTATATCTCTTTTTCTTTATCCTGTAGCACAGGTCAAGGTCCTCGCCGTACATGAAATAATCCTCGTCAAAATATCCCGTCTCGTCAAGCACTTTTTTAGGAATGAACATAAACGCTCCGCAGATCGCATCGACTTCAGCGGTCTCGTTTTCGTCGAGATAAGTAAGGTTATACTTTCCGAAGAGCCTGCTCTTCGGGAATAATTTCGAGAGTCCGAGAATTCTCGGAAGCGCGACGGAAAGTTTCGGAAAACTCCTCTTGCACGCGGGATCGAGTTTGCCGCTGCCGAGAATAAGTTTCGAAGTAACGGCTCCGATATTCCCTTGTGATTCGGCGAAATCAATCAGTTTGCCGAATGTGCCTTCTTCGAGCACCGTATCGGGATTCAGTATCAGGACGTACTTGCCCGATGCCTGTCTGATAGCAATGTTGTTGGCTTTAGAAAATCCGAGGTTTTTATTATTCCTGATTACCTTAACATCGGGGTATGCGATTTCAATGTGTTCGGCGCTTCCGTCGACGGAATTATTGTCGACAAGAAATATTTCAATATTGTGAGATGCGTTATTGGATTTATATATAGATGCAATACAGTTGTCGACAAGGTCTCTGACGTTGTAATTTACAATAATTATTGAAACATCAGTCATCTTATACTAAAGTTTACCGAAAATGGATTTTAATTTCAGTTTCCAAACGACATAGAACGCTTCATAAACGACTTTCTTAGACATCTTCGACCTGCCAGCGCGCCTGTCTATAAAGAGAATCGGTATTTCGCATATTCTCAATTTCTTTGCGTAGTATTTGAATTTCATTTCAATCTGGAAAGAGTATCCGTTCGACCTTACATTGTCAAGATTAATTCCTTTAAGAACGTTAACGTCGTAGCACATGAATCCCGCAGTAGTGTCTTTAACCTTTAAGCCTGTAATAATGCGAGTGTAAATGTTAGCGAAATAACTAAGGAAGAGTCTGCTAATCGGCCAGTTAACGACTGAAATGCCGTTGATGTATCTTGAGCCGACGACAAGGTCATATCCTTCATTAATTTTTTCCAGAAACTGAGGAAGATATTTCGGGTCGTGAGAAAAATCAGCATCCATTTCGAAGACGTAATCGAAACCGTTCTTTATAGCAAACTTGAATCCTACTATATAGGCTGTCCCGAGTCCCGACTTTTTTTCCCTTCTAATAATAAAAACGTTCGGGCTTCCGAGGCTTTCGGCCATATCAGCCGTGCCGTCGGGTGAATTATCGTCGACAACAAGGACATTAAACTGATAATCTTCAGTAGTCTTGCGAAGGACTTCGGGAATAATGTTCAGGATATTTTCCGATTCATTGTAAGTCGGTATTACGATTAAGACTCTTTTCATATTCTAGCCTTTAAAACTCCAGATAATTAATAGTGTATTTAATATTATTTTAAAATCGAGCATAAGGTTCATGTTCTCGATGTAATAGAAATCATACTGAAGGACTTTTTTGATATCCATTTCCTCCCTGCCGATTTTCTGTTTAATCTTTGCCCAGCCTGTGATCCCGGGTTTGACCCTCAGCCTTCTGTTGTAATAAGGAATTTCTTTCACGAGAACGTTCACATTTTCTTTAATTTCCGGTTCGGGACCAACGAGGCTCATTTCGTTAAAGAGCACGTTAACCGCCTGCGGCAATTCGTCTATCCACAATCTCCGCATAAGCCTACCGAAAGCATTATCAGGAATATTGAATCTGAAGTTTTCAAACTCTTTTCCTCCGCGTCCGATTTTCTCTTCAACGATAAAAACGTTTTTGCGTGATATCTTCATAACGAACGAATACAGCAGAGCGAACGGGACAAGGACTATTAGTATCAAGACAGAGATTACAATATCGATAATCCGCTTCATCAGTTTTGAAGTGAACGGGAGCAATTCCGTTTTAACCTCAACAAGCGGGATGCCGTGGACCTGTTCGGTCTTAACCATACCGCTAACGATTTCATAGACTTCCGGAACAATCTTCACGCTAACGTCGAGATTGGAGCAAAGGTTCAGCGTTTTAATAATAAGTTCCTGATACTTTTCGTCCGTAGCGATAACGATATTTTTGACATCGTGATTCTTTATTATATCAGGCAGTTCGTTAAGCGAGCCGAGGTCATCCGTTTTCTTGGATTCGTCTTCTATGCTAATGAAACCGGAGAATTTATATCCGAGTTTCGGAATCGCGAAAATCATATCTTTTACCTCTTTGGCTTTAGAGCCTGTTCCGACAATCACAGTATTTCTAAGTCCGTATCCTTTTTTCAGCAGGCTCATCTGGAAGCCTCTGATAGCAACCCTTCCGAGAGAGACGAAGAATATTGTGAGTATCCAGTACAGGAGTATAAGGAATCTCGATACCACTTTGGCGTCTTTGTAATAATCGTCGAGGAAAATCGCGAAAAAGAGGATGAAGCAGCCGAAACTTACGGCGCGGAAAATAGTAACGAATTCC
The DNA here is from genome assembly GCA_015657505.1 of Ignavibacteria bacterium. Taxonomy (GTDB): domain Bacteria; phylum Bacteroidota; class Ignavibacteria; order Tepidaquicellales; family Tepidaquicellaceae; genus CAIKZJ01. The sequence goes on from JADLKE010000001.1 coordinate 314,234, forward strand.
TCGAATCTCGAGCGGACGAACCAGTGCCTGTAGAGTCCGAAGAAATAAAACACGACGACCCAGTAAAGGAAAATAAAAATCATCGGCATGAGGAATGACGGCGGGTTCGTGAACAGAATCCAGCCGCTTTCAATGCGGATAATATAATAAATCGACCATGCAAGGTTGACGAAAATAATATCCGAAAGCACTAAAAGAAATAATTCCTTCTTTGATGACAAAATAGAGATTTATTTTATAAAATTTTATATCCTGCAGATGACGCGTCGTTATAGAACATTTTAACAGTGTCGAGCGAAAGTTCTTTAAGATCCTTGCCGAGCATGCCGAGTTTTTTCAGCAAATCGTTAGTCACCGTAATTATGTCGCATCCGCATTCTTCAGCCTGTATAATGTTAAGCACTTCTCTTGAACTTGCCCAGAGGAGTTGCAGTTTAGTGCCTTTCAGCAACTCCTTTGCTTTCTTCATATATGGTATAGGGTCGACGCCCGTGTCGGCAATCCTTCCGGCGAACACTGAAATTATAGATTCGTTGTCCGAGGGAAATATTTTCGACAGGAGTTCAACCTGTTCCAATGTAAGGATAGCGGTAACGTTCAGTTTAACGTTTTCGGAAGCCAGATTTTTTATAAGACCGCCGGATAACTCGCCTTTAGTGTTCGTAACAGGAATCTTGACGAAAACATTATTACCCCAGGAAGAAATTTTCAGCGCTTCCCGGTGCATGCTGTCAAAATCATCGGAAAATACTTCAAATGAAATCGGCAATCCTTTCACGCGTTTCAAAGCCTCCTTCGCGAATTCTTCGTATCCGGTCACGCCGCTTTTTCTCATCAGCGTTGGGTTTGTGGTAAAGCCCTTTATTATTCCCATGCCCGCGGCTTTTTCCATTTCCGAAACATCCGCTCCGTCAGCGAAAATCTTTATTTTAAGGTTGTCAATTTTCATTCTCTNTGATTTTTATTTATTAGTAGATTCCCACTTCATTTCGTTCTGTTTCAGGTCAGGATGCGTTACGATAAGATGAAGGACCACGGACTGAAACGATTCGGAATGCGGAGTAATCGAACTTTCGTTAACGACGGGGATTATCACGCAGGCGGAAGAGTTCTTCGCCGTATAACCGCCGTCCTTGCCGACTACACCTAATATTCTGGATTTCCTCTCTTTTGCCAAATCAATGGCGTTAATCAGATTAACGCTTATATTCTTCCCTGCATTCCCGCCGCCGACAGACAGAATCAGAATGCCGTCTTTCTCACTGAGCCTGCTTGTAATAAGCCATTTCACGAACACGGTTTCCCAGCCGTCGTCGTTCACTCTTGCGGTAAGTTCGGAGACATTATCCGTCGGAGCATAGCATTCCATTCCGCATATTTTCCTGAAATCATTCACGGTGTGCGAAGCGTTTGCGGCGCTGCCGCCGACGCCGAGTATGAACAGCCGTCCACCGTTCCTTTTAATCCAGACGAGTTCTTCGATAATCTTTTCGACAGCATCCCTGTCGATTTTACTCACGACTTCGGTAACTTCGTTAAAATATCTTTCTACGTATTTATCAGACATTGCTTTTATTTTTTAAAGACAAAATATATTTTTCCGTTTCTTCGATTCCCGAAAACGAGCCGATTTCGTAAAACCTTTCGAACACCTCGAATCCGAGCAGGTCACCTGATTTTATAAGGCTCTGAAAGACTTCCGTAATATCGAAGGCAAATCCTTTACTGTATCCGTTTAGTGCTTTTTTCCTGAGCATACTTACGCCGTAGTCTATAAAACTGAATTTCCCTTCTATAGTTTTTTCGTATCTGATGATTTTGCCGTCCCTGAATTCTATGTTGCTTTTGTCCCATTTGTCCTCGTTGCGCAGAACAGTCATCAGGCCTGATTCGCGCCGATTTTTAAAATATTCAATAATATCAATGAAATCAATATTCAAAAAAGAATCACCGTACATAAGCATAAAAGGATCTGACAGCAGATCAAGAGCATTCACGACGGCTCCGCCCGTACCCGCGGGTTTTTCGCCGTCGAAGGAATATTTTACATTCAGCCCGAACCTGCTCCCGTCATCGACGTAATCCGTTATTTCCTGATGTAGATTCCCGAGACAAAGAACGACATTTTTAATACCTTTCGAACTCAAGAGTTCAAGTTGGTGTCCGATAAACGGTTTTCCCGCTACTTCAATCATCGACTTGGCAATCGTCAGAGTTTTCGGATAAAGCCTGGTTGCCAGACCGCCGGCGAGTATAGCAAGCGTTACATCCATCAACTATAGAATACTTTTTTAGCGCCTTCAAATTCGAATGTAAACCACATAGGTTTCATTCCGATTTTTTTCATCGCTTCGACAAGTTTGGATTTTTTCCCCGGGCAGTAAAGCATAAGGAATCCGCCTCCGCCGGCTCCGACAACTTTTCCGCCCGTCGCTCCGTTTTTCAAAGCCAGTTCGTAGGCTTCGTCAATGAAAGGATCGGATATTTTATCCGACAGGCCTTTTTTCGTAAGCCAGTGGTTATGCATAATTTCGCCGAACTCATCGATCTTTCCTTCTTCAAGTATTTTCTTCGTATAAAATCCGATATCTTTAATTTTGTGGAGTCTTTCAATTGTGTCTTTATCTTTATTCTTGCTTTTTTCGTTCTGCTCGGTAAGTACGCTGCTCGCAGACCTCGATTTATTCAGGCAAAAAAGGAACAGGTTATTCTGGAGTTCCATCAGAAGTTCTTCCCTGATATTCAGAGGCTCTATGTTTACCGACCCGTCCTTATTGAAATAATAAGCGTTGAATCCGCCGAAAGATGAGGCATACTGATCCTGCTTGCCGATAGGCTCCTTTAAAATATCTATTTCTATCTCGCAAGCCGCTTCAGCCAGTCTTTCAATAGAGATATACTGTCTCTTGTATCCAAAGAGAGCGTTCAACAGGGCAACCGTGAATGATGAAGACGTTCCAAGCCCGCTGTTTGAAGGTATATCGGCTATCGAGGCAATTTCAATCTGTCTGGATATCCCCGTGTATAGCAGCGCTTCCCTGAAAATCCTGTGTTCAATTTTCGATACATCATCAACGATTTCAGTTTTCGAGTATGATAATCTGATATCCTCTTCGAATCTTTTATTGAGAAGAATGTGAATATACTTATTAATGCTCGTAGCGAGCAGAAAACCTCCGTGTTCCCTGTAATACGAAGGCAGGTCAGTTCCGCCTCCGCCCATAGATATTCTTGCAGGCGCTCTGGATACAATCATTATTTTTTCCCTTTGATATTTTCTATCATAGATGAAACAGATTTTTCAATCGCTTCCCCCGAACTGAATTGTCTTCTCCAGCCGAGTTTTTTAATCTTTTCCGAATTCAATCGGACTACCGGAACATCGCCTTTCCAACCCCTGTCGGACTCGCCAAACTTCAGCCTCACGTTATCAAGTTTCATAAGTTTAACAACGATATCCGCGATTTCCTTTACGGTAATGTAATCATCAGTTCCGACGTTGAAATAGGAAAAGCCGTTCAGGTACTTAGTTTCGACGAGCCTGATAGCGTTCAGAACATCATAAACATATATGTAAGACTTGCTCTGTGTACCGTTGCCCAGTATGTCGAGTTCATACGGATTGGCGATAAGTTTATTAATGAAGTCATACCCGACGCCGTGAGTCTGGTTAGGGCCGACTACATTAGCGAACCTGAAGGCAGCCGCATTGATATCGAACATAAAGCAATAGGAACTAATCAACGCTTCGCCCGCTAGTTTGCTTGCTCCGTAAGTAGAGATAGGGACCATCGGGCGGTAATCCTCCGCCGCCTCGTTAAATCCCGTATCGCCGTAAACGCCGCTTCCGGACGCGTAGATTAATTTCTTTATCCCGTTCCGCCGTATTGCTTCTATAATGTTATTAGTAAGAAAGGTACCTTCCCAGAAGTCTATGTCGGGCTGTGTAACAGCCTTAGAGATATCGGGATTCGAAGCGAAGTGATAGACGCAATCGCATCCTTTCATCGAATTAACGAGTAATTCGACATCTTTAATGTCGCCTTCGATAATTTTCAGGTTTGGGGAATCAACGATATCCTCAAGATGCCACATTCTGCCTGAAGAAAAGTTGTCGTAAATCACGACTTTAGAATTTTCTTCTTCATTTATCAATTTTCTTGCGAGGTGGCTGCCGATAAATCNCGCGCCTCCGGCTATAAAATAATTCGGCATAAATTAAAAATATTTTCTTTTTATATATTTAAGGAATGTGGTTGTACCTTTTCTGAAAAACGACGGAGTAAAAGAGTGAATATACTGAAGGCAGTTCACGGCGTACCCTTTTGAGAAATTCGGATAATGTTTCTTATGTGTCTTTAGAATTTCGAAAATCATTTTCGCCGCGCCGCGCTGGTTTCTTAAAGAAATGTTCTGCCCGGCCATCAGGTAAAGAGCAAAGTATTCAGGGAAGTTGTACATTTTTCCTTCTCTTCCCATTCTAAGCCAGAAATCCCAGTCTTCTGCGAACGCCCAACTCTGATATCCTCCGATTTTTTCGGCGATATCTTTTTTGAAAATTACAGTCGGATGCGTCATAGGATTAGACAGGAGCGCTTTTTTGCGTATTTCTTCATCCGTTTCATTTTCGAGATATCTGAAAATTTCCTCTTCCTTTTCGTTAATGGCAATCACGCCACCGCCGACGAGGACATAATCGCTTTTTTCTTCGAGAAATTTAATTTGTTTTTCAAGTTTTTGGGGGTCGCACCATCTGTCATCGTCATCGAGTCTGGCTATATATTTCCCCTTGCCGGTTTTGATTCCATAGTTAAGAAATTTCGAAATACCGGGTTCTTTAGTTACAGGCAGTCTGTGATATTGGATCCTATTATCCTGCCTGCAAAGTTCTTCCATCTTTTCTCTCGTACCGTCATTAGAAATATCGTCAATAACCAGCAGTTCCCAATTATCATAAGACTGTTCCTGAACGCTGTTTATAGATTTCAGCAGCCAGTTCAATCTATTATAAGTCGGCAAAACGATGCTTACGAGGGGTTGACCACTTCCAGACATATCCATTTGCACAAAATTCAATTTTCGTTTTCGAATATAAAACTAATTAAATGTATAATTTAACCATAAATAAGGTTTTTTTCAATTTAAAAGAGGTCAGCACGAAATTATAATGCGCTTCGCAGAGTCTTTAAGGTAATTTACATCAATTTTGAAATCAGATCCAGATGGTTTTGACAGGTAGTGTCCCATGACTGCAGTCCGCGTGCTTTCAACAATGAAGCATCAGACATCTTCTTTCGCAACAAAGTATTTGATCTAAGTGTTTCTATTTTTTCAGTTATCGCATCAATTTTCAAAGGATCAACGATGAATCCGTTGACTCCGTCGTCAACAAAATAATGCATTGTCGGTATAGTCGAACCGATTATTGGAAGTCCAAAAGATAAAGCTTCTGCAATAACCATACCGTAACCTTCCCAAAGCGAGAGAAAAAGGAAAATGTCAGATTTTAAATAAATATTCTCAAGTTCTCCCTGATTTATCTTTCCATGAAACAAAACGAATTGTTTCAGGCCAAGCGTATCGATTTCCTTTTTTACAATATCGAAATAATTATCCTGCAAAACCTCACCCACGACATTCAGAATTATGTTTTTCCCCTTTAACTTTTCCAATGATTTCACTGCATAGATTAAGCCTTTTCTTTCTTCAATTGATCCAACGAACAAAATATTGAACACGTCATTCGAAAAGTGAATTTTTTCATTAAGAACGGGGAAATTCATACCCGGATTAATTACAGGGATATCTTCGGTTATTAAACTTTTTCTCTTCAGTGATTCCATTGAAGCTTCACTTACTGTTACAATGTAATCAGCCAACTTGATGAACCTGCATTCAAACCTATCTTTAAATTTATTCTTTCTTTCTTCGGTTAAAAGATGATGAACGACGATATAAATCTTATGCTTCTTTAAGAATTTTAACAGTAATACAGGAAGAAAAAACTGGACATATTCCGTATTTGTTAAAATCAGTATTGAGTTTTTGGGAATAGTAAGGTAGACAAGAAGACCGCCGATTGGTTTTAAATATTTGTATTTAAGAAATTTGCGAACAATACCTCTGTTTCCCCCAATTTTCACGTTAACAGATTTTTTCTTAAAGTACTCATACATTTTCTTATGGTAAAGAATTCCACCTGTTGATGAATCGGGATAATCCGGTAAAAAAAAATATATGGCTTTCTCTTTTTTCATAGAATATTCAGACAACGCTTAAGACGCAATAATAAAAATTGTTTTGCTTTCCAAATTAATAAATCTTTCTATGACAAGAACTATACTTTCCATTGTATATTCATTTTACAAAATATTAATACCTTAATTAATAAAGAACATTTTGATACTTGAATTTACTATACCAAATGGATAATTTAAAATCAAAATATTATAAGAGACCATAGCAATTTTCATATAACAATTTCGGAACAAAACGCGTTTAGATAAATGCCAATCGATGTATCAATAATAATTGTAAATTATAATAGCGAAGAATGCCTGTTTGAGTGTATTGAATCGATCAAGAGGCATGTCTCAAAAGTTGATTATGAGATAATAATAGTAGATAACAATTCACCCGGGAAATACAAGTTAAATAATTTAAACTTTAAAGAAAGCACTCTCAAGTTAATTGAGACCGGGAATAATGGAGGTTTTGGTTTTGGATGCAACGCAGGAGCCAAGAATGCAGACGGGGAACTGCTTCTTTTTTTAAATCCCGATACAGAATTTATCGACGGATCATTGGAGAGATTGATAGCTGCTTATCGTCTTGGAAGAGATAATGGTGTTGGCGCAGTATCACCGGTATTTACGGACAGAAAAGGCAGACCGATTTATTCATATAATAGTTTTCCAAACTTCAAATGGGAATTGGCAGAAGCGCTGGCCTGGGAGGTACGGAANAAAATAACGTCCGAGCATATTAGAATCATGGAATCGAAGTTAAGCAGTAATGAGGATTTTGAGGTCGATGCGTTTACCGGTGCGTGTATTTTGATTAGCAGGGATTTGTTCTTTGAGACAGGCGGATTTGACGAAAAGATGTTTTTATATTACGAAGACACTGATTTGCAAAAGAGATTATCCGTAAAAGGTTTGAAGAATGTCATTATTTCAGGCTGTAAAATTGTGCATACACCTAATACGTCGACAAAAAGCGTAAACGGGGAGATGTTTTACTACTATAATCTTTACAGGAGTAAACTTATTTACTTTAAAAAGCATTTAACTTTTTACAAAAGATTTTTTTTCCGAAGCATGCATATTACCGGTATATTCCTAAGACTTTCGATTGTTCCGATTAGAAAGAAATTCAAGAACAGACGCAAAGAATATTCTGCGTTTTACATTAAGATGCTTTATATGTTGTTTACTTACAGACCTTAAAATAAATGTAATCAATATTCTTAGGAATTCAGGAAATATGGCAATCGCCCCATCGGGTTTATAAATCAAGGAAGAATAAAATTCTGTGTTGCAGCCAACGGGAAACCGAAGCGGATAAGACGAGTAATTTTAGATATTGGGACAACTGTCCATCGTATAATTCCTGAGGCATAGACTGAATAGTGAATTAGTCACTGTCATAAATACGATCATATTTCTTTACCATTTCACTTTCTGAATAATTATTTAAGACATAATTCCTGTAATCAGGCGTATTCTTCGATAAGTCGTCAAAATTTTCAATTATTTTATTCAATTCAATGAATAAACTTTCAGAATTTTTTCCTTCGAAGTGAAATCCAATCTTTCCGTTTTCAGTCAATTCTTTAAATACATCTAAATCCGAAAACAAACAAATTTTTTCGGTTAACATGCATTCGAAAGCTGAAAGCCCGAAGCCTTCCGTAACGGAAGGAAGCACAAAAACATCTATCGCATTATAAATGGGGTTAACCGATTCCACCGGCGGATGAAATTTAACATACTGTTCAATAGAATTATCCTTGATAATCTTTAAAAGATTACTATAATATTCGATTTCGTGTTCTCTGGTGCCTCCAACCAACAACAGCCTTACTTTAGAATGCTTTTTTAATAAATTTTTAAATGCTTCAAGAAGAAAGACCTGGCCTTTTCTTTCGGTAATAACGGCGACACAACCAATAACAATCTCATCCGGTTTATAACCGAGATCTTCTCTGGTTTTATTTCTCAGAGAATTATCAGGGAAAAACTGCAAATGGTTTACACCATTTCTTATTACAATCAGTTTTTCGGGTTTAATATTCTCCTGTATAATGTAGTTTTCCTTGACTGTGTTTGACACACATACAATATTTTTTGTAAAAAGAGACAAGAATTTATTAATTTTGTGATGAACAGGTTTCAGCCAGTAATAGATATTGTGATAGGTTGAAAACACTTTAATGGTCCTGCGGAAAAGTTTTTTTTGACTCAACAATATCCCCGTTCTGGCAATAAAGGCAGGGAAAAAATCATGAGAATGGATCACGTCAAACTTAGTTTTCCACAAAAAAAATATAAAGAGCAAATACTGCCCGGCATTGTGCAATCCATCCTTAATGCCTTTTCCTTTATTCCTAAAATTAAAATAATATAACCTGGTCCCAATTTCACGTATTTGCTTTTCGAGAAAATTGCCACGGAGAGGAGTCAGGGATACCATTTTCAAATCATATTTCGATTTATCCAGCCCTTTATAGATCCTGTAAACAAGCATTTCCAATCCTCCGTCGTCAATACCCGTCAAAACATTTAGCACGGAAATTTTTTTTTCACTTTGCATAGAAGTACTGTTTTTCAATATTTTTTTCTTATTGCATCCAGGAGTATTGCTTCATGTTTATTCTGGTATAATTGCAAATCGAAATACTCCTTATATTTCTCACTGTTCATAGCGCAAATTCCATAACTCAGAGAATTATCGGAAGCAAGTTTCATTAAACAATCGGCGAGATACTTCGGGTCGTGTTTGTCAATAATTAGGCCATTAACCCCATGTCTGATTATTTCCGGGACCACTCCAACTTCAGTAGCAATGAGAGGTTTATTGAGATAAAGAGTTTCCGCTAAGACCAAAGACATTCCTTCTCTTTGCGACGTTATAACAACACAGTCAGATGATTTTATTAAATAAAGAACGGATTCTTTACTCATCTCGCCCATAAACACGATCTTGACATTATTGCGCTTTTCCAGGCTTATTGCTCTGATCAAATCGTAATAATTTTGGTCGATTATTCTGCCCACAAATATAATTTCGTATTTGCGTTGATCATTAAGATTCGACGCAGCCTCAATCAGAAGTTTCTGGTTTTTCAACTGGCAGATTACTCCAACATTGAGTATTCTGAAGGAATTATTTGTCTTCGCCAACCCGACAGGGATTTCACTTTCCGATACAATTTTCATAAGTTTTTCATCAATTGAAGAATATATGATGTACGTAGATTTATAGTCGCAGGCTTTTTCAAATAATGATTTCAGGATTTTCGAAATAACGATTACTTTCTTTGATGTGTATCCGTAAAATTTGTAAAGTAATTCCCTCGCAACATCCGGTTGAATTATTTCTTTTATTGATATAACGTACGGTATACCCAGCATACTGACCAGAAGAGTTTCCACAAAACACGTTGAAGAATTGACATAACAAACATCTATCCTGTTCCTTACTTTCAAAAGAAACGGGAGCAAGACGATGATTTTTTTCAAAATTAGAAGGATATATTTAATATAACTCTTTATGCTGAAACCGGTAAAAGGGAAAATCCCATCCGGGATAACTTTTAGTTCATGGGAATATTCAGAATACTGTTTTACTCTTACACCTTCAGGAACCACACTTACAATATAATAATTCGTGTGCAGGTGAATCAATAAGTTCATGAAATCATCTTCGCCGCCACCTGCGGCATTCGAGGAATGTGATATCATGAGCAAGTTTTTCATTAACCGGATAATCCCTCCCGACAGGAAATGACGATCGCGTTATTATTAAAAATATTTATGTTAAAAATTATCTTTCCCATTTCTCAATTTCTTTAATCATTTTGGCAGGAACTCCCGCGTAAAGGCAATCCGGTTTTTCAAAGACTTTATTCAGAAGGCTGTTCGAGCCTATTACGCAGTTATCGGGGATCACTGTTCCTTTCAGGACTGTGCAGCGGCAGGATATCCAAACATCATTACCAACAGTAATATCTTTAGACTTGCCGATCGTCTTACCGTTTTTCATTATCACGTTATGAAAGTCATTATCAATGATAAGGTTTTCCCAAGACAGCAGGCAGTTGTCGCCAAATCTGACATTACTAAAACAGACTATAGCTGACGAAGCCGTAATGACAAAGTTATCGCCTAGCACCAGAGTGCCGGTACTACCTACGCTTATTTTAGAGCCACAACCAATTCTCGCGGTGCCTTTGAATACCACATTCCCGCGGACATCCCAGATAGTCCTGTCATAGCGTTTATCGAATATGCCGACGTCAGAATAACCGAGCCTAATAATGCCGAAACGCAAATTCTCCTCTAATTTGACCTTGCCGCCTGAGTTAACATATTTAACCTTCCGCGAAACAAGAACAGGCAGTATAAACAATCCCCTAACACCGAAATATTTCAGGTTAAAGAAAACCGTTTTCGGTAAATCGAGAATGAAACCAGCAAATTTTGCGAGAACATTCATTATAAGATAAAATTATTTTGAAATTAATATTTCAATAGAAAAAATCGGGGAACAGAACCTTCTTTACAAAACTCGACAATACAATTTTATCATAAATTCTGGCTCCGTTTCTTCTCGAAACTTTAATAATTTCGCTCCCCTGTCGGCGGATAAATTTTCTTGTGAGAGTATCCTTGTAATCCCTATAAAAAGCGATGTTCACATCAATGTGTTTCGGACGAGCGAATCTTAATAAACGAATGAACAGGTCATAATCAAAAACACATTTTAACGATTCGTCGAGAAAACCAGTTCTAAGTAGAAGTTCTTTTTTAAAAAATGTACAGGGTTGCCTGACAATATCCGCACATTTCCGTACGAGAGTATCGAGTTTATACTCTTCCGTCGTGTTATAAAACAATACTTTTCCATCCTCGTCGACGAAAGTAAGGTTACCATAAACGAGGTCAATGTTCTCGTCAGTTCCAAATACATTCGCTATCAAGCGTATAGCGTTCTTATCGTAATAATCATCAGAATTCAACCAAGCAATGATATCGCCATCAGCCATATTAAATCCCTTATTCAAAGCGTTCGCCGCTCCCGAATCAGGCTCGGATATCCATTTAATTTCTTTGTACTCCTTCAATATGTCCTGTGTCCCATCGGATGAGCCGCCGTCGACGACAATGAGTTCCTTGTTTTCGTAATCCTGAGACAGCACGGATTCGATAGTTTGCCGGATATATTTGCTTTGATTAAGAGTCGGAGTTATTATGGAAAATTTATACATCAGATTATATATACGATAAAATAGTTTTAGATTTTTCAATAACGGTCTTAACGAAGAACTTAATATATTTCATAAATACAAGTCCGTAAGCAAGAGTGAACGAAATCAGCACATAAACGAAAAAGTCCTTAAAAAAATACAAACAGGCAATTTCGAGCAAAATCAGTATATTAAGTTTAACGATATCGGGAAATACAATGTTTGCTATAAACTGTTTCACATAAAAGCCGTGATATTTTTGCAGAAAATACACCAAGAGTATTATTGTTATAATCGTGGAAGCGTAGAAACCAAACAGTCCGAAATAATTTCCGGATACGCTGAGAGAAAGGAAGAGCATACCCAGAATGACGACAAAATTTATCGATTGAAGGCTTAGAAGACGTTTCCCGTTTCCTTCGACCATAAGTACAAGATACAGGCAGCCAGCGGAATTTATCAGTGAATAAGGTAGAATAAATATCAGAAACATAAGCATGCCCTCGAAGGATTTAAACCAGATAAGTATAAAAGCACACAAAGCCGTATTTAAAAGACCGTAGAGAGCAATGGAATAATAATTTGACATTTTAGAGTAAGTGCTGATCTCCGTATTAATGAACTCGGTGAGTCTGTTCAATGCGTTATGTTCACTGATTTTATTCAGAACCCCTTTCTGTGCGGAGAAAATGAGACCGTTCGACATATCGATTATTTTTTTTGCCGATTCGAAATAGGTCACGAAACTCATCGTCAGATACGTGCCGATAAAATACTTAATAAGCGGATCAACAAAACTGTTCACGAAAAAGGAAAGTTGTATATTGATGTTGTAAACCGCATATTTTTTAATAATGTGCAGGCTGACATTCCCGGGGCTGAAATTAATTATTCTGTTCGTTCTGATAAGGAAAACCGTCAATACGAGAAAATTAACGAAACCGGAAATGAAATAAATTATCGCGAGATAATCCAAGCTAAGTTTCCAAAAAAACAAAGCCAGCATAAGCGCAGTATTCAGCAACGCAGTTGAAATGCTGATTTTCGAATACAATACAAATTCCGCAAAGCCTTCATAAACTCTGTTAAGATAATTATTAATATACCTGAATAAGAAAGACAGTGACAGGAAAACAAAGATTGAGAAGAAAGTGCTGTATGGTATCTGACTTACGAGAGGGGAATTCCTGAGGAAGAAAAAGAAATAGACCCAGAAACCAATTAGAATAAGGACGCCGAGGAAGATGAATCCGATAAAATGCGTCATAAAAATTTTATTGACGGTTTCATATTCTTCCTTTTTCCTGTATTCCGAAATCAGTTTGACAGTTGACACGCCGAATCCGAAATCGAGAGAATTCCCGATACCAAAAATAGCATTAATAAATATGAAAACCCCGAATTCGGCGGCAGGAAATGTGACATAGTTCAGTGAAAAATTCACAAAACCAAGCAAGGATACGCCTACGAATCCAATGCTGTTCCAGATTGCGTTTTTTTTGTCTGTTTTCGTTAACACAAATTCCGTGGATTATACTTTTATTAAAAACTTTCCAAGATAACGTCCGTCTGAAGTATTTTCCCGTCAATCAGACTGTATATCGTTGAATCTCAAGCCCTTTTCTACAAAGGTAGTTACGAAAAATTCGTTATATCATTTTTCACTGTGATCAGTTCTATTAAAAATCAAGCATCCTTGCGGGATTGCTCATTCGTCAACACATAATTCGCAATTGCAAGGCCGAAAATAAAATGCATATGCAGGGCATTCTGTCCCATCGTGAACGCACCCGAATAAACGCTATGAACCATTATGAAAAAAACAAGCATGTTAAGAATTATGCTCACTTTCAGATTTACAAGCGACTTCGATTCCTTAATTGATTTCAATGTCATCAGAAAAATTATAACGACATAAGAAACGAACGCCGTCAACCCGACAATGCCGGTTTCAACGAGAAAATTCAGGTAGGTTGTATGCGCATCCAATCCATAAACATAGACAATAAACAGAAAATCAGGCAGCAGATTATATGCTTCAGATATTTCGCTGAACATCAAATAACCGACACCTATAAGAGGATGATGAATAAAAGTATTATATGCGGTAACCCAGATAAAGACCCGTGATTCGAGCGAGTTCGTAGTCAACTGACCGTTCGATCCCTCGAACAGAGTGAAGTTGGTAACATCCAGGCGGTCAAGAAAAATTCCCTTGAGGCCAATAATGAACACAAGCGCGATACCTATAGCGGATGCTATTAAGAGAATCGGCATACGCTTTTTTATTATTGACCTTGCGTCTTCCGAAAATATAAAACTAATTACAAGTCCGTAAATCAGCGTAATCAAGAATCCCAGCCATGCGAACCTTGACTGTGTAGTAATAAGGATCACAAAAATCACAGCCGCAAGAAACATCGAATTCCTGTTAATTTTAGAAAGCAGAAAATTTCTGAATACAACTGTAAGAAGAGCCATTGCCGAGAAGTCCATTACGGCAAAGGATGTCAAGCCCAAAGACCTTAATTTCCCTGTTACGATTATCTGGGCGATTATTACCAAACCCGAAATACCGCAGACGACAGGAAAGAAATTTAGATACCTGTTAATCTCCTCGAAACTTTTTACGGACCTGAATATTACATAAGACAGGGACAGGAAGATTATGAACAGCAGGGAAAAATAAACCGACAACGCCGATGAAAATAAGGTCATTGTTCCTGAAATTAGTACCGAAAAAATCAGGAATGTGGCAATAATTTTTATCTTACCCGGAAGTTTAAGTTCATTGAAAATCCCGAATTTTCTGGATGTGAGGAGAAAGAAAATCAGAATTACCGCGACTACGAGGCTCGACTGAACTCTAAGAGGCCAGTATAGAGTTCTCGCAAAGAAGAGAGACGCAACAAAAATCTCGACATAATAATCCTGAAACCTAATAGTAAAATAAATCAGGAAAGGTATTAAAAGCAGAATAAGGAACAAGATATATTCTTCCAGAATCAGCGAGAGCACGCATCCGACGGACAGGACTACCAATCCTCCCGTATAATAGCCGCTAATTTTCGAGTCAATCAGGTTTCTTATCGCCGTATTATTCATTTCTGTTTTTTAAAGTATGCAACAATTGCTTGACCGAAGTCTCATAAATTATGAGGCCTGCAGACAGAAGCACAAACGAGATTATAATAGAAAGTCCGATAAGCATTAGTCTTTTCGGTTTCTTTTTTAATTCGGGCACTTCAGGCTGGTCAAGCACCAGCACACTCGGCATTTCTTTTTTTTCCTCGATTTTTGCCTGTTCGAATATTGGCAGAATATAAACGAGAAGTTTATTTTTAATTTCAACGTTTCTCTGGAGACGGAGGTAATTGAGAACCTTAAAAGGAGTATTTTTCAGATTCAGGAAGTTTTCGTTGTCATCAGTATTTTTGACTTTCGCAAGTTCATTTCGAAGGGCGGCAATTTTATTTTCCTGCATTTTCACTTCAGACTGGTCGCCGGAGAGCATTTTCTTCAGGATCTCAAGTTTAACTTCTTCCGATTTTATTTCGGCCTCCATCTGAACGGCGGTCTGCACTACAGATTTAGCGACAATATCCGGAGCGATTCCGTAAGAATCCTGATATAACTTGAGGCTGTCCTCAGCCTGCTTAAGTTCATCTTTAATCGAATTATACCTACTCTCGATAAACTCGCGGTTGTTCTTAGCATTAAGAACGTTAAGTTCCGTGTTGATTTTATTCAATTGCTCCACAAGATACGCGGCGATGTCCCTCGCGCGCTCAGGGGAAGTATCAAATACGCCTATCTCCATCGTACCCGATTTATTATCCTTCGTCACATCGAGAATATTCTCTCTGAAATCCTTCAGCATGTCCTGCATATACTTCTGGTCGTAAACTTCCATTAGATTGAATTTCTTCACGGCTTCTTCGAGACACCTTCTGCTGACCAGAATCTGGTTATACAAAGCGAGTTCTTTAGCAACCGAGCCGCCGGAAATCTCGTCCAGACCTCCTATATCAGGCAGGCTGCCCGTGGACAACAAACCGCTTATACCCGAAGTTTTGCCTGCGGCTTTAACGACGGCGCTGGAATAAAAAACCGGCTTTATCACGAAGTATACCAGAAACGCGGTCAACAAACCAATCGACAGCACCGTAATCGAGATAAGTTTCTTGTGATCTAAAATAATATTAATATACCTTACCAGCAGCGTACTGCCGGTATTCATTGATGTATCGGGACCTACTGGGTTTTTATCCATACAAGAATTGAATTAAACAATGAAAAACTATAATAATTGAAAAATTTATTCATACCGATAACGAGCAATCACTAATTCGTGTTTTTAATTAAAATATAAGTCGTCAAAATACTGACTAGAGAGCCGAGGATAGTCGCAATAAGGGTGATCTTATCACCGAATTTCGTCTTAACTACTTTCGGCACGTAAATAAAATCTCCCGACTGAACTTTTGTCTCATCGGCTTTGTACCATCCTCTCGAGTTAAAACGAACTATTCTTGTATCGCCGTCATCCGCAGCAAGTGAATACCCGCCCGCTTTTTTGATATAGTACTCATAATTCTCGCCTTCTTTAAAGGGAACATATCCTTCATTCGAGACCTGACCGTAAACATACACAATTTTCTTATCGTCGTTGATATACACAACATCTTTATGTTCAAGAATTACATTCTGGCTCAAGTCGTTCTCCTTGAAGAGTTTTTCAAAATCTACGACAACCCTGTTTCGCCTCGACAATACATCAACCTCGAAATTATCTTTATCCATGGTCTGGACAATGAGATCGTTCGCCCGGCGATTCAGGAATACTTCAGCGGTATCAGTCCGCGTGTACTCGTCATCATATTTCCTGAAAAGAATGCACAACGGCAAGAAAGCGGTAGGCTTCATACCGCCCGCCATTTCAATGATTTCCTTCAGAGTTGTGCTTTTCTGGGCAATCGGATATACTCCGGGACGATTAATTTCGCCGAGAACCATAACGCTCAGGTTCATTACAGTATTCGCTTTGTATTTCACGAATACCCTATCGAAAACGTTAATCTTAAAATTCTTATCTTTCTCAAACGAGAGGTCAATAGATTTGTATTTACGAGTTACAGGGTCGGATCTGAATACCGTGATGCTGTCAGGTTCGGCGTCGGTATCGAAACCGCGGCCAAGAGAGATTACAGATTCAAGATTATCATCCTTGTTGTATTCGTAAGTACCTCCCAGCTGCACCGCTCCTTCAACAGTGACATAGTTTTTATTAATCAGTCCAAAAGGAATTTTTATCAAATCCCCTTCCTGCAAATACGGATTGTACTTATCTTCATTAGTACTGAAGTATCTGTACAGGTCGGCAATATCCGTAGTACCGTTTTTATGTATGATTTCAATGTTCCGAAGCGACATTTGAGGTACAAATTCGTTCTTTTCGTTGTTGAATTTATAACTGATTTTTGAGACATCCAAAGTATCATAATAGACCCGGCTCACTATTTCGCTCGCTCTTGTAAGCGGCGTTACATCCATCTTGCTCTGAATGGAACTGTAAACCGTGACGAGAAATGTTCTCGGCATAGATAAGGTCAGGCTCACATCGCTTGAGTAATAACGTTTCTTGACCGCGTTTACGACTTTTCTTTTGGCATCGGACAACGTCAATCCGTTTACTTTCACCTCGCCGACAGTCGGGATAACAAGCGAACCTTCTAGTGTTACAACAAGGGGGATAGTTTGATTCATATAGCCGAAAATCCCCAGATTGAACATGTCGTTAGGTCCGACCGTGTAATAATCAGGATTAACGGCTTTATCAACCGGGAAAGTTTTCTGCTGCACATTCTGAGTATTGAACTGAGACATCAACTCCGGACTGTCGGCGTTTATCTTCATGTTGAAGATACCCTGATTGCTATTCGGGTTGTAAGTCGAGGTCTGATTAGAACTTTGATTTATCTGCCCATAGGTGTTCATCGCCGCAAAGAGTAGCAACATAACGATTGCCGGAAAAAACTTTGTTTTCATTTCTACAAATTAAAATTTGAAATTGTGTTGTTTAAGACATTCAGAGTCTCGTCGCTTCCTTTTGTCTCGCAGTAAAATCTAAGCAGGGGTTCTGTGCCCGATGCTCTGATTGTAATCCAGCCGTTCTCGAAAAACAATTTATAACCGTCAAGTGGATCTATGTTGAGAATTAATTTCCCCGCAATTACATCGCCTTTTTTAAGGTTCCTGCAAAGTTCAAGTGTTTTATTTTTCTTTTCTTCGGTAGTGTGAACGTCTATCCGTTTGTAAAAATACTTTCCGAATTCGTCTTCAAGTTCTTTTTTCAGATCTGAAATGCTTTTTCCCGTTGATGCGAGCATTTCGAGATATAGCAGTCCGTTAAAAAGTCCGTCTCTTTCGGGGAGATGGCCTTTTATTCCAATTCCGCCGCTTTCTTCCGCGCCTATCAGCACGTCTTCCTCGATCATTTTCTTGGAAATGTACTTAAAGCCGACAGGAACTGTTTCGAGTTCAAGATTATATTTCAGGCAATAATCTTTTATCAACTCCGAAGCGGAGAAACCTCTAACAACTTTTCCCGTGAATCCTTTTTCCTTGTGAAGAAACTTCAGCAGCAGGGCAAAGGTTTTCTGCGCGTCGAGGAAATCGCCGTTGTCATCAATGATCGCAATTCTGTCAGCGTCACCGTCAGTGACGATGCATATATCGTACTTTCCTTCCTTGACGGTTTTGCACGCCAGCCCGAGATTCTTTTCAACCGGTTCAGGCGCTCCGCCTTCAAAATAAGGATTTACCACGTTATGCAATTGGTCAACCTTTATCAATTCGCTGATTGTATTCTGACCCGCGCCGAACATTGCCTCATAAAGGACTTTCATCCCCGATTTATTGATTACATCGATATTAATTTTAGCCTTCAGATTATCGATATAATACTGTCTGCCGTTGAAGAAAGAGATTAATCCTTTTTCTTTATAAGAATCAAAAGGCTCCAGACCGTCAACAGTTTTGATATTCTGAAGTTCTTTTTCGACGAGAACAAGTTCTTCGGGATTCATAGAACCGCCGAAACTGTCTTTCAACTTAAAACCATTGTATTTATACGGATTATGGGATGCCGTTATGACGACGCCGAAAGCAAGTTTTTTATCGCGAGCCAGCAAAGATACCGTTGGCGTAGAAACGAACGAATCGGTCAACAGGACTTTAATTCCGCGGCTCGCAAAAACTTCTGCCGACGCGTGAGCGAACTCTTTGGATAAAAATCTCGTATCGTATCCTATAACGATTCCGTTTTTAATGTTTTTATGATTTTTGAAAACAATCGCCGTTGCTAAAGATACTCTCCGGACATTTTCAAACGTATACGTATCTCCTATTACCGCTCTCCATCCGTCAGTACCGAACTTTACAGGTTCTTTCAATTGATATAGATTTTAGTTTAAAAATTTCTGTTTTTTTCGACCCAGTTTTTCACGTAATCCACTGTTTCAACAGTAGTCGCGCCCGGAGTAAACAATTTGCCTATTCCCATTTTATTCAATTCATCGATATCGTTCTGAGGGATAATGCCGCCTCCGAACAAAAGCACGTCGTTAAGACCTTTTTCGTCCATAAGTTTCTTCACCCGAGGAAAAATTGTCATATGCGCTCCGCTAAGAATGCTGATACCGACAGCGTCGACATCTTCCTGCAACGCGGCTTCGACCATCGTTTCAGGTGTTTGCCTCAGGCCGGCATAAATTACTTCAAAGCCCGCGTCACGGAAAGCAGCCGCTATAACTTTAGCGCCCCTGTCGTGCCCGTCAAGCCCAACTTTTCCGATTAAAACTCTTATTTTTCTTTCCAAAACCGATAAAATTTAAGGAATAAACTTAAATTTAAAGTATATATTATATTACTTCAAGGGATTTACATAATCTTTGAAATTTAAAGAAATTCAGATCTTATGTATAAAAAGGTAAGTTTTATTCGATATCTTTTATTTCCTTATGGAGTATTTTTTGATAAAATTGTACAGCAAAAATGCCTAATATTACTGCAAACCATAAAGTTGCCACTCTAATAATAATTGTTGAAGCGACCGAAATATCTTTAGGTATCTTCAAAAAAACCAGCAAACCCGTCAGAGATGCTTCAGTAACACCGAGACCGCCTGGAAGCATTGCAATTGCCCCGATAAGCGTTGAAAATCCGTAAATAAATGTCGCTTTAAGTATGCTGACATCAATGTTTGAAACGCTTGAAAATACGTTCAACACCGTATAAAAACCGAGGCATTCCAGAAACCAAGCCGCCGTGCTGATTAATACAACAATAAACAGCGGTTTTAATTTAATCAATACATATATGCTGTCATAAGCGGAATATATTTTTTCCGAATGCCTTTCAATGAAACGAATTTTGCAAAGGACGGAAATAAGTTTATGGCAGATTATTTTTGAACTTAGCAGTATCGTAAGAATTACGAACGCGAGACCTGTAGCGAGAATTATCCCGGTGCCGTAATCAAACACAATAGCGCCGGCGAGGCAGAGTATAACTATTGAGAGGAAGTCCGTAATTCTTTCGGCAAGGACAATGGGCGCAGATACGCTAACGGGAGTACCCGTTTCCTCTTTCAGGAGAAAAGACTTCAGGACTTCACCCATTTTTCCGGGCGTAACGCTCATAATGAATGAAGCGAAGAAAATCAGAAGGCTGCGAAGCGGACGGATTTTTATGCCGAGAAGTTTAAGATAATACTGCCATTTGAAGAACCTGATAATGTAATTGCCCAGAGAGAATGTTAACACGAGCGGAAACCACAGCCAGTTGAATTTAGAAAACGATTCAATAAGATTCCCGAAATCAGCGTAAATACTGAAGGCGAGGAAAATCACCGCGCCGAAAGTTACCGATACAAGAATTTTCTTTTTATATTTTCTGAACAAGAGTTATGCTACCTTATGGTTTCCTGAATCAGTTCATAAAGTTTCACGAGCGGCAAGCCCACGACGTTATAATAATCGCCTTTAATCCGCTTGATGAAGAGGCAACCGAAGTCGTCCTGAATGCCGTACGCTCCCGCCTTATCGAGAGGTTTATACTTCCTCACATAGAATTTTATTTCTTCCCTGCTGAGTTTTCTGAATTCCACGGCAGTCTTTTCATAGCCGAATTTTTCTATGCCTGTGTTAAGATTAATCACGTTGATACCCGTGTAAACGATATGCGTTCTTCCGCTTAGCAATTCAAGGTACCTTACGGCTTCATTCAAATTGCGGGGTTTGTTCAGTATTCTTTTTCCGAGAACCACGATTGTATCCGCCGAAATAATTATTTTTTTATCGTGATGCGGAATAACAGCCCTTGATTTCATTCTAGCATTCTTTCTAACTGAAGCGAGCGGATGGCTGCCGGATTTTTCCTCTTCGACATTACTGTCAACAGAGACGAACTTCAGACCTATCTGCCTGAGCAGATGTTTTCTGCGCGGCGATACGGAAGCGAGAACGTAATCCGCTTTTAGAATTTTATCAAGCATTCAGCATATTTCTTATTTCGGCAGAAATATCTTTTTCATCAACGAGAATTCTTTCGCCCGTGCGTCTTTTCTTGATTTCGATTTTACCGTTCTTGAAATTCTTTTCGCCTACAATTACCTGTACGGGGATACCGAGCAAGTCGGCATCCTTAAACTTGAAGCCGGGTCTCAGGTCGGTCCTGTCGTCATAAAGCACTTCAAAATTTTCGGCGGAAAGTTTTTCATACAATGAATCGCAGTATCCAGTAATATTTTCGTTCTGCGTTGTTATATTAATCAGCATCACGTTAAACGGAGCGATTTCCCCTTCCCAGATTATGCCGTTATCGTCGTGATTCTGTTCGATGTGCGCGGCAATTATTCTTTCGACGCCGATACCGTAACTACCCATAATTATCGGATGCTCTTTCCCTTCGCTGTCGAGGTACATCGCTTTCAGAGATTCCGTATATTTCGTACCCAGTTTAAAGATGTGTCCGACTTCAATCGCTTTGGTGATTCGGAGGACGCTGGATTTATCCTTCGTGAGTTCGCCTTCTTTGACAAGTCTTAGGTCAAGATATTTTATTCCCGGCACGTCTCGTATAAGGTCGATATTTTTTTTATGATAATCATTTTTATTGGCGCCGCTTACAAGTTCATTCGCATCCTGAAGCCTGAGGTCCGCTGCGATTTCCACGTCCTTTCGTTTCAGCCCGACGGGTCCAATTGAGCCCGCGTCCGCGCCTGTAATTTCGAGTAATTCTTCAGGATGTCCCGGTCTTATATTTGCACCGAAATATTTCTGCATCTTAGTTTCGTTCACTTCGTCGTCACCGCACACGAGCACGAGAATGTATCTGTCTTTCTCGCCTTCCGCTTTACCCGGAAGCACGAACACGCGCGACTTCGCAAGCCTTGACTTGTCCGTGATATTAAGGAATCCCGCGAGTTCATCTATTGATTTTATATCCGGGGTATGAAAATCTTCGTAAGGAAGATTTGTGTTTTTTCTGCCGACCGGCTCGATAAAGGATTCGGCGACTTCGATATTCGAAAAATACTTTCCGTCTTCGCTAATCGCTATTAGGTCTTCGCCCGAGTCGGATTCGACCATAAACTCCTCTGACTTGCTGCCGCCCATAGTCCCGCTTGAAGCCGAGACGGAAAAGAATTTCAGTCCACAGCGCGAGAATATTTTTCTGTAAGCTTCATCCTGTTGTTCATAAGATTTATCGAGTCCTTCCCAGGTAGCGTCAAAGGAATAAGCGTCCTTCATAGTAAACTGCCTTCCTCTCAGCACGCCTGACTTGGGTCTCGCTTCGTTCCTGAATTTTGTCTGAATCTGATACCACATTTGCGGCAACTGCTTGTAAGAATTTATGTACGATTTTACGATTGATGTAAAGACCTCCTCGTGAGTCGGAGCGAGAACGAGGTCTCTGTTCTTAATCCTGAAAATGATGTCGCCGAAATCATCCAGTCTTCCGGTTTCGTTCCAGAGTTCATTCGGAGAAAGAGCGGGCAGAAGGAATTCATTGCCGCCAATGGCGTTCATTTCTTCCCTTATAATTTTTTCGACCTTATTCTTAACAATAAAACCGAACGGCAAAACGGAATAGACACCTGACGTCAGTGCACGGAACAAGCCCGCCCTGATTGACAGAATGTGCGACGCCGCGACGGCATCATTCGGAATTTCCTTTTGTGTTGGTACAAAAAACTTCGATAATCTCATAAATAGAATAAAATTAAGTGCAAATATACCGATTTCATACTTCCTTTTCTATTGATTGATTTTACCCTATTGCATATTATAATTCAAACAAACAATAATTTATGTGTTCACGATTCGAGAATAAAGAAACCGGGCTTTCGATTTTCAAAAGAATCGCAAAGGATTTTGACATTAAGGTTATCAATAACGCGCCTGAGAACCTGAAGCAAATCGATATAAGACCGACCGAGGATATACTAATATTAAAGAACACGGAAGGGGCTCTTGAGATAAACAGAAAGACCTGGGGAATAAAGTTCGATGAAAAGTCCCCTCTGATTTTTAATTCAAGAATTGAGACAATCAAATCAAAGAGTTACTGGGGAAATTTGTTCTCAAAAAACAGGTGCCTGATACCCGCGACTGCATTTTACGAATGGGTACAGGCGGACAGGATAAAGATACCGAACAGGATTGCTCTCGCAGAATTCAAATTGTTCTTCATGGCGGGAATTTACGTAAAGATAAACGATAACTTCTGCGCATCTGTGATTACGACAGCACCGAATACAAGAATCGCGGCAATACACAACAGGATGCCCGTTATACTGCTTCCGGAAGAAGGGATAAAGTTTCTCGATGCGGATAAGGAGTCGGCTCTTTCGCAATGCGAGCCGCTCAGAGACAGCGTTGAAATGACTGTGGACACAGCGGATGATATTACTACTATAAAGCAAAAGGAAGAGATTGAAAAGAATAAAAAAAGGGGTAAATAAATTTACCCCTTATAATAAAATTACGAAGCGTTTACTTCATCAATATCATAGTTTTCTTATCCGTGAAATCTCCCGCCTGAATCGTGTAATAATACACACCAGTTGAAAGGTTCGCAGCATTGAACATTACGTAATGTTCGCCCGGATTCTGATTTTCCCTGAAGAAAGAAGTAATTTCCCTTCCGAGCAGGTTATAGACAGTGATTTTAACATTCGTCATCTTTGCCAGACTATAATCAATTCTCGTAACAGGATTGAACGGGTTCGGATAATTCTGCGAAAGTTTGAATGAAGCAGGAGTTTCGCCGCCGATGATTGCAGTGGCGCCTGTAACGGTTATTGATACTGTTCTCTGATGGACGGGTGTTCCGTTAGGACCTTTCGAAGTAACCGTGAGTGTGTATGCACCCGGTGTTACGTTATTGACTCCGACCCTGACTATCAAGGAATCGGGATAAGATTTCAATTTATTGCCGCCCGCGGACGGATAAGTTATAGCGAAAGAACCTACCGCCGGAGTCGGTGTAACCGTTGATGTTACTATCACGGTATCCGTATATAACTTCACTGAAGGTACGACCATCTTGAAATCAAAAGTGCCGTTAGGATTGGCAATCGTACCCGATGTCGGATTCATTCTCATCGCGAAGTCAGGGAAATAGCCGACGTAATTTCCGAAACTGTTATTTCTGAAATCCGTCCAGGCAACCATAGCGACTTTCCCGTTTGAACTGAGATAATCATAATCGCCTAAATACGCGGGAGTTCCGCCGTTGCAGGAAGTACAATTGATTCTGAATTTCTTGTTTGAAATAGGCTTGTTCGGCTGGAATGACGCACCGCCGTTTGTAGAAAATGTTCCGTAAACCATGCAACTGTCGCTTGTGGGGCAGTCTCTGGTATCGAGCCATTTAATATAAAGGTTACCGGTTTTAATGTCGCACCAGGTTGCGGGGAACCAGTTATTGTTGTTCGATGTACTTGGATCATCGTTCACTACTACACCTGCGGACCAGGTAGTTCCGAAGTCCGTTGAATACCTTAAATAGATATCGGGTTTATTGCCGCTTCCGTCAGGAGTATTCTTCGCATAGGTCAGATACAATCTGCCTCTGTAAGGGCCGTTGCTGTTATCCGCGGTAAGAAACGGATAGGGTCTTGTTCTCATATTCTGAACAGAGTGTCTGCTATTGACGTAGGTGCCGACATAACCCGCAAAATTCTGTGAACTCTTTAGCGACCAGGTTGTACCGCCGTCGGTCGAGCAATAGAAGTTGTAAGTCGCGGCAGTAGATGAACCCGTATGCGTTACGACGTAGAATGCTCCTCCGTTCACCGTGCCGTTCGGTCCGATGCAGGGCATCGCACCCGGAAGGGTGTTGGAGTATGAAGCGACCTGGGTCCAGGTTACACCGTGGTCAGTAGACCTTTTAATGTTGCCCGGCGTCATCACCTGGATAAGGTAATTGGCATAAGGGCCGCCTGTTTGAACCGCTGCGATCCAGTTCTTGTCGTTTCCGGTACCCGCGAAAGACGTCGTGTAAAAATTGACGCCGCCGTTAGTAGAGACGGCAACTTTAGTACCCGAAATTGAACCGTACATATTGTCAAAGAACAAATTACCCGCGCCATCGAATGCCATAACGGGGTCGCCTCTCATAGTGTTTGACCAGGTCGGCTGCGTTGACGCGAACCAATCGAGACCATTAAGAGTGTAGTAAGAGTAAGCGCCGTAGGAGGTGCTTAAATTATTCCACGCGCCGGCAAAATTCGTCGGGCTCAGTGGATTTCCCGCCATACCGACTTCAGCAAAGTCAGTTCCGATATTCCAGTTGTCATAATCACCGATAGTGACAACAGCATTCGGAGAGAATAAACTCGGTGGAAGTTCAGGACGAATATACACCGGATAATCCCGATTTGGATCAACGACCTGGGAATTAACTGAAATCGAGATTACCGAAAGTATGACAAGAAATAAAACTGTAACAATGGAGAGAAGAGATTGTTTCATTTTGTATTCCTTTTTATTTTTTGAAAGTTTTTATAAAAATTATTGAGTCATATTTTTATTTAAGCCATATGTTTTAGTTATGATATAAAACACACCACGTCTGTATTCAGACTATAAATGTACCCTATTATCTTAATAATTAATTGCTTCAAATATAATTCAATAATTCCAAATTTAAAACATATTTGATAAAAATTTTTGACGCATTCTCACTGAATTTTACGTACTTAATTAAAACAATGTTGCGAAGTATAAAGTTTGACGCGGAGATTCAGGGAGCCTCAATGCCCCATAAATGAAGATAGAAGAGGGAAAATGGAATTTCGGGATTGGGAAAATAGAAAATAGGAAAATAGTAACAGTAATTGATAATTGGAGATTGATAATTGGAGATTGATAATTGGAGATTGATAGTCGGGATGGGCAGACTCGAACTGCCGGCCTCTTGAACCCCATTCAAGCGATCTAGCCAACTGATCTACACCCCGAATCTTACACGTCAAAAATAATTAAAGTCTTGCCCAATTACAAACCATAAAGGTCAAGGGCGGGCGCATTTCAGTTCTTCTTCCGATAAACCTCGACACCCATTTCGGAGAACTTCTTTTCGAAGTTGATTTTGAAGTCATCATTGTTTTTCACGGCGTCGTATATTTTGTCATTTGGAGCATCGGTATATACAATAATCCATTCAACGAATTGCGAGGGATTCTTCATCGCTTTTTCGCCCAGGTCGTGAGTATGGAACGTGACTCTGTCTTTCAGATTGATTTTTGTGCGCGGGTCGAGAGCGAAAATAAGGTTATCGTACAATATCCTTCCGCCTTTGTAATTCTCCTTAAGAAATGCCGATAGGTCTTCGCTCGGCTTGCTGTATGAGTATTTAGCTTCCGCAAGCGACGGAATGCTGTAAGGGAAATTATAAAGGAATACAACCTGCTGAATAAGAAAACCTGTCCAAAGCAGATACAATAGGACTTTCTTCGCTTTGAATCTTTCGAGCAGAAGCACCGAATAGCCGGAAAATAAAGCGACCGCGGGGAACAGATAAAGGCCGTACCTGCTGTTGAAATAACCCTCCGGAACAGAAAAAGGATGCTCGATAATCAACTGGCCCTTGTACAAAAGTATCAGTGTGGTCGGAAGAGCAACCCACAAGAGATAAGGAACGAAAGATTTCAAATCGAACTTATTTTTAAAGGCGTAGAATACAAGACCGATAATGGAAAGTATCACATAAAAATTACCCGAATACAGAAGGACGGAAAACGCATACACTTTTGCCGAGAGGAAAAAATCATTTTTTGTAAGAAGTCTTCCCGCGTCCTCGTAATATTTCAACTGATGCAAGGTCGAGAACTTCCCTCTCGAAAACTCAAGGACGTCGCCATAATAGTACCAGTTGTGCACGAACCACCAGACAATCAGGAGTACGGGAAGAGAAGAGAATATTAGCGCGCTACTGAAACGTTTTTTTCGCGGAATGCCTGTTACAAATACTATAACCGCGGATGCCAATAAAACCGGCCAGGCGTCATATCGGGTGCCTGTTCCAAGCATCATAAAGAATGACGCGAGAATCAAATGAGAATTCTTATCTGTTTCCGACCATAGCAGTAAAAAGTAAAACGCACCTGTAAGAAACGTTATATACAACTGCTCAGTCATCGCAGTCGTCTGGTAGTACAGAATATTATAATTAAAGATAAACACAACGAATCCGAACCAGGTAGCCGCCGGACTCCCCGTAATTTTTTTTAGCGACAAAAAAATAAAAACCGCGGCAGCGATAAAAGCCGGCAGGTTTATTATGCTCGCCGCCAGTCCTGTTTCCCACAGATAATCCACGCAGGCAAACGGCATGAGAAGAAGGTTAGGAACGGGCAGCCAGACAGTGCCGATTTGCGAGATAATGCCCGGTTCGAGCGCGTCGAAGAATCGTCTCGCGGCTTCCATACGATAAATCGAATCACGGTAGGCATAATTGTAATTGAAAGCATACGAAACGAACTGTGAAAGCAGGCCCGTAAAAATGGCGAGCCAGACGGCAGCGGAAAACCGGTATTTTTTATTTTCAGATTCCTGCTCCAAAAATTATTTTTTCCTTAAAGATTCCAGTTTTGATTTCGCATTCCCGTCATCGGGACTGATTTCGAGTATCTTATTATACATTTCTACGGCTTTGTCAATATTTTTCTCTTTTTCATAAATGTCAGCCATTCCGTTCAGAGCGTTTATGTTTTTACCGTCAGCATCGAGCGCCTTAAGGAAAAATTCCTTCGCCATAGACTGGTTTTTCAATTCCGTATAACACAGCGCGATGTTATTATAATAACCCGACCTGCCGCCCGGATTCAGTTCGACGAGTTTATTAAGGTCCTTCAGAGCCTCTTCAAATTTGCTCCGCCTGTAATAATTAAAGGAGCGTTTTTCCAGAATGCTTATTTGGTTCGCAGCAAGTTCTTCCGGCAAATTGCTTCCTTCGAGTTTTCCCTGAATGCCGCCCTGTTTAAGCATAGCGAGCAATTCCGCGGAATTCCTGTAATTAGGAACGATGGATTGAAGTTTTTCAAGCATATTTATCGCTTTATCGTCTTCACCCCTCTGCTGATAAATATTACTCAATTGAAGATAGCCGTCGGGAGCGAGGGAATCAATTTCCAATCCTTTTTTAAATTTTATTTCTGCGGAATCAATTTTCCCTGACAGCAGAAAAATCAATCCAAGGTTATGATGAGCAAGAATTGAATTGTCTCTGATTTCAATCGCGCGTCTGTATCTTTTCTCCGCTTCGGGATAATTTTTTTTGTTCGCGTAAATATTGCCAGCGTTCACGAGCAGAACGTTGCCGTCTATTCCGTCGGCTGTTGAATAAAGTGTATCATTATTCTTCCAGTCCTCATTCCTGTTGAACGTCAGAAAAACAAAGGCAGAAACGATAATCAGCGCGACAACCGCGACGGGAATCCTGTTCTTATCGTTGATGTAACACGCAGCGGCATAAGAGACGGCAAGCGTCAACGCGAAGGACGAGATGTAAAGGAACCTTTCCGCCATAAGATTCATAGTCGGAACAATGTTCAATACGGGCAGAAGCGAAACGAGGAAAAACAGAATCGCGAAACTGTACACGCTGTGCTTTTTGAAGAGATAAAACGCGAATACAAGCAAGGCAAGAACAAACAGCAATGAGACAATAACTTTGACGTCGCCGAGCGACGAAGCGTCGGGAATTGTACCGTTGTAATGATAAAGAAGATTAACGGGATACAACAGCAGTTTAAAGTAAACCGGTATCGTTTTCAGCATTGTAAAGAAAGCGGCCGCGGAATCCTTTCCGTAAAAATACAAGTACGCTTCCCTGTCGGGAATGTCTTTAAGCAAGAGGTATCTTACGAACAAAAAAATCAGAGTTACTGCAGCAAAAGCGATATACGCGAACAGATTTTTTTTGAGATACTCAATGTCCTTTTTCCTGAGAACAAAATCGTAAAGGAGAATAAAGACGGGCATCGTCACGATCATTTCTTTTGAAAGAAGCCCGAGGACAAAGAACAGAAGCGAAAGAAACAGCGGCAGTTTTCCGTTTTCATCTTCCGTAAATCTCATATACATCAGGAACGAAGCGAAGAAGAAAAGAGTAACGAGAGAGTCCGTTCTTCCGCTAATCCAACTGACTGCTTCGGTATGAATAGGATGCGCGGTAAATACCAGAGCGCCAATCAACGCCGCGAGAAGGCCGTGCTCATATTTCGCGAAGAGCCTTATCAGTATAGACAGAAGGAGGAGACAGGATATAACGTGTATCAAGATGTTCGTAAGATGAAAGCCGTATGGATTCAGGCCCCATACAGCGTAATCAATCGCATATGTGGAGGACACGAGGGGTCTATAATATCTTCCGATTACCTTGTGGAAGCCTTCGTCGGCCGTAAAAAACTTTGGTATATTCGAAAGAGACTGTATTGAAATATTATTCTGGACGACACTTTCGTCGTCGAAAACGAAATCATTCCCGAGAGAATTATAGAACAGGGCAAACGAAACAATGCCCGTTACAAGGTACAAGATATATTTTTTATTCATTTCTGTCAGAGTTTCGCTGCTATTACAAGCGTCGTTTTAGTTTGTTCAAAAGTTCCTCCCCTGTCGTCAACGGCTTCGACGAACACGACATAGATTCCTATGCGGAGTTTATTTCCGCCGTCATCTTTTCCGTCGAAGATAATCTGAGACTCACCAGCGCTGAACTGGTTATTCAGGAGCGTGCGCACGACGCGTCCTTTAACGTCGAATATTTTAACCCTGACTTGAGAGGTATTCGCTTTCAGTTTATATTTAATAATCGTGAAATCTTCAACTCCGTCGCCGTCGGGCGAGAAAGGATTCGGCGAAACGCTCAGCGAGGATTCGGTATTGTTACGGGTATAGATGCTGTTACGCTTACCCGGGGTGCCTCCGAGCATATCCGCCGACGAACTCCAGTTGGACGGGAGGTTTCCTGCAAGTTCCGAAGAAATTCGCTCAAGCGAATATCCTTTCGTATCGCTAATGTTGGAATTATGCCATTTCGGCGAATAGTAAACCGAATCGACAGTCGTGTTCAGGACATCGTGGATTTTAACCAGTGATCCTGAATTGCTTAGCGAAACTCCGCTATTAATAACAACGCGGTAAGTGCTATCCGCGAATTTCAGGTATCCGAACCTGCTGTATAAAGTAGTATCCGCCGCGACGACGAGATAAGCGCCCGGCTTCAGTGTGAAATTGCAATTATCGAAAATGTTTACGCTTGACGAACCTATCGCGGCTTTCCAGCCGTTTAGATTAAGATATTTTCCTGACCTGTTGTAGAGTTCTATCCACTCGCAACTTGAAGTAAGCGGATCGAACATTATTTCATTTACGACAAGGTCGTTTCTCACCGCGGGAATCACGTTAGAGAATGAATTCTGTCTTGTAGGCGAGGAAAATTCACAGTCAAGAGAGTTAATCCAGTTCGTCGAATCGTTTGACGGTTTCAAAGCCGATATTCTTTCGAGAGAATTCCTGCTGCTTCCGCCCCAGGAGGATTTATATGAAACTTCGTCCACCTTCGCGGATGCGTTGTTAAAGATTATTACTTTATCCCTGTCGTTATTAAGCGTTGGAAGAGACGAGACGTAAATTATTTTATTAGTGTCAATTAAAAGATGCAAAGGAACGATTGAACTGTTTTTAGCGATTACGATATAATCATTCGCATTAACATATTTGTCTGAAGCAGTAATTACAACAGGACTGTTTTCGGAAGTACTGTCCGAAATCTTCCAGTTCTTGAGGTTAATCGGGTTACTTGAATTATTATACAGTTCCACCCATTCGGGTTCTGGACTTTGCGGGGCGTACATTATCTCATTAATAAGGATACCGGTCGAGACGACATGTCCGCCGACGTTGACGCTTCTTATAAGCACGTTATTTGCGGTATCCTGATCGGACGCAAACACGATTTTACCGATATACTGTTTAAGACCGCTGTCCGCACCTGGAATATTGAAGCGGTAATCAACCGAATCGTTAGAATTGAGCGGTCCCGCGAAGAGTTGTGAGTTAAGCATTTCGGACGGCTGCGGAACGCTGTCGAAATTCGCGTCTTTATAAATATTCAGAGTATAATTTAACGCGGGATCCATTCCGATATTTTTAATCCAGAAGTACAATTTCAACGTATCGCCGACAACGGGATTTGCAGGGGTCACGTCAAATGATTTGAGGTACAGGTCAAATTGTTTCGGAGTAAGGGAGTTAACCCTGCCGGGAGTTCCTTTAGAGGGATCTATACATGTCCCCCAGTTCGATGATGAATTCGTAGGTCCCGAAGGATTTTTTCTTTCAAGAGAAAATCCACCGGTACCGCCCCATGAGTTGTTATACGTCAGAGAATCGACTATTACGGTTGAAGAGTTGTACACAACGACATTCTCGTCGCCCGAATTATTAAGCGCGTTCCAGCCCGATGACTGGAGCACCAATCCCGTGAACGAAGGAAAATATGTCTTGAGGTTTGCTGAATCCTCGCACACGACGGCGAATGAATAAGCGGGAATCTGAATATTCTGAGTTGTAATCGTACGTATCGGGTTCGACTGCGCCGCGTCTCTCCATTTCCAGTTCTGAATGTTGACGGGTGAAGCCGAATTATTATATATTTCAAACCATTCTTTCATCGGAGAAACAGGCGCATACATCACTTCATTAATAATCACCTGAGAATTCGCCGTAAGGGCTGCCAAAAGAAATAAAAGCAGAAAAATTCTTTTCATCTTGAAAATATTAAGCCGTATTTTTATAATAAAAGATAATTTAACCATATTAATTTTTTTTAACAATTTAAATAAATTTCGATGATAATAAGACTGGCAGCGCTGATAATTATTGCAGGATTCATGAGGGTCAACGCCCAGCCATACGCCCTTGCCGAGGACTACGTACCCGTGCTCAACACGTATGACTTCTTCCTTGTTTTCGGAGGCAGCGACGGCAGCACGGTAAAACTAAAGGACGGACTTATTGCCGAAATGGAATTCATTGCGCTGCCGGGAACATCGTTCAAAGTTCACGAGGTTATTGAATTCGAGGACAGGAATCTGAAATATTACAAAGTCACGACCGAAGATTACGATTACGAAGGAAATTTTTATGTTGACAGCAGAATGGTCAGACCTCTTTTCGAGCCGCCGGCAAAGCGCAGGAAATTTGTTCCTAAGAAAGAAGACATGATTGCAGAACTGAAAAGGCTTGAAGGGTATCCTTACATGTGGGGAGGAAACTGCGCAGACGGAATTGAAGACATGCTCAAATATTATAAGCCGAAAGGAGATATATCAGCGGCGACAAAAGAACTCTGGACATTAAAAGGAGTTGATTGTTCCGGTCTTCTTTATCAAGTATCAAACGGCTGCACGCCGAGAAACACTTCATCACTCACGACATTCGGAAAGACGGTTGACATAGAAGGAAAAACAACCGAAGAAATAATCGCAGCATTGAGACCTTTAGATTTGATAGTGTTGAAGGGGCACGTTATAATAGTTCTTGACGGGAATAATGTAATTGAAAGTTCGCCAGTTACGGGAGTGCACAGGACGGAAACACGGGTTCGGCTTGAGAAACTGCTTGAGACTCTTTCCCCCGCGAACGAATTCTCAAAGACCGGGAAAGTGTTTGTTGCCAGACGATGGGACTGAGCATAAGGATTGAAACGCGTAAATAATCGCCGCGATCATTTTTGTTTCAAACGATATCCTCCCTTTGAAGTATTTTCCGTAGTAGCCGGTTTAATTTATTATACAGCGGATGCCATAAAAATTATTTCCTGTTTCCAAGAAATCTCAGCAGATACAGGAAGAGGTTAATGAAATCGAGATACAGTTGAAGAGCGCCCATCACGGCGGCTTTTTTGCCTGATTCGCTTTCAGAGTCAACAAACATTCCCGTATTTTTAATTCTTTGCGTATCATACGCTGTCAGGCCGACGAATATAATCACACCAGCATAAGAAGTAAGCCAGTAAATGAAACTACTTTCAAGAAATATATTTACGACGGACGCGATAATAAGTCCGAACAACGCCATCAAAAGAAATCCGCCCCACCTTGTCATATCGATGCGGGTGATATACCCGAAAACGCTAACAGACGCGAACATAGCAGCGCAGATGAAGAAAGTAAAAGATATCGAACTCGCAGTATAGACAAGGAACAATATTGAGAACGTGACACCAGTCAGAAAAGAATAAAAAAGGAACAGCCCCATCGCGACGATCGAAGGTATTTTATTTATACCCGCCGATATGATAAGAACTGTAATAATCTGAACTATAAATATTCCCCAGACAATTCCCGGATTTGAATAGATTATATTCATTAACGGCTCAATTCTATAGACACCAAAGGAGACAAGCGCCGTTATTCCGAGGCCGAAAGTCATCCAGTTATAAACGCTGAGCATGAATTTTTTTCACATCCGTTGCGGCTTTAACTCCGCCGACCGACTGAGGCATTGAATATTGATTGTAATTATCCATAACAAATTTATTTAATCAATTTTATAGAACAAAAATATATTGAAACGGGTTTATCCTTTCACACCGTAATTCGGCGCTTCTTTAGTGACCTTGACATCGTGCGGATGCGATTCTCTAAGACCCGAATTAGTAATCCTTGTGAATTTAGTTATCGTCTTCATCGCTTTAATGTCTTTAGCACCGCAATAGCCCATTGCGGCTCTCAGGCCACCGACGATCTGATAAATAGTATCTTTAAGAGGACCTTTATAAGGGACTATTCCTTCAATGCCTTCGGGAACGAGTTTTCTTATATCGTCCTCCATATCCTGGAAATACCTGTCTTTAGAACCTTCCTTCATTGCCTCGATTGAGCCCATACCCCTGTAGACCTTGAAACTTCTTCCTTCGTAAAGAACTTTTTCTCCAGGTGTTTCGTCCGTGCCCGCGAACATTCCGCCAATCATAACCGAATCCCCTCCCGCGGCAATCGCTTTCGCGACGTCTCCGGTTTGTTTAAGTCCGCCGTCGGCGATGACGGGTATATGGAATCTTTTTGCCGCGTTCGAGCATTCGAGTATCGCTGTCAACTGCGGAACGCCGACTCCCGCGATAACTCTTGTAGTGCAGATCGAGCCCGCACCGATTCCAACTTTTATACAGTCGGCGCCTGCCCTTATAAGGTCGATGGTAGCTTCCGCAGTAGCAACGTTACCTGCGACAACATCTATTCCGAATTTCGATTTTATTCTTCTAACGGTATCGAGCACGCCTTTTGAGTGGCCGTGCGCGGTATCGACGACAACCACATCGACGCTTGCCCTGACAAGTTCGCCGACCCTTTCAAGCGTATCTTTAGTTATGCTGACCGCAGCGCCGGCGCGCAGCCTGCCGAATTGGTCTTTACAGGCATTCGGAAAACTTTTTCTCTTTTGTATGTCTTTGAAAGTTATGAGGCCCTTAAGGTATCCGTTTTTATCCACGACGGGAAGTTTCTCTATCCTGTGATTCTGGAGAATCTTCTCCGCCTTATCGAGGTCTGTTCCGATAGGCGCGGTAATCAGGTTTTCTTTTGTCATAATCTTGTCAATTCTGACGTGCTCGCCGGGATTGAACCTCAAATCACGGTTGGTAAGGATGCCGATAAGTTTACCGCTTCCGTCGATAATCGGTATTCCCGATATCCTGTATTTTTCCATTACCCTGTTCGCATCGCCGATAGTATGTCCCGCGTGAAGCGTGACGGGTTTAAGTATCATCCCGCTCTCGCTTCTTTTGACCTTATCAACCTGGTCGGCTTGTTTTTCGGGATTCATATTCTTATGGATAATCCCCATACCGCCCTCCCTTGCGATTGCAATAGCGAGTTCGGATTCCGTCACGGTGTCCATCGCGGCAGAAAGCAAGGGTATATTAAGCGTTATTTTCTTTGTTAGTTTAGTTTTAAGGTCAACTTCTCTGGGAAGCACCTTTGATTTAGCGGGAACAAGCAGTACGTCATCAAATGTAACTGCAGTGTCTAAAATTTTCTTATTCATATTATTATTTTAATTGTTCTAATCCGTCGATTTCACCCCAGAGCCCTCGTTTTTTTTCTCTGGCTTCCTTCTGGAGTTTCCTGAATTCAATTGTTTTCGATACCGGGTAACTTTCGAAAACCTGCCCGTATCCGTCTTCGATTATCTTCGCGTTCACGCATTCTCCGTTTTCAAGATAGACATAGCGCAGGAGTCTGCCGTACTCGTCCTTGCTTTCATAATCGGGTTCTTTCTCGAGTCTTACCTTCTTTCCTTCGACGAGTTTCTTAACGTATTCACCCGACAACTGACCTAACTTTTTAATCGCGTTCCTGTCCATTCCGCTTGATTCGGCATTCCTGTCGAGTTTTTTCGAATCGTATCTTTCGGGAGTGTCTATTCCGAGCAGTCTTACTTTTTCACCCGTTGAAAGAATGAATGTATCCCCGTCGATGACCTGTTTCACGAGAACAAATTCGCCAGAATTTTTTCCGTTCGATTCATCGGTCAGGCGGTTATACGCGAAATAAACCAACACAAGAACTACAAACCCAACGGAGAAAAAAAGCGATATTATTTTTCTGCTTATTCCGAACATCAGTCAAGAATATCAATTATCAGTTTTTTTGAAAACTTTAATTCATCATCAATCCTGACAGCATTACTCAAGTAACCAAGAGCATATTTTAGTTTTTCTTCATCTTCGGAAAAAAGTTCGCAAACAGATTCGCCCCGCTTTACTTCATCGCCGCATTTCTTATTCAAGATTATACCCGGCAAAGGAAGAACATCGTCGTCCGCTTTTTTCCTTCCAGCGCCGAGTTCTACCGACGCCATGCCGAATCCGAAAGCATCCATTTCATTAACGAAACCTGTTTTCCCTGAAATCAGGCTTCTACTGAATTTCGCCCGCTTTAAGTTGCTGTAATCCTGAATGTATTCAGTGTCTCCGCCGTGCGCCCTTACCATTTCAAGAAATTTTCCATACACTGAGCCGTCATCAATCGCCTGTTGGGCAATAATTTCGCCCTCATCAATATTTTTCGCTTTGCCCGAAAGATAAAGCATCGCACCCGCGAGCACGTTGTTGACTTTCAGAAGGTCGTTTACTTTTTTCCCTTTCATCAATTCAATGCATTCTTCCACCTCGAGCCAGTTGCCGATTTTACAGCCGAGCGGTTCTTTCATATCAGTAAGCACGGCGATTGCTTTCTTTCCGAATTTTCTTGAAACGGTTACAAGTTTTTTGGCAAGTTCAACCGATTGATTCTCATCCTGAAGATTCGCGCCGCTGCCGATTTTCACGTCGAAAACGAGAGCCTCCGCGCCCTCCGCGAGTTTTTTACTTAATATGCTTGAAGTGATTAATGGAATACTGTCAACCGTGGCAGTAACGTCTCTGAGCGCATAAAACTTTTTATCCGCGGGCGCGAGTCTGTCCGTCTGACCTATCATAACGCAACCGACTTTCTTCAATGTACTTATGTACTCGTCCTCGTTCATATTAATTCTGAATCCGGGTATGGATTCGAGTTTATCAAGAGTGCCTCCTGTATGCCCCAGTCCCCTTCCCGATATCATAGGAACAAAGACTCCGAGCGATGCGACCTGAGGCGCCAGAATTAATGAAGTCTTGTCGCCGACGCCGCCCGTTGAATGTTTATCTGTTTTAACGCCGTTTATAGATTTGAGGTCAATAATGTCTCCGCTATGGAGCATCAGATCGGTAAGATTAAGAGTTTCCTCGTCATCCATTCCCCTGAAATACACAGCCATCAGAAATGAGGATATCTGATAATCGGTAATCGTCCCGGCAAGGTATCCAGCGATCAGAAAATTTATTTCGTCTTTATTAAGTTTCCCGCCGTTTCTTTTCTTTTTAATTATCTCAACTGTATTCATGGATTAAATTATAAAATAATGTTCGCTTAAAAAAGTCCAAGATTTAAGCAGAATACATAAAAAAGACTTGAAATCTCAAATCACTTGTCATAATATTCGGTGTTATGTTAATTAATAAATTATATAACGCGCCTGCTTTTCGATTTTCATTTCTTTTCAGCATCGGTATAATCGCGGGTAGAGATATTCTGTTCGCGCCATTAGTTCTCACAGTGTTAATAATTTTCTGCTTGATTTTCCTGATTAAGGAAAAGAATGAAAGTACGAAACTTATAATAGTATCAATGATAGTTGTGCTTTCAGGGATCGCGAAATCAAATTACGATTTTCATCATCTTGAGAAAAATTCCGTCTTGAATCTGCGGAGCAATTATTCGGACATTTATTTAAAAGGCGTTGTTACGGATTTGCCTGAAAAGAAAGGAGATAAAGTTAATTTCAAACTCGATTCGGAATGCCTGATGTCGGGCGGTGATACTATTAATATTTCAGGCACATTTTTAGTTACGGTTAAGCAGTCTAAAGAAATATCAGGCGGGTCAGGAATTATAGTACCCGAAGCGGGAGACAGGGTAATTATTTTCGGCGATATGGCAGACGCGCCTGAAGAAACAAATCCCGGAGAATTCAATTACAGGAATTACCTTTATCTTAACGACATCGACAAGATATTCAAGGTACATTTCTTCGACGATATTAATATCAAAGATGGCGGCAACCTGAGTTTCTTCAATCGAAATTTAATTATCCCTGCAAGAAAATATGCTATCGAGAACATAAATTCGAATATCGGGGGCAGCGAAGCGGCATTTCTGAACGGCCTCGTGACCGGATACAGAACGGATATTCCGCGCGAGATGAAAGAAGACTTTGTAAAGGCGGGTGTGATGCATATACTCGCGGTATCGGGATTAAACGTCGCATACGTAATAATAATACTTTCGTTTATTCTCGGAATGCTGAGAATTAAACTCACGATAAAAATTATATTGTACGCTCTCTCACTTTTATTTTATACTTATTTCACGGGAGCGACCGCTTCGATAATCAGGGCTGTAATAATGGGAACACTGATGCTTCTTGTACTCATCGTTCAGCGTAAAATCAACTTTTATAACATAATAGGAGTATCGGCGCTGATAATACTGGCGGCAGATGCGCGGCAGTTATTTAATCCCGGTTTCATACTTTCGTACGCTTCAGTATTATCCATTATCTTTTTCATGGACCTTCTCAATCACAACTTCGAATATTTCAGCCGAAAGCGGAAAGGCGTAAGCCTTGTTCTAAATAACATTCTGTTACTAATATTATCGGGGATAGCCGCCCAGCTCGGTGTGCTGCCTGCAACAACGATGTATTTCTCAAAAATCTCACTTGCGGGCGTAGCCGCTAATCTCGCGGCAATACCGCTTTCAAACTTCTCGCTGGCGCTTGGCTTTTTCCAGATTAT
This sequence comes from Ignavibacteria bacterium, assembly GCA_015657505.1. Classification (GTDB taxonomy): domain Bacteria; phylum Bacteroidota; class Ignavibacteria; order Tepidaquicellales; family Tepidaquicellaceae; genus CAIKZJ01. Next base: position 352,665 of record JADLKE010000001.1, read on the forward strand.
CGCTGGAGTGTTTTCATCGTATCTCTGTTCGCTCGTTGCGGGCGTCAACACTCTTCTGCTCAAATTTCAGTTGTGGCTGATTCACGGACTCGCGTCATTAAAGTACAGTTACGTTGAAATATCTGGAGTGACGCTTCCGGAGGTTGTCGTGTTTTATATCGTACTGTTTTGTATCGTTACAGCGTGCAGGAAAAATTTATACCCGCGGATACTCGTATCGATATTCGTGATATGCGCTGCTTTATTATTCGCGGGTCTGGCAGAAAAGAATCTGAGCGTAACATATCTAAGCATCGGGAATGCCGACTGCACTCACATCGAGACTCCCGACGGAAGCAACATATTAATCGACGCGGGAATCGAGAATCCCTACAATCATTCGAACTCAACGAGAGTCGTGCCTTACCTGAAGTATAAAAGGGCGGGCGATATCGACCTGCTGGTTCTAACATCCGATGTCAGTAAGGATTTTCGGGTACTTAAAAACCTGACGGATAACTTTATTGTGCATAAGGTAATTTTCGATAACACCGAAGGATTAGGAATTGACGCGGAAAATCTTCTCGCAGAACACAAGATCCAATACACAGACATACGGGACGTGGATAAGATAAGCGGTTTCGGTAATGTCCGTATTTATTTTCTAAAGTCCCCTGCCGTAAAGTCGTTTATGGTAAAATTAATTTACGGGAATACAAGTTTTCTTTTCCCGGGCAGAAGCGAGAAGGAGTCAGAGACGGAGTTTATAAAAATATACAATGAACTTCTGAAATCCGACATATTAAAGGCGGCGAAATACGGCAGCGACAAATCTACTTCTCAGGAATTTCTAAAAGCAGTCAAGCCGAACGCCTGCGTCGTCACCGCTTCGGGTTCAGGCGCGCAGAATCTCCCTTCACGGAATACGCTCGAAAGAATCAGGAACGAAGGAATAAGGATTATCAGAACGGATTTATACAATGCAGTCACGTTTGAATCCGACGGAAGGTCGATTATTCTCAAAAGATAGATAATCAAAGTTTCGCTGCAATCAATTCGGGCTGCTGTCCTAACGTAAAGATATTACGGTTTCGTAGCCGCTTTTTTCCTGAAAAATTTTCGCGAATAATGCAAAACTGTATAAGAAGCAAGGATGAGGAAAAAAATATCGAGAGTAGCAAACCTGTATCTGTATAATGCCGCAGTAAGCACCGAAACGAATGAATAGGCAACGGACAACACAAGAAGAAATTTCAGGAATCCTTTTAAGTCTTTGTTTTTGTACAATAAAATGATTGCCGGCACGGAAAGAATCAAATTCCAGTTTATCTTAAGGAAACGGGCAATTCCGTTTAAAACCGGCTGACCATTATAGAATTCCAGACCCCACGATTCCATAAGTTTGAACAAGCCTATTAAAAAAGATTCTTTCGGATATAAAGTTACGAAGGAATACACCTCCTTTAAAAACCAGCCTGCACTTTTATACGGAACGAGTTGTCCTATCTGGTCAGCGGGTACGCTGATGTTCGACCATTCCGGATTCCAAACGGGATACAACTCTTCGAGAACTACAGCGGGCGACCAGCCCCACCAGACGGCATAAAGTCCCTGTGTCGACACTATTACAAACAAACCGGAAACCAAGTAAGCGTATACTGCCCATGCGAGCACGGGAAGCAAGAAAAACGACATCCATTTCACAGCGGAAATCATTTTTTTCTTAGAGCCGGAATAATAGATGAAGAGCAAAGATAAAGGAGCGAGCATAAGAAACTGCCCCCTTGTAATTGCCGACATACCCGCGAGCAAGCCGCTGAGCAAAACCTGAGCGTTGTTCATACAGTCAGTCTTAACGAACCGAATCATCAGGTTCAGGGATAAAGCCCAGTAAAGCAGCGAAAGAATTTCGCTGTTAACGGTACTTGAAGCGTTCCAAAGAGGTATGTAAATAATTGAAAGGATTCCTGCAAAGAAGCCGGTTTTATTGTCGAATAAAATTCTTCCTGTATCCGCAATTATCGCGGCAATCAGGGCTGCGATTAATATCTGCAGAATAATAACGGCCTTCAAGGAATTCCCCGCAAATACAAAAACGGAAGCGAGGAAGAGCGGATATCCCGGAGGTCTGTAATAAGCAACAGCGGGAGCAACGCCTTCGTCATACGGTTTAAATTCGGAAAGGGATACTGCCCTATCGAAAAAATTCTTCGCGTCTCCGTACAACTCCGAGGTGTTCCAATCGGATTTTTTAGTATCCGAACTTTTCTCGAAATAGTTCCTGAACGCGAGCATACCTATACCCCAAATAAAAGCCGCCAGAAAAATAACGGTCAGGGTTTTCCCATATTTTGGTCCGAAAAATATATCCAAATTTTTTAATTACAATGGTTTAAATTACCAAAACGACACGAAAAAAGAAATTTTAATTTTTATTTTAGTGTTTTATATTAGATTAAATAGGTATTTTATTCAAAAATAAAATTTTTCAGGAGATAAAAAGATGCGTAACAACCTTAATGCCTGGGCGGTTTCGGAAAATCATTTTCCATCATTTGGAAGCATTAAAGAAAAATTCAAATTTTTTGTCCGTTATGCAATATTAGCGCCTTCGGGACATAATACTCAGCCCTGGTTATTTGAAGTTCACGAAGAATCTTTAAATCTCTACGCTGACAGGACAAGAGCGCTTCCGGTTATTGATCCAGATGACAGGGAACTAATAATATCCTGCGGAGCCGCGCTTACGAATCTTCTTGTTACGATGAAGTATTTCGGATTCGAACCTGATGTAACGTTGTTTCCTAACGATACCGACAACGACCTTCTTGCCAGCATTAAAGTGAAATCAAGAGACTATCAGCCGACAGATGAAGACAAAATATTTTTCAAAGCGATACCAAACAGGAGGACTAACAGGCTTCCGTTCGCCGAAGAGATAATCGATGAAATTACATTCGGCAAACTATTAAAGGCAGTCGGCGACGATACCGATATCAAGTTCGCGAAAGTTGAATCGAGCGAGATGAGGGAAGAACTAACGAGGTTAATCGAGCAAGGCGACAGAGTTCAGTCACAGAACAAGAGTTTCTGCCGCGAACTAGCCCAGTGGGTTCATCCTAACCGCACATCGAGCAAGGACGGAATTCCCGGATACGCTTTCGGAATGGGCGACCTTATTTCATTCGGCAGTCCGTTCTTCATAGGAAACCTCAACTGGGGTGACATACAGGCAGGACGGGACAGGAATCTTGTAAAAGGTTCACCTCTGATTGCCGTTCTTGAAAGTAAGAGCAATAATCCAGCCGACTGGCTGAAAACGGGAGTCGCGTTGTCAAGACTTCTTCTAAGGGCAAGTTGGGAAGGGATTTCGGCTTCATATCTGAATCAGCCTCTCGAAGTACCAGAGTTATTCGATAAAGTCAGGGATTTGCTTAAAACGAGTTATCATCCGCAGATGTTAATCAGGCTCGGATACGGCAAACAGGTGAAGGCAACACCGAGGCGCGACGTTGAAGACGTGATAAAAATTGCATGATTTCTTTAAGGCCGCAATCATTCAGGTCTGCAGTATTTGTATTGGTGCAATTTGTTTTCATAATACTCATTTTCATAACGGGAGTAAACTACCCCGGGAATACAGCGCTTCTAATCTTATACGCGCTTTTTATATTACTCGGCATCCGGTCAATGTACATAATGAGATTCAGGTTCAACATCTCACCCGAGCCTTTCAAGGAAGTTAATTTGGTAACAAAGGGTCCGTACAAGTTTATCCGCCATCCGATGTACACTTCAGTTATAGGGCTTACAGCCTGTCTTATTGTTGATGATTTCGGCATTGCGAGGCTGACATACTGGGTTCTGCTTGCCGCAAACCTGATACTCAAACTCACTTACGAAGAGAAATTGCTGGCGGATAAATTCAAGGACTACGGGGAATACCGGCGAAAGTCGAAGAGGTTAATCCCGTTCTTATATTAATCAGGAATTTTTATCGTTTTAATCTGTTGTTTAGAAAAAAGAAAAACTATGCCAAACGCAGCGCATTTACATCTGATATTAAACCACTTTCCGATAATCGGCACGGCTATTGTCGTGTTCGTGCTGGGATACGGAGTCGTTGTCAATAATGACAGCATTAAAAGACTCGGTATGTTTTTAATTGTTTTTATCGGACTGATAACTTTTCCGGTTTTTTTGACAGGCAATAAGGCGGAAGGATTCGTGAAAGGAAACGAAGGAGTCGCCGAAGAATATATCGAGGATCACGAGGAATTCGCCGACATAAGTTTCAAGGCAATGGAAATTGTTTCAATAATCAGTCTTGCGGGAATTATCATATTCAGGAAGGGAAAGACGGTTCCGGTCTGGTTTGGGATAACGCTTTTGATTTTGCTGATTGCAGTAAATGTGATGATGATTTACACCGGACATCTGGGCGGCAGAATAAGTCATTTAGAACTGATGAACAAGCATTAGGAATTAAGCACCGAGGATTCTCAGGACGTTCTGCATATCTTCAGGAAGCGCCGATTCGAAATGAAGTTTTTCTCTTGTTCTCGGATGAACAAAACCCAGCACTTTCGCATGCAGAGCCTGCCGGGGCATCGTTTCAAGAAGGTTTTTAATCTGCGACTTAATATTGTTTGTCAGGTTTACCGAATGCGGCACGCGTCCGCCGTACGTTTCGTCTCCGAACACGGGATGACCTTTAGAGGAAAGGTGAACGCGTATCTGATGTGTTCTTCCCGTTTTCAGTCTCAGCCTGAGAAGGCTTATGAAGTCAAATTCTTTCAATACTTCGTACATTGTAATAGCATTCTTTCCGCCCTCTTCGTCATCGCGGAGCACAGCCACTTTCTTCCTGTCTTTCCTGTCTCTAGCGAGTCTTGATTCGATAATTCCTTCTTTGTTCCTGAAATGCCCCCACACTAACGCGTTGTATTCCCTTTCGATATCGTGCCTCATAAACAAATCGGACAGTTTGCTGTGAGTCGTCTCGTCCTTTGCAATCACAAGCAATCCCGAAGTGTCTTTATCCAGGCGGTGAACGATACCCGCTCTTTCGAATCCATTAAGGCTTGAGAGAGAGTCTTTCTTTTTCAGGGAATAAAACATCACGGCGTTAACGAGCGTACCCGAATAATTTTTATACGCCGGGTGCGTGACCATACCCGCGGGCTTATTGACAACGAGCAAATATTCATCTTCAAAAACTATATCAAGCGGGATGTTTTCGGGAACGATTTCCTGTTTATCGGGAACAGGCAGTTCGATGTCAATCTCATCGTAAGGTTTCAAGATATAATTGGATTTCACAAAATTTCCATTGACAAGAACGTTGCCCATATTTATTGATTTCTGGACTTTGGTTCGTGTGGCATTTTCGACGAAGACCGTTATATACTTGTCAATTCTCTGTCTGTCTTTAATATTCGGTACTATTAATTTATAATTTTTCTCCATTCAGACCTTGTCTAATTCTTTCATTTTCAATAAAATAAGCGCCGTCAATGTTAAGGAATCGTAAATACAATTCCGGGATATTATCTCTCTGAAACTTTTTCAGATAAAATACGAATATAACTTAAGTAGTAAAACTGAAAACAACAACAAAGGAGAAAAAAATGAAATACAATAAATCAATAATTCCGGCAGTCATAGGGGTAATAATGTTGTTCCTTACGGCAGGTTTCGCGAAAGCGGACAATAACGAACCTTCGACAGTTTCAGACTTAAGATATCAGATTCAGAAAGAAATAGTAGATGTTTTCAAAGCCCCGGTGGATATGTATTACGAAGATAAAAATATCAGCGGAGACGCGTTCGTAACGATAACGGTTCAGCCGAACGGCAAGATTATAGTTGAGTCCGTTCTGGGCGAGAACAACATACTCAATAGCATGCTTGTCAAACGAATCGAGACAAGGAATCTCTGGACTGACACAAAATTTTCCGGATACGATTTCACGTTCCATATCGAATTAAATCAGAGCACAGTCAATTAAAATCATATATCCCCTTATATGACTTTGCAGAACGCTGCTTTCGGGCGGCGTTTTGTATTTATAACAATTTTCGGCAAATTCGTATCTTTATTCTGATAGTAACAATGGGATAACTATATTATTTTTATAATAGTTATCCGCTTTCCTTAACTTTTAACTTGAATTTCTTTTCGTAATCGCATATATTTCCGCATAAAACTAAAAAAACAGTATGGAAAAAACTTTTTTATACACCTACATGGCAGGTAAGAAGTTTTTTTATTATTTATTCTATTCTATACTGGCGGTGACGATTGTCTATTTCAGCGGTTGTTCGGGTTCAGTACCTGAAGATCCGCAGGTTAAGAGGACGAAGGACTCGCTGGCGGTATACAAGATAATTGATAAGGCTTTTTCGGAATACAAGAGCGCGATAGATTACAACCAGAAGCAATCCGAAAAGGCAAAATCGACATTCGAGGATGCTCTAAAAACATTAAAGAAAGTCAACGCGAGAACCATTGAGGATTCCAGCAATACAACCTGGAAAAACGATTTTGTAAGTCTCGCAAAGAGCATATCACAGGATTATCTATACACGCAGACAAACATACCGGAGAACAGCCTCGTGTTCAAATTTGCGAAGAAATACGGGATAGCGTACGACGTGATTAACCTGAGTTCGGGGGTGACCAACGATGTTGAGCCGCTTCCCGACGGCAGCGACGTGCCACTGATAAAGAACAGCGCGGTAGAGGAATATATCGATTTCTTTTCAAAAACAGACAGGGGCAAATCATTCATAGATAAGACTTTATATAGGTCGGGGAAATATTTCTCTCTTATGAGAAAAATCCTTAGATACCACAACACGCCTGAAGAGATGATATATCTGTCAGTTCAGGAATCGGGCTTAAATCCGACGATTGTGTCGCGAGCGGGAGCAGTTGGTTTATGGCAGTTCATGCCTTCGACTGGGAAAATGTACGGTCTTTATCAGGACAGTTACAGGGACGACAGGCGCGATATAGAGAAATCAACTGATGCCGCGGCAAGACATTTAAAGGACCTGTACAGGTCATTCGGAGACTGGTATCTCGCGTGGGCGGCATACAACGCGGGTCCCGGCAGGGTAACAAACGCGATTAATAAGACAGGCTCCAAGGATTTTTGGGATATTAGAAGTTCACTTCCCGGCGAGACGAAGAATTATGTTCCGTCGATACTTGCCTTGTCGTTCATATTCAGGGATCCCTCAACTTACGGATTTAAGGATGTTGAATTCGGAAAGCCGATAACATTTGACAGGGTGAACATATCGGGAGAACTTTCGCTTGACAAGGTTGCGGAGTTTTCGGAATCGGATATTGAGACCATACGCGAACTGAATTCGGAACTTACAAGCGACGTGGTGCCAAAATACGACGTGCCCTATCAGTTGAGAGTTCCTCAAGGCACTTACAAAACATTTATAAGCAATTACAGGAAATCATCAGATTATAGTAACAACGGGTCCGTAGATCCTGAATTCGCGGGCAACGAGAGCGAATCGTACTATTCCACGGTTGTATCCGTAACGACATACGAAGTAAACAATTATAACCCGGGCGACCAGAAATACGTCGTCACTACACACAACAAACAAAAACTTGACTATATATACACGGGCTACAGAAATCTCGCAGGTGTCGCGGATACATTCAAGGTAAGAGAATCAGACATAAGATACTGGAACAACATAGCCTGGGGCAATTCGCCGAAACCGAATCAGGTATTGTCAATTTACTTTACGGACAAGCAGTACAAGCAATTTTACGGAATAAAGGAAGAGGAAAAAAAGGACACTGAAGTACAGGGCAACAACAATGAAGAAAAGGAAGTAGGCGTTCGTAAAGATTACGGCAAGAAGAACAACGGAAGCGACAGCAAGGATAAAACCGAGAAGAAAGAAAACAACAAGAAAAACAACGATTCAGGGGAAAAGCAGGTAACAAAGAAGAAGAGCGGCGAAGGGAAAGAGCAGGTTTACGTAGTGAAAGAGGGCGATTACCTGAGCACTATTGCGGAAAAATACGGAGTCAGGACAGCAGACTTGCGGGAATGGAACAACATTACAGGTGATAAAATTATCGCCGGTCAGAAACTTGTGATTTATTCTGACAAGAAGGTCAGTGAAAAGAAAGAAAACACGTCGAAGAACAAGACGGTTCACGTAGTCGAGGAAGGCGACATGTTATCGACGATTGCCGAAGATTACGGCGTGACCGTAGAAGATTTGAAAGAATGGAACGACCTCGAAAGCGATAAAATAATAGTCGGGCAGAAGTTAACGGTTATTGAGCCGAAAAAGACGAAAGAGAAAACGAACACGAGCAACAAGAAGGCGAAGTTGCACAAAGTAAAAGAAGGCGAAAACCTTACATTGATAGCGGAAAAGTACGACATTACACTTGAGGACATAAGGGAATGGAACGACCTTGAAAAGGACGTGATTGTACCGGGACAGGAACTTGTTGTTTCAAAACCGCAGAAAACCAATAAGACTACAACCGATAAATCCACAAAGAACAAGACGTACAAGGTTAAGAAAGGCGATATGCTTTCTGAGATTGCGGAAGAAAACGGCCTGACGACGAAGCAACTTATAAAGTGGAACGACCTTGATGCGGACGGGACAATAATGGTCGGCCAGACTCTTAAACTATACGACGATTCAAAAACGACGAAAAAAGAGACGACTACAAAGAAAGAGAACACGACGAAAAAAGAGACAAAAACCAAGAAAATAAGGAAGAAAAAGAACGAGCAATAACGTTCTGTGCCGGCAATAATAAGGTTGAATAAAATTATAGAATTGCATATTTTTGTAGTTACTTATTGCTGGCATAGCTCAGCTGGTAGAGCAGCTGATTTGTAATCAGCAGGTCGGGGGTTCAAGTCCCTCTGCCAGCTCCACAAAAACCCGGTTTCTTCGAAACGGGTTTTTTTAATTTAAAATTGTAAATTTTAAATTTTAAATTAAAGAATACACCTATCGGCTCCAAATTCCGGCCTTACAAGAGACAGTTTTTGTTTTAAGGAATGAGCAGTCCCGATGTATCGAGACAGGTCGGGGTTCAAGTCCCTATCCAGCTCCACAAAAACCCGGTTTCTTCGAAACGGGTTTTCTCAATTTTAAATTGTAAATTTTAAATTAAGGAATGCACACGCCCGGTTTTAATTTTAAATTTTAAATTTTAAATTAAGGATTGAACACGCAGGCCGCAGTAATCCTTGCAAGAAATATTGGTAAGGAAAATTTTCTTTTTTAAATCAGAGAGTTCTTCTTTAGTAACTGTAGATTCGTTATGAATCCGGGAGTAAAGATACCGCTTTTAATGTTGTTGTTTATTTCCGAGAGATTCCAGAATCTGCCGTCGTCAACCTCGTCCGGATTGAACCCAATCTCGCCGTCGTATTTCGCGAAGGAAAGGAACACCAATTCCGATTCATTTTCAGTTTTAAGAATGTAACAGCTAACAGGAACGGGATTAAAATTCTCGAGTCCGATTTCCTCTTTCGCTTCCCGTTTCAGCGCGGACTCAAAGTTTTCGTTTACCGCTACGTGACCTGTAACGGAGGCGTCCCACTTACCAGGCTGAGAGAGTTTAGACATCGGGCGTTTCTGAAGATACAGTTGTTTCTTGCTGTTAACAACCTGAAGATGGACGACGGGATGCAGAAGGTTTTTATCCGCATGTACGACAGAGCGCGGCGCTTTCCCGGTGATATTTCCATTCCCGTCAACGAGAGGAAGCCACTCTTCGCTTTTATATTTTCTGTTCCGCAGCCATGTTTTAAACAACTCATATATAAAGTACGCGCCGAACAGGATATAGAATAAGACAGTGCTTATGAACGCCCACGCTTCTTTCGACATGAAGAACGCGGAATAGAGGACCAGCAATGTATGGAACGAAAAAATTACGAAAAGCGCGCGAAGGCTTCGCTTGAATTGTTTCTCCTGTTCTTCTTTGAGTTCGATTCCCTCAAGATAGCGTTTAGACATTAAAGCGAGTATGTTCACTTTAGTGAAAGCGGATATTCCGAGCATAACGCAGAGTATAGCGCCAACGAGAGCGGGTTTCAATTTAAAAAATATGTCATTATCGAGGGCGTAGGATACAATGCCGAGGGCAACTATTAGAAGAGTATCGTACATCGTGAACCTGTCGAGGACCTTCTCCCTTAAATAAGAATAAATCAGCTGGGCGATACCGAAGCAAACGGCTACAATCAGACCTGCGGACGTTCCGTAAAACTCGTCCACAAGAATAAAGATTATCAGGGGGAGAAGACCGGGTAATATTTTTTTAAAGAGTTGATACCTGCTCATCGAAGCAAAAATAATATTTCGTCAACATTTAAAATTTCTTCCGGATTAAAACACTTAACTTAATCCGATAACGAAGACCAAAAATACTCAGTATAAAATTAATCCGAAGCGGAAAAATCCTTTCATTGCGTTTCAGGGTTCACAGGCGGAAGTCAACATCAGTTTTCCTGAATCAGAATCCCCGAAATCAATTCCCTGAAATCGCTTATGATAAAAGGCTTCGAGACGTAATGCGAGCATCCTCCGGACAAAAAGGTTTCCCTGTCGCCCGCCATCGCGTAAGCAGTAACGGCGACAATCGGAATATTCTGATAGCCTTTCATTTTTTTAATTTCCCTGACGGTATCAATGCCGCTAATACCCGGAAGCCCGATATCCATAATAACGAGGTTGTATCTATTATTAGCAGCCAGTTTAAGGGCTTCTTCGCCGCTTTCGACCACAGACACGCGTGCAATTTTTTCGAGCGCTAATGTAACGGCTCTGGCGCTGTTCTCGTCATCTTCTACGACAAGTATCTCTTTACTATCTATTCCATCAAGCGCGGGAATTTCATCTTTGGAGATTTCGTCACTTTCATATACCGTTTCACCCGCGTTGAGATATCGCGGGAACTTAACTGTAAACACGGTACCCTCACCGAGTTCGCTGCTTACAGATATCGTACCATTCATCAGTTCCACGTATTTTTTTGTAATAGTGAGCCCGAGGCCGGTACCTTCGTATGTTCTGCTAAATCCTTCGCTTACCTGCCTGAACGGTTCGAATATAACCTGCTGGTATTCTTTTCTGATGCCGATTCCCGTATCAGTGACTTTCAGGACAGCGAATTCATCCATCCCCTCTTTTTCGCTTCCGACGTGAACTTTCACAAATCCCGAGTTAGTGTACGTAATCGCATTCTGCACGAGATTCGAAAGGACCTGAATTGTAAACTGTTCGTCGAGTTCGGAGTAAACATCCTCATCCGCTTCGAATATTAATTCCAAATCCTTATTCTTTGCAAGCACTTCGAACATCTTCAGCGTCACCGCGGACAACTCCGAAAGGTTAACAATCTCCGGATTTATCGTAACGGATTCGGATTCGAGTTTTGAAAGATTCAGTATCAGGTTTAAAGTATTCATCAGCCTCTTTCCGCCTGTATGAATGACCTGCGCCATTTGTCTTTCGTTCTCATCCAGAAGTTCTTCAGCGAGGATTTCCGAAAATCCGAGAATACCGGTCATAGGCGTTCTAAGTTCGTGACTCATATTCGCGAGGAAGTTGGATTTAAGTTTGTTCATTTCCTCGGCTTTTTCCTTCGCCTTAATCAAAGCCTCTTCAGTCTGCTTCCTTTGTGTAATATCCCTTATAACGCCCCACATACCGGAAGGATTACCGTCGTCATCGCGTATAATGTATGTTCTAAGTTCGACGGGGAATACCGTTCCGTCTTTCCTGATGTACTCTTTTTGATATACTTCCGATTTGCCTCCGGAAGTTATCGAGTTGTCAATAATTTTTTTCTCCATATCGTGCCACTTCTCCGGAGTCAGGTTCTTGTAATTTAAATTCTTCAATTCCTCTTCGGAGTAACCGAGCATTTCCGAATACGAATTATTGCATTCGACGACACGACCTTCAATATCCGTCAACACTACAGCGTCTGTTATAGACTCGTGCAGCCTCCTGAATTTTTCCTCGCTCTTTTTAAGGAGGTCCGCCGCTTTTTTTATTTCGGTCAGGTTAACAATAGTCGCAAGGAAATAGGGCTTTCCGCGGAGGTTAATCAAACTCGCCGACAGCAGGCCGTCCACGCTCTTACCATGTTTTGTGGCGAAAAGCATGTTTTTGTTTTGGACGGAACCTTTTTCCTTTACTTCTTTAATGATTTCGTCTCTTTCATTTCTGAAATAAAACAGTTTCAAATCTTTCGTTGTTCTTTCTATGACCTCATCCCTTGTGAACCCCGTATCCTGCAGGAAAACCTCATTCGCGTCAACGATTTTACCGTCTTCAGCGGAAGTAATCAGCATCGCGTTAGGGCTGTTTCTGAAGGCTTTTGAAAACATCTGTTCGGTTTCTTTCACGGCTTCTTCAGCAATTTTTCTATCGGATATATCGAGTATGCCCCCATAAACCCTTCTACTCCCGTCGGATTCGGGTATGCATTCCGCATAAGATTGTATCCATACAATTTCTCCGTTTTTTCTCTGAATCCTGAATTCGGCTCTGCCTGACTCTCCCGCTTTCAGGTCGATAACATTTTTAACAAACAATTCGCTGTCCTCATCAAAAACAAGGAACCTCCAGCATTTTCTTTCTTTAATTTCTTCAATAGTATATCCCGTAAGCTGCTCCGCGCCGCCCGTCATCCAGTCGAGTTCAAAAACGCCTGACTGACTCAGCAGGCAGGAATAAGCGACATCGGAAATCGTGCTGGAAATTCTCCGATAGCGTTCCTCGCTAAGTTTAATCAAGTCGGTCGCTTTCTTCTGTTCGGTAATATCGCTGAACACGGTTGCGAACGAGCCTTTCTGAATCGGGAAAACGGATATTACAAAATACCTGTCCAGAGAGGCGACATAAGAGTCGAAAGATTTCGGTATTCCCGTTTCCGCGACTTCCGCGTAAAGATTCAGGAATGGCGGCTCTTTGCTGTTATACAGTTCAGTAACGCTTTTGGAAAGCGCGTCTTCCCTGCTCAATCCGAGTATTTCAGTATATTTCGGATTAACGTCTACAATTTTATAATTCACGGCTATTCCGCCGCCGTCATAAATCAATTTGTGAATGGCAATTCCCTCAAGCGCGTTCATAAAGAACAGCCTGAACTTCTCCTCGCTTTTCCTGAGCACGTCTTCTCTAGCTCTTTCAACTGTCTGGTCGCGGAAAACGAGGACGACGCCGATAATTTCACCCGCTTCGTTCTTAATCGGAGCGCCGCTGTCCGCGATAGGAGTTTCCCTGCCGTCTTTTGAAATAAGGAGAGTATGATTCGCGAGTCCGACAATCAAACCGTCTTTCAGCACCTTCACGACGGGGTCGTCTACTTTCAACTGCGTGTCCTCGTTTATAATGCGGAACACCTCATCGAGTTTTCTTCCCGCGGCTTCGGATTCTTTCCATCCCGTAAGCCCCTCGGCAATCTCATTCATTCTTTGCACGCGTCCTTTATTGTCTGCCGTTATAACGCCGTCTCCGATGCTGTAAAGCGTCGTCCTGTAGAGAATTTCGCTTTTCTTCAGTTCCTCTTCCGCCCTCTTTCTTTCGGTAATATCAAGACCCATAGCGAGCAGGAACGGCTTGCCCTGAATGTGAATAATTTCTCTTGAAACCAGAAGGGTTCTCTTTTCTCCTTCTTTTGTTGTTACAACCGTTTCATCATTTTTTATTTTTCGTTCTCTTATAAGGTTTTCGATAATTTTCCCGAACACTTCATCGGTGTATATTCCCAGTTCGACGGGAGTTTTATTCAACGCTTCCTCGTGGCTGTGACCAAAGGTTTCGCACCAGGCATCATTTACCTCAACCATCTTTTGAGTTTCGAGGTCAACGATTGTAAGCCAGGCGGGATTGTTGTTGAACGCAATCGAAAATCTTTCTTCGCTTTGTTTCAGGGCTTCTTCGGCGACAACTTTTTCCGTAATGTCGTTTATCGTGACGATGAAATACATCGGTTTATTATTATCGTCGCACCTTACAATCGCGCTCACGCCACCCCAAATATGCGAGCCGTTCTTGTGGATATATCTTTTCGTGAAGCGAACGGATTTTTCTTCGCCGCTTAACAGTTTTCTGATATACATTTCTGTCGGCGCTATATCCTCTTCGGGAGTAATCTCCTGCCACTTGCGGTTTTCGAGTTCGCCTTCCCCGTAACCGAGCATCTTACAGAAAGCCCTGTTGACGTGTATTTCGCCCGTGAGGTAAGTTATGGATTTGCCCACGTTAGCCGACTCGAAAACATACTTAAACTTATCTTCGCTCTCTTTTATCGCATCCTGCGCTTTCCTCGTCTCGGTTATATCCACGCCTATCACGTACAGATATTCCTTGCCTCCGATAATAATAATTTCCCTCGACGCGAGTATAATCTTGCTCTCACCGGATTTCGACTTAATTACCTGTTCGTTGTTTTTAACCGAACGCTTACTTTTAACATCACTGACAATTTTTCTGTAAGCATCCTCCGAATAAATTCCGAGTTCCGTCACACTTTTTCCAATCGCTTCTTCCCTGCTGAATCCATACACGACGCTGAACGCGTCGTTGCATTCAATAATCCTGAAATCATCCAAATCCACGAGGACATTGAACGCGGGACTGTTCATAAAAGCCCTCGAGAATCTTTCCTCGCTTTTCTTCAGCGCGTCCTGGGCTTTTTTCCTTTCGGTTATGTCGCGAATTATGGACTGGTAAAAAGGTTTGCCGTCGATGTAAACGAGACGCGTGCTTATCTCTAAAGGAAAAATCGTGCCTTCCTTTTTCTTTCCGCACAATTCGACTATATGCCCCTTGTCACTTTGAATATTCTCTACGAACTCCTTCAGTTCGCCCGCGTTAGATTCGTGATAAAGGTCGCGGACGTTGAGTCCGGCCATTTCATCCTCGGGAAAGCCGTATAATTCAGACGCCCTGCTGTTCACTTCGATAATTTTCCCGCCTTCGCCCGAAATAATAATCGCGTCATTCGCTTTTTTAATGAGAAAGCGGTAATTGTCAAGCAGTTGCTTTTTTTCGGTTTCGAGTTCGTAGAGTTTACGATAATGCTCCATACGCAGGTTCTTAACGCTATAGGTCACTACATAAATGAAAATTATTATCAGGAGCGCGAGTATCCCGAAAAACCAGACCGTGATTCTCCTTATTTCGCTGAACGCTTCTCTTTCGTCTATCTTGGCAATCATAAACCATTTCGTATCCTTTACAGGCAGAATATAACCGATAACTTCTTCATTCCTGTAATCCAAACCCTCGGCAAAGCCGGTGCGCCCTTTAAGCGCCATAATCGCGAGCACATTTTCATTTTCTTTTGGAATGACAAGATTCAGAGAAGCGTCTTTCACGTGTCTCAAATCGTTCAGGAACAAAGCATTTCCTTTTCCATCGTCCCTGATTATGAGCGTTTCAGCGGTTTCCGAATCCGAGGTCCGGTTCTGAATCAGAGGGAAAATAAAAGTTGACGGAGAGACCTCAAGAATCAACGCGAACCTGACATCACCGCCGTCCGGCGAAACAAGAGGAACGATTACGTCAAGATTTGTACCCGTGTATGCATTCCCTCCCTCATTTTTATGCAGGCCGGTGAGCATAATTTCCCGGCTTTTCATTGCATCGGGAAGCAATTCTTTTACAGATTTACTTGTAGGTATATCGAGACTGTCAGAAACGATGAGGTTGCCGTTAATATCAATTAACTTTATGGCTGTATAATGATATGCATTCTTGAAAATTGTAAAAACGTCTTTCAATTCATTTTTCCCGTTTTGAGTCAAACTTCCCTTCGAAATATTTTCAAGCGCTCGCGCGATAATCGGACTTTGACCAAGTACGCTTCCGTCGCCGATTCTCTCCATCCGCCAGTTTTGAAGATTATTCGCTTTCAGTTCGGCGATAGATTTCAGGTTTGACTGAATTTCATTCAATTTTTCTTTCCGGAACTCAACGTAATAACTGAAGAATATTGCTATTAGACATAAGAAAACAAAAACAGTAATAGCGATATTTATTCTTTTGTTTAAAACCTTATGATTTCCGCGATTTGATTCAGGCTTTGCGTTCATACAAAAGTATTTGATTCACTGCAAACGAGAATTACGGGTTTAAAAGAATTTATATTATTTTTTTTAAATTGCAAATATGATAATTTAGGAACAAAAATATATGTACGGATATATAACAACCATCGGAAAATTATAATTCAATCGTTATGCCCGCGGATTTTAGCGCAGGCTCTTCGACATAGAATCTCTGCCCGAAGTGATTTGCTGACTGACGGAAATAATTAGCAGCGCATAAAACCCTCAACACCGGAAACACGGGACAATACCGCCGCGGTTTCAGGAGAATATTTCCGAACCAGAGAGAACTTATATTTAAGTATCAGAAATGTGGAAAATCTTGATGCATAAAAAAATGAAGCCCCTTGCGGGGCTTCACCATGCTATGGAAAAGGTACCTATTCGTTGTTTTTCTAATGTCCGCCTTTACGGTTTTGGTAACCCACTGCTAATTACCTGCTCTCCTTAGGGTTTCCCTGTCTTGCTAACTTTCGTAAACTTCTATCTGTTTTTCGATTTTTTTCATCTTGGATTTCTCGATGTCTTTCATTTTCTCCTTGAGTTCTTTCATATTTTCCTTGAATTCCTGCATATTTTCCTGGTATTCCTTCATATTCTCCTTGTATTCTTTCATGTTTTCCTCGAATTCCTGCATCGAGTCCTTGAACTCTTCCATATCGAATTTAAACCTGACAGTATCGAGTTTCAGGTCTTTGAGTTCATCCATCTGGTTCCTGAATTCGAACTTGAAGTTTTTCATTTCGTCTTTGTAGTCTTTCATTCCCTCGCGGTAATCTTCCATCGATTCTTCGATTTCCCTGCGCAGTTCGTCGCCGTCGATATCAACTTCTACCTTGAACTGATTGCTGTCGAAATGCGGAAGGGCTTTTAGAAACTCTTCGCTCATCAACTGCTCGTCGAGTTTTGAAAGCGCTTCGTTGAGTTTCAACATCGATTCGTCGAGGTAAATGTTCAGCGAATCGAGGCTTTTGATTTTGAGTTTAACAATCACTTCGTTGGAGTCGAAGGGATAATAATCGCCATAATCGGACACCCTTACCATCGAAGGACCGAAGTCGGAGTTGAACCCGAAATCGCTCATACGCTCTTTCGGAATCCTATGGCTGTAAGCGTAAGCGGTCGAGCCGCCGAAATCCGGCACCTGAATGTATTTTGAAAAATCAGGGAGGTAAGAGAAAATAACGTCGCGCAGCGATGATTCTTCGGGAACCGCCGGCGCCTCGGTATTTTCAGATACTTCTTTCAAAGCGAAGTCGGTATTCTTCTTTTCGGTGACAGTTGGGCTTGATTCTTCGGTGGTTTCGCCCGTCTCGATAGCGGATTTGAACGTTTCATACGCCAGATAAGGAATTTTCTTTATCGTGTCGAAGTCGGAAAACGCGTAATAAATGAACCCGGCAACGAGGGCTATTATGAGCGAAGATTTCATTTTATCTAAATGTTTCATAGCCGTGAAATTTAATTAAGAACCCTTTATAGGGATTACGCAATTTCGTGTATAAAAGTTGCAATTTAGTGTAAAATTTATAATTGAAAGTGCAAAATTACAGTTTTAAGTTTTCAGGGGGTCGTTCTTGCAAATAAGGACGAAGTCCTGAGAGTCGTTGTTCAAAGGTCCCTCATTAAAATCGCCGTGCATTTTAACGAGACGGAGTTTCGACAGCCGCATGAGATTTTCAAGTTCGTACCTGAAGAAATATCTAATGTTAGTGTTCCATTCCCTGATGGTCTTTGTTCCGTTTTCATCCCATTCGAGAGTCCATATTACGTTCATCATCTGATTTATTATATCGGTTTTTGAGGAAACGAACACTTCGATTTTCCTGCCTTTCTCGTATTCGCCTTCGAAGACGGGGGCGCGCAGAGTTTCATTCAGCAGAATGTTCAGGTTCGGGACAAAAACGTCGAAGATGAATTCACAGTCATTGTTAAGATGTTTGCGGATATTGTTGAGCGCGGCAATCTGGTCATCAGTATCGGCAATGTGCTGGAACACGCGGAAAGGAGCAACAATGAGGTCGAATTTCATTCCGAGATTCATATCGCGTATGTCCTTCACGAAGACCCTGTTGTGATGCTTTTCGGGAATTTTCGAGCGGAGCACGTCAATCATAGACTTGCTGACGTCGATGCCGTAGATGTCGGCTCCCTTTTCGAGCGCTTCAATGAAGAACCGCCCGGTTCCTGTACCTACTTCGAGTATTCTTCCCTTGCATCCGAGGATTTTGTTAAGGTAGAATTCAGTGTCCGTGCCTTCTCGAATTTCTTTGTAAATCACATCATAGAAACGCGCGAAGAATTCGGGATATTCATCCATGTCCTGTTTCTTCACGTTTGATATGTCGTAAAAACATTTTTCGGGCATGTTCTTTCAAATTTTAAATTTTAAATTGTAAATTTTAAATTTAGGGAAAATTGAATAATTAGAAATGCAATTTTTTGTAATGGGTCTTTGGTATTTGCGTTACCAAGCAAGAGCTTGGTAACCAGTAGAATGGATCCCGGGTGCTTCGCACTTCTGCTTCGCGAGTGCCGGATGACAAGCGTAGAATGGATCCCTGGTGCTTCGCACTTCTGCTTCGCGAGTGCCGGGATGACAAACATATAATAAAAAGGTTACCAAGCAGGGGCTTGGTAACCAGAAAACGGATCCCGACCTTCGCCGGGATGACAATCATTTAGTTGATAAAATATTATCTGAAGCCGAACATTGATATAGAATATTCCGCAAGTCTAACGAGCGGAGTGAAATAAATACCGAACACCATTGTCGGGATAACGAGAGCAAACATAACGATGTAAGCGCCCGCGCCGAATTTCAGTTTCTGTGTATTCCCCTCTTCGGGCTTCATAAGGAACATATACTTCAGCACCTTGATGTAGAAGAAAAGCGACACGACTGCGTTCATAAGACCGACAAGCGCGAGCCATACGAGTTTTGATTCAATAAGCGCCGTGAACAGATAGAACTTTCCGACGAAACCCGCCGTAGTCGGGACGCCCGAAAGCGCGAACATAAACACTCCCATACCGACGCAGATAACGGGGGCTTTATAGCCCAGCCCTTTCATACCGATAAGTTCGTCCGTGTCGAGTTTGTTTGCTATTAATATAAGCACGAAGAAAGCGCCGAGATTCATAAAGAGATAAGCCATAAGGTAAATCAGCATTGCCGCGACGCCCTGCTGGTTCGCGACTGTAAGACCGAGCATTATATAACCGCCCTGAGCGATAGAAGAATACGCGAGCATTCTCTTTACGCTCGACTGCCATACGGCAGTGAAGTTACCGAGTATCATCGAGGCGACTGAAAGGACAATCATTATTTCTTTCCAGTTAACGCCCGGGATTACAACGTACTGTCCGTTCTGGACGAGGTTTCCCGCGAGGAAAGAATTAGTTATGAACCTTATCAGGACCGAGAAACCTGCTGCCGAAGACGTAACGGCAAGAAACGCCGTGACGGGAATCGGAGCGCCTTCGTAAACATCGGGGTCCAGAAGTGGAACGGCACCGAAGAAATCTTGTAACCGAAGCCCGCGAGAATCATAATCAGGCTGATAATGAGAACCGGATTCGACGCAGGATTCAATCTCGATAAAAATATGCTTGTTTCGTAAATGTTAAGAGTTCCCGTGAATCCGTACAAGAGGCTGATACCGTAAATCATTATGCCCGAGGACGCGGCTCCGTAGATTATATATTTCATCGCGGACTCGGAAGAGCGTTTTATCTTTTTCGTATAACCCGCGAGAACATATGAAGACAAGCTCACGGTTTCAAGCGAGAGATACATCATAAGCATATTGACCGAAGACGCCATTAGATAAGCGCCGAGCGTCATAGCCGTCATAAGGTACACGTATTCGTTCTTGTGAGTAGATTCCTTCATTTCCTTGGAGAACATCGCGAATATGATTACGAATATTGTCGAGAGGCCTATGAGCAATTTAAAGAAAACGGAGTAAGGGTCAACGACGACCATTCCCGAGAAGAGAATGCTCTTCGCGCCGAGTTGAAGCCAGGCGAAATAACCGCTCACAGCGATTCCAATAATTCCCGCAACGGAAACGACAGCGGACTTTTTTCTCAATATAAGGTCGAGAATAATGCAGACGATCATTGAAACAATCAGAGCCGTTTCTGGAAGAAAGCCGCTTAAACTATTTAATGTTTGTTCTAACACTTAAGTATAATTTAATTTTTAATTTATACCCCAAATAAAGTTAACCAGCAAATTGACCGACGACTTCATCAGGTCGAGCATATACGACGGGAATATACCGAGCACGACTACGATAACCAGCAGAGGAATCGTGCTTATTAATTCCCTCGCGCTAATATCCGTGAGCCCGTTCCATTTTTCGGGCAGAGTTCCGAAGAACAGCCTTTGAATCGTCCAGAGAATGTATGCGGCATTTAATATTATACCGAGCATTGAGATGATTGCTACAACTCTGATGAAGTGATTCGTAAAGCCGCCGATGAAAATGAACGTTTCACTGATAAACGCGCTAAGACCAGGCAGACCGATTGACGCGAAGAAAGCGACAATCAGAACCGCGAAGTACTTAGGCATCTTGTTGGCAAGGCCGCCGAAATCGTTCAGACCTCTCGTGTGCGCTCTGTCATAAATGACGCCCACTGAAAGGAAGAGAACGGCAGTGATTGTTCCGTGGTTGAACATCTGGAACACCGCGCCGCTTATACCGATAGCGGTAAGGGACGCCATTCCGAGCATCACGTAACCCATATGAGAAATCGACGAATACGCGATAAGTTTCTTAAAGTCTTTCTGAGCCATCGCGCAGAGGGCTCCGTATATTATGTTTATCGCGGCGATAATGGCTATGGGCACCATAAAATATTTCGCGCCGTCGGGAAATATCGACCAGGAAATTCTGAGCATTCCGTAAGTACCCATTTTCAGGAGAACGCCCGCGAGAATAACGGAAATCGCGGTTGGCGCTTCGACGTGCGCGTCGGGCAGCCACGTATGGAACGGGAATGCAGGAACCTTGATTGCGAATCCGATGAAAAGCGAGACGAAAGCGAGCAGCCTCCATGTTTCATTCAGCATACCGAACAACGAATCCGCGGGAAGCGTTCTCGGATCCATAAGAGTAAGCATATTGAACGTGTGCAGTCCTGTTTCGGGGTCCTTAGAACTGAAATACAGACCAATCATAACAACGAGTATGAACGCGCTACCGAAGAACGTGTACAGGAAGAACTTGATTGCCGCGTATTCCCTTCTTTCTCCGCCCCAGATACCGATCAAGAAGTACATCGGCAGAAGCATAATTTCCCAGAACACGAAGAACAGGAAGAAATCCAGCGCGACGAACACGCCCATCATTCCAGCGACGAGGAAGAGGTACATAGTATAGTAACCTTTTTCATTCCTCTTGACGCTGAACGAAGCGATAGCGCCTATAAAAGAAATCAATGCCGTTAAAAGAACCATTGGAAAGGAAATACCGTCAACGCCGAGGAAATACTCAATCTTAATCCTGCCGTCCCAAAGGTAAGCGGGAATATCAATCCAGTTCAGTTTCTCGACGAACTGAAAACCCGCGAGCGAATTTATGCCTGCTTTCGACGGGTCATAAATCGTCATCATAACAATCGCGAGCAAGACCAGCACGGAAGTGAATCCGACGGTTATGTACTTTAAGTATTTCTCAGCACTCTTGGGCATTAAAAGCAAAACTATCATGCCTAATACGGGTAAAAATACCATCCAGGACAGTACCCCGATACCAAGAAGTTTAAATTCAATCATCTCAAATAAGTTTATTTATTAATTACTTTTATTGTAATTCGTGCCGAAAGAGGGAGTCGAACCCTCACGGGATTTGAGTCCCGCTGGATTTTGAGTCCAGTGCGTCTACCAGTTCCGCCATTTCGGCTGATTATTAAAGAACTTTATATTTTTCAGAACACTCTAAAAACGAAATACAGAATCAAAATTCCGAACACGAGAAACGCGATATAAGTCTGAATTTTCCCCGTCTGGAATTTTCTGAACAAAAGACCGAACGCGCCTACGATACCGCCTGTAAGGTTCACAAGCCCGTCAACGAATATGTTGTCGAAGAGTCCTGTGTATTTAGAAAAGCCTCTCGTAACGGTAGCCGCGCCGTTGACGATTCCGTCAACAATCTTGTTATCAATCCAGGCGCTGAGTCTTGAAATGCCCATCGTGAAAGCGACCGCGGTCTTATCATACAGTTCGTCGAAGTACCATTTGTTAAGGGAAAAATTATACAGCGGCTTTATTGATTCAGCAAGTTTATCGACATTGACCTTCTTCCAGTAGTAGAAGACAAACGCGGTCAGGATTCCGATTCCCGATATAGCAAGCGACAATATCATCGCGGTATAATGAGCGTGGTGAAGATGCTCTTTAAATTCCTCGAGAGGAAGAATGTGATAAATCGCACCCTTCGTGCCCGCGAGTATAGATTCGGGCATACTGACCATATTCAGGAACCATCCCGAATCCGCGCTGAACGGATTAAGCGAGAAGAATGCGAAGAATGACAGCACCGCGAGAAATATGAGCGGTATAGTCATCTGCGCGGGTGATTCGTGGCAATGGTCGAACTTTTCCTGATTCTTCGGCTGGCCGAGGAACGTGATTATTAAAAGCCTGAACATATAAAACGCCGTAAGTCCCGCCACGCCGAAAGCGAGTATCGGAACAATGATCGTTATGCCGCCGTTAACTCCGGCAAAAGCGAGCGTAGAGGCAAGAATGGCGTCTTTGCTGAGGAATCCCGAAGTCAGCGGCACGCCTGATATTGCAAGCGTCGCCATAAGGAACGTGTAAAAAGTTATGGGCATTTTTTTCCTAAGACCGCCCATTTCCCTAATATCCTGAACATGATGCATTCCGACAATAACCGAACCTGCCGTAAGGAAGAGGCAGGCTTTAAAGAACGCGTGTGTAACCAGGTGAAAGAAACCGTATGAATAAGCGCCCACTCCGATAGCCATAATCATATATCCTAACTGGCTTATCGTAGAGTAAGCGAGAACTTTTTTAATATCGTTTTGAGTAAGGGCGATAGTAGCGGATATGAACGCCGTGATAACGCCGATGAAAGTAATAACCGTAAGAGCGTCGGCGGAAAGCATAACAAAAATTCTCGCGACGAGGTAAACGCCCGCGGCGACCATCGTGGCGGCGTGGATTAACGCCGAGACGGGAGTCGGGCCTTCCATAGCGTCGGGCAGCCACACGTGAAGGGGAAACTGCGCCGATTTACCGACCGCACCGCAGAAGAGAAGAATTCCCGCAGCGGTAAGCGTGCCGCCGGTGAGTTTTCCCGCTTGCACTCCAGCGAAAATATCCGTGAAAGTGAACGCGCCGATAGTGAGAAATATTATCAGTATGCCGAGAAGAAATCCCGAGTCACCGATTCTGTTCACGATGAAAGCCTTTTTCGCGGCTTCCTGCGGGGCTTTATTCTCATACCAGAAACCGATCAGCAGGTAAGACGAAAGACCGACGAGTTCCCAGAACACATACATAAGAAGAATGCTGTTCGTCAGCACGAGTCCGAGCATAGAGAACGTGAACAGTCCGAGGTACGAAAAATACTTCTTATACTTCGCGTCGCCTTCCATATACTTTACCGAGTAAAGGTGCACGAATGCGCTGATTGCGTTCACAACAACGAGCATGACGGCGGTCAGCGCGTCAATCTGAAAGCCTGCGAGGAACTTAGCGGCACCGGGAATCGCGCCTCCGAGGTCCATCCATTCGACATTCATTTCGTATCTGCCCGCGGTACCGAAAGCGAAGAGTATAAAACCCGAAAACGCGAGGTTAATGAACAGCAAGGTCGTCGCGAGCCAGTCTCCTCCGCGGGGAATTTTATTCCCAAAGAAAGCGAGCACGAGGAAACTGAACATCGGTATCAGAAGAACTATGACCGGTAATTTTTGTAATGCAAATTCCATTATATAATAATTTTAATCTTTCATAGTGTTCGCTTCGTCGATATCGACGGTCGCGAAGTTATTATAAAGGTTTAATACTATGCCGAGCGCGATAGCCGCTTCGGCAACGGCGAGGATAATCACGAAAATCGAGACTACCTGACCGTCAACGCCGAGCCCGTTGTATCTCGAAAACGCCACGAGGTTGATGTTAGCGGCGTTGAGAATGAGTTCTATTCCCATCAGCACGAGAATCGCGTTTCTTCTGGATATCATCGCGAACAATCCGAGTCCGAAGAGAACGGCGCCGAGAACCAAATAATGAGTTAAACCAATTTCCATTTTATTATTATTAAACTTTTAATCTTTTATTCTTCTTGCAAACATAGCCGAACCGATAAGAGCCACGAGAAGCACAATCGAGGCAATCTCGAACGGCAGCAGGTATTTCGAGAGCAGCATTATCCCAATCTGTGTAATTGTTTCTTCGCTTTCGATGCCCGATCTAATATTCCATTTCGTCGAGAATATTACGAAAATAAGTATAGTAACGATACCGATCGAAAAGACCAGAGACGGAATCGTGTTGAGGTTTTTAGTCTTGAGTTCGACGTTAGTAACTTTTGTCGTCATCATAACGCCGAAAATCAGCAGAATCAAAATGCCGCCGACATAGACCATTATTTGAGTGAGCGCTATGAAATCGGCTTTAAGTAGCACATAAATCCCCGAAATCGCGAACAACGTGAAGAAGAGCGAGAACGCGGAATGGACGACGTTCTTATTGAACACGACCATGACCGCGGACACGACAATTATTAATGCTAAGACGTAAAAAAGTATTGTTGTATATGGCATATTAAGACTCTTTAGTATTATCTGATTCTTTTTTTGTTTCGCCGTCAGCGGGCTTTGTCTCGGCGGCTTTTTTTGCCGCTTCCTGCGCCGCGAGGGCTTTTTTCTTTTCCTGTTCAGCGTTGAAATCCGCAAGCATCTTTTTCTTCTTCTCCGCTTCTTCGGGCGTCAGGTCCGAAAACTGGTACAGCAATTCCGCTCTCGAATAAGTCGAATATTCGAATACATCCGTCATATATATGCATTCGGTCGGACATGGGAACACGCACAACTGGCAGAAACAGCACTTAGCGAAATCAATCGTGAAGTTAGTCACGTGAAGCGCTTTTTTCTTGCCCTGCGAAGTGACTCCTGTTTTCCCGACAACGTCTCCAGGTACGACCTTTACCGTCTCGATGTTAATGCAACTAACGGGGCACGCTTTCGCGCACTGGTCGCAGCCGATACAGTCTTCCATATTGACGAACAGACGGTTCCGCTCGCGTTCGGGCAACTGCAGCCTCTGCTCGGGATACTGAATAGTAACGCTTTTGCGGAATATCGACCTGACCGTAATAGACATCCCTATCAGTATTGTTGATACCGCCTGATAGATATGTGAAAAATATGCTTTCATTAAAAATAGTTTTAAACTTTTATGTTAGAATAATATAAAGTCCGACAAGGAACAAATTCACGAGCGTAATAGGAATCAAATATTTCCAGCACATAGTCATCAACTGGTCAATTCTCACCCTCGGAAGAGTCCATCTCAGCCACATTTGCACGAAGACGAGGAAGAGTCCCTTCGCGAGGAACCAGAACACCTGAAATACGGGAGTGTTCAGGAACGGAATCAGATTGCCGAAGGGCGACTGCCAGCCGCCGAGGAACAGGGTCGTGACGACACCTGACACTGCGAACATTTGCGCGTATTCCGCGAGGAAGAACATCGCGAACATCATACCCGAATAATCGACGTGCACTCCCGCAACGAGTTCCGAATCCGCTTCTGTGAGGTCGAAAGGAGTCCTGTTCGTTTCAGCGAGAGTTGACATAAACAGAATCACGGTCGAAACAACCATAATCGGAATCAGGAATATTTTAATTGCGGAACCCGGACCGCCGAATATAAACCAGTTAAAAACACCGCCCGCCTGCAATTCCGCCAGTTTCTGCATGCTCAGCGTGCCTGCGAGCATAACGACTACTATCGCGGAGAGCGCCGTAGGAATTTCGTAACTGACTATCTGCGCGACTGTTCTCATTCCGCCGAACAGCGAATACTTGTTATTCGAAGACCACCCTGCCATAAGCACGCCTATCACTCCGAGAGACGTAATCGCGAAGAAATAGAAAAGACCAAGGTTCATATCGACTCCGATGTAAACGGAACTGAACGGCAGAACGGCGTAGCCGAGGAATACGGAAGTAAACACTATGTAAGGCGCCATTCTGAAAAACAACTTATCCGTGCGGTTCGGAATTATAATCTCCTTTTGAATCAGCTTTAGAGTGTCGAGAATAGTCTGAAGCAGACCGAACCTGTCCGTTCTGTTAGGGCCTATGCGGTTTTGTATCCAGGCGGAAACTTTTCTTTCCCCAAGAACTGCATACAAAGCAAAAACGAGAACATATATGAGTATAGGGACAGGTATGAGTATATACGTCAGCAAGTTATCCCCGAACCATTGTGTAAATATGTTTCCCAATTTATATAAGTTAAAATTTATTATTATCTGTCAATGCAGCCGAGCACGATATCGAAACTGCCGAGAATCATCACGACATCGGCAATCATGTGGCCTCTGGAAATCTGATTAATTACGCTGATGTTGCAGAACGACGGCGATCTTGCCTTCACCCTGTAAGGATTGAGGCTTCCGTCGCTTATAATATAATATCCGAGTTCGCCTTTGGGCGATTCAGTTCTCACGTAAGATTCACCCGCGACGGGTTTCACGCGTTTCGGCACGGCCGATTGAACGTCGCCCTCGGGAATTGAATCGATAGCCTGTTCTATTATTCTGAGCGACTGCTCAATTTCATAAGCGCGCACGATATACCTGTTCCAGCAATCGCCGACGACGCCGCGCTCGCCGGTACCGACGCAGATATCGAAATCGAATTTATTGTAAATCGAATACGGGTCTGATTTTCTGAGGTCGTATTTCACACCCGAGCCTCTAAGCGTCGGACCCGACACACCCGCGTTAATAGCGACTTCGGGCGGAAGGATGCCGATTTTTGCCGTTCTTTCGATGAAAATTTTATTGTATGAAAGAAGGTTATTAATCATTTTCATCCTCGGCCTGAGGTACTTGACAAGTTCCTTCGTCTTGGTTATGAACTCGGGAGTAATATCGTGTGAGAGACCACCGACCCAGATATAATTATAGAGCATTCTCGCTCCGCAAACAATTTCAAACAATTCAAGAACTTTTTCCCTGTCCATGAAGCAGTACAGGAACGGCGTCATCGCACCGGAGTCGTTACCGTAAGTTCCGATTGCGACGAGGTGGGAAGCGATTCTCTGTAATTCCGCCATAATCACCCTAATGTATTCAACTCTCTCGGGAACTTCTATTCCGAGCAGTTTCTCGACGGCAAGCACATACGCGAGTTCATTGCTCATCGCGTTCAGATAGTCCATTCTATCGGTATACGGAATCACCTGCGGATAAGTCATAGCTTCGGCGTGTTTTTCAAAGCACCTGTGAAGATAGCCCAGGACGGGCTTGACTTCTTCCACAATTTCACCGTTCAAGGTAAGAACGAGCCTGAGCACACCGTGTGTAGAAGGGTGCTGCGGACCCATGTTCAAAATCATTTCTTCAGTTCTTAATTCTGCCATTTTTGTTATGGTAAAAATTTATATCAATATGGAATTTTCATCCCGTTATAAAATTCGGGGACTTTGTAATCTTTTCTGAGCGGATGTCCTTCCCAGTCTTCGGGCAGGAGAATTCTTCTCAGGTCGGGATTGCCTTCGAATATCATTCCTACGAGGTCGAATGCCTCGCGCTCGTGCCACTCCGCCGCCGCCCATACATCCGACACGGATTTAATTTTCGGGTCCGACTTCGGAACGAGGCATTTGACAACGAGTTGATGGCCGAGAGCATAAGAACACAGATGATATACAACGGCAAGATTGTCCTTGTCGTAATCCACTCCGCTGAGGCAGGAAAGATTATCGAATTGCATAGACTCCTCATCCCTGAGGAACAATGCAACGGCGTCAATCTTCGACGCATCCGCGAAAAAGAACGGTCTCACGGGCAGGTCAGTTTTCAACTCCCCTATCCCTTCGCCGAACACGGATTTCAGTTTATTGTAAATCTCGTTAATTTCCATATTATGCAATGTGTTTTGCTAATGATTGGTTTCTAATTCTTTCCTGTAATTTGATAAGACCTTCGAGAAGCGCTTCGGGTCTCGGGGGACAGCCCGGGACGTAAACGTCGACGGGAATAATCCTGTCGATTCCTTTCAGGACGTGGTATCCGTGCTCCCAGTAAGGGCCTCCGCAGTTCGCGCAACTTCCCATCGAGAGTATATACTTCGGCGCGGGCATTTCATCATAAAGTCTCTTGATTCTCGTTGCCATCTTCAGCGTGACCGTGCCCGAAATGAGAATGATATCAACGTGCCTCGGTGAAGGTCTTGGAATAATGCCGAACCTGTCGAGGTCGTAATGAGAAGCGGAAGTAGCCATCATCTCGATGGCGCAGCACGCGAGACCGAAGAACATCTGCCACATAGAAGACAGGCGGCTCCAGTTTAAAAGTTTATCCATAGAAGTGATAATGATGTTACCACTTTCGAACTGCTCAACCGAATTGTCAAGCTTGTTTAAAATTCCCATAGAGTTATTCTTCGCTTTTGAATATTTGTCTTTCTAATTTTGGAATGATAGGCTGCGGTTTATCCCAGTACAGGTCGCCTTTAGCGTAGGCATAAATAAACCCGACAATCAGAATGAACAGAAAAACCGCCATTTCGACGAATGCCAACGCGCCCAGGCTCTTAAAGACCACTGCCCAAGGGAACAAGAACACTATTTCGACATCGAAAATTATAAAAATCAGCGCAACAACATAATACCTGAAATTGAACCTTATCCAGGTATCACCTACCGTTTCTTCGCCGCATTCGTATGTGGAATATTTTCCTTTGGATGGAAACCTTGGGGCCAGAATCCTTGCTGTTATGATAGCGACGCCGATGAAGGCTATCGAGATAATCATAAAAATCAGCACTTGCCCAAAATTTGATAACATGAGGTATTTTTCTTTTATGATTACTAATTAATAACAAATCTAAAGAAAAATACTAATAAATGAAACTGATTTCTCCGGTATAAAATGTGGAAATGTTTTCTGAATTGCTATTATCGGATATTTTTATCTTAATTCCGCCGTCGTCGGATACTTCGACCACTTCGCCGCACAATTCTTCCCCGTTATCCGCCAATCTGAACCTTACCTGCCTGCCGAATATGTCAGTATTCAGGCGCCAGAGTTCCATAAGAATGCTCTCCTGCGAGAGCAGCATCAGGTTTTCATAGAAGATTCTAATAATCGCGTTGATGATGCCGTTTATTTCGAAATCCTTGCCGAAGAACTTGCTTAGGGAAGTCGCTTTCTCCTTCAAGTCATCGGGAAACAGATTCTGGTTAACGTTTACGCCGATACCGATTATGAATTTCTTCGGCACGTCGTTGATGCTGACGAGTTCAGTAAGGACGCCCGCGATTTTTTTCGAATTAAGGAGCACGTCGTTAGGCCATTTAAGCCTGAACAGTCCTTCGGAGCCCGACGCCGAACTTTCGGTAATCTCCTTGAGAGCGCGGAGTATAACATAAGACGTATAAAAATTTACGAGATGGATTTTTGAAATATCGAGTTTCTTGACGAGTGTAATTGTTATGTTCTTTCCTTTGTCGGACTGCCAGGCGCGTTCGAATCTTCCCCTGCCTTTTGACTGATAATCCGCGACTATGAGAATATCGTCATCGCTAGTTTCCAGTTTCGCGAATTTGTTTGTCGAGTCAACGGAATCCAGATAATACACTTTATTAATGCCGCTGCCGCTTAATTTCACAAAATCAATCATTTTTTTCTGGCGGGTTTATCTTTTGAATTATTCGATTCGTATTCCTTTCTTTTCTGGTCTTTCACGGCTTTAGCGCCCGTATCGTCGTCTCTTTCATCCTGCTGCTCATCGGTTATTTTGTGTTCGGGTTTTTTATCCGAGTCCTTGTTTTTAGTATTGCGGATGTTCTCATTATTATACGTCAGCGCGAGATAGCAATCGACTCTTCCGTAGCCGTAATACATATCCCAACCGGGTTTATCTTCCGAAGAGTCGCCTATTCTGTCCCGAGCAGTTTCTTTGATTATAGTTTTTATTTCATCAAGCGTTCTCGTTTTATCCTGTGAAAGGAGAA
Source organism: Ignavibacteria bacterium (assembly GCA_015657505.1). GTDB lineage: Bacteria > Bacteroidota > Ignavibacteria > Tepidaquicellales > Tepidaquicellaceae > CAIKZJ01. The sequence goes on from JADLKE010000001.1 coordinate 383,031, forward strand.
GAGAAGCGAGCGCGCTAACTATTGCGGTTGATTGCGACGTTCCGCTCCAGTAAGTGTCGAAAACGTAAGGGTCCGAATATTCAAGACCGTAAATTTTATTGCCTGGAGCAACCACCGCGATGTGCCGGCCGTAGCAACTGCCGCCACCCCAGGAGAATCTTTTGCATCTTTTACCATCCGAGTCCGTCGCTCCGACAGCGAACACCCCATCGTACGCGGCGGGATAATAATTCTTGCCGTCGCCTTTATTCATCATTGCGGCAGAGACGAAGACGCCTTTTTTAACGGCGTAATCGACAGCGGATTTAAGAACCTTAGAATAATCATCGCCGCCTTCGCTCATATTAATTATATTCGCGCCGTTATCAACGGCGTACTTAATAGATTTAGCCCACCACTCGTATTCTCCCGTGTTGTTGTCGCTGAGGTTCTTGCATATCATTAATTTGCTGTTTCCGTTGATTCCCGCGAAGCCGTATGAATTGTTCACGTTCGCGCCGATAACGCTGGCGATGTTCGTACCGTGTCCGAATCCGTCGCGGGTGTTATTGCTTTCATACGCAAAATCCCATCCCTTGTAATCATCGACGTATCCGTTGCCGTCGTCGTCGATGTCGTTATCGGGAATTTCCTTCTTGTTCACCCAAATTCTTCCCCGTAGGTCGGGGCTGCTGTCTTCCACGCCTGAATCGAGAATCGCGATAATCAAATCAGCGCTTCCCTGTTCGATGTCCCAGGCTTTAATGATATTTATATCCTCGCCGACTTTCGCGGCGTCGCCGCTGCTTGGTTTAATGTTTCCGAGATTGTTAAGGTACCATTGCTTGGAGAAATAGGTATCGTTCGGGAAATACTCGGTTTCTTTCCTTCCGGCCGATCGGCCTATATAGTTCGGCTCTCCGAATTCTATATCGCCGCAATCGGAATAATCACTTATTATCTGTTCGATATTGCCTGTTTCACTTGCAAGGTAAAAAACGTAAATGCGGGACAAGCCGAGTTCGTCATAGAGAACGGGGTCCCCGTTGTTGAGTTCAAAAACGCGCTGTATCTTCGATACATTATATTTCTTATTCAGCAGGTCAATTGAAGGAATGCCCGTTTTCGTCAGCAGTTTTCCTGTTGCCTCAGAGACACCGATTTCCTTCTTTGTTTTTACGAAGAATTTATTTTTTGTGTACAGCGAAAAGCCCGTATTGCCGACAGCGGAACTACTGGTAAAGAGTCCGTCCGTCAAGAGCACTGCTAAAGCAAGCGATATACAAAATAATATCTTCATCTGTCTTCGGCTATTTGGTAAAATAATTCTACGATAACTTACTTTAAACACTAAATTTAATACTAAAGTTACATTTATTATATGTTAAAATGCGCGGTTTTGTTCCCGCTCAAGCGAAAATTATTCGGAAATATCTTTCATATAAGGGGTAGGACAAATTCAGAGAACCCGATACTGAGCAAATAAGATTATGAATGCGGGAAAGTCCCGTTAAGGGAAATTGTTTTTTGTATTTTATATTAGGCATAACATAAGTATAATAATTGTTTCATCTATCTTCATTTTCAATAGTGTTTTTCTTTTAGGGAACAGATATCATATACGTTAAGTATAAAAAGAAAAAAATTTCTCAAACATATTCTTTGCATGCTATGAAAAACCATAAATTGTTTTTATCCGCCGTACTTGTGATAGCGTTGATAATATCGCTCACTTCGATGAAGTCATCCGCGGCGGTTTATGATTACGAATCCGGCTGGAAAGCGGTGGATTCGCTTTACAACAACGGACTGCCGGAATCGGCAATGAAAGTCCTCGATGAGATTTTCGCGAAAGCGAAGAGCGAAAATAATACCGTTAACTACATCAGAGCCGTGATTTACAGGGTGAAACTGACCGAGTATAATGAGGAGGATTCGTTCGAGAAAAACATCGCAAAGATGATTACCGAGGAGGCGGAAGCGGTATCGCCTTTAAAACAATTTATGAGTTCGCTTGTCGCAGACATGTACTGGACATATTATCAGCAGAACAGGTACAACATTCTCAACAGGTCGAAGGTCGTGAATTATAAACTTGAGGATATCAAGACCTGGGACGCAAGCAGGTTCATAGAGAAGTCGATACAATATTACAACGCGTCGCTCACTGAGCCCGAAATTCTGCAAGGCATATCTGTTGAAAATTTCAACGATATTTTGAACAATTATGCTTACGACAAATTAATACCAAACGGCAGGAAATACAGACCGACGCTGTATGATTTTCTCTCCGACAAGGCTCTAAGTTTCTTCACTAACAAGGAAGCAGGAGTTACGAAACCCGCAGAACAGTTCATTGTGAACGACCCTGTCTTTTTCAGCGACGCGAAAGAGTTCGCTGCTCTTGACATAAGCACGAACGACGTGTTCTCATTTGATTATCAGACAATAACAATATTCAAGAACCTTATCAGGTTTCATCTTAATGATTCCGATCCCGGGGCTCTCATAAACGCCGACCTGCGAAGGCTCGAGTTCGTGAACCTGAGTTCGGCGAATCCCGAAAAAGAGAAATACTATCTTCAGGCACTTCAGAACATGAAGGAAAGATATTCAGGGAATCCGAATTCGACTTTCATTGATTATGACATCGCTATGATTTACTACAACCGCGGAAACAAGTACAATCCTGAGTTGTCCGAGGATTACAAGTTTGACAAGAAAACCGCTTACGACATCTGCCTGCAGGCAACGAAAAATTATCCGCAGTCCGAAGGCACGGGGAACTGCCTGTCGCTGATAAATTTAATCGAAGAAAAATCCCTGTTGGTTACTCTCGAGTCGTTTAACGTTCCCGGCAAGCCTTTCAGGACTCTTGCGACATACAAGAATATAAGCAAACTTTATTACAGGGTAGTAGAAACGAGTTACGACGAAATCAAAGAACTCGAGGCCGAACTGACAAAGACATACAATTACACAAAATATCAGAAAGACCTTATCGAGAAATTCAGGGGCAAGAACGCAGTAAGTTCATTCAGCGTAAACCTGCCCACCGACGGTGATTACCAGTCTCACAAAGCAGAGGTTAAGATTCCCGCCCTCGAGAAAGGGCTTTACGTACTTTTGACGGGCACGGACGAGAACATATCATACAGTGAAAACGCCGTATCCTACTGCCTGATTAACGTAAGCAGCATCGGCTACATAAAGAAATACTCACTTAACAGCGATATTGAATTTTATCTTCTTGACCGTGAAACGGGCTCGCCTCTGGTTGATGCCGACGCGACTGTTTACATCGAGGAATATAATTACAACAAATCGAAATACGAATATTACAAGGGTGAGACTCTCACATCGGACAAGGACGGATATTTCAAGGTAGTCCACGGAAATAAATACAGAAGATTTTTCCTCGAAATCAATCACGAGGGACAGACACTCCTGACGAGGGGCATTAGCTTCGGATACGGATACAGTTACATGCAGGATGCTTTCTGGCAGAGCACGTACACCGAAAACAAGGACAGAACGCCCTATACGTTTACTTACTTTTTCACAGATAGGTCGATTTACAGACCGGGGCAGACAATATATTTCAAGGGAATAGTGCTTGAATATTCAGGGGAAGAGAAGAGAATAGATCCTGACGCGAAAATCACAGTACAACTTTACGACGTGAATTATCAGAAAGTGTCAGAGCAGACTTTAACGAGCAACGAGTTCGGCACAATCAGCGGCAACTTCACCGCTCCGACATCAGGGCTTAACGGGCAGATGCACATACAGACTTCCGACAACAGAGGCACTTCTTATTTTTCAGTCGAGGATTACAAGAGACCGAAGTTCGAAGTAAAGTTCGAGCCTGTAAAAGGCAGTTACAAATTAGGAGAGATGGTAAACGTCAAGGGTCTGGCGAAATCTTATTCGGGAGCGAACCTTGACAACGCGGCAGTAAAATACAGGGTCGTGAGAAAAACATACTATCCGAGATGGTGGTATGACTGGTATTATTATTACTATTACACGCCGATGAAATCAGAAGAGGTCGAAGTTACAAACGGAGCCTCAAAGACAAACGTGAACGGCGAGTTCGAGATAAACTTTAAAGCAATACCCGACGAGTCCGTTTCGAAGGACATAAAACCGTACTTTACTTTTGAAGTTATCGCAGACATAACGGACATAAACGGTGAGACTCATTCGTCCGTGACGAATGTATCAGCGGGTTATAACGCTTTACTGCTGAACGTTGACATCAATCCAAACGTCGACAAGAATCTTGAGAACAAATTTCAACTTATAACGACCAACCTCAACGGGCAAAAGGAGCCCGCCGAAGGAACGATTACAATTTACAAACTGAAGGCGCCTGACAAAGTCTTCAGGAGCAGATTATGGTCACGTCCCGACAAGTTCGTATACACGCGCGATGAGTTTTACCGTGATTTCCCGGTCGACCAGTACGACGACGAGGCGAATTACAGCAAATGGGAAAGAGAAATAAAAGCACTGGAAACAACGTTCAACACGTCCGCCGATTCGATACTCGATCTGAGCGCGATGAGGGGATGGAATCAGGGTAAATACGTAATTGAAATGTCCGCGAAGGACAAATACGGGGAAACGGTCACCGAAAAAATTTATTTCAACGCATACAGCACGGGCGAAACGACACTGCCGAACAGGGCATTCGACAATTACATAGTCAAGAAGAACACCTGCGAGCCGGGCGAGAACGCCGAGTTTATTTTCGGCACAGGGCTAACGAACGCAAGAGTTCTTTTCGAAGTAATGCACAAAGACAACGTAATAAAACGTGAGTGGATTAACATCAACAATTCCCAGAGGTTCTTCACGATTCCGGTGACGGAATCATTCCGCGGCAATTTCACGTATTCACTGGCGATGATAAATTCCAACAGGGTTGTAATCAGAAATGAAAGCGTCAACGTACCGTTTACGAACAAGATGCTTGACATATCATTTGAAACATTCCGCGATAAACTTCTACCCGGCGAGAAGGAAGAGTGGAAGATTAATATTAAGGGAAAGACCGGCGATAAGGTCGCGGCTGAGATGCTCGCGACGATGTACGACGCATCGCTCGACGCCATAAAGCAGCATTACTGGAATTTCAATATTCTAAGTTACAACTACGGCCAGAGGTACTGGGAAGGCGGATTCGGCTTCAACACAAGCGTCAGTTCGATATATCAGGAAGGATGGAACAAGTATTCCGAAGGCACTTTAATTTCATACGATTACCTTAACTGGTTCGGCGCTCCTGTTTACAGCAGTTATTATTATGACGGACTGTCGTTAAGAAGCGGAAGAATTTCGGATCAGGTAAAACTCAACGGATTAGTCACTGAGGAAAAATCACTTGAACAGCCGGAAGCAGAGACGATAAAAAAAGAATCGCCGAAGAAAAAAAACGGGAATATATCGAAAGACGATAAAGGTCAGGAGGATTTTAGCGAGGTGGACGAGACGGGCAAACTCAGTGACAATAGACGTGGAACCGATTTCTCGAATGTAACAGCAAGAAAAGATTTCAGAGAAACGGTGTTCTTCCTCCCGGACCTCAGGACGAACGAAAACGGAGACGTAACGATTAGTTTCAGCATGCCGGAAGCGCTGACAAAATGGAAAATGCTCGGACTTGCGCATACTAAAGACTTACGATTCGGGATGGTGACGAAGGAGCTCGTAACGCAAAAGGAACTCATGATAACTCCGAACGTTCCGAGATACTTCAGAGAAGATGACAAGGTTGTTATAACCGCGAAGGTAACAAATCTCTCTCAGAAAGATTTGACGGGCGCGGCTGAACTGCAGTTGACGGACGCGATGACGAACAAACTTGCCGACGTACAGTTTAAGAATGAGAATTCAGAGAAAACTTTCGAGGTCAAGCAGAATCAGAGCGTCAATCTCAGTTGGGAAATTTCCGTTCCGTACGGCTACGAAGCGATTGAATACAAGATTCTCGCCAAGGCTGAAAATTTCTCCGACGGAGAATCCAACGTGCTTCCGGTGCTTTCGAACAGAATGCTCGTAACCGAAACGATGCCGATGTACATAAGAGGAAGTCAGACAAAGAATTTCACGATGTCAAAACTGACGGACAATACTTCATCGACTCTTACGAATTACAAACTCACGCTCGAGTTCACTTCAAACCCGGCGTGGTACGCGATACAGGCGATGCCGTATCTGATGGAGTATCCCTATGAATGCGCCGAGCAGGTCTTCAGCAGGCTTTACGCGAACAGCATAGCAACAAACATCGTGAACTCGAGCCCGAAGATAAAAGAGATTTTCGATACGTGGAGAAACACACAGCCCGAGGCGCTTCTTTCAAATCTCGAAAAGAACGAAGAACTGAAATCGCTCCTGCTTCAGGAGACGCCGTGGGTTCTGCAGGCAAAGAACGAGTCGGAAAGGAAGAGAAGAATCTCAAACCTTTTCGAACTTAACATTATGCGGATGGAACTCGACCGCGCCGTGAGGAAACTCAAAGCGATGCAGGTCTCCAGCGGCGCCTGGCCGTGGTTCGAAGGAATGCCCGAAGACAGGTACATCACGCAGCACATCATCGCGGGATTCGGGAAACTAAATAAACTCGGAATACGGAAACTCGAAGACGATGCAAACGTTTCGCAAATGGTCTATGCGGGACTTGAATATCTTGACCTTCAGGTAAAGAACGACTACGAGTATCTTCTCGAGCTCGAAAAGCAGGGCAAGATAAGGATGTCCGATAATCATCTGGGATATTACACTGTTCATTATCTTTATACAAGGAGTTACTTCAAGGACATTCCCGTGGACGAGGATTCGAAAGAGGCGTTCGATTATTTCGTATCGCAGGCGGCCAAATACTGGAATAACGGCGGGTGGTACAATAAGGGAATGATCGCACTTGCGCTTTACAGGTTCGGCAACAAAGACGTTCCAGCCGGTATTGTGAAATCACTTAAGGAAAACTCTCTGTATTCTGATGAACTCGGAATGTACTGGAAGGAAAACGTCTGGGGTTATTACTGGTACGAGGCTCCGATAGAGACGCAGTCTCTTCTGATTGAGGTATTCGATGAAGTCGCTAATGACACAAAATCAGTCGACGACATGAAGGTCTGGCTGCTGAAACAAAAACAGACACAGGACTGGAAAACCACGAAAGCGACAGTCGAAGCGGTTTACGCTCTCATACTGAAAGGCAACGACTGGCTCGCAACAGACATGCTCGTCGACATTTCTCTCGGTTCGCAAAAAATCGATTTGAGCAAGGAATCCGACATCAAGGTACAGGCGGGAACGGGTTACTTCAAAACATCCTGGAACTGGGGCGAGGTTAAGCCCGAAATGGGTAACGTTACGGTTACAAGAAAATCGAACGAAGGCATCAGTTGGGGCTCGCTTTACTGGCAGTATTTCGAGAACCTTGATAAGATTTTAAAATCAGAGACAAACCTTAAGATTGACAAGAAACTCTTCCTTCAGGAAAACACTTCATCGGGTCCTGTAATAACTCCGGTAAATGAAGGCACTAAATTGAAACCCGGCGACCTGGTAATGGTACGGATTGAAATAAGGACCGACCGCGACATGGAATACGTTCACATGAAGGATATGAGAGCGGCGGGATTCGAGCCGGTGAACGTGATATCAAGTTATAAATATAAGGACGGACTCGGCTATTACGAAAGCACGAGAGACGCGGCGACGAACTTCTTCTTCGGCTATCTCCCAAAAGGGACCTACGTTTTCGAATATCCGCTGAGGGCGAATCTGACCGGAGATTTCTCGAACGGCATAACATCAATACAGTGCATGTACGCGCCCGAATTCACGAGCAACAGCGAGGGCGTGAGGGTAAAGATTTCGAATTAAAAATTCCTGACATACAAAAAAAGCAGAACCTTACGGTTCTGCTTTTTTATATTTGATTGTAGAAATCTATAATTCTATAGAGTGTTCCTTGTTCTCGGTAATGATTCTGATTCTTATGTGAGTATTTTCGTCGGAATGAACCGTTCCCCACATCAGGGCAAGCTGCTGAAGTTGAATATCGGGTTTGTATTTAGCGGACAGACCGATGACAACTTCCCTGACGGACAGAGAATGCGCGACGTTCATAATAGAGAAGAAAGCGTTATTCGTCGGGACTACAATAGGCAGAACGGGCTTACCTATTCTTTCCGCCGTGTTAACGACCTCGCTGAACAAATGCCTCTCGTCTTCTTCAAGGTCATTTCTCACCTCTATGTTTTGTTTATCCCTGAATACTCTGGCAATCATAACCACGAGGTCGGTCTTTTCAGTGTCAGTTTCCTCAATAATTTTCTTCAGGTGATTGAGGTTCGACGGGTCCCTAACGGCGACCATCACCCTGTCCGGCAATTCGCTTCCGACAAGTTCGGGTGTAATAGCCGATTCGTCCTCAAGATTGAAGTGTTCGAGAATCCGCATGTTCTCGTCGTTATGGAATTCTTCCTCCGTTATATTTTTCTCGCGCATTATTTTCCTTTTATTGAAAATTTCGGAGAAAGTGAAAATCAAAAAGAATGCGACAGCAAATGCCATACCCGAAACAGTCGCTATAGGCTTCGTGAAAAGATTCGTCATCCCCGTGAAGAACAGCACCATAAAAATCAAAATTAAACCGAAAGGAATATGCACTTTTCCGATATTCAAATTCATCGGAACTTTCCATTCGCGCGGCCGCTTGTCTTTATAGCGCAGCACAATCATAGCCAGACCTTTGAAGACGAGGCTCCAGATGACGCCGAACGCGTACGCCTCGCCGAGCAGGATTATATCCCCGCGTGACAATAATATCGTAGCGATTTGAAGTAAAGCGATTAAATTGAGTATTCTGTACGTCGTTCCGAATTTTTTATGAGGTTTGCGGAACCATTCTGTAAGAACTTTATCCTCCGCAACGCGGTTCAGCACGCTGTTTGCGCCCACTATGGATGTATTGACAGCGCCTGACAGAATCAGCACGCCTACTATCACTACAAATGCCTGAAACACAAGGTTAAGCCAGTGCGGACCAATCAGATACATTGCGATACCGCCGATGAGGTTATCAAGATACTGAGGTCTGACGTTATCGGGAATAAGCATCGTACCGAGGAAAGAAACTCCGGGTGTCAGCATAACGCTGAAGAAAAATATTATTAAAGCGGTCTTCTTAAAATTTTTCAGTTTCGGATATTCAACTTCCCTGTAAACCTGCCCGAGTGTTTCGAGGCCGCTAAGCGCAAGCAAGGAATGCCCGAACGCGATTAAAACGCTGATAAGTCCAATTGACTTAACCCAATCAACTTCTTCGAGCCAGCCGAACGCTTCTTTTGACAATTCAATCTTCAGCGGCGGAAAATGTGTAAAGAAAGGTTCATTCTTCATCAACAAAGTTATTACGCCCCAGGACAGGACTAAGACTCCCATTACTGCAGTAATAATGAATATCTTCAAAGCCTTTGATGAGGATTCCTCCATACCTTTAATGTTTTCCCACCAGAAGTAAACAACGATGATTATCGCCACAACCATCGAAAAAATGTGACGGTCAAACTGTATGTTTATTCCGTAAGTTCTGAAAGTATCGTTCAGCAATCCCGCGAGATACTGACCGCCCGAAACGCTGCTAATTGGTCCTGTAAGAATATAGTCAAACACGAGCGCCGAAACCGACACTTTGGCGAACCAACCGCCGAGCGCCGATTTAACGACCCTGTAAACCCCGCCTCGGGTGAACAAAGGGGACGACTCGACGTAGAGAGCCATTACGCAGAATGCGAAAATCATTACCGCGAGGATGAAATACGGAGCGACTTTTCCCACGAACTGCTCGGCAATTCCGCCCATGTAGTACGCGGTTGAGCCAAGGTCTCCTATTACAACAGCCGCCGCGCGCCAGTACGAGATAAATGTGAACATCACCGTGGTAAGCACTATAACCTTAGTGGCTTTCGCAAGAGATGCTCTTTTAGATTGTGATTCTGTATCCATTAATCAGTAGGAATAAACTTTGGAAGTTCCCGGAACAAACAATCCCGTGGAAAAGAATTTAATTTCGAATACGGATTCCGGATTACCATAGCGGATGCTAAGAGCGCACATTCGCCCGAAAGACAGGAATAAAAGAACCCGCGCGATTCCGGAATCGCGCGGGCATATTATAGAATCTATGTTATCTGTATCCATTCTTTTAAAAATGCAAATTGCATTTTAGAGGTACTTATCTCTGTTGTCAACTATCTTCGCATTATTCGTGAGGTTGTTCATCCATTCCTGCACTACCTGCTGCTTCTTGCTCGACGTAAGTTGCTTTCTTAAATCCGCCTGTTTAATCAGATAATCGTTCTGGTCAAAAGGAGTGACCCATAATGTCTTTATTATATAGTAACCTCTCATTCCTTTAATCGGATTGGAGACTACACCGGGCTGGGATGAGAAAATTTCCGCATACACGGGATAATCGAGACCGATTTTCGCGTCGGGTTTTCCGTATGACACGCTGTCCGCTTTTCCGAAAGTATACATCGGATACGATTCCTGAACTGCAGAAATCTCGCCGCCGCCAATCTTGCCTTTCATTTCGCCCGCGACCTTCGCGATATAATCGAATTTCTTTTTCTGCGCGACCTTTGATTTCACGAGTGTATTCTTCACGGAGTCGTAATTCTTGTATCCTTCGGGAATTCTTTCAGTAATCATATAAACGCCGTATCCGCCCTGCACTTTAACGGGACCGAACAGGCTGTTCTTTTTATTATTGAGACCGAATTCAATGATGCTCTTGTTCTGACCAGCTCCCGGGACAAATCCGCCCTTAGCGACTTCGGGAGTAGAAAACGCGCCCATCATCATATGTTTGGCGAGCGAATCAAGTATGGCGCCGTTTTGAACGTCAGACAGGAATTCCTGGGCTTTCTTTCTAGCGATGTCTTTTGTTCTCTGTCCCGCTGTAACGGGCTTCCTGACTTCAGCGAACTTAAATTCTTTTTTGGATTTACCTTTTATCTTAATAATATGAAAACCGAACTGTGTCTTTACCGGTCCGATAATATCGCCGACAGAGCCTTTCATTGCGGCATCTTCAAATTCCTTCACCATCGCGCCTTTCATAAACCAGCCGAGGTTGCCGCTGTTTTGTTTCGCGGACGGGTCCTGCGATAAATCGTATGCGAGTTTATCGAAGTCCTCTCCGTTTTTGGCTCTCTTAAGAATCTCTTCCGCCTGTTTCTTCGCGGCGGCTGTATCGGTTCCGAAATTAATAAGAATATGTCCCGCGTTCACGAACGGGTCTTCGCCTTCTTTAATATCAAGAACCCTGATTAATTTGTATCCGTCCTGGTCAACGAGTATGTTAGAAACGTCACCCGGTTTGGAATCGAAAAGGAAATTCAGAGCCTGTTTGCCTGTAACGCTAATCTGATTCGGTTTCTGGAAATCAGGATTGAACTGAGTTGCCGAATTTTCATTTACGAATTTGATAAGCGTCGAATCATCGGTTTTCGCTTCCTTAAAATCCCTTACTAACAATTCCATCTGCTTGAACAATGCCGAGGAATCTTCCGCAGTGGGGCTGTCGGAGAATATCACATACTTGAATTTTACTGCTTCTTCCTGTTTGAATTCGTCCTTGTGCTCATTGTAGTAGGTCTTCAATTCGTCCTCTGTAGGAGTAAAAAGCGTGGTATCGGTAACGGAGTTAACGTCAAGGAAAGCAAAATTAAAAGCCGCTTTAATGTTATCGTCTTTATATTTCTGAAGCACTTCGTTTTCCGTCACGAGAACTGACGAAGTAATGTAATTCTGAAGTTTTTCGGCGACAAGCACTTCGCGCATGTATTTTTCGACTTCGTTCCAGAACTGCGTGGCTTCTTTTGTCTTCATACCGAGAGCCTGCTGGTAAAACTCGCCGTTGAACGCTCCGGTTGAATCTACGAAATTCCTTCTAATAGCCTCGGGAAGTTGTTCGGGTCTGTTGTATATTATTTCCAGTATTTCGGCGTCAGAGACTTTTATGCCGAGCCTGTCGATTTCCTGGCGCGTCAGTGTCTGCTGAACCATCGAATTCCAGACCTGCTCCTTAATCTGTTCCATCATTGCATCGTCAATATCCTTATTCCCGTTCTGCTGCCTCATCGTTTCGACCTGCTGCTGCAACGTCTTTTCGTATTCCTGATAAGTGATTTCCTCACCGTTCACTTTACCAAATATAACCTGCTCGCCTCCCCGCAATCCAACGTAATTCATACCCCATTCAAACACTATAAGACCAACGAACGCGATAATAAGGAAAATAATGATGTAAGGCATCTTATCACGCAATTTGTTCATAATACCGGTGCCATGCGAAGTCTTTTGTTTTGTCGTCATTACTTTTTCAATTAAAAATTAAATTTTCGATAATATTGTTTCCGAAATTTCACTTTTTGTTTCTCCGTATTTCAGATGAAACAAACACTAAAATTATGATAATTTATAAGTAAAATCAATGAAAAGAAAAATCTTCGGAGAAAGGGGGTTCGCGGGCTAAAGCCCGCCTTTTTAATATTCTTTCGCCCCACTCTGAAGAGCGGGGTTAGTAATTTTGTTCGCGGTCTTTATAATTCGTAGCGAAATCAAGAACTGTGTTTCGTTATGGATTCCCGCTTTCGCGGGAATGACAAAATACGAGAAGAACACGAAATCAAGAGCTGTGTTTCGGTTATGGATACCGGCTTTCGCCGGTATGACAATCACAAGATATATAGTTTTTCAGAAGTTTCTATTTAATAATAACCGCTTTGCCGTATGCTCTGTAAATCGCGTTCAGCCCTTCAGCAGTTATACTATATATATAAATTCCGCTTGAGAGCCCGCTTAAGTTCACATTCACGTCGAGATATCCTTTTTTCCCAATGCGCGGAGGATTTTTAAACACTTCCCTGCCTGTAATATCGAAAATACGCAGAGACATCGGGCAGTCTTCGGGCATTTCTAAGAGAATTTTCGTTGTTGAGTTGAACGGATTCGGGTAATTGCCTCTAAGTATAAATTTCCCCGGCGTTTTAATCTCGATATACCCGTCCAGATAAAAATATTCCGAATTTCCTCCAAAGTCCATCTGCTTAAGCCTGTAAAAATATTTTCCCGAGTTAAGGTTTTCATCGGTATAGAAATAAAGCGCGCCGTTTCCCGCGGATTGTCCCTTATCTGTCCGACCGACAGCGCTCCACAGATTACTTTCCTCATGTCGTCTCTCAATGAAGAAACACTTATTATCATACTCAAACGACGTCGTCCATTTCAAGAGCACACATCTGCCTTTTGCTTCACCCGAAAGCGATAAAAGTTTAACGGGTAGAACAGATTGGTTCGCGATTATGAATTCGCCCAAAAGAGTATAGATGCCCGCCGTTCCCGAATAAGGATTGCTTCCGATAACAACCGCCTGTTTTTCTTCAAATGTGCTGCCGGTGCGTCTGCCTGCATATACCGTTCCCGCGGGATTGAACCCTGTATTGTGTTCCGACGAATTCCACTGAAATGTCAGCACCGCATTAGTTCCTCCCTCCGTTCCCTCATTAATTATCCATTTCTTCCTGACGTAAGCGGTGCCGAAAATCTGAAAATCAATAGTATCCATTGTCCTTACGGAAAAATCGTCAGTCGTTCCCGAGTAGTTTATTGTAACCGGCGTGTACGTGCCGTTTCCGACGGGGAACATAAAATCAATTCCTGACTGCAGACCGAGTTTTTTCAGCGCGCCTTCGCCTGACGTATTTATGTACGCCGATGTACCGGCGCCCGTTATCGTACCTGACGCAGTAAGAGTTAAATCATAAGACTGCGTGAGAACTTTTCCCGAAGCCAGTTCCAGTGTGCCGCCGACCGATAGCGGCGCGGACAGAACAAGTCCGGAAGGATTGCTTACTATAATGTTCCTGCAAGCGGTAAGCAGCGCGCCCGTAACCTGCAGGGAAGTTCCGTTGAATTCGAAATCCGCATCCGGAACAAAACTTTTGTTTACTGTAATGATGCTTCCGTTCACTCCTCCCGTGTTAGCGGTTATTATTTTCCCTCCCGAAAGAAGATTAAACGCGCCAGTTCCGCCAATAATCCAGCCGGAACAGTCAATCGTTCCGTTAACGTTAACCGCGCCGTTCGAACTGACATTGTTCTGCAATCTGACGACCGCGCCTGAACTCACGTTCAGGTTTTCAAAACTTAACGTACCTGTTCCGGATATCAACTGCACCGCCGTTCCGCTGAAATTGAAAATCTGCGTTCCCGCACCGTAATTTACCGTGCCGCTGTTAGTGAAATTACCTTTAAAAACGTTGCCCGCGGTATTAGAAATATTCATCGTTACGTTGCTTCCGACGAGAAAATTTCCGTTCACGGTGAGCGGATTCGTACCCGTGAAATTGAATGAATATACGCCCGACGATGACTCGAATGAAAGATTGCCGTACGTCCTGCCCGCAAGGCTTACAGGCGTATTCGTCGTTTCGCTGCCCCTGAAAATCCAGTTGCTGAGCGGTTCCTTGACAGAGAAGAAATTATACATATTCACAGCCGAACCAGTAGTATTGAATATAAGCGTGCCGCCATTTTTCAGCGCGCCCGTTCCGGGCATAGACCCGGGGACCAGCCCCTGATAAAGGAAAATGCCGCTGACGGTTATTTCGTCTCCCGTACCGTCATTCGTAAGAAAATTGACGGATGAATTGACATTAAGTTGCGCACCCGATTCGACCACGACCTGATCGACGGTGTAATCCTGTGTGTTATAATCCACAGTGTGCCCCGTCCTGATTGTAATCACGCCCGAATTATAATCGGGCGGAACGGCGGCGTTCACCCAGCCAGAGGCGGTGTAACAGGACCATGTGGCGGCGTCGCTCCACGAGCCGGATGTTTTTGTCCTGTAGTCATTTAAGGATTGAGAAGATATTTCATTCGTAAAGGCTTGCTGCATCAGAATGAAAAAGAGGAATGCCTTGCAGCAAATCCTGAAGGTGTTGTTTTTCATAACGAAATTAATTTTGTGAATTCCGTTTTCCTTGCTTCCCTTAAATTAATATAAAAAATAATTTTTCATTTAGCCACAACATAAGAGGTACATCAGAATTGTTTCGCCGTTGTACACCGCGCTCATCGGAGAAGAGAGGACCCTGCGTTTTAGCCGTTAAAAAAAATTACTTTATTTATTATCTTGAAATTCATACGTAAAAAAAATACTTTATAATTCATAAGTTCCTAATTGTTACGCAATTAAATTGTGACTAACATTGCGGAGCTTTATTCGGACAACGGTTATTTAAGAGTATTTTTTTACGGTCAAAGTAAAATCGCTATTGTCTAAAAGAGCAGCAATATTGCAGTCAAATTATATACCGTGGAAAGGGTATTTTGACTTAATTAATTCGGTCGATGAGTTCATAATACTGGATGAAGTGCAGTACACAAAAAACGACTGGCGGAACAGGAACAAAATCAAAACGCCGGAAGGCCTCTTCTGGCTAACAATTCCCGTATTAAGCAAGGGAAATTTCGGGAATAAAATCAGCGAGATACGCATCAAGGATACTAACTGGCAGGAGAAGCACTGGAAATCGATTGTCGTCAATTATGCCAGGGCGAAATGCTTCAATGAGTACAGAAATATTTTCGAAGAACTGTATTCCGGAACGGACACTCACCTATTATCCGAAATAAACCTAAAATTCATACACGCCATAAACGCGATTCTCGGGATAAAAACGAAGATTTCGATGTCTTGTGATTTCAGGCTTCTTGACGCGAAAACGGAACGTCTGATTGATTTATGCAAACAAGTACAGGCGGATGAATACATTAGCGGTCCTGCCGCAAAAGACTACATCGTCGAGGAATTATTCAAAGAAGCGAACATCAAACTCACCTGGATGGATTACAGCGGCTACGGAGAATACAGTCAACTTCACCCTCCGTTCAATCACTTCGTAAGCATAATCGATTTAATTTTTAACGAGGGAAAAGATTCAACAAAATTCATGAAAACATTCAATCATGCATGATTATTCGGTAATAATTCCCGTCTTCAGGGGCGAGAAGACTCTCGGGAGATTATTCAGTCTATGCAAAACGGCTTTCGAAAGTCTGGATTCCACGTTTGAACTAATTTTTGTTCTTGACAACAGGAATGACGAAGCGTGGGACGTGATAAAGTCGTTAAAAGAAGAAAATCCGGGCATCGTAAAGGGAATAGCGCTCAGCCGTAATTTCGGTCAGCATAACGCCATCATTTGCGGAATCAAGTACGCTGAAGGTAATTTCCTTATTACTATGGACGAGGACCTGCAGCAGTCGCCCGGGGACATTCCGCTTCTAATCGCGAAACAGAAGGAGGGAAATTTCGACGTTGTTTACGGTGATTTCCAGACGCAGGAAAATAAATTCTACCGCAACATCACTTCGAAGTTCATGAAAAATCTGCTGAGGTTCGGTATTCCCGGACTTAACTATCATTACTCCACTTTCAGGCTTATAAAGGGCAGCATCGCGAAAAGTCTTTTGACAATGAACAACTCGTACACGTTCCTCGACGGCTTTCTTTCCTGGGTTACGAAGGACACGGCATACGTCATCGTTAAAAACCATAAAAGCGAAGCGGGCGGCAGTTCTTACTCGCTTAAAAAATTAATTGACCATTCGTTAAACATATTTTTTACATTTTCAAAACTGCCGATAAGGCTGATATCGATCACATCTTTTATTCTGTTCATAGTTTCGATTTCTTACAGTCTTTTCATCCTTCTTCGAAAACTTATTTACAATGACTTAATCACGGGCTTCGCTTCTCTAACCGTCATAATAGGATTCGGATTCGGCTTCACGATGCTCGGGATTTCTCTTCTTGGCGAATATCTGTACAGGATAAATCTTAAGACAACAAACAGACCGAATTATTTCGAAAGGGAAATAATTTGAATCAGAAAATAAAAAAAGCAGCCATAATAGGCTCAGCGGACCTCGCGCTGCACATGGCGCAGTATTTATCCGCAGGGGGTTACGAAATTGCGGGACTCTTCGACGATTTCCGGAAGCCCGGAACGAAGGCAGGCGCGTACACGGTTCTCGGCGCGATAGATGACATCATAAGCCACAAAGGCAGATTCGATGAAGTCTTCATAGGCATCGGCTACAATCATCTGAATAAGAAGTCGGAAGTTTCGGAGTTTCTTATTTCGAATGGAATCATCACGGGCACATTCGTGCACCCTGCAGCTTTCGCAGAACGATCGGCGGTAATCGGAAGCGGTTCGTTCATACTTCCAAACTGCACAATCGACAAAGCGGCGATAATAGGCAGGAACATATTCATGAATCCGAACTGCTGCGTTTCGCACGATTCGGTAATCGGCGATGAATCATTCTTTGGTCCCGGCGCGGTGGTATCGGGCAAATGCAAAATCGGAAAGCGGTGTTTCCTCGGAGCAGGCTCGGTAATAAAGGACAACATCGAAGTGTGCGACGGCGTTCTGATCGGAGCGGGCGCGGTCGTTACGAAAAGCATATCCGAGGCGGGAATTTACGCGGGTGTCCCCGCGAAAAAAATATCACGATAGAGTGTGAAAAAAATCATTAACTTCAACAAGCCTTTCCTGACGGGAAATGAAACGCGCTACATAAGCGATGCCGTACAATCTGGAAAAATTTCCGGCAACGGCATTTACACGAAGAAATGCCAGGAGTTCTTCGAGAAAAAGTTCGGATTCAAGAAATGCTTCCTTACGACCAGTTGCACGGACGCGCTTGAAATGTGCGCTCTGCTGATTGACGTTAAGCCCGGGGATGAGATTATAATGCCGTCATTCACATTCGTCTCGACCGCCAACGCATTCATTCTAAGAGGGGCGCGCATAGTGTTCGCCGACAGTTCGGAATTGAACCCGAACATAGACGAAGAAGGAATCGAAGAACTAATAACTCCCAAAACAAAGGCAATCGTAGTCGTTCATTACGCGGGCATTTCCTGCAACATGGACAGGATATCGGAGATTGCGAGAAGACACGGACTGTTTCTGATTGAAGACGCCGCTCAGGCTGTCGATTCGTATTACAGAGGCAGACCTCTCGGCTCGATAGGAAATCTCGCCGCGTTTTCATTTCACGAAACGAAGAACATAATATCGGGCGAAGGCGGGATGCTCGCCGTAAACGACGAAAGATTCTTAAAACGAGCGGAAATCATATGGGAGAAAGGAACTAACCGCGCATCTTTCTGGCGGGGCGAGGTTGATAAATACGGCTGGGTTGACGTCGGCTCGTCGTTTCTGCCGTCGGAAATCACGGCGGCTTTCCTTTACGCGCAGATAGAGAACCTCGAAGAGATTCAGAAAAAAAGACTCGGCATCTGGAGTGAATACGAGCGTCTTTTAAGGCCGCTCGCCAATGACGGAAAAATCGGACTCCCTTATCTTCCCGATTACGCGTCGAACAACGGACACATGTTTTACGTCGTCTGCAGAAGCGCGGATGAAAGAGACGAACTGATAAGTTTCCTTAAAGAACGGAATATACACGCCGTGTTTCATTATCTTTCACTCCACAGATCACCATATTTCTCGGATAAATACGAAGGCAAGAGACTTCAATGGAGCGACGCGTATACGGACTGCCTGTTACGCCTCCCGCTTTATTACGAACTCGGGAAGGACGACATAGAGACAATCTGCGAACGAATAAATGAATTTTTCGATGGAAGATAATTTCGAAATCATAGACGGAGTCAGGTGCTACGCGCCCTCGCTGGCGAAAGGTAACAATGATTTCGACATATCGGCATTCGAGAAACTGTACTCGCTTGAAGAGAAAAACTTCTGGTTCAAGACGAGGAACAAAATAATAAAGCGCCTCGTCGGGAAATATTTCGGGAAGGAAAGAGACGGGAAATTTCTTGAGATCGGATGCGGGACGGGATATGTCCTCAAAGGTCTTGAGGAATTCGAACGGTTGGAATTGTACGGGGCGGAGATTTATCTGGAGGGACTTAAATACGCTAAGAAGCGCCTTCCTGAAGTCGAGTTCGTTCAACTCGACGCGACGGAAATGCCGTACAGAAACGAGTTCGAATGCATAGGCGCGTTCGACGTTCTCGAGCACATAGAAAAAGACGAAGACGCGATAAAGAGCATACACGGCTCGCTCAAAGACGGCGGCTTGTTTTTCATAAGCGTTCCGCAGTACAGGTTCATGTGGAGTTATCTTGACGATACAGCCTGCCACAAGCGGAGGTATTCGTCAAAGGAACTCCGCACGAAACTAATCAACGCGGGTTTCACGGTGCTGTACAGCAGTTCATTCGTATTCTCGCTTTTCCCATTAATGCTATTATCAAGGCTTATAAAAGGAAAAGGAACGGACAGACAAATAAGCAGCGAAGAAACTTTTCAGGAACTTGATCTGAATCCCGCGCTTAATAAAATATTCACGGCTGCGCTTTCGATAGATACTTTTTTAATCGGCGCAGGCGTCAGGCTACCCTTCGGAGGCAGCCTTATAATGGTCGCGGAAAAGAGGAGACGGTGAACGGCGGGACGGGATTAATAAAACAAATTTTCAAAAACTTAATCCACACAAATTGAAATATTTAGTAACAGGCGGAGCAGGGTTTATAGGCTCGAACATAGTAGAGGAATTGATTAAACGCGGAAAAGAAGTCCGCGTCCTTGACAATTTTTCGACAGGAAAAAGGGAAAACCTCAGCGAATTCGGAAACGACATTGAATTGTTTGAAGGCGATGTCCGTTCTTATCATATCGTGCAGTCAGCAGTAAAAGGAGTTGACGTAATACTCCATCAGGCGGCGCTGCCTTCCGTGCCCCGTTCAATCAAAGATCCGATAACCACGAATGAAGTCAACATAGGCGGTACACTGAACATGCTTGACGCGGCAGTAAAGGAAGGAATAAAAAGATTTGTATTCGCGTCATCATCATCGGTTTACGGGGACAATCCGGAACTCCCCAAGCACGAAGGGATGACGCCCTCTCCCCTATCGCCTTACGCCGTATCGAAACTCGCGGGAGAAAACTACTGCAGGGTATTCTCGAATCTTTACGGCATCGAAACGGTATGCCTGAGGTACTTCAACGTGTTCGGTCCCCGACAGGATCCGAACTCACAGTATTCCGCAGTCATTCCGAAATTCATTAAGGCGATAATGAACAACGAGCGCCCCGTTATATACGGCGACGGCACACAATCCCGCGACTTCACTTATGTAGCAAACGTTGTAGAGGCGAACATGCTGGCATCAACGAAGCCCATAGAATCAAAAACGACTACGCTTAATTGCGCGTGCAGCGAACAAATAAGCCTGAATAATCTTGTTGAGAGCATAAACAAAATCACGGGAACGGATATTAAACCTGTTTACGTAGAAAAGAGGAAAGGCGAGGTTCTTCATTCATACGCGAGGATAGCGGAAGCATACAACATAATAGGCTACAAACCAAATGTTTATTTACGCGACGGGATAATTGAGACTTATAATTATTTTAAATAGATGTCGCATTACGAATAAATATACATTCTATTGGTAACAAGTACTAATTTCTTTATAATATTAATTTCGACAGTGGTTCTGTACTGGTTACTGCCTCATAAATTTCATCTGAGACAAATAGTTCTTATTGTCTCAAGTTTTTGTTTCATTTATCTATTCGACAAAAACGCTCTAATCATCACAGTTGTATTATCGATATATACTTATCTCTCCGGTTTATTTATTCTCAAGTCCCGGAAGAAAGACATATTTCATTTCTTATCCGTCACGGGACTCTTGCTTATTTTAGTTTTTTTCAAATATACCGGTCTTCTTACATCCGCTTTATATTCATTGTCTAATTCATTAAAAATTTTACCGCGGTTCGATATTTCGACAATCGTATTGCCGCTGGGCTTATCCTATATTATTCTGAAGCATATAAGTTATCTTACAGACATCAAATGGGGAATAATCAAAGTTTCAAATTTTATGGAATTTCTAAATTACAGTTCTCTTTTCACGATATTTACTGCCGGTCCCATAGAGAGGTTTGAGAGATTTCAGCCGCAAGTAAGGGACAAAGAACTGAAATTTGAATGGATGTATATTGACGAAGGGTTTCAGAGAATAGTGTTCGGGCTGTTCAAGAAATTCGCTATTGCTGACTGGATAGCATATTTTGTGAATCCGGTATG
Source organism: Ignavibacteria bacterium (assembly GCA_015657505.1). GTDB lineage: Bacteria > Bacteroidota > Ignavibacteria > Tepidaquicellales > Tepidaquicellaceae > CAIKZJ01. The sequence continues at coordinate 404,253 of JADLKE010000001.1, forward strand.
GGAAAATAAGGACGAATATTCCGCAGGTATACGCGCGCTTGCACTGCTTGGTTTTTCATTTCAGGTATATTTTGATTTTTCGGGGTACAGCGACATCGCGATAGGCTCCTCAAGGCTTTTCGGGCTTAAGATCATGGAAAATTTTGATTACCCTTACCTGAAAAGAAACATCAGCCAGTTCTGGAGAGCGTGGCATATATCATTATCAGACTGGATAAGAGATTACATATTCATGCCGCTCGGCAGAATATCACAGAACAAAATCTGGTTTTTGTTTTTCGTTCCAATAATTTCGATGGGAATATGCGGTATATGGCACGGAGCGAAATGGGGGTTTTTGATTTGGGGAATCTGGCACGGTCTGGGTATCAGCGTTTACCAGATAATAATTTATTTCGAAAAGAGAAACAAAACGCTAAAGGTGTTTAACCAGAAGGTCTTTATAAAACCTGTTGCTGTATTGACAAACTTTTTATTCGTGACCATCGGCTGGATATGGTTCATATAAAAAATATTACGGGAATAACAGGGATTATGATTTTTGCTTTCATAATCATAGAGTGCACAATCAGGATTACTATCAATCATCCGACTTACAATATCGAAAAAAAACTTTACGGTCTCCGCAAATCGAATAACGGCATTACCGATATTTATAGTCCGCATTCAAGAATCTGGACATCCGAAGGAGGATACAGCATATCGATTACCAACAACCTTGGGCTACCCGGTTCAGACGTTTTGGTTACCGATACGACGAAATATATTTATGTGCTTGGCAGTTCATACGTTCAGGCGAATCAGGTTGCACCAACTAAAGTATCAACATCAATATGTCAGTCCAGGCTCGGGAAAAGCTCCAAATATCAGGTGCTGAATCTCGGAGAAGGCGGACTGGATCAATACGATTCATATTTCAAGTTAAAATATTATGAAAAGTTCTACAAACCGGAAAAAATATTTCTTGTGATTGAAAGAGTTGATGAGCGCTGGCTTTCAAGACACGACACGTTAAACTTTGCATTATCCGAAAATTTCGGAAGCGAGATACATCCGAATACAGCGGAAAGAATTGAAAGATTTGTTCGAAAGAATTCATCATTCCTGAATATGCTCAGTAACGGTTATAAAATAGCGTCAAAGATAAATTTCCGTTCCGCAAAAATCGTAAACACAGTGAATGACCCGAATCTGACCCGAAACGAGGACATATCGAAAAAACTTTTATTATGTTTGGATAAATTCAAAGAGGATTATAATTCCAGTTTTATTGTCATATCAATAATTGATAATTCCGGAATAAACATTTTCCTTGATAATTACTGTAAAAGCAAAAATATTATTTTCCGGTGCAGCCCGATTAACAGAACTGGGAATAGACTAAATACAAGAGGACATCTAAATGATAAAGGAAACGAAGAACTAGGGGATCTTTTGTATGAAATTCTTAAAAATGAAATCGTATTACCTGATGGGAAAAATATTTAAAGAAAATCTTTATTTCAGGTATTTTATCTTATTTTTATTGTTGCTGCTCGCACTTGCCTTAAAATCATTCAATCTGATTTTGTCAAGCGGCAACAATCCATTTATTTATATAAACTTTTGAAGAAGATTCTTATTACGGGTACTGCCGGATTTATAGGTTTTCACCTTGTAAATAGATTATCAGAAGAGAATTACGATATATACGGATTAGATAATATCAATGATTACTATGATATTAGTCTGAAGCATGCGAGACTTGAAGAGACGGGAATTGATACAAAAAAAATCCAGAATCTAGAATCTAGAATTCAGAATCTAGAATCCGGAACGAACAAGGACGAAAAAGATAACATCAATGAATTGGAATTTATTCAGAGCTGGAAATTCAAGAATTATAGGTTTATTAAACTTGATCTGACGGACAAAGATGGTCTGGAGAAATTATTCAAAAAAGAAAAATTTGATTTCGTTATACACCTTGCCGCTCAGGCGGGAGTGCGGTATTCGCTCGTGAATCCTCAAACGTACATTGACAGTAACATAACGGGATTCTTCAACCTGCTTGAAACTTGCAGGGAATATACTCCGGAACATTTAATATTCGCCTCGTCAAGTTCGGTTTACGGAAACAACGACAAAGTCCCCTTTTCAGAGGATGACAACACGGACCATCCCATATCGCTTTATGCCGCCACGAAAAAATCAAATGAAGTAATGGCTCACGCGTATTCATCATTATATCAAATTCCGATAACGGGATTAAGGTTCTTTACAGTTTACGGGCCCTGGGGGCGACCCGACATGGCATATTATTCTTTTTCCGATAATATTTCTTCAGAAAAACCTATAAAGTTATTTAATTATGGAAAGCTAAGAAGGGACTTCACTTATATCGATGATATAGTCGAAATAATATACCGAGTTATCACTATTGAAAAGAATAGTGAAAAAGAAAATAAAGCAAAATTCTCATTGTTCAATGCGGGTAATTCAAATCCTGTGGAACTGGAGTATTTCGTTTCTTTGATAGAAAAATACTTGGGCAAAAAGGCAATTTATGAGTTCACAAATATGCAAAAAGGAGATGTGCATATTACATATGCTGATAATTCTAATCTGACTCAATATATCGAATACCAACCGAGAACGGATATTGAAACAGGTTTATTTGAATTTATAAAATGGTATAAGTTATTCAATAAATTATAAGAATCGGGGCATGAGAATTTTATTTCTATTAAATTGGCTTATTCGAAAAGCATATAAACTGACATGTAAGATTGATGCCAGAATATATTCTAACAATTTGTTAAAGGAATATCTTAAATATTTCGGGGGAAACATAATTAACGTATCCGGATGGGAGGATTCCGACAAGCAGGGAGGATTTTATATTGATTATTATAACGATGTTAAATCATATACAATAAGCAACATAGACGGAATAAATGGAACCCCAAAAGCAAGAAAAGGCGGGATTGAATATATTTATTTAGATCTAGATAATCCTATAGATGACGGCTTTAATGGTTTGTATGATGTTGTTTTTAATCATACTGTTCTTGAGCATATATTTAGTTTGTTCAATGCGCTTGAAGTAATTACATCGCTCAGTAAGGATGTAATTATTACAATAGTTCCATTTTCCCAGCCTGTTCATTATACTGATTCTTATGGAGATTATCACAGAATCACCCCCCGGTTTCTTGAACAGTATTTTAGTAAAAAGGGATATACTACAATATTATCTGATTACAACGACCAACCCTTTTCTCACATATACGTAATTAATATTTCGACCAAATTCCCTGACAAATACAAAGCATTTTTCAAAAATGCTCCGATGAATTTCGACATTAATATTCACCCGAATAAAAAAGGTAAAATGAAATAGTTTTGATGAAGTGAAAATCATATTCCAAGTAATAAAAAGATTTCCAACTAAAGTCAATTGATGATGAGGTTTTCATCCATAGAAACTGCGACTCTTTCATTCAACAGTATGATTATAACTTTTGAAACATGACGGATAGAAAAGGGAAAATATTAAAAGGCGGTGTTTACCTGACTGTCATTAAGGCTTTTCAGCAATTTATAAGTTTCAGCGTTAATGCAGTACTCGCTATAATTTTAAGTCCAGAGATATTTGGTATAGTTGCTTTAGTTACAGTTTTCAACGGATTCATTTCAGTGTTTACGAATTTCGGATTCGGTTCATCAGTCATACAAAGCAAAAAAGTTAATAATCTTCAACTTTCATCTTTGTTCTGGCTTGATTTATCAACGTCAGTTTTAACTTTTGCAATAGTTTTCCTTATAGCCCCAATCGCAGCAGAAATATATAAACAGCCAGAAGTTACTCCATTATTAAGATTAATTTCTTTTAATTTTTTATTGGTTTCATTCTTTTCATTAAACAGGAAAATACTCGAGAAAGAACTTGAATTTTCTTATCTGGCAAACACTGATTTGTTGGCATCGATAATATCCAGCATAGCTGGAATAGCATTAGCCTTATTTGGCTTTAAGGCGTACAGTTTAATATGGCAGTACATCATAATGAATATTGCATATTTGTATTTAATCAGGAGGAAGAATAATTGGTTTGCAGATTTTCGCTTTAAATGGGGAAGCATCAAAGATCTTGTTCTTTTTGCATTTAAATACAAAGGCGCGTTGACTATTAATTTTTTCGAGAGAAACATTGATTTTCTAATCATCGGGAAATTGTTCACGCCGTATATTGTTGGTTTATATTCATTTGCCTACAATATTATGTACATGCCTGTGAAACGAATCAGCAATGCTTTCAGCGATGTACTCTTCCCTTCTTTTTCATCCGTAAACGACGATTTAATAAAATTGAAATCCTATTTTCTAAGAGCAATCAATACAACTGCAATAATTACGTTTCCCCTTACGGTATTGATATATTTTAATATAGATTTTCTTGTGGATTTCATATTCGGGCAAAAATGGAGCGGGGCAATATATCTAATAAAAATTTTATGTTTTGCCGGCGCACTACTTTCTTTAGATTTTTCACTTTCGTTGTTGCCTTCAATTAATAAAACCGAATTCAGTATTTATTCGGGTATTTGCCGAATAGTTCTAACTGTTGCAGCAGTTCTGATCGGATCTTTATTCGGGATTTACGGCGTTGCATACGGGATACTGATAGTTAAAATATTGAGCACTATATTGAATTTTTTTATTATAAAATATTATATCAATATTGGATTTCGCAATATTTGGTCCTCTTTATCTGGGCCACTTTTATCCGCAATAATAATCTCTTTCATATGTTTTTCAATAAATTTGACGAACTATAAAAACAACAGCATTAGTGTTTTTTTCATTATTTTTGAGGTTATAATTGCAATATTCGTTGTCATAATTGTAAATAAACAGGAAGCGTTATTCTTTTATAACAATATAATTAAGGCAAGAACGCATAATTCATGAAATCGAGGAGACTATTTTTTATTTCTCATCGAGATATGAGAAAAAACAGGGCAGACGCTGTTCATATCATGAGAATTTGCAGAGAGTTTGTTCGTAACGGTTTTGAAGTTACACTTATTACACCAAGAACAATAAGATTCGAATATTCAAAGAGAAAATCAGAAATATGGAATATACATAAAATTGAACAAGTATTTAGTATCGTCGAACTCCCGGTATTGCTTTTTGATAATATGCCAAGAATATTCATGCCATATTCCAGAATCATGCGATATTTGAACTTTTTCCTATATTTCATTTATCTGATACTATTCAAGAAAATTGGCAGTAATGATTTAATTTATTCAAGTGATCATACTTCAACGTTACCTGTAATTCACATGAGGAAACTAAATTTTGTCAGCTGCAGAATTTTCCTGGACAAAGGTGATAATATCGACGACAAAATCAGACGATATGTAGCGGCAAACATTGATGGCATGATTGCAATAAATGATTTTATAAAAAATGAAGCGATCAGGATCTATGGTATAGGTGAGGATAAAATATTTAAAAGATCATTCCCATCAATGATTGAGGATTTCAAGGAATATAATTTGAGGAGTAAAGAGGATTACAGAAAAGAATTAGAACTATCATTAAATGATAAAATCGTTGTATATAGCGGGAAAATAGCACCTAATCTCGTAGAGATTGATTTACTTCTTCAGGCAGCAAAAATACTACAAAGCCAGAACATAATGTTTTATTTTATCGGTATAAGGGAAATATATAAATCCTATTATGAAAATTACCTCAAGGAAAATAAATTTTCGAATATAGTATTTATAGATTTTCAGCCTGTAGATTCCTTCATAAAATACATAAAAATGGCAGACATACTCGTCAGTTATTACGATGGAAACGACTTTTATTCTGCACATCTACGAGTACCAGCTAAATCCAGCATGTATCTCTCATCCGGGATACCTTCCATATTCGCCGATGTTCCGAGTTTAAGGGAATGGTTTTCCGACGATATGGTATATTTTGTAAAACCAAACAAGCCTGACATTTTAGCTAATACGATAATAAAAATATTCAGCGACAAAGAAGAAGCTCTTGGAAAAGCGAAGAGGAGTCTTGAGTATGCAAAGGCTAATGATTATTCAAAAAGTTACTATGAAGTCAGTCAATTCATGCTGAGTAGATTCGAACAAGAAAGTATAAACATTTGATTGCTGTTTATTACAAATATTATTTGGATTTAAGAATTTTTTTAATTAGTAAATAAAAAATATTGTGAGAATCATTCACATAATGTGGAATATGGATGTTGGTGGTGCCGAGCGCGCGGTATATCAATTAATTCAAGCACAATTTAAATCCGGGATTGACTGTTCAATATTAATTAGCAATAAAAAAGGTTATTACGGGAAACTATTAGAACAATCCGGCATCCCGGTATACTTTTTGGACATGAAAAGCGGTTATGACTTAAAAATTCGAAATACTTTTATTGATATTATTGGAAACTTTGACGCAATTCATTTCCATTCAGCGGAACCGTACCTTATGTATCTAGCGAAAAAAGACAATAGAAGGAAACTTTATTATACTCATCGCGGGGGTAAAACGAAATACTCGTTCAAGAAACGATTTAGATATTATATAACCGGAAAAATCGTTAAAAAATATTTTACAAAAGTTTCCGGGAATACAAATGCCGGCAGAGTTGCTGTTTCCGAATTGTTCGATATTCCAGTTGAACACATTGAGACAACATACAATGGAATTGATTTTTCGCTATTAAAACCAGTGAAGGACCCGGACTCAGTGAAATCCTGTTTTAATTTCAACGAAGACGATATTGTGATTGGAACGAGCGCAAACATCAGGGATTGGAAGAGGATTCATTATATATTAGAGACTATTTACGCAATCAATAATCCGAGGATTAAAGCCATTATAATTGGAGAGGGTCCCGAAAAAAGGAATCTTGAATCATTATCCATCAAACTTGGGCTCAGCGAACAAATTGTTTTTACGGGTAAAGTATTTAACGTAGCGGATTTCTTACAAATAATGGATGTTTTTATCCTTCCCTCAAATTCTCTTGAGTCATTCGGTAATTCGGCAGTCGAAGCAATTTCGCTAGGTTTACCTACTGTTGTAATGGAAGATGGAGGAGGTCTTATCGAGCATATAATAGATGGAAAAACGGGATTTATCGCTAAAGATAAAGACGACCTGATATCAATTGTAAGAAAATTGTGTTTGGATAAGGAGCTAAGACGCAAGATTGGTAAGGCGGGCAAAGATTATGTGAGGAATAAATATTCAACAGAAAAAATGCTTGAATCCTACAATAATTTTTATAACAAGAAATGAGTCAAAATGAAATTATAAAAGATTTCGAATCCAAGAGCAGCACATATTTTGAAGATATATATATAAACAAGAAAGATGTGAACAGGGTGAACAGATTTGAATTGCTTGACAGCATTTTAAGTGAATTCGATCTTAATGGAAAACTTGTTTTAGATGCAGGTTCAGGACCAGCCGTGTTATATGAATTAATAAAAAAACATAATGCTGATTATACGGCAATCGATTTATCCCCACATAATATCGCAGCAGCGATGAAAAGGAATACTGATATATCGGCATTTGTCGGATCAATACTTGATATGCCGTTTGATAATGAGACCTTTGATTATGTTATATCATTGGGTTGTTTAGAATACATAAGAGAAGTAAATGATGCATTTATCGAGATGTCAAGAGTACTTAAGCCCGGAGGTTTATTAATAATATCTTTTGCAAATGTAAGAAATCCCGGGCGGATTTGGAATGAAACGGTTATTAAATCACTGATTAAGATTAAATATTATTTCAAGAAAAAGGCTATTTATTCAAGATACTTGCATTCATTAAAAGAAATCAAACAATTATGCCGTGATAATTCATTAAATATCGAAAAGCACATATTTCTGAATTTTTCATTATGGGGTTTCCCATTTTCAAGCATAAAGATTTTACGGCGATTGGATGATTTTTTATCAAGGAAGATTAATTGCCTCAAGCCAATCTCAATGGAATTTATTATCATATCAAGAAAAGGAAATTGAAAAACGTAGTTTTCTTCACGAATATTCCCGCACATTATAGAGTCGCGTTAATAAGGAGAACTGACGGAATTCTTCGCGAAAACGGTATCATCCTTTCCGCAGTTTTTTCAAGAATGACTTACAGCAGAAGAAAATACTGGGATTCTGATAGGGACAAACTGGGATTTGAATATGTAGTTCTTAACGACAGGAACAGCGTTTCATTCGGGGGCAAACTTTACGAACTCGGTTTTAACAGCGTAAAGCACATAAAGCAAATCAATCCGGATGCGATCATCACCGCGGGATTTTCAATGCAGTCTTACCTAATTTCGAGATACTGCAGGAAAAACAACATTCCGCTTCTTGTTTATTCCGGTGAAACAAATTTCACCGCAAAGGCATATAAGAAAGATTTCATCAGAAAAATACTGAGGAATAAAATAAATTCCGTTGCAAGCGGGTACATTGTTTACGGCTCAAAAGCCGGAGAATATATACGAGATTATTTCCCCGGTACTGAAAATATTTATGAAGTCATAAATACAATTGATACGCATGATTTCAGAGATAAATTGTCAGAGCACGAATACAGAGAGAGCGGGAAATACAGAATCCTTTTCGTGGGTGATCTGAAAAAAATCAAGGGAGTGGATTTATTTTTAAAAGCGCTTTCATTAGTAGACAGAAACGTTCTCGAGAACAGTGAAATAAACATCGTTGGAGACGGCGTAATGAAAGACGAACTAAAATCATACGCGCAAAAACTTGGATTAAAAAACATTAGATTCATAGGAAGGGTAAACCACAGGGATATAGCGGGTTATTACCTGAATTGCGAATTGTTCGTGTTACCCTCCGTTCATGAACCGTTCGGACTGGTCCTCGTTGAAGCAGCGATTGCGGGCAAACCTCTTGTAGCATCAATTTACTGCGGGGGGGCATACGATTTAATTGAAGACGGGAAGAATGGTTTCATCGTCGATCCGGAAAATCCCGTTTTGTTTGCGAATAAACTAGAAACATTAATGCGTTCAAAGGAATTAAGCAGTTTGTTCGGAAAGAAATCAGAAGAAATAATCAGGGACAGAGTCAACATTGATACAGCGGCGAAGCATTTCTCGGAAGCAATAATGAAAAACATAAATGGATAAGACACTTCTGCTTTGCCCTGTACCGCCGCCTTACGCCGGTCCGGAAGTGGCTTCGGAAATATTAATCGATAATCTGCCGGAACAGGGGCGGAAGTACGTTCATATGAAATCCAACCTCAGAGACGAGAACTGGAAAAAGGGTAAGTTTGACTTTGAAGGCCTGTTTAAATTTTCAGAGCTGATTAAATTGCTGGTAGCCAGACTTGCCGGAAATGAGATATCAAAGGTATATCTTCTTCTATCTTCGAGCAGAGTGGGATTTTTGAGGGATTCGTTTTACATTCTGATATCATACTTCCTNCAGAAAAAAATTATCGTCCATTATAGAGGAGGAAACTTTGACGGATTTTACAGCAAATGCTCGTTACCGATGAAAAAATTCATTACATTCATCCTCGACAGGTGCAGTCTCATAATAGTGCAGGCAGAAATCCTGAGAAAGATGTTCGATGGAATAACGGATACGAGAACTGTGGTGTTATACAATGGGCTTGTTAACGAGAATATTCAGATTAAAAAAACATTTAATTCAGAATTCACTAACCTTCTTTTCCTGGGTCATATAGCTTTTTCAAAAGGATTCTACGAATTGATAAACGCTTATAAGAGTCTGTACAAGGATTACAGACTGAAATTATTTTTCGCAGGTACCTTCAGGTTCGAGGGCAAAAAGTCCAAGACACAAAAGGTTTTCCTAAAAGGCGAGGTGCTGGATTATTACAAAAGGAATTCGGAAAAAATATCCAAAGAAATAAAGGATTTCGTGGAGAACGCCGGAAAATATAACGCTAAATATCTCGGAATAATATCAGGCAGCGAAAAGGAACGTTTTTTCTGTGAATCGGACATACTTGTTCTGCCGTCATATACAGAAGGATTTTCAGTAACCGTACTCGAGGCTCTTTCAAAAGGTCTGCCAGTATTAGTGTCAAAAGTAGGAGCTTTACCTGAAATAATTAAGGAAGACGAAAACGGCTGGCTAGTAGATCCCGGAAACGAGACTGCCCTAGCAGAAAGAATAAAGAAAGCAATTTCCTGCAAGAGCCGATTCACAGATATATCTTTAAACAACATCCACAAGTTCAGAAAAAACTTCGATATAAAAGAAATAGCATTACAATTCGACAGGATACTTCAGAATGTTTAAGAATATTTTCAATAAATTCATCATAGTTTTCTTCTACTTTTTCTTTATTAGCAGATTTTTTTCCGAAAAGTTAAAGATATTGCCAAAGTACATAGACCTTATTAATTTTCCTTTATTTTTCTTAATGTTCATACTTTTTCTTTTCGGGATAAACAAGAAAATAGAGAATGATGAAACATACAATAAAGTTCTCAGGTTTGTAATTTTCTACTCAATCACGTTCATTATATCTTCCGTTTTCAATACAAACAAAGTGTTACTTGAATCTTCAGTGCTTTTCTATATTGGTTTTCTTGAAGGTCCATTCTTGTACCTTACGATGAACAAGTTTATAAACAAGCCGGAAGGTTTTGTCAAAAACGTTGACAAAATATTTCTTGTTCTTTTACTAATTAACATAGTGTTTATTTTCACGGTCGACCTTCCGGAATTTCTTATTACAGGCAACCCTGACGTAATATCAGGAACATACGGCAATAACACATACCAGTTTTCATTTCTTCTTATGATTTGCGGCGGTTACCTGCTTGGTTATAATCACGTAAAAAAATACAGGACTTCGTTTGTTATCATTTCTCAGATTGTTATATTGGCTATATTTTATTTGTCGCAATTCAGAGCCGCTGTGCCTTTCTTTCTAATTTCATACATGATAATGCTCGGTTACCTTTACGGTAAAAGACTGATATACAGACTTATTCCCATAGTCCTTTTTTTATTTTTTGTTACATGGTCAATCTTCTTTTTAACTAACGCGAACGAAAAAATCGAGGGATTAAAATATAACGACTGGTTCGAGATTATACTGAATCCGCAGGAATTCCTTACGTACGGGAAATTCAAGATATACTATAATGTAGTAGATATGTGGAGTGATTATCCAGAGACAATGATGATTGGTACCGGGCCAGGTAATTTCATGAGCAGAGCGAATTACACGTTCTCATATGAACTAAGAGTTGCCGGGAAAGGGGTTTCTGCATTTATCGGAGATTTTTTCGGTATCAAAAATCCGTATTGGACTAATTTGCACATGAAGTACGTTTATAACGGTATAAAGATAGAACCTGTCCTCGGTACTTACCAGCTGTCAAATCCATATACAAGTTATCTGGCATCAATAACCGAGATCGGTATATTCGGCGGTATTTACATTATTGTAATGTATATATTCATGTTCGTCAGTTCAATAAGATTTCTGAAAAAAATAAGGACAATCAGGCAGGAATACGTACCGCTTAGTATTGCATTAATCGGCGGAAGCTCTTATGTCTTTATGCTTGCATTCTTAGAGAACTACTGGGAAATGGCGAGGGTAACGCTTCCTTTATGGTTTCTTTTCTGGACTGTAAACAAAATGTCAAAAATCAATCCTGAATGCGAGGATTATGACCATACTTAGAATATCTGGCGGGCTCGGGAATCAGCTGAACTATTATTTCTACGGCAAGTTCCTTGAAAAGAAATTCAAGCGCGATGTACTATTTGATTTTTCGCTTGTTGACAACGACTGGCAGTGCATGAACTATCTTGGATACTTCGGATTATCTTATAAAACAACAAACGGTGTGGATACACGGGGTTATATCAATCTTGACGATTGCAAAAGCAAGGACGACGTTCTTAACGATCGGAGCAAGAACCTTATTGTTCACTCAATGTACAGACATCCTTTTTATTTTATCGAAAAGACCACCGAATTTCTGAATGACATTACCTTTAGAACCGACGTGATTCGTGATAAGGACTATGAAATCCTGAAAAGAATTACCGAATCTGACAGCATTTGCATACACCTGCGCAGAGGTGATTACTACAAAGTCAAACAAACTCGAGATATTTTCGGAGTGCTTGGCAGTAAGTATTACAGCAAGGCAATAGATATAATCAAGCAAAAGATAAGCAAGCCGATGTTTTTTGTTTTCAGTGACGAGCCTGATGAAGCGGTTTCTCTCCTTGATCTGGATACCTCATTCACTGTAGTAAGACACAACATATCAAGAACATACAACTTTCTCGACAATTACACTGTTTTCAGGAAATTAAAATATCTGATGAAAGTCATGAATCCGGGAAGACTAGAAAAGGCGTATAATGACTTTTTTCTGATGTCAAACTGCAAGCATCACATTATAGCAAACAGCACTTTCAGCTGGTGGTCAGCTTATCTTTCAAAAAACAGCAGTAAGACTGTAATAGCACCGCTGATATGGTCAAGCAAAAGAACCTCTGCGGACACCGTACCCTCAGAATGGATTAAAATTTAAAAATTTTTTATGGATAGAATAAAATTTAAATTTTTTATCAGAAGGTTTGCCCTGTTCTCTTTTTTCAAGAAAATGAAACAGAAAAGGGATTTGAAAAAATGGGTACAGAAAGGGAGTCCGATTCCACCTCCTGATTCGGTAAAGCAAAAAACTCTTCTCAATAGACTGAAGTCAGAAAACATTAATGTATTTATTGAGACAGGTACATACTTCGGAGACACTACTGACGTTTTTTCCGCATATGCGTCAAAAGTATTTACAATTGAGATTAAAGAAGAGTTCTGGAGAAACGCTGTCAGGAGGTTCAGAAACAAAAAGAACGTTAAAGCGATTTTAGGAGACAGTGGCAAAGTCATCAAAAATATCCTTGATATGCTAGATGAGAGAGCATTGTTTTGGCTTGACGGACACTACAACAATATAAAAGAATCCGAGATAGGACAAATTACTCCAATCTATAAAGAGTTGGATGAGATTTATGGACATAGAGTGAAGAACCATCTCCTGATGATTGATGACGCCCGGCTTTTTATCGGATCAAATGGATATCCTGAGCTAAACAAACTTAAAGATTACATAAAAGAAAAAAATTCAAATGCATCTATTAGCATCGAGAACGATATTATTATAGTCGAGAATTAGATTACTAATTAAACGGACGAATATCTCTAATTGTAAAAAATTGTGATAATTTCCACATGTGCGGAATAATAGGGTTTATAGGGGTCGGTTCTAGAAGCATTCTTGAGGAATGCACCGATTTGCTTCAGCACCGCGGTCCGGACGACCGCGGAGTCGAGTGGTTTGAGGGATGGAATTCGGGGTTCGGTCACAGGCGTCTTTCGATTATTGACCTGAGCAGCGCGGGTCATCAGCCGATGTCGACTGATGACGGGAGGTATTGGATTACTTATAACGGAGAGGTTTATAATTACAAGCAGATTCGGGAGGAACTTGAATTGCTGAAGCGTTCGAACGGAATGGAAACTCCCCTCTTCAATTTTAAAAGCGGCAGCGATACGGAAGTCGTCCTGAACGCTTACGCAGCCTGGGGCGAGAAATGTCTTGATAAGTTCAACGGTATGTTCGCGTTCGCGATTTTCGATACTCTGACAGGCGAAGTGTTCATCGCCCGCGACAGGCTTGGCATTAAGCCCGTTTATTTCGCGGAGGTTGAAGGCGGGCTGGTGTTTGCGAGCGAAGCGAAGGCGATTCTTAAGAGCGGTCTCGCCGAAGTTAAACCCGATTTTTACGCGCTCGAATCGCCGATGCACTATCAGGTTTCACCGCTTACGGGTTTTGACGGCATTTATAAACTCGAAGCGGCACATTACCTGAAGTATAAACTCAACCGGATTTCGCAGCCCGTTAAGGACAGCGAAGCGGATTATCAGACCGATGAAACGCTTTCCGGAAAGGGAGAATCAGCAAGCAGCACCAATACGGGAGAAGTTGTCCCCCGGCAGAGCGAATCCCGTCCGGAAATCGTGACTGATTCGTACGTGAGTGACAGGCAAAGTCTGAAACCAAAGGCATCGGGCGCTCTGGAAATTTTCAAATGGTGGAAACTGAGCGTTACCGAGAATAACGCGAAAAGCGAGAGAGAACTAATTGACGAACTCGACGCTCTTCTGAACGACGCGATCAAATTGCAGATGGTGAGCGACGTGCCCGTGGGCATTTTCCTTAGCGGAGGATTGGATTCGTCACTCATCGCCGCGCTGATGAGGAAACATTACAAGGGCACGATAAACGCGTTCACGATAAAATTTTCGAAAGAAGACCAGAAATTCGAGAAACTCGAGGACGACAGCGTGTGGGCAAAACAAGTCGCCGACCTGTTAGAGTTCAATTACGAGGAAATGATTGTTAAACCCGAGACGGAGAAACTGCTGCCTCGGATGGTATATCATCTGGACGAGCCGATAGCGGATCCCGCGGCTATAAACACGTATCTTATCTCGAAATTCGCGAGGCAAAACAATATTTACGTGCTCCTGAACGGAATGGGCGGCGACGAGGTTTTCGCAGGATACAGAAAACATCTTGCCTGCCTGAAAGCGGACGTTTACACGAAGTACGTCCCCGCATTCGCGAGAAAAGCGATTGAAAGTTTTTTCAGGAAACGCAGGGTTGCCGACAGCAGGAAAGGTTACAAGTTCGCGAGATGGATAAAGCGGTTTCTTTCTTTCGCTTCATACGACAGGTTTGAAAGATTTCTTCTGTCGGACATAGGCCTGAACATTAACGATTACAACGAAGTTTTCGTGGAATCAAAAGGTTACAGAAATTCTTTTTACTATCTGAAGGAGAAAAGACTTTTTGAGGAAATTGACGTTTCATATCTGACAAAGATGTGCTACAACGATACCAACACGTTCATGATTTCGCATAATCTGGTTTATTCGGACAAAGCAAGCATGATGGCAAGCGTCGAAACGAGGCCGCCGCTCATAGACCACAGGATTGTGGAATTCATGTTTTCGCTTCCGCCGAAATACAGGATTAAGGGCAACAGGCAGAAATACCTTCTGAAAAAAGTCGCCGAGCGATATCTTCCGAAAAAAATCGTCAACAGGCCGAAAGCGCCTTTTGGTTCGCCACTCCGCTCATGGATAAAAGGCGCGCTCTCGAAGGACATAGACAGAATGCTGTCACTTGAGAATCTGAAGAGAAAGGGGTTTCCTAACGCCGAAAAGATACGGGACATAGTTCTTCGAGACAGGAGCGGCAAAGAGGACCTGGCTCACGTTATTTACAGGTTCTTCGTTATGATGACGTGGTGGGATACTTTCTTTAATTAGATTTTTATCTGATAGAATAAATTAAACGGGATCCAGTACCGATAAAAGAATCGGGATGAATAACTCACTTATACAGAAATAAACAATCGCTTTCATCCAGGCAAGAAGAATCGGGATGAAAGAAACACGCATATGCGGGAACGGCAAAAATTATGAAACAGATTATACAATACCAGAAGACAGGCGAGATGAAGATACAGGAACTTCCTCTTCCCGTCATTAAGCCGGGATATATTCTCGTCAGAAACGCTTTCTCGGTAATTTCATCAGGCACTGAGAGGACGTCTGTCGAAACGGCGAAGGCATCGATGTTAGGCAAGGCGCGCTCGCGTCCCGACCTGGTAAAGCAGGTAATCGACAACGCGAAGCGCGACGGGCTTAAAGCGACCTGGGAGAAAGTTCAGAACAGGCTTGACAACTACAAGGAACTCGGATATTCCTGCGCCGGGACTGTTGTCGAATCGGGCGTTGAAGAATTCAGGAAGGGCGACAGAGTCGCCTGCGCGGGCGCGTCGGCGAATCACTCCGAATACGTGCTTGTTCCGAAGAATCTTGCGGCGCGAGTTCCTGACAGCGTAGATTTCGACGAAGCCGCTTTTACTACAATAGGGGCAATCGCGATGCAGGGTGTGAGGCAGGCGGATGTAAGAATCGGCGAATGTGTCGCGGTTATCGGTCTCGGACTTCTCGGCATCATAACCGTTCAGATACTGAAATCCGCGGGATGCAGGGTTATCGGACTCGACATAGACGATACCAATTTCGAAACGGCGAAAAGGCTCGGATGCGACGAGACCGCTCTCAGCAACAGGGATTCAGCAGGAATAGTCGAATCATTTACAAACGGGTACGGAACAGACGCGGTGATTATCACGGCATCGACAAAATCGAACGAGCCTGTTGAACTGGCGCTGGAATTCGCCCGCAGGAAGTCCCCTGTCGTGGTTGTCGGAGCGGTCGGGATGAATATTCCGCGTTCGCCTTTTTACGAAAAAGAAGTTGGACTTAAGATTTCGTGTTCATACGGTCCCGGAAGGTACGACCGAGAATACGAGGAGGCAGGAATCGATTATCCTTATGAATACGCGCGCTGGACTGAGAACAGGAACATGGAGTCGGTGCTTGAACTTCTCGCGGAAAAGAGACTTTCATTCAAGCCCCTTATAACTCATTATTTCGGAATTGATGACGGATTGAAAGCGTACGATTTAATTACGGGCAAGGCAGGAGAAAAACATCTCGCGGTGCTTATCAAGTACGGTGATTTTCCGGATAAGGGTATAGTAAAAGCAGGCGGCATTTCGATAACCGAGCGTCGTGACAATGATTCCGTATCAAAGCCGCGAAAGGCGGTATCCAAAGTAACGGCGGGATTCATCGGCGCTGGAAACTTCGCACAGTCGTACATACTTCCGGTATTAAAATCGGAGAAAGTGAGGCTGAAGACGGTAGTAACATCAAAGCCGGTGAACGCCACATCGGTGAAAGAAAAATTCGGATTCGAGGATTGCGGCACCGACGCGGAAAAAGTTTTTTCAGACAGCGAAATCAACACGGTTTTCATCGCTTCGCGGCACGACAGCCACGGAAAGTACGTCCTTCGCGCAATCGAAAGCGGAAAGAACGTTTTCGTTGAGAAACCGCTCGCGATAAATCAGGATGAACTGAATTTAATTTCAGCGGCGTATAAAAATTCGGATGTGAACCTTGCCGTCGGTTTCAACAGAAGGTTCTCGAAATCTTTCACGGAAATTAAAAAATTCTTCGCGGGAGTAAAAGAGCCCAAAGCGATACTATACAGGGTGCACGCTGGTTTCATACCTTCGTCGCACTGGATACAGGACCCGCTTCAGGGCGGCAGAATTATCGGAGAGTGCTGTCATTTCATAGACACGATGCTGTACCTGACAGGTTCTCTTCCGGTATCATTCTCCGCTTCGTCAATCCGCTCGGATAATTCCGCTGTAAAAAACAGAGACAACATATCGGTGATAATAGACTTCGCCGACGGCTCGACGGGAACGCTTCTTTATCTTGCAAACGGAGATTCGTCCGCGGGCAAGGAATACTGCGAAGTGTTTTCAGGCGGCAGAACTGCGGTGATGGATAATTTCGTTTCGGTTTCTTATCACTCGGGCGGCAGGCGAACAATTAAAAAGGCGGACGGCAAAAAAGGTCACAATGAAGAAATAAAACATTTTCTCAATCTTGTACGCGGCAAGGAAAAGCCTCTTTTGCAATTCGCCGATATCACCGCGAATACCGAACTGACTTTCCTGATTGCTGAAAATATAAAGGGTTAATAAATTTTGCAGACAGGCAATCAGGTTTTCGAAGCAATTTCATCTCTCGAGAAATATATTTCCGATAACAACTTCAGGGGTTATGACCCTTACGACGGTTTGGCGTCGCCGCTATTCAGACTACCTGTTCTAAAATCAAATCATACTTTCAGGTTCATATCACAGCAGTTAATAAGGAAGAGTCCGTTAAACATCAGACCGCTGCTGGGAATAAAAAAAGGTTACAATCCTGTAACTCTGGGTCTCTGCATTCAGGCATACGCGTATCTTTTAAAGTCCGGGAGACTGCAGGGAACAAGGATTTCGGCGGATTACGCCGAATCAAGAATTAATTTTCTCACGCAAGAATTGCTGAGATTATCTTCCAAAGGATTCAGCGGATACTGCTGGGGTTACGATTTCGACTGGGAAGCTCGATACGCTTCGAATCCCGCGTACACTCCGACAATCGTCGCGACAGGAATAATAACAAACGCGCTTTTTGAATATTACAGGTTCTCGAAGGATAAAAATATTTTTACTATTATCGAAAGTTCCGGGAAGTTTGCGACAAAGGATTTGAAGAAAAGTTTTGACGGCGGGACATTCTGTTATTCGTATTCACCGTTCGACAGTCAGCGGGTTTACAACGCATCGATGAAAGCCGTCAGGCTGCTTTCACAAATTTTCTCCGTGAACGGGAGCAAAGAAATCGCGGACGAGGCGAAAAAGGCAGCAGCGTACGTCGCAGAGAATCAGAATAAGGACGGTTCCTGGGCGTATTCAAAAAGCGACGGAAGAGACTGGGCGGATAATTTTCACACCGGATACATATTAGATTGTTTCGATGAATACATAAGGAATACCGGAGACAATGAGTTTTCAGACATCCTTCAGAAGGGATACCAATTTTACACTGACAGATTTTTCCGGAAAGCGAAGAGCGAGACCCTGATGCCGAAGTATTACAGCAACAGACTATATCCCGTGGATGCTACGTCGCTCTCGCAATCGGTTCTTACACTCTCCAGATTCGGCGAAACGGAAAAGGCATTTATGACCGCGCGCTGGGGCATTGAGAACATGTCAGGCAAAAAGGGATATTTTTACTATCGCGCGGGCAGATTCAGGAAGCAAAAAATTTCATTCATGAGGTGGTCGAACGCGTGGATGTTTGCAGCACTTTCATTTTTATTCTTAAAGAATCAGGAGGAGGCAGGAAAAGCATGATCTGGTTTGACCTCGACAATTCCCCGCACGTTCCGATTTTCAGGCCGATACTAAAGGGACTAAGAAGCCGGGGAATAGATTTCATAGTAACCGCAAGGGATTACGCGCAGACGAGAAGCCTTCTCGAGTTATGGAATATAGAGCATACGATGATTGGAGTTCACGGCGGAAAGAGCAAGGCCGGGAAAATCACAAATCTCATCGGCAGGACAAATCAACTTATAAAATTCATTAAGGGAAAAAATGTGAGCGCCGCTTTCAGCCACGGTTCGAGGACGCAGGTAATGGCAGCCCGAAGGCTTGGGATACCGTCTTACGTAATGCTTGATTATGAATACACTGAAAAATACATATTCAACCTGTTCGGGACAAAATTATTGATTCCCGATTTAATACCGGAGGGGCGGCTCGCCGAAGCGGGTTTCAATACGAACAAAGTAATAAGATATCCCGGGTACAAGGAGAATATTTATCTTCAGGATTTCGTTCCTGAAAGGAATTTCAGGGAAAGCATAGGTGTTCCAGCGGAAAAAATTCTTGTTGTAATAAGACCGCCCGCGCTTCTCGGGAATTACCATAACAGCGAAAGCGAAAAACTATTTACAGAAGCAATCAGGTATTTCTCGTCAAACAAAAACACGCAAATTTTAATAATCAGCAGGACGAAAGAGGACGCCGGTCTCGTACACGATTTATCAAACGCAGGTAATATTTCATTCCTGGAGAAACCCGTCGATGGTCTTCAATTGCTTTTTTCAGCCGACATAACGCTCAGCGGCGGAGGCACTATGAACAGGGAATCGGCGCTTCTCGGCACTCCGACATTCAGCATATTCAAAGGCAGAAAGCCCTATCTGGATGAGCATCTTCAGTCGCTCGGAAAACTTAAGTTCATCGAAAGCAGCGATGATTTAAGAAATATTTGCATTGAAAAGAAAAAAAATATAGGGTATTTTACAAATTCTGACGGAATCAAATACATTATCGAATTTATATCCAATATTCACGACAAACAAAACCGGAGGATAGATGAAAGTCCCATTCGTTGATCTTAAAACTCAATATAATTCAATTAAAGATGAAGTCAGGGCGGCAATAGACGACGTACTTGAAAACACCGCTTATGTCTTAGGCAGGCACGTAGTTAATTTCGAAAAGGAATTCGCGAAGATGCACGGTGTTAAGCACTGTTACGGCCTATCATCCGGCACGGACGGCAATCATTCGGTTTTGTGGGCGCTCGGAATTGCTCCGGGAGACGAAGTAATTATTCCCGCGAACACCTTTATAGCGACGGCCTGGGGCGCGACGCTTTGCGGCGCAAAGCCGGTTTTCACGGACTGCCATCCCGAAAGTTACAACATTGACCCGGATAAAGTTGAAGCCGCGATAACTCCGCGTACGAAGGCAATCGTTGCTGTGCATTTGTACGGTCAGCCCGCTGATATTGACAGGCTGAAAGAAATCGCGGACGCGAGAAATATTTTGCTCGTCGAAGACTGCGCACAGGCGCATTTATCGGAATATAAGGGGAAAAGGGTCGGAGGATTATCGACCGCTTCATCTTTCAGTTTTTATCCGGGCAAAAATCTCGGCGCGTACGGCGAGGCGGGAGCGGTTTGCACGAATGACGATGAACTCGCGCTAAAGTTCAAAATGATAAGAGACCACGGCAGTCACGAGAAATACATACATTATTCCTTCGGGCATAATTACAGGATGGAAGCCATTCAGGGCGCTGTGCTCGAGGTTAAGTTAAATCACATAGACAAGTGGACAGAGAAGAGGCGCAACGCGGCGAAGTTATATTCGAAATATCTTTCGGATTTCTCTGAAGTCGTGCTGCCTGTTGAAATGAATTATGCGAAACACGTTTATCATCTGTATGTTATCAGACTCGGCAGTACGGATACACGGAATAAACTTCAGGCATTCCTTAGCGATAACGGCATATCAACAGGACTTCATTATCCCGTGCCGCTGCACGTTCAGCCGTGTTTCTCCGCGCTCGGTTACAGGAAGGGCGTCATGCCGGTGACTGAAAATCTTGCCGAATGCGGCTTATCGCTTCCGATGTTCCCCGATATTACGGAAGAGCAGATTGAATACACGGCAAGCATTATCAAGAATTTTTTTAATAAAAATTGAAATATCCGGGCTATAAATATTTTTACGCTTTAATAGATTTTGTGATACTTATATCGTCCTATTTCATCGCTCACGATTTGTATTACAGATACTATGCCGATAAATACATATCCTGGATGATGCTTGGCGCGGGTGACTACCTAACTTTTGCCGTTTCCGGAATAGTATTCATAATCATTTTTCACTATCTGCACTTGTATAAAATGAACGTGTTCCTGACAAGGGCGCTGCAGTTCACTGTTCTTGTAAAGGCAATGCTTTATGGAATTGTAGGACTAATCGCGGTTACATTTTTTACAAAGTTCTCGTTTATTTCGGATTCAAGGCTGTACATTTCCATATATTTTGTCACAGCACTAATCCTTTTAATTTTCGTCAGAATCATATTGCTGCAGATAATATATTCGAAGATACTGGCGAATAAAATTTTCAAGATAAAGATACTTATTATCGGGCGGGAAAATCGGGCAGGTCATTCGCTCAGAAATTATCATTCGAAAATATATTCGGCGTGGAGATTATTGGTTTTCTAGACGATACCGTTGAAAAAGGGTGCGTAGTATTCAACGAGCTGAAAGTGCTCGGTAAGACGGAAGATATCGGAGAACTTAAGAAGGTAATGGATTTCAAGCAGGTCGCGATTTGCATCGACAGGATTGAATACGAAGAACTTCTGAAGATAATCGACAAATGCCAGAGACTCGGTCTTGAGGTGAAAGTTACTTCAGACCTCTTCGGGATAATTCCCCAAAAGATCTTCTCGGAGGAATACGAAGACATCCCAATTATTAACGTATCTCCAAAATTTAATTATCCGATATATTTCGTTATAAAGAAAATCTTAGATTACATCGGCGCATCCGCAGGGATATTGCTTCTTTCGCCTTTCTTCATCATCGCAGCGATTATAATCAAATTCACATCGAAGGGACCTGTGATTCACAAGCAGGTGCGAATCGGCAAGGACGGCAAACCATTCGATTTTTACAAATTCCGGTCAATGTACGTAATTGATGGCGAAGACATTTCAAGAGTAGACGAGATGCTGGATTTCATGAAGAATAAAACGACCGCGGAAAAAATCGTTAATCAAAAGCGCATTACGCCCATCGGGAAGTTACTCAGAAAGTTCTCACTCGACGAAACGCCTCAGTTGTTCAACGTTATAAAAGGCGACATGAGTCTCGTGGGACCGCGTCCCTGCCTGCCATACGAATATGAAAATTACGACGAATGGCAGAAGAGAAGACTCTCCGTTATACCCGGCTGCACGGGCCTCTGGCAGGTAACAGGACGGAGTCAGGTAAATTTCAATGATTCCATAATAATGGATCTTTACTACATAAACAACATTTCTCCCTGGCTGGATCTGCAACTAATAATCAAGACCCTGCCCGTAATGATATTCGCGAGGGGCGGGAAATAACAAAGGTTATTCGCATTCTTTTTCCTCAATCCTTCATTTCCTTTTAGATTCAAACCAATTTACATTTTTTTTCATTTTCAATTTAAGCATATTCATAAAAAAACTAAAATCACATGCAGGCAGCAGTTATTGGAATCGGTTATTGGGGTCCTAACCTGATAAGAAACTTTCTCGCTTCAGAGAAAATTGACAGGGTATACGTGTTTGACATCAACAAATCGAGGCTTGATTTCGTACGTAAAAGATTCCCTTTGGTAACCATTGCGGATAACATTGAACAGATACTTAATTCCGATAAAATTGAGATGGTTGCAATCGCAACGCCTGTCGATACGCATTTCGATACCGCAAAAAAGGCGCTTGAAAGGAACAAACACATCTGGGTTGAAAAACCGTTCACATCGAGCGTGGAGCAGGCAGTAATTCTAAATCAGATAGCAGCGGAAAGGAAACTCAACATATTCGTGGACCATACTTTCATTTATACCGGCGCGGTTAAAAAGATGAAAGAGATTATTGACAACAACGAACTCGGCGATCTGCTTTATTTTGATTCCGTAAGGATAAATCTCGGCTTGTTTCAATCTGACGTCAACGTTATATGGGACCTTGCTCCTCATGACCTTTCAATAATGTTTTACCTGATGAACAAGAAACCGGTCGCGATAGCCGCGAACGGCGTAGCGAATTATTACGGGCACGAAAATATCGCACACATATCGGTTTATTTCGAGAATAACTGTTTCGCGCATTTCCACGTTAACTGGACGTCGCCCGTAAAGATAAGAAGAATGATAGCCGGCGGCAACAAGAAGATGCTCGTGTTTGACGACATGGAAAATTCAGAGAAGATAAAAGTGTACGACAGCGGGATTGAAATGAAGGAAAAAGAAGGCATATATCATGCGCTCGTTCAATACAGGATAGGCGACATGTATTCGCCGAAACTCGTTCATACGGAGGCTCTGGCTCTCGGCGTCGAGGAATTCATCAACTCGATAATCGAAAAGAGAAAACCCCTTACAAACGGCGATGACGGTCTAAACGTTGTCAAAATTCTCGAAGCATCAGACGCATCGATAAAACAAAAGGGAAAACTAATAACATTATAAGCCATAACAGTCAGGATGTCAAACAAAAACATTAATAATGTCAAACTCGGCAAGGAAGTAAAGATTTACGATTTCGTGAATTTGTACGGCTGCTCTATAGACGACAACACGAAAATCGGCACTTTCGTCGAGATTCAGAAGAACGCTTTCATCGGAAAGAACTGCAAGATTTCTTCGCACACATTCATTTGCGAAGGCGTACACATAGAAGATAACGTTTTTGTCGGACATAATGTGACATTCATTAACGACAAGTATCCCCGCTCGACCAATGAAGACGGCTCGATGCAAGGCGAATCGGACTGGAGCGTCGAGCAGACTTTCGTAAAGAAGGGCGCATCCATAGGTTCATCCTCGACGATACTTTGCGGCGTAACAATCGGAGAGAATTCAATAATAGGAGCGGGCTCGGTGGTGACGAAGAACGTGCCTGACAATGTAATCGCGGCCGGCGTTCCCGCGCGCGTTTTAAGAAAGATTAAATAAACCCATCTTTATTCCCGTACACCTTTTTCACGAGAATCATTTCCGTGATTACCAAAAGAATAACAATTATTACCGAATACATCCACAAACTCCTGCCTTTCCTGTTTCCCTCAACAAGATTCCGCAAATTCCCTATATCATCTTTTTCAACAATCTCATAATTCTTCACACCGCACTGATTTAGGACCTCCGTTAGTTCCTTTCGGTCCGCCCTTGCCGTATTACTTTCCAGAGTGTCGTGATTCATAACTTCCCGGAAATGACCAGATGCAAGAGCAGTGTATGAAAGGTAAACAGCCGAGCGCAATATCAGGGGCGAAAAAATCTCATTAACGGGAAAATCCGACATCTTTACGTCCGCAGAGACCGATGATACAACGAGCATACCGAAGTTCGACCTGTCCAGATAGATTAAAGGCGCAAGGTTCGCAGCGGAAATTAACGGGTATGAATTGCCGCTACCCGTAATGCCGTACTGTGAAGAAAATCTGACGGGAGGCACGGTATTTTCATTGACCTGCATTCCCTTGAATATACCCTCGAAAAAAGGTTCGTATGTTTTCACTTCGGATATCTTCTCGGTTCTTCCGATAATTTTCTTGCCGGTAAAACTAACAGAACCGAGTCTTGTTAAAAAACTGCCGTTGTAGTTTTCGTCAGGGAACACGAAAATTCCCTTGCCGGTGTTCAGAAACTCGCGTAATTTATCTGTTTCGTTATTATCGGCAGGTTCGTATCCAATTAAAAAAACGACATCATACAAATCAATCGAAGAGACTCCTCCGGCGTATGAATAATCGAAGATTATACTTCCCTCTTTACCGGTTCCGTTCACGGCATCAAAGACCGACGTGATGTATTTCGAATCCGATTCAGGGCTTTTTAAAATACCGATTTTAATTTTTTCGGGAATGAACGCGTTAAAAAGGAATTTATCGTCCTCGCGCAGCGCGTTATCATATTGGTTCAATCCCTCAACCACGATAAACCCTTCATTGTTTCCGCCTTTTTCCGCCGTGAATTCAAAATCGACTGTTTTTCTTTCTCCCGGATTAAGATTAATGAAAATTTCAGATTTAACCTCGTCACCGGATTTTA
This sequence comes from Ignavibacteria bacterium, assembly GCA_015657505.1. GTDB lineage: Bacteria > Bacteroidota > Ignavibacteria > Tepidaquicellales > Tepidaquicellaceae > CAIKZJ01. The sequence goes on from JADLKE010000001.1 coordinate 429,449, forward strand.
ACGCAACCCGCGCGTCCTGCAAGTAATTTGAGCCTTCATTCTTTACTGCCGCCTTTAATTTTATCTTTCTTCCCGGTCCCGGTATTCCGGTTTCCTTATAAACGTTATTGACCGAAACATTAGCGTAAACTTTATCGGATACATTGAGCAGATAAAAATATGTATCAGAAAATTCATCCGAATAGTCCCTGGCGGGTCTGTTAAAATTCACGCTTTGGAAATCTGAAATTATAAATATCTCGTCGATTCTTTCACCGTCTTTCTTTTCAACAGCCGCGGCGAGGATTGAATTTATATCCGGTTTGAATTTCATATTGCCGTCGCCGCCCGTACTCACCCTGGTATAAATGTTCTTTACCCTGTCCGATGTCGAGAACAGAGAATTTACATAATCAGACACATTCGATGCTGTTCGAATCAGCGGAACGGTGTCCTGATAGACATTCATACTATAAGAACTGTCAATAAAAATGACTGCATTTTTTCTTAAATCCGCGCCTCTGCCGCTCATATTTTTTATATAGGGGTCGGCAAAAGCGAGTACCAGGAACACGATTATCAATGTCCTAACGAGCATCAGAAGAAACTGCCTGACGCGAATTTTTCTAAAACGCGATTTCTGGATTTCCTTAAGCAGCATCAGCGAACTGAACTCGATTTTTTCAACCTTTTGCAGATTCAAAAGATGAATTATTACGGGTATTGCTGCCGCAGCCAGCGCGACGAGTATGTAAGGATTAATGTAAGACAAATCTCTAATAAATATGCAAATATTAACTATTTTACACTGTTTTACAACGTTAATTTTAATAACTTTCAAGATACACATAAAGATGAAGTTTAGAAATACAATATTGATATTGAACGGTGATATGCCTCCTGCAAGAATTTTCAAAAAGCTGAGGAGCAAGGAAGATTATATTATCTGCGCGGACGGCGGCGCCAATAACGCGAGAAAAGCGGGAATTAAGGCGGATATTATTATTGGTGATTTCGATTCAATTACTAAAAGCACTCTGGATTTTTATAAAAGGAAAAATACGGAATTTCTGAAAATCAGCGAACAGGATACCACCGACCTTGAAAAATCGCTTATGTATATAGTGGAAAATGGTCTCGACAACCTGCTTATTTTCGGAGCAATCAGCGGCAGACCCGACCATACATTGAATAATTTCAGCGTTTTGAAGAGATACGGCAAAATTCTTAACATGCGGATTTTCGACCGTATATACGAGATATATTTCATAAACGGCAAGACAGAGTTTAATTATAAGAAGGGACACATAGTCTCTCTTATACCGATGCCTCTCGCCGAAGGCATCACTACAAAAGGGTTGAAATACGCGCTGAAAGGTGAGAGCCTTGAGTCAGGAATCAGGGAAGGCGCGCTTAATGTTTCATCAGCCGCCAGAGTCACGGTTGAGTTCAAGTCAGGAGCACTGTTGTTGTTCAAGAAACATTTTTTGTAATTATTTAAAGGAACATTTCCATCTGCTGCTTCAATGATAAGTTTTTCAATATATGATTATATACTGATCGTCATTTATTTTCTCGCGGCTATTTATATAGGATTCAGGACAGGCAAGAAAGACGACACGGAAGAGAATTATCTCGTAATGGGAAGGAGGCTGACTTTGCCCGCTTTCGTCGCGACTCTTGTATCGTCGTTTTACGGCGGAGTGCTCGGTGTGGGAGAATTTACATACAGATACGGGATATCAAGTTGGTTCCTGAACGCCTTTCCTTATTATGTTTTCATAACAATTTTCGCTCTGTTTTTCGCCGTAAAAATCAGGAAGACTCAATTATTCACGATACCCGATAAACTGAATCTGGTTTACGGCAAGAAAGTCAGCGTATTCGGAGCGGTCATGATATTCCTACTCGCAACACCTGCGCCGTATTTATTCATGCTCGGGATAATAACATCGATGATTTTCGGATTTCCGATGTGGCTTTCTATGTTACTTTGCCTGATAATTTCAGTAGTTTACCTGTACAAGGGCGGTTTAAACGCCGACGTCCGTGTTAACATTTTCGAATTCGTTCTTATGTTTCTCGGTTTCGGGATAATAATACCGTTCTGCTTTATAAATCTCGGCAGTTTCGAATTTCTCGGAGCAAACCTGCCCGTTGAACATCTGACTGTATCGGGCGGGCATTCCGCCGGATACATAATCGTTTGGTTTTTTATCGGCGCGTGGGCTATAGTCGACCCTGCTTTCCATCAGCGCTGCTATGCCGCTAAAAGCGAAAAGACGGCTGTGAAGGGAGTATTCATTTCTCTCATATTCTGGTTTATATTCGACGCGATGACAACACTCGCGGGGCTTTATTCTGCAGCGGCTCTAAAAGACATTCCGAATCCGGCAATGTCGTATCCGCTCCTTGCAGAAGCGATACTTCCGGTCGTTGCAAAAGGATTCTTCTTTATAGGTCTGATAGCGACTATAATGTCAACGCTTCATTCGTACATGTTCATATCCGCCTCGACACTCGGCAAAGATATCGTCAACAGGATTAAAGGCGTCGGTGATGACGGAAACAGGTTTTCAAAAGCCGGCATTATTGCAGCATCCGCATTGTCCCTTTTAATCGCTATGCTTGTACCTTCGGTTGTAGAAATCTGGTACATAGTCGGGAGTGTTACAATTCCTTCTCTGCTTATTGCGGTAGTATCGTCATATTTTCCCGCGCTTCATATCGGAAGAAACTGGATATTAGGTGCAATGATTGTATCATTTTTATTTTCATTTTTTTGGGTAATTTTTAATATTGGTTATATAGAACCCATGTACCCGGGTTTGGTTTCAGGGCTCGCTGTTTATGCCGCGGGTTTTATTAAAAGAGAGAAGAACATTGCTTAAATTCTGCAAAATATTATTTTTATTAATATTTGTATCCGCGGCGTCGTACGCACAGGAAGATACGCTCGTCGGAAAACTTGAATTGAATCTTTCAAACGCCCCTTTGATGGATTCGGCTCTTTTTAACGTGTTTCCGAAAAAATTCAACACAAGGAAAATTGCACTTGTTTTAAGCGGCGGAGCAGCCCGCGGATTGGCGCAGATAGGTGTTCTTGACGTATTTGAAAAACACGATATAAATGTTGACCTTATAGTCGGAACCAGTATCGGCGCGATTACAGGCGGCATGTACGCGTCGGGATACACTCCCGGCGAACTAAGGGACATAACAAAGTCGATAGACTGGGAATCGAAACTGACGCTCACGCGAAAGTACGAGCGCGAATTTCTTTTCGTTGACCAGAAAAAGCAGCAGGACAAGGGATTCCTGTCGTTTTCATTCGACGGAATCCGGCCGCTTCTCCCTACCTCGCTCTCATCGGGTCAGCAGATTGCGGAACTTTTCAACCTGTATCTGCTTAACGCGAGGTACAAGCCAAAAAAAGATTTCTTCTCCTTGAAGATACCGTTTTGCGCCGTCGCAACGGACCTTAACAAGGGGGAAAGAGTTGTACTGAAAGACGGGAATCTAAGCGAGTCGATAAAAGCATCATTTACATTTCCGCTGCTTTACTCACCGACGAGAGTAAAAGGAAAAGATTTGGTTGACGGAGGGCTTACAGCGAATATTCCCGTTGACGTGGCGAAACAGTTAGGCGCGGACCTTGTTATCACGGTCAATTCAACCAGCCCTCTGAAGAATACGGAAGAGTTGCAGAATCCAATAAACACGGCCGACCAGATTCTTTCTATTACCCTCGCACAGTTGAATGCCGAGCAGTTGAAAAATTCGGATTTCATAATCACACCTGAAATCTTCAATATTAATTCCACGGATTTCAGTTATGCCGATTACATGATTGAGAAGGGGAAACTCGCGGCAGAAGACCAGATAAACGCGATAATCGGAAGGATTGACACACTGGAGGCAAACGCTTCCGAAAATTTCAATAATTTTCTTTTCAATGGAACCGTTACATTCAGGTGTGAATTGCTACCCGATTCACTGAAAAACGCGATTATAAACGAGCAGGAAAATAATTTTGTAAGGTATGTTACAATAGAAAAAAGACTAAGGGATATTTACAAGACAGGCTTTTACAAAAGCGTTCGCGCGAACATATACACGGATAATTCACGGAGCAGGATTGAATACACTGCGGATAACTACGCGAAACTGAACGGAATAAAAATAATATTCAATAACGGAGGCGACACCAGACTGTTCGACTACAGGATGAAACGCACCGATTCTCTCAACACAGGAGTCTTTGCTTTTTCACAGTTGACTGCGACAGATAAGATACCAACAGATATTTCAGACGCAGTAACTACGCTGATTTCAGAGTTCGGCAATAAGGCAATATCTTACCGCTGTAACAACAAGAAACTTTACATGCTGTATAGCGACCTGCTCGGGAGTCTGAGGAAAAAGGGCTATTCCCTCGTCGATATTTCAAAATTCTACCTTGACGAGAATACAGGAATTCTCGAAATAGAATTCTCCGACGGAAAGATTTCGGATATTAAAATAATTGGCAACGACCTTACGAAAAGTTCTCTTATTCTTAGCGAAACGTACGTTAACACGAACAAGCCGGTGAAATTGAAAGACCTGAAGGAAAGCCTCGGAGGGATTTACGGAACGAGTCTTTTCACGCAGACAAGCCTCTCAATCAGTTATCCGAAGTCCAAGCCTGTGCTCGACATCTATCTTGTCGAAAAAAGCGCGAAGAACCTGTACATATCATTCAGGGCTGACAACGAAAGGAAATTGCAAGGATACGCTTCGCTCAGAAACGAGAATCTCTTCGGTACGGGCAATGAAATCGGGGGCATAATAAAAGGCGGACTGAGAGACAGAGAATACAAACTCGAGGTATTATCGAATAAATTCTTTGGCACTCCGCTTACTTACAATCTTTCGGGATATTATAAATTTCAGAATTACTATGACTATATAGAGATCACAGATGATGCGGAGAAGACATTAACCAGACAGCAGACCGGCGAATACAGAAACATCAGATACGGCGGAAGTTTTAAAGTCGGCACGCAACTGGAGAAATTCGGCACCCTGTTTACTCAGATAACCCTCGAAAATGTATCAAGGACACAATTGCAGGGAAACATACCCCAAATATCCGACCTGAACCTATTTAAACTTAACGTCGGAGGCAAAATCGACACGGAAGACAAATCCCCATTCGCGAATTCGGGAACGGTACTTAATTATAATTATGAATCATCGAGGAACAGCCTTTCAGGCGGTGTAACGTTTACAAAATTCTATTTTGACATAACGCACAGCATACCTCTCGCATCATCGCACATATTAAAACCGAAGTTCATATTCGGTTTCGCGGATAAAACAACGCCTGATTTTGAATTATTCTCTCTCGGCGGTGAAAATTCATTTTACGGCATGGTAGAAGACCAGTTAATGGGAAGACAAATTTTACTCGCGTCAATGGAGTACAGATACAAACTTCCCGTGCAGATATTCTTTGACACATATTTTTCTTTCCGCTATGACATTGGAAGGATATGGGAAAATTCAGACGACATCAGATTCAAGGATCTAAGACACGGTCTCGGACTGGCGGCGATGTTCAATACGCCCATCGGCAAAGCGAGTTTCTCGGCGGGGAAGACATTTTTATTGACCAATGGATTTTCAAAGGGAAGCATTATCTGGGGACAGTACACATTTTACTTCTCCATCGGTTACGATATATAGAACATTGAAGTTTTTTTTACGTATTTAAATAAAGGGAATTTTGAGATTTATAAACAAATACAGCGATTATACACTGAGGTTTTTCATTGTATTGATTACCGTTTATTGCCTTATCGCGGGCGGTATTCCGGTCTTTTATTCCCTATTCACGAATAAACTTACAATAGACGACTGCGTTAAAACGAACGTCAGTGTCGATTCGAAAACTTTCATCGAAGTCCAGCAGATACTGAAGGACGGCGCCGCCGAGAAAGCAGGGATTCTGGAAGGAGACAGGATTGTCGCCGTGAATGGCATTGAAGTCAGCGACCTTACCGAATTTCAAAACATACTCAGCAGCATTCCTCCCGGAAACGATGCTGTTTATCTTATATTGCGAGGCGGCATACCGATGGAAATTTCGGTCAGCGTTCACAGGTATTTCCATCTAATATTCTACATCTTCGTGGCATTTGGTTTCGGTTTCCTGTTCAACGGATTTTTCGTGGGGATATCAAAGCCGAAGGAACTAACCTCACAGATATTTTTCCTTCTTTCCGCAGCGGCTTCGCAGGGATTTCTCTCGTACGGAGGTGTATGGTATTATGTAGGCAAGATTGATTATCTGATGGTAAGTTATTTCGTCGCTAGTATTTTCATCTATCCCCTGTTGTTCCATTTCTTTTCAGTCTATCCGCTGTACTATGACATTCGGAAAAGAAAGTTTAAAATATTTTTAGTTTATCTTGCGGCAGTGCTTATAAATTTGCCCGCGTTCTTCATAGATGTGTACATCCATATGGTGAATACGCGTTTCGTTGACCTTTTGTTCACCTATTACCCGCTGCTCTTCATCGCTGCAAGCATCGCGCTCTTCATGAAATCTTACAATAAGATTCAGGACAAAGAGGAGAGAAAGCCGCTGAGGATACTGCTTATAGGAGTTTTCATAGGGTTCCTCGGTCTTATATATTATTATGTGATTTTTCCGTTAATGCTTCCGAAAATGAGCATGAATCCGATAACGAGAGTACCAATCGTGCTCGTACTTGCAATACCCATTGCATTCGGTTATTCCATCTACAAGTACAAAATTCTCGACACGGAATTTTTCGTTAAACGGGGAATAGTATTCGGAATAGTCACCGCGGTTACGATTTCAGGTTACATGATACTGATTACGATGATTGACAACCTCTTCGATTCCTACAATCTGAAGAACAAACAGTTGATTACGGTGCTTATAATCGTCCTCGTAATATTCTCGTTCAGTTACGTGACCAAACTAATAAAAGTATTCGTCGATAAAAAATTCTACAAGGCAAGGTATAATTACAGAAAATCTCTTCTTGATTTTTCGAATGAGCTTCCATTGCTGAACAGCATAGATGAAGTATGCACAAAACTCTGCGGAATGCTGAAGCAGAACATGGGAGTCGAAAACGTAGAACTGCTTTTGACCGACAGCAAATACAGGTATCAGAACACATCGCCTGACATCGCCATCAGAAACTCTCTGTTTCTGAAACTGATATTTAAAAAATCCTACGAGCCCAGATATTTACAGGAACAAACTCTTCGCGAGATATCCGTTCCGAAAGAGCAGATAGCCGCGATAAAAGAGAGCGGTTACGTTCTCGCCGTACCAATAACGGTAAAAAACGAACTTGCGGGCGCTCTTTTGATGGGAAGCAAGCCTGAGAATACACCCTATTCCGACGAGGACAGCGATTTGCTGAAGACCATATGCTCGAATATTTCAATCGCGATTGAAAATTCGAGATTGAGGGAAGAGGAATACAAGAAGAACCTCATAGAAGAGGAACTCAAGATTGCAAAGAACATACAGGAAGGTCTTCTGCCGGTAAATTCATTCAAGTTCGATAATATTGAAATATCCTGTCTTTCAAAACCGGCGCGAATAATCGGAGGTGATTTCTATGACGTCATACAAATAGACGAGACAAATATACTCGTTGTAATCGCGGACGTTTCGGGCAAGGGTCTTCCCGCAGCACTTTACATGGCAAAGGTTCAGGCGCTAATAAGATTCGCATCCAAGATATTCACGAGTCCCCGGGACATAATGATAGAAGTTAACAAGCAGGTTTTCGACAGATTCGAAAAGAGATCATTTGTAACGGTATCACTCGGGCTGTTCAACCTGAATACCCGGAAAGTAAAATTCATCAGAGCGGGTCATAATCCCGCGATATTTGCAAGAAACGGCAGCATCGAACTGCTTAACACGAGAGGAATCGGTCTCGGACTGGATAAGGACGAACTCTTCAAGAATTCGCTTGACGAGTATGAAATTGAATTCGGAAAAAATAGCATGCTTTTCTTTTACACTGACGGGCTGAACGAGGCGATGAACAAAGAAAGAGAGGAATTCGGCATGGAACGGCTCATTAACATTCTAAAACAGCACAAAAAGATGACGCCTTCAGAATTAAGCAGTAACCTGATAAATGAAGTTGACGCATTTTCTGAGAATGCCGAGCAGCACGACGACATAACTTTAGTGGTTGTAAAAACGTATTAATATTAAGATGAAGTTTTTAGATAAAATACAGGAAAGCAACTTGAGATTCTTCGTGGTATTCTTCTCATTGCTATGCCTTATTTTGAATGTCGTGGCGTTCGAGAATAACTTCTTCTCTCGCAGGATGACTACGGATGATTGTCTCTGGATACCGAAAGGCGATTCACTTAGCCGCGAGAGCACACTGCTGATAACGCAGATAATACCCGGAGGCGTCGCAGACCAGGCAGGGCTGAAAGACGGCGACCTCCTCGTCGCGATAAACGGACGCACGTTCAGCAACACGGTTTCCGCAATGGACCTGCTGAACCAGTACAGCAATCAGTTCATAACTTACACGGTAATCCGCGGCGGGGTTATGATAGATGTGGATATCTGGGTTTACAAGTTTGTAAGCATAAGTTTTCTGATTTTCTGGGTAGTAGGTCTGGCGTTTCTTTTTGTCGGCACACTTGTCGGTTATTCAAAACCTAAAGAGCTCACATCAAGGCTCTTTTTCTTCCTGTCCTGCTCCGCAGCGACAGGGCTCGTACTGTACTCAGGCATTAATCCTGCCGGTGCAGTTAGGATTGACAACCTCGACAGCGTATCGGCGTTTCTCTATCTTATGATGAACAGGGTTTACGCATTCGCCATGGTGCTTATTCCCCCGCTGTACGTGCATTTCTTCATGACGTATCCGATAAAATATGATTTCAAAAGGAGAAGAACATTTCTTCTGATTCTTTATGCTTTGGTTCTGATACCCTTGATAACGGTATTTTTTGTTGGCGCGAAGTTACAGGATATATTATCATTCTATCTCGTTAAAGTCATACCAGTGCTTTATTTCGTAATCGGCACAGTGCTTTTCCAACGGTCCAAGGGGAGAATTACCGACCCTGGTCTTTTAAAATCGCTGTCAATTATCAGCAAGGGATTTCTGCTCGGAGGCATCGGAATTACGTATTATCTGGTTTTCTCTTTCGTGAACAAAGATCCGTATTTTTTAATTAATCCGCTTTACCTTCTGCCGAACGCTCTGGTGCTGGCAATACCGATATCTTTCGGATTTTCGATAATTAAATACAGGATTCTCGATACCGAGTTCATAGTGAAGAAGAGCATAGTATTCGGCATAGTAACGCTTATCATCATTACGGTTTACCTCGTACTCGTGTACCTGATGAATTCTTACTTTAAGGAAATTTTCAAGGGCAGCAATCAACTGCTCATAATCACTTTCATTATCTTTTTCACTTTCTCTTTCGATTATGTGAATAAGTTTGCGAAGGATATCGTTGACAGGCAGTTCTACAGGGAAAGATACAATTACAGAAAAGCCCTTTTAAATTTCACAAAAGAGACGTCATACATCAACGATATTACCGATCTTATATCGAACATCAAGGATTTTCTGCGTGATACAGTCGGCATAACCGAATTCAACCTGCGCGTGTTCAATGCGAAATACATAAAGGCGCTCGACCTAAGCCAGGACAAGGAAATTGACGTTCTCCTGAAAAAAATTATCATGGACGGAACGGAGCCTATACTCGTCAACGCTTTAAAGGTCAATGAAATGGGATTATCGGAAGACGAGATTACACTGCTTAAGGAAAGGAACATAAAACTTCTGATTCCGATATACCTGAAGAACGAACTTCTCGGCACGCTTACTTTCGGCGATAAAAAATCCGGTAAGGCATTCTCCGATGAGGATATCGACTTATTGAAATCATTTGCGTCGCAGAGCGCTATAAGCCTCGAAAACTCGCGCCTGCTGAAGGAACAGGCGGACAAGCAGCGTTACGAAGAGGAAGTAAACATCGCCGCGAGAATACAAAGCAGTCTGCTTCCGAAGACCTGCGAGATTCATCCGCGTCTCGAGATATGCGGATTCGCCCAGCCCGCGGAAAACATAGGCGGAGATTTCTTCGATATTATAAGAATGAGCGAGAATAAGATTCTCGTCGCGATAGCAGACGTTTCCGACAAAGGAATCCCTGCCGCGATGTACATGTCACAGGTTCAGGCGATGATACAGTTTGCATCGAGCATATTCGAATCGCCGAAAGACATACTTGTCGAGATTAACAAGCAGATATTCGAGCAGATGGATAAGTATTCGTTCGTTACGGTACTGATTGCCTTATTTGACCTCGATGCGTTAAAAGTTATTACTGCAAGGGCGGGCCATTCCCCTCTTTTGCAGATAAGGAATAACAGTGTAAACAGAATTTATCCAAAAGGCATCGGAGTCGGGCTTGAGAAGAACGAGTTTTTTGCAGCGAATATCGAAGAGACGGAATCCGAACTCGACAAGAACGATCTTTACTTCATGTATTCGGACGGACTGTCGGAAGCAATGAATGATAAGAAAGATTTGTATTCGCCTGAAAGGCTCGAACAGAAATTATTGGAGTTCAAAGATTCAGACACCGAAACAATAAAAAGCAGCATACTCGCCGACGTTGACATATTCAGAAACGAAACGCCGATAAACGACGACATCACATTTGTCGCCATAAAGGTAAAGTGATACTTCACGCAAGCGATATCTAAAACCCCGACGGGAAAAAAATCAATCTTTCTTAAGTTAATCGAAAATTTTCCTATAAACGTGGCAGTATGGTTTTTTCCCGGTCACGTTGTAATAATCCTGATGATAATCTTCCGCCCGCCAGAACTTGTTCGCTTTCGTAACTTCCGTCGCGACTTTATATCCTTTATCGGACAAAATATTAATCACCTTTTCGGCAGTTTTCTTTTGCTCATCGTTTAAGAAAAAAACTCCCGAGCGGTACTGTTCGCCTACATCAGGTCCCTGCCTGTCGACCTGAGTGAAATCGTGTATTTCGAAGAAAAGTTTAGCAAGTTTTTCGTACGTGACTTTAGAAGGGTCAAAAATAATTTCAAGCGCTTCCGCGTGTCCCGTAGTACCCGTGCAAACTTCCTTGTAAGTAGGATTGTCCTTATGGCCTCCGATATACCCTACAGTGGTTTTTATAACACCGGGCTCGTTCATCATCAGATACTCTACGCCCCAGAAGCATCCGCCCGCGAAATACGCCGTGTCGGTTTTTGTTTCAGTCATTTTGCCGTATGGTATGAATTTCAATGAAATCGAATTAACGCAGTGCCTTGTGTCCTTTTTCGTGAATCCCTCTCCGAGGAAGACGTGTCCAAGGTGCGCTCCGCAGTTTGCGCAGATTATTTCGGTTCTCATCCCGTCCTTATCCGGAACGCGTGTTACTGCACCCGGGACTTCGTCGTCGAAACTCGGCCATCCGCAACCGGAATCGAATTTGTCGTCCGATTCGTACAGTTTCGCGTCGCACCGCTTGCAGACATAATAACCGTTACCTTTGAAATCATAATACTCGCCCGTGAATGGTCTTTCAGTGCCTTTCCTTAAAATGACCTGTTCTTCTTCGGGAGTAAGTTTGTTATACTTCTTCGTTGAGTCCATTTTAACATTATTATCGATTATCGTATCCGCCGATTTTTTCTCCGAACATCCGAGAATTATCAAGACGGAAAGTAAGATTGTTATTTTATACATATTAATGCCGCTTTATGTATAAAACGAAATGAAATGAGTTAAAATTCCAGGTTCTGCCGCTGATACACGGATTCAGGAAGCGCAGATGAAAATTTTTACTTCTTAAAAAAGTATCAGAGTCAAGCGTAACCCGGCTGCCGGGATAACAAATAACCGCAGCAAGCAAGTATACATTAAAGACGGAAGATTGAAAATCATTTCTTCTGCTGCTCAATCCTCTTATTAAGAGAATCGAGTTCAATCTTCATTTGCTTTAATTTTTCGTCCTGCTGCCTGCTTTCTTTATCAAGGCTGTCGAGAGACTTTCCGAGTTTTTCCTGAGCCGCTTTCAGGCTGTCCGCGCTCTTTTTTATTTCAAGTTTCCTTTTATCGTCATCCGTCTGCTTAGTACATCCCGATAAGAGAAAGAGCGCCATCACAATAACAATAAGATACTTCATATAATATAATGATTGTTTACTCACTAATAATACTAACGGTATATCATTTCGCTACGGTCCGTTACATATAATCCTTATAAACGGAGCCGTTTTATTAATAAATGTATTGTCGGACTATTTGCTTTCCTGAATATTCCTGTTCAATGAATCGAGTTGCATCTTCATCATATTCAATTCCTCGTCCATCTTCCTGTTCGCGGAATTAAGGCTGTCGAGAGACTTGTCCAGATTGCTCTTTACAATCTTCAGGCTGTCGACGCTGCGTTTCATATTCTGCAAATCCCGATTCCTCTTTTCATCGCCTTGCGATGACGAACATCCGTAAATAAGTAAAAATACAGCAAACAAAAAATATAAATACTTCATAAAAAATCAGGTTAGTTTATCTTAAAATATTGATTTAATGTTATGAAAAAAATGTCAAATACCGTATAACAACATAAGCACTTAAGATAAGCCCCTGATAACAAATATTACGTCAATTATTATTAATATGTTACGGCTTAGGGTAATGTTAAGCATAAAGGAGACTCAATTTTTGAATTTAATCTTACGCATAATTTATCGATATTTATTATTATTTGAAAAATCAATCCGTTACAAATGAGCAAACTTTCAGACAAACCGGACCTCAAAAAAGACTTTCCCGGAACGTCTTTCGATGAATGGAAAAAAGCAGCAGAAAAAGATTTAAAAGGAGTTCCCTTCGAGAAAAAACTAATTACCAAAACATACGAAGGAATAGACCTTGCGCCGATTTACACGAAAGATGACATAAAAGACAATCCTCTTACGGATAATTTTCCCGGATTTACTAATTTCGTCAGGGGCAACAAACCCGACGGATACGTCAGGAATAACTGGTATATTTCTCAGGAAGTATACGCTCCGACACCGGAGAAACTCAATGAAGCCCTGATAATCGACCTTGAGAGAGGGCAAACATCAATAAACATCAAACCTGACAAGGCAACCCTGCTTTCAAAGGACCCCGACATGTCAGAATCAGGCGAAGTCGGAATCGGCGGGACTTCAATTTCCTGCATGAACGACGTAGAAAAGATTTTCAGGAATATCGACATAAAGAAATTCCACCTGTTCTCGGAGACAGTTTACAGTTCCCTTCCGTATTTTTCATTGTTAGCCGCATACGTGAAGAAAAATAAATTTTCCGAACTTAAAGGTTGTATTCTTTCAGACCCGTATTCGTGCCTTGTGAAATGCGGACAACCGCCTCACGATATTGAATCGGCGTTTGACGATATGTACAAGACAACGAAATGGGCGATTGAAAACAAAATGAACATAAAAACAATCGGCTCTAACGGGTACAATTACGTTAATGCAGGCGCGAGCGCTGTACAGGAACTTGCTTATGTGATGTCAACCGCGATTGATTACATTAACAGAATGCTTGAAAAAGGGCTTAAAATAGACGAAGTCGCTCAGAAATTCAATTTAACTTTCGGCATCTCGACTTTTTACTTCATGGAAGTCGCTAAACTCCGCGCGGCAAGAATAATATGGTCGAATATTATTGACGCATATAAAGGCAGCGAATCATCGAAATCGGTGATAATACACGGGAAGAGTTCGCTGTATAACCAGACGCGCAATGATATATACGTAAATCTCCTGAGAACTACCACCGAAGCGTTTTCCGCCATCGCGGGAGGCGCGAACAGCATTCAAACAAGTCCGTTTGATGAATCTCTCGGCGAGCCAGACGAATTTTCGAGGAGGCTTGCGAGAAACACTCAGATTATTTTAAAGGAAGAATCGCATTTAAACAGCGTCATTGACCCTGCGGGCGGTTCTTATTACGTCGAAGCGCTTACTGAAGAGATTGCAAGGAAAGCGTGGGAAGCAATTAAGATGATTGAAAAGGAAGGCGGAATGCTGGAAGCAATAAAGAAGAATATTCCGCAATCCGAAGTGGAAAAAACTGCATCGGACCGCAGGAAAGATTACGCAAAGAGGAAGAGCGTCATCGTCGGCAACAACATGTACGCGAACGTTAAAGAGGAAAAGCCGGAACCGAGAGGTTCGAACGCGGACGAGATTCATAAAATCCGTTCCGAGTATATCAAAAAATTCAGGGTCGAAGGCGGTACTGAAAAGCACAGCGGTATTCTTGACATTCTTCAGAAACTCGCGGACGATTCAAGCGATACAGTTGGACTCGCGATTGAAGCGTATTTGAAAGGCGCTACGATAGGTGAAATCGGTAAGTCACTGCCGAGGAAAGACACGAACCTGAGCGTCGAAACAATCAAGATTCACAGGGCGTCTGAAATTTTCGAAGAACTTAGAGACCTCGCATTCGACTACAGGGACAGGAAAGGTTACCTGCCTAAAGTTTTTTTAGCGACAATGGGACCCGTCAAGCAGCATAAAGCAAGAGCAGATTTCTCAAGAGGATTCTTTGAAGTCGGAGGATTTGACGTGATATACGTGAAAGGTTTCGAAACACCTGAAGAAGCGGCGACTGAAGCCGGAAAGACAGGCGCGGAAATAACAGTCATATGCTCGACTGACGACACTTATCCCGAACTCGTACCTGCACTGATGAAGACTCTGAAAGCCGTAAACAAGGACATGAAGGTCATACTCGCGGGATATCCTAAGGAGCAAATCGAAGAGCACAGGAAATCGGGCATCTTTGATTTCATTTATCTCGGAGCGGATGTACACGCAATACTCAAAAATCTTTTAACGAATTTAAAGTAGATTAAAACATATATGAAACCGGATTTTTCAAAACTGGATTTAAACTTATCCTCCGCTAAAGTAACAAAAGAGGAATGGGAAAGGAAATTCAAGCAGGAGACAGGTAAAACGCCTCGAGAGTTTGTCTGGCAGACAATGGAGCAGATTGACGTTAAACCTCTTTATACAAAAGATGATTTAAAGAATCTCGAGCACATAGAATACGTCGCGGGCATCCCGCCGTTTCTCAGAGGTCCGTATTCTACGATGTATGTTCAGAGACCGTGGACGGTACGCCAGTATGCGGGCTTTTCCACGGCGGAAGAAAGCAATGCTTTCTACAGAAGAAATCTCGCAGCGGGACAGATGGGACTTTCAGTCGCATTCGATCTCGCGACTCACAGGGGATACGACTCCGACCATAACCGTGTCGTAGGCGACGTCGGCAAGGCAGGGGTGGCAATTGATTCGATTGAGGACATGAAAATTCTCTTCTCGGGAATTCCGCTCGATAAAATGTCGGTATCGATGACGATGAACGGAGCCGTCCTTCCGGTGCTCGCGTTCTACATTGTAGCAGCAGAAGAACAGGGCGTAAAGTGGGAACAATTAACGGGCACGATACAGAACGATATACTTAAAGAATACATGGTTCGCAACACGTACATTTATCCTCCCGAACCGTCAATAAGAATCATTGCGGATATTTTCAAGTTTACGTCTCAGAACATGCCTAAGTTCAACAGCATCAGCATATCGGGATATCACATGCAGGAAGCGGGAGCAACGGCAGACCTTGAGATGGCTTATACGCTTGCCGACGGTCTTGAATACGTCAGAACGGGCATAAAGGCGGGAATGGACGTTGACACTTTCGCGCCGAGGCTGTCGTTTTTCTGGGCTGAAGGGATGAATTATTTCATGGAAGTCTCAAAGTTACGCGCCGCAAGAGTCATCTGGGCAAAACTAATAAAGATGTTCGACCCGAAGAACCCGAAATCGATGGCGCTAAGGACCCATTCACAAACGTCAGGATGGAGTCTCACGGAGCAGGACCCGTTCAATAACGTTGTGAGGACCTGCGTCGAAGCGATGGCGGCGGCGCTCGGTCACACTCAGTCGCTTCATACTAATTCTCTCGACGAAGCAATCGCTTTGCCAACGGATTTTTCCGCACGCATAGCGAGGAACACGCAATTGTACCTTCAGGATGAGACAGGAATCTGCAAGGTAATCGACCCGTGGGGCGGCTCGTACTACGTAGAGAGCCTTACGAATGAACTCCTTCAAAGAGGCTGGGAACACATACTGGAAGTCGAGTCTTACGGCGGCATGACGAAGGCAATAGAAGCAGGGATTCCGAAATTAAGGATTGAAGAAGCTTCCGCAAGAAGACAGGCTCGAATTGATTCGGGCAGAGAAACCATTGTCGGGGTGAACAAATTCTGTCTCGATAAGGAAGAGCCTATTGAAATTCTTGAAGTCGATAACACCGCAGTCAGGCTTTCGCAGATAAAAAGGCTCAACGAAATGAAGTCAAAAAGGAACGAGAATGATGTTCGCGCAGCACTCGACGCTCTGACAAAATGCGCGGAATCAGGCGAAGGCAATCTGCTGGACCTTTCAATAAAGGCTGCAAGGGTCAGGGCGACACTTGGAGAAATATCATTTGCACTCGAAAAAAACTGGGGGAGGTTTCAGGCCGTGACAAGAACAATTTCAGGCGTTTACAGTTCGGAGTACTCATCCGATGAAGAAAGCAAGGTGAAAGAAGCGAAACGTCTTACGGACGAATTCGCGAAAAAAGAAGGACGCAGACCACGTATTATGATAGCGAAGATGGGTCAGGACGGACACGACAGGGGCGCGAAAGTCGTCGCCACCGCTTACGCGGATATGGGTTTTGACGTTGACGTGGGTCCTTTGTTCCAGACACCCGAGGAAACGGCCAGACAGGCAGTCGAGAACGACGTTCACATTATTGGAATGAGTTCTCTCGCGGCGGGCCACAAGACGCTGTTGCCGCAGTTGATAGATGAACTGAAGAAACTCGGGCGCGAGGACATCATCGTTATAGTAGGCGGAGTAATTCCCGCTCAGGATTACGAATTCCTTTACGAACACGGAGCGGCGGCGATATTCGGTCCGGGCACGAAGATTCCGGAAGCCGCTATTGCGATAATGCAGGAAGTTAACAAGAGATTTGCATAACATCTAAATCAGTGTAATAAAAAAGGCGGATAACTTTATCCGCCTTTTCATTATTCGTGTATATATTGTTACTTTGTAGCCAGATACTGGTATGTACCGTCGCCGTTAATCTGCAGAGTAACCAACTTGCAGGCGTCGATGTTACTGAACACGACGAAATTCCCCGCCGTATCCGTTATCTTCATATCGAACATGCAGGTCTGACCGTAATCGGCCGGAATTGTAACAGTAACGGTCGAGCCGTTCTCGAACAGACTGTTCGGAAGAATATCGTTTCCCCAATGCTCGGTTTCTGACGGGGTTACAAAAATATCCACAAGCGTAAAGCCCGTGTTGTTGATTACATCGTAAGTTAAAGCCTGGGCAGATGAGTTCTTTGTTGAAAACAAAGAAATTACCGCGATAACGGCAAACAGAAATAAGTACTTTCTCATTTTTTCCCCTTTGATTTGATTAATATACAATAGATTATTATTAAACCCATAAAAGGAGAAAGAAATTCCAAATAATGCCGAAAAAAAATATTAATTTCGGGTATGGTATTTTGCTAAACATTCAGCGTTTATTTGTTTCAATTTTTGATAAACGCGCGGCGTCTTCGACGGGATAAAAAGTTTGTCCAGACCGTTGAAGAGTATTCCCCTTATTACCGTCCCGGCCGCCAAAGGTATTAGAAGTTCTAAATTCAAAATTGATTCTCTCCGGAAAACGTAGAGAAGCGTGACACCGGTAACAGTCATAGATGCCATAAGACCGGAAAAAATTGCAAATTGAATGCGGTTTCAACGCTGAAATATATACTGCGCAATTGTATTTTTCGACTTTCAGGTATTCCCTGTTTTTATGATATTGCAATGTGAACAAGAGATGACAAAGAAGTCAAATACATACAAGCCCGACTGGGTGCCCGAAAATGCGGGCAAGGAATTTGCAACGAGCGTCGTTAAAGGGGTCAATCCGAAGGATATTAAAAAATCCGACAAGTCGGTAAAATCGAGAAAGCATCTTGATATAGACGATTATGTTAACGGTGTTCTCGCTAACGACCGTGTAGTACTCGCCAGAACGATAACGCTTATTGAAAGCAATTCGCACGTTCATAATGAAACCGCTCAGAAAGTGCTCAAGAAAATTCTTCCAGATACGGGGAAATCCCTACGCATAGGAATCACGGGCGTGCCAGGGGCAGGAAAGAGCACATTCATCGAGTCGCTTGGACTCTACCTGATATCAAAAGGTCACAAAGTTGCGGTGTTGGCGATTGACCCGTCAAGCACGGTAACCAAAGGAAGCATACTCGGCGACAAGACAAGAATGGAGAATCTCGCGCGGCAGGAGAACTGCTTCATTAGACCTTCACCTTCGGGCGGTACGCTCGGCGGAGTCGCGCGTAAGACGCGGGAGACGATGCTGGTATGCGAGGCCGCGGGTTACGACGTCATTCTAATAGAAACCGTAGGCGTCGGGCAGAGCGAAACGACGGTGCGCTCGATGGTAGATTTCTTCCTTCTGCTGATGATAGCCGGCGCGGGAGACGAACTTCAGGGAATAAAGAAAGGAGTCATCGAACTTGCTGATGCACTGCTCATAAACAAGGCTGACGGAGACAACAAACAAAAAGCGCTGCTCGCCAAATCGGATTTTTCAATGGCGCTTCATTACATACAGCACGCAACGAGAGGATGGAAGACCGAGGCTTATATCTGCTCGGCGCTGAACGGAGAAGGCATCAAGGAAATCTGGAATGAGATAATGAAGTTCCGGGATATAACGAAGGAAAACGGGGTGTTTTACGAACGCAGAAAATCACAGACAATCGAATGGATGAATAAAATGATAGAGGAAAAACTTTTATCGGGATTTTATGACAACAACGTTATAAGGAAAGAACTTGATATAATATCCGCGAAAGTACTTAGAGGAGACATACTCCCTCCCGCCGCGGCGGAAATGCTTCTTGAAGTCTATAAACTCGAAAGAAAGAAATAAAAAAGGGACGCTAAAGCGTCCCTTCAAATCGTTTTTTTCAGATATTAATATTCCATTTCCTGCTGTTCCTGATTTTCTTCTCTTGGTTTCTGGCGCTTCTGCTTTTTCTCGTCAGTTCCGATTTTGTAGTTAAAAGTAAGGAAGAACGCTCTCGAATCGCGCTTATGATACATATCCGCCGAGTATGTGTTTGTAGAACTGTGTATTACGAATTTCTGCGTATTGAATATGTCGCTTATCCTGAAACCAATGCTCATTCTCTTGTTCAGAAAATCTTTTTTCACCGCGATATCGCAGGACTGCATCGGGTCGGTATAACCCTGGGCGGATACGTTCTTTCCCTGATAGAAATACGACAACTGAACGTCGAACAGGTTCGGAATCGCCATGTTCGAAACCATCTTCGCAGTCCAACTGTAACCGCTGTTGTCAAGTTCTCCGTTTATGTTGCCTGAAAGTTCCGTCCTGAAATAACTCGCGCTGGCATTTACGGACCACCACTTAGCAATCGAGCCGGTTCCTATGAGTTCAACTCCGTAAGTCTTCGCTTCGGACAAATTCTTGAAAGTATAAGTCGATATTCCGCTCGAATCCATCGACGCGAAACGCGTGATTACGTCCGTTGTAATTCTGTAAAATGTCGAGCCTGTCAGGGCAAAAGTCGAAAGGTATTTCACCAGACCGACTTCCACGCCGTTGATGTATTCCGGCTTCAAGTAAGGATTTCCGATTCTGATATTCTGGGGGTCGGAGCGGTCCGCAAAAGGATTAAGGAATCCGAGTCTCGGCCGGTTAATTCTCCGCGTGAAACTCAACTGCGCTTCTATAGTGCTCGTAATCCCCTGCTTAAGAAACAGACTTGGGAAGAAACTGAAATAATTATTTTCATAGTTCGCCGCGCTTTCGACCTGTTCGGATTTAGTATATGACTGTTCGAGACGCAGGCCTAACTGGTATCCGAATTTTTTGTAACTGTTTTCAAACGTGCCGTAAACGGCGTGAACCTGCTCGTTATAGCGGAAGTTATTCCTTAGAAGAATATCTTCAACGAATTGGTTAACGTTATAATCGTAATTCTCCGCCCTGTAATAATTATCCGTTCTTCTTATTACACTCCTGAACCCGACTTCGAATTTACTTTTCAGTTTATATTTGTTTTCGGTGTCTTCCTTCAGCGGATGCGTGTAATCGGCCTGCAGCGTGTACGAATCAAATTTTTCATTCGTGTAGTCATTCAATTTTACAGGATTCGTGCTGAGGGGATTGCCGAATATATCGGTGTAGTAAGTGTTAAGGTTTTCCGTGTTTCTCTCGAAAGAATTGGAGAACTGGAATGACGCGTTGAGTTCCTGAAATTTCTTTCCGAAGTTCTGCCTGAAGTTCACGTTAGCGTCAACACCGTATTCCTTCTCATCGTCAGAGTTTGCGGAATTATAAAAATTATTCGGGATTCCCGACAATGTAAAGTTCTTCGAGTCGGATTTCTCGCTCCTGCTCCTGTCCCTGTTGCTGTAACTCAGAGATAAACCGAGAAACGCGTCCTTGCTAATGTCATAATCCATGCCGATGGTTCCCATATGACCCAGCATATTATTCCTCGAATTCGAAAAGGATAAAAGATGATAAGAGGAATCGCTGAGGAAATTAAACCTGTCGTTATCCCTGTTAAAATTCATATGGAACAATCTAAGGCTGTAATTTCCATACAGACTGACCTTGCCCATTTTGTAAGCGAGTCCCGTAGCGAGGGAATACCTGTCACCCGTTCCCGCGTTCAGGTTCAAACTATAATTATAGCCCTTATTTTCTGAAGCGGACTTTTTCAGAACGATGTTTATAATTCCCGCCATTCCTTCGGGGTCGTATTTGGCGGAGGGATTATTGATAATCTCTATTCTTTCAACCGTGTTAGCGGGCAACTGGTCGAGCACCGCGTTTGGGTCCGATGAAAGCAGTCCTGACGGCTTGCCGTTCAAAAGTATTCTGACATTCCCGCTACCGCGTAGGCTGATTTTACCGTCGCTGTCAACCGTTATAGAAGGAATATTCTTTAATACGTCGGTTACCGAACCGCTCTGGCTGTTTATATCCTTATCGACGTTGAAGACTTTCTTATCGACACCCATCTCCATCATGTTTCTTTCAGCCGTTACTTCGATTTCCGCCGTAACCATCTCGCTACCGATTTTCAGTTTCACATCGCCAAGGTTTATCTCAGGCTCCGCAGGAGTAAACGCAAGATTATTCTTTACTGCAGTGTTGTATCCTATGTATGAGATTTTAAGTTGATACATTCCCGGTCTGAAGCCTTCAAGCGCAAACGTACCGTCATTCGATGTCGCGATACCCTTAACGAGTTTATTAGTGTCTTTCATTGAATACAACTGAATATTGACAGATTCTAACGGCTTTTCCGATTCTGTGTCAAGCACTCTGCCCGATAACTTAGTCTTAATATTCGAAAAATCTCTTTTCTTCTGTTGATTCTCTCCATCCTGCGCAAAAGAATATCCGGCGAATGCAGCCAGCAGGAATAGGATAAATAAATATTTGATTTTCATCTAATTAAATGGTTTCTAAAATTGTAAATACCGCTTGTTCTAATTTAGACAAATTCCCGGCATAAAAAGTTTAATATAACTTGAATTTAAATTAATGTTTTTCATTAAAATATTTCCTCGCAACGGACCAAGCCGCCATAGTCATTCCGTCATAAATTTCATTGTTATAAATTTTTTCATCAATCTCTTCCGGTGTCAGAAAAAGATATTCAAACTCTTCCTGCTCATCTTTGGATTCTTTATCTGAAGGCACGAGTTTCGTCGCAAGAAAGACGTGGCATATTTCGTCCGTGATTCCGTTATACGGATTGAAGAAACCGATTTTTTTCATTACACCGTCAAATCCTGTTTCCTCAATAAGTTCTTTCCTCGCGATGTCATCGGGATTTTGTCCGTCCTTAATTCCACCGGCGGGAAATTCAACGCTGAATTTTCTGTTCAGATATCTGTATTGTCTGACAAGTATTATTTTGCCGCCTTCAGTAACGGGAATTATCATTGCCGAGCCGCCTGTATGGACGTAATGATAATCGTATTCCTTACCATTTGGAATTATGCACCTGTCGAATCTATACTCCCACCAGGGATTCTTCGATTTTAGCACCGTTGATTTATGCTTCCACTCTTTCAAATGCTCAGAATAAGTGTGAATAAAAAAATGAGAGACGATATCCCGTCTCCCATTCTAAAAATAATCTATATTTACCGTATTAAAAAGCCATATCGTTGAACCCACGCTTACGGGAATAAATATACTGCAACGTATCATTTCTTACCCGGTCTGCTCGAAGGATATGATTTATCGTCGTGGCATTCACTGCAAACAGGCGGTTTCGAGAAATCCTGATTCGCGTGACAACTCTTACAATCCATATCTTTATGAGTATCGGAAAGCACCAGACCCGTCACACGGTGATTAAATCCCGTTCTGAAATTCTTATGACAGTTCGTACAATTCCTGTCAAGTTTTTTGTACGGCATCTGGTTCCCGTGGCACTTCGCGCAAGCGAGTTTGCTGTGATATGATTTAAGCGTCCATCCTGTCGATTTTCCGTGATTAAACGGAGAAATTTCGCCGTCCCTGTGGCATTTCTGACAATTGTTTTCGTTGTGGCAACTTATACAAGGTTTATGATGTTCACTCAAGGATTTCTTGTATTTACTGCCTGATTCCGTCTGTTTGGTTTTATCGTGGCATTTGACGCAATTGTCCTGTTTGTGGCAAGTCTTGCAGTCAATCTTGAATAACTTGTTATGCTCATCGTGGAAGAAAGTTACAATCCTTCCCTGCTCGTAATTTGTCTCCCACTGCATTTTCCCGGGTTCTGTGAGAGGAGGATGAGACAGCAGTTTATCAGTCTTCTGCGGTTTTGATTCTCCCTTTCTCACATGGCACTGAGTATTGCAGCCGTTTTCGCCGCTCCATTGCTTGTGACAGTTCATGCACTGGCGGTGGAAAGCGGCTTTAAGGTCGGGAATTGAAACGTCTTCCCGCATTCTATCTTTATTATGGCAGTCCGCGCATTTCAGAATCGGCACGGATGTATTGTAATGATGGCAGCCCGTGCACCCCGTGGACATCGCGGACATTTGAGCGTGCACCTTGTGTGAGAACCTTACACCGCCGTAATTCTGGGACATACCGTCAATCAAAATTTCCCCAGGTCCTTCGCCGACATAATTGAACTCTGATAACACAGATTCTCTCAGACACGCTCTCAGCATCGGGTCATTTTTCGTCGGGTATTCACCTTCGTGACACGTAGTGCATTTAATGCCCTGTTTGGAATGGTCTTCGGGCATTCTAATCTTTTGTTTTGGATTTTTCTTATCCTGCCGGACTGTTTTTTCTTTTTCGACCGGCAATTGAATCTTCGTACCGAATAAGGAACCTGAAGCAATGACGAGGCTTATCATCAGGAACGGCACGATTATTAAAAATATTTTTTTCATTATACACTCCGTTTACTAAATGTTCTTTATTATGTCCCTCTTTTCCCGGCTTATTACGGGAAATATCATCACGACAGCCCTGTACGCGAGAACCAGAAGCGCTATGCAGCCGAGCGTCACCGATATCTCGCCGACTGACGGGAAATATCTGACGGGATTATAATACGGCTGATACGCGACGATGAAATTATTTATTCTGTTCAGAAGCACTCCCGCTATTACAAGCGAAGAGGCGATGAACAAACCCAGAGGGGAATTCGTAATTTTGCGCGAAAGAAACAGGAAGAACGCTGCAAACATCAGGCCCATTTCAGATATGAACATCCACGACGTCGAATCGAATACAAGAATGTACTTGAAAGTTTCGCGGATGAAAACATCACCTATCTTGAACGCGAGGTAAATTCCGATTATCGGTGATATCATCCCGCCGAGACGCGACAGAACGTGCATCTCGGGCTTCATCTTGAAACTGCGCGAAGCGATTAGCGATTCGAATATTACCATCGGGAAACCGACGGCGATAGCGGATAGGAGGAACAACAGAGGCAAAATCGGCGTCTGCCACAGCGGATGCATTTTCTGCCCCGCAATAATCATAAGCGTGCCTAACGACGACTGGTGCAGAGTGGAAAGGACAACGCCGGCGATTATGAAAATAAACATAGTTATTGACAACCTGCTGTCAAGATATCTTAATGTCTTATCGATGGGCCTGTTCAGAAACGCGAAAGTATCCGGCAGATTCACTCTGCCTACAAATCTTTCGGTAACTAACGGAAGAAATTCGATGTACAATACAGTAAGATAAATCATAACGCAAATGCCTACTTCAAACAGCGCGGAATTTCCGTTCCACATAATCAGCGGATGCCAGATATAGTAAAATCTTCCTATGTCGGTAAACACCGCGAATGCTACGAACGTATATCCGAGCATCGCAGTAAGCAGAGCAGGTCTAACGATTATCTTGTACTCCTCGCGGTGCATAACGTGACCGAGCGCTGCGGAGGTGAATCCGCCCGCGGCAAGAGCCACACCTGCCGCCACATCGACGCCTATCCACAATCCCCAGGGCGTCACATCATCCAGATTCGTGACCGAGCCGATGCCGAAAATGAATCTCAACGCGAGAAAAACCAGACCGTTCAACGCGATTATAATCAGCACAAATACTCCTGGAGTTAAAAATTTATGCTTTACGGGCGCAGGTATCATTTGCCGCCTTCCTTTCCATCCTGATTTCCATTTCCGTTATTATTTATTTCATCCTTGCGGCGCTTCGTGACCCACATCATTACTCCGAGCAGCGCGTATAAAGTAACGGGAGGAACAAAGTACGCGAATATCCCGTGCTGTATCGATTCCGAAATACCCGGAGCGGGATTCAACGCAAGCGGCGGCATTCTTAGTTTGCCGAAATCATTTCCTGAAATATACATCCACGATGTTCCGCCGACTTCCGATTCGCCGTAAATGTGATTAATGTAAGCATCGGATTTTCTTTTTACTTTCTGCCTCGCAATTCGCACAAGTTCTTCTCTCTTGCCGAATATCAGAGCCTCGTTGGGACAGATATCGACACAAGCGGGCAGCATTCCGTTATCCCGCCGTTCGACGCAGAAATCGCATTTGCGTATCATAGGTTGTATTGCCTTGTCATAATCATACGTGGGAATCTGGAACGGGCACGCCACCATGCAGTATCTGCATCCGATGCATTTACCGCTGTCCCATACGACCGCACCGTCTTCACGTTTCTCGAACGCTCCGACGATGCAAGCGGAAACGCAGGCGGGTCTTTCGCAGTGCATGCATTGTATTTTCACGTGGACGGGTAAAAGTTTATTCTCTTCGTTTTCAAATTCATTTACTACGGTCAGAGAACCCGCATCCATACGCCTGTATTCGCTGAAGACAGAACTGTCGTTAAAATTTTCAAGATCCGACGCGGGAAGTTGGTGCGCAGTTTTACACGCCCACTCGCAATGCCTGCATCCCACACAGGCATTAGTGTCGACAAGAACCCCCACACGGTCTTCGGAAAGTTTTTTATCCGACCCTGCCGCTTTGCCCGATCCGAGCGCAGCAATGGAAACGCCTGCCGCGGCTGTTTTAAAAAAATCCCTTCGTTTCATAAATAAGAATTATTAATGCGAGTAAGTAATTATAATGATTAATGATATTTCGGAAAAATTGAAAAAAGAGATTATATGATGTGGATTGAAATACGCGGTACTTCAATCGTAAAGCAACACATTGCACTTCCGAATCCATTAATGAGGTATTAGATTTATTTCAATCTTTGTTGGAATAAATTATCAATATAATTCAAGAAAAAAAATACAGAAAATTCCATATTTTATCAATAAAACAGTATCTTATTATATTATATTGAATTATTATCAATACATACATATTAAATTACGAAAAAAAATGCATATATTTTGAGCGATAGTATAAAAATTAGACGTTCAATTTTTATCTACTCGAAGTTGCAAGATGAGTGTTATACAGCTTACGACAAGTAAGATACCTGCGAGGTAGAATGAATATTCGAACGTACCGGTTGACGCTTTTATCATTTGCGAAACCCGGCTGAGAATAAATCCACCGAGTCCCCACGATGTAAAGAGGAGTCCGTAGTTTATTCCGAAATTTTTGAGTCCCCATTTGTCCTTTGACAATGACGGGAACAAAGCGAGGTTGGAGCCATAATTGAATCCGATTAGCGTAGCGAGCAGCAAAGGAATAACGACACCGGGTGAATCGTTCATTGATACGGGAACGGATATGAACATAAGCAAAGCCTGCGCGGAGTATAGAATGAGGAGTGTTTTAATTCTTCCTATCTTGTCCGAAATCCATCCGGCAACGAGTCTGCCGCCTGCATTCCCGACGGCGAGAATCGCCACGGCGATGAATGCGCTTTCACCCAGACCTTTCTTCACCATTTCCGTCAGGAAACCGATTACCATCAGTCCCGCTCCGGCTCCTGCAAAGTAAACAAACCACAGTATATAGAAAGAAGGCGACCTTAGCATTTTCCCCGTTGATACACCGTCATCAATATGCTTTACCGAAGCACCCGAAGCAGTTTGATTAATATTTCTGATGTATTCGTCCGACGGATTTTTAAGAAACAAAGTTGAAATGAAAGATATGACAAAGAAACCAACGGCGAATATAACGAGCGCGCCCGAGATGCCGTACTTTCCAATCAGGTAAGTATAAAGCGGAGCGATGTAAACCGAAGCAAGACCAAAACCTGAGACTACAATTCCCGTAATCAGACCGGTTTTCTGCGGAGGAAACCATTTTATAGCGACAGGCGTGATTGCCGCGTATCCGAAACCAATTCCCATACCTGTCATTATTCCGTAACCGATAATCCAGACGACGTAGTCGGTAGATAAAGCCGAGAGAAGCAGACCTCCCGTTACGAGAAAAACCCCAATAAAAGTTGTAATGCGCGGGCCGAGTTTATCCTGAGTTTTTCCGGAGACTATCATTGTAAAAGCGAATGCGAGAAGCGCTACTGAATACGGATCATTAAGCGAGGATATTTCCCAGTTGAATCCAGTTCCCGCTTTAATTGATTCTTCGATTGCGACTTTAAGTATGCTCCAGGCATACAGAATTCCAAGGACAAGGCTGATAAGAGAGCCCGCAGCCGTGACCGCGATACCTTTATTTTTCAAATTCCACTCCTAAGGAAATATAAAACTATTTTCTGTGTTTCGAAATGAACTCTTCCACTTCGGGAATTCCGCCCTGATAGATCAGATATCCGTTGCTCGGCTCACGTTCCGTAATTTCGCCGTTAATGGGCGTCAGCATAATATTTTTTACCTGTTCCGTGTCTTTCGTCTGTCCGAGCGCCCATCCAAGTTTGATATAAGCAACTTCGGGAAGCATATTAGCCGTAGGTATAACGCCGAGTTCCATCATATCCCTACCTGTATCATAAACGTACATCTGCACGTAGCCCCACAAAGTCTGCACCGTCATATAAACAGCGATGTTCTTTTCCTTCGCGCGTTTCAGAGCGGGATAGAGCGGCTTGTTGACGTGTCCGAGTCCCGTTCCCGCGATAACGATTCCTTTGTAATCGTTATCTATAAGCGAATCGATGATGTCGGGCTTCATGTTCGGATAGTAATACACTATGCTGACTTTTTCTTCGAAGGCGGTGTTTACCGTAACGTTTTTATCATTTCTTCTGCGTTTGTAATCACTTCTTAACGGCGTAATCTTTTCCCTGCTGACCATCGCCACGGGAATATCGCCAATCGTCCTGAAAGTCGAGCGGTAACTCGAATGCATTTTTCTCACGCGCGTGCCTCTGTGAAGCAAGCCGTATTCATCAGAAGTCGGTCCGAACATGCAGACAAGAACTTCTGCGATATCGCTTTCCGCTGCCGTCTTCACGCTGTGCATAAGGTTCAGCGCCGCGTCAGACGAAGGTCTGTCGCTCGACCTCTGCGAGCCGACCATTACGATAGGCACGGGAGAATTCTGGACCATGAACGACAGAGCCGCCGCAGTATGGTGCATCGTATCGGTGCCGTGTCCTATAACTATGCCCTGAATCCCCTTTTCAATCTCATTCCCTATTGCCTGCGCAGTTCCAATCCATTGTTCGGGCGCCATGTTTTCACTGAAAACACCGTATAACTTTTCGGTATCCAAATTGCAGATATCGGCAAGTTCGGGCACGGAACCGTAAAGTTCGCCCGGCGTGAAAGCGGGAATTACCGCTCCCGTCCTGTAATCGAGCCTTGAGGCGATAGTGCCGCCCGTACCGAGAAGTTTCACGTTGGGTTTTACGGGGTCGAATGGAAATGCTTTCTCCGGAATCTTATAGTGCGCTTCTTTCCTGCCGTCAATTTTTATGTCTTTAATGCTGTCCGCCAGAACACCGACATTATACCCCGAACGCAGTTTTAAAACGACGTGCAGTGAGTCCGCCGTTTCAGAACGCGGCAATATAATGCCTTTGTATTTCGCCTTGCCCGTATCGATTACAACATCGCTCCAGACGAGCGCGTCGAAATTTTTTAACGCGCTTAATGCCTTTCCCTTATATCCTTCATATGAATCGTCGCCCATTACTTTAACTCCTTAATGAATTTTGAAACTGCTTTTGAAACAAAGGTGCCGTCAATTCTGCCCCTGACTTTATTCATAACCATACCGCACAGGACTTTTTCAATATTCTCCGCCCTGCGCAGATTCATTCTGTTCAACTCCGCATAAGTATTCCGAATAATGTCCGGCATGTCTTTTTCGTCAATCGGGGNGGGAAAATTATCAAGATCGAAAATTCCGTATTTCACCGTGTCCTGAAGCGCGTAAAGAATTCCTTCTTTTGAGATTAAATTCTGCTTGTACGCCCTGAATATCGCGATGTACACCTCTTCATCTATCCTGTCGAAAACCACTTTCATTTTCCGCAGTCTTTTCGGATACTGTATAAGAACCTTCGCGGCAAGTTTCGGGTCAATTTCCATTTCGGTAACCAACTGTTTGAAAATAACCGCGAGTTTAGAAATTGCGAGAGGCTCAATAAGGTCTTTCGGGACCTTGATTTCCTGATACCATCTTTCCCTTTCCCAGTAATATTCAGGAAGATTCTTCCTAATATTTTCTATTCTTTCTTCAGTAATTCTTTTAGGCGGAAGGTCGGTATCAGGGTACATTCTGTCGGGTCCCGGAAGAATTCTCTCGAAACCTGTCGTACCGTCCTTCAATGCCTGTCTGGTTTCCGAAGGAACGCCGATTGCGGCTTCACGCGCCCTTATCGCGATTTCCTTCGATGCCGTCGCTGCGTCCGTTTCCGAGCCCCAAACTATTACCACCGTATCGCTCTCGTGAGCACTGATGGCTTTTTTAATTTTCTGCCATTCGGCAATTGATATCGTGTCCGAAGTGCTGTCCGAATGTATTATGTTCGGCAGGTTCGAAAGGCAGGCGATAACCCTTACCCTGTCCGATATTTCCTTCGAGAAATATGTTTCGGTCTGAGTCTGCCAGTTCAGAAGTCCCTTGAAACCTTTCAATACAACTGCATTTATAATTTTTTCTTCCTGTACGGAATTAGCTATCGGCTGGTATTTTGTTTTTCTTAGAATTCTTGTGATGTCGTATGTGTGTGATTCGAAGGTATCGGCGGTGATGTTTCTTTTCTTAAGTTCTTCGCGCAGTCTGAGTAAGTTCCATTGTCGCATTGCTTCGTTGTAAGTAAGCAGAGGAATTCTTTTCAGGCTGGGCACGCCTTTTATTTCTATTCTCGTACCTCCCGTCACGCTGACGTTCACGTCTTCTCTCGCGGCGCCCGCGCCGGTTCTAACCTTGCCCGTGCTCTTTACGATATTGCTCAATATCTTTCCAACTTCCGCGACCTCGACGGGAGTTTTCATATCCGGCGCCGTGACGGTTTCAATAAGCGGCATACCGAGCCTGTCGGCAATGTAAACACGCCTGTGCCCGTAGTCGCTGACTTCACGGCAGGAATCCTCTTCTATCGATAATTGGATTATATCAATCTCCCTGTCTTTATAAGGGACCTTGCCGTCAACGGACGTTATAGAAGTCCTCTGAAAACCCGTCGGGATGCTTCCGTCGAGATACTGTTTTCTCGCGATGTGAATCTCGTCAATAATAGAGCATCTGTACAGCAAACCGATTTCGAGCGCGATATCAAGCGCCTGGTCGTTAATTTCGAACGGAGGGGTGTCGTCCATCTCGTAAGTACAGACGGTTTCTCTGTTTATATGGTAGATAATATCTTTCTTTGTCTTAAACTCCATAAGCGCCGTACCGTCATATTCGCCGAGTTCCGAAAGCGTAGGTCTCATATGCCTGAGTATTTCGGCGTCGAATTTATGATTGTATTTACCGGCAGGGCATCTGCAGAAAAGTTTCTTGTCTGTAAACAATTGCTGGTGAATTTCCAGCCCGGATTTGAAACCGACGGTCTTATAATCCTCATCGGTCATCTCATTGAACGGTTTAAAAATAAAATCAAACATAATTTATGATAAAGTAAGATGAGTCGAAATTTTCATATCATTTAAGTTACCAATCATATCCGTCAAATTAAAGTTAGAAAATCGCGTACACGTTATAATTGAAATATTACGCGGAGTTTTTCAGAGCGGTAAAAATAGAATGCAATTGAATTGAAATGTCTAACGGAATTTGTGGAATTAAAAACTGAAAGTAAAAAAATTCGAGCATTGAATTTATATCTTTCAAATAATATATAATAGTTTTACATTATTATATACCGATAAGCAGTTCTTTGTTTCCCGACATCATGATTGAATTTCGAGCATAAGATATTCAAAAGCCAGAATTGAAGATTAATTATTATACAAATTGTATAATAATCATACATATTGAACGTTCAATTACAATACAATGTAATTATTTAATTTATCAGTCAGTTATGTCACATTAATATTTTATTGTATAAAATACTTACAGATGTAAATAAATTGAACTTATTTTAAGGGCGTAAAATTGCGATTCTGTTCAATAAACGAACATTTTAAAAATTAGTTTTCAGGCACGTTTATTGATTGATATATTAGTAAACAAACTTAAATTACGGAGTATATCATGGTAGCATTACTGGTAATATCAACATTTGTGATTCTTGTCCTCGTTGATATTTTCATTTTCAACAGAAAAACAAGCAAAGTCTACAACAGAGAGCATGCGCAGGCATTGCAGGTTTTCAATTTAAAGGATGCGCTTCTACCCGATGATTTTTATTATTCAAAGGGGCATACCTGGGCAAAGGTTGAGAATGAAGAAAAAGTCAGCATCGGCATAGACGGTTTTGCTCTGAACGCGCTCGGGAATGTAATACTCAAGAATTTTGCAGAGCCGGGAAGAAAAGTGAGCAAAGGCGATCCGATTTTCGAAGGTGATGTCAATAATGTGAACCTGAAGTTCCGCTCCCCTGTTGACGGCATCGTAACAGCCATAAACAGCGATAACAAAGTTAACGACCCGAATTCCTGGTGTCTATCGGTTAAGCCCACACAATTAAAAGAAAACCTGGCGAGCCTAATCCCGTCGGTTCAGGCGCACAAATGGATAAAGAACGAATTCAAACGCCTTAAAGACCTGCTGATATACAGTATGGAGCCTTCAGAACTTGCAGGCGCGACGATGTACGACGGCGGAAACATTGTCGAAGGCGCGGTTTCCTACACGGATACCAAGAGCATAAAGGATTTTGAGGAGTTGTTCCTGAAAGCCTGATTAATGCGTGTAATATGCATTAATTAATAAATTGAAAATCTTGCGTTGCTTAGGTAAGTTCTTTAAATAATTATTTCGAATGAAACCCCTATTCCTCAATAAATTGAGTTTTAAGTTATTCTTTTCAACACTCTTTTTACTGGTAGGGTTTCTTTCTATATACACCTACTTCACGATATATAATCTCCAGAGGGACATCACTGGTTTATACATGCAGACCGCTTATAACCTTAGCGACCTCATTAAATACTCGACGAGATACAGCATGCTTCACAACAAGCGCGAGGATATATACGAGACTATCAAAGCGATAGGAAACGAAAAAGGTGTAAAAAGAATTCGCATTTACAATAAAACGGGCGTCATTACTTTCTCTACCGATTCCACGGAAGTAATGAAGACCGTCGATATGGATGCCGAGGCTTGCAACGTGTGCCACGACAAGACGTCAAGGCAACTCGTGGCGTCACCCAAGGACAGCATCAGAATTTTTGAATCCGACGGGAAGGAAAAAATTCTCGGTCTTATAAACCCTATAAAGAACGACAAGGACTGTTACACAGCCGAGTGCCACGCGCACAATTCAAAGAGCAAACTTCTCGGCGTACTTGACGTGATGGTCTCGATGAAGGACGCGGAGAACACTCTGTCGGATAACAAGAAATACACGATTTACGCATCCGTAATAATCACGTTCATAATGTCCGGCTTCGCGGGGCTGTTTATACTTTACCTCGTTAACAGGCCCTTGAAGAAACTTCAGGAAGGCATAAACGAACTCGGAAAAGGAAACTGGAATTACAGGATTCTCGTAAGGTCGAGGAGCGAACTCGGCGAAATCGCCCGTGAGTTCAACGAAATGTCGAGGCAGTTAGCGCAGGCGTACAACGAAATAAAGGACTGGTCGGAGAACCTTAACGTAAAAGTGGAAGAGAAGACAAAAGAGTTGAAGAGCATTTACGAGCAGGTTGTACAGATGGAGAGGCTCGCGTCTCTCGGAAAACTTTCCGCGACGGTAGCGCACGAACTAAACAATCCGCTCGAGGGCATTTTAACCTACAGCAAGTTGATACATAAAAAACTCAAGGGAAAAGAGGAAGACCCTTCGATAGAGAAGATAAACAACTATCTGCAACTGATAATAGACGAATCTTCGAGATGCGGCAACATAGTGAAGGACCTGCTTCTATTCTCGCACAGGAGCGAGAACGAATTCAGCAAGAACGACCTGGTTGACATAATCGAAAAATGCACGGTGCTAATCAACCATCATCTCGAGATGCACAACATCAAACTTATTAAAAATTACGACTTGAATTCGCTAATAGTAACCTGCAATCCGCAGAAGATACAGCAGGTAATAATTTCGCTGCTGATTAACTCGATTGAAGCGATGTCGAACAGGGGCGGAAGCATAACGATATTCCTTTCGCACGACGGAACGAACGCCATAATCCGCATTAAAGACGAGGGTTACGGCATTGACGAGAAAGACATACCGTTCATATTCGAGCCGTTCTTCACGACGAAGGAAACGTCGAAAGGCACGGGTCTGGGTCTTTCGATTGTTTACGGAATTATGAGCGCGCACAAGGGAAACATAGAAGTTGAAAGCACTTCCAGCATGGGAACGACTTTCAAATTAACATTACCAATAAACATTTGAAAACATAATCATGAAAGAAAACAGAATACTTATCGTAGATGACGAAAGAATTGTCCGCGAATCTCTGACGCACTGGTTCGAGGAAGAAGGATACGTGATAGAATCCGCGGAGAACGGCAACGAGGCGCTGAGGATTTTTTCGAGAGGAAAATTCGACCTTGCGCTTCTCGACATGAAAATGCCCGGGATGACGGGGCTTGAACTGCTGAGGAAGATAAAAGATATTGACGAGAGTTGCATAGTAATACTCATAACCGCTTTCGCATCGGTGCCTACCGCTATACAGGCGCTGAAAGACGGCGCGTACGATTACGTTACAAAACCCGTTGACCCGGACGAATTGAACAACATTGTCAGGAACGCGCTGGAAAGCAGGAAACTCAAGATCGAAAACGTCGAACTTAAGAAGCAGATCGACAGTTTCATTATACCTGAAAACCTCGTAGGCGAAAGCCCGCAGATGAGGAAAATAATCGACTTAATACATACTGTAGCGGAAACCGATTCGACCGTGATGCTGAGGGGAGAGAGCGGAACGGGCAAGGAACTAGTCGCGAAAGCAATACATCAGAACAGCAAGCGGAAGTACTTCCCGATTATAACTGTAAACTGCGGAGCGTTATCCGAATCATTGCTCGAGAGCGAACTGTTCGGTCACGAAAAAGGCGCATTCACGGGAGCGCATTTCAGAAGAAAAGGAAAGTTTGAAATCGCAAACGGCGGAACGATCTTTCTCGATGAAATCGGGAGCGTTTCTTCAAAAACTCAGGTCGAACTTCTGAGGGTAATCGAATCGAAAAAGTTCAACCGTGTCGGCGGCAACGAGATGGTCGAGAGCGACTTCAGGATAATCACAGCCACGAACGAGCCGCTCGAAAAACTAATCGACGACGGAAAATTCAGAAAAGATCTTTACTACAGGTTAAACGTAATAACAATAAATATTCCGCCTCTCCGTGAAAGAATTCAGGACATTCCGATTCTCGCGAATCATTTTCTCAGGAAGTATTCGGAGTTGATGAACAAGGGAATCACGGACATATCGAAGAAAGCGCTCGACCAGCTTCTGAATTACGACTGGCCGGGAAACGTGCGCGAACTCGAGAACACGATAGAGAGAGCAATCGTAATCGGCAAATCCGATTCGATTGAACCGGACGACCTGCATTTAAAAGAATCGAACTTTACGATAGACAACGGATTTTCTTTCAGCGGAGATAACGGAAACAGCCTCGAAGACATGGAAAGGAAATACATACTGAAAGTGCTTAACGGAAATAACTGGAACATATCAAAGAGCGCCGAAGTACTCGAAATCGAGAGGGTTACGCTGTACAATAAAATTAATAAATACGGTTTACGAAAGATTAAGTGATGAACCTGAATATTGTCCCGCTCAAGTTTTCCAACGATCCATTGCTTAGGAAGTTGACAGACAAACTGTCTTTATATTTCGACGAGATTAAAATTTTCTATACTCCCGTAAATATCGAGCCGGCGTATAATTCAGCGAGGCGGCAGTATCATTCCACAAAAATTCTCGAATCGATTATTAAATCCAATCCGGAAGAAAGCGGATTGTACCTTATACTTACGGAACTCGATTTATTCGTTCCCGTCCTCACGCACGTTTTCGGCGAAGCGCAGTTAAAGGGAAGATTCTCGATTGTTTCAGTATGCAGGCTGTATGAAGAGTTTTACACTGCCGAATCAAATCCGAAACTTGTCCTGAACAGAAGTTTTAAGGAAGCGCTTCACGAAATCGGTCACAACCTCGGGTTATATCACTGCAGGAATTGGGAATGCATAATGCATTCTTCGAATAATGTGGAAGAAATCGACACAAAAGGCTTATTTTACTGCAAGGAATGCTCCGATACACTCAAATCGAGCGGAATCAAGCATCCTGCCGCCACCTGACGCATTAGATTGTAATTGCGGAAATAAATGCGTATGTTCTAAAGAGATGAGAACAATTTTTTTCTGACCGATAATTATTGCATTTATTCCGGTTTTAGCGACCGCGGAGTAATCCAGAATACTGAAATTACCGAGAAAGCAAAATTTTTATTCCCGTCTATTTTTTGTTCATTAGTTTACTAGCAGTAAACATTAAATTGTCCGAACGGACAGGAGAAATAAGCATGAAAATCTACGTAGGAAATATCGCAAGGGAATCAACCGAAGCGGAAGTAAAATCTTTATTCGAAGAATTCGGAGCCGTCACGAGCATTAACCTTCTCAGAGACGATTACACGAAAATGTTGAAGGGATTCGGTTTCATAGAAATGCCGGACGACAAAGAAGGTGAAAACGCAATAAAAAGCCTGAACGGTCAACTGTTCAACAGCAGGCCTTTGAGCGTCAGCGTCGCGAAGCCGAGAACGGATAATAAAAAACCCGGAGGTTCATTCAACAGAGGCAACAGAAGCGGCGGCGGTTATATGAAGCCCAAGCGGTACAATTCGGATTATTGATTCTATAAAATAATTTCGTAACAAATCAGTTTCAAAATCCCTTCCCGATTGATACGGGAAGGGATTTTTTCATTCATTCTTCCAGAGTCGAAATGTTTCCGGGATCCTGCCCTAACGCTCTGGCTTTCAGCACTCTTCTCATAATTTTCCCGCTTCGCGTTTTCGGCAGAACATCCACAAACTCGACATTTTCAGGTTTGGCAATCGGACCGACTTCATGTCCGACGTGTTTAATCAAATCCTCCCTGAGTTGTTCAGATTTTTCGAATCCCGCTTTTAGAATAACATACGTATAAATCGCGTTGCCTTTAACCTCGTGAGGAAGCCCTATCGCGGCAGCCTCGGCAACGGCGGGATGGCTAACGAGCGCGCTCTCGATTTCAGCGGTCCCCAGCCTGTAACCCGATACTTTCAATACATCATCCGTGCGTCCGATAATCCAGTAATAACCGTCCTCATCGCGCCTCGCCGAATCCCCTGTCAGATACATTCCCTCGTACTTGCTCCAGTATTTTTCTATATACTTCTCGGGGTCCTTGTAAATGGTCCTCATCATTGACGGCCAGGGGGTTTTAATAACGAGGTATCCCTCTTCGTTGTCTTTAACGGGATTACCTTCCTCATCGAGTATGTCCATTTTCAATCCCGGGAAAGGCCGCGTTCCAGAGCCGGGTTTCAGCGGAACGCTCGGCGTCGGGGTAATCATAAAGCATCCCGTTTCAGTCTGCCACCACGTATCCATAATCGGGCATTTTTCTTTTCCGATAACCTTGTGATACCACCGCCACGCTTCGGGATTAATCGGTTCTCCCACGGAGCCGAGAAGCCTTAATGAGGAAAGG
This sequence comes from Ignavibacteria bacterium, assembly GCA_015657505.1. Taxonomy (GTDB): domain Bacteria; phylum Bacteroidota; class Ignavibacteria; order Tepidaquicellales; family Tepidaquicellaceae; genus CAIKZJ01. The sequence goes on from JADLKE010000001.1 coordinate 466,351, forward strand.
TCGTGCCTGTTCGGCCAGGCATCGCCGAATCTCATTAGCCCTCTTATCGCGGTTGGAGCGGTGTAAAGAATGTTGATTCCGTATTTTTCGACCATCTGCCACCATCTGTTCGGGAACGGGAAATTCGGAGCGCCCTCGTACATGAAGGAAGTCGCGCCGTTAAGCAGCGGACCGTAAACTATGTAACTGTGACCCGTTATCCATCCGGGGTCCGCGGCGCACCAATATCTGTCGGTGTCTTTGATGTCAAATACGTATTTCAGAGTAGTGTATGTGCCGACCATATAACCTCCCTGGGTGTGAAGAATCGCCTTTGGTTTTCCTGTAGTACCTGATGTGTAAAGCAGAAAGAGCGGGTCTTCGGCATCCATCTCGGCGGCTTCGCACTTTGAATTAATTATTGGCAGGTTAACGAGTTCGTGATACCATATATCCCTTCCGAATTCCATGTTGATATTCTCACCTGTTCTTTTTATTACAAGCACGCTCTCAACAGAAGCGGCTCTTTGCAAAGCCTCGTCCGCTATAGCCTTAAGCGGGACAATCTTACCTCTCTGGAAAGCGCCGTCGCAGGTAACGAGCACCTTTGAATGACTGTCTTCGAGCCTCTCGTGAAGCGACTCAACGGAGAATCCGCCGTAAACGACAGAGTGGACCGCGCCGATTCTCGCGCAGGCGAGCATACCCATCATCAGTTCGGGAACGCGTCCCATATAAAGCGTGACCCTGTCGCCTCTTTCGACACCGAGACTTTTTAAAACATTTGCGAAACGCGAGACTTCCCTGTGCAGAGCAAAATACGAAAAGACACGGACTTCACCGTTTTCTCCTTCCCAGTAAAAAGCAACCTTGTTCTTCCTGTGTGTCTTGAGATGCCTGTCGAGGCAGTTGTAGGTAATATTGACTTTAGCGTTCGTGAACCATTTGTAGAAAGGTTTTTCGGAATCGTCAAGCACCTTGTCCCATTTTCTGAACCACTCGAGTTCTTCGGCTTCGTTTGCCCAGAAACCTTCGAGGTTTTTTGAAGCGAATTCATTCAGTTTATCCCAGTCTTTTAGGTTGGCGTTGTTGACAACTTCCCCGGAAGGATAATATACTTCCCCGTTTAGTTTTTTCATAAGAGTATATTTTAATTTTAGATATAAACTTTTTCTCCTAAGCAGGGATTAGCGCTGATCTTCAAGCGCAAGATTTAAAACACAGTTTTTACAATAATTGTTTCAGTGATATTGTGTTTTAGGAATAATAAGATAAATTTGAATTAGTCATCGAAGATGATGAATGATAATTGGAGATTGATCCGAGAGTCCCCCACAAACCGGGGAGGCTCCCGGACACGGGAAGACTGTATTTACTAATAATAATGTCGTCCCTACTGGATTAAGAATAATAAAAAAGACGCGCGAGCGCGCGTCTTATACAATAAGATGAGATAAAATAATTATGCGTTTACGGACTGTCTGCTTTTAATTATTTCAAGTGTATCTCTTGCAATCATCAGTTCCTCGTTTGTGGGGATAACATATACCTTAACTTTTGACGAAGGAAGAGATATTTCTGCGAGTTCACCTCTCACGGATTTGTTCTTCTCTACATCCAGATAAAGCCCCATGAATTCGAGTCCCTTGCAGGCTTCATATCTCGTTTCGTAATCGTTCTCACCGATTCCCGCAGTAAATACAAGCGCGTCGAGACCGCCCATTACGATAGCGTAAGCGCCGATGAATTTTTTCAGACGGTAATCGAACATCTCGAGAGCGAGTTTTGCTCTTCTGTTACCTTCGTGGAAAGCGTCCTCAAGGTCGCGGAAATCATTACTTATACCAGACACACCGAGCATCCCTGATTTCTTGTTCATCACGTCATCTATCTGCTTTGCGGACAAGCCTTCGACGTTCTCAAGAATCGGAATTAACGCAGGGTCGACGTCTCCGCACCTCGTGCCCATAATAAGCCCGCCTGTAGGAGTATGTCCCATGCTTGTATCGATGCTCTTGCCGTTCAGAATCGCGCACACACTCGCTCCGTTACCAAGATGACACGAAACAATCTTCGATTCCTTTTTGCCGAGCAGTTCGATCGCCACCTGCGACACGTATCTATGAGACGTACCGTGAAAACCGTACCTGCGGACTCTGTACTTCTCGTAAAGTTCGTACGGCAGAGCGTACATGTAACAGTAATCAGGCATTGTCTGATGGAAAGCCGTATCAAAAACCCCGACCATCGGAACGTTCGGAAGCACTTCCTGGCACGCCCTTATACCTTTTATGTTCGGCGGATTATGAAGCGGCGCGAAGAACGAACATTCGTCGAGCGCCTTCACAACGTCTTCCGTAATAAGCACCGAGCCTGAATATTTTTCACCAGCGTGAACCACTCTATGACCCACGGCATCGATTTCCGAAACGTCTTTCAGAACGTTTTCCTTTTTAAGCACATCAAAAACGATTTTTATTGCATCGGTATGATTTAAAATTGTCTTTTCAATTTTTTTCTTTTCCCCTCTTACGTGAAAAGTCATCGATGAACCTTCGGCGCCAATCCTTTCGACGAGTCCTTTGGAGATGACTTTTTCTCCTTCCATATCAATCAACTGATATTTCAGTGATGAACTTCCTGTATTTACTACGAATATTTTCATTATTTAATTTTTTTAAATTTTATCCAATTGCCTGTACGGCGGTAATCGCGACTACGTCAACAATTTCGTCCGCTGTACAGCCGCGTGAGAGGTCGTTAATCGGCAGCGCGAAGCCCTGACTAATAGGTCCGATAGTATTCGCTTTAGCGAGCCGCTGAACGAGTTTATAACCTATATTACCCGACTGCAAATCGGGAAATATAATTACGTTCGCTTTACCCGCAACGGGGCTTTTCTTTGCTTTCATCATTCCGACCTCGGGAACGAGCGCCGCGTCCAACTGCAGGTCGCCGTCTATCAGCAGTTCAGGCATCTTTTCTTTCGCGATTCTCGTTGCTTCTACGACCTTGTCAACGAACTCGTGTTTTGCCGAGCCGTGAGTTGAGAATGAAAGCATCGCGACTTTCGGCTCGATGCTAAGAAGCGATTTTGCGGTAGCAGCGGTTGATATCGCTATCGACGCGAGTTCTTCCGCGTTTGGATTCGGATTTATGGCGCAGTCTGCAAAAACAATCGTGCCGTTATCACCGAACGAGCAATCGGGAACTTCCATAACGAAACAACTCGACACTATAGAAATTCCGGGTGACGTTTTTATTATCTGAAAACCCGGCCTCAATAAATCGCCGGTCGAGTGAATCGCGCCCGACACGAGCCCGTCCGCGTCGCCCGTCTTTACCATCATCGTGGCGTAATAAATTGTGTCTTTCATCGTCTTAAGTGCTTCTTCGTAAGTCACGCCTTTCGACTTTCTCATTTCAAAAAACTTCTTCGAATAATCTTCGTGCTTATCCGAAGTTTCAGGATTAATAATTTTAATACCGGAAACATCCGCACCGTGTTTCTTTGCTTCATCACGAATTTCATTTTCGTTGCCAAGCAAAATCACATCTGCGAGTTTTTCCCTTGTAATTTTTTCCGCGGCGAGTAAATTTCTTTTTTCGCAGCCTTCGGGAAGTGCTATCGTTTTCCTGACAGAACGAGCCTTATCCCATATCTTCTTCATCACTGACATGACTAACTATTTAATTTGAATGGTCATTCAAAATAGTCAATTTCAGTGAAATTTTAAATGGAAATTATCGGTGACTTAAATAAATAGATGGGTAAATATGTTGATTTCCGTGGGAATATTCAAAAGTCATTGTATATATGTAACGCCCGCTCCTAATGAAAAATCAGCGCTTTTACCGATTATATTCGTCTCAAATTCAGGATAAACACTGAATATTTTTGAAATCGGAATTTCGTATCCGATTCCAAATTTGACAACAGGCGGGATTTTTATCGATTCACCGTAATTTTTAGACGCCGTTCTGCTTAACAGACCGAATCCTAATTTAGCGTAACCCGGCGCGTCGTTACCGAAAGGATAAATCTTCGTGCCGACGGATATCAGGAACGAATATTTCATGCTTTCCGAAAGCGTTTGAGAACTGCTGCTCGTGTTTTCCTTAACGACGTACTTCATTCTTGAAACTGTAAGTTCGGTATATAATGAAACGACAGAGCCCATTTTGTACTGAACGTTAGGAGTAATCCCGTATCCGTAAGTATAGTACGAAGTGCTGGTTTCATTGGAAGTTATTATTCCCTGAAGTTTCAGTTTGAACAGCGCGTTGGGTGATTCCTTATCAGACTTCTTATCGGGAAACTGCGCATAAGAATTCAGTGTATTGATGCTTAAAGAAAAGAAGAAAATTAAAAATAATGTTTTCGTTAAAAAGAAAACCTTTGCCGTAAAAGTATTCCTGTCATTGTTCCGCCTCATCCCCAATAATTAATTGTGAAATATAACCCAATGCTATTAAATAAGAAAGACCCTCCGCCGCTGACGGATTTCAGGCGTATCAGATTATAATTTCACGGAAAATCCCGCGCCGAAATGTATCTCCGACGCATCATCTACTATCACGTAATTAATTTCAGGAAAAACATTAAACCTATCGGACAGCCAGAATTCGTACCCTACACCTAACTCACCGGTAAAAGGAGGAACCGTGGCTGCACTTTTGTTTACCGACGTTTTCCTGAACATCAAATCCAATCCGAGTTTAACATATACCGGATAATTATCTTTTAACGGATAAGCGCGAACACCAACGTTGAGCGAAGATGCCGGAGTATATTTTTCGGCGACAATAAAGGACGGATACGTTTCGCTTTTTTCAATAAGTTTCATCTGCGCGATATCGATACCGAAATACACTGACAGATAATCCATCGTTTTGAACTGCAACGATGCGGAAATTCCATAACCGTTCTGAAAGCGCGTTCCCCCGAGCCCGTCCGTCTTACTCGCCCCATAAAACTGCAGTTTGAACTCCGTACCGCGTTTTATTTTTCCTTGAAGAGAACCAATACCGGAGGGGGAATAAGACTGGGAATACAAAGAGGATACAGACAAGAGGATTGCAAAAATGATAACGAACTGAATTTTTTTCATGAATAAGTAGATTTAATTTTATCAATAATTTTTTATCTATAAAAGACCATCCATACCGGACATCCGTGTAAATATAATATTTTTTATTTATTGTAAACAGCAATAAGCGGCGGCATAAAAACTTAATTAAATATAATACGAAGCAAAAAAAAGGCTTTCCATACGGAAAGCCTTTAATACAATATTTACTATTGTTTCTCCTTTACTTGATAAGCATAAATTTCTTAATGTCAGTGAAAGAACCCGCCGTAATTTTATATGAATAAGCGCCGCTCGAAAGGCTGCTGCCGTCGAAATCCACGGAATAATATCCGGGCTGTCTCATATCGTTTACGAGTGTTGCTACTTCCCTGCCGAGAATGTCGAACACCTGTATCGTAACGAAACTGCTCTTCGGAATCGAATATGAAATTTTAGTTACGGGATTGAAAGGATTCGGATAATTCTGACCGAGCGAAAATTCTTTCGGCAGTCCGTTTTCATTTCCCGTTAATCCGGTTGCAAGAACTACGTTCACATTACCTTCGTAACGGTAATAGTTCTGCTTGGTTATTACGACTTTAATGACGTCGCCGATATTCAGCGTACCTGTTATAGGAACGGCTATCGTCGAGCCTGTGCCCGTGGCAGTGCCGAGGATTGTAGTATCTTTCGTTATAGCGATGAAAGAGCCTGTGTTGGCATTGACGTTGAAACTTGTCGCCG